>CAVXBE010000001.1:0-61404 GCA_963759925.1 uncultured Alphaproteobacteria bacterium
GGAGGTCAGTCTGGCTGAAATCGTCGCCCTTGAAGAGGATCGGCAGGGAAGCCTCCGCGGCCATGGCATAGGCCAGACAGTCGCCCATGTTCAGCTTGGCCGGATGCCGCCCTTTGCCAAATCGGTCGAACGCGTCGAGCGCCGCCATTGCATGAAGCTCCTCGATCGGCAGGATCCGAACAGAGGCGGCCCGCAAAAGCCCTGTCACCAGTTGCCGCGCCCTCACAATCGGGCAAGCAAGCACCCTCGCCACTCCGAGCGTGGCCTCGTAGATCGCAACTGGCGACGTCACGGCCTCAGTCGAAGAGCGGCGCATGGCGAGGCTCAAATCATCGGCATCAGCCTCGGCGACGATAATGGCGACCAGCGCAGAGGCATCGACAAACATCAGGCATCACCTGACATGTCGTCATAAAAGGCCTTGTCGGCTTTCAGTCCCGTACGAGGATAGGTCGCGGCCTGACGCTGGATATCCCGGATCCGCTCGAGAAACGCCGAATCCTCAGCCTCGTCGCGCTTCAGTTCATTCTCGAGCGCTAGGCGCACAGCGGCCGTGATGCTCAGATTGCGCCGGGCGGCGAGCCTGCGAACGGCCTGATCCGCACGCTCATCCTTGATGTGGAAGGCCATCGCCACTCCCCTTGTCTAGACGCAAAGCATAAGCGTCTAGACGCTGTCTGTCACGCCTCGAGCTTCTTCATCACGATGGTGGCGTTGGTGCCGCCGAAGCCGAAGGAGTTCGAGAGCACGCAGCCGAGGCCGGCATTGTCGATCCGCTTGCGCACGATCGGCATGTCGGCGAAGGCCGGGTCGAGCTCCTCGATATGGGCGCTTTCGCAGATGAAATCATTGTTCAGCATCAGCAGCGAGTAGATCGCTTCCTGAACGCCGGTGGCGCCGAGCGAATGGCCGGTCAGCGATTTCGTGGCCGAGATCGGCGGGCTCTTCTCTCCCGCGCCGAAAACTTCGCGGATCGCCTCGATTTCCTTGGCATCGCCGACCGGGGTCGAGGTGCCATGCGGGTTGATGTAGTCGATCTTGGCGTTGACGCCCTGCAGGGCCATGCGCATGCAGCGCACCGCGCCCTCACCGGAGGGGGCGACCATGTCGTAGCCATCCGAGGTCGCGCCATAGCCGACGATTTCGCCATAGATCTTGGCGCCGCGTGCCTTTGCGTGCTCCAGCTCTTCCAGCACCACCACGCCGGCGCCGCCCGCGATCACGAAACCGTCGCGGTTGACGTCATAGGCGCGCGAGGCCTTGGCCGGGGTGTCGTTGAAGTTGGAGGACATCGCGCCCATCGCGTCGAACAGCACGGACAGGGTCCAGTCCAGCTCCTCGCAGCCACCGGCGAACATGACGTCCTGCTTGCCCCACTGGATCAGCTCATAGGCGTTGCCGATGCAGTGGTTGGAGGTCGCGCAGGCGGAGCTGATCGAATAGTTCACGCCCTTGATCTTGAACCAGGTCGCCAGCGTCGCCGAAGCGGTCGAGGACATGCCCTTGGGCACGGCGAAGGGGCCGACCTTCTTGGAGGAGCCGCTCTCGCAGGCCTTGTCGTAAGCGTCGATCAGCGCGCGGGTGGAGGGACCGCCCGAGCCCATGACGATGCCTGTCCGCTCATGGCTGATCTCGCTGGTCTCCAGCCCTGAATCGGCGATCGCCTGCTCCATCGCCACCTGGTTCCAGGCCGAGCCGCCGCCATGGAAGCGCATGGCGCGCCGGTCCAGGACGGTGGCGGGATCAAGCGAGGGCGCGCCGCCGACCCGGCTGCGGAAGCCGTGCTCCGCGAATTCGGGCATGAAGGCGATGCCGGATTTCGCGTCCCTCAGCGAGGTCAGCACTTCCTGCGTATTGTTTCCGATGGACGAGACAATGCCCATCCCGGTGACGACCACGCGTCTCATGCTTCATACTCCGGCTGTTCTCGCGCGTCCCTCATCCGTCTTTCGGCCGGACGCGCTCTGATAAGTCGCTCACGCGCAAATGGACTGTGCGGCCGATGGGCGCAAGACTGCGCCCGGCTTTTCCACGATGCCCGGCTCGTCCTCAGGCCGCTTCGGGCTTGAACAGGCCGACGCGCATATCCGTGGTGGTGTAGATGCGCTTGCCATCGGCCTCGAGCCAGCCATCGGCAATGCCGAGCACCAGCTTCGACTTGAACACGCGCTTGAATTCGACGCCGTAGACCACCTGCTTGACGCTGGGCAGCACCTGGTCGGCAAACTTGACCTCGCCGACGCCGAGCGCGCGGCCACGGCCCGGCAGGCCAAGCCAGCCCAGGAAAAAGCCGGTCAGCTGCCACAGCGCATCGACGCCGAGGCAGCCCGGCATCACCGGATCGCCCTTGAAGTGGCAATCGAAGAACCAGAGGTCCGGACGGACATCGAGCTCCGCCCGCACGAAACCCTTGCCATGCGGGCCGCCGGTCTCGGAAATTTCGGTGATACGGTCGAACATCAACATTGGCGGCAGCGGCAATTGCGCATTGCCGGGCCCGAAAAGCTCGCCACGGCCGCAGCTGAGGATTTCCTCATAGCTGAAGGACGATTGCCGCTCCATTCGCATTATGCTCCGTGTCGTCAGCCCCGCACCGCGCGGATCTCTGCACCATCAGGCCCGTGCCTAACACAGCGGCGCGCGTCAACGGAAGCTGCAAAGCCGCGTCAATCACCCGGCAGCGGTGAATGATGGCGCCGAGGGAGGCAGAGTCCGCGCCAAAAGCTTGCGAGCCGCGCCCCAAAGCCTTACATCTGCGTCAGCAGGCCGCCTTCGCGGTCCCGCCATGGGCGCAGCGCAAAAGAGGCCGGTTCTCAGCATGAGCGATCTGATTTCCCAGGACCAGGGCTACGGATCGACCGTCAGGCAGGGCTGCCCCTTCAACGATGTGCGTCTGAGGCTGCGGCGGGTGAAACTGCGGCCGACGCGGCAGCGCGTGTCGCTGGGCTGGCTGCTCTTCGCCAAGGGCGACCGCCATGTCAGCGCCGAGATGCTGTATGAAGAGGCGATGAAGGCGCGCGTGCCGGTTTCGCTGGCCACCGTCTACAACACGCTGCACCAGTTCACGCAGGCCGGGCTGTTGCGCGAGCTCGCGATCGACGGCGCGAAGACCTATTTCGACACGGATAACAGCGAACACCATCATTTCGTGGTGGATGGCGAGAACACCGTGATCGATATTCCGGCAGCGGCCGTCGACGTCGCGGAGCTGCCCGAGCCGCCGGCAGGCTACGAGATCGCGCGGGTCGATGTCGTGGTGCGGCTGCGCAAGATTTCCGCCTGAGCGGGCCCGCCCGTCAAGGCCAGGCCGCTCCGGCTCTCAGCTTCGCCGCTTATTTGACCGTCTCATTGGGGTAGACGCCCCAGAGACGCTCCTGCCGGACATAGCCATCGACCTTGCCGATGCCGACGCGGCACCAGGCGTTGCTGCAGCTCTCGACATTGGTGATCACGCCGGGCTGCAACTGCGCCACCACGGCCGAGGTCTCGCTGGCCTCAGCCCGCAGCATGAAGACCTCGTCCTTGGCCTTCGACCAGGGCGCGACCAGCGCCGTGCGGCGGCCCGAGAGCAAGCTGTGCAGGACCCAGCCCTCCGCCCCATCCGCATCGCGAACCCGCCGCCAGGTCTCGAACTCGGCGACGATCTCGACCGGCAGGCCGGCGCGCTGGAAGACCCAGCGGGTGCGATGCTCCTTGGAGGGCCCCTCGCGCAGATTCACCCGGTCGGATTTGAGGCTGACATAGCGCGGCACCGGCAGGCCCGTGACCGCGCCGGGCTGCATGTCCTGCGCCTGGGCAGCCGAACCGGCCGCCAATACCGCGAGACATCCCGCAGCCACCATCCAGCGCATCGACGAAACAGCCATCCAGTTGAACTCCTGTTGCGGGCGCGGCATCGGCGCCCCCCAGCGAAGGGTCATGTTGTCATCCGCGCCCGCGCCACTTAGACAACGCAGAGCTACGCGACGTGCGACGCCCTCATTCCTGTAGCGCCGGGGTTAATGGCGGGTTGAGGCCGAATGGCGGCGACGCGCGCGAGTCGGGGGACAGGAGCCGCCCATGCCGAAGAAGAAGCCGCTCGTCGTCGTCACGCGCAAGCTGCCGGCCGTCGTGGAAACCCGGATGCGCGAGCTGTTCGACGCGCAATTGAACATCGATGACGTGCCGATGAGCCAGGCCGCGCTGGTCGAGGCCGTGAAAACCGCCGATGTGCTGGTGCCGACCGTCACCGACAAGATCGACGCGGCGCTGATCGCGCAGGCCGGCGACCAGCTCAGGCTGATCGCGAATTTCGGCAATGGCGTCGATAATATCGATGTGGCGAGCGCGGTTCAGCGCGGCATCACCGTCACCAACACGCCCGGCGTCCTGACCGACGATACCGCCGACATGACCATCGCCCTGATTCTGGCCGTGGCGCGGCGTGTGGCCGAGGGCGCGCGGGTCATCCCCGACGATGAGTGGAGCGGCTGGTCGCCGACCTGGATGCTCGGCCGGCGCATCACCGGCAAGAGGCTCGGCATTGTCGGCATGGGGCGGATCGGCCAGGCGCTGGCCAAGCGTGCCGCCGCTTTCGGCCTGTCGATCCATTATCATAACCGCCGCCGGGTCGATCCCCGCACCGAGGAAGAGCTCGACGCGACCTATTGGGATTCGCTCGACCAGATGCTGGCCCGCATGGACATCGTCTCGGTCAACTGCCCGCACACGCCCGCGACCTACCACCTGCTCTCGGCCCGCCGGCTGAAGCTGATGAAGCCGGACGCGATCCTGGTGAACACCGCGCGTGGCGAGGTGGTCGATGAAACCGCTCTGGCCCGCATGCTGGAGGCCGGCGAACTGGCCGGCGCCGGGCTCGACGTGTTCGAGAGCGAGCCGGCGGTCAATCCGCGCCTGCTGAAGCTGGCGCGCCAGCACCGCATCGTCGTGCTGCCGCATATGGGCTCGGCGACCCATGAAGGCCGCGCCGATATGGGCGAGAAGGTCATCGTCAACATCAAGACCTTCATGGACGGGCACAAGCCGCCGGACCGGGTGCTGCCGAGCATGCTCTAGATCGTTTGCGATCCGACTGGATCGTGAAAGCTCTAGTCTATATGTATATTTCCGCTTCAGTTCTTGAAACGCTCTGAGCGGCGAAGGCGCGCTCAGGCTGCGGCTGCCAGACGCAGGATCGTCCCTGGCCAATCCTCGAAATGATCGATGGTGGCGCGCGCGCCGGCATCGGTCAGCCGCCTGCGCATGCGATCCTTGTCATGCGAGACGCCGGTGAAGCCGACGACCGCCATGCCGGCGGCCTGCGCCGCCTGCACACCCGGAACCGAATCCTCGATCACCAGGCAGTGGCCGGGCTCTACGCCCATGGCAGCCGCGGCGTGGAGGAAGACATCGGGCGCCGGCTTGCCGCGCTGCACCTGCGATGCCGAGTAGATATGCGGGTCGAACAGGTCGAGCAGGCCAGTGATGGCGAGGTTGCGGCGCAGCGGGTCGAGGCTGGTCGACGAGGCGACGCAGCGGCGGCCACCCACGGCCTCGACGGCCTCGCGCACACCCGGTAGCGCGCGCAGCTCGGATGCCAGCCGCTGCTCGACCTCAGCCTCGATCTGCGCCTCGAAATCGGCCGGCAGCGGGCGGCCATGAGCCGCCTCGATGATCTTGATGCCATCGGACCAGGGAATGCCGACCAGGCTGTCGACATAATGGTCCAGCGTCCAGTCGGTCAGGCCGAGGCGATGGCAGGCCGCCAGGCTGATCTCGCCATACAGCGTCTCGGTATCGATCAGCGTGCCATCGCAATCATAGATGACGAGGCCGAAGCCGGCCGCTCCGGCACCTGCGACCTGGACCACTCAGTTGACTCGCTGGGTGTCGAACTGGCCGGTCTTGCGGAAGCGCCAGAGATAGGACGGAACGACAGCCTCGACCGAAGTCGGCGCCAGCCCCAGCCCCTCGAAAGTGCGCCCCTCGGCCTTGGCCGCGTCGGAGACGATATTGTCGCTCTCGAGCAGGGTGACCTGATCGCGGGTCAGGCGCAGCGCGTTCGGCATCAGGCCGAAGCTGACGAGATCGAGGATCTCGAAGATCCGCGCCTGGAGCCGGGCGAGCGGGAACGGCAAAGTGAGCAGCGGCCGGCTGCGGCCGGTGACTTCGCAGATATAGGCGAGAAGCTCGCGGAAGCTCTTCACCTCCGGCCCGCCAAGCTCATAGACCGCGCCGGGGGTCAGCTTGCCCTCGACACCGCGCGCAACGACTTCGGCGACATCGCCGACAAAGACGGGCTGGAAGCGGGTTTCGCCGCCGCCGATCAGCGGCAGAACCGGCAGCATCCGCGCCAGCGAAGCGAAGCGGTTGAAGAAATCATCCTCGGGGCCGAAGACGATGGAGGGTCGCAGGATGACGGCGCCGGGAATGGCGGCCAGCACGGCCGCCTCCCCTTCCGCCTTGCTGCGGGCATAAGCGCGAGCGCGAATCGGCTGGCGGCGCCGATGGCCGAGACATGCACCAGCCGCGTGATGCCGAGCGCGGCGGCGGCCTCGGCGATGGCGCGGGTGCCGCGGGCCTGGACGCTCTGGAAGTTCTGCCGGCCCAATTCGTGGAGGATGCCGACGAGGTTGACGACCGCATGCGAGCCCTTGATCGCGGCGGCGACGGAGGCGGGGTAACGCAGATTGGCCTGCACGGCGTGGATCTGGCCGACCATGCCCAGCGGCTGCAGAAACCCTGCGAGATCGGGCCTGCGGACAGCGACACGGACCCGGTAGCCGCGCTTGACCAGCGCGCGCACCACATGACGGCCCAGGAAACCGGAGCCGCCGAAGACGGTGACGAGCTGCTGGCTGGGCAGTGAAAGTTCGTTCGCCATGACGGCTTGCCTCGCAAGGGGAGTTTCTCAGGACGCTCCTAGAGCATTTTGCCGGTGTCTGGAAGGCAGTCCGGCGCGCAGCAGCGCTGTCGTGGCAGCGCCTTCGCGGCAGCCGCCCATGCTAGCCGGCTCTTTGTTAAAAGCGTACGAAATCAACTAATCATTCATGGAGTGACGTTAAGTTAATGTCGGAAAGACATTAGCCAGCTGGGGGCGTTTGATATCCAATGCGACATCTTCCCAAGTTCTCCGTCCGTATGCTGTTTGGAATTGTTGTAAGTTGCCTCGGACTGCTGGGTATAGTCGGCACTGCCAATGATGTGTTGACGGCGTGGCAGCATCATACCAATGGCAAGATCATCGAAAGCCGCGGTGCGGCAAGCGCTCGCTGTTCAAGACATTGCTGGCCCTCCGGCTGGAAGACCCGGACCGTCACGGCGCGCTGACCGCAGCTGAGCCCCTCAGCGACACCGCTGGACCGATCTGGTGGCTTATCGCCGCGCGGCCGATGAGTTGGTGAACAGCAGCCTCGCCCTGCTTGAGGCCACGGGCGAGCCAAACCTGGCCAGGCTGATGGCGGATATCCATGCTCAGCAGGCGGCCATCATCGCCAGTCGAAGACTCTACAGATAGCGCCCTGTCGCAGCCGCTCGAACGCCGGGATCCAGCGCTTCTGGCCATGGTGCCACAGGCGCTGAACGGGTTCATGGCGACCATCACGAGGGGCAAGGAGCAGATCACAACCCAGCTCCAGAAACTCAATCCCAACATCGACCAGTTGCTTCTTGTCACGACGGCCGGCTGGCGAGCGCGGGTCAATGTCGGACCGGCGGCTACCCGCATCCAGATGGCTCTGCCAAGAGAAGCGGCCTCTCATACGAGGATCAGATCGGCTACTTCCAGGACATGGCGCGCGCGGCGGGCGCCTGGGCTTTCGTCAAGGACATCGCCGGCCGGCCCGATGCATCGCCGCAGTTGATCGCGCAGGTGGCCAAGGCGGACCAGAATTTTTCACGGGTCGCTTCGCTGACAGCCGCAGGAAACTGGTGGAAGCGCTCAGTGCCGGCACCATACCGGACGTCTCGCTGGCCGAGATCCGCAGGGAGGATACGGAGGTCAATAGCTATCTCGGTGGGGTGGTGCAGACGGCCTTTGACGAGATCAACGCGACGGCCCGGGCCATCATCGCCGAGCGGGTCGACCGATCTGATCAAATCGGCTTTGCTGCTCTTGCTCGCCTTGCTGATGACGGCCGGTGGCTTCGCGATCGCCAAGCTGCGTTTTTCCCGGCCGATGGAAGATATTTTGGGCGCCATCGAGCGCTTGCGGACCGGCGATTACGACCAGACTATCCCCTACACCGACCGCAGCGACGAAATGGGCCGCATTGCCAGGGCGCTGCAGGATTTCCAGGAGAATGGCCGCCGCGTCCATGACGCTGGAGGCCCAGGAGCGGGAGGCCGCGCAACGCCGCCTGCAGGCTGCGGACATGATGGCCTCGGTCGTCTCCGATGTCGGCGATGTCGTCGCGGCTGCCGCAGCCGGCGACTTCTCCGCACGGCTGCAGATCACCGATGCCGACGAGCAGATGCAGAAGCTGGTCGCGGGCATCAACGAGATCAATGCGGTGGTCGATTCGGCAACGACGGAATTTGCCCAATCGCTGCAGGCGGTGGCGGAGGGCGACCTGACCCAGCGCATCGACACCGCCTATCGCGGCCGCTTCGCCGATCTAAAGGGCGCGATCAACGAGACCGTCGACCGGCTGTCGCAGACAGTCCGGACAATCCAGCTGACCTCCGCCGATGTTGGGACCGCCTCGCGCGAGATCAATATGGGCGCCGACGACCTCTCCAAGCGCACCGAGGAGCAGGCGTCGTCCCTGGAAGAAACCGCTGCGACGACCGAGGAACTGGCTGCATCGGTGAAAGCTTCGGCGCAGGCCTCGCGCGAAGCGGCTGCGATTGCCGATGAGGCAAAGCAGGCGGCATTGGATGGTGGGGCGATTGCCGTTCAGGCCGTCGACGCGATGGCGCGGATCGAGAGCGCGTCGCAGAAAATCTCCGACATTATCCGCGTCATCGACGACATCGCGTTCCAGACCAATCTGCTGGCGCTGAATGCGGCGGTGGAAGCGGCGAGGGCTGGCGATGCTGGCAAGGGTTTTGCCGTGGTTGCCTCCGAGGTGCGCACTTTGGCCCAGCGCTCCGGCGAGGCCGCCAAGGACATCTCGGCGTTGATCTCGTCGTCCAACATGGAAGTCGGCCAGGGCGTGAAGCTGGTGCGGCAGGCGGGTGAGTCGCTGGAGCGCATTCTGGCGGCCTCGCAAAACGTCGCGGCGACCATCGCGGACATCTCCTCCGCCTCGAGCGAACAGGCGAACGGCATCGATGAGATGAGCCAGGCCGTGGCGCATCTCGATGAGATGACCCAGCAGAATGCCGCTCTGGCCGAGCAAAGCGCCGCCTCCGCCGGATCGCTCTCGGGCCGGATCGGCCAGCTCAACGATTTGGTGGCGGCATTCAAGACCGGGCAGGATAGCACTGTGCCTGCCCCGGTTCGCACGGCCCTACCGGTTCGCCCGCCAGTTCCGACACGCAAGCCGGCCTCCGAGCCGGAGCGTCTGCGGACCGTGGCTGAGACCGCCTTCAAGCCAGCTCGTGCACCCGCCAAAAAGGCTGCCAACAGCCGCGCCGGTGATACCGGATGGTCGGAGTTCTAGACCCTCCACCCGTCATTGCGAGCGTAGCGAAGCAACCCAGTGGCGTAGCGCTCTACGTCCCCCTGGGTTGCTTCGTCGCTATCGCTCCTCGCAATGACAGAGGGGCGCTTCGCCACCCTCAGCCAAATCCCGGCTTCCGAGCCGGAGCGCCTGCGCGCCATGGCCGAGACCGCTTTCATGCCCGCTCGCACACCGGCCAAGAAAGTCGCCAACAGCCGCGCCGGTTAAGGCCGGCCGCTGACTGGCAGCGCAGATCGCTGATCTACCATCGATGACGGGCCGGGCTTCGCTTTATGCGAAGGCCCGGCCCGCTGGCTGAAAGGCGCTTTTGCGAAGCCCTCCCAACAAATCGACAGCCGGCTTCGACAAAACACGCCGAAGCCGTTGACAGGCGTCCGCCCCCCCCGTAAACGAACCGCCGTTGCCCAGGTGGCGGAATTGGTAGACGCACCAGCTTCAGGTGCTGGCGCTCGCAAGGGCGTGGAGGTTCGAGTCCTCTCCTGGGCACCACTCTTTTTCCTCAGCAGGATAAAGAGCTTCGGCATTGTAGGAACTTAACCGGTTTTGGCCTGCTCGGGCCGGTCCGGAAAAAGCTCCGAAAATGCCTCCCCCCCATTCTACCAAGTGGGGACAACAATACCCTTATCGGCCGGTTCTCGATGCGCTGCGTGTGGTCTTCACGCGGCGGTGGGGCGTGTCGTTGCGGCAGGGCTAAACTCACGCTCGCGAAGGCTTTCCGCCCCTGCTCCCGTCAGCCTGCGGCCTGCTGCGATGAGCGCCGGATCACCAGCTCCACGGGCAGGATCGTTTCCTTCTCGACCGGGCGCCGCGCGACCATGGCGAGCAGGGTCTGGGCTGCGAGATTGCCGATCCGGCCTGTCGGGACATGGACCGTGGTCAGGCCGGGCGAGATATGGGCCGACATGTCCAGCCCATCGATGCCGACCACGCTGAGATCGTCGGGCACCACCATGCCCCGGGCATGCGCTTCTTCGAGGCAGCCGATGGCGAAGAGATCGATGCCGCCGATCAGCGCTGTCGGCGGGGTATCGAGCCCCAGCAGCAAGGCGCAACCGGCCCGCCCGCCCGCCAGTGTCAGCGCCTGTTCCACCACAAGGGAATCCGGCAGCTGCAGGCCGGCCTCCGCCATCGCCTGTCGCGCACCCGCCAGCCGCGCCCGCTGGCGATCGTTGAACTGGAGATTGCCGGCGATCATGCCGATGCGGCGATGGCCGAGGCCGATCAGATGCTCGGCCGCCAGACGCCCGGCCCGGGCATTGTCGATGGTGACGGCTGTGAAATGCCCATCGCCGCACCAGGTCAGCACGACCGGCAGGTTGGAGGCCTTCAGCAGAGCGGTTGTCTCGGTTGCGCGCTCGGCCCCGACCAGCATCAGCCCGTCGACTCCGCGCCCCAGCAGGGCCCGCACCGCCTGTGTCTCGGCGGCGGGGCTGCCCTCATGCGAGGCGACCAGAAGCAGATAGCCGGACTGGGCCAGAGACGCCTGCATGGCCTGCAGGGCGCGCGCGAAGATCGCGCTGTCGAGCGTCGGGACAATGGCGCCGATCGTCATCGAGCGGCCCGAGGCCAGCGCCCGCGCCGCGCCATCGGGCAAATAGCCGAGGCGCTGCGCGCTGGCCCGAACCCTCGCCAGTGTGTCCGCCGAAAGCAGGTCAGGCTGCGCAATGGCGCGCGAGACAGTGGCCGGAGAGACGCCCGCGTCCCTCGCCACATCGCTCAATTTGACGCGCGCATCAGCCATATCGGCCTCATGAAATTTCTTTCATTCGATCTAGGCGGAATTCGGCGCCGTTATCAAACGTTTTTCTCATGTTTTGATCGTTTCGATCACAGCAATTGACAGGGCGTCGATAATCTGTGAGCTTTTGTGAAAGCGCTTTCATAGAAAAACGCAACGGGAAACGCGATGAGTGGAGGACGGAGTTGGGTCGGCCTGGCCTCGGTCGCAGCGTTGCTGCTGCTGTGGTTCGGCGTGACGAGCGCAACGGGGCTGATCTCGCCCGGACGCTTTCCCTCGCCTGCCGATTTCTGGGCGTCGCTGACGCAGATCGCCATGCAAGGGCTATGCGGGTGGTGGCCTCGCCGCCCATGCGCTGCAGAGCGTGAAGCTGGTGATCATGGGCTTCCTCGTCGCCATCGCCACCGGTGTTCCGCTCGGCCTCTGGATGGGATGGGATCGCCGCGCCGAGGCCGCCATCAACCCCGTCTTCCTGATCATCCGCCCGATCCCGCCTCTGGCCTGGATCCCGCTCGCCATTCTCTGGCTCGGCCTGGGCGATGGCGCCAAGATCATGGTGATCTGGTTTGCCGCCTTCGTCCCGTCGGTGATCAATGCCTTCGCGGGCGTGCGTAATATCGACCGGCCGATCATCGAGGCCGCGCAGATGCTGGGGACGCCGCGCTGGCGGATGATCACGGAGATCATCGCGCCCGCTGCGGCGCCGATGATCTTCACAGGCTTGCGCCTGTCGCTGCAGGCCTCGTGGACAACGCTGGTGGCGGCCGAGCTCGTCGGCGCGCTGGCCGGGGTCGGTTTCGTCCTGAACATGGCCCAGCAGGATATCTACCCCGGCATGATCCTGGTCGGGATGGTGACGGTCGGCGTGCTGGGCTGGGCGACGACGGCTGCGCTCGGCATGGCCGAGCGGCGCGCGCTGGCCTGGAACGTGGCGGGCAGGGATTGAGCCGATGCAGATGATCCCCCTGCGCCTAAGCGAGAAACTGGCCTGGGGCGCGCTGGGCCTTGGCTGCTTCATCGGCCTCTGGGCTGCGCTTTCGGCGTTCGGCATCGTGCCGCGCCAGTTCCTGCCCTCGCCGCTCGACGTGCTGTCGCGCTTCATGCACCTGCTGACCACGCCGTTTGCCGGCGCGACCCTGCCGCAGCATCTGGCCTCGAGCTTCCAGCGCTATGCCTATGGCGTGCTGCTGGCGGCGTTCATCGGTGTGCCGCTCGGCCTGATGATGGGCTGGTTTCGCTGGCTCGACGCCATCGTCACTCCGCTATTCGACGGGTTGCGCTTCATCGCGCCGATTGCCTGGGTGCCGTTTGCGGCGCTGTGGTTCGGCGTCGGCATTGGCGGTCCGATCCTGATCATCTTCGCCGGTGCTTTCCCGCCCTGCCTGATCAATGCCTATCGCGGCGCGCGTTTTGTCGAGCCGCGGTTGATTGAGGCCGCCCGCATGCTGGGCACCGGAAACCTCCGGATGATCCTCGAGATTTTGCTGCCGGCCGCCACCCCCTCGATCGTCTCAGGGCTGCGCGTTGCAGCCGGCCTGGGCTGGCAGTCGCTGGTGGGGGCGGAGCTGATCGTGGCGGCGGCCGGCGTCGGGTTCATGATGGTGCAGGCCCAGGCCAATGTCGCGACCCCGACCGTGATGGCCGGGATGGTGGCGATCGGCCTGATCGGCATGGCGATCGATGTGATGCTGCGGCAGGGCGAAGCCTGGCTTCGCCGCCGCCGCGGCCTGCAGGCTTGAGGAGACGAAGACGATGGGTTCGATCCGTTTCGACAAGGTCGACAAGGTCTTCGGCCCGATCTCGGGAGGTGTGAAGGCTCTCGACGACATCAGTCTAGAAATCGCTGACAAGGAGTTCGTGGCGATTGTCGGGCCCTCGGGCTGCGGCAAGACCACCTGCCTGCGGATGGTCGCCGGGTTCGAACCGCCCAGCGCCGGCATCGTCAGCGTCAATGGCAAGGCGGTCACCGAGCCTGGCCCGGACCGCGCCGTGGTCTTCCAGCAATTCGCGCTGTTTCCGTGGAAGACCGTGCGGGACAACATCGATCTCGGACTGCGCAACAAGGGGCTGCCCAAGGGCGAGCGGGACGGGCTGGTGGCGCAGGCGCTGAAGCTGATGAGCCTTGAAAGCCATGCCGAGGCTTTCCCGCACCAGCTCTCGGGCGGCATGCAGCAGCGCGTCGCGATTGCGCGGGCTTATGTGCTCGATCCTGAAGTGCTGTTGATGGACGAGCCCTTCGGCGCGCTCGACGCCCAGACACGGGTGGTGATGCAGGAGGAGCTGGTGCGGCTGGCGCGGGTCAATCCGCGGACCGTGCTGTTCATCACCCACGCCGTCGAGGAGGCGGTGTATCTCGCCGACCGCGTCGCGATCATGACTCGCCGGCCCGGCCGCATCAAGGAAGTGCTGGATATCCGCTCGGTGCGGCAGGCCGAGAACTGGGACCGTCACGACCGCATCGAGGATGTGATGGACCTCGAATCCTTCGTGCATCTGCGGACGCAGATCTGGAAGTCATTGCGCGAGGAGAAGGGTGCCAGTGGGGTCTGATCTCGCCACGCTGCCGCGCCTGGAGCGCGACCTGACGGAGCCGGAGGCGATTCCGGAGGCGGCTATCGCACGCGCCTGCGAATTGATGCGCTCGGGCCGGCTGTTCCGCTATGGCGAGATGGGGGCCGACCAGAATGATGTGGCGCTGCTGGAGCAGGAATTCGCAGCCTTCATCGGCCGGCGCTACTGCGTGGCGGTGAATTCGGGCGGGGCGGCGCTGTGCCTCGCGCTCAAGGTGCTGGACCTGCAGCCAGGGGAGCCGGTCCTCGTCAATGGTTTCACGCTCGCCCCCGTGCCGGGCGCCATCGTCCATGCCGGCGGCAAGCCTGTGCTTGTCGAAATCGGCACTGATTACGTCATCGATTGCGAGGATCTGCGCATCAAGGCCCGCGCTTCCGGTGCGCGGATCCTGCTGCTGTCGCATATGCGCGGGCACATCGCCGATATGGATGCGGTGGTGGCGGCCTGCAACGAGCTCGGCCTGCTGCTGGTCGAGGATTGCGCCCATGCGCTGTGCGCCTCCTGGAATGGTCGCAGCATCGGCACGTTTGGCGCGGCGGCCGCCTTCTCTGCGCAGACCTACAAGCATCTCAATTCCGGTGAAGGCGGGTTTGTGGTGCTCGATGATGGCGACCGCGCGGCGCGCGCCATCCTGCATTCCGGCAGCTACATGCTGCATGCCCAGCATCTCAGCGCACCACCGGCTGAAACCATCGCGCGCTGGGAGGAGGCGACACCGAATTTCAGCATGCGGATGACGGCGCTCGCCGCCGCCCTGCTGCGGCCGCAGCTGCATGAGCTGCCACGCCGGGCCGCGCGCTGGAACGCCATCCATGACCGGATCAGCCAGGGGCTGGCACGCTGCCAGCACCTGCACCTGCCGCAGCGCTCACCGCGCGAGCGTTATGCTGCGACCTCGGTGCAATTCTCCCTGCGCGACTGCACCGAGCCCGAGACCAAGGACTTTCTGGCGCGCTGCGGCGCGCGCGGCCTGCCGATCAAATGGTTCGGCGCCGGGCGCCAGAGCGGCTTCACCAGCGCGCCCCGTCATTGGCGCTATGCCGGCGAGCAAGGCCCGATGCAGCAGACTCATGCGGTTCTGGCCGGGCTTTGCGACATCCGCACGCCGCTATCGCTGACCGACGAAGATTGCGACCTCGTCGCCGAAATCGTGCGCGAGGCTATCGAGACCATCGCTGCCGCACGTGCGGAAGCAGGGGAAACCGGGCGGAGCCGAACGAGCTCCAGGCCGGGCTAACGATAACAGGGAGAGACAGATGAAACGCATCTTTGCAGGATTGGGATTGGCCGCCTCGCTCGCTTGCGCCGCGGCTTCGCCCGCCCAGGCCCAGACCGCCATCGGCGTCAGCTATCAGCCCTCGCTCTACTGGGCGCTGCCCTTCCATTACGCGACCGTCAAGGGCTGGTGGAAGGATGTCGGGCTGACGCCCAACTTCTCGACCTTCCCGGCCGGCGCGCCGCAGATCGCTGCCTCGGCCGCCAAATCCTGGGATGTCGGCGGCACGGGCTCCGTGCCGGCTGTGCTGGGCGCGGTGCGCTTCAACATCCTGACCATCGGCATTACCAATGACGAGTCGAAGACTAATGCGATGATGGTCCGCGGCGACAAGTTCGACGCGATCAAGGCCGATCCAAAGCTGCTGAAGGGCCAGAAGCTGCTGCTCACCACCAATTCGACGGTGGATTACGCAGCCCGCAAATGCCTGAGCAAGTTCGGCCTGCAGAACAATGACATGCAGTTCGTCAATCTGGGCCAGGCCCAGATCATCACCGCCATCACCTCGAATAATGGCGATGTCGCCGGCGTCTGGGCTCCCAACACCTACACGCTCGAAGAGCGGGCCAACGCCAAATACCTGTGCTCGGGCGCCGATGCCAACGCGATCGTGCCCGGCGCACTGATCGTGCGGGCCGATTTCGCCAAGGAGCGGCCAGACGATGTGGCGAAGTTCCTCGCGGTGTTCCTGCGCGGCTGGTCATGGGCCAAGGCCAACCCGGCCGAGGCACGGACGCTGGCGCTGGAATTCTACAAGCAGGGCGGGCTGGAAGTGACGCCGAAGGCGATGGATGAGGAGTTCGCGCTGCGGCCAACCTTCGGGCTCGACGAGCAGTTGAAGCTGATGGCGCGGACCTCCGGCGCCTCGACCGTCGATGGCTGGTTCTCCGAAATCGGCAAATTCATCACCGAAGTTGGCACCATCCCGTCCAACCCCGACGCGAAAAGCTACGTCTCCGACGATTTTCTCAAGCGCGTCGCGGCCGATGCCAAGCTGAAGGCCTTCGCCACCGAATTCGACAAGAAGTGAGCTGACCCGGCTCCCGACCCCGCGGTGACGCTGCCGGCGTCACCGCCACCACTCCCCTTGTGACCCGAAGCGGACAGCGCCATGGCCATCACCCATCTGAAGACCGCGACCAAGACACCGGAGACGGAAACGGACGCCGCGCGCGCTGTCGTCACCGAAATGCTGGCCACCATCGAAGCCGGCGGCGAGCAGGCGGTGAAGGATTATGCGCTGAAGCTCGACAAATGGGACGGCGCGATCGTTCTCGACAAGGAGGCCATCGCCGCGCGCATCCGCGATGTGCCGCAGGCGGTGAAGGACGATATCAGCTTCGCCGCCAGCCAGGTGCGTCGCTTCGCCGAGGCGCAGCGCGCGTCCTGCCAGGATTTCTCGCTGGAGATCTCGCCCGGCCTGCATCTCGGGCAGAAGCTGGTGCCGGTCAACACCGCCGGCTGCTATGTGCCGACCGGGCGCTACGCCCATATCGCCTCGGCCTATATGTCGGTCGCCACCGCCAAGGCCGCCGGCGTCAAGACCGTCGTCGCCTGCTCCGCCCCGTTCCGGGGCCAGGGCATCCACCCGCATGTGCTCTACGCGCTGACGGTGGCGGGAGCCGACATCATCATGTGCCTGGGCGGGGTTCAGGCCATCGCGGCCATGACCTTCGGGCTGTTCACCGGCAAGCCAGCCGACATCATCGTCGGACCCGGCAACAAGTTCGTCGCCGAGGCCAAGCGCATGCTGTTCGGCAAGGTCGGGATCGACGTCTTCGCCGGCCCGTCCGAAGTCGCCGTCCTGGCCGATGACAGCGCCGACCCGCTGATCGTCGCGACGGATCTGGTCGGCCAGGCCGAGCATGGCCATGAGAGCCCGGCCTGGCTCATCACCTCCTCGCGCAAGATTGCCGATGAGGTCGCGAGGCTGATGCCGGAGCTGATCGCCGACTCTGCCGCCGACCGCGCGCGATGCCGCAGGTGCGGCCTGGCGGGATTATGGCGAGATCGTCCTGTGCGACACCCGCGAGGAGATGGTCGAGGTTTCGGATCGCTATGCCTGCGAGCATCTGGAGGTGCATTGCACCGATCTCGACTGGTGGCATGCGCAACTCAGCAATTACGGCTCGCTCTTCCTCGGCGAGGAGACCAATGTCGCGTTCGGCGACAAGGTCTCCGGCCCCAACCACATCCTGCCGACCAAATTCGCGGCTCGTTATTCGGCCGGGCTTTCGGTGCACAAATTCCTGAAGCCGCTGACCTGGCAGCGCATGGACCGCACCGCCTGCCAGCGCATCGCGCCGGTATCCGCCCGGATTTCGCGGCTGGAGGGGATGGAGGCCCATGCCCGCACCAGCGATGCCCGGATGGCGAAATACGCTCCGGGCTCGAATGTCGATCTCGGCACGCCTGTGGAGGTCTGAGCATGTTCAGGCTCACCCCGCTTTTCGATCTGACCGGCCGGACTGCGCTGGTCACCGGCGGCAATAGCGGCATCGGGCTGGCCATGGCGCGGGCGCTCGGACTGGCAGGAGCCAAGCTCGTCATCGTCGCCCGGCGTGAGGAGGCGCTGCGCGAGGCGGCGGTGGGCCTGCAGGCGGACGGGGTCGAGGTCGAGATCATCGCGGCCGATCTTGCCTCGCCGGCCGCCGGGACTTTTTTAGGCGCGGCCTGTGCGGGGCTGGGGCTGGACATCGACATTCTGGTGAACGTCGCCGGGCTCAATCTGCGCCAGCCCTTCATGCAGGTCACCGCGGAGGGCTTCGACCTGCATATGGCGGTGCATCTGCGTGCACCTTTCCTGCTGACGCAGGCCTTTGCGCCGGCCATGGCGGAGCGCGGCTATGGCCGGATCGTCAACATCGCCTCGCTGCAGAGCTACCGCGCCTTTCCCGATTGCGCGCCCTACGGCACGGCCAAGGGCGGCGTCGTGCAATTGACGCGGGCGATTGCGGAGGAGTGGTCGCGCCATGGCATCACCTGCAACGCCATCGCGCCCGGCTTCTTCCCGACGCCGCTCACCGCTGCCGTTTTCGCCGACGCAGGCCCGCTCGGCCAAAAACGCGGCGCAGACTGCGATCGGCCGCAATGGCCAACTGGAAGATCTGGCGGGAGCCACGGTTTTCCTCGCCTCTCCGGCTTCAGCCTATGTCACCGGGCAGACGCTGACCGTCGATGGCGGCTTCACTGCGAAATGAGGATGCTTCGCGCATGAAGGCCCTGGTCTATACCGGCCCCAACAGCCTGGTCTTCCGCGACGAGAGCGAACCGGTGCCGCAGGCTGACGAGGTGCTGGTCCGGGTCGAGGCCGTCGGCATCTGCGGCTCGGACATGCATGCCTATCACGGCTTCGATGCCAGGCGCCCGGCCCCGCTCATTCTCGGCCATGAGGCGGCAGGCCGCATCGCGACCGGCCCGCGCGCCGGGCGAGCGCGTGACCATCAACCCGCTGGTGGTCGACCCCACCTGTCCCTATGCGATCGAGGGCCGCTGGCACCTCTCGCCGACGCGCCAGATCATCTCGATGCCGCCTCGGCCCGGCGCCTTCGCCGAGCTTGTCCGGATCCCGCTGCGCAATCTCACAGCGATCCCCGATGCCATGCCTGTCGCCCATGCCGCCCTGGCGGAGCCTGTCGCCGTGTCCTGGCATGCGGTGCGGATCGGCATGCAGCGTCTGCACCAGCCGCTGGCGGCCTGCCGGGTCGTGGTGCTCGGCGGTGGCGCGATCGGCCTCGCGGCGGGGCTGGTCGCCAGGCTATTCGGCGCCCGCGACATCCAGATCGCCGAGACCAATCCGTTGCGGGCCGCGACCCTGAGCGCCGAAGGGTTTGCCAGCTACGCGCCGGGCGAGGCCGAGCCGGCCGAGAATTCGATCGATCTCGTCATCGATGCCGTTGGGGCCGATGCCACGCGCGCCGCCTCCTGCCGGCTGGTGCGGCCGGGCGGCGTGATCGTCCATGTCGGGCTGCTGCCCGGCCAGGGCGGGCTCGATATCCGCAAGATCACGCTGCAGGAAATCACGCTGGCGGGGGTCTATTGCTATACGCCGGTCGACTTCGCGCAATCGGTGGAAGCGCTCGCAAAGGGCCGCCTGGGCGATCTCGGCTGGATTGAAAGCCGCGCGTTGGCCGAAGGAGCGAGCGCCTTTGCCGACATCGATGCCGGCCGCGTCAGCGCCGCCAAGATCGTTCTGACGGTC
Organism: uncultured Alphaproteobacteria bacterium; assembly: GCA_963759925.1. GTDB lineage: Bacteria > Pseudomonadota > Alphaproteobacteria > Rhizobiales > Beijerinckiaceae > Allobosea. The sequence goes on from CAVXBE010000001.1 coordinate 19,392, forward strand.
TGAAGCGGGGCGCGCTCACGGCCGCCGGTAGGCGTTTCCGGCATGGGCGGTCGCGGGCCTGGCAACATAGCGACCATGCGAGGGTGTCTCCGACAGCGCGAATTGGCCGGAGACCTTGGCAAGAGCGCGCCGCATCGCCTCCCCGCGCAGCGGCTGGCCATGGCCGCTGAGGATGATCTCCGGCATCAGCCCTGCCAGCAGCGAGAACGACCGCTCCGCCGCCTGCCAGTCGATGGTGAAATAGCGGGGCGGGCCGTGGATCTCCCGGCGCTGCAGCATCACCGCCATCGCCGATTCCTGACGGGTGGTGATCACCGCATCGCCGGCAATCAGCAGCCGGTCGGCCTCCCGCCAGAGCGAGACATGCCCGACGCTGTGGCCCGGCGTATGGATCCAGCGCCAACCCGGACAGAAGGGCAGGCTGCCATCCTCCGGCAGGGCCTGCAGGCGCGAGGAGACGTTGATGGGCGAGCGGGGAAAGATCGGGGAGGACAGCGCCATCAGCCCGCCGCCGACCAGCGGATCGGGAGGCGGGTAGGAGGCGGCTCCGGCGAGATAGGGATGCTCCAGAAAATGCGCGTAGATTGGAACGTCCCAGTCTTCCGCCAGTGTCTCCAGCGCGCCGACATGGTCGAAATGGCCATGGGTGAGGATGATGGCGGCGGGCCGCGAGCTTTTGCCGAAACGCGCCGCTGCTGCGCGACGGATGATATCGGCGGAACCGGGAAGCCCGGCATCGACCAGCACCCATTCGCGGTCCCCGGCGCCACGCCGTCCGATGAAGGCGATGTTGACGAGGACGAGCCGCTTATAGGCGACATCATCGGCAACCTCGCCCTGCGAGCGGCCGATCGTCCCGCGCTCCAGCTCCGCGTCCAGCATCTCAGGCGTCTCCATCCGGGCTTGTCCCCGCCTGATGCAATCGTCGCGGGCGCTCCGGGTTCCGCTGCCCATCGATTTGAGCGTGATCGGCGGCAGCTTTGCGCCAGGCTGGCATCGGCTCAGCCGAAACAGCATTTTACATTTCGTCCTGATGCTTTAGGACGCAATTTCCTTTCGCCTAGGCCTGACGGATACCGCTATGCCCGCTTATCGCTCCCGCACCACCACCCATGGCCGCAACATGGCCGGCGCCCGCGGGCTCTGGCGCGCCACCGGCATGAAGGACGGCGATTTCGGCAAGCCGATCATCGCCGTCGTCAACTCCTTCACCCAGTTCGTGCCCGGCCATGTCCACCTCAAGGACCTCGGCCAGCTGGTGGCCCGCGAGATCGAGCAGGCCGGCGGCGTCGCCAAGGAGTTCAACACCATCGCGGTCGATGACGGCATCGCCATGGGCCATGACGGCATGCTCTACAGCCTGCCCTCGCGCGAGATCATCGCCGACAGCGTCGAGTACATGGTCAACGCGCATTGCGCCGATGCGATGGTCTGCATCTCCAACTGCGACAAGATCACGCCCGGCATGCTGATGGCGGCGATGCGGCTGAACATCCCGACGGTTTTCGTCTCGGGCGGGCCGATGGAGGCCGGCAAATACATTGGCCGAAGGCGTGCTGAAGAAGGTCGATCTCGTCGATGCGATGGTCGCGGCCGCCGACGACCGCTACACCGATGAGCGAGGTCGAGGTGATCGAGCGCTCGGCCTGCCCGACCTGCGGCTCCTGCTCGGGCATGTTCACCGCCAACTCGATGAACTGCCTGACCGAGGCGCTGGGCCTGGCGCTGCCGGGCAACGGCTCGGTGCTGGCGACCCATGCCGACCGCAAGCGGCTGTTCGTCGAGGCCGGCCACCTGATCGTCGACATCACGCGCCGCGCTATTACGAGCAGGACGACGACTCGGTGCTGCCGCGCAATGTCGCCAGCTTCAAGGCCTTCGAGAACGCGATGACGCTCGACATCGCCATGGGCGGCTCGACCAACACGGTGCTGCACCTGCTGGCCGCGGCGCATGAGGCCGAGATCGCCCTTCACCATGGCCGATATCGACCGGCTGTCGCGCCGGGTGCCGGTGCTGTGCAAGGTCGCGCCCTCGGTCGCCAACGTCCATATGGAGGACGTGCATCGCGCCGGCGGCATCATGGCGATCCTGGGCGAGCTCGACCGCGCCGGCCTGATCGACACCAGCACTGCCCACGGTCCACAGCGCCACGCATGGGCGAGGCGCTGGCACGCTGGGACATCGATGCAGCACGCAAGAGCGAGAGCGTGCGCTCCTTCTACAGCGCGGCGCCCGGCGGCGTGCCGACGCAGGTCGCCTTCAGCCAGGAGCGGCGCTACGACGAGCTCGACCTCGACCGCGACGGCGGCGTGATCCGCAACGTCGAGCACGCCCATTCGCACGGATGGCGGCCTGGCGGTGCTGTACGGCAATCTCGCGCTCGACGGCTGCATCGTGAAGACGGCCGGCGTCGACGCCTCGATCCTGAGCTTCTCGGGCCCGGCCGTGATCTTCGAGAGCCAGGACGCCGCCGTCGACGGCATCCTGAACGGCAAGGTCAAGGCCGGCGACGTCGTGCTGATCCGCTATGAGGGGCCGCGCGGCGGGCCGGGCATGCAGGAAATGCTCTATCCGACCAGCTATCTGAAATCGAAGGGGCTGGGCAAGGCCTGCGCGCTCGTCACCGACGGCCGCTTCTCCGGCGGCTCGTCGGGCCTCTCGATCGGCCATGTCTCGCCCGAAGCGGCCGAGGGCGGCACGATCGGTCTGGTCGAGAGCGGCGACATCATCGCCATCGACATCCCCAACCGCAGCATCAGCCTGATGGTCGACGATCCCGAGCTGCAGCGCCGTCGCGCCGCGATGGAGGCCAAGGGCAAGGCGGCCTGGAAGCCGGCCGCGCCGCGCAAGCGCAAGGTCTCGACGGCGCTGAAGGCCTATGCGGCGATGACCACCAGCGCCGCCAAGGGCGCCGTGCGCATCGTCGAGTGAGCGGCGCCGGGCGCGGGTCTGTCATGCTCGCCAAGGCCATAGTGTCGCGGCATTCTGACTGAACGATCGTTCATGTACCGCGTTCAGTGAGGCCCTACCCTCGCCGGCTTGCTCATGACCTATCCCCAGATCGCCTCGCTCCTGCTCGTCTCCGTCATGATGGGCGCCTTTCTCTGGGGGCGATTTCGCTATGACATTGTCGCTCTCGTCGCGCTGCTGGCGGCGGTGGCGCTTGGCCTGGTACCGGCCAAGGACGCCTTCAAGGGCTTCTCCGACGATATCGTCATCATCGTCGGCAGCGCGCTCGTCGTCAGCCTGGCGGTGGCGCGCTCCCGGCTGATCGAACTCGGCGATGTCGCGCTGGCTGCCGGCGCTGCGCTCGACGCAATTGCAGGTCGCCTTCCTTGTCATCACGGTCGCAGTGACCTCGGCCATCATCAAGAATATCGGCGCGCTCGCGATGATGCTGCCGATCGCCTACCAATTCGCGCGCAAGAATGGCGTGTCGCCTTCGGTATTTCTGATGCCGATGGCCTTTGCCTCGCTGCTCGGCGGCATCGTGACCCTGGTCGGGACGTCGCCCAACGTCATCGTCGCGCGGGTGCGGGCCGAACTGACCGGCGAGCCCTTCCGCATGTTCGATTTCGCCCCGGTCGGCATCGTCGTGGCGCTGGCCGGCTGTGTCTTCCTCAGCATTGGCTATCGGCTGCTGCCGCGTGACAGGCGCGGCTCGACAGCCCTCGAACAGGCGCTCGACATCAAGGACTACGTCACCGAAGTGCAGATCGGCGAGGCCTCGCCGCTGCTGGGCCAAAGCATCGCCGATCTCAAGGCGCTGGCGGAGGGCGAGGTTCAGGTCGTCGCCATTCTGCGCGACCGCCACCGGATGCCCGCGCCGCTGCCGGATGCGACGCTGCGCCGTGGCGACACGCTACTCCTGCGCGGCGAGACCAACGCGCTCGAGCACATCGTCGCGGAAGGCAAGCTGACGCTGGTGGGCGATGAGCGCAAGGCGAGCGAGCCAGAGACCAGCGACCCGACGCAGGCGACCGAAGCGATCATCGGGCCGCAATCGGTGCTGATCGGCCGCTCGGCGGGCGATGCGGAGCTGCACACCCGCTTCGGCCTGCATCTGCTCGCGATCAGCCGGTCCGGCGAACGGCTGACGGAACGGCTGCGCGACGTCCGGCTGCGGGCCGGCGACGTCCTGGTGGTGCAAGGTGACGAGAAGATGCTGCCGGAGCGGCTCTCCGAGCTGAACCTGCTGCCGCTGGCCAACCGCGTGGTGGCGCTGGGCAGTGCCCGGCCTGTTCTGGTGACGGCCAGCATCGTAGCGATGACCGTGCTGGCGCTGGCCTTCGGGCTGGCTCCCGTGCCGATCGTGTTCTTCTCGGCAGCCGTGCTGCTGATCGCGCTGCGGGCTGTGCCCTTGCGGGACGCTTACAAGTCGATCGATGCGCCGATTCTGCTGATGCTGGCGGCGCTGATTCCCGTCAGCGACAGCCTGCGCACCACCGGCACTACCGATCTTCTCGCCGGCTGGCTGGCGCAGTTCGGCGGCAGTTTGCCGCCTTGGGGCGCGGTGGCGATGATGGTCGCCGCTGCGATGGCGGTGACGCCCTTCCTCAACAACGCCGCGACCGTGCTGGTGATGGCGCCGATCGGGGCCGGCTTTGCCGCGCAGCTGGGGTACAAGCCTGATGCGTTCCTAATGGCGGTGGCCATCGGAGCGGCCTGCGACTTCCTTACCCCGATCGGCCATCAGTGCAACACGCTGGTGATGGGACCGGGCGGCTATCGCTTCAGCGACTATGCCAGGCTCGGCGCGCCGCTGACGCTGCTGGTGCTGCTGCTGTCGGTGCCGCTGATCCTGATCGTCTGGCCGCTGCGCTAAGGCGCGACCTCAGCGCGAAGCCGGCCGGTCCTCTGCTGACCTCGCGCCCTGTGACCCGGTCGAGCCGGTTCATTACCGGGCTGGCTGTCGCGCCATGGAGGAGGACCGACAGCAGGATGATCAGCGCCAGCGCGCTCCAGGCACTATGGGCGCCCTCAAAACCGCCATGGCCGAGGCCATAGGCGAGGTAATAGACCGAGCCGATGCCGCGGATGCCATAGATGCTGATGACGGCGCGCTCGCGCAGCGTCACATCAGAGCCGATGAGCGCCAGCCAGCCGCAGAGCGGCCGGACCAGAATAATGGCGATCAGGCCGAAGGCGAGTTCCGCCCAGCCGACCTGCCAGAGCAGGCCACCGGCGACCAGCATGGCGCCGAAAGCCACAAAAGCGCCATCATCAGCAGGCGCTCCAGCTCCTCGGCGAAGTCATGCAGCTTCTTGTGGAACTCGTTCTCGCGTTCGGTGGCGCGCAACGCCAATGCGGCGACGAACACCGCGAGGAAGCCGTAGCCATGGGCGAGTTCGGCTACGCCATAGGCGACGCAGGTGATGCCCAGCGCGACGAAGCCATCCCCTGTACGTGAGAGATTGGCGCGGTTCGGCAGATGGAAGACCAGAAAGCCGAGCACGCGGCCCGTCAGCAGGCCGATGCCAAGCCCGGCACCGAGTTTCCACAAGACATCGACTGCCAGCCACTCTCCGACCCAGTCAGTCTGGGTCGAGGCGGCAGCCAGGGCGATGGCTGCATTAACGAAGGGAAACGCGAGCGCATCGTTCAGCCCGGCCTCGGAGGTCAGGGCGAAGCGGGTTTCGCCCTCCTCGCCGGAATTGGGCGGGCCGACCTGGATATCGCTGGCAAGCACGGGATCAGTCGGCGCCAAAGCAGCCGCCAGAAGAAGCGCGGTGGCCGCACTCAAGCCGAGCAGGCCATAGCCTAGTACAGCCAGTGCCAGGATCGTCAGCGGCATGGCAATGCCGAGCAACCGCCAGGTCAGGATCCAGCGTCGCCAGGCGATCCTGCGATCAAGCTTCAGCCCTGCTCCCATCAGCGAGATGATGACGACGAGTTCGGTCAGGCGCTCGACGACGGTCAGATGCTCCTGCGGATGCGGCACCGGCCATGGCAGCCACGCCGTCGCGCCTAGCGCAGCGCCAATGGCGACGCAGATGATCGGCAGGGAGAGGGGTGCCCTGTTGAGGACCATCGGCAGCCAGGCCGTGAGCAGGACAAGGCAGCCGAAGCCCAGCAAAATCACAATGTACAGGTTCACCCGCCGCTGCCTCTCCGAGTTGTTCGAGCTGAGGCGAAGCGACTGCGCTGCCTCCAGGCTCTTGCAAGGGCGCCAGTGCCCGTAAGGCAACGAGCCAGGGGCGGAAGGGTTGCGTCTGGGCCTGCGCGCCTGGGCTCAGCGGTCGATCCTTGTGGACAGGATGATGGAGGACAGCGTCCGCTCCACCCCCTCCAGCGCGCCGATGCGGTCGATCAGCCCATCGAGTTCGCCGATCGATCCGGCCGCGACGATGGCGATCATGTCGAAATGGCCGCTGACCGAGTGCAGGCTGCGGACTTCGCCGATCTGCCGCAGCTCCGACTCCACCCGTGAGGCCAGCTTGGGCAGGGCGGTGATCAGCACATGAGCCCGCACCAGCCCCTTCTCATGATCATCCGACAGCCTTGCCCGATAGCCGGTGATGACGCCGCGCCGCTCGAGCCTGTCGATGCGCCCCTGCACCGTGGTGCGCGAGAGCCCGAGCTTGCGCCCGAGCTCGGCGACAGGAGCGCGGGCGTTCTCGGTCAGCAGGGTCAGGAGGTGGCGGTCGGTGGCGTCCATCGTCACTCTGCGTATTTAGACCGGCGTTCTGCCGAAAACGCTCCGGCGTATCCGGCAGATCAGGGGGTTCTAATCGACGGACGAGCCTGACACCATCCGCCCATCATTTCCAGAGGGGGGTTATCATGCGCGATATTGTTGTGATGGGAGCAGGCAAGATCGGCGGCACCATTGCCGATCTGCTGGCCGGAAGCGGTGACTACAAGGTGACGGTGGCGGACCGGTCCGAGCTTCAGCTCGCCGGCATTCGCAAGAGCGAGCGGGTGACGACGGAGGTTGTCGACATCACCAATTCGGCCCAGCTCAGCCGCCTGCTGGCCGGGCGCTTCGCCGTGTTGAGCGCTGCTCCCTATGCGCTGACGACGCGGATCGCCGAGGCTGCGGCTCCGCTGGGCGTGCATTATCTCGACCTGACCGAGGATGTCGCCAGCACCAAGCGGGTGAAAGAGCTGGCGGCCGGGTCAAGCGCTGCGCTGATCCCGCAATGCGGGCTGGCGCCGGGCTTCATCTCCATCGTCGCGGCTGATCTGGCGCGGGATTTCGACAGCATCGACAGCCTGAAGCTGCGGGTCGGCGCGCTGCCGCAATATCCCTCCAATGCGCTCGGCTACAACCTGACCTGGAGCACGGACGGCATCATCAACGAGTATTGCGAGCCCTGCGAAGCGATCGTCAATGGCGAGCGCGTGCTGGTGCCGGCGCTCGAAGAGCGGGACGAGTTCTCGCTGGATGGCGTCGCCTATGAGGCCTTCAACACCTCGGGCGGTCTCGGGACCTTGTGCGAAACCTTGCAGGGCAAGGTCCGCACCCTGAACTACCGGACCATCCGCTATCCCGGCCACTGCATGATCATGAAGACGCTGCTGCAGGATCTGCGGCTGTCGGAGCGTCGGGACGTGCTGAAGGACATTTTCGAGAGCTGCGCTGCCGAGCACGCTGCAGGATGTCGTGATCGTCTTCGTCACGGTCAGCGGCCGCAAGGCCGGACGCCTGGTGCAGGAGACCTATGCCAACAAGGTCTATAGCCGCCCGGTACATGGCGTGATGCGCAGCGCGATCCAGATCACCACCGCTGCCGGAATCTGCACCGTGCTGGACATGCTGTCGGAGGGCACGCTGCCGCAGCAGGGCTTCATCCGGCAGGAGGATATCAGCCTCGACAGCTTCCTCGCCAACCGCTTCGGCAAGGTCTACGCCCGCGCCCAGGATCAGGGCGATGGCAGCGACACGCTGACCAGCCGGGCCGCCTGACGCGCATTCGCCTCATGCGATTGCGGGAATGGTACTGCTTCGCCTTGCGTCCTATCGGATGCAGGGCGTGGCCAGCATGAGCCGGGAGACCAAGACAATGAGCCTGACCCTCGATGACGGACCGCTCGAGAGCGTTCGCTTCCACGGTTTGACGGCAGGGCCGAGGCTGATCGTGCTGGGCGCTGTGCATGGCAACGAGGTCTGCGGCCCCAAGGCGATTGCCCGCGCCATCGCCGATTGCCGCGAGGGGCGGCTCACCATCCTGCGCGGCGAGGTGACATTCGTGCCTGTCGCCAACCCCAAGGCCTACAGGCAGAAAACCCGCGAGGGAGACCGCAATCTCAACCGCGACATGCGTGAAAAGCCGCAGCCTGGCGATTACGAGGATCGGATCGGCAACCGGCTCTGCGCCCTGCTGCGCAGCCATGACATGCTGCTCGATATTCATTCCTTTACCCGCGAAGGGCCGCCCTTCGTCTTCTTCGGCCCGGAGGACAATACCGGTACGCTCGAGCCGTTTCGACATGCGCGGGCCGAGACTGCCTTCGCCGCCTGCCTCGGAACCGGCCTGCTGATCCATGGCTGGCTCGATATCTATGCGCGGCTGATCGCAGCGCGCCAGCGGCTTGGCCTGCCGCCCTTGTCCCTGACCGAGGGCTTCGGCACCACCGAATATATGCGCTTTGCCGGGGGGTATGGCGTGACGCTGGAATGCGGCCGGCATGACGACCCCAACTCCGTCGAAGTCGGTTATGGCGCGATCCACAATGCGCTGGCGCATCTCGGGATGAGCGATGCCCTGCCGCCACCGCCGCCGCGCCCGGCGATCATCGACATGAACGAGCTGGTGCTGTGCGAACGAGCGGGCGACCGGCTCGAAGGCAGCTGGAACACCGGCGACGCGGTTGCCGCAGGGCAGCTGATCGCGCGGCGGGAGGATGGATCGCCCATCCTGGCCGAGCGCGACAGCATGATGATCTTCCCCAATCTGACGCCCAAGCCCGGCGAGAGCCTGTGCTATCTCGGCGTGACCAGCACGCGCGGGCTCTAGGGCGGTCTAGCTGAGGTTCTGCCAGCTCGTGGTCCAGACTTCGGTCAGGACACGCGAGGAGGTCTTCAGGAAGAGCCGGATCACTGCCGTCTCGCCCTTGGGCAGCGTCACGTCGAGCATGGCGCGGAAGCCCTTGCCGACCGGGTTGGGGTCGAGGATCGCGCTGCGGATCGTCCCGGCGGAGGTGTTGGCCTCGATCTTGACCTTGTCGGGCGCCCCCAAATGATAGGCGAGGTCGCCGCCGAGAAAATCGACGATGTACCGGCGCTTGCTTTCCGCCTGCGCCTCGCCTTGAGGCTCCGGAGCGGCTTCGACAAAGCTGTTGCCGGCCTGACCGAGCGTGTTGAGATCATCGCTGGTCGAGAGCGCAGTGATGCGATAGCCGAAGCGATGCTGCTTGCGGGGCTCCAGCGGCGCAGCCGGGATCCAGCAGCAGCCGATATTGTCGAACACCTCGTTATCGGTGGGGATCTCGATCAGGTCGACGCGACCTTCGCCCCAATCCCCGGATGGCTCGACCCAATAGCCGGGACGGGCGTGATAATGCGCCTCGAGATCCTGGTAATGGCTGAACTGCCGGTCCCGCTGCATCAGGCCAAAGCCCTGCGGATTCTTGTCGTGGAAGCTGGAGATGCGCAGCTTGCGCGGATTGGCGAGCGGGCGCCAGAGCCACTCGCCGGCGCCGTTATGGATCATCAGCCCGTCGGAATCATGGATTTCCGGCCGGAAGCCGGTACGCTGGTCGGCATCGCCCTCCCCGGCCCAGTACATCGAGGTCAGCGGCGCGAGGCCGAGCCTCTCGATCGGGACGCGCGGGGTCAGCGTCGCCGTGACATCGACCGTCGTCCGCTCGCCCGGCGTCACGATGAACTGGAAGGCGCCGGCCACGGAGGGTGAATCCAGCAGGCCATAAATCGTCAGGGCTGCATTTTCCGCTGTTGGCTCGACGACCCAGAACCGGCGGAAGAACGGAAACTCCTCGGGCTGCGCGCCACCGATATCGAGCGCCAGCGACCGGGCCGAGAGACCGTAGCGATGCTCGCGGCCGAGAAAGCGGAAGTAGCTGGCGCCGAGGAAGGAGATGACTTCGTCCTGCACCGTGGGCTGGTTGAGCGTCGTGGTGACGCTGAAGCCTGCAAAACCCAATGCGGGCGAGAGCCGCGCCGGCACCTCCGCCTTGCCGTATTCGAACAGCTCCCGCGTGAAGGGGATCGGGATCGGCGGGCCCTTGCGGACGATGCTGATCTCGACCGGGCGGTCATGCAGGAAGCCAAGATGGAACAGCTGCAGCCGGAATTCCGAGCCGCTGTTTTGCCAGAACGCCTTGTCGCGCAGAAAGCGGATCTCGCGATAGCTGTCATAGGTCAGCTTCTTCAGGCTCTCGGGAATGGCCGCGACTTCGCTGTCGAAGGGCCGCTCACCGAGTTCACGGGCCTGCCGCTCGACATCGCCAAACCCGAAGGACGCAGGCTCGCTCCCCGGGCGCGACTGCGCGGGCGCGGCGCTGCTCAGGATCGTCGAGCCGAGCATCGCCAGGATCAGGCGCCGCGACGGAGCAGAATTCATCGTCCCACCCCGCATCACCGGCTGTGCGAAGAGGTTTGGAATGCTGGCATGGCGAGGCCCCCGAAGCAGCGCGGATTACGCCGTCAGCCGCCAAACCCGGCACTGACAGCCTTTGTTCCGGAGGCTGCACCAAGGTCAGGGTGACGCATGGCGAAAAGCTGCCAATCCGCGCGCGCTGGTCTATGCTGGCTGCAACGCGCCGGGCCGCGAAGCCCCGCGACAGACCGTGGAGAACGCTTCGACCATGACCATCCACCAGCCGCCGCTTGCACCCGCCATCGACCCGGTCCTTCTCGACCGGCTGGCCCAGACTGCCGTCCGGGTGGGGCTGAACCTGCAACCGGGGCAGGATGTCTTCCTGACCGCGCCGATGGCGGCGTTGCCGCTGGTGCGGCGGATCGCCGAGCACGCCTACAAGGCCGGGGCCGGGCTGGTGACGCCCCTCTTTTCGGATGAGGAAATCACGCTGGCCCGCTACCGCCATGCCGATGATGCGAGCTTCGACCGTGCGCCGGGCTGGCTTTATGAAGGCGTCGCCAAGGCGTTTTCCGCCAATACCGCGCGCCTGGCGATCGTCGGCGACAACCCGATGATGCTGGCGCAGGAAGACCCGGCCAAGGTCGGGCGGGCGAGCAAGGCCAATTCCAAGGCCTATCAGCCGGCGCTGGAGAAGATCGCCGGCTTCGATATCAACTGGAACATCGTCGCCTACCCCACCGCCTCCTGGGCGCGGACGATGTTTCCGGGCGAGCCGGAGGATATTGCGGTCGGCAAGCTGGCGCAGGCGATCTTTGCCGCCTCCCGCGTCGATCTCGCGGATCCGGTCGCAGCCTGGGCCGCTCATAATGCCAATTTGCGCAGCCGCACCGCCTGGCTGAACCAGCACCGCTTCCACGCGCTGCATTTCAGCGGGCCGGGTACGGAGCTGACGGTTGGCCTTGCCGACAGCCATGAATGGCAGGGCGGCGCCTCCACCGCCAAGAACGGCATCACCTGCAACCCCAATATTCCGACCGAAGAAGTCTTCACCACCCCGCATGCGAGACGGGTCGAAGGTCATGTCAGAAGCACCAAACCTTTATCGCATCAGGGCTCGCTGATTGACGAAATTTCGGTGCGTTTCGAGGGCGGGCGCATTGTCGAGGCGCATGCCAGCAAGGGCGAGGCGGTGCTGAACAAGGTGCTCGATACGGATGAAGGCGCGCGCCGCCTTGGCGAGGTGGCGCTGGTTCCGCATTCCTCGCCGATCTCCAAGAGCGGGCTTTTGTTCTTCAACACGCTGTTCGACGAAAACGCCGCCTGCCACATCGCGCTGGGCCAGTGCTATTCCAAATGCTTCCTCGATGGCGCTTCGCTGTCGCCCGAGCAGATCGCGGCACAGGGCGGCAATACCAGCCTGATCCATATCGACTGGATGATCGGCTCCGACCAGATCGACATCGACGGCGTGCATGAGGATGGGCGGCGCGTGCCGGTGTTCCGCAAGGGCGAATGGGCTTGAGGATGGCGGGGCCGAGCCCCACCTCAGGACGATGACAAGCAGCATCCCCTTCGACAACAGCTATGCGAGGCTGCCGCCGCGCTTCTTCGAGCCGACACTGCCGACGCCGGTCTCCAAGCCCAGGCTGGTCAGGCTCAATCGGCCGCTGGCGCAGCAGCTGGGGCTGGACCCGGATTGGCTGGCCAGCGAGGCCGGGGTGGCGATGCTGGCGGGCAACGAGATCGGCGCGGGCTCGATGCCGATCGCGACAGCCTATGCCGGCCACCAGTTCGGGCATTTCGTGCCGCAGCTCGGGGACGGACGGGCGATCCTGCTCGGCGAGGTGATCGACCGGAGCGGCACTCGCCGCGACATCCAGCTCAAAGGCTCAGGCCGGACCCGCTTCTCGCGGGGCGGTGACGGGCGGGCGGCGCTGGGGCCGGTGATGCGCGAATATATCATCAGCGAGGCGATGGCGGCCTTCGGCATCCCGACGACGCGGGCGCTCGCCTTCGTCACCACCGGCGATGTGGTGGTGCGCGAGCAGTTTCTGCCGGGCGCGATCCTGACCCGGATCGCATCCAGCCATATTCGCGTCGGCACCTTCCAGTTCTTTGCGGCGCGGCGCGATGTCGAGGCCATCACCGCGCTCGCCGACCATGTCATCGGCCGGCATTATCCCGACTGCGCGCAGGCGCAAAACCGCTATCTCGCTTTGCTCGAGGCGGTGATCGCGGCGCAGGCCCAGCTGGTGGCGCAATGGCTTCTGGTCGGCTTCATCCATGGGGTGATGAACACCGACAATATGTCGATCGCCGGAGAGACGATCGATTACGGCCCCTGCGCCTTCATCGAGGGCTATGACACCGAGACGGTCTTTAGCTCGGTCGACGTCAATGGTCGCTATGCCTATGGCAACCAGCCCTCCATCGCCCTGTGGAATTTGACGCGGCTGGCCGAGACGCTGGTGCCGCTGCTTGCACCGGAGACGGACGCCGCCGTGGAACTTGCGCAGACCGCTCTCGGCCAGTTCGGCGACCTTTTCCATGCGGTGTATAATGCCGGCCTCGCGCGAAAGCTTGGGCTGGGCAGCGCAGAGGGTGAGGATGACCTGCTGATTCGCGACTGGCTCGCGCTGCTGGCCGCCCATCAGGCTGATTTCACCTTGAGTTTCCGCCAGCTCGCCCATGCCGCGACCGGCGAGACCGCGCGCCTCGACCTGCGCCAGACGTTTGAGAGCGATGCAAAATTCGAGGAGTGGCTGGCGCGCTGGAGTGCGCGAATCCATCCGGAAGAGGCGGCGCAGACGATGCTCCAGGCCAACCCCGCCTACATCCCGCGCAACCATCAGGTCGAGGCGGCTATCGCCGCAGCCACTGCTGATGCCGATTTCGGGCCATTTGAGCAGCTTCTGGCCGCGCTGGAGCAGCCCTATCAGGACAGGCCTGAGTTCGCCGGCTATGCATTACCGGCCAAGCCGGAAGAACGCGTGCTGCGAACCTTCTGCGGGACCTGATCTCGCGAGGAATTTTCAAACTGCAAATCGCATTTCCACCATGTGGAACTTGTCAGTCTTATTCTGTATGGCCTAGGCTTCTACGCCTCGAAGCACGGTGGGCCTTTTGAAGACGCGGCTTTTTCTTGTTGCCACGGCGGCGCTGCTTCCCGGCCTGGCCATGCTCGCATTCAATGAACTCTCCTATCGTGGTGAGCGCGAGCAGGAGGTTCATCGGCAGGCGCGACAGGCTGGCCAGCAGGCTGCCTCCGAAATGGAGCGCATTATTGAAGGGGTGGATGGCCTGCTGACGGCCGTCGCCGCCATTCCGGCCGTGTTCAACCAGGATGTCACCGGCTGCCGCGAGGCGCTGGGCGCGGTCAGCAGCAGCGTCAACTCGATCCGGACGATTTTCCTGCTCGATCCCGAAGGCAAGATCGTCTGCGACAGCAGCGGCACGATCGACGGGATGAACATGCAGGATCGCAGCTATTTCCGCGATGCGCTGACCTCTCCCGGCCCCGTCATCGGCGAATACACCGATAGCCGCCTGTCCAGCTCGCCAGTCCTGCCGATCAGCAAGGCCGTACGCAATCCCGATGGCTCGGTGAAGGGTGTGCTGGCGACAGGCATCCGGCTGGGCTGGCTGGGTGACCGGCTGCGCGAGCGTGGCCTGCCGCCCGGTGGCGCCGTCACCATCGCCGACCGCAGCGGGGTCATCCTGGCGCGCCACCCGCAGGGCGAGCGCTTCGTCGGTACGCGCATCCCCGAGCCGTTCCTGCGCTTGGTCACCGAGACCAGTTCCGGAACGCTTGAAGTGCACAGTCAGGATGGCGAAACGCGCATCCTCGGCTATCTCCCGGCAACACTGGCTCCGCGTGGACTTTACATCAGCGCCGGATTGTCGAAGGCCGAGGCCTTCAAGGCGGTCAATCGCGCCAGCCTTGTCGGCCTGGCGCTGGTCTCGCTGGGGGCGCTAGCCGCCTTTGCCTCGGCCTGGTTCGTCGGCAACGCCTTTATCAGGCGTCCCCTGAGCCGGATCATCAGCGTGCTGGAGAGGTGGCGCAGCGGCGCGCCGAGCACGCGCACCGGCATGAAGGCGGCGCAGGGCGAGGTCGAAAGCGTCGGCCAAACCGTCGATGACCTGCTCGATGAGCTCGAGCGGCGGCAGGAGGAGGCCGAGGCCGCGCAGCGCCAGAGCGAGCTGCTGATGCGGGAACTGAGCCACCGCGTGAAGAACACGCTGACCATCGTGCAAGCCATCGCGCGGCAGACCTTCGGGCCGCATGTCGACAAGAACCTGTCACGTACCTTCACGGACCGGGTGGTCGCCCTCGCCGGGACCTACGACATTCTCCTGTCCAGCGAACATGCGGGCGGCGACATCGAGACCGTGATCGCGACGACATTGCGCCCGCACCAGACCATGGCGGAGCGGATCCGGCTGGAGGGGCCTTCTGTCGCGCTTGGCTCGCAGGCCGCGCTGGCGCTGTCGATGGTGATCCACGAGCTGGCGACGAATGCGATCAAATATGGCGCGCTGCATGGCGAGGCCGGGGTGGTCTCGATTTCGTGGACCGCGACGGAGGATGCGCCGCCGCGGCTGGATCTGTGCTGGCACGAGCAGGACGGGCCGGTCGTCGTTCCGCCCTCGGCGGAGGGGTTTGGCTCCAAGCTGGTGCGCCGCGCCTTCCCGCCGCAACTCGGCCCGGAGATTGAGCTGACCTATAGCGCCACCGGTCTAATTTGCCGGCTCTCTTTCGCGGCGGAGCCGGTTCACCTGTGAGCCATCCGGGTCTTGCGCCGCGGGGCCTGGGGACGCGCCGGGCGCGTCGCTGCTTCCGCTGACATGACCAGGATGGTCACGGAAGCCGACAACGCCAGCCAGACCAGATCGAAGAGCACGCTGTCATCCGGGATCAGCCCGGCATAGAGCAACCAGCCGAGAGCGACTGTCACTGCAAGCGCGCCAAGGTGCCGGTTGTTCATGAAGAGCAACTCCGGACTGCTACGGGTGGTGAGACGGCATCAGGCCGGTGCTCGCTGGAGCCCGGCCTGACGCTGCCACATCGTGGCAGATCGTAATCAGATGGCCGCAGACGCGGCTACCGGATTCAGGCGGCCTTCTGGCCCTTCTTGTTGACAGAGCCTTCGGCGATCTGGCTGAGCAGCGCGTCGGTCTTCTTCTCCTCCGCGAGCGTCTCGTCGAGCAGCTTGACAGCGTCGTTCATGCCCAGCTGCTGGGCCAGCGCCTTCAGCGTGCCGTAGCGCGCCATCTCGTAATGCTCGACCGCCTGGGCGGATGCGATGAGGCCGGCGTCCAGCGCTTCGCTGTCGGCGTACTCCTCCATGACTTCCTTGCCTTCCTCGATGATCCCGACGATGGCTTCGCAGGTCTTGCCGCGCGCGGCGACGCCGGCGAGCTCGAACACCTGCTCGAGGCGCTCGATCTGGCCTTCGGTCTCGGTGCGGTGGGTCTCGAAAGCCTGCTTCACCTCGGAGGCGTTCGCAGCCTTGGCCATCTTCGGCAGAGTGCGCAGGATCTGCTTCTCGGCGTAATAGATGTCCTTGAGCTGGTCGATGAAAAGGTCGTTCAGAGTCTTGGGCTTCGTTGCCATGGTCATGATCTCCAGTTTGAGCTGCTTAAAGGCTGAACACGGAGTCAGGTGGCTTGTTCCACAGCGCTCAGACCGGCAAAACGGCATGACGTTGGGGAGTTGAACCCGGTTTTGATCTGTCCCATTGATGCATCGCTGGCGGCGGTTGCCCCGGCTTTTCGGAGTTCACGCCTTGCCGTCCGCCCAGCCTCTCGCCCCCGGTTCCCATCTGATCGCCATCGATTGGGGCACCAGTTCCCTGCGTGCCGTGGTCATGGACCGCCAGGGCAGCATCACTGATCGGCTCAGCTCCACCGACGGTGTGATGGCCATGGCCGGCCGCGACTATGGCTCGGTCTTCCAGTCTCTGTTTCGCGGCTGGCTGGAGCGCTGGCCGCAGGCGGTGATCCTGGCCTCAGGCATGGTCGGCAGCCGCCAGGGCTGGCAGGAGGCGCCCTATGTCGCCTGCCCTGCAAGCTTTGAGGATCTGGCGCGCGGCTTCGTCACCATCCCGCTTGCGGCAGGGCGGGCGCTCGGACTGGTGCCGGGGCTGGTAAGCCGGATGGGCGATGCGGCGCCCGATGTGATGCGCGGCGAGGAGGCGCAGGTTTTCGGCGCCCTGAAGCTGAGCGGGCGCGACGATGGCGTGTTCGTCCTGCCGGGAACCCACAGCAAATGGGTCAGCGTCGCCAATGGCCGCATCCTGCGCTTTCACAGCTTTATGACCGGCGAGGTCTACGGGCTGCTGAAGCAGCATTCGATTCTCGGGCGGCTGATGCCGCAGAATGGCGAGGCCCCCTTCGAGCGCGCAGCTTTTGAAGCCGGCAGCGCGCTGTCGCTCGCTTCGGCTGGGGGAGCCCTGCTCAACACCCTGTTCTCGGTCCGCACCCAAGGGCTGTTCGAGCGCTTCAAGCCCGAGGAACTCCCCAGCTACCTGTCGGGCCTGCTGATCGGCGAGGAAATCCGCGAGGCTATCGCTGTGCTGGGTGAGCGGCCTGCCCTGCCGGTCCAGCTGATCTGCCGGCCAGACCTCGCTCACCCCTATCAGCTGGCGCTGGCGCAGGCCGGGCTGGAGAGCGGGGTGATCGAGGACGCCGCCTTTGCCGGCCTGTTCGAAATCGCCCGTCGCAACGCACTGCTTGTCTGAGGTCATCATGCATTTTCTCGATCGCCTCCGGGCCTTCCCCCTGATCGCAATCCTGCGTGGCGTGAAGCCTGACGAGGTGCTGGAACTGGCCGAAGTGCTGGTCGAGGCCGGCTTCGGGATTATTGAGGTGCCGCTGAATTCGCCCGATCCCTTGCGCAGCATCGAGATTCTGGCTCGCGCCCTGCCCGACACGCTGATCGGAGCCGGGACGGTGATGACGCCCGCTGCGGTCGCCGAGGTGGAGGGCGCTGGCGGGCGGCTGATCCTGATGCCGCATTCCGACGGCGAGGTGGTCCGCGCAGCCAAGGCGCGGGGCCTGACCTGCGTGCCCGGCGTCGCGACCCCCACGGAGGCCTTCGCAGCGCTGGCCAATGGCGCCGATGCGCTGAAGATGTTCCCGGCCGAGCAGATGCCGCCGGCTATCGTCAGCGCCTGGCGGGCGGTCCTTCCCAAGGAAGTGGCGCTGGTGCCGGTGGGCGGCATTACACCGGAGAAGGTCGCGGTCTATCGCCAGGCCGGCGCTGCCGGTTTTGGCCTCGGCTCCGCGCTGTACAAGCCCGGCCTCACGGCCAGCGCCTTGCGCGAGCGGGCACAGGCCTTCCGCGACAGCATCATCCAGCCCTGAACCGGCTGAGCCCTCTTCGACCGCAGGACGATCTTCATGCCCCATCCGACGCTTGCAGACCTCGCCGCCGCGCTGGCCAGCGGCCAGACCACCAGCCGTCGCCTGGTCGAGGCGTGCCTCGCGGCGATTGCCGACCCCAAGGGTGAAGGACAGCGCGCCTTCGTCAGCGTCGATGCCGAAAAGGCGCTCCAAGCTGCCGATGCCATGGATTTGCTGCGCGCGGCTGGCGCTGCACCCTCGCCCTTCGCCGGCATCCCGATCGCCATCAAGGACCTGTTCGACATAGCGGGCGAGGTGACGACTGCCGGCTCAAAAGCCTTGGCCACGCAGCCCCCGGCCGGGCAGGACGCGGTTGCCGTGGCGCGGCTGAAGCAGGCGGGCTTCATCGCGCTCGGCCGGGCCAATATGACCGAATTCGCTTATTCAGGCCTCGGCATGAACCCGCATTATGGCAGTCCGCGCGCGCCGTTCGACCGTGCGACAGGGCGTGTCTCCGGCGGCTCGACATCGGGCGGGGCGGTCGCGGTGGCCGACGGCATGGCGCATGCCGCTCTTGGTACCGATACCGGCGGGTCCTGCCGCATCCCGGCGGCGTTCTGCGGCATCGTCGGGTACAAGCCGACAGCACGGCGTGTGCCGCAGCAGGGCTGCGTGCCGCTCTCGCCGAGCCTCGATTCGATTGGCCCCCTCGCCCGTTCGGTCCAATGCTGCGCGACGTTGGATGCCCTGCTGGCGGGTGAGCAACCCACCGTGCTGGTGCCGGCCGCACTGGCGGGGCTGCGGCTGGCGGTGCCGACGACGATCGCGCTTGCGGGTCTGGCGCCCGAGGTCGAGGCCGCTTTCGAGCAGGCGCTCGGCCGGCTGGCGGCAGAAGGTGCGCGCATCTCCCGGATTGCCGGTCCCGGAATTCGACGAGATTGCCGGCATCAACGCCAAGGGTGGCTTCACGGCGCCGGAAAGCTTCGCCTGGCACCGCGCCTTGCTAGCTGAGAAGGGCGACCTCTACGACCCCCGCGTCTCCAGCCGGATCCGGCGCGGCGGCACTGTTCTGGCGGCGGATTATCTCGACGCGGTCGCGGCCCGCCGGACGATGATCGCCGGTATCGAGGCGCGGCTTGGCGGTTTCGATGCGCTGGTCCTGCCGACTGTCGCGATCCTGCCGCCAGCCCTTGCCGCGCTGGAGCAGGATGAGGAGGCCTATACCCAGGCGAATCTGATGGCGCTGCGCAATTGCACGTTGATCAACATGATCGACGGCTGCGCCATCTCGCTGCCGGCCACCAAGCCGGATCAGGCGCCGGTTGGTCTGATGATCGCGGGCCTTGGCGGCACAGGATGCGCGGGTTTTCGCAATTGCGGCAGCGGTGGAGGCCCTGCTGGGCTCAGAGACCGTTTGAGACTGCGAGCCCTCATCCTGAGGAGGCCGCTGAAAGGGCCGTCTCGAAGGATGGTCCAGCGGACGCCGGAGCCTTCTTGAGCATCCTTCGAGACGCCATTCCCGACGGAATGGCTCCTTCAGCATGAGGGCTGAGGATAGCTCAAACGGCCTCTAAGCGCTGCCGTGGCGGTCAGTCCGTCAGGGCGGCTTCGCGCAGGGCCTGCGCGTGAAACTCGACAAGCTTGCCGCGCACCATCTGCCCGGAGACGAAGAAGCCGAGCGCGTTCAGGTCTCCCGACAGCTTGCGGACGATGTCCTCGTCACCCGCCGCCTCGAAATCGGCGATATGCGCTTCGGTGGCATAGGCACTGAGCGCTGCACCGGGCAGGCCCATCAGCCGCCCCGCCCAGAGCGCCGTCAGCACATTGCGGCGGGCGCGCACCGTGTCACGCGTATCCTCCTTGGGGCACCAGCCGGGATGGGCAAGGTGGAAATCGATGGTGCGATGGATGGCGGCGTCGCTCATGGTCAGGCCTCCGACTGGGCAGCTTGGTCCGACATCGCGAAAGGGTTTCGCCAGAGGGGCCCGGACATCACGGGGGCGAGATAAGGGAGCGAAAGCCGGCTTCAACCGCATTCGCAGAACACCCGCAGACAAATCCGATCCATCGGCAAAATCAATCGAACGCGAGAAGCGGGCCGGGGGCTGGTCGGCACCGCGGGTCTGCCCTAGCTTGAGCCTGTGGGCTCAACGAGGCCCATGGGTCTGGCTCATGCTGCCATGGCCCGTTCAACAACGATAAGACAGGCGTTTCGGGGAAACGGATCATGGGCTCGTTTGAGGGCGTCATCGATGAAGGGCGGTTCGTGGCCCCGTCGATCCTGGGTCGCAGCGATGTGGCCGAGCGGCGTGCCAAGCTCGCGAAAGTGGTGGCCGGAGAGATCATCCCCCGGCTGATGCTGCTGCACAAAGAGGTCGCGCTGACGGCGGAGCCGCCGAGCGAGGACGAAATTGCAGGGCTGGCGCGGCGTGTGCTCAGCGCCGATATCGAGGATGCGGCCCGCTACATCACCCTGTTGCGCGATCGTGGCCTGTCGATGGAGCGGCTGTTCGTCGAGCTTCTGGAGCCCTGCGCCCGTCATCTCGGCACGATGTGGGACCGCGACGAGTGCGATTTCATCGATGTCACGCTGGGGCTCGGCCGGCTGCAGAAGCTGCTGGCGGTGTTCAACTCCACCCATGTGCTGCCAGCGCTCGACGAAAAGCGCCGGGTGCTGATGCTGACGACGCCCGGCGACCAGCATGTCTTCGGCCTGTCGATGGTGACGAAGTTTCTCGATGCCGGCGGCTGGCAGGTCGAGAGCGAAATCGGCGCCTCCGCCGAGACGATTGCCGCGGCCTCCGGCGGAGCGTGGTATGCGGTTGCTGGCCTGACGCTGGGCTCGGAGCGGCATCTCGCACAGCTGAAGGCGATGATCGCGCTGATCCGCAAGACCTCGCTCAACCCGACCATCGGCATCATGGTCGGTGGACCGATCTTCTCGGCCGATCCGGGGCTGGCAGTGGCGGTGGGGGCCGATGCGACAGCGGTCAACGCCCCTGCGGCGGTGCTGGTCGCGCAAAAACTCTTCGATCTCGGCGCGCTGCGCAGCTTCGCCGCCTGATGGCGCAGCAAGCGATTGCGGCTTGAATCCGGACCGGCATTGGCCTTTATCCCGGGGACGATGCTGCTGCCTGGGATGGGACCGATGCTGAAAACCCTGCTGCCACTCGCCTTCGCCCTGCTGATGGCAGGTTCCGCCCAGGCGCAGGACAGGCTGAGCCTGATCCTCGACTGGTTCGTCAATCCCGATCACGGCCCGATCATCATCGCCAAGGAGCAGGGCTACTTCAAGCAGATGGGGCTGGAGGTCGAGATCATCGCCCCGGCCAATCCCACCGATCCGCCGAAAATGGTCGCGGCCGGCCGTGCCGACCTCGCCGTTTCCTACCAGCCGCAGCTGCACCTCAACCTGCATCAGGGCATGGAGCTGGTCCGGGTCGGGACCCTGGTTTCGACACCGCTGACCTGCCTCGTCACCCTCGCCGACGGGCCAGTGAAGAGCGTCGCCGATCTCGCCGGGCGCAAGGTCGGTTTCGCCGTCGCCGGGGTGCAGGAAGTGCTGCTCGAGGCGATGCTGCGCCATCATGGCGTGCAGCCGAGCGCGGTGGAGAAGGTCAATATCGGCTTCTCGATCTCCCCGGCGCTGATGAGCGGCCAGGTCGCCGGTGTCATCGGCGCCTTCCGCAATTTCGAGCTGAACCAGCTGGCTCTCGAGGGCAAGACGGGCCGCTGCTTCTATCCGGAAAGCGAGGGCGTGCCGGCCTATGACGAGCTGATCTACGTCGCCAATCCGCGCAGCATGAACAAGGACAAGCTGCGCCGCTTCATGGCCGCGACCGAGCTGGCGGCGCAGTTCATCCTCAACAATCCGCAGCAGAGCTGGGAGATTTTCGCCGGCACATCGAGCGAGTTGCGCAACCCTTTGAACGAGCGGGCCTGGCGCGACACCTATCCCCGCTTCGCCACACGGCCCGCCGCGATGGATTACGGCCGCTATGCCGCTTTCGACGCCTTCCTTTTGAAGATGGGCGCAGTGCCGGCGGCGACACCGGTCGCGAAATTGACCGTGGACGTTACGGCGCCGTGAGCGGACCCGCCTTGCGGCGTTGCCAGCCATGAGCGCGGCGCCCGGCATCACCGTCCAGGGGGAAGCGTGGCTCGGTGAGACCGTGCTGTTTCCGCGGCTTAGCCTGGCGCTGCCGGCGGGACGCTGGACCAGCCTGCTCGGTGCGTCCGGCGTCGGCAAGACAACGCTGTTGCGCCTGATCGCCGGGCTCGAAACCGGCGCGCGCTTCGCCGGCGAGGTGGGCGCCAGCGATGGCGCACCGCTGGCTGGGCGCATCGCCTTCATGGGCCAGAGCGACCTGCTGGCACCCTGGCTCGACCTGCTCGGCAATGTCACGATCGGCGCAAGGCTGCGCGGCGAGAGCGCCGATCTGGATCAGGCCCGTGCCATCATCGCCAGTGTCGGTCTGGCGGGGCTGGAAGGGCGGCGGCCGCATACGCTGTCGGGCGGTCAGCGCCAACGCGCGTCGCTGGCCCGCACGCTGATGGAAAACCGGCCGGTGGTGCTGCTCGACGAGCCGTTCTCATCGCTCGATGCCCGGATGCGGGCGGAGATGCAGGAGCTGGCGGGCGAGAGGCTGCAGGGGCGCACCACGCTTCTGGTGACGCATGATCCCGGCGAAGCGGCGCGGCTCAGCGACCAGGCGTTCCTGCTGACGCCGGAGGGGCTTCAGGCTCTAGCCCTGCCAAGCTCGCCGCCGGTGCGGGATTTCGACGCGCCGGAGACGCTGGCGACACAGGCCGCGATGTTCCGGCTGCTGCGAGGCGGCGCATGAACCGGCTGCTTCTTGCGCTCGCACGCGCTGCTCTTGCATTCGGTTTTGCGCTGACGCTCTGGCAGTGCGTGGTCTGGTTGACGGCGGTGCCAGCCTTCATCCTGCCGGGGCCGGAGCGCGTGGCCTTGCGGCTCTGGCAGTCACGGGCGCTGATCGCCGAGAACGCGGTCATCACCTTCGGCGAAATCCTGCTCGGACTCGCCCTTGGCGTGGCGCTTGGCGTCGCGACAGCGCTGCAACTTGTGGCCTCGTCGCTGGCGCGGCTGCTACTGCGGCCGATCCTGGTCTTCGCGCAAGCCGTTCCCGTCTTCGCCCTGGCGCCGATCATCACCCTCTGGCTCGGCTACGGCCTCGCCTCAAAGATCGTGATGGTGATGCTGATCATCTCCTTCCCCGTCGCCTCCGCCTTCTTCGACGGGCTGATGCAGACCCCGCGCGGCCATCTCGACCTTGCCCGCGTGATGAATGCGCAGCCCTTGCGACTGGTCTTCGGCCTGAGGGTCCCGCATGCGATGCCGGCGCTGGCGAGCGGGCTGCGGTTGGCTGCGGTCTATGCGCCGCTCGGCGCCGTAATCGGCGAATGGGTCGGCGCCTCGCGCGGGCTCGGCCATCTGATGCTGCTGGCGAATGGGCGCGGGCAGACCGATCTGATGTTCGCCTGCCTGTTCGTGCTGGCCGGTTTCACCATCCTGCTCCACCGGCTGGTGGACCGGCTGGGTGCGGCCCTGACCGCGCGCTTCACGGAACCGCTGGGCTGATTACTGCGAAAAGGCGGCGTAGAGTGCTACGCCACTGGGTTGCTTCGCTACGCTCGCAATGACGGGTGGAGGGTCTAGAATTCCTCCCAGCCCGCATCACCGGCGCGGCTGTTAGCGACCTTCTTGGCCGGGGCACGAGCGGGCATGAAGGCGGTCTCGGCCATGGCGCGCAGGCGCTCGGGCTCGGAAGCCGGGATTTGGCTGAGGGTGGCGAAGCGCCCCTCTGTCATTGCGAGGAGCGATAGCGACGAAGCAACCCAGGGGGACGTAGAGTGCTACGCCACTGGGTTGCTTCGCTACGCTCGCAATGACGGGTGGAGGGTCTAGAACTCCTCCCAGCCCGTGTCACCGGCGCGGCTGTTGGCGACCTTCTTGGCCGGGGCACGAGCCGGCGTGAAGGCGGTCTCGGCCATGGCGCGCAGGCGCTCGGGCTCGGAAGCCGGCTTGCGCGGAGCAGGTGCCCGCACAGGGGCTGCGGCGCGAACCGGGGTCAACGCAGCGCTGTCCTGCCCGGTGCGGAAGGCCGCAACCAAATCGTTGAGCTGGCCGATCTTGCCCGAGAGCGACCCGGCCGATGCCGCGCTCTGCTCGGCCAAGGCTGCGTTCTGCTGGGTCATCTCATCAAGATGCGCCACGGCCTGGCTCATCTCATCGATGCCGTTGGCCTGCTCGCCGGAGGCCGAGGAGATATCGGCGATGGTGGCCGCGACCTTCTGCGAGGCTGCCAGAATGCGCTCAAGCGATTCGCCGGCCTGGCGAACCAGCTTCACACCCTCGCCGACTTCCATGTTCGAGGACGAGATCAGAGCGGAGATGTCCTTGGCCGCCTCGCCGGAGCGCTGGGCCAGGGTGCGGACTTCCGAAGCGACCACCGCAAAGCCCTTGCCGGCATCGCCAGCCCGCGCCGCTTCCACCGCTGCATTCAGCGCCAGCAGATTAGTCTGGAAAGCGATGTCGTCGATCACCCGGATGATGTCCGAGATCTTCTGCGAGGCTGTTTCAATGCGAGCCATCGCATCGACGGCCTGACCGGCAATCGCGCCGCCGGCCATCGCCGCCTGCTTCGCCTCATCGGCAATCGCAGCAGCCTCACGCGAGGCCTGCGCCGAGGCTTTCACCGAAGCGGCAAGCTCTTCCGTCGTCGCAGCCGTCTCTTCCAGCGAAGAGGCCTGCTCTTCCGTGCGCTTGCTCAGATCGTCAGCGCCCATATTGATCTCGCGCGCGGCGAGACCGACATCGGCGGAGGTCAGCTGGATCGTCCGCACGGTCTGCGACAGGCGGTCCACCGTCTCGTTGATCGCGCCCTTCAGATCCGCGAACTTGCCGCGATAGCCGGTGTCGATGCGGCGGGTGAGGTCGCCCCCTGCCACAGCCTGCATGGACTGGGCGAACTCGGTCGTGGCGGAATCGACGACGGCGTTGATCTCGTTGATGCCGGCGACCAGCTTCTGCATCTGCGGATCGGCATCGGTGATCTGCAGCCGGGCCGAGAAGTCGCCCGCCGCAGCAGCGGCAACGACGTCACCGACATCGGAAACGATCGAGGCCATGGAGTCGGCGGCCTTGAGGCGACGCGCCGAGGCCTCGCGCTCCTGCGCTTCCAGCGCACGAACCTTCTGCAGGTTTTCCTGAAAAATCTGCAGGGCCCGCGCCATGGTGCCGATCTCGTCGAGACGGTCGGTGAAGCTGACCTTGGCGTCCAGATTGCCCTTGGCCAGTTCATCCATCGAGGCTGTGGTGGCGGCCAGCGGACGGGTGACGCGCAGGACGATGATCGCGATCGAACCGGCGGCAATCAGCAGCGAGACCAGGCCGATGGCCAGCATGACATAGAAGCTTTGGGCGTAGGTCTCTTCAGCCTTGGCTTCGATGGCTGTCGCGCGGCTCGAGACATGGCCGACCAGCTGCTTCAGCGTGGCTTCCATGCTGGCCAGTGTCTCCCGCATCTCGCGAAGCTGCGCGGCAGCGGCTGCCTTCTCGCCCTTCCTGGAGAGATCCAGAACCTTCTCGACACCCGCCAGATAGGGAACGACCAAAGCCTCATAGGCTTTCAGCGCTTCATGGCTTTGCGGGAGCCTCAGATTGCCTCGCAGTTCGGCCGGGGTCTTGGCGAGATCGGCAGACGCCGCGCGGATATCAGCCTCCAGCTGCGTCATCGCGCCCGTGTCAGTCGAATTGACATGCATGTTCAGGCGCAGATGGCGGCGCAGCACGCCGGCTGTCAGGTCATTGCTCATACCCACTGTCGGGATGATCTGCTTGACCAGCGTCACTTCATCCGCCTTCATTGTACTCAAGGCTCGTATCGACATGCCGATGGTCACGACGAGAGCCAGGGTCAATGCTGCCACGACGCCAATCAGCGATCCGCGAATGGTGAGTTTTTTAAGCATGGCGTCTTGATCCTGCTTCGAAGGTGGTTCTCTCGCGAAACGCAGCGGCACCAATCCGGTGACGCTGCGCTGCCTGGCTCTTATGGTTAGTATTTTACCGTTAATTCTTCATATACGACGCTTCGAAGATCACGATGAGACGCGAGATTTTTTGTAGCCTCTAGGGAAGCGGCAGTTCGCTGCGTCAGCGGGTCAGAACTCACTCCATCCTGAGCCGGCGGCGGATTTGGCGCGGGGAGCAGGACGCGAGGACGGAGCCGGTTCGCGCATGGTCCGGCCGCCGCGTGGCATCGCCGCCTTCTCCATCACCGCAGCCGTGGTGCGCAGCGCCCGGACCGAGGCATCGGTCGCCTCACCGGTCTTGAAGCTCGAGATCAGCTCGTTCAGCGCCAGGATCTGGTCGCCCAGCGCCTTGGCCGAAGCCGCGCTTTCCTCGGCCAGGGCCGCATTCTGCTGGGTGATCTCGTCCATATGGCTGACCGTCTGGCTCATTTCGTCGATGCCGTTGGCCTGCTCGCCCGATGCGGCCGAGATCTCGTTGACGCGGGCCGAGACCTTGCCGGACGCATCGACGATTTCCTGCAGGGTATCGCCTGCCAGCTTGACGAGCTTGACCCCTTCGGTGACCTGCACATCGGAGGAAGCGATCAGCCCGGTAATATCCTTGGCGGCATCGGCCGAGCGCTGCGCCAGAGCCCGCACCTCAGCCGCAACCACTGCGAAGCCGCGGCCGGCATCGCCCGCGCGCGCCGCCTCGACCGCTGCGTTCAGGGCCAGAAGATTGGTCTGGAAGGCAATGCCGTCGATGACGGTGGTGATCTCGGAGATCTTTTTCGAGGCCTCCTCGATGCGCTCCATGGCCTCGATGGCGGTCTTGACGATATTGCCGCCGCGCTGGGCGACGCTGGCGGCTTCGTCCGCCAGGCTGACCGACTGCCGCGACGCCTGGGCCGATGTCTTCACCGACGCGGCGAGCTGTTCGGTGGTGGCGGCCGTTTCTTCAAGGGCTGCGGCCTGCTGTTCGGTCCGCGAGGACAGGTCACCGGCGCCACTGTTGATCTCATGCGACGAGGCCGCAATCGTCGCGGAGGTCGACTTGATGGTGCGAGACCATCGAAGCGAGCTTCTCCATCGCCTCATTGAAGTGCACCGCGATGGAGCGGTACTCTTCAGGCATGTCGTCCGACATGCGATGCGTCAGGTCATTGTGCGACAGCGCGACCATCGCCGCGGTGACATAGGACACCGCCTTCTCGCGCTCCTCAGCCTTCGCCGTCTCGATGGCCTTGGCCTCGTTCTCCGCCTTGATGCGAGCCGCTTCCGAGGCTTCGAGATAGACCGAAATGGCATAGTCCATATCGAGCATCGCCGCCTTGACCACGGCGCCGATTTCGGCGGCCCGGTCATCTGCGCCGGCAAGTTTGCTTCCTAGCATTCCCTTGGGCCAGCCTGCCTTGATGATGTCGCCCAGCAGCTTGTTGAGGATCAGCGCATAGCCGCCAATATACCAGCGTGGCGCCAGGCCGATGCGCGCATGGATGGTGCCGACCTTGGTGACGGCGCCGACATAGGCATCGTCGAAAGTGCCAGTAGCGATGCGGTCCCAGTGCAGGTTCTGGCGGTTTTTGGCCCCGTCCATCTGCTGGTCGCTGCTGAAGAAGCTCGCCGTCTCCGGAACCTGGCGCATCTGCCCGTAGAACGCATCCAGAGCCGCTGGGAGGGAGGCAGAGATGACGCCCTGCACATCGGTGATCCGCTTGCGAGCGGCGGCATCGAGCTGCATGAAGCTAAGGCGCTGCTCCAAATGGCTAGGCGTCGACATGGCGGCTGTTCCTTTTTGCTTCCGGTCTTTCTTTCTCCTCATGACTACAACTCAAACTGGTTAACACATTGTACAAATAAATTCTGTTTTTTAGCCGATTACTTTCAAAGTCTTGTGCAATGCTTTATTGTGTATCTCCTACGCGACCAGCTGTTTTACGCAGGCGCTACCGACACCACGGCGCGTCCCGTAGCCAACTTCGTAAGTCAAACCGTTAGGTCATCCGGCTTACTACAGGCGAAATTCGTACAATGGACAGCTGCGTCATGCTGCTCGGAATCCGTCCGTGCGTTTCAGACATTTCTCTGTTTGGCTGTAGTGGCGCGGCGAGAAACTGTTCGCAATCGGCGTAGGCAGATTTCCGGGGACCGCAAACCGCCTGTACGCGGATCACGACTAGCCGGATCACAGCGAAGTGGCAGGCGCGTCATGAATTTGGCGAGACGGATCCATCCTGAATCAGTGCCGAGACCGCATCCTGACCGATCCGACGATCAGCGATCAGGGCGGCAGCAATCCGCCGCAGGGCCGACTGCATGGCGGGTGCATGCAAGATTGCGGTCGCTGCCCTGACACAGCGGGCGCGAAAAACGGCTTCGTCTGGCGGCGCTATGAACCGGAGGTAGGGAAGCATCTGCTGCAGATCGTCCTCGTGCGATTCGAGCTCCCCCGGATACCAGCGGAGCGCTTCAGGCTGGTTCCAATAGATCATCTCGCCGCAATAGCCGCCGTAGAGGATGCTGATCTCCGCTTCAGCACGGGCGATATCGGCCTGCCGCTCGCGGCGAAACTCCCGCTGATAGGGCTCAAAGCAAGTCTCGCCCGACACGCCATGAGGCGGACGCAGCCAGGCATGGCTGATCGAGCGCTGATAACGCCAGCCGACGAGGATGTGCCCGGCCTCGTGGAAGGCACAGGCGGCGCGCCTGATCTCGACAGGGATGGAATTGAGGTGCCTGCGCGCGCTCATCGGCATCCAGCTGCTTCACTGCGCCGAGCTATCGCCGGAAATGGCAACGCTCGCAATGATGGCGCCGCGCGGCACACGCGGCTTGCGTGGCTGCTCATGCGGAGCTATCGCAGCGGCTGCCTCTCCCCAAAGGTCAAGCCGTGTCAGCTCATATTGAAGCGCCTGAAGGCGGAAACAAGAAGATCGCGCTGCTCATCGCCGTGCTGGCGCTGATGCTGTCTCTGTCCGAGATCGGCGGCAAGCAGGCCGAAAACGAGTCGATCGCCCGCAATATCGACGCGTCCAACCTCTGGTCCTTCTTCCAGGCCAAGACCATCCGCGGAACCGCCGTGCGCACCGCCGCGGAAGCGATGGAGGTCGAATTGGGCGGCGTCACCGACCCCGCCACGCGGGAGCGCATGCAGAAGCGCATCGACAGCTGGAAGGCAACGATCGCGCGTTACGATTCGGAGCCTGAGACGCAGGAGGGTCGCAAGGAGCTGATGGCGCGCGCCAAGCAGACCGAGGAGATCCGCGACAGCCAGAAGGCTCGCAGCGAGAATTTCGAGATTGCCTCCGGCCTGCTGCAGATCGGCATTGTCGTCGCCTCGGCCTCAATCATCACCGGCGTCGCCGTGCTCGCCTATGCGGCCGGCGGGCTCGGCGTGCTGTCGCTGGTATTCATGGCGCTGGCCCTGTTCGCGCCGCGGCTGCTGTTCTAGAGCGTTATCAAGCGGATGATCCTGTTGGATCGTCAGATGCTCTAGCAAACGCTCAGGACTGCTGGAGCAGCTGCTCGACTTTGTCCCGCAGAAAGGCCCGGTCGGCCGGGATATGCATCGGGTTGCCGGCCCTGTGGCCATAGATCGACGGGATGGGCGCCAACTCAACCGAGCTGGCATTGACCAGCAAGGGCAGTTCGTCGGCATTGTCCTGCGGCTGGAAATAGCTGTCGGTGGCGCCCGGCATCAACAGCACCCGGGCGCGGATCGCGCCCAGCGCCTTGGCCCAATCACCACCAAAGGCGTCGCATTGGCTGACATCGCCATTCTGCCAAGTGGCAATCTGCGCCAGCAGGTCATTGGCATCACGCCGGGCGAAGGCGCCGTCCCATGAGCGGGTCAGGAAGTCCTCGCGGCTGTCATAGCCCAGCCCGCGCCAAGCCTCATCCCGATAGAAGGCATGCGACAAGGCCCAGCCGGCATAGACCCGACCCATGGCCCGCATCCCTGCCACAGGCTGCTGCAAGAAGCGGCCATTCTGGAAGGCCGGATCAGCGGTGAGTGCGGCTTTCACGCCTTCGAGGAAGACGTGGTTGAAGGGTGCGCAGCGGGCGCTGCCGCAGACCACGGCGATGCGCTCGACCATCTCGGGGTAAAGCGCCGCCCAGTGATAGGCCTGCATCCCGCCCATCGACCAGCCGTAGACGAGCGCAATGCGCTCGATGCCGAAGCGCTCGAGCAGGAGCCGCCGCTGAACGGCGACCGCGTCGTGATAGCTGACCAGGGGATAAGCCCCCTCCGCCCACGCATCAGGCGCGTTGGATGGCGATGAGGAGAGGCCGTTGCCGAACAGGTTCGGGATGATGATGAAGTAACGCTCCGGATCGAGAATGCGGTCCGGCGCGATCAGCCACTCGGTGTCGACATGCTGCGCACTGAAGGAGGTGGGATAGACAATGACGTTGTCGCGGGCGGCATTGAGCCGGCCATAGGTCTTGTAGGCCAGCTTCATCGCCGGGAAGACTGCCCCCGAAGTAAGCTGCACATCGCCAGCTTCGAAGATCTCGTAAGTCGCAGTCTCGGTCATCAGCGCGGTCCTCCTCAGCCCTGTTAGCATATGTGCCGGCTGGCAGGAGGAGACGATAGGCCGTTCAGCGGCCGCTGCCGGGACGGGCTGTGGAGGAGTCGCTGCCGCTCGGTCATGGCTCCTGGGCGTCGCGATAGCTGCCGCCTTCGAGATAGGCCTGGTTCGCCTGCCGGATTTTCGCGGCCGCGTCATCGTAGAGAAAGGGCAGGAACGCATAGCGCCGGCCCTGCGTGACCTCGGACACCGCGTGCAGCAATGAGCAGGAGAAGACCACCGCTCCACCCGGCGGCGGCTTGAAGCTGCGCGGGCCGTATTCCGGGAAGCTCACCTCTCCGCCCTCGAATTCAGCGTTCAGATTGATCGAAACTGCGAAGCGGCGATGTGCCGTGCCTCTGGTCGTATTGTCACGATGAGCCCTGAAATGGCCGCCATCTTCGGCGGCGTAGCAGCCGACGAGATAGCGCTCCATTCGCGTGGCGGCGAAGTGATGGACCTTGGCGATCTCCGGCAGGATGCGGCGCGTGAACCTCTGCTGCAGCGTCTGGATCAGAACCTGGTCCTTGATCAGGAAATCGGAGCGCTTCTTATGGCGGGGATCCGAGACCAGAACCGTCTTGCCGTCGCGCTCCTGCATGAAGCCCGAGGCTTCGCCCCCTGCCGCCTCATAAAGCGCGATCAGGTGGCGGCAGAGTTCCGGCTCGAAGACGTTGGGGAGGATGATGACGGGCGCCTGAACCGGAAAGCCCGCATGAGCATCGAGCGGCGGCAAGGCCCGAAGGGAAGACGCAACAGCCTCACTGTCCGTTCCGTCCGCCGCCAGAGGAAAACGCGCCATGACCCGCAGTGTCGGGTCGAGGACGAAGCAGCAGGGGCTCACCAGCGCGGGATCGGGGGCGGTGTCGATCTGCGGCAGAACGCCGAACAGCTTTGCGATCTTGAAGTCGAAATCCCAGAAGTAGCGAATGCCTGGAAGCTGCTGCACCAGCCGGCCGCCTTGCTCGTCGGCGGGGTCGTTGCTGATGCCGAAGAAGGCGATCTTTTCGTCATCGAAGAGTTGGCGATGCTCATCGAGCAAGTTGCGCGCAAACACGCTGTGCGGCGCCGATGCCGAACCGAAGAAGCAGAGCACGAGGTAGCGGCCTGCCGCACTGGCGAAGCGATAGTCCGGGTTGCTCGCCGTCCGCTGCTGAAACCACGGTGCCGGATCGCCGACTTCAAGCATGACTTCCCCCTTGCCGCACCTCGCGAGCAGCGGACTATCCCTTCGACAGGCGTGGCAGGATAGGGCTCATCGGCCGTTTTGGCGCAGCAGAAGGGGTTTATTTGGCGCATTTTGCCGAGAAGCAGATCAGTTCGGCACTCCTCCGCGCGCAGCGTTTATTATGCCGCAAGCCCTTCGACACGACTCTACTTAGCGAAGCGCAAAACGAAGAACGCTGTGCAGAATGACGCCCCGGCTTACGCGGATGAAAGGCGGGCTCAACGTGCTCGCGCTCCCCGGCATCGCTCAAGCGCACGGCGGATCGCCAGCAGCCACCTCATTGACTCAAAAACAGAAAAACCGGGGGGCTCTTCGCCTCCCGGTTTTCGTTTGCGGTCGTTTGCCTGCCTCGCAACAAGCGAAGCCGTGCGGACGTATTGGCAGTCAGGCCTTATTCGGCCGGAGCCGTTCCCACCACCTGGCCGCGCGGCTCAGCGCTCAGCCAACGGTAAACCAGCCCGCCCAGAGCGCCGCCCAGCAGGGGCGCAACCCAGAACAGCCAGAGCTGCGCCATGGCCCAGCCGCCGACGAACAAGGCGGGGCCGGTGCTGCGCGCCGGGTTTACGGAGGTGTTGGTGATCGGAATGCTGACGAGGTGGATCAGGCACAGGCCAAGGCCGATGGCGAGCGGCGCGAAACCGGCCGGCGCCTTGCCATGAGTCGAACCCATGATGATGAACAGGAACATCATGGTCATCACGACTTCGATCAGAAGCGCCGACATCATGGTGTAGCCACCCGGCGAGTGCGCGCCGAAGCCGTTTGCCGCAAAGCCCTTGGCGAGATCGAAGCCCGGTGCACCGCTCGCGATCAGGTACAGCAGGCCCGACGCTGCGACAGCGCCGACAATTTGCGCCACGATATAGGGCAGGATCTGGCTCGCCGGGAAACGACCGCCCACGGCCAGACCCACCGTGACGGCGGGGTTGAGGTGGCAGCCGGAGATGTGGCCGATCGCATAAGCCATCGTCACCACGGTCAAGCCGAAGGCGAGTGAAACGCCAAGCAGGCCGATGCCGACCTGCGGGAAGCCGGCCGCGATCACGGCGCTGCCACAACCCGCAAATGTCAGCCAGAAGGTACCAATTGCCTCAGCAGCAAGCTTCTTACTATCCATGATCTGATCCCCCAGAAGTGATAGGCCTTATGGAGCGTCAAATCAGTCCGGTCAAACGTAATCACTGAACGGAAATGACGAAGAACCTTGGTTCCGTCGCGCCCTGCCCTAGAGATAGAGCCTGCGAAACCCCGACCTGACCCGCACCGCTTCTGCGTGCCCTCGCCCGGTCCAGGCTCATCGACGCATGGCGCCGAGGCCAGCGCATGCGAGGCTGCCTCGGGGCCCAATCCGGCCGGACTGACCCTGGCTCAGATTTGCGCGCGGCCCGCTGCCGTGATCGTCACTGTCCCGTCGGGACCATCCTCGAACCAGCCGAGCGCCTTGCCGTGCTCGTAGCTGGCTACGACAGCAGTGGTCTCCCACCCGTTCATCGCCGCAATGGACAGCAGATTGCCCGCCGCCAGCAGCTCGCCCGGCTCGGTATCGAAATGGGCGAAGACGTCGAGCGCCAGCCGCGCCTTGTCCGCATCGCTGTTGGCCATGACGATCGTTCCCTGCCCCTGCTGGCTGCAGGATGTCCGGGTCAGCTCACCTGCGCAAGCTCGGCCAGCAGCAGCACGCATCGGCAGTGGTCCTGTCGCGGCGCGATCATGAGCGGACAGCAATGCTCCATCGAGCTCAGATCATAAGGAGAACGATGGCTTCGGCTGTGGGTCTATGCTCTAGTCATGCCCAGTTTCGCGACAGTGCGCGCGAATCCAAACATGAGGCCGAAGGCCTCAGCTCTTCCAGGGAGGAAGACATGCAGTTCGATCGCCGGCACATTCTGACAGGCCTCATCGCCGCCCCAGCCGTCCTGACCTACAGCCGACCGGGCTCGGCGCAGAGCGCCACTACGCTGAAGATTTCGCACCAGTTCCCGGGCGGAAGCATCGAGCAGGGCGACTTCCGCGACAGGCTCTGCCGCCTCATGGCGCAGGAGGTTGAGAAGCGGACGGCCGGCGCGCTGAAGTTCGAAGTGTACGCCAACTCGTCGCTGATGAAGACGAATGCGCAGTTCTCGGCGCTCCGCAAAGGCGCGCTCGACATGTCGCTGTACCCGATCGCCTATGCCGGCGGTGAGCTCCACGCCTGCAATCTCGGCCTGATGCCGTGCCTGGTCACCAGCTATGAGCAGGGCGCGAAGTGGAAGACATCCGAGGTCGGCAAGGCGCTGACCAAGATCGTCGAGGACAAGGGCATCAAGATCATCTCCTGGATCTGGCAGGCAGGTGGCGTGGCGTCTCGCAAGGGCCCGGTTGCCGGCCCCGAGGACGTCAAGGGCATCAAGATCCGCGGCGGCAGCCGCGAGATGGATTTGATGTTCACTGCCGCCGGCGGGCAGGTTTCGACCATGCCGTCGAACGAAGTCTATATCGGCATGCAGACCGGGGCGCTCGATGCCGCGGTCACCTCGTCGACGAGCTTGATCTCGTTCCGCCTCGAGGAGCTGTCGAAGTCGCTGACAGCGGCACGGAAAGGCTCGTTCTGGTTCATGCTCGAGCCGGTTTTGATGTCGAAGGCGATCTTCGACAGCCTGAAGCCCGATCAGCAAAAGGCCCTGCTCGACGTCGGCGCCGAGATGGAAGCTTGGGGGATGGCCGAGGCCAAGAAGGACGATGAAGAGGTCGCCAAGGTCTATGCCGCCAAGGGCGTGCAGGTCAGCGACCAGACGGATGCCAGCCTCGCCGCCTGGCGCAAGATCGCCGAGGAGAGCGCCTGGAAGGACTATGCGGCGAAGTCGACCGAGGCAGCCGAGCTTCTCAAGCTCGCGCGCGCGGTCGCCTGACATGGCCGGCGGCCTGCAGCATGACGCCATCCTCGCCAGCGACACCAAGCTCTCGACACCCTCGACAGCTGGCGTTGGGGCTCTCGTCAGCGCCGTCAACGAGGGGCTGTTCAAGCTCTCGGCGGTCGCGCTTCTGGCTGCTGCGGTCGTCCTGACCTTCGGCGTCATCGCCGGACACCTCTATGGCCGCGGCGTCGAATGGCAGGACGAGGTGACGATCTTCCTGATCGCCGGCGCCGTCTTCCTCTCGGCGGGCGCGGTTCAGCAGAGGCGCGGCCATATCGGCATCGATGTGCTCGACCATATGCTGTCGCCACGGGCGAATTCCGCCCGGCGCGCCGTGATCGACGCCGTGATGCTGGCCTTCTGCCTGTTCTTTGCCTGGAAGGCGGGTGGATTGCTGCAGGAAGCGATCCATGAGGGACAGACCTCGCATTCTGCCTGGGGCCCGCCGCTCTGGATCCCGTATTCGCTGCTGACCGTCGGCATGACGCTGCTGGCGCTGCAGGTCGCGCTTCAGGTGGGGCAGCGCTCGCTGCTTGTGCTGGCGGTGGTCATTATCGCGGTTATCGCCTTGCTGATGTGGGAGCGACCGGTACGCCCGCTGGTCAGTGGCCTGTCGCAGGCGCAGGTCGGCATCGCCTATTTCGTGGCGACCTTGGTGGTGATGTTCTCGGGCATGCCGATCGCGTTCGCGCTTGGCGTGGTCGCGCTGATCTTCATGCTGCTGTTCATGCCCTCGGCCTCGGTCGATACGATTGCCCAGAATTTCTATGAGGAACTGGCCAACGTCATTATCCTCGCCATCCCGCTTTTCATCCTGAAGGGCGCGGCGATTGGCCGTTCGAATGCCGGCAAGGACCTGTATTCGGCGCTACATGCTTGGCTTCACCGGGTTCCTGGTGGGCTCGGCGTCGCCAACACGATTGCCTGCGGGTTGTTTGCCGCCATGGCCGGCTCCTCCCCGGCGACATGCTCGGCCATCGGCTCGGCCGGCATTCCGGAGATGCGCCAGCGCGGCTATTCCGGCGGCTTTGCAGCGGGGATTATCGCCGCGGGCGGGACACTCGGCATTCTGCTGCCGCCCTCGGTGACGATGCTGCTCTACGCGGTTGCAGCTGAAGTCTCGCTCGGTAAGCTCTTCCTGGCCGGCATCGGGCCGGGCCTCCTGCTGATCAGCCTGTTCGCGCTGTATTCCGTGCTTCGCTACCGCAAGGAATTCGCCGCCGCCCAAATCATCGAAACGCAAACCGGCGTCCGCTCGGCGCTGCTGGCCAAGGAGCATTACACGCTCGGGCAGAAGCTCAAAATGGTCGCGTGGGTGGCGCCCTTCGTCTCGATCCTCGCCGGTGTCATGGTGGTGCTCTATGCCGGCTGGGCGACTCCGTCTGAGACGGCTGGCGTCGGTGCCGTGCTCGCCCTCATCGTCATCGGCGGGATGTATGGCATCTGGCGCCCCTCCAAGCTGATGCCGATCGTCTCCGGCACGCTGCGCAAATCGACCATGCTGCTGATGATCATCGGCATGTCGCTGCTCTACGCCTATGTCATGAGCTATCTCCATATCAGCCAGGCCATGGCGGCCTGGGTGATCGGGCTGGCGCTGTCGAAATGGGTGCTGCTCGCGGCTATCCTGCTGTTCGTGATCGTGCTCGGCTTCTTCCTGCCGCCGGTCTCGATCATTCTGATGACGGCGCCGATCGTGCTCCCGCCGCTCAAGGCCGCCGGCTTCGACCTGATCTGGTTTGGCGTGGTGATGACGATCGTGATGGAGATGGGCCTGATTCACCCGCCTGTCGGGCTGAACATCTTCGTCATCAAGAACATCGCGCCCGATATCCCGCTCTCCGACATCATCTGGGGCACCATGCCCTTCGTGGTGCTGATGTTCATCGCCGTGATCATCTGCTGCCTGTTCCCAGGCCTCGTCACCTGGCTGCCAGCCGCCTTGATCAAATAGCGCGGGCGAAAGCGCCGGCGCTGATGGCGAGGTTCAGCCCTGCCGATGCTGCCGAGTGGCCGGCAGGCTTCGCATCCAAGCGGGAGCCTCTGCGCCACGCCCGGCGCGCTTGCGCAAATCCCGCATTGCCGAGCGCCCCGCGATCGGCTATCCACACTCCACGGTTTGCGCCCGTAGCTCAGCTGGATAGAGCGTTGCCCTCCGAAGCTGGGTTTGTGCCGAAAGCGCCCCCAAAATTCTCTTGCATTTACAATAGCAAACGGCGGAAATCGGCTTTGGAAGCGCGGTCGTAATCCAGGGCGGCACGACCGCGCCACAACCGCTCGCTTTCAGCCTGGCTACTATCGCTACGGTCTCAGTAGAATTTCGACAAAGCGCGACGCAAGCCGTGACAGGGGCCGGCTGCGCACTGTCATCAGACAGATAGTGATCTGGATCTCCGGGGTCACCAAAAGCCGCGTCAGACCGTCAAATCGCTGCGCTTCGATCAGAAGGCTATCGACCAAGGTCACATCCCCGGGCTGCGCCATCAGATGCGCTGCCGAGATACTGTAGGGCACGGTCATAAACGGCGCATAGTCGAGCCCCGCGTCCTCATGGGCTCGGGCAATCAGCCAGCCCAATGGCGATTTCTCTCGGTCGAAGCAGATCAGTCGCCGGTTCTTGAGGTCGTTGAGGCTGATGAAGTGGCGCTGCGCGAGCAGATCGTCATTGCGAACCAACGCGATAATCGAGGCCTGAGCGAGGGGCCTCAGAGCGATGTCGTCTGTGACGCGAGGCGAGAACATCACGCCGACATCGGCGGTGCCCTGTGACAGCTCCGTTGGCGGGTCGCCCATGATCAGCTCGATCCGCGCCTGCGGATATTCGGCGACGAGTTTTCGAAGCGCCTGGGCGATCAGGCCCTGGCCGATGCTCGGCGTCGAGGCGATCCGCAGCGGCAGGGCGCGCCCGGAGCGGAGGTCGCCGACGGCCCGGCGCAGGTCTGCCATTCCTTCTCGACGGCGCCGAGAGCCCGCATCAGGGCCCGTGCCTGTGGCCGCAGCACGAGGCGGCCGTCGCGGCGGTCGAACACCGCGATACCGAGGCTCGCCTCGCTGCGGGCGATGATCTTGCTGACGGCCGATTGCGTCAGATTCAGCTGCCGTGCGGCTTCGACGGTGGTGCCCAGCGCTCGACGGCGCGCAGGACGATCGCGTGGAAAGGCGTCAGCGCGCTCATGCCGCCGGCTCGCCGAGACGCTCCAGCAGGATGCGCGCCGCGCGGTCGAGCGGTGCCCCGTCGCGGTGATGCGCATAGGCGGTCACGGCGGGCTGTCCTCGATCGGCCGGACCGCGAGGCCTTCGGTCAGGCCGCTGCTGATGACGAAGCCATCGACGATGGCGATGCCGACGCCTTCGCGCGCCAGATGGCAGGCAGTGTCGGTGTGGCGAACGGTGATCGCGATCCGGTCTGCAAGGCCGGCTCGGCCGAGCGCTTCTGGAAGCTGTCCGGGCGGCTGACACCGTCCGGCCCGTAGCTGATCAGCCGCTGACGAATCGAGATCGGCAGCGTCAAGCGCCTCGGCCGGCTAGCGGATGCTCCTGGCCGAGCACGCAGACCAGCGGGCTGCGCCGCAGCACGATGTCGCGCAGGCCTCCATCGCCATGGGGCCATAGGAGATCGCGAGATCGACCTCGCTGGCGCCGAGATGATCGCGGACATGGTCGAAGATGATCTCGACGGCCGCGCTGTCGGCCAGGGCAAGCCGTGCGCCGGCGATGGCAGGGGCAGGATGCTGTGCGCGAGACCCGGAACGGTGGCGATCCGCAGCCGGTCCGCCATGCCGACGCGGATCATGTCGGCCTCGTGGCGGGCTCGGCGGAGAACCCGAAGGCCGGCCGCGCCAGCAGCGTCAGTTCGCGCCTCTGGCGTCGGCGTCAAGCGTCCCTGCACGGTGGCGACGAGGCTGAGATCGAGCTCCTGCTCGGCGAGGCGCAGCGCCTTGATCACGGCGGACTGGCTGACGCCGAGGCCTTGGGCTGCCTCGCCGGTCCCGCCCAGCCGGACGAAGGCGTCGATGACACGCAGGGCGTGAGTTTCATCGCGCCTATTCCATCCGGTTGACGATCTTGCCGAATGTTTCATTGGCGAGACTAGGCCTGCCCATGGGAGGATGCAAGATGCCGCGGGACAGCGGCCAAGATCAGGGGATCTGCATGACCAAGTTTCGCTCCATGGTATCGGCCGCCGCGCTCGCGCTCGCCATGCTCGCTCCCGCGCTGCCGTCGCGCCGTCTCCCGCCCTCGCCAAGGGCGTGTTGAGGCTCGCGCAGACGCAGGATCTCGTCTCGCTCGATCCGATCGCGACCAGCGACAATGCCTCGATCTTCGCCCAGCTGCTGGTCTTCGACACGCTGCTGCGTCCGAGCAAGGACGCGACCAAGCTGGAGCCCGGCCTGGCCGAGAGCTGGCAGGTCAGCGCCGACGGCATGACCTACACCTTCAAGCTGCGCGAGGCGAAGTTCTCGGACGGCACGCCCGTCACGGCCGCCGACGTCGTCTTCTCGCTGAAGCGCGCCGGCAGCGACGCCTCGAGCTGGAAGCGCTTCTTCTCCGGCATCGACACGTTCGAGACGCCGGACGACCGCACCGTCGTCCTGAAGCTGAAGAAGGTCTTCACCCCGCTGCTCAACAACCTCGCGCTGTTCTCCTCGGCGATCCTGCCGCAGAAGGCCTTCGAGGCCGCACCCGACAAGTTCTTCGAGAAGCCGATCGGCTCGGGACCGTTCACGGTCGCCGCCTGGAACAAGGGCCAGGGCCTCTCGCTGAAGAAGAACGCGCAATTACTGGCAGGCCGGCAAGCCCGATCTCGACGGGGCCGAAATGCTGGTCATTCCGGAAGGCAACAGCCGCGTGCTCAAGCTGCAGGCCGGCGAGATCGATGCCGCGCTCGAAATTCCGCTGAACCAGATGCAGAGCCTCGGCCGCGCCGGCACCATCAAGACCGCGGTCGCCAATGTGCTGCGCAGCGACTTCGTGCTGATGAACACGAAGAAGAAGCCTTTCGACGACGTCCGCGTCCGCCAGGCGCTGAACTACGCCATCGACAAGGAAGGGCTGGTCAAGGCGCTGCTCTACGGCGCCGGCAAGGTGGCGAATTCGCCGATGCCGCTGATGGCCTATGCCGATCCCGATCTGAAGCCCTATGCACATGACATCGCCAAGGCCAAGGCGCTGCTGAAGGAGGCGGGCTATGCCGACGGCTTCAAGACCTCGCTGCTGGTGCATTCGGGCCGGCCGCTGCATCGACAGCTTGGCCAGGCCCTGCAGAGCGCGCTGGCGCAGATCGGCGTACCGCCGAGATCCGGCTCGTCGAGGGCGGCACGCATTGGTCCACCACAAAGGCCGGCGATTACGAGATGGCCGTCTCCTATGCCTCGAGCGACACGATCGATCCCGACCAGATGGCCGGCTTCCTGATCGTCAATCCCGAGCGTGCCAACGCCTACCACACCGAGTGGAAGAGCGAGCGGGTCAACGAGCTCTACGAGAAGGAGCGCGCCACCAATGAGGGCCGGAGCGCGGCGCAATGTTCAAGGAGATGGTCAAGCTCGCTCATGACGGCGCGCCATCGATCTTTCTGTTCTATCCCGGCACATCCTATGCCTATCGCAGCAATGTCGAGGGCTTCGAGGTGCTGCCGACCTCTAATTTCCGGCTCGAGGACGTCAAGCTGAAGTGAGGCCCGGGGCGGCCTTCGGGCCGCCCCGCCTCGGTTGCCCCATCATGATCAATTACGTTCTCAAGCGGCTCGTCCAGCTTGTGCCGGTGCTTTTCGGCATCACGCTAGCCTGCTTCTTCCTGCTGCGCGCTTTGCCGGGCGATCCGGCAACGCTGCTTCTCGGCGCGCGCGGCGGGCCCGAGGAGATCGCGCTGATGAAGCAGCGGCTCGGCCTCGACCTGCCGCTCTGGCGACAATACCTACTCTTCCTTGGCGACATTCTCTCCGGCAGCCTCGGGCGCTCAGTCATGCTCCGGCCAGTCCGTCTCGACGCTGGTGCTGGAGCGCCTGCCGGCGACGCTGTGGCTTGTCGCCTATTCGACGGCGATAGCGGTTGCCCTCACCGTGCCGCTGGCGCTGTGGTCGGCGGTGGAGCGCGACCGGCCGGCCGATATCTGATCAAGCTGGTCTTCACGGTGCTGCTCGCGATCCCGTCATTCTGGCTCGGGCTCGTTCTTGTCGTGGTCCTGGCGATCTGGGTGCCTCTGTTTCCGACTTCCGGCTACGGATCAGGCTTTCTTTCTCGCCTACACCATCTAACGCTGCCGGCCTTCGTCATCGCCCTTGCGACCGCATCGCTGACGATCCGCAGTCTCCGCAGCGGCATCCTCAACGTGCTCGGCTCAGACTACGTCACGACTGCCCGCGCCAAGGGCAATGCGACCAGCCGCACCATGCGTGTGCATGTGCTCCCAACGCTCTTATCAGCTCCATCTCGGTGCTTGGCGCCCATACGAGCTGGGTCATCGGAGGCACGGTGGTCATTGAGACAGTTTTTGCGCTTCCGGGGCTTGGCTCGCTCTTCGTCGAGTCGATCTTCGCCCGGGACTACCCGCTGATCCGGGGCTCACGATCGTGTTCGCGGTGCTGGTCGTCATGATCGATCTCGCGACGGACGTCGCCTATGCGTTCGCCGATCCACGCATCCGCCTGGATTGACGCGATGAGCAAACGCCGCCTTGACCCGACACTCCTCGTTGGGCTGGCCATGCTCCTGATGCTTTGCCTATTCGTCGGCCTCGGACAGGTCTGGACGCCGCACGATCCTTTCTTCGTGGACTACGGCAACACGCTGCAGCCGCCCTCGGCGACGCATTGGTTTGGCACCGACGACCTGGGCCGCGACGTCGCCTCACGGGTAATGGCAGGCGGCTTGGTTGACCTGCGGGTCGCACTGGTCTGTGTCATCGCACCCGCTATCTTGGGCGTCGCGATTGGCGCGCTCTCG
Source organism: uncultured Alphaproteobacteria bacterium (assembly GCA_963759925.1). Classification (GTDB taxonomy): domain Bacteria; phylum Pseudomonadota; class Alphaproteobacteria; order Rhizobiales; family Beijerinckiaceae; genus Allobosea. Next base: position 60,918 of record CAVXBE010000001.1, read on the forward strand.
GGGTTCATTGGCGGGCGGGTCGACACGGTTATCATGCGCATTACCGACATCTTCTGGGCGTTCCTTTCCATGTGCTGGTAATTGCGATCGTCGGCGTGCTTCGGCCGGCGAGTCTAACCTTTATCTCGCCTTCCTGCTGGTGAATTGGATCTCCTTTGCCCGCATCACTCGGGGCGAGGTGCTGGTGCTGCGCGAGCTCGAATTCGTGCAGGCCGCTCGCAGTTTTGGCTCGACCAACACACGCATCGTCGCATTGCATATCCTGCCCAACGCTGTGACGCCGGCAATCGTTTTCGCGATGGCCGACATCGTTCTAACGATCCTTGCTGTAACCTCACTGTCGTTCTTCGGGCCTCGGCATCCAGCCGCCGACGCCGGAATGGGGACTGATGATTTCCGACGGGCGGCAGTTCCTCTTCGACGCCTGGTGGATCGCGACCTGTCCAGGCCTGGCCATCATCTTCACTGGCGTCACCTTCGCCCTAAT
>CAVXBE010000002.1:0-961055 GCA_963759925.1 uncultured Alphaproteobacteria bacterium
GCGCTTCGAACTGCCACTCTTCGCCATTCGAAAGAGCGAGATGGACGGTGCTGCCGGAGGGCTCCAGCGCTGCCGTGACCCCGGGGTGGAGATGGAAGCGAAGGATTCCGGCGGCTGGCTGCCGGATTGCGACAGCGTGATCTCGTCTTCGCCGCTCAGCGATGCGCCGTCCGCGCCAGCAGCAGGCGCCGGGTATGAACAGCGTGGAGCGTGCGCCTATAGCCATCATGGCTGCCAACCATTCCTGGCCCGCCTCCGTATCCTGCCGCGCGACGCGGACATCGGTTGGGCCTGAAACGATCCGCCTCTCGCCCAGCACGAGGCCGAAGACCGCGCTGGAGCGGTTGCCCAGGGTCAGGGTGGAATGCGCGGCGGTGGTGCGCGCCGCCTCGCGCAGTTCAGGCGGGCCGAGGCGGCTGGCACCGCAATTGACGATGATGCGACTGGCGCCGCTCGAAAATTCGAAGGAGAGGCAGCCGGCATGGGCCTCGATCGAATAGGCGCCGCGCGGACGGGGGCCGGCTTCAACAATGGTGAGGCTGCGGCCGCAGCTCAGCCGGCTGTAGCCGGAATAGATCGCCTGCTCGACCGGGCGGGCGCGGGCATCGTCATAGGCCGCCAGCGTCGCCATCAGGTCCGGCGGCGTGGTGCCCATGCCGTTGAACAAGGCGAGCGCGCCATCGCCATGCCTGAACAGCCTGAGATGCGGCATCATCCGCTCGATTGCCATGATGACGCCGCGCGGCGGCTCCAGCCCACGCGCCGCGAAAGTTTCCCGCAGGGGCAGGAGATCGAGCAGCAATTCGATCAGCAGGCGCGGATTGCGGCTGAGATGGCCGCCATCGGGCAGGATCTGCTGGTCGAGCTCATCGGACAGAGCGAGCTCGTAGCGCCTGCGCCGGGAATCGGGGACATCGAGGCTGATCGTGGCGAAGCAGACGGCGATCAGGCATTGCAGCCGGGCCTGGCCCTCGACAGCGCCGGCCAGCATCAGCGTCAGCCGGTCGGTCAGGCGCGAGATATGGCGCACGAAGCGCTCGTAAAAGGCGTGGTCGGCGCCTTCCAGCAGCAGCGGCGAATGCGAGAGCAGGGCGATCAGGCGCCGCGAGGCCACCAGCGGCCGGCGGGCGATGAGATTGCGCTCGCGCCGGCGCGCCATGAAATCCTCGACCAGCGCGCGGGCATTGGCGCGCGCGAGCGCTGTCTCGGCAGCGCGGAGATGGCGCAGCCAGCTGAAGCCGTACAGCGTTTCGGCCCAGGCGTCGCTGGGCGGCTCGGCATCGAAGGGCGTTTCGCCATGGGTGCTGAGGGTGCGGCCGGCAAAGGCATAATAGCCGGAGTAGATGTCGGCTGCCGCAGTGGGATCGGCGGTGCGCAGGTCATGGGGGGCAAAGAGCAGGCGGGTCGCGGGCTTGCGCCGAAATGGCAGCAGCCTGCGCATCAGACCGACGCATTGGCCGCGCGTCTTCAGCGCGGCGCGCGCGACGGCAGCCTGGGCCAGTCCCCCTCGCTCAGACCAGACACTCAACGTTCACGCTTGCCCCAACCCCGGCCATGGCGTCCCCACGCCATGCGAATCCGGCTACCGTCATAACCTGATCAGACGGCTTGCGTAAAATCCTGACCATCCGGACAAGCGAGACGAACTCAAAGCGAAGCTGATGGGGCAGGGTGCGTAGGTCGCCCTGCGCATTGATGGCCTCGCTGATGCCGCCGATTTCCTCTGGGGTGATCGGCTGCCGCGCGAACTCGGGATGACGCTGGAGGAAGGCCTCGATCTGGGCCTCACCCTCGTCCCGCTCAAGCGAACAGGTGCAATAGACCAGCTTACCGCCCGGCTTGGTCAAGCGGGCAGCCGCATCGAGCAGCCGCGCCTGCAGGGCAACGAGCTTTTCGCGATCATCCGGCAGCTTGGTCCAGGCCACGTCGGGATGGCGGCGGATGGTGCCGGTGGCGCTGCAGGGGGCGTCGAGCAGGACGGCATCGTATGGCTCGGCCTGCCAGTTCGTCACATCGGCGGTGACGACGGTCGCGGTCAGTCCGAGGCGTTCGAGATTGGCCTTGAGCCGGCGCAGGCGCGGTCCCGAGCGATCGACCGCCGTGGTCTCCGCTCCGAGGGCGGCGATCTGGGCGGTCTTGCCGCCGGGCGCAGCGCAGAGATCGGCCACGCGTTGTCCCGGCTGCGGCGCGAGCAGGCGCACCGGCAAAGCGGCGGCTGCGTCCTGAACCCACCAGGCGCCCTCGGCAAAGCCGGGCAGCGCCGGGATACTGCCGCGTTCGCGCAGGCGGATCGAGCCGGTCGGCAGCAGCAGCCCGTCCAGCTGCGTCGCCCAATGCTCGGGATCCTGCTTGACGGTAATGTCGAGCGGCGGCTCGTCACGATGGCTGCGGGCGATCTGCGCGGCGACGGTCTCGCCATAGACATCGCGCCAGCTATCGGCCAGCCAGTCCGGGGTATCGAGAAAAGGATCGGCCGCTTCCGCCAGCACGGCGTCGCGCTCGCGGGCGAGGCGCCGCAGCACCGCGTTGCCGAGCGAGACATAGCGGGCGGCACGGGGGTCCTCGTGCAATTGCCGGATGGCGAGGTCGACGGCGGCGTGGTCGGGCACGTCGAGGAACAGGATCTGCGCCGCTGCCGCGACCAGGATCGGCTCGAACAGGCCGGAACTGCGCGGGCTGCCGCGCTCCAGCCGCTGGTTCATCGCGTACTGGATGGTGCCGAGATGCCGGAACGCCGTGATGGCGATGGCGCGGGCCAGACCGGCATCGGCGGCATCGAGCTTGTACTCCGGCGCCACGCGCTCGAAGGTTTCGTCGAGCGCCAGCCTGGCCTTCAGCACCTCATCGATTAGCCGCGTCGCCAGCCGCCGTGCCGGCAGCCCGGGAGCATTGTCGCGTGCCGGCTCGCCGGCTGCAGCAGCCTGTGTCTCGTTCTCTTGCACCTGTCCCGCCATGATCAGCCCCACGGGCCGCGCTGGCGGCCGCCCCAGGGGCTCTGCTGGGCCTGCGCCGCAAAACCCTGGCTCTGGCTCCGGCTGCCGACGCCCATGGCGCGCGCCTGCTCCATCAGCGCGGCAATGCGATTGCCGGTGTCGGGGTGGGTCGAGAAGAGGTTATCCATGCCGCGGCCGCTCAAGGGATTGATGATGAACATGTGGGCCGTAGCAGGCTTCGCCTCCGCCGTCTCGTTTGGAATATGATCGACCGCACCGGCGATCTTGGCCAAGGCGTCGGCCAGCCACACCGGATTGCCCGCGATCTCGCCGCCGAGCTTGTCCGCCTCATATTCGCGCGAGCGGGAAATCGCCATCTGGATCACCATCGCAGCGAGCGGCGCCAGCAGCGAGACCAGGATCTGCACGAGCAGGCCCGGCCGGTTTTCACGCGAGCCAAAGAACATGCCGAAACTGGTGAGGGTCGAGATCGCGCCCGCCATGGTGGCGGTGATCGTCATGGTCAGGGTGTCGTGGTTCTTGATGTGCGCCAACTCATGCGCCATCACGCCCGCAAGCTCCTCATAGCTCAAGGTCCGCATGATGCCGGTGGTCGCCGCGACGGCGGCATTCTCAGGGTTTCGCCCGGTGGCGAAGGCGTTGGGCTGGTCTTCCTGGATCAGGTAGACGCGCGGCATCGGCATGTTGGCCCGCGCCGCCAGATCCCGCACCATGCCGTACAGCTCCGGCGCGCTGCGCTCATCGACCTGCTGGGCGTTATAGGCAGCCAGGGCCAGCTTGTCGGAGTTCCAATAGCTGTAGAGATTGGTCGCGGCCGCGATCGCCAGCGCGATCAGCATGCCGCCGGTGCCGCCAAGGAGATAGCCGACCGCGCCAAACAGCGCCGTGAGGCCGGCCATCAGCATGAAGGTGCGGACGTAATTCATCGAAACTCCCCGTTTAGCCGATCGGCTTGGGGCTGTACCCCTCCCCTGAAGCCTGTTGCGGCCTTATGTGGTGAAGACGATGCCCATCCTGCAAGAGAGTGCCATGAATCCTGATAGTGCGGATCAGACTGACGGTGCGGCGGCGTCCGAGGGGGCTGCGCCTGAAAAGCCGCTCTCGCCCGCGGCGCAGCGCGCCCTGGCGGAGGCTCAGGCGCGGCGCGAAGCGCTGGACGCCAAGCGGGCGGAGCTGGCGCAGACGCGCGAAATCAATGGCCGGGGTGGTCTCGACCCGGCGCGCTATGATGATTGGGAAGTCAAAGGTCTCGCTAGCGATTTTTAAGAGCCCGTTTGAGCTATCCTCAGCGCTCATCCTCAAACGCTGTCTGAGCAGGCCGAGACGTCGGCAGCCACGTCGGTATGGGGTGGCGAGCGAAGCGGGACATGGCCGGCCTGATGCCTGACGGTGTGCCGCTTCGCCCGGAAAGGGACCGTGCCCCGCGTTACTTCTTCACGAACAGGTCGAGCTTTCCGTAATGCTCGGCGAGAAGGTAATAGAAGGTCAACCGCGACTTGGTCTTGTCGGCTTTCATATGCTCGCAGATGGCCTTGATCGACTGGTCGAGATCAGCGCTCTTCAGGCCAAGCTTCTTCTTCAGGAAATTCTCGCGCACCCGATCCAGCTCGGCAGCATCGCTGCAGGCGACGTAGCGCGTATCCGGCTTCGACATGACGAGCGCATAGGCCTTGACCATGCCAGCGAAGGCAGCGTCATTCACGGGCTTCGTAGCGAATTTCTTGAGGTCGGCGAGATGATCCATGGTCGAGCCCTTCTTTGCCTTCGCGCTTCTTGTGGGTTTACAGGGGTTGCGCGCAGAAACGTTAACGACGTTTCTAGCGTAAGGCGAGGGGCGCCAGCAGTCCGGCAGGGATTTTTTCAGTCTCCGACAGCGATTATTGTGATTTTGTGACGTTGCCTCTAGGGCAGCACAACAACCGGGGTGCCAAGCCGCACCCGCGCATACAGATCGACGACATCGCTATTATGCATGCGGAAGCAGCCATAGGAAGCGGCAGCACCGACGCTATCGGGCCGGTTCGTGCCGTGAATGGCGTATTCGCCGCCCGGGCCCAGCCCGATGACACGCGCACCCATCGGATTGCGCGGCGAGCCGCCGGGGATCACCGCCGGCAGTGACGGGATATCGCGCTTGACGGATGCGGGCGGGCTCCAGGCAGGATCGACCTGCAGTTCCTCGACATATTTGACGCCGCGCCATTGTTTGCCGGCTTTGCCGACAGCGACTGTGTAGCGAATGGCCAGCCCGGGCGCCTGGACGAAGTAAAGCCGGCGCTCTCCGGTCCGGATGACGATGGTGCCGGGGCGATAGGGCAGTGGCGCCTCGACGAGTTCGCGGGCCGCCGCTTCGTGCTGCGGCAGGATCGGTGCCGCCAGGACAAAGCCGCCGGCCAGCCATAGCGAAAGAAGAGTGCGGCGGGTGGCCATGGAACCTCCGGATCCTGTCGGGAGGTGGAGTTGGCGCTTGCCGGGTGAATCCGGGATTGAGCGATATGGTGAAGCAGGGATTCAGGATGAATCCACGGTAAAACAGGATTGGGTTCTGCTTCCTCAACCTGTCGAAGACGCGCTTTCCGAATGTCGCTTCGCCATCGGCGGTCAATCCAGCGGACGAAACAGGGTTGTCGGCCCGTCCTCAAGCTGGCACAAATGCCGTAACGTCAAGTTGAGAGGAAATGGACGCCCCCGTCCGGCGCGGTAGTTTTTCTTTGGATCAGATGTCGCCCTGTTTCGGACACAGGGCTGGTGGAAGCGTCTGCGCAATTCGTCATCGAGCGGCGCATCCCGCTGCTTTCGCTAAGCTTTCATTAACCACACGAGCGCACCCTTGCAGTGTCGGGCTATTGCGTCGTGACCGGATCAGCCGGCGCGACACCGTCAGTTCACTCTCGTAGCGACAGTCGGGACTGGCGCGACGAAGGTCTCCGTGAAATCCCGAGAGCGGACGTCGATTTGACAGCTCATGTCTTCATCGATCGGCTCGGCCTCGTGCGCGCGGCCCCGGCCGCGCCTGCGCCAGCAGAACAGCTGGACCAAGGCTGCACGCCCGGAGCCAAGGCAGGGCTGGGGGCTGGGCTGATGCTCGCCTTGCGCTTTGTGCAGGCGCGCTTCCTGTCGATCTGGGGTCTGATCGTCGCTGTCGCGCTTTGCCCGGCACAGGCCTTCGCGGATTTTGCCGTCTACGCCACCCTCGCCAATTTCGTTTCGCTCGCTGCGCTGCTGCGCTTTGAAGCCGTGTTCTTCCAGAACGGCGACAGTGCCCGGCTGGGCAGGGCGGTGCGACTGTCGATCGCCGTCGGGCTCGCCTTTCTGGCTGTGTCTTCGGTCATGGTCATCGCGGCCGAGGCTGCGGGCTGGGTCTTGGCCAGCTATGGCGCGCTGTTCCTGATCTCCCTGGCTGGGCGGGCGGTGATCCGGCTGGTCTCGTCCGAAGCGACTGCAGAGGGTGATTTCGCGGCACTGGGGAACACCAACATCCTGCAGGCGCTGGTCCAACCTGCGATGATGCTGGTGCTGATCTGGCTGCTGGAACCCAGCGCCCTGGCGCTGTTCTCGGCCGATGCGATCGGTCATGCCGTCGCTGCCGCTTATTTGATCTGGCGCCGCCGCACCTCGCTGCGGCGTTTCGTGGCGGGTTCTGCCTGGTCCTTGTCCGAGCTCATGCGGTCGGCAGGGCGCTGGCGGCTGGCGCCGGGGTTGCTGCTGCCCTCGGCGCTGCTCTCCTTCGGCTTCACGGCGACGCCGCTGCTGGCGCTGCCGCTGCTCGGCAACCCGCTGCTGGTCGCGCATGTCGCGCTGGCCATGCGGCTGCTGGATGTGCCGACACAGATGTTCAACGCAGTCTCGGTGCCGCTGGTGCTGTCGCATCTGCGCCATGCGCCTGCCGCCAAACGTCAGGCGCGGGTGCGGCTGATCACGCTGGCGCTGCTGGTGTGTGGCTGTGCGCTGTTTGCCGCGATCGGTGGCGTCGCGCTGCTGGCGGAACCGCTGCTCGAAGGGACGGAATGGCAGGGTGCGGGCGCGGTCATCGCCATCATGGCCGTGTTCTATGCCGGGATCGCGCTCGTGCTGCCGCTGCATGAGATGGCGAGCCTGACGCGCCGGCCGCAAAGCCAGCTTGCGACCAATGCGGTGGCGCTGCTGACGGCCGGCGTCCTGATCGCCAGCGTCGGGACATTCTCGATGCTGCTGCTGTCTTGCCTCTGCGTGGTGTCGCTCGGGCGGCTGGGCGCGCATATCTGCTTTGCCTGGACGCGCTTTGGCGTCGAGGACGGCTATGGCCCCGGCGAGGGCTTTATTCGCGCCGGATGATCCGGTCAGCGATCAGGGACGAGATCAGCCCAGGCTTGAACTCGCGCTCCAGCTTCTCGGGATCGTAGACGCGTTCGACCCAGTCAAGGAAGCTCATGCCCTTGGCCTCGCCCTCGCGACGATAGGTCTCGAAGAAGGCATCGAGGATCCCGGTCTTGGCGAAACGGAAATGGCCGTAGCGCAGCGAAAGCTGCCGCATCGCCTCGTCGAGCGGGCGGTTCTCGTGAACCAGCAGATAGAGCGCGGCAAAGAAGCCGGCGCGGTCGGCGCCCGATTTGCAATGCACCAGGGCCGGCGCTGGCGAGCGTCGCGAAGAACGCCTTCGCGCCCAGGATGGTCTCCCGGTCGGGCGCCCCGCGCGAGCGCAGGACATAATCGATCAGGGTGACGCCATGGCGCTCGCAGGCCTCGCGCTGCAGCGGCCATGAGCCATGTTCGCGCCCACCGCGCAAATTGACGATCGCCTTGACGCCCTTGCGGGCAAAATGGGCGATCTGCGACGGGGCCGGCTGGGCCGCGCGCCACAAGCGCGGCGTGACCTGATGGGCGTTGAGATAGGCCATGCGGAAGATGCCGTGGTCGACCAGCAGCATGTTCGCCCAGGCGCGCAGCCGGTCGGCGCCGCCACTGATCGGCCGGTCCCAGCGCGCAATGCGGGCCATGCGCCTGGCATAGCGCTCTTCATCGGGGCGCAGTCGGTTCAGCATGGCCGGTGCCCAGCCCTGCGGATCAGATCGGTGGTCATGGCATAGCCGATAGCAGCGCCGCTGCAGCTTCGCAAACTGCCCCGGCTAAGGTTGAGCGAAGGTTGGGATTGTCGTCTCCTCGCGAACAAAGCATAAGACGGCCAACTCCTCTTTCTGAAACATCCGACGGAACGACACCTCATGCGCCTAGACGCCATTTCAATCGGGAAGAACCCGCCGGACGAGGTCAATGTGGTGATCGAAGTGGCGATTGGCGGCGAGCCGATCAAGTATGAGATGGACAAGGAGGCCGGCACCCTGTTCGTCGACCGGTTCCTCTACACGCCGATGCGCTATCCCGGGAATTACGGTTTCATCCCGCACACCCTGTCCGAGGATGGCGACCCGTGCGACGTGCTGGTCGCCAACACCCGCCCGCTGATCCCCGGCTCCTACATCGCCGTGCGGCCGATCGGCGTGATGATGATGCAGGACGAGGCCGGCGGCGACGAGAAGATCATCGCCGTGCCGGTGCCCAAGCTCACCAAGCGCTACGAGAACGTCCATAACTACACGGATCTGCCCAAGATCACGCTGGACCAGATCCAGCACTTCTTCGAGCACTACAAGGATCTGGAGCCCGGCAAATGGGTGAAGCTGACCGGCTGGGGCGATGCCGCCAGGCCAAGCAGCTGATCCTCGAGGCGATGGACCGGGCCAAGGCCGCGAAGTAAGCGGCCGGCGCGGCTCAGAGCCGGCCGGCCTGCAAGGGGTCAGCCGGCGATGGCCTGCGACAGCGCCACCAGGCGCCGTGCCATTTCGGCATGCAGGCGCTCGACCATGCGACCATCGAGCTGGATCGCGCCCTTGTCGGCGTTCTCCGGCTTGTCGAAGGCGGCGATGATCGCCTGAGCCCGCGCCAGCTCAGCCTCATCGGGCGCAAACACGGCATTTGCGACGCTGACCTGGCCGGGATGGATCAGGGTCTTGCCGTCAAAGCCGAGATCGCGCCCTTGCGCGCATTCAGCGGCAAAACCAGCCTCGTCCTTCAGGTCGTTATAGACGCCATCGACGATATCGAGCCCATGGGCGCGGGCGGCGAGTAGCGCCGTGGTGAGCCAGGGCAGCATCGGGGCCCGGCCGGGCAGGAAGCGCGCGCGGGTTTCCTTGGCCAGATCATTGGTGCCCATGACCAGGCAGGCGAGCCGGATCTGCGGGTCTTGGGCCTGCGCGGCGATCGCCTCGCAATGGAGGATCGCCAGCGGGGTCTCGATCATCGCCCAGATCCGCGTCTGCGCATCGGCCCACAGCCCGTCGAGCTTCTGGCCGACCCATTTCAGCGTGTCGGGGCTCTGCACCTTGGGGATCAGGATGGCATCGGGCTTCGCTTCGGCCGCTGCGGCAAAATCCGCCTCGAACCAGGGCGTGTCGATCGCATTGGTGCGGATCACCAGCTCGCGCCGGCCATAGCCACCGGCCTTGACCGCGGCGCAGACCTGCTCGCGCGCCATCTCCTTGGCATCGGGCGCGACGGCATCTTCAAGATCGAGGATCAACGCGTCAGCGGCAATGTCCCGGGCTTTTTCCAGCGCGCGGGCGTTGGAGCCCGGCATATAGAGGACACTGCGGCGGGGGCGGATTTCGATCATGCTTCATCTCCTGACGGATGGTCCGTCTTTGCTGCAGCGCACACTAGCAGCTCGCAGATGCAACGTCATGTCTGCGAAGGTGAGATGAAATTTCGGAGGGGTCGGCCGGTTTTTACGCCGGCGCCGGCTGTCCGGGGCGCAGGATCAGGCGGACCCGCCTGGTATCCTCGCCCGGCTCGCGCGGTTGCAGCACGAAGCCCAGTTCCTCGGCCAGCCCTAGCATGGCGGTGTTTTCGCTGAAGACATCGCCATGGACCTCGGCATAGCCGGCGCGGCGGGCATGGGCGATGATCTCGGCCAGCAGCCTGTAGCCGAGCCCGCGACCCTTCATGTCGGAGCGCACGATGATGGCGAACTCGGCCGTGCGCTTCTCCGGATCGCCGGCAATGCGGACGACCCCGTAGATCGGCCCGGCGCCATAGGCGGTGCCGGCCTCCACCGCGACGAAGGCCATTTCGCGGTCGTAATCGATCTGCGACAGCCGCGCCGCCATATCATGCTGGAAGTGCTTCACCGGCCCGAGGAAGCGCATGCGCAGATCCTCCGGCGTGCAGAGCCGGACCATCTCGCTGATCGGCACCTCGTCTTCGGGCCGGATCGGCCGGAACATCAGGTTGGTGCCATCGCTGAGGTGGAAGTCCTGCTCCAGCTCGGCCGGGTAGGGCGTGATCGCGTAAAGCGGCGCCTCGGCCTTGATCTCCGCAACCACGACGCGGGCGTCGAGCGCCAGCAGCCCCTGCGCATCGGCGAGCAGCGGGTTGATGTCGAGTTCGACGATATCGGGCAGATGGACGGCGATTTCGGAGAGGCGCAGCAGCACGTCGACGATCTGGTCGACAGGGGCGGCTGGGACATGGCGATAGCCGGCGAGCCGCCTCGAAATCCGGGTGCTCTGGATCATGTCCTGCGCCAGCACGGAATTCAGCGGCGGCAGGCCGATGCTGCGGTCGGCGATGACTTCGGTCGCTGTGCCGCCTTCGCCGAACAGGATGATCGGCCCGAAGGTCGCATCGCGCGCCAAGCCGAGGATCAGCTCATGCGCCTGCGGCCGCGTCACCATCGCCTGCACCGTGAATTGCAGGTCGCGCGCATCGGGCCGGATTTCGGCGATACGGCCGAGCATCTCCTCAGCCGCCGCCTGGGCGGCTGCGCCCGATGTCAGCCGCAGCGCGACACCGCCAATATCGGATTTATGGGTGATGTCGGGCGAGTGGATCTTGACCACGACGGAGCCGCCGATCTCCTCGGCAAAGCGCCCGGCCTCGGCAGGATTGGCCGCGATGCGGGTCGGCACGGTTGGAATCCCGAAGAGGGTCAGCAGGCGCTTGGATTCCGGTTCGGTCAGGATGGTGCGCGCCTCGCTCCGCACCGTCTCGATCAGCGCCTTGGCCTCATCGACCATGGCTTTGGGAATGGCGACGCCGGCTGAAGGGGTCTCGAGCAGCAAGGTCTGGTTGCGCCGGAATTCGGCGAGATGGCCAAAAGCCCGGACCGCCTGTTCGGGACTGTCGAAATTCGGGATGCGATGCTGGCCGAGGATGGCGCGGGAGGGGATGGCCGCATCGCCGCCAAGCCAGTTGGCCAGCACCGGCACCGAACGGTTGGCATCAACCGCTGCCGCCACCGCCTCGGCCGCTTCCTCGCCTGCCGCCAGCGCGGTCGGGCAGTTCAGCACCAGAACCGCATCGCTTTCCGGATCGCTCATCACGATCTCCAGCGCCGCGGCATAGCGGTCGGACTTGGCGTCGCCGAGGATATCGACGGGATTCCCATGCGACCAGGCGGCGGGGAGCACGCGCCCGAGCGCGGCGATGGAATCGGGGCTCAGCGTCGCCGCCCGCAGCTTGCGGTCGGCCAGGGCGTCGACAGCCAGCACACCGGCGCCGCCGCCATTGGTGATGATGGTCAGGCGGTCGCCCTGGACGCGCATGCCGGTGGCCAGGATGGCGGCGGCGGCGAAGAGTTCATCGAGTTCCTGCACCCGCAGCAGGCCGGCGCGGCGGAAGGCCGCGTCATAGACCGCGTCGGCGCCGGTCAGCGCGCCGGTATGGGACATCGCCGCCTTGGCGCCGGCGGCGCTGCGGCCGGCCTTGACCACCATCACCGGCTTGGTCCGCGCGGCGGCGCGGGCCGCCGACATGAACTTGCGCGGCATGGGTGATGGTCTCGACATAGAGCAGGATCGCGCGGGTCGCGGGGTCGGTGCAGAGATAGTCGAGCATGTCGCCGAAATCGACATCGGCCATGTCGCCCAGCGAGACGACATGGGAGAAGCCGATATCGCGCTCATGCGCCCAGCCGAGCATGGCGGCGATGATGGCGCCGGACTGGCTGACCAGCGCGATATGGCCCTGCTTCGGGGTGACATGGGCGAAGCTGGCGTTGATCGCCTTGGGCGTCGAGATCAGGCCGAGGCAATTGGGGCCGATGATCCGCATCAGATGCGGGCGTGTGGCATCCAGCAGCTTCTGCTGCAGATCCTCGGCCTGATGGCCTTCGAACCCGGCGCTGATGACGACGGCGGCGCGGCAGCCGCGCGCGCCCAGTTCGGCGACGATGGCCGGCACGCCCGGCGCCGGTGTGGCGATCACCGCCAGATCGGGAGCGACCGGCAAATCCGCGACGCTGGTGTAGCTCAGCGTCGAGCGGATGGCGGTTTCATGCGGGTTCACGCACATCACCGGGCCAGCGAAGCCGGCGCCGAGCAGGTTGGCGGCCAGCACATCGCCGATCGAGGCATTGCGATTGCTCGCGCCGATCAGCGCGATGGAGCGCGGCCGGAAAAAGGCGTCGAAGTTCCGGATGCTCATCGCGCAAGGTCTCGTCGATTTCGGCCGGCATGGGCCAGCGGGTGCCAGTGCCGTGCTGGCACCGGCCCGCAATCAGGGTCGTATCAGATCGCAAAGCGCCCGAGCCCGCAATGCGACTGCGGACCCTTGCGTCCCGTTGGATCGAGACATGGTCTAGTGGCTCATCAGCACCGGCACGGGGCAATCCTTCAGCAGGGATTGCGTCACGCCGCCCAGCAGCCACTCCCGCAAGCGGGAATGCTTGAAGGCGCCCGACACGATCAGCTCCGCGCCGAATGCCTTGGCCTCGGCCTGGATCGCCTCGGCCACACCAGCACTCCGCATCGGCGCCGTCTTGACCGTCACCTTCGCACCATGACGCGCGAGATGGGGCGCAAGTTCCGAGCCCGGGATCCGGTCGGAGAGGTCCTTCTCGCCGGTGACCGACAGGATCTCGACCTCCTCGGCCGCTGCGAGGAAGGGCATGGCATCGGCAACCGCGCGGGCGGCGGATGCGCCACCATCCCAGGCCACCAGCACCTTGCGGGCGGAGAAGCTCAGCCTTTCCGGTGGCACGATCAGCGCCGGGCGGCCGGATTCGAACAAGGCGGCCTCGATTAGCCCCCTGTCGATCTCGAGCATGTCACGCTCCGCATCGAGCACCGCGAGATCATGCACGCGGGCATAGGCGATGAAGCGCTGGGTCAGGCCGGGATAGAGCAGTTGCGGCGCCTCGACGGCGCAGGTCACGCCCGCAAAGGCTGCGCCAAAGCGCGTGTCCTCTGCCAGACGCTGCGCCAGATCGGCCATGCGCCGGTTTTCCTTGCCGACGATCTCGGCTGCGAAATTGTTGATCAGCGAGGACGGGACGGCGTAGCGGACCGAAGCGGCCTGCAAGGTCAGATGCGCGCCTGCCTGCTGGGCCAGCGACATCGCATAGGGAATGGCGGCGCTGGTTTCGCCGCGGCCTTCCTCGGTGAAAACCACCAGAATGCTTTTGAGGCTGTCATACATGGACCGGTTCTCCTCTGTTGCGAGGGACCATGTCAGATCGACTTGCAGCAGCCTTGCGCTGGATCAATTCCCGCAAACCGGATCGATGGGACGGTTGCTGGACGAGAAAATCCTGCAGGCGAGGTCCATCATGCTTCAGCGCATCACGCTCCATCTCGGCCGCACAGCTGCCCACCCCGAAGGCAGCAGCCGCGACGGCTATGACATCATCGCGCCGGTCGATGGCGAGGGGCATCTCGACGCCAACGCCTGGCGGACCGAACGCGAACGCTGCCGGGTGCGCCGGTTCCGTGTCGGCGAGCCGGACCGCCATGGCTGGCTGGTGCACCGCGCCGGTGGCGCCGGTGGCTCGCATTGGCAGATCGATTACGACGACCAGAGCAGCGCCGACGATGAAAGCGCCTTCAAGCTCGATCGCCACACCATCGCCGTCGGTGAGTATCTCTCCATTCGCGGTGCGGATGATGAGTTCGAGCCGTTCAGGATCGTCGCCCTTCACCCGCTGGCCAAGGCCGCCGCGGCGGGCTGAGCCTCAGGCGCTGGCGGAGAGGGCGAGCGGGGCGGCATGCGCGACCTCGCTGTCTTCCAGCGTCAGCACGCCGTTATCCTGCTCGGCCATCGCAAAAGCCGCATCGAGATCGGCCGCAGCGGCGGCGTGGATCGCATAGAGCGGCTCGCCCGGCGTCACGGCGTCGCCGACGGCGCGTAGCAGGTCGATGCCGGCCGTCTTGTCCAGCGGTGCGCCAGCCCGGCGGGCGATGCCGGCAATCCGCCAGCCATCGACTGAGCGGATCACGCCGCTGCTTCCACCCCTGACCAGCCGGCTTTGCGCTGAGGGGCGGTAGGCCGGGTCGCGCGCGCCCTGGGCCGTCACGATGCGCTGCAGGGCCTCGCGCGCCGCGCCCGATTCCAGCAGTTGCACCGCCCGCGCCCGGCCGCGTTCCAGCGTGCCGATGGCCGGGTCCCAGCTCAGGATGCGGGCGGCGAAGGACAGCGCCTTGTCCCGCAGGTCCTGGGGTGCATCGGGGTGGCCCTCCAGCACCCAGAGCACGTCGCGCACTTCCAATGCGGGGCCGATGCCGCGGCCGATCGGGCCATCGCCGCGCGTCGGGCAGGCTTCGATATGCAGGCCGACACCGCTGCCGACATGTTCGAACAGGGCTGCAAGCTCGCTCGCTTCCTCGAGGCTGCGCAGCTTGGCCCGCTTGCCATAGGGCAGGTCGACGATGACATGGGTCGAGCCGGCCGTGAGCTTCTTGGAGATGATCGAGGCGACCGACCAGCGATTGGAATCGATGCCGAGCGGCCGGGTGATCGCGTTCATCACATCGTCGACGGCGGAATGGTTGAGCCTGCCATTCCAGGCGATGCAGGCGCGCGCCTGGCCCACCGTGCGGCGGACATCGTCCTCCGTCAGGTCGACGCGGGCGAGAACCTCCATCGCATCGGCGGTGCCGGCAGCGGAGGTGATGGCGCGCGAGGAGGTCTTGGGCATCGCAATGCCATGCGCCGCGACGATGGGCGTGACGATCAGGGTGATCCGGCTGCCCGGGATCCCGCCCATCGAATGCTTATCGGCGACGATCGGCTCGCCCCAGTGCAGCGCGGTCGAAAAGCCGGAGCGGACCCGCGCCAGCGCCACGACTTCCGCGTCGCTCAGCGAGCGGGTCGCGGCGACCAGGAAGGCTGCGATCTCGCTATCGGGATAACGGCCCTCGACGATATCGCGCAGCAGGGTTTCGTACTGTGCGAGGCTGAGCTCCTCGCCCCTGATCTTGGCCTGCAGCGCGTCGCGGCTGTGCTGCGGCGGGGTGCGCTTCAGCGAAACCGCGCTGCCCTCTGCCAGTCCCAGCGCGGAAAAAGCCTCGCGAGAAAGGCCAAGCTCGTGGGGAGCCAGCAAGGTCCCCGCCGTCACCAGATTGACCCGGGCGCGAATGGCGCGGCCATTGGCGGCGATCTCGACCTTGCCGGGACCATCATAATCCCCGGCGCCGATGATGCTGTCCTCGGGCAGGAAGGCGATGCGGTCCCGCCAGCCTTCGATCGGCAGCTGCTTGACGGCGAGCCGCCGGGTCGCCTCGTCGAGCGCCTGGAGAAGGCGCGCCACACCCTCCTCGCGGGTGCCATCATTGGTGACGGTGATGCTGTCCACGCCCTCGGGCAGGGCTAGCTGGCTGCGGGCGAGCCGTGCGGCGATGTCGTCGGCCGTCTCGCGCCCGCGCGCGGCCAGGCGCTGCGCCAGGATCTCGGGCGAGGCGGTGACGACGAGGGCGATCAGGCGCGGCACCTGGCCGATCAGCCGGGACAGCACGGCGCGGGAGCCATTGGCGATGACGTGGCGGCCGGCTTCCAGGGCCTCGCGCAGGTTGGCGCGCAGGCCATAGCTGAGGCCATGGGCCTGCCAGGAGACGAGCAGCTCACCCGCCTGCTCCAGCGCGGCAAAGCCGTCGGCGTCAATCGCCTCATGCGCTTCGCCGCCGGCATCGGCCGGGCGGGTGATCAGCCTTGTGGCGAAGCTGAACCGGTCGTCATTCTCCAGCGCGGCGCGGGCGCCGTCGATCAACGTGTCCTTGCCGGCCCCGCTCGGGCCGACAATGAAGAACAGGATGCCAGACGGCGTGCCAACAGCCATTCGCGCGCTTTCGCCTCAGGCCTCGTCGAGGCCGATATCGACGGCCGGAGCCGATTGGGTGATCTTGCTCGTCGAGATGTAGTCGACCCCGGTCTCGGCGATGGCGCGGATCGTCTCGAAGCGAATGCCGCCGGAGGCCTCGACCTTGGCGCGGCCGGCGATCAGGGCCACCGCCTCGCGCATCACCGGCACCGGCATATTGTCGAGCATGATCACATCCGCCTTGGCCTCGACGGCCTGACGAACCTGGTCGAGGCTGTCGCACTCGACCTCGATCTTGGTCAGGACCGGCAGGTTGCGGCGCGCGCGCTCGACGGCGGCAGCGATGCCACCGCAAACTGCGATATGATTGTCCTTGATCATGACGCCGCCATCGAGTCCCAGGCGATGATTCAGTCCGCCGCCGCAGGTCACGGCATGTTTTTCGAGCATGCGCAGGCCAGGCGTGGTTTTGCGGGTGTCTATCAGCCGCGCAGATGTCCCCTTGATGACATCGATGTAGCGCGCGGTCTCGGTGGCGATGCCCGACAGGCGCTGCACGATGTTCAGGGCCGTGCGCTCGGCGGTGAGGATGCCGCGGGCCGGGCCCTTGACCAGCAGCAGCGTCGCGCCCTTCTCGACCCGGTCGCCATCCTGTGCCGCGGCTTCGACGCTCAGGGCCGGCTCGTAGCGCTTGAACACGGCGGCTGCGACCTCCAGCCCGGCCACCACCATCGGCTCGCGGGCATTCATCCGGAAGGCGCCGGTCTCGCCGGGCTCGATCATCACCTGGACCGTCAGGTCACAGGACCCGATGTCTTCGGCAAGCCAAAGGTCGATCAGACGCTCAGTGGTGAAACGGTCGTACATTCTGGCGCCCCAGCCGGCTCCCCTGGTGGCAGAATGCAGGCGCAGCCGGGGAGCGACTGATGAGGCTGGCCTGTAGCAATCTCGTTTGTATACCAACGATGCTGATCGGCTGCAAACCTGTCAAGAGCCGATCAGCCTGTGCCGATCTGCTGCGCTGCTGCCGCTTCCGTCCTCATGGCAGCACGGGCCAGTCCTGCAGGGTTTGCCTCAATTTTCAGTGGGATGCTGCTGAATTAGGCGGGGAGCCGAAGCGCTGGATAACGCCATTGACAACTTGTTTCTACACCAACAAACTCCGCTGACGATCTGCGACAAGACAGGTCGATTAAGCGAGCGGCAGGAGCCGCCGGGGATTGTATACAAGATTGGCTGGTCCGGTAGCGAGCCCGGAAGAGGCGCGCCGGCTGGAGTGGGCTTCGGTTTGGCCGTCCGCTGCGCTTCAGCGCATGGACCTTGGGGAGAGCGTGGATGAAACGGTTTGCGATCGCATCGATGCTGGCGTCAGCGCTGGCGCTGTCCGCCATGCCTGCGCAGGCACAGAGCGGCGGGCTGAAGAAGATCACCCTGTCGGGCGGGTCGGTCGGGGGTGCGTGGAGCGCTGTCGGCACCGCGATCGGCGAGACGATCCGGCGTGAATCCCCCGGCGTCGCCTTCGGCTACGAGCCGGGCCGTGAAGCCGCCAATATCCAGCTCGTCTCGCAAGGCAAGGTCGAACTCGGCATCGCCCATGCGCAGCTCGCCAAGCGGGCCCAGGCCGGTGAAGAGCCGTTCAAGGCGCCGGTGACCAATCTGCGCGCCATCGCTCTCATCGATCCTCAGGCCGCCGTGCAGATCCTGGTGCGGGAGGATTCCGGCATCGACAGTTTCGAGGCGGTGCTGGCTGCCAAGAAGCCCGTGCGCGTGGTGCTGAACCAGCGCGGCACGCTGATGGCCGTCACCGGCGAAGAGGTCTTCAAGGCCTATGGCATCACGGCCAAGGACATTGAGGGCTGGGGCGGGCGCGTCCACCATGTCGATTACAATGCCGGGCTGGAGATGATGAAGAACGGCCAGGCCGACATCATCATCAACATGCTCGCCTTCCCATCCGGGCAGATCAGCAGCGCGACGCGCGAGATGAAGGTGAAGATGCTCGGCATCAGCCCGGCCGCCACCGCCAAGCTGAACGCCTTGCTCGGCACCGCGCCGATTGCCGTCCCGGCCGGCACCTATGCGTTCCAGCCCGCCGAGATCGGCACCATCACCGGCAGTGTCGTGCTGTTTGCCTCGTCCGAGATGAAGGATGAGGACGCGGCTACGATCGTCGAGGGGATGATCAAGAATTTCGCCTATCTGAAGCAGGCGCACGCCATGCTCGCCAAGCTCGAGCCCGGCGACTTGACCAAGGTCGCGCCGCTGGCACTGCATCCGGGAGCCGAGAAGGCTTATCGCAAGGCCGGCCTGCTGAAGTAACGCTTCGCCGCCCCGACGATCCCGCTTGACGAGGCCGCCATGCTGATGCTGCTCCGCCGGCTCGCGCCGGGCCAATCCCGGGTCCTGCCCGCCGCGGAGCAGTGGTTCGTGCACTGCGTTGGCGTGGCAACGGGCGTGCTGCTGCTGGCGATGGCCTTTGGCTGGTACGTCTCCCGCGAAATCTCGCTGTTTTTGTTCCTCGGCGCCGTGCTCAGCCTCGCCTTCCTGACCACCACAGGCAACCCGGCCCGGCCGCGCGGCCGCTCCTGGTGGGCGATCGGCATGGCGGCACTGGCAATCGCGGCCTGCGCCTACTTTATCGCGATGCGGCCGGTGCATGAGATGCGCCTGCCGATGATCGACGAGCTGACGCCGCTCGACGTCACCGCCTCGATCATCCTGATCCTGCTGGTGCTGGAGGCGACGCGGCGCTGCATCGGCATGACGCTGGTGACACTGGTGCTGGTCTTCCTCGCCTACGCGGTGCTGGGCAGCAAGCTGACCGGCGCCTTTGCGCATCGCGGTTTCACCACCCAGGAGATGGTCGACCATCTCGTCTTCTCGACCAATGGGTTGTTTGGGCCGGCGCTGGAAGTCGCGGCCTTCCTAGTCTTCGTCTTCGTCATCTTCGGTGCCCTGCTCGACCGCTTCGGCGGCGCCGACTTCTTCTACGAGATGGCCAACAGCCTCGTCGGCCGTCAGGTCGGCGGGGCGAGCAAGGTCGCGGTGGTCTCATCGGGGCTTTACGGTTCGATTTCGGGCTCGCCCACCGCCGATGTCGTCACCACCGGATCGTTCAGCATCCCGCTGATGATCCGCACCGGGACCAGCCGGACCCATGCCGGCGCCATCGAATCCGCGGCTTCGACCGGGGGCGCGCTGCTGCCGCCGGTGATGGGCTCGGCCGCGTTCCTGATGACCGATTTCACCGGCATCCCCTATGCCTCCATCGTGCTGGCGGCCCTGGTCCCAGCGCTGCTCTATTACCTCTCGGTGTTTCTGGCGGTGCATTTCAAGGCGCATCGCGATGGCTTGCCGCCGATGTCGGAGGGCGAGACGCCGACCGTGAGCTCCGTCCTCAGGCGGCACTGGATCTATCTGCTGCCGATCGGCCTGCTGGTTTGGGGCGTGCTCAGCCTCAACCGCCCATCCTTCGCCGGGGCGATTGCCTGCGCTGCCCTGTTGCCTGTGGCGATCCTGCGCGAGCGCTCGCCGCTGAAGCTGCTCAAGGCGCTGTTCTTCGGGCTCAGCGACGGGATGAAGGGAATGATCGGCGTCGGGGTCGCCTGCGCCATTGCCGGGCTCGTGGTCGGCACGCTGTCGATGACGGACCTGACCGGCAAGATCAGCTCAGGCCTGTTCGTGATGGCGGATGGCAGTCCGCTGCTGACGGTCATCACCGCAGCCTTCGTCATCATCGTGCTCGGCATGGGGATGCCGACGCCTGCCGTCTATGCGCTGTCGGCGGTACTGGCGGCGCCGGCCCTGATTGCGCTGGGGGTCGAGGTGCTGCCGGCGCATCTGTTCATCGTCTATATCGCCTCGATGTCGGCGATCACGCCGCCTGTCGCGGTCGCAGCTTTCGCAGCCGCCTCGATCGCACAGGCCAATCCGGTCAAGATCGCGTTCCTTGCCTGCCGGATCGCGATGGTCGCCTTCATCCTGCCCTTCGTCTTCATCTACCACCCGGCCTTGCTGCTGAAGGGAGCTATGGGGACGATTATCGTTTCGGTGGCGCTGGTTGTCGCCGGCATCGTGGCACTCAATGCCGCTTTCGAAGGGTATTGTCTCGTCCGGCTCGACAGGCTCAGGCGCATCATCCTGCTGCTGGCAGGCCTGGCCTTGCTGATGCCGTCGGATCTGCTGCGCCTGACCGGCGCCGTTCTGTTCGCCAGCATGATGGCCTGGCTGCTGGTGAGCCGGCGCGCCTCGCGCCCGGTCGCCCTGGCCGGCTAGAGAGCCTCAGCGGATCAGCTTCGATACCGGTCGGAATTGCGGGTGGCTGGCGCTGCGCAGCCATTCGAACACGACCATTTCCGTGGTGACGATCTCGGCGCCGTGGCGCTGCATCCGGGTGATCGCCACCGATTTGGATTCGTCCCGGCGCGAGCCCACCGCATCCTGCACCAGGTAGACCTTGCGCCGGTGGGAGAGCAGGGTGATGACGGTCTGCAAGACGCAGACATGCGCCTCGCAGCCGCAGACCACCAGATCCCGCTCCCCAGCCAGGGCGGCCATGAAGGCCGGCTCGGCGCAGCAATCGAAACTCATCTTGCTGATCACCGGTCCGCTGCCGGCCAGTTCGGGGACGGTGCTGCCGAGTCCTGCCGGATTCTGCTCGGTCATCAGGATCGGCACGCCCAGCTGACCCGCCGCATCGACCAGCCGGCGGGCGTTCTCGAGCAGGCGGGGGCCGTCACTGATGGCGGGCATCAGCCGTCCCTGCATATCGATGATCACGAAGTTCGACAGGCTGGGGCTGATCAGCGGCATGGGTGGCGCCTTTGGCTGCTATGGGGCGATCATGGCACAGGGCGACCGGATCCGCACCCTTGCCCGCGTCACGCGCCGCCCCTGCCATCATGCCTCCACTTTGACCGGGCATGACCCTCGCGGATGAACGAGTTGAGCGACACCGCATCCGCCCTGGCCGGAGAGATCACCGACTGGTCGATCTGGCTGCAGAGCGTCCTGCCCGATTGGGTCGTCAGCCTGATGATCTTTGCCAGTGCCATCGCGCTGGCCCTGATGCTGCACCGGGTCGCCTTTGGCATCGTGACCCGGCTGGTCAGCGCCTATGATCTGTTCTGGCGCTCGCTGGTCTCGCGGACCGAAAGCCTGACGCGCTTTGCCGCCGTGATCATCGCCATGGCGGTTGCAGCATCGCTGGCGCCGCTCACCTATCCCGGCCTCGTCCAGCAGATCCTGCTCGTCTGCTTCATCATCCTGATGGGCTGGCTGGTGAAGTCGGCGCTGCACATCTGGACCACGGTTTATCTGCGGCGCTTCAAGCTGGACGCCGAGGATAATTTGCTGGCGCGCAAGCATGTGACGCAGACCCGGATCCTGCGCCGGGTCGGGGACACGCTGATCGTCGTCGTCAGCCTCGCGGCCGTGCTGATGTCCTTCGACGAGGTCCGGCAATATGGCGTCAGCCTGCTCGCCTCGGCCGGTGTCGCGGGCATCGTCGTCGGTCTGGCGCTGCAGCCTGTGCTCAAGAACATCTTTGCCGGCATCCAGCTCGCGGTGACGCAGCCGATCCGCATCGATGACGCCCTGCTGGTCGAGGGCGAGTGGGGCCGGGTCGAGGAGATTACCTCGACCTATGTCGTGGTCCGCCTGTGGGACTGGCGTAAGCTGATCCTGCCGCTCAGCTATTTCATCGAGAAGCCGTTCCAGAACTGGACCCGCGACAATGCCGCGCTGATCGGCACGGTGATGATCTATCTCGACTACAGCACGCCGATCGAGGCGATGCGCCACAAGGTCGAGGAGATCGTGCGGGGCTCGCGGCTGTGGGATGGGCGCGTCGTCAATCTGCAGGTCACCGATTTTCGGCAGACGACGATGGAGGTGCGCATCCTGATGAGCGCGACCAATTCCAGCAACGCCTTTGATCTGCGCTGCGATGTGCGCGAAAAGCTGATGGCCTGGCTGCAGGCGGAATATCCCACCGCCCTGCCCAGGCTGCGCTCCGACAGCGGCCTTGCGATAAGACAGGCCGGGGCGTCTGCCGAGTTAGCGACGATCAACTGACGGGTGGCCGCCGCTTCGCTTGACAGCACTGCGACAATGAGTCCCTGATATCCTTAATTGGCCTGACCAATTGGCCAAAGCCCGCAGAGACGGGCAAGGGAAACGTCGGGAGTGACTGTGCCGCTCGAAGCTGTCGAGACGCCGCGCCTGTATCGCCAGATCGCCGACCAGCTCCGCGGGCTGATCGGGCGTGGCGAATTCGCGAGCGGGTCGCGGCTGCCTCCAGAACGTGAATTGGCCGAGAAGCTCGGGGTCTCCCGCCCTTCCGTGCGAGAAGCGCTGATCGCGCTCGAGGTCGAGGGGCTGGTGCGGATCCGGATGGGGTCCGGCGTCTATGTGCTGGACCGGATGAGCGCCGCGGCCGGTCACGCGGCCGAGCCCGGAACCGCCGGTCCTTTTGAAATCCTGAAGGCGCGCGAGCTGATCGAGGGCGAGGTCTGCGCCCAGGCCGCGGCTTTGGTGAAGCCGGAGGACATTGCCCGCCTCGACGAGATCCTGGCCGGAATGGCCGATCCTGCGCTGGCGGGCGACGAACTCGTCGCGCTCGACCGGGCCTTCCATGTCAGCATTGCCGCGATCTCCCAGAACGCCGTGCTGGCGCGTGTGGTCGGCGAGCTCTTCGACCAGCGCATCAACCCGTATTTCCGTCAGCTTGCGCGCTATTTCGAGAACAGCTGTTCATGGCAGGCCGCGCTGCAGGAGCACCGCGCCATCCGCGACGGGCTCGCCCGGCGCGACGGTGCCGAGGCCGGCACTGCGATGCGCCGCCATCTCGGCTCGTCGCAGGAGCGGTTTTCGCAGGAATTCGGCGAAGGGTCTTTGCCCAAGTGGAATGGCGAGCGTCAGCGCTGTCCCGCACCCGATGAGATGACGCAGAATCCGAGCCTCCAGGGAGGAGACAATCGATGAAGAACTATCTGGGACTAGCCGCGCTCGCCGCCGGCCTCGCCATGGTCACCGCGCCGGCACAGGCGCAGACCAAGCTGAAATGGGCGCATGTCTACGAGACCTCCGAGCCGTTCCACACCGAGTCGCGTCTGGGCCGCCGATGAGTTCAAGAAGCGCACCAATGGCCGCTACGAGATCACCGTCTATCCGGCCTCGCAGCTCGGCAAGGAAACCGACATCAACCAGGGGCTGACACTCGGCACGGTCGATATCATCATCTCTGGCTCCAGCTTCGCCGCGCGCGCCTTCCCGCCGATCGGCGTGACCTATTACCCCTTCACCTTCCGCAGCCCCGACCACCTGCTCGCCTACACCAAGAGCGATGTCTTCAAGGAGCATGGCCAAGGGCTATCAGGAGAAGAGCGGGCACCAGATCGTCTCGGTGACCTATTACGGCACCCGCCACACCACCTCGAACAAGCCGATCAAGAGCTGCGCCGACATGAAGGGCCTGAAGATCCGCGTGCCCGACGTGCCGGCCTATCTCGCCATGCCGCGCGCTTGCGGCGCCAACACCACCCCGATCGCCTTCGCCGAAGTTTATCTCGCCCTGCAGAACGGCACGGTCGAGGCGCAGGAAAACCCGCTGACCACGATCGAGGCCAAGAAGTTCTACGAGGTGCAGAAGCACATCGTGCTGACCGGCCACATCGTCGACCACCTCAACACCGTCGTGGCCAAGCGAGCTCTGGGACAAGCTCTCGCCGGAAGACCGGACGATCTTCACCGAGGTTGCCCAGGAGGCGGCGGCCCGCGCCACCAAGAAGATCCAGGCGGACGAGGTCAAGCTGGTCCAGCTCTTCAAGGATAAGGGGCTGAGCGTCACCGAAGTCGACAAGGCCGAGTTCCTCGCCACCGTGCAGAAGAACACGACCTTCGAGCAGTTCGGCTATCGCAAGGCCGATTGGGAGCGCATCCAGGCGGTCAAGTAAGCCTGCTGCCGGCCCCCTCGCGCGCTTCAGGCGGCGAGGGGGCCTCATTGTCTGTCGCACACACCCGGATCTGCCGATGAACACGCCGCTCGAAACCCACGCCCCGGTCACCGGCGAGGAAATCGCCCATGTCTTCGACGAGGCGCCGCCCCCGGCCGATCTCAGCGGCTACGGCCTGGAGGACTGGCTGACGCTGGCAGCCTTCTGGGTGATGGTCGCCTGCGTCATCCTGCAGTTCTTCACGCGCTATGTGCTGAACGACAGCTTCGCCTGGACCGAGGAGATCGCGATCTATGCGCTGATCGTCGTGGTCTTTCTCGGCGCCTCGCTTTGCGTGCGCGCCTCGCGGCATATCCAGGTCGATTTCCTCTACCGCTATCTCTCGCCCGGGGCCGGCCGCATCATGGCGACCGGGGTCGACATCATCCGCACCGGCTTCTTCGCCTATGCGACCTGGCTGATGTGGAAATACGCTTCGCTCATCCCCGATGAGATGATGACCACGATCCAGTTCCCGAAATCCGTGGTGTTCAACGCGGTGGTGCTCGCCTTCGCGCTGATGACGCTGCGCTCGCTGCATGTCGCCTGGCAGAACTGGCGTCGCGGCTATTCCGTGCTGGAGAAGCCCTCCGCATTCGACGGTTCGGAGGCCTGACCCATGCTGATCCTGCTCGGTTCCTTCCTCGGCCTGATGATCGTCGGCGTGCCCGTCGCGGTCGCGATGGCCACCGCTTCGCTGGCCTTCATCCTGATCTCCGGCACTGTGCCCGACGTCATCCTGGCGCAGCGCATGATCGCCGGTGTCGAGAGCTTCCCGCTGCTGGCGGTGCCGTTCTTCATCCTGGCCGGCAATCTCATGAACATTGCCGGTGTCACCGGCCGGATCTATGCCTTCGCCATGGCGCTGGTCGGCTGGATGCGCGGCGGCTTGGCGCAGGTCAACATCATCGGTTCGGTGATCTTTTCCGGCATGTCCGGCACCGCCATCGCCGATGCCGCCGGTATCGGCACCATCGAAATCAAGGCGATGAAGGACCATGGTTATCCGGTCGAAGTGGCGGTGGGTGTCACCGCCGCCTCGGCGACCCTGGGGCCGATCATCCCGCCCTCGCTGCCCTTCGTCATCTACGGGATGATGTCGAACACCTCGATTGGCGCGCTGTTTCTGGGCGGCGTCATTCCCGGCGCGCTGATGACGCTGTTCATGATGATCACCGTCGCCGTCTTCGCACGGATCTATCACTGGGGCTCGGATTCGGTCGTTCTCGCTGCGCCAGCTGGGCTCGGCCGGGACCGAGGTCGCGGTGGTGCTCGGCTTCCCGCTGCTCGCCTATGCGTTGATCCATGCCGGGCTCGTCGGAGAACCTCGCGATCGGGCTGGCGCTCGCCGCGCTGCTCGGGCTGGATTACTATTTCGACTTCTCGGCGGTGATGGCGCTGATGACGCCGGTCATCCTGATCGGCGGCATGACCATGGGCTGGTTCACGCCCACGGAAGCGGCGGCGGCGGCGGTGATCTGGTCGCTCTTCCTCGGGCTGGTGCGCTACCGCTCGATGACGCTGCGCAGCCTGACCAAGGCGACCTTCGACACGATCGAGACCACGGCCTCCGTGCTGTTCATCGTGACCGCAGCCTCGATCTTCGCCTGGCTGCTCACCGTCTCCAACACGGCGCAGATCCTGTCCGACCTCATCCTCAGCCTGACCCAGAACAAATGGGTCTTCCTGGTACTGGTGAACCTGCTGCTGCTGTTCATCGGCTGCTTCCTCGACACCATCGCCGCAATCACCATCGTGGTGCCGATCCTGCTGCCGATCGCGCTGAAGCTCGGCGTCGACCCGATCCATTTCGGGCTGATCATGACGCTGAACCTGATGATCGGCCTGCTGCATCCGCCGCTCGGCATGGTGCTGTTCGTGCTCTCGCGCGTCGCCAAGCTCTCGGTCGAACGCACCACCATGGCGATCCTGCCCTGGCTGGTGCCGCTGTTTGCGGCGCTGCTGGCGATCACCTTCATTCCGGAGCTGACACTGTGGCTGCCCCGGACGATGGGGATGATGCGCTAGTCCCGGCGTCCTGCGGGGCGCGCTTCGACAGGCGCGCCCCGCCCCACCATGGAACCCGACTGACGCAAGACCCGTTACCCTCTCGCTGCCGGGGGGTGAGATGCGGTTCTTCAGACGGAGATGGGTGATTGCTGGGTTGGCGGCGCTGTTTGGCGTCGTCGCGTCGCTGGTCGTCGCCAATCTCACCCCGGAGCCGCGGGAGCTGAGGGAGAAGCTGCCGCATCACCTTGCCTCGTCAGACCAGCAATTCCGGCTGTCGATGGGGGCGCTGTTCGGCTCCAACTTCATTCCCGGCAACAGGATCGAGTCCCTCGTCAATGGCGAGGAAATCTTCCCGGCGATGCTCGACGCCATCGGCAGCGCCCGCAACACCATCACCTTCGAAACCTACATTTACTGGGCCGGCGATATCGCCAAGCGCGTTGCCGAGGCGCTCTCCGCCAAGGCGCGCGAGGGCGTTAGCGTCAAGGTGCTGCTGGATTGGGTCGGCAGCCTGCCGATGGAGGAAGAGCTGGCAGCAAGCATGCAGGCGGCGGGCGTCGAGGTGGTACGCTTCCGGCCGATCCATTGGTACACGCTGGACAGGATCAACAACCGCACCCATCGCAAGCTGCTGATCGTCGATGGCCGGGTCGGCTTTACTGGTGGCGTCGGTATTGGCGATGAGTGGCTGGGCGATGCGCGAAATCCGAAGGAGTGGCGGGATAATCACTATCGGCTGGAAGGGCCGGCCGTTGCCGAACTGCAGGCCGCCTTTGCCGAGCACTGGATCGAGGCCACTGGCGAATTGCTGATGGGCGACCGCTTCTTCCCCGCCATCGCGCCTGCCGGCGAAACCGGCGCGCAGATCGTGATCAGCTCGACGCATCAACGCAATGTCATGCATCTCATGCTGATGACCGCGCTGGCGGCGGCAGAGACCCGCATCCGCATCGCAACGCCCTATTTCGTGCCCGACGAGATCGCCCGGCAGCAATTGCTGGCGGCGCGCCAGCGCGGCGTCGAGATCGAGATCATCGTGCCGGGGCCGGAGACCGATGCGCGGCTGGTGAGCAAGGCCTCACGCCATTATTGGGGCGAGATGCTGGAAGCGGGGATCAAGATCCACGAATTCCAGCCGACCATGTATCATGTGAAGCTGGTGACGATCGACGGGCTCTGGGCCTCCGTCGGCTCAACCAATATCGACGAGCGCGCGCTGCGCCTCAACGACGAGACCAACATCAACCTCTATGACCGTGCCTTCGCGGAGAAGCAGGACAAGCTCTTCGAAGCCGATCTCGCCCGCTCCAAACCCTATAGCCTGGCCCAATGGCAAGCCCGCCCGCTCTGGCAGAAGACGACAGACTGGATGGCGAGTTGGCTGAGCAGCCAGATTTGAGGGGGTATTTGACGCAGTGATTTTAGTTCCGGTAGGGGAACTTTGGGGATTGTCTCTATCATACCGTAAAGTGCGTTGACGGATTTAGTTTTAGCCAATTTATATTCAGGCCGTCTTAAACCTGTTGTGGGGTTCAAAATGCCTGTTTTAGGCCAGCACCGGCTGAAAATTAAATATGAAGGTGGACTTGCTGATCAGAATTCGCTTCCGGGATACGACGGTGCAACTTCAATCGACGGTATCACTAGAGCTGTCCATATCGCGCTACATGCGTACATGACAGGCGAGGTCGTTTCGCGGGCGACGGCTCTAAAACGTGCGTCCATAATCTTGAAACCGGCGCGACCGGGTAGTTTTGTATTCGATCTTGTTATATTAATCGAACAATACCCTGCAACGACCGGACTTGTTGGCGCTATAGGTGCGCCAATGATTTACGATTTTCTAAAGACAGCTTTTCGAAGAGCGACCGGGAGCCTTGATGCTGAGCCGGAAACGCGTGGTCTGCAACGTCTGTATGAGCGCAAAGACCCCCCACCCCTAAAAGTGCCTCCTGTAGATTTTGATGAGTTGGCTGAGGTTCTTGAAGGTCCGCTGCAGGATGCCCATCGCCCAATTGGAGCTGAAGGAACAATTGGAACTCTTTCGATAGGATCCCCTCAGCAACAATTGGTTGTTTTGGACGAAAGCACGAAAGATTGGGGTAACACACGCCAAGAGGCCTCAAATATCGAGGAAATGACGGGCAACGTTACGCGATACAATTCTCTTTCTAGGAACGCCCGCGTTTTTGTTGATCAGATTGAAAAGGTCGTACCAGTAAGGCCCGATGCAGACTTTAATGTCGGCAATCTTGCATTGCTTACTTGGTCCTTGCACGGCAGCAACACAGCCTCACCCAGCAAGCTCAAGATGCAGGTTCGTAGGGTTAGTTCAGCAAGTGGTAAAATCAAGCGGCTGCTTCTTTCGGATTGCGAGCGGGCAGCAAGCCGATAGAAGCGCAAGTGCTCCCAAAATTCGGGAGGGGGCGCCATTGTCGCGGTGGTCATCATTCGACCCGCGAACAGTGTGTCCGCGTATCTACGCAACACTCCGGTTGAAGCCACTGCACGAGTTCGGGCGCGCGGCCCATCGGCAAAACTGGCGTCCCGGAAGGGATTCGAACCCCTGACCTACGGTTTAGGAAACCGTTGCTCTATCCTGCTGAGCTACCGGGACGCACAGCGTCGGTGTCTATCATGCTCATTGCTGAGGTTCCAGAGCCTGGGCGCTGATTGCGGGGCGTAGCGCCTGCCCCCGGCTCATCCCTCCATGCGGGGCAGAGCGAAGAACCCCGCGAGACGTCGTGCCCTGCGGCGCCGGCTTGCCTCATGCCCGATCATGGCGGCTGTCAGACAGGCTGCGTGATGCTGTATGCTCCGGCCGATGAAAGCCCTGTCGCTCATGCCTCTGTCGCTTATGCCCCTGCTGGTGCTCCTGCTGGCGCTCGGCCCGGTTCAGGCGGCGCAGCCTTGTGTCGATGCGTCGGTCCAGGGGGAGGCCGTCGTGCTGGCCGGGGTCGATGCGGCGGGGGATGCGGTGCTAGTGGATGGGCGGGTGCTGCGGCTCGTCGGCCTCGCGCCACGTCAGGACGAGGCGGAGGATGCGCGGTTTCGGGAGGGGCTTGAGCGCTGGCGCGGGCGCCAGCTCACATTGATCCCGCTGGGCCCCGCCGATCGCTGGGGCAGGCTGCCGGCCAGGCTGCTGGCGCGCGATCCGACCGAGGGCGAGGCTGAGCTGAGCCTGGCGCTGGTCGCGGCGGGTGCGGCACGGCGCATGGCCGATCCGGCCTATCGGGACTGCGGTGGCGCGGGTCCGGGGCCCAGCCCTTCTGCGGCAAAGGCGCTTGTAACGGCCGCCAAACCGGCGCTTTCGGCGGGCGAGGCGATCGATGGCCATGATCTCGCCGCCTTGAAGGTGCAGGCGGGCAGGTTCATGGTGCTGGCCGGGCGGGTCGCCTCGGTGGGAGAGCGCGCCCAGCGCACCTATGTGAACCTGTCGCGGCGACGTGGAGAGGCAGCTTCGATCGTGATCTCACGCAGGCTCTGGCGGGAAATGCAGGACGCCGGCTGGACCGCAGCACGGCTGAACGGTAGAGCGATCAGGGCCGAGGGCGTCCTGTCCGGCCGGGATGGGCTGCTGCTCGAAATCACAACGGTTTCGGCTTTGAATGTGATCGACTGAGCCAGCATGATGTCGTTCCAGCCTCTTTTGGCGAAAGCTTTCGCCCGGCGGATCCTGGCGCTGGCACTGCCGGCCCTGCTGCTGCTCGGCTGCACCAGCGACCAGACCGCGCTGATCCCGACCTCGGCCGAGATTGCGCCGCGCATCAGCCCGATCCAGCGCGCCTCGGACCGGGAGCATCTGCGCCTGCTCGAGGCGTTCGGCGGGGAGTATCGGGCGCCGGGCGCGCGGGCGGCGCTGGAGACCATCGTCCAGAAGCTGGCCTCGGCAAGCGGCGGCCAGATCGGCAGCTACGAGGTCACCATCCTGAATTCGCCGGTGGTCAACGCCTTCGCCCTGCCGACCGGCCGGCTTTACGTGACGCGCGGCTTGCTGGCGCTGGCCAATGACAGCTCCGAGATCGCCTCGGTGCTGGCGCATGAGATTGCCCATGTCACGGCGCAGCATGCTGTCGAGCGGGCGGAGCGCGAGGCGGAATCGGTGCTGGTCAGCCAGGTCGTGTCGCAGGTGCTGAACGATCCGGTGGCGGGTGCGGCGGTTCAGGCCGGCTCGAAGCTGTCGCTGGCCAAGTTCTCGCGGCAGCAGGAGCTGGCGGCCGATCAGATCAGCGTGCAGAACATCGCCCGGGCCGGGTTCGATCCCTATGGTGCCGGCCGGTTCCTGGCGGCGCTCGGCCGCAATACCGCCTTCCGCAATGCCTCGCAGGCGCAAAGCGCGGAGGGGCGGCGGCTCGATATTCTCTCCAGCCATCCCTCGACGCCCGAACGCGTCGCCGCCGTCACCGCCGCCGCCCGGCAGATCGGTGCGCCCGGCATTGGCGAGCGGGATCCGCTGCGCTGGCTCACAGTGGTCGACGGGCTTGCCTATGGCGATGACCCGCGCGACGGCATCGTCCGCGGCCGCAGCTATGTGAACAGCGCGCTGCGCATTTCATTCGCGGCGCCGGACGGTTTTCAGCTGGAAGGCGCGCGAGACATGGTCATCGGCGTCAGCGCCAATGGCGCGCAGGCGCTGCGTTTTGACGCGGTAACGATCAAGCCCGAGCAGACGCTGGAGGCCTATGTCGCCTCGGGCTGGATCGACGGGGTCGAGACCAGCGGCGTCGAGCGGCTCGAGATCGGCGGGCTGCCGGCCGTGATCGCCACCGGCAAGGGCACGGATTGGAGCTTCCGCCTTGCCGCCGTGCAGGCTGGCAGCCGGGTTTACCGCTTCATCATGGCGGCGCGCAGTGGCTCCGATCCGGAGCGGCCGATGCGCAGCGTCATAGCCAGCTTTCGCAATCTGAGCTCCGGCGAGGTGCAGGGCGTGCGTCCGACGCAGATTCGCGTGGTTACAGCCGGTGCCGGCGAGACCACAGCGACGATGGCGGCCCGGATGGCCGGGCAGGAGCGGGCCCATGAGCTGTTCCTGGTGCTCAACGGGCTCGACCGCAATGGCTCGCTGGTGGCAGGGCAGCGCTACAAGATCGTCTCGGAATAGCGCTGCAGGAAACGGCCGCCCGTCTTTTTCAGATGAGCGCTGCCGCGTCATCTCTACTTAAATGAGCGCTGCCGCGTGATCTCTGAGTTAGATGAGCGCTGCCGCGCCTTGTGGGTGCCGGTCGAGCAAGGCGCGCTTCAGCTTCTCCAGCGCGCGGTTTTCGATCTGGCGGACGCGCTCCTTCGAGATACCGAGGCGATGGCCGAGCGCATCGAGCGTGCAGGCCTCGTCGACCAGCCGGCGCTCGCGCACGATCTTCAGCTCGCGCTCGGACAGCACGGCCAGCGCGTCCTGCAGCCAGCCCAGGCGCCGGTCGGTATCGATGCCATTGCCGACGATTTCATCCTGTAGCGTTCCGGTGTCGGGCAGCAGGTCCATGCGCTCGGCGCCGGAGCCGTCATCCTCACCGATCGGCGCATTGAGCGACAGGTCCGGGCCGGATAGCCGCGCATCCATCGAGGCGACATCGGCACGGCTGACGCCAATGCGGGCAGCAATCGCGCCATAGGCGGCATCGCTCATCCGCTCCTCGCCGCCGCGGGTCAGCTTGGCCCGGAGCCGGCGCAGGTTGAAGAACAGCGCCTTTTGCGCCGAGGAGGTGCCGCCGCGGACGATCGACCAGTTGCGCAGGATGTAGTCCTGCATCGAGGCGCGAATCCACCAGGTCGCATAGGTCGAGAAACGGACTTCGCGGGACGGCTCGAAGCGCGCTGCCGCTTCAAGCAGGCCGACATGGCCCTCCTGGATCAGATCGGCGAGCGGCAGGCCGTAATGCCGGAATCGCGTCGCCATCGCGATCACCAGCCGCATATGGGCGGAGGTGAGTTTATGCATCGCCGCCTGGTCGCCGAGACCGCGCCAACGTTGCGCAAGGTCCTGTTCTTCCTCACGTTCGAGGAACGGTGCCGCCATCGCGGCCTTCACGAAATTGCGATCGACGCCTGCGATCTCACTCATGATCGCCTCCCTTGGCTATGCTGGCCTCGGCTTACTCAGGCCTTTCTACGGGGGCTGCACTGGAACGGATCACCCGGACTGGATTTCAGCTCCCGAATGCATAGGGAGATGCGGATGGCTCTGGATCGGCGCATCGTCGAGCTCTACGACGAATATACCCACAAGCCGCTGGACCGCCGGCTGTTCCTCAACCAGCTCGGGGTTCTGGCCGGCTCGACAGCCGCAGCCGAGGCGGCGCTGGCCGTGCTGGAGCCGAACTATGCGCAGGCCCAGCAGATCAAGCCCGAGGATGAGCGGCTGGTCACCTCGCGGCTGGAGCAGAGCGTCGATGGCGTGGTGCTGAAGGGCTGTCTGGCGGCGCCCAAGACGCAGGCGAAGCGGGGCGGTGTGCTGGTCATTCACGAGAATCGCGGGCTCAACCCGCATATCGAGGATGTCACGCGGCGCATGGCACTGGCCGGGTTCACGGCGCTGGGGCTCGATTTCCTGACGCCTCTGGGTGGCACGCCGGCCGATGCCGATGCGGCGCGCGCCCTGTTCGGGCAATTGCCCGCGAACCAGGTGGTGGCGCAGGGGCGGGCCGCGCTGAAGCTTCTGGCGCAGCGGCCCGATGCGACGGGCAAGACCGGCGCGATCGGTTTTTGCTGGGGCGGCGGCGCGGTCAACGACCTTGCGGTGTCTGCTCCGGAGCTTGCTGCCGGTGTCGTCTTCTATGGGCGCTCGCCCGATCTGGCGCTGGTGCCGCAGATCAAGGCGAAGCTGCTGATCCAGCATGCGGCGCGCGATACGCGGCTGGTCCAGGCCCTGCCGGAGTATGACAAAGCGCTGAAGGCGGCGAACATCCCCCATGAGATCGTCATCTATCCCGATGTCGATCACGCCTTCCACAATGACACGAGCAGCGAACGCTACAATGCGGCTGCCGCCAAACAGGCCTGGGACAGGGCGGTGGCCTTTCTGGCGACCGAGATCGGAGCCTGAGCACTGCCGCCGGTCGAGGGGCACGGGCCAAGACGCGCAAGCCCTCTCGTTTCCCGGCGAAAAAGCCTTACATAGAGCGTCCGGGTGGCTGGCGCCCGGTGACAGCTGTGCAAAGGGCCGCCGATGCGACCACGCCTTGTCCTGACAGACGCTCCCTTGCGGCCTTCTGTGTCAGCCCATGAGAACGAATCCCGATTCTGCTGGAGTCAGCGATTCGGGCCTGCTTCGTTCCGGACTCGTTCTGTTCTCTGAAAGCTTTGGCCGGACGGTCCTGGGAAAGAGAGATCTTTCCTGAAGGCCGCCCTGCATGATGATCGGTCGCGTTTCGTGTCAGCACCACCCGTCTTGCCGTTCCGCTCCTTGCCACCCGCCGCCCGCGCCAATGGCGTCACGGCTGTGCTGGGCCCCACCAATACCGGAAAGACCCATCTCGCCATCGAGCGGATGGTCGCCCACCCGACCGGGATGATCGGCCTGCCGCTGCGCCTGCTGGCGCGCGAGGTCTATCAGCGCGTGGTCGAGAAGGTGGGCGCAGACGCCGTCGCGCTCGTCACGGGCGAAGAAAAGATCAAGCCGGCCCGGCCGCGCTTCTGGGTCTGCACGGTGGAGGCGATGCCGCGCGATCTCGCGGTCGATTTCGTCGCGATCGATGAAATTCAGCTGGGGGCCGATCTCGATCGCGGCCATGTCTTCACCGACCGGTTGCTGAACCGTCGCGGCCGGGCCGAAACCATGCTGATCGGCGCCGGCACGATGAAGCCGCTGATCGAAAAGCTGATGCCGGGCGTCAATGTGGTGACGCGGCCGCGGCTGTCGCAATTATTGTTTGCCGGCGACAAGAAGATCACCCGCCTGCCGCGGCGCTCGGCCATCGTCGCCTTCTCGGTGGAGGAGGTCTATGCGATCGCCGAGCTGATCCGCCGGCAGAAGGGCGGCGCTGCGGTGGTGCTGGGCGCGCTTTCGCCCCGGACGCGCAATGCACAGGTCGAAATCTACCAATCGGGCGATGTCGATTATCTCGATCGCTACCGATGCGATCGGCATGGGGCTCAATCTCGATGTCGATCACATCGCCTTCGCGGCGGACCGGAAATATGACGGTCATCAGTTTCGGCGGCTCAACCCGGCCGAATTCGGCCAGATCGCCGGGCGCGCCGGGCGGCATCTGCGCGATGGCACATTTGGGACATCCGGGCGCTGCCCGCCTTTCGACGCCGAGCTGACCGAGGCCATCGAGAACCATCGTTTCGAGCCGGTTCGCCAGCTGCAATGGCGCAATACCGATCTCGATTTGCGCTCCGTCCAGGGGCTGCTCGACACGCTGAATCTGCAGCCCAGCGAACAAGGCCTGACCCGGGCGCTGATCGCCGAGGACATGACGACGCTCGAAATCCTGGCCAAAGACCCCGATATCAAGGCTTTGGCGCAGGGGCGGCCGGCGGTCGAGCGGTTGTGGGAGGTGTGCGGCCTGCCCGATTATCGCAAGATCGCGCCGATGCAGCATGCCGATCTCGCCTCAACGCTTTATCTGCGCCTGATGCGCCATGGCCGGCTCGATATCGACTGGTATGCGGCCCAATTGGCGGCGCTGGATCGCACGGATGGCGAGATCGATACCCTGTCGGCACGCATCAGCCAGGTGCGGACTTGGACCTTTGTCGCGAACCGTCCTGACTGGTTACCTGATCCTGAGCATTGGCAGGGGGTTGCGCGTCTTGTAGAGGACAAGCTGTCGGACGCTCTGCACGAGAGGCTCGCCAGCCGGTTTGTCGATCGGCGGACGAGTGTGCTGATGCGTCGTTTGCGGGAGAATGCGATGTTGGAGGCTGAGGTCACCACGGCGGGCGATGTGCTCGTCGAGGGCCAGCACGTCGGAATGCTACAGGGTTTTCGCTTTACGGCGGACCCGAAAGCCGGCGGGCCGGAAGCGAAGGCCTTGAACATGGCCGCGATGAAAGCGCTGACGAGCGAGATCGAAGTCGCGCGCTGCGCGGGTTTCGCTCGCCGCGGACGATGCTTTCGTGCTGTCGCATGACGGGCTGCTGCGCTGGATCGGCGAGCCGGTCGCGCGGCTTGTCGCGGGCGAGAAGGCCATCGAGCCGCGCCTGCGCCTTTTGGTCGAGGAGCATCTCGCCGGCCAGGCGCGCGAGCAGGTCGAGGCGCGGCTGACGCTTTGGCTGAAGAGCCACATCACCCGCCTGCTCGGGCCGCTGCAATTGCTGGAAGCGGCCACGAGCCTGACCGGCATCGCCCGTGGCATCGCCTATCCAGGCGGCCGAAGCGCTTGGCGTGCTGGAGCGCGCCAAGGTCGCCGAGGAAATGAAGGCGCTCGATCAGGAAGGTCGCGCGGCGTTGCGCCAGCTCGGCATCCGCTTCGGAGCCTTCCATCTTTATGTGCCGGCGCTGCTGAAGCCTGCGCCTCGCGCCTTGGCTGCCCAGCTCTGGACGCTCAAGCATGGCGGGCCGGAACTGGCGGGGCTGGACGATATCGCCCATCTCGCCGCCTCGGGGCGGACCTCCTTCCCCGTCGACAAGGCCATTCCCAAGGGGCTTTATCGCGCTG
Source organism: uncultured Alphaproteobacteria bacterium (assembly GCA_963759925.1). Classification (GTDB taxonomy): domain Bacteria; phylum Pseudomonadota; class Alphaproteobacteria; order Rhizobiales; family Beijerinckiaceae; genus Allobosea. The sequence goes on from CAVXBE010000002.1 coordinate 35,627, forward strand.
CCGGCTACCGCGTCTGCGGCGAGCGGGCGGTCCGCGTCGATATTCTGGAGCGCCTGGCCGATCTGATCCGCCCGGCGATCGCCTATCGCCCCGGCCTTACTCAAGGCACGCCGCCCACCGGGACGGCCGATCAGGACGGGTTTGTCGCGACTGGCGCGATGACCTCGCTGGTCGGTTGCGCGGGCGAGGATTTCGCCTCCATCCTGCGCTCGCTCGGCTATGTCTCGGTCAAGCGTCCCGGCCCTGCCATCACCGTGCCGCTGGCCACGCCGCCGGCTCCGAAGCCGGCTGCGGCAGCCGAGACCCCTGCTGGCGAGACAGCAGCCGGTGACGCCCCTGCAGGCGAGACCGAGCCTGTCGCGGCGCTGAACGAGACGGCGGCGGCCGATGTCGAGGCGACGGAAACGGCCGATGCGCCGATCCTGACCGAGTCCGAGATCGCGCCCGAGCCCACCCCAGAGGTGGAAGCAGCTCCTGAGCCGGTGCCGGCCGATCTGCTATCGGCCCTGAAGCCGGTGGAAGAGGATACGGCCACTGCGTCTGAGACGCCCGCAACGGGCGACGAGACCGCAGCACCGGGCGAAGCCGCAGCTCCCGAGGCGGCGGCAGCGCCGGCCGAGCCGGAGCTGATCGAGGTCTGGCGGCCGCATCGCCATCAGGGCGGTCGGCGTCCCGAACCGGGCCAGCGCAATGCCTCGCGCGAAGGTGCACCGCGCGAAGGTGCGCCGGGCGAGCGCGCGCCGGGCGGACGACGCGGCGACAGGCCAAACCGTGGGCCCCGCCCCGGCGGTCCGCGTCGCGACGAGACCCAGGCTCCTGCTGTTGCAGCTGCACCGGGCGAGGCCGCTGCGGCGCCGGCGCCGCGTCCCGAGCGTGAACCGCGTCGGGATGAGCGTCCACGCCAGGGCCAGCGCGGTCCGCGCCCCGATCAGGCGCAGGGTCGTCCCGAGCAGGGCCGTGGCCCGCGCCCCGACTTCAAGCGCGACGGCCGCCCTGGCGGGCCGAGGCGCGAGGATCGCGGTGGAGCCGAGCGCTTCCAGCAGCCGGCACGGCCGGTGAGCCGCGAGCCCGATCCGGACTCGCCCTTCGCCAAGCTGGCGGCCCTGAAGGCGCAGCTCGAGGGTCGCAAACCTTGAGGCGCCCAGCGCGTTGAGGCAGCAGGGGCGGGCGCAGACCCGCCCGGCTGCGGAGAAGACGGCTCTTGCGACAGGATCGTCAGCGTCTCGATAAATGGCTGTGGTTCGCGCGCTTTGCGCGGACCCGCGCTGCAGCCGTCAGGCTGATCGAGGATGGCCATGTCCGTGTCGAGGGCCGCAGGGTCGAAAGCGCTTCGCATGGTCTCAAGCAGGGCGATGTGCTGACCCTGGCCCTGCCGCATGCCACCCTCGTCGTCAGGCTGCTGGGGCTGGGCGAGCGGCGCGAGGCTTTCGAGCTGGCGCGGCAGCTTTACGAGCGGCTCGATCCCCCCGGCAGCGGCGATGCGTCGCTTGCTCCGGATGAGGACGAGGCCTAAACTTGTTTGTACGCAAACGATTTTGCCGCCCGCTGCGGCAACGTCGGTCTTGAATCCAGCGCGGCACGGCGCTTTATGGCAGGCTCGGACGTTTCGGAAGGACTGGACGGCTATGACGTATGTGGTCACCGAGAACTGCATCAAGTGCAAGTACATGGACTGCGTCGAGGTGTGTCCGGTCGACTGCTTCTATGAAGGCGAGAACATGCTCGTCATCCACCCCGACGAGTGCATCGATTGCGGCGTCTGCGAGCCGGAATGCCCGGCCGAGGCGATCAAGCCGGACACCGAGCCGGGACTCGAAAGCTGGCTGCAGCTGAACTCGAAATACGCCTCGTCCTGGCCCAACATCACCCAGAAGAAAGAGGCCCCGGCCGACGCCAAGGCATTCGACGGCGTTGCCGGAAAGCTCGAAGAGCATTTCTCGCCGAACCCCGGCGAAGGCGACTGAGCGAGCCCATGCGGCTGGCGCAATGCTGTTAACCAACCTGCGCGAGCCAAGGCCGCGCGGGCTGGCGAATCGCGTTTACCTTTGATTCGTCGTGTTTTTTGTGGTATACAATCGGCCCAGTCGCCGCTTTCCCGCATGCCCCAGCGAGGTTTCCACTAATCGGGGCTCCCCAGGTTTTCGCAATGCTGCAGGCCACCGGCCTTTCGCCGGAGCGTTCCAGTATTTTGTGCGGCCGGGGACAGGAGAGCGCGGCGCAGGGAGCGTGAGTGTGGCGGACTCAGTTCGCCCGCTCAGGCAGGGATCCCCGGGTCATTCCGGCCGGGGGGCAGAATCTTGAGGCCGCGCAAGTGGCCCTGTCAGGAGTTGTAACGGCATGTCCACGGTGAAGAAAGCTGTTGTGCGCCAGGGGTTCAAGACGGGCGAATTCGTCGTCTACCCGTCCCATGGCGTCGGCCAGATCACGGCGATCGAGGAACAGGAAGTCGCTGGCTTCAAGCTCGAGCTGTTCGTGGTCAGCTTCGCGAAGGACAAGATGACGCTGCGCGTGCCGACCGCCAAGGCCGCCAGCGTCGGCCTGCGCAAGCTCGCCGATGCCGAGTCCGTCGCCAAGGCGCTGACCACGCTGACCGGCCGCGCCCGCGTCAAGCGCACCATGTGGTCGCGTCGCGCCCAGGAATACGAGGCGAAGATCAACTCCGGCGATCTCGTCGCCATCGCCGAGGTGGTGCGCGATCTCTACCGGTCCGAGGCCCAGCCCGAGCAGTCCTATTCCGAGCGTCAGCTCTATGAGGCCGCTGTCGACCGGATGACCCGCGAAATCGCCGTCGTCGACGATGTCACCGAGACCGAGGCTCTGAAGAAGATCGAAGGCCAGCTCGCCAAGTCGCCGCGCCGCGCCGCCAAGGGTGAGGCTTCCGAAGCCGCCGAGGGCGACATCGAAGGCGACAATGACGACATCGCGGAAGAGGCCGCCTGAGCCGCTCCGCTTCAGTCCCATCCAAGAAAAACCCGGCGGGCAACCGCCGGGTTTTTTATGTGTTGAGGCTGGTGGCGCGGTCGCCTGCTCAGGCGAAGCAGTCGGCAAAAACCTCTGCCGCCTCGTCGGGCGCTTCGACATGCACAAAATGGCCCGCTGTCTCGCAGAAGGTCACTTCGGCGTGGTCGAAATGCTCCTCGACGAAGGCCGCCCATTCCGATTTCAGGATTGGGTCATGGCGGCCCCAATGCACGCGCGTCGGCTGGTGAATCCGGACCGAGGGTGTCGGGTGGCCGTCGATGGCGGCGATGCGCAGGGCGTTCTGGCTGCGATACCAGTCGAAGCCGCCGCGCAGATTGCCGGGCTTCATGAAGTTATCGACCCAGAGATCCATCACCGGGGCGAAGGCATCCTTGCGGTGGCACCAATGGGTCAGGAAGTGCTTGATGTAGAGGCTGCAGGTCTCGCGGCTGGAGCCAACCAGAGCTTCCGCCAGCGGGGTCTGCTGGAAGGCCTGGTACCAGACCTCGTTGACATGGCCATCATGAACCCAGCGGCCGCCGACGGTCTGGGTCGGGCAGTTGAAGAACAGCAGGCGCTCGACCAGCTGCGGGTAGCGCCGCGCCATCGCCTGGGCGGCATAGGCGCCGACATCATGGCCGACGACGCCGATCGTCTCCAGCCCGAGCGCGGCAGCCAGAGCCGCCATGTCGTCGGCATGGGCATGGGCGCCGATATCGCTGCGCGGGGTGGGAGATTTGGCGCTGTCGCCGAAGCCGCGCAGATCGGGCGCGATCAGCCGGAAATCGCCGTGCAGCCGGTTCATCAGGGGCAGCCATGTCGCCCAGAATTCCGGCCAGCCATGGAGAAGCAGGATGGCGGGGCCATCGCCGACTTCCGCGACGTGCAGGGTTGTATCGCGCACCACGACCTGGCGATGCCGCAGTCCCGGCGGCAAGCTGAAATCGCTGGTCAATGGAGGCACTCCAACCGGCTGGCTTCACGTCGTCGAACAGGCAGCCGAGGCGCTCCGCCTGCGCAAGGCCGGCGGTTCTGCTGCCGAGAGCGGGGCGATGGACCGGCAGCGACGCCCGAACACCTCCCAACCCCCTCCTAAAACTAGCCCCCGACGAGTCGCAGCCGCAACTGCCTGGGATAGCAGGCCAGCGCTTCTCAGGGGTTCTCCACAGCCAAGAACCGACGTTTGGTCACTCTGCCGCCAGCCTCGGCGGGGGATGCCCGGCCATGGTCTTGGCGCTGACTTCGCCCGGGGTGTGCTCATGAATCGGTTCCCAGGTCGATTCATCCTCCGCCTTGCTGAAGAAGCGGCCAAACAGCCAGCTCGTGATCTTCGAGAGATCGTCCATCACGGCGTAGAAGGACGGCACGAAGACCAGGACAGCACGGTCGAGACCAGCAGGCCGCCGATCACCGCGATCGCCATGGGCGCGCGGAACTCGCCGCCATCGCCGAGCGCCATGGCCGCGGAAGGCACCATGCCGGCGGCCATGGCGATCGTGGTCATGACGATCGGCCGCGCGCGCTTGCGGCCGGCGTCGATGAGCGCGGTCGAGCGGGGCTTGCCGCGCGCCTCTTCCTCGACCGCGAAGTCGACCAGCATGATCGCGTTCTTGGTGACGATGCCCATCAGCATCAGGATGCCGATAAAGACCGGCATCGACACCGGCTTGTCGGTCGCCAGCAGCGCCAGCACCACGCCGCCGAAGGAGAGCGGCAGCGAGAGCAGGATGGTGATCGGCTGGAAGACCGAGCCGAACAGCAGGATCAGCACGGCGCAGCACCAGCATCAGGCCCGTCGCCATGGCGGTGACGAAGCCCTGCAACACTTCGCCCTGGATCTCGGCGTCGCCGGTCGCGGCAATCGCAAACGCCGTGGGCAGCCCGACCTCCTTGACGATCTCGTTGAAGGTGTTCTGCGCCGTCCCAAGCTCGAAGCCGCGCTTGAGATCGGCGCCGATGGTGGCGCGGCGGTCGCGGTCGTAGCGGTTGATCGAGCTCGGCCCTTCGCCGAAGCCGATATCGGCGACGGCCGTGAGCGGCACGGAGACGCCGGTGGTGTTGGTGACGCGCAGGGCCGAGATGTTGCGGATATCGGTGCGGGCCTGCCTCGTCGAGCTGCACGCGGATCGGCACCTGCCGGTCGCCGGCGTTGAACTTGGCGAGATTGGCGTCGACATCGCCGATGGTGGCGACGCGCACCGTCTCCGAGATCGCCTCGGGCGTGATGCCGAGATCGGCGGCAGCCGTCGAGCTTGGGCGTGACGCGCAGCTCCGGCCGGTCGAGCGAGCCGGAGGAGGCGACGTTGAGATAGCCCGGCACCTTGCGCATCCGCGCTTCGATGCGCGCCACGGCATCGTCCAGCGCCGCGCCGTCCTTGGCCAGGATCGAGAAGGCCAGCTCGCGCTCGCCGCGCTCGTTGACGTACCAGGCGCGGATGTCGGGCACCGCGGCGAGCTTGGCGGCGATGACGACCTTCAGGTCCTTCTGCCGGCTGTTGCGCTCGGCCTTGGGCAGCAACTTGATCGTCACCGAGGCGCGGCGGATCTCGCGCTGTCCGGTCGGCGAGGAGCCGCCGAGCACGAAGACCTGCGTGACCTCGGGAATGGTCGCGCAGCGCATCGACGATCTGGTCGGTGGCGACGCGGGTGTCGTCGAGCGTGGCGCCGGGCGGCAGTTCGACACGAGACGACGATGCGCGAGGCGTCCTCGTCGGGGATGAAGCCCGTCGGCAGCAGTCGAGGTGGCCTAGATCGAGCCGGCGAAGAAGGCCGAAGCCGACGACGAGCGTGAGACAGCGGACCCGCAGGGTGCCGCGCAGGAGGCCGACATAGCCGCGCATGACGAAGCCGTCCTTGGGCTCGGCATGTCGACGGGCTGCATCAGATAGGCGGCCATCATCGGCGTGATCAGCCGCGCGACCAGCAGCGAGAAGAGCACCGCGACCGCGACGGTCAGGCCGAACTGCTTGAAATACTGGCCGGCGACGCCGCCCATGAAGGAGACCGGCGCGAAGACCGCGACGATGGTCAGCGTGATCGCGATGACCGCGAGGCCGATCTCGTCGGCCGCCTCCATGCGCGGCGCGGTAGGGCGATTTGCCCATGTGCATGTGGCGCACGATGTTCTCGATCTCGACGATGGCGTCGTCGACGAGGATGCCGGTGACCAGCGTGATGCCGAGCAGGCTGACGAGGTTGAGCGAGAAGCCCATCATCTCCATCGCCCAGAAGGTCGGGATGGCCGACAGCGGCAGGGCGATCGCCGGCGATCAGCGTGGCGCGCCAGTCGCGCAGGAAGAGGAAGCACGACGATGACGGCGAGCACCGCGCCTTCGAGCAGCGTCTCCATCGCCGATTCGTAGTTGCCGTCGGTGTAGGTGACGGCATCGTCGATCGTTTGATCAGCGACGTCCGGGATAGCGCTTGTTCAGCTCCGCGATCCGCGCCTCGACCACGTCGGCTTGACCGACAGCTCGCTGGCGCCCTTGGAGCGGAAGACGGCGAAGGCGACGACCGGCTGCTTGTCGAGCCGGGCGAAGGAGCGCGGCTCCGCAGGCGGAATCCGTCGACACGGCCGAGATCGTACAGGCGCACCTCGCGGCCGCCCGACAGCGATGATCTTGGTCTCGGCGAGATCCGACGACAGTGCGCGCGCCGGCCAGCGTGCGGATCGCCTGCTCCTGGCCGCCGAACTCGCCGCGGCCGCCGGCCAGGTCGACATTGGTGGCGCGGAGCTGGCGGTTGACGTCGCCGGCGGTGACGCCGAGCGCCATCAGGCGGTCGGGGTCGAGCGAGACCTGGATCTCGCGGTCGACGCCGCCATAGCGGTCGACGCGGCCGACGCCCTTCAGGCCCTGCAGCTCGCGCGCGACGACATCGTCGACGAACCAGGAGAGCTGCTCGAGCGTCATGCCGGGCGAGGAGGCGGCATAGGTCAGGATCGACTGGCCCTCGACGTCGATGCGCTGGATCGATCGGCTCGTCGATGGTGCGCGGCAGGTCGGCGCGGATCTTGGCGATCGCGTCCTTGACGTCGTTGACGGCGCGGTCGGTGTCGACCTCGAGCCGGAACTCGATGACGGTCTGCGACTGTGCCGTCGGTGAGCGTCGAGATGACGTGCTTGACGCCGGTGATGTTGGCGACCGCGTCCTCGACGCGCTTGGTGACCTGCGTCTCCAGCTCGGCCGGGCGCGGCGCCCGATTGCGTGACCGTGACCGAGACCAGCGGCACGTCGATATTGGGAAAGCGCGTGATCGGCAGCTTCGAGAACGAGATCAGGCCGAGCACGCACAGCACGAAGAACAGCAGGATCGGCGGGACCGGGTTGCGGATCGACCAGGCGGAGAAATTGATGTTCACGCGTCTCTCCGTCAGTTCGTCGGAACAGGCGTGACGACGTCGCCATCGCGCACGAAGGTGCCGGCGCGGGCGACCACGACAGCGCCCTCCTCGAGCCCGGAGGCGATCTCGGCCCGACCATCGCCAAGCAGGCCGAGCTCGACCTTGACGGTCTCGACGCGGTTGTCGACGACACGCTGCACCGTGGCGCCGCTGCGGGCATAGGTGATAGCGGAGAGCGGCAGGGTCAGCGCTGTCTTGCGCCCGGTCTCGATCACCCCCTTGGCGAAAGAGCCGAGCGCGACGCTGCGGATTGCCGTCGAGCGCGACACGCACCCGGCCGAGGCGCGACTGCCGGTTCACCTCTGGCGAGATCAGCCGGATCTGCCCTGCCAGCGCGTCCAGGCTGCCGGCCGGCGTGACGGCGACGGGCTGGCCGGTCTTGATGCGCGGCAATTCCACCTCGGCGATCTCCGCCTCCAGCTCGATCGCGCCATCGGCGATGATGCGGAAGAGCGGCTCGGCTGCGGCCATGGCGACAATGGCGCCGAGCCTGGCATTACGACGGCTGATGCGGCCCGCAGCCGGAGCCTTCAGCTCGGTGCGGCCCAGCTTCACGGCGATATCCTGCCCTTGCGAGCGGATGACGGCGAGATCGGCCGTAGCGATGGCGAGCGCCTGCGGTCGCCGCATTCAGCCGGGCATCGGCACCGCGCGCGGCGCTGGCCCGCTGGTCGAACTGCTCGACGCTGGCATTGCCGGTTTCGCGCAGCGTCTTGGTGCGGTCGAAGGCGTTCTGCGCCTGGACGAGATTGGCCTGCGCCTCGGCGATCTGGGCGCGGGCTTGCGAGATGCCGGCTTCGGCCCGCTGCTGCTGCGCTTCGTTCTGGGTTTTCTGCACTTCCAGCGTGACACGCGAGAGCCGGGCCAGGACCTGGCCCTCCTTCACCCGGTCACCCTCCTCGGCGAGAAGTTCGACGATCGCCAGGCCATCGACTTCCGGCGAGACCAGCACCTCATCGCGCGCCACCATCGAGCCCGAAACCACGACGCTCTGGACGATCTCGGTCCGCTTGGCCGGAATGACCGTGACCGACGGTCCGGCCGAGGCTGCAGCGGGTGCGGGCGCAGGCGCCGTGGCGGCGCGTCTGGGCCGAGGCTGCAGCCGAGCGGGAGGCCGAGCAGCGCCAGCAGCGAGACAGCGGCAACGGGTTGGCGGATCAGGAAGGACATGGAAGCAGCCTTGGCTGGCATGATGGAAAAAGCGCTCATTCGGCGGCCGCCGCTTGCGGCGCTGGCAGGACCAGCACCTGGGCGAGGCCGCGCATGGCGCGGAACAGGGTGTCGGCGGCCATGGCCGCATCGAAGTTCGGGTCTGTCGCGCGGCGGCAGAAGAACCCGTCGGCCATCATGAAGATCGCCTGCAGGAACCGGCCATCATCGAGGTCGGCCGGCAGCTCACCGGTCTTCTTGGCACCGGCGATGGCAGCGGCCAGACCGCTGAGCACCGTCCCGTCGACCGCGGCGCACATCTGCGCCATTTCGGGGTTACGCGCGGCTTCGGCCCAGATCTGCAGAGCGATGACGGCCCGGGCCCGCGGCTCCTCGACCAGATGCCGGCGCCCGAGATCCTCGAGCTGGTCGAGCACACCGCCCTTCATCGGGTCGAGGCTGGCGAAATCCGCCGCGATCTGGGTGCGGTCGCGCTCCGCCATGCCGGCGATGATCGCATCCTTGGAGGCGAAATAGCGGTAGAGATTGCCGGGGCTCATGCCCGCCTCGGTGGCGACGTCGTTCATCGTCGCGGCATGGAAACCGGCGCGCGCAAACACGGCCTCGGCCGCATCGAGAATGCGGGTCTGGCGTTCGCTGCTCGGGTTGTCCCCCGTGGCTGTCGGCATTAAAGGCGGCACTGCGTCTTCCAAGATGAGAATGAATGTTCATTCTCATGCCTGTTGCAGCGCAAGATGTCAAACTCCACGCTGTTATTCCGCGTCCCGCACGTAGCTGGTGGCGGCGGCGGCCATCTTGTCGGCTTGATCTGGCTTACAATTTGCTTGCCTGGTTCCTGATGGAACTGCATTCTGAATAGCGTGATCAGTGGCCCGCCTTGGCGCAGCCATGCCGATAATGGGTGCTGATGTCCCGATGAACGATCAGTCCTTTCGCTTTGCCTCGGCCCGGCCATGGCGCCCGGCGCGCGCGCGCCTGCGCAAGCCCCCGGTGCCGCTCAAGCCGGTGCTGATCATCCTGCATCAGGAGCAATCGACATCGGGCCGGGTCGGGCGGCTGCTGGTCGAGCGCGGCTACAGCCTCGATATCCGCAAGCCGCGCTATGGCGACCCGCTGCCGCAGACGATGCGCGAGCATGCCGGCGCGGTGATCTTCGGCGGACCGATGAGCGCCAATGATCCCGACGATTTCGTCAAGGCGGAGATCGACTGGATCGAAATCTGCCTGAAGGAGCAGGCGCCTTATCTCGGCATCTGCCTTGGCGCGCAGATGCTGGCCAAGCAGCTCGGCGGCCGGGTCTACACCCATCCCGAGGGCCGGGCCGAAGTCGGCTACTACAAGCTCGACCTGACCGAGCACGGCGTCAGCCACGCGCAGGAGGCGGGCTTTGCCTGGCCGGACACCGTCTATCAATGGCACCGCGAGGGCTTCGATTGCCCTGAAGGGGCCGAATGCCTGGCTGTCGGCGGGGATTTCCCGGTGCAGGCGATCCGCTCCGGGCCGTTGGCCTATGGCATCCAGTTTCATCCCGAGGTGACGCCGGCGATGATGTGCCGCTGGTCGGTGCGCGGGCATGAGCGGACCTTGATGCCCGGCGCGCAGCTGCGGCACATGCATCTCAATGGCTGGTACCAGTACGACCCAGCGATCCGCGCCTGGCTCGACGGCTTCCTCGACCACTGGCTCAAGGTTCCGGCTGAGGCGACCCCGGCGTGAGCCCCCGCAACGTCGTCGTCCTCGGCGCCGGCATGGTCGGCGTCTCCTGCGCGCTGGCCTTGCAGAAGCGCGGCTTCGCGGTGACGCTGCTGGATCGGCGCGAACCCGGCCGCGAGACCTCCTATGGCAATGCCGGTGTGCTCTCGCGCTCCTCGATCGTGCCGCTCAACAATCCCGGATTGTTTCGCAGCCTGCCCTCCTATCTCGGCAATCGCAGCGCGGCGCTGCATCTCGACCTGCGCCGGCTCGCCAGCGATCCCGGCTGGATGCTGCGCTTTTTGTGGGAGGCGCGGCCCAGCACGGCGGCGGCCCGCATTGCCGCGCTGGACTCGCTGACACGGCACACGCTGCCGCTGCATCGCAAGCTGATGCAGGAGGCCGGTGTCGCGCATCGCCTGCGCGAGAACGGCACGCTGAAACTGTGGCGCTCGGAACAGGGCGTGGCGAAGGCCGAGGCCGAGCAGGAGATGCTGGCGCGGCACGGTATCCAGACCGAGCTGTTGGACCGGCAGGCCCTGTCGGGGCTGGAGCCGAGCCTGCGGCCGATCTTCCCCGCTGGCCTGCTGTTTTCGGGCAATGGCTCGGTGGATTCGCCCGGCGCGGTGGTCGCAGCCTATGCCGCGCTGTTCGTCAGCCGGGGCGGGACGCTGAAACAGGCCGGTGTGACCGGCCTGCAGCGGGACGGCGAAGGCTGGCTGGTGCAGACGCAGCAGGGGCCGGCGCGGGCGGAGCAGGTGGTCGTGGCGCTGGGGCCCTGGAGCACCGATCTGCTCAAGCCGCTCGGGCTGAAGCCGCCTCTGAACGTCGAGCGCGGCTATCACCGGCATCTCAAGCCGCGCGATGGCGCCTCGCTGCGGCGCCCGCTCTACGATGTCGAGGCCTCGTATTTCATGGCGCCGATGGAGCAGGGCATCAGGATCAGCAGCGGCGTCGAACTGGCGGGGCGGGACGCGCCCGATAATCACCGCCAGATCGATGCGGTGGTCAGCAGCGCCCGTGAAGCCTTGCCGCTGGGCGATGTCGATGGCGAAACCTGGCGCGGCGCGCGCCCGACCCTGCCGGATTCACTGCCGATAATCGGTGAGGCGCCGCGCCATCCGGGGCTGTGGCTCGCCTTCGGCAACCAGCATATCGGCTTCTCGACCGGACCTGTGACAGGAGAGATCCTGGCCGCGCTGATGGCGGGCGAAGCTCCCATCGCCGATCCCGCGCCGTTCCGACCGGGTCGGTATCTCGGCTGAGGTCGGGAGCGGCGGCGGGTCGCAAATGAACGCAGCCACCGCCGACATGGATGGTCGGGACAGGCCCGAACCTAACCGGGCCGGTGGTGCGCGTCAGACCTGACGCGCGACCATCATCTTCTTGACCTCGGCGATGGCCTTGGCCGGGTTCAGCCCCTTCGGGCAGGCATTGGCGCAGTTCATGATCGTGTGGCAGCGATAGAGCCGGAACGGATCCTCGAGATTGTCGAGACGCTCGCCGGTGGCCTCGTCGCGCGAGTCGATCAGCCAGCGATAGGCCTGCAGCAGGGCGGCGGGGCCGAGATAGCGGTCGCCATTCCACCAATAGCTCGGGCAGGAGGTCGAGCAGCAGGCGCAGAGAATGCACTCATAGAGCCCGTCCAGCTTCTCGCGATCGACCTTGTCCTGCGCCCACTCCTTTTCCGGGGAGGGGGTGGTGGTCTTCAGCCAGGGCTCGATCGAGGCATGCTGCGCGTAGAAGCGGGTGAGATCGGGCACGAGGTCCTTGATCACCGGCATATGCGGCAGCGGGTAAATCGCGACACGACCGGCCGATTTGCCCTGGCCGGCGCAATCATCGATGCCGGTGGTGCAGGCGAGCCCGTTCTTCCCGTCCATGTTCATGGCGCAGGAGCCGCAAATGCCCTCGCGGCAGGAGCGGCGGAAGGTCAGCGTCGGGTCGATCTTCGACTTGATCCAGATCAGCGCGTCCAGCACCATCGGCCCGCAATCGTCGCGGTCGACGAAATAGGTGTCGGTGCGCGGATTGGCGGTGTCGTCCGGGTTCCAGCGATAGACCTTGAACTCCGTCAGGCGTAGCAGCGCCGGCCGGCTTCGGCCAGGTCTTGCCCTCGATGAGGCGGGAGTTCTGCGGGAGGTTGAATTCGGCCATCGGTCAGATCGTCCTCAATACACCCGCGCCTTGGGCGCGATGTACTCGATATCGTTCGAAAGCGTGTAGGTGTGGACCGGGCGGTCATCGAGCGTGACGCTGCGCTTCTCGTCGTCGATCCAGGCGAGCGTATGCTTCATCCAGTCCTTGTCGTCGCGGTTGGGATAATCCTCGCGGGCATGGGCGCCGCGGCTTTCCGGACGGTTGAGGGCGCGAGTCCATCGTCACCACGGCCTGGGTGATGAGGTTGTCGAACTCCAGCGTCTCGATCAGGTCGGAATTCCAGATCAGCGAGCGGTCCTTGGTGCCGATATCGTCGATGCCGGCCCAGACCTCGTGGATCAGCTTGTGGCCCTCTTCCAGCGTCTCGCCGGTGCGGTAGACGGCGCAGTTATCCTGCATCGTCTTCTGCATGCGGCCGCGCAGCTCGGCGGTCGGCGGTGTTGCCGGCCGCGTTGCGGAAGCGGTCGAGGCGGGTCAGCGCGAGATCGGCCGAGTTCTTCGGCAGTTCGGCCTGCTTTTCGCCCGGCGTCACGATTTCGGCGCAGCGCAGACCGGCCGCACGGCCGAAGACGACGAGGTCGATCAGCGAGTTCGAGCCCAGGCGGTTGGCGCCATGGACGGAGACGCAGGCCGCCTCGCCGATCGCCATCAGCCCCGGCACCACGGTGTCGGCATTGCCGTTGACCTTGGTCAGCACCTCGCCGTGGAAGTTCGTCGGGATGCCGCCCATGTTGTAGTGGACCGTCGGCAGCACCGGGATCGGCTCACGGGTGACGTCGACACCGGCGAAGATCTTGGCGCTCTCGGAGATGCCGGGCAGGCGCTCATGCAGGATCTTCGGATCGAGATGGTCGAGATGCAGGTAGATGTGGTCCTTGTTGCGGCCGACGCCGCGCCCGCCACGGATTTCCATGGTCATCGAGCGGGAGACGACATCGCGCGAGGCGAGGTCCTTGGCGGACGGCGCATAGCGCTCCATGAAGCGCTCGCCCTCGGAGTTGGTGAGGTAGCCGCCCTCGCCGCGTGCGCCTTCGGTGATCAGGCAGCCGGCGCCATAGATGCCGGTGGGGTGGAACTGCACGAACTCCATATCCTGCAAAGGCAGGCCGGCGCGCAGCACCATCGCATTGCCGTCGCCGGTGCAGGTATGGGCCGAGGTGGCGGAGAAATAGGCGCGGCCATAGCCGCCGGTCGCCATGATCGCCATCTTCGAGCGGAAGCGGTGGATCGTGCCGTCATCCATCTTGAGCGCGATCACGCCGCAGCAGCGGCCCTCATCGTCCATGATCAGGTCGATGGCGAAGTATTCGATGAAGAACTCGGTGTTGTAGCGCAGCGCCTGGCCATAGAGCGTGTGCAGCATGGCGTGGCCGGTGCGGTCGGCGGCGGCGCAGGTGCGCTGGGCCGGCGGGCCATTGCCGAAATCGGTGGTCATGCCGCCGAAGGGGCGCTGGTAGATCTTGCCGTCCTCGGTGCGCGAAAAGGGCACGCCCCAATGCTCGAGCTCATAGACGGCGGCCGGCGCATTGCGCACGAGATACTCGATGGCGTCCTGGTCGCCCAGCCAGTCCGACCCCTTGACGGTGTCGTACATGTGCCACTGCCAGGTGTCCTTGCCCATATTGCCGAGCGAGGCGGCGACGCCGCCCTGGGCAGCCACGGTGTGCGAGCGGGTCGGGAAGACCTTGCTGATGCAGGCGGTGCGCAGTCCGGCCTGCGAGCAGCCGACGGTGGCGCGCAGGCCGGCGCCGCCGGCGCCGACAACCACGACATCGAAGGTGTGGTCGGTAATCGGATAGGCCTGGCCGGTATAGGCCGCGGTCGAACGGTTCCTGGTGATCGCCATTGGATCAGCCTCCAAAAGAGAGCTTCAGGATCGCGAAGACGCAGGCGCCTCCCACTGCGATCGCGAAAAACGTATTGGCCATCACGGCAACGATCTTGAGGCCTTCATGATGGACATAGTCCTCGATGATGACCTGCATGCCGATGCGCATGTGTACTGCAGCCGATACGGTGAAAAGCAGCATCAGGATTGCTACGAGCGGGTGCGACAGAAGCGCCACCGCCTGCAGATGCGAACGCCCGAACAGCGAGACGACGACGCCGAGGAAGGCGACGACCAGCACCGCATTGGCGACGGCGGTCATCCGCTGCAGCCAGAAATGCCCGGTGCCGGATTTGGCGGAGCCCAGCCCGCGAACGCGGGAGAGGGGAGTGCGCATGGTGGAGTTGGACAGCATGATCGGCTCCTCAGCGCGCCACGAAGGCAATAAGCCAGATCAGCAGCGTCAGCCCACCGGAGACAACGACGCTGTAGCGGGCGAGGTTCATCCGGGTCTGCGGATCATAGCCCTTGCCGAGATCCCAGACGAAGTGGCGCAGCCCGCCCATCATGTGGTGAAGCAGCACGAAGCTATAGCCGAAGAGGACGATGCGCCCGAGCCAGGAGCCGGCAATGGCCTGCGCGGTATCGAAAGCGTTGGGGCCCGAAGCGGCTGCGATCAGCCACATCGCGACGAGCAGGCTGCCGCCATAGAGCGCCACGCCGGTGACGCGGTGGGCGATCGACATCGCCATGGTCCAGGACCAGCGATAGATCTGCAGGTGCGGCGACAGCGGACGTGCCGCCTGTTTGACCTCGGCCAAGTGTGCTCTCCGACCTCTGCCGGCCTTACGAAGCAGGCCGATCCAATTGGCATCATTCTAGAGTGTAAGGCTCTGTAACGAAACCGGGCGGATGCTGCAATGCGGCGTGTTAACGGTCGGTGACAAATCCCGATTTTCGTCACCTCCGCTTTATCGCCCTTTTTAGCGCGGAATCAGCACCCAATAATCGAAATCGAGGATCACGCCTTCAGCATAGGCGTCGCCCTGCTTCAGCGGGAAATCGGCACAGGGACAGTTGCTGGTCGCGACCAGGCGCAGGCGCAGCGCACCGAGATCGGCCCGGCCCGGCAGCTCGGCCCGCTCCAGCACTTCGCTCCACGCAAAGACCGTGTCGCCCGCAAACAGCGGCGCGACATGGCGCCCGCCATTGATGGCAGCGATGTGGAAGGCGTTGCCCAGCCCGTTGAAGGAGAGCGCCCGGGCGAGGCTGATGACATGGCCGCCATAGATCAGCCGCTTGCCGAAGCGGGTGTCGCGGGCGCGATAGCCGTCGAAATGGACCTTCGCCGTGTTCTGGTAGAGCCGCGTCGCCAGCTGATGCTCCGCCTCCTCGACCGTCATGCCGTCGCTATGGTCGATGCGCTCGCCCGGCTGATAATCCTGCCAACGATAGGGCTGGCCGGCCAGGGCATGGTCATAGGCCGCCGGCTCGAAGGCCGGGCAGGCTCCGCCCAAACCCTGCAGGGCGACGGATTTCGGCAGATCCGGCACATGCTCGGCATGGCCCGGAGTGCCGGGCTGGCGTTTGCGCACCAGCACCCAGCGCGCATAGCTCAGCACGGTGACGCCATGCTGGTTGATGCCGGTGGAGCGGACATAGACGATGCCGGCATCGCCCGCCGAGGTCTGCTTCAGGCCGATCACCTCCGAGCGGGCCGACAGCGTGTCGCCGCGGAAGACCGGCGCGATGAAGCGGCCATCGGCATAGCCGAGATTGGCGACCGCGTTCAGCGAGATGTCGGGGACCGTCTTGCCGAAGACGATATGGAAGACGAGCAGATCATCGATCGGCGCAGCGGGATACCCCAGCTTCTGCGCGAAGGCATCGGAGGACTGAACCGCGAAGCGCGGCCCATAGAGCGCTGTGTAGAGCGAGACATCGCCGCTGGTGATGGTGCGCGGCGTGGCGTGGATGATGGTCTCGCCCAGCCGGAAATCCTCGAAGAAGCGGCCGTCCTGGGTCTTAGAGGCGATAGCGGTCATGACAGGTCTCGGGCGGTGCCGGGGTGACACGCAAGCCAGTGTGCGACGCAGCATGGCGCCGCGTCCAGCCTCTGTGCCTCAGCCCTTCGGCGAAAGGCCGGGACGTTCAGCCTAGCAGCGCCGCGAGCTTTGTCAGGTCGACATTGGCGCCGCATACCAGCACGCCCAGCCGCTCGCCGGGCTGCGGCTTATAGGCTCCGCAGAGCAGGGCGCCGAGCGCCGCTGCCCCGCCGGGCTCGACGGCAAGCCGGAAATCGCGCCAGAGCGTGACCTGCGCCTCGGTGATCGCGGCGTCGGGCACCAGCGCGACATGGTCCACCGTGTCGCGGCAAATCTCATGCACCAGCGGGCCGACATTGCGGGCGCCCAGCGAATCTGCCGCGACCGACTGAACGGTGACCTCGACGGGCCCCTTCGCCGCCAGCGCCGCCTGAAGTGCGCGCGAGTGCTCGGGCTCGACCCCGACCACCTTGACCTTGCTGCCAGCAAACCAGGCGGCAATGCCCGAGATCAGGCCGCCACCGCCGACCGCCACCAGCACGGTGTCGAGGTCAGGCTCCTGTCCCTGCCATTCCCGGCCGAGCGTGCCCTGCCCGACAATGGTCTCGATCGCCGCGAAAGGATGGATCTTGAGCGCGCCGCTTTCGGCGACGAAGCGGTCGCAGGCCGCTTGCGCATCATCGTACTGAGCGCCGCCGATGCGGACATCGGCGCCGAAACGGCGGATTGCCTCGATCTTGGCGGCGGGCGAAATCTCCGGCACGAAGATCGTCGCCTTGGCGCCGCGCTCGCGGGCGGCGTAAGCGACCGCCGCGCCGTGATTGCCGCCGGATGCCGCGGAGACTCCGGCCTCGGGCACAGCCAGCGACAGGAGGTTGTTGAACGCGCCGCGGGTCTTGAACGAGCCGGCATGCTGCAGGCATTCGAGCTTGAGCGAGATGTCGGCAGCCGAGCCGAAGGCGCCGGTGCCAAGCCGCATCACCGGCGTCACCCTGGCATGGCCTGCAATGCGCGCGGCTGCTGCGGTGATCATGTCCTGATGCTGGGTCATCGGCGGGTCTCGCTGGTTTTAATGTCGGCAACAACCGGCTGGTCCGGTGGCGGACCGCTTCTGCACGGACAGGGCGGGAGATGCTGTCGCTGAAGAGGCGCTGCGCCGGGGGCCGAAGTCAAATGCGCCCAGCGAAGAGGCGGCATGCCGGCGCGGCGTTTCAGGAGAGTTGCCGACTCTCACAGACCGTTCGAGCTACCCTCAGCCCTCATCCTGAGGAGCCATTCCGTTTGGAATGGCGTCTCGAAGGATGCTCCAGAAGGCTCCGGCGTCCGCTGGACCATCCTTCGAGACGCCGCTGCGCGGCTCCTCAGGATGAGGGCTCGCATTTTCAATCAGCAGCGATAGGCGACGCCCTTGAAGTCCTTGCCTGCCCATTTGATGTCGGCGACGGGGGTGAGGACATGGGTTGCGCCGAGATCGGCGCCTGCCGCCTTGAGCTGGCTCAGTGCTGCGTCGCGGGCCTTGTCGCGCAGCAGCAGGCGGTTCAGCGTGCTGGCGCCGTCGATATCGCCGAGGCTGGTGCAGCTGGCCACCACGCTCTTGTTGTCGGTCACCACGACCTTGCTGATGCGCGAGGTGGTGACGGTGCAGGCGGTCAGCGCCAGGAAGGGAAGCAGGAGCAGGGCGCGCATGGTGTCAATCCTCAGTGCCGACGGTTCGGAAGTGGCTGCGCCATGATCGCCGGGCCGCTCGCGATTTCAAGCCCCTGCGGGCACGGCGCTTGCGCCTCTCTCGGCGGTCGGGCCGCCGAGATGCAGCACGGCCTCGAGCAGGCTGCGTGCATAATCGGTCCGGGGCGCGGTGAACAGCGCCTGGCTTTCGCCCTGTTCGACCACCTTGCCGTTCTGCAGCACGACCGTGCGTTCGCACATCATCCTGACGACGTTGAGATCATGGCTGACGAAGAGCAAGGCGAGGTCATCCTCGCGGCGCAGCCTGTCGAGCAATTGCAGGATCACCGCCTGGACCGAGACGTCGAGCGCCGCCGTCGGCTCGTCGAGGATCAGGAGGCGCGGCCGGCAGGCGATGGCGCGGGCAATGCCGATACGGGCTTTCTGTCCGCCCGACAGCTGGTGTGGAAAGCGCTCCAGCAGGTCATGGGGCAGCCCGGCGCGCTCGGCGCATTCGCGCACCCGCGCCGTCAGGGCCGCGCCATCCTTCATCGCCAGCAGGCGGCGCAGCGGGTGGGCAATGCAGTCGAAGGCGTTGAAGCGTGGATTGAGGCTGTCGGTCGGATCCTGAAAGACGATCTGGATCTCCTTGCGCTGCTCGGAGCGGTGGAAATCCCGCGCCGGTAGCGAGCCGATGGCCTGGCCGTCAAACAGGATTTCGCCCTCGCTGCAGTCGATCAGCCGGCAGACCATGCGCGAGATCGTGCTCTTGCCCGATCCGGATTCGCCGACGAGGCCGAGGCTTTCGCCGGCCCGGATCGCGAAGGAGACGTCGTTGACGGCGGTCAGCCCGTCATAGCGCTTCACCAGCTTCTGAACCTCGAGCAGAAGCGGCGTGCCGGCGGCGGGCTTGTTCGCGGACTGCTCGTCGCCGTCATTGCGAGCGGAGCGAAGCAATCCAGCCGAGCTCAGCGCCCCTTCCCCTTGGATTGCTTCGTCGGCTGCGCCTCCTCGCAATGACGACGGCGCGAGATCGGCGATGGTCGAGGTCGCGGTCGGCGAGGCGGCAACGAGGCGCTTGGTGTAGGGGTGCTGCGGCCGGCTGAAGAGATCGCGCGGCGGCGCCTCCTCCACCACCTTGCCCTGCTCCATGACGATGGCGCGCTGGCAATAGCGCGAGGCGAGGCCGAGATCATGGGTGATCAGGATCATCGCCATGCCGCGCTCGGCGGTGATTTTGGCGACCAGGTCCATCACCGTCTTCTGGGTGGTGACGTCGAGACCCGTTGTCGGCTCGTCGGCGATCAGCAGGGCCGGCTCGCAAGCGATCGCCATGGCGATCATCACGCGCTGGCACATGCCGCCGGAGAGTTCGTGGGGATAGGCATCGAGCCGCTTTTCCGGCTCGCGGATCAGCACGGCCTTGAGCAGATCGAGCGCCCGCGCCCGCGCCTCCTGCCGGGAGATGCGCTCATGGGCGGTGATCGCATCGGCAATCTGCTCGCCGACGCTGCGGATCGGATTCAGCGCGCCACGCGGATTCTGGAAGATCATCGAGATCGCCGCGCCATGCAGGCTGCGCAGCTGTTTCGAGGAGGCGCTGGTGATGTCCTGCCCCTGAAAGCGGATCGAGCCCGCCGTGATCCGGCCGGCCGCGTCGAGCAGGCGCGTAATGGCAAAGGCGGTGACGGATTTGCCGGAGCCGGATTCGCCGACGATGCCCAGCGTTTCGCCGAGCGCCACGCTGAGCGAGAGGCCGCGCACGGCCTCGACAATGCCGCGCCGTGTCGAGAAGGCGACATGCAGATCGTCGATCGCCAGCAGGGGGGAGCTCAGATCGCGCATCGCACTCACGTCCGCATGCGCGGGTCGAGAATGTCGCGCAGCCCGTCGCCCAGCAGATTGAAGCAAAGCACCGTCAGCATCAGCGCCAGCCCCGGGAAGGTGACCAGCCACCATTTGCCGGTGGAGATGAAGCGGGCGCCCTCGGCGACCATGATGCCCCATTCCGGTGTCGGCGGCTTGACGCCGAGCCCGATGAAGGAGAGGCCCGCCGCATTCAAGATCGCCCAGCCGAGATTGAGCGAGACCTGCACCGCCATGGCCGGCAGCACATTGGGCAGCAGGAAGCGCAGCACCACCGAGACATGGCTGTCGCCACAGGCGCGCGCCGCCTCGACCCAGCCGGCATTGCGGCGAACATTCACCTCGGCGCGGGCGAAGCGGATGTAGAAGGGCAGGTTGATGATGGCCGTGGCGATGACGATGTTCTCGACCCGGTTGCCCAGCGCCGCGACCATCGCCATGGCCAGCACGAAGAGCGGGAAGGCCATCAGCACATCGACGAAGCGCCCGACATAGCGGTCGAGCCGCCCGCCGGTATAGCCGCAGAGCGCGCCGATCACCGCCCCCAGCGCGAAGGAGAGCGTGACGGCCGAGGCGGCGATGGCGAGATCGAGCCGTGCCGCGACGATCAGCCGGCTGAAGACATCGCGGCCGAGCTGGTCGGTGCCGGCCCAGTATTTGGCGCTCGGCGGCTGCAGGGCGTTCGAGACATCCGAGGCGATGGGATCATAGGGCACGATCGACGGGCCGATGATCGCGAGCACGCAGAGGATGAAGGCCCCGGCGGCTGCGATGGCGGTGATCGGGTTGCCGCGCAGGATCCAGGCGGCATGGCGGAGCGTCGAGGAGGTCATGAGAAGGCTCCTCTCCTGTCATTCCGGGGCGCGCCGAGAGCGCGAACCCGGAACCCACGACCGGGCGAGCCCATGCCCACCGTCATTGCGAGGAGCGCCAGCGACGAAGCAATCCAGGAGCGGCAGAGTTCGGCGCTCGTCTGGATTGCTTCGCTGCGCTCGCAATGACGGGACAGCCTCACCCGGTCGTGGGTTCCGGGTTCATCGCTGCGCGATGCCCCGGAATGACAATTGTGAGCGCAGATGGTCATTCCACCGACACCCGGGGGTCGGCGATGCCGTAGAGCACATCCACCGTCAGGTTCACGATGACGAAGATCGACGCCATCAGCAGGACGAAGCCCTGGACCGGCGCATAATCGGAGGAGAGCAGCGCATCGAGCGCATAGGACGCGACGCCCGGCCAGGAGAAGACCTTCTCCACCAGGACATTGGCGCCGAGCATGGTGGAGAAGACGATACCGGCAATGGTCAGCACCGGCAGGATGGCGTTGCGCAGCGCGTAGGTGACGATGATCTTGCGGCGGGAGAGCCCGAGCGAGCGCGCGGTGCGGACAAAATCGCTGTTCAGCGAGGCCAGCATCGCGGCGCGCGTGATCCGCGCCAGCGGCGCGACGACGAACAGCGCCATGGTCAGGGCCGGCAGCACGAGCTGGCTGGCGGCCGCGCGCCAGCCCTCCCATTCGCCGGCCAGAGCGAAATCGATCAGCAGGAAGCCGGTGACGTGCGGGGGCGGCGAGGTGAAGATATCGAAGCGGCCGGTGGGATCGGGCGCCCAGCCGAGCAGGTAATAGAAGGCGTAGATCAGCAGCAGGCCGGAGACGAAGGTCGGCACGCAGACACCGAGCGCGCAGATGAAGCGGACGAGATGATCGACGGCGGAATTCGGCTTCAGCGCGGCTGCGACGCCGAGCGGCACGGCGGTGAAGAGCGCGATCAGCAGAGCCGAGAAGGTCAGCTCCAGCGAAGCCGGCAGGCGCGAGCGCAGATCGGTGAGAACCGGCTGGCCGGTGGTCAGCGAGCGGCCGAGATTGCCCGAGCCGATATCGCCGAGATAGCGCAGCAATTGCTCCGGCACCGGCTTGTCCAGCCCCATCTGCTTGCGGATCTGCTCGATCTCCTCCTTGCCGGCGGTCGGGCCGGAGGCGAAGAACACCGCCGGATCGCCCGGCAACACCCGCATCAGCAGGAAGGTGAAGACCAGCACGCCAAACAGCGCCGGCAGCGACGAGACAAAGCGTCGGCCGGCGCGGTGGGCGATGGTGGAGAGCTGGGACATCAGTTGCAGTTTCTGCGCAGGAACCGCGCTGTCATTCCGGGGCGACCCGCAGGGTCGAGCCCGGAACCCATGACGACCGAGGGAAACGAAAGGGCCACTAGCGTCAGCTCCTCATCTGTCAGCGACTCGTGGCCATGGGTTCCGGGCTCTTCGCCATGCGAAGCCCCGGAATGACGGCGGTGGTTCGGTTCGTTACTTGCGGCTGAGATCGCGGAAATCGATCTGGCGGTGGAACTGGTAGGTGTAGCCTTCGATGCTGGGCTGCATCACCGCGTCCTGGGAGGGCTGCCAGAGCGGGATCTGCGGCATCAGCTCGAAATGCCGGGTGTTCAGGTCCTTGCCGAGGGCCGCATACTTGGCCTTGTCCTGCTCGAAACGGGCGGTCTGGGCCCAATCCGTGATCTGCGGATCGTTCAGCGAGGAGTAATTCCAGCGGATCGGACCGATGTAGAAGTTGCGGTAGAAGTAATCCATCGAGGGCAGCCAGGCGACGATGCCTTCGGTGAAGAAGGGCAGCTTCTTCTCGTTGATCAGCGTCGACATCTGCGCATCGGGCAGCTTCTGGATATCGACCTTGATGCCGATCTTGCCGAGCGATTCCTTCAGCAGCGCCGCCATTGGCTCGGCTGTGCCGGCCTGTCCGACATTGAAGCTGAAGGTGGTCGAGAACCCGTCCGGCATGCCGGCTGCGGCGAGCTGCTTCTTGGCCTCGTCGAGATCGGTCTTGACCGGCTGCTTGATCGGGAAGGTCTCGCCGGTGGGCGCCTTTCCGTCGGTCCAGGTCGCGCCGTAAAGCGGAGCGCCGCGGCCAAACAGCGCCGCCTTGAACATGTCGTCATAGGGCAGCGCATAGGCGATTGCCTTGCGCACTTCCGGCTTGTCGAAGGGCGCGATCTGCGTGTTGAACGAGACGAAGGTGATGGCGTTGTATTGCGGGGTCGAGATGACCTTGAGCTTGCCCTTCTTCTCGAGATCGGCGGCATCCGTGGCCTGCAGGTCGATGACGATGTCGGCATCGCCCTTCTCGACCAGATTGGCGCGGGTCGCGGCCTCCGGCACCGTCTGGGTGATGATGCGCTTGAAGGCGGCCGGCTTGTCGGCGGAGCCGCGATTCCAGTCGGGATTGCGGCGCAGGATCGTGGTTTCGCCCGGCTTGAAGCTTTCGATCGTATAGGCGCCCGAGCCGGCGGTGTTCTCCTTCAGCCAGGCCATGGCCCACGGATCTTCCGCCGTCGCCTTCGACTTGGCGAGCTTGGAGTTGAAGATCACGGGATAGACCACGGCGAGGTTGGCCAGCGCCAGCTTGTCGGGCTTGGGCAGCGTCACCTCGAAGGTGTAGGGGTCGACCACCTTGAACTGGTCGGTGCTGGTCAGCGAACCCGTCAGCAACTGGCCCTTGGCCAGCGAATTGGCGGAAACGGCGCGATCCAGCGACCATTTCACATCCTCGGCCGTCACCGGGCTGCCATCGTGAAACTTGGCGTCCTTGCGCAGCTTGAAGGTGATCTTCAGCCCGTCCGGGCTCACCGTGTAGGATTCCGCCAGCTCGCCATGGAAGTTGTCGAGGTCGAACACCCATTTGCCGTCGAGCTGCTTGCGGCCGAAGGAGAGCAGCCGGTCATAGGTCAGCAGGCTGAGGCCGAAGGCCTCGCGGGTGGAGCCGGGGATATTCGGGATCGAGCGTGTTGATGGCGGCGCCGGTGACATGGCGCAGCGTCTCCGCCCGCGTCTGTGCCAGGGCCGGCAGGGCTGTCGAGGACAGCAACGCCGCAGTGAGCCAGATGGTGTGTGCGATCTTCATGAGCCGATCCCCTTTTTGTTGTCCGGGCATATTGGTTCCGTGCGGGACTTGATGCAAGGCACGAGACGGGCCCGATTGCGCAAGATTGCATGCAAGGCGAATGCCATGCCGCCCGGCCGCCCTCAGGCCGGCTGCCTGACCACCGCCTGCGGCACGTCATAGGCCTTGAAGGCCGCCCAATGGCGCTCGACATCGGCGGTGAACAGGCCGCGCGTGATGCCGGCCACCAGCTTCGGCACGGCCGTGGTCATGGCGTTGATCGAGGAGCCCGAGGCGCCAAAGCTCATGGTCGAGGCGATGGTGAAGAGGTGGATGTTGGCGATCCAGGGGGTGAGCCCGGCTTCGCGCTCCATCAGCGCATAATCATCGGCCAGATAGGGGAAGCGGCCGAGACGCTCATCCCGCTCCTCCGGTGGCGGTGTGTAGCGGTCGGCCCAGCTGGCGATATTGGCGCCAAACGCCGAAAGCTCGGGCCGCATATTGCGGGTCGATGTCGATCCCGGTCGCGGCGATGACGAAATCGACCTCGAGCGGCCCGCCCGGTGCTGCGAGGACGACGCCGCCGGGCGCATCGATCGCGGTGAGAACCGACGCGCCGGTATGCAGCGTGAACCGGTCATGCTGGGCGCAGCGATCATAGGTCGCCTGCGGAAAGCCCTCGCGCAGGCTGAGGACCGCCTGCATGAAGCGCCAGCGCCAGCTATCGTCGAGGTCGCTGAGATGGCGCAGGAAGCCGCGAAAGGTGAGCCAGCGATAGGGCTGGACCACCTGGATCTGCTTGCGGCGGCAGAGCAGGTGAACTTGCGCCGCGCCCGCTTCCAGCGCCGTGGCGGCGTTGTCGAAGGCCGAGGCGCCGGCCCCGATCACCGCGACGCGTTTGCCCGCCAGCGCCGCGAAATCAATGTCCTCAGCGCAATGGGCGCGCCGCCCGGCGGGCAAGGCCGCCAGCGCCGGCGGCAAGGTCCAGCCACCCAGGCCTTCCTGCCCGGTGGCGAGGACGATCTTGCGGGCATGGATCGTCTCCTGCCCCTGAGCCGTCCTGACTGTCAGCGCCAGCAATGATCCCGCCGGTGCAATCCCGGTACACTCCGCCTCGCTGCGCACGGGAATGCGCAGGATGGTGCGATACCAGTCGAGATAGGCGGCCCAATCCTCCTTCGGGATCAGCGCCAGATCCTCCCAGCTTTCGCGCCCGTATTTGGCTTCATGCCAGGATTGGTAGGTCAGGCTGGGGATGTCGAGATCGGGCCCGGTGAAGTCCTTCGGGCTGCGCAGCGTGTGCATGCGCGCGTAGCTGCGCCAGGGGCCCTCGCGCCCGGCCGGCGCCTTGTCCAGCACCAGGATATTGCTGACCTGCGAGCGCATCAGCCCGAACGCGGTGGCGAGGCCCGATTGGCCGCCGCCGACGATGACGACATCGAAGGCGGGTCTGCCATCGGGGCCGATGACCGGTTCGAGCCAGGGCGCGCGAGGATGCGCGATGCGCTCCAGATCGCTCGCCACCCGCCTTTCGAGCACGGACAGGCCATCATGCTTCATGGTCTCGGCTCCCAGCCCTGACATCCTGTGGCATGCTCATGCTGCAAGCCAGCCGCCATCGACCACCAGCGTCGTGCCGGTGCTGAAGGATGATGCATCGCTGGCGAGATAGAACACCGCCTCGGCCACCTCCTCCGCGCGGCCGAAGCGCTTCATGGCGTGGCGGGTCCGCGAGGCCTCACGCACCGGCTCCGGCTCGGCATGGCGGGCGAAACTGCGGCGCAGCATCGGCGTGTCGATGGCGCCGGGCGCGACGGCGTTGACCCTGATGCCATCGGCGGCAAAGTCGAGCGCCATGGTCCGCGTCAGGCTGAGGATAGCGCCCTTGGCGGCGATATAGGCGCTGTTGCCGCGCCCGCCGGCCAAGGCCAGCTGCGAGGCGAAGGTGACGATGGCGCCGCCGCCCTGGCTCTGCATGGCCGGGATGACGGCGCGGGCGAAGAGCCAGGTGCCGCCGACATTGGCGTTGAAGACCGCGTTCCAATCCTCAGGCTTGGTCGTCAGCACCGTGCCGCCGCTGGAGAAGCCGGCGGCCGTGACCAGCAGGTCGATGCGGCCGAAAGCGGTGAGGGTCGCGGCTGCGACCGTATCGGCGAAGCCGGGCTCGCCGACATCGCCGATATGGATCTGCGCCTGCGCGCCCTGCTCGGCCAGAGCCGCAGCCGTCTCGTCCGCCGCCGCGCGGTCCCGGTCGACCAGCACGAGCTTGGCGCCCTCAGCCGCGAAGCGCAGCGCCGTGGCGCGGCCGATGCCGGAGCCGCCGCCGGTGATAATCGCGATCTTGCCGGCGAGTTTCATAGCAATGCTCCCAGATGCTGCCCGCTTGTGCGCCACCATTCCGCCAGCCTGGCGGCGCTGTCGGGGACGGTGGTGGTCGCGCGCCAGCTGAGGTCCTGCGCCAGCCGCGTCACCGTCATCGGTGCCCGGTCGCTGTCGCCATGCAGGTCGATGGTCGGGGTCTCTCCCACTTGTGCCAGCCGGCAGGTGAAGCCGGGGAAGTCACGGGCCAGCGCCTGCCCCCATTCGAGCGCCGAGACACGCTGGGCGGTGGAGACATTGTAGAGCCGGTGCGCCAGCTCCGGCGCCGTGGCCACTGTCAGAACCGCCTGCGCCACATCGGGCGCGAAGATCCAGTCGCGCAGTCCCGGCCGTGCCAGCACCGCCTCCTGTCCTGCGACGGCGGCAGCGAGAATCTGGCATTGCGGGCTGAGCGTATCGCGCACACCGGTCACGCGTTCCCAGGGCCCGAACACGCCGCTGAGCCGCAGGCTGACGAGATCGAGCCCCCACAGCCCGGCCAGGCGCTGGCCGACCCGCTCGCTCGCCCATTTGGTGATGGCGTAGAGGCCGCCCGGATCGCCCGGCGTCTCCTCGTTCAGCTCGCTTTCGCGCATTCCGGCCGCGCCATAGGCCGCGGCGGAGCTGAGATTGATGACGCGGCGCACGCCTGCCGCGCGTGCGGCTTCGAGGATCGGGATCTGCGCCAGAAGGTTGACGCGCAGGATCGTCTCCGGCTCGGCCGCATCGCGGGCCGAGCCGGCCGTGATCGCGACGCCCATGACGACGATGTCGACGCCCGGTGTGACGGCCCGCTCGACCGCCACGCGGTCGGTGACATCGGCCTGAACCGCTGAGACCCGACCCGGCAGCTTCGCGAAGGCCTTGGTGGCGGCAGGAGGCAGGGCCGCCCGGTCGAAGATGACGACCTCATGCCCCTCCCGCAGGAAGCTCTCGGCAATATTGAGCCCAACGAAACCGACGCCACCGAACAGGACGATCTTCAAGATGCGAGCTCCCCCGAGATCCTTAGGCGGCGAGCTAAGCCGCTCCGCCAGCGCCCTGCAAGGCCGCCGGTGAGCGTCGGCCATGCTTGGCGCGAGCGGCATACGTCCGCCATGGCGAGCCCTGCAAATGCCGAGCCACATTGCGCAGTCGGCCGCTATGGTCTAGGCGTCCGGCCAATGAACGTGCCTACGCCGCGCTATGCGCGCGCTGCAGGGCCGCGCTGGCCCGCTTGGCCGCGCTCTACTCCGAGAGGTTTGTCATGGCTCGCAAGAAATCAAAGCCGCTCGATGCGGAATTCGTCATGTTTGATGTGACCTACACCAATGGCTCGCGCACCTCGAACCGTCGCGTGCCGACAGCGCTGCTTGGCGGGCTTGATGGTGACGAGCCGGCGCGCGAGGCGATCATGGAACAGGACCGCACTATCGCGGAAAAGTCCGGAAAGCCGCCGCTGGAAATCGCCACGATCACGCGCTCCGGCATTGTCGAGAAGCCGCCGCGCAAGATGGCCTAAGCTGAATCAGCTCAATTGCTTAGGACCTCTAAAACTAAATTGGCTACTTCAGCTTGACCGATCGCTGGGTGTGCATTTTAGTCCCACTGCCAATTGGGGGGCTGAAAGGAACATCCGAATGAAAGTAGTCATTGTTGCAGGTGCTTTGGCCCTGCTCGTTGCGGGCTGCCAGACTCGGCAGGAATCGCTGATCGATGCCGAAATCACCTGCGAGTCGCAGGGCTTCCGGCCCGGTACGCGCGCCTACAACCAGTGCCGCTCGGCCAACTATACTGAGAACCGTCGCGCCAATGCCGATGCCAGCAATGCTGTCGCGGCCGGCGTTGCGGCCGGTGTCATCGGCGGAGCCATCGGCGCGGCTGCGTCGCGGCCGTATTACGGTCGCGGCTACGGCTATTATTACTGGTAAGCGCAAGCGCTTGCCCGGTGGGGGCATCGAACAGCCACCGGCCAGACATGAAAAACCCCGCAGCCCGAAGGCTGCGGGGTTGTTTTTTGGCTCAGCGGCGGTTGCTGGAGCTCAAAAGCGAGCCGATGCAGTAGACGGCCAGGCCGATCCCGACCATCGCGGCCAAGGGCTCCTTCTCAGCGCGGTGCATCAGCATGCGCGAGCCATCCTCGGCATAGTGGCGAGCCATGTCGCCGTATTCACGCGCCTGCGAGCCGTAATCGCGCGCCAGGCTGCGGCCTTCATCGGCGGCCGAACCAGCGTAATCGTTGAAGAAGCGGCGAACCCGGCCGAGATCGGGCTGGTAGCTCTGCCAGGAGCTGCTGCTGCGCGGGCTCTCGCGCAGCGAGGCCCAGGCGATCAGGCCCATGCTGAGCGCACCGAGACCGAACGCCATCACCGGGTTCTTCTCGATGGCGCGCATCAGCATCTCGCCGCCTTCGCGAGCGGTTGCTGCGGGGTCCATGTCGCTGATCGCGTCACGCGCCTTGGCGTAGCCGTCCTTGACCGTCTCGGAAGCCTTCGCGGCCATGTCGCTCGCCTTGCCCTGCAGGCTGTCATCGGCATTCTTGGGCACATCCGGCGGGAAGGTGTTCATTGTCGCCATGGCTTTTCTCCGGTTCTGATGAATTTCGCGCCGCGCAACAGCCTTGGACAAGCCTCGTCGCGACGACCCTGGCCAGTGAACGAGCCACGCCGGGATGGGTTCCCAAAGGGCCGCTGAAAGCTGTTTTGTGACGATTTTCTCGGCGCTGACATCAGGCGGACATGATTGGCTGGCATACGCCTGTCACGGCGTCGCCTGGCGACAACTCATCATCATCGCAATCAACAGACGAGAGGGAGAGGCTCATGGACCATCAGCATTTCCAGATCGCCCAGGGCCGGGTGATGTCCGACCCGGAATGGATTGCGCTGGAAAGTCTCAGTGAAGAGACGAAACGCTTCATTTTCGACAATTCCATGCTCACAACGCTAAAGCGGCGCGGTATGGCCGAGCCCAGCGGCGATCGCTGGCGCGTCACGCCGCATGGCCTGCAGGCGCTGACGGAACGGGCACGCTGCTCGCGACGTTGAGCAGGACCACCCGAATCGACCAGCCGGAGCAGCATGGCCAAGCCCGTCACCGTTACCATCTCCCATGAACTCGGACGCGAGGGCGCTGTCGCAAGGCTGCGAACCGGCATCGACCGGGTGCGCGACAAGCTCAGCATGGCGCGCATGCAGCTGGTCGAGGAAGAGTGGCGGGGCGATACGCTGCATTTCGGCGTATCGGCCATCGGCTATACCGTCCGCGGCACGATCGAGGTCGAGGAAGACGCTGTTCGGGTCGAAGTGATGCTGCCCTGGCTGCTGGCGGCTTTCGCCGAGAAGCTGAAGATCGGCGTGCAGAAGCAGGGCCAGGTCCTGCTCGAAAAACCCAAGCCTCAAGCCTGAAGCTAGAGGCGACAAAACGCCCCTTCCTAGCTTCGGAGGTACGATTTCGTACGCCTTCAGGTTGAACTGGCGCGCGGCAGCAGTCATGCTGCGCGCTCACCCCATCGTCCTGCGGAGAGTTGATGCACCACGGCCCGCTTATCGCCATTCTCGTCGCGGGCCTGTGCCTTGCCTTTGTTTTCGGAGCCCTCGCGCAGCGCCTGCGCATCTCGCCGCTGGTCGGTTACCTCCTGGCGGGTGTCGCGGTCGGCCCGTTTACGCCCGGCTTCGTGGCCGATCAGGCGCTGGCGAATGAGCTGGCCGAGGTTGGCGTCATCCTGCTGATGTTCGGCGTCGGCCTGCATTTTTCGCTGAAAGACCTGCTGTCTGTGCGCACCATCGCCGTACCCGGCGCGCTGGTGCAGATCTCGGTCGCGACCATGCTCGGCCTGGCGCTGGGTCTGGCCTTGGGCTGGACCGTGATCGCCGGGCTGGTCTTCGGGCTCGCCTTGTCGGTCGCCAGTACGGTCGTGCTGTTGCGCGCCCTGCAGGAGCGCCGGCTGGTCCAGACGGAAAAAGGGCGGATCGCCGTCGGCTGGCTGATCGTCGAGGACCTCGCCATGGTTCTGGCGCTGGTGCTGATCCCGGTCATCGCCGATGCGCTGAATGGCGCGCGTCCCGGCACGCCGGTGCCCTTCGCCGGCCGTTTCGACCTCGGCCTCTGGGGCGTGCTGGGGCTGACGCTGCTCAAGGTCGTGGCCTTCGTCGCTTTCATGCTCATCGTTGGGCGCCGCGTCATCCCCTGGGTGCTGCACTGGGTCGCCCATACCGGCTCGCGCGAGCTGTTTCGCCTCGCAGTGCTGGCGGTGGCGCTGGGCGTCGCCTTCATCGCCGCCAGTCTGTTCGGCGTATCCTTCGCGCTGGGCGCCTTCTTCGCCGGCATGATCCTGAACGAGTCGCCGCTCAGCCAGCGCGCGGCGGAAGAATCCCTGCCCCTGCGCGATGCGTTCGCGGTGCTGTTCTTCGTCTCGGTCGGCATGCTGTTCGACCCCGGCATCCTGTTGCGCGCGCCGCTGCCGCTTCTGGCAACGCTCGGCATCATCCTGTTTGGCAAATCGCTGGCGGCCTGGCTGATCGTGCGGGCCTTTGGCCGCAGCAACAGCGTGGCGCTGATCATCTCTGCCTCGCTGGCGCAGATCGGCGAGTTCTCCTTCATCCTGGCCGGGCTTGGCGTTGGGCTGGCGATCCTGCCTGAGCAGGCACGCGACCTGATCCTGGCGGGCGCCATTCTCTCGATCCTGCTGAACCCGGTGCTCTTCGCTCTGGTCGATCGCCTCGTCGCGGATCACCGCGCGCCGAAGCCCGAACAGGCGTCGCGTCCTGTGCAGGCGGAAGCGCCGGCGGCTGAGGAGCCGGAGCGGGATATCGTGGCGACGGCCTTGTCGGGCCATATGGTGGTGGTCGGCTATGGCCGGGTCGGCGCGCTGCTGGGGGCCGGGCTTCTCGCCCAGGGTGATCCGGTGCTGGTGATCGAGGAGCAGCCGGATGCGATTGCGGCCGCAACGCTGGCCGGTGCCGAGGTTCTTGTCGGCAATGCTGCCGATCCGGAGGTTCTGGCGGCGGCCGGGCTGGCGCGGGCCAAGCGGCTCTTCGTCGCCATTCCCGAAAGTTTTGAGGCCGGGCAGGTTTGTGAGCAGGCGCGACATGATCATGCCGCGCTGCCGATTGTCGCCCGCGCTCATTCCGAGGCGGCGGTCGCGCATTTGACACGCTGCGGCGCGACGCAGACGATCATGGGCGAGGCCGAGATCGCCCGTGCCATGCTGGCGCTGTGCAAGGCGCCTGCTGCCGAGGCGGCGCCGGATCGTGAGGGCGGGGAGATCCGGGAATGAGCTGGCACGATGCTGGGGGTTTGCTGGGCTTCGTGCTCGCCTGTGTGCTGGTGGCGAGTTCGGGAGCGGTGTTTCGCCCCGGCGACTGGTATGAGCGACTGCGCAAGCCGTGGTGGCGCCCGCCGAACTGGCTGTTCGCCCCGGCCTGGACGCTGCTCTACATCATGATCGCGATCTCCGGCTGGCTGGTCTGGCGCAAGGTCGGCTTTGCCGGCGCCGCTGTGCCGCTGACGCTCTACGGCGTGCAATTGCTGCTGAATGCCGCCTGGTCGGGCTTCTTCTTCGGCCTGCGCCGGATGGATCTGGCGCTGGTCGATGTCGCGCTGCTGTGGCTGTCGATCCTCGGGCTGATCGTCCTGTTTGCGCGGATCGATAGTCTCGCCGCCTGGCTGCTGGTGCCTTATCTCGCCTGGGTCAGCTTCGCGGCTTTTCTCAATTTCACCATGCTGCGGCTGAACCCCCAAGCGCGCGCCGCCTGATCAGGCGGCCGCTCCGGCAGCCAGAGCCGCAAAGCGGCTGGCGATGACGGGGTTGTCCGGCGCATGCGGAATCAGGCTTGGCGTCGGGATCACCTCGGCGAAATGGCAGGCGACCTTCGCCCCGCTCGGCAAGGCGCGCAGCTCGGGTTGCTCGGCGGAGCAGCGCGGCTGCGCATAGGGGCAGCGCGGATGGAAGGTGCAGCCTGAGGGCGGCTTCAGCGGGCTCGGTACATCGCCCTGCAGGACCGGGCGCTCGCGCCGCAAACCGGGGCTCGGCAAGGGCGCGGCGGCCAGCAGCGCTTGGGTGTAGGGATGGCGCGGCTGGTCATAGAGCGTTGTCTTGTCGGCGATCTCGACGATGCGGCCGAGATACATCACCGCGACCCGCGTCGCGATATGCTTCACCACCGCCAGATCATGCGCGATGAACAGATAGGATAGGCCGAATTGCGCCTGCAGATCCTGCAGCAGATTGACCACCTGCGCCTGGATCGAGACGTCGAGCGCCGAGACGGGCTCGTCGCAGACGACGAGGTCCGGCCGGGTTGCCAGCGCGCGCGCGACGCCGATGCGCTGGCGCTGCCCGCCTGAAAACTCGTGCGGAAAGCGCTCGGCATGCTGGGGGCCGAGGCCGACGACCTTGAGCAGTTCCTCGACCCGGCCCGGGATCTCGGCCGGCGTCGCGAGCTTATGCAGCAGCAGCGGTTCGGCCAGGATCTGCGAGACCGAGAGCCGCGGATTGAGCGAGGCGAAGGGGTCCTGGAAGATGATCTGCATGCGCCGGCGCAGGGCGCGCAGCTCATGCTTGCCAAGGGCCAGAACGTCCTCGCCATCGAAGCGCAACTGGCCGGCGCTGGGCTCGATCAGACGCAGGATCAGCCGGCCGGTGGTGGATTTGCCGCAGCCGGATTCGCCGACGAGCGCCAGCGTCTCACCGCGCTCGACCTTGAAGCTGACGCCGTCGACGGCCTTCACCGTGCCGGTGGTGCGGCCAAACAGGCCGCCGGAGAGGGTGAAATGCTTGGTGAGGCCCGAGACTTCGAGCAGGGTGTCGCTCATAGCGCAGCTCCGGCCCGAACAAGCTGGCGAGCGGCCCCTGCCAGCGTCTGTTCGATCGGCGCGCGCCAGCAGGCGGCTTCGTGGCCGGGGCCGAGCAGGCGCAATGGCGGCTCCTCGCGATGGCAGCGCTCGATGGCGAGGGTGCAGCGTGGCGCAAACCGGCAGCCGGCCGGCATGGCGTCGGGCGCCGGGACCATGCCCTCGATGGTCTGCAGCCTGTCCCTGTCCTCGTCGAGACGGGGGATCGAGGCCAGGAGGCCCAGCGTGTAGGGGTGCTGTGCATCGGCAAACAGCGTCTTCACATCGGCGCGTTCGACGATCTTGCCGGCATACATCACGACGACATCATCCGCCGTCTCGGCAATGACGCCGAGATCGTGGGTGATCAGGATGATGGCGGTGCCCAGCCGGGTCTGGAGATCGCGCATCAGATCGAGGATCTGGGCCTGGATGGTGACGTCGAGCGCTGTCGTCGGCTCGTCGGCGATCAGCACCTGCGGGTCGCAGGCCAGAGCGAGCGCGATCATCACGCGCTGGCGCATGCCACCTGACATTTCATGCGGGAAGGAATCGACGCGAGTCTCGGGCGAGGGGATCTTGACCAGCCGCAGCATTTCGATGGCCCGCTCGCGCGCCTGCTCCTTGCCCATGGAGCGGTGGCGGCGCAGGCCTTCGACGATCTGCTCGCCGACCCGATAGACCGGGTTGAGAGAGGTCATCGGCTCCTGAAAGATCATCGCGATCCGGGCGCCGCGGATCGCCTCCATCTCGGCGCGGGTCTTCTTCAGCAGGTCCTGTCCCTCGAACAGGATTTCGCCGCCGGCCCGGATGCCTGGCGGCTCCGGCACCAGCCCCATGATTGACAGCGAGGTGACGCTCTTGCCGCAGCCGCTCTCGCCGACGACGCCGAGCGTCCGGCCGGGACGCACGGAGAAGCTGACGCCATCGACGGCGCGATAAAAGCCGCGCTCCGTCCTGAAATGCGTCTTCAGATCGCGCACCTCCAGGATGGGCGGTTGCGTCTCGGCGTCCTGCTGCACGGCCCGTTCCATTCAGGCCTTGCCCGCCGGATAGGTCAGCGGCGAGATTTCGAGATGGTCGCGCTTGGCCCAGTCCAGCCCCTGCACTTTCGGCTCGGCCCGGCGCTGCGCTTCCTCCAGCTCGGCTGCGGCGCTGGCGTAATCCATTGTCAGGACCTTGCCATTGTCGACCACCGTGATGCCATCGACGATGACGGTGGTGACCGCGCGTTCGCCGGCCGCGTAGATCAGGCTGCGGATCGGGTCGCGCAGCGGGCGCATCATCGGATGGGTGACATCGACCAGGACGATGTCGGCCTTGGCGCCCTTGGCGAGGCGGCCGATATCGTCACGGCCCAGCGCCTTGGCGCAGCCGAGGGTCGCGGCGTTGAAGGCGTCCGAGGTGCGCAGGTCGAAGACATCCTCCGCCATCATCCGCGAGCCGATGCAGACGGCGCGCAGCTCTTCGAGCATGTGGTGGGGGTAGGTGTCGGTGCCGATGCCGACATTGACGCCGGCCGCGACATACTGGCCGAAGCTCTGCATGGCGATGCCGCGGCGCTGGAAGACGATCGGGCAATGCGCGACATTGGTGCCGGTCTCGACCAGGCAGCCGAGATCGTCGGTCGCCGGCCATTTCACCGAGCTGTGGTGGTCGAGGAAGATGCCGTGGCCGATGATCGAGAAGGGCCCGAGCACATCGAGCGATTCCAGCCATTCCACCGGCGTCATGCCGTGGCGGCGGGTGATCTCGTGGAATTCAACGACGCTCTGGGCGGCGTGGATCTGGAAGGGCAGCTGTCGGGCCTCGGCCTCGGCGTAGCTCGCCTGGATCAGCTCGGGGGTGCAGGTGTCGATCTGCGAGGGCGACGACCATGCCCGAGAGCCGGCCGGAATCGTCGGCGGCGACCTGATCGAGCAGCTTCATCGCCTCGGCCATGGCCTTCTCGCCGGCCTTGGCGTCCCACTCATATTTCGCGAGGTGGCCGTTATCGGTGTACCAGCGCGCCGAGCGGTACATCGGCGAGAACACGCCGCGCAGGCCCGACGCCTTGAAGGTCTCGAGCCAGCCATCCCAGGCGACCGACATGTCGACCAGCGTGGTCACGCCCGACATCAGCAGCTCGGAATAGGTGACCTGCGCGCAAGGCTTGATGCCCTTGCGCGTCGCAGCGGAACAGCGGCATGAACTCGTACAGCGCCGTGCCGTACATTTTGGCGCTGCCGAGCTCGTCGTTCCAGCCCTTGGTCATCGCCTCCGAGGAGGGATGGGAGTGGATGTTGACGAGGCCCGGCATCACCATCTTGCCGCGCCCGTCGATGGTCTGGTCCGGCTTGCCCTTATAGGTGCCGCCGACATGGATGAGGCGGTTATCCTCATAGGCGACGTCGCCATCGCGGAGATAGACATGGCCCTTGGCCTTGGCGTCGTAGGCGACGATCCAGCTGGCGTTCTGGATGAGGGTGACGGTCATGGCAGGCTCCGGCGGGTTGGCGTGGCAGGCGAAAGGCATAGGCGAGGGAGCGCTCCTCCAGCGGAGAAGGCCCCCTCGCTTGAGCGGTGATTACCGCACGAACTTCAGGTCGAGGCCCTTGTAGAGGCCGCACCCATAGATGTTGTGCGCCTTGAACGGGGCGAGCTTGGCGGACGCCGCGATCTTCATCGGCTCATGATAGAGCGGCAGCCAGACGGCGGCCTCATGCACCTTCTTCAGCACCTCGCCATAGGCTGCGGCACGGTCCTTTTCGTTCAGCGCCGTGATGCCCTTGTTGAGCAACTCGTCCGTGGCCGGGTCCTTCCAGTTCATGCGGTTGGGGGTCGGCGCATTGCTGGAGGGGAAATAGAGGTTCAGCGCGTCACCGGCCGAAATGTAGGGGAAGCTCATCCCGAACATGTCGAACTCCTGGGTGGCGAGCTTGCCCCAGGCAATGGTGGCATCGAAGAGCTGGATGCGCAGATCGACGCCGATCTTGCGCAGATCGCCCTGGATCGCCTCCATCAGCTTCTGCCAGGTCGAGCCGGTGAAGCCATAGACCACGGGAGAGAGCTTCTTGCCGCCCTTCATCCGGAAGCCATCGGAACCCTTCACCCAGCCGGCGGCATCGAGAAGCTTGTTGGCCTCCTCGACATTGGTCTTCAGCGGCGTCACCGCCTTGTTCCAGTCGAGCGCCTCGGTCGAGATGTAGCTGTAGGCCGGCTCGACCTCGCCGAAATACAGGTTCTCAGCGATGGCCTTCTGGTCGACCGCCATCACCATGGCGCGGCGGACAGCCGGATCGTCGACGCCTTCCTTGTCGATCTTGAAGCCGACGAAGTAGGTCCAAAAGGCTTCCTTGGACTCGATCAGCTTGAGGTTCCGGTTGGCGCGCAGCTGGGCCATGCCGGAATAGGGAATGTACTGGGTAACCTGGGTCTGGCCGGTCATGGCGGCGGCGAGGCGGGTGTTCTCCTCCGGCACGATGCGCCAGATCACCTCCTCAATATGGGCCGGGCCAGTGTTCTCATAGACCGGCGGGCCCCATTTGTAGGCGGCGTGACGCTTCAGCCGGAATTCGTTGCGCGGCTTCCAGTCGCCCCAGCAATAGGGGCCGGTGCCGTTGAAGCCCTTGACGCCGAAATCGGCTCCCAAAGCCTCGACATTGGCCTTGTCGATGATGACAGCGAAGCTCTGGGTCAGCTGGTAGAGCAGCTCGGAGAAGGGCGCCTTGAGCTTGTACTCGACGGTGTAGTCATCGGTGGCGACGACATCCTCGATCTTGCCGGCGCGCCAGGCGACGGGCGAGCGGGTGGCGGGGTCGATCCAGCGCTTGATCGAATAGACCACGTCCTGCGCCGTCAGCTTCTTGCCGTCGCAGAACTGGACGTCGTTGCGCAGCTTGAAGGTGTAGGTCATACCGTCGGGCGAGGCGGTCCAGCTGGTGGCGAGGCCGGCCTTGATCGTCGACATGTCATGGTCGAGCGAGACCAGCGTGTCGCCCATCATGAACAGCACCTCGGATGCGGCACGCGCCGTCGAGCGGTGCGGATCGTAGCGATCGCTGTCGACCTCGCGGACGATGGAGATGCTGGCATTATTGCCTTGCGCGAGAGCCGGTGCAGCCCAGGCGCTCAGGCCCAGCAGCGCGCCGGCTGCCATGGTTGTCAGGTGTTTCACGCTCGTTCTCCCCTTTTTGCAGTTGTCGACGTCGTTGAAACAGAAGCTCAGGTGTTGCGCAGCCTTGGGTCGAGCACGTCGCGCAGGGCGTCGCCGAGCACGTTGGCGCAGAGCACGATGAGCACGATGGCGAGGCTCGGCAGCATCGAGATATGCGGCGCGAAGAACAGCGAATCCCGGCCGAGCGAGGCCATCATGCCGAGCTCGGCTTCGGGCGGGCGGACGCCGAGGCCGAGGAAGGAGAGCGCCGCGCCGATCAGGATGATCTGGCCGAAGCGCAGGGTCAGGAAGACGAAGACCGAGGACAGGCAGTTCAGCGCGAGATAGCGCCAGATCAGGGTGCGGTCGGAGAGGCCGACAGCCCGGCCAGCCTCCATGTAATCCTGGCCCATCACCACCACGGCGGCGCTGCGGGTGATGCGGGCGACATCCGGGATGGTGGCGATCGACAGCGCGATGACGATGGCGGTCAGGCCCGGGCCGACGACGGCTGCCAGGGCCAGGCCGAGCAGGATGGCGGGGAAGGACAGGAGAATATCGGCAAAGCGCATCAGCCAGGGATCGAGCCGGCGGTAATAGGCGCTGACCAGCCCGACCAGCGCGCCGAGGCCACCGCCGAGGATGACGGAGGCCAGACCCATCAGCAGCGTCAGCCGCGTGCCGTAGAGCAGGCGCGAAACCATATCGCGGCCCTGACCATCGGTGCCGAGCCAGTATTGCGGCAGCGAGCCGTCACTCCAGATCGGCGGCAGGAAGGGCCGGCGCGTGGTGTTGTAGGGGTCGAAGGGCGCGAGCCAGGGCGCCAGCAGGGCAGCAACCGAGATCAGTGTCAGGATCACCGCGGCGGCAAAGGCCAGCCGGTCCCGGAAGATCCGCCGCAGGATCGGCGAGCCGCCGCGGCGGCGGGCCGGGGCGGGGCTGGCGGGAGCGGAACGGGCGGGGGAGGCAATGTCAGCCATGTTTCTGCACCCGCGGATCGAGCATGGCGTAGAGCATGTCGACGATCAGGTTGATCGTCAGGAAGGCGAGCGCCAGCACCAGAATGGCGCCCTGCGCCAGCGGGAAATCGCTGGCGAGAATAGCGCCCACCGCCAGCCGCCCGACGCCCGGCCAGGAGTAGATCGTCTCGGTGACGACAGCGCCGCCGAGCAGATAGCCGGCCTGCAGGCCGATCAGCGTCACCACCGGGATCAGCGCGTTGCGCAGCACATGCTTGAGCACGACAGTGCGCTCGGCCAGCCCCTTGGCGCGGGCGGTGCGGACATGGTCGGCGTTCATGACTTCGAGCGCGGCGGTGCGGGTCATGCGCGCGATCGGGCCGATGAAGATCAGGCCCAGCGTCAGCGCCGGCAGCGCGATCGAGGCCAGCCCATTCAGGCTCCAGAGCGGGCCACCGCGCCCGATGAAGGGCAGGAGCTCCCATTGGTAGCCGATATACTGCATCAGGATCAGCCCGATGAAGAAGACCGGGGTCGAGACGCCGGCCACCGAGATCGCGATCACCAGACGGTCGAGGAAGCGGCCGCGGTTGACGGCGGCGATGGTGCCGAGCGCGATGCCGACGGGAATCGCCCAGACCAGGCAGGCGAACATCAGCTCGACCGTCGGGCCGATCGCCTCGCCCAGCTCCTTGGTCACGCTGGTATTGGAGATCAGCGAGAGCCCGAGATCGCCCTGCAGCACCCGGCTCATATAAAGCGCGAACTGGATGAAGACCGGCCGGTCGAGGCCGAGATCCTTGCGGATCTCCGCGACGAGTTCGGGGCTGGCGGTCGGGCCGGCGATGATGGCGGCGGGATCGGCCGGGACGAGCTGGAGCAGCAGGAAGCCGAAGAGCAGCACCCCGAACAGGACCGGAATCGACAGCGCGAGGCGGGACGCGACGTGGTTCAGCATCGGACCGGCCCGTAACCTGCCAGCACTGGCATCATCGGCTGCATCACCCCTCTGCCTCGTAGACAATCTTGCCGTCGATGATCGTCATGTCGCAGCGCGTTTCATGCAAGAGCTGTTCCGGGGTTGCCTGCGACAGATCGCGAGAAAAGACCGCGATGTCGGCCGCCATGCCGGGCAGCAGCCGGCCGCGATGGTCTCTCGCAGCGGTTCACATAGGCGCCGAAATCGGTGTAGGCGGCGATCACCTCATCGATCGTCATGGTCTGGTCGGGACCGACCACCGTGCCGCGCGAGGTCTTGCGGGTCAGCATCGTGTAGATATTCGGCCAGATATTGGCGTCGCAGACCGGTGCGTCGGAGGAGGCGGCGGGCTTCATCCCGGCGTTCATCCAGTCGCGCATCGGGTAGCTCGCATGCACCCGCTCCGGCTCGAGCACCGACAGATAGAGATCGCCGAAATCATAGATGAAGACCGGCTGCGGCACGGGCTCGACCCCGAGCTTGGCCATGCGCGCGATCTGCTCCGGGCGAGTTGAAGCCGCAATGCTCGATGCGGTGGCGGCGGTGCGGGTCGGGATGCTGCGCATGGGCGCGCTCCATCGCCGTCAACGTCTGCTCGATGGCGGCATCGCCGATGGCGTGGACGGCGAGCTGGTAGCCCATGGCGTGATAGTCGCGGGTCAGCGCGTCCATCTCGGGATCTTCGAGGCAGAAGATGCCATGGGTCTCGGGCTCGCCGAGATAGGGCTCGCTCATCGCCGCCGTGCGGCCACCAGCCGAGCCATCGGTGAAGATCTTGACCGGGCCGACGCTGAGCCAGTCATCGCCCGCGCCGGTGACCAGCCCATCGGCATAGCATTGGGCGACGATGCCGTTATGGCCGCCGAGCAGGCACATATTGGTGCGGACGGGCAGGCGCCCGGTGCGCTGGGCGGTACGGTAGGCGGCGACCTCGCGATAATAGGAGCGCATGCCGACGGCGGCATCCATGACGCTCGTAATGCCGAACTGGTTGCAATATCGCCCGGCGCGCTCGATGGCCGCGACCAGCTCCTCATCGGTGGGGTCGGGGATGACCTTCTTGATCGGATCGCGGCCGTTTTCGGCCATCAGCCCGGTCAGCGAGCCATTGACCTGCTCGATCGCGCCGCCGGCCGGGACCGGCGTGCTCTCGTCGATGCCAGCGAGCTTCAGCGCCATGGAATTGGCAACGGAGAGATGGCCGCAGGCGCGGACGATGTAGACCGGGTTGTTGGGCGCCGCGCGGTCGAGTTCGGTGCGATGCGGATGACGCTTCACATCGAGTTCGAAATGGTCATAGCCGCGGGCGAGAATCCATTCGCCGGGCTTGGCCTTGGCGGCGCGCTCGGCGATCATCTGCAGCAACCCGTCGAGGGTGCGGACGAAACGCGGGCGGATATCGAGCTCCGCCATGCTGAGGCCGAGCGGCAGCAGGTGGAGATGCGCCTCATAGAGACCGGGGGTGGCGGTGCGGCCCTTGAGGTCGATGATGCGGGTGCCGGAGCCGATCAGCGGCTCCATATCGGCGGGCGTGCCCGTGGCGAGAACCTTGCCGGACCAGAGCGCCACCGCGCTGGCATAGCCTTCCTTGAGACCGAGATAGACGGGTCCGTTGATCAGGACCGTGTCGGCCTTGGGCAGTGCTACCATGATTTGGTTCCCTCCGGGACAAATCATGGCAGCGGCGCTTGATCACGGCAACGTGTTGATCGCGCGAAAATTCATCAGCTTCGCGCAATGATCCATCAGGCGATTTCGAAGCGGATGTCCTGCGCCCCTTCCCAAAGGGTCTTGCGGCCCAGGGTGTAGAGGTTCTCCAGCCCGCTGGTCAGGGTGATGAAGTGATTGCCCGCGAGCTGCCCCATCTTGCTGGCGAAATGCACGCCGCCATAGGCGAGCAGGATCTCGGTCTCGCTGATGCCGCCGGGGTAAAGGATGATCTGCCCCGGTGCGGGATAGCTGGTGTGGTTCTCGTAGCCGACGCCGAAATCGAGGTCGCCGAGCGGCATCCAGACACCTTCGCCGCTCCAGCGCACATGCACGATCTTGCTGACGAAGGGCATCTGGCGGAGGAAGGCTGCGCAAGTCTTGGGCGCTGCCTCCATTTCGAGCTTTCCTTCAAAGCTGAAGGGGCCGGCGGTAACGATGAGCTTTGGCATGGATCCTCTTAAACCCCGTTTGCTGGATTGAATTCGCTTCTGGCACCCTGTGGGCTATCCCGCAATCTCGGCCACAGGCGCGGCTCAGGTGAAGGCTGACTTCAGGTCGAGCGTCCCTTCGCTGCCAATGGCGCCGTAATGGCGCTTCAGCCAGCGCTTGGCGGCTTTGCGGCCGATATCGCGCAGG
Organism: uncultured Alphaproteobacteria bacterium; assembly: GCA_963759925.1. Taxonomy (GTDB): domain Bacteria; phylum Pseudomonadota; class Alphaproteobacteria; order Rhizobiales; family Beijerinckiaceae; genus Allobosea. The sequence continues at coordinate 76,899 of CAVXBE010000002.1, forward strand.
CGCAGCAGGAAATCCCATTCGGCGTTCAGCCGCGAGGACGATGTCAGTTCGCCCAACGCCTTGCCGCCATCGATCCGATGCATCAGCACGCGCTTGTACTCGTCGGTCGGCAGCTTGCCGGCATCGACCAGGCGGTTGACGAAATCGACGGCTCGCAGCTCGCGCAGCAGCGAGGCGTTGAAGGTGATCTCGTTGAGGCGGTCCTGGATGTCGCGGGCCCGCGTCGGCAGGGTCTTGCGCTCCAGCGGGTTGATCTGGACGAGCAGGATATCGTCGCACTCCGCCTCGTAGAACAGCGGGAACAGGGCCGGATTGCCCATATAGCCACCGTCCCAATAGGCGTCCTTGCCGATCTCCACTGCCTGGAACACCATCGGCAGGCAGGCCGAGGCCATCAGATGGTCGGCCGTCAGCTCCGGGCGCTTGAACACCCGGATCTTGCCGCTGCGGACATTGGTGGCAGCGATGAACAGCTTGACCCCGTCACAGGCGCGCACCTTGTCGAAATCGATCAGGTCCGAGATGACGCCGCGCAGCGGGTTGATGTTGAGCGGGTTGACGTCATAGGGGCTGGCGACTTTCGAGAACAGCTCGAACCAGAGCATGCCAGGCGGCGTACCCGCGCTGTTGCCCCAGGCGCCGAGCATGGTGTCGATGAGCGAGCGGTCCGAGCCGCCATATTTGCCGTCGACGCTGATCGCGCGCCAGAACGCCTCCAGCTTGGTGCGCGCGCCGTCAATGCCGCCCTCGATCCAGCCTTCGCTGAGCACGACGGCGTTGATGGCGCCGGCACTGGTGCCCGAGAGTGCCTCGATGGCGAGGCGGCCATCCTCCAGCACGGCATCGAGCACGCCCCAGGTGAAGGCGCCATGGGCGCCGCCGCCCTGAAGCGCGAGCGACACCGTCTTCTCCGCCTTCGGTCCGGCGAGGCCGTGGATGGCTCCAGCGCTGCGACGCCGACCGGTCACGCTGCGGTCCAGCCGCCATCCATGGGCAGGGTGGTGCCGGTAATCGACTTGGCGGCATCGGTGCAGAGGAACAGGGCGAGCGCTGCGACCTGCTCGACCGTGACGAACTCCTTGGTCGGCTGTGCCGTCAGCAGGACATCGTTGATGACCTGCTCCTTGGTCAGGCCGCGCGCCTTCATCGTGTCCGGGATCTGCTTTTCGACCAGCGGGGTCCAGACATAGCCGGGAGCGATGGCGTTGACGGTGATGCCCTTGGTCGCCACCTCGAGCGCCACCGTCTTGGTGAAGCCGGCAATGCCGTGCTTGGCCGCGACATAGGCGCTCTTGAAGGGGGAGGCGACGAAGGCATGGGCGGAGGCGGTGTTGATGATGCGGCCCCAGCCCTTCTCCTTCATCTTCGGCAGCGCCGCGCGGGTGGCGTGGAAGGCGGAGGACAGGTTGATCGCGATGATCTGGTCCCATTTCTCGATGGGGAACTCATCGACCGGGGCGACATGCTGGATGCCGGCATTGTTGACGAGGATGTCGACGGCCCCGAACTCCGCTTCGGCCAAGGCGATCATTCCGGCAATTTCGGCCGGCTTGGTCATGTCAGCGGGCGAGAACAGCACCTTCACGCCGAACTCGCTGGCGAGCTTGGCGCGCAAGGCTTCGGCATCGGCGGGCGGCAGAATGCCGTTGATCACGAGGTTGGCGCCCTCAGCCGCTAGGGCGCGTGCATAGGCGAGGCCGATGCCGGAGGTGGAGCCGGTGATGGCGGCGCAGCGATCTTTTAGAAACATGAGCGTCAAAGCTCCTGACAGATGAGAGAAAAATGCTTAAGTTCCGGGCGAGCAGGCGGCCGGGCCGCCTTCCCCAGATGGATGTCGGCACGTTGCCCGATGTCTCATTGCAACGCAACATGAGCCGCATGCACGCTGACAGCACCGACCATGACGGCCCGCACCGCCAAGTCGAACGCGCGCATTCTGGCGCGCATGAGGGCGAGTGCCGGCACGCGCATGACCACCGCAACCACGCCGCCGAGGCGCTGGAGCGGGCGGAGCGCATCTGTCGCGAGCGGGGGCTGAGGATGACGCCGATCCGCCGCAAGGCGCTGGAGGCGCTGCATGGCGACCACCGGCCGATCGGCGCCTATGATCTGGCCGACCGGATCTCGCCTGCGGGCGGGCGCCGGCTGGCGCCGATCTCGATCTATCGGGCGCTGGATTTCCTGGTTGAGCAGGGCTTCGTGCACCGGCTCTCCTCGCGCAACGCCTTCATCGCCTGCCTGCACGGGCATGGTGCCGACGATGTCGTGGCGTTCCTGATCTGCGAGGCCTGCGGCGGCGTGGATGAGGATTCCTCGCCGGCCATGAAGCAGGCGGTCGGGACCATCGCCCAGGAGCGGCGTTTTGCGCCGTCGCATCAGGTGGTCGAGATCGTCGGCCTTTGCGAGCATTGCCGCAACAGCGTGAAGAGCGAGAAGCTGGCATGAACGAGCGTGTCGCCCCGGCCTGCCTGCCGGATGTGGCCGGGCCGCAACCGCGGCGGATGACCGTCCCGGTCGCTGTCGGCTCCGTCATTGTCGGCGGCGGCGCGCCGATCGTCGTCCAGTCCATGACCAATACCGACACGGCCGATATCGCCGGCACGGTGGCGCAGGTGGCGGCCCTGGCGCGCCAGGGTTCGGAACTGGTGCGCATTACGGTGGATCGCGACGAGGCGGCCGCGGCGGTCCCGCATATCCGCGAGCGGCTAGACCGGGTCGGCATCGATGTGCCGCTGGTCGGGGACTTCCACTATATTGGCCACAAGCTGCTCTCGGACCACCCAGCCTGCGCCGAGGCGCTGGCGAAATATCGGATCAACCCCGGCAATGTCGGGTTCAAGGACAAGAAGGACCGGCAGTTCGGCCAGATCGTCGAATTGGCGATCAAACACGGCAAGGCTGTCCGCATCGGCGCCAATTGGGGCTCGCTCGATCAGGAGCTGCTGACGGTGCTGATGGATGAGAACGCGCTCTCGGCCGCGCCGCTCGATGCCCGCGCCGTGATGCGCGAGGCGATGGTCCAGTCGGCGCTGCTATCGGCGCAGCGGGCCGAGGAGATCGGTCTCGGGCGCGACAAGATCATCCTCTCGGCCAAGGTGTCGGGCGTGCAGGACCTGATCGCGGTCTATCGCATGCTGGCGGAGCGGGGCGATTACGCCATCCATCTCGGCCTTACAGAGGCCGGCATGGGCTCGAAGGGCATCGTCGCCTCCTCGGCGGCGCTGGGCATCCTCCTGCAGGAGGGGATTGGCGATACGATCCGCTTTTCGCTGACGCCGGAGCCGGGTGGAGACCGTACGCTGGAGGTCAAGGCCGCGCAGGAATTGCTCCAGACCATGGGCTTCCGCGCTTTCGTCCCGCTGGTAGCAGCCTGCCCGGGCTGCGGGCGCACCACCTCTACGGTTTTCCAGGAACTGGCGCGGGATATCCAGAGTTGGATCTCCACCTCGATGCCGGAATGGAAGACGCGCTATCCCGGCGTCGAGACGCTCAATGTCGCGGTGATGGGCTGCATCGTGAACGGTCCCGGCGAATCCAAGCATGCCGATATCGGGATTTCGTTGCCCGGAACCGGTGAGGCGCCGGTGGCGCCGGTCTTCGTCGATGGTCGCAAGGTGGCGACCTTGCGCGGCGCAGGCATCGCCAATGAGTTCAAGACAATGGTCGACGCCTATGTGGCGCGTCGATACGGCCTTGGTGGCGGTGCCCAATAGGCATGCAGGCGTGACGATGGACAGCGCGGCTTCCCGCCGCGAACGGCCTATGATACAGCCCCCAGCCTTTCGCTGCATCGCAGCATCCTCGGAGTTCCCGCATGGGGCACGATAATCCCGATCTTCCGGGCAAGACGCGTCCGGAAGATTCCCGCTTCGGCCTCGATGATGGCCATGGCGGCACCGGGCATTCCCACTCGACCGGAAGCTATGCTGCCCTGGCGCTCGGTGCGCTGGGCGTGGTCTATGGCGATATCGGCACCAGTCCGCTCTACGCGCTGCGCGAAACCGTGCTGGCTGCGACGGGTGCTGTCGCCGGCGGCCATGGCAGCGCGGTTGATATCGCCCTGACCACGGCTGTGCCGCGCGAGGTGATCATCGGCGTGCTGTCGCTGATCCTGTGGTCGCTCGTCGTGGTGGTGACGCTGAAATATGTCGTGCTGCTGCTCGCGGCCGATAATAATGGCGAAGGCGGCACGCTGACCCTGGTCGCCCTGGCGCAACGGGCTCTGGGGCGCATGCGCGGCGGCGTCGTGCTGTTCCTTGGCATGGCCGGCGCGGCGCTGTTCTACGGCGACGCAGTCATCACACCCGCGATTTCGGTGCTATCGGCGGTCGAGGGCATCAAGCTGGTGACGCCGGCACTCGACGATTACGTCGTGACAATCGCGTCCGGCATCCTGATCGCGCTGTTTCTGGTGCAGAGCCGGGGCACGGCCAAGGTCGCGAACTTCTTCGGCCCGGTGATGCTGATCTGGTTCACGATACTGGGCGGGCTCGGCATCTATCACATCGCCGATGATCTCAGCGTCTTCTCCTCGATCAACCCCTATTGGGGGGTGCGCTTCTTCTATGATCATCCCGGCGTGTCGCTGGCCGTTCTCGGCTCGGTCTGCCTGGCGGTGACGGGAGCAGAAGCGCTCTACGCGGATATGGGCCATTTCGGCCGCGGCCCGATCCGCAGCGCCTGGATCTTCATGGTGTTTCCGGCGCTGTGGCTGAACTATCTCGGCCAGGGTGCGCTGATCCTCTCGGACCCCACGGCGATCGACAATCCGTTCTACAAGCTCGCCCCGGAAGGCCTGATCCTGCCGCTGGTGGTGATGGCCACCGTGGCGACGATCATCGCCAGCCAGGCCGTGATCACCGGCGCCTTCTCGCTGACCCGGCAGGCGATCCAGCTCGGGCTGCTGCCGCGCCTCGAAATCCGCCACACCTCGGAGACCACCTCCGGCCAGATCTACATCCCCCGCGTCAACGCCATGCTGCTGGTGGTGGTGCTGGTGCTGGTCTGGACCTTCCGCACCTCGTCGAGCTTGTCGCATGCCTATGGCATCTCGGTCTTCGGCGCGATGATGGTGGATTCGCTCCTGGCCTTCATCGTGATCTGGAAGGGCTGGCGCTGGGGGCTGCTGGCCACCATCGCGCTGATCACGCCGTTCCTGATCATCGATATCGCCTTCGTCGCGGCCAATTTGCTGAAGCTGTTCAGCGGCGGCTATGTGCCGGTGCTGCTCGCCATCATCCTGATTGCGCTGATGTGGACCTGGGTGCGCGGCACGAAGATCCTCTTCGACAAGACGCGCAAGACCGATGTGCCGCTGCTCGAACTGGTCGGCATGCTGTCGAAGAGCCCGCCCTACCGGGTCAAGGGCATGGCAGTGTTCCTGACCAGCGATCCGGAGACGGCGCCGGCCTCGCTGCTGCATAACCTCAAGCACAACAAGGTGCTGCACGAGCGCAATGTCATCCTGACCGTGCGCTCTGCCGACACGCCCCGCGTCACCGATGAGGAGCGCGTCCGGCTTTCGCGCATCACGGATGATTTCTGGCGGGTGGAGATGGTCTACGGCTATATGGAAAGCCCGAACGTGCCCAAGGGGCTGGCGATCCTGCGCAAGCAGGGCTTCAAGTTCGACATCATGTCGACCTCGTTCTTCCTGTCGCGCCGCTCGATCAAGGCTTCGCCGCAATCGGGCATGCCGGTCTGGCAGGATAATTTCTATATCAGCCTGACCAAGAGCGCGACGGACGCCACCAGCTTCTTCCAGATCCCGACAGGCCGCGTCGTCGAGGTCGGGACGCAGGTCACGGTCTGAAGCCAGGCCTGGCGCCGGAGTTCAATCCAGCCGGGCCGAGCCTTCGGGCTTGGCCCGAACCCGCTCGCGGTAGAGCAGGTACAGGCCCGAGGCGATAACGATGGCGGCGCCGCCAAAAGTCCAGCCATCGGGAAACTGGCCGAAGACGAACCAGCCGAGCAGGATCATCCAGACGATCTGCGAATAGATGAACGGCGCCAGCACCGTCGCCGGGGCGAGGCGGTGGGCCAGGATCAGCAGCCAGTGGCCGAAGCCGCCGAAGAAGCCGGTGGCGAACATCACCAGCCACGGCATCGCCCCTGTCGGCGTCGACCAGAACCAGGGCAGCAAGGGCAGCATCGCCAGTGTTCCGGCGACACCTGAATAGACCATGCGTGGTCTCCGGCGGATCGACAGTCGACAGCATGCGCGTGGCCAGCGAATAGAACGCGTAGCAGATGCAGCCGCCGACACTCAGGAAGGCGGCCGGATGCATGCCGCCAAGACCGGGGCGGGTGATCACCAGCACACCGAGAAAGCCGACGAAGATCGCGACCAGCCGGCGCGGCCCCGGCCACTCCCCGAGCAGCGGACCCGAGAGCAGAGCGACCAGCAGCGGCGTCGCGAACATGATCGAGACGGTCTCGGCCAGCTGAAGATATTTCAGGGCGAAGAAATTCAGCGCGGTCGAGCCGAGAAGCAGCAGCGAGCGCACCATCTGCAGCTTGAGCCGGCCGGTGCGCAGGATGCCGGGATGGCTGACCGGGTTGAGCAGGGCCAGCACCAGGATCATGCTGCCGGCATAGCGGGCGAAGACCACCTGCAGCGGATCGACGACGCTGGAGAGCCATTTGGCGCTGGCGTCGAGCAGGGCGAAGAGCAGAACCGCGCCGCACATCAGTTCGATTGCGATCAGCCGGTTGCGGGCCGTCTCCGGCGGAAGGGTGAGGGCGGCGGGCAAGGACCGTTCCGTCATGCGTGAGGAGTATGACGAACGAGGTTTAACCGATTTACCCCGCCTGAACAGTCAGCTCACGCATGCGCTCCATGCACGATCAGGCGTCGCTATCGACATCCTCGGCATCGCCTTCGGCTTCCTCGACCTCTGCGCCGGCTTTCGACAAACCCTTCGCCGCCTTGCGAAGCAGCTTGCGCAATTGCTTGCGCTCCTTCGAGTCGAGGCGCTCGAGCAGCTCTTCCTCGACCTGATTCCAGACCGCATCGAGCGTTTCCGCCGTCTTCTGGCCGGCTTCGGTCAGCGCCACCTGCACAAGGCGGCCATCGCGATTGCCGCCTTCGCGGGTGACGAGGCCCTGGAGCGATAGCCGGCCAATGGTTTTCGAGACGGTCGGCGGCTTCACCCGCAGCAGCGCTGCGAGTTCGCCCATCGTCATCGGGGCGGCCTGCAGCGCCTTCAGCGCCTGTTCCTGCCCGGGAAACAGGCCGAGCGCGTTCAGTCGCTCGCCCATCCGCGCCCGATGCAGGCGCGCTGTCACGAGGAGGGCGCGGCCCACCGTCTTCTCCAGCGATTTGGTCATAAGCCGGTCCTCGCTAATCGATGGCCTGTTCGTTCGCCGGCTCTGTGATTGCGTCTGCGCATGACAGCCTGATGACGATGGGGCAGGAACCGTATCATATATCACGCAATCGTAGGCTGATATGATTCAGAAAGGTGGCGCGGCTCTCGGGCGTCGACCGGTTCATGTCGTAATGCGCAAGATAGAGTGGATTTGCGCTCGGATGGCAGACAGCGCGCACCGCGCGCCGGACGATCTTGCGCGGCGGATCACCCATCAGCCAGGCCCGCCACCGCGTCCCGCCATAGGTCGTGACGGCAACCAGCCTGCGGATGTTCCAGAGATTGGGCCGGACCTTGCCGTTGACCAGCTTAAACGAGACGCCCGGCAGGAAAACCCGGTCGAAAAAGCCCTTGAGAATGGCCGGGTAGCCATAGTTCCAGACCGGGAAACACAGCACCAGCGCCTCGGCCGCCTGAAGCCGGCGCACATAATCGGCGACCGGGAAGGTGTTGCTGGCGAGGTCGTGGTAGCCGACCCGCTCCTGCCGGCTCAGCACTGCATCGAAGCCCTCGGCATAGAGGTCGCAATCGTCGACCTCATGCCCCGCCTCCCGCAAGGCCGTGAGCGCGGCCGCATGCAGGGCTGCGCCGTAGCTCTCCGGGTTGGGATGGGCATAGAGCAGGAGGACGCGCATGGGCTCAGCCGATGCCCGCTTCCGACAGGCTGCGGAACAGGAAGGTCTTGCCCGAGCGATAATCGTAATCGGGGTCTTCCCAGGCGATCATCTTGCCGGGATTGAGCAGGCCCTGCGGGTCGGCCTCGCGCTTGAAGGCGAGCTGCGCCGCGTCGGTCTGCTTCATGCCGCCTTCTTCCAGCGTGTAGCGATGCGGGTTGAAGATCGGCGCGCCCATCTCCTCATGGATCGCCGATGATCTCCTCCAGCCGCTCCTCGGTGGTGAAGCGCACCAGCGGCAGGCCGAAGCAGGTGACCTTGCCGTCGAAGCGGACGAATTCGAGATGGCAGAGCACCTCGTCGCCGAAGCGGGCATGGATGCGGTCGACGAGATCGACCTGGTTGGGGAACGGGTAGAGCACCTGCAGATAGGTGATCGCGGGATCGACCCGGAGCGCGCGCAGCGTGGTGTGGTTCCAGCCCAGCTCGTAGGCCGGCGGCAGGCCCTTCGCGTCTTCGGGCGAGAGCGTGTCCGAGCGCATCAGCAGCTCCGCCCCGTGGAAGCGCCTGGCATAGGCGAGCAGCGACTCCACCGCGAAATCGGCCGCCATCACGCACGACGAGATGGCTCTCGCGCGGCAGGAATTTGCGATGGCGCAGGAAATAGTCATGCGCCGCCGGCGCGGCGATGACGCAGAGGTTCTTCAGCGCAAGCCCATCCTGCTCGCCGAGCTGCGTTGGCGAATTCGGTGGCGGCGCGCAGCGTGTCGAAGCCCAAGATGACATCGACCCAGTCATAGGCGGGGGCGAGCGGCATCTCGACCTCGGTGATGATGCCGTTGGTGCCATAGGCATGGGCGACCTTGTGCAGATCCTCGCCGGTCAGATTCGAGGATGCGCGGGCTGGCCTCCATCGTCGCGACCTTGAGCCGGATGATGTTGCCCCAGTCGCGCAGGCCGCCCCATTTGATCGAGCCGACGCCGCCCGAGCCGCCAGCGATGAAGCCGCCGATCGAGGCGGTCTGGTAGGTCGAGGGATGCAGGCGCAGTTCCTGGCGCGAATGCGGCGCGGGTCTGCTCGTCGATCCGGGCCATGATCGCGCCGGGCTCGGCGACATAGCGGCCGGGCGCGATGTCGATGACCTTGTTGAAGCCGGCGAGATCGAGCATCACGCCGCCCGACAGCGGCATGGCCTGGCCGTAATTGCCGGTGCCGGTGCCGCGCGGCGTGACCGGGATGCCGAGCGCATGGCGGCGGCGAGCGATCTCCAGCACCTGCGCCTCGCTGCGTCGGCGAGACGACGATATCGGCGGTGACATGGTCGAGCTGGCGCTTCAGCATCGGCGAATACCAGAAGAAGTCGCGGCTCTTCTGCTTGACCAGCGCCGGATTGTCTTCGGTGCGGATGTCGCCGAGGCGGGTCTTCAGGGCGGCGATGTCGTAGCGGGCGCTCATGTGTGCGGGCTCCATCAAATGGTCGAGTTCGCGATAATCGGGCAAGGTGCGTGTCGATCGCGCTTGCCGTTGACCAGCACGGTGCGGTCGGATTGCGGCCGGGCGAAGAGCTCGGTCCAGTCGCGGGCGCGGGTCAGGATCAGATCGGCGGGGCCGCCTCGAGCCAGCAGGCCGGCCTGCTGCCAGCCCCATGATCGCGGCCGGGGTGCGGGCAACGCTGTCGGCCCAGTCCGGCCCGGAATGGTCGAGCTGCAGGATGCGCGTGCCTTCGCGCAGCACCTCGACGCAGGTCGAGATCGCCATAGGCGTAGAACGGGTCGCGGGTGTTGTCGGAGGCGATCATCACCGGCACGCCGGCCGCGCTCAGCTCATGCAGCGCGTGACGCCGCGCCAGCGCGGCGTGCGGCCCGGGCTGTGCGGTCCTGCAGATACATGTTGCACATCGGCAGCGAGACGACGGCGATGCCGGCCTCGCCGACCTTGCCGATGATCCGGGCCTCGTCCTCGGGCTCCTGCAGCGCCAGCGAGCAGCAATGCCCGCACAGGATCTTGCCCGGGAAGCGGTGGCGCAGCGCCGCGTCGGCGATGTGCTCGAGCGAGCGTGCGGCGGGATCGTTGGTCTCGTCGACATGGAAATCGAGATCGAAGCCGTTCTCGATCGCGGTGCGGAAGACGATGTCGAGCGCCGCGTCGAGCTCCGGGATCATATAGGTGACGCAGCCGAAGATGCCGTCGCCATGCGCCTTCACCGCCGCGGTCACGGCGCGGATATGCGCCGGCATCGAGCGCGAACTGGATGCCGAACAGCGGCGTCGCCTGCAGCGCGATCCGCCCCGCCCATTCCGCCCGCAGCTCGGCCAGCACCGGCCAGGAGATGCCGATCTGCTTGCCGAGCGAGTCGATATGGGTGCGGATCGCGGCGGTGCCATGGGCAAAGGCGCAGCGCAGCCCGAATTCCATGCGGGCGCGGACATCGGCCGCCGACCAGTTGGCCTCGCGGTCGGCCATGACGCTGTTCGAGCGCGCCCATGAAGCTGCCGTCGGGATTGCGGCGGCGCGGCCAGATATGGCCCTTGTCGAGATGGACATGGCAATCGACCAGGCGCGGCAGCACGATGCCGCCGTCGAGATCGAGAGCGGCTTCGCCCGCAGCGGCCTCCGTGCCCGCCGGCAGGATCGAGCTGATGCGCCCATCCGCGAGCGCGATATCGACCAGCGCAAAGCCATCGCGATCCGCCGCCAGCGTGGCAGCGTCAGATCAGGCAGCGCGGCACCCGCGCATTGAGCAGGCGATAGTCGGGATGGTGCGGAAGCGCTGCAAAGCCGGTGCTCACGTCGGGCGTCTCTCTCGGTTCGGCGGGTGATGGCGTAACCGCCACCATGTCGGGCGGCAAGGGCTGATGGCAAGGGTAGATGGCAAGCGCAGATGGCTCCCCGCTCGCCAAGCAAGAGCCGGGCCTGCGATCCGGTGCAGCCTGCAGCGCAGCGCTTGCCCAAGCCGGCCCGATCGCGCATGAGGGCGGCGAGCAGCCGAGAGGGGTTTGGCCATGGCGGAACAGGCGCGCATCATCGACGGCAAGGCGGCGGCAGCCGCGCTTCGTGCCGAAATCGGGCAGGAGATCGCCGCGATCAAGGCCGCCAGCGGCCTGGTGCCGGGGCTGCATGTCGTGCTCGTCGGCGACGATCCGGCGAGCCGGGTCTATGTCGATTCCAAGGAAAAGCTCGCGGCCGAAATCGGCATGAACTCCGCCGTGCACCGGATGCCGGCCGAGACAACGCGAGGCCGAGTTGCTGGCCAAGGTCGCCTCGCTCAATGCCGATGATGCGGTGGATGGCATTCTCGTGCAGCTGCCGCTGCCGGCCCAGATCGACGCCGACCGGGTGATCGACGCCATCGACCCGGCCAAGGATGTCGATGGCTTCCACCTGACCAATGTCGGCAAGCTGGCCTCCGGCCGGGCCAGCCTGGTCCCCTGCACGCCGCTCGGCTCGATGCTGCTGCTGAAGCAGACGCTGCCCTCGCTGGCCGGGCTGGAGGCCGTGGTGATCGGCCGCTCCGCCATTGTCGGCAAGCCGATGGCGCAGCTGCTGCTGCAGGCCGATTGCACCGTCACCATCGCTCATTCCCGGACGAAGGATCTGCCGGGTGTGGTTCGCCGCGCCGATATCGTCGTGGCGGCGGTCGGCCGGCCGCTTTTCGTCAAGGGCGACTGGATCAAGCCCGGCGCGACGGTGATCGATGTCGGCATCAACCGGCTGCCAGATGGCAAGCTGGTCGGCGATGTCGATTACAGCGCGGCCGTTTCTAGTCGCGGGCGCGATCACGCCGGTGCCGGGCGGTGTCGGGCCGATGACGATCGCCTGCCTGCTGCGCAATACGCTGACCGCCTTCCACGCCCGGCGCGGCGGCAAGATTTAGCGCGATAGCGCCGGTCCGTAGGCGAGGAAGCGCCTGCGGTCGAAGCCGGCCTCGCGCAGCCCGGCATCGTCGATGGTCAAGGCAAGGTCGATCAGCGGCGGCTCGCGCCGTGTCGCCATGAGGTCGCCGATCTGGCCCTGGGCGCGCGGCAGGTCGAGGGCGTAATCGATCACCAGCACCTGCGCCGCCTCGGCCAGCGCCAGCAATTGCGGCGGGGTGGCCGAGGTGCTGCCGAAGGGGCGCAGCGACAGGCCGAGCAGAACCAGCGCCAGGCTGGGGCCGGGCTCCAGCGCCACGGTCTGCAGCTTGGCGGGGATATGGCGGATCTGGCAGGGGTGGCCGTTGAGGCGCCCGGCGCTGAAGGCCGGGATCTTGGGGTCGATCACCGTGACACTGCGCGGCGCATGCGTCAGGTAATGCGTCAGCGGCAGGCCGGCGCCGCCGATTTCGACGATGTCGGCGCAGCTGCGCACGGCATGCGCGGCGAGCACCTGGCGCAGGCAGGCTGCGGGACTTGCCAGATGCGGCAGCCGCACGCCGGGTGGCGCGTCTCGGCCATCGGCAGCCGGGTCAGGCTCCGCACTGGCCTTTGCAAGAGGGGTTGCATATGGTCCGCCCGCATTCATTTCCAGTGTTTCCCAGCCCGGCATGACCCATAACACGCCCCCGGACGCCTTCTACGACATCCTGCGCGGCGTCGCAGCCCTGACCGGCCATCCTGTCGTCGGCGATCTCGCCCGGCTTGTCGCTGACGAGATGCCGCCGGAGCTCTGGATTGCCTTTAACCACAAGCAGATCGCCTCGAAACGCTGGCTGGTCGATGCGTTGGCGCAGGTGCTGCCGCGGCCGGACGGTCCGGTCTGGGTGCTGGGCGCCTGGTATGGCGTGCTCGGCGCGATGCTGCTCAACGATGAGCGGCTCGCCATCAGCGAAATCGTCAGCCTCGATCTCGATGCGGCCTGCGCGCCGGTGGCTGAAAAGCTGAACCGCCGCCACCTCGCCGCCGGGCGGTTCCGCGCGCTGACCGGGGATATGATGGCGCTGGATTTCGCGCAGCAGCAGCCGCTGCCAGGCCTCATCATCAATACCAGCTGCGAGCATCTGGCCGATGTGCCGGGCTGGCTGGCCGGGTTGCCGGCCGGGCTGCCGGTGCTGCTGCAATCGAATGATTATGTGCGCGAGCCCGATCATCGCAGCTGCGTCGCCTCGCTCGAGGATTTCAAGGCGCAGGCCGGGCTGAGCGAGATCTGGTTCGCAGGCGCCTTGCCGACCCGCAACTACACCCGCTTCATGCTGATCGGCCGGCGATGAGCGCTTCGGCCCCGCGCCTTGCGATCGCCATGAAAGGCTATCCGCGCCTGTCGGAAACCTTCATCGCGCAGGAACTGCTCGGTCTGCAGGAGCGCGGGCTGGCCTTCTCGATCTGGTCGCTGCGCAAACCCACCGATGCCGACCGCCACCTGATGCACAAGGCGATCACGGCGCCCCTGCATTACCTGCCCGAATATCTCCGCGATGCGCGGGGGCGGGTGCTGAAGGGGCTGCTCGGTGCCTTCAGGCGCAAGGGGCTGTTCCAGGCGGTCTGGCTGCTGCTGCGGGATTTGCGGCGCGATCCGAGCCGAAACCGGCTGCGACGGTTCGGCCAGGCGCTGGTGATGGCCGATGAGCTGCCGGCCGAGATTGCGCATCTGCATGTGCATTTCCTGCATACGCCGGCTTCGGTGGTGCGTTATGCGGCGCTGTTGCGCGGGATCAGCTGGTCGTTTTCCGCTCATGCCAAGGACATCTGGACCACGCCCGACTGGGAGAAGCGGGAGAAGATCGCCGATGCCGCCTGGGGCGTGACCTGCACCCGGGATGGGCATGGCGAACTGACGCGGCTCTCGGACAGCGCCGACAAGGTCGGCCTGCTCTATCACGGGCTCGATCTGCGCCGCTTTCCCGAGCCGCCGGCGCGCAGGATGCGCGATGGTACGGACTCTGCCGATCCGGTTCGTCTGGTCAGCATCGGCCGCGCTGTCGCCAAGAAGGGCTTTGACGACCTGCTGACCGCGCTGGCCGCCTTGCCGCCGACGCTGAACTGGCGGCTGGTGCATATCGGCGGCGGCGAGCTGATGGCGGCGCTGAAGCAGCAGGCGCAGGCGCTGGGACTGGCTGAGCGGATCGAATGGCGCGGGCCGCAGGCGCAGGGTGCGGTGATTGCGGCGCTGCGCGAGGCGGATCTTTTCGTGCTGCCATCGAAACAGGCTGGCGATGGTGATCGCGACGGGTTGCCCAATGTGGTGATGGAGGCGGCGAGCCAGTGTTTGGCGATCGTCGCTACGGACTTTCGCCGGCATTCCGGAATTCGTCACTGACGGGGTCGAAGGGCTGTTGGTCCCGCCGGGCGACCCTGCCGCCCTGGCGCAGGCCCTGGCCGCGCTGATCGCTGCACCGGAGCGGCGACAGGCCTTGGGGAGCGCGGCGCATCGGCGGCTGGCTGAGCGATTTTTCGGCCGATGCAGGGCTGGACAGGGTGCATGCGGCGCTGATGCGCTCGCTGGCGGAAGCCGGCTGATGGCGCGCATCCTGATCGTCGTGACGCATCTGCTCGGCAGCGGCCATCTCGTGCGGGCCGCGTCATCTGGCGCGGGCCTTGTCTGGGGCTGGCCATGAGGTGGTGCTGGCCAGCGGTGGGATGGCGCTGCGGGCGATGGATGAGGAGCCGTTCAGCGTCCTGCAATTGCCGCCGGTGCGGATTGAGGGCGTCGATTTCGGCAATCTGCTCGACGAGACCGGGACACCGATCGATCAGGCCAGAAGCGGACGAGCGGATACGCTTGCTGTGCGAGGCCGCGACCGCGCTCCGGCCCGATTGCGTGATCACCGAGCATTTTCCGTTCGGCCGGCGGCAGCTTGCTGCTGAATTTCTGGCCGTGATCGCAGCGGCGAGGCAGGCCAATCCCAAAGCCCTGGTCCTGTCCTCGGTGCGGGACGTGCTGGTGACGCCGCGTGCGGATAAGGTGGCGCAGGCCCATGAGCGGCTGGCGAGCCTGTTCGATGGGGTTTTGGTGCATGGCGACCGCCACTTCCTGCCGCTCGATGCGTCATGGCCGGTGGCGCCGGGCCTTAATCCGGCATCTGCACTACACCGGCTATCTCGACCAGCCTGCGGCGAGCTTGCCGGAGAAGGTCGACGCCTCCGGTGAGATCTTGGTCTCGGGCGGCGGTTCGGGCGCGGCGCTGCCGCTCTTTGCGCTCTGCCTCGCGGCCGCGCAGCGCCTGCCCAACCGGCCCTGGCGGATTCTGGTCGGGCGTGGGGTCGATGCCGAGGCCTTCTCAAGGCTGCAGCGCCAGGCGCCGGGGCATGTCCGCGTGGAATGGGCGCGGCCGGATTTCCCGGCGCTGCTCGCCGCCTGCGCGCTGTCGATCAGCCAGGCCGGCTATAATACCGTGCTCGACCTGCTGCGCGCAGGCCGGCCCGCCATCGTCGTGCCGTTCGATGCGGGGAACGAGACCGAGCAGGCCGTGCGCGCCGATGCGATGGCGCAGGCCGGCCTCGCCGCCTGCCTGCGGCTCGACACTCTGAGCCCGGACGCGTTGGCCGAAGCCGTGGAGCGCCAGCTCACGGCCCAGCCTCCTGCCGTGCGCATCGACCGCAATGGCGCTGCCGGGGCTGTGGCGGCTATCGCGGCGCTGCTGGCAGCCGTGGCTTAGGGGCGCGTTTCCCCATCCGGCAAGGGCTCTTTCGCGAACAGGGCATGCCCTGCGCGAATTGCCGCCTCCGTGCTTTGCGAATTGCCGGTGCTTGTCTTTCGCACTAATGAGGAGAGACAAGCCTCCCCTATCGGTCGGCCAAGGGACACCGGATGATTGCCCGGCTCACGGTCCTGCGCCCGGAGACAGAATGATGACGATGAAAACTGCCGCGGGCCTGCCCGACATCAAGCTGTCGGTGCGCCAGACCTTCGGGATCGATTCTGATCTCGAAGTGCCGGCCTATTCGCAGCCTGAGGAGCATGTGCCGGATCTCGATCCGGATTACCGCTTCGACCGCGACACCACGATCGCGATCCTCGCCGGCTTTGCGCATAATCGCCGCGTGATGATCTCGGGCTATCACGGCACCGGCAAGTCGACCCATATCGAGCAGGTTGCGGCCCGGCTGAACTGGCCCTGCGTCCGCGTCAACCTCGACAGCCATGTCTCCCGGCTCGATCTCGTCGGCAAGGACGCCATCGTCCTGAAGGAAGGCAAGCAGATCACCGAGTTCCAGGACGGCATCCTGCCCTGGGCGCTGCAGAACAACATCGCGCTGGTCTTCGACGAGTATGATGCCGGTCGCCCGGACGTGATGTTCGTGATCCAGCGCGTGCTCGAGCAGTCGGGCAAGCTGACGCTGCTCGACCAGAAGCGCGTCATCCGTCCTCACCCCGCCTTCCGCCTGTTCGCGACCGCCAATACGGTCGGTCTGGGCGATACGTCGGGCCTCTATCACGGCACCCAGCAGATCAACCAGGGCCAGATGGACCGCTGGTCGATCGTCACGACGCTGAACTACCTGCCGCATGACAATGAGGTCGCGATCGTCCTCGCCAAGTCGAAGCACTACCAGGCGACGCCTGACGGCAAGGACGTCATCAACAAGATGGTGCGTGTCGCCGATCTCACCCGCAACGCCTTCATGAATGGCGATCTCTCGACCGTGATGAGCCCGCGTACGGTCATCACCTGGGCCGAGAACGCCGCGATTTTCGGCGATATCGGCTTCGCCTTCCGCGTCACCTTCCTGAACAAGTGCGACGAGATGGAGCGGACGCTGGTGGCCGAGTTCTACCAGCGCTCCTTCGGCAAGGAACTGCCGGAGAGCGCGGTGAACGTGGTGCTGAGCTGAGGTCACATGGCCACGCTGCAGCGCGAGACCGATATCGCCGCGACGCGCGAGGCTGTGATCAACGGCCTGAGCGCGCATAATGCGGCGGTGGCCGGCCCGCGCAACAGCGTGCCGCTGGCGCTGAGCCTGCGCGATGACAGCGGGGCGCTGGTCGGCGGCCTGATCGGCGAGCTGAAATGGCAGTGGCTGCATATCGACCTGCTCTGGATCGATGAAAGCCATCGCGGCGCCGGACATGGCGAGGCGCTGGTGGCGATGGCGGAACAGGCCGCGCGTGAGCACGGGCGCGCGCGGCGTCTATCTCAGCACGATGAGCCTGCAGGCTCCGGGCTTCTATCCGAAATTGGGCTATCGCGAATGCGGCCTGATGGAGGATTATCCTGTGGCCGGCCAACCGCATCCACCATTTCGCGAAGGCGCTATGACCCTGTCCAACCGCAAGCCAGGCCAGCCCAAGGAAGCTCCCGTCGAGCCGCTGAAGCGGGCGATCTCGGGCGCGATGAAGGCGATTGCCCGCAAGCCGGAGATGGAGATCGTCTTCGCGGCGGATAAGCCGTCGCTGGTCGGCGAGCGGGCCCGCCTGCCGGAGCCGCCGCGCAAGCTGACCGCCAATGACGTCGCCATTTTGCGCGGTCATTCCGATGCCATGGCCCTGCGCCTGGCCTGCCATGATGCGACGGTGCATCGCCGCGCCGCGCCGGAGGGCGATGCCGCCCGCGCCGTATTCGATGCTGTCGAGCAGTCGCGGGTGGAATGCGTGGGATCGCGGCGCATGGCCGGCATGGCCGGCAACATCACCGCCATGCTCGAAGATCGCTATCATCGCGGTGGCCGCTATGAGGAGATCACCGATCGGGCCGATGCACCGCTGGAAGATGCGCTGGCGCTGATGGTGCGCGAGCGCCTGACCGGGCTGCAGCCGCCCAAGGCCGCGCAGAAGATCGTCGATCTCTGGCGCGAAACGATCGAGGCGAAGGCCGGTGCCGATCTCGACCGGCTGTCGGGTTCGGTCGAGGATCAGCGCGCCTTTGCCCGCACGGTCCGCGACATGCTGGCCTCGCTCGACATGGCCGAGCAGACCAGCCAGGGCCAGGATGACGAGCAGGACGAGGACGACAAGGACCAGTCCTCCGAGGACCAGCAGCAGCAGGATGGCGAAGCCGAGCAGGAAAGTGCCGGCGAGCGCTCCGAGGTCGAGGTCAGCGACGACGCGACCGAGGAGTTGCAGGAGGGTGCGTCCGAGGCCTCTGACGCGCCCGGCCGGGGATTGGGACGAGGAAGACGACGCCTCTGAATCGGAAGAGGCCGGCGAAGCGCCGCGCCCGCGCGAGAGCAAGCAGAACGACCGTCCGACCACGGATTACAAGCCCTACACCGTGAAATTCGACGAGGTGGTGACCGCCGAGGAGCTCTGCGACGCCGAGGAGCTGACCCGGCTGCGGGCCTATCTCGACAAGCAGCTCGCGCATCTCCAGGGGGTGGTGGCGCGGCTGGCCAACCGGCTGCAACGCCGGCTGATGGCGCAGCAGAACCGCTCCTGGCAGTTCGATCTGGAGGAGGGCGCGCTCGACCCGTCGCGCCTGCCGCGGATCATCCTCGATCCGTTCCAGCCGCTGTCCTTCCGGCAGGAATCGGACACGAATTTCCGCGATACGGTGGTGACGCTGCTGATCGACAATTCCGGCTCGATGCGCGGCCGGCCGATCACGGTCGCGGCCACCTGCGCCGACATCCTGGCCAGGACGCTGGAGCGCTGCGGCGTCAAGACCGAGCTTCTCGGCTTCACCACGCGCGCCTGGAAGGGCGGTCTTTCGCGCGAAAACTGGCTGCAATCGGGCAAGCCGGCCAATCCGGGCCGCCTGAACGATCTCCGGCACATCATCTACAAGGCCGCCGATGCGCCCTGGCGACGGGCCCGCAAAAATCTCGGGCTGATGATGCGCGAGGGGCTGCTGAAGGAGAATATCGACGGCGAGGCGCTGGATTGGGCGCATAAGCGCATTCTGGCGCGGCCCGAGCAGCGCAAGATCCTGATGGTGATCTCGGATGGCGCGCCGGTCGACGATTCCACCCTATCGGTCAATGCCGGCAATTATCTCGAGCGGCATCTGCGCCATATCATCGCCGAGATCGAGACGCGCTCGCCGGTCGAGCTGATTGCCATCGGTATCGGCCATGACGTGACCCGCTATTACCGCCGCGCCGTCACCATCGTCGATGCGGAGGAGCTCGGAGGGGTGATGACCGAGAAGCTGGCGGAGCTCTTCGAGGAGAATGCCGCCGAGAGCGGCCGCAGCGCAGGCAAGCGCCGGGCTTCGTGAGCGCGGCATGCGCCTGAACCGCCGCGCCCTGCTGGCTGGGCTGGCTGCTTCCGTCTCGCCGCGCCTGGCGCAGGCGCAGGAGCAGCCGCTGATTGCGCTCTCCATCGCCGCGCGCCCGATCACGCAGTTCGAGGCGCGTAGCCCGGACAAGACCCGCTTTGGCCAGCTGACCTTCCGCGGCGGGCTGGTGATGCGGGGGAGCCATCCGCGCTTTGGCGGTCTCTCGGGGCTATGGCGCTCGCCCGATGGCGCCGCGCTGGTGGCGGTCACCGATAACGGCTTCTGGCTGACGGCGCGGCCTTCCTATGAGGCGGGACGCATTGCCGGGCTGGAGCAGGCGCAGCTGGCGCCGATCCTTGGCAGTTCGGGACGGCCGCTGCATCGCTCGCGCTATTACGACACCGAGAGCCTCGCCATCGCCGATGGTGTCGCCTATGTCGGCGTCGAGCGGACCCATGACATTCTGCGCTTCGACTGGGGCCATGACGGTGTCGCGGCGCGCGCCCGCCCGCTCTCGCTGCCGCGCGAGGTGAAGGCGCTGCCCAGCAATCGCGGCCTTGAGGCGCTCGGCGTCATCCCGCGCGGCCACCGCCTGGCCGGTGCATTGCTGGCGGTGTCAGAGCGCTCGGGCGCCGAGGATGCGCCGACATTGGGGGCGATTATCGGGGGGCGCGAGCCCGGATTGCTGCAGGTGCGCCGGCATGATGGCTTCGACATCACCGATCTGGCTTTCCTTCCGGATGGCGACCTTCTCCTGCTCGAACGCTGGTACAAGCCGCTGCGCGGCGTCGGCATGCGGATCCGCCGAATCGCTGGCGCGACCATCCAGAAAGGCGCGGTGCTGGATGGCCCCTATCTGATCGAGGCCGATCTCGGCCAGGAAATCGACAATATGGAAGGCCTCAGTGTCCACCGCAGCAACGGCCAAACTGTCCTGACTCTGGTCTCTGACGATAATTTCTCTTTCCTTCAGCGCAATCTCCTGCTCGAATTCACACTGGAGTGATCCGGGACCGGTTTGGGAGGCGCTGCCTTCAGCTCGCCTTAAGCGTGCCGCAAGATCGGGATTCGGTGTTAGGACTTTGCTGAAGATTGCCGGGTGAGGCTTGCGAGGGCCTGCGAGGCGGGTCGAGGCGCAAGCCGGGAGACTGAGAATGAATAAACTCGTTCGCCTGTTCCAGCAGCTCGGGGCCCTGCTCGTGCCCCCGGCCGCGCGCCCGGTGCCCGTGCCGGTGCGTGTTCAGCCGCGAGGGCGGCAGCCGCGCTGAGCCCGGCGAGCCTTTTTCCGACTCTCCAGTTTTTCGTCGACACGGTGTGATGTGTCTCTGCGCTGGCTGCGGCCTGTGCAGGTTCTGGTGTTCCGTCGCGATTTGCCACATGCTGCCTCGGCTTGTGAGGGTTGCCGCATGATCGGTCACATCTCGTTTGGCGTGCGCGATCTTGGCGCCGCCATCGGCTTTTACGACATGGCGCTCGCACCGCTGGGGCTGGTCCGTGTCTGGACCACCAAGGACGGAGCCGGCTATGGCGCGCGGGGCGGCGGCGATGTGCTGGCGCTGAAGCAGCGGGCCGATGCCGGGCCGCCCGGTGCCGGGTTTCACCTGGCCCTCAATGCCGAAAGCCGGGCCGCCGTCGATGCATTTCATGCAGCCGCTTTGGCTGCGGGCGCCAGGGATGACGGTGCGCCGGGCCTGCGCCCGCATTACGGTCCCGATTACTACGCCGGTTTCGTGCGTGATCCGGAAGGCTGGTCGCTCGAGGCGGTCTGCCAGCACGGCGCCCAGACCGAGCAGGAACCGGCGGACGAGGCTGAAGACGCCGACCCGGTCGAGGATAGCAGCAGCGCCATCGACAGGCTGTAGAATGCCTGCATTCCAAGCCGTCATTCCGGGCCCGTCGCTTGCGCGCCGTCCCGGAATGCTGGGGTGCTCACGGTTGGTGGCTCAGTCGATGCTGCAGACCCGGCGCTGGCCGATGACCTCGCCATAACGATTGTAGCGCTCGACCCATTCGCAGCGGCGCACCGGCGCATCCTCGATATAGACGGGCTCGGCATAGGCGCTGCGGCTGGCTGCAAAGAGCCCGCCCAGGGCCATGGCGCCGATCACACCGGCTGCGACGGCGCCGCCATGGCCATGCCAGCGCGGGCGGGCTTCGGCGCCGCTGGTCAGCAGGGCGGTGGAGAGGGTGAGGGCGGTGAGGGCGGCAGCGGCGGTGCGGGTGAAGCGGGTCATGATGTCTGCTCCTGTGCGATCGGCGGAGGCGAGCCATTCGCTCTCCATGCTCATTGGTCGCGGCAGGAGCGGATCAGGTTCAAAGCAGCAGCAAAGAAATTTCTCAGAGCGTTTTCAAGCGAAGTGGATACCGGTTCGCGTGAAGAAACGCGACAAATCAATAAACTAGAGCATTTGACGATCCGGTTGGATCGAAAAATGATCTAATCCTTCAGGACCAGTCCCCGGCGTGGTGCCGGCAGCGGAGCAGGGCCGGCTGGCAGACCGGGTGTGCCATAGCGGCCATAGACGCTGCGATAGGAGCCGGCGATCGGCCAGTCATAGGCGGGTGCGAAGATCCAGCAGTGCCGGCGTTGCCATTCCTGCTCGTTTGGCGCCTCGCTGCAGGCGGCAAAATGCGAGCGCTGCCAGAAGGCGGCGGCCGGGCCGGGGATCGCCAGCAGCAAGCCGGCGAGGGCTGGGACAAGGATACGCAACGCAAACTCACTGATGGCCGGACATGGCCAGGCCGTCACACCATCAGAAAAGCCCTGCAAAACTCCTAAGGCGCTGTGCCCGGCTTGGGCGAGGCGGCGGCCATCAGCGCCCGGATCAGCTCCGGCTTGCGCAGCTGCGGCTCCGGATAGGCCCGCCGACTCTGGCTCAGGCCCAGTCCGAGGAAACTCTCCGCCAGCTTGAGGCAGAGCCCGACCGGGGACAGGACGGGGACGGGCAGCAGCGCGGCCAGCCTGTCGGCGCTGGCATCGGGGCGGTCGGCGAGGCAGATGACCTGCGCTCCGGCGGCCACTGCGGCGCGGCAGGCTGCCAATTCGGCTGCGTCGCCGGCCTCGTGGAAAGCCTCGACACCGGCGCATTGCGCGGCCAGCCCGTAATCATGCACCAGCCTGGAAGCCCGCTCGCGGCCCGCCTCTGCCGTGACGACGCCGAACCGCCCGCCCAGTGTCAGCGCGTGCAGCATTGTACCACGGCCGCCGGTGACGACCGGGATGTCGAGCAGGGAGCGCAGTGCGCCGACGCCGTAATCGCCGAAGGCGGGCAGGCAGAGCGCCTCGAACCCCTCTTCCTGCGCCGCCTGCCCGGCAGCCATCACCGCGAGATCGGCCAGCGACCAATCCTGCGCGCTGGCGCGCTTGGTCGGGGCGCCGGGGATCGTTCTGATGACGAGATGGGTGTCGGCGTCGCGGCCCTCCGGCGCGGTCGGCACCGGCAGGTCGTCGAAACACAGCATCAGGATGCGAGGCATATCCGGCTCCTCAAGCGCTGGCCGCTGCCGCCATGGCGCGCAATTGCGCCAGTGCGGGTGCATCGGGGGCGGGATAGGCGAGGCGGCTATGCGACCGTTTCAGCCTGATAGCGGCATCGGCCAGCCGGTAGGTCAGCGGTCCAGGGTTGATGATCGGAACCGGCAGGCGCGCGGCGAGATAGGCATGGGCCTCATGCATCGTGGTCGAGCCGAGGATGATGACATCGGCGCCGTCCTCATGGATGCAGCGCTGCGCCGCCTCAAGCAGGGCCGGGAAATACTCGTCCTCCTTGCCGGCGAGCAGGCTCTGGTTGTTGGGCTGCAGCCCGGCGGAGCGCAGGGAGGCGCATTTGGCGGAGAGCCCGAGCTCAGCCAGCGTCTTGGTGTAGAGATGGCGCCAGCGGTCCCACATCGCCAGGATCGAGAAACGCTCGCCCAGCATCAGCGCCGCCAGCATGGCGTGGCGGCCGGGACCGATGACCGGAATGTCGAGGATGGAGCGGAGCTGCGAGACGCCGGAATCGCTGACGGTGTCGATGCAAACCGCGTCGAAACCCTCCTCCTGCGCGCTGATCCCGGCTTCCATGATGCCGATATCGGCCAGCACCGCATCCTGCTGGCTGACATAATTGGCCGGCGCTATCCGCACGGGGCGGAACTCGAAGTCCAGCCCGTCGCCCAGCTTCACAGCCTTCAGCTGGGCGCGGCGCTTGGCCAGATTGTCCGCGTCCATCGGAAAGGGGACGATCACCAGCACTCTTGCCATGGGCTGTGCTCCTGTTTGGCGGGTTCAGGCGCCCTGAATTTCGGCCAGCATCTCGTCAATGCTGGCGACGCGGCAGACCGGCCGCAGCGCTGCAATCGCCGTATCGTGCGTCGCCGGGGTGAAGGCGGCGCACCCATCGGCAAGGACAATGGTCTCGAAGTCGCGGACATGGGCGTCGCGGACGGTCGAGGCGACGCCGCCATTGGTGACGATGCCGCCGATGATCAGCTTCTCAATGCCGCATTTGCGCAGCACCCACTCCATCCGCGTCTGGTAAAAGGCGGAATAGGCGATCTTCTCGACGGTCAGATCGGCGGGCTGGAGTTCATCGACCAGAGCGTGGCCCCAGCCGCCGGGCGTAAAATCGCCCTTGGCGAGGAATGGCCGGAGCTGGCGCAGATGCGGCGAGATGATCGGCTCGCCGCCCTTGGCCGGCACAAGCGTGAACTGGGTGGAGACGAACCAGCCGCCGGCCTGGCGGAGGGCGTCGGCCAGCGGGGCGATACGGGCCGGCAGGGCCGCGATCTCCGGTGCACCCTGCCCGGCGCGGCCATAGGCGCCATCGGGATGCAGGAAATCGTTTTGCAGATCGACCGTCAGCAACGCCGTGCGAGCGAGCGGGATGGTGCCGTGGCTCATGCGATGCGCTCCACGATGACGTTGCCGAAGCTGTCGATACGGGCGCTGAGGCCGGGATCGACGACGGTGGTGGCGTCGGGCTGTTCGAGGATGGCGGGACCGTCGAGGCGGGTGCCGACCGGCAGGTCGAGCCGGGCATAGACCGCCGTCTCATGCCAGCCACCGGCGAACCAGACCGGACGCGTGCCCAGCTTGGCCTCGTTCGAGGGAGGCATCCTGGCCCGGTGCCAGCGCCGAGAGATCGAAATGCGGCCGGCGGCCGATGGCGGCGGTCCGCAGATTGACGATGCGCGCCGGAACGCCTTCGAGCAGCCGGCTGAACGAGGTCTTGTAGGCCTGCTCGAACGCGGCGCGGATCACCGCTTCGCTGACGCCGGTGCTGTCCTGCTGCAGCGTGACTGGCAGCGGGACCGAGACCGTGTGGGTCTGCCCGACATAATGCATGTCGAGCTCGAAGATCAGGTCGATGCGCTCGACCGATAGCCCGGCCTCCTCGACCACGGCGCGGGCCTGCCGCGCTTCCGCGACCATGCGGGTGTCGAGCGCTGCAGCATCCAGCCCTTCCAGCGGCAGATTGACCGTCTGCACCTGGTCATGGCGGATATCGGCGATGACGCAGCCGAGCGCCGAGGTGACGCCGGGATAACGCGGCACCAGCGCCGCCTTCAGCCCGACCTCATGGATCAGCGCGCCGGCATGCAGCGCACCGCCACCGCCAAACGGCACCGCCGCGAACTTGCCGGGGTCATGCCCGCGCTCGATCGAGACCAGCCGGATCGCACCGGCCATCTTGGCATTGGCGATCCGCACGATGGCCTCGGCCGCGACCATGACATCGAGCCCGAGCGGCTCCGCGACATGGGTCGCGATGGCAAGCTTGGCCGCCTCGACATCGAGCCGCTTCAGCTTGCCGCCGATCGGCCGCTCGGCATTGATGCGGCCGAGCACGACATTGGCATCCGTCAGCGTCGGGCGGGTATTGCCTTGGCCGTAGCAGACCGGGCCGGGGCGCGAGCCCGCGCTTTCGGGGCCGACCTGCAGCAGCCCGCCGGCATCGACATGGGCGATGGAGCCGCCGCCTGCGCCGATCGTGGTGATCTCGATCATCGGCGTGCGGATCACCAGGCCGAAATCGATCGTCGTCTGGGCCGCCAGCGCGGTCTTGCCGCCGACGACGAGCGAGACGTCGAAGGAGGTGCCGCCGAGATCGCCGGTGATGACATCGGGGAAGCCGGCCGCTTCCGCGATCGCCGCCGCCGCAATCACGCCTGCGGCCGGGCCCGACAGCGCCGTGCGCACCGGCAGCCGCCGCGCGGTCAGCGGTCGACATCACGCCGCCATTGGACTGCACGATATGGAAGCGCCCGCCAAAGCCTTCCGAGGCCAGCGCATCGTCGAGCTTGCCGAGATAGCTGCCGACCACCGGCTGCAGATAGGCGTTGAGCGCCGTGGTCGAGGTGCGCTCGAATTCGCGGATCTCGGGAAGGATCTGGCTGGAACAGGCGATGTTGCCATTGGGCCAGACGGAGGCCGCAGCTTCCAGGGCCGCGATCTCATTAGCCGGATTCGCATAGGCGTTGACGAAGACGATGGCGAGGGCTTCGCAACCGGCTGCCGCGAGCTGCCTTGCGGCGGCGCGGACCTGCTCGACATCGAGCGCCTGGCGGATGGTGCCGTCGGCCAGCGTTCGTTCATCGACCTCGAGCCGGAGATCGCGGTCGATGACCGGGACGAAATCGCCCCAGAGGCCCCAGGTGTGCCGGCGGTCGCGACGGCGCATTTCCAGCACGTCGCGGAAGCCTGCCGTGGTGATCAGACCGGCGCGGGCGCCCTTGCGCTCGAGCAGGGCGTTGGTGCCGACGGTGGTGCCGTGGACGACGGAGGAGAGATCGGCGATCGCGCCGAAGACTTTCAGCCCTTCGAGAAAGCCAACCGCCTCATCGCCGCGGTTGGAGGGTACCTTGGCGGTCCGGAAACTGCTTTGCCGGCTCATCGTAGAAAAACAGGTCGGTGAAGGTGCCGCCGACATCGACGCCGACGATGCGGCCATTCTTGCTTGTGAGAGGCGCGTTCATGCCGCCTGACCCTTCCGGAGGGCGGCCGTGGCCGCCTGATCGACGACACCCGTCTCGCTCGCGACGACGCTATAATCGGCACGCGCGGCGTCGGGGCTGACATAGCCGAGGCGGACATCGCGCCCGACGAGGGCCGGATCGCGCGTCAGCGGATCACCCCAGCCGCCGCCGCCGGGCGTTTCCAGCCTGACGCCGCGACCGACCGGCACAGGGACGCCGGTCACCTTGGAGACCAGCGGCGGCGAGGCGCGGCCCTGATCGGTTTCCCAGCTAAAGCGGTTGAGGGCGGCCGAGCCGCCGCCGGCAACGCCGAAGGGCGCCACCTTGCCGCGTTCGCCGAGCAGGAAGACCTCTGCCTCCGACAGCGCCTCGACCTCATAGACCGCGCCGAGCCCGCCGCGATGCTGGCCGGCACCGGCGGAATCGGGCCGCAGCGCCCATTGCCTGAACAGCACGGGATAGCTCGCCTCGAGGATTTCGGCGGGCGGGATGGTCGCCGTCGAGATCGGGTTGTTGGCGTGGTTCAGCCCATCGCTCTCGGGGTTGCCGCCAAGACCGCCGCCGAAGAAGGAGAACATCACCCAGCGCGCGCCATTGTCGCGATGGCCGGCAAAGGACAGCGCGTTGATCGTGCCGAAGGGCGCCGCGGTGGCGCGCGCCGGATCGGCCTTGGCGAGCGCGCCGAGCATCACGCCGATCAGCCGCAGGATCGTCTCGGTATAGCCCGCCATCGGCTTGGGCGCGGTGGCGCCGAGCAGGGTCGTGGCTGGGATGACGAAGCTGATCGGCCTGAGGCAGCCGGCATTGGCCGGGACATCGGTGAAGACGTGCTTCAGCGCGACATAGCAGGCGGCGACCGTGGTGGCGTAGGAGATGTTGATCGGCCCCTGCGCCGGGGGCGAGGAGCGCGAGAAATCGAGCTCCATCCGCTCGCCGTCAATGGTGAGATCGAGCGCGACGGTGAGGAGATCGTCGGTGATCCCGTCATTGTCGAGCACATCCTCGAAGGAATAGCGGCCATCGGGCAAGGCGCGGATGGCGCTGCGCATCAGCGCTTCGGCCCGCTCGGAAAAGGCGTCGAAGGCGGTCGCCAGCGTCGGCGCGCCGTAATCGTCGAGCAGGGCGCCGAGCCGACGCTCGCCGAGATCGAGCGCATTGAGCTGGCCGTTGAGATCGCCCCAGTTCGACATCGGCACGCGCGAATTGGCAGCCAGGAGATCGACGATGTCCTGGTTCAGTCGTCCGGCCGAGAACAGCTTCACCGGCGGAAAGCGCACGCCCTCCTGATGGCTCTCGGTGGCCTTGGGATTGTAGCCGCCGGGAACATTGCCGCCGATATCGAGCCAGTGGCCGACGGAGGCCAGCCAGCAGAAGAGCTGCCCATCCCGGAAGATCGGCCGCACCAGCCGGAAATCGTTGAGGTGGGTGCCGCCCTGATAGGGATCGTTGAACAGGAACGTATCGCCCGGCTCGAGCCCGCCATCGCGCGCCACCTTGTCGATCACCGCCTTGACCGCGAAGGCCATGGCGCCGACGAAGATCGGCAGGCCATTGGCGCCCTGCACCAGCGTGTCGCCGGTGACGGCGTGATAGAGCCCGTGGCAGGCGTCGCGCGCCTCGGCGATGATCGGGTTGAAGGCCGAGCGGAACAGCGTCGCGTCCATCTCGTCGGCGATCTGTTCGAGGCGGCCCTTGAGGACCGCCAGAGTGACGGGATCGATGCTGCTCATGCCGCGTCATCCGTCTTGGCCGCCGCTTTCACTGCCGTCGCATCCTCATAGGTCCGGCCGCGAGCCAGCATGTCGGGCGTACCGATCAGGGCGTTGAGGGCGGTGAAGTCGAACATGCGCTCGCGGAAGGGCTCGTTGGTGCCGTGCTGGCGCAGCGAGCGGTAGTAGTCGCGCGCGGTATGGGCGATGGCGCGAACGATGCCGCCCGGAAAGATCACGATGCTGAAGCCGAGATCGCCGAGCTCGCTGGCGGAGGCGAGCGGGGTATCGCCGCCCTCGACCATGTTGACGAGCAGCGGCCGCGAGCGGCCCAGCGCGCTGGTAATTTCGCTCAGCTGCTGGCGCGAGCGCGGCGCCTCGACGAACAGGACATCGGCCCCGGCCTCGGCATAGAGAGCGGCGCGAGCGATGGCGCGCTCGAAGCCCTCGACCGCCACGGCATCGGTGCGGGCGATGATCAGCGTCTCCTGGCTGTGGCGCGCATCGACGGCGGCCCTGATCTTGCCGGCCATCTCGCCCGCGCTGATCAGGCTCTTGTCCTGCAGATGGCCGCAGCGCTTGGGCATGGTCTGGTCTTCGATCTGGATGGCGCTGGCGCCTGCCCGCTCGAAAACCCTGACCGTGCGCTGGACGTTGAGCGCGTTGCCATAGCCATTATCGGCATCGACGATCATCGGCGTCGGCACCCGGTCGCGCACCAGCGCGATCACGTCCGCCACCTCGCTCATCGAGACCAGCCCGATATCGGGCCGGCCCAGCCGCGTATAGGCGATCGCGGCACCTGACAGGTAGACCGCCTCAAAACCGGCCTCCGTTGCCAGCGAGGCCGTGAGCGCATCGTAGATGCCCGGCGCGACCACAGGCCCGCCCTGCGTCAATCTCTGTTTCAGGCTCATGTCATCTATCCTCGAGCGGTGGCTCGGCGATCAGGGCCTCGAAGCCGGCCAGGCTTTCGGCCTGGTCCAGCGTCGTGACGGCGTGGTGGAGGGCGTTGCTATGGGCCTCGCCCCAGACTGGGATGGCGAGCTCCCGGAACTTGGCCTCGATGTCGGCTTGGACATAAGGGTCGCTGGCATCGCCGCGGTTGGTGAAGGTCTCGCCGCGCAGCACGCGGCCATCCGCCAGATGGATCGCGACACGCGCCGGGCGCTGGTCCGGCAGCAGGGCTGTCAGCGCCGCATCCTCATCGACGCTGACCCGCATCGCCAGCGCGCGGATCGCGGGGTCGGCCAGTGCCGGCGCGCGGAAAGCCGGAACCGTGGCCGCGCCATGGGCAATCGTCGTGGCGATGGCGAAGGGCAGCGAGAACTTGGCGCCGAGCATGCTGGTGGGTGCGGGCGCATCGAGCTGCGCCGCCCATCGACATAGGACTGCACCTCGATGCGGGCGATCTGCGCGCCGTCGAGCGGCCCGTGCTGTTCCAGCAGCGTGCTGACCACATCGAGCGCGCCATGGGTGAAGCGGCAGGCGGCATGGCGCTTGAAGTAGTTGCGCTGCGATTTCCCAGCTTCTGCCAAGCTGCTCGACCATCACGTCGGGCGCAAAGCCCTCGGCCAGCACTGCCGGCATAGACGCTGCGCACGCCGTCGCTTTCGCCGGTGAAGCCGCTGGCGACGAGATCATGCGCGGCCAGACCGTTGCGGGCGGCGATGCCGGCATAGGCGTTGCGCACGGTTGCGCCTTCCAGCATGGCCCGCAGGCTGGCGCCGGTGGAGAGCGAGGCGGCAAGCGAGATGGTCTGGCCGAGATCGGCGGCGGGCGCACCCGCGATCTTGGCCACGGCCAGCGCTGCACCGACCGTGCCCCAGGTGCCATGCGGATGGATGGTGGGGCGCAGGCGCGAGGCGGCGCCGATGCGGGCGCCGATCTCGTAGCCAAGCACGAAGGCGCGTAAGGAAGTCACGGCCGCCGACCTCGGCAAGCGGGCGCGCGGCCAGCAAAGCCGGCAGGACATGGATGCCGGGATGGCCGCGGGCGAAGCTGTTGCCCTCATCCAGCTCCAGCATGGTCCCGGCGACGCCATTCAGGAAGGCGGCGTCGGAGGGGTGGAGCCTGAGACCCGCGCCGATGGCAGGATAGTTGCCGCCATGGCGGGCGAGCCGCTTGCCGAGAGCCTTGGTCTCCGGCTCCTGCATGCCGGCCGCGACCGCGCCGAGACAATCCAGCAGGACGAGCTTGGCCTGAGCCAGCAAGGCTGCGTCGGTAAGTATGAAGCCGGCTGCGAACTCGCTCCAGCGCGCCAGCCAGGCGGGGGGCGGCTCGGCCAGCAGCACCGAGGCCGGGATGATGTTGGGCGTGACGACGGCCATGCGCTAAAGCCCCAGATAGGCGCGCTTGAGGTCGGGATTGGCGCTGATGCTGGCGGCCGTTCCAGACAGCGTCACCGCGCCGTTCTCGATGATGTAGGCGCGTGCCGCGATCTCCAGCGACTGCACGACGTTCTGCTCGACCAGCATGATCGGCAGGCCCTCGCGCGTTGAGCTTGCCGATCAGCGCGAACATCTCCTCGACCAGCAGCGGCGACAGGCCGAGCGAGGGCTCGTCCAGGATCAGCAGGCGGGGCTCGGCCATCATGCCGCGCCCGATCGCCAGCATCTGCTGCTCGCCGCCCGACAGGGTGCCGGCGGCCTGGCCGCGCCGCTCGCGCAGGCGCGGGAAGGTGGCGAAGACGCGCTCGAGATTGCGCGGCGCGTTGGGCTTGGCGCGGCGATAGCTGCCGAGCTCCAGATTCTCCCGCACGTTCATGTTGGGGAAGATCTTGCGACCCTCGGGCACATGGATCAGCCCGGCCTCGACGATGGCGGCGGGCGAGGCGCCTGCGAGCGACAGCGCCGTCGAAGCGAGATCGTGCCGGCGCTCGCGGCCAGCACGCCCGAGAGCACCTTGTTGAGCGTGGTCTTGCCGACGCCGTTGGAGCCCAGCACGGCGACGATCTCGCCGGCGCCGACCGAGAAATCGATGCCGCGCAGCACCTCGACGGCGCCATAGCCGGCGCGCAGTCCGCTGACCTCAAGCATCGGCCGCCTCCACGCGCAGGCGCTCGGCCGCGCCCCGCCCGAGATAGGCCTCGATCGACCGCCGGATCGGCACAGACTTCGGCGCGGCGTGCCCTGCGCGATCATGACGCCCTGCGGCCAGCACATGGACATGCTCGCACAGGCTCATCACCGCCTGCATCACGTGCTCGATCATCAGGATGGTGACGCCATCGTCGCGGATGGCGCGGATGACCGGGACGATGTCGCGGATCTCGGAGGGGTTGAGCCCGGCCAGCACCTCGTCGAGCAGCAGCAGCTTGCGGCTCGGTCGCCAGCGCGCGCGCCAGCTCCAGCCGCTTGCGCCCGGCGACCGTCAGGCTGGCGGCCGGCTTGTCGAGCATCGGCGCCGAGGCCGACCCGATGCGCGACGGCTTCGGCGCGCTCATGCGCGTCGGCGCGGCGGAGGCGTGGCGCAGATAGGCGCCGACGGCGATGTTCTCGCGGACATCGAGACCGGCGAAGGGCTGCACGATCTGGAAGGTGCGGGCGATGCCGCGCTCGGCCCGCCGATGCGGTCGGCATGGCGGTGATGTCGTCGCCCTCGAAACGGACCCGGCCGGCGCTGGGCGGCCAGGAAGCCGGCGATGATCGCAAACAGCGTGGTCTTGCCGGCGCCGTTGGGGCCGATCAGCCCGACGATCGCGCCCTTGGGGACGGTGAAGCGAGGCGCCGTCGACGGCGACGAGGCCGCCGAAGCGCATGGTGACGTCCTGGACATCGAGCATTACGCGGCCTCCCCCTTGCGGCGGGATTTCGGCCGGAGCTTGCCGAGCAGGCCCAGGACACCGCCGGGCGCGAAGGCGACGACGAGGACCAGCACGCCGCCGATAGACCACCAGGTCGATGCCCGGGACGCGCGCCGGCAAAGGCCTTGGTGGCTTCGCCAAGGCCGTGCAGGGTGAAGGCGCCGATGATCGGGCCCAGCACCGTGCCGCGTCCGCCGACGATCGGGGCCAGCAGCGCCTCGACCGAGATCCAGGCGCCATAGGCGATGCTGCGCGTCGATGTAGAGGAAATACTGCAGCGTAGAGCACGCCCGCTGCCGCCGTGATCGCGCCCGACAGGGCGATGGCGCGCAGCTTCACCTTGAGCACATCGACGCCGAGCGCCTTCGCCGCATCCTCGTTCTCGCGCACGGCCACCAGCTGGGCGCCGAAGCGGGTGGCGGCGATGCGCTGCGAAATCACCAGTCCCAGCGCGACAAACCCAAGCGCGAGCCAGAGGAACGGCGCGCGGCTGGAGAACTGCAGATTGGCGAAGCCGAGATCGAGCTTGATCAGCAGGCCCGCCGCGCCGCCGGTAAAGCCGCATGGCGTTGGCGAGGATGCGCAGCACCTCGGCGAAGGCGAGCGTCACCAGCGCGAAATAGGAGCCGCGCAGGCCGGCCCGGAAGCTCAGCACGCCGATGACCCAGCCGACCAGCGCGCCCAGCGCGATGCCGGCGGCAAGGGCTGCCCAGGCATTGACGCCGAAGCGCAGCTGCAGCAGCGCCGTGACATAGGCGCCCGTGCCGAAGAAGGCGGCATGGCCGAAGGAGGACTGGCCGGCGAAGCCGCCGAGCAGGTTCCAGCCCTGCGCGGCAAGCGCGATGATCAGCGCGAAGACGATGAAGTTCAGCGCTGCGTTGGAGAGGTGACAGCAACGGCGCGGCAGCGATGGCTGCGCACGACCAGAACGATCCAGAGCGAGGTATGGCGCGCTCATGCGCGGGCTCCGAACAGGCCCGTCGGGCGGAACAGCAGCACCAGGATGAAGATCAGGAAGATGCCGATCTGGCCGAGGCTTTCGCCGAGGAACAGGCCGCACAGGCTCTCGACCACGCCGATCGAACAGCCCGCCCAGCCAGCGCGCCGGGGATCGAGCCCATGCCGCCCAGCACGACGATGGTGAAGGCGACGAGCACGAAGGCGCCGCCGACGCGCGGGATTGACGTAGAAGGTCGGCATCAGCAGGCAGGCGGCGATCGCGAGGCAGGCGCAGCCGAGGCCGAAGGTGACGGCGTAGACGTGCGCGGACGTCGATGCCGACGAGCGCGGCGCCGAGCTTTTCCTTGGCGACGGCGCGGATCGCCTTGCCGGTGTCGGTGCGGGCCAGCAGCAGCCAGAGCAGCGACGGTGACCAGCGACCGCTCCGACGAAGCCGATCAAGCCGCGGCTTGGACAGCAGCAGCGGGCCGAGCTCGACGACGTCGAAGCGCGTAGTGCCGTGGCGAGCGAGCGGGTGTCGGAGCGGAACAGCGCGAGCAGCGCGTTCTCGATGATGATGGCGAGGCCGAGCGTCACCAGCAGGATGTTGCCGTCATCGCCATGGCTGGCCGGGCCGATGACGAAGCGCTGCATGGCATAGCCGAGCCCGAAGAACAGCGGCGTCAGCGGCAGGATCGGCGAGATAGGGATCGACGCCCATGACAGGAATGGATCGCCCAGACCGCGAACATCGCGGTGGTCAGCAGGGCGCCATGGGCGAAGTTGATGATGTGCAGCACGCCGTAGACGAGCGTCAGCCCGAGCGCGACCAGCGCATAGACGGCGCCGGTCAGCAGCCCGTTCAGCATGGCCTCGGCGATGATGGGCAGCGGATAGGTCACGTGTGTCGTCGGCGTCCCTGGGGGCGAGCGGGCAACCCGCCCCTGCGCTCCGTGTGGAGGCAGGGACGCGTTTTCGGTGGGTGTCGAGAGGCGTGGAGGCCGGTCAGCCGCGGACGGGGAAGACCGGCTTGGCGTCGGCGAAGGCCTCGGGGAAGATCACCTTGATGTCGCCGTCCTGGACCTGGGTGTTGACCGGGGCGGCGCCCATGTTCTGGCCGTTGACGAAGCTGGTCGGGCCATAGGGCATGATGTGGCCGGAGAAGGTCGAGGCTGCCAGCGCCGCGATGATCTTGGCGCGGTCGGCGGCGCCGGCGCGCTCGATCGCATCGGCCAGCAGCAGGACGCAGGAGTAGTTCAGCGGGATGTTGTAGGCCCAGAACTTGCCCGCCGCCTCGACGCTGCTTCTTCAGCTCGGCGTCTTCGGCGTTGCGCGGGTCGTGCCAGTGGTTGCAGTCCATGATCGTTCTGCGGCCGCTTCCGGGAATTCCTTGACGAAGCGGTAGTTGGAGGCGGCGCCGTTGAGCACCGAGTAGATGCCCTTCGGCCGCACGCGCTGCTGCTGCATGGTGCGGGCGAGCAGCACGAACTCGCCGTAGTAGCTCGACGGGATGACGAGGTCGGGGTTCAGCGAGCGCAGCCGCAGCGCGACGTTGGAATGTCGCGCGCCGGGGTCGGGATGCGCGATGGTCTCCAGCACCTCGAAGCCGTGCTTGGGCAGTTCCGTCGCCATCAGCTTGGCGAGGCCGGAGCCGAACAGCCCGTCCTCATGCACGAGCACGACGGTCTTGGCGGCCTTGCCGGCGGCGTCGTTGAGCGTGACCAGGTTGTCGAGCGCGGTTTGGTGCACGATGCCGAAGCCCGGCGCGAAGCGGAAGGTGTTCTTCAGGCCGCGCGAGATGATCTGGTCGGCGACGCCGACATCGACGATGATAGGGCAGGTCGTAGCGCGCGGCGGCCTGGCTGACGCCGCGAGGCAGATCGGGCTGGCGAAGCCGCCGACGATGGCGACGACGCCCTCGCCCTGCATGCGCTCGACCTCCTGCGACGCCGGCTTCCGGGTTGGAGCGGGCATCGCCGAAGACCATCTCGAGCTTGGCGCCGCCCAGCGACTTGATGCCGCCGGCGGCGTTGATGTCGGCGATCGCCAGTTCGGCGCCGGTGCGGCCGAGCTCGCCGTCCATGGCGAGCGCACCGGTCACCGGCTGCAGGATGCCGATCTTGATCGTGGCCGGTGCCTGGCCGCGAACGATGGAGGGAGCGGCAATGCCGGTCAGGGCTACGGCGCCGCCCTTGAGCAGGGTGCGGCGGTCAAAACGGGTGTTCATATCGTTCTCCTCTGTCGCTTGGCCGGTCGTTGAGCGCCGGCGCGTTGGAATATCATTCGGCCTTCAGGCCGCGCTCGCGAATGAGCGCACCCCATTTCTCCCGCTCGCGCCCCAGGAAGCTGTCGAGATCGGCAGGGCTGTTGGGCGTGAATTCGACACCGAGCGCGGCCAGCTTGGCTGCGACCTCAGGCGTATTGAAGGAGGCGGTGATGATCGCGTTGGCGCGGCTGATCGCGTCGGGCGGCGTGCCCTTGCGCGCCATCAGCGCGAGGAAGCTCAGCGCCTCGTAGCCCGGCACCGTCTCCGCGATGGTCGGGACCTGCGGCAGGCTGGGCAGGCGCTCGGCGCTGGTCACGGCCAGCAGCTTGACCTTGCCGCCCTCGACCTGAGGCAGCGCCGTCTGGACGTTGTCGAACATCAGCTCGACCTGGCCACCGATCAGATCCGCCATGGCCGGCCCCGCGCCGCGATAGGGCACATGGGTCATTTCGAGCCCGGCCATCGCCTTGAACAGTTCCGGCGCAAGATGGCTCGTCGCGCCGGCGCCGGAGCTGCCGTAGTTCAGCTTGCCCGGCTGGCTTTTGGCGAGCGCGATCAGCTCGGCCACCGAATTGGCCTGCAGCTTCGGATGCGCGATCAACAGCATCGGGCTGCGCGACAGCATGATCACCGGGTCGAAGCCCAGCGGGTCATAGGGCAGCTTGTCGCGCAGATACTGGTTGGTGACATGGGTCGCGGGCGTGGCGACCAGGAACAGATGACCATCGGCCGGGGCGTTGGCGACTTCCGCCGTGCCGATCGCGCCCGAGGCGCCACCCTTGTTCTCGACGATGAAGCGCTGGCCTGTCGCCTGGGACAAGGCCTCGGCGGCGAAGCGCCCCATGACATCGGTCGCCCCGCCCGCAGGATACGGGACCATGACCTTGCCTTGCCGGTTGGGCCACGGGCTCTGTGCCAAGCCCGGCATGGTGGAGAGGGCGAGCGTTGCGCCAATCATGCTGCGACGGGACAGAAGAATGCTCATGAGCGGGCCTCCGGCCTGGCGTTGCGCTCGGCCGTCAGCTCAGGCCGGCTCGGAACCGGCGACCAGCGCCGCGCCCGTGCGCCACCGGCCCGTTCCAGCTCCATCTGGAAGGAGTAGCGATCCGGGCGATAGAGCGCGTGCAGATGCTCGACGCCGTCGCCATCGGGACCGAAAACGACGCGGGTGAGGGATAGCAGCGGCGAGCCGATCTCCAGCCCCAGCGCCTCGGCGATGTCGGGACTGGCGAGCGAGGCGCCGATGGTCTGGCTGGCGCGCTGGACGACGACGCCCGAGCGCTCGAGCAGCGAGAGCAGCGGCATCGAGGCGAGATCGGCCTCGGAATAGGAGATGCCGATCCGCTCCGGCACATGGGTCACGAGATAGGAAAAGGGCTGCCCGTCGATCAGGCGCACGCGGATCGAACGCTGGACGCGCTCATCTGGCGCAAGTTTGAGCGCCTCGACCAGGGTTTCGCTGGCTTTGACATAGCTGAAGGCGAGCAGCTTCACCTCCGTGCGGCGCCCCATCTCGACGAGATGGGTCAGCACATTGGAGAAATCAGCCACGACCGGCGCGCTGGTGCCCTTGCCGCTGACGAAGGTGCCGGAGCCGGGGCGCCGCTCGATCAAGCCTTCCGAAGCCAGCTGGTCGAGCGCGCGCCGCACTGTGACGCGGGAGACGCCGTTCTGCACCGCCAGCATCGGCTCGCTCGGCAGGCGCGCATGCGGCCGGTCCTCACCCGTCAGGATGCGATCCCTCAGGAGAAGGTAGAGCCTGCGCGCCTTCAGGGGTTCGACGCTCGACATCGCGCTCCTTGTCTGCCTCAGCCGTGAGACAGTAACCTGTCTTATAGAAAGCACAGCTTGAGCGCCTGTCAAGCGCCAGTTGGGGTCAGCTGGGCCCAGGGCCGCTCGCGCCGGTCGCCGGCCACGAACGCGCCGATCGCACGGGTATGGCTGAGGGTCAGGTCGATATCGTCCCAGCCATTCAGCAGCTTGGTGCGCCAGACCGGATCGACGACAAAGGGGCAGCTGAGATTGCCGAGAATGACCCGCTCGGCCTCGAGATCGACAGTGATCGCGCCAGCGCCCTCAGTGAGTGCGGCCAGCAGCGCCTCGCAATCCTCCTCGGAGACCTGCGCCGGCAAAAGCCCGTTATTGACGGCGTTGGAGGCGAAGATGTCGCCGAAGCTCGGGGCGATGACACAGCGAAAACCGTAATCCACCAAAGCATAGACGGCCGCCTCGCGCGAGGAGCCGCTGCCGAAATTGCGCCGCGCCACCAGCACCTCGGCGCCCTGCCGTTCCGGCCTGTTCAGCGGGAAATCCGGCAGCGCCGCCCCGGTGGGGTCGAAGCGCAGATCATGCAGGAGGTAGCCGCCATAGCCCTCGGCCCGCGAGCGCTTCATGAAGCGCGCGGGGATCAGCTGGTCGGTGTCGACGCCGGTGAGTGGCAGCGGGCAGGCGAGGCCTGACAGGCGGGTGAAGGGTTGCATCAGCCGCGCTCCCTCAGCAGGGGCCTGATATCGGTGAGGCGGCCGGTGACCGCCGCCGCCGCCGCCATGGCCGGCGACATCAGATGCGTGCGCGATCCCGGCCCCTGCCGGCCGCGGAAATTGCGGTTGGTGGTGGAGGCGCAGCGCTCGCCCGGCGGCACCAGATCGCCATTCATGCCGACGCACATCGAGCAGCCGGCGGCGACCCATTCAAGCCCGGCCTCGATGAAGATGCGGTCGAGCCCCTCGGCTTCCGCCTGTCGCTTCACCTGGGCCGAGCCGGGCGAGACGAGCCCCGGCACCATCGCCTTGCGGCCCGGCCAGAACGGCGGCAGCCGCGCGCAGATCCTCGATCCGGCTATTGGTGCAGGAGCCGATGAAGACGCGGTCGACCGCTGATATCCTCAAGCCGCTGGCCGGGCTGCAGCCCCATATAGTCGAGCGCCTCGCGGATATGGGCGGCGCGGCCCTGGTCGCCAGCGCGCTCGGGATCGGGCACGCTCATGGTGATCGGCAGCGCGTCCTCGGGGCTGGTGCCCCAGGTGACGATCGGCGCGATCTGGCTGCCATCCAGCACGACCTCGCGGTCGAACACTGCGTCAGTGTCGCTGGCCAAAGCGAGCCAGTCGGCGCCGGCCTTGTCGAACGCTTCGCCCTTGGGCGCGTAGGGGCGGCCACGGAGATAGGCGAGGGTGGTCTCGTCGGGCGCAACCATGCCGCAGCGCCCGCCCGCCTCGATGGACAGGTTGCACAGGGTCAGCCGCCCTTCCATCGACAGGGCGCGGATGGCGGAGCCGGCATATTCGATGGCGTGGCCGGCTGCGCCATCGGCGCCGATGCGCGGCGATGATCGACAAGGCGATGTCCTTGGCGGCAATGCCCGGCGCCAGCGTGCCATCGACAGTGATGCGCATCCGCTTGCGGCCGCTTCTGCCAGAGCGTCTGCGTCATCAGCACATGGGCGACCTCGGACGCGCCGATGCCGAAGGCGAGCGCGCCGAACGCGCCATGGGTGGAGGTGTGGCTGTCACCGCAGACCATGGTCAGGCCCGGCAGGGTCAGCCCCTGCTCGGGCCCCACCACATGGACGATGCCCTGGCCGGGATCGTCGAGGCCGAACAGCCTGATGCTGATGGCGCTGCGCATTGTCGCGCAGCTGCATGATCATGCGCTTGATGGCGGGATCGATCTTGTCGAGATCGCGCTCGCGGGTCGGGACGTAATGGTCCTCGATGCCGAAGGTGAGGTCCGGCCGCGCCAGCTCGGCGCCGCGCGCCTTCAGCTTGTCGAAGGCGTGGAAGGAGCCCTCATGCAGGAAATGCCGGTCGATCCAGAGCAGGCTCTGCCCGTCCTCGCGCTGCACGACGACATGCGCATCCCAGACCTTGTCGAACAATGTGCGCGGGCTGGCGCTGCCGGTCATCGATCCACCTATCTGCATGTCAGGATCGAAGGCTAATGCGGCTCTCGCCAGCAGGCAACTTCTTGTTTTAAATCTAATACAGGATAGGGTCGCGTCGACCCAATAAGGCGGCTAAGGGAGAGCTTGGTGAGCAAGGTCGTGCGCGTCAAGGAGCGGACATTTCCGCTGTCGGTTCCTGTCGTAATCATCGGCGCCGGTGCGGCCGGGCTGGTGGCGGCGCTGGCGGCTCGGGAAGCCGGCGCAGAGGTGCTGGTTCTGGAGCGGGACGCCCTGCCGCGCGGCTCGACGGCGCTGTCGGCCGGTTTGATCCCTGCCGCAGGAACGCGCTGGCAAAGCGAGGCCGGCATCGCCGACGATCCCGAGCGCTTCGCCCGCGACATCATGACCAAGGCCAAGGGCGAGCCCGATCCGGCGATCGTGACGCGGGTGACCGAGCAGGCCGGCCCGGTGCTGGAATGGCTGGCGGATCGCTACGGGCTGCCGTTCTCGGTGATTGCCGATTTCTCCTATCCCGGCCATTCCGCGCGGCGGATGCACGGGCTGCCGAGCCGCTCGGGCGAGGAGCTGATCGACGCGCTGCGGCAGGCGGCAGAAGCGGAAGGCGTCGAAATCCTGTGCGAGGCGCAGGCGACGCGGCTGTTCGCCGATGAAGAGGGGCGCGTGCTCGGATTGGCCTTCACGCGGCCCGATGGCACGCAGGAGGAGATCGGCTGCGACCGGCTGGTGCTCGCCTGCAATGGCTATGGCGGCAACAAGGAGCTGGTGGCGCAGCACATCCCCTCGCTGAAGGACGCGCTGTATTTCGGGCATCCCGGCAATCAGGGCGAGGCTGTGCTGTGGGGCGAGGCGCTGGGCGCAGCGACACATCATCTCGGCGGCCATCAAGGGCATGGCTCTGTCGCCCATCCCGCCGGCATCCTGATCACCTGGGCGACGATTACCGAGGGCGGTGTGCAGGTGAACCGGCTGGGCCGGCGCTTCTGCGACGAGTTCGCGCGGCTATTCGGAGCAGGCGGCCGAGGTGCTGAAGCAGCCCGACGGTCTGGCCTGGACGCTGTTCGATAGCCGTATCGCCGCGATCGCCCGGCAATTCGAGGATTTCAAACGGGCCGAGGCGATGGGGGCGATCCTCTCCGCCGCCGATTGGCCGGAACTGGCGCGGCGCATGGATGTGCCCGAGCCGGCGCTGGTGGAGACGATGGCGGCTGTCACGGCGGGCAAGGCCGCCGGGGGGCGCGATGGCTTTGGCCGCGATCTGACAGGCGCGCGCGAATTGCAGCCCCCGTTTCTGGCGGTGAAGGTGACCGGCGCACTGTTCCATACGCAGGGCGGGCTGGTGATCGATACCGATGCGCGGGTCCAGTCGGTCGCGGGTGGGGCGCTGCCCAATCTGTTTGCGGCCGGTGGGGCTGCTTGCGGTGTTTCGGGCTCGGGTGCCGAGGGTTATCTCTCGGGCAATGGCCTGCTGACCGCTGTCGTTCTGGGGCAGATCGCAGGGCGCGGCGCAGCGGCCTGACGACCGCTAAAATGCCGGTGGTTTCCCTAGCGATATGGCAAGACGGACGCGTCTATTCTGTGCGTCATGCGCAATCGCCTCATCCTGGCTCTGGCTATCAGCACGCTCTTTGCTGCCGATATCGTGGCGGCAGAGGGGCGCTATAGTCTGGCTGCGGTCCGGAGCGCC
This sequence comes from uncultured Alphaproteobacteria bacterium, assembly GCA_963759925.1. Lineage (GTDB taxonomy): Bacteria > Pseudomonadota > Alphaproteobacteria > Rhizobiales > Beijerinckiaceae > Allobosea. The sequence goes on from CAVXBE010000002.1 coordinate 117,215, forward strand.
CAGTCGATGGGCGCCGAGCTGACGCAGCAGGTCGTGCATTTCTTCGCCCGCTCGCTGCGTCAGGTCAGGGGCTGAGCCTTAGCTCGGTTCGTCGGACCAGCGCTCCTGCGCCTCCTCGGCCGGAACCAGCAGGGTGATGCGACGCTCGTCGACGCCGCTGACCAGAGCGATATCGAGGAAATGATGCACGCCGCCCGAAGCCGGGTCTGAGCGTTTCAGCTTCATCAACTGCCCCGACAGGCCATCGACCGTGCCGACATGGCCGCCATCGGAGCCGACGACTTCCAGACCTTCTCGAATCTTCTCGACGAACATCATCGCTGTCTCTCCCGTTTTGCGAGGGAGGGAACAGTCGCGCCGCGAGAAAGGTTCCTGCCGGGTGAGCGCTGCGGCTTGCGGGTTTCAGACCCTGCCGGGCGCGACGGCCCATCCCCCTGAACGACAGGAGACGCCCCATGCACCACATGGATCAAGGGATGCAAAGCTGCATCGACACCTGCCTGACCTGCTACCAGACCTGCCTGAGCATGGCCGCCGGCCACTGCCTCGAAATGGGCGGCGAGCATGCCAAGCCCGACCACATCAAGCTGATGCTGTCCTGCGCCGAAACCTGCCGGGCGTCTGCGCATCTGATGCTGCTGGGCACACGCCATCACAAGCACCTCTGCGCGGAATGCGCCGATATCTGCGAGGATTGCGCCCAGGATTGCGAGCGCGTCGGCGATATGGACGAATGCGTAAAAGCCTGCCGCGCCTGCGCCGAAAGCTGCCGCGCAATGGCGGGCTGACGGGTGCGCAGCGAGAAGGAGAAGATGCTGGCTGGCGAGCTCTACCGCGCGGTCGGCGAGGAACTCGCTGCCGACCAGCTCCGCGCGGCCGAGTTGATGCAGGGCTATAATTCGACGCCTGCCGCGGAGGTGGCGCAGCGGGACGCGGTGCTGCGCCGGCTGCTCGGACATGTCGGCCAGGATGTCGTGGTGCGCCCGCCCTTCTTCTGCGATTACGGCTACAACATCCATCTCGGCCGCGGCACGTTCCTGAACTTCGGCTGTGTGCTGCTCGATGTCGGACGGATCGACATCGGCGAAGGCACGCAGATCGGCTCCGGCGTCCAGATCCTGACGCCCGACCATCCGCGCGATCCAGCCCTCAGGCGCCAGGGCTATGAGAGCGGGCTGCCGGTGCGGATCGGCGCCAATGTCTGGATCGGCTCCGGCGCCATCATCCTGCCAGGCGTGAGCGTCGGCGATGACGCCATCATCGGAGCGGGAGCGGTGGTGACGCGCTCCGTCCCGGCAGGCGCCACTGTCGTGGGTAACCCGGCCAGACGAGTGGCAGCCAGTCGCAGTGGTGCGGGAGAAGCGGTGCCGAGCGGGCGGTGAGTGGCGGACAGGGAGGGATTTGAACCCCCGATACCCTTGCGGGTATGCCGCATTTCGAGTGCGGTGCATTCAACCACTCTGCCACCTGTCCGCGGTCGCTCTCGGTCGAAGCGGGGTGGTTACTACACGCGGGCAGACAGGGAGACAAGCCTTGTGATGGCCCGGCTTCAAGCAAACGTCACAAATTGCAGCCGAGGTGCCAGTTTTGCTTGACCTGAAGCGCGCCTGCGCCTAGTGAGCCTCGTCCGGCGTGGGGAGACCCGCGCCCGATCTCTTTTGGCGTAGGGTCGATGCCTTATGGGCCGCCGACGCCGACGAGAGCAACCAACCACGCAACCGACTGCCAAAAAGCCGTCCCGCGTGCGCCTCCTCGAGGAGGTTCGCGACAGGGCGGGGCTGAACATGGAGAACAATGATGTTCGCAGTCATCAAAACCGGCGGCAAGCAGTTCCGCGTCGCCGCGAACGATGAAATCACCATTGCCAAGCTCGTTGGAGAGCCTGGCGACACCGTCGCCTTCGGCGAGGTGCTGATGCTGACCGATGGCGAGAAGTCGACCGTTGGCGCGCCCTTCCTGAGCGACATCACCGTCGCCGGCGAGATCGTGAAGCAGGCTCGTGGCGAGAAGGTCATCGCCTTCAAGAAGCGTCGCCGCCAGAACTCGAAGCGCAAGCGCGGCTTCCGCGCCGAGCTGACCGTGGTGCGCATCACCGACATCCTCACCGGCGGCAAGAAGCCGGAGATGAAGAAGGGTGCAGCTTCCGTGGCCGCGGTGTCCGCTGCTTCCGAGACGGTGAAGCCGAAGGCCGAGAAGAAGGCCAAGGCAGAGACCAAGGCTGATGCGGTCGACGCGTCCAACCTCTCGCTGATCTCGGGCGTCGGCCCGACCATCGAGAAGAAGCTGCGCGCTGCCGGCATCACCTCCTGGAACGACATCGCGTCCTGGAGCGAGGCCGATGTCGCCAAGTGGGACGAGGAGCTCAAGCTCCGCGGCCGCGCCACGCGCGAGGAATGGGTCGCGCAGGCCAAGGATCTGCTGGCCGGCAAGCCCCCCCGGGCCAAGGCCGACCAGGCTGAGCTGGCCTCCGGCGAGGACTACTGACAACACCCGTCAGGCGTCATTGCGGTTTCATCTCCGGGTCGGCTGGCTTTTGCCGCCGATTCGGGTTACAGAGATCATAGAAGTTTCGAGGTAGGGCGTTATGGCTCACAAAAAAGCAGGCGGTTCGTCCCGCAACGGTCGCGACTCCGAGAGCAAGCGCCTCGGCGTGAAGAAGTTCGGCGACCAGGCTGTCGTTCCCGGCAACATCATCATCCGTCAGCGCGGCACCAAATGGCATGCCGGCGCCAATGTCGGCATGGGCAAGGATCATACCCTTTTCGCCCTGACGAATGGTCGCGTGCGATTCATTACGAAACTCGGCCGAGCTTTCGTGAACGTAGTCCCGGCCCAAGAGGCCGCAGAATAAACGGCGGATAGGGATTTTCCTCGATCCGCCGGTTCCACCGAACCGGATCGGATCGAAGGGCAAGACCCTCCAGGGGTTTCCCAAAGGTCAAGGAAAAGGGGAGGTGGGGCACAAGTCCCAGCTCCCTTTTTCGTTTGCGCCGACGGAGAGACCAGATGTTCCCGGAACTGACCCGCGACGATGTTTTCCGGCTCGAGACCCGCCGTCTCTGGCTGCGCTGGCCGCGCATGGCCGACGCCACGGCCATCCTGCGCCAGGCAGGCGAGAAAGCCGTTGCCGAGATGACGGCCTCGATCCCGCATCCCTATCCGGTGGAGGCGGTGGAGCCGTTTATCTTCGGCGCGCGCAAGGGCAATGCGCTGGGCGATCATCTCGTGCTGGCGATCACGCCGCGCTCCAAGCCCAATGAGCTGATCGGCATGCTCGGCGCGCATCGCAAGGCGAGCGGCAGTCCCTTCATCGGTTACTGGCTGGGCCTGCCGCATTGGGGCAAGGGCTATGCGACCGAGGCGGTGCAGGCGCTGAGCGATACGCTCTTCACCATGCTCGACATCCCGGCGCTGGAAGCCGATGCCCGGGTGATCAACCCGGCCTCGCGGCGTGTTCTGGAGAAGTCCGGCTTCAAGGCCGAGGGCTCTTTCCTGAAGTCGCTGCCGGCGCGCGGCGGTCTGTTCCCCTGCGAGCAGTACCGGCTCGACCGCTCGACCTGGGCCGCGCTGAAGAGCTGGGGCTCGAGCGGCTGGGCACACGCCCCCGATCTGGTGGAGGATCCGGTCGATCCCGGCCCCGCCGCATGCGCATCCAGCGAAGCCTGCCTTGCGTAGGAAGAGAGGTCCCGGAGATGTCCGGGACCCTTTTTGTTGGAGGCCGATCGATGATCTCTCGCCGCGTCGCGCTCGCTTTGTCGCTCACCGCCCTGTTGCCCGCCTGCGCGACACGGCCGGATTTCAGCGGGGCGGCGGAGACGCAAGGGGTCGTGCTGGAGCGCGATTTCAAGGGGCGCAGCTACGCCAAGGGTGTCTTTACCAACCGCGTCACCGGCGCGACGCGCGGGCTCACCGTCGTGCTGGATGGGCGGGTGCGGGGCGACACCCTGACCCTTCGCGAGGCCTTCAGCTATTCCGATGGCGAGAAGGATGTGAAGACCTGGGTGTTCCGCAAGGCCGGTCCGGGCAGCTATGTCGGAACCCGCGAGGATGTCGTGGGCGAGGCGGTGATCCGCAGCGAGGGCAACGGCGTCCGGCTCTCCTATGATGTCGACTTGCCGACAGGGTCAGGCCCTGTCCGGGTGCATTTCGAGGATGTGATCGAGCGCGATGCACGCGGCGTCATCGTCAACCGCGCCATCGTCTCGAAGCTCGGCATCCCGATCGGCGATGTCGATCTGGTGTTTGCGCGCAAGCCCCTGAAGTAATCTGACGTTCGTCCGCGGCTGCGTCGCCAAGCTCCTCCACGTCATTGCGAGCGTGAGCGAAGCAACCCAGTGTCGTAGAGCGCGGCATGCCCTGGGTTGCTTCGCTCACGCTCGCAATGACCGCCGGAAATCTCTCAGCGCACGAAGGTGCCGCCGAGCTCGTCCTCGATATGGACGCGGATGATCTCCTCGAAGCTCGATTCCGCCTTGAAGCCCAGCGCCGGAGCGCGCTTCGCCTCGAAATTGCGCGGCCAACCGGCGACGATCCCGTCGATCACTGGGTCCGGGACGCGCTTGATGCGGGCGACGACGCCCTCACCGGCCACCTTGCGCAGCGCCTCGATCTGCTCGGCGACCGTGCAGGCCAGGCCTGGCATGGTCAGCGCCCGGCGCGGGCCGATCGTGCTGGTGTCCATCGTCGCGGCATGGATCAGGAAGCCGACCGCCGAGCGGGGCGAAGCATGCCAGTGCATGACGCTGTCGGAGACCGGCAGCACGGCCTCGATGCCGTTCAGCGGCTCGCGGATGATGTTGGAGAAGAAGCCCGAGGCCGCCTTGTTGGGCGTGCCGGGGCGGACGCAGATGGTCGGCAGGCGGATGCCGACGCCATCGAAGAAGCCGCGCCGCGTATAGTCGCAGAGCAGCAATTCGCCGATCGCCTTCTGCGTGCCGTAGCTGGTCAGCGGCGTGGTGTGGAACTCGTCGGCGATCTTCTCGTGGAAGGGCGCGCCGAACACCGCGATCGAGGAGGTGAAGACCAGCCGCGGCTTGTAGCCGTCGCCGATCAGGCGGATCGCGTCGAAGAGATAGCGCGTGCCGTCGAGATTGATGCGGTAGCCCTTGTCGAAATCGGCCTCGGCCTCGCCGGAGACGATCGCGGCGAGATGCACGATCAGTCGGGACGCGAGGCGACGAGCTTTTCCGCTTCGCCCGGCACCGACATGTCGGAGACGACCGCCTCGAAGGCGAAGGGGGCGCCCTCGGGCGCGGTGGCGGCGACGACGTCCTGCGCCGTGATCTTGTCGATGGCCTTGCCGCCGAGCTGGCCGTCTTTGGCCAGTCGCTCGGATGAACTTGCGGCCGACCATGCCGGCGCCGCCGAGAACGAGGATATGCATTGGTGTTTCCTCCCTTGTCTTGTTCTTGTGCTCAGAGAGCGAAGCCGCCATCGGCGAGGTGGATCTGGCCGGTGGTGTAGCTCGCCTCGTCGGAGGCGAGATAGACGGCGAGCCAGGCGATTTCCTCGGCCGTGCCGAGCCGGCCCATCGGCTGGCGGTCGATGAAGGCCTGGCGGGCCGCCGCTTCCGAGGTCTTGCTGGCGGTTGCGAGGTCCTTGATGCGCTGGTCGAGCGAGGGCGACTGGATCGTGCCGGGGCAGATCGCGTTGGCGCGGACGCCCTTCTTGATGAAGTCGGCCGCGACCGCCTTGGTCAGGCCGATGACGGCCGCCTTGGTGGCGCCATAGACATAGCGATTGGGGATGCCGCGAACCGAGCCGGCGCCCGAGGCGATGTTGACGATCGAGCCGCCAGCCCTTGGCCAGCATCGCCGGCAGGAAGGCCTTGATCGTCCGGTGCATCGACTTGACGTTGAGGTCGAAGGAGAATTCCCAGGCCTTGTCGTCGCAGTCCAGCACGGTGCCGTGGTGGACATAGCCGGCTGCGTTGACCAGAATATCGATCGGCCCGACCTTCTCGGCGAACGCCTCGACCGCCTTGCTGGAGAGCACGTCGAGCTTGCGCTTCTTGGCCTTGGGGATGCCGTCGAGCAGCGCGACATCCTTGTCGGTCGCGTAGACGGTCGCGCCTTCCGCCACGAAGGCTTCGGCAATCGCGCGGCCAATGCCCTGGCCTGCGGCGGTCACAACCGCGACCTTGCCCTTCAATCGTCCTGCCATTGTCGTCTTCCCTTGGTTCAGCCGGCCTTGCCGAGTGCTTTGCGCATATGGATGAGCCGCCGGTCGGCCCTGTCCTCGTGATGGGTGATGCTGTAGCCGAGATGCTCGTACCAGCCGATGCGCTGGGTGAGCTTGCTATTGGTGTAGAGCGTGAGGGCGTCATAGCCGAGCGCCCGGCCGCGCTCTTCGGCAAAGCGCATCAGCGCTGAGCCGAGCTTGCGGCCGCCCGCCTCGGGCGAGACGGCGATACTCCAGACCTGAAACAGCGTCGGCTCGATTTCAAGCACGAGGGCAGCGTCGAGGCCGTTACGGCCCTCAGCCAACCAGACCTCGTGTTCGGAGACGATCTCGGCATAGTCGGCGATGCGCGGCAGGGACGGCACACCGATAATGCTCTCATTGGGCGTATAGGCGGCGTTCTTCAGCGCCAGGATCGCCGGGATGTCGGCCATTGAGGCGCGCCGCAGCGGCACGGAACCGGCCATGGCGACGGGCTGGTTGAAGGCGGCGAGCGCGTGGTGCTGGCGGCCCGCCTCATCGAAATTCTCCGGCGCCAGCCATCGGGCAAAGCCGCGGGCGCGCACCGGCCATTCATGATCGAGGATCGAGAACCAGGCGGTGTCGCGGTTCTTGCCCTTGACCACCATGTGCTGGCGAAACAGCCCCTCATACTGGAAGCCGAAGCGCAGGGCGGCGCGCTTTGAGGGCTCGTTCAGATTGTTGCACTTCCATTCGAAGCGGCGATAGCCCAGCGAAAAACCGTAGGCGCCGCACAGATAAATCGCCTCCGTTGCGGCGCGCGTGCGCTGCAGGGAGGGCGAATAGGTGATGTAGCCGACCTCGAAGACACCGTTCTCCGGCCTGATCTCCATCAGCCAGAGATGGCCCTTCGCCTTGCCGTCGGCGGTGTCGATGACAGCGTAAGGGACGATGCCGGGCTTGGCCTGCATCATCGCCAGCAGCTCGCCATAAGCCTCCTTCGTCTGGGGCGGATGCGCCGGCATCCATTCCCAGATGTGGTCCTGGCCCTGATTGGCCGTCCAGATCTCGTCGAGATGCCGGGCGGGATCGATCGGCTCCAGCCGGCAGTAGCGGCCCTCCAGCGTCTTGGCCGGCGGGAAGGGCGGAGCTGTCCAGTCGGCGGGCAGGCTATTGGGGGAGGAGCTCATGATTTCAGGTTTTCCTGCCAGCTCGCGAGATCGGTCTCGACTGTCCAGGACGCACCGAGCTCGGCCCTGACAGCCTCGGCAATGGCCGCGCCTTCGGCTTCCCAGGCGAGTTGCTGCACGGCATCGGCAAAGCGCGAGCGTGTCTCGTCATCCTCGTCATAGATGGCGTCGAACTGGTCCATCCAGGCTTCCAGCCGGTCGGCCAGCTCCTCGGACAGATCGACATCCTCGGCATCGACAGGCTTGCGCCGACCCTTGGCGTCGACAAGCCAGAGCCCACTATGGCCGAGCCAGGCCGGGGCGATGAGCAGGGTGCTGGTCACGAGCGCGCCTTCAGATCGTCGGTGAAGAACGGGTTCAGCGGCGAAGAGGCGGAATTGGCCGCAAAGCCGCGAAAGCTGCCTTCGTCCCGGATCAGCCGCGTCGCCTCGATGAAGGCCGCCCAGGCGGCGCGGGCCAATGCGCCGCCAATTGAAATACGACGTCCGCCCAGTGCTGCGATATCGGCAACGCTGAGGCCGAAATCGCCGTAGACGAGAACGTTGAACGGCTTGCCTGAGGCAGCGGCGACGACCGCCGAGATCTGGTCAGGCGTCTTTGGGCCCGGCGCATACAGCACATCGGCCCCGGCCTCGGCATAGGCGGCAATGCGCCGGACACTTTCGGCGAGAGCGTCGGGATGCCCGGTCAGGAAGCATTCGGCGCGGGCGGTGAGCAGCACGCCGGAGCCGGTTTCGTCGATGGCGCGGCGCGCGGCCCTGATGCGCTGGACGGCGAGGTCGAACGGGTAAAGCGGTTCGTCGCTGCGCCCGGTCGCATCCTCGATCGAGAGCCCGGCGACACCGGTGGCAACGCAGAGCTTCACATTGGCCGCGACGCCATCGGGCGTATCGGCATAGCCATTCTCGAAATCGGCGTTGATCGGCAGATCCGGCACCGCTTTCACCATCTCGGCGATGTGGGCCAGCATCATGTCGCGCGGCACATCCTGGTCGGCGCGGCCCTGCGTGAACGCAAAACCGGCACTGGTCGTCGCCAGAGCGGGAAAGCCCTGGCCGCGCAGCCAGCGGGCCGAGCCGATATCCCAGGGGTTGGGCATGACGAAGCAGCCGGACTGGTGAAGCGTACGAAACTGGTCGATCAGCTGCTTCGGAACCATTTTAAATCGTTTCAAAGGCGGTCATTGGGTGTGCATAGTGTCGGGAGCGAATGCTTTTGTCAGCCCCGCTTGCACGCGCGTGTCGCCCAACGCCGTTGCGCCTGTGGAATGACGAAGGAGGAGCCTTGGGTGGGCCAGGCCTGGCATCGAGCGAAAAACCAGCCTGCTCTTGCCCGCCAGCCTGCGCTGGCTTAACCCGGACACCCCGTTCCTAACCGCCTCGCCGCATGACAATCTCGCTTTCTGATCGCTATGCCGCCCTTGTCGAGGCTGGCGCCATCGAGCGCGACCCGGCGCAGGTCGCGGTGGTCAAGCGCCTTGCGGCGCTGGCGGACACTTTGGCGACCCGCCGCCTCGCCCGCAAAAGCAGTGCGCTGGGCTGGCTGTTTGGCGGCAAGGCGCGCCAGGTCGAGCCGATCAAGGGGCTCTACATCTGGGGCTCGGTCGGGCGTGGCAAGACCATGCTGATGGACCTGTTTTATGATGCAGCCCCGGTGCCGCAGCGCCGGAGGGTGCATTTCCATGAGTTTCTGGCGGATGTGCATGCGCGCATCTATGCCTATCGCCAGCGCTTGAAGGCCGGCGAGGTCAAGGATCCCGATCCGATCGCGCCGATCGCGGCCGAGCTTGCCGAAGAGGCGCGGCTGCTCTGCTTCGACGAGTTCACGGTCACCGATATCGCCGATGCGATGATCCTGGGCCGGTTGTTCACGGCGCTGTTCGAGGCCGGCGTCGTCGTCGTCGCGACCTCCAATGTCGAGCCGTCGCGGCTCTATGAGGGTGGGCTGAACCGGGCCCTGTTCCTGCCCTTCATCGCGTTGCTGAGCGAGAAGGTCGAGGTGGTGAAGCTCGAGGCGCGGACCGATTTCCGGCTGGAGAAGCTCGGCGGTGCGCCGGTCTATCATGTTCCGGCGGATGCGGCGGCGCGGGCGGCTCTGGACCGGGCTTTCACGCGGCTCAGCGGGGTGGCGCATGGGCAGCCCGTGGTGCTGACGGTGCAGGGGCATGAGCTGCGCCTGCCGCAGGCCGCCGGTGGCGTGGCGCGCGCGTCGCTTCTCCGATCTCTGCGCCCATGCCTTTGGCGCGTCCGACTATATCGCGCTCGCACAACGCTTCCACACGCTGGTGCTGGACGAGATCCCGGCGATGACGCAGGACCAGCGCAATGAGGCCAAGCGTTTCATCATCCTGATCGATACGCTTTACGAGCATCATGTGAAGCTCGTGGCGTCGGCCGCAGCCGAGCCGCACCAGCTCTACACCGCAGCGCAGGGGCGCGAGGCCTTCGAGTTCGACCGCACCGTTTCGCGGCTGATCGAGATGCGCTCCGAGGATTATCTGGCGCTGCCGCATGGGCGGGTGGACTCGGCGGCGAGTGGCGATAGCGGCGGGCTGGTGGAGACGTGATGGGTCGAAAGCCGCAAGCCCCCGCGGTCATTTTTGGGTGCCCGAAGGGCGAGCCCGAAACCCATGAACACGCCGCTTCCTGGCCACGGGGCCATGTCATCCCATGACGATGCGCGAGCCGAGCGAGACGCGGATCCTCTCGGTCGCCAGCGAGCATCTGCGCCAGCACGGCTTGCGGCGCTTCACGGTCGTCGCCGTCGCCGAAGAGGCGGGCATGACCCATGCCAATGTCTATCGCTACTTCCCCTCCCGCGCCGCGCTGGTCGATGCAGTGGTCGATATCTGGCTGAAGGCGACCGAGCGCCACCTCGCCGACATCGCCGATGGACCCGACCCTGCCGACGACAAGCTGGAGCGCCTGATCCTGGCTCTCGCCAAGGCCAATCGCGACTTGCTGACCGAGGAGCCGCATCTGTTCGCGGCACTGTCGCAGGCGGTGGCCAAGCGCCATGCGATCAGCCGGCGCAACCGGACGCGGGTGCGGGCGCTGTTCGAACGGGTGATCGACGAGGGCATCGCGTCGGGGGCTTTCGAGCCGCGCGACCGGGACCGCGCCATTGCCTATGTGATCGACGCCACCCACCGCTTCATCCATCCGGCGGCGCTTGAACTGGAAGCGGATGTGCCGCAGTCTTCCGTCGATGCGCGTCTCTCGACGCTGATCCGGGTGGCGCTGCGCGTGCTGAGCACGGGCATCATCTGAAAAATAACTGTTACAAATTACAGAATTTGAAGTTTGTCATTGCGTCGGTTTTGCGGCGGTGGCCGCGGCCCGGCCTGTTCTTGCGTGACAACCCCTTGAAACCATTGACGCTGCGGCCCCATCTCAAGCCGCGCTGCCGCTCCACATGATTTGTCAACCATGTTAAGGCAAGGGTTGCGGCAAAAGGGCGGTTTAGGCCAAAGAAACCGACGGTTTTGGCCGGGGAACCGGCTTTCCGCAGCGCCAGGACGAAGGACTCAACAATGGCCCGCAAGAAGATTGCCCTCATCGGCGCCGGTCAGATCGGCGGTACGCTCGCCCATCTCGCCGGCCTCAAGGAACTTGGCGACGTCGTGCTCTTCGACATCGCCGAGGGTATCCCGCAGGGGAAGGGCCTCGACATTGCGGAGTCCTCGCCGGTCGACGGTTTCGACGCCGGCTACAAGGGCACGCAACTCCTATGAGGACATCAAGGGCGCCGACGTGATCATCGTCACCGCCGGCGTGCCGCGCAAGCCGGGCATGAGCCGCGACGACCTGATCGGCATCAACCTCAAGGTGATGAAGTCGGTCGGCGAGGGCATCAAGACCTACGCCCCGAAGGCCTTCGTGATCTGCATCACCAACCCGCTCGATGCGATGGTCTGGGCCCTGCAGAAGTTCTCGGGCCTCAAGCCCAACATGATCTGCGGCATGGCCGGCGTGCTCGACTCCGCCCGCTTCCGCCACTTCCTCGCCGAGGAGTTCCAGGTTTCGGTCAAGGACGTCCAGGCCTTCGTGCTCGGCGGCCATGGCGACGACATGGTGCCGCTGGTGCGTTACTCCGGCGTTGCCGGCATCCCGCTGCCGGATCTCGTCAAGATGAAGTGGACGACGCAGGAGCGTCTCGACGCCATCGTCGAGCGCACCCGCAAGGGTGGCGGCGAGATCGTCAACCTGCTCAAGACCGGCTCGGCCTTCTACGCCCCGGCGGCGTCGGCCATCGCCATGGCCGAGAGCTATCTCAAGGATCAGAAGCGCGTGCTGCCTGCGGCGGCTGCGCTGAAGGGCCAGTATGGCGTGCGTGACATGTTCGTCGGCGTGCCGGTCGTGATCGGCGCCAAGGGCGTCGAGCGCGTCGTCAAGATCCGCCTGAACAAGGCCGAGCAGGAGATGCTCTCGAAGTCGGTGGCTTCGGTGCAGACCCTGATCGACGCCTGCAAATCCGTCGATTCGTCATTGGCGTGAGATAGAAAAGGCGAGTGGCGAATGGCGAATGGCGAGTAGATCGCCTGCCAGACACCATTCGCCACTCGTCATTCGCCACTCGCCTTCCAAAGGAATTCACGCATGAACATCCACGAATATCAGGGCAAGGCGGTTCTCAAGGAGTTCGGCGCGCCGGTTTCCGCCGGCTTCCCGGCTCTGACCGTTGCCGAGGCTGTCGAGGCCGCCAAGAAGCTGCCTGGTCCGCTCTTCGTCGTGAAGTCGCAGATCCATGCCGGCGGCCGTGGCAAGGGCAAGTTCAAGGAACTGGGCCCCGATGCCAAGGGTGGCGTGCGTCTCGCCAAATCGGTCGAAGAGGTCGAGAGCCATGCCAAGGAAATGCTTGGCAACACGCTGGTGACCGCCCAGACCGGCGAGAGCGGCAAGCAGGTCAACCGCCTCTATATCGAGGACGGCTCCGATATCGCCAAGGAGTTCTACCTGTCGGCGCTGGTCGACCGGGAGACCTCGCGCGTCGCCTTCGTGATCTCCACGGAAGGCGGCATGGACATCGAGGCGGTCGCCCATGACACGCCGGAGAAGATCGAGACCTTCTCGGTCGATCCCGCCACCGGCATCATGCCGCATCATGGCCGCGCCATGGCCCGCATCCTCGGCCTCTCGGGCGATCTCGCCAAGCAGGCCGGCACGGTGCTGACCCAGATCTACACAGCGTTCGTGGCCAAGGACATGGACATGCTGGAGATCAACCCGCTGATCGTGACGACGCAGGGCCAGATCAAGTGCCTCGACGCCAAGATCTCCTTCGATTCCAACTCGCTCTATCGCCACCCCGAGGTCGTCGCGCTGCGCGACACCACGGAGGAGGATGAGAAGGAAATCGAAGCCTCGAAGTACGACCTCGCCTATATCGCGCTCGACGGCACGATCGGCTGCATGGTCAACGGCGCCGGCCTCGCCATGGCGACGCTCGACATCATCCAGCTCTACGGCGAAAGCCCCGCGAACTTCCTCGATGTCGGCGGCGGCGCCTCGGAAGAGAAGGTGACGGCGGCGTTCAAGATCATCACCGCCGATCCGAAGGTGAAGGGCATCCTGGTCAACATCTTCGGCGGCATCATGAAGTGCGACGTCATCGCGCGCGGCGTCATTGCCGCGGTGAAGGCGGTCGGCCTGCAGGTCCCGCTGGTGGTGCGCCTGGAAGGCACGAATGTGCAGGAAGGCAAGGACATCATCTCGTCCTCCGGCCTCAACGTCATTTCCGCCGATGATCTCGACGACGCCGCACAGAAGATCGTCGCTGCGATCAAGAAGGCTTGAGGAGAAACCATGTCCATCCTGATCGACAAGAACACCAAGGTCATCTGCCAGGGCTTTACCGGCAAGAACGGCACCTTCCACTCCGAGCAGGCCATTGCCTATGGCACGCAGATGGTCGGCGGTACCTCTCCGGGTAAGGGCGGCAGCCTGCATCTCGGCCTGCCGGTCTTCGACAGCGTGGTCGAGGCCAAGCAGAAGACCGGTGCGACCGCTTCCGTCGTCTATGTCCCGCCTCCGGGCGCGGCTGATGCCATCTGCGAGGCGATCGATGCGGAAATCCCGCTGATCATCTGCATCACCGAGGGCATTCCGGTGCTCGACATGGTCAAGGTCAAGCGCTCGCTGATCGGCTCCAAGTCGCGCCTGATCGGGCCCAATTGCCCCGGCGTCGTCACCGCTGGCGAGAGCAAGATCGGCATCATGCCGGCCAACATCTTCAAGCCGGGCTCCGTCGGCATCGTCTCGCGCTCCGGCACGCTGACCTATGAAGCGGTGTTCCAGACCACCCGCGAGGGCCTGGGCCAGACCACCGCGGTCGGCATCGGCGGCGATCCGGTCAAGGGCACCGAGTTCATCGACATGCTCGAGATGTTCCTGGCCGACGACAAGACCGAGTCGATCGTCATGATCGGCGAGATCGGCGGCTCGGCCGAAGAGGATGCGGCCCAGTTCATCAAGGACGAGGCCAAGCGCGGTCGCAAGAAGCCGATGGTCGGCTTCATCGCCGGTCGTACGGCTCCTCCGGGCCGGCGCATGGGCCATGCCGGCGCGATCATCTCGGGCGGCAAGGGCGGCGCCGAGGACAAGATCGCGGCCATGGAAGCGGCCGGTATCCGGGTCTCGCCGTCGCCGGCGCGCCTTGGAAAGACCTTGGTCGAGGTGTTGAAGGGCTAAGGGCGAATGGCGAGCAGCGAAGCGGTTTTCAGAACCCGCTGCTCGCCACTCGCTATTCGCGATTCGCCTAGGAATACGAAAGGCAGGACGACATCATGGCTCGCCAGGACATCAACGAGGCTCTCGCGCAGACGGGTTTCCTCTATGGCGGCAACGCGGCCTATATCGAGGATCTCTATGCGCGCTATCAGGCCGATCCGAAGTCGGTCGATGAGCAGTGGCAGGGTTTCTTCGCCGGGCTGAAGGATGAGGGCTCCGCCATCGTCCAGAATGCCAAGGGTGCGTCCTGGAAGAAGCCGAACTGGCCGATCACCGCCAATGGCGAGCTGATTTCGGCGCTCGACGGCAATTGGAGCGTCGTCGAGAAGGTCGTCAGCGACAAGCTGACCGGCAAGGCCAAGGCCGCCGGTGCCGCGCTCAGCGCGTCCGACGTCCAGCAGGCGACGCGCGATTCCGTCCGCGCCCTGATGCTGATCCGCGCCTATCGCATGCGCGGCCATCTCCACGCCAAGCTCGATCCGCTCGGCATCGAGACGATGAAGGACCCCGAGGAGCTGTCGCCGGCAGCGTTTGGCTTCAGCGACGCCGATCTCGACCGCAAGATCTTCATCGACAACGTGCTCGGCATGGAATTCGCCACCGTGCGCGAGATGGTCACCGTGCTGCAGCGGACCTATTGCAACACGATCGGCATCGAGTTCATGCACATCTCCGATCCGGAGCAGAAGGCATGGCTGCAGGAGCGGATCGAGGGGCCCGACAAGGAGATCGCCTTCACCCGCGAGGGCAAGCGCGCCATCCTGAACAAGCTGGTCGAGGCCGAGGGCTTCGAGAAGTTCATCGACCTGAAATACACCGGCACCAAGCGCTTCGGCCTCGACGGCGGCGAGGCGCTGATCCCGGCGCTGGAGCAGATCATCAAGCGCGGCGGTGCGCTCGGCGTCCGCGACATCGTCTTCGGCATGGCCCATCGCGGCCGCCTCAACGTGCTCACCCAGGTGCTGGGCAAGCCGCATCGCGCGCTGTTCCACGAGTTCAAGGGCGGCTCCTTCGCCCCTGACGATGTCGAGGGTTCGGGCGACGTCAAATACCATCTCGGCGCGTCGTCGGACCGCGAGTTCGACGGCAACAACGTCCATATCTCGCTGACCGCCAACCCGTCGCATCTCGAGATCGTCGATCCGGTGGTGCTGGGCAAGGTCCGCGCCAAGCAGGACCAGTTCGGCGACATCGTCGAGCGCTCGAAGGTGCTGCCGCTGCTGCTGCATGGCGATGCCGCCTTCGCCGGCCAGGGCGTCGTCGCGGAATGTCTCGGGCTGTCGGGGCTGAAGGGCCACCGGACCGGCGGTTCGATCCATTTCATCATCAACAACCAGATCGGCTTCACCACCTATCCGCGCTATTCGCGCTCCTCGCCCTATCCGTCGGATGTGGCGAAGATGGTCGAGGCTCCGGTCTTCCATGTGAATGGCGACGATCCGGAGGCGGTGGTCTTCGCCGCCAAGGTGGCGATCGAGTTCCGGCAGAAATTCCACAAGCCGGTCGTGGTCGACATGTTCTGCTATCGCCGCTTCGGCCATAATGAGGGCGACGAGCCGGGCTTCACCCAGCCGCTGATGTACCGCAAGATCCGCGGCCACAAGTCGACGCTGGAGCTGTATTCGGCCAAGCTCGAATCCGAGGGCGTGATCCAGCCGGGCGAGGTCGACGAGATCCGCGCGGCGTGGAAGGCCAAGCTCGAGATCGAGTTCGACGCCGGCCAGACCTTCAAGCCCAACAAGGCCGATTGGCTGGACGGGCGCTGGGCCGGCATGAAGGCGATCCGGGCGGATGAGGATGATCCGCGCCGTGGCGCCACCGGCGTGCCCGCCGAGGTCTTGAAGGACATCACCGACAAGATCACGACGGTTCCGGCCGGCTTCAACGTCCACCGCACGATCCAGCGTTTCCTCGACAATCGCCGCAAGGCGGTCGAGACCGGGCAGGGCATCGATTGGGCCACCGCCGAAGCGCTGGCCTTCGGTTCGCTGCTGCTCGACGGCAATCCGGTCCGCCTGTCCGGGCAGGATTGCGAGCGCGGTACCTTCTCGCAGCGCCATTCGGTGCTGATCGACCAGGAAACCGAGGCGCGGCACACCTCGCTCAACCATATCCGTGACGGCCAGTCGCGCTACGAGGTCATCAATTCGATGCTCTCGGAGGAGGCGGTGCTCGGCTTCGAATACGGCTACTCGCTGTCGGAGCCGAACGCCCTGACCTGCTGGGAAGCGCAGTTCGGCGATTTCGCCAATGGCGCGCAGGTGGTGTTCGACCAGTTCATCTCGTCGGGCGAGCGGAAATGGCTGCGCATGTCGGGCCTGGTCTGCCTGCTGCCGCATGGCTATGAGGGCCAGGGTCCGGAGCACTCCTCCGCCCGTCTCGAGCGCTTCCTGCAGATGTGCGCCGAGGACAATATGCAGGTGGCGAACTGCTCGACGCCGGCCAGCTATTTCCACATCCTGCGCCGTCAGCTGAAGCGCGACTTCCGCAAGCCGCTGATCCTGATGACGCCGAAGTCGCTGCTGCGCCACAAGCGCTGCGTCTCGACGCTGGACGATCTGGCCGAGGGCTCGACCTTCCACCGCGTGCTGCATGACGATGCCGAGCGTGGCACCTCCGAGACCAAGCTGGTCAAGGACGGCAAGATCCGCCGCGTCGTGCTCTGCTCCGGCAAGGTCTATTTCGACCTGCTCGAGGAGCGCGAGAAGCGCGGCATCGACGATGTCTACCTGATGCGCGTCGAGCAGCTCTATCCGTTCCCGCTGAAGTCGCTGGCGCAGGAGCTCGCCCGGTTCAAGGCCGCCGATGTGGTCTGGTGCCAGGAGGAGCCGAAGAATATGGGCTCCTGGACCTTCGTCGAGCCCTATCTCGAATGGGTGCTCGGCCATGCCGGGGCCAAGGTCAAGCGCGCGCGCTATGTCGGCCGCCCGGCTTCGGCCGCGACGGCGACAGGACTGATGTCCAAGCATCTTGCCCAGCTCAACGCGTTCCTGGACGAAGCCTTCGCAGCCTGACCAGACGCCACACACGACCCGCATCAGAAGAGGCCTGACAATGGCGACCGAAATCCGCGTACCCACCCTCGGCGAATCCGTCTCCGAAGCCACGATCGGCAAATGGTTCAAGAAGCCTGGCGACGCGGTGAAGGCCGACGAGCCTTTGGTGGAGCTGGAAACCGACAAGGTGACGCTTGAGGTCAATGCGCCGGCGTCCGGCGTGCTGGGTGAGATCGTCGCCAAGGAAGGCGATACGGTCGGTGTGTCGGCGCTGCTCGGCATGATCTCCGCCGGCTCGGGCGCTGCTGCTGCTGCGCCCAAGAGCGAGGAGAAGGCTGTTGCCCAGGCTTCGGGTACGGCCGGCGCCGAGACCTCGGCTGCGGCTCAGAAGCAGGCTGGCGCTGTCGCCGGCGACAGCCAGATCAAGCCTGCGACCAAGGCCGCCGATTCCGGCCCCGCGGTCGGTCGGCTCGCTGCCGAGAGCGGCGTCGATCCCTCATCGGTCAGCGCCTCGGGCAAGGATGGCCGCGTCACCAAGGGCGACATGCTGGCCGCGATTGCGACCGGTGGCGCTGCAGCGCCGGCTCCTGCCGCGCCCGTGCAGGTGCGCGCGCCGTCCGCGCCGGATGATGCGTCCCGTGAAGAGCGGGTGAAGATGACCAAGCTGCGCCAGACCATTGCGCGCCGCCTGAAGGAAGCCCAGGCCACGGCCGCGATGCTGACCACCTTCAATGAGGTGGACATGTCGGCGGTGATGAACCTGCGCAACCAGTACAAGGACGTCTTCGAGAAGAAGCATGGCGTGAAGCTCGGCTTCATGGGCTTCTTCGTGAAGGCCTGCGTGCAGGCGCTGAAGGAGATCCCCTCCGTCAACGCCGAGATCGACGGCACCGACATCGTCTACAAGAACTACTACCATGTCGCGGTCGCTGTCGGCACCGACAAGGGTCTGGTGGTTCCGGTGGTGCGCGATGCCGACCAGCTCTCGATTGCCGGTGTCGAAAAGGCGATCGGTGCGCTCGGCAAGAAGGCGCGCGACGGCTCGCTCAAGATCGAGGACATGCAGGGCGGCACCTTCACCATCTCGAATGGTGGCGTCTACGGCTCGCTGATGTCGACGCCGATCCTGAACGCGCCGCAATCGGCGATCCTCGGCATGCACAAGATCCAGGAGCGGCCGATGGTTGTCGGCGGCCAGATCGTCGTGCGCCCGATGATGTATCTCGCGGTCAGCTATGACCACCGCATCATCGACGGCAAGGAAGCCGTGACCTTCCTCGTTCGCATCAAGGAGGCGCTGGAAGATCCCGCGCGCCTCGTGCTGGATTTGTGAGATCTGGCGGTGCATTGGGTCGCGTTTTCGGAGGTTCTCCGGAACTTCGCGCTCGCGGCCGCTGCTTGCGTCGGCGCCATCTTGGCGTGGCGCCAGCTTTCACCGGCTTCGCTGCAAGCGAGGTCGGCTTCTACTCAAGCCACGTTGGCTCGTCGGGCGCACGTAACAGAATTGTTCAACCGCTCGGTAGGGCAATTGCGGGACCCCAACCTCGAGGTTCGATTAGCTGCCATATATGTTTTGAGAGAGGTCGCGAAGGACTTTCCAGATCTCTCAGACCCCGTCTTTGATCTTCTTCAGGCATTTCTAAGAGCCAGCGACATCGACTATGGAGATGACGATCCACCTATTGATGTGCAGGAGATCATGAAGATGCTTCGTAGCAGACTGGGTGACGCATGACACAGGCACGTATAACCGATAGGCCGTCACGCGTGCTGGATATCCATGGCGCTTTCGTCCGCAGGACCGATTTGAGCGGTGCTTCGTTGCGCGGGGCCAATCTGGCAGGCGCGGACGCAGCCCATGCGATATTCCGAGGAGCTGATTTTGCCGGGGCCTCTCTGCGTGGGACGATTCTTCGTGGAGCAGATCTGTCTGGCGCCAAGAATCTGACCGTCGAGCAGCTGTCCGAAGCCGTCATCGACGGGCAGACCATCCTGCCGGATTATCTCGACCGATCATCATTTCAACTGTCCTGACGTCGCTGGCGGTTGCCAGCTTGCCTGAATAAGAGAACCCCATGTCCTACGATCTCGTCGTCATCGGCACCGGCCCCGGCGGTTATGTCTGCGCCATTCGCGCCGCCCAGCTCGGCCTCAAGGTCGCGGTGGTGGAAAAGCGCAAGACCCATGGCGGCACCTGCCTGAATGTCGGCTGCATTCCGTCCAAGGCGCTGCTGCATGCCTCCGAAATGTTCGCCGAGGCCGCTCATACCTTCCCGAGCCTGGGCATCTCGGTCGGCACACCGACGCTCGATCTCAAGCAGATGATGACCCACAAGCAGGAGACGGTGGACGCCAACGTTAACGGCGTCGCCTTCCTGCTGAAGAAGAACAAGATCGAGGCCTTCCATGGCCTGGCCAGCATTCCCGCTGCCGGCAAGGTCGAGGTCAAGGCCGAGGACGGCACGTCCCAGACGCTCGAGACCAAGGCGATCGTCATCGCCACCGGCTCGGAATCGACCGCCCTGCCGGGTGTGACGATCGATGAGCGTGTCGTTGTCACCTCGACCGGCGCGCTCGACATCGGCGCCGTGCCGAAGGAGCTGGTCGTAGTCGGCGCCGGTGTCATTGGGCTCGAGATCGGCTCGGTCTGGGGCCGTCTCGGCGCCAAGGTCACCGTGGTCGAATATCTCGACCGCATCCTGCCGGGCATGGATGGCGAGATCGCCAAGCAGTTCCAGCGCATCCTGGAGAAGCAGGGCTTCACCTTCCATCTCGGCGCCAAGGTCACCAAGGTCGAGACTGCAGGCGCTGGCGCAACCGTGACGGTCGAGCCGGCCGCGGGCGGCGAGGCGAAGACGCTGAGCGCCGATATCGTGCTGGTCGCGATCGGCCGGCGGCCGAACACGGAGGGGCTTGGGCTCGAGCAGGCGGGTGTCGCCACCGAGCGCGGCCGCGTCGTCATCGACGATCATTTCCGCACCAATGTCGCCGGGAGTCTATGCGATCGGCGACGTGGTTCGCGGGCCGATGCTGGCTCACAAGGCCGAGGATGAGGGCGTTGCCGTCGCCGAGATCATCGCCGGCAAGCATGGCCATGTGAACTACGACGTCATTCCCGGCATCGTCTATACGGCTCCGGAAGTGGCGGCGCTGGGCAAGACCGAGGAAGAGCTCAAGGACGCCGGCATCGCCTACAAGGTCGGCAAGTTCCCCTTCACCGCCAATGGCCGCGCCCGCGCGATCCGCCACACCGACGGCTTCGTGAAGGTGCTGGCCGATGCGGCGACCGACCGGGTCCTGGGCTGCCACATCATCGGCCCCCACGCCGGCGACCTGATTTCCGAGGTTGCGGTGCTGATGGAGTTCGGCGGCTCCTCGGAGGATCTCGCCCGCACCTGCCACGGCCATCCGACGCTGTCGGAAGCGGTGAAGGAAGCCGCCATGGCGGTGGAAAAGCGCCAGATCCACCTCTGACGCCAATAGGCCGCCGCTGCGGTCAGCTGCCGACCTCAACGCCGTCATTCCGGGGCGGGCCAAAGGCCCGAGCCCGGAACCCATGACCATGACGGCAATCGATCGCGCACCGCCATCGCGGTGCGTTGCTGCGCGACACTCCCCCGTAACGCTAGAAGCTACTCAGCCTTGGCCGGCGGGGTTCGGCGGCGTGGCTTGCGCGGCGGCTCGGCAGCCTCGGCAGCCTCTGCCACATCCTGCAATGCGGGTTCGTCGTCTTCGACAGCAGCAGGGCTCGGCATCGGCAGCGCGTCACGTTCCGCCTCATCCCGCTCCGCGACTTCCGGAGCGCTGGCGAAGCCATAGGCCGCCATCGGCTTCTCGCGGCCCTTGATGGCGATCTTGAGCGGCGTGGTGCCGCGATAGAACCGGCCGCTGGTGCGGATCGTGTCCTCCGAGACCACGACATCGGCCAGCACGCGCCGCGTCGCCGCTTCGAGCTGGCTCGCGATCATCACGGTTTCGCCGACGGTGATATCGCGATGGCCGAGAATGTCGTTCTCCAGCGCGCCGATAATCGCCTTGCCGGTATGCACGCCGATGCCGATGCGCAGTGGCAGCGGCAGGGCCGCGCCGAATTCGCGGTTCAGGGCCTCGACGGCGCGGATGATGTCGGCCGTCGCGGCGATGGCCGATTGCGCGGCGCGGGCCGCCGTGCCCTCCAGCCCGAAGACGGCCATGAAGCCGTCGCCATAGAAGGAATCGATCCGCCCGCCATGGGAGGAGACCGCCTGCGCCATTTCGTCGAAGAAGCGGTTGAGCAGATCGAGCAGCTCCTGCGGCAGCTGGCGCTCGGAGAGCGCGGAGAAAGCCCGGAGATCGCCGATCACGACGGTCAGGCTGCGCTTGCCGGCGCGGCCCTCCGGCTCGGCCTCCCGCACCGCCGATGTGGTCAGGCGCGAGGCCAGCAGGATCTGCACCTGGATGTCGTCGCGTGGCCTGATCTGGCAGGCGAGGCGGACCCGGTCTGGCGCCGAGATCCGGCGCAGCAGGCGCGCCTCATGGCCGCTGGGCGGCGGCAGATGGTCCAGCCCATCGACGACCAGCACGCGGCAGGTGGCGCAGCGGGCGCGGCCGCCGCACAGCGCCGCATGGGGAATGCCGAAGCGGCGAAACAGCTCGAGGATGGTCGGTCCCGGCGTCACCTTGCGCACGCCATGGCCGACGAAACGCACGGCGATGGAGCGGGAGGTGCGCACGCGGATTTCGCGGAAGGCGACGAAGCCGACGAAGAAGGCGACCATGCCGAAGAACGACGCCTTCGCCCAGAAGACGTTCTGGTTGAACATCACGATCTGGGCGTTGGAATAAGTCTCGGGCGGCAGGTTGAGGCGCGCCGCTTCCCGCCCGGCGACGGCAAAGCCGATCAGAGCCAGGATCGGGATCAGGATGGCGGCGAGCAGGAACGGGTCGCGCCAGCGCAGATAGGTGTCGCGGGAGCGCAGCGAGAAGTGCAGCCCGATGATGCCATGGATCCAGACGAGGATCAGCAGGATGGTCTGCGAGGTCGCCAGCCCTGGCCAGAGCCGCCGGACCACCGCCTGGTAGCTCTCATCCTGCGCAAAGAAGCTCGCCATGACCCGTGTGCCGACGATGTGGTCGACGAGAAAGAGCGGGATCAGCACGCCGAGGCCGATCTGCAGCATTTCCCGCACCGGCATGCGGAAGGTGCGGCGCTGGGCGACGCGCACCATGGCAAAAAGCGGATGGACGAGCAGCGCGCCATAAAGCGCCACCGTGCCGACCCAGGAATGCCAGAACCAGTGCCGCCAGTCCTGCACCGCCTCCATCGCCTCGATGCCGGCAATGCCGACAGCGTGATTGAGGAAGTGGGTGGTGGCGAAAAGCAGCAGGATCATGCCCGAGACAAAGCGGACATCCCGGCTCCAGGACGAGACCTGGTCCATGCCCGTGCCGAAGGGGGCGCTGCGTCCGGTTCCGGCCGGCTGCGAGAGGCTCATGCGGGCAAGCTCATGTCGATACCACCGCCATCAATGCACCCTCTCATGTTCCAGGACATGCCGCGCCAGCCGGTAGAGCCGCGATGCGAGATCGCGCGCGATCGCCAGGCTGAAATCCGGCACGGTCTGCAGCAGCTCGAAGAACAGGTCCTTGGGCAGCAGCAGCGCCTCGACCTGTCCGTTGGCGCGGATATCGCCGAGATAATTCTGGCCGCAGAGCAGCGGCACATCGCCGATGATGCTGCCGGACTGGAAGGCGAAGCCGCCGCCTTCCTCCTCCGCATCGGGGCGCAGCATCTCGACATCGCCGCTCAAGATCAGCAGCACGCCTTCCGGCTCCTCGCCGCGGGTGATGATCGTCGTGCCGCGGCGCATATTTCAGCCGCTCGCCCATCAGCGCCACAAGCTTCAGGCGTGGTGCGGGCAGGCTGCGAAATAGCGGGAGCTGGCCCAGGCAGGAAATGTCGGTTTCCAGCGTCATGGTCGCGCCTCCATCTGCAGGCTGGCGAGGGCGGCTGGCGGCGGCACCGCCGTCTCCACCTCCTCGTCAGGGGTCTCATTGAGCTGCACCATGCCGATGGAGCCCTGAAAGGCGACCTTCGGCACGATATCGGCAGCGAGCGTAGCATCGGACAGCAGAAGAAAAAGTGTCATTCCGGCGCAGTGTTCCCGCAGCCTTGCCACCACGCCGGCCGGGTCCTTCGCCGTGCCGAGCAGGGCGGTGATGTCGAGCACCGCGATCTGCGGTGATTTGATCAGCGCCTGCGCCAGCGGCACGGCGAGCTTGAGCCGCGCCGGCAGGTAGCGGCCGCGCAGGCCGGTGTCGGTGTTGAGGCCGATGCGGTAGAGCTCGTCCTCCAGCCCTTCACGCGAGAGCGCGGCGCGGACGATGGCGGCGACCTTCTTGCCGGCGTCGGCGACGCCATAGCCGATGCGGCCGAACATCAGATTGTCGCGCAGGCTGGCGCCGGTCATCACCTCATCGGGATCGTAGAAGGCGACATCGTCGCGCGCATCGGCCGGCAGATGCGCCTTGAAGCTGGCGCGGGCGCGCAGGATGCGCAGGCGCAGCCGGTCGTCGAGCAGGTTGAGCCTGTGCTTGGGCTCGATATAGCCCAGCGCCAGCGCCACCAGATCGCGCTCGACCTCGCGGTCCAGCGGGGCGCGCATATCGTGCTTGCCGAGGATATCCGCCAGCTCGGAGAGCCGCTCGAAGGTGATGTCGGCGCCGAAGGAATAGCGCTCGAACAGGGCATGGCCCTGCGGCAGGCCGGCGAAGATTTCGACGACGGTGGCGACGATGCGCTGGCCGACCTGCAGCAGCGGCTCGACCAGCGATTCCGCGTTCAGGATGGCGTTGGCATAGGGTTCGAGCAGCAGGGTCTCATTGGCGAAACGGTCCCCCATGCGGGCGCCGAAGACCAGGTTTTCGCAGACGGTGGCGTTGTCGTTGTAGCGCTCGGGATCGAAGGTCTCGATCAGCCCCTGCAGCTTGCTGCGTGCCAGCTCGGCAGCGACGGCGCGGCGTGCCTCGACGATCTGGCGCTTGGCACTGTCGCGCAATGTCGCCAGCACCTTGCCGTCCAGCCCGAGCTCGTAGACATCCTGGGAGCAGCCGAGCACATCCAGCACCTTGCGGATATGGGCTTCCAACGAGGCCGCGTCGCTCAGGCCTGCGCCTTCGTAATCCGTCCAGTCGGCCTCGAAGGCGAGCGGCGTGTTGCCGGAGCGGATCGCCTCCAGGAAACGCCTGTGTTCGTCGGGGGTGAGCTTGCCGGCCGGCGCGGCCATGGGGCGGCGGCGCTTCAGCGGCAGCAGGATATTGTCACGCAGCGAGCCGGCGATGATCTCGGCCTCGCTGCCGGCATAGCCGATCATATGACTGGCGCGTTCCACCGAGAGCCGCGAGAGGTTTTGCCCGTCGATGGTGATGCGGCCGGTATAGGTCATCGCCTGCCGGCCCAGAATGCGGCCCAGCACCTCGCGCGCGCCGCCGGGCGGGCCGACCAGCGCCACGGCGCTTGGCCTCTGGATGTGCAGGGTCAGCGGCGCCAGCAGCGGCTGGCCGCGATTATCCAGCATCTGCACGCTGTCGAGCCGCAGCTCGCCCTGCTCCGGCAGGCGGCGGACGCCATCCTCCTCGTCCAGAACGATCGTGCCGGGCGCGTTGAACTGGGCGATGACCTGCTCGTATTTGATGGTGACGTCGTTGCGCTGCTGGTCCCAGTCGATCAGCTCCTTGATCGGCGGCGGCAGGTCGCGATAGGCGGCGATAACGGCGACGAGCTGGCCGATATCGAGCCGGCCCTGCAAGCGCGAAGAAGCCGCCGACAGCGTAGAAGAAGAACGGCGTGATCTGGGCCAGCAGGTTGTTGAGAAACTTCACCGCGAATTTGCGCTTGTAGAGCGCATAGCGAATGTCGAAGAGCCGCCCGAGCCGGCCGGCAATGTCGGACTGCATGTAGATCGTCGCGCCATGGCCCTGGATGGTCGGGCCGGCATCGACGATCTCGCCAATGCGCCCGGCGAGCTGGCGGGAGACGAGCTGGCGCTCGCGGCCGAGACGCAATTGCTCCTTGCGCAGGATCGGGATGATGATCGCCTGCAGGATCACGATCACGAGAGCGATCGAGCCCAGCCAGATGCTTTGCATCAGGATGAAGGCCAGCGCGGTGAGGGCCTGGCTGAGCAGGAAGACCGGCTGGATGAAGGCGTCGCCGACGAAGCCACCGATCGGCTCGACCTCGTCCTTGATCATGCTGGCGACTTCGGCCGGTTTGACGGCGCGGATATCCTCGGGCCGAAACCGCATTAGCTGGCTGAAGAGATCGTAGCGCATGCGCCGCAGCATGCGCTCGCCGAGAATGCCTTTGCGGACGTTGATGACGTATTTGAAGGCGCCGTTGATCAGCACCAGCAGCAGGAAATACAGGCTCAATCCGAGCAAAAGGCCGAGCTGACCGACCTGAAATCCGCTGAATAGCGTATAATCGAGCCCTCCGAGCCAATTCGGCAGGCGCAGATGGAAGTCCAGCAAGGTCGCGGTGTGCTGGCCGTTCTTGAAGGCGCCGCCCTGGATGGCGTCGTT
Source organism: uncultured Alphaproteobacteria bacterium (assembly GCA_963759925.1). Classification (GTDB taxonomy): domain Bacteria; phylum Pseudomonadota; class Alphaproteobacteria; order Rhizobiales; family Beijerinckiaceae; genus Allobosea. The sequence continues at coordinate 142,832 of CAVXBE010000002.1, forward strand.
GACGATGCGCTTGGGCACATCGAACGAGGCCCAGTAGAACGGGATCGAGGCAAGGATGATCAGCAGGACGACGATCTGCTCGCCGCGACTCTTCTGCCAGATATAACGGAAGAGTTGGGGCTCCAAGGCGGCGATCCTGTCCGGCTGCGCCGCCGATGCGAAGGCGAGGCGCTTGCCCGGCTATATGTGGGTCAGCTTTCGCTGCAGCGCAATCGGGCATGCTTGCTAGCCCATCCTTGCCCGCCTCATCGGCTCATGGTTCGATTGCCGGGTTGTGGAGGGTTAAATGTCGCTGCCTGTGTTTCATCATGTTCGCCGAGGCTTGCTCGGGTCGCTGTTTCTCGCTTTGGCCAGTGCAGGCGCGGGCGCTGAAGCGAGCACGGCGCAGCTTCTGCTGCGGGATGATTTCGAGAGCGGCGGCTTCTCCCGTGAAGGCGGCCTATTCTACAAGGACAATGCGGAGCAGAAGGCTGGCACCGTCGATTTTGGCGGGGCTGGCGCGTCTCGCGGGCAGAAGGCGCTGACCTTGTCGCTCGAGCCGTCCTGCAAGCCCAAGGTGCGCGGCTGCAGCGAGCGGGCGGAGGTCTGGGAACGGCCGGAGGTGCTGGCGCCTTATGACGCCACGGTCTGGTACGGCTTTGCGATGCGGCTCGATGCGCCGATCCCGCAGGACGATAATCGCTATGTCATGGCGCAGTGGAAGCGCGAGATCATCCCCGGCGCGGAGGGTGATTATTCGCCCTTCCTGGCGCTGCGGTTGTTCAGCGGCAAGCTCGGCGTCACCGTCGAGACCGACCGCGTCGAGAGCCACCGGATCGGCAGCAGCGAGCGTCCCGAGGGATGCCTGCCGGGGGAGGCGCGCGTGCTCGACCGGCCGTCGACGCGCCAGACACGCGCGCTGGTGGCGATCGAGAGGGAGAGCAAGGCGGAGGATTATCCGGCCTATTTCAACGCCTGCGCGCCCTCGATCCGGGTGATGCGCCATGCGGATCTGCCGAAGGCGGATTCAGGCTGGATCGATCTGGTGTTTCGCTCCAGCCCCGGCCCGCGGGGTGGCGGCCATCTCGAAGTGCTGGCGGGCGGTGTGCATGTCGCCACTGTGACAGGCACGGTCGGGCATCAGGGGCCGGGGCTTGATCGCAACCAGTATTTCAAGTTCGGGCCGTACCGGGCTCCCGCGCCGGGGCGGTGGAGCGTCAGCTATGATGATTTCAGGAGGGGGCCGAGCTGTGCCGATGTCATTCGCATGGGCCAATGCCCAAAGGAATGAGTGGCCAGTAGCAGGATTGTCATAGATCATTGGCAAACCGCCCTGCACCTCTTCTAGTTGCCAGGGCAGACTGGCTGGAAACCTCACGACCGGACATGCGTTAGCCCCCGAGATGGACATCCTGCGGATCAGCGACCTGCGCATCGGCTTCACCGTCCATGGTCTGGCGCGTGACGTGGTGAAGGGCGTGTGCCTGCGTGTACCGGCCGGCAAGACGGTGGCGCTGGTCGGCAAGTCCGGCTCCGGAAAATCGGTGATCTCCCAGGCGATCATGGGGTTGCTGCCGCGCAATGGTGGCGTCACCGGTGGCGAGATCCTGTTCCGCGACCCGGCGAAGCCGGACGTTTGCGTCGACATCGCCGCTCTCCCGGCTGAAGGCCGCGAGATCAGGGCGCTGCGCGGCGGGCGGATCGGCATGATCTTCCAGGAGCCGATGTCGTCGCTGTCGCCGGTCCACACCATCGGCAACCAGATCGAGGAGGCGCTGCAACTGCACCGGCCGATGCCGCACAAGCAGGCGCGGGCGCAGATCGAGACCATGCTGGCCGGGTGGGCTTCAAGGACCCGGTCCGCGCCTTCGGCTATTACCCGTTCGAGCTGTCGGGCGGTCTGCGCCAGCGCGCCATGCTCGCCATGGCGCTGATCTGCCAGCCCGCGCTGCTGATCGCGGATGAGCCGACCACGGCGCTCGACGTGACGATCCAGGCGCAGGTGCTCGACCTGATGCGCGATCTGCAGGCCGAGATGGGCATGGCGATCCTGCTGATCACCCATGATCTCGGTGTCGTCGCCAACATGGCCGACGAGGTGGTGGTGATCTATCACGGCGAGATCACCGAGAGTGGCCCGGTCGAGGAGATCTTCCGGCGGCCGCGCCACCCCTATCTCAAGGCGCTGCTCAAGGCCTCGCCGCATTTCGACATGGCCGAGGGCGAGCGGCTGGTGGCGCTGCGCGAGGCGCGCCCGCGCCCGACGGTGGCTCCGCGCCAGGTCCAGCCGGATGCCGCGCCGCTGCTCAGCGTGCGGCATCTGCGCAAGACTTATGTCACTGGTTCCCGCAAATTCTTCGGCAAGGGCACCCAGGCCTTTGTCCAGGCGGTCGACGATGTCAGCTTCGACATTATGCGTGGCGAATGCCTCGGCCTCGTCGGAGAGAGCGGCTGCGGCAAGACCACTGTCAGCAAGATCATCATGCGCGCCGTGACGCCCGATGCCGGCGAGATCGTCTTCGATGACGGGCGCGAGCGGGTCGACCTCACCACCCTGCAGGGCGAGGCGCTGCGAAGCTTCCGCCCCCGTGTCCAGATGATCTTCCAGGACCCGGTCTCGTCGCTGTCGCCGCGCATGACCGTGCAGAACATCCTGCGCGAGCCGCTGGTGATCCATGAGCGCGGCGAATGGCGCCGAGCAGGCCGAGCGGGTCCGGGCGTTGATGGAGGATGTCGGGCTCGATCCGCGGTTCCTGAACCGCTATCCGCACTCCTTCTCCGGCGGGCAACGCCAGCGCATCGGCATTGCGCGGGCGCTGGCGCTCGATCCGGAGCTGATCATCTGCGATGAGCCGGTCTCGGCGCTGGACGTCTCGGTGCAGGCGCAGATCCTGAACCTGTTGAAGGATCTGCAGGCCGAGCGTGGCCTGACCTTCCTGTTCATTTCCCACAACCTGGCCGTGGTGAACTACATGGCCGACCGCATCGCGGTGATGGCCAATGGCCGCATCGTCGAGATTGCGCCGCGCCACGCCCTGTTCTCGCGGCCGGTGCATCCCTATACGCAGGCGCTGCTGAAATCCGTGCCCTTCGCCGATCTCGACCGGAAGCTCGACTTCAAGCTGGTGGCGCCCGGCGGGGCCTCGGATTCGCGGCATTGGCAGCCGGCGTTCCAGGCAGCAGCCGGGCGGCGTCGGCTTTGGCTCACCTGCCGCTGGGCGGCGGCCATTTCGTGCTGGCGCAGCCCGATGCCGATATCAGGGAGTTGGCCTGATGCAGGATGATCTCACCCGCCGCCATCTGTTGAAGGCCGGCTCGGCCGCCATTTTGGCAGCAGCCCTGCCGCAGAGCGCGCAATCGCAGGTGCGGCCGGATTTCCTGATCGACAGCCCGTATTTCAAGGCAGAGGTCGAAGCGGGCCGGCTGCCCATGGTCGATTTCAGGGTGCCGCTGCGCCCGCGCATCGTCGTGCTGGACGAGGCCGGTCGCGCGGCCGGTCGGCATGGCGGCACCTTGCGCATGCTGATGGGTGACCAGCGCGACATCCGGATGATGACGATCTACGGCTATACGAGGCTGGTCGGCTATGACGCCAATCTCGAACTCGCGCCCGATATCCTCGAAAATGTCGAGGAGAAGGATGGCCGCGTCTTCACGCTGACATTGCGCGAAGGCCATCGCTGGTCGGACGGTTCGCCCTTCACCACCGAGGATTTCCGCTATTGGTGGGAGGATGTCGCCAATAATCCCCGGCTTTCGCCCGGCGGACCGCCGCAGGCGCTGCTGGCAGCCGGCAAGCCGCCGCTCTTCGAAGTGCTGTCGGCGACGCAGGTGCGCTATAGCTGGGCCGAGCCGAACCCGGTCTTCCTGCCGTCTCTCGCCGATGCGCAGCCGACCTCGATCTGCATGCCGGCCGGCTATCTGACGCCAGTTCCACGAGCGCTACGCCGACAAGGTGACGCTGCAGGCGCGGGTGAAGGCCGCCCGCGTCAAGGATTGGGGCTCGCTGCACGAGCGCATGTCGCGGATGTACCGCCCGGAGAACCCGGAGCTTCCGACGCTCGATCCCTGGCGCAACACCACGCCGGTGCCGGCGGAGCGCTTCACCTTCGTGCGCAATCCCTATTTCCACCGCATCGACCAGCATGGCCGGCAGCTGCCCTATATCGACGAGGCGACGCTGACGATCGGGACGGCTTCGCTGATCCCCGCCAAGGCGGCCGCTGGCGAAACCGATCTGCAGGCGCGCTATATCCGCTTCGACAACTACACCTTCCTGAAGGACGCCGCGAAGCGGATGAACTTCGAGGTGCAGCTCTGGAAGCGGGCGGAGGGCTCCTGGTTCGCGCTGATGCCGAACCTGAACGTCATCGACCCGGTCTGGCGCGCGCTCAACCGCGATGTCCGCTACAGGCGGGCCCTGTCGGTGGCGATCAACCGCGACGACATCAACAAGGTCATCTTCTTCGGGCTGGCCAAGACCAGCGGCAACACCGCCCTGCCGGAAAGCCCGCTTTATGACGAGACGCTGGCGAAGCTCTGGACCCAGCATGACAAGGAGCTGGCGAACAGCCTGCTCGACGAGATGGGCCTGACCAAGCGCGATCGCGAAGGGGTGCGCCTGCTGTCGGATGGGCGCAGGCTGGAATTCACGGTCGAGACCGCAGGCGAGAGCACCGAGGAAACCGACATTCTCGACCTGGTGAAGCAGGATCTGATCGAGATCGGCATCAAGATCTATCCGCGCTCGACCCAGCGCGACGTGTTCCGCCGCCGCATCGTCGCGGGGCAGACGATCATGTCGGCATGGTCGGGCATGGATAATGCGCTGGTCGCCTCCGACATGGAGCCCAACGATCTGGCGCCGACCTCCGCGTCCCAGTTCAACTGGCCGCGCTGGGGCCAGTTCCTGGAGAGCGGCGGGCGCGAGGGCGAGGAGCCCGACATGCCCGGTCCGCAGGAGCTGGTGAAGCTCTACAAGGCGTGGCGGATGAGCGAGACGCGCGATCAGCGCCGCGCCATCTGGCGACGCATGCTGACGATCAACGCCGAGCAGCTCTATCACGATCGGCCTGATCAACGGCACGCTGCAGCCCGTGGTGGTCTCGCGGCGGTTGCGCAATGTGCCTGAGCACGGCCTCTACAGCTTCGAACCCGGCGCCTTCTTCGGCCGCTACATGCCGGACACGTTCTGGTTCGATACCGAACAGCCAAAGGTCTGAGCGCGGTGCTGCTGCAATACATCCTCAAGCGCATCCTGGTGATGATCCCGACGCTGCTCATCACCAGCGCGCTGATCTTCACCGTGATCAACCTGCCCGAGGGGGATTATTTCGAGACGCTGGCTGCGGAAATGCAGGCGCAGGGCGAGAAGGCCGATCTCTCGCGCATCGAGTTCCTGAAGAAGGAGTATGGTTTCGACAAGCCGCCGGTCGAGCGCTACTTCTATTGGGTAGCCGGGCTGCTGCAGGGCGATATGGGCTACTCCTTCGAGTATCAGCGCCCGGTGCGGGAGATCGTCGGCGACCGGCTGTTCCTGACCATGCTGGTCTCCTTCGTCACCATCATCTTCACCTGGATCGTCGCCTTTCCGATCGGCATCTACTCGGCCACCCACCAATATAGCTGGGGCGATTACGGGCTGACCTTCCTGGGCCTGATCGGCCTGGCGGTGCCGCATTTCCTGATGGCGCTGGTCTTCATGTATTTCGCCAATGTCTGGTTCGGCACCTCGATCGGCGGGCTGGTCGATCCGCAATATCTCAACCAGCCGATGAGCTGGGACAAGTTCACCTCGATCCTCGAACATCTCTGGATCCCGGTGATCATCATCGGGGCGGGTGGCACGGCGGGCATGATCCGCGCGGTGCGGGCCAATCTGCTCGACGAGTTGCAGAAGCAGTATTACGTGACCGCCCGCGCCAAGGGCCTGCCGCCGGGCAAGGCGCTGCGCAAATATCCGCTGCGCATGTCGCTGAACTTCTTCATCTCGGATATCGGCGACATCCTGCCCTCCATCGTCTCCGGCGCGGAGATCGTCGCGATCGTGCTCTCGCTGCAGACCACGGGGCCGCTGCTGATCCGGGCGCTGCAATCGCAGGATATGTATCTCGCCGGCTCGTTCCTGATGTTCCTGTCGTTCCTGACGGTGATCGGCGTGCTGATTTCCGATATCGCGCTCGCCATGCTCGATCCGCGGATCCGCCTGCAGGGGACCGCGACCAAGTGAGCCAGCTTATCGACAGTGCAGGCAGGCATCCGGGCCTTCCGCCCGATGGCGCCGCTTTGCCGCATACGGTCTCGACAGCGCCGTTCGAGCCCTATGCCACCGAGGCGATGACGCCCGAGCAGGAGCGCGTCTATCTCGCCTCGCAGACCCAGCTGATGTGGTGGAAGTTCCGCAAGCACCGGCTGGCGGTGATCTCCGGCGTCGTCATCCTGACGATCTACTTCATGGTGGTGATCGCCGAGTTCCTGGCGCCCTATCACTACACCACCCGCAACACCGATTTCATCCGCGCGCCGCGCCAGGAGGTCCACCTCTTCCACGAGGGGAGCTTTCTGGGGCCGTTCGTCTATCCCTATACGCAGCGCATCAACATGGAGAATTTGAAGCGCGAATACGATGTCGACCGGACCGCGCCACAGCGCCTGCGCTTCTTCTGTCGCGGCGAGCCCTACGAGTTCTGGCGGCTGATCCCGGGCAACCTGCATCTGGTCTGCCCGGCGGAGGGCGGCACGCTGTTCCTGCTCGGCACCGACCGGCTCGGCCGCGACATGCTTTCGCGGATTCTCTATGGCGGGCGCATCTCGCTCTCGATCGGGCTGATCGGCGTCGCGGTCTCCTTCGTGCTCGGCATCATCATCGGCGGCATCGCCGGCTATTACGGCGGCAAGGTCGATCTGGTGGTGCAGCGGGTGATCGAGGTGGTGCAGTCGCTGCCGCATATCCCGCTCTGGCTGGCGCTGGCCTCGATCATGCCGCCCTCCTGGAGCCCGTTGCTGGTCTATTTCGGCATCACCGTGATCCTCGGGCTGATGGACTGGACCGGGCTGGCGCGGGCCGTGCGCTCCAAGCTGCTTTCGCTGCGCGAGGAGGATTATGTCGTCGCGGCGCAGCTGATGGGCGCCAGGCCGGCCCGCATCATCGGGCTGCATCTGGTGCCGGGCTTCATGAGCCATCTCATCGCCTCCGCCACCATCACCATTCCCAAGACCATTCTGGGCGAGACGGCGCTGAGCTTCCTTGGGCTCGGCCTGCGGCCGCCGATCACCAGCTGGGGCGTGATGCTGAACGAGGCGCAGAACATCAATGTCGTGGCGCTCTATCCCTGGCTGCTCTATCCGGTCGTGCCGGTGATCCTGATCATCCTCGCGTTCAACTTCCTCGGCGACGGGCTGCGCGATGCAGCCGACCCCTATCGCTGAGGCGCGGAACTCCAGCCCTGCGCATTGCATTCCACACCCCGCTGAACCTGTTCGACGATGGGCGCATCTCCGGTGACCGGCTGATGGCGCATCAACTGGTGCATGCGCTGGAAACGCTGGGGCATGAGGTCCAGCCGGTGATGCAGGCGCGGAGCTATATGCGCGAGGCAACGCCGGCCCTGCTCGACCAGCGGCTGGCCGAGGCGCAGCAACGGCTGGCGGCGATGCAGGCGCAGTGGCAGGCCGGCGCTCCCCGACCCGAGCTCTGGTTCACCTATCACAGCTACTACAAGGCGCCCGATCTGCTCGGGCCGGCGGTCGCGGGGCTGTTGCGGATCCCTTACGTCGTCGCGGAAGCCAGCGATTCCCGGCGGCGGGCCGAGGGCGAGTGGGCGCGCCATGTCGCAATTGCACGTGAAGGGTTTGCCGCTGCCGATCTGCATCTCTGCTTCACCGAGCGCGACAGGCAGGGGGTGGAGCCTTATGCCGGGCCGCAAGCCCGCTTTCTGGCGCTGCCGCCCTTCATTCTCGAGGGCGGTCCAGTGCGCGCCGAGACGCAGTCCGGACTGCCGCCGCGCCTGATCTGCGTGGCGATGATGCGACCGGGCGTGAAGCTGGAGAGCTATCAGGCGCTCGGGCGGGTGCTGGCGGCTTCGCTGCAGCAGGATTGGACGCTGACCATTATCGGTGACGGGCCTGAGCGGGAGGCGGTGCGCCAGGCGCTGTCGGCTCTCCCGCCCTCGCGCCTGGACTGGCGGGGGGCACTGCCGCGTCAGGCGGTGGCGGAGGCTTTGGCCAGCCACGACATCTTCGTCTGGCCTGGCCTGGGCGAAGCCTACGGGCTGGTTTACCTCGAGGCGCAGGCTGCCGGTTTGCCGGTCGTTGCCTTTGCCAGCGGAGGCGTTCCCGCGACGATGAAAGCGGGCGAGACCGGGCCTGCTTGTGCCGGAGCGGGACGAGGCGGCGCTCACCGAGGCGCTCGGGCGGCTGTTGCGCGACCCGGCCCTGCGCAGCCGCATGGGCAAGGCCGCGTCAGCCTATGTCCGCCGCGAGCGCATGCTCGGCGCCGCCTGTCGCATCCTCGCGGATGGGTTTGCCGCGCTTGCGACCGGGCCAGAGGGCAGGACGTCATGAGCGGAGCTGTCGACGATCTCCGAGCCGAACTCGATCGCTGGCAGGCGCTGGGCCGGCCGATCCGGCTTTGGCTGCGGGATGATGATGCGGTGGCACCCAGCGCTGCCCTGAACACCCTGTCCGAGCTGGCGGAGCGCTTCCGGCTCCCGGTGTTGCTGGCCGTCATTCCGATGCTGGCGACAGCGGCGCTGGCCGATGATCTCGCGACCAAGCCGATGCTGCTGCCCTGCCAGCACGGCAATTTCCATCGCAATCACGCTCCACAAGGCGGCAAGAAGTCCGAGTTCGGCGCCGCGCGTCCGCTGCGGGAGATCGCGGCGGAACTGCGGGAGGGCAGGGCGCGGCTGTCCGGGCTGCTCGGCCCCAGGCTGCTGCCGATTTTCGTGCCACCCTGGAACCGCATCGACGCAGATGTGGCAGGGTTGCTGCCAGAGCTCGGCTTTACCGGCCTGTCCTGCTTTCGCGGGTTCCGGCTGGGCGAAGCGACAGCTCTCGCGCTCGCCAACACCGATCTCGACATCATGGATTGGCAGGGCGGGCGGATCGGCCGGAGCCTGGACAGCATGGCCGCCGAACTGGCGGGCACGCTGGCGGCGAGGCGGGATAAAGCCGGGACCGCCACGGCTGTCGGGGTGTTGCTGCATCACCGCGATCATGATGAGGCGGGTTGGGCGGCGCTGGAACAGTTGCTCCTGCTGCTCACGGCTCATCCGGCGGTCAGGCCAAGCGATCCGCAGCTGATCTTCGACCGATCAGTAGAGCTTCGCCCGTAACGGCAAGCTGCTTGGTTCAGCTTGCACATCAGGCTATAGGAAGTGCTGTCGACAATCTCGTCCTCTCAAAGAGGTCGCAAAGGCCTTGCTCCCGGAGGGCGCTCCACTCATGCCTTTCAATGTCGTGGATCTTCCCCGCGCCGAGCGGGCGCCGCGTGACCCGCAGGCGCCGCGTGTCCTGATCTATAGCCACGACACGTTCGGGCTTGGGCATATCCGGCGCTGCCGCGCCATCGCCAACGCGCTGGTGGCGATCTACCCTCATATATCAGTGATCATCGTCTCGGGTTCTTCAGTGATCTCGAGCTTCCAGTTCGGCGATGGCGTCGACTATGTCCGCATCCCCGGCATCGAGAAGCAGAGCGATGGACGTTACGATCCGCATCACCTCAATCTAGACCTTGAGGATACGATCCGGCTGCGCACCGACATCATCAAGACGGTGGTTTTGTCTTTCGATCCGGACGTTGTCATCGTCGACAAGGAGCCGATTGGCCTGCGCGGCGAGCTGGTGCCGGCGCTCGAAATTTTGCGGCGGCGTGGCGCGCGGATTGTGCTCGGCCTGCGCGATGTGCTCGACGAGCCGGCGAAGCTGCATGAGGAGTGGCGCCAGAGCGGTGCGCTGGAGGCGCTGGCCGAGGTCTATGACGACATCTTCATCTACGGGCTGGAGAGCGTCTACGCTCCGCTCGCGGGCCTGCCGAACCAGCATCTCTTCGCCGACAAGATCCAGTATACCGGCTATCTCAAGCGGGCGGTGCCGAGCCCGATGCCGCCCAACCGCTATCCTCGCATCACCAAGGGCCCCTTCATCCTGGTGACGCCCGGCGGTGGTGGCGATGGTGCCGGCGTGATCGACTGGGTGATCTCGGCCTATGAGGCCGATTCCAGCATCCCCTTGCCGGCATTGATCGTTTTCGGCCCCTTCATGTCGCGCGAGAAGCGCAAGGAGTTCGCCGAGCGCATTGCCCGCATTCCCAAGCTCGAAGGGTTGGGCTTCGAGCCCCGGCTCGAATTGCTGATGAACCGGGCGCATTGCGTCGTCGCCATGGGCGGCTACAACACGTTTTGCGAGATCCTGTCCTTCGACAAGCCGGCGCTGATCGTGCCGCGGGTCAAGCCGAGGCTGGAGCAGGCGATCCGTGCCGACCGGGCCGATGCGCTGAAGCTGATCGATGTCCTGCTCGATCCTTCGCAGAATGGCGGCGGGCCGCGTGATCCGCTGGTGATGGCGGCCGCACTGCATGCCTTGCCCAAGCGCCTGCCTCCGTCCCAGGCCTTTGTGCCGAGCCTGCTCGATGGCCTGCCGGCGATCGGCCGGCTGCTCGCCAAGGATCTCTCCGTGCCGGTGCGTGGCCAACTGCGCGATCGCGGCCCCGCCGCCGCCACGAGCTAGGCGCGTCACGCTGCGCCTGCTGGGTCGCTGCAGCTTTGGGCGGCATAGCGCATCATCCTGAAACGCCGAGGATGAATCGTAGACAAGCCTCAGACAATCATTTCAATATATCAGCTGGAGACGGGGCGTCGCCGGGCGTGGCGGAGCCGATGAGGAGACGGTGCCATGGCCCAGCTGCATTTTCGCAATTTCAACCTTCTCGAGCCTGAGCATGGCGAGTTGCGCCCTGGCTACGAGCTGATCGTCGAAGGCGAGACCATCCGCGAGATCTCGGACAAGCCGATCAAGCCGGCCGAGGCCGAGGTGATCGATTGCGGCGGCCGCACGCTGATGCCGGGCCTGATCGACAGCCACGTCCATGTCTTCCTGTCCGAGGTCTATATCCGCACGCTGGAGAGCATGCCGCTGACGCTGATGACGGCGCGCGCCGTGCGGCTGATGAAGGGCATGATCGACCGCGGCTTCACCACGGTGCGCGACACCGGCGGCGCCGATTGGGGCATCAAGGAAGCGGTCGAGAGCCGGGACGATCCCGGCGCCGCGCCTGTTCATCGCCGGCGCTGCGATCGGCCCGACCGGCGGCCATAGCGACCCGCGCCGCCGCACCGATTTCGGCGCGCGCTGCCATTGCTGCAACGCCATGGCCTATCACGATGAACGTCTCCGACGGCGTCTCCGACGGTGCGCAAATCGGCGCGCGAGCAGATGCGGCAGGGCGCCGACCACATCAAGATCATGATGTCGGGCGGCGTCGCCTCACCCTACGATCCGCTGGATTCGCTGCAGTTCTCGCTCGACGAGGTCGCGCGCCGCGGTGGAGGAGGCGAAGGCCTTCGGCCGCTATGTCTGCGCCCATGCCTATACGCCGGAGGCGATCACGCGGGCCGCGCAATGCGGCGTGCGCGCAATCGAGCACGGCAACCTGATCGACGACGCCAGCGGCCAAGCTGATGGCCGAGAAGGGCATGTTCCTGATCGCCAACCTCGTCGCCTATTACGCGATGAAGGAGCGCGCGGCCGAGTTCGGCATGACCGGCGACATGCTGGCCAAGAACGATCTGGTCATCGATGGCGGCCTGCGCTCGCTGGAGATCTGCAAGCGCGCCGGCGTGCCGGTCGCCTATGGCACGCGACCTGCTCGGCCAGCTGCAGGTCGAGCAGATCCCGCGAGTTCCTGCTGCGCAGCGAGGTGCTGTCGCCGATCGAGATCATCCGCTCGGCGACCACAGTCGGCGCGCAGCTGCTGCGCATGGAGGGCAAGCTCGGCACGCTCGAAGCCCGGCGCCTTCGCCGACATGATCCTGGTCGACGGCGATCCGCTGAAGGATCTCGGGCTGTTCCAGGAGCAGGGCAAGCATCTCTCGGTGATCATGAAGGGCGGCGTCTTCCACAAGAACACGCTGCACTGAGGGGTGGCGCCGCAGGGAGCGAAGCTCAAAAACGATGCAGCGGCCGCACGTCATTAAAACAGAAACGGTCTTGACTGTTTTTAAGTGCGCCCGCAGCCTGCGGACGAATGGTACAGGCGCCGGCTGGCTGGCGCCTCACATCCATTGCGGAAGGATGAGCATGGCAGGAGCAATGGTTTGAGCACGACGTCGCGCCTCAGCCTCGGCCGCCTGGCCCTCAACGGGGCAGCAGGGCTGTCGCTGGCCTTCATCCTGATGCCGCTGTTCTTCGTGACCTGGCTCGCCTTCTTCCGCGCAGGAAATTCCGTCCTTCCCGCCGCGAGGGCTACTCGCTGAAGTGGTTCGCGGCGGTGCCGGGCAACAAGCCGTTCGTCGACGGCTTCATCCTCAGCCTGCAGGTCGGCGTCACCGCGACGCTGATCGGGCTGGCGCTCGGCGTGCCTGCGAGCCTCGCTCTGGTGCGGCACAAGATCGTGCTCGGGCCGCTGGTCAACACGCTGCTGCTGATGCCGCTGGTGTGCCCGGCATCGTGCTCGGCACCTCGATCTATGTCTTCCAGATCGAGACGGAGATCGCCACCGGCCTGCCGGTGCTCGGCTCGCTCGCCGGGCTGATCGCGCGCCCATACGCTGGTCGTCGTCCCTGGGTGGTGCGGCTGGTGACGGCGAGCCTTGCCGGCTTCGACCGCACCATCGAGGAAGCGGCGCAAAATCTCGGCGCCGGGCCGTTCACCACTTTCTGGCGCGTGACGCTGCCGAGCATCCGGCCGGGCATCGTGGCGGCGGCGCTGTTCGGCTTCGTGACCTCGTTCGGCAATCTCGAGATGAGCCTGTTCCTGGTCGGGCCGGGGCGCACGACGCTGCCGATCGCGATCCTGCAATATCTCGAATGGAAGATCGATCCGACGGTCGCGGCCGCCTCGGTGATCCAGATCGTGCTGATCGGCGGCGGCGATGCTGGTCACCGATCGTTATGTCAAACTGAGCCGGGTGGTCTGAGCCATGGCGCGGCTCGTCGATCGAACATCTGCGCAAGCGCTATGGCGACCTGACGCGTCGTCGACGATGTCGCTCGACATTGCCGATGGCGAGTTCCTGGTGCTGCTCGGCCCCTCCGGCTGCGGCAAGACCACGACCCTGCGCATGGTCGCCGGCTTCGTGCCGCCGAGCGCCGGCGCGCATCACGATCGGCGAGCGCGACGTCACCTCGCTGCCGCCGTGGAAGCGCAATGCCGGCATGGTCTTCCAGAGCTACGCGCTGTTCCCGCACATGACCGTGGCGGAGAACGTCGCCTTCGGGCTGGAGATGCGCAAGGTGCCGCAGGCCGAGATCGGGCGCCGCGCGTCGCCGAGGCGCTGCGCCTCGTCCGGCTCGAGCGGCTTCGACGGGCGCTATCCGCGCCAGCTCTCGGGCGGCCAGCAGCAGCGCGTCGCGCTGGCGCGCGCGCTGGCGATGCGGCCCGACGTGCTGCTGCTCGACGAGCCGCTCTCCAACCTCGACGCCAAGCTGCGCCAGGAAGTGCGCGTCGAGATCCGCGAACTGCAGCGCAAGCTCGGCCTGACCACGATCATGGTGACGCACGATCAGGAGGAGGCGCTGACCATGGCCGACCGGCTGGTGGTCATGGAAAAGGGCCGGGTCCGGCAGATCGGCATCGCAGCGCGATCTCTACGAGCGGCCGGCCGATCGCTTCGTTGCCGGCTTCGTCGGCCGCAGCGCCTTCCTCGATGGCCAGAGCCTGGCGCCCGGACGCTTCGTCAGCAAGGGCGGGCTCGACATCGCCTGTGTGGCTGCCAAGGGCGGCGGTGGCGCGACACTGGCGCTGAGGCCGGAGCGGATCGCCGTTGGCGGCGAGGCGGTCGGGCTGGCAAACCGGTTCGAGGCGCGGGTCGAATATACGTGTCTTATCTCGGGCGCGCTGATCGAGACGCATGTGCGGCTCTCGCCGAGCAGGACCGGATGCTGCTGCAATTACCGAATCGCCAGGGCGTCGCCGAACCGCGTCCCGGAGAAACCATCACCATAGGGTGGGCCGAAGACGCCGGGCTCGTCTATGCGCTCGAGAGCTAGACCCTCGATAGCAGGCGTCCAACAGGGGAGTTACCAGATGACCAAGATCCATAGGCGCGATGTCCTCAAGACCCTCGCCGCCGGGGCCGGCGCGGCCGCTCTGGCGCCGAGCTTTGCCGGCTCTGCTTTCGCCCAGTCGGGCGGCAAGGTCGTCGTCGGCACCTGGGGCGGCGATTATGCGCGGCTGCTGACCAAGAACATCGAGGAGCCGCTGCTGAAGCCCAAGGGCATCGAGGTGGTGCAGGACCAGGCCAGCGACGCGCCGCGCCGGGCCAAGATGGTGGCCGAGCGCCGCCTGCCGCGCGGCACGGTCGACATCCAGGGCCTCTCGGCCGCCAACATGTTCGAGATGAACGAGGCCGGCGTCGTCGAGCAGATCGACTACAGCAAGCTTCCCAACGCCAAGAACCTCATCCCGGCGATGAAGTACCCCTACGGCGTCGGGCACATCTATTCCGGCAAGGTGGTGATCTACAATCCCAAGATCATCACGCCCGGCGCCCAAGGGCTTCAAGGATTGGCTCGACCCGAAATGGGGCAGCAAGATCGGCTTCATCGACATCCAGTACCAGTCGATCATCATCGCCGCCTCGATGGCCGCGACCGATGGCAAGAGCATGAACGATCTGGAGAAGGCCAAGGAGGTGCTGATGGCGGTCAAGAAGGCCGGCGCCCGCGTCTATCCGACCAACGAGGCCTTCGCCCAGGCGATGAAGAACGAGGAGGTCGGCATCAGCGTCGATCTGGAAGGCGCGCGTCGTGCAGTGGCAGAATGCCGGCATCCCGTGCGAGGCCGTCTCGCCCGTCGAGGGCATCCCGGCCTATGTCTCCGGCTTCGTCATTCCGAAGAATGCGCCCAACAAGGACAACGCCTACGCCTATCTGAACGCCATGCTGGAAAAGGCGCCGCAGGAGGCTTTCGCGGTCGACATGGGCTATAACGCGTACCGTCACCGGCCTCAATGTCGCCGCCGACCTGCAGAAGCGCATCGGCTTCACTGCCGAGGAAGAGAAGCGCCTCGTGGATCTCGACTACGCCTTCCTCGCCAAGAACGATTCGGCGATGAAGGAGTGGTGGGACAAGGTCTTCAAGGCCTGAGATGAGCGCCACCGCTCCAGAAGCTGTCGCAGGCGCGCGCACCGGTCTTGCCGGGGCGCTCGTCGTGCCCGCGACGATCTTCGTCGCGATCGGGCTGATCGGCCCGATCGCGATCCTGTTCCGCTACAGCGCTGAACCAGTTCATCCCCGGCCAGTTCATGGTCGATGGGCTGACGATCGAGAACTACGTCAAGTTCTTCACCGACAGCTATTACCTGAACGTGCTGCTGCGCACCGTGCGGGTCGCGGTGATCTGCACGCATTGTCTGCCTGATCATGGGGTTCCCGCTGGCCTATGTGCTGGCGCGCATGACCAACAGCGCTACAAGAACATCCTGATCATGCTGGTCGTGCTGCCGCTTTTCGTCGGCAATGCGGTGCGCGCCGCCGGCTGGATGACCGCTTTCGGCAGCAAGGGCGCGCTCAATGCCTCGCTGATGGGGCTGGGCCTGATCGACCAGCCGCTCGAGATCATGTTCACCGAGAATGCGGTGCTGATCGGCATCATCGCGGTCAACCTGCCCTTCATGGTGCTGACGCTGCAGAGCGTCATCGAGGGCATTCCGCGCCATGTCGAGGAGGCTGCCTTCAGTCTCGGCGCCGGGCCGATAGCGATGTTTCGCCGCGTGCTCTGGCCGCTGGCGCTGCCGGGCATCCTGGCCGGCACCATCCTGACCTTCATCCTGGCGATGAACGCCTATGCCACGCCGGTGCTGCTCGGCGGGCCGAAATTCCAGATGATGGGGCCGCTGGTCTATGGCCAGTTCGCGCAGCAGAACAACTGGCCGTTCGGCGGCGCCATCTCCTTCATCCTGATGACGGCGACGATCCTGCTGACGGTTGCCGCGCATCTGATCGTGCAGCGGCGCTATCGCTAGGCTGGTCTCGTCAGGCTGGCCAACACCGGCGCGGCGCACTAGATGGGGCGAATGAGCATCTCAGGTTCACTCGTTCCCGTCGCCGTCGGTGCCGTCGCCGTCGTGCTGCTGCTTGGCCTCGTCAACATGCTGCGGGGTGGCAGTCCCAGCACCTCGCAAAGGCTGATGCGGCTGCGTGTCATTCTGCAATTCGTCGCCATCCTGGTCATTCTCGGCGTGCTGTGGTGGCGCAGCGGTTGAGACAGATCAAGGCAGGGGGTTTTCCCCTGCTTCATTCAAGTGATTGAAGAATCAGTCTGATTCGTGCCGGCGGCACAGGGGTGGCGACTATCGCCGCATTCCTGCCATATTCTGGACACGAGTCTCTGCGCTTCACTAACGCCGTCTTGCTGGTCTTGCCGGCGCCTAACAGAAATTGGCTCATGCTCCGCGTCGCGTCGTTTGCCCTTGCCGGTCTCGTGCTTGCCTCGCCCGCTCTGGCGCAGTCGCAGCCGCTCCCGGCAGGCGTTTCGAGCTACGCTCCCGCCACCGATATGGGTCCCGTCTCGTGGGAAACCCGCGTCGGCGCTGCGGCCGCCAACCCGACCGGTCGTGAGAGCGGGCTTCTGAATTTCAACGGCGAAGTGCTGACCCCGCGGGTGATGAGCTTCGGGGACCGCGTCTCCTCGGCTTTCGTGCCGCGCTTCCACATCGGCGCCAGCGCCAATTTCAACGGCACCCGCTACGCCTATGCCGGCGCGACCTGGACGGTCGATCTGAGCAAGACCGTCTTCCTCGAAGCCAGCGTCGGCGCCGCCCTCAACGACGGCAAGACTGGCCCGGTCATCCCGGAGAACCGGCTGGCCCTGGGCTGCAGCAGCGGCTCGCGCGAGGCGGCGGCGCTTGGCGTGCGGCTGAACGACCGCTGGAGCCTGGTGGCGACGCTGGAGCATTTCGGCGCTGTCGGCTGCTCGGAGCGTGACCGCCCGAAGGGCCCGGCCAATATCGGCGCAAGGCTCGGCTACAGCTTCTGACGCTGAGGCTGCGATTTTTCGCGTCGCTCGCCCCTTCCGTTGCGCCTGCGCCGCGCTATAACCGCGGCATGGTCATTCTCAACCGCATCTATACCCGCACCGGCGATGACGGCTCCACGGCGCTGGCGACAGGCAAGCGCCTGCCGAAATTCGACCTGCGCGTCCAGGCCTATGGCACGACGGACGAGACCAATGCCTGCATCGGCATCGCCCGGCTGCATTGCGCCGGTGAGGACGCCGAGGTCGATGCCATGCTCGGCCGCATCCAAAACGATCTCTTCGACCTCGGCGCCGAACTCGCCTCGCCCGATACCGGCGAGAAGCTGAGCTGGGAGCCGTTGCGCATCGTCCAGGGGCAGGTCGAGCGCGTCGAACAGGACATCGACACGCTCAATGCCGATCTCGGCACGCTGCGCTCCTTCGTGCTGCCCGGCGGCACGCCGGCCGCGACGCATCTGCATCTGGCCCGCACCGTCAGCCGGCGCGCCGAGCGGCTGATGGTCGAGCTGAGCCAGATGGAAGGGGAGGCGGTTGCCGCTCCCGCGCTGAAATACATCAACCGCCTGTCGGATTTCCTGTTCGTCGCCTCGCGCTATCCTGAACGCCAAATCCCAGGGCGATGTGCTCTGGGTGCCCGGGCAGAATCGCTGAGATGTTCATGCCCCTGCATGACGGGGTGCCGATGCGCTTCCTGCGCGCGCCCTATGTCACCTATGGGCTGATCGTCATCTGCTCCTGCGTCTTCCTGGCGCTGCTGTTCCGGCAGAGCGAAGCGCAGATCGCGGTATCGGCCGGTTTCGGAATGATCCCCTCGGTGCTGTTTGGCACCGCCCGACTGCCACCCGAATTGCTGCAGGCGCCGTATTGGCTGACGCCGTTCAGCTCGCTGCTGCTGCATGTCGGTCTGGCGCATCTCGCGGGGAACATGCTGTTTCTCTGGGTCTTCGGCGACAATGTCGAAGACGCCATGGGACATGTGCGCTTCCTGCTATTTTTCTTGCTGTGCGGATTGGCCGGGGCGATGGCGCATGCTTTCGCCAACCCCGGTTCCGAGCAGCCCCTGATCGGCGCCTCGGGCGCGATCTCGGGCGTGATCGCCGCCTATCTGATGCTGCATCCGAAGGTGCGGATCTGGGGGCTCGCATTCAAATGGATCCCGTTGCGGATCCCCGCCGTCTACGCGCTTTCCGCCTGGATTTTCCTGCAGGTCGTCTCGGCCTTGCTCGATCCCCAGGGCAGCGTCGGCTGGTGGGCGCATCTCGGCGGCCTCGCCGCAGGGGCTGCGCTGACGCCGCTGTTCATCCAGCGCGGGGTCATGCTGTTTGGGCGGGTCGCCCAGCCCTGAGTGGCCTGCATCGGGCAGCGGGCGCGACTTTGACGGCGTTGACAAGCGCTAAACGGCCGTCGCTACGGTCCCCCCGCATTCCAGCCGAGAGCCGCAATGCCGCAAGCCTGCCGTCGCAGCGGCGCGGCTGAAGCGCTTCTCCCCTGAACGGTGATTTGACGATGAAGATCCTTGTGCCCGTCAAGCGGGTTGTCGACTACAACGTGAAGATCCGGGTGAAGGCCGACGGCTCCGGCGTCGAGCTGGCCAACGTCAAGATGTCGATGAACCCGTTCGACGAGATCGCCGTCGAAGAGGCGCTGCGGCTGAAGGAAGCCGGCAAGGCGACCGAGGTGGTGGTCGTCTCGATCGGCCCGGCGCAGGCCGCCGAGACCATCCGCACCGGCCTCGCCATGGGTGCCGACCGCGGCATCCTGGTCAAGGTCGATGGCGTGGTCGAGCCGCTGGCGGTGGCCAAGCTGCTGAAGAAGCTGGTCGAGCAGGAGAGCCCCAACCTCGTCATCCTCGGCAAGCAGGCGATCGACGACGACTGCAACCAGACCGGCCAGATGCTGGCGGCGCTGCTGGGCTGGCCGCAGGGCACCTTCGCCTCGAAGGTCGATCGCTCCGGCGACGGCTCGGTCGACGTCACCCGCGAGGTCGATGGCGGCCTGCAGACGGTCGGCGCTGAAGCTGCCGGCGATCGTCACCACCGATCTGCGCCTCAACGAGCCGCGCTACGCCTCGCTGCCCAACATCATGAAGGCGAAGAAGAAGCCGCTCGACGAGACCAGCGCCGAGACGCTCGGCGTCGATGTCACGCCGCGCCTGAACGTGCTGAAGACCACCGAACCGCCGGGACGCTCGGCCGGCATCAAGGTCGGGTCCGTCGCCGAACTGGTTTCCAAGCTCAAGAACGAAGCGGGAGTGCTGTGATGGCCACGCTACTGATTGCCGAACACGACAACGCCACGGTCAAGGACGCCACCAACAAGGCGCTGACCGCCGCCAAGGCCCTGGGCAAGCCCGTGCATGTGCTGGTCGCCGGCGAGGGCGCTAGCCGCTGCTGCGGCCCATGCCGCCAAGCTCGACGGCGTCGAGAAGGTGCTGCTGGCCGATGCCGCGATCTATGGCCACAACCTGGCCGAGCCGCTGGCGGCGCTGATCGTCAAGCTGGCCGCTGGCTATGACGCGGTCGTCGCGCCCATCGACCACCACCGGCAAGAACGTGCTGCCCCGCGTCGCCGCGCTGCTCGACGTGATGCAGATCTCGGATGTGATGAAGGTCGTCTCTCCCGACACCTTCGAGCGCCCGGTCTATGCCGGCAACGCGATCCAGACCGTGCAGTCCGCCGAGGCCAAGATCCTGCTGACCATCCGCACCGCCTCCTTCCAGGCGGCGGGCGAGGGCGGTTCCGCGCCGGTCGAGTCGATCGCCACCGGCGACGATCCGGCGCTGTCGAGCTTCAAGGGCGAGGAGGTCGCCAAGTCCGATCGTCCGGAGCTCGCCTCGGCCAAGATCATCGTCTCCGGCGGCCGCGCGCTCGGCTCTGCCGAGGCTTTCGCCAAGGTGATCGAGCCTGTCGCCGACAAGCTCGGCGCAGCCATGGGCGCCTCGCGCGCTGCGGTCGATGCCGGCTATGCTCCCAATGACTGGCAGGTCGGCCAGACCGGCAAGGTCGTCGCGCCCGATCTCTATGTCGCGGTCGGCATTTCCGGCGCGATCCAGCATCTCGCCGGCATGAAGGATTCCAAGGTGATCGTCGCGATCAACAAGGACGAGGAAGCGCCGATCTTCCAGATCGCCGATTACGGCCTCGTCGGCGACCTCTTCACGCCTCATGCCTGAGCTCGACGCGGAACTCGGCAAGCTCGGCAAGTGAGCGCAGGCCGGACAGCCCGACATACCGGGCCGCCGCGCAGGCGGCCCGCACCGCTTCCGCGGAGCGTGACCGATGCCACCCAAGATGGATCAGACCATGTCGGACCAGGCGATCAGGACGATCGGCATCATCGGCGCAGGCCAGATGGGCAATGGCATCGCCCATGTCGCGGCGGTGGCCGGTTTCGAGGTCAAGCTGCACGATCTCGCCGAGGAGCGGATCAACGCCGCTCTGGCGACGATCGACGGCAACATGGCCCGCCAGGTCGCCAAGGGCGCGATCGGCGACGAGATACGCCGCGTCGCGATGGCCAAGATCACCGCCGCGCCCGGACGCTCGACGGTCTCGCGCGAATGCGACCTCGTGATCGAGGCCGCGACCGAGAACGAGGAGATCAAGCGCAAGATCTTCACGGCCGTCTGCCAGCACATCAAGCCCGAGGCGATGCTGGCCTCGAACACCTCCTCGATCTCGATCACGCGGCTTGCGGCTGCGACCGATCGCCCGGAGCGGTTCATCGGCATCCATTTCATGAACCCGGTGCCGCTGATGCAGCTCGTCGAGCTGATCCGCGGCATCGCCACCGACGACCAGACCTTCGAGCTGGCCAAGGAGTTCGTCGGCAAGCTGCACAAGACCGTCTCGGTCTCCGAGGATTTCCCGGCCTTCATCGTCAACCGCATCCTGCTGCCGATGATCAACGAGGCGGTCTACACGCTGTATGAGGGCGTCGGCTCGGTCGAAGCCATCGACACCGCGATGAGGCTCGGCGCCAATCATCCGATGGGCCCGCTTCAGCTCGCCGACTTCATCGGCCTCGATACCTGCCTCTCGGTCATGCAGGTGCTGCATGACGGCCTGGCGGATTCGAAATACCGGCCCTGCCCGCTGCTGGTGAAATATGTCGAGGCCGGCTGGCTCGGCCGCAAGACCAAGCGCGGCTTCTACGATTATCGCGGCGAGAAGCCGGTTCCGACGCGGTAATCGCCGCGTTTGGCCTGAATCGGTTCGGGGCTCGACGGGCGGTCGCCCGCAGCCTGATGGCGCAGATTTCACGCCGCCCCTTCACATTGCTGTCGTCTCGCGCTTACATTGATCGACGTGACGGGATTCGTCCCGTACCGATCAGCGGAGGTGCGGCGGATTTGACGGCGCATGTGATGCATCCGATGGCGTCGCCGGATGGTT
This sequence comes from uncultured Alphaproteobacteria bacterium, assembly GCA_963759925.1. Taxonomy (GTDB): domain Bacteria; phylum Pseudomonadota; class Alphaproteobacteria; order Rhizobiales; family Beijerinckiaceae; genus Allobosea. The sequence goes on from CAVXBE010000002.1 coordinate 164,406, forward strand.
GTCCGGCACTTGGTCCTCAACGCCGATTTCCGGCCGCTGAGCTATTATCCCCTGTCGCTCTGGAGCTGGCAGGACGCGATCAAGGCGGTCTTCCTGGACCGGGTGAACATCGTCTCCGAATACGACACGGTGGTGCGCAGCCCGAGCTTCGAGATGCAGCTGCCCTCGGTCGTCTCGCTGAAGACCTATATCAAGCCGTCGCGCACCCCGGCCTTCACCCGCTTCAACGTCTTCCTGCGCGACCGCTTCTCCTGCCAGTATTGCGGTGCGCGCGAGGACCTGACCTTCGACCACGTCATCCCGCGCTCCAAGGGCGGGCTGACCACCTGGGAGAACGTCGTCGCCGCCTGCTCGCCCTGCAATCTGCGCAAGGGCGACAAGATGCCGGCCGCGGTCGAGATGTTCCCGGCGCAGAAGCCCTACGCGCCGACGGTCAACGACCTGCACCGCAACGGCAAGCTGTTCCCGCCGAACTATCTGCACGAGAGCTGGCTGGATTATCTCTACTGGGATTCCGAACTGGAGCCGTGAGCCGGCAAGCCGGCTCGCTGCGCCTTCGTTCAGCTCCGAGCAGAGGCCTTGCGCAGGCCGATCAGCGCCAGCCCGAGCAAGGCCAGCGAGGCGAGCGCATTCCAGCCCGCCAGCGACAGGCCGAGCAGCCGCCATGCCGCCTCAGTGCAGGAGACGACGCGCGACGCTCTGCAACTGCTTCATGAAATCCTGCACGCCGGCAGCGGCCGGGGCGGGCGCGCCGCCGCAATCATTGGGCCCGGCGAACCAGCCCCATTCGACGCCGGAGTGATAAACGCCAAGCCCGGTGCTCCACAGCCATCAGGCCCGCGAGCAGGACCAGCGCCGCGATCTGCGCCGCAGCGCGAGACGCGCCAGGGCAGCAGCAAGGGCGGCCAGCCCGATAGCGGCATAGTGCGGAGCCCGCTGTTCCAGGCAAAGCTTGCAGGGCTTGAGCCCGACGACCAGCTCGAAGATACCAGGCGCCCGCGATCAGGGCCAGGCTGGCAAGGCCGATGGCTAGGATGATGCGGCGGGGGTGATCGAGCAGGGTGGGCATGGCTTTACCTTGGGGCGTGGTTGCCGATGCATGCGGCTTCCAACATGGCGAAGGCAAGGCAAACTGCGATTCGCGCAGTGGAAGGCCCTGCACCTCATCGCAACCTTGGCGCCTCATGTCCTAGAATGGCACAAGCTGGCCGGCTCAGCGATCAGCGGGGCTCATACCTTGTTTACTTTGCTGAACAAAGGATTGGCCACGATAAGGTCCGATTCGCGGTCCAGCATCGCCGCGATCTGCCATGGAGGATTCTGATGAAGCGAGCTCTTCCGGAGCGAGTTCTGCTGCCCTCTTTGGCCGGGTCGATGCTCGCTGTCGCGCTGGGCGCCAGCGCCTCCGCCGCCTCCCTCGACGCCCGTTATGATGTGACCCTGCTGGGCCTGACGCTCGGCTCGGCGACGCTGTCGGGCGGTATCGATGGCAGCGCCTACAAGCTGGATGTCGCGGCCAAGCTCACGGGCCTTGTCGGCGGGCTCACCGGTGGGCGCGGCTCCGGCAGCGCGACGGGTAATCTCGACAGCGGCAAGCCGACGCCCGCGACCTTTGCGATCAGCTCCGCCAATTCGAGCGAGAGCCGGACTGTGCGGATGGCGCTGGATAGCGGCCGGGTGCAGGCGCTCGATATCGCGCCGCCGATCGATTCCAAGCCGGACCGGGTGCCGCTGAATGATGGCCACCGTCGCAATGTGCTCGATCCGCTGAGCGCGTTCCTGATGCCGGTGAGCGGCAAGGGCGGTTCTGCGGCGGCCTGTAACCGGACGCTGCCGATTTTCGATGGCGCCGCCCGCTACGACATCAAGCTGAGCTATTCCGGCACCCGCGACGTGCAGCTGGACGGCTATAGCGGGCCGGTGGCGATCTGCCAGGCGCGCTATGTGCCGATAGCCGGACATCGCGCGCTGCGGCCCAGCACCAAGTTCATGGCCGAGAACAAGGACATCAACACCTGGCTTGCGCCGGTGGCGGGGACCAATCTGATGGTGCCGGTGCGGATTTCGGTGAAGACCATGATCGGCACGGCGGTGATCGAAGCCTCGACCTTCCGCGTCGATCCCGGCGCGACAGCCACTGCCAAGCGCGACTGAACTGCCTTTCGGGCTTCAGCCGCGGCGGACCAGCAGCACCGCCGCCAGAATGGCGATGCCGCCGAAAGCCTGCGCCATGTCCGGCTGCTCGCCGAAGATCGCCCAGGCGGCCAGCACGCTGACCAGCGCCGGCCAGACCATCACCAGCGACGCGGCGCTGGCGCCATAGCTGCCGAGCGAGAGCGTGATCAGCCCCTGGCCGAGCGCATGCGAGACGATGCCGAGCCCGGCCACGGCGAGCCAGCCGGCAAGGCTGGAGGGGATGATCCTCTCGCCCAGCGCAAAGGCGGCACCGAGGCAGAATACAGCGCAGACCAGGCTTGAGATCAGTCCGATACGGCCGGCAGCGGCGCTGTCGCGGGCATGCCGGCACCGCCAGGATGTAGCCGGCATAGGCGATGGCTGCGCCCGACGGCCAGGAGATCGCCGAAGCCGCCGCCGATGGCGCTTTGGCCGGTCGCCTTGGGCAGGACCAGCAGGGCTGCGCCCGCCAAGGCCAGCAGCAGCGCGCCGAGAATGCGCCGTGTCGGGCGCTCGCCGAGCAGCAGCCAGCCGCCCAGCACCACCGCGACCGGCGACAGATTGCCGAGCAGCGAGGCGTTGGCGATGGTGGTGTGGCTCAAGGAGGCGTTGAAGAGCACGACATCGACGCCGAAGGCGAGGCCAGCGAGGAGAATAGGCCAGATCAGGGTCCGGCCGGGCTGTCCCTGCGCCGGCCGCTCCAGCGCCATCCAGGCCGCCAGCACCGGCAGCGCGAAGATCATCCGCCAGAACCCGGCCGCAGCCGGGCCGACATCGGCAAAGCGCACCAGTACGCCGGAAAAGCCGATGCAGGTCGCGCCGGTCAGCAGCGCCACGAACATGGCGAGCCGCGGCGCGGCGGGGTGAAGCGGCAGGGGGACGGTGGTCGCGGCAGGCGTGGTCATGATCTGAAGGCACCTTGAGGATGCACCGGGATAGCAAGCTTCTCAGCATCGGAAAAACGGGTTATCCTGATCGCATCATTCGAAAAAGCGATGGTAGCGGCAGATGGCGCATTTCGATCTCGCGGCCCTGGATATGCTGGTCGCTGTTGCCGAGACGGGTGGCTTCACCGCCGCAAGTGCCCGGCTGGGCCGGACGCAATCGGCGATTTCCGTGCGGATCCAGGATCTCGAGACGATGCTCGGGCACCGCTTGCTCGAGCGTTCGCGGCGCGGCGTCACCCCCACCGATGCGGGCGAGCGCCTGATCGCCCATGCGCGGCGGCTGCTGGCGATCGAGCGCGAGGCCTTGGCCGATCTCGGCAGCGAGACGGCGAGCGGGCGCCTGCGCATCGGCCTGCCGGATGATTATGTCGACGCGTATCTGCGGCCGCTGATCGCGCGCTTTGCCGCCGATCATCCCAAGGTGGAGCTGGAACTGCGCTGCGACCTGTCGAAGCGTATCGAGCCGGCTTTGGCGGCGGGTGCTTATGATCTGGCTGTGGTGACGCAGGACCCGGACCGGCCAAGCGGGGAGGTGCTGCGGCGCGAGCCGCTGGTCTGGATCGCCGGGCGCGGCCACCGGCCGGAGCTGCAGGAGGTGCTGCCGCTGGCACTGTTCACCGAAGGCTGCCGGGCGCGGCCGCGGATTCTGGCGGCGCTGAACCAGGCGGGGCGGGCGCATCGCCTGGTGTTCTCCAGCTCGCATACGGCTGGCGTGGTCTCGGCCGTGGAGGCGGGACTTTGCGTCTCGGCGATTACGGAGAGTGCCGTGCCGCCCGGCTTGCGCCGGCTGGGCCCGGCGGAAGGCCTGCCGCCGCTGTTCGAACTCGGCGGTCGGGCTGATCATCGCGCCGCAACCCTCTCTGGCCGCACGGCGTTTTGCCGCCGCCCTGCGCGAGGAGATGGCGCAGCCGCGCTTGGCGGCGTGAACCGCATCTCGCCATCTCTCATTGCCCTGAACGGGCTGTGGCCCTACTGAGACGCTATGAAATTTCTTGACCAGGCAAAAATCTACGTGAAGGCGGGCGATGGCGGCGCGGGCTGCGTCTCCTTCCGTCGCGAAAAGTTCATCGAGTTCGGCGGGCCCAATGGCGGCGATGGCGGACGCGGCGGCGATGTCGTGATCGAATGCGTGCAGGGCCTCAACACCCTCATCGACTTTCGCTTCCAGCAGCATTTCAAGGCGAAGATCGGCGGCCACGGCATGGGCGCCGACCGGCACGGCGCCAATGGCACCTCCTCGGTGCTGAAAGTGCCGCCGGGGACGCAGGTTTTCGACGAGGATGGCGAGACGCTGATCGCCGACATGACCGAGGCCGGGCCAGCGCTTCGTCCTGTGCAAGGGCGGCAATGGCGGCTTCGGCAACGCCTATTTCAAGACCTCGACCAACCAGGCGCCGCGCCACGCCAATCCCGGCCTGCCGGGCGAGGAGCGCTGGGTCTGGCTGCGGCTGAAGCTGATCGCCGATGCCGGTCTGATCGGCCTGCCCAATGCCGGCAAATCGACCTTCCTGGCGACAGTCACCGCCGCCAAGCCGAAGATCGCCGATTACCCCTTCACCACCCTGCATCCGGGGCTCGGCGTCGTGCGCGTCGATGGCCGCGAGATGGTGCTGGCCGATATTCCCGGCCTGATCGAGGGCGCGCATGAGGGGCATGGTCTCGGCGACCGCTTCCTCGGCCATGTCGAGCGCTGCCGCGTGCTGCTGCATCTCGTCGAGGGCACCAGCGAGCATGCCGGGCAAGCCTACAAGACGGTGCGCAACGAGCTGTCGGCCTATGGCGAGGGGCTCGACGAGAAGCCGGAGATCGTGGCGCTGTCGAAGGCGGATGCGCTCTCTCCGGAGTTGCTGAAGGAGCAGGTGGCGCGGCTGAAGCGCGCCGCCAAGCGCACGCCGATCGTTCTGTCCTCCGCCTCGGGCGCTGGGTGTCGAGGAGGCGTTGCGCGCCCTGTTCAAGGTCGTCGATGCCGCCCGTGCCGAGGAAGACGCCGAGAACGCGCCGGTTGAAGACACCGGCTGGCGCCCCTGAACCGGGCTCAGGCGGCCTGAACGGTCGCCTGCCGGGCTGGGGGCAGGCGTCCGAAGCGCGACAGCGCAAAGGCGAGCAGCAGCAGGGATAGCGGCAGGCAGAAGACATAGCCGAGCTGGCCGAAGCCCAGCGCGCCGCTGACGCCACCCAGAAAGAACATGCCGACCACCCGGAGCAGGATGGCGAGCTTGACGCGGTCGGCTTTCACCTTCGTCGGCTCCGGCTCGCCCGGCCTGTTGCGGTAAAGCAGCTTGCCGAGCTCGATGCCGATATCGGTGACCATGCCGGTGAGATGGGTGGTGCGCATGCGGGCGCCCGAGATCTTGGTGATGGTCGCGTTCTGCAGCCCCATGATGAAGCAGAGCAGCGGCGCAGCCACAGCCATCAAGGCGGGCGTGTCGCGGCTGGCGGCGCCGAGGCCGCCAAAGCCAGCAGCAGCACCGCCTCCAGCGCGATCGGATAGGCATATTGCCGGGCGCGCGCATTGCGGCGGCCCCAATTGATCAGCACGGCCGAACAGGCCGAGCCCGTGGTGAAGCTCACCAGCACGACGAAACCGCCCGTCACCAGCCCAAGCGCGCCCAGAGCCAGATTATCGGCGATGGAGGAGACGACCCCTGTCATATGCGAGGTGTACTGGCCCACCGCCAGGAAGCCGCCGGCATTGATCGCTCCGGCAACGAAGGCGAGCATGGTGCCGAGCACGAGATCGGTCGCGGCGCTGCGGCGATGGGCGACGGCCGAGCGCAGCAGCCTGAGCCGGCGATGCAGCAGCCCGCGTTTCATCGTCCTGCCGCTCCTGGGCTAGCCGGGCTTGCGAGGGGCGCGGTGGGCTCGCGCAACCTGACGCCGCGTCCGCCGACTGCGCTGGCTGCCCCTTCGCCGATCAGTTCGATGCCGGCGCGGTGCAAAGCCTCGATCACCTTGATCAGGCTGTCGACAATGCCCCTGACATGGCCGTCGCTGGCTTCCATGCGCTGGATGGTCGGCAAGGACACGCCAGAGAGCTGCGCCAGCGTCTTCTGGTCGATCCCGAGCATGGCCCGGGCGGCGCGCATTTGGGCTGCTGTAATCACGTGGCTCTGCCCTATCCTGCAGCAGGAACGGCAAGAGTGATGTTTTAGATATCACTCGTCAAGCGTGAGATCTCATGATGGTGAAGGTTTTCGGCGTTGCTCCGCAGCTCTGCTGCTCGCGATAACGGGTGCTTCAGCCTTCGACGAATTGCAGCCGGTGCAGCCTTGCATAGGCGCCGTCGCGGGCGATGAGCTGGTCGTGGCTACCGGTCTCCACCACCTTGCCCTCGTCGAGCACGACGATCAGATCAGCCTCGCGCACGGTTGAAAGCCGATGCGCGATGACGAGGGTGGTGCGGTTCTCCATCAGGCGGGCCAGGGCCTGCTGCACCAGCCGCTCGGATTCGGTGTCGAGCGCGCTGGTCGCCTCATCCAGCAGCAGGATCGGCGCATCCTTCAGGATGGCGCGGGCAATGGCGATGCGCTGGCGTTCGCCGCCGGAAAGCTGGGAGCCGCGCTCGCCGACGGGGGAATCATAGCCCTCGCGGCATCGCCATGATGAAGTCATGGGCGGCGGCATCCTGAGCGGCGGCAATGATCTCGGCCTCGCTGGCGGACGGGGCGTCCGAACAGGATGTTGGCCCGCACCGTATCGTCGAACAGCACGACATCCTGGCTGACCACGCCGATCTGGCTGCGCAGGCTGGTCAGAGTGACATCGCGCAGATCCTGCCCATCGATTTCGATCCGGCCTTCGACGGGATCGTAAAGCCGGGGCACCAGTGCCAGCAGGGTCGATTTGCCCGAGCCGGAACGCCCGACCAGAGCGGTCATCTTGCCGCCCTGCGCGACCAGGTCGATGCCTTCGAGCGCGCGGGAATCGTCGCGATAACGGAAGCGCAGCGCCTTGAAGGCGACCTCGCCCTGGCTCACCCGCAAGGGGGTAGCGTCAGCCTTCTCGGTGATGGTCGGCTGTTCGTCGAGGAGCGCGTAATAGCGCTTCAGCGAGGCGCCGGCCTCCTGGACGATGGCGTTGAGATTGCCCAGCGAGCGCATCGGCTGGGCCGCCAGCAACAGGGCCGAGACATAGCCGGTGAAATCGCCCACCGTCGAGCCGCCGGAGGTGATGCGGACGCCAATGGCGGCCAGCACGCCGGCCACCGCCATGCCGCCGCCGATCTCGAGCAGCGGGTCGAGCCGGCCCCGCGCATTCGCCGCTTTCATCTTCAGGCCGCGGATCGATTCGAAGGCTGCGGCGGCGCGGGCCTTGAGATAGGGCTCCAGCGAATCCGTCTTGGCGGCGCGCGCGCCCTGCAGGCTCTCGGTGACGAGGCTCGCCATCAGCCCGGTCTGCTCCTGCTGCGACATCGCCATGCGGCGCAGCTTCTTGCCGATGCGGCCGATCGGGCTGGGCGACGATGGGCGCGATCAGCAGCACCACCAGCGTCATCTGCCAATCGATCCAGAGCATGGCGCCGACCAGCGCGATGGCGGTCATGACATCGCGGACGGCGATGTTGATCAGCCGCGTCAGAGCCTCTTTCACGAAGGTGAAATCGGTTGTGAAGCGCTGGGTCAGGGAGGCGGGGTTTTCGCGCTGGAGCTGGCCGAGATCGGCATCGATCAGATGCGCATATAGCGCGGTCTGCATGTCCGCCTCGATGCGGCTGACGACGCTGTTGGTCATCACCGTCTGGGTCAGCAGCGAGAAGCCCTTGATCGCGGTGACGATCACCACCACCACCGCGACCGCGTTGACGACGCCGATCTCGATGCCGATCGACTTGGAAACCAGCCGCTCCATCCGCCGGACGAAGCCGGTCGCTTCCGCCGTGGCCGGATCGGCGAAGGCATCGAAGGCGGCCTTGATCAGCAGGGGGTAGAAGCTGGTCGTCGCCGCGATGACGATGACGAGCCCGAGGATCATCGCCATCTGCGGCAGGTAACGCCGGATCTGCTCGCGCCAGACCCGGGCAAAAAGGGCAAAAGTGTCGTCAGAAACGCGGCCGATCTTCATGGCGCGGGGCGTATCATGCGGAAGGGCGAATGGCGAATAGAGAGTGGCGAACAGGGCGGGCGAATGGCAAATGGCGGTGAGGAACCCGCGCGCCGCGCACGGCCAGGCGCCTCTCGCCACTCGCCCTCGCCACTAAGGTCTTGCTCGCGACACGAAGCTGGCGTCCGATAGGCGCATTCCGATTCAGCAGAGTGCCCTTGCCCATGCCATTGCCCCCGCCGGCCCAGATCGGCCAGAGTTTCCATGAGATCGACACGCCGGCTCTCGTTCTCGACCTCGATGCGTTCGAGCGCAATCTCGTCACCATGGCCGCCTTCACCCAGGCGCATGGGGTGCGGCTGCGCCCCCACGCCAAGACTCATAAGAGCCCGGAAATCGCGCTGCGCCAGATCGCTCATGGCGCGGTCGGCCAATGCTGCCAGAAGGTCTCGGAGGCCGAGGTGCTGGTGGCGGGCGGCGTCACCGATGTGCTGGTGTCCAACGAGATCGCCGGTGCGGCCAAGCTCGATCGCCTGGCGCGGCTGGCGCGCGAGGCCCGGATCGGGCTCTGCGTCGACCATGCCGACGGGGTGCGCGAGGCGGCCGAGGCCGCTGCCCGTCATGACGTCATCCTCGATATTCTGGTGGAGATCGATGTCGGCGGCCGGCGCTGCGGCGTGGCGCCGGGCGAGGCTGCCGTGCGCCTGGCCGAGGCGGTCGCGCGCAGCAATACGCTGCGGTTCAAGGGCATCCAGGCCTATCACGGCACGGCCCAGCACATGCGCTCCATCGACGAGCGCGGCGAAGCCATCGAGCGCGCCGGACTTGGCGCGCGCAACACCGTCGACCGGCTGATCCAGGCCGGGCTGAATTGCGAGATCGTCAGCGGCGCCGGCACCGGCACCTTCGAGATCGAGACGCAATCGGGCATCTGGAACGAGATCCAGGCCGGCTCCTACATCTTCATGGATGCCGATTATGCCCGGAACCGGCAGGCCAATGGCGAGCCGTTCCGCAGCTTCGAGCATGCCCTGTTCATTCTCGCGGGCGTGATGAGCAAGCCTGTGCCGGACCGTGCCATCCTCGATGCGGGACACAAGGCGGCCGCGATCGATTCCGGACTGCCGACGCCGTTCCGCCGCGAGGGTGCCGTCTACACCAAGCCGTCGGACGAGCATGGCGTGCTGACCGGGGACCCGGCGGCCCTGCCGCATCGCGGCGAGCATGTGCTGCTGATTCCGGGGCATTGCGACCCGACAGTGAACCTGCACGACTGGTATGTCTGCGTACGCGGCATGCACGGTCCCGACGCGCATGTCGAAGCGCTCTGGCCGGTGGCGGCGCGCGGCGCCCTGAGCTGACAGAACTCGCCCTGCGCCCGTGACGGGGGCAGGGCGATGCTGCTATTTGCTGGCGGGGTCGAGCAGGAAGCGGCCGATTGCGCCCTGGATGCCGACGGCCTTGCCGGCGACATCCCGCGCCACTTCCAGCGCGCCGGAGGCCGCCTCGACTGCGCGGCCATTGCTGTCGTCGAGGCGCCGCAACTGCCCGGCCACTTCCTTGAAGCCCTGCGCGGCGTGGACGACCTTTTCGGCGATGCCCAGCGTCATCTGCTTCTGGCCCGAGATGGCGGAGCCGACCGAGGCGGCAAGCTCGCTCAACTCACCGACGGAGTCGGCGATCACCGCCACGGCCTCGACGGCTTCGCGGCTGGCGGCCTGCATCGCCAGGATCTGGGACCGTGCGTCCTGCGTCGCCTTGCTCGTCTGGGTGGAGAGCGCCTTCACCTCCGTCGCTACCACAGCGAAGCCGCGTCCGGCCTCTCCGGCGCGGGCGGCCTCGATGGTGGCGTTCAGGGCGAGCAGGTTGGTCTGACGGGCGATTTCGCCGATCGAGTCCAAGATGTCGCTGATCGCCTGCGAGGCCGAGGTTAGATTGGCGATGGTCTTGTTGGTGCTGACAGCGTTGTTGGCGGCCTGGCGGGCGACTTCGGCCGATTGCCGCGAGTGCCGGTCGACTGTGGCCAGCTCCGAGACCAGCATCTCGGTCGCCTCCGCGACGGTCTGGGCCCTGTCGGCAGCGGCTTGGGCGGATTCGTTGAGGTGCTGCGAATCCTCCTGCGCCGCCTGGATGGATTCCGTCACCACGGCGGTGTTCAGCTCCAGTTCGCGCGTCGCCAGAGCCAGTTGGGCCACCTCATCGCCAATGCGGCTGTCGAGATCGCAGGCGAGCTGGAGGAGCGAGGGTCCCGGTGCCGGGGCAGGGGCGGGCGCGATAGCGGCGGGGCGCGCCAGCCATGCTGCACCCAGCGTCTGAAAGGCGCTGTCGGCGGGCCGGCTGTCGAGGATCTGGCGTAAAGCGGTGCTGTCGTCCAGGCTGTGTGCGAGTTGCAGCAGGGCCCGGTCGCGGCGCATCCGGTCCTGAACCAGATAGAGCAGGGCAATTGTCAGGATGGCGCAGCCGGCGGGCAGAACCCAGCCAGTTGGCTCCGAGCCGCCGACCAACAGCAGCGCGGACGCAGCAAGGACGATGCCGGCCAGGACAACCAGTCTGAGAAATCTCGGCGGGGGAACAGCGAGCCGGCTCATGACTTTGGCGCGAGCCCCATTTGCTCCCGGTGAAGACCGGGCTCAGATCGGCGCTTGACCACCAGAGGTTGCATAAAGAGGGCTGTCCCACACGGATGCACAGGGGCCGAGAATCGGCAGCTGCGTCATGTTCCTCAAATGCCGCCGTTTGTGACAATAAAATGTAAATCGCGCGCCTTAAAATGAGGATTGCCGGGCGCAATGTTCTTTTCTTACCAAGATAGCACGTGCCACTCGTCATTTGGGGCATGCACCTATTGATTGTAGCCTATGCCTTACGGTCTAGAGTTTCCTCGGGGTGAGGCAGGGGTTACTTCAAGGGTGTCGCTCTGGTTAGTGTGGTCTCGACCGGGATGGAGAAAGAGCGCTTCACCTGGCCCAGCGCAAAGCTCGATTCGATCGAGGCGACATTGTCGAGCCGGGTCAGCTTGTCCTTCAGGAAGCGCTCATAGGCGGCGAGATCGCTGACGATGATCCGCAGCAGATAGTCGCGCGGGCCGGTCATCAGGTAGCAATCGGCGACTTCCGGCCAGCGCGCGACGGCGGCGGCGAAGCGATCGAGCTCCTCCTCGCGCTGGCGCTCCAGCTTGATCGAGGCGAAGACCGAGACGGGCAGCCCGAGCTTGTCCTGGTCGACGACGGCGACATAGCCCTTGATCACGCCCGCCTCCTCCAGCAGCCGGACCCGCCGCGCGCAGGGCGAGGGCGAGAGGCCGATGCGTTCGGCCAGGTCCTGAATGCTCATGCGGCCATCGGCCTGCAGGGCCTGAAGCAGGCGCCTGTCGATATCGTCGAGTTTGATCTCTGGCATTTTCGCGCGGTCTCCTTCTCGATCTTAGCGGAAACCGCCAATCCGGAAAGTGCGGCGACCGATCTTTGGCTGCCAACGGCGCTGAGAGCATGCATGATTGGCAGGCAAATCCCGAAGAGTGCACCGATGTCCGATCCGCGCCTGCCCGTTCTCGCCGAACTCGAAAAGAAGATCCTCTGGCTCGCCTCCTGGACGATCCACAACGCCAACCATCTGCGCGGCAGCGAGGATGGCATGAAGGTCGGCGGGCATCAGGCCTCCTCGGCCTCCCTGGCGACGATCATGACGGCGCTCTACATGGCGGCGCTGAAGCCGCAGGACCGGGTGGCGGTGAAGCCCCATGCCTCGCCGGTCTTCCACGCCATCAATTACCTGATGGGCCTGCAGACGCGCGAGAAGCTCGAGAATTTCCGCGGCTACAAGGGCGCGCAGAGCTATCCCTCGCGGACCAAGGATATCGACGACGTCGATTTCTCGACCGGTTCGGTCGGGCTCGGCGTGGCGCAGACGCTGTTTTCGTCGCTGGTGCAGGACTATGTGAAGGCCCATGGCTGGGCCACCGACCGCGCCGAAGGCAGGATGGTCGCGCTGATCGGCGATGCCGAACTCGACGAAGGCAACATCTTCGAGGCCCTGATGGAGGGCTGGAAGCACGGCCTGCGCAACACCTGGTGGGTGATCGATTATAACCGCCAGTCGCTCGACGCTGTTATTCGCGAGGGGCTGTATGACCGCTTCGAGCAGATGTTCCGGAATTTCGGCTGGGATGTGGTGACGCTGAAATATGGCTCGCTGCAGCAGGCGGCCTTTGGCGAACCCGGCGGCCAGCGGCTGAAGGCCTGGATCGATGCCTGTCCGAACCAGCTTTATTCGGCCCTGACCTTCCAGGGCGGCGCGGCCTGGCGCAAGCGCCTGATGGATGATCTCGGCGATCAGGGCCCGGTGACGCAGCTGATCGAGGCGCGTTCCGATGCCGAGCTGTCGCGGTTGATGTGCAATCTCGGCGGGCATGACCTGCCGAGCATCCTGGAGGCATTCGAGTCGGTCGATCACGACCGGCCGGTCTGCTTCCTGGCCTACACCGTCAAGGGGTTCGGCCTGCCGCTGGCCGGGCACAAGGATAACCATGCCGGGCTGATGACCAAGGAGCAGATGGAGGGCTTCAAGGCGGCCAACCGCATCCGCCCCGGCCATGAATGGGATCTGTTCGAAGGGCTGGACCTGCCGGAAAGCCAGCTGCGGGAATTCCTCGGGCAGGTGCCGTTCTTCGCCGAAGGGCGACGGCGCCGTTCGGCTGCGGCGCTGCCCGTGCCGGAGAAGCTGGAAGCGGGAATCCAGCCGGTGATGTCGACGCAGATGGGCTTCGGCAAGGTGCTGGACGAGCTCGCCAAGCGCGGCGGGCCGCTGGCCGACCGGATCGTCACCACCGCGCCTGATGTCACGGTCTCGACCAATCTCGGCCCCTGGGTCAATCGCCGCGGCCTGTTCGCCACGCGCCTCGATGGCCGACACCTTCAAGGACGAGCGCATCCCCTCGATGCAGAAATGGGAGTTCTCGCCGAAGGGCCAGCATATCGAGCTGGGCATCGCCGAGATGAACCTGTTCATCAACCTGTCGGCGCTCGGCCTTTCCCATGAGATCTTCGGCGAAAGGCTGATCCCGATCGGCACGCTCTACGACCCCTTCATCTCGCGCGGGCTCGATGCGCTGAATTATGCCTGCTACCAGGATGCGCGCTTCATGGTGGTGGCGACGCCTTCGGGCGTGACGTTGGCGCCCGAAGGCGGAGCGCATCAATCGATCGCGACGCCGCTGATCGGCATGAGCCAGGACGGGCTTTGCGCCTTCGAGCCGGCCTTCGTCGATGAACTTGCGGTGATGATGCGCTGGTCCTTCGACTACATGCAGCGCCATGGCGAGAGCGAAGCGCAGGTCATGGAGCCGGCCGAGAAGAGCTGGCTGCGCGACGAGACCGGCGGCTCGGTCTATCTGCGCCTGTCGACCCGCCAGCTCGAGCAGCCGCAGCGGGCGATGACGCCGGAGCTGGAGCGGGAGATCATCGACGGCGCTTATTGGCTGCGCAAGCCGGGGCCGAATGCCAGCGTCGTCATTGCCTATACCGGGGCGGTGGCAGCTGAGGCGATTGAGGCGACGGGGCTGCTGGCTGAAGATCGGCGCGATGTCGGGCTGCTCGCGATTACGTCGGCCGACCGGCTGAATGCGGGCTGGCAAGCCGCCGAACGGGCCCGCCAGCGCGGCAAGCATGACGCGCTGAGCCATGTCGAGCGGCTTTTAGGCGACCTCTCCCGCGATTGCGGCATCGTTTCGGTGATCGACGGGCATCCGGCGACATTGGCCTGGCTCGGCAGCGTGCATGGCCATCGGCAGAAGGCGCTGGGCGTCGAGCATTTCGGCCAGACCGGCACAGTCGCCGACCTCTACCGGCATTTTGGCATCGACGCGAATGCGATCGTCCATGCCGCCCAGGCTGCAGCGCCTGGCCGGCCAGTGCGTTACCTCAAGGCGTTGCCCTGAGGGACGCCTGCGCTCAGAAGCGTGGGGTGGCGAAGGTGCCGGCGAACGGGTTGGGGCCGCTGGCGAAGCGGCCGGGCAGGGTGCCCTCGCCAAAGAACTCGCCGGTATTGGCGTAGACCGGGCTCGCCACGACATTCTGCGTGACGTAGCGGCTGAGCGAGCCGACCGCGACGACGTTGCCGGCGTCGAAATAGCTGCGCTTCTGCACGGTGACGCGCAGCGGACCCTTGCGGCTCTGCGCTTCGGCCGTGGCGATGGCGACCGTCGATGCCGCGGCCGTCAGGGCGAGGATGGCGGCAAGGCGCGTAAGCGAACGCATGGAGGTCTCCGGAGCAGCGACGGGTTCAGTGTGGTTTACGGGTCTTCAGCATAGTCCCGCGTAGTTAACGAATTGAGCAGCCCGCTTGTTCAGCGGCAAGAGCGATTTCATCTGCGGGCGGGTCCGTTTTTCTCCGGCGCCGCTGCTGTCTTGGTCCGCAAAGCCGGAGCCGATCCCGCCGGATCGAGCCAGGAGGTTTTCCGGCCCGCCGCCGAAAGCCGTGTCGGCGCGCAGGCCGGGTTGCGCTTGAGTTCGGTGCGGGCGAAGGCGGCGCGCAAAACCAAATCGTCTCCGGCGCTGCGCAGATCGATGCGATCGATCAGGCAGGTGAGCTGCTGGCGATCGGCCGGGCGGGCGGCGGTGCCGCACCACCAGCCGCTCAGCGCCAGCGGAACGCCGTCGGCCTGCTTGCGGAAGGCGATGCAGGCGCGGCTGTCGCTGTCGCCGGCCAGCGCCACATCGGCGGTCTCGACCGGGCCGAAGCGCGTGGCAGACTGGTCGCAAGGCTGCTGCGCTGGATCGCCAGGCCACGCGCGGCGGCCTCCCGAACCAGAGCGATGATGAAGGGCTGCGGCGCCGCACCGGCGCCTTCGTGATCAGGCTGCAGGCGCAGGTGAAGATGGGCGGTGGTGCCCTCGAAATTGCCGATGTCGAGCTGGTCCTGGCGCTGGCGGCCGTCAGTGCTCTGATAGGCTTCGAGGCGGGCGGTCAGGTTGTCCAACTCGGGCGATTCCAATCCGAACATCGGCACCGGGCGCGAAATTCTCTGCCAATCCTCACCGGAGAGGGCGCGCCGGGGCTCGAGCCTGACATCGCGCAGGGGCCGCGCAGCCGCATCGTCGTTGATCATCGCACTGGCCAGCACGGCGTCATCGCCAACGCCGGTGACGGCCGCGACGAGCCAGGTGGCAAGCCCAATCCCCGTCAGCGCCGCGACGCCGCGCCAGGCAAGGTTGCCGCCGAGCCCGATCAGCCGGTTGCGAAACAGGCCGCGCAGGGTGGCGAAGGCGCGGGTAAGGACGCGTTCGGCGGCATCGGCCGCGCGGATCAACCCGCCGACCCAGTCGTAATGCAGGATGATGAGGGCCGCGCGCGCCGCAAGCCGCACCCCCTGCCGCCCAATGGTCGACAGGAGAGGGGCTGCGAGGCCGGGCAAAACGCTGAGGCGTGCCAACAGGGGTGAAGCGACAGGCTTGGACACAGAGATTTCCCGCATGGCGCGCCTGACCCGCGAGAGGAGCGCCTTTGGTGCAGTCTCGGGCCCGGCAGCCTCCCGTCCGGTTACCGGCGCGGGGCGATCGCTGATCAGCGTGAATCACCGGTAATCAGGCAGGGTTAACGGCGGCGGGCGGGGCGCGGCCGGCGTCGTATGCTGAAGCTGGTATCGTGAAGCCTGAAGCTTTCGGATCAAAGGCTAAGCGCGCGGGCCGATTGACTTTTGCTCAGCTTGGGTGTTCTGAGACAGGCACGATTGGCGGCCCTTGCGGCTGTCTTTCGGCGCGACTGCTCTTCAGCCCTTTCGGGATTGGCCCTGTGATCTTCGGTCTCACGACGAAACGCACGACCAAAACGGCGACCGGCACCGTCCGGTCGCCGCGCTGACGCTGTCGCCTCGGTTCCGGGCCCTCCCCCCCGGCGGGGGCTGATGCCAGACCGCCTCTCACCATGAGGCGGCAGGCGCCCCGGGGGAGACCAACCGGCTATCCAAAGGATCAACACGATGGGCTTCAAGGTCGCGATTGTCGGCGCCACAGGAAATGTGGGCCGCGAAATGCTCGATATCCTGGCTGAGCGCGCGTTTCCGGTGAGCGAGGTGGTGGCGCTGGCCTCCTCCCGCTCGATCGGCACCGAGGTTTCGTTCGGCGACAAGACGCTGAAGTGCAAGGCCCTCGAGCATTTCGATTTCTCCGACACCGATATCTGCCTGATGTCGGCCGGTGGCGAGATCTCGAAGGAGTGGTCGCCCCGCATCGGCCAGCAGGGCGCTGTCGTGATCGACAACTCCTCCGCCTGGCGCATGCATCCCGATGTGCCGCTGATCGTGCCGGAGGTGAATGCTGCCGCCGCTGCCGGCTTCAGCAAGATGAACATCATCGCCAACCCGAACTGCTCGACCGCCCAGCTGGTGGTGGCGCTGAAGCCGCTGCATGACCGCTTCGGCGTCAAGCGCGTCGTCGTCTCGACCTACCAGTCGGTCTCCGGCGCCGGCAAGGACGGCATGGACGAGCTGTTCAACCAGACTCGTGCCGTGTTCTCGGCCGGCGAGGTCGTCACCAAGAAGTTCCCCAAGCGCATCTCCTTCAACCTGATCCCGCACATCGATGTCTTCATGGAAGACGGGTTCACCAAGGAAGAATGGAAGATGATGGCGGAGACCAAGAAGATCCTCGATCCCAAGATCAAGCTGACCGCGACCTGCGTGCGCGTGCCGGTCTTCATCGGCCATTCCGAGAGCGTCAACATCGAGTGCGAGAAGCCGGTCACGGTGGAGGAGGCGCGCGAGGTGCTGCGCGCCGCGCCGGGCATCCTGGTCATCGACAAGCATGAGCCCGGTGGCTACATCACCCCGCATGAGGCGGCCGGCGAGGACGCGACCTACATCTCCCGCATCCGCGAGGACGATACGGTCGAGAACGGTCTCGCCTTCTGGTGCGTCTCCGACAATCTGCGCAAGGGCGCGGCGCTGAACGCGGTGCAGATCGCGGAAGTGCTGATGAACCGCAAGCTGATCCAGCCGCGCAAGCAGGCCGCCTGAACGCCCCGTCCTTGCGAGCGACAGCGAAGCAATCCAGGGGCCGCCGAGCGCTATTCCCCTGGGCTGCCGCGTCGCGACGCTCCTAGCAGAGACGAAACCGCCTGGCTGAACCATCCTTCGAGACGGCCCTGACGGGCCTCCTCAGGATGAGGGCTTCGGGGGCTGAAGAGGGGGGCGGCTGCCACCAGCCCGCCCGCCTCCTGCATGCGCACCGTTCCGGTTTTGCGCAACGAAGTCCGGCTTTATCGGCTAAGCTTTCGCGGTCTCCAGCTTCAGCGGTCGCTTGCCAAACCAGATCCAGCCCAATTCCGCCTCGTCTTCGACCGGCTCCGGCCAAGCCTTGCCGGCTTCGTTGCGTCGGGATGCGCCCTTGCGCGGCATCGGGCTGACGCTGCTTTCGACCGTCTTCCTGTCGATCGCCGACATCACCTCGAAATTCCTGGCCGGCCATGTCCCGGCGCTGCAGATCACCTGGCTGCGCTACTGCTCCTTCGTCGTCATCATGCTGCTGCTGATCTGGCGCGCGGGTGGGCTGGAACGGCTGCGGACCCAGCGGCCGCTGCTGCAATTCCTGCGCGGGCTTTGCGTCGCGACGGCGTCGATCCTGTTCGTGATGTCGCTGAAATACCTGCCGATCGCCGATGCGGTGGCGACGAGCTTCGTCACGCCGCTCTTCGTCACGGCGCTGTCGATCCCGCTGCTCGGCGAAAAGGTCGGCTGGCGGCGCTGGACAGCGACGCTCGTCGGGCTTGCCGGGGTGCTGATCGTGGTGCGTCCGGGCGGGGCCGCCTTCCAGCCCGCCTCGCTGCTGCCGGTGCTGTCCGCCTTTGCCTGGGCCTGCGGGCTGATCGTCACCCGGCTGATGAGCCATACCGAGAGCCCGCTGACGACGCTGACCTATTCGGCGCTGATCGGGCTCGTCATCGTCAGCGTGCTGCAGCCGCTGTCCTGGCAACCGCTGACCCTGCAGACGGTGATGCTTGGCATCCTGATCGGCGTGTTCTCGACCATCGGCCACTGGATGGTGATCGCCGCCTTCCGCTATGCCGATGCCTCGGTGCTGGCGCCCGTTCTCCTATGCGCAACTGCTCTGGGCGTCGCTGTTCGGCTTTTTCCTGTTCGCGGTGCTGCCCGATCTCTGGACCGTGGTCGGCGCTATCGTGATCGCGGCGTCAGGGCTTTACATCGCCCATCGCGAGCGGGTCAGGGCGCGGATGGCGCTTGGCCGTAGCGAGCCATGAACAGCGCCACGGCCGAAGCCACGACCCGTTTGATCTCGGCCGGGGCGGGCGGCTCGCGCTTGGCGTTGAACAGGCGCGGGCGGGTCAGGGTGGACTGGCAGAGATCGAGAAACTGCACCGCCGCGAGATAGGGATCCGTGACGCTGAGCGTGCCCTGCTTCGTTTCCAGCGCGAGATAATCCGCCAGCCTCTGGGCGCCGAGTTTCGCTCCCGACCTCGTAGAACTCGCTGGCCGAGATCGGGCATGCGCTCGGCAACGCCGATCACGATCCTGTGGGCGCTGCACGACGAAATCCCGCGTAATCAGCTCCGCCAGCCTTTCGCCGAAGCGGGTGAGGGTGGCGGCAGGATGTCCGGTCGTCTTCCAGCAATTCGAACAGGCCCTGCGTCTGTGCTGCGCGCTCCTGCTGGATCAGCGCGACGAAGAGGTGCTCCTTGTCCTCGAAATAGACATAGAGCGTGCTTTTCGAGACGCCCGCCGCGGCAGCGATATCGCTCATGCTCGCGGCATCGAAGCCCCGCGTCGCGAAGACCGCCTGCGCCCCGTCGAGGATTTGTCGACGCTTGTCGGGATCTTTTCCGGCGACACGGCGGTTTTGCGCCTTGCGTCCTATGCCTTGCCCGATCTCGGACATGATGTGCCTGCGGCTCCGCTGCATTGCAAAATAATCGAACCGTCCGGTTCGATTCGGTCTTGATCTAAAGCGGGGAGCGCGCTATTTCAAGTGAAATCGAACCGGATGGTTCGAATTAGCATGACAGGATTTTCAATGTCTGCCGAATCCTCAAGAGCAGCGTCGCGACCGGCTGAAGCTGGTCGATCCGGCGCTGGATGCCAGCCCCGCCAACGCCATCAAGCCGGCAGCCGCCAAGGCGCCGCCCGCCCGCAAGAGCGGGCTGAAGCGCGCCGGCCTGATCGTCGCTGGCCATCGGCATTCTCGGCACCGGCGCCTGGTTCGGGCTCGACTACTGGCGCAATGGCCGCTTCATCGTCACGCACCGACGATGCCTATGTCGGCGCCGACATGGCGACCGTCTCGGCCAAGCTCTCCGCCAATATCGTCGCGGTGAACGTGGCGCAGAACCAGCAGGTCAAGGCCGGCGAGGCGCTGCTGACGCTCGATGATGGCGATTGGCGCCTGGCGCTCGACAGCGCCCGCGCCCGCACCGCCACGGCGCAGGCGACGATGGCGCGCATCGGCAGCCAGATCGAGGCCGGCCGGGCCAGCCTGTTGCAGGCTCAGGCCCAGCAGAGTTCGACCGAGGCCGACGTCACCCGCAGCCTCGCCGATTACGAGCGCGCCAGCAGCCTGGCGGCGAAATCCTATGGCTCGCAGGCGACGCTCGATGCGGCGACGGCGGCGCGCGACCGGGCTCAGGCGGCGTTCACCAGCGCCAGGGCCGGCGTCACGGCTGCAGAAGCGCAGATCAGGGTTCTGGAGGCGCAGCGGGTCGAGGCGCAAAGGCAGGTCGACGAGCTGAAGCTGGCCGAAGCCAAGGTGGAGCGCGATCTGAGCTTCACCCGGTCACGGCGCCGATCGACGGGCTGGTCGCCAACACCAACATCCAGCTCGGTGATCTGGTCGGGGCCGGCAAGCGGCTGATGTCGATCGTGCCGCTCGACAAGGTCTATGTCGACGCCAACTTCAAGGAGACGCAGATCGGCCCGGTGCAAGATCGGCGACAGCGCGCCACGATCACCGTCGATGCGCTGCCCGGCGAGCATTTCACCGGCACCGTCAGCGGCATCGCCGGCGGGACCGGCTCGGTCTTCACGCTGCTGCCGCCCGATAACGCCACCGGCAACTTCACCAAGATCGTCCAGCGCGTGCCGGTGCGCATCGCGCTCGATCCCGCCTCTGCCGCACCGGCATGTGTTGCGCCCCGGCATGTCGGTCGTGGTCTCGATCGATCCGCGCGCCGACCATCAGGCGCTGACAGGCAAGGAGGCCGCCATGGCCACCGCGACGCTTTCAGGGCAAGCCGTGCCCGATCCCGATGCCATCCCGATGCGCCGCGTCTTCGCCTTCCTGGCGATGGTGTTCGGCATGTTCATGGCGATCCTCGACATCCAGATCGTCTCGGCCTCGCTGGCCGAGATCCAGGCCGGCCTGTCGGCCAGCTCGGACGAGATCGCCTGGGTGCAGACCGCCTATCTGATCGCCGAAGTCATCATGATCCCGCTGTCGGGCTATCTCAGCCGGGCGCTGTCGACCCGCGTGTTCTTCACCATCGCGGCCGCCGGCTTCACCATCGCCAGCGCGCTCTGCGCCAGTCGTCCTCGATCGACGAGATGATCCTGTGGCGGGCGGTGCAGGGCTTCATCGGCGGCGGCATGATCCCCGGCGTCTTCGCCGCCGCCTTCACCATCTTCCCCGCCTCGAAGCGCTCCGATCGTCTCGCCGATGATCGGGCTGGTGGCGACGCTGGCGCCGACCATCGGGCCGACCGTCGGCGGCTATCTCAGCCACGCCTTTTCCTGGCACTGGCTGTTCCTGGTCAATGTCGTGCCCGGCATCGGCGTCACGATCGCCGCCTGGACGCTGATCGATTTCGACAAGCCGCGAGCCGGGTCTGCTGTCAAGCGCTTCGACTGGCTGGGCCTTGCCGGCATGGCGGCCTTCCTCGGCAGCCTGGAATATGTGCTGGAGGAAGGCACGCGGCTCGACTGGTTCCAGAGCCATGAGATCGTGTTCTTCAGCGTCGTGATGGTCCTCGGCGCGGTGCTGTTCTTCTGGCGGGCGCTGACCGCGCGACGATCCGCTGGTCGATCTGCGCGCCTTCAGCAACCGCAACTTCGCCTTCGGCTCGCTGTTCTCCTTCTGCATGGGCATCGGGCTCTACGGGCTGACCTATCTCTACCCGGTCTATCTCGGGCGCATCCGCGGCTATGATTCGCTGATGATCGGCGAGACCATGTTCGTCACCGGGCTGTGCATGTTCTTCACCGCGCCGGTCGCCGGCATGCTGTCGCAGAAGCTCGACCCGCGGGTGCATGATGATGATCGGCTTCGCGCGGCTTCGCGCTCGGCACCTGGATCGCCTCGCGCATCACCGCCGACTGGGATTTCTACGAGCTGCTGCTGCCGCAGATCCTGCGCGGCTGTCTCGCTGATGCTGTGCATGGTGCCGATCAACAATCTGGCGCTCGGCACCCTGCCGCCGCAGCAGCTGAAGAACGCATCGGGCCTTTACAACCTCACCCGCAATCTCGGCGGCGCGGTCGGCCTTGCGCTGATCAACACGCTGATCAACACGCGCACGGACCTGCATATCCAGCGCCTGCATGAGAGCGTCGCGGCCGGGCGGCAGGTGGCGGAAGAGGCGCTGGCCAATCTCGTCCAGCGGTTTTCCTCCTTCGGCGATGCGGCCGAGCAGATGGCGCTCGCGCTGCTCAACCAGCGCGCCCACAAGCAGGCGCTGGTCATGGCCTTCGGCGATGTCTTCCTCGGGCTGACCGGGATTTTCGCGGCGCTCGTGCTCCTGGCCCTGTTCATGAACAAGCCGCCGAAAGCCGCTGCCGTTTCAGCCGACGCGCACTGAAAGCCGGCTGCGACATCGCGTCCGGCAAGGCCCGGCCATGCGCTGGAGCGATTGACTCAGCGCCGGCATTGGTCCAATTATGATAGCAATATCAGTAGTTTAGATATTTTCTAAACTGCGCAGCCGGAAATCCGGCGTTCGTTGGAAGGCGTTGTCCATGACCGTTTCGTCCATCAAGGACTTCAACCGGCCCGTCGCCCACGTGGATCATATCCCGTGGCCGCAGAAGAGCCCGTCCTCCTGCCCGATCAGCGCCGTCAGGGCGCGGTTGCGGACGGCGGGCCTGCGGCCGACGCGCCAGCGCATGGCCCTGGGCTGGCTGCTCTTCGCCAAGGGCGACCGCCATGTCAGCGCCGAGATGCTCTATGAGGAGGCGCTGCGCGCCCGCGAGCCGCTGTCGCTGGCGACGGTCTACAACACGCTGCGCCAGTTCTCGGAAGCGGGCCTGCTGCGCCAGGTGTCGGTCTCCGGTCCCAAGACCTTCTTCGACACCAATGTCTCGGAGCATCACCACTTCTACAATGAAGAGGACGAGTCGGTGATCGACATTCCCGGCTCGACCATTCAGGTGGCTGGCCTGCCCGAGGCGCCTGAGGGGATGATGATCGCCTCGGTCGAGGTGATCGTGCGGCTGCGCCGCGCCGATGGCGAGGACGCCACTGCGAGGGTGGCCGGAGGGCGGCGCGCGTGATCGTCTGCTCCTGCAACGTCCTGTCCTGCAGCCAGATCAGGGGCACCGTCGCTCCCGACGGTACCGGGCCGACGACTGCGGGAGAAGTCTATGGCTGCCTCGGCTGCAGCCCCGATTGCGGGCGCTGCGCCAGGCAGGTTCGCGAGATCCTGGCCGAAGCCCATGCCGCCTGCGCCAGCCATTGCGCCTCCTGCGCCAGCCGCGACATCGCCTGCGCCGTGCATATCCAGATCGGTGCGATGATGGACGGGCTTGCCAGCGACCAGGATGTGGCCGCTTGACGGCTCTCTGCCCTAAGGTAAGTTTCTGGCGCGGGTGACCAGTTTGCCCTTTCTTTTCCGATCGCACCTCGCTAGCTTAGGATCATTCTAAACTAGGCAGGAGGGCTCCCGGTGAAGGGCGACAAGAAAGTTATCGAATATCTCAATCGGGGTCTTCGCTCCGAGCTGACGGCCATCAACCAGTACTGGCTCCATTACCGGATGCTCGATAACTGGGGCCTGAAAGACATGGCCAAGACCTGGAAGAAGGAATCCATCGAAGAAATGGTCCATGCCGACCGTTTCGTCGACCGGATCCTCTTCCTCGAAGGCTTTCCCAACATGCAGAAGCTCGATGCGCTTCGCATCGGCGAGAACGTCAAGGAAGTCATCGAGGCCGATCTGAAGGCCGAGATCGAGGCGCGCGCGCTCTATCAGGAAGCCTCGACCTATTGCCGCGAGGTCCATGACTATCCATCGGAAGAGCTGTTCCGGAACCTGATGAAGGATGAGGAAGGCCATATCGACTTCCTCGAAACCCAGCTTGAGCTGATCACCCGCATCGGTCTGGAGCTCTACACGCAAAAGCATATGGGCGGCCTCGAAGACTGAAAGCCGACCGCACTGGCTCCACCGGGTGAGCGGCGCTGTCCGCTGCTGGTTTCGCTGCGCGCCGGATGTCCAGCGCCTGCGACCATGACGCCTCCTGCTACGGCAGGAGGCGTTTTTCGTTGATGATCCTGCCGCCTGGCCAGGCGCTGCGAGCGCTTGCCGCCCTGCATTCGAAATCCTCAAAACTATTTTGTGAATCTGGACTTGGAGGCATGCTCTGCCGGGCCGGGCGTATTGATAGAGTTGGTTAACGGCCGTTAGTATTTGATCTGCTGATTCGTCACGGCACGCGCTTTTAAAACGGACATCCAGATCTCGCATGATGGCGCAGCCCCTCTCGCGCACGGGAACCGATGATGCTGGCCTCCCGGCTTGCGCGGTGGGCCTCGCGGATGATCGCGGTGCGGACGAGGCCTCGGCCCGGCTGGCCGTGGCGCAGCAGGGCATTCTGGAGCTGAGGCTCGAGGCGGCGCAAAGCCGCGTTTCAGCGCTCGAAACCGAACTGGCGGCCGAAAGGCTGCTGCTGCGTCGCATGCGCGGCGAGCTGGCAAAATCCGATCGAGCGCTTGCGCTGCAGCGGGATAGCGGCGTGCGGGTCGCCCAGAAAAGCGAGGCTGCAGCCGCCGAGATCACCGTCCTGAAGCAGAAGCTGCATGAGGCCCTGCGCCTGCGCCAGCAGCTGGAGGCTCAGCTGGTGCGGGCTGCTGATGCGCTGAAGGCGCGCTGCGAGGATGTTGCGCGGCTTGAGCGGGCAGAGGCAGAGTTCGACGCCAGGTTGAAGGCCGCGGAAGGCCGGCAGGCGGCGCTCGTGGGCGCCCATCAGCAGGCGCTGCAGGAAATGGCCGAGCGGCTGGAAGAGCAGCGCGGCGAGGTCCGGCTGCTGCAAAGGGCGCTGCATCTGGCCCGCGACAATCGCCGCGCCCTGCATGATTATATCGGCACGATGCCGGGGCGTGGCCTGAAATTGATGCCTACCGCAGGCGTCGTGCCGCCGGTGCTGATCGTCGATCTCCTGCCCGATTCCGTTTCCGATTCTCCCGTTGCCCTCTCAGATCCACAGGGAGCTCCCAGTGTCGCTTGCAGCCAGTGATATCGCCTCGACCGTGACGGTCCTGCCGCGCAGCTCCCAGCCTGTCTCGGAGCTTTTCCTGAAGGCGTCTGATACGATCTCGGCCTTCACCAACGCGGCGCAAGGTGCAGCCAATGCCTCGAGCCAGCCCGTGCAGTCGGCTTCGCAGCGCGACTGGCCGGCGGCGCTGGCGCTGATCGAGGAGACCAGCGAGGCGATCCGCCTCAGCGATCTCCGCTACGCCCAGCTCGATGACCGCCTGCAGCAGACCATCGCCCAAGCGGCCGTCAACATGCGCGAGCTGGAAGGCCAGCTCGCCAGCGCCAACGAGATGCTGCGGCGGGCCGAGGAGCGGGCGCGCCATGCCGAGATCCGGGCGCTCGAGGCCGAGGCCTGGCTGGCCCGGCTGCATGATGCGGTCACGACCTCCTTCGCCAAATCGGCGGCGCCGGCTCGCGGGTAAATGCTTCCCGACGGCGCCAGCCTGACCCGCGCCATGCTCGGCGCGGCCAATCCTGCACAGGGACCGGCCCGGGGCGACAGGCCGCGCCCGGTGCTGCGCTCTGTCGAGCGCAGCAAGTCTCCTTCTGCCGATCCGCAGGAGACGCTGGAGCTGATCGAGGATGCCGGCGCCGCCTTCGAGGCGCTGCAGCAGAAATTGCTGACCATTGTGCAGAGTGCGCGGGTGCTGATCGACGAAGCCTCGAAAGAGCGCGTCCAGCATCGAGACGAGGTCGACAGCCTTGAGCAGGAGATGCAGGCCTGGAGCGCGCGCGCCCGAAAGGCGGAGGAATCGCTCGGGCAGGCCAGCGAGCTGCTGCAGATGCAGCAGCGCATGGTCGAGGAGGCGATCACTCGCGAGCGCGAGGCGCTGCAACGTTGCCGGCGGCTTGAATTGAAGCTCAGTCAGCTGAGTTTCTGAGCCGGCTGGGCCGAAAAATCGGGTTCAGTCTGAGGAATACTGTGCGTAACGCAGCGACGTCGGCGGCAAAGCATTGTCATTTGTGCTGCGGCATTGTCGTTTGGCGGAGTTCATGCTGCCGGCCTTCTATCGGCGCCTTTTGGGGCGCGGGGGTCGCGGCGGCGGCGTGAAGGGGAGGATGCGGGCGATGCTGGGCGGCAATTTCAGACGGTTCAAGCTGGGGCGCCGCGAGGATGACGCCAGCCCGGCTCAGGCGGCCGCTCCCGGAGAGGCTCCGGCCGTGAACGATCCGGGCGAGCCGATCTACGGCTTTCCGGAGGATACGCTATCCTTGCAGAATTCGCATGAGGTCGGCGAGCTGATGGCCGCGATCAATGCGCAGTCCAACGAGCTCAGCGCCGAATTCTCGCGCATCGCCAGCTGGTCGATGCAGCTTGACCTGCTGATGACGCGCACAGCGACAATGCAGCAGCTGCTGCCGCGCTTCATCGACAAGTCGCAGGAGCAAACCGGCCTTATCCATGAGCTGAACACGGCGCGCATCCGCCAGGAGCGGGAAATTGCCGGGCTGCAGACCGACCTTGCGCATTACCGGCCGCTGGCTCAGCGGCAGGAGGAAGAGCTGCACAAGCTGCGCGCGACTTACGAGTCGACGCAGCATTCGCTTGCGACGCTTGAGGGCGAGCATGCCAAGCTGCAGGGCGAGATCAACCAGCTGCTGCAGAAGCTTTCGCAGGCCGATTCGCGCATCCACCGGCTCTCGGAAGAGCGGCAGGTGCTGGAGCAGTCTCTGGCCGAGAAATCGCTGGCGCAGCAGGGGCTGTCGCGTGATGTGGCGCTGCTGCGCTCGGATCTGGTCGCGTCCAAGGCCGAAAACGAGCGGCTCCAGCGCGACATGTCGCTGCTGACCCAGAAGATGGCGGAGGAACGCCGGGGCGCGCAGGAGGTCGAGACGCTGGCCCAGAGCCGGACGATCAGCTCCTCCCAGATGATCCGCGAGCTGGAAGCGCAACTGGCTGCCGCAGCCGAGCGCGAACGCAAGCTGATCGAGGACCTCGCCCGCAGCGACAAGCAGAGCTATGATTTCGGCATCCGGCTTTCAGCCCTGCAATCCAAGACCGAATTCCTGACAGGCGTAAACGCCAAGCTGCGCGACGATCTGCGCCACCACATCGACCATGTCGGCACGCTGGAGCAATCCAACCGGCAGCTGATCGCGGCGATGACGCGCAGCCGCGAGGAGATGGAGCGCGAGCCGGAGGCCGATGCAGAACAGGCCGCGCTGAAGGCCTCGTAAGCAGGCGGTCCGGCCTGAGAGGGAGGCGGCTCGCCGACATCACGGCGTCATGGCCGTGGTCTAGATTGCCGCGATGAATCCGAGCAAACAGACACCGTTCCTCGCCTCTTATTGCCTGCTCCGCCGAGGCGATCAGATCCTGTTGCAGCGCCGCTTCAACACCGGCTATCTCGATGGGTGCTGGGCTCTGCCCTCGGGCCACGTCCATGAGGGTGAGGATGCGCTGGCGGCGGCCTCACGCGAGCTGCGCGAAGAAACGGGGCTTCTGGTCGATCCCACTCGCTGGCGCTTTGTCTGTGCGATGCATCGGCAAACCACACTGACGATCATCGACCTGTTCTTCACAGCCGATGAGCTCGATGGGACGCCTGTTATTGCCGAGCCGGACAAATGCGACGGCCTGGACTATTTCCCGATCACTCAACTGCCAAAGCCGCTGGCCGGCTATATCGCGCTCGCCATCGACTGCCTGCAGGGGCGAGAAACGCCATTCGGCCGCTTCCATCAGGAGGGGTGGGCGTAGCTGCAGGGCTGGCGGCGGGATCATGCAGAGACACGCCGCTGCGCGTCAGCGGCGCTGTGGCGTACCCGACCAAGAATGTCAGACGAGAAGCGAAAAGAGCCTTGGTGGAGCTGAGGGGATTCGAACCCCTGACCTCTGCAGTGCGATTGCAGCGCTCTCCCATCTGAGCTACAGCCCCAAGGCGCTGGCCTTCTAGGCTGTGCGTCGCGTGGATGTCAATCGCTTCCGGCATTCCGGCGGGACTTTCAGCGTCCTGTCATGAAAGCCGGCGATTGTCGCCACTCCCGCCCCTTGCGGATGGTCACCGACCTCCGTCGCGATATGAGGAAGATCGATGCGTGCCGTTCTCGATGTGGTGATGCTCGCGCTGAACATCTACACATGGCTGCTGATCGCCTCCGCCGTGATGAGCTGGCTGATCGCCTTCAATGTCATCAACACCGGCAACCAGTTCGTCGCTTCGGTCTGGGAATTCCTCTACAAGATCACCGAGCCGGTGCTGCGGCCGATCCGCAATATGCTGCCCAATCTCGGCGGCATCGACATCTCGCCGATCATCCTGCTGCTGCTGATCTTCTTCATCGAGCGGATCATCCAGCTCTATCTCTACCCGATCGCCTTCTGACCTCGCCGAGGCGGGGTTGAGCCGGCCCTGGAGCGCCTCTGCGGAGGGGCTGCGCCTTTCGGTCAGGCTGACGCCGCGCGGCGGGCGCGACGCGCTGGACGGGCTCGAGACGCTGTCTGATGGCCGTGTCGTGCTGAAGGCGCGGGTGCGCGCCGCTCCCACCGAGGGTGAGGCCAATGCGGCGCTGCTCGCGCTGCTCTCCCGGCTGCTGGAGCTGCCGAAGTCGCGGGTCACTCTGCTTCAGGGCGGGACGGCGCGGATCAAGACCATCGGGCTGCAAGGCGAAGCCGGGCTTCTGCAGCAAAGACTGGATGCTTTGCTCTCTCGCTAACGCTGCGTCAGCCTTTCGGCGACTTGACGAAGCCGCTCCTGTCCTGTTCGACAGGGCGCATGGATACAGCAAAGCCTCTTTTTCCGCCCCGGCTGACGGAGGGCTATCGCGCCTTCCTCGACGACCGCTTCCAGCGCGAGCAGGCGCGCTATCAGGAGCTCGCCGAAACCGGCCAGACCCCGAAGATCATGCTGATCGGGTGCTGCGATTCCCGCGTCGCGCCCGAGACGATCTTTGATGCGCGCCCCGGCGAGCTGTTCGTGGTGCGCAACGTCGCCAATCTGGTCCCGCCCTTCTCGCCCGACGACCAGCTGCATGGCACCTCGGCAGCGCTTGAATATGCCGTTCAGGCGCTGAAGGTGGAGCATATCGTGGTGATGGGCCATGGCCGCTGCGGCGGTATCCGGGCCTTCGCCGACGATGCGCAGCAGCCGCTGTCGCCCGGCGATTTCATCGGGAAGTGGATCACGCTGATCGGCCCTGCGGCGGAGCGCACCGGCGGGCGCGGCCGCAATGAGCTGTTCGAGGATTATGTCGAGCGCCTGGCGCTGGCCTCGATCCTGCAATCGCTCAATAATCTCCGCACTTTCCCCTGCATCAGCATTCTCGAGAGCAAGGGCCGGCTGCAATTGCACGGCGCCTATTTTGCCGTCGCATCGGGCGTGCTGATGCTGCTCGATCCGACCACCGGACAGTTCGTGCCGGCTGTCGGCGACATGCCGAAGAAGCTGCGGATGATCCGCTGCGACGAGGCGGCTGCGGAGTAGTTTGCCGGGCCCGTGCTGTGCCCGGTTGCGCAGCCGCAACCGTTACAAATTCATGCGCCGCCCCGATGACGCCGGGCTTGGCTTGCGCTAGATTGTTCGCTCCGATCACTGCATTTTTCGAAGCTCCATGTTCGATCGCCGCAAGCCTCCTGCCGCCCAGCCCTTCGTCACCCACGAGAATATCGAAGCCAAGGTTAAATGGTTCGACCCCGAGAAGGGGTTCGGTTTCGCCTCGCCCTCCGATGGTTCGGGCGATGTCTTCCTGCATATTTCCGCTCTCGGCCCGCTGGATCAGCAGGATCTGCAGCCGGGCGCGACCATCATCGCCGATCTCGGCGAGGGTCGCCGTGGCCTGCAGGTCGTGGCGGTCCATGAGATCGACGCCTCGACCGCGCAACAGGCGGCGCCGCGCAGCGAGCGCGCCCCGCGCCCCTTCTCCCCGCGCCCGCCGCGCGATGATTTCGGCGGTGGCGGCGGTTATGGCGGTGGCGGTTATTCCGACCGTGGTGATCGCGGCGGCTTCGGTGGCAGCCGTGACAGCCGTGACAGCGGGCCGATGGAAGGCCCCTATGACGGCGCCGTGAAGTTCTTCAACACCGAGCGTGGCTTCGGCTTCATCGCGCCCGATCGTGGTGGCCCCGATGTCTTCCTGCATGTCAGCTCGCTCAGCCGCAGCGGCCTGCAGCCGCCAATGGACGGCCAGCGCGTGCGCTTCTCAATCCGCAGCGGCAAGAAGGGTCCCGAAGCGGCCGATGTCAGCTTCATCTGAGCTGTCCGCCAGAATCTGAGAGTGATAAGGCCCGCTGCAGAGCGGGCCTTTTTTCTGTCGCCTCAGACGCGCTGCAGCGGCTGATGGGGCGGCGGCGGCAGGCTGAGTTCGATACGATTGCCCGGCTCAATCTCGCCGCCTGCCAGCACCACCGCCATGATGCCGGCCTTGCGGATCAGCCCGCCTTGCCCGTCTGTCTCCAGCACAGCTGCGAGCAGGCCGGGGCGATAGGCCTCGATCTGGTGGCAGGGGTTGCGCAGCCCGGTCACCGCGATCAGCGGCCCGCGCGCGAAGCGCAGCAGCGTGCCGGTCGGCAAGGCCAGCAGGTCGAGCCCGCGTGTCAGGATATTCTCGCCGATGCCGCCGGCTGCGAGATCGAAGCCCCTCGCATCGAGTGTCTCCAGCCATTCCGCCGAAAACAAATGGATCTGGCGCAGATTGGGTTGCTGCGGGTCAGCCGCCACGCGCGAGCGATGCCGCACGGTGGCGCCGCAATGGGCATCGCCGGCGATACCGAGCCCTGGCAGCAGGGTAATGGCCGGTTGTGTCGGCTTGCTGAAGCTGTGGGCCGGGCCAGCGCTCACGGAAACCACCCTACCCATGCGGCCAGTCCTTCTCACGTCACCTCATGCCTCTTTCTGTCATGCGGAGGCGGGTGTGGCGAGGCGGCTATTTCGTCAGGATCAGCCGGTCACGCGCTGTGATGCGCAGCCGATAGCGCTCGCCGAGATGCAGCAGGATGATTTCGCGGCCGCCGGCCAACAAGGCGCGCACATCGACCTCCGGCGTCTCATGCGGCGTGGGACCGGACGCATCGGCTGCAGCAGGATCAGGGTTGGGCGAATTCGGCATGGGCAAGCAATCCGGAGCGACAGCTGAAAGGCTGCGAGGTCAACGCTGGCTCACGGAAGGCTGTTTTGAATAAATCCAAGTCAAAACAGCTACTTGACCAGCGTATGAATTAGCCGTGACAGGTGCTCTTGGTCAATGCCATTGCGGCCGGAGGCGGCCCGCGCGGCCTCTGATCTTGGCCGTGTCTCAGGGCAGGGCTGGCCTAAGCGAGGCAGCGCGCAGAGGTCTTTAGAAACCGTTTGAGCTACCCTCAGCCCTCATCCTGAGGAGCCATTCCGTCCGGAATGGCGTCTCGAAGGATGCTCCAGAAGGCTCCGGCGTCTGCTGGACCATCCTTCGAGACGCTGCTGCGCAGTTCCTCAGGATGAGGGCTCGCATCATCAAACAGTCACTTAGCCCTGCACCAGCACCCCGGTCTTCAGCGCCTCGAACCGGGCCAGTTGCGCGGGATCGAGGCTGCGGTCGGGCAAGCGGCGGACGAAGACCTTGAACATCGCCTCGCCCTCGCCGCTGAAGAACTGCACCGAGCAGGAGCGGCGGCCATGGAACAGCCGGTCGACCAGATAGATGGCGCGGCAATGGCTGGCCTTGATGTGCCCGCCGATCGGGCTGTCGCCATGGATGTTGTAATAGCCATGGCCGAAGCTGCCGACGGGCAGGGCGCCGGAGCATTCCAGCACGATGTCGGGCGTATGGACGATGAAGAGCACCTCGCCCCATGTCGCCAGCTCCTGCCAGAGCGGCTCGAACCGAGCGGCAGGGATGGCGGTGCGCTGCTCTGCGGGTGTGGCTTCGAGCACCGCCAGCGTCGGCACGCCGACCTCGCGCGCAATCGCCTCGATGACGCCATCGGGTTTCTCGGCCAGCATAGCCTGGATACGAGCCAGCGTTTCAGGCGCCGGCGGTTCCTGTCCGGCCGGCGCCTTTGCCTGCGCGATTGCCATCGAGCCGCCGCTCATTCGGCTGCGGCGAGCGAGCGGGAGCTGCGTTCGCTGAGCACGGTCTCGAAGCCCTCGAATTCGGGGTGGCCGAGATAGAGCGGCGTGTCGCGCGGCTGACCGGCATTGCGGTGGGAATCGCGGAACTGTTCGGATTTGGTCCAGGCGGTGAAAGCCGCCTTGCTCGTCCAGCTGGTGTGCGAGGAGTAGAGGGTGTGATCCTCCTTCTCCGGGCCCTTCAGCAGGTGGAAGGCGATGTAACCCTCAAGCTCATCCAGCCGCGTCTTGCGCGAGGCCCAGATCGCCTCGAAAGCGGCCTCCTCTCCCTTGACGACCTTGAAGCGATTCATGGCGATGAACATGGGCTGATCCTTTATAGGGGCTGGCTGGTAGGCTGGCTTAGGGCGAGGGCAGGGGCGTACCGAACTGGATCAGGTTCCCGTCAGGGTCGACCAGTGAGGCTTGCCGCATGCCCCATGGCTTGTCTTCAGGCGGGATATAGCGCGGGGCGCCGTGATCGGCAGGGCCGGCCACGGACTCAAAGCCCGCCGTGAAGCAATCGACGTTTGCGACGCGGATGTAGGCTCCGGCGATTGAGGTCGCGGGATCGCAGGTCGGATGGCTGAAGAAGTGCAACTCCATCCAGCCGCGCCTGACAATGAGATAGCGCGCTGGCTCGCCGCGCCGCCGCACCTCGTCGAAGCCGATGCGCGCATAGAAGGCGACCGTCCGGTCCGCGTCGCGCATGGGCAGGACAGGGGCCACGCATTCGCCTGCCAGGGGAGAATCTGGGGAAGCCTGCTCGCTCATGTGCCGAACCGGGTTGAGAAGCCGATCTTGCCGACAAAGCCGGGGCTGTAATCACCGTCGCGATAGCGCTTGTAGCGGATATCGCCGACGTTTTCGAGGGTGACGAAGGCGCGCGCATCGGGCGTGATCTTATAGTCGGCATAGAGATCGACCAGCGCATAGGCCTTGCTGGCCGTGGCCAGAGCCGCGCGCGGCAGGCGCTTCTGCTCGTCGACCAGGGTCAGGCGGCTGCCGACCGTCAGCTTTGCGTCGAAGAAGCGCAGGCCCGCACCGAGGATCAGCTTGTCGGGGTAGATCGACTGCAGCGGCTGCAGGGTGTTGCGGTTGTCGCCGCGGACGCTGGAGCCGGCGATGCTGGCGAACCAGCGATTGGCGTCATAGGCAAGCTCGGCCTCGACGCCGGTCAGCCGCGCCCTGGCGACGTTTTCATAGGTGTAGAACGCATCGGCGCAGGAATTGCCGCCGGAGCCGCAGGGACGACCCGGATCGCGATAAACACCTTCGATGAAGTCGGTGACGTCATTGCGGAAGATGGCGAGCTTGCCGCGGAAACGGTCTCCAGCCTGCAGGACATCATCGTATTTCAGGTTGATGCCCGCCTCCAATGTCTTGCCGATCTCGGGCTTGAGGTTCGGATTGGGGCGGAAGCTGAAATTGGCCGGGGCGGGGTGCAGCCCGTCGACCAGGGTTTCGGTGATGGAGGGGGCGCGGTAGCCCTCGGCATAGGTACCGTAGAGCTGGAAGCCCTGCAGCGGGGTGACGCCGAGCGTCAGCTTCGGCGAGAGGCGCTGACCGTCCGAGGTGGTCTTGCCGCCGCTCAGCTCATAGCTGTCATAGCGCAGCCCGCCGGTCAGATCGAAGATGCCGTATGTGAGCTGGCTCTGGACGAAGCCGCCATAGACGCTGCGCTTGCCCGACGGTGTGTAGAGCGCACCGCTGCCGGTGGGATCGCCCGTGGTGACCCGGTCCTGGAAGCCGTCGACGCCGTAAGACAGGTTCAGCGCCGCGGCGCCGAGCGCGAACTTCATTGTGTTCTGGATGTCGAAGCCCTGCGTCTCGATCTTGAAGAAGCGCTTGGCGCCAAGCGTCGGGCGCTTGCCCGAGACCTGGGTCTGCTCGGTGTCGGTGGAGGTGGAATAGGCGCTGGCCTTCAGGTTGAGCCAGGGCAGGTCGGGCCGCGAGAAGCTGTATTGGCCGGTGTAGTTCTGCGTCACCACCTCATTGTCGCGTCGGGGCGAGCTGCTGGTGCCGGCGCCGTTGCTGAACTCATAGCGCTGATACTGACCGCCGAGCTTCAGCTCATGCCCATCGCCCGGCGTCAGGACGATCTTGCCGAGCCCGGCCCGCAGGTCCTGGCCGCTGTCGAGCACGCGGTTGCCATGGCCGTCGCGGTAGCCGTTGAGCGAGCGGAAGGACAGGCCGAGCAGGCCGGCGGCCCAATCCGCCGGGCGGGCTGCGCCGATGACATTGCCATACCAGCCCGATTGCCGGCTGAAGACGCCGGTCCCGCCGAATTCCGCAGCGGCGCGCTCGCCCGGACGGAGAATATCGCGGGGATCGACAGTCTCGAAGGAGACGACGCCGCCAATGGCACCGGAGCCGTAGAGATTGGCGACAGGGCCGCGCGTCACATCGACGGAGCGCAGAAAGGCGGGATCGAGGAAAAAGGCGCCGTTGGCGTTGTGGCCCGAGCGCTGGAAGTTCTGGCGCGCGCCGTCCACCGTCACCGCGACCCGGCCAAAATCCTGCAAGCCGCGGATATTCACGGAGGTTGCGGGATCGTTGGGGTTCTCCTGCGTCGCGACGCCTGGGATCGTGTTGATGGCGCTGCCAATGCGCTGCGGCGCCAAACTCCGCAGATCGGTGCGGTTGAGGACCGACACCGAGGCGAGGGCATCGACCGCTCGCTCCGGCTTCCTGTTCGGCGTCACCGTGATGGCATCAAGCGAGACAGGGCTCGCCTCGGGGGCCGGCTGCGTCACCTGCGAGGGTGGCTTGGCGGGCTCGGAGCGGCGCGGCTGCGACTGGGCCACGGCATCGGAGGCGATGAGAACCGCTGTCAGCGCCATGAGAGAGGTGGAAGCGCGCGAAAGCGCCTTATGTGTGATCATGATGTCAGCCCCAAGCCTGGACGATGAACTGGCTGGCTGAGCGCCTTGGCGCATGGCTGGCTGTGATGCGCTTCGAGAAGCGGGTTGCTTCATATGAGTATGTCAAGATTAGGTCAAGCGCATGGCTGGCGATCTACATTGCTATGCGCCTCTTTACGACGTTTTGATGTTAGAGAAATTCGAAACTAGATGATTTGCGAGCTGTGTTGTGCAGTGATAACTGGATCATCGAAAATCGGTACTGGGGAAGGCTTGCATGTCTGCGATGCGCGTATTTGAGGGGCGGACGGGGTTGCGGAAGGCCAGCCGGCGCGAGGTCGGCACGGCGCTGGCGCTGACTGCCATCGCGGCTCTCGGCCTGTGGCAGCCCGGTGGTCTGATCGGCAGCAGCCTTGCCCAGACCCCGGCCCGGATCGTGGCTGCGGGCGGCGCGGTGACCGAGATCATCTATGCGCTCGGCCTGCAGGACCGCCTGGTCGGCGTCGATTCCACCAGCCTGTTTCCGCCCGAGGCGCTGAAGACCAAGCCGAATATCGGCTATGTCCGGGCGTTGTCGGCCGAGGGCGTGCTGTCGCTGCAGCCATCGGTGGTCCTGGCTATTCCAGGCGCAGGCCCGGCCACGGCGCTGTCCCTGCTGAACGAGGCGGGAATCCGCCTGGCTCTGGTGCCCGATGATCCGAGCCCGGAAGGGGTCGGCACCAAGATCGAGGTGGTAGGCGCGCTCATCGGCGCGGTCGAGCCGGCGCGGCGGCTGGCGGAGCAGGCCAGGCAGGCCTTTGCCGAGGTCGAGGCGCAGCGCGAGGCCCTGCCGCAGCGCCGCCGCGTGCTCTTCGTGCTGTCGCAGGCCAATGGCCGGGTGCTGATCGGTGGCGAGGGCAGTTCCGCAGCGGCGATCATCGCGCTGGCTGGAGGGGTCAACGCGGCCGAGGGGTTCCAGGGTTTCAAGCCGATGACGGATGAGGCGATCATCGCAGCGGCGCCCGACGCGATCCTGACGATGCGCAGAGGGGACGAGCCGCCGCTGAGCAGCGAGACGCTGTTTGCGATGCCGGCTTTCGCCCAGACCCCGGCGGCGGCCCGCAAGGCGCTGATCAGCATGGACGGTCTGTATCTTCTGGGCTTCGGCCCGCGCACTCCGGCAGCGGCGCGGGATCTGATGGCGGCGCTGTATCCCGAGCGCGCAAATCCCGCCCCTGAAGGCGGTCCCTGCACCGTGACACTTGCCCTGCGACAAGGTCGGCGAGATGGCCGCCGTCGATCCGCTCGATTTCGCAGCGGCGCGGCGGCGGCGGGTGATGCTGGCGGCCGCAGCGGGGCTGATGCTGTGTCTCGCGCTGGCGCTTGTCGCGATGGGGCAGGGCGCGGTTCAGATCGCGCCGGGCCGCGTGGCGCAGATCCTGCTGGCGCGGAGCCTGGGCGAGGATGATCTGCTGGCGGGGCGCGATGCGCTGGTCGTGCTCAATATCCGCCTGCCGAGAGTCCTGCTCGGCCTGATGATCGGTGCGGCGCTCGCGGTCTCCGGCGCGCTGATGCAGGGGCTGTTTCGCAATCCGCTGGCGGATCCCGGCCTTGTCGGCGTGTCATCGGGCGCAGGCCTCGCCGCTGCCCTGACCATCGTGCTGGGAGACCGCATCCTGGCCGGCACCGGGCTGGCGCTGCCCTTCGCCGTGCTGCCGGCCGGCGCGTTTCTCGGCGGCCTGCTTTCGACGGTCATTCTCTATCTGATCGCGACGCGGCAGGGCCGCACCTCGATTGCCACCATGCTGCTGGCCGGAATTGCGCTGGGCGCCTTGTCGGGAGCCTTCACCGGCCTGCTCTCCTTCATCTCTGATGACCGGCAGTTGCGCGATCTCGCCTTCTGGTCGCTCGGCAGTCTCGGCGGCGCCAGCTGGAGCAAGCTTGCGGTGGTGGCGCCGGTTCTGCTGCCGCTCCTGCTGGCGGCACCGCTGCTGGCGCGCGGG
Source organism: uncultured Alphaproteobacteria bacterium (assembly GCA_963759925.1). GTDB lineage: Bacteria > Pseudomonadota > Alphaproteobacteria > Rhizobiales > Beijerinckiaceae > Allobosea. Next base: position 200,899 of record CAVXBE010000002.1, read on the forward strand.
TTGAACGCGCTGATGCTGGGCGAGGCGGAGGCCTATCATCTCGGCCTGCCGGTGCAGCGCATCAAGGCGCTGGCCATCCTGCTGGTCGCGCTGGCTGTCGGCGCCAGCGTTGCGACGTCCGGCATCATCGGCTTCATCGGCATCGTCGTGCCGCATCTGGTGCGATTGGCCGTCGGGCCCGATCACCGCGCGCTTTTGCCGCTCTCGGCGCTGGGCGGAGCCGCCTTGCTGGTCGGGGCCGATCTGGTGGCACGGCTGCTGGTCGCGCCGGCAGAGCTGCCGATCGGCATCATCACCGCTGCGCTGGGTGCGCCCTTCTTCCTGTGGCTGCTGTTGCGCAAGGCCGGCCATGGCGAAGTCTGATCGGTCTGGCGCGCTGCTGCACGGCGAAGGCCTGAGCTATGCCGCAGGCGGCCGAAGCCTGGTGGCGGATGCGACGCTCCAGCTCACGGCCGGACGGGTGACGGCGCTGGTCGGCCCCAATGGCGCCGGCAAATCGACGCTGCTGAAGCTTTTGACCGGCGAAATCTCGCCCTGCCGCGGTCATGTCCGGCTGGAGGGCCAGGATATCGCCGCCATTCCGCCCTGGCAGCTTGCAGCCCGGCGCGCAGTGATGGCGCAGCAGACGCGGCTTGCCTTCCCGTTCAGCGTCTACGAGGTGGCGCGGCTTGGCGTCGATGGCGTCGGCCGGGGGCTCAGCCGCGCCGGTCAGGACGCCATCGTCACCGAAAGCCTTGCATCTGCCGGTGTGCTGGCGCTGGCCGGGCGCAGCTACCAGACCCTCTCCGGTGGCGAGCAACAGCGCGTGCAGTTTGCCCGCGCCCTGTGCCAGCTCGCTGCTGGCCGCAGCTTGATGACGCCGCAGTTGCTGTTCCTGGACGAGCCGGTGGCGAGCCTCGATCTCTGCCACCAGATCGGCCTGCTCGACAGGGCGCGGGAGGTCGCTGCCAGCGGCGTGGCGGTGCTGGTCGTGCTGCACGACCTCAACCTCGCCGTGACCTATGCCGATGAGCTCGTGGTGATGGATCGCGGGCGGATCGTCGCGCTGGGCCCTGCGGATACGGTGCTCGACGATGCGCTGCTGCAGCGCGTCTTCCGGGTCGATCTCGCCTTTGGCCGCAGTCCCGCGCCGGGCGTGCCGTTTCTGCTGCCCCAGCAACGGATGAGCTGCTGATGCCGGCCGGCTCCGCCGGGCAGCGAAGCGTCACCGGGATGCTGCGCTGGAGCATGGCGGCCTTGGCCGCCCTGGCACTGCATGGCGGGCTGGTTTGGCTCGCCATGAACCTGCGAACCAACCACGCTGAAGCCGCCGCCGGAGCGCCGGAAAGCGCCATCATGGTCGACTTGGCCGCGATGGAGGTGGCCCCCGAAGTGCCTGCGCCCCCAGCGGCTGAGCCGCCGGCCGAGCCGCCGCGTGATGAGGCAGAAGCCGAGGCTGAGCCCCAGCCACAGCCACAGCCACAGCAGGCTGTCACCATCGACGTACCCTTGCCCATCTTGCCGTCCTTGCCGGAAGCGGATGCCATGCTGCCTGCGCCAGCGCCGGTCACTCCGCCCAGGCTGCGCCGTGCCGATCCGCCTGCCGCTGTGGCAAAGCCGCGCCCTGTGCGGCGGAAGCCTGCGGAAAAGCCCCGCCGCATGCGCGAAGCTTCGGCTCCGCCCCCGCCAGCGCAGCCATCAAGGGCGCCGATGCAGGATGCGAGGGGTTCTTCCGCCCAGCTTTCCGAGCTGATGGCAAGCTGGCGCGGCTCGGTGCGGGTGCACATCAACCGCTATAAGTACTTTCCCGAGAGCGCCCGGCCGGGCCAGGTCCGGGTCTCCATTGCCATTGACGGTCAGGGCAGGGTGCTTTCGGCCCGGCTTGTCACCTCGTCGGGCGATGCGACGCTCGATGCGGAGGCGGTCGCGATGATCAGGCGGGCGAGCCCGGTTCCGGCGCCGCCATCAGGCCCGATCTCGGTGACCCTGCCGATCAATTACGCACGCTGATCCTGCCCAGCGGCCTGTCGTCGGAGTCGGACAGAGGTTCCTCATCCAGTTTCCCCTCCTTTGCGTAAGGATGGTTACAGCCCCGCCACAGATGGCGCGCGGTGCTGGCGGGGAGGAACTCCATGCCGATCGCCTTCTGGTGCGTCCTCGTCGCCGGTGTGCTGCCGGTCCTCACTGTCGCCATCGCCAAATGGTCGGCTCACTACGACAATGGCGAGCCCCGCGCCTGGGCGCAGGATCTCGATGGCTATCGCAGGCGCGCCTATGCCGCCCACCAGAACGGCTATGAGGCCTTTCCGTTCTTTGCTGCAGCGGTCTTCGGCGCGACGCTGCTGAAAGCGCCGCAGGCCACCATCGACGCGCTGGCGCTGGCCTTCATCCTGGCGCGGATCGGCTATACCGCCTGCTATATCGTGGATTGGCCGACCCAGCGCTCGCTGGTCTGGTCAGCGGGTTGGCTGGCGACCGTCGCGATCTTCACCGCGCCGGCCTGGGCGCTGCTGCGCTGAGCTTCGCGACCGTTCTCGTCAGCGGCTCAGGGACAGGGAAGCGCCGGACTTGGTGACGGCGCCGCTCATCGAGCCCGCATCATTGGCCCGCAGCCGCGCCACCACCGTGCCGCCCTGCTGGTAGAGGTAGACCTCGCCATTGCGGTAGTCCCAGGCATTGACCTTCTGCAGGTCCTTGTTGGTGCAGCCATTGGCGTTGGCGCGGTAGAGGTCCAGGGCCGGCGAACTCGACAGCGAGACACGGCAGGAACCGCCCGTCGCTTCGCGCGCTGTCCAGCTGCCGATGACGCTGTCGCGGGACGAGGCCGCGCCGCGGGCCGTGGGCGCCGCACCCAAAGTGGCGATCTGGCCGCCGCCGCCACGCAGGGTCGGGATGTCCTGGTTCGTCGGAGTCTGGACCGGCAGGGTCGTCGGGGCGCTGACAGCGGCGCCTGTGGTGGGGGTGGAATAGGGATCCTGCGGCGGGGGCAGCGCGCCTGTGCTCGGCGCGCGGGGCCGAGGCGATGGGGTAACCGCCCGGCGGCGGCAAGGGCTGCGACGTCACCGGTGCCGAGCTGACCGGCGGCAGCGGCTCGAGCGCGGGCTGGCTGTAGACCGGAGCGGCCGAGCCGCCGCCGACGAAGCGCTGGGAGCCGGCGCAAGCCGTGAGTGCCAGCAGCGGCAGCAGGGCCGCCGCCTTGACGAAGGAAGCGCCTGAGACAGTCTTCATCATCATCCGGGATTCTCTTCAGTCAGCAATTTCAGAATGATCGGTTATCCTGCCTGAACAGGATATGAAATAGCGTTAACGCTGTGTTCTAGCGCAGCATGGGCGCAATGCGAACCCGCAGCGGCGGGTCTGGTTCCAGCGCCCCGCGCCGCACATAATCGCCTCTCCCGCGCCTTCAATCCGGAGCCCCCGATGAAGCCTCTGTCGCCTGCAACCATCGCTCCGCCTTTCGCGCGCTACAGCCATGGTGTCGAAGTGCCGCCCGGAACGCGGCTCGTCTTCTGCTCGGGCCAGCTCGGCGTGGCAGCCGATGGGACCGTGCCCGAGGATGTCAGGGCGCAGGCCGATCTTTGCTTTGCCAATATTGCCGCCATCCTCGGGGAAGCCGGCATGAGCCTCACCGACATCGTGCGCATCAATGCCTATGTCACCGACCGGGCCCATATGAAGGGCTATATGGAATCGCGCGATGCCCATGTCGGCTCGCCCCCGCCAGCCTCGACCCTGATGATCGTCTCCGGTTTCACGCTGCCGGCGTTCAAGGTCGAGATCGAGGTTGTGGCCGCTGCTCTCTGAGGCGTCAGCCTTCCGCCCGCCAGGGGAAGCTCCAGGTTTCCGTCAGCGTCTTGTCGCCGCTCTTGAGGAAGGCGCGCATTTCCGCGATCTGGCCGGGCTCGACCACAATGTCGATGAAGGCGCGGAAGCCTTGCGTCTTCGGGTTCGGCACCAGGAAAGCGCGGTCGATCCGGCCATAGGCGATGGAGGGGACGATGCTGACCCGCTCCGGCTGGCGCAGATGGTAATCGAGGTCGCCGCCGGCAAAGTCGACAATGAAGCGCCGCGCCCCGGCCGTCACCGGCTCGCCGGAGCCAAGCGCCTTGGGCTTGGCCTGATAGGTGTTGATGATCCGCCCGCCGGGATGCAGGTCGCTGGAATCCAGCATCGCCGTCAGCTTGTAGGCGAAGGTGAATTCGCGCCCCGGCTCCAGCGGGGTTTTCGGGGCCCAGAGCGCGACGATGTTGTCGTTGGTCTCGTCACTGGTCGGGATCTCGATCAGCTCGACGAAGCCCTCGCCCCAATCGCCCAGCGGCTCGATCCAGTAGGAGGGGCGCAGCTCATAGGACAGGTCGAGATCCTGGTAATGCTCGAAGACGCGGTCACGCTGCATCAGCCCGAAGCCGCGCACATTGCGCTCGACAAAGGATGAGACCGCCTGCTGGCGCGGATTGCGCAAAGGCCGCCAGATCCATTCGCCCGTGCCGGAATGGATCATCAGCCCATCGGAATCATGCAGCTCGGTGCGGAAATCATCATGGTACCGGCGGTCGTTCTCGCCGGTGAAGAACATCGAGGTCAGCGGCGCCAGGCCGAGCTTCTCGATGGTCTTGCGGGGGAACAGCGTGGCGTGGATGTCGAGGACGCTGTCGCCATCGGGATAGATGTTGAAGCGATAGGCGCCGGTCAGCGAGGGCGAATCCAGCAGCGCGTAGACGGTCACCCGTTCGGCATTGGGCTGGGGGGTCTCGACCCAGAATTCGCGGAAGACCGGGAATTCCTCCCCGCCGGGGATGCCGGCGCCGATGGCCAGGCCCCGCGCCGAGAGGCCGTAACGCTGGTCGCGGCCGAGCACGCGGAAATAGCTCGCGCCGATGAACGAGATCAGCTCGTCGTAAACCCTGGGGTCGTTCAGCGGATAATGCAGGCGGAAGCCGGCAAAGCCGAGATTGACCGGGAGAGGCTTCTCGAACTTGACCCGCCCGTAATCGAACAGGTTGGCGGCGTAGGGCACCGGGGTGGCGACCCCGTCGCGCACCACATTGACGACGACCGGGCGGGTGAAGAGGAAGCCCGGATGGAACATCTGCATCCGGAAGGGCGAGCCGTTCTGGCCGAGCAGCGCCCGGTCGGGCCGGAAGCGGATATCGCGCCAGGAATCGAAATCCAGCTTCGAGAGCGGCTCGGGCAGGGTCGGGCCGGGCTCATAGGGGACGGCTGCGATCTCGCGGGCCCGGCGCAGCACATCCTCGAAGCCGAAGCGGGGCTGGGGCAACACTGGCCGGCTGCTCTTGCGGCGGCTGCTGGGCCAGCAAGGCGGCCGGGGCGGCGGTGAGGCAGAGCGTGGCGGAAAGCCCGGCCAGGACAGCGCGGCGGTTGGTGTTGGTCATGGCGAGGTCCGTAGGTCTTGTCGCAGCGCAGTCTTCCAGCCCGTCCGGGCCTCTGGTGGCTTAGGCGAGGAATTGTGGCTGGTCTAGGGCCGGGGCCGATGCTGGGGGTGAGGGTGGCGTCACAACAGGGAAAGCGGGAGGTGCAGCGCCATGAGTTCGAAGTCGCGGTCCTGATGAAGCAGCGCGTAGCCGCGCTCGACGCAATAGGTCGCGATCAGCAGATCGATGCTCTTGCGGATGGTGATCCCCCGCGCACGCAGAAACCGAGAATGTCGCGCTGCTGCGACAGCCAAGCCCTCGTCGACCATCGTATCGACCTGGAAGCGGCGCAGGATTCGTTCGAGCGCGGCAGCATGCGGTTCGTCCCGGGCGCCTCGCAGAACCTCCATCAGCACCAAATCACCGACAATAATACGCGACGGCGAATCGAGCCGGGACAGCTTCGCCACCGCAGGCGTGTTCTGCGCGCGCAATTGGGCAATCCAGACCGAGCTATCGACGACGATCATGCCGGACGGTCGAAAACGCGGGCCTGCCGCATCTCCTCGAGATCCCCGTCCCAGCCCATGCCCCGGAGTTCATGGATGGACTGGCGAAGCTCGCGGTCCTTCAGCAGCCTCCGAAGGGCTTCTTCGACGGTTGCCTTCTTCGTCGCCAGCCCGGTGATTTCCATCGCTTCCTTGAGAAGCGCGTCGTCGATCTCGATATTCGTCCGCATTCCCGGCTCCCGGTCAGGCCTTTATGTGTACTGAAGCTCCTCATCATACACATTTTCCCCGCGCAGACCAATTTTTAGGCCCGGGGCCAAAAAACCTCTTGTAGCGGGGGTCCATCGTCCGTATATCGCGTTCACCCAATTCGCACGTGCCTGTGGCCGCGTGTCAGTCGGTGGGCATCCGGACAAGAGGCCGGACAGCCGCCAGGTGTTGGAGACGGATGGAGGGGGATGGATATCCCCTCAAATCACGCTCCCGGTTCCTCCCAAGGGAACTGTCACCGAACAGCGACTGGCAGCCGGAGGCGAAACCGGCGAACCCCGAATCTCCACGGGGGACGCAGCTTAAAGCAACGACGGAACGGGCTTTTTTTGGTCTCGCTGGTCCTCCAAAGACCAGCACCGAAGAGGCTTGTCCTTCATTGCCGGGCGTGCGGGGTTTTCCCAAGCGACGGTTCCAGGGTCCGGACGGTATGTTCGGCGGCTCAAGGCGTCTCCATCGCGCCTCGATTCGTTGACGCATCACCCGGCTTCACTTTCGCATCGGCGCCGCTTGCGCCGAAGGGAGACGCGTCTCAATGACCGAGCGCATCCGTGAATTCCTCCGCACCCGCCGTGAAGACGGTCCTTGCGTCGTCATCGATCTCGATGTCGTGCGCGAGAACTATCATGCCTTTTCGCGGGCTCTTCCCGACACGCGCGTCTTCTACGCCGTGAAGGCCAACCCGGCTCCGGAAGTGCTTGGCCTGCTGGCCAAGCTCGGCTCCTGCTTCGATTGCGCTTCGGTCGTCGAGATCGAGCTCGCACTCGCCGCTGGCGCGACGGCTGACCGCATCTCCTTCGGCAACACGATCAAGAAGGAGCGCGACGTGGCTCGCGCCATGGAGCTTGGCGTGCGTCTCTTCGCGGTCGATTGCACCGCGGAAGTCGAGAAGGTCGCCCGTTCGGCCGAAAAGACCGCCGTGAAGGATGCGCGCATCTTCTGCCGTATCCTCTGCGATGGTGCCGGCGCCGATTGGCCGCTTTCGCGCAAGTTCGGCTGCGTGCCTGAAATGGCCGCGGACGTGCTCGAGCACGGCCATCGTCTCGGCCTGCAGGCCTATGGCATCTCGTTCCATGTCGGCTCGCAGCAGGCGAATGTGAACGCCTGGGATTCCGCTCTGGCCTCGGCCTCGGCGGTGTTCAAGGAGTGCGCCTCCCGCGGTCTGTCGCTGTCGATGGTCAACCTCGGCGGTGGCTTCCCGGCCCGCTACCTGCGTCCGATCCCGGGCGTTCCGGCCTATGGCGATGCGATCTTCCAGGCGCTGTCGAAGCATTTCGGCAACCAGCTCCCGGAGACCATCATCGAGCCGGGCCGCGGCATGGTCGGCGAGGCGGGTCTGATCGAGGCCGAGGTCGTTCTGATCTCGAAGAAGGCCGAGGACGACCAGGTGCGCTGGGTGTATCTCGACATCGGCAAGTTCAACGGTCTCGCCGAGACCATGGACGAGGCGATTCGCTACCCCATCCGCACCGCCCGCGACGGCGATGCCACGGTGCCTTGCGTGCTGGCCGGCCCGACCTGCGATTCGGTCGATGTCATGTACGAGAAGACCCCGTACATGCTGCCGTTCAGCCTCGAGATCGGCGACCGCGTGCTGATCGAAGGGACTGGCGCCTATACGACGACCTATTCGGCCGTCGCCTTCAACGGCTTCCCGCCGCTGAAGCAGTACGTCATCTGACGTCTCTCGGGTGCGGCTTCGGCCGCGCCCATCCCCCACATCTGTGTTTGTGGCCGCGCCCTGTGCGCGGCGCCGGGAAGGTCTGCGTGCTGCAGGCGCTCCGGCCGGAGGTGCGTCATGATCGCGATTCGCGAAGAAATCCTGTCCGATGTGCCGGCGCGCGAGGCGCTGCTCGACCGTTGCCTGGGCGAGCGCCGTATGGCGAAGTCCAGCGAGCGGCTGCGCGAGGGTCGTTTGCCGGCGCAGGGTCTGGCCCTGACGGCGGAGCGCGATGGCGAAATCGTCGCCACCGTCCGCCTCTGGCATGTCGAGGCAAATGGCCGGCCGGCGCTGCTGCTCGGGCCGCTTGCCGTGTCGCCGGAGCTGCAGGGCGAGGGTCTTGGCAAGGCGATGATGCGCGAGGCGCTGTGGCGCGCAGCCTGCCGCGGGCACGGTGCGGTTATTCTCGTCGGCGATGCGCCCTATTACAGCCGCTTCGGTTTTTCCGGAGAGCTGACCCGCGAGCTGTCGATGCCGGGCCCGGTGGAGCGCGAGCGCTTCCTGGCGCTGGAGCTGCGCCCTGGTGCGCTCGCCGGAGCCAACGGCACGCTCAATGCCACCGGCGCGCTCGTGGCAGAGCAGCCCGAGGTGCTGCGCATCGCGGCCTGACACAAGCCCGTCACCGGCTGCGTCCTATCATCCTCAGGACTTCCTCCATCACCAGGCCTGCGCCCCGGCGCCGGCCTGGGTTTCACTGCGTCGTCAGGGTCGGGCTGCACAGCAGCGGGATTTTGGAGACGCAGGCCGCACGGAGCGGGCTTTCCAGCAACCGACCGCTGGATTGACGCGGTAAAGCGCGGCCAATAGACGACCCGGCTAGTGCCTTGCTTCCGAGAGGCCGCAGCCACCCAGACCATTCTACCCATGGCGCTTAGCCGCCTGTTTCAATGACGAAGGGATGCCTCGCAATGACCACCTGGCCCGTACACGGCAAGATCACCGGCCCGATCGTGATGATCGGCTTCGGCTCGATCGGTCGCGGCACGCTGCCGCTGATCGAACGGCATTTCGCCTTCGACCGGTCGCGCTTCGTGGTGATCGACCCCGATGATGCCGACCGGGCGCTGCTCGACGAGCGCGGTATCCGCTTCATCCAGCAGGCGGTGACCCGCGAGAACTATAAGGATCTGCTGTCGCCGCTGCTGACGGCTGGTGGCGGGCAGGGCTTCTGCGTCAACCTCTCGGTCGATACCGGCTCGCTCGACATCATGCAGCTCTGCTCCGATCTGGGCGCGCTCTATATCGACACCGTCAACGAGCCGTGGATCGGCTTCTATTTCGACCAGAGCAAGGGCGCTGGCGACCGGTCGAACTATGCGCTGCGCGAGCAGACGCTCGCCGCCAAGCGGGCGCGTCCGGCGGGCACGACGACGGCTGTGTCCTGCTGCGGCGCCAATCCGGGCATGGTCTCCTGGTTCGTCAAGCAGGGGCTCTTGAACATCGCCGCCGATCTCGGCCTGCAGACGCCGGAGCCGAAGACACGGGCCGAGTGGGGTGCGCTGATGCATCAGGTCGGCGTCAAGGGCATCCATATCGCCGAGCGCGATACGCAGCGCGCCAAGGCGCCGAAGCCGCCGGGCGTCTTCGTCAACACCTGGTCGGTCGAAGGCTTCGTCTCCGAGGGCATGCAGCCGGCCGAGCTGGGCTGGGGTACGCATGAGCGCTGGATGCCGGCCAATGCCCGCACCCACGAAACCGGTTCGCAGGCCGCGATCTATCTGCTGCAGCCCGGCGCCAATACCCGCGTGCGCTCCTGGTGCCCGACGCCGGGCGCCCAGTACGGCTTCCTGGTGACGCATAATGAGTCGATCTCGATCGCCGACTACTACACGGTGCGCGACGAGGCCGGCGCGCCGGTCTACCGCCCGACCTGCCACTACGCCTATCACCCGGCCAATGATGCGGTGCTGTCGCTGCATGAGATGTTCGGCCAGGCCGGGCGGGTGCAGGAAGAGCAGCAGATCCTGACCGAGGACGAGATCGTCGACGGCATCGATGAGCTCGGCGTGCTGCTCTACGGCCATGGCAAGAACGCCTACTGGTTTGGCTCGCAGCTCTCGATCGAAGAGACGCGCCAGATTGCGCCTTATCAGAACGCCACCGGTCTGCAGGTCACCTCGGCCGTGCTGGCGGGCATGGTCTGGGCGCTGGAGAACCCCAATGCCGGCATCGTCGAGGCCGATGAGATGGATTTCCGTCGCTGCCTCGAAGTGCAGTCGCCCTATCTCGGGCCCGTCGTCGGCGTCTATACCGACTGGACGCCGCTGCAGGGCCTGCCGGGCTTCTTCCCGGAGGATCTCGACATGGAGGATCCCTGGCAGTTCCGGAACATTCTGGTCCGCTGAGCCGCGCCAGACGCGCCGAATGATCGATCAGCAACCCGGGGGAAACCCCGGCTTGTTGCGTTTCGGCCGGCCGGCTTTGCGGTCAGCTGCGGGTATGGTCGATAGTGACGCCGGCCAGCAGGATCCCGCCGGTGGCGAAGAACAGGATCAGCACGGCGAGGCCGGCTTGCTGGCTGGCGAAGATCGTGGTGGCCACGGCCACCAGCGTCGGCCCAAGGAAGGAGGTCACCTTCCCCGAGAGCGCGAACAGCCCGAAGAACTCGCCGATGCGCTCGCGCGGAGCCAGCCGGGCCATCAGGCTGCGGGACGAGGCCTGTAATGGCCCGGCGACGAGGCCGATCAGCAGGCCTAGCCCGAGATAGACCCGCTCCGGCAGCGAGGCGAACAGCCCGTCTCCCGGCATGGCGGGCGCGGCGGGAATGACGAACATGATGTGGTCGGGCCCGAGCGAGAGAATGCCGAGGCAGGTGAAGAGCAGGGTGACGATGGCGCCCAGCACGACCCGCTTGCCGCCGATCGCATCGTCGAGCTTGCCGCCCAGCCAGGCGCCCAGCGTGCCGGTGACGGTCAGGAGGATGCCGAAGACGCCGAGTTCGATGGTCTGCCAGCCGAAGACGCCGGCGCCATAGATGCCGCCAAAGGCAAAGAGCGCGACCAGCGCATCCTGATAGATCATGTTGGCGAGGAGGAAGCGCCCGAGCGCGGGCAGGCGCGGCAGTTCGCGCAGGGTCGCCTTCAGCCGCCCGACACCGCCGCTCGCCGCCTCCCGGAACGACATGCCGCTGCGCTGGCTATCGGGCGTCAGCAGGAACATCGGTGTCACGAACAGGATGAACCAGAGCGCGGTCAGCGGCCCGGCAAAGCGATCACCCTCGCGGGCGGCAGCATCGAGCCCGAAGATCGGCGTTAGCCCGGCCAGGGTCTTGCCAGTCACCGGATCGGCGGCGAGCAAGGCCAGCGTGATCGCAAGCGACAGCAGCCCGCCGAGATAGCCGATCGCCCAGCCGGTGCCCGACAGCCAGCCCAGCCGCTCAGGCGGCACCAGCCGATGCATCATCGCATTGTTGAAGGTGGTGGCGAACTCGGCGCCGATCGTGGCGATGACAAAGCCGACCAGCGCGATCGGCACAGCCAGCCTTGAGCCCGGCACGGCAAACCAGAGCAGGAAGGAGCCGATGACGAGCAGCCCGCCGAAGACGGCGATCCAGGGTTTGCGCGGGCCGGTGCGGTCGGCGATGCCGCCGAGCAGCGGTGAGAGCAGGGCGATGGCGAGGCCGGCAAAGCCGGTCGCATAGCCCCACAGCGCCTGCCCGGAGGCGGGGTCGGCTGCCAGGGCGGACGCAAAGAACGGCGCGAAGACGAAGGTGGTGATCAGGGTGAAGAAGGGCTGGGCGGCCCAGTCGAAGAACAGCCAGGCCGTGACCGCCCTGCGCGGCGGGTAGGACGGCTCGGCCCCTGTCACGGCGCTCACTGAAGCGTGGTCTCAGGATCGCCGCCGCCGCGCGCCAGCTCGATTTCGGTGATCGCGACCAGCACCTCGGCCCGCGTCCGCAGATCATGCGCCTCGAGCAGCGCCTGCTTTTCGCGCGGGCCGAACGGGCACATCATCGAGAGCGCGTTGACCAGCGCCTCATTGGGCGCCTCGTTCACGCCCTTCCAGTCGATCTTCAGCTCATTGGCCTTGGCGAAGGCGCGCAGCGCCTTGAGCAGGCCATTGCGGTCGACCTCCTCCTCCCCGGCGCGGGGCATGAAGTCGATGGCGAAATCATCGTAGCTGACGCGGCATTGCCGGTAGGGCGTGGTGACCGACAATTCCTCGACCACGCGGAAGCGGCTGATCCCGGTCAGCGTCAGGATGATGCGATCGTCGCCGGTCTCGGCGAATTGCGTGATCCGGCCGATGCAGCCGATCTGCAGCAGTCCCGGCGCTGAGGCCTGGCGGCTGGTCTCGGGCTCCGGCTGCAGCATGCCGATGATCCGGTGGCTGCGGATGGCATCGTCGACCATGGCGAGATAGCGCGGCTCGAAGATGTTGAGCGGCATCTGCCCGCGCGGCAACAGGAGCGCTCCGCCCAGCGGGAAGACCGGGATCACGCCCGGGCAATCCTGTGGCCCATCATAGACGGCGTTCATGCCCATTTCCGCGCGGTCCTTTGCGTTCAGGAGAAGAGCAGGGTCGAGAGCTTGCGCCGCCCGGCCATGCTGTACTCGTCCATGGGGCCCCAAGCCTCGAAGAACTGGAGCAATTGCTTGCGCGCGCCATCCTCGTTCCAGCCGCGATCGGCCTTGATGATGGCGATGAGGTGGTCGGTGGCTTCCTCGCGCCGTTCATGCGCATTCAGCGCCAGAGCGAGATCGAAGCGGGCCTGATGATCCTTCGGATTGGCAGCGACGCGGGCTTCGAGCTCGGCGGTGTCGCCCAGCGCGGCGGCCTGTTCGGCGAGCTCGATGGCGGCGCGCACAGCTGCAATCGCGGGGTCAGCCGCCTTGGCCTCGGGGGCCATGCCGAGAATGCCCTTGGCGCCCTCGATATCGCCGACATCGAGATGCAGCCGCGCCAGCCCGGCAATGGCGCCGGCATTCTCCGGCTCCATCTCCAGCACCTGCGCAAAGACCTCGCTGGCGCTGGCGGCATCGCCGGCCTCGGCCGCGGCCTGGGCGGCAGCGAGCATTTCCTCGGTCGCGCCTGGGCCGACAGGGCCGACGAGCTTCTCGACAAAGGCCTTCACCTGGCTCTCGGGCAGCGCCCCCATGAAGCCGTCGATGGGCTGGCCCTGCTTGAAGGCGATGACGGCGGGGATTGACTGGATGCCGAGCTGGCCGGGGATCTGCGGATGCTCGTCAATGTTCATCTTGACCAGCTTGACCTTGCCCTTGGCCGCCCTTGACCACCTTCTCGATGACAGGTGTGAGCTGCTTGCAGGGGCCGCACCAGGGCGCCCAGAAATCAACCAGCACGGGCTGCGTCATCGATTCGCTGACCACATCCTGGCGGAAGCCCTGGGTGGTCGTGTCCTTGATCAGACCGGTCTGGTCTGCCGCTGCGTCATTGGCCAGCATGGCTCGTCCTTCGTCGCAAAATCAGTTGGTCGTGGCGGGCATCGGTCCCGGCTCTCGCGACCCTGCCATAGATGGGGAGGCTCAGTCGTTCTGTCCATCGGCCGGCACTGGCAAATCGACGATCATCGGCTCATGGCCGACGCTGCGCAGGAAGGTGAGCAGGGTTTCGCGCGGCATCCGCAGGGTCGCGGTGTTGATCAGCGGGTGGAAATTCACCTCTTCGCCCGTCATCAGATTGGCGTCGAGCACCAGCGTGACTTCGCCCTGCCGGTCATTGATCACCGCCAGCGCCGTGACGGAGCCGGGCGTGACGCCGAGCTTCGCCATCAGCGTCTCCGCCGAGCAGAAGGAGAGCCGGCCGCTGCCGCCGATCACCTCATGCAGGCGCTTCAGATCGATGCGGGCGTCATCACGCGCCGAAACCAGGAAGAGCCGCCCCTTCTTGTCCTTCAGGAACAGGTTCTTCGAGTGCAGCCCGCTCATGCCCTCGCGCAGCTCGCGCGATTCGTCGACGGTGAAGACGGCGCGGTGGTCGGTGCGATGGAAGTTGAGGCCCTGCGCGGCGAGATGGGCGCAAAGTTCATCGGGTGTCAGGGGCGTGGACATCGCTGGGCTCGCGGGCGGGCAGGTGGAGTGGGGAGGAGGCAATCGGCAGTCGATAGGGGGCGGTGGAAAAGAGAGCAGGCTTGCCTAATCGTCTGTTCGAGTGTCCACAAGCGCGGGGCTGTCCGGCTCGGCCGGGATCGGCGTTGAAGCCCGAATTTTTGCAGAGGTCAGCCCGATCGCACCGGCTTCTTCCGGTCATGCAAAAAATCTCGCAAGAGGCGCTTGCGCTTCGCGACGGATTGGGGCAATAAGCCGGCCTCGCGGCGGAGACGCCGCGCACTGTCCGGACGCGGGAGTAGCTCAGGGGTAGAGCACAACCTTGCCAAGGTTGGGGTCGAGGGTTCGAATCCCTTCTCCCGCTCCAGGATGGTTTTCAAGAAGACTGCAAAGGCGCCGGTTCACCGGCGCTTTTTGCGTTTGTGGCTCGTGAGCGCAGCTTTTCCCCACGCTATCGACGCAAGCACAAGCTCGCTGACCCTCCTAGCAGTGACCGTTCTGTCCGAAGCAGTCGCTTATCCCAGGTCTGGTGAAGAGGCTGCAGCAGTAGCGCCTGTTTCAGTCCATCACAGGCAGTTTTGGTAATTCGCCTTTAGATTGACACGTATCTTTCTATTCTCCTAATGGTTGTGCTCACATTAGATCGGGAGTCGAATGTTGAGCACTCGCTGGACGTATCATCGCTACAATCCTGGAGGAGGCTCTCCAACGTTCGGCGGCATGGTACCCATCAACCTGTGGCGTGTGGCCCATGCTGCCGCATTGGAAACGCTGCAAGGGGCGCCTCTAGTCCACAGTTGGCTAAGTCTCTTTCGAAGCCATTTGAGTCAGAGAGAGCCGCGTCTTCTGAGGTGGGGAGGCGATTTCGCAGAAAGTGCCGAAATGCGCCGAGCCTATTCCGGACTATACGGCAGGTTCTTTGCAAGAGCTTTGCTTAGCCACCATCTTTCAATCACGCGTTTCGTATCGCTCAAGCGTGACGGTATATCCCTTCACAATTCTATCTCCGTAGACCGGAACACGAACGGCGACATTCCTGATTGGCTCGGTTGGGATGCCCGTCGCAGTCGGTTCGTTCTAGCGGAGGCGAAAGGCAGTCTCAGCTCAGACGATTTCATGCGCTACGATGGGCCGAGCTGCATTCATGCCGGGAAAGCTCAGTTCTCGCGCGTGAGCGCAACGATTGGAAGCCGACCAGTGCAGCCGGATCGGTGGGTCGCTGCGACGCGCTGGTCAACGGATGTGCGTGGAGGCACTCCGATTTCGATTTTGTGGGATCCTCCCAGCGATGATGCCGCCTTTTCGGAGGAAGAGGCCATGCAGCATCGTGCTGCGATCGACAAGGCGTGGCTCAACAGCATTGCTCCGGGGCTGGGTTGGAGTAACGGAAGCGAGCTGACGGATCAGGCAAGAGAAAGAAGCGCGGTGTTCGTGAGCGCAGCACCTGGACCAATTCCGGAAAATGAAGACTGGCCTTTTGCTGCGTCGGATAAATCGCGACAATCGAAGGTCGACGTCGGGTCATCGCCTCCCACTGTGCCGTATGACATACAATATGCGCTGAGGCGTCAGATTTTCCAGGAGGCACGAGAGGACTGGCCCCTTCCAGAAGCCAGCTTGTTCGCCGAAAATCGCCGCTTGCTAGAGGTCGATGCGCCTGAAGAGGTTCACCATCAACAAAAATACAGTTCTGCGCTTGTCACTCGTTTTGGAGTGCGGCCTATCCGCACAAAGGCTGATTATGACGAGCTACTCCGGTCGCAGGAGCGGGCCCAGCGTTTGATTGAGCCAGCTATGCTCATCGGGCTGCCCTTAAACTTCACAAGTGAGATCGAAACTAAGCAGATCGAGTGGCTTGATGGCGCCGGCATCGCGCCGCCCCACGATCTGGCTGTGTTTGACCTGCGCAGGATCAAGTTGGACGGGTTGGGCTAAATGTTGGCTTTGCAGCCCATATAGACAGTATCTGCTGGCGGCCTGATTGCGTTCAGCATCCCAGCACAATCGCCCCGGTCGTCGCCCGGGCCTCGGCGGCGCGGTGGGCTTCGGCTGCGTCCTTCAGGGCGAAACGGGCGCCGATTTCGGGGCGGATCATGCCGGCCGCCAGGGCCTCGAACATTTCGGCTGCGTTGTGGCGGAAGGTGGCGGGGTCGGCGTTGTGGGGGAAGACCGAGGGGCGGGTCAGGAACAGGCAGCCCTTCTTGTTGAGAAGCTCAGGCTCGATAGCCGGGGCGGGGCCTGAGGCGGCGCCGTAGATCACCACCAGCCCGAAGGGCGCGGCGAGGTCGAGCGAGTGCAGGAAGGTGTCCTTGCCGACGGAATCATAGACGACATCGGCCTTCCTGCCCCCGGTTTCCGCCAACAGTGCCTGCGCCCAGCCGGGGCGGCTATAGTCGATGGTCGCAACCAGCGGCGCGGGCGAGGTCGCATTTGGCTTCGGAGCCGGCGGTGCGCCGACAGCCTCGACAACACCGGCCGCCTCATGGCCGAGCCCGGTCGGCAGGGGCAGCGGGTAGACGCCCTTGCGCTGGTAGACATCGATGAAGTTGAAACCGATGGCGCTCTGGCGCAGCTGGACTTCGCCGGGCGCAGGCGCGGGCAAAGACACAGCCTCCAGCTGCATCACCTCCGGACCGCCGAACTGATGGAGCCTGATCGCGTGCGTTTCAGCCATGGCCTGCTCTTTTCATTCCTGAGCGTCCAGAGCTAGAGCGGCGCAGCTCTCCTGCCTAGGCTTTTGTCCTGATGGAGCTGTGCAGGCGCCAGCCCTCGCATGGGCGCTTGCGTGTTGGGCTGCTGGTCATGCCGCTGAAAAGCGCTTTAATCCGGGCGCTGTTGCCTTGGCCAACAGCGGCTTGAGTGGCGAAGGACAATCCATGATGAAGCGCGCGCGTGATTTCGGGCTGGTCTGCGGTACGCTCCCGCCCGGGCCGCTCAATGCAATCAGCGATGTGCCGGGCGTGCGGGTCGGCCATCACACGCTGAGGGAGGGCGCTGTCCTCACCGGTTTCAGCGCTGTGCTGCCTCATGACGGCAATCTCTTCCGCAGCAAGATGCGGGCGGCGGTCGAGGTGATCAACGGCTTCGGCAAGAGCGCCGGCCTGATGCAGCTCGCCGAACTCGGGCAGATCGAGACGCCGATCCTGCTCGGCAACACCTTGTCTGTCGGTGTCGGCTTCGATGCGCTGGTGACGCGGGCGCTGGCGCAGAATGCCGATATCGGCCGCGAGACCGGCACGGTCAATCCGCTGGTGCTGGAGTGCAATGACGGCTTTCTCTCCGATATCCGCGCCAGGCGGCTGACGCAGGCGGATGCCTTCGCGGCATTGGATGCAGCGCAAGCGGGCCCAGTGGCGGAGGGGGCGGTCGGGGCCGGTGCGGGGATGAGCGCCTTCGGCTTCAAGGGCGGCATCGGCACGGCCTCGCGCGAGCTGCGGCTGGACGGACGCGTCTTCCAGCTCGGCGTGCTGGTGCTGGCGAATTTCGGCCGGGCTGGCGATCTCATCCTGCCCGATGGCCGCCGGCCGGTTCCGGCAGCGACGGGCGAGGGCGAGCGCGGCTCGGTGATCGTGCTGATCGCCACCGACCTGCCGCTGGAGACGCGCCAGCTCAAGCGCATTGCGCGGCGCGGCGGGGCAGGGCTGGCCCGGCTCGGCGCATTCTGGGGGAATGGCAGCGGCGATGTCGCCATCGCCTTCACCACCGCCGATCCCGTGGGGCATGACGAGCCACGCGCGCTGGTCAGCCTCTCAGCCCTGAATGAGAGCCTGATCGACCTGCCTTTCCAGGCCGCTGCGGAAGCGACGCAGGAGGCGGTGCTGAACGCGATGGTCGCGGCGCCTGCCACGACCGGCCGCGATGGCCATTACCGCCCCTCGCTGGCCGATTGGCTCGGCGCCAACCCATAAAAAAGCCGGAGCGGGCCTGCACCCGCTCCGGCGTCTCGTCTTCTGCGTAGCCGGCTTCAGTGGTTGTCGCGCGGCACGCCGAACTTCTTGTGGATCTTCTGGTACTTGACGGCCGGCTTGAGCACCATGCCGTCGGAGAGCTCGCCGACGATCTTGCGCTGGATCTCCTGCCAGGGCGTCTGGCTCCGGGGGTACTTGTAGCCGCCGGCCGCCTTCAGCGCCGCGCGGCGCGTCTCCAGCTCCTGATCCGAGACCAGGATGTCGGCGGTGCGCTTGTTCAGGTCGATGCGGACCCGGTCGCCGGTCTTGAGCAAGGCCAGCCCGCCGCCGGTGGCAGCTTCGGGCGAGGCGTTGAGGATCGAGGGCGAGCCGGAGGTGCCGGACTGGCGGCCATCGCCGACGCAGGCCAGCGCGGTGATGCCCTTCTTGATCAGGTAATCCGGCGGCCGCATGTTCACCACCTCGGCTGCGCCAGGATAGCCGATCGGCCCGACGCCACGGATGAACAGGATCGCGTGCTCGTCGATCTCGAGCGCCGGATCGTCGATGCGGTGGTGGTAATCCTCGGGGCCGTCGAAGACCACGGCCTTGCCCTCGAAGGCCATCGGGTCCTTCGGGTTTTCGAGATAGCGCTGGCGGAATTCCGGGGTGATCACGCTGGTCTTCATGATCGCGGAATCGAACAGGTTGCCGCGCAGGTTGAGGAAGCCCGACTGCGCCTTCATCGGCTCGTCATAGGCCTTGATGACCTTGCGATCCTCGGCGAACAGCCCCTCGCAGTTTTCGGCGAGGGTGCGGCCGTTGGCGGTGATGGCGGGCTTGATCTTGCCCTTGGAGACCAGCTCCGCAACGACAGCGGGGACGCCGCCGGCGCGGTAATAATCCTCGCCGAGATATTCGCCGGCCGGCTGCAGGTTGACGAGCAGCGGAATGTCGTAGCCGACATTCGTCCAGTCCTCATTGTCGAGCGGCACGCCGATATGCTTGGCGATGGCGTTGACCGAGATCGGCGCGTTGGTCGAGCCGCCGATGGCCGAGTTGACGACGATGGCGTTCTCGAACGCCTCGCGGGTCATGATCTTCGACGGGATCAGGTTCTCCCAGACCATGTCGACGATGCGCAGGCCGGTGAGATAGGCCATCTCGTAGCGGTCGCGATACGGGCGCCGGGATGGCGGCTGCGCCCGGCAGCGTCATGCCCAGCGCCTCGGCGATCGAGTTCATCGTCGTGGCCGTGCCCATGGTGTTGCAATGGCCGGCGGACGGCGCGGAGGAGGCGACGAGGTCGACGAAGCCGCGATAGTCGATTTCGCCGGCGGCCATCATCTGCGCGCGCCTTCCAGACGATGGTGCCGGAGCCGGTGCGCTCGCCGCGGAAATTGCCGTTCAGCATCGGCCCGCCGGGCAAGGCGATCGCCGGGATGTCGACGGTCGCGGCGGCCATCAGCTGGGCCGGCGTCGTCTTGTCGCAGCCGGTGGTCAGCACGACGCCGTCGAGCGGGTAGCCGTAGAGGATCTCGACCAGCGAGAGATATTGCAGGTTGCGGTCGAGGCTGGCGGTCGGGCGCTTGCAGGTTTCCTGGATCGGATGGATCGGAAACTCGAAGGGCACGCCGCCGCGCTCGCGGATGCCGTCGCGGACGCGGGCGGCGAGTTCGAGATGGTGGCGGTTGCAGGGCGCGATGTCGGAGCCGGTCTGGGCGATGCCGATGATCGGCCTGCCCGACTGCAGTTCATCGCGCGACAGGCCGAAATTCATGGTGCGCTCGATATAGAGCGCGGTCATGTCGGCATTGGCGGGATTGTCGAACCAGGCTTTCGAGCGCAGCTGCTCCGGCTTGATGCGGCGCGGCGCCTTCTTGCGGGGATCGCGGTCGGCCGCTCGTCTCTCGGCACATTGCTCTCTGGCGTCTTGGCCATGGTCGTCGTTTCCTCTTGCGCGGCCCGGCGCTGCGGCCGTTTGCCGGTCGTCGTCTAGGGGTGAACCGAAGCAGAATGCTCGCTCGCATTCTGCCGATCGCGCGCGCCGCCGCAAGGGCAGCAGCGGCAGATAGTCATACTATTTCTGCATGCAGCATACAGAAACAGCATCTTGTCAGGGGCGCGGTTTTGTCGCCATGACATCTTCAAGCGCCGGCACGGAAAAGGCGCGACCAGAGATGTCCTGAGGAAATCGGCCATGACCCTGCACGTCGTCCCCTCCTTCTCGCGCATCGGCGAGGAAAATGCCTTCGCTGTGCTCGCCCGAGCCACGGAACTGCAGCGCCAGGGCAAGGACATCATCAATCTCGGCATCGGCCAGCCGGATTTCCCGACGCCGGAGCACATCGTCGAGGCGGCGGTGAAGGCGCTGCGCGACGGCCACCACGGCTATACCCCGGCCAACGGCATTCTGCCCCTGCGCGAGGCCGTCGCCGCGGATCTGCACAAGCGGTTTGCGGTCGAGGTCTCGCCCGAGGAGGTGATGATCGTGCCGGGCGGCAAGGTCACCATGTTCATGGCGATCCTGATGTTCGGCGAGCCGGGCGCGGAAATCCTCTATCCCGATCCGGGCTTCCCGATCTACCGCTCGATGATCGAGTTCACCGGCGCGACGCCGATCCCGGTGCCGATCCGCGAGGAGAACGGCTTTGCCTTCTCGGCCGAGGAGACGCTGTCGCTGATCACGCCGAAGACGCGGCTGCTGATCATCAATTCGCCGGCTAACCCGACCGGCGGCGTGACGCCGAAATCCGAGGTCGACAAGCTCGTCGCCGGCCTCGCCCGCTTCCCCGATGTGGCGGTGATGTCGGACGAGATCTACGACCAGATGCTCTATGATGGCGAAAAGCATGTCTGCCTGCTGAGCTATCCGGAGCTCCGCGACCGGCTGATCCTGCTCAATGGCTGGTCGAAGACCTATGCGATGACCGGCTGGCGGATGGGCTTCTCGGTCTGGCCGAAGCCGCTCTACGAGAATGCGCGCAAGCTCGCGGTCAATTCGCATTCCTGCGTCAATGCGGCGGCGCAATGGGCCGGGCTCGCGGCGCTGACCGGCCCGCAGGATGCGGTGGGAATGATGCTGAGCGAGTTCGACCGGCGTCGCAAGGCCGTGGTCAAAGGGCTGAACGCGCTGCCCAACGTCTCCTGCGCCGTGCCGAAGGGCGCGTTCTACGCGTTTCCCAACGTCTCGAAGACCGGCTGGAAGGCCAAGAAGCTGGCCTCGGCGCTGCTCGAGGATGCTGGCGTCGCGACCATCGGCGGGCCGGATTTCGGCGTGCATGGCGAAGGCTATATCCGCCTCTCCTACGCCAATTCGCTGCCGAATATCGAGCGCGCGCTGGAGCGCATGGGCGAGTTCCTGGGCCGCGTCACCCCCGGCTGAGGCGCTTGCCTGCCGCCGGGCCACTCGGGAGAGCCGGCTACTCGTGAGAGCGTAGAGTCCTATGCTCCCCGAGCTGGCTGGCGGCGCCTGCGACCGTCCGCAGGCGCGCGCCCTTACGCTCAGACTTTGGCGGCGCTGGCGGCAGCGTCGATATTGCCGGCGAGTTCGGCGTCGATGCCGAGAGCGCCAGCCAGCCCGGCCAGGAAGTCCTTCTCGGCCGCCGTGTCGGGATTGATGGCGATGCGCGCCGCCGTATAGACCTGCGCCGCGATCTCGGGCGAGGACGCGGTGGCGACCAGATCCTCGATGGTGGCAGGGTTCGCCATTTCATTGGCCAGCCACTCATTGGCCTCGGGATCGAAGCCGGCTTCGCGCAGCCCGCCCGAAATCGCCATCCGCTCTTCTTCGTCGATGGCGCCGTCACAGGCCGCGGCCGCGATCATGGCGCGCACCAGCAGCAGCGCCGTCGCCTCGCTCGCCGCTTCCGGTTCGAAGCCGGAGCCCTGCGGCGCGGGCAAAACCTCAGGCGTCTGCAGATCCAGCAGCGGCTTGCCGGCCTGATGGTTCTGGTAGGCCTTGTAGGCCAGCCCGCCGATCAGGGCCATGCCGCCCATGCGGGCTGCGGACCCGATCACGGCCCGGCCAGCGGAGCTGCCGAAGACCAGCGCTCCCAGCCCGCCGAGCACGGCTGTCGCCATGGCCGGGTTGGCGTTGAACATCTGCCTGGCCTGATTGAGGATGTCCTGGGTGGAGCGCCCGCCGGTCGCCTGGTTCAGCGCCTCACCGGCCTTCTGCTGCACGCCGGTCTGGCGCGCCGCATCGCCGACGCCCTGCGTCGCCTGGCCGAAGATCTGCCCGGCCATGCCGGCAAGACCGCCAACGCCGCCAGCCTTCTGCACCTGATCGGCGAGGCCGCCCAGCATGCCGCCCAAACCGCCCTGACCGGCCGGTCCACCCTTGGCGCCGGCCTGGGCTCCAGCGCTGATCAGCGCATCGAGAAGGGACTTGGCATTGAACATCATGAGCTCCCGTTACGGCGGCACGCGCCATTCGAGCGAAGAAAGCTGCCACGGCCTTGCGCGCGACAGGTTGAGCATCCGCGAAGAATAGGAACGCCCTAGCGCATCGGCAATGGTAGCAGGCCGGGTTCTTTCAGCGTGTCGAGAACGATCTCGGAACGGACCCTGGCAACGCTTTCATGAGGCATCAGGATCTCATTCACAAAGCTCGACAATTCCTTCAGGTCTCCAACTGCTACCTTGAGCAGATAATCCGCTTCTCCCGTCAGGGCATGGGCTTCAAGGATCGCCGGGGTGAGGCGGACGAGATCGCGGAAGCGACGGGCATTGTCCCGCGAATGCGTATCCAGCGCGACATGGATGAAGACGGTGACGCCGAGGCCCGACCGCCCCCGGTTCGAGCAGCGCGCGATAACCGCGGATCACGCCATCCTGCTCCAGCCGCTGGCGGCGGCGCGACACCTGGCTTGCCGACAGGCCGATGCGTTCGGCCAGGGCGCCATTGGTGAGCGAGGCATCCTGCTGGAGTGCATCGAGCAGCTTCCAGTCGAAGCCATCGAGCTTGATCGATCCGTGCATCGGGACATCTCCACGCGCGCCATTCGTGCATCTTCAGCGTCGGATTGCCCGAGAACGCACGGTCTGCGCCTGCATCATGCGCGATGATGGGGGTTCAAAACAATTCGGGAGATTACGCCATGGGTCCTTTTCCGCATGATGCCGCGCCGCCCGCGATCAGCGACTTCAACCCGATGGGCACCGACGGCTTCGAATTCGTCGAATACGCCCATCCCGAGCCGGAGAAGCTCGGCGCGCTGTTCGAGACGATGGGCTTTCGCCCGGTGGCGCGGCACCGCTCCAAGAAGGTGACGCTGTATCGTCAGGGCGATGTGAATTTCGTCGTCAATGCCGAGCCCGACTCCTTCGCCCAGGCCTTCGCTGCCGAGCATGGGCCCTGCGCCTGCGCCATGGCCTTTCGCGTGGTCGATGCCAGGCATGCTTTCGAGCGCGCCGTGTCGCTCGGTGCCGAGCCCTATGAGAGCAAGGTCGGTCCGGGCGAACTGGCGATCCCGGCGGTGAAGGGCATTGGCGGCTCGCTGCTGTATTTCGTCGATCGCTATGGCGAGAAGGGCTCGATCTGGGATGTCGACTTCGAATGGCTCGGCGAGCGCGATCCGCATCCCGAGCAGGCCGGGCTCTATTATCTCGATCACCTCACCCATAATGTCATGCGCGGGCGCATGGACCATTGGGCCGACTGGTACGGCAACCTGTTCAACTTCCGCGAAATCCGCTTCTTCAACATCGAGGGCAAGCTGACCGGGCTGATCTCGCGCGCCCTGACCTCGCCCTGCGGCAAGATCCGAATCCCGATCAACGAGTCGCTCGACGACAAGAGCCAGATCGAGGAGTATCTGCGCCAGTACAAGGGCGAGGGTATCCAGCATGTCGCGCTCGGCGCCCGCGACATCTACGCGTCGGTCGAGGCGCTGCGCGGCAACGGCCTGCCCTTCATGCCGGCCCCGCCGGCACCTATTACGAGAAGATCGATGCGCGCGTGCCCGGCCATGGCGAGCCGGTGGAGCGGCTGAAGCAGAACGGCATCCTGATCGATGGCGAGGGCGCGGTCGCGCTCGGCGCCAAGGAAGGCCGGATGAGCAAGGTGCTGCTGCAGATCTTCTCCGGCACGGTGCTCGGGCCGATCTTCTTCGAATTCATCCAGCGCAAGGGCGATGACGGCTTCGGCGAGGGCAATTTCCGCGCCCTGTTCGAGTCGATCGAGGAAGACCAGATCCGCCGCGGCGTGCTGAACGCTGCCGAGTGACGCCGGCTGCGCCGGCTGCCCTCCTCAGGGCAGCTTGCGCAGCATCAGCGGGGCGCCGACATTGGGGTCCTTGCGCCACTGGCTGCCTTCGACGATGAGCTCGACGCTGTGGCCGCGACGGGCCGCGAGCGTCAGCCGTCCACCGGCATAACGCCAGCCGGCAGGATCGAAGATCGTCAGGCCGGTATCGGTGCAGCCGGGGATCAGGGCTGCGCTGCCATCGGGGCGCAGCTCGAGCCGGCAGGCCTCGCGATTGAGCTGGCGCATGACGCTGTAGCGTCCTGGCAGCGTCGCGGCGTCCGGCGCTGTCCTGGGATCGACTGCGGTCGGGCGCTGGGCTGACTGTGCCGCAAGCTGGGCCGGGCTTTGAGCGGGGCGGGCAGCGGCGCGGGGATGGCCCTTGGCATCCAGCGTGTAGGCTTGGCCATCGGCCCCGCGAGCGTCAAACCCGCCATCGGTTCCGCGCGCGGTGAAGGCGAGAACCTCCTTGCCGGCGGCATCGAGAAGACGCGGCTGGCCCTTCTGCGCCAGCCCCCATGACGCAACCTGATCGAGGATCGGCAAGGCTCTCCGGCAGGTCGCCGGGAACCGGACGAGCCGTCCCTGTTGGGCGGGCTCGGCAGCCAGCGTCACGGTGCAGCGCCGCGACCGGCCGACAGCTTCCAGATCCCAGGCGCCGATGAACGGCTTCAGCTGCTCGGGCGCGGATTCGGCGCCGCGCGGCAAGGCGACCGTCTGCGCCAGCGCAACCGAGCCATACCCTGCCGCCAGAAGCGGCAGGGCGGCGCTCAGGAGCCGGGCGGCCCTCAAGCTTTCTTCCAGGGTGTTTCCGGCACGGGCGTCAGCGGCCCCTTGCCGGCGAACCAGGAGACGAGGTTGTCGACCAGCAACTGGCCCATCTGCTCGCGGGTGTGAACCGAGGCCGAGCCGACATGCGGCAGCAGCACGACATGGTCCATCGCGATCAGTTCTGCCGGGACGCGCGGCTCATCCTCGAAGACGTCGAGGCCGGCGGAGAGGATGGTCTTGGCCTTCAGAGCCTCGATCAGCGCCTGCTCGTCGATGACGGTGCCACGACCGACATTGACGACGATGCCATTGGGGCCGAGCGCCTTCAGCACCTCGGCATTGATCATGTGATGGGTGGCGGCGCCGCCCGGCGCGACCGAGATCAGCGTGTCGACATCCTGCGCCATCTCGACCAGCGAGGGGTAATAGCGATAGGCGACATCGGCCTGGCGCGAGCGGCCATGATAGGCGATCGGCAGGCCGAAGGCCTCGAGCCGGTGTGCCACGGCCTTGCCGATGCGGCCGAGGCCGACGATGCCGACCTTGCGGGTGCGCAGCGACGTGGTCAGCGGATAGGCGCTTCTCCAGCCATTTGCCGGCGCGCAGATAGCGGTCGACCTGCGGCAGCTGGCGGACGGTTGCCAGCAGCAGGCCGATGGCGAGGTCGGCGACCTCATCGGTCAGGACATCGGGCGTGTTGGAGACGACGAGGCCGCGCTTGCCCGCCTCGGCGGCATCGACATTGTCGTAGCCGACGCCGAAATTGGCGACCATTTCGAGCTTGGGCAGGGCGTCGAACAGCGCGCCGTCAATGCGGACATGCGCGCCGCCGCCGGCCACGCCCCGGACGCGGGGGCCGATCTCGCGCAGCATCGCGGCCCGGTCGGGCGCGTTCCACAGCTCGTGCACGGTGAAGCGCGCGCGCAGCTGGTCCGCCGCATAGGCCATCAGCGGGCCGGTCATGATGATTTCGGGAGTGTCTTGCGCAGTCATTCGTAAAGCGTCCATCTGGCTGGTGCGAGGCTTCGGATGCGGACCGGGTCCAGGGTTGATTCAGCAGATTTGAATCGATTAGTTTCTGGGTTGCGGATGCCGCTGCGTCTGAGGGCGTGCGAGGCTCATCTGTCTTTCTACACGCCATCGGGCGCCATGCCAGCGTCGATGAGCGCAGATGTAGTATGACTTAATCACGCTATCTTCGCCGGTTGCTGCCCCTGGGCCGGGGCAAGGAAAGCCAGCGTGGTGTTGAGACTGTCGATCACCAGAGTGGTCATCCGCGCTGCCGCGAGATCGCCATCGCGCTGGATGATCGCCTCCAGCACACGTTCGTGATCCGTCAGGGAGGCGAGGAAATAGTCCCGGTCATTGGTGGATTTCAGCAGCAGCGACCACTGGATGGTCGAGACCACGACGCTCGCCAGGCATTGCAGCGTCGAGTTCTGGGCCGCTGTGAAGACGGCGACGTGGAAGGCGAGGTCGGAGCGGATGGTGATGTCGGCATAGGGCGGATTATCGACCATGCCGCGATAGGCGGTCTCGATGCGTGCGAGGTCGGCGGGGGTGCGGCGCAAGGCGGCGAGCCTGGCGGCGCTGGGCTCGACGAAACGGCGCAACTCGAAGAGATCGCGGATGAATTTCTCGTTCGGGTCGGCCTCGAAATGCCAGGACAGAACGTCGGGATCGAGCAGGTTCCAGCTGTCGCGCGGGGCGACGCGTGTGCCGCGCTTGGGCCTCGACTCGACCAGCCCCTTGGCGGTCAGCACCTTCACCGCTTCGCGATAGGCGGTGCGCGAAACCGAAATCTCCGAGCGCAACGCATCCTCGTTGGGGAGCAGTTCGCCGGCTTTCACCGCGCCGGAGATGATCGAGACGGCGAGTTTCTGGGCGACCTGCCCGAACAGACGGTCGGCATTCAAAGTGGTCGGCCGCGAGAAGTCGCGCACCCGCATCGCCCTGTCGTCTCCCCGCGCGGCGCCCGGTCCAGCCGGCGCCGCAAGCCCTGTACGGCGCTTGACACGCCTCTTCATATCGTATGACTTTATCCGAGATGACAATCGACGCAACCAGTGGTCTTTTTCGGACCGCAGCGTAGCGGCTTGGCATCGAACGGTCACAAGAAGCCGTTATGCGCGAGATGTGGATGATGCCTGCTGGCGCAACCGCATCCTTGAGGAAGCAGAAGACCAGGGGAAGGCTCAAATGGCCTCGGTTCAAATCGCTGATGTGCGCAAGGCCTATGGCCAGACGCAGGTGATCCACGGCGTCGATATCGACATCAACGACGGCGAGTTCGTCATTCTCGTCGGGCCGTCCGGCTGCGGGAAGTCGACCCTGCTGCGCATGATCGCCGGGCTCGAGAACATCAGCGGCGGCGAGATCCGCATCGGACCGCGCGTCGTCAACGATGTGCCGCCGAAAGAGCGCGACATCGCGATGGTGTTCCAGAACTACGCGCTCTATCCGCACATGACGGTGGCCGACAACATGGCCTTCTCGATGAAGCTGCGGAATGCGCCGAAGTCGGAGATCGACGAGCGCGTCAGCAAGGCGGCCGGCATCCTCGGCCTGAACAATCTGCTCGACCGCTTTCCGCGGCAGCTGTCCGGCGGCCAGCGCCAGCGCGTCGCCATGGGCCGCGCCATCGTGCGCGATCCGCAGGTCTTCCTGTTCGACGAGCCGCTTGTCCAACCTCGACGCCAAGCTGCGCGTGCAGATGCGCACCGAGATCAAGGAGCTGCACCAGCGGCTGAAGACCACCACGGTCTACGTCACCCACGACCAGATCGAAGCCATGACCATGGCCGACAAGATCGTCGTGATGCATGACGGCATCGTCGAGCAGATGGGCGCGCCGCTCGAGCTCTACGACCGCCCCAACAACCTCTTCGTCGCCGCCTTCATCGGCTCGCCGTCGATGAACCTGCTGAAGGGCACGATCACGGCGCAGGGCTTCACCACCGAGGGTGGCGTGACCTGGCCGATCGGCACCCATCCCGCCAATTCCGAGGGCAAGCCCGCGGTCTACGGCATCCGCCCCGAGCATTTCCGGCTCGACCCCAACGGCATCCAGGCCGAGGTGGTGGTCGTCGAGCCGACGGGCTCGGAGACGCAGGTCGTCGCCCGTTGCGGTGGCCAGGAAGTGACCTGCGTGTTCCGCGAGCGCATCGAGGCCAAGCCCGGTGAGAAGCTCGGCATCACGCCCGACACCAATGTGACGCATCTGTTCGACGCAGGCACCGGCAAGCGCATCAGCTGATCGCCGGGCCTCCGCGCAGCGCTAGATCAAGGAGAATTCGCAGACATCTGGACCGGCCCAGACCCGCAAAAGGGCGGACCGACCCCGACGGAACACCGGATAATCCGGTCAAGGCGGCCATCAAGAGCCGCTGGACAATCCAGGGAGGAGAATTCAATGAATTTCGATCGCAGATCGCTCATCAAGGGCGGCGCGGCGCTGGGCCTCGGCGCCGGCACTGGCCTGCTCGATTTCGCCAAGGCCTGGGCGCAGGAAGCGCCCTGGAAGCCGGAAGCCGGCGCCAAGCTCTCGATGCTGCGCTGGAAGTATTTCGTCCAGTCCGAAGACGATGCCTTCGTCAAGCTGATCGAGGCCTTCACCGCCGCGACCGGCGTCAAGGTCGATATCAGCCGCGAATCCTATGAGGATGTGCAGCCGAAGGCCTCCGTCGCCGCCAATACCGGTGCCGGTCCGGACCTGTTCTGGGGCCTGTATTCGCTGCCGCACCTCTTCCCGCAGAAATGCGTCGATGTCTCCGATGTCGCGGATTATCTCGGCAAGAAATATGGCGGCTGGGTCGAGAGCGCCCAGCAATACGGCAAGAGCGGCGACAAGTGGATCGCGGTTCCCGTCTGCTACAGCGGCAACCTGATGAACTACCGCATCTCGCATATGAAGAAGGCGGGCTTCTCCGAATTCCCCAAGACCACCGACGAGTTCCTCGAATACGCCAAGGCGACGAAGAAGAACGGCACGCCAGGCGGCTTTGCGCTGGGCCACGCCTCGGGTGACGGCAATGGCTGGATCTACTGGTGCCTGTGGGCCTTCGGCGGCAACCATGTCGACAAGAACGACAAGGTGACGATCTCCTCGCCGGAGACCGAGAAGGCGCTGAACTACGCCAAGGCGCTTTACGACAACATGGTGCCGGGCACCGTCGCCTGGAACGATGCCTTCAACAACAAGGCGTTCCTGGCCAACGAGATCTCCTGGACCAATAACGGCATCTCGATCTACGTCGCGGCCAATAACGACCCGACGAAGAAGGAAATCGCCGAGGACATGAACCACGCCTACATGCCGGTCGGGCCGGTCGGGAAGCCGACCGAACTGCACCTGATGTATCCGGTGCTGGCGATGAACCACACCAAGTATCCGCAGGCCTGCAAGGCATTGATTGCCTTCATGCTCGAAGCCCAGAACTTCAATCCCTGGATCGAGTCGGCGCGCGGTTACCTCACCCACTGCCTCAATGCCTATGACGCCAATCCGGTCTGGACTGCCGATCCCAAGCGCACCGTCTATCGCGACGTCGCCAAGCGCTCGCTGACGGCAGGCGGCCAGGGCTCGGTGGGCGAAAAGGCGGCAGCGGCCATCGCCGACTTCGTGCTGCTCGACATGTTCGCGGCGTTCTGCACCGGCCGCGAGGACGCCAAGAACGCGATGCGCATCGCCGAGCGCCAGCTGACGCGGATCTACCGCTAAGCCGGCTCATCGATAGCGAGACGACATCAAGGGCGGCGCGACTTGCGCCGCCCGCATTCCCTCCTGTCCGTCTTACCCGCGCGAGGACATTATGGCCGATATCGCCGTCGCGCCGGGCGCGAAAGCAGCGCCACGCGAGATCACCGCCTGGGACCGGCTCAAGGTCAACCGTAACTGGCTGGGCTTCTGGTTCATGGTTCCCGCCATGGCCTTCCTCATCCTGTTCCTGGCCTATCCGCTGGTGCTCGGGGTCTGGCTGTCCTTCACCGATGCCAGGATCGGCCGCACCGGCGCTTTCGTCGGGCTGGAGAACTATGAATGGCTGATGGAGGACAGCAATTTCTGGCTCGTCGTCTTCAACACGCTGTTCTACACGACCGTCGCCAGCGTCGTTAAATTCGCGGTCGGGCTCTATCTCGCCCTGCTGCTGAACGAGCGCATGCCGTTCAAGGCGATGATCCGCGCTCTGGTGCTGATCCCCTTCATCGTGCCGACCGTGCTCTCGGCCATCGCCTTCTGGTGGATCTACGACAGCAATTTCTCGATCGTCTCCTGGGGCCTTCGCGAGATGGGCCTGATCGACGGCAACATCAACTTTCTCGGCGATGTCTGGAATGCGCGCTGGTCGGTGATCTTCGCCAATGTCTGGCGCGGCATTCCCTTCATCGCGATCACGCTGCTCGCCGGGCTGCAGACCGTCTCGCCCTCGCTCTATGAGGCGGCGACGATCGATGGCGCCTCGAGCTGGCAGCGCTTCCGCTTCATCACCTACCCGCTGCTGACGCCGATCATCGCGGTGGTGATGACCTTCTCGGTGCTGTTCACCTTCACCGACTTCCAGCTGATCTGGGTCCTGACCCGCGGCGGCCCGGTGAATGCGACGCATCTGATGGCGACGCTGTCCTATCAGCGCGCCATTCTCGGCGGCAATCTTGGCGAAGGCGCCGCGATTTCGACTGCGATGATTCCATTCCTGTTCGCCGCGATCATGATCTCCTGGTTCGGCCTGCAGCGCCGCAAATGGCAGCAGGGAGGCGACAATGACTGACCAGACCGCAGGCCGGATTACCGATCCCGGCGGCCGCACCGGGCGCACCGATGCCAGCGAGGGGATGAGCTATCTCGACTCGCTGCCGCGGCGGATGGTGACGCTTTACCTGCCGCTCGCCATCATCTGCTTCGTGCTGCTGTTCCCGTTTTACTGGATGGCGCTGACGGCGATCAAACCCGACGAGCAGCTGCTCGACCTGAACAAGTACAACCCGCTCTGGACCTGGGATCCGACCTTCAAGCACTTCTACAAGCTGCTGTTCGAGACCCAGTACCCGCGCTGGCTGTGGAACACGATGTTCGTGGCGATGTGCGCCACCACGCTGTCGATCATCTCGAGCGTGTTTGCCGCCTATGCCATCGTCCGGCTGCGCTACAAGGGCGCGCAATTGGTCGGCGGGCTGATCTTCCTGGCCTATCTGGTGCCGCCCTCGATCCTGTTCATCCCGCTCTCGACGGTGGTGTTCCAGTACGGACTGTTCGACTCGCCGCTGGCCTTGATCCTGACCTATCCGACGATCCTGATCCCGTTCTCGACCTGGCTGCTGATGGGGTATTTCAAGACGATCCCGTTCGAGCTGGAAGAGTGCGCGCTGATCGACGGGGCAAGCCGCTGGCAGATCCTGACCAAGATCATCCTGCCGCTGGCCATTCCCGGCCTGATCTCGGCCTTCATCTTCTGCTTCACCCTGTGCTGGAACGAATTCATCTACGCGCTGACCTTCCTGTCCTCGACCCAGCACAAGACGGTGCCGGTGGCGATCGTCAACGAGTTCGTCGATGGCGATATCTATCGCTGGGGCTCGCTGATGGCCGGTGCGCTGGCCGGTTCGCTGCCGCTCGTCATCCTCTACGCCTTCTTCGTGGAGCATTACGTCTCGGCCATGACCGGCGCGGTGAAGGAATAAGCGGTCCCGGTTCGGTGGCGGCCCGCAAGGCTGCCGCCGATCGGGGCGCGCCAATCGAGGACTTCGAATGACACTGAAATCCGTCGCATTTGTCGGCCTTGGCGCCATGGGCGCGCCGATGGCCGAGAATCTGGTGAAGCGGCAATATCGCGTGACCGGCTTCGACATGCGCGAAAGCGCCCGCGCGGCTCTGGCTGCGCTCGGCGGACATGCGGCGGAGAGTGCCAGCGCTGCTGCCAGCGGCGCCGAGGCGCTGGTGCTGATGGTGGTCAATGCGGCTCAGGCCCGCGCTGTGCTGTTCGAGGCCGGAGCCTTGCAGGCGCTGGCGCCCGGCGCCGTGGTGATGCTGATGGCGACCTGCCCGCCGGGCGAAGTCGAGGCGATTGCGGCCGAAGTCACGGCATCGGGCCGGCATTTCGTCGATTCACCGGTCTCTGGTGGCGTCGTCGGAGCACGGGGCGCGACGCTGACGATCATGGTCGGCGCGCCGGCGCAGAGCTTTGCGCTGGCCAAGCCGGTTCTCG
Source organism: uncultured Alphaproteobacteria bacterium (assembly GCA_963759925.1). Lineage (GTDB taxonomy): Bacteria > Pseudomonadota > Alphaproteobacteria > Rhizobiales > Beijerinckiaceae > Allobosea. Next base: position 232,864 of record CAVXBE010000002.1, read on the forward strand.
ATGCGATGGGGGACAAGGTCTTTCATGTCGGCGAGAAGGCCGGGCAGGGCGCGACGGTGAAAACCGTCAACCAGCTGCTCTGCGGGGTGCATATCGCCGCTGCGGCCGAGGCGCTGTCGCTGGCCGAGAAGGCCGGCATCGATGGCCGCGTGCTGTTCGAGATCATGGGTGGTTCGGCCGCTTCCTCCTGGATGCTCCGGGATCGTGGCCCGCGCATGCATGAGGCGGATCCGCCGGTGACCAGCGCTGTCGACATCTTCGTCAAGGACCTTGGTATCGTCATGGATGCCGGGCGTGCCGCGCGGGCGGCGCTGCCCCTGGCTGCCGCGGCTCATCAGATGTTTCTGGCGGCGTCGGGCCTCGGCCATGGCGCGCGCGATGATTCACAGGTGGTGCTGGCCTATCGTGCGCTGAACGCGAAGCCGCCAGCGAATGACCCGTGAGCCGGTCAGCTCTTGAGCGGTGCGGTGCTGCCGCGCAGCACCAGTTCGGGCGTCAGCATCAGGCGGCGCGGCGGCGCATGCGGATCGGCGATCCGCTGCAGCAGGAACTCCGCGGATTTCCGGCCCATCTCATCCTGGAAGTTCTTGATCGTCGTCAGCGCGGGATACCATTGCGCCGCTTCCTGAACATCGTCGCAGCCGACCAGCGAGAAATCGACTCCGGCCTCGAGCCCGCAATGGCGCAGGCCGAGCATGGCCCCAAAAGCGGTGAGGTCATTGAAGCACATCGCAGCGGTCGGCGGATCGGCGCTGGCGAGCACGGCCTGAATGCCTTTCAACCCGTTCTCGCGCGTGCCTTGGGCGGAATAGACCAGGCTGCGGTCCAGGCTCAGCCCATGCCGGGCCAGCGTTTCGCAGTACCCGGTGAAGCGGTTGCGGCCGGTGGAGATGCGCTGGCTCTCGCCCAGGAAGGCGATGCGCCGGTGGCCAAGACCGAGCAGATGCTCCATCGCCAGAACAGCGCCATGGCGGTCATCGGAGCCGACGAAATCCAGCGCCAGCCCGGGGATCTCGCGCGAAAGCTGGACGATCGGCAGGCCCGCCTCCAGCAGATGGGCGAAGTCGCTGGCGACACTGCCGGCGGCGGCGCAGAGGATCATGCCATCGGGCCGATATTCCTTCAGCGTCGTCAGCACCCGGTCCTGCCGTTCGAGATTTTCGGCGTAGGTGCCGAGCAGGATCGAGCGGCCATGGCTCGTGGCGGTTTCCTCGATCGCCGCCAGCAGCTCGGCGAAATACGGGTTGGTGATGTCGTGGAAGCCGACGGCGAGGATATTGGTCCGGTCGGTGCGCAGCGAGGCGGCACTGCGATTATAGCTGTAGCCCATCTCGCGGGCGATGGTCTGGACCCGGCTGCGCGTCGCCTCGGCCACCAGCGGCGAGCCGCGAAGGGCCAGCGACACCGTCGCCGTCGAGACCGAGAGGCGCTGGGCGATGATCTGCAGCGTGACGCGGCCGCGGCCCAGTGGCGCGGAGGCCGGGGAAGCCTGCATCTCCGCTACGGCCGGCGGGGCGTCATCGGTCATGTCGACGCTCCCTCCCGGAGCGGAATCCAGAGCCTGAAACCCTGTTGGGGGCCGGCTTCTCTGTCACTGACATACATCATTTGCCTTCGGAAAACGTCCTTCTCATAGACAATGGAGAATTTGAAGATGAGCGCTACCAAAGAAGCAGTCGGCTTTATCGGTGTCGGCCTGATGGGCCAGGGCATGGCCCGCAACCTCGTCGACAAGGGCTTTCCGCTGACGGTGATGGGCCACCGCAACCGCAAGCCGGTCGAGGAGCTGGTCGCGGCTGGGGCGAAGGAAGCCAAGACCCCGCGTGAGCTCGCCGCGCAGGCGACGATCATCTTCCTGTGCGTGACCGGCTCGGCCCAGGTCGAGGAGGTGGTCAACGGCCCCGACGGCATCATCGCCGGCGCCAAGCCCGGCACTGTCGTGGTCGATTGCTCGACCTCCGACCCCGGCTCAACCGTGCGGATCGCGGCCGAACTCGAGGCCAAGGGGCTGCACCTCGCCGATGCGCCGCTGGGTGGCACTCCGGCGCAGGCGGCGCTCGGCCAGCTCTCGGCGATGATCGGCGCGAGCCCGGAGGTTTTCGCCCGGATCAAGCCGGCCTGCGAAGCCTGGGCGCAGAAGGTGGTGCATCTCGGCCCCGTCGGCGACGGCCACAAGATGAAGCTGCTCAACAACTTCCTGTCGATGGGCTATGCCGCGATCTATGCCGAGGCGCTGACCCTGGCGCAGAAGATCGACATCACGCCGCAGACCTTCGACAGCGTCATTCGCGGCAGCCGGATGGATTGCGGCTTCTACCAGACCTTCATGCAATATGTGCTGGAGCGGGACCGCAACGCCCACAAATTCACGCTGGTGAACGCGCTGAAGGATGTGCGCTATCTCGAAAGCGTCGCCAATGCCGCGGGTGTCCCCAACCCGATCGGCAATGCGGTGAAGAACACCTTCGCCTCGGCTGTCGCGGCCGGCAAGAGCGAGGATTACGTGCCGATGATCTCGGATTTCATCGCCGAGCGCAGCGGTGTCTCGCTGGGCAAGAAGGCCTGAGCCGAGCCCCACGGTCATTCCGGCGCGTCGCGACAGCGACGGGCCGGATGGCCATGACTTGGGAGCATCGAGACGCGGGCAGCCGATCAGTTCTTGCGAGACGGCAGCCCGCTGATCAGCTGTCGCGTCCTCCGGCCCGCCCCGCAATGACGGCGTGCCAGCGTTTCACGGCAACATCTCTGGATCAGCGCCGCGCCAGCAGATCTGCCAGGCGCGGCGACAGACCGACGCTCTCCACCGCAGGGGGCGTCGAGAAATCGCCGCTTGCCGGCTTCTCGCGGGGGTCGTGCAGCGCCGCCAGCACCGCTGCGAAGCCGGTCTCGGTGGAGCACAGCACCGGGATGTCGAGATGCGGCTGGACGCGCGCCGCCAGACCCGCCAGCCCGGCGCCACCCAAAACAACGGCGCCTGCGCCATCGCGCTCCGCCGTGCGGCGGCAGGCCTGCGCCAGAAGCGCGATTGCGGCATCGGGATCGGCGGCGATGTCGGCCCCTGTCGGCGCCACCGTCTCAACCGCTGCGAGGCTTTGGCCAAGCCCGAGGCTGCCGACGAATTCGCGCAGCATTGGCCCCCAGCGCTCACCCCCGGTGACGATTGAGAAACGGGGTGCGAGCCGTGCAGCCGCCTGACAGCTCGCAGCCGCCATGCCGACCACCGGCACGGGCGCCAGTTCCTGCAAGGCGAACAGGCCGGGATCGCCGAAGCAGGCGAGATAGACGGCATCGCAGCCCGCGCCGTGCTCGGCATAGGCATCGAGCGCGGCATGGCCCTGCAATCGCAGCCGACGTGCGCGTGGAGATATAGCGCGCCCCGAACCGCCCGGTGGCAGGCAGAAGCGCAACGCCATCAGGCAGAAGCGGCGTCACCACCCGCACAACCAGATCGGTCATCGCCGTCATGGTGTTGGGATTGATCAGCAAAATGCGCAAGGGAGGTGCCTGACGATCGAATGGTGCCCCTGGCCGGAATCGAACCAGCACTCCTTGCGGAACTCGATTTTGAGTCGAGCGCGTCTACCAATTCCGCCACAGGGGCCCCTTGCGGGCGCGGCGAACTATAGCGATCGGCCTTGCCCGGTCAACAGCTGGGGTGCAGAGGATGAGGCGCGATGCGCCAAAACGGGACCGGCTTCGCGCGCTCGAAAAAAGCGGCGACAGGTTTTCGGCGGGAAAGCCGCGATTTGCGTGACATCTCCTTGACGCAGGCTTTCGCCTTGGCTATGGAACCGCGACTTCAATTTGACTTCCGGTGCTCATGTCCGGCACGTCGCGTGTCGGCATTTTTGTTTGAGCGAACCGGTTGGACGCAAGGAACGATACCATGGCCCGCCGTTGCGAACTGACTGGGAAAGCCACCCTGACTGGCCACCTCGTCAGCCACTCGAACCGCAAGACGAAGACCGTCTTCCGTCCGAACCTCGTGAACGTGACGCTGCAGTCCGACGCGCTCGGCCGCGCCGTGCGTCTGCGCATCTCGGCCAACGCCCTGCGCACGGTCGACCATCGCGGCGGTCTCGACGCTTTCCTGATCAAGGCTCCGGCCGCTGATCTGTCGACCGGCGCGCTGACGCTGAAGCGTGACATCGAAAAGAAGCTCGCCGCCAACTGAGCGGTGTTGCTGTCGCGGGTGGCCTGCGCCGCCCGCCTCTGAAAGCGGCCTTCGGGCCGCTTTTTGTCGTTGGGCTCCTGCTTGGCTTGTTGGGGCGGGTCAGCTGTCGCCATGGCCCTGGCGTATCCGCCTGACCGCCAGCCAGACCCCGATCAGCGCCACCGGCACGAACAGCGCAGTGGCGAGGCCGGGGTCCATGCGCAGCATGCCGGCATCCTTGGCGCCCTTGGCGAGATAGCCGAACAGGCTGACGACGTAATAGGCGATCGCGGCGACCGAGAGCCCCTCCACCGTCTGCTGAAGCCGCAATTGCAGCCGGGTGCGCTCGTTCATGGCGGCGAGCAGATCGCGGTTTTGCTGTTCGAGCGCGACATCGACACGGGTTCGCAGCAGGTTTGCGGCGCGGGCCAGCTTGGTCGCGAGGTCGCCCTGGCGCTCCTGAAGCATCTGGCAGGTGCGCATGGCCGGCGCCATGCGTCGTGCGAGGAAGGCGGAGATGGTCGGCCAGCCGGCGTGAGGCTGCTCGCCGATGGCGACAAGCCGCTGCTGCACGATGGTGTCATAGGCCCGGCTCGCGCCAAACCGGTAATTCGACGAGGCAGCCTCCGATTCCAGCTTGGCTGCGAGCGCGGTCATCTCGTCGAGCAGCGCATGGTCCGCCGCAAGCCCGGCCTTGGTCGTCATGGTGCCGGCGATGCGCACCAGCGTCTCCTCGGTTTCGCGGACGGACGGCGCGATGCGCTGCGATTCCGGCAGGCCGAGCAGGGCCAAAGTGCGGTAGGTCTCGATTTCGAGAAGCCGCTGCGCCAGGGCTCCGGCGCGGGCGGGGGTGAGGCCGTGGTCCAGCACCAGGATCCGCACAAAGCCATCGGCGCCGGCACGGAAATCGGTGGCGGCGACGGCGCCGCCATTGTCCACCAGCGAGGCGGCCAGGCTCGCAGGATCGAACAGGTTGTCGAGGGCGAGCTCCGGCTGCTCGGGCAGCAGATGCAGATCGGCCGAGACCAGATGCGGGCCGGGCTGGGGCAGGGCGCGCATGCCATGCGGCATCGAGCCGGTGGGCGGCAGGAACGGCGTGTCGGCGCCCGGCAGCTCCCAGCTATAGGTGGTGAACTCGCTATGCTGCTCCCAGCGCAGGCTGGTCTCGCCGAAGCGGGCGCGGTGGTGCTTGGCCGCTTCCTGCGGGGGCGGGACGCCGCGATCGGTGCAGAACCGCGCCAGCGCCTCGCGATCGGCTGCGGCCTGGCGGGAATCGGTGAGGAAGGCGAAATGCAGCAGGCGGCGCGGCGTCTCCAGCGGTGCGAAGGGGCGGGCGTGGACCTCGCCCAGGATCGAGCCGCGTTCGGGATGCGGGACCAAGCCCGTGCTCTCGCCCTGCGCAATACGGTCCATGCTGTTCCCCCCGGATGGCGCGAGCGTGCCACCGCTACGTCAGCTTGCCTCAACTGGGCGAGGGGGACCAGCAGGGCGATGCAAGAATTCCAAGGTTGCGACGCTGCTGTCGTATCCTGGGGCCGGGGCGGGTAGGCTGGCGCCTCATCCTGCTCGAGGCCACCATGCCGCTCCCCAACCGTGTCAGGCCCGATGGCGCGCTGTTTGCCGATCCGGCCAGAGGGCTGCTCTTCGGCAATCGCGGTGGGCGCTTTCATGATCCGCAACGCCGCGAGCTGCCGACGCGGCTCTTCGCCAGCAAGCAATGGATCTGCTGTGTGCTGTCGTTCAAGGAGCGGCGGCGGAAGGTCTGGGGGACGGGCTACACCGAGTTGTTCTTCTGCGACGAGGTAACGGCGCTGGCGGCAGGCCATCGGCCCTGCATGGAGTGCCGCCGGGCCGATGCGCTGGCCTTCCGCTCCGCCCTCGTGCGCGGGCTCAGGCTGCGCGATGTCCCGGCCTTTCCCGAGATCGACCGGTTGCTCGACGAGCAACGCCGCGACGGCCGCCGCAAGCGCGAGCATCGCCGGGAGGCCGACACCCTGCCCGATGGGGCGGTGATCCGGGATGGCGAGCGGTATCTGGCTGTGCGCGGCCCGCAGGCACTGCTCTGGTCGCCCGAGGGCTATCGGGCACGGCTGGCGCGGCCGACTGGTCTTGTCGCGGTGCTGACACCGCCCGCTACGCTTGCCGCGCTGGCAGAAGGCTACCAGCCGATCTGGCACCCCAGCGCCTCAGCCTGACGCGCTTAGTGGGGTGCGGAACTTGTCCCGGGATTTGGCGTTTCGTCATCATTCAATGCTGAAAACGGGGGTTGTCGATGCGTTCAATTGCTCTTTGGCTGCTCGGGATTCCGATTCCGATCATTATCCTCCTCTGGTTCTTCATGCGCTGATCGCATGATCGTTTGACCAACATGGCCGGGCTCAAGCCTGGCCATGTTGCGTTTCAGGGACCGTTCAGCTGCTGACACCGGGCCGCCTGCGCTATGATTGTGTTTGAGCGGGCGACTGGCGCCTGACCAAATCCGCACCATATGGCCTCGATGCAACCGATCATCACTGTCTCCGACCTGTCGAAAACCTATGCCTCCGGCTTCAGCGCCCTGAAGGGCATCAATCTGACGATCAGGCGCGGAGAAATCTTTGCGCTGCTGGGTCCCAATGGCGCCGGCAAAACCACCCTGATCAGCATCATCTGCGGGCTGGTGAACCCGAGTGGCGGCACGGTTGTCGCGGATGGCCACGATATCAGCCGCGATTACCGCGCCGCGCGCGCCAAGATCGGGCTGGTGCCGCAGGAACTGACCACCGATGCTTTTGAGACGGTGTGGAGCACGGTGTCCTTCAGCCGCGGCCTGTTCGGCAAGCCCAAGAACCCGGCGCTGATCGAGCGGGTGCTCAAGGACCTGTCGCTCTGGGACAAGCGCGATACCCAGATCAGGCGGCTCTCGGGCGGCATGAAGCGCCGCGTGCTGATCGCCAAGGCTTTGTCGCATGAGCCGGAAATCCTGTTCCTTGACGAGCCCACCGCCGGTGTCGATGTCGAGCTGCGCCAGGATATGTGGAAACTGGTGAGCCGGCTTCGTGATGACGGTGTCACCATTATCCTGACGACGCATTACATCGAGGAGGCCGAGGAGATGGCCGACCGGGTCGGCGTGATCAGCAAGGGCGAGATCATCCTGGTGGAGGAGAAGGCGGAGCTGATGCGCAAGCTCGGCCGCAAGCAGCTGACCTTGTCGCTGCAGACACCCCTGGCCGAACTGCCGCCGGGGCTGGCTGGCTATGATCTGGCGCTGGCGGCGGAGGGGACGGAGCTGGTCTACAGCTACGACACCAAGGCGGAGCGCACCGGGATCACGCCGCTTCTGCAGGAACTCGCCACTGCGGGCATTCGCTTCCGCGATCTCCGGACCAGCCAGAGTTCGCTGGAGGATATTTTCGTCAGCCTGGTGAGGACCGGATCATGAGCGCGCTCGGCATCAACTGGCACGCCATCCGGGCGATCTATCTGTTCGAGATGGCGCGGACCTGGCGTACGCCGCTGCAGAGCATCGTCTCGCCCGTGCTCTCGACCTCGCTGTATTTCGTGGTGTTCGGCGCAGCCATCGGTCCGCGCATGCAGTCGATCGACGGCGTGCCCTATGGCGCCTTCATCGTGCCGGGGCTGATCATGCTCTCGCTGCTGACACAGAGCATCGCGAATGCCTCCTTTGCGATCTACTTCCCGAAGTTCACCGGCACGATCTACGAGCTTTTGTCGGCGCCGGTGGCGTGGTGGGAGGCGGTGATCGCCTATGTCGGCGCGGCGGCTTCGAAATCGGTCCTGCTCGGGCTGATCATCCTGCTGACGGCGATGCTGTTCGTGCCGCTGCAGATCGCGCATCCCATCTGGATGGTGCTGTTCCTGGTGCTGACGGCGACGACCTTCAGCCTGTTTGGCTTCATCATCGGGATCTGGGCCGACGGCTTCGAGCGGCTGCAGGTGGTGCCGCTGCTGATCGTCACGCCCTTGGCCTTTCTCGGCGGCTCGTTCTACTCCATCGACATGCTGCCGCCCTTCTGGCGCAGCGTGACGCTGTTCAATCCGGTGGTCTATCTGATCAGCGGCTTCCGCTGGAGCTTCTATGGCGTGGCCGATGTCTCGATCGGCATCAGCCTGGGCATGACGCTGGTCTTTCTCGCCGCCTGCGTCACCGCCATCGGCTGGATTTTCCGCACCGGCTACCGGCTGAAGAGCTGAGCGAACGGGGTTCCAGCTGCGAGGCTTGCGAGGGTTCGATTGACTTCGGCCCCGCCATCCTGCTTCACACGCGCCATGACCGATCTCACCACCACCGACGCCATCGCGCAGCAGCATGCGCGCCGCCGCACCTTCGCGATCATCTCGCATCCGGACGCCGGCAAGACGACCCTGACCGAGAAGCTGCTGTATTTCGGCGGCGCTATCCAGCTCGCGGGCGAAGTGCGCGCCAAGGCCGGCCGCCGCCAGACCTCGTCTGACTGGATGAAGATCGAGCGCCAGCGCGGCATCTCGGTCGTCACCTCGGTGATGACCTTCGAATATGGCGGGCACGTCTTCAACCTGCTCGACACTCCGGGCCACGAGGACTTCTCCGAGGACACGTACCGGACGCTGACGGCGGTGGACTCGGCCGTGATGGTGATCGACGCCGCCAAGGGCATCGAGGCACGGACCAAGAAGCTGTTCGAGGTCTGCCGCCTGCGCGATATCCCGATCGTCACCTTCATCAACAAGGTCGATCGCGAGACGCGCGACCCGTTCGACCTGATCAACGAAATCGAGACGACACTGGCGCTCGATGTCGCGCCGATGACCTGGCCGGTCGGGCGCGGGCGCGAATTCGTCGGCACCTACGATCTCAAGGCCAACACCTTTCGCCGCAACCAGAAGGGCGATGAGAGCGCGCAGGACCAGGCCGTGTCGGGCCCGGACGATCCGCTGTTCGACGAGCTGCTCCCCAATGGCGCGGCCGAGACCTGGCGCGAGGAGGTGTTCCTGGCGAGCGAGGGGCTGAAGCCTTTTGACCTGGAATCCTTCCGCGAGGGGCATCTGACGCCGCTGTATTTCGGCGCGGCGCTCCGCGATTATGGCGTGCGCGACCTGATCGATGCCCTGGGTGCGCTGGCTCCCAGCCCGCGGGCGCAGGTTGCTGACAAGCGCCCGGTCGAGGCCGATGAGGCCAAGATGACCGGCTTCGTCTTCAAGATTCAGGCGAATATGGACCCCAACCACCGGGACCGCATCGCCTTCATGCGGGTCTGCTCGGGCAAGCTGACGCGCGGCATGAAGGCCAAGCTGGTGCGGACCTCGAAGCCGATGCCGCTGAACGCGCCGCAGTTCTTCTTCGCGCGGGACCGGTCGATCGCCGAGGAGGCTTTTGCCGGCGACATCGTCGGCCTGCCCAACCATGGCACGCTGCGCATCGGCGATACGCTGACCGAGGGCGAGGATATCGTCTTCAAGGGCGTGCCGAGCTTCGCGCCGGAAATCCTGCGCCGGGTCAAGCTCAAGGACGCGATGAAGGCCAAGAAGCTGCGCGAGGCCCTGCAGCAGATGGCGGAGGAGGGCGTCGTCCAGCTCTTCCTGCCGCATGATGGTGCACCGGCGATCGTCGGCGTGGTCGGCGCGCTGCAGCTCGATGTGCTGAAGGAGCGGATGGAGGCGGAGTATTCGCTGCCGGTCGATTTCGAGCCCTGCCAGTTCGCCATCGCGCGTTGGGTTTCGTCCGACGACAAGGTCGCGCTGCAGAAGTTCGTCGGGCTGAAGCCGTCGGCCATGGCCGATGATCTCGATGGCGACCCGGTGTTCATGGCGTCGTCGCAGTTCACGCTGAAATATGATGCGGAGCGGGCGCCCGATGTCGTGTTCTCGGATGTGAAGGACTACCAGAAGGTCGCCAAGGGCTGAGGCCGTCAAGGGCTGAGGCCGCAGGCTTGTTGCGTCGCAGCAACACTGCGCGGCGTTCGGCGATTGCGGCCGCGCGGCTTTGACCGAGATCAAATCCCGCCTTCAGCGAAAGGCGCTTTTTCGTCCCCGGAGCGATGGCGCGTGCCGAAAGCGGCAGCGCCGGCTCATCAGCTGGGGACTATCATGATCTATCGTTTCGTTCAGGCGGGATTGACCGCCGCGCTTCTGGCCAGCACCGCGCTCAGCGCCGCTCAGGCCAGCGATCTCCCTGTCCGCAAGGGCGCGCCGCTGGCGCCTGTGATGACGCAGTTCAGCCCGTGGATGATCCGCGGCCGCGCGCTGGTGGTGATGCCGCAGGAGAGCGCCAAGCTGGATATTGGCGGCGCTCGCGTTCCCGGTGCCGATGTCAGCATCTCGACCTCGCTCGTCCCCGAGCTCGATATCAGCTATTTCTTCACCAAGAACATCGCGGTGGAGCTTATTCTCGGCGTCACCCCGCATAATGTGAAGGGCGCAGGGGCGCTGGCTGGGGCTCGCATCGGTTCGGCCTGGCTGCTGCCGCCGACCCTGATGCTGCAATATCACTTCACTGAACTCGGCGCCTTCAAGCCCTATGTCGGCGTCGGCGTGAACTACACCGTCTTCTTCAACGAGAAGGCCAAGGGCGGCTTCACCTCCTTCGACCTGAAGGACACGTTCGGCTTAGCGCTGCAGGCCGGCTTCGATTACATGATCGACCAGCATTGGGGCCTGAACTTCGACGTGAAGAAGATCTTCCTGGAGCCGAAGGTGAAGGTGAATGCGGGTCTGGTGACCGGCAAGGTCAAGATCGACCCGTGGCTGTTCGGCGCCGGCGTCACCTACAAGTTCTAGCTCTTCCGAACTCAAGATCTCCCAAGAGAGCCTTGGGGGGCGGGACCGAGCGGTCCTGCCCCCCTTTTTTATCAGCGATGGCCGATGCTCAGCGCCTGGTCGAGATCGGCATAGAGATCCTCGACATCCTCGATGCCGGTGGAGAGGCGCAGCAGGTCGGTCGGGCAGGGCGAGCCTGCGCCCTCGATCGAGGCGCGGTGCTCGATCAGGCTCTCGACGCCGCCGAGCGAGGTCGCGCGCTTGTACAGCTCGACATGGGCCGCAGCCTTGACCGCGGCCGCCTCGCCGCCGGTGACCTGGACCGACAGCATGTAGCCGAAGCCGTTCTGCATCTGGCGCGCGGCGATGTCGTGGCCGGGATGCTGCGGCAGGCCGGGATAGAGCACGCGCGCCACCAGCGGATGGGCGGAGAGGCGCTGCGCCAGATCCATGGCGGAGGCCGCCTGGCGCTCCTGACGCAGATGCAGCGTCCGCATGCCGCGCATCAGCAGATAGGCCTCGAACGGCCCGAGGATGCCACCCTGCATCTTGCGGACGGTCTTCACACCATTCCAGAAGGCATCGTCCTCGCGGGCGCAGAGCGCGCCGGCGACGACGTCGGAATGGCCGTTCAGCACCTTGGTCGCGGCATGCATCACGATGTCGGCGCCAAGCGTCAGCGGGCGGGTGTGCACCGGCGAGGCGCAGGTCGAAGTCGACCGCGAGCTTGGCGCCGGCCTTGTGGGCGATCTCGGCTGCGCCAGCGATGTCGGTGATGGTCCAGAGCGGGTTCGAGGGCGTCTCGACCCAGACCAGCTTGGTGATGCCGGGCTTCACCGCCGCGCGCAGCGCATCGAGATCGTCGGTCTCGACGAAATCGATCTCCAGCCCCCAGCGCGTGGCTTCGGTCAAAAGCCAGGCGCGCAGGGCCCAGTACATGACTTTCGAGGCGACGACATGGTCGCCGGGCGAGAGCGCCTGGAAGACGGCGGTCGCGGCCGCCATGCCCGAGCCGAACAGCAGGGCGCCCGCCTTCGCCTCCTCCAGCATGGCGAGCACGCTCTCGGCCTCGCGCACCGTCTCATTGTCGGGCCGGCCATAGACGAAGCCGGAGGAATAGCCATTGTCGGGGTCGCGGATATAGGTCGTCGCGACATGGATCGGCGGCACGACGCCGCGGGTCAGCGGATCGATCTTGCCCATGGCCTGAGCGGCGAGCGAGCGGGGATGAAGCGGGCGCTGGGGCATCGGAGATCCAAATAAGTTCCATTGGGGACAGAACCCTCATGGCGCAGTCAGGTGGGGGGACGCAAGTGGGGCGCGCGCATGCAACCTCATGCGGTCCTGCGGCTGAAGTGCCGTGTCAGTGGACGTGCGGTGCTGGCGAATGTGCCTTGCCGGCCGCAGCAAACTGCCCCATCTGGCAGGGATGACCAGTTCCGCCGAAGCCAACGTCCCCGCCGCCTCTCCGCGCCTGTCGCCCTGGCTTGCCGCGGCGATGGCGATCGTGCCTGTCGTGATCGTGTCGCTGCTCGGCAATGCGGCGACGATGCCGCAGATCCCGACCTGGTATCCGACGCTGGCGAAGCCGCCCTTCAATCCGCCCAACTGGGTGTTCGGCCCGGTCTGGACGCTGCTCTTCCTGCTGATGGCCGTCGGCGTCTATCGCATCCTGCGCCTGCCTGCCGGAACGCCCGGCCGGATGCGGGCGCTGGTGGTGTATCACCTGCAGCTGGCGCTGAACCTGGCCTGGTCCTGCGTGTTCTTCGGGCTGCAGAGCCCGCTCGGCGGGCTGTTCGTGATCGTGCCGTTCCTCGTGACGATCCTGCTGACGATCGCGGCCTTCGCCCGGCTCGACCGCCTGGCCGCGCATCTGCAGTGGCCCTATGTCGCCTGGGTCTCCTTCGCCACCCTGCTCAACGCCTCGATCTGGTGGCTGAACCGCTGAGCGTGCCCGCCCTCAGCTGATCGAACGTTCGATCACATCGAGCACCGTGGCGCGCAGCTCCGCGATGGTGAAGGGCTTGACCATCACCTCGGAGACAATCGCCTCCAGGCTCTTGGCGCGCTCGCGCTGCTCGGCATAGCCGGTCATCAGCATGATCGGCAGATCGGGGAATTGCTGCTTGGCGGCCAGCGCCAGCGCGATCCCGTCCATCAGCGGCATGCGGATATCGGTGAGCAGCAGGTCGAAGCGACCCTGTTCGGCGATCAGCACATCCAGCGCCTCGGCGCCATCGGCGGCGGTCAGGCAGTCATGCCCGTCCATGGTCAGGCCACGCGCAACCAGCGAGCGCAGCGATTCCTCGTCATCGACGACCAGAATACGCGACATGCCCTCAGATCCCCGGAAGATTGGCCTGGTCGGCCGTCTCGATCACGCCGACGAAGGGGAGTTGCCGATAGGCGTGGGCGACATCCATGCCATAGCCGACCACGAAGTAATCCGGGCAGGCGAAGCCGACATATTCGGCGGCGATGTTGACCGCGCGCTTGCCCGGCTTTTCCAGCAGGACACAGCTCGACACCTTGGCCGCGCCGCGCGCCGCCAGCAGATCCTTGGCGAAGGCGAGGGTGCGGCCGGATTCCAGGATGTCGTCGACCAGCAGCACCTCGCGGCCGCGGACATCGCTCTGGACATCGCGCAGGATCTCGACCTGGCCGGAGGAGACGGTGGCGTTGCGATAGCTCGACAGGTGCACGAACTCGACCTGCGGCGACATTCCGGCGCGGTGCATGGCGCGGATCAGGTCGGCCACGAACATGAAGCTGCCCTTCAGCACCGCCACCACCAGCAGGTCGCTGGGGGCGGTTTGCGCGATGGTGCGCGCCATTTCCTCATTGCGCTGGGCAATTGCGGTTTCGTCGTAGAGCACCCTGATGCGGGGCAAATCAGCCATCGTGTCGTCGTCCTTGTTCGTCCGGCCATGCCGGGCGCGTCCTGTGACTCATCATCCTGCGAGTCAGTCTATCGTATTGCAGCGCCGCGATGGGCGCGAGTCAGTGCCGGCTCTGGGCTGCTTTCGCATCGGCCTGCTTCACCGGCGCAGTGGTCCTGAAGCGCACCGACACGGCACGGCCCGTATCGGGCGGCGCAGCCAGGCGGGCCCGGAAGCGCATCTGTTCGGCCGGCTCGAGTTTCTGGCGCGGCGGCTCGGTGGTCCAGGTGTAGAGCGTCTGCCCGGCGCCATCCTGCACCGCGATCTCGATCAGCGGCACCGGCTTGTCGCTGCGGGTGATGTTGGTGACATCGCCCTCGACGACCAGGAAGCGGCCTTGCGCATCCTCCACCAACCCACTGTCGATGGCGGTAAGGCTCAGTCCCCGAATATTCACGGGCTTGCCGATGGCCTCATAAAGCCCGGCCAATTGCGGCACCAGCCTGACGCTGGCTTCCGGCTGCCACAGCAGCAGGCCGAGCACGGCAAAGCCCACGACACCCAGCGCTGCCGGCACGGCAATGGCGCGGTCGGCCAAGGCGTGGTGCCGAACCTTGCGGCTCTTGGTGCGGCCCCGCCTGGGCTTGGGGGGCGGGGCGGGAAGGTCCGGCTCGGGTGCTTCGGCTTCCGCGGAAGCGGGCGCCTCCTCCGCCTGCGCGCCGGCTTCCGCCTCGGCCGCGATGGCGGTCACCTCGTCTTCGAGGCCGCGCTGGAGCTCGGCATCGAGCAGCGCCTGCGTCTCGTCGGGGCTTGGAGGCTCGGGGAAGACGGGTTCGACATGCCATTGCGTCTGGCAGCTTGCGCAACGCACCTTGCGCCCGGCGGGGCCGAGCTTGGCCGCGTCGAGTTCATAGGCTTTGGCGCAGTTTGGACAGACGATCTGCATGGGCCGTCTTCGCGGTCTCCCGGATGGGTCTCGAGATCAACAGCTGACGCGGATAGCGCAAGACCGGTCCAGGCCGGCCGCCGCCGTGTCGACCCATTGGCGCGGTTTATGGTTAACGCTTCGTGAAGAATCGCCCCGCATCATGCCGCAGCATAGCGGCTTTCCGGCCAGCCCCGCTTGGGGTGTAGAGTCGCAAGGCAGGATTCGGCGCCAACAAGCGGAAGGGGCGAGGATTGGTTCGGTTCGAGAATGTCGGTTTGAGATATGGAATGGGGCCCGAGGTGCTGAAGGACATCAGCTTCAGCATCGAGCCGCGCTCGTTCCAGTATCTGACCGGGCCTTCCGGTGCCGGCAAGACCACGCTGATTCGCCTGGTCCTGATGGCGCTGAAGCCGACGCGCGGGCTGGTGAACCTGTTCGGCCAGGATGTTTCGCGGCTGGATGCGACGACGCTGACCGCGTTTCGCCGGCGCATGGGCGTGGTGTTTCAGGATTTCCGGCTGCTCGATCACCTCACCTTGTATGAGAACGTCGCCTTGCCGTTGCGCGTGCTCGGCAAGGAGGAAACCAGCTACAGGGCCGAGGTGGTCGAACTGCTGCGCTGGGTCGGGCTGGGCGAGCGCATGCATGCCGTGCCGCCGGTGCTGTCAGGCGGGGAAAAGCAGCGCGCGGCGATTGCGCGGGCGCTGATCAGCCGCCCTGAGCTGCTGCTGGCGGATGAGCCGACGGGCAATGTCGATCCCGGCCTCGGCCGCCGCCTGCTGCGCCTGTTCATGGAGCTTCAGTCGCTGGGCACGGCGGTGGTGATCGCCACACATGATCTTGCCTTGATGGAGCTCTATGACGCGCCACGCCTCGTGCTGGTCGATGGGCGGCTCCATGTCGACGCATGAACCCTATGATGACGATCTGCTGATGCAGGATGCGGACGGCTTCCCGCCGCCGCCTCCGCGCGAGCCTGAGCGCCGCGAGCCCGAGCGCGAGGAGCCGGCGCTGCCGGTCAATCTGCGCCGCGACCGCCCGCTGGTGCCCGTCGATACGGTGGCCGGGCGGGCGCTGATGGCGGTGATCGCGATCCTGACCTTTCTCGCAGCGCTCAGCGCGGGCGCTGCCGTGCTGGCGGCGCGGGCCTCCGAGCAATGGCGCGGCGCCGTCGCCAATGAGATGACCATCCAGATGCGGCCGGATTCCCGCCGCGACATGGAGGCCGACCTCGCCCGGGCGCTGGCCTTGTCGGCGGGCGTGGCCGGCATCGAGAGCGTCCGCATCGTTCCCAAGGCCGAATCCGACCGGTTGCTCGAGCCCTGGCTAGGTGCGGGGCTGGATCTGGTCGAGCTGCCCGTGCCCCGCCTGATCGTGCTGAAGCTGAAATCGAGCGCCGGCCCGGAGCTGGCGGCCTTCTCCGAAGCGCTGCGTCTCGAACTGCCCAACGCTATTCTTGACGATCACAGGCTCTGGGTGCGGCGGCTCTCGACCATGGCCAGCACCATCATCCTGTCGGGCGTCGCCATCGTCCTGCTGGTGCTCAGCGCGGCGGCTTTGGCGGTGGCTTTCGCCACACGCGGCGCCATGGCCGGCAGCCGCGACAGTGTCGAGGTGCTGCATCTCGTCGGTGCCGATGACGCCTTCATTGCGCGAGAGTTCCAGAGCCGCTTCATCCGCCTTGGTTTGAAGGGCGGCGCTGTCGGTGGCGGCGCTGCGATCCTGGTGATTGCGGTGCTCGGCTGGATCGCTTCACGCTGGCGTGCTGCGCCGGAGGGCGAACAGCTCCAGGCCCTGTTTGGCGCCTTCGAGATCGGCTGGACCGGTTATGCAGCCGTCATCCTCGTCGCGGTCATCGTTGCGGCGATTGCGGGGCTGGTCTCGCGCTTTACCGTTCGCCACTACCTGCGCGCGCTGTCATGATGAGACCACACCAATCTGGCTGCTCTCGCCGCTCTTATGCCAGATTGATCGCGTATGTGTTTGAGCAATGGTGATGGTCGGCACGAGAATCCAGCCAGTTGGCAATGCCAGCCCCGACAGGGAGCCAGCCGCGCGCTCGCCCGGGTGGCGGCTCGGACGGCTGTTGCTCATCACCTCGGCGCTCGGGGTTGCGGCGCTGCTTGGCGGTTACATCGCCTTTGCCTCCCGGATTGCCTTGCGCGAGCCCGCTGCCGTGCCACGGACCGATGCGATCGTGGTGGTGACGGGCGGTTCGCAGCGTGTCGGGGACGCGCTCGGCCTGCTCGGCGCCGAGCGCGGTGCGCGGCTGCTGATCAGCGGCGTCAATGAGAAGACCGGCCGGGAGGAGCTGGCGCGGCTCAATCCAGCGGCGCGCGACCTGCTGTCCTGCTGCATCGACCTTGACCACCGGGCGCGCAACACCATCGGCAATGCCATCGAGACGCGGCGCTGGGTGCGCCAGCACGGCTTCTCGTCGCTGCTGGTGGTGACCTCGAATTATCACATGCCGCGCACCATGGCCGAGTTCGGCCACGCCATGCCGGGGATGAGGCTGGTGCCGCATCCCGTCGTCACCGAGAGCGTCGACCTCTCGGATTGGCGCAGCCATTGGCAGGCGACGCGGCTTCTGGTGCCGGAATACGCGAAATTCCTGGCTGCAAAGCTCCGCGCCCTGTTCGAGGACGATCCGGAAACCTCGCGCCTCTCGGTGATCATCGGCGGGCGCAAGCCGGTGTCGCCAAAGCCGCTCGGCCTGATCGGCCCCGAGCCCGAGCGGCGGTCACGGCTGCAGCTATCGGCGCGACACGCTTGACGGGGCGGTCGCGGCGCGCTCTTTGCGGGCCATGCTTGTCCTGCGCTCCCTCCTCTACAATGTCCTGTTCTACGCGAACCTGATCCTGTGGCTCGTCTTCGCTGCGTTTCCGGCGCTGCTTCTGCCGAAGCACTACCTGTTGCGCATCGCGATCAACTGGGCGCGGATGTCGATGTGGATGCTGCGCGTCATCGCCGGAACGCGCTACGAGATCACCGGGCAGGAGAACATCCCCGAGGGCGGGCTGATGATCGCCTCGAAGCACCAGTCCTTCTGGGAGACCTTCGCCCTCGTCACCATCTTCCAGAACCCCGTCTTCATCCTGAAGCGTGAGCTGACCTGGATCCCGTTCTTCGGCTGGTGCCTGCTGAAGATGCGGATGATCCCGGTCGATCGTGGCGCCAAGGCGCGGGCGCTGGCGCATGTCACACGCCGCGCCAAGACCGAGCTCGGCGTCAACGGCCGCCAGCTGCTGATCTTCCCGGAGGGGACGCGGACCGCACCGGGCGCGCCCCCGGCCTACAAGTTCGGCGTCGCCCACATCTATTCGGAGCTGAACGTGCCCTGCCTGCCGGTGGCGCTGAACTCCGGGCTGTACTGGCCGCGCCGCAAGTTCCTGCGCCGGCCCGGCACCATCCGCGTCGAGATCATGCCGGCAATCCCGCCGGGGCTCGGCAAGGCGGAGTTCCATAACCTGCTGCAGGAGCGTATCGAGACCGCCAGCGACCGCCTGCTCGCTCAGGGCCGCTCGGAGCTCGCAGCGCTTGGGCTCGACCCGCTGCAGGGCCGGGACATCACCCCGCACTCCTGACAGTTCCTGACAGCAGCAGGCGGGGCGCGCACTGCGCCACGCTTGACTTGGCTCTGCCATGTTCCCATTTTGTTTTCAGAACAAAGGAGGAACGACATGGCCGCTCTTGCGTATCGCTTCCCGGACGACCTCTTCGACCAAGACGACCGCGCCGAGCCGCAGGCCTGCGAAGTGCCGATGCGCAGCACGGCAGGGCTGGGCGAGCGGCGGTTCACGGCCTGGCGCGGGCGCTCGGGGCGGCGCTATGTCGCCTCGGTGTTCCAGCTGTCGGACGATCACGCACTCAGCTTCACCGATGCGGTGCTGCTGGCGATCAGCGGTGACCGGCGGGTGATTGCGGCGCGCGATAGCGGCCCCTTCGGCGTCGAGGCGGCGCTGACCCGCTGGCGCCAGTCCGTGCAGGATGCCGGCGCCTGCGAGATCCATGTGCATCTGCTCGCCGAGGACCGCGTCAGCCGCCGGGCCGCGCTGCTCGACCTGATGCCGGAGGTCGCGGGCTGAGGCCCGCGCCTTTCAGGCGGAGGTGATGCCTGGCGCCAGCTTCTCCGCCAGATCGGCCAGGACAGGATCGAGCACCCCCATGCGGCGCAGATGCTCATGGGTTTGCAGAACATAGTCGGGGTTCTGGCCTGAGATACCGACCCCATGCCGGACCAGCTCGAGGATCTGCTCCGCCGGCAGCCGCCCGGCATATTGCAGGTGCTTGCGGTCGGCGACATAGACCAGCGCGGTCACCGCCCGGCCATCGGCCAGCTTCACCGGCATGGACCGCTCGAGATAGACCGCCGTCGCCTGCTCGCGGGCCCTGAGATAGGCGATCGTCTCCTGCGCCTTATCCGCCGCGACCCGGAAGGCGACGCCGCGGCAGACGCCGCCGCGATCCAGCCCCAGCACCAGCCCCGGCCGCTCCGGCGTGCCGCGATGCACATGCGAGAAGACGCAGAGCGAGCGATGGTAGCCATGCAGGCGCGCCACGATCGTCTCGACAAACGGGAAGCCTGGCCGCCAGATCAGCGAGCCATAGCCGAAGACCCAGAGATCTTCGCCCGATTGAGAGCCCGGTGCGGCCTCAGCCATCATCATTGATACCCTAATTCGGCCGCTTCGCCCTGCTTCAACGCCGGTGGTGGCGTCGGCACTCGGCGGCAGCTAACAATCCGTCGGGATTTTCGCAAGGAACCGCTTTGGCATGAACGCTCCCTCCGCGCCCCGGCGCAGCCGCGCCTGGCTCTATCTGCCGTTCATCCTGCTGGCCGTTGCTGCCGCAGCCTGGGCGGGCTTCTGGTTCGTGGTGCAAGGCAGGGTCACTGAGGCGGTCGACAGGACATTGGCGCGTGAGGCGCAGCAGGGCCGCGACTGGGCCTGCGCCGACCGCTCGGTCACCGGCTTTCCCTTCCGCATCGAGTTGCGATGCAGCAGCCTGGCGCTGACCTCCTCGCGCTGGGGTGAGGCCGTGCGGATCCAGACCGGGCCGGTGGTGGCCGTCGGGCAGATTTATACGCCCGGCCTGGTGATCCTGCAGGTCAGCGGCAAGCTGCAGGCGACCTTGCCGCAGGAGCGCGCGCTGGAGCTGGGTTGGACGCAGTTCGAGGCGAGCCTCGCCCATCAGGACGGGCAGCCGCAGCGGGTTTCGCTGGTGTTGAGCGAGCCTGTCGCGACGCTGACGGCACCGGGGCAGCCTGCGCAGGCGTGGAATGCCAAGGCGTTCGAGGCGCATCTGCGGCGCAATCCGACGCGGCCGGCTGCCGAACAGGCCGTCGATATCGCGCTCAGTGCCAAGGGGGCCGTGTTGCCGGTGCTGGATGCCGTGCTCGGGACGAGCGAGCCGGGCGACCTCGCCATCGATGCGGTGGTGACGCAGGCCGAGGCCTTCCGCAACGGCTTCAACCCGCAGACGCTGGAGGCCTGGCGCACCGCCTCAGGGCAGGTCGAGGTGACCCGCCTCAGCACCGCCAAGGGCCCGGCTCGGATCGAGGCGGCAGGGCGCTTCCTGCTCGACGAAACCCGCCGGCCCGCGGGGCAGGTGCAGGCTTCGTTGGCCGGCATCAGCCAGATCGCAGGGCTGCCCGTGGGCGGGCTCATGAACGGCTTGGGTGGGTTGCTGGGTGGACGGCTCAGCGCGCAACTGCCGGGAGCGGCGCCGGGGCTGAACCCGCTGCCGCCGATCGTCCTGCGCGACGGCCGGGTGTATCTGGGGCCGATCCGCCTGCCGCTGCAGCCGCTGGCCGCGCTCTACTGAGCCGATACGAAAAGGGGGCCGCGCGGCCCCCTTCTCCTCTCATCGGTAACGCCTGCTCAGGCTGCGGGCAGAGCGGCGCGGGGTGCCTCGATCTGCACAAGGGCCTTCTTGACGGCCTCCTGCACCTTCTCGAAGGCACGAACCTCGATCTGGCGGACGCGCTCGCGCGAGACGCCGAACTCCTCGGAGAGCTGCTCCAGAGTGATCGGATCCTCGGCCAGGCGGCGCGCCTCGAAGATGCGACGCTCGCGCGGATTGAGCACCTCCAGCGCCTTGCGCAGCGCCGAGTGGCGATTATCGCTCTCCTGCGCCTCGACAAGCCGCCGCTCCTGGCTCTCGCTGTCATCGACCAGCCAATCCTGCCATTCGCCCTCGCCATCCTCGCGCAACGGCGTGTTCAGCGAGGAATCGCCGCCGAGGCGACGGTTCATGTCGATCACGTCCTGCTCGTTGACGCCGAGCTTGGTGGCGATGGTCTTGACCTGTTCGGGGCGCAGATCGCCCTCGCCAAGCGCAGAGATCTTGCTCTTCGCCTTGCGCAGGTTGAAGAACAGCTTCTTCTGGTTGGCGGTGGTGCCCATTTTCACCAGCGACCAGGACCGCAGGATGTATTCCTGGATCGAGGCCTTGATCCACCACATCGCATAGGTCGCGAGGCGGAAGCCCTTGTCGGGCTCGAAGCGCTTGACCGCCTGCATCAGGCCGACATTGCCTTCCGACACAACTTCGCCGATCGGCAGCCCATAGCCGCGATAGCCCATGGCGATCTTGGCCACGAGGCGCAGATGCGAGGTCACGAGCTGATGGGCCGCGTCGCGGTCGCCATGCTCGCGCCAGCGCTTGGCCAGCATGAATTCTTCGCTCGGCTCCAGCATCGGGAACCGGCGGATCTCGTCGAGATAACGTGACAGCCCGCCTTCGGCGGACATCACGGGCAGCGAAGCAATCGCCATCATGGTCTCCTTCCTGGCCCCCGCTTTGCGGCAGGCCGACCGCGCGATGAACCTTCGCGCAGGCTTCGGATATCTTGAGCCAACGCCGTAACCCCGCCCAGGTTCAGCATTCGATCAAGTGCGGCGCCCCTTTAGCCATCCGCATCCGACCCTAAGGTTATCCCAACAGAGCTTGTCAGAAAATGGGCAATGCAGCCAGAAACCCTCACAGAGCCGCGAGGGCTTCTTGCAAATGCGCAAACTCAGGCGGCGGATCTGACTCAAACAGCAGCTCCTCCTTGGTCACCGGATGTTCGAAGCCCAGAACCGCTGCGTGCAAGGCCTGGCGGCCCAGCCCCAGCATGGCCTCGCGCGCCGATTCAGGCAGGCGGCTGGCCTTGGTCGCAA
This sequence comes from uncultured Alphaproteobacteria bacterium, assembly GCA_963759925.1. Taxonomy (GTDB): domain Bacteria; phylum Pseudomonadota; class Alphaproteobacteria; order Rhizobiales; family Beijerinckiaceae; genus Allobosea. Next base: position 254,728 of record CAVXBE010000002.1, read on the forward strand.
AGCCCGAGCCATAGAGCTGGTCGCCCAGAAGCGGGTGGCCGAGATGGCTCATATGCACGCGGATCTGGTGCGTGCGGCCGGTCTCAAGGCGGCACTCCACCAGGCTGGCCAGCGCCTCCGCCTCCTCGCGGCCGCGCAGCAAGGGCGGGTAGCGCTCGATCAGGCTGTAATGGGTGATGGCCTCGCGGCCCTGTTCCTCACCGACAACCTGCATCTTCTCGCGATTGCGGTTCGAGCGCTCGATATTGGCTTCGATCGTGCCGTTCTGGCGCCGTGGCGAGCCCCAGACGATGGCGAGATAGGCGCGCTGCAGCGGGCCGGTGCGGCCATGGTCGGCAAACTGCTTGGCCAAGCCCTGATGCGCCTTGTCGGTCTTGGCGACGACGAGCAGCCCGCTGGTGTCCTTGTCGAGGCGGTGGACGATGCCGGGCCGGCGCACGCCGCCAATGCCTGACAGGCTCTCGCCGCAATGGGCGATCAGCGCATTGACCAGGGTGCCATCCTCATGGCCCCCGGCCGGATGCACGACCAGCCCGGCGGGCTTGTCGATGACGATGAGGTGATCGTCCTCATAGACCACATCGAGCGGGATATCCTGGCCGAGCGGGGCAGGCGGCTTGGCTTCCGGCATGGTGAGGGCAAGCAAGTCGCCCACAACGACCTTGCGGCTGCCATCGCTGGCGGGCGCTCCGTTGAGGCTGACCCCGCCTTCCTTGATAACCTGCTGCAGCCGGGCGCGGGAAATCTCGCCGGCCAGCATGGCGAGCGCCTTGTCGAGCCGTAGCCCGGCCTCGGCTTCGGTGACTTCAAGGGTGACACCAGCATCGGCTGCTGGTGCGGCGGTGTTCTGATCCGGGTTCATGGCGGAGCTATACGGGCCAACTGCGCGGCCCGCACGTGTTTTCCGCGCGAGCGGCGCTCAGTTGAAGATCTTGAACTTCGCCTTCTTGTCGACCGGAGGCTTCCCAGCCTCGGTGCCGGGATCATCGGGCGCATGCGAAACCGGGAAGACGACCGGCTGGGGCGAGTTGTCCGACGCCGGATTGGTCTTCGTCTCGGCCGGCATGGCGGCGGGCTCGGCCTGGGCTTGCGGAGGCGCTGCCGGGGTGGGTGACGGCGCTTTGGCAGGCTCGCTCGGCTGCTCCACCACGATGACTGTCGGCTCAGGCTGAACCACCGGGGGGCTCGGCGGCTGCTCCTGCACGGCGCTGTTCTGCACCGGCTGCTGGGACGGCAGCTCTTGGCGCGCGCCCTTCTTCGGCCGGTCCTGGCGGGCAGGGCTTTGGCGCGATTGATCGTCCCGGATGCTGTCCTGAACGGGTTCGGCCCGTGCCTCGATCAGAGGCGCGCCATCATCGAGATCGGCCAGCACGTCATCCATGCCCTGGCCCTGGCTGCCGAGCGTGGCGGGCGGCACCGTCCAGACAAAGGCATCGAGACGGCCGCTGATCGGCGAGACCGGCAGCCAATGGTCGGAGACCACGCCATCGGCGACCCAGGCGGCATCGCGCGGCGCGCGGGTGGCACGGGAGAGCCATTCGCGGACGCGCCCGGCCGAGCCATGCTCCGCTTCCTCCAGCTCCGCCATCAGCAGGCAGGCCCGCATCGAGGCACCGCCGGCGAGCAGCGGCTTCAGCGCCGAACGCGCCTTGGCGAATTCGCGGGCGTGGATCGCGGCACCGGCCAGCGCCAGCACGCCCTCCGGGTCGGAGGGGCGCAGCCGGGTCAGGGTCTGGGCACGGGCCAGCCGGTCGAGCGCGCTGTCGCCGGGGCGGGCATCGAGATAAGCGGCGGCGACATCGGGATGCGACACCTCTTTCCAAGCGGCTTCGAGGATTTTGGCGGCCTTGCGGATGTCGCCCCGCTCGGAGAGCATGCGCCCGGCGATCACGGCCGCTGGCGTCAGCCCCGGTGCGAGCTTGACCGCTTCGAGTGCGGCAGCCAGCGCCTTCTCCGGCTCGGTGCTGCGCGCTTGCATGGCTTCGGCGGCGAGCAGCACCGCGCGCTGGCGCTTGGCCTCGGCCTTTTCGGCCAGGCGCAGCGCAGCCCGGCGCTCGACAGCGGTGCGGGCAGCCTGCCAATCGCCAGCGCTGGTGTGGAAATCGAGAAGCGCGTCATTGGCCCAGGCCAAAGACGGCGAGCGACGCACGGCATCGTCGGCAAAGGCGCGCGCGGCCGCCATGTCGCCCCGGCGCTTGGCCTCGACGAACAGGCCACGCAGGCCGAGCACTCGGGTTTCGGGCTTGTCCAGCATCGCCTTGAAGGCCGCCTCGGCGCGGCCACGATCGCCCGAAAGCTGGGCGGACTGGGCTTCCAGCAGCAGTGTCAGCGGTTCATTGCCGGCAAAACGGCGGGCCTCGGCGGCATGACGGCCGGCCGCGACGGGATCGCCGGCGCCAATCGCGACCATGCCGCGCGACACCGCCTCGAACCCGCGTGTCCGACGGCGCGAGCGCGAGGCGAAGCTGAAGGCGCCGGGAAGTCCCAGGATAAAGCGCAACACCGCCCAGGCCAGCATGGCGAGCATGGCCAGCAGGACGACGCCAATCGCCGCAATCGCGACGCTGGTTTCGATCCGGTACCCCTGCCAGAGCACCGAGACTTCACCCGGCCGGTCGGCAAGCCAGACGGCGCCGACGGCAAGACAGGCGAAGACGAAGAGATAGAGCAGAACGCGAACCATCAGACCCTATCCTCCGTCAGCCTGCCGCGCCGAGCGCTGCAACGGCATCCTGCGCTATTTTGGCGATGGCGGCATCTGCGGCCGCCCGCTTCTTCAACTTGTCGCCCAGCGCTGCGCTGGCGCGCCGTGCCGGTTCCGGCAGCTGGTCCCAAAGACCGGCTGCTGCCGAAAAGTTCCCGGCGGCAATGGCGTTCTCGAGCCGCGCCAGCAAGGTGCCGCGGTCATTGGCGCCGGTGTCGCCCACCGGCCGGACCGTCACGATGCGGCCGGCCATGCCGAGCAGCTTGTCCTGCCAGCCGGCCGAGGCCGGTGTCAGTTCGCGGGAGATCATGGCGCGCTGGTCATGCAATTCGGCCTGCAGCGCGTCGCGTGTCGGTGCGCCGGTTTCGGCGACTGCCCGCAGCGCGGCGATCTGCTCCTGTGCGCCGCCGCCTGTCGCAAGCGCCGTGACATCTGCGCCGAACGGGCGACCCGCTGCGATGGCCGCGCGGATCCGCTCGGCCAGGACGATCCGAGCGGCCGCCAAAGCCTGAGGCGAGGGCGCTGCGGCCGATTTGGCCAGCGTTTCGACCGTGCCGATACGGGCCTGAGCCTGTTCGAGGCGCTGCCCGACTGCAACTGCTGCGGCCTGAGCCTGCCTGGCCTGCTCGCCGACGCCTTCCAGCGCCTTGAGCTCGGGCGCCTGCGATTTCTGGGCGTTGGCCAGCTCGGTCAGGCGCTGCGCATTGGCCTGGCCATCGCTGCCGGCCTTGGCCGCCGCTTCGGCCGCCGCACTCGCCTTGCGCTCGGCCGCTGCCGTGCTCGCCTGCAGCGTCTCGATCCGGCTTTGCAGGGTCGCGAGTTCGCTCGAGGCATTGGAGGTGAGGCGGTTGGAGGCCAGCATCACCAGCCCCGCGCCGATCAGGCCTCCGACCAGCCCGGTTGCCGCCAGCGCCGCCCAGGGCACGCCCTTGCGGCTCTCGGAGTGCTCAGAGGCTGCGGTCGTCGTCGCGCCTGAAGCCGGGTTGGCGGCAGCTGGCGCATCCGGCGGATCGAACTCGGCCGGCAGCGCCTCGGTCGGCAGCACAGCCTCCGGCTGCGGGGTGGTCTCGCCTGCGGTTTCGGCGGGCGCAGAGCCGATGGCCGGAGCGGGCTCCGTTGTGGCGGTATCCGTCGACGCGGCGAGAGCCTCGCCCTCCGGCGCCTTGACCTCTGGCGTCTCGCTCGCAAGCGCCTGGCCTTCAAGCGTCGGCGGGGTGCGGCGAGAGCGGCCCTTGGCGGTGGTCTTGTCCTTCATGGCGTCCTTGTCGGCTGCCCCGCCGCCTGACGCAACCGCTTCCTTTGCCGCAGTCGCGCCGCTGCCGTGCCGGTCCGAGACCTGGTCGAGCGCGGCGAGCAGGCCTGCTTCCTCCGGATATTCCGCGACCAGAACGGTCTCGGCCTCAGTTGCGATCAGCGGCGCTGCAACCTCGGCCGAGAGCGCGACATGGGTCAGCGCCCCGGCCTGGCTTTCCAGCCCGGCCTTGCGGGCAAGGGCCATGAAGGTTTGTGCGCCACGGGCGGAATAATGCAGTGCCGCATCCGCCTGCCCCTCGCGCAGGGCCGTGACAGCCTCGGCCGGCAGATCGCTGACGGCTTCCGCCGCATAGCTGGTCCAGACCGTGACATCGAAGCCGGCATCCTTCAGCCGGTCCGGTACATCCTCATGCCGGTCGCGGCCGAGGATCAGCAGCAGCCTGGCCGGCACCTTGAGGTTCGAGGTGATCAGCGCGACCAGATCGTTACGGTCGCCATCGGCGCTGCGGGCATCGCCGAAACCGGCATCGCGGGCGCGCTTGGCGGTGCGCGCACCGACGCTGAAGACCGGCAGGTCACGCCAGGCGGGGGGCGCCGCCGCCAGAGCCGGCACGCCATTGCCGCTGGTCAGGACGATGGCGTCGAACGGTCCTTCCGGCGCCGGCTCGTCGGAGGGGACGATGGTGAAAAGCGGGGCGAGGATCGCATCATGGCCGCGCGCCTTGATGGAGCGTGCCGTGCGCTCGGCGTCAGCTTGAGGACGGAAGACGAAAATCCGCATATCTGTTCTTTCCTCGCTCCGGCCAGTCTAGCTGTAGATGCCATGCGGCGCGCGGGCGCGCAGGGCGCGACCCAGCTGCGCGCCGAGTTCGGCCGCATCAGTGACAGGCCCGCTGCAATCATCTTCGGCGCAGGCCGTGCCGTCGGGCGCCAGCAACAACCCGCGCAGGTGAAAACGATCGCCCGAGACGGTGGCATGGCCGGCAATCGGCGTGCGGCACGAGCCGTCGAGTTCGGTCAGGAAGGCGCGCTCGGCGGCCAGCGCGATGCCGGTGTCGCGGCAGAGGATCGGTGCGACCGCTTCAGCCGCGGCAGCATCACCAGTGCGGATGACGACTGCGATGGCGCCCTGGCCGACAGCGGGAAGGCTGTCCTGCGTCGAGAGGATGCCGCTGATCTTGTCGACCAGACCCAGCCGCTTCAGCCCGGCATAGGCCAGCAGGGTCGCGTCGATCTCGCCGCGCGCCACCTTGTCGAGTCGTGTCCCGACACTGCCGCGCAGGAGTACGATCGACAGGTCCGGCCGGGCCCGACGCAGCATCGCCTGGCGACGCAGCGAGGCCGAGCCGACGACCGCGCCCTGGCGCAGCTCGGCAACCGAGGTCGCGTCCCGCGCGATCAGCGCATCGCGGACATCCTCGCGCGGCAGATAGCCGGCAATTACCAGCCCCTCCGGCAGGGCGGTGGGCAGGTCCTTGGCGGAATGAATGGCGAAATCGATGCGCTTGGCCAGTTGGGCCGCGTCGATCTCCTTGGTGAACAGGCCTTTGCCGCCGGCCTCCGACAAGGCCCGGTCCTGGATCGAATCACCGGTGGTGCGGATGATATCGAGCGGCAGTTCGCCGACCGGCCAGCCATGGGCGCTGCCGAGACGCCCGGCGAATTCATGCGCCTGGGCGAGTGCAAGCGGGCTGCCGCGGGTGCCGATGACATAGCGCGGCTTGGCGGTTTGGCCCTGCGGGGCTGGAACGGTGTCGGTCATAGGTCGCGTTTTTCCCCCAAATGCGGCCCGGTTCTGCCCTGACAACCCCTCTGGCTGTCAGCGGTTCACCCTGGCTCTTGGTCTTCTGTTGCGTCGCTCTTGGCCTTCTGCTGCCTCGCGCACTATACGGAGGAAATCCCGGGGGGGAACCGCCGGGGCGACAGCCATCCGACACTCCCTCTGTTTCCGCCGCTTTCTGCGAGGCCGAGCCGAACGACCATGCGTGTTCTGGGCATAGAGACGACATGTGACGAGACCGCGGCTGCGGTCGTCGAACTCGCGCCTTCCGGTGAGGTGAAGATCCTCTCCAATGAGGTCTTGAGCCAGATCGCGGCGCATGCCGCCTATGGCGGGGTGGTGCCGGAGATCGCGGCCCGCGCCCATGTCGATGCGATCGACCGGATCGTGGCGCGCGCGCTCGAGGGTGCGGGGGTCAAGGTCACTGAGCTCGATGGCATTGCCGCTGCTGCGGGGCCGGGGCTGGTCGGCGGCGTGATGGTCGGGCTGACGACCGCCAAGGCGATGGCGCTGGTCGCGGGCAAGCCGTTCATCGCGGTTAATCACCTCGAGGGGCATGCGCTGACGGCGCGGCTGACCGACAACCTCGCCTTTCCCTATCTTCTGCTGTTGGTCTCAGGTGGGCACACCCAGCTCCTCGCCGTGCGCGGCGTCGGCGATTACCTGAAGCTCGGCGGCACGATCGACGATGCGGTGGGCGAGGCCTTCGACAAGATCGCGAAGATGCTGGGCTTGCCTTATCCCGGCGGCCCTTCGGTGGAGCGCGAGGCGGAGAAGGGCGATCCGGAGCGCTTCGATTTTCCGCGGCCGATGAGCGGCCGACCAACGCCGGATTTCTCGCTCTCGGGACTGAAGACCGCCGTGAGGCTGGTGGCAGAGCGGATCGCGCCGCTGTCGGACCGGGATGTCGCCGATCTCTGCGCCTCTTTCCAGGCGGCGATCGTCGATGTGCTGGTCGATCGGACCCGGGCCGGCTTGCGCGTCTGTCGCTCCTTCGATGTGCGGCCGACCGCTTTGGTGGTGGCTGGTGGCGTCTCGGCCAATCAGGGCGTGCGGCGCGGGCTGGCGCGGCTGGCGACGGAAGCCGGGCTGCAGATGGTGGCGCCGCCTCTGGCGCTGTGCGGGGATAATGGCGCGATGATCGCCTGGGCGGGGCTGGAACGCCTCCGGCTCGGGCTGGTGGATGATATGAGCGCCGTCGCGCGGCCGCGCTGGCCATTGGATGAGCTCAGGCCGACAGCATGAGCGGCGCCACCGTCTTCTCGACGATCGGCGTCGTCGGAGCCGGCGCCTATGGCACCGCTCTGGCGCTGGCGGCGGCGCGGGCGGGGCGCAAGGTCGTGCTCTGGGCGCGCGACATGCAGACCGTCGAGGCGATCCAGAGCAGCCGGCAGGCGCCGCGGCTGATCGGCGCGGATCTGCCCGAGACGATCACCGCCACGGCGTCTCTGGCCGATCTCGCACCCGTCCGGGCGCTGGTGCTGGCCGTGCCGACACAGGCGCTGCGGCAGGTCTGCGAAGCGCTGGCCCTGGCGCTGCCGGCCGGGCGTCCGGTGATTTCGGCTGCGAAGGGGATCGAGCAGGCGAGCGGCCTGTTCACCACCGATGTCATTGCCGATGCGTGGCCCGGCGCTGTTCCCGCCATCCTGTCGGGCCCGAGCTTTGCCAGCGATATCGGCCTGGGCCTGCCGACAGCTGTGACGCTCGCCGCCAGCGACCCGCTGCTGGCAAGGGCCCTGGCGCAGGCGCTGACCTCGTCCGCCTTCCGGATCTACCATAGCGGCGATCCGCGCGGCGTCGAGATCGGCGGGGCGGCCAAGAACGTGCTGGCCATCGCCGCCGGGGTCAGTGTCGGATTGCGGCTCGGCGAGAGCGCCCGCGCCGCGCTGGTGGCGCGCGGATTTGCCGAGTTGCGGCGCTTCGGCGAGGTCTATGGCGCGCAAAGCGAGACGCTGATGGGGTTGTCGGGGCTCGGCGACGTGGTGCTGAGCTGCGCCTCCCCGCAATCGCGGAATTTCGCCTTCGGCCAGGCCTTGGGTGAGGGGTGGGGCGTGGGCGAGGCCTCGGGCGGGCGGCTGGTCGAGGGGGCGTTCACGGCGCCTGTCCTGGTCGAGATGGCGCAGGCGCGCGGTGTCGATATGCCGATCGCTGGTGCCGTGGCGGAGATTGTGGCCGGGCGGATCGGCGTGGCGGAAGCGGTGGCGGGCCTGCTGGCGCGGCCGATCCGCGCGGAATTGTAAGGGAGCTTCGCGATGGCCGGTGACTGGTCCGATCTGACGAAACGGGTGGCGCGCGGCATCGCCGAGGTGCGCAAGACCACGGGTTCGGAGCTGGTGGCGGAGAGCCAGCCCGTCGCGCTCGCAGGCCGGGTCCCGGCTGGGCCGGTGATCCAGCTCCGGCGCAGGCGGGCGGAAGACACCCATCGCTTCGTGCTGATCCTGCCCTTTGGCGAGGGCGAGGTCAGGGTCGAGCTGCCGCCGCAGGATTACGCCGAGCTGACCAAGGAGATGGTCCGGTTCTGGAACGAGCAGGGGCCGGTGGCGATGCGGGCTCCGGCTCCGGCTCCGGCTCCGCAGGAGCCGGAGGCGAGTGGCGAGTAGCGAATGGCGAATAGTGGCGGTAGAGCAGCCCGGGTGACGCATCGCCATTCGCCACTCGCCATTCGCTAATCCCTCCCGGAGTTCCCATGCCCCATTGGCTCTACAAATCCGAACCGTTCAAATGGTCCTGGGCCGATCAGGTCGCGGCTGGGGAGGCTGGGACTGTTTGGGACGGGGTGCGCAACCATTCCGCCAAGCTCAACCTGATGGCGATGAAGCGGGGCGAGCGCGGCTTCTTCTACCACTCCAATGAAGGGCTGGAGATCGTCGGCATCGTCGAGGTGATCCGGGAGCATTATCCGGCACCCGATGCCCAGCCCGGCGAGCCCTGGGTCGTGGTCGATCTCAAGGCGGTGAAGCCGCTGCCGCGCCCGGTGACGCTGGCCGAGGTCAAGCGGACGCCGGAGCTCGCCAAGATGAGCCTGGTGACCTCGATGCGCCTCTCGGTGCAGCCGGTAACCGACGAGGAATGGGCGCTGGTCTGCAAGATGGGCGGGCTCTGAGCGCGCTTCGGGAGCACCTCGTCCCTGCATTTTGCGCCGTCGTCTCCCCCGAAAGTGCGAGGCGCATTCGCTTGCCGCGCTGTCCCCGGGGTCTATGATGGTCGCCAGCCAAGAAGGCGAAGCCATTGTCCGAAAAGGACCGTGTCCAAACGCCGTGTGAGCCCAGGTCTGGGGAGACGCCTACCATGTCCGAGACGATTTACGACGTGCCCGCCGCATGGGCCAAGAAGGCGTATCTGAACGACGCCAAGTACAAGAAGATGTATGCGGCGTCGATCAAGGACCCCGACAAGTTCTGGGGTGAGCACGGCAAGCGGATCGACTGGTTCAAGCCCTACAGCAAGGTGCGCAACGCCAGCTACAAGCCCGGCAAGGTCTCGATCAAATGGTATGAGGACGGCACCACCAACGTCGCCTTCAACTGCATCGACCGACATCTCGCCACCCGCTCCAAGCAGACGGCGATCATCTGGGAGGGCGATGATCCGTCGGAATCGCGCAAGATCAGCTATGGCCAGCTCTATACCGAGGTCTGCACCTTCGCGAATGTGCTGAAGGCCAAGGGCGTCAAGAAGGGTGACCGCGTCACCATTTACATGCCGATGATCCCGGAAGCGGCCTATGCGATGCTGGCCTGCGCCCGCATCGGGGCGGTGCATTCGATCGTGTTCGGCGGATTTTCACCGGACTCGCTGTCTGGCCGCATCGAGGGCGCGACATCGGATGTCGTGATCACCGCCGATGAGGGGCTGCGCGGCGGCCGCAAGGTGCCGCTCAAGGTCAATGTCGACGCGGCTGCCGAAAAGGCTCCGGTCAAGACGGTGATCGTGGTCAAGCGCACCGGCGGCGATGTCGCGATGCAGGAGGGGCGCGACGTTTGGTATCATGAGGAGGCCGCCAAGGTCTCCGGCCATTGCCCGCCGGTGGAGATGAAGGCGGAGGATCCGCTGTTCATCCTCTACACCTCCGGTTCGACCGGAAAGCCCAAGGGTGTGCTGCACACCACGGCCGGCTATCTCGTCTACGCCTCGATGACGCATCAATACGTCTTCGATTATCATGATGGCGATATTTACTGGTGCACCGCCGATGTCGGCTGGGTGACCGGGCACAGCTATATCGTCTACGGACCGCTCGCCAATGGCGCGACGACGCTGATGTTCGAGGGCATCCCGACCTATCCGACGATTTCGCGGTTTTGGGATGTGGTCGACAAGCACAAGGTCAACATCTTCTACACCGCCCCGACCGCCATCCGCTCGCTGATGGGCGCCGGCGAGGAGCCGGTGAAGAAGACCAAGCGCAAATCGCTGCGGCTGCTCGGTTCGGTGGGTGAGCCGATCAATCCGGAAGCGTGGGAGTGGTATCACCGCGTCGTCGGCGACAGGCGCTGCCCGATCGTCGACACCTGGTGGCAGACCGAGACCGGCGGCATCCTGATCACGCCGCTGCCGGGCGCGACGAAGCTGAAGCCGGGCTCGGCGACGCGGCCGTTCTTCGGCGTGAAGCCCGAGATCGTCGATGCCGAAGGCAAGGTGCTGGAAGGCGCGACCGAGGGCAATCTGGTGATCGCCGAGAGCTGGCCGGGGCAGATGCGCACGGTCTATGGCGACCATAAGCGTTTCGAGGAAACCTATTTCGCCACCTACCCCAACAAGTACTTCACCGGGGATGGCTGCCGCCGCGACGCCGATGGCTATTACTGGATCACCGGCCGCGTCGACGATGTGATCAACGTCTCGGGCCATCGCATGGGCACGGCGGAGGTTGAATCGGCGCTGGTGGCGCATCCGAAGGTGTCGGAGGCGGCCGTCGTCGGCTATCCCCACGACATCAAGGGGCAGGGCATCTACGCCTATGTCACGCTGATGGCGGGAGAAAAGCCGAGCGAGGCCCTGCGCAAGGAGCTGGTGGCGCATGTGCGCAAGGAGATCGGGCCGATCGCCTCGCCCGACCTGATCCAGTTCTCGCCCGGCCTGCCCAAGACGCGCTCGGGCAAGATCATGCGCCGCATCCTGCGCAAGATTGCCGAGGACGAGTTCGGCGCCTTGGGCGACACCTCGACGCTCGCCGACCCCAGCGTCGTCGACGACCTCATCGAGAACCGGCAGAACAAGCGGGCGGGGTAGGCGTCTTTGCCAGCGAAGCAATCCGGTGGCGTCATGCTCGACGTTGCCGGGCCGCTTCGCCGTTGACGCTCCTCGCCAGGACGGCGCGCAAGGATGCGCCTTAGCCTTCATCCTGAGGAGCCGCTCCTCCGGATGGGCTTCTGGCCCGACCGCCCGTCAGCGCTTGCGGCGGAGCGGGGTGCCTTCGGGGTGCTTGCGGCCGTAGAGTTCCAGCCTGTGGCGGACCAGTTCGTAGCCCAGCTCGGCGGCGATGCGGCGCTGCAGCTCCTCGATCGCGTCCGAGGCGAACTCGATCACCTGGCCCGTCTCGATGTCGATCAGGTGGTCGTGATGCTCCTGATCGGCGTGCTCATAGCGCGAGACTCCGTCCTCGAAGGCGTGGCGCTCGATCGCGCCCTTGGTCTCCAGCAGCTTCATGGTGCGGTAGACGGTCGAGAGCGACAGCGTCGGGTCATGGGCAAAGGCGCGGGTAAAGATGCCTTTGGCGTCAGGATGATCGTCCGCCTCCGCCAGAACGCGCAGGATCAGCCTGCGCTGCTGCGTCATGCGCAGGCCGGCTCCGCGAAGCTGGCCCTCGAACACGGCCACGCGCTGATCGACACTCATCATCCAGCCGCCATAACAAAGCTGAGAGGCATTTGCAAAAAGCGCTTTATCGCAACTCATTCGCAACTGCGTTGACAGATGCAACTGGTTTGCAATAGCGTCAGCGGTGTTCATCAGAGTGAGGAGGCAGCATGCGCTCGCGTCGGCAGATCATCGGTATCATGGGCGGTGTGCTGGCACTGGGCCTGGCTGCAGGGCCGTTTGCGCAGGCGCAGGCGCAGGTCACTCCGGCCAAGAAGCTCAAGGTGGTCACCACCTTCACGATCATCCAGGACATGGCGCAGAATGTCGCCGGGACGGCCGCGACGGTGGAATCCATTACCAAGCCGGGCGCCGAAATCCACGAGTACCAGCCGACGCCGCTGGATGTGGTGAAGGCGCAATCGGCTGATCTCGTGCTGTGGAACGGGCTCAATCTCGAGCGCTGGTTCGAGCGCTTCTTTGAGAATGTGAAGACGGTGCCGAGCGCGGTGCTGACGGAGGGCATTGTCCCGATGGGGATCAGCGAGGGTCCCTATACCGGCAAGGCCAACCCCCATGCCTGGATGTCGACCGCCAATGCGCTGGTCTATGTCGAAAATATCCGGAAGGCCCTGGCCAAGGCCGATCCGGCCAATGCGGAGACCTATGCCCGCAATGCCGCCGCTTACGCCGACAAGATCAAGGCGGTGGATGCGCCGCTGCGGGAACGGCTGGCGCGTGTGCCCGAGGACAAGCGCTGGCTCGTCAGCAGCGAGGGCGCCTTCAGCTATCTCGCCCGCGACCTGGGCTGGCGCGAGGCGTATCTCTGGCCGATCAATGCCGATGAGCAGGGCACGCCGCAGCAGGTTCGTCGGCTGATCGATCTGATGCGCAAGAACGCGATTCCCGCCATCTTCAGCGAAAGCACGATCTCGGACCGTTCGGCCAAACAGGTCGCGCGCGAAACCGGGGCCCGTTATGGCGGCGTTCTTTATGTGGATTCCCTGTCGGCTGCCAATGGACCGGTGCCGACCTATTTGAAGCTGCTGGAGGTCACAGTCGACACGGTGGCCAAAGGCTTCGGTCAGTGACGGGTTCGGGCAATGACGGGGTTAGGTCAGTGAGAAGAGGGTTCTGCTCGTGACGATGCCGCAAGCGCGCTCCGACAGCGACACCGTGATCGCTCCCTCGATCAACGTGGATGAGCTGACGGTGCGCTATAATAACGGCGTGACGGCTGTCGATGCGGCTTCCTTCAGACTGGGCGCAGGGACGATCTGCGCGCTGGTCGGGATCAATGGCTCCGGCAAATCGACGCTGTTCAAGACGCTGATGGGCTTTTTGAAGCCGGCTAAGGGTGCAGTCTCGATCTGCGGCTTGCCGGTCCGGACGGCGCTGAAGCGGGGGCTGGTCGCCTATGTGCCGCAGGCGGAGGAGGTCGACTGGAGCTTTCCGGTCCTGGTCAACGATGTCGTGATGATGGGTCGCTACGGCCATATGGGCCTGCTGCGCATTGCCGGCCGCGCCGATCGCGAGGCAGCCGAGCAGGCGCTGGCGCGGGTGAACATGCTGGATTTCCGCCGTCGCCAGATCGGCGAGTTGTCCGGTGGCCAGCGCAAGCGGGTGTTTCTGGCGCGCGCTTTGGCGCAGGGCGGGCAGGTGATCCTGCTCGATGAGCCCTTCACCGGAGTCGATGTGAAGACCGAGGACCAGATCGTCGGGCTGATGCGCGAGTTGCGGGCGGAGGGACGGCTGATGCTGGTTTCCACCCATAATCTCGGCTCGATCCCGGAATTCTGCGATCAGGTCGTGATCATCAACAAGCGCATCCTGGCCGCAGGACCGACGGAGACCACCTTCACCCAGGATAATCTGCAGCTCGCTTTCAGCGGGGCGCTGCGGCACTTCCGGCTGGAAGGGGCGGCGCTGCATGATGATGCCGATGAGCGTCGGGTCACGGTGATCACCGACGATGAGCGTCCGCTGGTGCTGTATGGCCAGCGCGACCGCGAACAACCGGCGGGCGGGCGTGCGGCAATCGCGACTGCGACGCCTGAAGCCGGCCCGGACGACCGGGCCAAGGATGCAGCGAGATGATCGCCCTGCTGCTCGAGCCCTTCGGCTACCAGTACATGGTCAAGGCGATCGTCGTTTCGGCGCTGGTGGGCGGCGTCTGCGCCTTCCTGTCCTGCTACCTCATGCTCAAGGGCTGGTCGCTGATGGGCGATGCGCTCGCCCATGCCATCGTGCCCGGCGTTGCGCTGGCCTATCTGCTCAAGGTGCCCTATGCGGCCGGCGCGTTCTTCTCCGGCCTGCTGGCGGCGCTGGCGATGGCGCTGGTGCGGATCCGGACGCAATTGCGCGAGGATGCGGTGATCGGCATCGTCTTCACGACATTTTTTGCCATCGGCCTGCTGATCGTCTCGATCAACCCGACATCGGTGAATGTGCAGTCGATCGTGCTCGGCAACATCCTCGGCATTTCCGATGAGGATGTCGTGCAGGTCACCATCATCGCGGCGATTTCGCTGGCGGTGCTGCTGCTGCGCTGGCGCGATCTGCTGCTGGTCTTCTTCGACGAGAACCAGGCGCGGGCGGTGGGGCTATCTCCGACGCGGCTGAAGATCCTGTTCTTCGTGCTGCTGGCGGCCTGCACGGTCGCGGCGCTGCAGACGGTCGGTGCCTGTCTCGTCATCGCCATGGTGGTGACGCCCGGTGCCACCGCCTATCTGCTGACCGACCGCTTTGGCCGGCTCATCATCATCGCGGTCGGGCTTGGCGTCGTCACCAGCGCGGTGGGCGCCTATGCCAGCTATTTCCTCGATGGCGCGACGGGCGGGCTGATCGTGGTGCTGCAGACGCTGCTGTTCCTGCTCGCCTATGTCTTCGCGCCCAAGCATGGCAGGCTGGCGGCAAGGCGGGCGGCGCGGGCGGTGTCGGAGCCTGTGCTGTGAGCCTTGTCGAAACCTGGCTGCTGGCGCCGCTCGCGCATGATTTCATGCTGCGGGCCCTGCTTGTCGCCGTGCTCGTCGGCATGGTCTGCGCGCTGCTCTCCTGCTTCCTGATCCTCAAGGGCTGGTCGCTGATGGGCGATGCCGTTTCGCATGCGGTGCTGCCCGGCATCGTGCTCGCGGCGATGACGGGTCTGCCGCTGGCGGCCGGCGCGTTCGCCGCCGGTCTCGGCTGTGCGGTCGGCAATCGGCTATCTCAAGGAAACCAGCCGGGTGAAGGAGGACACGGTGATGGGCATCGTCTTCTCCGGCATGTTCGCGCTGGGGCTGGTGTTGTTCGTCAAGGTCGAGACCGATCAGCACCTCAACCACATCCTGTTCGGCAATATGCTGGGAGTGCGCTGGGGCGATATCGTCGAGACGGCGCTGATCGCCGTGCCGGTCAGCGTGATCATGCTGGCGAAGCGCCGCGATTTCCTGCTGCAGGCGTTCGACCCTGCTCATGCCCGCGCCATCGGACTGAACGGCCAGGCCCTGCATTTCGGGCTGCTGATCATGCTGGCGCTGACCATCGTCGCCTCGCTCAAGGCGGTCGGCATTATTCTGGTGGTGGCGATGCTGATTGCGCCGGGCGCCATCGGTTTCCTGCTGACCCGCCGCTTCGACAAGATGCTGCTGGTTGCGGTCACGGTCTCTGTGCTGTCGAGCGTGCTCGGGACCCTGCTGAGCTACCATCTCGATGCAGCCACCGGACCCTGCATCGTCGTGGTCCAGGCGGCGCTGTTTCTGGCGGCGCTGGCGCTCAATCTGCGCCGGGCCGCCCTGCGCGCCGTGCCGGAGGCGGCTGACCCGGCGGAGCCGGTGCTTACGCCGCCTGCCGCCCCTGCTCCTCAGCGCGAGTCACCGTAATCGTCTGGCTCAGGCACTGGCAGTTGAACTCGCTGGTCAGGAAGGCGATGTCGGCCGCGTCACGCCCCGTGGCGATGCGCACCATGCCTTCGATCGGCGCCAGCCCGGTCGGGTCCAGCAGCCACCAGCGTCCGTCGAGATAGACCTCGAACACGGCATGGAAATCCGGCGGGTCGAGATCGAGCGCATAGGCGCTGACCGCCCGTGCCGGGATGTTCATGGCCCGCGACAGCGTGATCGCGAGATGGGTGAAGTCGCGGCACACGCCGGCCCGGTCGATGAAGGTGTGCTGGGCCGTGGTCTGCGCATTGCTGACGCCATGCACGTAGTCGACATGCTCCTTCAGCCAGTCCAGCAGGGCCAGCACCCGCTCGCCGCCCTGCTCGAGCGCGCAGAACTCGCGATGGGCGAAGCGCATGAAGATATCGGAGGGGCAAAACCGGCTGGGCAGCAGATAGGGCAGCACCTCTTGCGGCAGTTCCGACCAGTCATGCTGGCGCGCCGTCGGCTGCAACTGCTCGCGCTGGTGATTATCGACCGTGGCGGTGTAGCGGATATCCGCCTCGCCGGAGAGCACGGCGCGGAAGCGGCGCTCGCCATCCTCACCTTCCGCGACCACCAGATCGGCGTCGGGCGACAGGATGAGCTCCTCCGACAGGATGGTCTGGTCGGGGGAGCGCGCGGCCTCGATCGCGGCAATGATCTGGGTCGGGCTGCCGAAGCCATAGCTCAGCGCAGCCGTGATCGTCAGCTTCATGGTGGTCCCCCTCGCCTTTGGTGCCCCTGCGCAACGCCGGGCGGGGAGGCGGGTTCCCTCAGGCGGCGGAGCGCTTGGCCTGCAGGCCGCCAGCCACCTCCGCCAGCAGGCGGTAGGAAGTCAGCCTGGCCTGATGGTCGAAGATCGGAGCGGTCACCATCACCTCATCGGCGCCGGTGGCGTCGAGAAAGCCGGAGAGTTCGCGCCGCAGCGTCTCGGGCGAGCCGATAAAGGCATAGCGCAACATCTGCGTGACATGCGCCTTCTCCTGCGGCGACCAATAGCTCTCGATATCGTCGATCGGCGGCCTGAGCTTGCCGCGCCGGCCGCGCACCATGTCGGTGAAGCGCTGCTGCAGCGATGTGGCGAGGTAACGCGCTTCGGCGTCGGTCTCCGCCGCGATCACGTTGATGCAGGGCATGGCATAGGGGCGGCTGGCCTGGGCGGAAGGCTTGAAGCGCTCGCGATAGATCGCCAGCGCATCCATCAGGTCAGTGGGCGCGAAATGCGAGGCGAAGGCGTAGGGCAGGCCGAACTCCGCCGCGAGCTGGGCGCCGAACAGGCTGGAACCGAGGATCCAGAGCGGCACGCGCAGCCCCGCGCCCGGCACGGCCTGCACCTGCTGATTGGGCTGGGCCGGCTCGAAGAAGGCCTGAATCTCCAGCACATCCTGCGGGAATTCGTTGGCCGCGCGCGGGTCGCGCCGCATTGCGCGCATGGTGAGCTGGTCGGTGCCGGGCGCACGGCCGAGGCCGAGGTCGATACGGCCCGGAAACAGTGCCTCCAGCGTACCGAACTGCTCGGCGATGATCAGGGGGGCGTGGTTGGGCAGCATCACGCCACCGGCACCGACGCGGATCGTGCTCGTCGCCGCGGCGAGATGGCCGATCACCACGGAGGTCGCGGCGCTGGCGATGCCGACCATGTTGTGATGCTCGGCGACCCAGTACCGGCGGTAGCCCAGCGATTCCGCATGGCGCACCAGCGAGACGGCATTACGCAAGGCATCGCCGGCCTCCTGGCCTTCCACCACCGGAACGAGATCGAGTACCGAAACAGCGACCATGATCCTCAATCCTTGCTTGCGCCTGCGGTGCAGATAGGCACCGGGCGGCGCTAATCCAAGCCGTGCGATGCAGGGCCGGTCGCTGGAACGCGCCGGGCGCTGCCGCGTTGTTTTGCTGGCCAGTCACGCGACCGGCCTGAGCAGCGGGGAACCCAAAATGTCTTCAGCAACCAATCCGGCCAAGGAAAGCCTGCGTCAGGAGCAGGCGGAACAGCGCAAGAAGGCGAAGTCCGGTAATCAGGATTCGGAGCTGACGGAGGCCCTGAAGGATACGTTTCCGGCCAGCGACCCTGTGGCCGCCCAGACACCTGTGACAGCCGGCGACGACAAGACCGTCAAGAAGGGCTGACCGCCCTTCCGCGTCAGAGCTGGTGCGTGCGCAGCAGGATCGAGGCTGCGACGACCATGCCCGTCTCGACCACGACCTCTGATGCCTCTGCGCCCTCCAGCTTGAGCGCATGGCCTGTCGCCAGATGCAGGCGCTGGCCTGCGGCGCGCAGCTCGCAGGGCGCGTCCGGCGCATAAAGCAGCGTCGTCGCACCCGGCACAGTCTCAAGCCGCGTGCCTGCCGCCAGCACCGTCAGCTCAATCTCGCATTGCTCGCGGTCGGCCATCAGATTGACGACCTCGACCGGCCCGTTCTCGAGGCGGGTCATGATCGGCGTGCCGCCATCATAGCGCACGGGCTTGAGCTTCTCGCGCAGGTCGATCTCGCCATCGGGGGTCTCGAGCACGAGGCCCGAGCCGTTCAGCACGAGTTGCAGGCGCTCATAGCCGGTCAGGTCCGAAAACGGGCCACGCTCCAGGATCGAGGTGCGGCCGAAGCGCCAAAGCAGGGCGTCATAGCCGTCATCGGAGGCGCCGGGCGCCTGGGCGCCGGCAATGTCGAGCGAGATGCCGCCGCCATTCTTCCATGGCGTGCGCTTGAACTGGTCGGGATCGAGATGGGTGAGAGTGCAGTGGGTCATCGGTCCTCGGCTTATCAGGCGTTATCGGCCAGCGGGTGCAGATCGCGCACCATGCTCTTCAGCCGATCGTCCAGCACATGGGTGTAGATCTGGGTGGTGGCGATATCGGCATGGCCGAGCAGCTCCTGGACCACGCGCAGATCGGCGCCGTTCTGGAGCAGATGGCTGGCGAAAGCGTGGCGCAGCACATGCGGGCTCAAGGCTGAAGGCGAGAGACCCGAAGCTGCGGCCAGCCCCTTCAGCTCGCGCGCGAAGGCCTGTCGGGTGAGGTGGCCGCTCTCGCCATCGGCCGGAAACAGCCAGCGCTCATCGGCCCGGCCCAGCGCTTTCAACGCGGCGAGATAGTCAAGCCCGGCCAGACGCGCCGGCTCGTTCAGCGGCACCAGCCTGTCCTTGCCACCCTTGCCCCGCACGACCAGAAATCGCTCCCGCGTCGTCGCGGCCGAGAACGGCAGCGCGATCAGCTCGGAGACACGCAGCCCGGTGGCGTAGAGCAGCTCGATCAGGCAGCGCATGCGCAGCGCCTTCAGCCGCGCCACCGGCGTCAGCCCCTCGACATCGAGGGCGCGCCGCGCGGTCTCCATCAGCCGCTCGACATCGGAGACGGAGACGACTTTCGGCAGCGGCCGCCCCTGTCGCGGACCCTGGATCGCGGCCGAGGGATCGCCGGCCGCCAGGCCCTCGACATACAGGAACCGATGGAACTGGCGCACGGCCGAAAGCCGCCGCGCCGCCGACGATGCCTTCAGGCCGCGCGAGGCGAGATCGCCCAGCCAGGCGCGGATATCGTCGGCGCTGGCGTCTCCGGGCGAGCGGTTGCCGAGGAAACCGAGATAATCCTCGATGTCGCGCTCATAGGCGTCGAGCGTATTGCGCGCCGCGCCACGCTCCGCGGCCAGCATGTCGAGAAAGCCTTTCAGCCGCAGGCGCCCCTCGCGGCTCATTTCGGCTGCAGCCTGGATGGCGGAATGGTCTCGATCATCTCGCGCGGCTCCGGCTTCACGAAGGTGATCAGCGCGATCATCCCGCCGAGCACAAGCCCGCCGAGAATGGCAAGGATCGCGACGAATCTGAACAGCGTCGGCACGCGCGTCGGGTCCTGAGGTGGCTGGCATTGAAGGTGGGAGTTCAGTTATCCGCGAAACTTCGGTGAAGATGCAAGGGCGGGATCGTCCGCTTTGTACGATGACGCCTCGCGCCGGTAGGACATGACGCGACGCAATGCCTCATGCTACAGGGCGGCAGGGAGAAGAGGCATCACCCTGCAGCCAACGCCAAGAATGCTGCGGATGAACGCTCTGTTTGCGGGCTGCCGGGACGAATACGAATGACCAATGCCGAGACTGCGCCTCGCCCTGACCGCGACGCCGTGCGCGCCGCGCTCGGCCAGCGCGCGGTCGTGCTGGTGGGGATGATGGGCTCGGGCAAGAGCTCCGTCGGCCGTCGCCTCGCGAGCCGGCTGGGCCTGCCTTTCGTCGATGCGGATATCGGAAATCGAGACCGCGGCGGGGATGACGATTCCCGAGATTTTTGCGCAGAGAGGCGAGGCCGAGTTTCGCGATGGCGAGCGGCGGGTGATCGCTCGCGTCCTGGCGACGCGGGCGCCGCTGGTGCTGGCGACAGGCGGCGGCGCCTATATGAACAGCGAGACCCGCGCCCGCATCAGCGAACTCGGGGTCTCGGTCTGGCTCAAGGCCGAGCCGGATGTGCTGATGCGGCGGGTCCGCAAGCGCTCCAACCGGCCGCTGCTGCAGACCGCCGATCCGGAAGGAACGCTGCGGCGCATGCTGGCCGAGCGCGAGCCTGTCTACGCCCTGGCCGACCTCACCGTGATCTCGCGCGACGATCCTCAGGATGTCGTGGTCGAGGAGATCGTGGCTGCGCTGGTGCAGCATTTCAGCCCCACATCAGCCGAAACGGCCGCATCATGACCTCTTCGCAGACCCCGGCATCAACCTCGTCTCACGGCTCGGCCCGTGGCCAGATCGTGCCGGTCGCGCTGGAGGGCCGGTCCTATGAGATTCATATCGGCCGCCATCTGCTCTGCGAGGCGGCGGGCCTGATCGCGGCCCTTCATCCCGGGGCCAAGGCCGCCATCGTCACAGATGAGACGGTCGGCGCGCTGCATGCGCCGGCCCTGGAGGCGAGCCTGCAGCAGGCTGGCATTACCGCCTCGCGGATCACCATCCCGCCCGGCGAATCCTCGAAATCCTCAGTGCCGGCTGGTCGCGCTCTGCGACGATCTGCTGACGGCCAAAATCGAGCGCAACGATGTGGTGATCGCGCTTGGCGGCGGGGTGGTGGGTGATCTCACCGGCTTTGCAGCGGCGATCCTGCGGCGCGGCGTGCCCTTCGTGCAGATTCCGACCAGCCTGCTGGCGCAGGTGGATTCCTCCGTCGGCGGCAAGACCGGCATCAATACCAGCCACGGCAAGAACCTGATCGGCGCGTTTCACCAGCCTGCGCTCGTCATCGCCGATACCGCCCTGCTCGACACGCTGAGCCCGCGCGAGTTCAAGGCGGGCTATGCCGAGGTCGTGAAATACGGGCTGATCGCTGATGCCGGCTTCTTCGACTGGTGCGAGGCAAACTGGAGCCGGATCATTGCCGGCGGGCCGGAGCGGGACCATGCGGTCGCGGTGTCCTGCCGCGCCAAGGCGGAGGTCGTGGCGCGTGACGAGCGGGAGGAGGGCGACCGGGCCCTGCTTAATCTCGGCCACACGTTCGCGCACGCGCTGGAACGGCTGACGGATTACGATTCGCGCCGGCTGGTGCATGGCGAGGCGGTGGCGATCGGGCTCGCGCTCGCCTTCCGCTTCTCGCAGACGCTCGGTCTCTGCCCCGGCCAGGATGCGGTGCGGGTCGCGCGCCATCTTGACGCGGTGGGCCTGCCGAGCCGGTTGCAGCAGGTGCCGGGCGGGACCGGCAGTGCCGACGACATCGTCGCGGCCATGGCGCAGGACAAGAAGGTGAAACGCGGCGTTCTGACCTTCATTCTGGCGCGCGGCATCGGCCGGAGCTTCATTGCGCCCGGCGTCGCCGCCGAGGATGTCAGGGCCTTCATTGCAAGCGAGCTGGCAGGCGGCTGAGCCGCCGGATTAGTCCCGGCCGGAATCAAACGATTAACCATTCATTGACAGAGTGATTTGCCAGAGGCGCAACTCCGCGCCCATGCATTGGTGGAGCCACGATGGTTTCTCGCGCCGAACCCAGCCTTAGCGGCCGCTGGTGGTGGTCGATCGACCGCATCATCCTTGGTGCGCTGGTCGCGCTCATGGTCTCGGGCGTGGTGCTGCTGATGGCAGGCGGCCCGCCGGTGGCGGAGCGGCTGGGCCTCTCCACCTTCCATTTTGTCAATCGCCAGGCCTTTTTCCTGCTGGCGGCGCTGGCGATTTTCCTGGGCGTTTCGTTCCTGTCGCCGCGCCAGGTCAGGCGTGCGGCGCTGCTGATCTTCATCTGCTCGCTGGCGATGGTGTTTGCCACGCTTTACCTCGGCATCGAGGTGAAAGGCGCGCGGCGCTGGCTGACGCTTGGGCCGATCGGCTCGGTGCAGCCGTCGGAATTCCTGAAACCGGCTTTCGTCGTTCTCGCCGCCTGGGCGTTCGCCGAAGGCACGCGCCGGCCGGATCTGCCGGGCACGCTGATGGCCTTCCTGTTGCTGCCGCTGACGATCACGCCGCTGGTGATGCAGCCGGATTTCGGCCAGACCATCCTGATCAGCATGGTCTGGTGCGGGCTGTTCTTTGTCGCCGGCCTGCACTGGTTCTGGGTGATGGGGCTGGGTGGCATCGGCGCCTTTGGGCTGCTGATCGCCTATCATCTCGTGCCGCACGTCCGCGCCCGTATCGAGCGCTTCATGGACAAGGGCTCGGGCGACACCTTCCAGGTCGATACGGCGCTTGAGAGCTTTGCGCAGGGCGGCTGGCTCGGGAAGGGGCCGGGCGAAGGCACGGTCAAGCGCATCCTGCCCGACGCCCATACCGACTTCATCTTCGCGGTGACGGCCGAGGAGTTCGGCATCGTCATCTGCATCGCGCTGGTGGCGCTGTTTGCGCGTGATCGTGCTGCGGGCTCTGCTCGTGGCGCAGAAGACCGAAGACCCGTTCGTGCGGCTCGCCGTGACCGGTCTTTCGCTGCTCTTCGGCATCCAGGCGGCGATCAACATGATGGTCAACCTGCACATGATGCCGGCCAAGGGCATGACGCTGCCGTTCATCTCCTATGGCGGATCGTCGCTGCTTTCGCTGGCCATCGGCACCGGCTTCCTGCTGGCGCTGACGCGGAAGCGCCCGCGCGCCACCGATTTCGGCACGTTCAGGCAATAGGCCATGGCACAGGGCAAGCTCGTCATTCTGGCAGCCGGCGGTACGGGCGGACATTTGTTTCCGGCGGAATCGCTGAGCCATGTGCTGCGGGCGCAGGGCATTCGCGTCGTGCTGATGACCGATCCGCGAGGGGCCGAGTTCGCCGGGGATTTTCCGGCCGAGGCGGTCATTCCGGTGCCATCGGCGACACCGTCGGGCCGCTCGGTCATCGGCAAGCTCCGCGTCGGCTTTGAGCTGGCCAGAGGCGTGCTGGCAGCCCGCAACATCGTCAAGACGCTGAAGCCCGGGCTGGTCGTCGGCTTCGGTGGCTACCCGACCGTGCCGCCTGTGCTTGCGGTGCGTCGCTTGGCGGGGCCAAGACGATGATCCACGAGCAGAACGCCGTGGTCGGCCGGGCCAATCGCTTTCTCGCCGGCCGTGTCGACGCCATCGCCACCGGCTTTGCCGAGGTTGGCGGCCTCTCCCTGGAGGCGCTGGCGAAATGCCGGCATGTCGGCAATCCGGTGCAGGCCCGCCGTGCTGGCGGCTGCCGCTGCCTATCGATTGGCCGGGGGAGGGACGTTTCGATCTGGTCGTCTTCGGCGGCAGCCAGGGTGCGCGGATCATGGCCGATATCGTGCCGCCGGCGATCCAGCAGCTGACGCCGGCGGAGCGGGCGCGGCTCTTCATCACCCAGCAGGCGCGCGCCCGAGGATCATGCCCGGGTCAGCGGGATCTATGAGAGCCTCGGCGTCCAGGCGCGAGGTCGCAGCCCTTCTTCAAGGATCTGCCGGCGCGCATCGCCAAGGCGCATCTCGTCGTCGGGCGCTCGGGCGCTTCGACCATCGCCGAGCTCACCGTCATCGGCCGGCCCATCGATCCTCGTGCCGCTGCCCGGTGCGCTCGACCAGGACCAGGCTGCCAATGCCGCCTTCCTCGAAAAGCTCGGCGGCGCCGTCGCGGATTCTGCAGCCGGAGTTCACGCCGGGGCGGCTCGCGACCGAGCTCTCCGTCCTGACTCGGACAGCCGGCGCACTTGACGACCATGGCCGAGAACGCCAAGAGCGCCGGAATCCCCGACGCGGCGGAGCGGCTGGCGCGATCTCGTCGTCGAAACCGCATCTCTCTGAACCAGACAGGATATTTCGGCCATGAAGCTGCCGCCGAAGCTCGGCTCCATCCATTTCGTCGGCATCGGCGGCATCGGCATGTCCGGCATTGCCGAGGTGCTGCACAATCTCGGCTATCAGGTGCAGGGGTCGGACGCGTCCGACAACGCCAATGTCACGCCGCCTGGCCGAGAAGGGCATCAAGACCTTCATCGGCCATGCCGCCGAGAACATTCGGCGGCGCCGAGGTCGTGGTGGTCTCCACCGCGATCCGCCGCGACAATCCCGGAGCTGGTCGCGGCGCGCGAGCAGCGCCTGCCGGTGGTGCGCCGCGCCGAAATGCTGGCCGAGCTGATGCGGCTGAAGTCCTGCATCGCCATCGCCGGCACGCATGGCAAGACGACCACGACCTCGCTGGTCGCGACGCTGCTGGAAAAGGGCGGGCTCGACCCGACCGTGATCAATGGCGGCATCATCAACGCCTATGGCACCAATGCGCGCATCGGCGAGAGCGACTGGATGGTGGTCGAGGCCGATGAATTGCGACGGCACCTTCCTGAAGCTGCCGGCCGATGTCGCGATCGTCACCAATATCGATCCCGAGCATCTCGACCATTTCGGCACCTTCGACGCAATCAAGGCGGCGTTCCGCACGCTTCGTCGAGAACCTGCCCTTCTACGGCTTTGCGGTGATGTGCATCGACCATCCGACGGTGCAGGGGCTTGTCGGGCAGATCGAGGATCGCCGCGTCATCACCTATGGCGAAAACCCGCAGGCCGATTTCCGGCTGATCGATATCGATCTCACCGGCGGGCAGGCCGAAGTTCACGCTGCTGATCCGCGACCGCAAGCGTGGCCGCGACGAGGTGGTGCGCGATCTGGTGATGCCGATGCCCGGCCATCACAATGCGCTCAATGCGACCGCGGCGATCGCGGTCGCCTATGATCTCGGCATCCCGGTCGAGCGCATTCGCGCGGCGCTGGCCGGCTTCGGCGGCGTCAAGCGGCGCTTCACCAAGACCGGCGAGTGGAACGGCGCGCTGATCTTCGACGATTACGGCCATCACCCGGTCGAGATCGCAGCCGTGCTGCAAGGCGGCGCGCGCCTCGACCAAGGGCAAGGTCATCGCGATCGTGCAGCCGCATCGCTACACGCGCCTGTCCAGCCTGTTCGACGATTTCGCCGCCTGCTTCAACGATGCCGACACGGTGATCGTCGCCGACACCTATGCGGCCGGCGAGGCCCCGATCGCCGGCGCCGATCGCGATTTGCTGGTCGTCCGGCATCAAGGCGCGCGGCCATCGCCATGCGCTTGGCGCTGGAGGGGCCCGACAAGCTCGCCGGCATGGTCGCCGAAGTGGCGGGGCCGGGCGACTATGTCGTCTGCCTCGGCGCCGGCAACATCACGCAATGGGCCTATGCGCTGCCGGGCGAGCTGAAGGCGCTGGCGGCGCTTGATCTTCTCGCCTCGGCGAGACGGGCTATGAGCCGGCATGACCTATCCCGACATCACCCCTGATCTCCGCGCCGCCGTGCCCGAGCTGCGCGGCCGGCTGCTGGCCAATCACCGATATGGCGGCGCTGACCTGGTTTCGCGTCGGCGGCCCGGCCGCAGGCGCTGTTCACGCCGGCGGATGAGGCCGATCTCGCGCTATCTTCTGCCGAACTTGCCGGCCGAGATTCCGGTCACGGTGGTCGGGCTCGGCTCGAACCTGATCGTGCGCGATGGCGGCATTCCGGGCGTGGTCATCCGTCTCGGCGGCAAGGCCTTTGGCGAGATCGCGCTCGAGGAGGGCGACCGCGCTGCGGGCCGGCACGGCTGTGCCCGACGTGAAGGTGGCGCGCGCGGCGGCCGATGCCGCGCTCGACGGGCTCGCCTTCTATCGCGGCATTCCCGGCTGCATCGGCGGCGCGCTGCGGATGAATGCCGGCGCGCATGGCGGCGAGACGACGGATGTGCTGGTCGAGGCGCGCGGCGTCGACCCGCGCGGGCGAGATCGTCACGCTGTCGCCATGCCGACATGGGCTTCACCTATCGCCACAGCGCGGCCGCGACCCACGACATCATCTTCACCTCGGCCCTGTTCCAGGGGCGCCGGGCGACCAGGCGGCGATCCTGGCCGAGATGGACCGGGTGACGGCGGCGCGCGAGGCGGCGCAGCCGATCAAGGAGCGCACCGGCGGCTCGACCTTCAAGAACCCGCCCGGCGGCAAGGCCTGGCAGCTGATCGACGCGGCCGGCTGCCGCGGCCTGCGCGTCGGCGGCGCGCAGGTCTCGCGAGATGCACTGCAACTTCCTGATCAACACGGGCGGCGCCACGGCCGCCGACATCGAGGCGCTGGGCGAAGAGGTCCGCCGCCGGGTCAAGGAAACTTCGGGCTTCGAGCTGCAATGGGAAATCAAGCGGATCGGCATCGCCGCCTGAGCTCAGGCTGGCGACTGCTCCAGCCAGTCGCGCAGCGCCTGGTTCACCCGCGACTGCCAGCCCGGCCCCGAGGCCCGCAGCTTCTCGACAAGATCAATGTCGAGACGGATCGAGATGGCCTCCTTGGTCGGCGGTTGCCTGCGCCGCGCGCATTGTCGCGGATGCTCTTGGCCAGCTCGGGAAACACCTCCGCGAAGGGGCGCATCGCTGCGAATTCCTCGGCTGTGATATTCGGGATTATCGGAAACCTCGTCCCAATCCTGCTTCGAGAAGCCTTGGTCGGGTTCGAAATCGGAACGTCGCTTGCTCACGCCCTCTCCCGGATGTGCGGCTGCTTGTCGGATGTAACCTTGCGGCAATATTAGCACTGTCCGCGTCCGTCGCCAGCCTCTCTACCCGATTTTAACTCCCCGTTAACCATGAGCGCCCAAGGGTCCATAGCTCACGCGCCTCGGGATTTTCATGACCAAACACGTCGCAGTGCTGATGGGTGGCTGGTCCGTCGAGCGCGAAGTCAGCCTCAACTCCGGCAAAGGCTGCGCTGCCGCGCTGGAAAGCGTCGGCTACCGCGTCACGAGCGTCGATGTCAGCCCGATATCGCCACGGTCCTGCCGCGCTTCGTCCCGATGTCGCCTTCAACGCGCTGCATGGGCGCTTCGGCGAGGACGGCACGATCCAGGGCGTGCTCGAGATCCTGCGCATTCCCTACACCCATTCCGGCGTGCTGGCCTCGGCGCTGGCCATGCGCAAGGACCGGGCCAAGATGGTCGCTCGCCGCGGCCGGCGTTCCGGTGGCGCGACGGCGTGACGGTCAGCGCGCTTCGAGGCGGCCAAGGCCCATGTCCTGCCGCCGCCCTACGTGCTGAAGCCGGTCGACGAGGGCTCCTCGCGTCGGGGTCGTGATCGTCAAGCAGGACGGCAGCATCCGCCCCAGGAAATCGCCCGGCCAGGACTGGCCTTGCGGCGAGATGATGCTGGCCGAAAGCTTCATTGCCGGGCCGGGAACTGACCTGCGCCGTGATGGGCGACAAGGCGCTCGGCGTCACCGAGATCCGTGCCGCCTCCGGCGGCTTCTACGACTACGAGCCAAATACGCGAAAGGTGGTTCGATCCACATCTGCCCGGCTCAAATTTTACCAAAAATTTACCAGCAGATCGAAGAGTGTGCGTTAACGGCGCATCAAGCAATCGGTTGCCGGGGCGTCAGCCGTTCTGACTTCCGCTACGACGACGAGACCGACACGTCTCGTCTGGCTGGAGGTCAATACGCAGCCCGGGATGACCGAAACCAGCCTGGTGCCCGAACTGGCTGCCCACGCGGGCCTGAACTTCGGTGAGCTCGTCAAATGGATGGTGGAGGACGCCTCCCTCGATCGGTGAATGCGATGACGGTGCAAACCCAATCGCGGCTTCCGGTCCCGCCTGTCGGTCCGCAACTCCTGGTCGGAGAGCGGTCTGGACGGTGGCTGCGCCGCTCGCGGCGCAGTGCGGTGTCAGTGCCGCTGGCGCAGCGCTTGCCGCGCCGGATCGGGACTTTCCTGGCCCTCGGTTTCCTGGCGGTCAGCCTGGGATCCGGGAGCGTGATGGGCGGCCATGTCGAGGCGCTTCGGCGCAGCCAGGGCGAGTCTCATCACATTCTGGCCCGTGTCTTCGGGTTCGGGATCGAGCGCATCACGATTTCCGGCATTGCCGAACTTTCCGAGGCTGAAGTGCTCGTCGCAGCAGGTATCGACCCGAAGATATCGCTGGCCTTCTTCGACGCCGATGAGGCGCGCAAGCGGCTGGAGGCGACGCCGCTGATCCGCGAGGCCAGCGTCCGCAAGCTCTATCCGGGCGAGGTCTCGATCACTTTGACCGAGCGCCAGCCTTATGCGCTCTGGCAGGTCAAGGGCGAGCTCTTCGTCATTGCCGCCGATGGCACGGTGATCGACAAGATGGATGATGGGCGGTTCGCGCATCTGCCGCTGGTGGTTGGCGCCAATGCCAACCAGCGGGCGCGCGAATATCTGGCGATGCGCGAGGAGGCCGGTGCGCTGGCGCCGCGGATCCGCGCTGCGACGCTGATCGCCAACCGGCGCTGGAACCTGAAGCTCGATAACGGGCTCGATGTGCGCCTGCCCGAGAGCCAGCCTGCGGCTGCGATCAAGCGTCTGGCGGCGATGGAAACCGAAAGCCGCCTGCTCGAGAAGGATGTGCTGGCGATCGACCTGCGCCAGCCCGACCGGGTGGTGATGCGCCTGACCGAAGAAGGCGCCGCTGCGCGCGCTGAAGCGATCAAGCTGAAAACCAAGAAGAAGGGCGGCGAAGCATGAGCCCGACTTCCCAGGGACTGACGCCGCGGATGCGGCCGCTTGTCGTCGCGCAAGAGCGCGACCCTGTCGATTCTCGATATCGGCACCAGCAAGGTCGTCTGCCTGATCGCCGAGCTGAACCCGGCCGAGGCCAATGAGCGGCTGCGCGGGCGCACCCATGTCGCCCGGATCATCGGCATCGGTCACCAGCGCTCGCTCGGCCTTAAGGGCGGCGCGATCATCGATCTCGAGGGCGCCGAACGCGCGATCCGCGCGGCTGTCGATGCCGCCGAGCGCATGGCGAAGGTCGAGGTCCAGTCCGTCATCGTCAACCTGACCGGCGGCCGGCTCGGCTCGCAGCATTATGCGGCCGGCGTCGATCTGCGCGCCGGAGCGGTCGGCGACAGCGACGTCAAGCGCGTGCTGGCCGCTGCCGCGACCCATGCGATCCGCCCCGGCAAGGCCGTGCTTCATGCGCTGCCGACCGGCTACGCGCTGGATGGACATGCCCGGCGTGCTCGATCCGCGCGGGCTGATCGGCGGCAAGCTGTCGGTCGACATGCATGTCGTCGCCAGCGAAGCGTCTGCGGCCGCGCAATGTCATGCTCGCGGTCGAGCGCTGCCATCTCGAGGTCGAGGCTGTCGTGGCGACGCCCTATGCGTCGGGCCTCTCGGTGCTGGTCGACGACGAGGCCGAGATGGGCGTCGTCGTGGTCGATCATCGGCGGCGGCACGACCAGCCTCGGCGTCTTCTCCGGCGGGCACCTGATGCATGCCGACGCGATCGCGGTCGGCGGCAACCACATCACCATGGACGTGGCGCGCGGGCTTTCGACCCGTGTCGTCGGCGGCCGAGCGCCTGAAGACGCTGCATGGCTCCTGCATCTCCAGCGCCTCCGACGAGCGCGACATGATCTCCGTGCCGCAGGTCGACGATGACGAGCGCGACACGCCCAACCATCTGGCGAAGTCGCATCTCGTGCGGATCATCAAGCCGCGCGTCGAGGAAATTCTCGAACTGGTCCGCGACCGGCTGAACGCAGGCCGGGTTCTCCGCCCAGGCCGGCCGGCGCGTCGTGCTGACCGGCGGTGCCTGCCAGCTCACCGGCCTGCCGGAAGTGGCGCGGCGGATCCTCGGCGGCCAGGTCCGCACCGGGCGCCCGCTCGGCATTCGTGGCCTGCCGGAAGCCGGCAAGGGTCCGGCCTTCGCGGCGGCCGTCGGCCTGCTGGTCTACCCGCAGGTGGCCCATGTCGAGCATTTCGAGCCGCGCGCCGGCTCGACCTATTTCGCCACGGGAACCGACGGGTATTTCTCCCGCGTCGGCCGGTGGCTGAAGGACAGTTTCTAGTGAGTACCCGGTTCCCCCGGACAGGCGGGACGAACCGAAAAGAGTTGAAACTTAACAATCGGGACGGCTCCCGCCAGGCGCCGGACAAGAGATCTGAAGAGGCAACCATGGCGATGAATCTGCAAGCCCCGGACATCCGGGAACTGAAGCCCCGGATCACAGTGTTCGGTGTCGGCGGAGCCGGTGGCAACGCGGTCAACAACATGATCGAAGCCGGTCTCGACGGCGTCGACTTCGTCGTGGCCAACACCGATGCGCAGGCACTGGCGCTGAGCCGCGCCTCCCGCATCATCCAGATGGGCCTGCAGGTGACTGAGGGTCTCGGCGCCGGTTCGCAGCCGGAAGTCGGCCGTGCGGCCGCCGAGGAGGTGATCGACGAGATCCGCGACCACCTCGCCGGCGCGCATATGGTGTTCATCACCGCCGGCATGGGCGGCGGCACCGGGACCGGTGCGGCCCCCGCCATCGCCCGCGTCGCCCGCGACATGGGTATACTGACGGTCGGCGTCGTGACGAAGCCCTTCCAGTTCGAAGGCCATCGCCGCATGCGCATGGCCGAGGCCGGCATCAGCGAGCTGAACGAGGCCGTCGACACGCTCATCGTCATCCCGAACCAGAACCTGTTCCGGGTCGCCAACGAGACCACCGGCTTCGCCGATGCCTTCGGCATGGCCGACCAGGTGCTCTATTCCGGCGTCGCCTGCATCACCGACCTGATGGTCCGTCCCGGCCTGATCAACCTCGACTTCGCCGACGTGCGCGCCGTGATGCGCGGCATGGGCAAGGCGATGATGGGCACCGGCGAGGCACAGGGCGAGAAGCGCGCCTTGACCGCAGCCCAGGCCGCGATCAACAACCCGCTGCTCGACGATGTCTCGATGAAGGGCGCGCGTGGCCTGCTGATCTCGATCACGGGCGGCCGCGACATGAAGCTCTACGAGGTCGACGAAGCCGCCACCCGCATCCGCGAGGAGGTCGATTCCGAGGCCAACATCATCGTCGGCGCGACCTTCGATGAATCGCTCGAAGGCATCGTGCGCGTCTCCGTCGTGGCGACCGGCATCGACAAGCCCGTCACCACCCAGGCCGAGATGGACGAGACCGAGGCCCGCATCGCCCAGGTCGCCGAGCGGCTGAAGGCCGAAGCGCGCCTGCGCAGCACCGCCGCCCCGGTCCGCAGCTTCGCACCCGTTGCGCCGCAGCCCGAGCCGGTGATGGAACTGCGCCCCGTCGTCGAGGCGCCGCGCCCGCAGCCCGTGTCGGCTCCCGCCGCGATGGCCGAGGACATCCAGATCGCCCCGGTGCAGCCGCGCCCGGTGATGGCCGTCCCCATGCCCGAGCCGGTGATGCATGAGCAGCCCCAGCACCACCACGAGGACAGCTTCATCCCGCCGGCGCCCGAGCGTGCCGTCCGCCCGACCCGGATGCCCCGGATCGAGGAGCTGCCGATCCCGGCGCAGAACCAGCTGGCCCAGCGTGGCGCCCAGCCGCTCTCCGCCCCGCAGAACGCCGCCGAGCAGAAGCGCATGTCGCTGATGCAGCGCCTGGCCTCGGTCGGCTTCGGCCGCAAGGAAGACGAGGCGATGCAGGAGCCGCAGCAGCAGGCGCCCGTGCGTCAGGCCGCCGTGCCGGCAGCGCCCAGCGCCGCCCATGCCGAGTATATGCGCCGCCCGGCCGCACCGGTCGCCGCACCGCGCCCGGCAGCCGGCCAGCTCGACCAGCATGGCCGCACCGCTCCGAATCGGAGCGAGGAAGAGCGCCTCGAAATCCCGGCCTTCCTGCGCCGCGAAGCACGCTGATAGCCCTGGCTTCAGCGCTTCTGTAAACGACAAGCCCGCCGCAGTCCTTGCGGCGGGTTTTTTAATGCTAAAAAAACCATATTTTTCAACGGTATAGTCAGTTAATCATGTGTTTCTAAATCCTGTAACACAGCGTAAGAAACCGTGATTTTGTCGGCTTGGCCGCCGGGACTATGTTGCGCTCGCACCAAGATGGTTGTCAGCGGCGGGTCCAGCAGGATCGGTCCAGACTTCCGAGGCATCGCGGTGGGGTTTGCCTGAGGCTTTTGTCGCTTCCGTCATCTCACGCGATCAGGATTGGATACCGGAATGAATTTTGATCGGCAGACGACACTGCGCGCACCCGTGACCCTCACCGGGATCGGCGTCCACTCCGGAGCTCCGGCCAGCATCTGCCTCAAGCCTTCCAGTGCCAATTCCGGCGTCGTCTTCCTGCGCCAGGGGCTGGCCGACCGTCCCGCCCAGCTGATCCACGCCAAGCACACCAAGGTGAGCGCCACCGAGCTCTGCACCGTCATCGGCGATGGCGCGTCCGCCTCCGTCGCGACGATCGAGCATCTGATGTCGGCCTGCGCCGGCCTCGGCCTCGACAATGTGCTGATCGAGATCGACGGCCCGGAAATGCCGATCATGGATGGCAGCGCTCGCGAATTCGTCGATGCGATCCAGGCCACCGGCCTGACCACCCTGCAGGCCGGCCGGCGCTACCTGAAGATCCTGCGTCCCGTGCGCGTCGAGAACGGCCGGGCCTTCGCCGAGCTGCTTCCCGCCGAGTCGGGCTTCCGTCTCGATGTCGAGATCGACTTCGACACCGCCGTCATCGGCCGCCAGCGCAAGGTGTTCGACCTCGAGCCGACCGCTTACGCCCATGAAATTTCCCGCGCCCGGACCTTCGGCTTCATGCGTGATGTCGAGCAGCTCTGGAAGGCCGGCTTCGCGCTCGGCGCCTCGCTCGACAACACCGTCGCCATTGGCGAAGACAAGGTGATCAACCCCGAGGGCCTGCGCTATCGCGACGAGTTCGTGCGCCACAAGGTTCTCGATGCGATCGGCGATCTCGCGCTGGGTGGCTATCCGATCCAGGGCGAGTTCCGCTCCTATTGCGGCGGGCATCGCCTGAACGTGCGCATTCTCGAAGCGCTGTTCGCCGACCGCGCCAATTACGCATCGTCGAGGCGGCCGCCGGTCTATGCGTCCGCGCCGCGGGCCATGCAGATGGCCGCTGCCGCTCCGGCTGCTTTCGCTCCCGACGTCCACTGATCGACGCTGCCCCGAGACGCCTTCCATTCGCCCGCTTTCTGGTGGAGAGAGTGGCGCGGATGCGGTCTCGGCGCTAGAATCGCGGCGACGGACGCCATCTGGCCCGGCGGGCCTGCGCCGGCCATGCCCGGTTGATTTCACCATTTTCGGTGGTGGCGCTAGGCTGGCGTCTGCGCTATGGCAGTGCTTCCCACGCTGTGGGATTGGACCAAGAGGACTGGCTACGTGAGCGTCATGCGGCTGAATTTCCTGAACACCGAACACACTGCCTCGATGCGCAAGGGCGCGGCCCTGGCCGCGCATCGCCCTGCTGCTCGGCGGTTGCGATACGCTGTCCTCGATCAATCCTTTCGACAGGCCTGAAGTCTACAAGCCCGAGATCGTCGCCGAAGTTCCGGCCGACCGGCTGTATAATGAAGGTCTCGCCCGCATCCAGAACGGCGATAGCGAAGGCGCGGCCAAGAAGTTCGGCGAGATCGACAAGAGCGCGCCCTTCTCGCCCTATGCCAAGAAGGGCCTGATCCTCACTGCTTATGCCAATTACGAGGCCAGCAAGTGGGAGGAGGCGATCACCGCGTCCAAGCGCTTCATCGCCCAGAATCCCGGCAGCCCCGACGCGGCCTATGCCCAGTACATCATGGGCATGTCCTATTTTAACCAGATCCCGGACGCGACCCGCGATCAGGAGCGCACCGAGCTGGCCATCAAGGCGATGGAAGAGCTCATCACCAAATATCCGAAGTCGGAATATGTTGTTGATGCCCGGGAGAAGATCCTGGTGGCGCGCGACCAGCTTGCCGGCAAGGAGATGAATGTCGGGCGCTATTATCTGCAGCAGCGCAACTATACCGGCGCCGTGAACCGCTTCCGTGACGTGATCACCAAGTATCAGACCACGCGCCATGTCGAGGAGGCGCTGATGCGCCTGACCGAGGCCTATATGGCGCTGGGCATCACCAATGAGGCGCAGACGGCTGCAGCGGTGCTGGGGCATAATTTCCCCGATAGCCGCTGGTACAAGGATGCCTATGTGCTGCTCGAAAGCGGCGGCCTGGCTCCGCGCGAAGATCGCGCCTCCTATATCAGCCGCGCTTTCCAGGGCTTCACCCGCGTGGTCGCTGGCGTCGTCAATCCGTTCTGATCGCCGGGCTGTGAGGGTTTGCTGCGCATGCCCTGTCCTGTGAACGCGCCCCGTCCCCTGAGCCTGCGCTGAGCGCCATGCTGGCGCAGCTCTCCATTCGCGACATCGTCCTGATCGACCGGCTCGATTTGAGCTTCGGCGAAGGGCTGAGCGTGCTCACCGGCGAGACGGGTGCCGGCAAATCGATCGTGCTCGATGCTTTCGCGCTGGCTTTGGGCGGGCGTGGCGATGGCGGGCTGGTGCGTCATGGCGAAAGCCAGGGCCAGGTCGGCGCGGTGTTCGACCTCGCAGCCGACCATCCCGCGCGCCGTCTCGCCCAGGCGCAGGATATCGACACGGATGGCGATCTGATCCTGCGCCGTGTGCAACATGCCGATGGACGCACCCGCGCCTTCATCAACGACCAGCCGGTGAGCGTACAGATCCTGCGGGCGATCGGCGCGGCCATCGTCGAGATCCACGGGCAGCATGATGACCGCGCGCTGACGGACCCGGCGCAGCACCGCATGATCCTGGACGGGTTCGGCGGGCTGGAAGCTGAGGCTGCCGGAGTGGCGCAGGCGAGCGAGAACCTGAAGCGCGCGCGCCAAGCCCTGCAGGCGCAGCGCATGCGGGTCGAGGCGGCGCGCAAGGAAGCGGATTTCCTGCGCCATGCGGTTGAGGAACTGGGCAAGCTCGCGGCGCAGGCGGGTGAGGAAGAGGCGCTGGCCGCCGCTCGCCAGACGATGATGCAGGCGGAGAAGGTGGCGCGCGATCTGATCGAGGCCTATGAGGCCGTCGGCGGCCAGGCCTCGCCGGTGCCGGGGCTGGCGGGCGTTCTGCGCCGGCTGGAACGGCGCGCCAGCCAGGCGCCGCAGCTGGTCGACCCATCGCTGGCCGCGCTCAACACCGCCATCGTCGCGCTCGAAGAGGCGGGTGAAGCGCTGGCGGCGGCGATGCGCGCCAGCGAGCATGATCCGCGGGAACAGGAGCGGGTCGAGGAGCGGCTCTTTGCCCTGCGCGCGGCGGCGCGGAAATATGATGTGCCGGTCGAGGGGCTGTCGGTGCTGGCCGAGAGCATGGCGGCGGACCTCGCCGCTCTGGACGAAAGCGAGACCTCGCTGGCGCGGCTGGAGAGCGAGCTGGCGCAATGCGAGGCTGATTTTGTCAGGCTGGCGCGCGCCCTGTCGCAGGCCCGGCAAGCGGCTGCCGCCCGGCTCGACGCCGCGGTGAAAGCGGAGCTGCCGCCGCTCAAGCTGGAGCGCGCCCGCTTCATCACGCAGATCGACAGCGACCCGAATGCGCGGGGGCCCGAAGGCTTCGATCGCATCGAGTTCTGGGTCGAGACTAATCCCGGCACCCGGCCGGGGCCGATGATGAAGGTCGCGTCGGGCGGCGAACTCTCCCGCTTCATGCTCGCCCTCAAAGTGGTGCTGGCGGAGCGGGGCTCAGCGCCGACGCTGGTTTTTGACGAGATCGATACGGGCGTTGGCGGCGCTGTCGCAGATGCCATTGGCGATCGGCTGGCGCGGCTCGCCCGCAAGGTTCAGGTGATCTCGGTGACGCATGCACCGCAGGTCGCGGCCAAGGCCGGCCAGCATTTCCTGATCGCGAAATCAGCCCTCGCAGGGGATGCGACCCAGCGCACGGTCACGCGCGTCACGGCGCTGGAGGATCAGGCGCGCCGCGAGGAGATCGCCCGGATGCTGGCCGGCGCCAGCATCACGGAAGAAGCCCGCGCCGCAGCCGGGCGCCTGCTCGAGGCAGCGGGGCTGCGGGGCTGAGGCTCCGGGTTTGAGGCAACGCCTGAAGCCCGCGCCTCAGCCTCCGAAATCCTGAGCCTGCCATAAGGCTGAAGGGCCTATCTTGGACTGTCCCGTCCTAAACGGCCTGAGCCAACCCATTGGGTTCATCGAGCCGTCCGGGCTAAACGAACGCAACACCGCTCCGTCATTGATGCATGCACATGCAAGCGATTTGACTAGCCGCTACACCTGCTATATGCATGCGCATACATTCACTTGCGGCCGCTTTGAATTCGGGTTCAGGCGGCTGGCTTTACGAACCAGCAAAGAGGCTCCGCATGCATTGGCTTTATCTCGGCGTCGCAGTCGTGTTTGAGGTGGCGGTCGCCATTTCGGCCGGAAGGGCAAAAGGGTTCACGCAACCCTTATGGACGGCGGCGACATTGGCCAGTGGGGCTATCGCCACGGTCTTCCTGAGCTTCGCCTTGCTGACCTTTGACGTTGGCGTCGGCTACGCGATGTGGACCTCGTTAGCCGGCGTTGGGATCGTTCTTCTCGGCGCGTTGCGCTTTGGACAGCGTCTGGATTGGAAGAAGGCCGCAGGCATCGCGCTCGTAATCGGCGGGGTCGTGGGGCTGCGCCTCAGTGGCGCGGCCTGATCTCATCACCCACCCTAACGCACCGAAAGGATGAACTATCATGAATCCATCATCAGAGAACCAGCCCCGAGCGTGGTTTATGCTGTGGCTGGCCGGGCTGTTTGAGATTGGATACGCGCTGAGCGTCGGCGGCAGCCATGCCTTCACCGAGTTGAATTGGTCTGTCGCCGCCTTGGGCTTCTTCCTGGCGACGCTGTATTGCCTTAGCTCCGCGCTGAAGAGCATTGATGTCGGAATCGGCTATGCTGTCTGGGCAGGAATTGGCGCAGTCGGCGCCGCAGTTTTCGGAAGCGTCTTGCTGAACCAGCCTTTGACCTTGATCCAGAGCTTCTGGTTGACCGTCATCATTGCTGGCGTCGTGTGGCTGAAACTGGCTGATCGCCCGCAAAGCCAAGGGTCGTAAACGGACGGCGGATGAAGACGATTTGGCCCCCAAAAAATCGTGTGCGGTGCGCCTTGTCGAAGCGACCCCGTCTTACCATTGAACCAATCCTTGCATGGCCATACATGCAGCTGGTGCTTTCAGCCGCTTAGCAAGGACGCTCGATGTTGCGGAGACATGACGCTTGGCGGGCGGTGGTCAACAAGGTCGGCGATGTCGAAGCCGACATAGGTAAGACCATGCAGGCAGTTCATGGCCTAGGCCTCTCTGAATTCCGCGCATTGCAGGCGCTTGCCGACACACCGAAGGGCGAGCTTCGCATGCAGGAACTGGCCCTCCTGCTCGGCCTGAACCAGAGTTCCGTCTCGCGGATGGTCGAGCGCCTCGAACGAACCGGTCTCACGGTCCGGGACATCTGCCCGGACGACAAGCGAGGCGTCTACACGGTGATGACCGAGACGGGACGGGCGAAACTGGCCACTGCCGAAGCGACCTATGATCGCGCGCTCGACGAGGCCTTGTTGAAGCACAAGGGCACCGGCCTGCTTGACGCCGGCGCCCAACAGTCGGGCTCATAGCGACCGGGCACGCTAAATGGTGCGCGAGGCGATAAGCTATGGGACTGGGCACTCATTTGCTCGGCAAAGAAAGCGCTCTAGCAGTTCGACACTATTTGCGTCATGGCCCGTTCTGGGTCGCGACGAGCAGCTTCCATCGGATGGCCTTGGTCGTGTGGGGATGTTGCCGATGGTTTTGAGGCGGGAAGGGATCACCAGCATTGCAGGCCACTTCGTCGCGGCAGTTGGTGCAGATGTAGATGCCAGAGCGCGGCACCGTTTCCCCCGGCTTGTGCTCGACATCGAAGCTGCCGTCCTGAGTCTGTTGAAGCTCATTCGCGTATTTGTATAGCGCCATAAGCGGCTCCTATCGCCAAAGTTACAACCCCAGATTGTAATCATAGGATTGGCGAATTCAAGCCTGAGAAGGCAAATTTCCAGAAGCTGTGCAGCTTCAGAAGCCGTGCAGCTTCAGAAGCCGTGCAGTTGGGGCGTGCTGTTTCGCAGCTTTGTCCGATACGGCTCAGGCGGCAACTGAAGCCTGCGCGCTCAGCCGGCGATGATCTTGCCGGCCAGCGGGCTCACCGCTTCTTCCGGCAGGGTGGGGGCCGGCTTGTCGGTGACGAGGTACTGCGCCCTGGCGAGGGCGGCGAAGCGGCCGCCCTTGGCGACGAGCTCGTCGAAGGTGCCCATCTCGATGACCTGGCCCTGCTCGAAAACCAGGATCCGGTCGGCGTTGCGGATGGTGGCGAGGCGGTGGGCGATGACGAAGGTGGTGCGGCCCTTCATCACCTCGTCCAGCGCCTTCTGCAGCTTGACCTCGGTGGCGGCGTCGAGGGCGGAGGTGGCCTCGTCGAGGATCAGGATCGGCGGGTTCTTCAGCAGCGCCCGCGCGATCGACAGGCGCTGGCGCTCGCCGCCCGACAAGGTGCGCCCGCGCTCGCCGACGAGGGTGTCGAGCCCGTCGGGCTGGCGGGCCATCACCTCCGTCGCCTGGGCGCGGTCGAGCGCTTCCAGCATCTCCTCATCGGTCGCGTCGGGCTTGCCGACGGTGAGGTTCTCGCGGATCGAGCGGGCAAACAGCATCGGCTCCTGGAAGACTACGCCGATATTGCGGCGCAGGCTCAG
Organism: uncultured Alphaproteobacteria bacterium; assembly: GCA_963759925.1. GTDB lineage: Bacteria > Pseudomonadota > Alphaproteobacteria > Rhizobiales > Beijerinckiaceae > Allobosea. Next base: position 293,047 of record CAVXBE010000002.1, read on the forward strand.
CAGCGAGATATCGCGAATGTCCTGGCCATCGACGACGATGCGGCCCGATTGCGGATCGAAGGCGCGGTGCAGCAGGCCGAGCGTGGTCGACTTGCCGGAGCCGGTGGAGCCGACGATGGCGATGGTCTCGCCCGGCTGCACGGCGAAGCTGACGTCCTCGACCGCGGGGCGCTTGCCGTCATAGGAGAAGGAGACATCCTCGAAAACTGACCGCGCCTTCGAGCCGTCCGGCATCGGCGGCGGTCGGCAGGTCGCGCACGGCCGGCATCGTGTCCAGCACCTCGAAGAATTCCCGCATCTTCGGCGCCTGCATGAAGATGAAGTTGACGAAGGCGACGATCTGCTCCAGCCGGCCGACCAGCATGGTGGCAAAGCCCATGAAGGTGACGATCTCGCCGACGGTGGTCAGGCCCTGCATCAACAGCCAGGCGCCGACGACGAAGATCGCCAGCACCGTCAGCGTCGCCGAGGCGCGGGTCGCGACGGTGGCGATCGCCCACCAGGACAGAACCGGCATCTGCGCTTCGAGCAGGCTGGCGATGGTCGAGCGCAGGCCGCGCACCTCCGCCTCGATCCGGGTGAAGCTCTGGATCACCGGGACATTGCCCAGCGCATCGGAGGCGCGCTCGGCGAGGTTGGAGTGATAGGCCTCGACATTGCTCTGCAGCTTGTCGGTCTTGCGCAGGACGTAGGCGGTGAGCGAGCCGAACAGGACGACGAGCACCATCAGCAGCAGGCCGAGCTGCCAGTTCTTCCACAGGGTGAAGGGCAGCAGGATGAAGAGCGCGACGAAGCTGGCGCAATGCTCGCGGAAGAAGGACAGCCAGAGCGCCCACATGCCGGAGGTGCCCTCCAGCATCACCTTCAGCACCCGGCCGGAATGGGTCTGGGTGTGATAGGCGAGCGGCAGGGTCAGCGCGTGCTCGAAGTAATTGGCCATCACCGCCAGCCTGCGACGATGGGCGAGGCGGTCGGAATGAAGAGCGACGAAGACGCTGGCCGCGATGTTGAACAGGCCGAAGCCGACCCAGGCGGCGATCAGGATGTTCAGGTCGGACCAGCTGGGGCGCTGGCCATTGTTCTGGACGCTGGAGAGCTTGTCGATCAGCGCGCCAAACAGCATAGGCTCGGCGAAGGAGGCTGCCGCCAGCAGGATATTGGCGAGCGCCAGGACCAGTCCGAGCTTTTTCTCGGGGCCAAGCTCTCTGAGGACGCGGGCGTAGATGGCGAACAGCGACATGTCACCAGCTTTAGAGAAGGCGCGCGCAGTAGCAAGCCTTCAAGCTTCGTCTCCCACCAGAAGCGCCATGATTGTCGGTCATGGCGGCTTCTGGCGCTGCGGTTCTGCTGATTAGCGCTCAGGGAGCGACGATCAGGGCCCAGTAGACCTGATATTTCGAGCCCGGTGCATAGGCGGTGGCGATCCCCATGCGGCTGACGCCGGGCGTCTTCATCACCCGGTCATGCTGGGGCGAGTCGCGCCAGCCGGAAAACGCCTCGGCGAGGCGGCGATACCCGGCGGAGAGATTGGCTTCCGTGCCGCGCTGTCCGGCCCGGGCGAGGCGCGCCTTTACCGCCTCGGCTGAGCCCGGCTTGTCGGCCGCCGCCATGGCGCTGGCCTCCTGCTGGGCCGCTTCCGTCAGGGCGGGGTCGAGCGTCAGGGCATTGAGGCCGGCATTGATGCGATAGGCCGAGATCATCGCGCGCGCCTCCGCCGCATCGACCCGGGCCGAGGCCGAGCCGAGATCGCGGTAAAAGGTGGGCTGGCTGGCGCGGGGCGCTTCGGTGCAGCCAGCGAGGTTGAAGACGGCGAGCGCGCCGGCCAACAGGGCAGGGCAGGTCATGGGCCGGGCTTTCGCGGCGCGGCTGGCGTGATGCGGACATGAAGTCATTCCTTGCTGTCGTCTCCGGGAGGCGCTGGCGGCGGGGCGGAGCCGGGGTCTCCGGCACTGCGACGCTCTCATCCTCATCCGATGGGGGGGTGGTGCGGTTGCGGCGCGCCGGGGTGGTCTTCGGCGCGGGTTCTCTCAGCTCGCCGCGGCCGCCGGCCACCGCGCGGGCGATGTCGGTCAGCGAACGCTCGATGCCGTCGAAGCCCTTGACCGTCATCTCGGACGCGGCTGCCGCCGGCTCCAGGGCCGCCAGTTTTTCGTGGATGACATAGTTGAGGTCGCTGGTGACGCGGCTGACGATGTCGACCTCCGGCACGACGCAGACCAGATCGAAATCCATGGTCGTGGTGCCGATCTTCTTGAACAGCACCGATGGCGGCGGCTTGTGCAGCACGTCGCCATGCGCGGTTGCGGCGTCGGCCAGCAGGGCGCGCACGGCGGTCGGATCATAGCCGCGCGGCACGGTGATCGAGATCAGGACGCGGCCGGTGCGGTCGGTGCGGACGCGGTTGCGAACCACGCCCGTGACGAGGTTCGAGTTCGGGACGATGACCGCCGAGCGATCGAAGGTCTCGATCTCGGTCGAGCGGACATTGATCCGTTTGACGATGCCCTCGGCATCGCCGACCAGCACCTGGTCACCCACCCTGATCGGGCGCTCCCAGAGCAGGATCAGCCCGGAGACGAAGTTCGACACGACCGATTGCAGGCCAAAGCCGATACCGACCGAGAGCGCGCTGGCGACCAGCGTCAGCCGCTCCATGCTGAGGCCCGAGCGAGGAGACCGCCATCGCCGCCGTCGCGATATAGCCGAGATAGCCGGCGCCGGTGGTGATCGAGTTGCGCAGGCCGCGGTCGAGCGTCGTCGTCGGCAGGAACTGGCCTTCGAGCCAGTGCTTGAAATAGCGCGTGGCGCTCAGCCCGAAGATGAAGAGCAGGATGGCGATGATGATCGAGGACAGCGAAACGGTGACGCCGCCGATCTGGAAGCCGAAGAAGGCCGCGCGCAACGAGCCGACGAAATCGGCCGATTCCAGGCCCCAGGGCGCCATCACCAGCATGAAGGTGACGAAGATCAGGGCGAGCTTGAGCACCCCGGTGGCGATCACCGCGATCTTCTCGAGCGTCGCCATGCGGATGCCGAGCCCGGCCTTCAGCGTCAGCGCAAGGCGGCCCTTGCCGGTCAAGGCGCGGCGGATGCCGAGATCGATCAGCTGGTGGAACAGCAGGAACAGGCTGGCGAGGATGCCGAGCCACAGCACCTGCTCGGTCAGGAAGGACGCGAAGACGACATAGCCGGAAAGGGCGGCTGCAGCGATCAGCAGCGCGACGAACCAGCCGATAATGCGGACCGGCCCCAGACTCGCGCCATCCACGGGAACATAGGGACCAAGGCAGGCATCTTCCTCGATGTCCTGGTCGTCGCGCAGCTGGTAGAGCCCGGCGAGCAGCGTCACTGCGAAGATGATGGCGAGGATGCCGCGCACCAAAATCGAGACGGCGAGGCCAGCGGCAATCGCCTGAAGCCAGGCCTCCAGCACCTTGCCAACCGACAGCACTGCAACCAGCGATGTCGCGATCCAGACGACCGTGCTGGCGGTGGAATCCATCACGCTGACCAGACGCCGCTGCGGCGCGCCGGGCGCAAAGACGGCGGTGGCGACAGCCTGCACGAAGGCGAAGATGGCGAGGCCGACGACCACCGCCCAGATCACCGGCTGGATTCGGGGCGGCAGCAGCCCCACCGTATTCAGCGCGGAATAGATCAGCCAGCTGGCGAGGACGGGCGGGGCGGCACCGGCAACGATCTGCGCGAAGGCGATATAGAGGCAGTGCAGGCCGCCCTCGCCCTGACTTGCCGCGATGCGGGCACGGAAGCGCGGCATGTAGCGGTGCCGCGCCACATAAAGCAGGATGGCCGCCAGCAGGGCCGAGCCGACCAGCGCGCCCTTGAGGCCCCAGAGCGCCTCGCCAAGGACGGACAGCCAGCCCCCGAAAATATAGCCCGAGGCGCGCAGATCCTCCGGCAGGGTCTTCAGCGCCGCGCTCCAGTTATCCGGGGACACCAGCGCCGGGCCGGCCGCGAACAGCGTCCTGGCGAAGAGATCGCGCCTGCGGTCGCTGATCATGGTCTGCATCTGCTCCGCCTGGAGCAGGGCGGCGCGCGCGATCTTCAGCGTCTCGTCGGCCTCCGAGAAGGTCTTCATCCGGGTTTCGCGTTCGCGCAGGACCTCTGCGCTCTCCGGCGGCTGGCCCTCCGCGGGCTTGGGCCCAAGCTGCTCCAGCCGCAGCCTGGCCTGCTCGACCCTGGGGAGCTGATCGTCGATCAGGACCCGCAGCTGCTCCAGCAAGGGCTGCAGGCGAAAACGCTGCCGCTGCAGCTCGGCGTCAGAGGTGTCCTTGCCGGTGACGATGGTCTCGATCTGGGTGAGTTCGCTGCGCAGGGCATCGAGCTGCACGCGTTGCGGGTTCGCAACGGGCGCAGGCGTCTGGGCCCAGCCAGGGGCCGCGCCGCCTGCAAAGACGAGCGCCAGGCTCAGCGCCAGCATGGCGAAGAGGCGCGCCGCTACCGGGCGAAGCCGCAGGGGGGACAAGCTCTCGACGCTGCGCATTATCGGGATCCGCCGCTCTTGCAGGTGCTGATTCGTCGTGTGGCCGAGCCTCGCCATAGCGTCTGGGGCGTGACAAGGCGATGAGGCAAGGCGGGCGGGGCGTCTGCGAGCCGCAACAGGCCTGCGGAGGAAGCGTGCGCGGGCGCTGGGTTGGCCGACAAGGGGAAACACCTTCTGATCCTGACTGTCCGATCCTGGGCTGCCCGATGTTGGCCCTCTCTGACAAAGCTTCACATTGCCGTGAAGCTTCGACCGCGATTGTCGGCCCTCGGCCGAACCGCTTCAGCCAAAAACAGGACCTTATCAAGGCGCAGGCCCCGGCCGGCAGGGGCTGTCACGATCCAGAACGCGAAAACTGCCCGGCACCACGCGAAGCCGCCGCGCTCAGACGTGGCGCTGACGGCACTGGCGGCGCTCCCGCTTCTGAGTTTCAATCTGGACCAATGTAAAACGCGACGCAGGCCCGAACGGGCTGACGTCGCACAAAGCGGGGCGCGCTGGCTCTCCCGCCGATCCGTCTCATCGCGATACCGGGAGGTTTGCAGTGGCGAAGTTCAATGTGAATGGCAACATGATCGAGGTGGCGGTGTCGGAGGACACGCCCTTGCTCTGGGCGATCCGCGAGCAGATCGGCCTCACCGGCACGAAATATGGCTGCGGTGTCGCGCAATGCGGGGCCTGTACCGTTCACATCGACGGGGTCGCGACGCGCAGCTGTGCCATGCCGGTCAGCGCGGTCACGCCCGAGATGAAGATCGTGACGATCGAGGGATTGTCGCCCGATGGCCAGCACCCGCTGCAGAAGGCCTGGATCAAGCATGAGGTGCCGCAATGCGGCTTCTGCCAGAGCGGCATGCTGATGGCGGCGGCGGCTTTGCTGCAGGCCAATCCCAAGCCGACAGAGGCCGATATCGCCAGTGAGATGACGAATATCTGCCGGTGCGGCACCTACAACAAGGTCAAGGCCGCCATTCTCGATGTTGCCGGCAGCGGCGCGATGGGCCGCGGCTGAGCTTCGCCTTGCCTTCGCCGGGTCGAGCGCCAGACCGCGCGCCTCCCCGGCCTTCAACCTGATCGGGAGCCTGACATGACCCTTGTTTCGCCTGCCACTGGTTTCAAGCCGTCCCGCCGCAGCGTGCTCGCCGGCACAGCCGCGACTGCGGGCGCCTTCAGCTTCGGTTTCTCCATTCCACTCGCCGGCGAAGCGCTCGCGCAGGGCGCCACGCCGGAGGTCAATGCCTGGGTGGTGATCCATCCCGACGACAAGGTGGTGATCCGCATCGCCCGTTCCGAGATGGGGCAGGGCACGCTGACCGGCCTGGCGCAGCTCGTCGCGGAAGAGTTGAACTGCGACTGGACGAAGGTGACGACGGAATATCCGACGCCCGGCCAGAATCTGGCGCGCAACCGCGTCTGGGGCAATTTCTCCACCGGCGGCAGTCGCGGCATCCGCGAGTCGCATGAGTATGTCCGCAAGGGCGGGGCCGCGGCCCGGATGATGCTGGTGCAGGCGGCGGCCAATGAGTGGAAGGTCCCGGTCGCCGAATGCGCGGCCGAGAACAGCGTCGTCTCGCACAAGGCTTCCGGGCGCTCGCTGCGCTATGGCCAGCTGGCGGCCGCTGCGGCCAAGATCGAGCCGCCCAAGGATGTGCCGCTGAAGGACCCCAAGAGACTGGACCATCGCCGGCAAGCCGCTGGCGCGGCTGGACACGGCCGACAAGACCAATGGCAAGAAGATCTACGGCATGGATCTGCAGATGCCGGGCATGCTGAACGCCGCGATCAAGGATTGCCCGGTCTTCGGCGGCAAGGTGAAGAGCTTCGATGCGGCGGCGGTCAAGTCCATGCCCGGCGTCAAGCATGTGCTGCCCGTCGGCGACAGCGCCGTGGCGGTCGTCGCCGATTTCTGGTGGCAGGCCAAGACCGCGCTCGATGCGCTGCCGATCGTCTGGGATGAGGGCGAGAACGCCAAGGTCTCCAGCGCCAGCATCGCAGCCTGGCTGAAAGAGGGTCTGGATGCGCCCGAGGCCGTGGTCGGCAACCAGAATGGCGACGCCAAGAGCGCGATTGCCGGGGCGGCGCGCGACGGTCGAGGCGGTCTACAGCTATCCCTATCAGAACCACGCTACGATGGAGACGATGAACGCGACGGCGCGCTACACGCCGGAGCGATGCGAGGTCTGGACGCCGACGCAGAATGGCGAGGCGGCGCTGGCTGCAGCCTCCGAGGCCTCGGGCCTGCCTCTGGCGAAGTGCGAAGCCTACAAGATCGACCTCGGCGGCGGTTTCGGTCGGCGCGGCGCGGTGCATGATTGGGTGCGCCAGGTAGTGCTGATCGCCAAGCAGGTGCCGGGCACGCCGATCAAGCTGATCTGGTCGCGCGAGGAGGACATGACCCATGGCCGCTATCACCCGATCACGCAGTGCAAGCTCACCGGCGCCTTCGACAAGGACGGCAATCTGAGCGGGCTGCATATGCGGATTTCCGGCCAGTCGATCGTGGCGGGGCTGTTTCCGCAGAACATCCAGAATGGCCGCGACCCGGTGGTGTTCCAGGGGCTGAACGCCTCGGGGCCGGAAGCCTCGATCGGCTACAGCATCCCGAACCTGCTGATCGACCACGCCATGCGCAACCCGCATGTGCCGCCGGGCTTCTGGCGCGGGGTGAACCTCAACCAGAACGCGATCTACCTGGAATGCTTCATGGACGAGCTCGCCCATGCCGCCGGCAAGGATCCGCTCGAGTTCCGCCGCGGCGCTGATGAAGAACCATCCCAAGCACCTCGCCGTGCTCAATGCTGCGGCCGAGAAGGCCGAATGGGGCAAGCCCTTGCCGGAGGGGGTCTATCGCGGCATCTGCCAGACCATGGGCTTTGGTTCGTATGTGGCGGCGGTGGCCGAGGTTTCGGTCAGCCCCGAGGGCAAGCTCAAGATCCACCGCATCGTCGCGGCCACCGATTGCGGCTATGCCGTCAACCCGGCCCAGATCGAGCGGCAGGTCGAAGGCTCCTTCGTCTATGGCCTCTCGGCTGCGCTGCATGGCGAATGCACGGTCACGGATGGGCGGATCAACGAGACCAATTTCGACAGCTACAATGTGCTGCGCATGGATGAGATGCCGCCGGTCGAGACGGTGATCGTCGCTTCGGGCGGCTTCTGGGGCGGGGTGGGCGAGCCGACCATCGCCGTGGCGGCGCCGGCCGTGCTGAACGCGATCTTCGCTGCGACCGGCAAGCGCGTGCGCTCGCTGCCGCTGAAGAATGCCGATCTGCGCAAGGCCTGATGAAGCGGCTGCTGGTTCTGCTCGGTCTGTGCATCAGCAGCACAGCCGGGCTGGCTCTGGAGGCCTACACCATCGTCGGCGACGCCATACCGGCGCCGCTCGGCGGGCTGATCGGCGATGCGGCTGCGAGGCGAGGCGGTGGTGCGGGACCGCGAGCGCGGCAACTGCCTGATCTGCCACCAGGGCGCCGATGCCTCGGAGCCTTTCCAGGGCACGATTGGACCGGGGCTGGCGGGCGTCGGCGCCCGGCTGGATGCAGGGCAGATCCGGCTGCGCATGGTCGATGGTTCGGTGCTCAATCCCGCCACGGTGATGCCGCCCTATTTTCGTACGGAGGGGTTGCGCGATGTCGCGCCCGCCTATCGGGGCAAGCCGGCCCTGTCGGCACAGGAGATCGAGGATGTCGTCGTTTATCTCTCCAGCCTCCGATGATGCGGCGCATCGCAGCCCGCAACAGGACGCTGTGCATCCAAGCCGCCGCAATCTGGTCGCGGGCGCGGCAGCGGGGCTGGCTCTCGCCGCGATGCCGCGTGCGGCCGCTGCTGTCACGCCCTTGTCCGAGCATGTTCTGCGGCTAACCGAGGGTGTGACACCGGAGCGGGCGGGGATGACGCTGACGATCCCGGCGCTGGTCGAGAATGGCAATTCGGTCGACACCCGCATTCTCGTCGACAGCCCGATGACGGCGCAGGACCATGTCCGCTGGATCCATCTGATCGCGGAGAAGAACCCGTTTCCGGATATGGCACGGTTCAATCTTGGGCCACGAGCCGGCAGGGCGGAGGTGGCGACGACGCTGCGGCTCGCCCAGTCGCAGACCCTCACCGCCGTGGCTGCACTGAGCGATGGCCGCTTCGTCATGGCCGACGCCGCCATCGTGGTGACGCTCAGCGCCTGCATCGACGGAGGCTGAGATGGCCATTCCCTTCAATGCCCGTATCAGCATGCCGGCCGAGGCCAAAGCCGGTGACATCATCGAGATCCGGGTGCTGGCGCGCCATCCGATGGATCGCGGCGGCCAGTCCGACGGCAAGGGCGGGACCGTGCCGCGCAAGATCCTGAACCGGCTCACCGCCACCTATGCAGGCGAAGAGATCTTCCGCTTCGACATGTATACCGGCGTCTCGGCCAATCCCTTCGTCTCCTTCACCACGCGCGCCGTCGCCAGCGGCGACATCGTGTTCGAATGGCGCGAGGATGGCGGCGCGACCTTCACGCGCACATCGAAGCTGACCGTCAGCTGATGCGATGGCTGGTCGCCCTGCTGCTGCTCGGCTCCGGCGCTGCGGCTGCGACCGAGATCGTCTCGGGGAGCAGTTTCCTGTCCCCGGAGATGCGCCGCCAGCAGAATGACGAGACGCGCAATCCGGCCTTTTTCTGGGTGGAGCAGGGGCAGGAGCTGTTCAGCCGCAAGCCGGAAGCGGGCGGCAAGGCCTGCATCGATTGTCATGCCCAGCCGCAACAGAGCCTGCGCGGAGCCGCGACGCGCTATCCCCAGCTCGTCGACGGCAAGCTGACCAATCTGGAAGGGCGCATCGAGCAGTGCCGGGTGGAGCGGCAACAGCAGCAGGAGTTCGGCTATGAGAGCGCGGAACTCCTGAGCCTGACCGCCTATGTCGCGACGCTCTCGCGCGGGCTGCCGATGGCTGTCGTTACGGATGGCCCGGCCAAGCCGTTTTATGAGGCGGGCAAGGCCTTCTTCGAACGGCGCCAGGGGCAGCTCAATCTGTCCTGCCAGCACTGTCATGACGGCCTGGTCGGCCAGAAACTGCGCGGCGATACAATCAGCCACGGCGCCGGAACCGGCTACCCGGCCTACCGGCTGGAGTGGAACAGCGTCGGCTCGCTGCACCGCAGGCTGCGCGCCTGCTCGCTGGGCGTGCGCGCCACCCAATTCGAGCCCGGCGGGCCGGACTATCTGGCGCTGGAGCTCTATCTCGCCGGGCGGGCCAAAGGTTTGCCGGTGGAGACGCCCGCCATCAGGCGCTGAGCCAGGATCGCCGGCTCAGCCCTTGGTCTTGGGGGCGGCGCGGTTGCGATAGGTGGCGTTGCCGAGCCCGGTGCCGATGGTCAGCACGGCCCAATCCGTCACATCCTGCATGAACGGCATTTCGCTCAGGCCCTGGATGACAGCGTCGTTGTGAAGAACGACATGGGTTTCGTGGCCGCCGATTTCGGGCTGCATCTCCCGTATGCTCTCGACCAGGTTGAAGCGGCTGCTCTCCCAATTGCCGGGCAGGTTCTGCGCCCCGCGCTCGATCGACGCCATCGCTGCTGATCACGCCGGGGCAGCCGACGCCGATGAAGGGAGCGACGCGCAAGCCCTCCTTCTCCGCCTGCTTGATCTGGCGTTGCAGCATCTTGCCCAGCCGCTTGATCGTCTCCTCCCGGGCCGGCAATTCATCGGCATGGCGCCAGAGTTCGCTATGAGCCACGCGGGCCCTGCTCAGATCACTCGCCTTGTCCTGGCGGAGCTGAACGATGCCGACGCGAATGTTCGAGCCGCCGATATCGACGGCGACGAGGCTGTCGAAGCCCTCGAAAATCCATTTTGGCGCGAGATGGGCGTTGCCGAGCAGGCCGGCCTCGTCAGGGTGGTTGCGGATCAGCTTGAGGTCGAGCTTGTGTCCCTCGGTCTGCAGGATCACGCCGGCGCGGCCGATGGCGAGTTCGCCGACCCGGCCTTCGCGAAAGCCGCCGCCGACGACGATGCGCTCGACACAGGCCCAGGATTTCAGCTTGGCAAAGCGCCGCACGACGAAGGCCAGCGATTGCGCAAAGTTCTCGATGGCGCTCAGCACCAGCCCGGCTTCATGGGGGTCGCCCTCGATAAGCAGCGCCTCGAGCGCCTTCTTGCCGTATTCGGCGGTCTTGCCCTGCAGCGGGTCGTCGCCGGATTTGCGGAGGTTGCGGCGGAGTTCGTCGAGATGGCCGATGAAGGCGCCGCGGCTGGCCTTGTCGCCGATGAAGCCGTCATCGTCGCGAACTTCGACATTGTAGCCGGTGAGGATCACCGAAGGCAGCTCGGCTGTCCCGTGGGGACCCAGCGGCTCGGGCCGCGTCGTGTTCTTCTTCGCCGGAGCGCCTGCCATATCGCCACTTCCCCCCGTTTGACCGATGTCGTTCAGCAACCTGCGCAAGGCAGCCTCTGTTCCCGACGCATGTCATCCTTGCGTGCGAATTGGGCGGCAGCGCTCTGCGGCGCTTGACCCGGCGGCACCGGTCACGCTCCATGCTTTTAGGGCGCATTGAGCGCGCTGGGGGAAGCCGATGACCGAATTTCTGATCCGCTCCGTCGTCATCGGCGCGGGCGCGACGATCCTGCTCGACCTCTGGGCGCAATTGCTGCACCGGACGCTCGGACTACCGGCTCCGAACTGGGGGCTGGTCGGGCGCTGGTTTGCGCATCTGCCGCGCGGGCAGTTCATTCATCAGGATATCGGGCAGGCCGAGCCGGTCGGCAATGAGCGCGCCATCGGCTGGATCGCGCATTACCTCGTCGGCATCGTCTTCGCCGGGATCGTGCTGGCGATCTGGGGCCTGGGCTGGGCCCGCAACCCGACCTTCCTGCCGGCCCTGATCGTCGGGCTCGCCACGGTCGGCTGCGGCTGGTTCATCCTGCAGCCGGGAATGGGCGCCGGCATCGCCGCCTCGAAGCGCAGCAATGCCAATCAGGTGCGCCTGCTCAATATTATCGGCCACATCGTCTTCGCGATCGGCCTCTATGGCACGGCGCTGCTGACGCGCTGAGGCTCAGTCGATGATGCGGGTCTCGTAGGCGTAGAGCTCGCGGTAGCCCAGGCTGCGGTAGAGCCCGAGCGCGACGGCGTTCTTCTGGTCCACCTGCAGATAGGCGGAGTGGCACGCCATGGCGCGGGCCCAGGACATCAGCCCGGAGACGATGCGCCGCCCCAGCCCCTGGCCGCGATGCGCCTCGTCGACAACGACCGAGCCGATTTCGGCCATGCCTCGCTCTGCGACGCTCATGCCATAGGCCACTGGCTCGCCTGCGATCATCAGGGTCGCGAAGGCGGCGGGAACCCGCACCCGCTCGACGATGGCAGCGAGATGGGCGGCATTGGCCTTGGTGCCGGTCTGGCGCGCGGCGACGCCGGCGATCCATTCCTGCGTTGCCAGCGGCGTGTATTCGATATCGGCGGCGATCACCGGCTCGACCGCGTCCAGCCCGCTGATCAATCCCGAAGGAGGCATCCCTGACCCGGTAGCCCCGCGCCAGAATACGCGCCCGCGTCGCTTCCGCGACGAGCGGCGTCAGCCGGATGCAGGGCGGCAGGGAGTCGCCGCGATAAAGCTCCTCGATGAAGTCGCAGGTGGCATCGTCGAGTTCCGCGCCGGGTTTCAGCGGCGAGGCAGCATTGGCCCGGCCGGAATAGCCGTTGGCGAAGCGCACCACCCAATCGCCGATCAGCAGTGTCGAGGGTGACGGCCAGGCATTGACGATGCGGCGTTCGCATTCCAGCGCCAGCGCCAGATCCTGCTCGGTTGCGGCTCATGCCGCGCCTCCGGGCCGGCGCGGCGTGGGCCGCCAGCCGGGCGGTGCCATTTCAAACCCTGAGAAGGCGAAGCCCGGCGCCACCGTGCAGCCGACCAGCGTCCAGGCGCCCAGCGAGGTGGCGCTCTGCCAGTGGCCGGCCGGAACCACGATCTGCGGGCGCTGCCCGGCCTTCAGATCGGTGCCGAGATGGTGGGCCGAGGCGTCATGCCCATTGGGCGAGAGGCTGATCACCATCGGCGCTCCGGCATAGTGATGCCAGATCTCGGCGGCATCGACCCGGTGCCATTCCGATGTCTCGCCGGTGTCGAGGAGGTAGTAGATCGCGGTCGAATGGCCGCGGCCCTCCGGCCCCTCGGCATCGCGGAAGGTCTCGCGGTAATGCCCGCCCTCGGGATGGGGCTTGAGGTCGAGCAGGCGGATGATCTCGGCTGCGGTCAGGCCGTCCAGCGTTGTGGTCATCGTCGCGGCTCAGAACCGGTTCTTGGCTTCACGCAGGGCGGCGAACACCTCGCCGGCCTCGGCGCCCGGCAGACCGACCGAGGCGGCAAGCGCAGGCTCGCCGGCGCGCAAGAACGGATTGGTCGCCTTCTCCTCGCCAATCGTGGTCAGCGCCCAGAAGCGCCCCTCTGCCTTGGCGGCCTCGGCCTCGGCGACGCGGGCCTGAAGTGCGGGATTGCCAGGGTCCATCGCGATCGCGAAGCGGGCATTGGAGAGGGTGTAGTCATGGCCGGTGATCAGGCGCATATCGTCGGGCAGTGCCAGGAACCGGGAGAGCGAGGTCCACATCGCCGGCATCTGGCCCGGCTGCACCCTGCCGCAGCCCATGACGAAGACGACGTCGCCGACCAGAGCCAGCTTGCCGTCGCGGCTGACGAAGCTGAGATGGCCGTCGGAATGGCCCGGCGTGTGCCAGATCTCGAAGCGGTGGGCGCCCAGCGACACAGTATCGCCTTCTCCCACGACCCGGTCGAGCGGGGCGGAGGCCGGCGCATCGGCCGGGCCGACCACCTTTGCGCCGGTCGCCTGCTTCAGCTCCGCCACGCCCTGGGTGTGGTCGTGATGGGCGTGGGTGATGAAGATGTCGGTGATCGTCCAGCCTTTGGACCGGGCGGCGTCGAGAACTTCGCCGGCATGGGGCGCGTCGACAGCGGCGCAGGCGCCGGTCTCGCTATCGCGGATCAAAGCGCCGGCATTGTCGCTCAGGGTGCGGAAGACGTGGATTTCGATAGGCATGATTTCTCCTGCGGGCAGGGACAGGCTGAGGAGTGTGCATGCGGCAAGCCCGGCTTGCGATCAAGTGTGCCTGTCGCGCGCTTGGACTGCCGCCAGGGCCCGGCAGCCCTTGCTTTCCGTGCGGCGCCGGGCCATCTCCCGCCCCATGCCATTGGATGTCGTCGACCTCCGCGCCTTTTATGCCAGCCCGCTCGGCCATGTCGCGCGGCGCTTCATCGGTCAGGCCATGTTGCGCTTCTGGCCCGATTGCGCGCGGCAGCGCCTGGTCGGCCTCGGCTTTTGCACGCCTTACCTGTCGGTGCTCGGGGTCAATGCCGAGCGCGTCCTGGCCTTCATGCCGGCGGCGCAGGGGGTGGTGAACTGGCCCTCGGAGGGGCTTTCGGCGTCGGCCCTGGTCGAGCCGACCCTGCTGCCCCTGCCGACCGCCTCGGTCGATCGGATCGTCCTCGCCCATGCGCTGGAAGAGACAGAGAGCCCCGGCGACATGCTGGAGGAGGTCTCGCGGGTTCTGTCGCCCGGTGGCAGGCTGCTCGTCGTGGCGCCCAATCGACGCGGGCTCTGGGCGCGGATGGATGGCACGCCATTCGGGCATGGCCGCCCGTTCAGCCGGAGCCAGCTCGAAACCCTGATGCGCAGTGCCGAGTTCTCGTCCGAGAACTGGGCGGAGGTGTTGTATGTGCCGCCGCTGAAACGACGCGTGCTGATGCGCTCGGCGCCGGTCTGGGAACAGGTCGGCGCGGGGCTGTCCTTGCCGTTTGCAGGGGTGCATGTGATCGACGCGACCAAGCAGTTCTACCGCCGGGCGCCTCTGCGCGCGACGCGTAGAAGCTTCGCTTTTCGACCAATTCTTCTGCCGCAGCCTGCTCCATCCCAAGGGGCGGGGGCGCATCGCGATGAAACCGAAGCGGGTTGACAATGGCGGGACGGCGCGGCCAAGGTCCGCCGCTTTCGCATGCCCGGCCTTGACCATAGCTCACGCGCGGGCCTGCCGGCGCGGCACCTGAACTGGATTACCATGCGAAGCTACCTGGATTTCGAAAAGCCTGTCGCCGAGCTTGAGGCGAAAGCCGATGAACTGCGCGCGCTCGACGCCAAGGGCGACGGCTACTCGCTCGCCGAAGAGATCGGCAAGCTCGAGGGCAAGGCCGCTGCGGCGCTCAAGGACCTCTATGCCGCCCTGTCGCCCTGGCAGAAGACGCTGGTGGCGCGCCATCCCCAGCGCCCGCATTTCAAGGATTACTGCGCCGCGCTGATCACCGAGTTCACGCCGCTCGCCGGTGACCGGACTTTCGGCGAGGACGAGGCCATCGTCGGCGGCTTCGGCCGCTTCCGTGGCGAGCCGGTCTGCGTGCTCGGCCAGGAAAAGGGCGACAGCACCGAGACCCGCATCCGGCATAATTTCGGCATGCCCAAGCCTGAAGGCTATCGCAAGGCTGTGCGGCTGATGGAAATGGCCGACCGTTTCGGCCTGCCGGTGCTGAGCTTTGTCGACACGGCCGGCGCCTATCCCGGCATCGAAGCCGAGGAACGCGGCCAGGCCGAGGCGATTGCGCGCTCGACCGAATGCTGCCTGGGGCTGCGGACGCCGAGCGTTGCGCTGGTCATCGGTGAAGGCGGATCGGGCGGGGCCATCGCGATTGCGGCGGCGAGCCGCGTGATGATGCTGGAACATGCGATCTATTCGGTGATCTCGCCGGAAGGCGCGGCGTCGATACTGTGGCGTGACACGGCACGGGCACAGGATGCAGCGACCGGCATGAAGATCACGGCGCAGGATCTGCTGCGTTTTGGCGTCATCGACAGGATCGTCAGCGAGCCGACCGGCGGCGCGCATCGTGATCCCGAGACGGCCATCGCCCGCGCTGGCGATGCGATCGCTGCAAGTCTTCAGGATTTCGCTGGGCTGAGCGCAGAGGAGATCGTCGATCGCCGCGCCGAGAAGTTCTTGGCGATCGGCCGTACGCTCTGAACTGGCTAGACTTAAACGGTTGCTTCACCATATGGCCAGCCGGGGTATGGCTGTGGTAAGGAAGCTTCAAGGCTAACGCTTCTACAACGACAGAACGGCTTAATTCAGCCGCTATGTGCGGGCAGTGGTTCGCGCTCCGGCCAGCCAATCGATGGGATCGACGACGTGGCATTCAAGCAACTCGCGCTCGTGGCTTTTGTTTCCCTGGCTCTGACAGCCTGCAGCGAAGAAGACCGCTATCGCGGATCGGCTCGGCATACGATCCCGATCCCGAACGCGACCTATGCGCTGATGTCCGAGAAGGGCATGACCAAGGATCAGCCGATCCTGATCCGCTCCTACAAGAAGGAGTCGGAGCTCGAGATCTGGAAGCGCAAGGCCGATGGCCAGTACGCGCTGCTCAAGACCTTCCCGATGTGCCGCTGGTCCGGCCAGCTCGGCCCGAAGGTGCGTGAGGGCGACCGGATGGCGCCGGAGGGGTTCTACGCGATCACCCCCGCGCAGATGAACCCGAACTCTTCGTATTACGTCTCCTTCAACATGGGCTATCCCAACGCCTATGACCGCTCCTATGGCCGCACCGGCGCGCATCTGATGGTGCATGGCGCCTGCTCCTCGGCTGGCTGCTACTCGATGACCGACGACCAGATGGGCGAGATCTACGCCCTGGTCCGCGAGGCCCATAGTGGCGGGCAGCGCGCCGTGCAGATGCAGGCTCTGCCCTTCCGCATGACGCCGGAGAATCTGGCCAAGCATCGGCTCGATCCGAATATCGGCTTCTGGAAGAACCTGAAGGAAGGCACCGACTATTTCGAGGTGACCCGCTCCGAGCCCCGCGTCGCCGTGGCGAGCGGCCGGTACACCTTCAATGACGGCGCTGACAGCAGCGTGGCGCAGGCCGTGCAGCAGAAGCGCCAGCAGGACGAGGCCCAGATCGCCGCGCTGGTGGCCAAGGGCACGCCCGCGATCAAGCTGATCTATGATGATGGCGACCAGCATCCCTCCTTCAAGCGCGCCCTCGTCGCCAATGGCTCGGAATCGCTGAACAAGACCGCCTCCTGGGCCTCGCGCGATGTCGGCATCAGCCGGCCGGATGCGCTGACCGTCGGTCCGCGGGTCGTTGTGCTGGACGGCTCTGGCAAGGCCAGGACCACCGTGCGCGCCGCCTCTGCCGATCACGATGCGGTCCTCGCCGCTGTGGCGGCCACGCCTGAGGTGAGCCGAGACGGTCGCAGCAGCTCCCGAGGCGGCCAAGCCCGCTGCCAAGCCGGTGACGACGCGCGCTGCGGCTGCGGCCTCGCAGGTGGCCAAGGCCGGCCCCGGCCAGGCTCGCCCGGCGCAGACGTCCGCCGCTCCGGTCGCGACGGCCCAGGCCGAGGCGGCGCCGACGCCGGTGCTGCAGCGTGCCTTGAGCTATGTGCCGCTGATCGGCGGGTCGTTCATGCCGACACCGGCTCCGGTCGTTGCCGCGCCGGTCGCGGAACCGACCGAGGCCAAGGCTGCCACCACCAAGCGTCGCGCGGGTGACAGGGTCAGCCAGGCCAACCCGGCGGATGGCGTTTCCACCAGCCGCCCCTGAGCAAGCCGCCAGTGCCGCTGTGGCGCTTTGGCAACTCAGTCTGACGATTTCGAAAGCCGCCTGTTTAGGCGGCTTTTTTTCGGTTTTTCCAGCGGCTTTGCCTGTTCCGTGAGCGCTCTGCCGAAAAGCTGATCTTGCCGGATTCAAGCATGGCTCCCCTTAATTTGTCAGTAGCCAGCGGTTATTGCGTCGCTGGTCCATGGCAATGGGAGCCGCCGCATGGGCCTATCGTCCGCCTCGATTGGATCTGGTTTTTCACTCTGCCTGACCTTGCTCTGTGCCTCGGCCCAAGCCTCCGACCTGCCGAGCCGCAAGGACGTTCCCGTCGCGCCGGTGCCGCCCTCGATCACCTGGATCGACGCGGCGATCAGCATCAAGGGCGTGACGGATTATAACTTCCGCGGCATTTCGCAGTCCGACCGCAAGCCCGGCGCGCAAGGCTCGGTCGAACTGCAATTCTACGACAACCTGTTCTATGTCGGCGTCTTCGGCGCCAGTGTCGACCTGGCCACCCGCCCGGCTGCGGAAGTCGATTTCTTCGCCGGTATCCGGCCGAAGTTTGGCCCGCTGACCTTCGATTTCGGCGTCATCCAGTATTATTATCCCAGCGAGAAGCAGTATATCGACCGCGCCGGCACGTTCTGGACGCCGAAGAACACCGACTTCACCGAAGCGGTGGGCAAGGTCTCCTGGGCGGTGAATGACGCCTTCACCCTCGGCGGCAATGTCTTCTACGCCTGGGACTGGCTGGGGACCGGCGCATCGGGCACCTACGCCTCGGTGACTGCCAAGTACAACCTGCCCTTCCTCGAAGGTTTGGCCGTCTCGGGTGAACTTGGCCGTTATTGGCTGGGCACCACCAATCTCGCGATCTGGTCGACCGTGCCTCCGACCAACCTTCCCGACTACACCTACTGGAATGCCGGCCTGTCCTACACCTGGAAGAACCTGACGGCGGATGTGCGCTACCACGACACCAGCCTGTCCAAGCGCGATTGCTTCGCGCTGACGGCTGATCCGGGTGGCATCCTGTCCGGTTCCGGCCGTTCGAAGTGGTGCGGGCCTGCGGTGGTGGGGTCGCTGTCCTTCGACATTACTGCGAGCAGCATCGGTATCTTCGCGCCGAAATGAGCGGCTGCACCGGCTGACGAGAAAGGCCGCCCCGAGGGGCGGCCTTTTTGCGTTTCAGGTCTCCGGCTGTGGCGAGGGCGGGAGCGTCAGATCCAGCCCATCAGCTCGCGCTGGACGACCTCGGTGATGACGCGCATGCCTTCCTCGGAATCGTTGAGGCAGGGCAGATAGGCGAATTTCTCGCCGCCATGCTCCATGAAGATCTCGCGGTTCTCGACATCGAGCTCCTCGAGCGTCTCCAGGCAGTCGGCGGAGAAACCGGGCGCCACGATCGCCAGCGACTTCTTGCCGGCCTTGGCCAGCCCTTCCACCGTCTGGTCGGTATAGGGTTGCAGCCATTCCGCCGGGCCAAAGCGCGACTGGAAGGTCAGCATGAAGCGCTCCTTGGGCAGGCCGAGCTCCTCACGCAGCAGCCGCCAGGTCTTGGCGCATTGGCAGTGATAGGGGTCGCCCTTGAGCAGGTATTCCTTCGGCATGCCATGGAAGGAGCAGAGGATGACGTCCGGATCGAAATCCAGCGTCGCCAGCTGCTTGCGCATCGAGTCCGCCAGCGCCCGGATATAGACGGGATCGTCATGATAGGGCGGGGCGACGCGCACCGCAGGCTGCCAGCGCATCTCCATCAGGGCGCGGAAGGCGTGGTCGCAGGCCGTGGCCGAGGTCGGCGCGGCATATTGCGGGTAGAGCGGAACCAGCAGGATGCGGTCGCAGCCCTCGTCCAGAAGGGCCTGGATGCGGCTCTTCACATCGGGAAAGCCGTAGCGCATCGCCCAGTCGAAGACGACGCGCTCGCCGGTCAGCGGCTTCAGCCGCTCCGCCAGCTGCTCGGTCTGCGAGCGGGTGATGGTCTTGAGCGGACCCTCATTGCGCTCATTGTTCCAGATCGAGGCGTAGTCCTTGCCCTTCTTGCCCGGACGCGTCGTCAGGATCACCAGATTGAGCAGCGGCCACCAGATCCAGCGCGAGGTCTCGATCACGCGGCGGTCCGAGAGGAATTCCTTGAGATAGGCCCGCATCGGCCCGTATTCCGTGCCTTCGGGCGTGCCGAGGTTCATCAGCAGCACGCCGATCCGGCCGGCTTTCACCGGGGGATGGTCGGAGGGCAAGCGGACAGCGCGCATATCGGCCGCCGGTTTGGTCTCTACTGTCATGATCGCGGACTTTCCCTTTGCCCTCGATTTAGAGAAGTTCCGGCATTCGTCCAGTGATTAGCGCATCTTCTGGCGGGGGTGCGACATTTCCGTACTGGTGTTGCGGGTGACCGGGGCCTTGCCGGACTGGCCAGCGACGGTCGCCGTTTGCTAGGTTGCCCGGACCATTGCCAGCCGGGACGCCTCTCATGACCGATTTGACTCGCCGCAAGGCGCTCGGCGTCATCGCCGCCCCTGCTGCGCTGGCCGCATCGGGCCCGGTCGCACGGGCGCAGGTGCCGCAGCCGGCCTTCACGCTGCTGCTGGTCAACGACATCTACAAGATGAGCGATGAGAAGGGGCGGGGCGGCTTTGCCCGTGCGGCCGGGATCGCCAGGGCCGAGCGGGCGCGGGGCGTGCCGGTGCTGTTCTGCCATGCCGGCGATTGCTACTCGCCGTCGCTGATGTCGGGCTTCGACCAGGGCGCGCATATCGTCGCGATGCAGAACAAGATGGGGCTCGACGTCTTCGTGCCCGGCAATCACGAGTTCGATTTCGGCAAGGAGAATTATCTCAAGCTCGTCGCCGCCCAGACCTACCCGACCTTCGCCGCCAATCTCCGCGACGCCAGCGGCCAAAAGCTTCCCGGACACCGGGATTCGCAGATCTTCGATCTCGGCGGCGTCAAGGTCGGCGTCATCGGCACGGCCTTCGATCCGACGCCGCAGGTTTCCAATCCCGGCGATCTGCGCTTCTCCTCGACGATGGATGCGCTGCGGCGGGAAAGCGCCGCCCTGAAGGCACAAGGCGCAGATATCCTCGTCGCCGTTGTCCATGCCGACCGCGGCACCGACAACCAGATCGTGCGCTCGCGGCTGGTCGATATCGTCCTCTCCGGGCACGACCACGACCTCGCCATCGCCTATGACGGCAAGGTGGTGATGGTGGAGTCGAATGAAGAGGGCAATTACGTCACCGCCATCGACATCGCCGTCTCGATCAAGGGCGAGGGCGCGGCGCGGCAGGTGAGCTGGACGCCAACCTTCCGCGTCAACGATTCCCGCGGCGCCACGCCGGATCCGGAGGTGGCGGCCCTGGTGCAGGGCTATGAGGCGGAGCTGTCGAAGGAGCTCGATGTCGAGATCGCGACGCTGGCTGCCCCGCTCGACTCGCGCACGAGCATGATCCGCACCCAGGAAACCGCCATCGGCAATCTGATCGCGGATGCGTTGCGCGCCTCGACCGGGGCCCAGATCGCCATCACCAACTCAGGCGGCATCCGCGCCAACAAGCAATATCCGGCGGGCCACAAGCTGACGCGGCGCGATGTGCTGAGCGAGCTGCCCTTCGGCAATGCCAGCATCATGGTCGAGATCTCCGGCCGCGATGTGCGCGATGCGCTGGAGAACGGGCTGGCGCAGGCGCCTCAAGGGTCTGGCCGGTTTCCGCAGGTCTCGGGGTTGAAGTTTGAAGCTGACCTCAAGGAGCCGTCCGGCTCGCGGGTGAAGTCGATCACTGTCGACGGTAAGCCGATCGACCCGATGGCGCGCTACACGGTCGCTTCCAACAACTTCATGCTGGCGGGCGGCGACGGCTATGTCTCGCTGGCTCGCGGCCGGACGCTGGTCGGGCTCACCGACGGCAAGCTGATGGCCAATGAGGTGATGATCTATCTGCGCAAGCTCGGCACGATCGATGCCAAGGTCGAGGGCCGGATCGTCCTGAAGTGAGCGCCTATCAGGCGGCGCTTGCCGCCTTCCTGGCGTCATCGCGCGGCGGAAGGCTGGCGCGACCTGGCGGTCTTTCGCAATGGGCTTGTCGGCGCGCGCCTGCGCTGCCGCCGATGCCGAGGTCGCGCTGGGCCATATCGTGGCGCCGCGCCCCGAGCGGGTCTTCGCTGCGCTGGTTGCGACGCGGCTCGCGGAGGTGCGGGTCGTCATTCTCGGCCAGGATCCCTATCCCACGCCCGGCCATGCCAATGGCCTCGCCTTCTCCTATGCCGGCCCTGCGCCGCTGCCGCGCTCGCTGAGCAATATCCGGCGGGAGCTGGCCGATGATGTCGGGCGAGAAGGGCCGGCTGACGGCGATCTGACGGGCTGGGCGGAGCAGGGTGTGCTCCTGCTCAACACGTCCCTGACGGTGAGGGAGGGGGCGTCCAAGGCCGGTTCGCACCTGACCCTGGGCTGGGGCGCGGTGACAGATGCGCTGCTGGCAGCTGTGTCTGCGGCGCGTCCGCATGTTGTCTTCATGCTCTGGGGCAATCCGGCGCAAGCGAAGCGCCGCCTCATCGATGAAAGCCGGCATCTGGTCCTAGCGAGCGCCCATCCCTCGCCACTGTCGGCGCGCCGCGGTTTTTTCGGCTCACGGCCGTTC
This sequence comes from uncultured Alphaproteobacteria bacterium, assembly GCA_963759925.1. GTDB lineage: Bacteria > Pseudomonadota > Alphaproteobacteria > Rhizobiales > Beijerinckiaceae > Allobosea. Next base: position 314,765 of record CAVXBE010000002.1, read on the forward strand.
TCGCAGGCCAATCAATGGCTGGAGGCGAGGGGGGCTGCGCCGGTGATCTGGTGAGGCGCTGCGTCGTGAGCTCCGCCCTTTCCGAGCCCTCATCCTGAGGAGCCGCGAAAGCGGCGTCTCGAAGGATGCTCCAGCGCGCACAGGAGCCTCTGCGACCATCCTTCGAGACGGTCGCTGCGCGACCTCCTCAGGATGAGGGCTTCCGGGGCGGGAGGTCGACTCGTCCGCAGTGCGCCAGTCTCACCCGACCGGGCGTTCGTCGGCGATGACCTTGCCATCATTGGGCAGGGCGCCCAGCGGCAGGACTTCGACCGCGCCCTTCAGCTTGGTGACCTGCTGCAGCGTCGAGGCGACCGCATCGATCAGGCCGGCCGGCTCGGCATAGATCTCGGCCTTCAGCGTCATCGTATCGACCTCGTTCGCCCGGCCGACGACGAGCCGCAGCTTGTGGATCTCCGCATGGCGCCTGGCGATCTCCGCCACCTGCTCGGGGCGCACGAACATGCCCTTGATCTTGGCGGTCTGGTCGGCACGGCCAAGCCAGCCCTTGATCCGCGTGTTGGTGCGGCCGCAGGCGCTGGGTTCGTGCATCGCCGCCGTCAGGTCGCCCACGGCCAGGCGGATCTGCGGGTGGTGGGGGTCGAGGTTGGTGACGACGATCTCGCCGACCTCGCCCTCTGCCACCGGATCGCCGGTGCCGGGACGGACGATCTCGACGATCAGGTTCTCGTTCAGCACCATGCCGGAGCGGGCGCTGGTCTCATAGGCGATGACGCCGACATCGGCCGTGGCATAGAGCTGGTAGGCGTCAATGCCGCGCTCCTTGACCCAGGCCTGGAGCGAGGGCGGAAAGGCCGCGCCGGACACGACCGCGCGCTTGATGCAGGAGATGTCGATGCCGCGGCTCTCGGCCGCCTCGATCAGGATCTTCAGGAAATCAGGCGTGCCGGCATAGCAGTCCGGGCGATAGGCGGAGATCACCTCCATCTGCTGCTCGGTATTGCCGGGCCCAGCCGGGATCACCGCGCAGCCCAGCGCGCGCGCGGCCGAATCCATGATGAAACCGCCCGGCGTCAGATGATAGCCGAAGGTGTTGAGCACGACGTCGCCCGCCCGGAAGCCTGCGGCATAGAGCCCGCGGGCCGCGCCCCACGGGTCGGATTGCGCGCCTTCCGGCTCGAAGATCGGACCGGGCGAGGTGAACAGCCGGCCGAAGGAGCCGAGCGGTGCCGTGACGAAGCCGCCGAAGGGCAGGGCGGTCTTCTGCAACGCCGGCAGATCGGCCTTGCGCAGGATCGGCAGGGTCGACAGCGCGTTGCGGTCGGTGATCTCAGCGGGATCGACGCCCTTGAGGCGCTCGGCATAGGCCGGGGCGGACATCGCCGCGCGCAGCACGGCCGGCAGCCGCGCGAAGAGATCCGCCTCGCGAGCCTCGGGCGCGCGGGTTTCGAGTGCGTCCTGATGCTCGGTCATCACAGCAATCCCGGCGGCGGTCACGACAGCCACCGCTTCCGGCGCTTGTAGCTCTTCACTTCGCGGAAGGACTTCTTGTCGCCCTCGGCGACGCCGAGGTAGAATTCCTTCACGTCCTCGTTCTCGCGCAGCATGCTCGCCTCGCCGTCCATGACGACGCGGCCGGTCTCCAGGATGTAGCCATAGGTGGCGTAGCGCAGCGCCATGTTGGTGTTCTGCTCGGCCAGCAGGAAGGAGACACCCTCCTCGGCGTTGAGCCGGCGCACGATCTCGAAGATCTCCTCGACGATCTGCGGCGCCAGGCCCATCGAGGGCTCGTCGAGCAGGATCATCTTGGGCTTGGACATCATCGCGCGGCCGATCGCGCACATCTGCTGTTCGCCGCCGGAGGTGTAGCCGGCCTGCGAGTTGCGCCGCTGTTTCAGGCGCGGGAACAGTTCGTAGATCTTCTCGAGGTCGCGCTTGATCGCGGCGTTGCCGTCGCGGCGCGTGAAGGCGCCGGTCAGCAGGTTTTCCTCGATGGTGAGATGGCCGAAGCAATGGCGGCCCTTCCATCACCTGGATGCAGCCGCGCCGCACGAGCTCGTTGGGCGACATGCGGTCGACGCGCTCGCCGTCGAAGACGATCGAGCCCTTGGTGACCTCGCCGCGCTCGGCCTTGAGCAGGTTCGAGATCGCTTTCAGCGTCGTGGTCTTGCCCGCGCCATTGGCGCCGAGGATCGCGACGATGCCGCTTGCGCGGCACCTGCAGCGACACGCCTTTGAGCACCAGGATGACGTGATCGTAGATCACCTCGATATTGTTGAGCGACAGGATGCTGTCTGCTGCTGCGGCAGTTTGCGGGGGCGCTTCGAGGGTCGCTGGCGCAATCGACATGTCGGGACTCCGGCAGTGGGCAAGCAACGTTGGGCAAGCAACTATGGGGCGAGCGGCGGCAGAGAAAAGCGGCAGTCGGCTTGGGGTGCGGCAGCCGAAGATCGACTGCCGCGGGCCCCATGCCGATTGCCGTTACATCAGGAGGACTTCTCGCAGGGCTCGGTGCGCTTGGGCCAGCCGGTGTTCTTCTCGGCATAGTCCTTGGCGGCGGCCTCGATCAGCGGGCGGACCTCTGTCCTTCAGCGGCTCGATCCAGTCGGACTTCTTGGTCCACTTGGTGCCGTCCCACTCGGCGACATACAGCTTGCTGTGGCCGTTATGGTCGGTGCAGGAGATCTTGGTCGGCGCGGCGAAGCCCGCCATGCCGATCTCCTTCAGCCGCGCCTCAGTCGATGTTCAGGCTCTCCAGGCCGCGGCGCACGTCCTCGCCGTTGATGACCTTCTTGCCGGTCAGCTTCTGCGCGTTGCGGATGGCTTCGGCCATCAGCATCGAGTTGTAGACGCCGCGGTTGTAGAGGTTCTCGCCGACCTTATCCTTCGGAGCGAGGCTCTTCCCCTTGTCGACGACATGCTTGATGATGTCCTGGATCACCGGGAAATCAGCGCCGGCCGCGTTGAAGTTCAGCGACTTGTAGCCCTTGGCCTCCGGCCCGCCGGCGCGCGCATCGTCATCGCCGCCGGCCCACCAGACACCGACGAGCTTGTCCATCGGGAAGTTGATCTTGACGGCTTCCTTGACCGCGGTCGGGTTCATCGCGCCCCAGCCCTGGATGTAGAGGTAGTCCGGCCGGTCGCGGCGGATCGATGAGCCAGAGCGAGCCCTGGTTCTGCATGTCGGCAGCGGCCACCGGATAGAGCTTCAGCTCGAAGCCGTAATCCTTGGCGAGGTTCTCGAGAACCGGGATCGGCTCCTTGCCGAAAGGCGCGTCGAGATGGATGAGGCCGATCTTCTTGCCCTTGAGCTTGTCGATGCCGCCGAGCTCGATTGGCCATGTGGCGGACCATGCCGGAGGCGCCGTCCCAATAGGTCATCGGCGGGTTGAAGACCCAGGGGAAGTTCGTCGCCGTCGGCCGAGGCCGAGAGGCCATAGGCCATCGACAGGATCGGGATCTTGTCGACATGGGCGCGCGGGATGAGCGGCAGCGTGATGCCGGTCGACCAGGGCGAATACAGCACCGGGTTCTTCGACTTGGCCTGCTCGTAGCACTCGACGCCCTTCTTGGTGTCGTAGCCGGTCTCGCACTCCTCGATAGATGATCTTGACGCCGCCGATGCCGCCGTCGCGCTCGTTGAGCATCGTGAGATAGTCGCGCATGCCGTCGGCGATCGGGATGCCGGAGCCGGCGAACGGGCCGGTGCGATAGGCGTTGATGGCGAAGTAGATCGAATCCTGCGCCTGAGCGGGGGCAACCGCAGCGCCGGCCGTCATCAGCGCTCCGAGCGCTGCGCCCATCATCATCGTCTTGGTGTTCATCTGCTTCCTCCCAATGTCCGCGGCTGTCGGCGAGGGCGCCGGGCCGTCTCCTCGCGCCTGCAGCTTGATATGTGCCGCAGGTCGTTTTCTTGGGTCTGTCCGCTCCTCAATAGGGGAAGGGCCAGATCCGCAGTTTCTGCTTCCCGATCTGCCAGAGCCGCGCCAGCCCGTGCGGCTCCACGATCAGGAAGAAGATGATCAGCGCGCCGACGATCATGAAGGTGAGATGCTCGGCGGTCGCGCCGGCCAGCGGGATGCCGATGCGCCGGCAGCCCGAATTTCAGGATGATCGGCAGGCTGGCAGATGAAGGCCGCGCCGAAGAAGGAGCCGATCAGGCTGCCGAGCCCGCCGATGATGACCATGAACAGGATGTTGAAGGACAGGTTGATGTTGAACACGTCGGCCGCTTCGCCGCCGCCGTACCAGAGGAACACCATCATCGCGCCGGCGACGCCGCAGTAGAAGGACGAGACCGCGAAGGCCGAGCAGCTTGGCGTGCAGCAGCCGGATGCCCATCAGCTCGGCGGCGATGTCCATGTCGCGCACCGCCATCCAGGTGCGGCCGATGCGGCCATGCACGAGGTTGGAGGCGAACCAGGTCAGCACCACGACGAGGCCGAGGCAGACGAGATAGCGCGTCTCGCGGCGTGGCGGTCGCGCCGGTGATCGGGACGCCGAACAGCGGTGCGCAGCGGCACCTCGATCGCGCCCGAGGCATTGTAGTTGAACAGCCAGGGCACGCGCACGAAGCACCATTGCAGGAAGAACTGCGCCGCCAGCGTCGCGACCGCGAGATAAAAGCCCTTGATGCGCAGCGACGGCAGCCCGAACAGCACGCCGATCGCGGCCGAGAACAAGCCCGACAGCAGGATCCAGGACGATGATGTTCACGTCCGGGAAAGAGCGTCGTCAGCTTGTAGCAGGCATAGGCGCCGACGCCCATGAAGGCGGCCGGTGCCGAGCGAGATCAGCCCGGTATAGCCGGTGAGGATGTTGAGCCCGATCGCCGCCAGCGAGAAGACCAGGAACGGGATCATCACCGCTGGTGAGTGAAGAAGTCGTTGCCGATCAGCGGCACGCCGACGAAGGCGAGCAGCAGGATGACGGCAATGCCGATCCGGTCCTGCTGCAGCGGGAACACCGCCATGTCGGCGGCGTAAGTCGGTCTTGTACTGGCCGGCTTCGCGGTAAAACATCGTTCAAGCTCCGCTTGAAGAGCGAATGCGAATGGCGAATGGGAAGGCCTCGCATTGCCTGAGCATGCTCGATCTCTCGCCACTGGCCATTCGCCACTCGCCATCTTCAAATCCGCTCGATGATCTGTCGCCGAACAGGCCCTGCGGCCGGAACAGCAGGAAGCCGAGCGCGATGAAATAGGCGAGCCAGCTTTCGATGCCGCCGCCGACCAGCGGGCCCCAGTAGAACTCGCCGAGCTTCTCGCCGATGCCGATGATGAGGCCGCCGACGATGGCGCCGGGGATCGAGGTGAAGCCGCCGAGGATCAGCACCGGCAGCGCCTTCAGCGCGATGATCTCGAGCGCGAAGGAGACCTCCGAGCGCGCGCCCCACATGATGCCGGTGACCAGCGCCACGATGCCGGCCGTGAACCAGACGATGACCCAGATCTGGTTCAGCGAGATGCCGACCGAGAGCGCCGCCTTGTGGCTGTCGGCGACGGCGCGCAGCGCCCGGCCGATGCGGGTCTATCTGGAAGAAGACGCCGAGCGCCGCGATCATGAGCGAGGCGATGACGGCGGCCGCGATGTCGATCTTCTGCAGCGAGACGAAGCCGCCGAGGATCTTCAGGTCGATCGCGCCGCTCGGCAGGTAGAGCTGGTCGGTGATCATCTGCTTGGGATTGCCGCCGAACATCGAGCTCGCCGAAGCCGATCAGGAAATAGGTGAGCCCGAAGGTCGCCATGAACAGGATGATGTCGGGCTGGTTGACCAGCGGCCGCAGCACCACGCGCTCGATCGTCGACGCGCCAGCAGGAACATGACGCCGATCGTCAGCGCCAGCGCGAGGAAGGCCGGCACGCCCATCTCGTAGAGGCCGACCAGCGTCAGCGCCGCGAACACCACCATGATGCCCTGCGCGAAGTTGAACACGCCCGAGGCCTTGAAGATCAGCACGAAGCCGAGCGCGATCAGCGCGTAGAGCACGCCCGAGACGAGGCCTTCCCAGAGCGTCTGCACCAGCAGGTCGGGCGCCGCGCCCATCTGCACGAAGGGATCGATGAAGATCTTGTAGAGGATGTCCATCATGAGCCTGCTCGACGATGGCGCGATGCGATGGCGGCGCGATCGCCCGTCGATCCGGGTTGGCGAGCGACCCGGTGCCGGGCGGGCGGCGATGCGGCATGTGAGCTCCATCGCTGCAGGCCCAGCGATGCTGCCGCTGCGTCCTCGGCACGCGGAGCATCGGGCTGCGCGTGACGCGTCTTCCATGCGCGCATACGCCAGTCGCCAGGTCCATCAATGCGCCACGCCGAGATAGGCGTCGATCACCGCCTGGTCGCGCTTCACCTCGTCGGGCGTGCCGTCGGCGATCTTGCGGCCGTATTCGAGCACGACGACGCGGTCGGAGAGGTCCATCACCACGCCCATGTCGTGCTCGATCAGCGCGATCGTGGTGCCGAACTGGTTGTTCACGTCGAGGATGAAGCGCACATGTCCTCCTTCTCCTCGAGGTTCATGCCGGCCATCGGCTCGTCGAGCAGCAGCAGCGTCCGGCTCCATGGCGAGCGCCCGGCCGAGCTCGACGCGCTTCTGCAGGCCGTAGGGCAGCTTGCCGACCGGCATCTTGCGGATGTGCCTGGATCTCCAGGAAGTCGATGATGTCCTCGACCACGCGGCGGTGCTCGATCTCCTCGCGCATCGCCGGGCCGTGGCGCAGCGCCTGCCAGAAGAAGCCGCGCTTCATCTTCAGCGTGCGGCCCGGTCATGATGTTGTCGAGCGTCGACATGCCCTTGAACAGCGCGACGTTCTGGAAGGTGCGCGCGATGCCGCCGCGCGCGGCCTCGTGCGGCCGCATCTTGCGGCGGCGTCTCGCCCTTGAAGGTGATGCGGCCTTCCTGCGGATGGTAGAAGCCGTTGATGCAGTTCAGCATCGAGGTCTTGCCGGCGCCGTTCGGGCCGATGATGGCGCGGATCTCGCCCTTGCGGATGTCGAACGAGACGTCGGTGATCGCCTTCACGCCGCCGAAGCGCAGCGAGACGTTCTCGACCGCGAGCAGCACGTCGCCGCTGCGGCGTCGTCGGCGGTTCGCCGGTCGCGTCTCATGCGGCCTGCGTCCATGCCGCGCTCGCAGGCGTCGACCGGGATAGGTCGTGCATGTCGCGGACCTTCGACGCGCGCCGCGATCACGCCCTTGCGGCCGTCCTCGAACGTCACCTCGGTGCGAGATGTCGGCCTCTGCCGAGCCGTCGTAGAGCGCCGTCGATCAGCGGCGCGTAGCGCTCGGCGATGAAGCCGCGGCGGACCTTCTGCGTGCGGGTCAGCTCGCCGTCGTCGGCGTCGAGCTCCTTGTGCAGGATCAGGAAGCGCGTGATCTGCGCGCCGCCCATCCGCGGCTCGGCGGCGAGCGAGCGGTTCACCTCGTCGACGTGCTCGGCGATCATCGTCGTAGACCTGCGGATGGCCGGCGAGCTCCTGGTAGGAGCGCGTAGACGACGTTGTTGCGCTCGGCCCAGGAGCCGACCGCCGACAGGTCGATATTGACGAAGCACGGTCGACGTAGTCGCGCCCGTCGCCGAAGGCCACCGCCTCCTTGATGTTGGGATAGAACTTCAGCTTGTTCTCGACGTATTTCGGCGGGAACAGCGCGCCGTCGCTGCATGCTTGCCGACATCCTTGGCGCGGTCGATGATCTTCAGGTGGCCGGTCGGCGTCGAAGAAGCCGGCATCGCCGGAGCGCACGCAGCCGTCGGCGGTCTTGGTCTCGGCGGTCTTCTCCGGGTCCTTGTAATAGCCGACGAACACGCCGGGCGAGCGGTAGAGCACCTCGCCGTTCTCGTCGATGCGGATCTCGACCATCGGGCGCCGGCCGGCCGACCGTGTCGGCCCGGATCTCGCCGTCCGGCTGCATGGTGACGTAGACGGCGGCTTCGGTCTGCCCGTAGAGCTGCTTCAGGTTGACGCCGATCGAGCGGTAGAAGCGGAAGATCTCCGGCCCGATCGCCTCGCCGGCCGTGTAGCCGACCTTGATGCTGCGACAGGCCGAAGCGGTTCCGCAGCGGCGCATAGACCAGCGACGTCGCCGAGCCGCGTAGAGCAGCCGGTCCGCCGAGCGCGACGCGGCTCGCCGTTCAGGATCGTCTCGCCGACCCTTGCGCGCATGCTCGAGGAAGTAGTGGAACACCCGGCGCTTGAGCGGGCCGGCATCCTCCATGCGCACCATGGTGAGCGTCAGCATGTTCTCGAAGACGCGCGGCGGCGCGAAGGCGTAGGTGGTGCCGATCTCGCGGCGGTCCGTCGATCACGGTCTCCGGGCTCTCCGGGCAGTTGACGCAGAAGCCCGGCGATGATCGCCTGCGCGTAGGAGAAGATGTGGTCGCCGACCCAGGCGATCGGCAGATAGGCGATGATCTCGTCGCGTCTCGTCCAGCTTGTCGAAGGCGCAGCCGATCTCGCGCCGCGATGACGGACGTTGTCGTAGGTCAGCATCACGCCCTTCGGGCGGCCCGGTCGTGCCGGAGGTGTAGAGGATGATGGCGAGGTCGGCGCCCGTGCCGGCTTCGCGATCGCGCGCGTCGAGCGCGCTGCCGCCTCCGGGCTCGCGCGTCAGCGCCTCGCGCGCCGCGCGTCGATGCACGTCGTCGATCGATGCAGGCGCGCGTGGTCGTAGTCGCGCAGGCCGCGCGGCTCGTCGTAGAGGATGTGGTCGCAGCGTCGGCAGCCGGTCGGCGATCGAGAGGAGCTTGTCGACCTGCTCCTGGTCCTGCACGACGGCGATGCGTCACCTCGGCATGGTCGAGCACATAGGCCATCTCGTCGGCGACGCGAGTCGGCATAGACCGGCACCGGGATCGCGCCGAGCCATTGCGCCGCCGCCATCGCCCAGTAGAGCCGCGGGCGGTTGCTGCCGACGATCGCGACCTTGTCGCCGCGCTTCGAGCGCCGAGCGCCTGCAGCCCCGCCGCGAAGGCGCGCACCGGTCTCGTGCACCTCCGCCCAGGTCCAGGCTCTGCCAGATGCCGAGGTCCTTGTGCCGGAACGCCGGACGCGCGCCGCGCTCTCGCGCATTGCGCAGAAGCAATTTCGGAAAGGTATCCGGCTGGCCGGCGCTTGCGCTTGCCACGATGCTCGTCTCCACCCTGTGCGACCGGCGTACATTGCGCCAGCCTTCGTTCGGGCCTTTATCGGCCTCTCATTGCATGCAAATCTTGCAGCCACGTATGAGCTTTGCAAGGGGGGGCTTGACAGACAAGGCGCCATTTGGTCGCTATTGTCCCGCGGAAGTCCGGCGCACACGCTGCGCCCTGATGGGGCGATGGCTAGCCCTCGTAGCGGACCAGTCGATCGAGATCGAGGATCGTCACGCTGCCATGGCCGAGCTCGACCATCCCGAGATCGGCGAGTTTCGACAGGCCCTGATTAGCGATTTGGCGCGACATGCCGGCGAGCAGGCCAAGCTCCTCCTGTGAAATCGCGAGCGTCCGGTCCTGATCGGGGTAGAGCGTCGGGTTGAACAGCCAGGCCAGATTGCGCGCCAGCCGCCCGGTCGAATCCAGGGTCCGCTCGGTCTCGGCCAGCGCAATGAACTGGGCCAGCCGCTCATTGAACTGGTGCACCAGAAAGCGGTTGAACGCCGCGCTGTGCTCGAACAGCCAGAGAAAGGTCGAGCGCCGCATCAGCGCCAGCCGGGTCTCGCGCAGCGCCACCAGCTCATAGCGCCGCAGCTCGCCCTTGATCACCGTGCCTTCGCCAAACCAGGCGCCGGCCCGCATGCCTGCGAGGGTGGCGGCCTTGCCGGTGCGCGAGGTGGTGCTCATCTTCACCAGCCCCTCGGCGACCCCGGTCCAGGATTCGAGCTTGTCGCCGACATGGCAGATATAGGCGCCCTTGCCGTAGGATTTGAGGCTGATCCCGCGCCGCGCTTCCTCGAACTCCTGCTCCGTCAGGTCCCGCGACCAGGAAGCGATACGGCGGAGTTCTTCGGGTGTGATCAAGGCTGGGTTGTCCGGCGCGAAGGATGAGCCGCGAGTATGGCGGCAGCGGGCAAGGGAACTCAAGCGGTGGGGTCATGCGGCGCGATAGCAGCAACGCAAGCCCTCATCCTGAGGAGCTGCGAAGCAGCGTCTCGAAGGATGCTCTCAAGAGGCTCCCGCGAGAACCGATCATCCTTCGAGACGCCGCGTACCGCGGCTCCTCAGGATGAGGGCTGAACGCTGAAATCCGGGTTGCGCTGGAGCGGAAGACCGGACGCTACTCGGCCGCCTGCGGCATCTTCAGCGCCGGGCCGGAGCCATCGCGCAGCCGTGCCAGCAGATCGGCCTCCTCGGCCTGCGCCGCGGTGAGGTGGCGCTCCTTGACGTGGCCGTAGCCGCGGATCTTCTCCGGGATCGACGCCAGGGCGACGCGAGCGCGTGGTTCTCCGGCGAGAGCTTGGCCAGCGACCTCGTCGATCAGCAGCCTCGTAATCGGCGATCAGGCGCCGCTCGGTCCGGCGCTCCTCGCTGTAGCCGAAGAGGTCGAGCGCCGTGCCGCGCAGGCCCTTCAGCTTGGCCAGCAGCCCGAAGGCCGTCATCATCCAGGGGCCGAAGCTCATCTTCCGCGGCACGCCGGTCGTCGGGATCGCGCCGGGCGAGAGCGGCGGCGCGAGGTGGAACTCGTAGCGCAGCGCAGCCGCCGGCTCGAAGGTCGCCGCGACCTGCTTCTGGAATGCGCCGTCGGTGTAGAGCCGCGCGACCTCGTACTCGTCCTTGTAGGCCATCAGCTTGAAGAGGTAGCGCGCGACGGCCTCCGTCAGCGCCGTGCCGCCCGGCACCGACCGTCGCCTCGGCTGCCCGCACGCGCTCGACCAGCGTCGCGGTAGCGCTCGGCATAGGCGGCATCCTGGTAGGCGGTGAGGAAGGCGACGCGGCGCGCGATGATCTCGTCGAGCGTCTCGGAGAGGTGCCGGGCCTGCGGTCGGCGCCTTGGCCTCGGCGACGAGCGTCGCCGACGGCGTCCGGGCTCGACCGCGGCGCGGCGGCCCCAGCTCGAAGGCGTCGAGGTTCATCGGCACGGCTTCGCCGTTGAGCTCGATCGCCTCGCCGGATGCGCGTCGCGCGACAGCGGCACGCGGCCCGATCTGCCAGGCGTAGCCCAGCATGAACATGTTGGCGGCGATGGCATTGCCGAGGAAGCGCCGTCGCGGCCGCGGTCGCGTCGACGAAGGATACGCCGGTCCGTTCTCGCTCGCCCGCCGGCGGCAGCAGCGATGGCGCGCTTCAGGCGCTCGGCCGGCAGCGAGAAGTCGGCGTTGCGGGCGAAGTCGCCCGGCATCACCTCGGCCGTGTTGACGACGAGCGCGGTCGCGGCCCTGCGCTTGACCGCGGCCAGCACCTTCTTCGAGCCGGTGACGACGAGGTCGCAGCCGAGCACGAGGTCGGCCTGGCCGGCCGCGACGCGGATGGCGTGGATGTCGTCCTGGCGTGGCGCGAGCTGCACGTGGCTGTAGACCGCGCCGCCCTTCTGGGCGAGGCCGGCCATGTCGATCATGCCGAGGCCCTTGCCCTCGAGATGCGCCGCCATGCCGAGGATCGCGCCGATGGTGACGACGCCGGTGCCGCCGACGCCGGTGACGATGATGTCGAAGGTGCGTGTCGAGCGCCGGCAGCGCCGGCTCGGGCAGCTCGCCGCACCCAGCGCGCCGGCATCGAGCCGGCGCGGGCTGCGGCTTCTTCGGCTCGCGCGCCATGCACGGTGACGAAGGACGGGCAGAAGCCCTTGACGCAGGAGAAGTCCTTGTTGCAGTTCGACTGGTCGATCTGGCGCTTGCGGCCGAACTCGGTCTCGAGCGGCTGCACCGCGACGCAGTTCGACTGCACCCGCAATCGCCGCAGCCCTCGCAGACGAGGTCGTTGATGATGACGCGCTTGTCGGGATCCGGGAAGGCGCCGCGCTTGCGGCGGCGGCGCTTCTCGGCGGCGCAGGTCTGGTCGTAGATCAGCACCGAGACGCCCGGCGATCTCGGCAAGCTCGCGCTGCACGGCGTCGAGGTCGTCGCGGTGGTGGATCGTGAGTGCCGGCCGGCCAGCGCATGCTCGGCGGATACTTGTCCGGCTCGTCGGTGACGAGGCGCGATGCGCTCGCACGCCCTCGGCCGCGACCTGCCGGGCGATCAGGTCGACGGTGAGCCCGCCCTCGTGCGGCTGGCCGCCGGTCATGGCGACCGCGTCGTTGAAGAGGATCTTGTAGGTGATGTTGACGCTCGGTATGCGACCGCCCAGCGGAGCGCCAGCGAGCCGGAATGGTTGTAGGTGCCGTCGCCGAGGTTCTGGAAGACATGTGCCGCGCGTCGAGAACGGCGCCTCGCCGATCCAGTTCGCGCCCTCGCCGCCCATCTGGGTGAAGCCCTCGGTCGTCGCGGTCCATCCACTGCGCCATGTAGTGGCAGCCGATGCCGGCATAGGCGCGCGTGCCCTCCGGCACCTCGGTCGAGGTGTTGTGCGGGCAGCCCGAGCAGAAATAGGGCGTGCGCATGGCGACGTCCTGCGCCTCGGCCAGCACGCTCCTGCGCCTGCTTCAGCCGTCGAGCCGCGCTGCGCCAGGTCGTCGTTGTCGTGGTAGCGCAGCAGCCGGTCGCCGATGCGCGATCGCGATGTCGTTGGGGTCGAGCGCGCCCTTGACCGGGAAGAGCCAGTCGCCGTCCTCGTCCTTCTTGCCGATGCACGATCGGCTGGTTCGCGGTGCCGTAGAGCTCCTCGCGGACCTGCACCTCGATCAGCGAGCGCTTCTCCTCGACCACGATGACGAGGTCGAGCCCGCGCGCGAAGTCGACCAGCTCGCGCGGGGTCGAGCGGCCAGGGCAGGCGACCTTGAACAGGCGGAGGCCCATGTCGTTGGCCTGCACCTCGTCGATGCCGAGCTCGTCCAGCGCCTGCGCGCACGTCGAGATAGGACTTGCCGACCGTGATGATGCCGATCTTCGGGTTGCGGCCGCCGGAGAGTGACGATCCGGTTGAGCTTGTTGGCGCGCACGAAGGCGAGCATCGCGTCGCGCTTGTAGTCGTGCAGCCGCGCCTCCTGCTCGAGGAAGTCGGCTCGCGGCCGGATGTTGAGGCCGCCCGGCGGCATCGCGAAATCGTCCGGGATGACGATCTTCACCCGGTCGAGCGAGCCGTCGACCGAGGCCGTCGATTCGATGTTGTCCTTGACGCATTTGAAGGCCGACCCAGACGCCGGCGAAGCGCGACATGCGCGAAGCCGTGCAGGCCGTAATCGAGGATCTCCTGCACGCCGGCCGGGTTCAGGATCGGGCATCATCACGTCGACGAAGGCGAACTCGGACTGGTGCGCGACGGTCGAGGATTCGGCGGTGTGGTCGTCGCCCATCAGCGCAGAGCACGCCGCCATGCGGCGAGGTGCCGGCCATGTTGGCGTGGCGGAAGACGTCGCCGGTGCGGTCGACGCCCGGGCCCTTGCCGTACCAGAGCGCCGAAGACGCCGTCGTACTTGCCCTCGCCGCGCATCTCGGCCTGCTGGGTGCCCCAGACGGCGGTCGCGGCGAGCTCCTCGTTCAGGCCCGGCTGGAAGACGATGTTGGCTGCCGTCGAGCAGCTTCTCGGCGCGCGCAGAGCTGCTGGTCGAGCCCGCCGAGCGGCGAGCCGCGATAGCCGGAGACGAAGCCGGCCGTGTTCAGCCCGGCGCGCCGGTCGCGCTCGCGCTGCATCAGCAGCAGGCGGACGATGGCCTGCGTGCCGGTGAGGAAGATCCGCTCCTTGGCGAGGTCGTATTTGTCGTCGAGCGAGACGCTCGCGCAGGCTGCCTGCAACGCCGTGTGCGTCGGAATTCGTCTTCTCGGCCATGGCGACCTCCCAAGATCGTCCCGCTGCCGATATATATGGGGCCGGTTGACCCAACCTCCAAATCCGCAGCATCCCAATATATGTCAGCATTGCTGACATATCGCTGGGGCGTCGTCAACCAGACTTGTCCAGTTCAAAGCTGAGCAGGGGACAAGAAGGCAGCTCCTGACGGCGCGGATGTCGCGATTTGGCCGTGTTTGCGGGAGATGGCTAGCGCACGCAGCCGCCAGACGCATCCGCCTTGCGAATCTGCTAACATCATCGACCCAGCCATGCTGAACCTGCCGAGGATTCTGCCTGTGATGCCACGCGCTCTCTTGCGACTGCTGTTTTGCGCGCTCGCTTATGCTGTCGGACCCGTGCTGCCCGCCCTTGCCCATCCGCATGTCTTCGTCTCGGCCCGCGCCGAGATCCTCTACAATGCCGACGGGGCGGTGAGGGCGGTGAAGCATGTCTGGAGCTTCGACGAGGCCTATTCCGCCTATATCACCCAGGGGCTGGACAAGAACGGCGACGGCGATCTTCAGCTCCGAGGAGCTGGCGGAACTGGCCAAGGTGAACATTGAAAGCCTGCCGGATGTCGGCTTCTTCACCGTCGGTGAAGGCCAATGGCAAGGCGCAGGATTTCGGCACCGCGACCGATGCCAGCCTGGTCTACGACAAGAAGATCCTGACCCTGACCTACACCCTGCCGCTGAAGACGCCGGCCGTGGCCTCGCGCTCCTTCGGCATCGAGATCGGCGACCCCACCTATTTCGTCGCCTTCACCATCGACGAGCAGCCTGATGCCATCGTCACCCGCGACGCGCCCAAGGGCTGTATCGTGCGCATTGCGCGGCCCCCGAAGCTCGACCCGGCCGTTCAGCAGAAGCTCGCGCATGGAAGATATCACCGCCACGCCCGATACCAGCGGGCTGCTGGTGACGACACGCGCGCTCGTCGCCTGCCCGTGAGGCCCGGATGTCGCTGAGCCCGAGCAGCATCTCGGCCGATTGGCCCGGCCTGTCGCGGCGGCTGCTGATCGCAGCGACCGCGCTGGCCGTCGTCGCGGCGGTGCTGGGACTGGTGCTCTACGGCTTGGCCTGGCTCTATCCGCCGCCGCCACCACCGCCGCGCAACCCCTTCGGTGGGGCGCTGCCGCGCGAGGCGCTGCCGAGCGACATCGGGGCTCTGCGGGATCATTCTGGCCTGGCAATCGAGCTTCTACCGGGAGCTGACGGCGGCGTTGAAGGCGATTGCCGAGCGCCCGGATGCGCTGTTCGGACTGCTCGGTCTCGCCTTTGCTTATGGTGTCTTTCACGCGGCCGGGCCGGGCCACGGCAAGGCGGTGATCTCGGCCTATATCGTCGCCGATGATCGCAGCCTGCGGCGCGGGATCGGCCTCAGCCTGGCAGCAGCGCTGCTGCAGGCGCTGGTCGCGATCGCGCTGGTCGGCATTTTCACTTTGGCGCTGCGAACGACAGCCGCGACCCTGCGCAGCGCGACCGACATCATCGAGCAAGCGAGCTTTGCGCTTGTCGCCTGCGTCGGGCTGTTCGTGCTGTGGCGCAAGGCTGGCGCGCTGCAGGCGCTCGATCAGGGCGCTGCGGCCCATGATGCCGCCTGCGACCACATCCATCTGCCCGGACCGGAGATCGTCGCCCGGCTCGGCAGCTGGCGCGAACTCGCCGGTGTCGTCTTCGCCGCCGGGCTGCGGCCCTGCGCGGGTGCCCTGATCGTGCTGGTGTTCGCGGCGCTGCAGGGGCTGGTCTGGGCCGGCATCGCGGCTGTCTTCGCCATGGCGTTGGGTACGGCACTGACAACCAGCGCGCTCGCGGCCTTCGCCGTGTTTTGCAAATTCGCAGCGCTGAAATGGGCGGGCGGCGGATCTCTAAGCGGCGCACGGGCGCTGGCAGGGCTCGAGGTGCTGGCCGCAGCCTTTGTCGCAGTGGTCGGAGCGCTGCTGCTCGTCGGGCTCTGGGGCGGCGGCGGGAGCTGAGGGTGTGGCGGCGGCCTACGGACGCGCCTGCGTCGCTGACGTCAGAGAGTCCGCTCGCAAGTTCAGGTGATAGCGAGCATGGCGCAATTCGCCGGACCGGATGAGGGCGCCTTTCTCGATCAGGTCCTGCAGGTCACGGGTTGCGGAAGCCCGCGATGTGCCGGTGATAGCGATATAGTTCGCTGCGGACAGGCCGCCCTTGAAGCCGTCGAGGCCTTCCCTGAACATGCGCCCGATTGCCTTGGCTTGGCGCTCGTTCAACGCCCCATGCAAACGCTGGTAATAGCGCGCTTTAAGGACGGCGAAATCGACCCGCTCGATGGTATTCCGCTGGGCTTCAAGGATTGTGCGGGCGAAATAGGTGAGCCACGCTGTGATCTCCAACCCTTTGTTATTGCTCTCCAGCGCTGCGTAATACTCCTTACGCTTGCGCTCGATCGTATAGGCGAGCGCGATCAGGCTGGGCTGTCCAAGATTTTCCGCGAGAGCCTTCTCGGCAATTGCCCGGCCGATGCGGCCATTGCCATCCTCGAACGGGTGAATGCAGACGAAATAGAGGTGGGCGATGCCGGCTCTGGTCAGCGCCGGTAATGGGTGACGGCCTGTCGGCCCGGTTTCATTGAACCACGAGACGAAGCACGCCATCTCCCGGGGCATACGCGCCGAGGGCGGCGCCTCGAAATGGATGTTGCGCCTGTAGTCGGGGCCTGAGACGACCTGCATTGGTTCGTCATGGGTTCGCCAGCCGCCGATGACGCTAAGCTTCATTTCGCCGGACAAGAGCATGCGATGCCAGGTAAACAGCGTCGCGTCGGTCAGCGGGGTGGCAAAGCTCTGGTAGAGATCGACCATCATTTCAGCGACGCCGCGCTCGGCTGGGGCGATGCCCGGCCTCTCCGGACCCAGCCCGAATTGATGCCGCAGAGAGGCTTGGACAGAGGCCCGGTTCAGAAACTCGCCTTCGATCTCGGAGGTCTTGAGCGCTTCCTCGCTCAGCAGTTCGATCCTGAGCGTTTCCCGCTCATCCGCAGTGACGTGCTTGTAGGCGCCGACCAGCTCGCCGGCCTGCAGCAGAAATGCTTGCTCGAATTCCGCCAAAGCCTCTGATTTCCATGAGAAATCAGGCCAGTTCGCGTGCTGCCAGTTCCAGGACATGAGTTATAGAACGCCTTTCTATAACTCATAATGCCCCGGATTATGAGTTATAGCCAGCGCTCTATGCCTCAGCCTCTCCCCTACCCGCGCTGCGGATCGTTCTCCAGCAGGATCGGCTGGCCGTGCGGGGTGGCTTCTGCGGCGCGAGCCCATGAGGCGGCGAGGGCATCGACGCTCGCATGCGAGGCCAGTCCCTTGGCGATCAGCAGATGCTCCAGCGCCTCGCACCAGCGCTCGTAATAATCCGAGCCGTCACGGCAGCCACCTGCAGCCACGGCCTCGCGGATTTCCGCGCCCAGCGCCTGCGCCCACTCATCGGCGCTGAAGACACCCTTGGCCTGGAGCTGGACGACCAGCGCGAAAGCCTGGGCCTGCCAGGGCTCGGCGAAGACCGGGCCGTCCGCATCGCGCGGGATCGGGGTTTCGCCTGCCAGCGTTGCGAGCGCGGCGTCAGGCTGGCTCAAGATAGCTCTCCCAGGCTTCGATGCTGACGGTGGAGGTGGGGTCGCCATCGCGGCCCCAGAGCTCTGCCCCTGTGAATACCACGGTATAGAGCCATTGCGCCGTTTCCGGCGCGCCATGGGCGCCGGTGTCCGGGAAGACATGGCAGCCGCTGACCCGCTCGATGACCCCGAGCTTGCCACGGGCATAGCGCGGCAGGCGGGTGTGATGGCTCGGATGCATCACGATGGTGCGGACCTTGTCCCCGACAGAAAAGCGCGCCGGGGCCGTCGCCTCGCGCTCATAGGGGAAACCGCGGCGCAGAACGGCGGCGACATCCTCGCCCTTCAGCACGCGCTTTGGCTGCTTGGCAGGGGTCAGCGCCAGGCCCTGGACCAGCTCGTCCGGAGTGACGAAACCATGCGCCAGCAGCAGCTTTTGCAGGCCCGCGAGCCAGATCTGGTAGTAGCTGAAGGCGAGATAGTCGGCCGGTGGGATGCTTTCGCGGGCGTAGCGGCTTTCGTCGATGCTCCATTGCCCCATGGCGCCGGCCGCGACGTTCAGCGCCAGCACGCGCTTTTCCCACTCGCCGTGGAAGACCGGCTCGTTCGGCTCCGGTCTGACCGGGCCAAAGCCCATCTGGCCGCCGAGATCCTGCCCGCCATTCATCGTGAAGCCTCCGCGCTGACCACGCCGGTGCCGATCATGCTGTCACGCGTCACGATCGCCGCCAGCTGCTCTTCCGACCAGCCTTCCGTCCCGGCCGGGCGCAGGGGGATGACGATGAAGCGGGTTTCGGCGGTGGAATCCCAGACGCGGATTTTCTGTCCCTCCGGCAGGGTCACGCCGAAATCGGCCAGCACGCCGCGCGGATCGATCACCGCTTTCGAGCGATAGGGCGGCGATTTGTACCAGACCGGCGGCAGGCCGAGCACCGGCCAGGGATAGCAGGAGCAGAGCGTGCAGACGATCAGGTTGTGCTCTTCGGGCGTGTTGAAACAGGCGACGATGTGCTCGCCGCCGCGCCCGCCATAGCCGAGTTCGGCAACGGCGGCGCTGCCATCCTGCTTGAGCCGCGCCGCGAAGTCCGGATCGGTCCAGGCCTTGGCGACGACGCGGGCGCCGTTGCGCGGGCCGATCTTCGTCTCATAGGTGTCGATGATCGCATCGAGCGCCGTCGGATCGACATAACCCTTGGCGACCAGCAGCGATTCCAGCGCCTTCACGCGCGCTTCGATCGGCGTGAAGTGGTTGTCGTGCTCGTGCTCGTGCTCGTGGTCGTGGTCGTGGTCGTGGTGGTGACCGCTCATCGCATGCTCCCGGGCATTCCGATATTCACTGGTTTTAGACTCGCAATCCGCCCGCTTTACGCGATGCGAACCCGCGCTGCCCGCTCGAACTTGGTGGCGAAGGCGATCAGGGATTTGTCCGAGCCTTTCGGGCCGATCAGCGAGAGACCGAGCGGGGCGCCTTCGCGCTGCGCTACCGGCATCGTCACCTGCGGGAATCCGGAGAGCCCGGCCAGGCAGAGCAGCCTGAGCGCGCGATTGCGGAAATCGTCGAGTTCGGGCTCTTCGGCCGTAATCAGCGGGGCGATATCGGGCACGGTCGGCAGCAGCAGCACACCGTCGGATTCGAGCAGGCGCGCGAGCTTGTTGCGGAACGCTTTGCGCACGGTTGCGGCCTTCTCATATTCCTCATCCGTCACGGATTTCGAGAAGGCGAAGCGCTCGGCGACACCGGGGCCGAGCGGGGGAGCGAAGCGCTCGATCAGCTCGCCATCCGAGATCCAGGCCTCGCGGCCCTGGATCCAGCGGAAGGCCCAGTACAGCGAATCGAGATCGCGGGCCGCCTTAACGGTCTCCGGCTGGCCGAGCGCCGGCACAGCGCGCTGCACGACATTGCGCAGGATGGTTTCTGCATCCGGCACCGCCTGGGCAAACATGTCCCCGGCCAGGAGCATGCGCGGCTGCGCCGGCAGCACTGTGCGATCCTTGCCGAACAGCACGTCGCCGACACGGGCAAGGGTCTCGCCATCGCGGGCAAACCAGCCCGGCGTGTCGAGACTTTCCGAAAGCGGCCAGGCCAGCTTGAGCGAGAGCCGGCCATGGGTCGGCCGAATGCCGAAGAGACCGCCATAGCTGGCAGGAGCGCGCACAGAGCCGCCCGTATCCGAGCCCAGCGCGATGTCGACCAGGCGTCCTGCCACGGCCGCCATCGAGCCGGAGGAGGAGCCGCCGGTGATGCGATCAGGTGCCGCCGGATTGATCGGCGCGCCAAAATGCGCGTTCTTGCCGTTCAGCGAGAAGGCGAGTTCATCGGTGTGGGTCTTACCGACGAAGCGCGCTCCGGCTTCCAGCAGTGCCTTCACCAAGGGCGCGGTCTTGGTCTTGATGCCGGATTGCGCCAGCACCAGCGGCTGCCCGGCGCCGGTCGGATAGCCCTTGACGTCGAACAGGTCCTTGACGCCCAGCGTCAGCCCAGCCAGCGGGCCTGTCGGGGCGTGCTTCACCGGCGCGTCGGGATAGGGCACGAAACAGCGGAAGGGATCGTCGCTCAGCATGGTCTCAGATCCCCCTCGCATCGCCATCCGAGCGGGGGTCATGGGTCGCTTCGACCTGCCCCTTCGGATGTTTGACCAGCATGCCGGCATGGCCGAACTGGTCGGAATAGGCTTCGCTATACTCCTCGACCGGGTGGCCGGCAGCAGTCAGCCTTGCCAGCAGCATCGGGTCGAAGCGGCTCTCCATCTTCAGCGAGGTCGAGCCGGCGCCCCAGGTCTTGCCGAACAGGAAGCGCGGCGCGTCGACCGCTGCGGCCGGATTGGCACCGAAACGGTAACGGCTGAGGATCTGCGCCTGAAATTGCGGCTGGCCGTCGCCACCCATCGCGCCATAGCTCATCACGCGGCCATCCTTGAAGCGGGCCAGAGCCGGGTTCAGCGTATGGAACGGCTTGCGGCCCGGCATCAGCGGATTGGTCGCTTTGCGATCGAGCGAGAAGGAGACGCCGCGGTTTTGCCAGTTGATGCCGGTCTGCGGCAGGATGATCCCGGCGCCATATTCCCAATAGATCGACTGGATGTAGGAGACGGCCAGGCCGCTGCCATCGATGGCGCCCATCCAGATGGTGTCACCCTTGCCGTCCTTGGGCGGCCAGGGCGCGGCGCGCTTCCGATCGATCGCAGCCGCCTCCCGGGCAAAGACCGCCTCGGTCAGGAAGCTGGCGGGATCGACGCTCATGAAGGCGGGGTCGGTGACATGGCGGTCCCGGATCAGGAAGGCGCGCTTGGTCGCCTCGACAAGCCCGTGGATATGGTCGAAGCTGTCGGCGCGCTGGACACCCAGCTTGTCGAAGATGCCGAGGATCAGCAGCGAAGCCAGACCCTGCGTCGGCGGCGGGCAATTATAGACCGTGACATCGCCCAGCCCGACGGAGAGCGGCTCGACCAAGGCGGCGCGGTAGGCCTGCATGTCCTCGCGGGTGACGGGGGCGCCCAGCCGCGACAGATCGGCTGCGATCTCGCGGCCGATATCGCCGCGGTAGAAATCATCGAGCCCGACATCGGCGAGGTGGGAGAGGGTGGCGCCGAGCGCCTCGGGCTTGCGCCGGTCACCCTGCTTGGGGCGCTCGCCATTGGGCCAGAAGAAGCTGGAGAAGCCGGCCGCTTGCTTGGTCGCCTCGACATCGTTGGGCCACGTGCGCGCTTCGGAGGCGGAGACGGCATAGCCTTCGCGGCAATGGCGAATGGCATCGGCGAGGATATCCGCAAGCGGCATTTTGCCGCCGAGCGAGGCCGAGAGAGCGAGCGCGACCTGCCAGCCGCCAATGGCGCCGGCGACCGTGACGGCGGCATCGGGACCGCGCGAGGGGATGCTGTCATGCCCCATCTCGCGATAGCGGTCGATGGTGGCGAGGCGGCCGGCCGGCCCGCAGGCCTCGATCGCGTGGACCTTGCCGCCTGGCCGGTGAACCAGCCAGAACCCGTCCCCGCCGATCGCGTTCATATGCGGATAGACCACCGCGATGGTCGCTGCCATCGCGACCATCGCCTCGATGGCATTGCCGCCTTCGGCGAGAACGGCGCGCCCGGCTTCGGAGGCGAGATGATGGGGAGCGGCGACTGCGGCGGAGGCAAAGACAGGGGTTTCGATCATCAGTGGCTTTTCGAGAAAGGGACACGGATCACGTGTCGTAAGACGCGATTTTGTTGCATGCCGCGCAAGCCTCCGCTAGAGCGGCTGGCCTGCGTGCCGCGCATTGCGTGGCCTCGTCCGGCGGCACGTGCCGGTTTTGACTGCAAGGATCCACGAGATGGCTGACAAGCGCACCAACTGGCGCAATCTGATCATGGTGGTATCGCTCTGCGTACTCATCGCTGTGGAACTGTTTGGCGTCGCGCTGGCCTCGGGCTGGGCTCTGGCCGGACTGTTCGATCTCGGGCCCTTGGTCAGCTACGTGTTGATGGGGGCTTTCTCGGTTCTGGCCGCCTATGCCCTTCTCAATCTGATGCGCCGCGTGCTGCGGATCGAGCGGCTGAGCGAGCGCGTCTAGTTTAAGGGCAGCGTTGCAGCGTCACCGGATCGGCGTGTTCGGGTAGATAGTCTCCCATGGGCCGGCACTGGCCGGCGATGCAGAGCTGCCAGTCGGCGGTGGCGCCGGAGCGGCGCATCACGATCTCATGCTGGAGCGGCAGGCTCGGCTGCCAGCGCCAGAAGCCGTCCCGCAGCACGGCATCGGGCGGTGGGTCCATGCCGGCGCCGGAGCCCTGGATGCGGGCCTCGACCAGCCGCACACCGTCTTTATCCTCGCGCCAGATCTCTTCCCACACGGTCTTCTGCGACCGAATGGCGCCAGGACAGAGTGATCTCGCTCGCCTGCGAGCGAGACCAGAAGAGCTCCTGCCGCCAGGCACAGGCTCATGCCGCGAGGCGCTCGGCTGCCCGCGCGCGCCAGAGATGCAGGCCGATCAGGAGCGCAGCCAGCCCGAAGCCGACTTCATCGGTCACTGGCAGGGCGATGACGAGCGCGGCGGCTGCGAGCGCCGCCAGGACCCGCTCCCAGGCCGCCATGTCGCGCTTGAGGTAGCCGATCGTGGCGGCGCCCCAGAGCGTGATCGCCAGCAGCGCCTTGCCGATGATGTAGGCTGCGCCCACCGCATAGGCGAAGCCGGTGACGCCCTGCACCGGCTGCAGCATCAGGGCCGGGTCATAGACCGACATGAAGGGGATGACGAAGCCCGCCATCGCAATCTTCAAGGCCTGGAAGCCGATCTTGAAGCCGGATTCCTTGGCAATCGGCGCAGCCGCGAAGGCGGCGAGCGCCACGGGCGGCGTCAGGTCCGCCATGATGCCGAAATAGAACACGAACATGTGGCTGACGATCAGCGGCACGCCGAGCTTCAGCAGGATCGGCGCTGCGATCGACGAGGTGATGATGTAGTTCGGGATCGTCGGGATCCCCATGCCCAGGATCAGGCTGACGATCATGGTCAGCACCAGCGCGAGGAACAGCGACTTCTCGCCGACCGCGACCACGGCATTGCCGAAGATCGTGCCGACGCCGGTCAGGGTCATCGTGCCGATGACGATGCCGACGACGGCGCAGGCGATGCCGACCGGAATGGCCTGGCGAGCGCCATCGGCCAAGGCTTCACGGCAGGCTGCGACGGTTTCCGCCCCGCCGCGCGAGGCGAGGTTGGCGAGGATCAGCAGCAGCACCACGCCGACCATGACGAGGATGCCGTACCAGAAGAAGAAGGCGCAGAGCAGGCCGAGACCGACCCAGAACAGCACCCGTACCGCGGTCTGGCCGATGCCGAGAGCGACAGAGCCGCCGAGGATCAGCACGACTGTCAGAGCCAGGCCGACCGAGCCCGAGAACAGCGGCGTGTATCCTGCAAACAGCAGGTAAACCAGCACCGCCAGCGGCAGGATCAGGTGCCATTTCTCCGTCAGGGCTTTCTTGGCGCTGGGCAGTTCGTTGCGCGGCAGGCCGATCAGCCCGCGTTTGCCGGCCTCGAGATGCACGGCCAGGAAGGCTGCCGCATAATACAGGATCGCCGGTACGATCGCCGCCTGCACCACCTCGGCGTAGGGGACGTCGATGGTCTCGGCCATGATGAAGGCGACCGCACCCATCACAGGCGGCATGAGCTGCCCGCCCATTGACGCTGTCGCCTCGACACCGCCGGCAAAGGCGGAGCGATAGCCGAAGCGCTTCATCAGGGGGATGGTGAACTGCCCGGTCGAGACGACGTTGGCGACGCCTGAGCCCGAGATCGTCCCCATCATGGCCGAGGAGAACACGGCGACCTTGGCCGGCCCACCACGGGCGCTGCCGAACAGCCCCATGGCGATGTCGGTGAAGAGCTGGATCATGCCTGCCCGCTCGAGGAACGAGCCGAACAGGATGAACAGGAAGATGAAGGTGGCGGACACGCCGGTCGGCGTCGCGTAGATGCCCTCCGTCCCGAAGGACATGTGCTCGATCACCTGCTCCAGCGAATAGCCGCGATGGTTGAGCGGCGCCGGCAGCCATTGCCCGAACAGGCAATAGGCGAGGAACAGCCCGGAGACGATCGGCAGGGCCGGGCCCATGAAGCGCCAGCAGATGACGAAGAGCACGGCGATGGCGCTGATGCCAACGACGAGATCGGTCGGCGTCACCTCGCCGGCGCGGGCGACCAGCTCCTCATAGAGGAACCAGTGATACAGGCCGATGGCGAAGCCGATGATCGCGAGCGCCCAGGCAAAGATGCGGGCGAACTGGGTGTGGCTCTTGTGCTGCGCCAGCAATCCGGCCGCGACCAGGCAGAGGAAGCCGACATGCAGCGTCCGCAGGATCTGGTTGGGCAAGGAGCCGCCGAAGCGGGCGAGGATCTCGACGACGACGAGAATGGGGACCCAGGCGAGCAGCATGCCGAGCCACGGCCTGGAGCGGACGGCCTGGACCAGGATCCAGACGAGCCAGACCGCCATGGTGGCGCGCAGCACATCGACCAGGGTGATGCCGAGGAAACGATGGTCGAGCGGGACGTTGAAGGCCGTCGCGATCTGGAAGAGCGAGAAGGCGACCGCGATCCAGAACAGCAGCTGGCCCTGCCAGCCCGGTCCGAAGCCCGGCGGCAGACCGTGCTCGGGATCGACCAGTACAGCGGGCGTATCGGCATGGACGCCGCCGATATCGGGCACTGCGAGCGGCTGTGTCTCGTCTTTGCTCATGGTCTCGTCTTCCGCTCAGAGAAAAGGCGAGGCCGGATGAACCGGCCCCGCCTGTCGATCATACCCGCAGATACGGCTCAGGAGCCGACCTTCAGGCCCTTTTCCTTGAGATAGCGCGCGGCACCCGGATGCAGCGGGATCGGCATGCCCTCCATGGCGCCTTCGAGCTTGATCGAGCGGGCGGCGGCATGGGCGGCGCCGAGATCGGCCAGGTTCTCGTAGATCGCCTTGGTCATCTCGTAGACCGTCTCTTCCTTCATGCCTTCATGGGTCACGAGGTAGTTGAGCACGGCGGCAGCCTCCACGGCCGTGGTCTGGCCGGTATAGGTGTTGGCCGGGATCGTCGCCTTGACGAAGGGGGCGCCAGCCTTCTCGACCACCGAAGCCGGAACTTCGACGACCACGATGTCGACCGAGGTTGCGAGGTCGCGCAGCGAGGCGACGCCGAGGCCGGCCGATTGCAGCGTGGCATCGAGCTGGCGGTTCTTCATCAGCTCGACGGACTCGGCGAAGGGCAGGTACTCGACCTTGCTGAGATCCTTGTAGGTCATGCCGGCAGCGGCCAGCACGGCGCGGGCATTGAGCTCGGTGCCGGATTTCGGCGCGCCGACCGAGAGGCGCTTGCCCTTGAGATCGGCCAGGGTCTTGATGCCGCTATCCTTGGACGCGACGATCTGGATGTAGTTGGGATAGATCGCGGTGATGCCGCGCAGCTTCTTCAGCGGCGTCTTGAAGCCGGCTTCCTCGTCGCCCTTCCAGGCCGCAGCCAGGGAATCGCCGAGCGTGAAGGCGATCTCGCCCTTGGCCTGCTGCAGCAGCTGCAGGTTCTCGACCGAGGCCTTGGTGGCCTGCACGGTCGGGCGGACATTCTTGATCTTGTCGCCATAGATCTTGGAGAGGGCGACGCCGAGCGGATAATAAACGCCGGAGGTGCCGCCGGTCAGCACGTTGATGAAGTCCTGGGCGCGGGCGGTCACCGGTGCGGCGGCGACCATGAGGGCCGTGGCAAGGCCGAGTGCGCGGCGGGTGCCGAAGAAACGGGTCATGAAACCTCCCATAGGTCATAGGCAGCACGGTTGGCTGCGTTATTTCCGTTCTAGAGCAGTCATCGCCCGATTGGGAAGCCCCGAGCCCCTGCTTGCGCAAAACCGCCCGTCGGCTTGCGTGTTTTGGCCATGATTTTGGTGTGAGCGAAGGCGCCGATTGCCCTTGCCGGTTCGACAGGGTAGCCCCAGAGTCTAGGCCAGTCCCGGAGTCCTTGGGCAGCCCACCAGTCACTGTGTCATCGAGAACTCAGCCGCCATGCCAGCCAAGACCAAGCTCCCCCTTCTCGATCGCCGAATGGTTCTGGCGAGTGCGGGCGCGACTGCGGCCCTGGCGGCGCTGGGCTTCGCGCCGGAGGCTCTGGCACAGCAGGGGCTGAAGCTCGGCAGCGCCGAGGCCTTCGGGTTCGAGGCGCTGAAGGCGCGGGCCAAGGCGATGGCTGCCGCGCCCTATCAGGCGCCGCCGGCGCCGCGGCCGGAGATCCTCGAGCGGATCGATTACGATGCGCATGGCAAGATCCGGTTCAAGCCGGAGATGGCGCTCTGGGCGGAAGGCCCTTCGCCCTGGCCTGTGACCTTCTTCCATCTCGGCCGCTACTTCCAGAAGCCGGTGCGGATGCATGTGCTGGCGTCCGGCCAGGCGCGCGAGATCATCTACGACGAGAGCTATTTCGACATGCCGGCGGATTCACCGGCGCATGAGCTGCCGGCCGGCGCCGGTTTTGCCGGCTTCCGCTTCCAGGAAAGCCGCTCCGGGCATCCCGGCCGCAAGGGCGAAAAGCTCGACTGGAAGAAGAATGACTGGGTCGCCTTCCTCGGCGCCTCCTATTTCCGCGCCATTGGCGAGCTCTACCAGTACGGGCTGTCGGCGCGCGGCCTGGCCATCGACCCGGCGATCGGCGGCAAGGCTGAGGAATTTCCCGACTTCACCCATATCTGGCTGGAAACGCCGGAATCCTCCTCCGAATACGTCGTGGTCTATGCGCTGCTGTCGGGGCCGAGTGTTGCGGGCGCCTTCCGCTTCCGGATGCACCGCGCCAAGGGCGTGACCATGGAGATCGAGCAGGAGATCCATCTGCGCAATGATGTGGCGCGGCTGGGCATCGCACCCCTGACCTCGATGTACTGGTATTCCGAGACGGTGAAGCCGACCGGCATCGACTGGCGGCCGGAGGTGCATGATTCCGACGGGCTGGCGCTGTGGACCGGGACGGGCGAGCGCGCCTGGCGGCCGCTGAACAATCCGGCGCGGACGGTGGCCTCGGCTTTCATGGACGAGAACCCGCGGGGCTTCGGCCTGATGCAGCGCGACCGCGAGATCGGTCATTATCTCGATGGCGTGTTCTATGAGCGCAGGCCCAGCCTCTGGGTCGAAACCATCGGCAACTGGGGCAAGGGCGCGGTCCAGCTCATCGAAATCCCCACCGATGACGAGATCCACGACAATATCGTGGCGATGTGGGTGCCGGAGGGGCAGGCGAAGGCCGGCGCTTCCTACACGTTCCGCTACAAGCTGCACTGGCTGGCCGACGAGCCCTTCCCCAGCCCGCTCGGGCGCGTCGTCGGCGACCCGGCTGGGCAATGGCGGGCAGCCGGGCACGCCCCGCCCTAAGGGCGTGCGCAAGTTCCTGGTCGAATTCAAGGGGCCGGGGCTGGAAGCGATCCCGTTCGGGGTGAAGCCGGAGGTGGTGCTGTCGGCCTCGCGCGGCAGCTTCTCCTACGTCTTCTCAGAAGCCGTGCCCAATGATGTGCCGGGCGACTGGCGAGGCCAGTTCGACCTGACGGCGGAGGGGAGCGAGCCGGTCGAACTGCGCTGCTTCCTGCGGCTGGGCGACACGGTGCTGACCGAAACCTGGCTTTACCAGTACCAGCCCTTCTGACGAAGGCTCGGCTTCCCGTTTTTCGGCGCTCTTAAGGATGCGCGCCGATCGGGCTTGATAACCCGTGCGGAACGGGTGGCGCAGGCTTGTCCTCAGTCGGTTGTAATACTATATCGTAGCGCATGAGCCAGTCTCACGCCCATGCGCAGTCCTCTGCCCATGCCCAACACGCCGTGCCGGACGAGCCCGGCTGGTCGCTGCTGCGCTTGTCTGCAGGGGCGCGGCTGGGTCTGGCCTGCGTGATCGCGGGCGTGATCTGGGTTGCGACACTGCTGGTCATTCTGTAGCCGCCCTCGTCGTTTGCCCGTTGGCCAGAAAGAGTTGTTTCGTGTCCGCAGCCATTCGCCTCGATGATCTGACCCTGGGCTATGACCGCCATCCGGCGGTCCATCACCTCGTCGGGCGAGATCGCCTCGGGGAGCCTGACGGCGATCGTCGGGCCCAATGGCGCGGGCAAATCGACCTTGCTGAAGGGCATTGCCGGGGCGCTCTCGCCTTTGGGCGGGGCGCTGACCTTGGCGCGTGGCAAGCGGCTGGCCTATCTGCCGCAATCGGCCGATCTCGACCGGTCCTTCCCGATCCATGTCTACGATCTCGTCGCCATGGGGCTGTGGGGTTCGGCCGGCATTTTCGGCCGCATCGGCTCGGTGCCCGCGCCAAGATCGAGGCTGCCATCGCCGCCGTCGGCCTGACCGGTTTCGAGCGCCGGCCGATCGGCGCCCTGTCCGGCGGCCAGATGCAGCGCGTGCTGTTTGCGCGCCTGCTGCTGCAGGACGCCGACATCATCCTGCTCGACGAGCCCTTCACCGCCATCGATGCGCGCACCACGGCCGATCTGCTGGCGCTGGTGCAGCGTTGGCATGGCGAGCAGCGCACGGTGGTGGCGGTCCTGCACGATATCGAGACGGTGCGCCGCGCCTTTCCGCAGACCCTGCTGCTGGCGCGCGAGACGGTGGCCTGGGGCGCGACGGCCGAGGTGCTGACGCCGGCCAATCTGCTCGCGGCGCGGCGCATGGTCGAGGCGTTCGACAGCCATGCCGGTGCCTGCGAACGCAGCGCCGCCTGAACGGGCCTGGTCCTGCCGATGCTGTACGATCTGTTCATCGGCCCCTTCGCCGAATTCGAATTCATGCGCCGGGCGCTGGTCGGCATCTTTGCGCTGGCGGTCTCTGGCGCGCCGATCGGCGTGTTCCTGATGCTGCGGCGCATGAGCCTGACCGGCGATGCCATGGCCCATGCGATCCTGCCCGGCGCGGCCATTGGTTATCTCGTGGCCGGGCTGTCGCTGCCGGCGATGACGATCGGCGGATTGGTAGCCGGCTTTGCGGTGGCGCTGGCAGCCGGCGCGGTGGCGCGGCTGACGGTGATGAAGGAGGATGCCTCGCTCGCGGCCTTCTACCTGATCTCGCTGGCGCTCGGCGTCACCATCGTCTCGCTGCGCGGCTCGGCGATCGACCTGCTCCACGTGCTGTTCGGCAATGTGCTGGCGCTCGACGATGATGTGCTGCTGCTCCTGTCCAGCGTCACCAGCGTGACGCTGTTGAGCCTGGCCGCGCTGTATCGACCGCTCGTGCTGGAATGCGTCGATCCCGGCTTCCTGCGTTCGGTCAGCCGCGCGGGCGGGCTGGTGCATCTGACCTTTCTGGGGCTGGTGGTGCTCAATCTGGTCGCCGGCTTCCATGCGCTCGGCACCTTGCTGGCGGTCGGGTTGATGATGCTGCCCGCGGCTGCGGCCCGGTTCTGGAGCGCCGACATCACCAGGCTGCTGGTGCTGGCCAGCGGCTTTGGCATCGTCTCCGGCTATGCCGGCCTCGTGATCTCCTATTCCGGCGGCAGCAGCCTGCCGGCGGGTCCGGCCATCATCCTCTGCGCCGGAGCGCTCTATCTGGGTTCGCTGATGTTTGGATCGCAGGGCGGGCTTGCGCGCCGGCTCTTGCGCCGAGGGCATCTGCAGCGCTAGTAATGTTATACCGTTTCATTGCTGCGGAGTGTCCTGATGATCGATCGTCGTAAACTGCTGGCTGGCGCTGCCGCCGGCCTGTCTCTGGCCTGGTCGCCGGTCGTCCTGGCGCAAGAGCCGCTGCCGGTCGTCGCCAGCTTCTCCATCCTCGGCGATTTCGTGAAGCAGGTCGGTGGCGAGCGCGTCGCGGTCACGACGCTGGTCGGGCCCGATGGCGACGCCCATGTCTATTCGCCGACCCCGGCCGACGCCAAGGCGATGGCCGGCGCCAAGCTGATCCTCATCAACGGCCTGAAATTCGAGGGCTGGATGACGCGGCTGATCAAGTCTTCGGGCGCCAAGGCTCCTGTCGCCGTCGCCACCAAGGGCATCACGCCGCAGGCTCTCGAAAAGGACGATGATCACGGCAAGGGCGAGAAGCATGATCACGGCCATGATCACGGCCATGAGGATCCTCATGCCTGGCAGAGCGTGGCCAATGCCAAGATCTACGTCGCCAATATCCGCGATGCGCTGAGCGCGGCCGAGCCCGCGAGCAAGGCGCTATTTGCCGCCAATGCCAGCGCCTATCTGGCCAAGCTCGAGACGCTGGAGGGCGAGGTCAAGGCTGCGGTCGCGCGCATCCCGGCGGAGCGGCGCAAGGCCATCACCTCGCATGACGCCTTCGGCTATTTCGTCAAAGCCTATGGCTTCGCCTTCATCGCGCCCCAGGGCGTCTCGACCGAGGCGGAAGCTTCGGCCAAGGATGTCGGGCGCATCATCCGGCAGATCAAGGCGCAGAAGATCCCGGCCGTCTTCCTCGAGAACGTCACCAATCCCCGGCTGGTCGAGCAGATCGCCCGCGAGAGCGGCGCCAAGATCGGCGGCCGCCTCTATTCCGACGCCTTATCCGCTGCCAATGGCCCGGCCGGGACTTACATCGCCATGATGAAGTACAATATAAGCCAGATCGAAAAGGCGCTCGGCGCCGGCCCGGCCTGAGCCGGCCTGCCAGAACCAACCGCTCCGTCACCCTGGGCAGCTTGCGGGCTACCCAGGGTGACGGGGCCGGTGCGTTTGCACAGGCTGTCAGGCTGCCTGCCGCCAGCACTCATCAACCAGGTCGCACCATGTCCGAAAAAATCCCCGTCACCGTCCTCACCGGCTATCTCGGTGCCGGCAAGACCACCCTGCTCAACCGCATCCTCACCGAGGAGCACGGCAAGAAATTCGCCGTCATCGTCAACGAGTTCGGCGAGGTCGGCATCGACAACGAGCTCGTCGTCGGTGCCGACGAGGAAGTCTTCGAGATGAACAATGGCTGCATCTGCTGCACCGTGCGCGGCGACCTGATCCGCATTCTCGACGGGCTGATGAAGCGCAAGGGCAAGTTCGACGCGATCATCGTCGAGACCACGGGCCTCGCCGATCCGGCGCCGGTGGCGCAGACCTTCTTCGTCGACCAGGATGTCGGCGACGCGACCAAGCTCGACGCCGTCGTCACCGTCACCGATGCGAAATGGCTGCGCGAGCGGCTGAAGGATGCGCCGGAGGCGAAGAACCAGATCGCCTTCGCCGACGTCATCATCCTCAACAAGACCGATCTGGTGACGCCGGAGGAGTTGAGCGAGGTCGAGGCGCGATCCGCGCCATCAACCCCTATGCCAAGCTGCACAAGACGCAGCGCTGCGACGTGCCGATCTCGGCGCTGCTCGACCGCAACGCCTTCGATCTCGACCGGATCCTCGATATCGAGCCGGATTTCCTCGAATCCGGGCATCATCACCATCATTCCGATGCGGTGCGCTCGATGTCCTTCACCATTCCCGGCGATGTCGATCCCGAGAAGTTCATGCCCTGGATCAATGATGTCAGCCAGGCGCAGGGCACGAACATCCTGCGCTCCAAGGGCATCCTCGCCTTCAAGGACGAGCCGCGGCGCTTCGTCTTCCAGGGCGTGCACATGATCCTCGACGGCGACCTGCAGCGCGACTGGAAGCCGGGCGAAAAGCGCCAGTCGCGGCTGGTCTTCATCGGGCGCGATCTCGATGAGGCGGAGCTGCGCAAGGGCTTCCTGGCCTGCGCCGCGTAAGATGATCGGCCAGATGGATACACCGAGCAAACCCGTCTCGCTGCGCGAGCATGTCACCGCCATCGCTGCCGAGGCGCATGTGGTCGGCGGCGCATTGGCTGAAGCAGACCCTGGTTCTGGCGCTGGCCGATGGCCGGCTGCTGAGCTGGCAGGATGGCGCGATCAGCGAAACCGAAACGCATGGCGGCGGGCTGCTTTGCACCTGCAGCGATGGCGAGCAGATCGATCACCGGTGGCGATGATGGGCGGGTCATGGCCTGGTCCGGCGCCGGCGCGCCGGTCGAGATCGCCAGGGATGCCAAGCGGCGCTGGATCGACAGCGTGACCCTGTCGGCGTCGGGCAGCATCGCCTGGAACACCGGCCGCTCCGTGCATGCCCGCGACGACAAGGGCCGGGTGCGCTCGCTCGACGTTGCCACCACTCCGCAAGGGTCTGGCCTTCGCGCCCAAGGGCTATCGCCTCGCCATCGCGCAGCTCAACGGCGTCGCGTTGTGGTATCCCAACACCGAGGCCAAGCCGGAGCTGCTGGAATGGAAGGGCTCGCATCTCGATGTGATGTGGTCGCCCGATGGGCGCTTCGTCGTCTCCTCGATGCAGGAGAATGCGCTGCATGGCTGGCGGCTGGGCGACAAGCCGACGCATATGCGGATGACCGGTTACCCGGCCAAGCCGCGCTCGCTGTCATGGTCGCATGACGGGCTGTGGCTGGCCTCCAGCGGGGCGGATGCTGCGATCATCTGGCCGTTCCAGGGCGAAGGGCCGAGCGGCAAGGCGCCGCGCGAATGCGGCGCGCGCCACGCCAAGGTGACACGGGTGGCGTTCCATCCCAAGGCACTGGTGCTGGCTGTCGGCTATGATGATGGCTGCATCCTGCTGATCCGGATGACCGACGCCTCGGAACTGCTGGTGCGGCCGGCGCTGCGCGGCAGCGGCATCACCGCCTTCGGCTGGGACAAGCTCGGCAAGCGCCTCGCTTTCGGCTGCGAAGATGGCGCCGCAGGCGTGCTGGCTCTCCCGGCCGCCTGAGCGATGCGATTTGGCCTGTTCGGCAAGGGCGGCGGAGCCGGCGAGAAGGCCGCTCTGGCGGCCGATGCTGCGTCGGATCAAGGCCGCGGTGCGGGACTGCCTCGGCCTGCCCGACGATGCCGCCATCGCCGTCAACGAGATCCTCTGCGCCGATCCCTCATGCCCGGGCACCGAGACGGTCATTCTGGTGATGAACCCCGGCGAAAAGACGCGGGCCTACAAGGCGCTGATGCCGATGGCGGAGCTGCACGGGGAGGCGCTGCGCGCGGTTCTGGAGGCCAGCGCGGTTTAGCTCCCGCCATGGCGTGTCAGGGGTGCGGTGCTGCGGTGCTTCCGATGTGCGTCGGCGCAGGCTAGATCAGTCTCGTTGATCGATTGTCGCGTTTCTTGACGCGAACGGTATCCACTTCGCCTGAGAACCGCTCTAGCCTGCAGCATGGCCGCCTCTCCCCGCAAACCGCCCGTTCTGCCCCTCGACCAGGCGCGCCGGATCTGGCTGCAGGCGCAGCGGCTCGACAGGGCCGCGCCTTTCGGGGCGGGCGCTGCGGCGGTCAGCGCTGCGGTGGCGCATCTCGGCTATGTCCAGATCGATACGATCAACGTCATCGAGCGCTGCCACCACCATATCCTCTACAGCCGCATCCCGGACTATGCCCGGGCCGATCTGCAGCAGGCGCAGTCCGTCGACAAAACCCTGTTCGAATACTGGACGCATGCGCTGTCTTATGTCGCGGTCGAGGATATCCGCTATTTCCTGGGGGCGATGAAGGCGCACCGGCTGGAGCCGAGGCGCTGGTCGGCTGTCGGCAGCCGCGAGGAGACGCGCAAGCTGCTCGCCCGTATCCGCAAGCAGGGCGCCCTGACGATCCGCGATATCGACGATGATGTGCTGACCGAGAAGGCGCATCTCTGGGCGAGCAAAAAGCCCTCCAAGGGGCTGCTGGAGCGCGCCTTTTATGATGGCGAGCTCGTCATCTCCGCCCGCTCGGGGATGCTCAAGACCTATGAGCTGATGGACCGGCATTTCGGCTGGGACAAGCGCCCGACACCGGCCTCCGAGCGGCAGGTCACGGCTTACCGGCTCGACCGCGCCTTGCGGGCGCAAGGCGTCGTCAGCCTGGATTCGATCTGCCATCTCGATGCGCCGGCCAAGAAGGCGGTGGCCGAGCTGATCGCGGCGCGCGTCAAACAAAGGAGCCTGCGGCCGGTCGCGATCGCGGGGACGGAGAAGGCGCATTGGGCCCGCCCGGAGACGCTCGACGCGGCGGGTTCAGCCTCTTCGGGGGAGTCGGACCTCGTCCATATCCTGTCGCCCTTCGACCCGCTGATCATCCAGCGGCGGCGGCTGAAGCTGTTCTTCGGCTATGAGCATGTTTTCGAGGCCTATCTGCCGAAGGAGAAGCGGGTCTTTGGCTATTTCGGCCTGCCGGTGCTGATCGGCGACAGGGTCGTGGCGGTGCTCGACCTGAAGACCGACCGGCAGGCGGGACAGCTGCTGATCCAGCAATGGAGCTGGCTCGAGGGGCAGGAGTTCGCCGGAGCGGAAAGCGCTGATCGAGGCGGAGCTGGCGCGGTTCGAGCGATTCCAGCTGGCGAGGGATGGCGCGGGCGTAACCGACGCCATGTGAGGATGGCGCAGCCGACCGCCTAACCTGCGCGAACGCTGCTTACGCGCCGAGCAGATCGATGAGGTGCGGGATCAGCGGCTCGTCGGCCGGTGGCATGGCGAGATCACGCAGCTTGCCGGGGCGCACCCATTTCAAAGCCTGACCTTCGCGGGAGGAGGGCATGCCCTCCCAGCGTCGGCAGATATAGAGCGGCATCAGCAGGTGGAAGTCGGGATAGGCGAAGCTGGCGAAGGTCAGCGGTGCGAGGCAGGCTTCCTTGACGGTGATGCCGAGTTCCTCATGCAGTTCGCGGATCAAAGCGGGCTCGGGGCGTTCATTCGGCTCCAGCTTGCCGCCGGGAAACTCCCACAGCCCCGCCATCGCCTTGCCTTCCGGCCGCTGCGCCACCAGCACGCGATTATCGGCATCGATCAGGGCGCAGGCGACGACGATCAGCAGCTTCACGGGGCTCAGTATCCGGAAAGGACGACATGCACGGGCTCGGTCTCCTTGCCCGTCAGCTCGACCGTGTCATAGACCAGCCCGCCCTCGCGGAACAATGCGTCCTCATCGCCCCAGATGATCTGGGTGGTGAGGATATAGGCGCCGGGCGCAACCTTGCTGAAGGCGAAGCGGCCATTGGCCTCGGCGCGGGTGGTGCGGGTGTATTCGCCATAGCCGGGGTCCGGCTTGTCCTCGCGCGGGTAATGCGAATGAGCGAGGTACAAGCTGTCGCCAAACAGCGATTTGAAGCGCTGGCGGGCAAAGGGTGTCGCCGGGATCAGCCGCACCACTTGGCCGGCTGCATTGACCACGACACCGCTGGCCTTGATGCGGAAAGCATGGCCGGTAATCTCACCCGTGCCGGATTTCTTGATGTAGGCGGCTTCTGCCGTAGAGAAAGGAACTGTCGACGGCGCGCGCTCGATACATCCTGCAAGACATAAGGCGAAATTAATAGCCGCTAAAACTCTCATGCACGGACCGTTTTGCTGGTCGTCACCATGAAGACGCCGGCCAGGATGATGCAACCACCGATGATCTGCCGCAACTCCAAAGTCTCATTGAGAATGATGACGCCGAGGATGACGGCGACGGTCGGCACGAGGTAGCCGGTCATGGCGGCGCGGGTCGGGCCGGCGGCGCGGATCAGCCGCATGAACAGGGCCATGGGCAGCGCTGTCGCCAGCAAGCCGAGCGCCAGCATCGCCGGGAGATGGTTCTGGACCGGGGCAAGGGCGGAAACACCAGAGACGAGCAGCGTCAGGCTCAGCGCGACGATGCCGGAGACAGTCTGCTGGCCGAGCGCCAGCCGCGCCGGATCGCCCGAGGCGGCAGGGACGATGCGGGCATAGAGATTGCCGATGGTATAGCCCAGCATCACGCCAACCATGGCGAGGACGCCGAGCGCCGTGCCGCCGCCTTCGATCAGGCGTGGGCCGATCAGCAGCGCCACGCCGACCATGCCGAGCAGGATGCCGGCCAGGCGCCGGCCGCTCAGCCGCTCCTCCGCGAAGAGCAGATGGGCGAAGAGGGCGGTGATCAGCGGGCCTGCCGCCTGGATCATCGCGGCCGGGCCGGTGGCGAGATGCACCAGCGCATAGGCCACGAGGATATTGGGCACCCAGCCATTGGTGGTGCCGAGCACGAGCCAGTGCCGAAGCTCGGCCCGGCTCGGGATCGGGCTTTGCCGCTTGAGCATGACCCAGATCGCCAGCGCGACGGCGGCGATGCAGCCACGCCCCGCCGCCACCGCCAGAGGCGCGACCTCGCCATTCATCAGCTTGATGAACAGGAAGCTGCAGCCCCAGAAGCTCGATGCGAGCAGGAGATTGCCAAAGACGAAGGCCCGGCTGGGCGAGGATGGCGTCATTGCGGGCTATGCTTTGCTGTCAGTGCGCCCGCGGACCTGGCCTCAGGACCGGTAATCGCCATTGATCTCGACATAGGCCTTGGTGAGGTCGCAGGTCCAGACAGTGGACTTGCCTCGGCCCAGTCCGAGATCGGCGGTGATGACGATGTGCTCGCCCTTCATATAGTCGGAGACGGCCTGCTCATCATAGGAAGGTGCGCGCGCGCCCTGCTTCGCCACGGTGATTTCGCCGAAGGAGATGTCGAGCCTGTCGCGGTCGGCAGGCTCGCCCGCCTTGCCCACAGCCATGACGATACGGCCCCAATTGGCGTCCTCGCCGGCAATCGCGGTCTTCACCAGCGGTGAATTGGCAATCGACAGGGCGACCTTCTTGGCCGAGCGGGAGGAGGCAGCGCCTGCCACCCGCACCTCGACGAACTTGCGGGCGCCCTCGCCATCCTTGCAGACGAGGTGGGCGAGTTCGAGCAACAGGCTGTTCAGCGCGCGCTTGAAGCCCGACAGCCTGGCGTCGCCGATTTCGCTGATGGCGGGAACGCCGCGCTCGGCCGCCTTGCCGGTGGCAAACAGCATCAGCGTGTCCGAGGTCGAT
Source organism: uncultured Alphaproteobacteria bacterium (assembly GCA_963759925.1). Classification (GTDB taxonomy): domain Bacteria; phylum Pseudomonadota; class Alphaproteobacteria; order Rhizobiales; family Beijerinckiaceae; genus Allobosea. Next base: position 351,453 of record CAVXBE010000002.1, read on the forward strand.
GTATCGCTATCGACGGTGACGGCGTTGAACGAGCCCTTGACGCCCTTCGACAGCAAGGCCTGCAGCACCGGCGCTGCGATCGGCGCGTCGGTGAAGACGAAGGAGAGCATGGTCGCCATATCCGGCGCGATCATGCCGGCGCCCTTGGCGATGCCGGCGAGCACGACCTCCTTGCCGTCGATCTTGGCCTTGCGCGACAGCGCCTTGGGGAAGGTGTCGGTGGTCATGATCGCCTTGGCGGCGTCGATCCAGGGGCCCTCTGCGGCGCGCGACGCGCAATCGTCGAGGACACCCTTGAACTTGGTCGCGTCGAGCGGCTCACCGATCACACCGGTCGAGGCGATGAAGACCTCCTGGGGCTTGCATCCGGCCGCCTTGGCCGCGATCTCGGCGGTCAGCTTGACGGAATCGCGCCCTTTCAGGCCGGTGAACGCATTAGCGTTGCCGGAATTGACGACGACGGCGCGGGCAGAGCCCTGGGCGAGGTTCTCGCGGCACCAATCGACCGGGGCGGAGGGACATTTCGAGCGCGTGAACACGCCGGCAGCCTGGCTGCCCTTGTCGAGCAGCATCAGCACGACATCGGTGCGCCCCTTGTAGCGGATGCCGGCTTCGGCCGTGGCGAAACGAACGCCGGGCACGGGCGGCACTTTCGGCTGGCGCTTGGGCGCGAGCGGGGAAACGGGAACATCCTTGCCAGCCATGTCAGCTCTCCTGTCGGGGAGCCTGATGTGCCGCAGGCTGATGACGAAGACAAGAAGCTGCGGCGGGCGACTTCACAGGGGCAGGATTATAGCGTATTGCTATTGCGCTGGGGGCGCCGATGAAGTTGATCATCTATCAACGCGCTGCCCTCAGGGCGCTTCGCCTGATGCCGCCAAGGGTAGCGCAGCGCGTCCGTAGCAAGATCGAGGACTACGCCCGTGCCCCGTCAGCATTGGCAGCGGGAGTGTGTTGACCATTCTCGATCTGGGCCATCGCAGCCAGATTTATGACTAGGAAGGACAATCGACGTGGGTAGCAGGCTGCAGGTAATTCGTACGCCCAATGGCGAGCGCATGGTGGTCTTGCCCGAGGCCGCATTTCTGCGGCTGCGTGATGCCGCTGAAATGGCAGAGGATGTTGCTGCCTTTGACGAGGCCAAACGCAAACTAGCCGCCGGGGAGGAGGAGTTCCTTCCCTCCTCCATGGTCGATCGCATCCTGAACGGCGAGAATCTTGTTCGCGTCTGGCGCGAGCATCGCGGCCTGACGGTCAGCGCGCTGGCCCAGATGGCTGGCATCGCCCAGCCCTACCTCTCGCAGATCGAGACCGGCAAGCGCGAGGGCACGTTGCAGACGATGAAGAAAATCGCGGATGCGCTGAAGGTCACGCTCGACGATCTGGTTTGAGCGAAAGCGGCCCGCCACTGCTGTGACAAGGGCGGGCCGAAGCGATCAGGGCTTCTTCGGTTCGGCCGGCTTGGCAGGGCCGGCGCCGGCGTCGCTGCCGGCTGGTCGAGGCGCTCGACCTTGGCGTTGCCGCGCAGGGACAGGATGATGTCCTGCTGGGCCTTGCGCTCGAGATACTGGTCGATCTGCGGCTTCACCGCGTCGAATTCCGGCTGCGGCTTGGTGCGGCGATCCTCGAGCGGATGATATGCCAGCCGAACTGGCTCTTCACCGGCTCGGACACCTGGCCCTTTTCGAGCTTGAAGGCGGCCTCGGCGAATTCCGGCACCATGCGCTCCTTGCTGAACCAGCCGAGCGAGCCGCCTTCCTTGCCGGAGCCGGGATCCTTCGAGATCTCGGCGGCGACCTTGGCGAAATCCTCGCCCTTCTTCAGCCGCTCGGCCACGGCCTTGGCCTGCGCTTCCTCCTCGACGAGGATGTGGCGGGCGTTGACCTCTTCCTCGGGCGGCAGCGACTTCAGCGTCTCTTCATAGAGCTTGCGAGCGGCTTCGGGAGTCGCGGCCTTCTTGGCCTCGCGGTTGATGTATTCCTCGAGCAGGACCTTATCGCGGAGATAGGCGAGCGCGGGCGGCGAAGTCCGGGCTGTCGCCGATCTTGGCGTCGGCAGCGGCCTTGGCGCCGAGCTTCAGGTCGACGAGATAGTTGATCATCTCGTCGCGCCGCCGCGCCTCGGGCACCTGCGCCAGGCGCTCGCCGAGATCTTCGGCCGCGAAGCTGAGGTCGCGCTCGGTGATGGCGATGCCGTTCACCTTGGCCACGACCTTGTCGGCCTGCGCGAGCGCGGCCGGGGACACCGCCAGCATGAACCCGAGGGACAGCCAGGCGAGACGAGAGAGATTTCATGGGTTAAGCCCTTCGCAATGAACCGAAAGTGATCGCGCGCTGCACTGCCAGTTGAACGCGGCAAAGGCAAGGCGCAGAGGCGCCGGTTTCAGGTCCGATCACGCAAGGTTGTGCGGCGCGGCGCGAGCCGCGCAACGCGATCACTTGGAACGGCGCGCCCGGGACCCCACATTCGCTCTCGAAAACGGGCCCACGCTCCGCTGCGCCATCGCAAAGCGACGCTGGACCGCGCCTCCGCGCGCGTCTAAACACGCGTCGCAATTGAATGAAACGGGTTTGCGCGCGCGCCGGGTCGCCGGTTGAGCGCCACCTGCCCTTACGAATCGGAAGGCCCAACATGCTTGGCGCACTCGCAAAGAAACTCTTCGGCTCGTCGAACGACCGCCGCGTCAAGGGTTACGGCCCCCGCGTCGCGGCGATCAACGCCCTGGAGAAAGAGGTCAGCGCGCTGAGCGACGAGGCCCTGCAGGCCCGCACCGTCGCCTTCCGCGAGCAGCTCGCCAATGGCGCCAAGCTCGACGATCTCCTGGTTCCTGCCTTTGCCACCGTGCGCGAGGCGGCCAAGCGCGTTCTCGGCCAGCGGCCCTATGACGTCCAGCTGATCGGCGGCATGGTGCTGCACGAGGGCGCCATCGCCGAAATGAAGACGGGCGAGGGCAAGACGCTGGTCGCCACCTTGCCGACCTATCTCAATGCGCTCGAAGGCAAGGGCGTCCACGTCGTCACCGTCAACGACTATCTCGCCCGCCGCGACGCGCAATGGATGGGCCGTCTTTACAATTTCCTCGGCCTCACCGTCGGCATCATCGTGCATGGCATCGAGGATGAGGACCGGCAGGCCGCCTATGCCTGCGACATCACCTACGGCACCAATAACGAGTTCGGCTTCGACTATCTCCGCGACAACATGAAATACGACGTCGCGCAGATGTCGCAGCGCGGCCACCATTTCGCGATCGTCGACGAGGTCGACTCGATCCTGGTCGACGAGGCGCGCACGCCGCTGATCATCTCCGGTCCGCTCGACGACAAGTCGGACCTGTACCTCGCCATCGACAAGGTCCTGCCGGGGCTGGTGAAGGGCGATTACGAGGTCGACGAGAAGCAGCGCACGGTTTCGCTGAGCGAAGCCGGCAACGAGCATATGGACCAGCTGCTGCGCGAGGCGGGGCTGCTGAAGGAGGGCGATCTCTACGACGCGGTCAACGTCACCATTGTCCACCACGTCAACCAGGCGCTGCGCGCGCATGCGCTGTTCACAGCGCGACAAGGACTACATCGTCCGCAATGACGAGGTGGTGATCATCGACGAATTCACCGGCCGCATGATGCCGGGGCGGCGCTATTCGGAAGGGCTGCACCAGGCGCTCGAGGCCAAGGAGCGGGTCACCGTCCAGCCCGAAAACGCGACGCTGGCCTCGATCACCTTCCAGAACTATTTCCGGCTCTATTCGAAGCTCGCCGGCATGACCGGTACGGCGGCGACCGAGGCCGACGAGTTCTTCCAGATCTACAAGCTCGAAGTCGTGGAAATCCCGACCAATGTGCCGGTCGCGCGCAAGGACGAGGATGACGAGGTCTACCGGACCTTCGAGGAGAAGGTTCGCGGCGTGATCCGCGAGATCAACGCGGCGCAGGAGAGCGGCCAGCCGCTTGCTGGTCGGCACGACCTCGATCGAGCGCTCGGAGCTGGTGGCGGAGATGCTGGTCAAGGAAGGCTTCCAGCAGCTCGACTTCACGCGATCCCAAGGCGCTGGAGCCGATCTATGCCGCCGCTCGCGCCGGCAAGCCGTCCCGCGCCTTTGCGGTGCTGAACGCCCGCTTCCACGAGCAGGAAGCCTATATCGTCGCGCAGGCCGGTGTGCCCGGCGCCATCACCGTCGCCACCAACATGGCCGGACGCGGCACCGACATCCAGCTCGGCGGCAATGCCGACATGCGCATCGCCCATGACCTCGCCGGAATGGAAGAGGGGCCGGAGCGCGAGCAGCGCGGCCGCTGAAATCCGCGCCGAGGTCGCCAGATTTCAAGCAGCGCGTGCTGAAGGCGGGCGGGCTCTACATCGTCGGCACCGAGCGCCATGAGAGCCGCCGCATCGACAACCAGCTGCGTGGCCGCGCCGGCCGCCAGGGCGACCCCGGCCGCTCGAAGTTCTTCCTGTCGCTGCAGGACGACCTGATGCGGATCTTCGGCTCCGACCGGATGGACGGCATGCTGCAGAAGCTCGGTCTCAAGGAGGACGAGGCGATCGTCCATCCCTGGATCAACAAGGCGGTCGAGAAGGCGCAGGGCAAGGTCGAGGCGCGCAACTTCGACATCCGCAAGAACATCCTGAAATACGACGACGTCATGAACGACCAGCGCAAGGTCGTGTTCGAGCAGCGCCGCGATTTCATGCGCCAGCCGACGCGTGCGCGAGACCATCGACGATATGCGCCATGGCGTCTGCGAGGATCTGGTGGCGCGCCACATCCCCGAGGAAGCCTATCCCGAGCAGTGGGATACCGCCGCGCTCAAGGAAGGCGTGATGCAGTTCCTCAACCTCGATCTGCCGATCGAGGAGTGGGCGAAGGAAGAGGGCATCGCCGATGCCGAGCTGCGCGACCGTATCCGCGAGCTTGGCCGATGAGGATTATGCAGCGCGCATCGCCCGCAACAGCGAGGAGGTGATGGTCTATGTCGAGAAGCAGGTGCTTCTGCAGACGCTGGACCATCTCTGGCGCGAGCATCTGGTCACGCTCGACCATCTTCGTCAGGTCGTCGGCTGGCGCGGCTACGCACAGCGCGACCCGCTGAACGAGTACAAGCAGGAAGCATTCGAGCTGTTCGACAGCCTGATCGGGCGACTGCGCGAGCAGGTGACCGGCAATCTGATGCGGATCGAAGTCCGCTACGATGCGCAGGACGAGAACCCGCCGCTGCAGGATGGCGGCGGCCAGGGTTTCGGCGCCGAGTATAGCGGCTCGAGCCTGCAATATGCTGCGGTCGAGGGCGATCTGGCGGTGGTCGAGCGCGATCCGGCCGATCCGTCGACCTGGGGCAAGGTTGTCGCGCAACGAGGCCTGCCCGTGCGGCTCCGGCAAGAAGTTCAAGCACTGCCACGGCCAATACGCCTGAGCCGCGCGCAGACGATCTTTCCTCCCGAGCCGTCGTCCTGAGAAAGTCGCGCAGCGGCCGTCTCGGCGGATGCTCCGGGAGGCTCCAGCGCGCTCTGGACCATCCTTCGAGACGCGCCTGCGGCGCTCCTCAGGGTGAGGGCTTGCGGGGGGATTTTGCTCGACATCCGTCATTGCGAGGAGCGTCAGCGACGAAGCAACCCAGCAGGGACCGGGTGAGCGTTTGCCCCTGGGTTGCTTCGCTGCGCTCGCAATGACGGGGCTTAAGCCTGACCCGTGGAGCCCGAACGGCCGTCTTGACGAGGCTCCAGACGACAGCACCGGATCCTGCTTGGAGACGCGCCGGCGGCGGTCGTCGGCATCGTCGGGATCGTAGCTCTCGCAGCCGCTTGCATCATCCTGTCGCAATCGTCAGGCTGCCTGCGGCCCGGGCGTGGTCACGGCAGGGGATTCGGGCAATGCAGTTTCAGGGGTTCGACATCGTTGTCGTCGCGGTGGTGGCGCTGGTCATCCTGACCATTGCGCTCGGCGTCCGCACGATCCCGCAGGGCTACAACTACACGGTTGAGCGCTTCGGCCGCTATGCGCGCACGCTTGGCGCCGGCCTTGGCCTGATCATCCCCTATATCGAGCGGATCGGCCACAAGGTGAACGTCATGGAGCAATTGCTCGACGTTCCCAGCCAGGAAGCGATCACCAAAGATAATGCCGGTGTGCGCATCGACGCCGCCGCCTTCTATCAGGTGCTGGATGCGGCCAAGGCCTGTTACGAGGTCTCGGCGCTGGACCAGGCGCTGGTGACGCTGACCATGACCAATATCCGCACGGTCGTCGGCTCGATGGACCTCGACCAGCTTCTCTCGCATCGCGACGAGATCAATGAGCGGCTGTTGCGGGTGATGGATGCGGCAGCCTCGCCCTGGGGCGTCAAGGTCACGCGCATCGAGATCCGGGACATCCTGCCGCCCGCCGATATTGCCGGCGCGATGAACCGGCAGATGAAGGCCGAGCGCGAGAAGCGAGCCGCCGTGCTGGAGGCCGAAGGGCTGCGGCAGGCGGAAATCCTCAAGGCCGAAGGGCAGAAGCAGTCGCAGATCCTGGCCGCCGAGGGGCGCAAGGAGGCGGCTTTCCGCGACGCCGAGGCGCGCGAACGTTCGGCGCAGGCCGAGGCTGCGGCGACGGCAATGGTCTCGGAAGCGATCGGCAAGGGTGACATCCAGGCCGCCAACTTCCTGATCGCCGAGCGCTATACGGATGCGCTGAAGGCGATCGCCAGTTCGCCTAACAGCAAGGTCGTGATCGTGCCGATCGAGGCTGCGGCGCTGGCCGGCACAGTCGGTGGCATCGCGCAGCTGACGCGCGCTGTCTTCGGCGACGAGGCGGTCGAGAGCCGCCGCACCGGCTCGGTGCCGAACGCCGGCCGGACGGGCGGCTAACGCCATGCTGGCATGGTTTGCCTCGCTGGGCGGCTGGAGCTGGGTGGTGCTCGGTCTCGTGCTGATCGCAGCCGAGATGGCAGCGCCGGGCGTGTTCCTGATCTGGCTCGGGCTGGCGGCGCTCGCCACCGGGCTGGTCGTTGGCTTTGCCGCACTGCCCTGGCAGGGAGCGGCGCTGGTGTTTGCCGGCTTTTGCGTCGTCAGCGTGATGGCGGGGCGGATGCTGACACGACGCGCGGGGGAGGAGCCCGATGCGGCGACGGGCCTGAACGCTCGTGGGCGTCAGCTCATCGGCCGGGTCTTCACCCTGGAGGCGACGATGAGCGGCGGCGAGGGGCGCATCCGCGTCGATGATTCCTCCTGGCGCGTCAAAGGCCCGGAGCTTCTCGCCGGGGCGACAGTCAGGGTCGTGGCCGTCGATGGCGCGACCCTTGTTGTCGAGAAGGCGTGACCGCGGCTCAGGGCCGCAAGGCAAAATTGCGGCTTGTCCCTAACGTCAGTGGGGCTATAGCCAAGGCTCCGCATCGCAAGCAGTCTGATCATGTCACAGCCCAACGCGCGCCTCTCCCTGTCGAAGGACCGGATCAAGGTTCTTTTGCTGGAAGGGATCAATGATTCCGCCGCCGATCTGCTGCTGCAGGCCGGCTACACCAATATGGAACGGCTGCCGAAAGCGCTGAGCGACGAAGCGCTGCTCAAGGCGGTGGCGGATGTGCATGTGCTGGGCATTCGCTCGCGCACCCAGCTGACCGAGGCGGTGTTTGACCAGGCGAGCCGGCTCTTCGCCGTCGGCTGCTTTTCCGTCGGCACCAACCAAGTGGATTTGCAGGCGGCGCGCAGCCGTGGCGTACCGGTGTTTAACGCGCCGTTCTCCAATACCCGCAGCGTCGCCGAGCTGACCATCGGCGAGATCGTGATGCTGCTGCGGCGGATTACCGACCGCTCCCGGGCCGCCCACACCGGCGGCTGGGATAAATCCGCCAATGGCTCGTTTGAGGTGCGCGGCAAGATCCTCGGCATTGTCGGCTACGGCAATATCGGCAGCCAGCTCTCGACGCTGGCCGAGGCGATGGGCATGCGGGTGATCTATTACGATCAGACGGACCGGCTGCGCCACGGCAACACCGAGCCGGTGGACAGCCTGAGCGATCTGCTCGGCTTCTCCGACATCGTCTCGCTGCATGTGCCGGAAACGCCGCAGACAGCCGGCATGATCGGCGCCGCCGAGCTGGCGATGATGCGGCCCGGCAGCTACCTCATCAACAATTCCCGGGGCACGGTGGTCGATCTCGATGCCTTGGCTGCCGCGCTGAAGAGCGGCCATCTGGCCGGGGCGGCCGTCGATGTCTTCCCGGTCGAGCCCGCCTCGAATGCCGAGCCGTTCGTCTCGCCGCTGCAGGGGCTGGAGAATGTGATCCTGACCCCGCATGTCGGCGGCTCGACGGAGGAGGCGCAGGAGCGCATCGGGGCCGAGGTGGCGCGCAAGCTGGTCGATTATTCGGATATCGGCTCCACAGTCGGCGCTGTGAATTTCCCGCAGGTCCAGCTGACGCCGCGCCCGGAAGGCACGCGCTTCATCCATGTCCAGCGTAACGTGCCAGGCATGCTGCGCCGGCTCAACGACGTCTTCGCCAATCGGCATGTCAACATCTCCGCCCAGAATTACCAGACGGATGGCGAGATCGGCTATGTCGTGATGGAGGCCGACAGCATCGGCGTCGAGGCGAGGGATATCCTCAAGGAGATCCGCTCACTGGATGGCACGATCCGCGCCCGGCTGCTCTACCAGCGCGGCTAAGCGAGGGGCCGCGAGACTGGCTCAGGCGACGCCGAGCCTGAGCAGATCATGGACATGCACCAGCCCGACCGGGCGGCGCTCGGCATCGGCGACGATCAGCGCGGTGATGCGCAGGCGGTTGACCATTTCGAGCGCTTCGACCGCCAGCATATCGGGCGGGACAAAGCGGGGGGAGGCGGTCATCACCTCCCGCGCGCGGCGCATGGTGGCGCTCGTGCCGGAAGCGGACAGGGCCCGCCTTAGATCGCCATCGGTGACCATCCCGGCCAATCGGCCTTCTGCATCGATCAGAATGGCGCAGCCGAAGCCTTTCTCGGTGATCAGGGCGATGATGTCGCTGAGCGCTGCATCGAGCCCCGCCAGCGGCAAGGCGGCGCCCTTGTGCATCAGGCTGTCGACCGTCTTGAGCTGCGCGCCGAGCTTGCCGCCGGGGTGGTAGACGAAGAAGTCCTGGCGCGAGAAGCCGCGCGCTTCCAGCAGCGCCACCGCCAGCGCATCGCCGAGCGCCAGCTGCATCGTGGTGGAGGTCGTCGGCGCCAGGCCATTGGGGCAGGCTTCCGTCGCCTTTGGCAGCACCAGCGCAATATCGGCCTCGCGTCCAAGGGCGCTTTCGGCATTGGAGGTGAGGGCGATCAGCCCGACGCGGAAGCGGCGCGTATGGGCGACGATGGCCGCCAGTTCCGCCGTCTCGCCGGACCAGGACAGGGCGACGACGACATCATCGGGCTGGACCATGCCGAGATCGCCATGGCTGGCCTCGGCGGGATGAACGAAATGCGCAGGCGTGCCGGTCGAGGCCAGGGTCGCCGCGATCTTGCGCCCGACATGGCCGGATTTGCCCATGCCGGTGACGACGACGCGGCCAGTCGCGCTGCGAATGCGCTCCACCGCTGCGGAGAAGGCCTCGCCCATGCCATTGGCAAGGGACTGGTGGAGCGTGTCGAGGCCGGCGCGCTCGGTGGCGATGGTGCGGAGCGCCGAGGCGCGAATGTCAGCCGTCATGGCCGGCGCTTTAGCATGGCGGCGCCCCTCATGGCCACCGCGATGCGTCGGGTTTCCGTAGCGGCATTGACGGCTCGTTAACCGCCTTCGTTCTAAATCCGTTAACCATGCGCGCCCTTCGGCTGCGCGGTGCTTTCTGGAGCAGAGCCAGCGCGTGACCCGCCGCGTCGCCATCCTGTTGCTGTCCGGTGTCGCCTTGGCGGTGCCAGGGGGCATCATGTCTGCTGCGCAGGCGCAGGACAGGCGGGCGCCGGAACTGCGGACAGCGACGCCGGTGTATGTTGCGCAGCCACGGGCGGGTAGCACCACCGCACCTGTCGCGACCGGTTCTCTCGATCCCGCGGCGACGACGCCGGAGGCTCCTGCCGGGCTATCGCTGCGCGCCCCGCCTCGCGCCAGCCGCCCCGTGCAGGCGGCCGCGACACGCGGCGTGACCCAAAGACAATTTCGCGCGCCGCAGCCTGTCGTTACCGGCCTGCCGCCGGTGACGGAGCCGGTGGTGCCGCCACGCCGCAAGCCGGTCGTCGAAGAGGATCCTTATGGCGCGCTTGGGCTGCGTGTCGGCAGCCTCACCTTGCGGCCGTCGATCACCAATTCGATCGGCTACGACACCAATCCGCAGCGTGTCAGCGGGGCTGAGCGGAAAAGCTCGCCCTTCAGCCGGCATGAGGGCGAACTCGGCATCCAGTCGGACTGGACCGTGCACGAGCTGACGGGCCAGCTGCGCGGCGGGTACTACAATTATTTCCGCGACAGCAACGCCTCGCGCCCCGATGCCGATGGCACGCTGGCGCTCCGGCTCGATGCGTCGCGCGACACGCGTATCCTGCTGGAATCGCGGCTGCGGCTGGATACGCAGCGGCCGGGATCGCCCGATCTGACCGCTGCCGTCACAGGCCGGCCGCAGATCTATCAGTACGGGGCGTCAGCTGGCGTCAGCCACGACATCAACCGGCTGCAGCTGAGCCTGCGCGGCTCGGTCGATCGCAGCGACTACGAGGATGCGAGCCTCAGCAACGGCACCAAGCTGAGCCAGAAGGACCGCAACCAGACCCAGTATGGCGTCAGGCTGCGCGCGTCCTATGAGCTGACGCCGGGCTTGCGGCCGTTCATCCAGGGCGAGGCCGATACGCGGCAATTCGACCAGTCGCGCGATACCAACGGCTTTGCCCGGTCCTCGACCGGTCTGACCGGCCGGGTCGGCTCGACCTTCGAATTGTCACGGCTGGTCACGGGCGAGATCTCGGTCGGCTATCAGGACCGGAGCTATGACGATAACCGGCTGAAGAACCTGCGCGGCCTGGTTGGCGATGCCGCGGTGATCTGGCAGCCGACACCGCTGACCACCGTCACCCTGCGCGGCACCTCCGAACTCGGCGACACCACCCTGGCCGGATCGTCAGGCACCACCGCGCGGCGCGCCACCCTTGAGGTGGCGCATGCGCTGAGGCGCAACCTCACCGTCACAGGCTTCGGCAGCGTCGGCCGCACCGAATATGACGGGCAGGGGCTGCGCGAAGACCTTGTGAGCTATGGCGTACGGCTGGACTACAAGCTGACCCGCAGCGTCTCGATCCGCGCCAGCTTCACCCAGGAGCGGCTGAATTCGACGGCGCAGGGTTCGGACTACACGGCCAACATCGCGCAAGTGGGGCTGAGGCTTCAGTTCTAGGATAGCGAATGGCGAGTGGCGAATGGCGAGTGGGGGTAGATCCCCGCAATTCGCTTGCTAAGCCCCATTCGCCATTCGCCACTCGCCACTCGCCCCCTTATTCCATCCCCTCCAGCTCGATGATCATGCCTTCGATCATCGTCAGGCCGATCTGCCAGAAGGCGGGGTCGCGGGCGTCGAGGCCGAAGGGGGCGAGCAGCTCGGAGTGGTGCTTGGTGCCGCCGGCTGCCAGCAGGGCGAAGTAGCGGTCCTGGAAGCCCTCCGACGAGTTCTGGTAGACGCCATAGAGCGAGTTCACCAGGCAATCGCCGAAGGCATAGGCGTAGACATAGAAGGGCGAATGGATGAAGTGCGGGATGTAGCACCAGAAGGGCTCATAGCCTGGGCCGAGCCTGATCGCCGGGCCGAGGCTTTCCTCCTGAACACTCATCCAGAGTTCGCAGAGATGCTCGGCGGTCAGTTCGCCGCCCTTGCGCGCCTCATGCACCTTCCGCTCGAAGCTGTAGAAGGCGATCTGGCGCACGACCGTATTGATCATGTCCTCGACCTTGGCGGCCAGCATCGCCTTGCGCTGCTTGAGGTCCTGGGTGGCATCGAGCAGGCGGCGGAAGGTCAGCATCTCGCCGAAGACGCTGGCGGTCTCGGCCAGGGTGAGCGGCGTCGGCGCCATCAGCGCGCCATTGGGCGCGGCCAGGACCTGATGCACGCCATGGCCGAGCTCATGGGCCAGCGTCATCACATCGCGCGGCTTGCCCTGATAATTCACCAGCACATAGGGGTGGGCTGACGGGACGGTGGGGTGGGCGAAGGCGCCCGGCGCCTTGCCGGGGCGAGCCGGTGCGTCAATCCATTGCTCGTCGAAGAAGCGCCGGGCGATGCCGGCCATTTTCGGCGAGAAGGCGCCATAGGCGTCGAGCACCGTGTCGCGCGCTTCGGTCCAGGGAATGGTGCGCTGCTCGACCTTGGGGAGCGGCGCATTGCGGTCCCAGAAATCCAGCTGGTCGCGGCCGAACCATTTCGCCTTCAGCTTGTAATAGCGGTGGGAGAGGCGCGGATAAGCCTCGCGCACCGCCAGCACCAGCGCATCGACCACCTCACGCTCGACACGGTTGGCGAGGTGGCGCGAATCCGCGACATCCTCGAACTTCCGCCAGCGGTCGGAGATCTCCTTGTCCTTGGCCAGCGTGTTGGTGATCAGCGCGAAGGTGCGCAGATTGGCGCGGAAGACCTCGCTGAGGGATTCGGCCGCGGCCTTGCGGACGGCGCCGTCGCTGTCCTGCAGCTTGTTCAGGGTGAGTTCGAGCGTCAGCTCCTCGCCCTCCTGCTTGAAGCGCAGGGAGGCGATGGTCTCGTCGAAGAGCCGGTTCCAGGCGGCGCGGCCGGTCACCGACTTCTCGTGGAACAGCTCCTCGATCTTGTCGTCGAGCTGGTGCGGCTTGTCCTTGGCGAGATCGTCGAGCCAGGGCTTCCAATGGGCGAGCGGCGGGTGGGCCGTGATGCGCGCCATGGTCGCCAGATCGATGCGGTTCAGCTCCAGCCCGAAGAAGAGCAGCTCGGTGGAGGCCGCGGTCATGCGGTCCTGCGTGTCGCCGTAGAATTTCGCGCGCTGCGGGTCGGTGGTGTCGCCGGAATAGACCAGGCCGGCATAGGACATGATGCGGCCGATCAGATCGTCGATCTGCTCGAATTCGGCGATCGCCTGGCCCAGCACGGCAGGCGCATCCTCGCGCTCCGCCAGCGCCGCCAGCTTGCCGCGATAAAGCGAGGCAAAGCGCTGCGACTCCGTCAGGGCGCGGGTCAGATCGGCAGTGAAGAGCGGCGAATCCATGCCGGGATAGAGGTGGCTGAGATCCCATTCCGGCAGGGGTCCGAGAGCCGCTGCGGTGCGCGCTGCATTTTCGCTGGCGGTGGCCAGCGCCTGGCGGTGGTGTCTGTCCGTGTCGGCAATCGTCATGGCGCGCGCGTCTCCCGGCTCCGCCCGCGTGGTCGCAGGCTGCGAGTCTTCAGCCCCTCATATGCGCAGGCGCAGGCGGCGGATCAATGTCGGCGAGGGCGCGCCAGCCTCTTTGCGCGTCGCTGTTGCGCTTAAGCGCCGTTTAACTTGTTGCGGCCAAGGATGCGTCAGAACGGAACAATTGATTCCGTCGAATCTGGCCTGCCACAGCGGGCCTGGCTACCGAGGTTTCATGACTGCAACCGTTCTGGTCGTCGATGACGATCCCGTGCAGCGCCGCCTGCTCGACGCGATGCTGAAGCGCAGCGGCTATGATGTCCGGACTGCCGAGAGTGGTGCGGATGCGCTGCGCGCGCTCGACGATGGCGGCGCCTGCGACGCGATCATTCTCGATCTCGTCATGCCGGAGCTCGACGGGATGGGCGTGCTGGCCGCCCTGCGCGAGCGCGGCATCGAAACCCCGGTCATCGTCCAGACCGCCAATGGCTCGATCGAGACCGTGGTCTCGGCGATGCGGGCGGGTGCCGTCGATTTCGTGGTCAAGCCTGTCGGCGCCGAGCGGCTGCAGATCTCGCTGAAGAATGCGCTGAAGCTCGGCGCGCTGGAGCATGAGCTGCGCCACATCAAGCGCCGTGCTTCCGGCCAGCTCGGCTTCCGCGACCTCGCCACCAAGAGCCCGGACATGGCCCGCGTGGTGCGGCTGGCGGAGCGCGCGGCGAAATCGAACATCCCGATCCTGGTCGAAGGCGAATCCGGCGTCGGCAAGGAGGTTCTGGCCCGCGCCATCCAGGGCTCGAGCGACCGCAAGGGCAGGCCGTTCGTCACCGTCAATTGCGGGGCGATCCCGCATAATCTCGTCGAATCCATCCTGTTCGGTCATGAGAAGGGCGCCTTCACCGGCGCCACCGAGCGCCATGTCGGCAAATTCGTCGAGGCGCATGGCGGCACGCTGTTCCTGGACGAGATCGGCGAATTGCCGCTCGACGCGCAGGTCAAGCTGTTGCGCGCCATCCAGGAGGGCGAGGTCGATCCTGTCGGCGGCAAGAAGTCCGTGCGGGTCGATATCCGGATCATCTCGGCGACCAATCGCAGCCTGCTCGATCAGGTGAAGGCGGGCGAGTTCCGCGAGGATCTGTATTACCGCCTGAATGTCTTTCCGATCACGCTGCCTTCGCTGCGGCAGCGCCGCGAGGATATTCCCGATCTCGCCCGCGGCTTCCTGGCGCGCTTCGCCGCCGAAGAGGGCAAGCGGATCAGGGGTATCGCGGCCGAGGCGCTGAGCCTGATCAGCTCCTATGACTGGCCGGGCAATGTCCGCCAGCTCGAGAACGCGATGTTCCGCGCCGTGGTGCTGGCCGATGGCGACGAGCTGACGGTCGCCGAATTTCCGCAGATCGCGGCCCAGATGGACGGCTATCGATGTGCGAATTCCTCCCGCTCCGATCGCGGGCGTTCGGCAGGAGCCGCGCGAGGACAGCCCGCGCATCATCCAGATGCCGGTGCGCGATCCCAACGCGCTCGATCTGATCGCCGGATCGGACATGCGCACGCTCGATGAGCTGGAGCGCGAGATCATCAAGTTCGCGCTGGCGCATTATCGCGGCCACATGTCGGAAGTGTCGCGCAAGCTCGGCATCGGGCGCTCGACGCTTTACCGAAAGCTCAAGGATTACGGGTTGATTGAGGCCGGCGCGTCCGACGAGGGAACGGACGCGGCCTAAGCCGCAATGCGAATTGCGACGTCTGTTGCGCCGCCGCATCTTGTCGAAACAGTCCGATGCGCGCAGGTCTGCTGCGTTATCGGCCCAATATTGGGGAACTACGCATGAGTCGGCGCCACAAGGCGAGCCTGCTATCCGCTTCGATCCTGGCGCTGGCTTTGGCACAGGGCTTCGCGCAGGCGCAGTCCCTGCCGATGCAGGGCTCGGCCGCTCAGGCTTTGCCCGATCTGGCCTTGCCGGAGCAGCCTGAACTGCTGATCCTCGACAGCGACATTGTCCCCGGCGGGCGTAGCGCGGCGCTGGGTGGCGACATCGTCACCGGCACGATCACGCCTTCGCAGCAGCCACCGTCGGGCTTGTCCGCGCTCGAAGTCCAGCCGGCTCCGGCGACCACGCCAGGCGTCGATGACCGGCCCGCCCTGGCCAGCCAGTCGGTGACGCCGCTCCAGCTCGACATCCCCGCGGTCGATTTGCCGGCTGCCGATCCCGAACTCGCTGCGCCTGCCCTTGCGCCGCCTGCCGCACCCTTGCGTGCGGGCCTGCCGGTCGAAATCGCCGTGCCGCCGCCGGAGCTGCCCACCGTGGTGGTGGAAATGCCGGCGCCGACCGATCTTGCCGATGCCGTGCTGGCGCGCCAGGAGGAAGGGCTTGCCCTGCCGCGGCTGTCGGAGCGGGAACGCGCCGATATTCGCGCCGCCTATGCCGCGCATCAGAACAAGGCGTTCTGGATCGACGGCAAGGGTTGGAGCGCTGCGGCGCTGAAGCTCGTCGGCCAGCTCGGCCGCGCCGGCGATGACGGGCTGCGGCCTTCGGATTATCCGCTCCCGGTGTTCGAGGCGAGCGACCGTGTCAGCCTGGCGGAGGCCGATGTCCGGCTTTCGGCGCTGGCCGTGCTCTATGCGCGCGATGCTCGTGGGGCGCGTGTCGAACCGCGCCGCCTGTCCAAGCTGCTGACGCCGACCTTGTCGCTGCCGTCGGCGACAGAGGTCCTGTCCGAGCTGACAGCTGCGTCCGATCCGGGCGCGGTGCTTGCGGCCTATAATCCGCCGCATGAGGGCTATCGCCGGCTCAAGGCCAAGCTCGCGGAGATGCGCGAGCATCAGGACGATACGCCGCTGGTCCGCATTCCGGCAGGGCCTGCGCTCAAGGTCGGCATGCGCGATGTCCGCGTGCCGCTGGTGCGGGCGCGGCTGGGTCTTGGGCCCTCGGACGAGCCGGTCTTCGACCGCTCGACCTCGATTGCCCTGCTCGATTTCCAGAAGCGGGCCGGATTGCCGGCCAATGGCGTGCTGGGCGAGCGGACCATCGCGGCGCTTGGCATGCCCGCCACCGCCAATGCCGCGCAGGACATCATCGCCCAGATGGAGCGCTGGCGCTGGCTGCCGGCCGATCTCGGCGCGACGCATGTGATGGTCAATGTGCCGGAGTTCCAGCTGCGCGTGATGCGCGATGGCGCGGCGATCCATCAGACGCGGGTGATCGTCGGCAAGACGGAGACGCCGACGCCGATCTTCTCGCACCGGATGGACCATGTCATCATCAACCCGTCCTGGTACGTGCCGCCTTCGATCCTGAAGAAGGAGTTCCTGCCGGGGCTGGCGGCCGATCCTGATTATGCGGCCAAGCGCGGCTATGTCGTGACACGGCGCGGCAATGCGATTTCGGTGCGGCAGCCGCCGGGCGAGCGCAATGCGCTGGGCTGGATCAAGTTCATGTTCCCCAACGAGCATGCGGTCTATCTGCATGACACGCCCAACCGCCGGCTCTTCGCCAATGACCGCCGCGCCTTCAGCCATGGCTGCGTGCGCGTCAACGAGCCCTTCATGCTGGCGGACCAGGTTCTCGGCGCCGGAATGGACGACCGAGCGGCTGAAGCGGCTGATCGGCTCCGGCGAGCGCATGATCAAGCTGCAGACCCCGCTGCCGGTCCATCTCGTCTACAATACGCATGTGGTGCAGCCGGACGGTTCGCTGCGGACCTTCGAAGACCTCTATGGCTTCCACCGGCTGGTGAAGCAGGCGCTGGCGCAGCGCAGCTGAGGGCGGGTGGCGGAGCCAAGTTTCGCCATCTTGCCGCGCTAGCCGAGCTCTGCGGGAGGCGTCACAATCAAGCCTGGGGGGCGCGGCGAGCGCCTCTCCGGATTGAGTGTGAGTGTCGGGGCTTCAAACACGAATGTGCTGTGTGCGGATCTGCGAGCTAATTGCCGGCTTGCTAATGATCCGTTAACTCTTCTCCGCAACTGTTCGTTCACGTTTAAAGCGCCGCTTGGCGGCCATCGCGACGGGTTAGACAGATTGGGCAGGACAGACGCCACGGCTTCGAGACGGCTTGTGCTCAAGCTGACGCCAGGCCTGCGCCAGGCGCTTGCCTGCGTGCTCGGGTTCGGTGCGGTTCTGCTCGGCGTGCGCGGCACGCAGGATGCCGTCGCCAATGGCGATACGCGCACGTATCACCATCCGGCACATGCATACCAAGGAAGAGACGACGGTCACTTTCCAGCCGGGACGGCCGCTATGTCTCCGAAGGGCTGGAGAAGCTGAACTGGGCGCTGCGCGACTGGCGAACGGACGAGCCGATCCGGATGGATCCGCGGCTGTTCGACCTGGCCTGGGAGGTGCACCGCAAGGTCGGCTCCGAACAGCCCTTCCATGTCGTCTCGGCCTATCGCTCGCCCGGCACCAACTCGATGCTGCGCCGGCGCTCGCGCGGTGTCGCCAAGCACAGCCAGCACATGCTCGGCAAGGCGATGGATTTCTACCTGCCGGATACGCCGACCGTCCGCATCCGCGAGGCCGGCATGCGGCTGCAGCGCGGCGGCGTCGGCTTCTATCCCGGCGCGCACACGCCCTTCGTCCATCTCGATGCCGGCTCGGTGCGCTCCTGGCCGCGCATGACGCGCGACCAGCTCGTGCGGCTGTTCCCCGACGAGAAGACCGTCCACCTGCCCGCCGATGGCCAGCCGCTGGGCAATTACGAACTCGCCAAGGCCGAGATCCTGTCCCGCGGCGGCGCTGTCGCCGGCTATGCGGCCGCCGATCTCGACGAGGGCGCGATCATCTCCTCGGGCCGCAAGAGCCTGTGGGCTTCGCTGTTTGGCGGAGATGAGGAAGAAGCCGATGCGCGGCCGACACGCGGCGGCCGCCGCGCTGCGCCGCGTCCGGCACCGACCGTCATGGCCTATGCCCGCGACAGCGGTAACTCCGATGATGGCGACCGTTTCGCCACGGTTCGCGAGCCGGTGGCGCAGGAGCTCGTCGTCGAGCGCACGCAGCGGTTGGCTCCGCGCGTGGCCGCGCCGGAAGCCCAGATCGCGGCTGCTGCGGCCAGCGCGCCGCCGCCTGCGCCGGCAGCGCCAGCCATGGATGATCGCCGCCCGCGCCTGATCGATGCGCCGATCCCGCTGGCAAGGCCACGCGGCCTCACGCCACCTCCGGAGCAGCAGACAACGCAGGTCGCGGCGCTGCCGGGACCGGGCGGAGCGCTGGCCTTCCAGGCTGCGACAGCGACCGACGCCAAGCTGGTTCCAGCCGCCCTGCCGCCAAGGCGGCCCGATGGCATGGGCTCGCTGGTTGAGACGGTGGTGGCCGGCATACCGACGCAGGCTCCTGCACCGCCGCTGCGGCCTGCTGCGCTCGCCAGCCTCTACAGCCAGCCGGAAAAGCCGCAGGCGCAGCCGGAAGGGCGCCTGGTGACGGTGAACCACCCGCTGCCACCGGTTCGGGACCGCTCCGATGGCTACGCGCTGGCATCCGTTCCGGCGAGCCGGCCTGCGCCGGCGCCGGCAGCCGCGCATACGCCGATCGTTGCGGCCTATGATGCCGACCGGTCGGGGCTCGACTCGCTGTTTGCAGCCGCCAGCCGGCCGGCAGGCGCCTTCAAGCCGGTGAAGGTCGCGACCGCGCGCGCCAAGACCACCTCCTCGGGCAATGCGACGATCCAGTCGCCGGGTCCGGCAGCTGCGCTCGGTTTCAGCCATGCCGATCCCAGCGACGCCAAGCCCGGCTCCTTCAGCGGACCGGCAGTGAAGCCGCTCCCGACGAATTTCGTGCAGAACTGAGGCAGGCGGGCCGCCGTTACTCGCGGTCCACCGGCCATTGCGCAAAGACGTCCAGCGCCTCGCAGGCCTTGGCTTGTGCGGCCAGCGCCGGCCAGCGCTCCGGCGGCGCATAATCGGGAATGACGAGGCGGCAGAAGCCCCAGGCGATGGTGGCGGCGATGTCGGCGGGGCGGAGATCGGGTCCGGAGCCCAGCTCGCCTTTCGCGGCGGCCGCATCCAGCAAATCCAGCGCCGTATCCAGCTGCGCCACGATGCGCTCCTGCCAGGGGGCATAACGCTGCGCCTCGGGCCGCTTGCGCTCATATTCGATCGCCACTGCCTTGTCGGCAGCGACAATGCCGATGCCGGTCAGGCTGAGGTCGCGGCTGCGCTCGGCCGTATCGGTCGGACGCAGCGAACGGCCCGCGACATCTTCCAAATGCTGGATGATCAGGTTTGAATCGGTGATCACCGCGCCGTCATCGGCCACCAGCGTCGGCGCCTTGATCAGCGGGTTGACGGCGCGGAAGGCTTCCATGTGGCGGAAGACCGAGACCGAGCGGTGCTCGAAGCTGAGACCGAGCAGCGTGCCGGTGACGGCCGCGCGGCGGACATAGGGGCTATCCAGCATTCCAACGAGCAACATGGCGATCTCCGGGTTCGAGTGGCCGGAGACTGCCGTGATCAGGGGGTGATGCCACGCGAATTCGCGTGATTTGACGCATCACCCGCTGTGATGGGCGCGACCGGGCTGGCTGGTAGCGCCAGCTCAGGCGGTCTCGCCGACGGCCTGGAGATAGAGGTCGAGGATGGCTTCCTCTTCCTTGCGCTCGTTCAGATCGCGCTTGCGGATGGCGATGACCTTGCGCAGCACCTTGACGTCATAGCCATTGGCCTTCGCCTCGCCATAGACCTCCTTGATGTCGTCGGCGATGGTCTTCTTTTCCTCCTCGAGCCGCTCGATGCGCTGCACGATGCTCTTGAGCTGATCGCCCTGAACCGGTTCGTCCATCTGGGTATCCTTCAAATTCGACAGGAGGGGGAGAGATTTGGCCGGAGGGTTCGCACCGCGCGGGGGCTCGCGTCAAGCCGCGCCGGGCCAGGGAATGGCAGTGCTCAACAGTTGCGAGCGGGCAGGGCGTCCAGGCAGGCCGGCAGCAGCGCGGCCAGGCGCTCGCCCCAGAGCTGCGCGTCGGCATCTGTCGCGATCAGGTCCTGCCTGACCTCGATCAGCGTGTCATGCAGCCCGCGCGCATTGGCATGGCGGTCGATGGTGTCGCCCGGCAGGCCGCCGCTATAGGGCTCGTTATCGCCGACGATCAGGCTGGGATCCTGCTGCAACGCCGCCAGCAGCAGCTTCGACAGGATGCCGTCGCGATCCCAGAGCACACCGACATGCCAGGGCCGGGCGGCGCCTTTCCAGAATGGCGTGAACGAGTGCAGCGAGACGATCGCGGGCGCGTGGCCGGCGGCTGTGGCGCTCGTGATCGCCGCGTCGATGGCTGCGTCATAGGGCTTGTAGTAGCGGGCGATGCGCTCGGCGATGGCGTCGGCAGTCAGGTGGCGGTTGCCGGGAATGATAGCGCCGTCGGAAATGCGCATCACCAGGGTCGGATCGTCGAGCCCGCGATTAGGGTCGATCAGCAGGCGCGAAAAGTTGCTCAGCACCGCCGGGCAGCCAAGCTCCCGCGCCATCGCGCGGGTCATCGCTGCGGCGCCGATATCATAGGCGATGTGGCGGCCAAGCTGGGCGGGCGGCAGGCCGAGCCCAGCCAGCTCCGTCGGGAATCGCATTGGTGGCATGGTCGCAGAGCAGCAGCAGGCCGGTCGCAGGATCGCCCGCGATGACCTCGACATCACCCGGCGCAAGGGTGCGGTCCGGCCTGCCTGCAGAGGGGGTGCTCACCGGGTGGCCTCAAAAAAGTATGATTAAATAATCGAATGGCTGGTGACGAAAGCGCTGGCGCGACTTAAAAGAATCACCAACAAAAGTCGAATGAATTGGGCTTTCGAAGGCCATTCGGGGGGAATGCCGTGCAGGATGGAGATGGCGGGATCGCAGCGCTGCGCAGCCTGGCCCGCACCGTCTTCGACGCGGCCGTGTCGCGTGCGCATCCCGCCGGCTGTCTCCCCGCCCATCTGCCGCCGCCGCCCGCCACCGGGCGCCTGATCCTGCTCGCGGCCGGCAAGGCTGCCGGGAGCATGACGGCGCTGGCAGAGGCGCATTACCTCGATCAGGGTTTCCCGCCTGAGCGTCTCGTCGGCCATGCGGTCGCGCGCCATGGCTATGAGACCGCGACGCGTCACATTCCGATGGTCGCTGCCGGGCATCCGGTGCCGGACCAGGGCAGCATCGACAGCGCCCTGCGCGCGCTGGAACTCGCCCGCTCCGCCACTGCGGAGGATCTCGTGCTGGTGCTGCTCTCCGGCGGTGGATCGGCCAATTGGGTCGCCCCGGCGGGCCAGCTGACGCTGGCGGAGAAACAGGCGGTCAACAAGGCGCTGCTGCGCTCGGGCGCGCCGATTGGCGAGATGAACATCGTCCGCAAGCGCCTGTCGCAGATCAAGGGCGGGCGCCTCGCCCTGGCCGCGGCACCGGCCCGGCTGCTGACGCTGGCGATTTCGGATGTGCCCGGTGATGAGCCGACGGCCATTGCCTCGGGACCGACCGTGCCCGATCCGACCACGATGGCCGATGCCCGCGCCATCGTGGCCCGGTACGGTCTGGCGCTGCCGCCCGCAGCGCTCGCTTTGCTCGATGATGATGCGCGTGAGACGCCCAAGCCCGGCCACCCGGCTTTCGCCAACACCGAATTCCGCATCATCGCGCGCCCGGCCGATTCATTGGCGGCGGCGCATGCTGTCGCCGAGCAGGCCGGCTTCGCGGTGCATGATCTCGGCGCCGATGTCGAAGGCGAGGCGCGTGACGTCGCGGCTGCGCATGCCGCGCTGGCGATCCGGCTGAAACAGGCGGGCAAGCGCGCAGCGATCCTTTCGGGCGGGGAGCTGACCGTGACCCTGCGAGGGCAGGGGGCCGGCGGGCCCAACCAGGAATACGCGCTGGCACTGGCGATTGCGCTGGCGGGTGAGCCGGGCATCGTCGCGCTGTCGGGGGATACCGACGGCACCGATGGCGGTGGCGGCGAGGCGACCGATCCTGCCGGAGCCGTGATCGACCCCGGCACGCTGGCGCGGGCGGCTGCACTTGGTCTCGCTCCTGCCCAATCTCTTGCAGACAACGACTCGACCGGGTTCTTCTCGGCGCTGGGCGACCTGCTGCGGACGGGGCCGACCCTGACCAATGTCAACGACTGCCGCGTGATCCTGATCGATCCATGATGAAGCTGATGAGCCGCCTCTTCCGCCCCGCTCTGCTGGGTGCCCTGCTTGCCCTGGCGCCGGGCGTCGCGCTTGCCGATCTGCGCATGTGCAACACCACCGGCAGCCGTGTCGGCGTGTCCATCGGCTATCGCGACGGGCAGGGCTGGATCACCGAGGGGTGGTGGAATCTCGCGCCGCGGGCCTGCGAGACGCTGCTGCGGGGCACGCTGGCGGCACGGTTCTACTATGTGCACGCCATCGACTACGACAAGGGCGGCGAGTGGACCGGCAAGTCGGTGATGTGCACCCGCAACAAGGAATTCACGATTCGTGGCATCGAGGACTGCCTGGCGCGCGGCTATGAGCGCGCCGGCTTCTTCGAAGTCGATACGGGCGAGCAGAAGAGCTGGACGATCCAGCTGACCGACAACACCGGCGCCGCACCGCGGCCGTGAGGGACCTGAGATGAAGCGCGAACGCCGCATCAAGATCATCGCCACGCTCGGCCCCGCCTCGGCCACGGTCGAGATGTGCGAGAAGCTGTTCGAGGCGGGTGTCGACGTGTTCCGCATCAATATGAGCCATACGCAGCGCGAGACGCTGCCGGAGCGCGTGGCGATGCTGCGTTCGCTGGAGACGCGCTTCAAGCGCCCGGTGGGCATTCTCGCCGATCTTCAGGGCCCGAAGCTTCGGGTCGGCCAGTTCGGCGGCGAGGGTTTCGTCCAGCTCGAAAAAGGCGCACGTTTCGTGCTCGATGCCGATCCTGCGCCCGGCGATCTGAAGCGTGTCCACCTGCCGCATCCGGAAATCCTGACGGCGCTGGAGCCCGGCCACACGCTGATCCTCGACGATGGCAAGATCCGCCTCGTGGTCGAGAAAGCCAGCCCGCAGCAGGCGGTGACGAAGGTGACGGTTGGCGGCAGGCTGTCATCGCGCAAGGGCGTCAGCCTGCCCGATACCACGATCCCCGTCTCGGCAATGACCGACAAGGACCGCTCCGACGCGGAAGCGGCGGCCGAGGCCGGTGTCGACTGGATCGCGCTCTCCTTCGTGCAGCGGCCGGAGGATATGGCCGATCTCCGGAAGATCGTGCGTGGGCGGGCGCTGGCGCTGGCCAAGATCGAGAAGCCGCAGGCGCTGGTCAGGCTCGAGGAAATCATCGACGCCTCCGATGCGATCATGGTGGCGCGCGGCGATCTCGGCGTCGAGATGCCGCTGGAAAAGGTCCCCGGTACTCAAAAGCGCATCACCCGCATGGCGCGGCGCATGGGCAAGCCGGTGGTGATCGCCACGCAGATGCTCGAAAGCATGATCACCGCGCCGGTGCCGACGCGGGCGGAGGTGTCGGATGTGGCCACCGCCGTGTTCGAGGGGGCGGATGCGGTGATGCTGTCCGCCGAGAGCGCTGCGGGCGAATATCCGATCGAGGCGGTGACGATGATGAACCGCATCGCCGAGGAGGTCGAAGGGCGAATCGGTCTACCGCTCGATCCTCGAGGCGCAGCGGGCCGAACCGGAGGCGACGGGCGCCGATGCCATCGCCAAGGCGGCCCATGAGATCGCCGACGCGCTCAAGCTGCGGGCGATTGCCGCCTGGACATCATCGGGCTCGACAGCGTTCCGCATCGCGCGCGAGCGGCCCAACGCGACCGTCATCGCGCTGACGCCCAATCGCAGCACCGCGCGGCAGCTCACCCTGGTCTGGGGTGTCCATGCCGTGGTGACCAAGGATGCTTCCGACATCGACGACATGGCGGCGCGCGCCTGCAAATTCTCGGTGCGCGAGAATTTCGCCGCGCTGGGCGACCGGATCATCGTCGTCGCGGGCGTCCCCTTCGGCACGCCCGGCGCCACCAATATGGTGCGCATCGCCTTCGTCCAGAAGGAACATGTCGATCAGGCCTGAGCCGCTCTGGCGCGCTAGTTCCGCGCCAGCCCCGAGCGCGGCCCGGCCATCTCGTCGATCGCCTCAATGACGATTTCGGGCGCGGCGTGGTGGGGCATGTGCCCGACGCCGGGCAGCAGCACGAAGCGACCCTGCGGCGCCTGACGCGCGATGGTGGCGGAGTGGATGGTGGGCGAGACGATGGTGTCGCTATCGCCGGTGATCGCCACCACCGGCACTTTCAGCCCGGAATAGCGCGGCGCCTGCGCGGTGACGAAATCCAGCGTCGCCTTGATGTCCTGCAGAATTGGCGCGGAACACGGCCGGCCGCAGCAGCAGGCGGATCTCGCTGGTCTCGATATAGCCGGGTGTCATAGGGCGCGGCGCGAAAACGCTTTTGGCGCCATCCTCGAGCAGGAAACTCGCCGCCGGCAGGGCGACGAGCCGCGTGAACAGCGGTCCAATGACCGGCCATGAGGTGACATGGTGGTACCAGGCGATGCCGCCGGGCCAGGGGTGGGTGACGGCGCCGAGCAGCACCAGCCCCTGCAGCCGCTCGGGCCGCTCCAGCGCGATGCGGGTGGAGAGGGCGCCCGCCAGCGAATGCGCCACCAGCACGAAACTCTCCGGTGCCAGCTGGTCGAGCCCCTGCATCAGCGCCGCTGCCTGGCGGCCGGGATTGGCCATGGCGTCGCCCTCCAGCCGGTCGCTCCAGCCATGGCCGGGTCGGTCGATGGCGATGACGCGGTAATGGCTGAGTTCCGGCCCCAGCGTATTCAGGAGATCGGCATGGTCGGATGAGGCGCCGTGGACGAGAACCACGGTGCCACGGCTGTCGCCGACGGGAGGCCGCTCGACATAGTGCAGCCGGCCGCCACTGACCGTGACGAAGCGGCCCGTGGGCGGGTGCGCCTTGGCGACTTCGGAGGCGATCCACTCGCTGCGCAGGATCAAGGCTGCGGCGGCAAGGACGATGATGGCAAGCAGGATACGAATGAGCATGAAAGCTCTACGCCCGGAGGGCGCCAACGGTTTCGTCGGGACGTGCAGGCGCGCTCACGCGTCGCGGCCGTCGACCTCGATCTTCAGCGATTCGACCGCGTCCTTGATCGCTTCCAGCTGCGGATAGATTTCCAGCGCCTTGCGGTAGGCGACCATGGCGCGCTTGTCGTCTCCCTGCTGCCGCAGGATCGTCCCCAGGCCCATCATCGCGCCGAAATGCCGGGGTTCGCGCTTCAGCACCTCGCCGATATCGAGCATGGAGCGGATCGGGTCGCCCGCCAGAAACAGGGCGTTGGCGCGCTGGTTCCAGCCCTCCGCCCAGTTGGGCTCGAGGCTGATGACGCGATCGAGCAGTTCGATGGCGAGTTCCGTTTGCTGGCCGCGCAAGGCCGTTTGCGCCCGGGTCATCAGCAGATCGGCCGTGTCGGAGCCGGAGCGGGCCCAGCGCCGCTGGATCAGGTTGGCGATGCCCTTGGCCTCATTCGCATCCTTGGCAGCGGCCAGGCGCTCGAACAGCCGGTCGAGCGTCGCAGCCGGGCCACGCTGGGGCGCAGAGGGTTGCGCGGAGGGCTTGGCATCCTGGTCGATCGGCGGCGGGACTGCAGGGGCGGGGGTGGCATTGTTTTGCGCGAAGGCAGCCCCGGCACCGAGCGCGATGGAGAGCGTGGCGATCAGCAGGCTGGAACGCGGGAATGGCATGCGCGGAACTCTCATATGCCCGAGTGTATCGGCGCTGGCGCTAACGTCAATTCACAGCGCGGAGAGCAAGGTGACCACGACGAAAAGGCGGGATACGCCGCTAGGCGCCCCGCCAAACCGTTCCATCTGTTACCGACACGGCCGCTGAAGCAGCCGCGTGGAACTCAGCCCTGACGCGCCTTGAAGCGCTTCTGGACCTTGTTGATGATGTAGACGCGGCCCTTGCGGCGCACGAGCTGGTTGTCGCGATGGCGCGCACGCAGCGACTTCAGCGAATTGCGGATCTTCATCGGTCTCAACTCCGTCGACCCGCCTACGCCAGCGAATCGGGCAAAAACTAAACCGCGCGACGCGAACCGGAGAACCGGCCCTCATCGCCCACGCGAATGGTGCGGCTGATGCGATGGGCGCTGTATACGGATTTCTGCAGGGATCGCAAGCGAAAACCCGGCCCAGACGTGAAAACCCTGCGGGTAAGCGGGACAGATCCTGCAAATATTTCAGGCCGCTCCCTGGGCCGCAATCTGCAGCCGGCCGGGCTCAGGGCTGCGGAACAAGCGGGTCTTCCTCGCGTTCTCGCAGCACCCTCACCGAAAGTCAGCTCACATGACCCAGAAAATCGCTACCTTCGCCCTGCTCGCCGGTGTCGCCCTCGGGCTCGGTGCCTGCAATACAGTCGAGCAGAGAGTGGGCGGCGCCGCTGTCGGGGCTGGAACGGGAGCCGTCGTGGCCGGCCCGGTCGGCGCCGTCGTCGGCGGTGCGGCCGGCGCGATCACCGCTCCTGCCGTCGTCAGCAGCACCCGCCGCGCGACCCGCTGATCAAATCTCGGTCGCGTCGAGCCTGCGGTAAAGCGGCAGGGCCAGCGGCGCGATCCTTCTCACCAGCCCGCGCAGAGGCTGGGGCTTCGGCTCTGAGAGCGGCAGTCCCAGCGTCTCCATGGCAGCACCTTGCGTCGCCTTCGCCAGTTCGCGTCCAAGCGAGATGGAGAGGGCGACGGCGCGACCGTTGCAGCCGACCCAGCCATAGGCATCGGGACCGAGCCTGTGGATGCGGGGATAGCCCGGCACCTGCGGCTGCAGCAGATTATCCGGCGTCATGCCGACATAGCCTGACCAGACATAGTCGAAGCTGACATCGCCCAGCTGCGGCCAGAGCCGCTTCAGCCGCTCTCCCACCGCCGCGCGCAGATTGGTGCCGCCGGCGCCGGGGAAGACCGCCGCGCCACCCGTAACCAGGCGATTGCGAGCATCCCAGCGCGCGAAATACAGCTCGCGATGCGTATCGGACATGGCCTGTCGACCGGGGATGATGGTCTTGGCGATGTTGTCGCTGATCGGCTGTGTCGCCATCTGCCATGACAGAACAGGGATCACCTCGCTCGCCACCTCCGGCGCAAGGCCGGGGGCGAACTCGCCGGTATAGGCATTGGTCGCCAGCACCAGCGCCCGGGCCGTGACCTGCCCCGATGGCGTCCGGACAATCCAGCGGCCGTTTTCATGGCTCATCGACTGGGCGGGTGTCCGCGCATAGATCGTGGCACCCAGGCCAAGCGCCGTCTTCGCCAGTCCGCGCGTCAGCGCAAGCGGGTTGATGTGGCCGCCGGTGGGGTTCCAGAAGCCGCCAAACCAGGCTTCGCTGCCCAGCATCTGCGCGGTCGCCTCGCGATCGAGCAGCTCGACAGGTGCGCCGATGGCGGACCATTCGCGCACCCGCTTCTCGGCCAGCTTGAACCGCCCCGGCGAGTGGACCGGCTGCACCCAGCCTGCCTGCTCGGCCTCTGCCGCGATGCCGTATTTCCTGACCGTGTCGAACAGATACTGGGCGGAATCGCGCAGCACTGCATTGAAGCGTTCGCCGGCTTCGCCATGGCGCTTCACCATGGCGGAGGGGTCATGGCCGGCCAGCGTCGGGATGACCTGGCCATTATTGCGGCCCGATGCGCCCCATCCCGGTTCCGCCGCCTCGATCACCACCACCTCAGTGCCGGCTTCGCGCAGATGGATCGCGGTCGACAGCCCGGTGAAGCCGCCGCCGATCACCACGACATCGGTCTGAACCTCGCCCGTCAGGCTCGGCAGATCAGGTCCGTCAGGGGCCGTCGCTGCCCACAGCGAGGGTGGCCAGGTGACGCTGGAAGGGGCGCTCATCGCAAATAGCCTCGGCGGACAGGGGTGGGCGATGCGGCATAGATCGGCCGGTTCCTTGCATGGTGCAATGAAAGCGGTGAAGCTGACAAGCGACAGATCAAGCCGAATTACGATAATCGTAGGAGAAAAGCGTCGCTTAAAGCTGTTTCTGGAGATGATTGATCTTCTATGAGAGAAATCTTCTCCTTCTCTTGAAATCCTATTCTCTGCATGCTTGCTTGGATGACGTGATTTCAGGGGTGGTCGATGCCGTCGGGCTGTTGCTGGCCCGCTGTCTTCCGGCCGCCTTGCGGGCTTCTGCCGCTTTGATGAGGGTTGTTTGATGTCGCTCCAGCATGTTCTCGGCGTCGACCATGTCATGGTCACGGTGCGCGATCTCGATGCTTCGGCCGAGACCTGGCGGCGTCTGGGTTTCACCGTCTCGCCGCGCGGCACCCACTCGCCGCATCTCGGCTCGGGCAATTACACCATCATGTTCGGCGAGGATTATCTCGAGCTCCTCGGCATTCTCACCGAGACCGAGCACAACAAGCCGATGCGGGATTTCCTGCGCGAGCGGGAGGGTGTCGAGCGGATCGCCTTCACCACCGATGATGCGGCAGCCGGTGTCAAAGAGGTGCAGGCGCGAGGCTTCAATGCCGATGGCCCGGTGCATTTCGGGCGCCCGGTCGAGCTGCCGGAGGGTGCAGTCGGCGAGGCGAAGTTCAATGTCTTCCGCTGGCCGCTGGACCAGGCGCCCGGCGGCATCCGCATCTTTGCCTGCGAGCATCTGACCCGCGACACGGTCTGGGTGCCGGCCTGGCAGAGCCATGCCAATGGCACGCAGCGGATCCTGCGGGTCGAGGTGCTGACATCCGATCCCGCCGCTGCGGCGGCGCAACTCGGGCGGTTGATCGACAAGCCGGCCGTGGCCGATGGCGACGCGTATCGCGTCGCGTCCGGCGGCACCCGCGCCGATTTCCTGTTCTATGACGCAGCTGGCTTCTCGCGGCGCTATCCTGAGGCCGTGCGCCAGGGCGCGGCGCCCGAGGGCGCGGTGGCGCTGGTGCTGGCGACGGCCGATATCGCGGCGGCCGGCAAGGCGCTGGGCTCGGCAGGTGTCGCGCATGGTGCGGCCGTCAGCGCCCCGGCGCACGCCGCCAACGGCATCATCGTCAGCTTCATCCCAACGACCGCCTGAGCCTGCGCCATCGAGCCAAGGAGACTGCCATGGACATGACCCGCCGCGCCGCGCTGCTGACCAGCGCCGCCATCGCTTCCAATGTGTTGTTCCCGATGCGCAGCTTTGCGCAGGAGACGCCGCGCAAGGGCGGTGTCTTCACCGTGCATTACGGTGCCGAGCAGCGCCAGCTGAACCCCAGCCTGCAGGCGTCCACCGGTGTCTACATCATCGGCGGCAAGATCCAGGAGCAGCTGGTCGATCTCGATTCCGCCGGGAACACGGTCGGCGTCCTGGCCGAGAGCTGGGAGGCGACGCCGGATGGCAAGACCGTCACCTTCAAGCTGCGCAAGGGCGTGACCTGGCATGACGGCAAGGACTTCACCTCCGCCGACGTGCAGTTCACCGCGATGGAGATGTGGAAGAAGATCCTGAACTATGGATCGACGCTGCAGCTCTTCCTCACGGCGGTCGATACGCCCGATCCGCACACCGCGATCTTCCGCTATGAGCGGCCGATGCCGCTGCAATTGCTGCTGCGCGCGCTGCCCGATCTCGGCTACATCTCGCCCCGCCATCTCTATGAGGGCAAGGGCGATATCCGGCAGAACCCGGTCAATCTGGCGCCTGTCGGCACCGGCCCGTTCAAGTTCGTGCAGTATGAGCGCGGGCAATATGTCATCGCCGACCGCAATACCAATTACTGGCGGCCGAACGCGCCTTATCTCGACCGGATCGTCTGGCGGGTGGTGACCGACCGCTCGGCGGCTGCGGCGCAGATGGAAGCCGGCCAGATCCATTTCAGCCCGTTCTCGGGGCTGACGATTTCCGACCTCGCCCGTCTCGGCAAGGATCCGCGCTTCATCGTCACGACCAAGGGCAATGAAGGCAACGCCCGCACCAACACGATCGAGTTCAATTTCCGGCGCAAGGAGCTGGCGGATATCAGGGTGCGCCGCGCCATCGCGCATGCGCTCAACATCCCGTTCTTCATCGAGAATTTTCTCGGCGACTTCGCCAAGCGCGGCACCGGGCCCGTTCCGTCGGTCTCGACCGATTTCTATCCTGCCGATAACGGCCCGCAGTACCCGTTCGACAAGGCTGCGGCGATCAAGCTGCTCGACGAGGCCGGCTTCAAGCCCGGCGCCGGCGGCACGCGCTTCACCCTGCGGCTGCTGCCGGCGCCCTGGGGCGAAGATATCTCGCTGTTTTCGACCTTCATCCAGCAATCGCTGGCCGATGTCGGCATCAAGATCGACATCGTCCGCAATGATGGCGGCGGCTTCCTGAAGTCGGTCTATGCCGATCATAACTTCGATCTGGCGACGGGCTGGCACCAGTACCGCAACGATCCCGCCGTCTCGACCACGGTCTGGTACCGTTCGGGCCAGCCGGTCGGTGCACCCTGGACCAACCAGTGGGACTGGACCGATGCGACGATGGACAAGATCATCGACGATGCGGCCACCGAGGTCGATGTTGCCAAGCGCAAGGCGCTCTATGGCGACTTCGTCCGCCGCGCCAACAGCGAGCTGCCGATCTGGACGCCGATCGAGCAGATCTTCCTGACTGCGATCAGCGCCAAGGCGCGCAACCACTCCAATACGCCGCGCTGGGGCTCGGCCTCCTGGCACGATCTGTGGTTGGCAGAGTGAGAGACGCGTTGCAGCGATGCCGCGACCTGAACGCATGGCCTGGCCGTGCGTTCAGGATGCGGCGCGGCGCAACGCGATATTCAAGACAGGACGGGCTCTCGTGACGACGACATCACCTCTGCGGCGTTGGCTGCCATGCGCGTTCTAGCCTTGGCGGGGCGGCGGCTGGCTGCCTCGATCCCGACCCTGTTCCTGATCCTGATCGGCGTCTTCCTGCTGCTCCAGCTCGCTCCGGGCGATACGGTCGACGCGATGATGGCGCAGATGGGTGGCGGTGATGCCGCGACCGCCAAGCAGCTGCGCGAATTCTACGGGCTCGATCTGTCGGTCGGAGCGCAGCTGGCTAATTACCTCTGGCGGCTGGTGCGCTTCGATCTCGGCTTCTCCGCGATCTACGGCAAACCCGTCTCCACCGTCATCCTCGAGCGCCTGCCGGCGACGCTGCTGCTGATGACGGCCTCGCTGTCCTTCGCCTTCTTCTTCGGCATCGTCTTCGGGGTGATGGCGGCGCGCCGGGTCAACCGCTGGCAGGACACGCTGATCTCGACGCTCGGCCTGATCTTCTATGCCATGCCGACCTTCTGGTTCGGGCTGATGGCGATCGTCGTCTTCGCGATCCGGCTGCAATGGCTGCCGGCGGGCGGGTTCGAGGACATCACCGTCAACCACACCGGCTTGAGCCGGACGCTCGACATCATCAGCCATCTCGTGCTGCCGACGCTGACGCTCGGCCTGTTTTACCTCGCCATCTATCTGCGGATCATGCGCGGCTCGATGCTGGAGGTGCTGAACCTCGATTTCGTCCGCACCGCCCGTTCCAAGGGCCTCGACGAGACGCGGGTGGTGGTCAAGCATGTGCTGCGCAACGCGCTGTTGCCGATGGTGACGCTGATCGGCCTGCAGGCCGGCACGATGCTTGGCGGCTCGGTGGTGGTGGAGAGCGTGTTCTCGCTGCCGGGGCTGGGCCGGCTGGCCTATGAATCGGTGGTGCAGCGTGATCTCAACACCCTGCTCGGCATCGTCTTCATGTCCGCCCTGCTGGTGATCATCGTCAATTTCATCGTCGACCTGCTCTATGCGCGGCTCGATCCGCGCATCACCACGGGGAGCTGAGCGATGCGGGTGCTTCGTCTCTACCTGCGCAGCCCGTCTGCCGTGATCGGGCTCTTGCTGCTGTTGCTGGTGCTGGCGGCTGCGATCAGCGCCGGCTGGCTCTATCCGCGCGATCCGCTGGCGCTCGCCGGACGGCCGCTGATCTGGCCGCTGGACAATCCGCGTTTTCCGCTGGGCACCGATAATTCCGGCCGCGACATCGCCGCGCAGATTTTCCATGGCGCCCGGATTTCGCTGCTGATCGGGCTGGTGGCGACGACGATCTCGATCTTCATCGGCATCACCGTCGGCGCGCTGGCCGGCTATTATGGCGGTTGGGTCGATACGCTGCTGATGCGGATCACCGAAGCCTTCCAGACGCTGCCGAATTTCCTGCTGCTGCTGGTGCTGGTCGCCGTGTTTGGCTCCACCATCACCACCGTGACGATCGCGATCGGCATCGTCTCCTGGCCGGCTTCGGCGCGGCTGACGCGGGCGGAGTTCCTGAGCCTGCGCAGCCGCGAATTCGTGCAGGCCGGGCGCACGCTCGGCCTCAAGGATGCCCGGCTGATCTTCGGCGAAATCCTGCCCAACGCGCTGCCGCCGGTGATCGTCTATGCCAGCGTCGTCATGGCGATCGCGATCCTGCTGGAAAGCGCGCTCGCCTTCCTGAAGCTGTCCGATCCCAACGTCGCCTCCTGGGGCAATCTGATCGGCATCGGCCGCGATGTGTTGCGGGTGCAATGGTATGTCTCGGCCATCCCCGGCATCGCGATCCTGATCACCGTGCTGGCGGTCTCGCTTGTCGGGCAGGGGCTGAACGATGCGCTCAACCCGAGGCTGAAGGGCCGATGAACCCGATTCTCAGCCTCGACACCGTCAGCGTCAGCCTGCCCGCCGGCGCCGACCGCCCCTTCGCGATGGAGGAGGTCTCGCTCACCGTCTCCGCCGGGGAAATCCTCTGCGTCGTCGGGGAATCGGGCTCCGGCAAATCAATGACCGCCAATGCGATCATGCGGCTTTTGCCTCAGGGCGTCGCGATTTCAGCCGGGCGCATCCTGTTCGAAGGGCGCGATCTCGCGGCGATCAGCGAGGCGGAGATGCGGAAGGTGCGGGGCGCCGGCATCGCCATGATCTTTCAGGAGCCGATGACGGCGCTGAACCCGCTGCGCAGCATCGGCGACCAGATCGGCGAGATGTTCGAGACGCATACCGATCTGTCGCGGGCGGAGATTCAGGCGCGGGTGCTGGCGCTGCTGGCGGAGGTGAAAATCCCCGATCCCGCGCTGGCGGCGAAAGCCTATCCGCACGAACTTTCGGGCGGGCAGCGCCAGCGCGCGATGATCGCCATGGCGCTGGCGCTGGACCCGCGGCTGCTGATCGCCGATGAGCCGACGACGGCGCTCGATGTGACGACGCAGGCGCAAATCCTGGCGCTGATCCGCGATCTTCAGCAGCGCAAGGGCACGGCGGTTTTGTTCATCACCCATGATTTTGGCGTGGTGGCGGAGATTGCCGACCGTGTCGCGGTGATGAGCCAGGGCAAGGTCGTGGAGACCGGGACGGCGGCCGAGGTGCTGGACAACCCTCGCCACGCCTATACGCGCCAGCTGATCGCCGCCGTGCCGCCGCTGAAGGCGCCGCCGCCACGGGCGTTGTCGCCCGAAGCGATCATGACGATCGACCATGTCTCGAAGACCTACAGGACCGGCGGGTTTCTGGGGCGGGGCCAGCGTGTCACCCATGCGGTCAAGGATGTCTCGCTCGTGCTGCCGCGCGGCGCGACGCTCGGCATCGTCGGCGAATCCGGCTCGGGCAAATCGACGCTGGCGCGTTGCCTGGTGCGGTTGATCGACCCCGATAGCGGCGAAATCCGCCTGAACGGGCGTGATCTCGCTGGCTTGAGCCGGGCGGAGATGCGGGCCGAGACCCGGCACATCCAGATGGTGTTCCAGGACCCGTTCGCCTCGCTCAATCCGCGCCGCAAGGCGGGCGAGCTGGTGGCGCAGGGGCTGATCGTCCACGGCATGCCCCGCAGCCAGGCTTTGGCGCGTGCGGCGGAGCTGTTTGCTCTGGTCGGGCTCGATCCCGCCGCGACCGATCGCTATCCGCATGAATTTTCCGGCGGGCAGCGCCAGCGCATCGGGCTCGCCCGGGCCTTGGCGCTGGAGCCTGACGTGCTGGTGGCGGACGAGCCGGTCTCCGCGCTCGATGTCTCGGTGCAGGCCCAGGTGCTGAAGCTGCTGGCGGAGCTGCGCCAGCGGCTGGGCATCTCGATCGTCTTCATCACCCATGATCTGCGCGTCGCGGCGCAGGTCTGCGATCTCGTCGCGGTGATGAAGAATGGCGAGGTTGTCGAAGCCGGGCCGATCGGAGAGGTCTTTGGCCACCCGCAGCACGCCTATACGAAGGCGCTGCTGGATTCGATTCCCGGCCGGGAGTTCGGGCTGAAGCGGGACGAGGGCTTGCCGGAGACGGTTTAAAGCCGCAACGGGAAGGGGTCGCTGCCAGCGCAGCGCGGCAACGTCCAGCCTCAGCTATGCTCCGGCATCCGGAGGTGAGCGGTCACCCTGCCCTTGTCGACCGCAGTTCCGCGACGATGGCCGGATGCTTTTCGAGAATTCGTAACAGCAGGATGGTCGGTCCGCTGGGCTCGTTAAGGCCTCGCTCGTACTTATCGAAGGCCTTTTCACCAACCTTGAGGAGTGTACCGGCCTCTCGCTGTGTCAGCTGCAGCTTCTTTCGCACCCGGCGAATGGTGGCTGGCGTGGGCACTCCGTCCACGATCTCCTTCAGGCTGCGCAAAGCGGCGTCGACCACCGCCATATCGTCTCCGACATGGACGCTCTCGCCCTCGCCCTCAGGGTAATAGCCCGGCAGGTCGACTGTGAGGCTTTGACCTTTATAGGACACGGTGAAGGGCCGGGTCGCACGGGCCATGGGTTCACCGGTGTCCGGAGACGGCATGGTCGCGGGCATATCGACCTTTCTTTTGGCGGTCATGCTCACTTCTCCTTGAACGAGACCAAAGTGAACTCGGTTACGGCATTGGCCTGAAACTTGACGTACAGCACCAGGCCTCCGGAAGGGACATGATAGACGTCCTGCCAGAGGCGGTTGTCGGCGTGGGTTGTCATTGATTTATAAAACATCTTCTTCTCGATGCTCGTGATCGCCGCAACGATGGCCGAGCGATCGAAACCCAGCGCGGTCGCGTTCCGCAAAGCCGTCATCGTCATCGATAGCGTCTCGACCGACCCAAGAGCCTCCTTGATGGCTGTCAGATCGTAAGTCGGACGCCGTTTTTCCATGAAACGAAATATGACACCTTAAAGGGGTCAGGGCAAGGGAAGCGGGATGGGGTCGCTCCTGCGACGAGAGCACATCCGGTCTGTAGGGCCAAACGAAAACGGCCTCCCCGGAGGGAGGCCGTGGACCCCAGCGAATACTGAGGAAAAATGGTGGGCGCGACAGGGATCGAACCTGTGACCCCTACGATGTCAACGTAGTGCTCTCCCGCTGAGCTACGCGCCCGGTTGCCGACACGCTTTCGCGGTGGCTGACGGAAGCATGTCCGGGCGTTGCCGCCCATTCATGCTGCGAGGTGAGGGGCTATAGCCGCTCAGGCTCCGGCTTGCAAGGCGCTTGAGCGCCAAAAAGCTGAGCCGTGTAAAAACGCTCAGGCGGCGAGGAGTTTCTCGACCTCGTTCACCAGCTCGCGCAGGTGGAAAGGCTTCGACAGCACCTTCGCATCCTTGGGAGTCTGGGAGTCCGGGTTCAGCGCCACGGCCGCAAAGCCGGTGATGAACATCACCTTGATATCGGGATCGAGCTCGGTGGCGCGGCGCGCCAGCTCGATGCCGTCCATCTCCGGCATCACGATATCGGTGAGCAGAAGCTCGAACGGCTCCTCGCGCAGCCGGTTATAGGCCGACAGCCCGTTATCGAACGATGCCACGTCATAGCCTGCATTCTGCAAGGCCTTGACCAGGAACCGGCGCATGTCGTTGTCGTCTTCTGCGAGCAAAATCTTCGTCATGGCCTGCTTGTGTCCGTCCCCGTAAGGCCTGTCTCGAACCGGCCGGCCCTTGTCAAACAGGAGCCCTTCCGGCGTTGCGATCGTCTGGCGTGTCAGCCTGTGTCCAGGCGGGCATGGCAGGGTTATCTGGCCAGACGAGCGCTTGGAACCTCGTCGTCTCTATAAGGCATGACCATGGTAAACAACGCGTGAATCCCGCTTCCGTTCGCCCAAATGCAGACGTGCTTAACCCGGCGACGATTGTGTGCTTCAGTCAAAGCCGATGAATGATCAGCCCAAACCCTTCCCGCCCGGTCCCGAAGACGTGGTTGCCGAGATCGAGCGTCCCTTCACGCTGTACCAGCCAGCGTTGCAGATCGTTCCGGTTCTCGTCGATGTGCCCCATGCCGGGCGGCGCTATCCCAGCCGCTTCGTCGATGAGTCGCGGCTGCCGCTGCAGTCGCTGCGCCGCTCCGAGGATGCTTTCGTCGACCGGCTGTTTGCCCGCACGGTGGATCTTGGCGCGCCGATGCTGGTGGCGGAGTTCCCGCGCGCCTATCTCGACCTCAATCGCGAGCCCTATGAGCTCGACCCGAGGATGTTCGACGGGCGCCTGCCGGCCTTTGCCAATACGCGCTCGATGCGCGTCGCCGGAGGGCTCGGCACCATCCCGCGGATCGTCGGGGACGCGCATGAAATCTATTTCGGCCGGATGAAGGTCGAGGAAGCTTTAGGTCGCATCGATGGGCTGTACCGGCCGTATCACGCGGCCTTGCGCAGCCTGATCCAGCGCACGCAGAGCGCTTTTGGCACCTGCATTCTGGTCGATGCCCATTCGATGCCGTCGACAGGGCTCGACCGGGACGGGCTGGCCAAGCCCGATATCATCCTGGGTGACCGCTTCGGCACCAGCGCTGCCGGCTACATCACCGATATCGCCGAAGAAGCCTTCCGCAAGCAGGGCCTCAGCGTGACCCGCAACCGCCCCTATGCCGGTGGCTTCATCACCGAGCATTACGGCGTCCCGGCGTCAGGGGTCCATGCGCTGCAGATCGAGATCAATCGCGCCCTCTACATGGATGAAACCCGCCTGGCTCCGCATCAGGGATTTCTGGCGCTCGAGCAGGTCATCGCCAGCGCCATGGCCGACTGCTTCGCGCGCTGGAGCGGCTGGCTGGACGAGTGGCGCGAGGCGGCGGAATAGCGCCCAGATCAGCTCCGGCCAAAAAAAGGGCCGCGCACTGGTGTGGCGGCCCAAGTCTAGGGAGGAAACGCCCAAGGAGGGCAACGAAGGCTTGAGGTGATCGCCCCTTCGCAACGCAACATAAGGCGCTGCACCGCAAAATGACAAGAGGTTTCCGAGCGGAAGCTGGTAGGTATGCAGCAGGCGCATGACGAAAGGGAAGGTTCGGGCCTGTCCCTTGTCTTTCCCGCGCCGGGTCGGCATGAGTTCGCCACGTCGCGGCAGCGAGATCGCAGGGCCAGGGACGGGCACCAGCCGCCTGTTCCGCAGCCTCCCGATCTCCATCGCGACCTGATCAGCCAGTGCGGCTGACTTGAGTCGATGTGGCGATGATGAGGGCGAGTTCATGAGTGCGATCGACTTCGGGGCTTTCGTCGCCGATCTGGCCACGCAGTCGGGCCGTGCCATCCTGCCCTTCTTCCGGGCCCAACACATGGCCGAGGACAAGTCGCAAGGCGGCGTCTACGACCCGGTTACCGAGGCCGACCGCGCTGGCGAATCGGTGATGCGGCACCTGATCAAGCGCAGCTTCCCGGCGCATGGCGTGCTGGGTGAGGAATTCGGCAATGAAAACCTCGATGCCGAATATGTCTGGGTGCTGGATCCCATCGACGGCACGAAAGCCTTCATCTCCGGCATTCCAGTGTGGGGAACGCTGATCGGGCTGAGCCGCAACGGCGTGCCTGTCTATGGCATGATGCACCAGCCCTTCACCGGCGAGCGCTATTCCGGGGATGGACGGCAGTCGCGCTATGAGGGCCCGAATGGCCCGCGCACGCTGCGCACCCGCCAGACCACCGATCTGTCCACCGCCACGCTGATGACCACGACCCCGGCCATGTTTGCAGGCGAGCAGGCGGAGCGCTATGCGAAGGTCGAAAAATCCGTGCGGCTCGCCCGCTATGGCTGCGATTGCTACGCCTATTGCATGCTCGCTGCCGGCCATGTCGATCTGGTCATCGAGAGCGGGCTGAAGCCTTATGACATCGTCGCGCTGATCCCGATCATCGAGGGAGCGGGTGGCGTGATTACCTCATGGGATGGCGGCAGCGCCGCTGAGGGCGGGACCGTCATTGCCGCCGGCACCAAGGCTCTCCATCAGGCTGCGCTCGGGCTGCTCGCCGGGTGAGGGCTCCGCGCCGGCCGCTTCGCCGGGGATGAAGGCGTCGAACGCGGCCCAGAACGGTGACCGGATCACGTCGCTCTCCATCAGGATTTCATGGCGTGCTGTCGGCAGCACCAGCGCCGCGCCCGTCTTGAGCCGGGCGGCGAAGCGCTCGATCGCGGGGGTCGGACACGACCGGGTCCTGTCCTGCGGCGATGATCAGGGTCGGGACGTGGATGTCGCGCGCGGCATGGGGCGCGTTCAGCCGCGCCATCAGCTGAAAAGCCGTATGCACCCAGCCGATGGTGGGGTCGCCGATCGACGAGCTGCGGCGCGTCGCGAGGACAGAGCGCTGTTGCGGGCATAGCGGGCGGGGTCGCTGGTGAGCCGGTTACCCTCGAAGGGCTTGGTCGCGATCGCAGTGTCGCCGCCGCCGGGCACGAAAGCCTTGGAGAAGCCCAGCCAGTAGAGCAGGGAGGCCAGGCGGCGCGCCGCATCCGGGCGCTCGATCAGGGTCAGCCCGAGCATGGGGGCCAGCGCCACCAGCCGCGCGACCGGCAGCCGCTGCTGCCGCGCGGCATCGAGCGCGATGGCGGCTCCCATGGAGTGGGCGAGGGCGAAATAGGGCGGCGGCAGATGCGCCTGCATCTGCGCCATGGCGCAAGCGAGATCGCGCTCATAATGCCGCAGCCGCCCGACATGGCCTTTGCGGAAGCGCCTGACGAAGCGCTGGAGCCACCCTGACCGCGCCAATCGAAGGTGATGACGTGGAAGCCGCGGCGGCGCAGCTCGGCGATAGTCTCGCTGTAGCGCTCGATGAACTCGGCCCGGCCCTGCATCAGGATAATGCTGCCGCGCACCGGCCGGACGGTGGGGCGCCAGCGGGCAAAGCGCAGGGTCGCGCCATCCTCTGCCTTGGCAAACCATGTCCGGGCATGGCCGGGCACCGGGTAATCGGGGTGGGAGAAGAGTTCGGCCTCGGCCATTTCAGGCTCCTGCTTCGCCTGAAACAGGGTTGGCGACCGCGCCATTATGGGCGGCGGCGGGACCTCTTGAAAAGCCGAAAACGCGCTCCCAGATCATGTCTGCGCAGGCCAACTGGCTGCGCGAACCGAAACGGGCCTGCGCTCATGACGAGGCAGGCCGGAGCTGATCTGTCGCTTCTCTGGAGGACATTATGCGTCACTTTGATCTTTCGCCGCTCTATCGCTCGACCGTCGGCTTCGACCGTCTGTTCTCGTTGCTCGACCAGGCGACCACCGTCGACAACGCGCCGAGCTACCCGCCCTATAATATCGAGCGGACCTCTGAAAACGCCTATCGCATCACCATCGCCGTAGCCGGCTTCGGCGAGAACGATCTCGCCATCGAAAGCAAGGAAAACGCGCTGACGGTGCGGGGCGAGAAGCAGGCCAGCGAGGACGCCAAGCGCGAGGTCCTGCATCAGGGCATCGCAGCGCGCGCCTTCGAACGCCGCTTCCAGCTTGCCGATTATGTGCAGGTGACGGGCGCGAGCCTGGAGAACGGGCTTGCTCCATATCGATCTCGTGCGCGAGATCCCGGAGGCCAAGAAGCCCCGCCAGATCGCGATCGGCAGCAAGCCGGCCAAGTGTTCTGGAAGCCAAGGCCGAGACGGCCAAAGCCGCCTGAACCACCCAAGCATCCTGATATGACGACGCCCCCGGCCATGCCGGGGGCGTTTTCGTTGTGGCCAGCCTTGGCGGCCAACCTATTCCATTGGAGCGACCGGTACGGCCGGGCTTTCAGGCTTGGGCACGGCGGGAGCGATGTCCTGGCTCTGCACGGGCGGCAGATCGACCACGGAAGGGGTCGGGATTGCTGGCTCCGCGGCCTTGGCGACGGGAGCCGCAGGCTCGGCCGCGCTCTGCTCCTGGATCGGGCTGGGATAAACGACCCGCGGCTTCTTGATCTCCAGGGCGGGCGACGCGTCGGCGCCTGGCGCAGCCGTCGCGGGTGGGGTCGCAGGTGTCGTGGCCGGCGCGCTGGCTTCGACCGGAGCGGCGGGGGCGGGCTTGGGCGTCTCGACGCGCGGCGGTGCAGCGGGTGAGGGGACGGCAGTCGTAGCCGGTGCGCTGGCTTCGGTCGGAGCGGCTGGCGAGGGCTTGGGTGTCTCCACACGCGGCGGCGCGGCCGGCGAGGGGATTGGGGTCGTTGCCGGTGCGCTGGCTTCCGCCGGCGGCTTCAGCGCGGCTGGCCGTTCCGGCGGGCGGGGAACCAGCCGCTTCACCGGCTTCTCGTCATTGCGGGGATCGATCCGCGCGACGCGCTCGCGGGGGGCGGGCGCCGGCTTGAGCACAATCCGGTCGACGAAGGCGCCGCTGCGGGTGTCGAAGATCAGGCGGATACGGCTGCCATCGACGCCGATGCCGTCGATAACCTGAGAGGTCGCAGTCCGCACGGTGCGATCGACGCGGACCATGCCGAAATCTTGCGCGCGAATGCGGGTGACGACACGCGGCGGAGCGATGCGCCTGCCGTAATAGCCGTCATACTCGTCGCCATAGGAATAGCCGTAAGCGCGAGGGGCCGGGGCGTCGTAATAATCGTAGTACTGGGCCGCGGCGCCGCCGGCCGTGCCGACGAGCGCTCCCGCGACAACGAGACCCGCTGCTGCAAGGCGCGACGGTATCAGTGAACGCAGTGCCATGTGCCATCCTTCGGGAGACTGAACTCTTCAGCGTTCAGTCTTCCTTAGGGATTGCGGCATGCATGCGGCTGAAATCGGGGCGAAATCCTGTGCTCAGAGCGTTTTCAAGAGAAGTGGGTACCGGTTCGCGTCAAGAAAACGCGTCAAACCAATAAGCGAGAGCATTTTGACGATCGGGTTGGATCAAAAAATGATCTAGCCGGTCATCACCGCGATCAGCCGCTCCACATCCTCCTCCGGCGTGCGGAAGGACATGACGAAACGGCCGACAACCTCGCCCTCGTTCAGGCTCTGGCCTGCGGGCAAAGCGGTGTCCGACCAGGCGAGGTAGCCGACACCGGCTGCCTTCAGCCTGGCCTGCCTATCCGGCGAAAGGATCGGGAAGACTTCATTGGCCTGGCAGGGCCAGGCCAGGCGGCTGCGGCCATCGGCTGTCAGCGCGTCGGCCAGGCGAGTGGCCATCGCATTGGCGTGGCGGGCGAGTTCGAGCCAGTGGCCATCGCGCAGCAGCCCGTCGAACTGGGCGCCGATCAGCCGGCCCTTCGACAGGGTGTGGCCGGCGCGCTTGCGCCGCCACTTCATTTCGCCAGCCAAGGCAGGGTCGAAAAACACCACGGCTTCGGCCGCCCAGGCGCCGTTCTTGGTGCCACCGAAGGAGAGCACATCGACACCGGCCTTCCAGGTGATCTCAGCCGGCGTACAGCCCAACGTCACCAGCGCATTGGCGAAGCGCGCGCCGTCCATATGCAGCTTGAGCCCGCGCGGGGCCGCCGCCTGTTTCAGCGCCGCAACCTCGGCTGGTGTATAGATGCAGCCGCATTCCGTGGCCTGGGTGATCGAGATCGCCTGCGGCTGGACCTGATGCAGCGCCCCTTCGCGCAGCCGCGACAAGGCGCGCGAGACCTCGTCGGGAGTGATCTTGTTGCC
This sequence comes from uncultured Alphaproteobacteria bacterium, assembly GCA_963759925.1. Taxonomy (GTDB): domain Bacteria; phylum Pseudomonadota; class Alphaproteobacteria; order Rhizobiales; family Beijerinckiaceae; genus Allobosea. The sequence goes on from CAVXBE010000002.1 coordinate 393,405, forward strand.
CGCGCCTGGCAAGCCGACCAGCTTGGCGCCATCGCTGAAGAACTCCGGCGCGCCGCATTCATCGTCGGACGACATGGCTTTCCTGATGCGTGATCACCGCGCCCCATGGGCGGGTCAGGCTCGCCAGCGCCAGTGAGTTGGCCGCCGTTCCGGTGGTCACCAGAAAGACCGCGACCTCATGCTCGAAGATCTCGGCCAATTGCCGCTCGACCCGGGCGGACCAGTCATCCGAGCCATAGGCAGAAGCCGGGCCCTGGTTCGCTTGCGCCAGAGCTGCCATGACGGCCGGGCTCGCCCCGGCGGTGTTGTCGCTGATGAAGTTCATGAAGCGAGGGTGGCCGGGCGAGTTCTGCAGCGCAAGGGCCAGCCGCGTGGGGAGGCGCTTCCGTCAGCGCATGGTCCAGCCGATGAGCGGGCCCAAGAGCAGAACCAGCGCGGTGAGGATCAGCGTGCCGAGTGTCAGGCCCATCCCGGTGACGCGGAAGCGGAAATCCTCCTTCTGGTTCGAGACGCCCCAGGCATGCAGCGCCTGGCCGATCAACAGAGCCAGGCAGAGCCCATGCAGCAGGAGAGCGGGCGTGCCGCGCAGTTCCGCCATGGCGAGAAGAAGCAGCGCCAGCGGCACATACTCTGCGAAATTGGCCTGGACCCGCATGCGCCTTTCGAGCAGCGCATTGCCGCCGGAGCCGATTCCGATCTTGGCGCCGCGGCGGGCGCCGATGACCCGGACCGAGAGAGAGACGAACAGCAGCGCGAGCAGCGCGGCATAGAGCGGCACAATCGTCAGGCTCATCAGAATCATCCGGCTTAAAAGGTGACGCTACGCTAGCCCAGCGCCTCTGAAATGACGAGACGTCGCCGCTCATCCTAAGATGTATGCGCGGGAGGTAGGGGTATCGGGTGATATATGTCCCGCGTGAATCGAACTTCGACATAATATTCCAAAATGACGCAGTATGGGCTCTTGTGCGCAGATTGGAATTCTGGCAAATTCTCTGGGATAGGACAGTGTTGCTGTCCCATTTTAACAGAACCTGCGGGGCGGCCGAGCTGCCGAGCAGGTCGATCGCAACGGAGCGGACCGATGATGAGGGGCAAGGCTAAAAACGCCAAAACCACTCGTACGCGCGCCGCCCGTAAAGCGGCGGCGTAACAGGCGCGACAGGGCTCCAAAAAGCCCCGGGACGCCTGCGGAGGACGCGGGCGCCGCCGACCAAGCGCTAGCCTCCCTCCCAAGTGAGCCAAAGGCCGGATTGGCCGTATCTTTGCTGTGACGGCCTGGCGCGGTTGCAGAAGAGCGGGGCCGGCTGCGGCGAAGGACGATGTGGACTCGAATGCGGCTCCCGGCGGAAGCTGGCGGCCTGCAAGAAGTGGGGTTTGAGATGAGCGGTTCCAGCAAGGCGACCAGCGTCCAGGGCGTGCCGGCCAAGGCCACCCCGACCGTCACGAGCGAGACTGCCCTGACTGTGCGCGATCCGGCGATGCCGGAGCGCCAGGGCCTCTACGATCCGGCGTACGAGAAGGATTCCTGCGGCGTCGGCTTCATCGCCGACATGAAGAACCGCAAGACCCACGCGATCGTCGCAGCAGGGCCTGCAGATCCTGCAGAACCTCGACCATCGCGGCGCGGTCGGCGCCGATCCCAAGCTCGGCGACGGCTGCGGCATGCTGGTGCAGATCCCGCACCGCTTCTTCAGCGAGGAATGCGCGGCGCTCGGCTTCGCGCTGCCGGAGCCCGGCCATTACGCCGTCGGCCAGTTCTTCATGCCGCAGCGATGCGCAGGACCGCACGATCTGCGAGGACATCGTCGATCGCAGACGGTCGACGGACGAAGGGCTGATCTTCCTCGGCTGGCGCGACGTGCCGGTCGACAATGCCGATCTCGGCGAGGCGGTGAAGGCCACCGAGCCGGTGCACCGCCAGGTCTTCATCGGGCGCCCGGCCGACGATCGCCGAGCGAGGACGACTTCGAGCGCAAGCTCTACATCCTGCGCAAGGTCGGTCTCGAACACGGTCTACAAGCTGCAAGGACCGGGCGACCGCGACCTATTACCCGGTCTCGCTGTCGGCCCGCACCATCGTCTACAAGGGCATGGTGCTGGTGACGCAGCTCGGCGGCTATTTCCGCGACCTCGACGACCCGCGCTTCGAGAGCGCGCTCGCGCTGGTGCACCAGCGCTTCTCGACCAACACCTTCCCGTCCTGGCGGCTGGCCCATCCCTACCGGATGGTCGCGCATAACGGCGAGATCAACACGCTGCGCGGCAACGTCAACTGGATGGCGGCGCGCCAGGCCAGCGTCGATTCCGAGCTGTTCGGCAACGACATCTCGAAGCTCTGGCCGATCTCCTACGAGGGCCAGTCGGACACCGCCTGCTTCGACAACGCGCTCGAATTCCTGGTGCAGGGCGGCTACTCGCTGGCCCATGCCATGATGATGCTGATCCCCGAGGCCTGGGCCGGCAACCCGCTGATGGACGAGGACCGGCGCGCCTTCTACGAATATCACGCCGCGCTGATGGAGCCGTGGGACGGCCCGGCCGCCATCGCCTTCACCGACGGCCGCCAGATCGGCGCGACGCTCGACCGCAACGGCCTGCGCCCGGCGCGCTATCTCGTCACCGACGACGGGCTCGTCGTGCTGGCCTCGGAGATGCGGCGTGCTGCCGATCCCGGAGGAGAAGATCGTCCAGAAGTGGCGCCTGCAGCCGGGCAAGATGCTGCTGATCGACCTCGAACAGGGCCGCATCGTCTCCGACGACGAGATCAAGGACGAGCTCTGCCGCCGCCAACCCCTACAAGGAATGGCTGAAGCGCACGCAGATCGTGCTGGAGGACCTGCCGCCGGTCGAGGCGCGCGCGCCGCGCACCGACGTGCCGCTGCTCGATCGCCAGCAGGCCTTCGGCTACACGCAGGAAGACCTCAAGATCCTGATGGCGCCGATGGCGGTGACCGGCCAGGAAGCCGTCGGCTCGATGGGCACCGACACGCCGATCTCGGCGCTCTCCGACAAGTCGAAGCTGCTCTACACCTATTTCAAGCAGAACTTCGCCCAGGTCACCAACCCGCCGATCGATCCGATCCGCGAGGAGCTGGTGATGAGCCTCGTCTCCTTCATCGGGCCGCGGCCGAACATCCTCGATCTCGAGGGCACGTCGCGGCGCAAGCGGCTCGAGGTGCGCCAGCCGATCCTCACCAACGAGGATCTCGAGAAGATCCGCTGCATCGGCCATTTCGAGGACCGCTTCGACACCAAGACGCTCGACATCACCTATCCGGCCGCGAACGGCGCGGACGGCATGGAAGGCGCGCTCGACGCGGCTGTGCGAGCGCGCCGAGGCGGCGGTGCATGGCGGCTACAACATCATCATCCTGTCCGACCGCATGGTCGGGCCGGACCGCATCCCGATCCCGGCGCTGCTCGCGACGGCGGCCGTGCACCACCACCTGATCCGCAAGGGCCTGCGCACCTCGGTCGGCCTCGTGCGTCGAGACCGGCGAGCCGCGCGAGGTGCACCATTTCGCCTGCCTCGCCGGCTATCGGCGCCGAGGCGATCAACCCCTATCTCGCCTTCGAGACGCTGAAGCTCGCTATGAGGCCGGCGAGTTCCCCGAGGAGGTCGACCGCTACGAGGTCGTCAAGCGCTACATCAAGTCGATCGACAAGGGCCTCCTCAAGGTCATGTCCAAGATGGGCATCTCGACCTACCAGTCCTATTGCGGCGCGCAGATCTTCGACGCCGTCGGCCTGAAGACCGAGCGATTCGTCGAACGTACTTCACCGGCACCGCGACCACGATCGAGGGCGTCGGCCTGCGCCGAGATCGCCGAGGAGACCGTGCGGCGCCATCGCGACGCCTTCGGCGACGCGCCGGTCTACCGCGACGCGCTCGATGTCGGCGGCGAATACGCCTTCCGCCTGCGCGGCGAGGCGCATGTCTGGACGCCGGAGACCGTCGTCGCTGCTGCAGCACGCCGTGCGCGGCAACGCCCAGGACAAGTACCAGCGCCTATGCCGACGCTGGTGAACGAGCAGAGCGAGCGGCTGCTCGACCATCCGCGGCCTGTTCCGCATCAAGGACGCCGAGGAAGATCGGGCCGCAAGCCCGTGCCGCTCGACGAGGTCGAGCCGGCCGCCGACATCGTCAAGCGCTTCTCGACCGGCGCCATGTCCTTCGGCTCGATCTCGCCGCGAGGCGCACACGACGCTGGCCATCGCCATGAACCGCATCGGCGGCAAGTCGAACACCGGCGAGGGCGGCGAGGAAGCCGACCGCTTCAAGCCGATGGCCGAACGGCGACTCGATGCGCTCGGCGATCAAGCAGGTCGCCTCGGGCCGCTTCGGCGTGACGACGGAATATCTCGTCAACTCCGACATGATGCAGATCAAGATGGCGCAGGGCGCCAAGCCCGGCGAGGGCGGCCAGCTGCCCGGCCACAAGGTCGACGCGCGTCATCGCCAAGGTGCGCCATTCGACGCCGGGCGTCGGCCTGATCTCGCCGCCGCCGCACCACGACATCTATTCGATCGAGGATCTGGCGCAGCTCATCTTCGACCTGAAGAACGTCAATCCCGCAGGCCGATGTCTCGGTGAAGCTCGTCTCCGAGGTCGGCGTCGGCACGGTCGCGGCCGGCGTCGCCAAGGCGCGCGCCGACCACGTCACCATCTCGGGCTATCGAGGGCGGCACCGGCGCCTCGCCGCTGACCTCGATCAAGCATGCCGGCTCGCCCTGGGAGATCGGCCTCGCCGAGACCCAGCAGACGCTGGTGCTGAACCGGCTGCGCGGCCGCATCGCCGTGCAGGTCGACGGCGGCCTGCGCACCGGCCGCGACGTCGTCATCGGCGCGCTGCTCGGCGCCGACGAGTTCGGCTTCGCGACCGCGCCGCTGATCGCGGCCGGCTGCATCATGATGCGCAAGTGCCACCTCAACACCTGCCCGGTCGGCGTCGCGACGCAGGACCCGGTGCTGCGCAAGCGCTTCAAGGGCACAGCCCGAGCACGTCATCAACTACTTCTTCTTCGTCGCCGAGGAAGTGCGCGAGCTCATGGCCGAGCTCGGCATCCGCAACTTCGACGAGATGGTCGGCCAGCTCAGACTGCTCGACAAGCGACCAGGCGATCGACCACTGGAAGGCGAAGGGGCTCGATTTCTCGCCGCATCTTCCACAAGCCCGATGTCGGCGCCGACGTCGCCATCCGCCATGTCGAGCTGCAGAACCACCCGATCGACAAGGTGCTCGACCGCAAGCTGATCGCGCAGCGCGCAGGCCGCGCTCGAGAGCGGCACGCCGGTGGTGATCGAGAGCGACGATCCGCAACGTCGACCGCATCGACCGGCGCCATGCTGTCGGGCGAGGTCGCCAAGCGCTACGGCCATGCCGGCCTGCCCGAGGACACCATCCAGGTGAAGCTCACCGGCACCGCCGGCCAGAGCTTCGGCGCCTGGGTCGCCGACGGCGTGACGCTCGAACTCGACGGCGAGGCCAACGACTATGTCGGCAAGGGCCTGTCGGGCGGCAAGCTGATCATCAAGCCGGCCGAGACGGCGCGGACGCAGGCCGAACAGTCGATCATCGTCGGCAACACCGTGCTCTACGGCGCGATCGCCGGCGAGTGCTACTTCCGCGGCGTCGCCGGCGAGCGCTTCGCGGTGCGCAATTCCGGCGCCATCGCGGTGGTCGAGGGCACGGGCGACCATGGCTGCGAGTACATGACCGGCGGCGTCGTCGTCGTGCTCGGCCAGACCGGGCGCAACTTCGCGGCCGGCATGTCGGGCGGCATCGCCTATGTGCTCGACGAGGACGAGACGCTTCGCCAAGCGCTGCAACCTGTCGATGGTCGATCTCGAGCCGGTCGACCGAGGAGGAGGAGCTGATGCAGCGCCTCCACCACCATGGCGGCGATCTCGAGTTCAAGGGCCGCATCGACGTGATGGCCGACATGTCGGGCTACGACGCCGAGCGCCTGCACCAGCTGATCGGCGATCATCATCGCTACACCGGCTCGACCAGCGCGCCAAGCAGATCCTCGACGAACTGGGCGGACTACCTGCCGAAATTCGTCAAGGTGATGCCGGTCGAATATCGCCGGGCGCTGCAGGAAATCGAGCAGGCGCAGGCCGGCATGTCGGTCGCGGCGGAGTGAGATCATGGGCAAGGTCACAGGCTTTCTCGAGATCGACCGGCGCGACCGGAAGTATGCGCCGGCGTCCGACCGCGATCCGGCACTACAAGGAGTTCATGATCCCGCTCGGCCCGGAAGGCAACGCGCGACCAGGCGGCGCGCTGCATGAATTGCGGCATTCCGTACTGTCACAACGGCTGTCCGGTGAACAACCAGATCCCGGACTGGAACGACCTCGTCTACAACGGCAACTGGCGAGGAGGCGCTCGCGCAACCTGCACTCGACCAACAACTTCCCGGAGTTCACCGGCCGCGTCTGCCCGGCGCCGTGCGAGGCGTCCTGCACGCTGAACCTCGAGGACACGCCCGGTCACCATCAAGACGATCGAATGCGCCATCGTCGACAAGGGCTGGGAGGAGGGCTGGATCACGCCGGAGCCGCCCAAGACCAAGACCGGCAAGACGGTCGCCGTGGTCGGCTCCGGCCCGGCCGGCCTGGCGGCTGCCCAGCAGCTCGCGCGCGCCGGCCACGACGTGCATCTCTACGAGACGCCAGGCTCGGCCGGCGGCCTGCTGCGCTACGGCATTCCCGACTTCAAGATGGAGAAGCGCCATGTCGACCGCCGCGTCGCGCAGATGGAGGCCGAAGGCGTCATCTTCCATTACGGCGTCAATGTCGGCGTCGATGTCGACCCGGCGGAGCTGCTCGACGAGATACGACGCGGTCGTGCCTGACCGGCGGCGCCGAGAAGCCGCGCGACCTGCCGATCCCGGGCCGCGAGCTCGACGGCGTGCATTTCGCCATGGATTTCCTGCCGCAGCAGAACCGCCGCGTCGGCGGCGAGCCGATCACCGGCAATGCCCAGCCGATCCTCGCCAGCGGGCAAGCATGTCGTGGTCATCGGCGGCGGCGACACCGGCTCCGACTGCATCGGCACCTCGGTCCGCCAGGGCGCGCTGTCGGTGACGCAGCTCGAGATCATGCCGCAGCCGCCCGAGAAGGAGAACAAGCTGCTGACCTGGCCGAACTGGCCGCTGAAGCTGCGCACCTCGTCCAGCCAGGAAGAGGGCGCCGAGCGCGACTTCGCCGTCGGCACGCTGAAGTTCATCGGCGAGAACGGGCAGGTCACGCAAGCTGCACTGCGCCCGCGTCGACGCGCAGTTCAAGCCGATCCCCGGCACCGAGTTCGACCTCAAGGCCGATCTCGTGCTGCTCGCCATGGGCTTCGTCTCGCCGGTGCAGGAGGGGCTGCTCGAGCAAGCTCGGCGTCGAGCTCGACGGGCGCGGCAACGTCGAGGCCGAACACGCTGGACTACAAGACCTCGGTCGAGAAGGTCTTCGCCGCCGGCGACATGCGGCGCGGCCAGTCGCTGGTCGTCTGGGCGATCCGCGAAGGCCGCCAGGTGGCGCACGCCATCGACAAGTACCTGATGGGCGAGACCATCCTGCCGCGCTAGGGCCGGCTCTCAACGCGGCCAGCGATGGTCGTCCAGCCGCCCGGGCTTCGGCTCGGGCAGCACACCGCTGATGAAGACCCGGTCGAGCTGCGCGCCGGCTTCGTCCTTGCCGCGGGCCTCCTGCGGCGAGGACAGCAGGCTCTGGTCACCGGGCGCGATCTTGGCGGTGAGCGGCAAGACCGGTCCCGCCAGCGGCTTGACCCTGAGGGCGGCGGGCAGGCCGATGGTCGAGAACTGGTTGCCGACCATGGTGTCGATCAGCCGCTCGATGCCGCCGGGCTGCAGCTCCGGATTGAGCGGCGCGCCGGTCTCGGGCGAAACCGGCAGGGCCAGCGCCGGCTGCTGTGTGCGTCCCTCAAGCAACCGCCGGATCACGACATCGACGAAATGCGCGGCCTTGCGGGCGCCGGCCGGGCTGAAATGGATGCCGTCCCCGGCGCGCAGCCGCATGGTCTGCCCCGAGACATCGGGTCCCATGGCGGTGTAGCGGTTTTCGGCATCGACGAACCCGCCCCAAAGGTCGACATAGGTGCCGCCGGCCTTTTCCACCTGCTCGCGATAAAGCTCGTTAAACGCCGTAAAATCGGCTGATAGCCGGCTGTTTTGCACCGGTGGCGCACCAACCCAGATCAGCGGCACACGCTTCTGCGCGAAGGCCGCGGCGATGCCTGCGATCCGGCTGCGATAGAGCTCCTGCCAGCGCGGGCTCAGCGGCTCGTGCACGGTCTCGCCCTCGCGGATCGCCTGGCGATCGTTGAGGCCGATCATCATGATGCCGGCGCTGATCGCCTCCTCGCCCGCCAGCAGAGTCTCGGCCGCCTTGCGCCAGTCGTAATGGTCGGACCGCACCAGACCGGAATCGGATTTCGCCCGGTCGAGCACCGCGACATCCGGCCGGTCGTCGAGCGCATCCTCCAGCCCGTCGGCGAGCAGGCTCGCCAGCGAATCGCCCAGGACCAGGACGCGATGGGCGATCTCGACCTTGGGGATGATGACGGGTGCGCTCGGGGCTGCGTGGTGCACCGGGGCCGGTGCGCGGCGCTTGACGGTTGGCGCCACGCGCCTTGGCCGCGGCTGCACCGTCTGCTGCTGTTGCGGGATCTGCCAGAACAGCGAGAACAGGCTGCGCTGCTGCTGCGTGCTGTTGGGCCATCGCTGTCTGCCCGGCCGGCAGGAGCAGGCCGAACAGCATGATGAGCATGAGGCGTGAGCGCCTGATCATTCCGCGCGCGGTCCCTGACCCCCTGACGAAGCCAGACGAGCTTAGGCCCGAATGACGGCAAAGTCAGGAGGGCATGGCGCGTCAGCGGCCGCCGCGCATCCGCTGCAGCAAGGCCGGTGTCGGCCAGCCATCGGGGATCTCGCCCTGGCTGAGCTGGTACTGGCGGACCGCCTCGCGCGTCCCGGTGCCGATCCGGCCATCGGCGTCGTGGCTGTAGAGCCCCAGCGCCTTCAGCCTGCGCTGGACATCCTGCATGCCGGCCTTGTCGAGGCGGGGCTGCGACACCGGCCATTCCGCCTGGATGGCGGGCTGGCCCATGATCCGGTCGCCGAGATGGCCGACTGCGAGCGCATAAGCGTCGGAGGAGTTGTACTTCTTGATGACGTCGAAGTTCTCGGTCAGCAGCATCACCGGGCCGCGATGCCCGGCCGGGTAGAACAAGCGGCCTTCGCCGCGCGAGGGCAGGGCGCGTCCATCGGCCCGCCTGACCCCGGCACTGGCCAGCGCAGAGAAGCTCGCGCGGTTCAATTTGTGGTCGAAGCGCTCGGGCAGCACGACTTCCAGCCCCCAGGGCAGGCCGGGAATCCAGCCATTGCCCTTGAGATAATTGGCGGTGGAGGCCAGCGCATCGCTGGTCGAAGTCCAGATGTCGGCGTGGCCGTCCCCGGTCCAGTCGACAGCGTATTTCATGTAGCTCGACGGCATGAACTGGGGATGGCCCATGGCGCCTGCCCAGGAGCCCCTGAGTTCGCTGCGCTCGACATGGCCCTTCTGGATCAACTCCAGCGCCGTCAGCAGCTCCTCGCGGAAGAAGTCGCCGCGATAGCGGATCTGCGCCAGCGTCGCCAGGGAGCGAATGGTGTCCTTGTCGCCCTTGAACGAGCCGTAATTGGTTTCCATGCCCCAGATGCCGAGGAGCACTTCCTTCGGCACCCCATAACGGCTCTCGATCTGCGCCAGCACGCCGGCATTGCCTTCGGCCGCTTCACGACCGCGCGCGATCCGCGCTCCACCCACGGCGCTGTTGAGATAGCCCCAGATGGGAGCGGTAAACTCGGACTGCTTGCGGGTCAGCGCGACGATGCTGGCATCGGGTGTCAGGCCGCGAAAGGCGGCGTCGAAGGTGCTGCGCGAGATGCCGCGCGCCTGCGCCTGCGGCCAGAGCGACGCCAGGAAGGCGTCAAACCCCTGGGTTTTGGCAGGGGCGGCGACCGCATTGATCGAGCCCGTGGTCTGCGCCAGAGCCGGGGACAGGCCGATGACGATCGCAGCGGCGATCACGGAGAGGCGCATGGATCGATCTCTCTCTTGAACTGGTGTGGGGCAAGAACTTGCTTGAATGGGAGGCTCCCACAGCGCCTGAACAAGATTAACCGGCGGTTAATCCAGCGCAATCCCGGCCTGCGCCGGAAGGTCGCCTGCTGCCGTTCAGCTGGCGTTGCGGCTGCGCAGCGCAGCCTCCCAGGCCAGTGCGTGGCGGACGATCTCGTCGAGGTCGTCATGCTCGGGCTGCCAGCCGAGCTCGCTGCGGATCTTGTCAGCCTTGGCGATGAGGGAAGCCGGGTCACCGGTGCGGCGGGGGGAGAGCTTGACCGGAAAATCGACGCCGGAGACACGCTTCACCACATCGGTCACCTCCTTGACCGAATAGCCCCTGCCATAGCCGCAATTCATGGTGAGGTTGCCGCCGCCAGTGCGCAAATGATCGAGCGCGGCGATATGGGCGCGGGCCAGGTCCGTGACGTGGATATAGTCGCGCACGCAGGTGCCATCCGCGGTCGGATAATCGGTACCGAAGATTTCCAGCCCCTCGCGCTGACCATTGGCGGCCTGGCATGCAACCTTGATCAGGTGTGTCGCGTTGGCACCGGACTGGCCGGAGCGGCCGCGTGGATCGGCGCCGGCCACGTTGAAATAGCGCAAGGCGATGTAGGTGAGGGGATGGGCGCGGGCGACATCGGCCAGCATCCATTCGCTCATCAGCTTAGAGCGGCCATACGGGTTGATCGGGTTGAGGGCGATATCCTCGGGCACCGGGGAGATCGCAGGCTCGCCATAAACCGCTGCGGTCGAGGAGAAGATGACATGCTTGACCCCGCCCCGTACCGCGCTTTCGAGCAATGCGCGCGTCTTGACGGTATTGTTGAGGTAATAGCCGAGGGGATCGGAGACGGAATCGGGCACCACGATCCGCGCGGCGAAATGCGCGATCTCGGTGATGCCATGCTGGGCTATCGTCCGCTCGACCAGCTCCTGGTCGCCCATATCGCCCTGGACGAAGGTCGCCTCCGGCGGGACCGCCGACCAGAAGCCCGTCGACAGGTCGTCGAGCACCACGACATCCTCGCCGCGATCGGTCAGCTCCAAGACCATATGGCTGCCGATATAGCCGGCGCCGCCGGAAACCAAGATCGCCATCGCGAAGACTCCTGCTCTGATGCTTCCATGGTGCTAGTCAAAAAACATTGACGAGGTGCCAAGCTCGTTCTCGTATTCATCCCGCCGAAATCTTTTTCCCATTACTCTCGCAGAGTCAGCGAAGCCTGCCGCCCCGCCCGAACCACTGCCCGCCGCGAGCCGGCGCTTGAAACGGACCCTCCATGTACAAACGAATTCGCAAGGCCGTTATCCCTGTGGCCGGCCTCGGCACCCGTTTCCTCCCCGCAACCAAGGCGGTGCCGAAGGAAATGCTGACCATCGTCGATCGGCCCGTCGTCCAGCATGTGGTCGACGAGGCGCGTGCGGCCGGCATCGAGCATTTCGTCTTCATCACCGGGCGCAACAAGGGCGTCATCGAGGATCATTTCGATTCGGCCTTCGAGCTTGAGGCGACGCTGGAGCGGCGCGGCAAGCTGAAGGAGCTCGAGGCGCTGCGCAACGACCTCCTGCCGGCCGGCGCAACGAGCTTCACCCGCCAGCAGGGCCCCCTCGGGCTTGGCCACGCGGTGTGGTGCGCGCGGGATATCATCGGCGATGACGAGCCCTTCGCGCTGCTGCTGCCCGACATGCTGCATCACAGCCATGGCAAGGGCTGCCTCGCCGAGATGATCGACGCCTTCAAGAAGCATGGCGGCAACCATATCGCCGTCGCGCCGGTGCCGGACGACCAGACGCACCAATACGGCATCGTCGGCGTCGAGGATGTGAAGGCGAAGGTCTCGAAGATCACCAAGATGGTCGAGAAGCCGGCCAAGGGCACCGCGCCCTCCAACCTGCACATTACCGGCCGCTACATTCTCCAGCCCACCATCTTCAACCTTCTAGCCAACCAGGAAGCCGGTGCCGGCGGCGAAATCCAGCTGACCGATTCGATGATCGCGCTGTCGCGGCTGGAGCCGTTCTTCGCCTGCCGCTTCGATGGCGATATCTACGATGCCGGCTCCAAGATCGGCTTCCTGCTGGCCAATCTCGCTTATGGCCTGTCGCGCTCGGATCTTGCGCCGGAACTGCGCCGCGAGATGGAACGCCTGCTGGAGAGCTGAGGCCGAAAGGGAAGCCTGCCGGGTGAGCCAGTCCACCATCGTCTTCGACCGCGCGCTTGCCCGGCGGCGCCTGGCGCGCGCGGTCGTGGCCGGCTACCCGGATTTCCTGCTGGAACGGGCGGCTGGCGATCTGGAGGAGCGGCTTTCGGCCGTGCTCCGGCGCTTCGAGGTAGCGGTCGATCTGGCTACAGCTTTGCCGGTTGCTTGTGAGGTTTTGCGCCCGCGCGCCGGCAGGGTTTTGCGCATGGGCGAGGTCGCCAGCCCCGGTTGCGACCTGATCGGCGATCTCGAAGCCCTGCCGCTGGCGGCCGAGTCGCTTGATCTCGCTGTGACGCTGCTTGCTTTGCAGGGCGTCAACGATCTCCCCGGCGCGCTGATCCAGATCCGGCGCAGCCTGCGGCCTGACGGGCTGTTCATGGGCTGCATGCTGGCGGGGCGTACGCTGCAGGAATTGCGGCAGGTGCTGATCGAGGCGGAGGTGGGAGTGAGCGGAGGCGCAAGCCCGCATATCGCTCCGTTTGCCGATCTGCGCGATCTCGGAAGCCTGTTGCAGAGGGCGGGCTTCGCCTTGCCGGTGGTCGATAGCGAACTCGTCACCGTACGCTATGGCGACATGTTCGGCCTGCTGCGGGATTTGCGGGCCATGGGCTGGGGCAATGCGCTCGCCAGCCGGCGGGCTGTCGGGCTGAGGCGGGATGTGCTTCTGAAGGCTGCGGCGCTCTATGCCGAGCGTCATGCCGATGCCGACGGCCGTATCCGTGCCAGCTTCGAAATGGTCTGGCTGTCAGGCTGGGCGCCGCATGAAAGCCAGCAGAGGCCGCTGCGCCCCGGCTCGGCCAAGACGCGATTGGCCGATGCGCTTGGGGTGGCCGAGCGTGGCGCCGGCGACGCTTGAGAACGCACGGACGGAGGCGGACATGGCCGAACGACAGCAAAGGCTGGAGCGCGGGGCCTTCAAGCTCTTCCGCCCGATCCCGACGCGCTGGCACGACAATGACGTGTTCGGTCACGTCAACAATGTCGTCTACTACGCCTGGTTCGACACGGCCGTCTGCTCCTGGCTGGTCGAGAGCGGCTTCATGGATATCGCGACCAGTCCGGTCGTCGGGCTCGTGGTCGAGACCGGCTGCACCTATTTCGAAAGCGTCGCCTTCCCGGAGACGGTCGAGGTCGGTCTGGCGGTCGAGCGGCTGGGGCGCAGCTCGGTCACTTATAGGCTCGGGATTTTCCGCGCTGGCGGGGCGCTTGCCGCTGCGCAGGGCCGCTTTACCCATGTCTATGTCCAGCGCGCCACGCAAAGGCCGACGGATGTTCCGCCGGCCCTACGCGAGGCGCTGGAGCAGCTCACATTGTGAGGCGCACCGAGGCGATCTCGGAGGCGATCTTCTTGAAGACCGGGCTCAGCTGCGAAGCGCTCTGCACGTCGTAATACATGGAGGGCGAGGAGGCGCAGTTGCGCAGCAGGTTCGCGTTGCCGTCGATCACGCGGATCGTATAGATCTGGATACCGGCGGCTTTGGCATTGGTGCAGGCGGCGGAGGTGCGACCGTCGATGGTCGTGCTATTGCTGGTGAAGCGGTTTTCGGTGTTGTCGCCATCAGTCAGCACGATCATGTACTTCGTCAGCCGCGGCGTGTTGGCAGCTTGTGCCTCGTTCAGCGGCAAGTCTTGGCTGAGCGCCGCCCAACCCCAGGCCACACCCATCGTCACATTGGTATTGCCGGTCGCGACCATGGTGCCGACCGCATTGTTCAGCGCTGTCCAGTTATTGGTCAGCGGCACGGAGGTGGCGACGTTGAACTGGCAGAAGGCGGCGGGATATTTCGTCGCGTTATTGGTCGTGACGCCGGCATCCGTGGCGTCGTAGGGCGCATCACGGTCCGAGACGCAGCCTTCCCAGGTGGCTTTCGCCGGGAAGGTGTTGGTGGTGCCCTTCTTCGGCACGTCCCAGCGCAGCCAGCTATCGTTCTTGTAGCTCGTCGGCAGCTTGACCTGCGTGCTGAACGGGAACATCGCCACCTTGACCTGGTCGGGCTCGGTGACCGCATCCTGCATGATCTTCAGGAGATCACGCGTTGCGGTCTGCAGAGCGGTCATCTTGGCGCCGGCCATGGAGCCGGTGTTGTCGAGCGCTAGGGCCAGCTCGATCTTCTTGGTGCCCCAGGATGACTGGTTGGAGCTGCTGACGGCGATCGAGTCCTGCCCAAGAACACGCGCGACGCTGGTGTCGACGTTGATGTTGCCGCTGATGTTCACGGTGCGGGCGACACGGTCGATGATGATCGATGCAGAGGTGAATTTCGTCGCCGTATCGGCGCTGAGATTGCCCTTGATCCAGTTGTTGATGCGCGCGGTCAGTTCCGCATCCGTCAGCTTGCTGGCGTCGCGCGCCGCCATCAGCGCGGCGCTGTCGATGGCCGCGCTCAATTCAGCCCGCGCCTTGCTCGCCCGGGAGTAATCCACAGCCGCACCCGTCAAGCCCAGGACCGGAACGATCGAGATGCCGAAGATCATGATGAAGTTGCCGGATTCGTCACGCCAGAGGCGGCCGAGTTGGCGGAAGGATGCTGCGAGCGACATTGGGCTGTCCCTATAGGCAATGAGGCGGCATCATGGGGCCGCCACGCCTTAAGAAATCCTTGGTTCAAAAGAACAGCGGCCTGCATAACGCAGCTCAATACACGCGAATACGGGAAAATATACTCAATTTGATTTCCAGCCGTAGACGGAATTTCTAAGATAAATTCTGTATAGATCGGCGAACTGGACGATCGCAGCCGCGTTCTGGAAAGCGTTACGCGGCCTTGACGCGTGCTGGCGGCGGATGCGTCTAAATCAGTATCCGGCGCTGACAGGTTTTCCGTTGGGGTAGTCGGCTAAATTGGCGTGCTTTTCCGAACAAAACGCGGCGCTTTAGAATGGAAGCCGCTGAGCGGGGCTCTTGGGGGCATGGGAGCCGATGTGACGCAGCTAACGTGTTTTGTGCGGAGTGGTGAATGCCAGCTTGCTTGGATGACGCGGATTTTTGCGATGGCGGCAGAGTTCTCTCAGGGATTGCCGCGCCTTGTCTTCGGGCGCGCCATGGCGGAGGTGCTGCGTTTGCTGCGGAATGCGTTGTCTGATGCCCGCAGGCGCGCTATGCCGCGCTAACCCCGGGCTGGCGTGCCGGCCGGACCATAGGGAAGTCTCGCGCCGTGATTCCAAACGACATCAAGATCACCCCGCAGCTTGTGGCCGAGCATGGCCTGAAGCCGGATGAGTATCAGCGCTTCCTGAAGCTGATCGGGCGCGAGCCGACCATTACCGAACTCGGCATCGTCTCGGCGATGTGGAACGAGCACTGCTCCTATAAATCCTCCAAACTGCACCTGAAGACCCTGCCGACCAAGGCGCCATGGGTGATCCAGGGGCCGGGCGAGAATGCCGGTGTCATCGATATCGGCGATGGTCTGGCGATCGTCTTCAAGATGGAAAGCCATAACCACCCCTCCTTCATCGAGCCCTATCAGGGAGCGACGACCGGTGTCGGCGGCATTTTGCGCGACGTCTTCACCATGGGTGCGCGGCCGATCGCGGTGCTGGACGCGCTGCGCTTCGGTTCGCCCGACCATCCAAGGACGCGGCATCTCGTCTCCGGCGTGGTCGCCGGCATCGGTGGCTACGGCAATTCCTTCGGCGTTCCCAATGTCGGCGGCGCCACCGGCTTCCACAGCCGCTATGACGGCAACATCCTGGTCAACGCCATGGCCGTGGGCATCGCCCGCGCCGATGAAATCTTCTACGCCAAGGCCTCCGGCGTCGGCAAAGCCATCGTCTATCTCGGCTCCAAGACCGGCCGCGACGGCATCCATGGCGCCACCATGGCTTCGGCCGCCTTCGGCGAAGGCGCGGAGGAAAAGCGCCCGACCGTGCAGGTGGGCGACCCCTTTGCCGAGAAGCTGTTGCTCGAAGCCTGCCTCGAGATCATGGCAGCGGGCCATGTCGATGCCATCCAGGACATGGGTGCTGCTGGCCTGACCTGCTCGGCCGTCGAAATGGGCGCCAAGGGCGACCTCGGCGTCGAGCTCGATCTCGACAAGGTGCCCTGCCGCGAGGACGGCATGAGCGCCTATGAGATGATGCTGTCGGAGAGCCAGGAGCGCATGCTCATGGTGATCAAGCCGGGGCATGAAGAGCCGGCCGAGGCCATCTTCCGCAAATGGGGGCTGGATTTCGCCGTGGTCGGTCACACCACCGACACGCTGCGCTTCGTGGTCAAGCATCAGGGCGAGACCATGGCCGACCTGCCGATCAAGGAACTCGGCGACGAGGCTCCCGAATATGACCGTCCCTGGGTCGAGACGCCGCCGCAGCAGCGGATTGCGCCCGAGGCTGTGGACGCGCCGATGTCTCAGGCGCAGGCGCTGCTGAAGCTCGTCGGCTCGCCGGATCTGTGCTCCAAGCGCTGGGTCTGGGAGCAGTACGACACGCTGATCCTCGGCAATTCCGTGGTGACGCCGGGCGGCGATGCCGGGTTGATCCGCATCAAGGATGGGCCGAAGGGGCTGGCGATGACGGCCGATGTCACGCCGCGCTATTGCGAGGCCGATCCGTTCGAGGGCGGCAAGCAAGCGGTGGCCGAGGCCTGGCGCAACCTGATCGCCACCGGGGCGACGCCGCTCGCGGTCACGGATAACCTTAATTTCGGTAATCCCGAGCGGCCCGAGGTGATGGGCCAGCTCGTCGGCTGCATCAAGGGCATTGGCGAGGCCTGCCGCGCGCTCGACTTCCCCGTCGTGTCCGGCAATGTCTCGCTCTACAACGAGACCAATGGCGTCTCGATCCTGCCGACACCGACGATCGGCGGCGTCGGCGTGCTCGCCGATGTCACCAGGCACGCCACCGTCGCCTTCAAGGCCGAGGGCGAGGCCATCGTGCTGATCGGCGCCACCGAGGGCTGGCTCGGGCAGTCAGCCTATCTCGCGACGATCTGCGGCCGCGAGGAGGGGGCGCCGCCGCCCGTCGATCTCCAGGTCGAGCGCCGTAATGGCGAATTTGTGCGCCAGCTCATCACCAGCCAGCGCGTCACCGCCTGCCATGATTTGTCGGATGGTGGCCTTGCCGTGGCACTGGCCGAGATGGCGATGGCGGGCGGGATCGGCGCTGCGATCACCACCCTGCCGCAGGGTCCGGCCCATGCCGTCCTGTTCGGTGAGGATCAGGCGCGCTACCTCGTCACCATGGCGGCGTCCGAGGCCGAGGCCATCGTCGCTGAAGCCAAGGCTGCCGGCGTTCCGGCCCTGGCTCTGGGCCAGACCGGCGGCGATACGCTCGCCTTTGCCGGGGAGGACCCGGTTTCCGTTGCCGCGTTGAAGTCAGCGCATGAGACCTGGCTGCCCGGCTACATGGCCGGCAAGGCTGCCTGAGGAGTTCCGCCATGCCGATGAATGCCGAAGATATCGAGACGATGATCAAGGCGGCGCTGCCGGACGCGGTCGTGGAGATCAAGGATCTCGCCGGTGATGGCGATCATTACGCCGCGACAGTGAGTTCGGCCGCGTTCAAGGGCAAGTCCCGGGTCCAGCAGCACCAGATGGTCTATGCGGCACTGCAGGGAAATATGGGAGGCGTGCTGCACGCCCTTGCGCTGACGACAGCGGTTCCCCAAGATTAAAGCGAAACCCGACCGATCGGGCCTTGAACCCGTTCCAGGAGACAGACCATGTCCGATGCCAATGCCCGTATCGATGCCGAAGTGAAGTCCAGCGATGTCGTGCTCTTCATGAAGGGCACCCCGCAATTCCCGATGTGCGGCTTCTCCGGCCAGGTCGCGCAGATCCTCGGCTATCTCGGCGTGCCCTATAAGGGCGTCAATGTGCTCGAGGACATGGAAATCCGCGAGGGCATCAAGGCCTATTCGAACTGGCCGACGATCCCGCAGCTCTATGTAAAGGGCGAGTTTATCGGCGGTTGCGACATCACCCGCGAGATGTTCCAGGCCGGCGAGCTGCAGGCCCTGTTCGAGGAAAAGGGCATCGCCGTCAAACAGGCGAGCTGAGCGGCTTTCTCGCCGCAACGCGATGGGGGCAGGGTCACAGGCCCGCCCCCGGAACCGCGACGACAGGTCAGAGGCTATCGTCCGCGCGCCGCCTGGATCAGCGCCTTGGCGTCGCTGCTCGCCCAATCGGCCGGGCCTTGGAGGATCGCCAGCTCGCAGCCCTGGGAATCGACGATCAGGCTGACGGGCATGCCCTCGACCTTGCGGGTGCTGCGCAGCACCTGGAACACTCCTGCCTGGGGATCGGCGTAATAGGGCAGGCGGGTAATGGCGTTGCTGGCGAGCCAGGCCTTGGGCTTGTCGAGATTGCGCGTGTCGATATTGACGGCGACCACAGCGAAATCACTGCCGCCAGCCGCAGCCTGCAACGCATCGAGCGCCGGCATTTCCTTCAAGCAGGGCGGGCACCAGGTCGCCCAGAGATTGACGAGCACGGTGCGACCGCGGAACGAGGCCAGCGTCACCGGCTGGCCGTCCGGCCCCAAGAAAGCCAGATCGGGCGCCGGCATCGGCGTCGCGTTGACCTGCACGGCCGCGACCTCGCCCCGCGCCAGCGGCGCCATCGCCGCAGCGGTCTTCTTCGCAGCCGCGCAAGATGCGGAATTGCCCGCATCGCCTGCGCCGGAGTAGAAGGCTGCGACGCCGCCGAGGCCAAGCAGCGTCACGACCCCGAAGGCCAGCCATTTTATCGACCGAGACGTCATAGCGCGTCCTAGAGCAGGAAAGACCGTCGTGAGCAATCGCATGTGGGGTGGGCGTTTCGCCACGGGTCCGGACGCCATCATGGAGGAGATCAATGCCTCCATCGATTTCGACAAGCGCCTGTGGCGCCAGGACATCCGCGGCTCGCTCGCTCATGCGGCGATGCTGGAGGCCACGGGCATACTGACGTCGGAGGATGTGACTGCGATTACGGCCGGGCTCAAGGCCGTCGAGGCGGATATCGAAGCCGATCGTTTCACGTTCTCGCGCGCGCTCGAGGACGTTCACATGAACATCGAGAGCAACTTGAAGGAGCGCATCGGGCCTGCTGCCGGGCGGTTGCACACCGCGCGCTCGCGCAACGATCAGGTCGCCACCGACATGCGGCTCTGGGTGCGCGATACGCTCGACCAGATCGACGAGCAGATGGCCGATCTGCAGCTCGCACTGGCCGAGAAGGCGCTGGTGCATGCCGGCTCGGTGATGCCGGGCTTCACCCATCTGCAATCGGCGCAGCCTGTGACCTTCGGCCACCATCTGCTGGCCTATGTCGAGATGCTGTCACGCGATCGCGGCCGGGTCCGGGATGCCAGGGCGCGGCTGAATGAATGCCCGCTTGGCGCTGCGGCGCTCGCCGGCACCTCCTTCCCGATCGATCGCCACATGACCGCCAAGGCGCTGGGCTTCGACCGGCCAACGGCGAACTCGCTGGATTCGGTTTCGGATCGCGATTTCGTGCTGGAAACCCTCTCGGCCGCCTCGATCTGCGCGATGCATCTGTCGCGCCTGGCCGAGGAGATCGTGCTGTGGGCGACGCCGCAATTCGGCTTCGTCCGGCTGTCGGACAAGTTCTCCACCGGCTCCTCGATCATGCCGCAGAAGCGCAATCCGGACGCGGCCGAGCTGGTGCGCGGCAAGGCCGGGCGGGTGTTCGGCGCGCTGCAATCCATGCTGACGATGATGAAGGGTCTGCCGCTGACCTACTCCAAGGATATGCAGGAGGATAAGGAAGGCACGTTCGACGCGCTGCAGACCCTGTCGCTCTGCCTGGCTGCCATGGCCGGGATGGTCCGCGACATGGAGCCCGATCTCAAGGTGATGAAGCGCGCGGCCGGCCTCGGCTACGCCACCGCGACCGATCTCGCGGATTGGCTGGTGCGGGTGCTGAAGATGCCGTTCCGCGATGCTCACCATGTCACGGGTAAGCTGGTCGGGATCGCCTCCAGCCGCGGCATCGGCCTCGAAAAGCTGACGCTGGCGGAGATGCAGGAGGTGGAGCCGCAGATCACCGACGCGATCTTCGCGGTGCTCGGCGTCACCCAGTCGGTCAAGAGCCGCACCAGCCATGGCGGCACGGCGCCGGCCAATGTCGGCCGCCAGGCCCGCCGCTGGGTGGCTCAGCTCAAAAAGGCCAAGCTCTGAATCCGGCTCGCAAGGCCGCGCAGCTTTCGCTACAGTCATTGTCACGCTTCGTCCGAGGGTTTCCTTTCGTGCCGCATCCCCGCCTGAAACTCGGCCGCGCCCTGCTCATGGCCGGCCTTCTCGGTCTCGCCCTCACGGCCTGCGGCCGCAAGGGTCCGCTGGAGCCGCCGCCGAACGCGACGAATGCCATCGATCTGCCGGATGGGCAGATCGGCGCCACCGAAAGCGAGTTCTCGACGGCTGGTGCGACGCCGCTGGCCAAGGCGCCCAAGGCCAACCGCGCCATTACCATTCCCAACAAGAGCTTCGTGCTCGATCCGTTGCTCTGAGCATCTGATGCATCATTTCAGCTATCGCGACGGCTCGCTCTTCGCCGAGGATGTCGATCTTCGCCGGATTGCAGCCGAGGTCGGCACGCCCGTCTACGTCTATTCCAGCGCGACGATCGAGCGGCACTACCGGCTCTATGCGGCTGCGATGGAAGGCACGGCGGGGCCGGGCAAGGCCCATGTCTTCTATGCGATGAAGGCGAACGGCAATCTCGGCGTGCTGAAGACGCTGGCTGCTCTCGGTGCCGGGGCCGACACGGTCTCGGAAGGTGAGGTGCGCAAGGCGCTGGCTGCAGGCTTCCCGCCGGAAAAAATCGTGTTTTCCGGCGTCGGCAAGAGCGAGAGCGAGCTGCGCTTTGCCGTGCAGGCCGGGATCTATCAGGTCAATGTCGAGACCGAAGGCGAGCTCGACCTGCTGTCGAAGGTCGCAGCCGCGCTCGGCAAGCGGCAGGAGGCGGTGTTCCGCGTCAACCCGGATATCGGGGCTGGCGGCCATGCCAAGATCACCACCGGCTCGGCCGAGAACAAGTTCGGCGTGTCGTTCGAGGAGGTGCACCGGCTTTATGCCCGTGCCGCCAATATGCCCGGTGTCCGGCTGATGGGGCTTGCGCTGCATATCGGCAGCCAGATCCAGGAAACCGAGGCGTTCGAGGCGGCTTACGCCAAGATGGTGCAGCTCGTCGTCGCGCTGCGCGGCGAGGGCCACCGCGTCGACCGGCTCGATCTCGGCGGCGGTCTCGGCATCCCCTATGATATCCCCACCGATTTCGACCATGGTCCGGGCCTGATCGAGGCTTATGCGGCGATGGTCGCGCGGGTCACCGACGGGCTCGATGTCGAGCTGGGTTTCGAGCCGGGCCGGCTGATCGTCGGCAATGCCGGCATCCTGATGACGCAGGTGCTGCATCTGAACCCGCGCCCGACCAAGCAGTTTGCGGTCGTCGATGCCGCGATGAACGATCTGGTGCGGCCGGCGATGTACGAGGCCTATCACGAGATCTGGCCGGTGCGGGAGCCTGCGGCCCAGGGACGCAGGATCGCCTATGACGTGGTCGGTCCGATCTGCGAATCCGGCGATACCTTCACCACCGGGCGGGAATTGCCCGAGCTGGCGCCGGGCGATCTCATCGCCTTCATGACGGCCGGCGCCTATGGGGCGAGCATGTCTTCGACCTATAATCAGCGGCTTCTGGTGCCTGAAGTGCTGGTCAAGGGCGACCAATATGCCGTCACGCGTCCGCGCCAGAGCTATGAAGAGCTGCTCTCCACCGACCGCTCGCCGCCCTGGCTCGCCTAAGCTGTTCACGATGCGCTGAGGCGCCGTCCCAGCGGGCAGCTTGGCATTGGACTTGCCATGATCTCGGGCTAGCCTGACCCTGAACCTGTCCGCAGTCCGGACCGGTTCATGATCGTATGGGCGAAGGCGCGGGGGCGGCTCGGAGCGACGGGATGAATGAGGCTGAGCGCCGCAAGGCGGCTGATCCGATTGCGGCGACGAGGCAGCGGCTTGGGCGGCTGACCACGGCCTCACGGATCGCCCTGGGCTGGGAACGCGCCTGGCCGCGGCTCTGGCTGCCTGTGGCCGTGCTGCTCAGCTTCCTCTCCGTGTCGTGGCTCGGGCTCTGGACCCATCTGCCGTGGCAGGGGCGCGCGTTTGGCGTGCTGCTCTTCGTCGGTGCTCTTGCTGCCAGCCTGCTGCATGTCGCGCGCCTGAGGGTGCCGACACGGCGCGATGCGCTGGCCCGGCTCGACCAGTCGCTGGTCGGTGGGCACCGGCCCGCTTCGGCGCTCGAGGACAGTCTTGCGGTCGGCTCGGCCGATCCCGTGTCGCAAGCCCTATGGAAGGTGCATGTCGAGCGCCAGAGCCAGCAGGTGGCGGGGCTGAAGGTCGCTGCGCCGCATCCGCTGATGGCTGGGCGCGACAGGCTGGCCCTGCGCGCCGTACCGCTGCTGGCGGCCTTGACCGCCTTCTTCATCGCCGGGCATGAGGCGCTACCGCGGCTCTCGGCGGCGTTCGACTGGCGCGGCCCATCCCTGCCCGCGCCGGCCGTGCGCATTGACGCCTGGATCGACCCGCCGGCCTATACCCGCCTGCCGCCGATCCTGCTGGATTTCGCCCGCCTCGACAGTTCGACGCTGAGCGCGCCTGAAAAATCGGTGGTCGTGGTGCGCATTGCCGGCAAATCGGCGATGGAGGTGGCGACGTCTGGCCGGCTCGACCCGCTGGCTGCGCCCGATCAGGCGGCTCAGGCCAAGGCACCCGCCGCCGCTGACGGAACGCCGGCCGTGGTGGAGAAGCGCTTTACCCTCGCCGGCAATGGCACGCTGAAGCTGACAGGGAGCGGTGCGCCGCGCGCGGTGCTGACGCTGAACGCCATTGCTGACCAGCCGCCGCAGATCAGCTTCAGCGAGCCGCCCAAGCCGGTGACCGGGCCGCAGGCTGGGGGACTGGCCCTGGCCTATACCGCCAAGGATGATTACGGGGTGAGCGCCGCCGAGGTCGTGATCTCGCGCCCGGCCTCGTCATCGAACGGGCGCTCGCTGGTCGAGCCTCCCAAGCAGAGCCTCGCCGTGCCGTCCTCGCCCACCGGCGAGGAGGACATGAAGAGCACGGTGGATTTTTCCGCCCATCCCTGGGCCGGCGCAAAGGTGACCATGCGATTGGTCGCGCGGGATGAGGCCGGGCAGGAAGGGCGCAGCGAGCCTGTCGAGGTGACGCTGCCGCAGCGCACCTTCACCAAGCCGCTGGCCAAGGCGCTGGTGGAGCAGCGCCGCAAGCTGGTCATGGATGTCGAGACGCGCAAGCTGGTGCAACTCGCCATGGATGCGCTGCTGATCGAGCCGGGCTCGTTCCTGAAGGAGACCGGCGCCTATCTCGGCATGCGGATGGTGAACCAGCGGCTGCGCAAGGCGAGCAATGACGATCAGCTGCGCGAGGTCGCCGAGCTGATGTGGGCGCTGGCGCTGCAGCTGGAGGATGGCGACCTTTCGGATGCGGAAAAGGCCCTGCGCGCGGCGCAGGAGAACCTGCAGCAGGCGCTGGAGCGCGGCGCCTCCGAAGACGAGATCAAGAAGCTGACCGACGAGATGCGCCGCGCACTCGACAATTTCATGCGCGAACTGGCGCAGCAGATGCAGCGGCAGCAGCAGAATGGCGAGCAGAACACGGCGCAGATGCCGGAGAACTTCCGGACCGTGACGCCGCGTGACCTGCAGAACATGCTCAACCGGATCGAGGAGCTGTCCAAGCGCGGCGACATGGCCGAGGCCCAGCGGCTGATGGAAGAGCTCAACCAGATGCTCAACAATCTGCAGATGGCCCGCCCAGGCCAGCAGCAGGACCCGCGCCAGCGCGAGATGAACCAGGCGCTCAGCGATCTCGACCGGATGACGCGCGAGCAGCAGAACCTGCGGGACGAGACCTTCCAGCAGGAGCAGCAGCAGAACCGGACGCAGCAGGGCCGCCGCCCGGGCCAGCAGCAGGCGCGGCCGGGCCAGCAGGGCCAGCGCCAGCCAGGGCAGCAGGGCCAGCGTGGCCAGCGCGGCCAGCAGCAACCGGGCGAGCAGGGCGAACAGGGCGAGGGCCAGGAGGGCGAAGGCCAGATGGGCCAGGGCCAGGGTCAAGGCCAGGGTCAAGGCCAGAGTTTGGCGCAAAGGCAGGAGCAATTGCGCCAGCGCCTGCGAAGATCTGCAGCGGCGAATGCGCGGCATGGGCGCGCCGCAAATGGGCGAGCTGGGAGAGGCCGAGGACGCGATGCGCGATGCCGAGGGCCAGCTGGGGCAAGGCCAGGGCGAAGGCGCTCTGGATGCGCAGGGGCGGGCTCTGGAAGCGTTGCGCAAGGGCGGCCAGAACCTTGCCCAGCAGATGCAGGGCCAGCCAGGCGAAGGCGAGGGCACCGAGAACGCTTTTGGCGAGCCCGGCGACCAGCCCGCCAGCCGGCCTTCGGCGCAGCAGCGCGGCCGCGAGGATCCGCTGGGGCGGCCGCAGCGCCAGCGCGATTGGGCCGATGGGCGGGTCCGCGTTCCCGGCGCCGATGAAAGCGCGACGCAGAGGGCGCGGCGCATTCTCGAAGAGCTGCGCCGCCGCCTCGGCGATCCGTCGCGGCCGATGGAAGAGCTGGATTATCTGGAGCGATTGCTGCGCCGGAACTGAGCGACGCCGTCAGGTCGAGGCGCTGGCCTTGCCGGGCCGGCTCGCGATCAGCGCGCCGATAACTGTCAGGACGCAGGCGATGGCGAGCGTCCAGCTGGGAGCGGCATAGCCGGCGGCGACCAGCGTCAGCGTCGACAGAACCGGCGCGGCATAGGACGCCACGCCGAGAAAGGCGACATCGCCCTTCTTCATGCCGATATCCCAGACGATGAAGGCAAGGCCGATCGAGCCCAGCCCGAGCCCGAGCACGCCGCCCCATTCGATCGCGGTCAGAGACCACAGCGTCTGCTCGAAGGCGCCGTGGAGGGCAAAGGCCGGGACGGCGCAGGCGAGCAGGGTAATGCTCAGGCTTTCCGACGGCACATCGGCAAAGCGGCGCGACAGCACCGAATAGCTCGCCCAGACAAAGGCGCCGCACAAGGCGAGGAGATGGCCGAGCGCGAGGCCGCCACCCTGCACCCCGCCGCCGACCAGCAGCGCCGTGGCCGCCAGCCCGACGAGCGCGCCGAGGAGATGGCGCGGCTTGAGCTTGCCGCCCGGCAGGAGCGCCGCGAACAGCACGATCAGCAGCGGCCAGAGATAATGGATCAAATTGGCCTCGGCCGGCGGCGCGGTCTTGACCGCGGCATAATACAGCGCGGTGTCACCGAAGGGCCCGTAAAGCCCGAGTGCGAAGGACGCCTTGGTGGGCATGATGCGGCTGAGATCGCCGCGCACGGCGGCAATCGCCAGGATCAGCAGCCCGCCGATGACGAAGGTCATGCCGACGAGCTGGAAGGCCGGGACCCGCCCCGACATCGCCGTGAACAGCGCCAGCGTCGACCAGAGCAGGATGGCAACGAGGCCGATGAGGGTGGCGGTGCGGGAGGTCATACGTGGCAAGTGGCAAGTGGCAGGTGGCAGCGATACGCGGTTCAACGCTTCGCCGCCATGCTTATTCTATTCGCCACTCGCCCTTCGCCACTCGCCATGCAGCTGCCGTCAGGCCATGAACTGTCCGCCATTCACCGCGAAGGTCGCGCCGGTAGCGAAGGCGCCGTGGTCGGAGGCGAGGAAGACGACCATGGCGGCGATCTCCTCGGGCTTGCCGAGACGACCGACCGGGATGCCGGCGATGACGCGCTTCAGCGCCTCTTCGGGCATGGCGGCGACCATGTCGGTGCCGATATAGCCCGGCGTGATGGCGTTGACGGTGATGCCCTTATTGGCGTTTTCCTGCGCCAGCGCCTTGACGAAGCCGATATCGCCGGCCTTGGCGGCGGAGTAGTTGACCTGCCCCATCTGGCCCTTCTGGCCATTGATCGAGGAGATCACGATGATGCGGCCGAAATTGCGGGCGCGCATGCCCTCGATCACCGGCCTCGTCATGTTGAACAGCGAATCCAGGTTGGTGCGGATCACGTCCGACCATTGCTGCTTCGTCATCTTGTGGAAGAAGCCGTCCCGGGTGATGCCGGCATTGTTGACGAGGATGTCGATCGGCCCCAGATCGGCCTCGACCTTGGCGATGCCCTCGGCGCAGGCGTCGTAATCGCCGACATCCCATTTGAATACGGGGATCCCGGTCTCAGCCTGGAACTTGGCAGCTGCCTCGTCATTGCCGGCATAGCTTGCGGCCACCTTGTGTCCGGCCTCGAGCAGAGCCTTGCAGATCGCTGCGCCGATGCCGCGTGTCCCGCCCGTCACCAAAGCTACCTTGGTCATTCTCGTCTCCCTCTGGGCGGCGCTTCGCCGCGTTATTGTTCTGGCCGCGTTATTGTTCTGCAAGCTTCATGTCGGGCGCATAGGCCCGGTCAATGTCCTTGATGATGGCCTGGCCGCAGATGACGCGGCCGGCCGCAGCGTCGAAAGTCAGGGTCGGCTGCCCGTAAAGCACCCAGCCGCGGCTCAGCGCCTCGCTGACCCGATGACAGAAAGCTGCGTCATCGGGCCCGGTGAGATAGCGGTAGAGCGTTGTCTGCCGCGCCATGCGGTTCAGCGCTCGATGGTCAGGGCCACGCCCATGCCGCCGCCGATGCACAGGGTGGCGAGGCCCTTCTTGGCGTCGCGCTTCTGCATTTCGTGGAGCAGGGTCACCAGCACCCGCGCGCCAGACGCGCCGATCGGGTGGCCGATGGCGATGGCGCCGCCATTGACGTTGACGATGTCGGTGTCCCAGCCAAGGTCCTTGTTGACCGCGATGGCCTGCGCCGCAAACGCCTCATTGGCCTCGACGAGGTCGAGATCGCCGATCTTCCAGCCGGCCTTTTCCAGAGCCTTGCGCGTCGCCGGAATCGGGCCCGAGCCCATGATGGCGGGATCGACGCCGGCCGTGGCCCAGGAGGCGACGCGGGCGAGCGGGGTGAGGCCGCGGCGTTCCGCTTCCTTGGCCGACATCAGCACGACAGCTGCCGCGCCGTCATTGATGCCGGAGGCGTTGCCGGCGGTGACGGTGCCCTCCTTGGAGAAGGCCGGGCGCAGCTTGGCCATGGCGTCGAGGGTGGCGCCGTGGCGGGGATACTCGTCGCTGTCGACGACAACATCGCCCTTGCGGGTGGAGATGGTGAAGGGGACGATCTCATCCTTGAAGCGGCCGGATTTCTGCGCCGCCTCGGCCTTGTTCTGCGACTTCACCGCGAACGCATCCTGGTCCTCGCGGCTGATCTGCCATTTGGTGGCGACGTTCTCGGCCGTCGTTCCCATGTGATAGCCGTGGAAGGCATCCCAGAGGCCATCCTTCAGCATGGTGTCGACGAATTTCAGGTCGCCCATCTTGGTGCCGTTGCGCAGATGCGCGCCGTGCTGCGACATCGACATCGATTCCTGGCCGCCTGCCACGATGATGTTGGCATCGCCGCTGGCAATCTGCTGCAGGCCGATGGCGACGGCGCGCAGGCCCGAGCCGCAGAGCTGGTTCAGGCCCCAGGCCGTGGCTTCCTGCGGGATGCCGGCCGCCATGGCCGCCTGGCGTGCCGGGTTCTGACCCTGACCGGCGGTCAGGATCTGGCCCATGATGACCTCGTCGACGTCGCTGGCATCGACCTTGGCGCGGCTCAGCGCTTCCTTGATCGCGGCGGCGCCAAGCTCATGGGCGGGCGTATTGGCGAAGGCGCCGTTGAAGGCGCCGACCGCGGTGCGCGCGGCGCCGACGATCACGATGTCCGTATCAGCCATGGGAAATCCTCGTTGTTGAACCCTGGGCTCGCTTCATAGCGGGCGAACCGTTCTCCGGCACCTTCGAAGCCCGCCGCGGCCGCGTCAAGTGATGCGAAAGGTGCGTCTTCGCCGATGCTGCGGCGTTGATCGGGATCAAAACCCGCGGTGCGGGCAGAAGCGCTTGCTGGTTCAGCTGAATTTTGCGGCGCACGCTCAAAAAACTTGCGGCAGGCGCCCGAGTGGCTATCGTCTTGATAAGACACTGTTCCGCCCTGCCGCGATGTTGCGTCCGGGCGCGGGCCTAAGTCATGCAGGATAGTGATGGCCAGCGATAAAGAACCGACCGTCATCAAGAAATACGCCAATCGCCGGCTCTACCACACGGGCACGAGTTCCTATGTCACGCTGGAGGATCTGGCCGGGCTGGTGCGCGGCGGCGAGGATTTCGTGGTCTATGACGCCAAGTCCGGCGACGACATCACGCGTTCCGTCCTGGCCCAGATCATCTTCGACGAAGAGGCCAAGGAGGGGCAGAACCTCCTGCCCACGACCTTCCTGCGCCAGCTGATCCGCTTCTACGGCGACAGCATGCAGGGGCTGGTGCCGCGCTATCTCGAATTCTCGATGGAGAACCTGCTGAAGGAGCAGAACCAGTTCCGCGAGCAGATGTCGAAAGCCTTCGGGGCGGCGCCGTTCAGCGGTGGCGCCCTTGATGCGATCCAGGCGCAGACGCGGGCGAATATGACAATCTTCACCGACGCCTTCCGCATGTTCAATCCCTTCGCGGCGATGGCCGCCAAGGCGAAGGAAGAGGCGGATGCGAGCGGCAAATCCAGCGACCTCGGCGATCTGAAGCGCGAGCTCAACGAGATGCGCGAGCGGCTGGACAAGCTGTCGGGCCGCTAGCCTCCGGCTCAGGCTGCGCCAGGTGGCTCAGCGCGCCTGGCGCTTGCCGGCTGCCGGGGCGGGGCAGGGCCAGAGTTCGGCCTTGCCGAGCAGATGGCCCTGCAGATAGGTCACGCCCCAATCGGCCAGCATCCTGGCCTGGACTTCTTCATCCACCCATTCCGCCACGGTCTCGACTTCGAGATGGCGGGCGAGGTCGATCAGCGTCCGCACATAAAACCGGTCATCGGTCGAGCGCCGCAGGTTCTGGGTGAAAGCCCCGTCGAGCTTGAGGATGTCGATCGGGAATTCGCGCAGGTGCCGCAGCGAGGTGTGGCCGGCGCCAAAATCGTCGATAGCGATCCGCGCGCCCTGCGCCTTGATCGCACCCAAGAGCCGCGCAATGCGCTGCGGGTCGTCGATTGTTGCCGTTTCGGTGATCTCGACGATCAGGCGCGAGCCCAGCCCGCGCGAGGCATTGGTGAAGGCAATGAAGGCCTCCAGCCATTCGGGGTCGGTCAGGGACTGCGGCGAGACGTTGAGCGACAGGTTCAGGCTCTGGTCAGCATTCATTAGATCGATGGCGAGCTCCATGACCCGGTGGTCGAAGAGCCGCACAAGCCCGCGCCGCTCCAGCATCGGCACCAGCTCGGCCGGGGCGAAGAAAAGCCCGTCCGTGCCGCGGCCGACCCGCAGCAGAGCCTCCTGAAACGCGACCTCCCGGCCGATCGCCCGGACAACAGGCTGCAGGGCAAGCTGCACCCGGCGCTCGTTCAGCGCGGCGACGGCCTGCTGGTCGAGCCCGACCTTGTCGACCGCATGCTCGCGGATATCGCCACGCCGGGCGATGACGGCAGCATCGATGGCACCGGCCTTGGCGTGGGCCAGGGCGTTCTCGGCTGCCGCGACCAGCGTGCCGGCATGGGAGGAGAGTTCGGGAGCAATCGCGGCGCCGATGCGCAGACGCGCCAGGGCGATGCCATGCGCCGTCTCGATGGCCGACTGGGCGACAGCCTTGGTGAAGCGTCGGGCTGCCGCCTCCACCTGATTCTGCGGGCAGCCGGTCAGCAGGATGGCGAAGCGGTTGCCGGAATAGCGGATGAGGTGGTCGCGACGGCGCATCACCGACCGCAGCCGCTCCTGCACGACGCCGATGATGGCGTCGGTCGCCTCATGGCCAAAATCATCGTTGAGGCGCGTCAACTCGTCGATGGCTGCAATCAGCACGACGACGACGCGCTCCGCCGGCAGATGCTCGGCCAATGTGCCCTCGACACGCTCCACCAGCGCCGAGCGGTCGCAGAGTTCGCCCGTGGCGCGGTTCAGCTCATCGGCCTTGACCGAGCGCTCCAGCCTCAACACGCCGCGCGCGCAAGCCGGCCTGCCATCGAGCCCGGCAAACCAGCGGCCGGCATCCTCGATCCACATTTTGCGGCCTGCGAGATCAGCGGCATAGCGGGTGCGGTAGACGACGCCATCGCCGAGATCGTGGCCGTTGGAGGAGAAGATCGCGTCATAGCGGCTGCGGCCGCTGCCGGGCTCGACCAGCCCGGCGAAGGCCAGGCCGCGCGCCATGGTCGATTCAGGCACGGCCCCCAACACATCGGCGGCGTTGGGGCCCCAGATCAGTGCATCGCTGGCGATATCCCAGGTGTAGACGACCTCGCCGATCGAGGAGAGCAAGCGGCGCGGATCCAGTTCGGCCGTTTCGCTTGACGCGAGAATCGAAGGCGAATGCATCGTGTTCTTGCCTCAAGCGGGCGTTGGGCGGGTATCGCTGAAGCCGGGCCGGACGGGCCGGAACGGAGCAGTGGATGTCTCGAAACGATGCAGGATTTGGCCTTAACGTCCCGTTAAGCTTGGCGACCGGTTTGCAAGATACTGCCTGACGCAGCCCCTGCGTCCCGGAGAGGGACATGGCGACTTTGAGGGATAGCGAGCAGGTTACGGCGCGCGATGAGGCGCGGATCGCAATGCTTTTGCTGCAGGTCGCAGCATCGCAGGCGGAGGTCGGGCCCTTTGCCCGGCGCCAGCGCGCGACGGCGGAGGCGGCGACGCGGCTTTATCGCTCGACCTTGGCCATGGCTGGCGGGCGTCGCGCCCGCAACTGACGATCAATCAGCTCCTGGAACGCGAAAAGCCGGCCCAGAGGCCGGCTTATTTCGTCCATCAGGACGATCACGCTAAAGTCAGATGCCGGACATGCGAGGCGAAACGCCTCGCCATATCCGGCCCCGGACTTGAATCAGGCCTCGGACTTGGCCTTCAGCACCTGACGACCGCGATACATGCCGCTCTTCAGATCGACATGGTGCGGACGGCGGAGCTCGCCGGAGTTCTTGTCTTCGATATAGGTGGGCTGCTTCAGCGCATCTGCCGAGCGGCGCATGCCGCGCTTCGACGGCGAAGTCTTTCTCTTCGGAACGGCCATAGTACTCTCCATCATGCCGCCGCCCGGACGCGCAGGCCGAAGCGGCAGCGCAACCGTCACGACGACGGATCAATCTCGTGAGGCGTTGCCCATACACGCTCCCGCGCGCGGTGGCTAGCCCCGAATTCACGCAATCGGCTCATCGCCGGGGGATGGCGCAGTCACCGAGCGACCCAAGCTGGCCGACGCGCCGTTGTACGCGCCCGGCCGCAGCCTGCAAGCCCCGGCTCGGACGCGCCGGGTTGCGCAGAATCGGGTTGGGCAGCGCTCCGGCAAGCTGCGCGGCCTCGCGCGGGGAGAGGTCGGAAGCCGACTTGCCAAAATAGCGCTGCGCCGCGGCCTCGGCGCCAAAGACACCCTCGCCCCATTCGGCGACGTTGAGATAGACCTCGATGATCCGCGGCTTCGGCCAGGTCAGATCGATGGCCAGCGCCAGCGGAATTTCCAGCGCCTTGCGCAGATAGGAGCGGCCAGGCCAGAGGAAGACGTTCTTGGCGGTCTGCATGGTCAGGGTCGAGGCGCCACGGCTCGGGCCATCCTCGTCATCCAGCACCGCGTTGAGTTCGACCCAGTCGACGCCGCGATGCTGGCAGAAGCGCTGGTCCTCGGATGCGAGCACGGCACGGATCAGGTTTGGCGAGATGTTCTCGAGCGGCACCCATTGCCGCGTCACCGGCTTCAGGGTCAGCCAGCGTCCCAGCATCAAGGTGGATGGCGCGGGCGCGAAACGAAACAGCACCAGGCCGGCCAGGATCGCCAGCACCAGCGCCGCAAGAGCCAGCAGGATCCAGCGGAGGATGCGGCCCAGCAGGCCTCGCCGCCTCGCCGATTGGCCTGCTGTCATCCGGTCAGTCTCCCCAGCCTGTTCTTCTCAACGCGTCCCGTCCTGCGCAGCTCGTCTGCGGGCGACTTGACGCTGAAGTCGGGCTCCTGCAAGCCCGAAGGACCAGACGAGCCCGAAGAACCGAAGCGAACGCGAGACCTGAGCCATGAGTTCCGCCCTCGGAGACAGTTCCGCAGCTTCCACCTTGGCACAGCCGGCGCGGCCGGTTCTGGCCGACAGGCTCGCACAGACTGCCGACGCAATCGAGAGCCTGCTGGACCGTCTGCTCGGCCCTGAGCTGCTGGAGGGCGAGATTGCGCGCCCGCCGATCCTGATGGCGGCGATGCGGCATGGCGCTCTGGGCGGCGGCAAGCGCCTGCGCCCGTTTCTGGTGGTCGAGACGGCGGCGTTGTTCGGCAGCGACCCTCAGCAGGCCCTGCGGGCCGGGGCGGCGCTGGAGCTGGTTCACTGTTACTCGTTGGTCCATGACGACCTTCCGGCCATGGACGATGATGATTTGCGGCGTGGCCGGCCGACCGTGCACAAGGCGTTCGACGAGGCTGCGGCCATTCTGGCCGGCGATGGCCTGCTGACCCTTGCCTTCGATGTGATGGCGGATCCGCAGACCCATGAGTCCGGGGAGATCCGCGCGGCGCTCGTGCTGACGCTGGCGCGAGCGGCAGGGCTGGGCGGCATGGCCGGCGGCCAGATGATCGATCTGGAGGCCGAGGGGCGGTTCGAGGGCGGTGTGCCGCAGCGGCTGCAGCCTGATGCGATCCGCCGCCTGCAGGCGATGAAGACCGGCGCCCTGCTTGCCGCCAGTGTGGAGGCCGGTGCGATCCTGGGCAAAGCTGGACCGGCCGAGCGCGCGGCGCTCCTCACCTATGGCAAGTCGCTCGGGGCAGCGTTTCAGGTGGCCGATGATATTCTCGATGTCGAGGCGACGCAGGAAGAGCTCGGCAAGGCGACAGCCAAGGATCAGGACAAGGGCAAGGCGACGCTGGTGCAGGCGCTTGGGCTCACTGAGGCCAAGCGGGAGCGTGACAGGCTGAGCGAGCAGGCGGTCGAGGCGTTGTCCTGCTTCGGCCCACAGGCCGACATCCTGCGGGAGGCGGCGCGCTTCGCCGCATCGCGCCGGAGCTGATGGTTCAAGCCGTCAGCGCCAGCGGCTGAAGGCGTCGGTCAGCACCTGGTTGCCGGGCGTGCCCTTCTCGAAGGTGATGATCCCGCGCCGCCCGGAGGCGAACCGGATCGGAATGTCGATCCAGTTGCGGTTCAAGAGCAGGTCGATATTGCGCTCGATTTCGATCGGTACATTCGACAGTGCGGCGACGAAGAGGTTCTCGCCGAGCGCCGAATTGATGGCGGACAGCGGCGCGCCGCGCTCGCCTTCCTCGATCTTGAACTGCGGCACGCCGACTTCGCGCACCGCTTCCGCCACCTGCGGGCCGGTGCTGGTGAAGCGCAGGCCGATGATGTGCGAGGCCGGGAAGGCGTTGTCGGTGTTGCGGCGGATGGTGAAATCCAGCCCCAGCCCGGCTTCGGCGATTTCAAGCGTCGCCCGGACAATGGTCTCGACCGGACGGCCCTGGCCTGCGCTTTCGCTGTCGAGCCGCCAGAACACCCGGCCATTGATGGCGCGCGGCTGCTGCGGATTATCCGCGACTTCGGTGTAGAGGATCGCCCGCTGGGCAACCGTGATCTCGCTGCCGGATGGGGCGCCTGCGGCTGGCCGCTGTTGCGGCTGCTGGGCCGGAGCCTCGCCGACCCGGTCGTTGAGCTTGCCGGCATTGTCGGCCTGCGCCGGTTGCGCCGGAGCCTCGGCCCGCGGCCGCTGCTGGGCGGTCTCGGGCGCGGCGACCTTGTTGACGTAATAGGCGGCACCGGCAATCGCGGCGACGGCAATAGCGACGCCGACACTGACGATGGCGGTGCGGACATGGCCCGGCTTCACCCGCTTTTCGCGGGGCGGCGCAATGCGCGGCCGGCTCGGCTGCGTATCGGAGCTGTCGGCGGCCTCGCTGGCGAAGCTCTCTTCCTCCGCCATCTCCCGCCGTCCCGTCGGCAGCGAGAACTGGACCGAGGTCGGTGGCGGCGGCGGAGCTTGTGCCGGCTCCGGCGCGTAGGGCTGCCCGTAGGACGGCTGGGGGCTCACAGGCCGCGCCGGCTCTATCGGAGCCTCGAACGAGCCGGTAGGCTCCGGTTCGGGCTCCGGCTGGATGTCGCGAATGATCGTGCCGCCGGGGAGAGGCGGCGGCGCAGCGCCGTAATCGGCCTCGATCCGGGTGACCGCCTCGTCGAGCGCCAGCCGCTCGCGCATGATCTCGGCCTCGCCGAGCGGCGGGTCGAGACCACGAAGCTGGGTCACGAGCGCGTTCCTGGCCCGGTCGTAGATCGCGCGCCGCGCATCCGGCGACTGATCGGCCAAGCCGGCTACAGCCCGCGCCAGGATGGGATAGAAATCGGCCATGGGCCTCACTTGTCGATGTTGAGGAGCCGCGTCAACCCTCGAAAGGGTTATGGACGAGGATGGTATCATCCCGCTCCGGGCTGGTCGA
The DNA here is from genome assembly GCA_963759925.1 of uncultured Alphaproteobacteria bacterium. Taxonomy (GTDB): domain Bacteria; phylum Pseudomonadota; class Alphaproteobacteria; order Rhizobiales; family Beijerinckiaceae; genus Allobosea. The sequence continues at coordinate 428,172 of CAVXBE010000002.1, forward strand.
AAGCACCGCGACGGTGGCGCCGATCAGCTCTTCGATGCGGCGGACATATTTGATCGCCTGTGCCGGGAGATCGGCCCAGGAGCGGGCATTGGCGGTGGAGCCTTCCCAGCCTTGGATCGTCTCGTAGATCGGCTCGACGCGGGCCTGATCGCTCTGGCCGGCCGGCAGATGCTCGAGAACAGCGCCATCGAGCCTGTAGCCGGTGCAGACCTTGATCTCGCTGAAGCCGTCGAGAATATCGAGCTTGGTCAGCGCGATGCCGTCGATGCCGGAGGTCTTGACGGTCTGGCGCACCAGGCAGGCATCGAACCAGCCGCAGCGGCGCTTGCGCCCGGTGACGACGCCGAATTCCTTGCCCTTCTGGCCGATCAGCTCGCCGATCTCGTCATGCAGCTCGGTCGGGAACGGGCCTTCGCCGACGCGCGTCGTATAGGCCTTGGCGATGCCCAGCACATAGCCGACGGCGCGAGGGGCCAAGGCCGGAGCCCGTCGGCCGCCTGGCCGGCAACGATGTTGGAGGAGGTCACGAAGGGATAGGTGCCGTGGTCGACATCGAGCAGCGCGCCCTGGGCGCCCTCGAACAGGATGCGCTTGCCGGCGCGCTGCTGGCCGTCGAGCAGGGCCCAGACGGTGTCGGCGAAGGGCAGGATTTCGGGCGCGACCGCCTTGAGCTGCGTCAAGCAGCTCGGCGCCATCGACTTCGGCAATGCCGAGGCCGCGGCGCAGCGCATTGTGATGGGCGAGCAGCCGCTCGATCTTGGCCTGCAGGATCGCGTGGTCCTTCAGGTCGATGACGCGGATGGCGCGGCGGCCGACCTTGTCCTCATAGGCCGGGCCGATGCCGCGCTTGGTGGTGCCGATCTTCAGCGTCGCATTCGAGGTTCTCGCGGAAATGGTCGAGCTCGCGGTGCAGCGGCAGGATCAGGGTGGCGTTGTCGGCGATGCGCAGGATTATCGGGCGTGATCGCCACGCCCTGGCCGCGCAGCTTGGCGATTTCCTCGATCAGGTGCCAGGGATCGACCACCACGCCATTGCCGATGACCGAGAGCTTGCCCGGGCGCACGATGCCCGAGGGCAGCAGCGAGAGCTTGTAGACGATTGCCGTCGATGACGAGCGTATGGCCGGCATTGTGGCCGCCCTGGAACCGCACCACCACATCGGCCTGGCTCGACAGCCAGTCGACGATCTTGCCCTTGCCCTCGTCGCCCCATTGGGCGCCGACCACCACCACATTTGCCATGGGTTTTAAGTCCCGCTTGCCTTGCGTGCGTTGCTGTCTAACTCGTCCGCGCAAGCGCCGCATTCGTCAAAAACCCCGGCGCAAGACCGGGGTTCGAAGGCTGGTTCTTGCAAGCCCTCTTGGGCCAAGAGGGCTCCGAGGTCAAGGGTGGAGGAGGCTGTGCAAGGGTTTGGGCCCGATCGGCCCGCCCGCCCCTGCGTCAGCGAAAGCCGCATGAAACATGCCTTAGCGGGGCATGGGCAGCGGTACCGGCCGCTCCTGCGCTTCATAGCTCAGCTCGCGGTCGCCCGGCCATTTGATTCGGTAGGAGAGCTTGATCTCCTTCTCCGTCGCGGGCGCCAGATCGAAGGTCCAGGCCAGGACGCCGCGCTTGTCGCGGACCTGCTTCTCGGTCGGTGGCGTCGTCGCCGGCAGCAGCTCCACGGTGATGGCGCTGTTCTCGGAATACGGGATGCGCTCGCTGAGCGTGACCGTGACCGGCTGGGCGTGCAGGCTCTTCACCACAGTGCGGAACTCGCGCAGATCGGTGCGGGTCTGGCCGATCCAGCCGCCATCGCTTTCCCTGCGGCGCAACGGCGCGCGGGTCACCTTCAGCCGGTCATCGGCGCCGAAGCCGAGCTCGACCTTGTCGCCGGGCGCGATCAGGCCGATGCGGCCGCGGCCGATATAGCTGCCGTCGCGATGGAGCGTGACCTCGCCCGGCAGCAGCGCCACATCCTCGCCGGCCGTGAAGCTCGCTTCGAGATAGGCGCGCTCCTCCAGCTCCGGCGCAATCCTGGCGCTGAGGCTAGGCGCAAGCTTGCTCTCGCTGAGCACGACGGTCTTGCTGCTGCCGTCTGCGGGTACTGTGACGCGGCCGGGCACGCCGAAGCTCGCCTGATAGGGTCCGGCCTCGACGGTCGCCGTCTGCACCTCCGCAGGCCGGATGATCCGCCTGGCGCTGGCTTTTGGCAGCCTCCATCTCGGCTTCCGCCTTGGCGCGCGCTGCGGCCATGCGGAGCTGGCGCAGCCAGGCTGCGGCGGCTTTCGTAGATGGCGGGCGGCTCGAAGAAGAGCACCTGCATCGGCTGAAGGTCCGGGGCGCGGGTGCCGCCGACTGTGCGGGTGGTCGACAGGGTGAGGGCGACATCGTTCCAGCTCTCGCCACTGCGCTGGCGCAGTTCGGCGCGGCGGATGAAGGCCAGCTCCGGCTTGCCGCCCTGGCCGGCGGTGGTCAGCCGGGCCTCGTAATGCGGCGTCCAGTTGGCGCCGGAGACGCGGTAGCTCACCGTGAATTCCGCAGCCACGGGCTTTTCCGCCTCGACGGCGATGGTCAGATCGCGCTTGGGGGCGCCGGGGCGGCCCTGTTGCGGCCGTGCCCGCTCCAGCGCCGCGATCTCCGCCGCGATATCGTCGATGCGGACGCGCGCACCGCGCAGCTCAGCCTGGACCTTGACCAGCGCGGTGCCGATGGCATCGAACACGGCAGGCCAATCCGCGACAGGCAGGGCCTTGCCATCGGGCCCGAGCTTCTCCGGCCCGGTCTTGGCGAAGCTCTCGATGGTGCTGCGCTTGGCCTCGATGGCGATGACCTGGCCCTCCAGCCCGGCCTGCTCCTCGCGCAGCGCCTTGAGCTTGGCCTCGATGGTCTGGTCCAGCCCCATCCTGGCGTCTCCCGGCACGAGCTTCACATCGACAGCGCCGATCGCGAAGGAGCCGTCGCCCTTGGCCTCGACGCGGATCGAGGCGGGGTCGATCGTGGTCGGCAGGCCGCGCAGCACCAGCTGCGATGCGCCCGGCCATCAGCTCGGCCCGGCCGAGCCGCGTCACCACCGCCCCATCCGGATAGACCGTGACGCGGTCGATCCGGCTTGTGAAATCGACCTCGGCAGCGGAGGCGAAGCTCGGCGCCAGGATCAGGGCAGCGGCAAATCGGCTCATCATCTTGTCTTTCCCCCGTTGAATCACGTGTCGCGATAGGCACGTGGAAATCCGGCGACGCAAAGGCGCAATTGTGCCGGAGTGGGGGATGTTCGTTAACGGGCGGGCGCCGGAGTGCCAGCCAAAAAGAAGGGGAGCCGCGCTGGCGCGACCCCCCTGTCTCGGCAGAAGCGCAGGCTCTGTTAGCGTGGCAGCTCGGCCCGCATGTCGCGCGGGGTCGAGAAGGTCTCGGCGGCGCGGCCGCGCGCGGCTGTGACACCGCTGGGAAAGCCGGTACGGCGGCTGTAATCGGCCGGCTTGAGGCTGCCGCGGCCATGGGTCACCTTCGCAGCCGTGGCAGTGAGAAAATCGACCACCGTGATGCCCGCCACCACGATCATCGCAGTGGAGACGTTCGAGCGCTTCGGGTTGAAGGCTTTCAGTCCCTGGCGCAGCACGGCGAGGTCCAGCAGATCGCCCGCCACGCGGCTCCACAACCCCGCCTTCTTGTCGACGGAGAGGCTGAGGAAGCCGCTGGCGATCTCGCGCATGCCGAAGGCGCGCACCAGCCCCTCGCGGCCCGGCATGCCGAGCGTCCTCGTGATGCTGGAGGCGGCGACAATCTCGGTGACGCCCAGCCCGATGCTGAACCAGCCGAGATTGCGGGCCAGCCCGGTCGCTCGCCGGCAGCGAGCTCGGGCCGGACTCGATGATCTTCGGATCGCCCTTGGAGCGGGCGATGTTCGAGAGATAGGTCACGTCGTGCCTCCTTCGGCTCAGGGCTTGAGAACGACCTTGATGCAGCTGTCCTGCTTGTCGCGGAACACCTTGTACATCTCCGGCCCCTCCTCGAGCCTGACGGTGTGGGTGATGACGAAGGACGGGTCGATCTGGCCCTCCTCGATCCGGCGCAGCAGATCGTCGGTCCAGCGATTGACGTGGGTCTGGCCCATGCGGAAGGTCAGGCCCTTGTTCATCGCCATGCCCATCGGGATCTTGTCGACGAGCCCGCTATAGACGCCGGGGATGGAGATGATGCCGGCCGGGCGGCAGACATAGATCATCTCGCGCAGCACATGCGGCCGGTCGTTCTCCAGCATCATCATCTGCTTGGCGCGGTCGAGCAGCGTATCGGGCTGCGAGAGCGAGACATGCGCTCTCCATGCCGACCGCATCGATGCACTTCTCCGGGCCCTTGCCGCCGGTCAGCTCGTTCAGCCGCTCGATCACGCTCTCTTCCTCGAAGTTGATGGTGATGGCGCCGCCGGCCTCCGCCATGCGCAGGCCGCTCGGGCAGGCAGTCGATGGCGATCACCTGCTTGGCGCCGAGCAGGATGGCGCTGCGGATCGCCATCTGGCCGACCGGGCCGCAGCCCCAGATCGCGACCGTGTCGGTCGGCTCGATGTCGCACTGCACGGCGGCCTGCCAGCCGGTCGGGAAGATGTCGCCGAGGAACAGCAGCCTGCTCGTCGGTGATGCCCGTCGGGCACCTTGATGTGCGTCGCGTCGGCGAAGGGCACGCGCAGATATTCGGCCTGGCCGCCGGGATAGCCGCCGGTGAGATGGGTGTAGCCGAACAGCCCCGCGGTGGTGTGGCCGAACACCTTGTCGGCGAGGTCCTTGTTGCGGTTGCGTCGTCTCGCAGACGGAGAAGTTGCCGCGCTGGCACTGGTCGCATTCGCCGCAGATGATCGTGAAGGGCACGACGACGCGGTCGCCCTTCTTCAGCTTGCCGTTGACGCCGGAGCCGACCTCGACGACCTCGCCCATGATCTCATGGCCCATGATGTCGCCGGGCATCATCGCCGGGATGAAGTTGTGGAAGAGATGCAGGTCGGAGCCGCAGATCGCGCAGCTCGTCACCTTGATGATCGCGTCGCGGGGATGCTCGATCTCGGGATCGGTGACGGTATCGCAGCGGATGTCTTCCTTGCCGTGCCAGACCAGTGCGCGCATCGAGGCTCTCCTGTTGCGGGGGCGCCCCGGGCAGGGGGCATTGGGAGGCCAACAACGGGAGAGGGAAGGGGTTCCGTGAATCGCGTGTTTCGCGAGGCGGTGGTCAGGGGCGGGCTTGTTCAGGCACCCCGTTCTTCGGGTGGAGCGGTGGGCAAACTGTGATGGTGGCCACAAGTCAGGGCGCCCCCTTCTCCCCTTGGCGGGAGAAGGTGGCAGCGCTCAGCGCTGACGGATGAGGGGGGCTCCGTGACCTTTCCGATGAACACCGGCCAAATTGTTAGCTCACGGCCAACCCCTCATCCGCCCCTCCGGGGCACCTTCTCCCGCAGGGGGAGAAGGGAAGAAGTGTCGCGGTTGTTGCGGCGGCATGTAACTGCCCACCTTCCCCCACCCTTGACTCCCCCACCCCCTCCGCCTTACCCCCGTCGACGGGACACGCCACCCCACCGTGGCGCGCCCATCTGTAAGGATGGAGACATCGATGGCGAATACGGTTCCGGCCGCGCTTCCGCGCGTGCCGCATTTCTCGTCCGGCCCCTGCGCCAAGCGCCCCGGCTGGTCACTCAAAGCCCTGTCTGACGCAGCGCTCGGCCGCTCTCATCGCGCCAAGATCGGCAAGGACAAGCTCAAACTGGCGATCGACCTGACCCGCGAGGTTCTGCAGGTCCCGGCCGATTACCGCATCGGCATCGTGCCGGCTTCCGATACCGGCGCCGTCGAGATGGCGATGTGGTCGCTGCTGGGCGCCCGCGGCGTCGACATGGTCGCCTGGGAGAGTTTTGGCGAGGGCTGGGTCACCGATGTCGCCAAGCAGCTGAAGCTCACCGATGTCCGCACCATCACCGCGCCCTATGGCGAGCTGCCGAACCTGAAGACAGGTCGACACCAAGACCCGCGACGTCGTCTTCACCTGGAACGGCACGACCTCGGGCGTGCGCGTTCCCGATGCCAGCTGGATCGCCGATGATCGCGAGGGGCTGACGATCTGCGACGCCACCTCCTCGGCTTTCGCCCAGCGCATGGATTGGTCGAAGCTCGATGTCACCACCTTCTCCTGGCAGAAGGTGCTGGGCGGCGAGGCTGCGCATGGCATGATCATCCTCTCGCCGCGCGCCGTGGAGCGGTTGACGACCTACAAGCCGGCCTGGCCGCTGCCGAAGATTTTCCGCATGACCTCCGGCGGCAAGCTGATCGAGGGCATTTTCGTCGGCGAGACGATCAACACGCCCTCCATGCTGGCGGTCGAGGATTATCTCGATGCGCTGGCCTGGGCCAAGAAGGTCGGCGGGCTCGACGGGCTGGTGAAGCGCGCGGATGGCAATTTCCGGGTGCTGGCCAAGTTCGTGCGCGAGAATGACTGGATCGATTTTCTGGCGGTGAAGCCGAAGACCCGGTCCAACACCTCGGTCTGCCTGAAATTCACCGATCCGGCCGTGACCGTGCTCTCGGGCGAGGCGCAGGCCGCTTTCGCCAAGCAGGTGGTCTCGATCATCGAGAAGGCGGGTGCGGGCTTCGATCTCGGCCATTATCGCGATGCGCCTCCCGGCCTGCGCATCTGGTGCGGGGCAACCGTGCAGGCGCGCGATCTCAAGGCGCTGCTGCCCTGGATCACCTATGCCTTCAACGAGGCCAAGGCTGGCCTGAGCAAGAAAGCAGCCTGAGGCGCGCGCTGCGCGCCGAGCAGTCCGGCATGGGCATTCGGCAGTCGGGGAACCGACGCCGGTGTCCGTTTGCGACTGCCGACTGCCTATGGCCGACCGCCCCTCTTTTCATCGGATCATCCCATGACCGCCCCGCGCGTATTGATTTCCGACGCCCTCTCCCCCGCTGCCGTGCAGATCTTCAAGGATCGCGGCATCGACGTCACCTTCGATCCCAACCTCGGCAAGGACAAGGACAAGCTCGCCGCCATGATCGGCGAGTATGACGGGCTCGCCATCCGCTCCGCCACCAAGGCCACGGCCAAGCTGCTGGAGGCGGCCACCAAGCTCAAGGTGATCGGCCGCGCCGGCATCGGCGTCGACAATGTCGAGATCCCGGCCGCGACAGCGCGCGGCATCATCGTGATGAACACGCCCTTCGGCAATTCGATCACCACCGCCGAGCACGCCATCGCCATGATGTTCGCGCTGGCTCGCCAGATCCCTGCTGCGGATCTGTCCACCCAGGCCGGCAAGTGGGAGAAGAACCGCTTCATGGGCGTGGAGATCACGGCCAAGACGCTGGGGCTGATCGGCTGCGGCAATATCGGCTCGATCGTGGCCGAACGCGCCATCGGGCTGAAGATGCGCGTCATCGCCTTCGACCCCTATCTTTCGCCGGAGCGCGCCGTGCAGCTCGGGGTCGAGAAGGTCGAGCTCGAGGATCTGCTGAAGCGGGCCGATTTCATCACCCTGCATGTGCCGATGACGGCCATGACCAAGAACATCCTCTCGGCGGAAAACCTCGCCAAGACCAAGAAGGGCGTGCGCATCATCAACTGCGCGCGGGGTGGGCTGGTCGACGAGGCGGCGCTGGCGGCGCTGATCACGTCGGGCCATGTCGCTGGCGCAGCCTTCGACGTGTTCTCGGTCGAGCCGGCCGAGAGCAACCCGCTCTTTGGCCTGGAGAATGTCGTCTGCACGCCGCATCTCGGCGCTGCCACCAGCGAGGCGCAGGAGAATGTCGCGCTGCAGGTCGCCGAGCAGATGAGCGACTATCTGCTCAAGGGCGCGATCACCAATGCCGTGAATTTCCCCTCGATCTCGGCGGAAGAAGCGCCGCGGATCAAGCCGTTCGTGGCCTTGGCCGAAAAGCTCGGCTCCTTCCTCGGGCAGCTGACGGAAGCGCCGGTGAAGGCGATCCGCATCGAATATGAGGGCGCTGTCGCCGCGCTGAACCTGAAGGCGATCTCGGCTGCCGCCATCACCGGCGTGCTGCGGCCCTTCCTGCCGGAGATCAACATGGTCAATGCGGCCATGACGGCGAAGGACAAGGGCATCGTCGTCGAGGAGCTGACCCGCGAAGTGGCGGGCAATCTCGAAAGCGTCATCCGCATCGTGGTCGAGGCCGAGGACATGCCCCGTCATGCCGCCGGCACGGTCTTCCAGGATGGCAAGCCGCGCATCGTCGAAATCCGCGATATCCAGATCGATGCGGAGTTCGCCCCGCACATGCTCTATGTCCGCAATGCCGACAAGCCGGGCTTCATCGGCCAGTTCGGCTCGCTGCTCGGCGAGGCGGGGGTCAATGTCGCGACCTTCAACCTCGGCCGCGACAAGCCCGGCGGAGACGCGATCTGCTTCGTCGCCATCGACGACGCGATCTCCGACGCGCTGCTCGACAAGATCCACGAGATCCCGATGGTGAAGCGGGCGCGGCTGTTGAAGTTCTGAGGACGTGAAACTGTCAAACGCGCATGCTAGTGTAGCACCAATAGGAGCTAGCCATGCGGGTTGTAAGGTTCGAGGTCCGTCGGGACGATCTGGCCGGTGTCTGGTGGGCGCGGTCCACCACTGATGCCGGTATCGTCACGGAAGCGCCGACAATTGAAGCTCTGCGCGAGCGGCTGAAGCTGCTCGTGCCGGACTTTCTGGAAACGCAGCAAGAACTGCAAATCGATCTGGACGTCCAGATCTCGGATGTCGTCAAAGCCGCCTGATGGTCGAGATCGGCCCGCGCCTGAAGAAATTGCTTCGCCGGGCCGGTTTCGAATATCTCAGATCTGCAAAGGGTGACCACGAGATTTGGCGGCATCCGGTTTCGCAGGTGCAAGTCTGCGTCGATTCCGGAACGAAGTCCCGGCACACGGCCAATCAGGTGCTGAAGGATGCGGGTCTGCCAAAGGCGTTCTGACCCAAGCTAACTGACTTCACCAGCCTCACCCCCGCCGCATTCGCTCTTTCCCTTGCGCCCGAACGAGGGAGATTTCGATGCTGCGCCGTGCCGTCCTCAGCCTGCTTTGCCTGCTTGCCACGCCTGCCCTGGCCGATTGGGATCGGGCCCTGCTCGATGCCGAGATCAAGGCTATCGAGCAACGCGCGCAAGGCCGGCTGGGGGTGGCGCTGCTCGATCTGCGCGACCGGGCGATCTGGTCGCATCATGGCTCCGAAACTTTCCCGATGCAGAGCGTGTTCAAGCTGCCGCTCGGCATCGCGGCGCTGCAGGCGGTGGAGGCCGGCAGGCTGAAGCTCGACCAGGGCATCACGATCCACCGGCGCGAATTCTCCCTGTATCACAGCCCGCTCGCCAAGGCGTTCAAGGGGGAGAGCAACACCTATCCGGTGCGGGAGCTGATCCGGCTCGCCGCCGGGGAGAGCGACAATACCGCCGCCGATATCCTGATGCGGGAAATCGGCGGGCCGAAGGTCGTGACAGCGATGCTGCAGGCCGGCGGTATTAAGGGGATGTCGGTCGACCGTTATGAGCGCCAGTTCCAGCCGGAAATCTTCGGGCTGCCGGGTTTCGCCTGGAGCGAGACGATTGATGAAAAGGCCTATCGCGCGCGGCTCAATGCGCTCGATCCGCAACGCCGGCAGCGGGCGCTGGCGAGCGCGCTGACGGATCGGCGCGATGCCAGTACGCCGGAGGCGAGCGTGCTGTTTCTCGAAGCGCAGGCCAAGGGGAACTGGCTGCGTGACCAGGCCCATAGCCGGCTGATCGACGAGATCGCCACCAACACGTCCACCGGCCCGAAGCGGATCAAGGCCGGGCTGCCGGCGGGTTCTCGCTTCGCTCACAAGACCGGGCTGGGGCTGGCGCTGGACGGGATCAACCACGCCACCAACGATATCGGCGTGGTCACCTTGCCCGATGGCCGCGTCTTCGCCATCGCCGTCTATCTCGCAGGCTCCAGGGCCAGTGCCGACATCCGCGAGGCGACCCATGCCGCCGTGGCGAGGTTGGCGGTGGCGGCGCTGAAGTGAGGCGGTTCAGACCCGCTTGGCCAGCCGCTCGGCGATGAAGATGCCGCCGAGCACGAGCAGCAGCGCCAGCCCGTGATACAGCGCCAGTTTCTCGCCGAGGATCAGCACGGCGAGGATCGGCGCAAAAACCGGGACGAGATTGACGAAGACGCCGGCGCGGCCGGGACCGATCAGCTCGACCGCGCGCATGAAGAACAGCTGCGACAGGATCGACGGGCCGATCGCGACATAGAGCAGGATCAGCCAACCCTTGGGCGCTTCCAGCACGAAGCCGCCCTGCGCGACTTCGATGGCGAGCAGCGGCAGCGAGACGAGGCAGGCGACCATGGCCAGCGCCGAGAAGAAGACCAGCCCCGGCACTTGCGGGCGGGAGCGGATCGCGACCGTGTAGCCGGCGTAAAAGGTGCAGGCGACGATCATGAAGACGTCGCCGGCGGCAAACGCAAATTGCTTCAGCACCGCGAACTCGCCGCGGCTCGCCACCACCGCGACGCCAAGCAGGGTTACCAGAACGCCCAGAGCCTGCACCGGTCCGATCGGCGTGCGATAGGCGAAGAAGGCGCCGATCAGGACGAAGACCGGGATCGAGCCCTGGAGAATGCCGATGTTGATCGCTGTCGTCGAATAGGCCGCGAGGTACATGAGGGCGTTGAAGGCGGTGAAGCCGACCGTGCCCATGGCGACGATGAATTTCCAGCGGGCCTTCAGCGCCGGCCAATGTGCGGCGATCTGGTGGCGCAGCAGGATCGGCATCACCGAGCAGACGATGACCCAGCGCAGCGAGGTCAGCGCCATCGGCGAAATGCTGCCGACGGCAAGGCGGCCAGCGATGGCATTGCCGCCCCACATCAAGGTCGTCAGCGTCAGCAGCAGATAGGCATTGCCCCAGAGGCGATGCTTCAGGGTCTGCGGCTGGGTCGGCATGGGGGAGGGTGCCAAGGTGTGCGCCTATCAAGGGGTTCGAGCCCTGCAATAGCCTTGCGCGCGCTTCACGTCATGTGAGAAGAGGCGCAAGGCCGCCCGTCGCCCGACGCATCCCAGATTTGAATTATGCTCCAGATCGCTCCCAAGCCGCTTCGCCTGCTCGTCGTCGATGGCAATATCCGCTCCCAGCGCGATGCCTGGGCCGCGGGTTATCGCAACCTCTCGCCCGCCGCAGCCTATGCGGAGGAGGTGCTTTCGGTCGTGCCCGATGCGGTGACTGATCTCTGCTTCCCGGCCGATGAGGGCGCCAACCTGCCCGATGGGGCGGGGCTGCAATCCTATGACGGCATCTTCCTGACCGGGTCGGCGCTGCACATCTATCACGACGACCCCGCCATCACCCGCCAGGTCGAGCTGATGCGCGCCGTCTATGCCAGCGGGACGCCGTGCTTTGGCTCCTGCTGGGGCATCCAGATGGGGGCGGTGGCGGCCGGCGGCAGTGTCGCGGCCAACCCCAAAGGTCGCGAGGTCGGCTTTGCCCGCCGCATCACCATGACTGAGGCCGGGCGCACCCACCCGCTCCTGGCCGGCAGGCCGCTCGCCTTCGACGCGCCGGCCATCCATCTCGACACGATCACGCTGCCGCCCTCGGGTACGACCGTGCTGGCCTCGAACGCCTATAGCGCGGTCCACGCCGCCGAAATCCGCCATGGCGGCGGGGTGTTCTGGGGTGTGCAGTACCATCCCGAGTTTTCGCTGACGCAGGTCGCGGCGATTCTGACGCGGATGAAGCCGCTGCTGGTCGCGGAGGGTATCCGCACCGATGAGGCGCAGGCGCAGGCCTGGATCGACGAGATCCTGACACTCGATGCCAATCCCGATCGCTTCGATCTGGCCTGGGCGCATGGGCTGGACGAGCAGGTGCTGGATGCGCATCTGCGCGTCACAGAGCTGCGCAATTTCCTCAACCACCGTGTCCGCCCGCAGCAAAGCGCGCGCGGCCGGGCCTGAACCAGCTGCGGCATCGACCGCAATAAGGACTGACATGGCCAAGAAGACGCCGGAGCAACTGGCCAAGGAATTCGAGGGGCGCAAGGCCAAGGGCCTCGCCAAGGGCGGCGCCGCCTATTGGCCAAACGTGCTTGCCAATGCCGTGCTGAAGCAGGTGGCGGCGGGCGAGCCGGTCACGGTTGAGGCGCTGACAGCGCGGGTCGAGGCCGATGCCCAGACGCAGGACGTGATGGTCAAGGCCGGCGCCGAGGAAGCGCTGGCCCGGTTGCGGCAGGCGATCGCCAAGGGAGCGTGACCAGACAGGCCCGCGCCTGTCCGCGCCTTCAGTCGGTAAAGACCACCGTCTTCTTGCCGTTGAGCAGGACGCGGTCCTCGAGATGGTGCAGCACCGCGCGCGCCAGCACGCGGCGCTCGATGTCGCGGCCCTTGCGGATCAGGTCGTCGGGCGTGTCGCGATGGGAGATGCGCTCGACGTCCTGCTCGATGATCGGCCCCTCGTCGAGATCGGCGGTGACGTAATGGGCGGTGGCGCCGATCAGCTTCACGCCGCGCTCATGCGCCTGATGATAGGGCTTGGCGCCCTTGAAGCCGGGCAGGAAGGAGTGGTGGATGTTGATGCACCGCCCCAGCAGCTTGGCCGAGAGCCCGTCCGACAGGATCTGCATGTAGCGGGCGAGCACGACCAGCTCGGCCTGCGTCTCCTGGACCAGCCGCCAGATCTCCGCCTCCTGCTCCATCTTGGTCTGCCGTGTCACCGGCAGGTGATGGAAGGGCAGGTCGCCGATATCGGTGCGAGGCGATGCTGTCGCGGCCATGGTTCGAGACGATGCCGACGATATCCATCGGCAACTCGCCGATGCGCCAGCGATAGAGCAGGTCGGCCAGGCAATGGTCGAATTTCGAGACCAGCAGCAGGACACGCTTCTTCTGCGTGGTTTCGCGCAGGGTGAACTGCATGGCGAAGCGCTCGGCCAGAGCTTCCACCGCGCTCCGGATGGCGGGCTGGGGCTGGCTCTCGCTCAGCCGGTTGAAGACCACGCGCATGAAGAAGCGGCCGGTCTCGGTATCGTCGAATTGCTGCGCGTCGAGGATGTTGCAGCCGGCCTCGAACAGCAGGCTGGAGACGGCGGCAACGATGCCCGGACGGTTGGGGCAGGACAGAGTGAGGATGGCGGTGTGCTCGGGCATGGCGATTGCCGCCGGTGCGGGCGGCCCTTTTCGATCGAGACGGTGGGATGGTGCGAGGCAGGGGAGGGAGGCGCGCGTCGCGCTGCGCTCAACCTCGGCCGGCGGGGCCTTGGGCCAAGACCCAGGTCAGGCAATTAGAAGAAGTAGGTCCGCAAGGGAGCATGGATCGTCAGGGCTCTGGCGCCGTGAGGCAAGTGTGCAATGCACAACGCCAAAGATGAAGCTTGTCAAGCGCGGCTGCCATCGACAGGCTAGCCAGGAGCGTGCAAGCCCGGAGCCTCAATGTCCTATTCCTGCACTCTCGGAACGACCCGCTACGTCTTCGACGATCTGCGGACGCTGCTCGCGAAAGCGACGCCGTTGCGCTCGGGCGATGCGCTGGGCGGGGTTGCGGCCGAGAGCCATGAGCAGCGCATGGCGGCCCGCTTCGCCCTGGCCGATGTGCCGCTGGCCCGCTTCCTCAGCGAGGTCGTCATTCCCTATGAGGATGATGACGTCACCCGGCTGATCATCGACAGCCATGATGCCGCGGCCTTTGCGCCGGTTGCTGCGCTGACGGTCGGCGAATTCCGCGATTGGCTTTGCTCGGAGCAGGCGACGACGCCTGTGCTGGCGGCTCTGGCGCCGGGGCTGACGCCGGAGATGGTGGCGGCTGTGTCGAAGCTGATGCGCAATCAGGACCTCATTCTGGTGGCGCGGAAATGCCATGTGGTGACGCGGTTTCGCAATACGATCGGCTTGCCCGGACGGCTTTGCGTGAGGCTGCAGCCGAACCACCCCAGTGACGATGCGGCGGGCATTCTGGCATCCACCGTCGATGGCCTGCTCTATGGCTGCGGCGATGCGGTGATCGGCATCAATCCCGCCTCCGACAGCCTCAGCCGGATCGGCGATCTCGTGCGGATGCTGGACGCGCTGATCCAGCGTTTCAAGATTCCAACGCAAAGCTGCGTGCTGACCCATGTGACGAGCGCGATCACGCTGGTCGAGCAGGGCGCGCCGGTGGATCTGGTGTTTCAGTCGATTGCCGGGACGCAGGCCGCCAATGCCTCCTTCGGTGTCTCGCTTTCGCTGTTGCAGGAGGGTCTTGAGGCCGGCAGATCGCTGCGGCGCGGCACGGTCGGCCAGAACCTGATGTATTTCGAGACCGGGCAAGGCTCGGCCCTGTCGGCCCAGGCGCATCACGGGGTCGACCAGCAGACCCTGGAGGCGCGGGCCTATGCGGTGGCACGCGTCTATGAGCCGCTGCTGGTCAACACAGTGGTCGGCTTCATCGGCCCGGAATATCTATACGATGGCAAGCAGATCATCCGGGCGGGTCTGGAAGACCATTTCTGCGGCAAATTGCTCGGCCTGCCGATGGGTTGCGACATCTGCTACACCAACCATGCCGAGGCCGACCAGGACGACATGGACACGCTGCTGACCTTGCTGGGAACCGCAGGCGTCAATTTCATCATGGGCGTGCCGGGCGCCGACGACATCATGCTGAATTACCAGATCCACCTCCTTCCACGACCAGCTCTATATCCGCGAAGTTCTCGGGCTGAAGCGCGCGCCGGAATTCGAGGCCTGGCTGGGGCAGATGGGGCTGAGCGACGGGGCGGGCCGGCTGCGCAATGGTGGCGGCCAGGCGCTTCTTGCGGCCCTGCCGGGGCAGGCGGCATGAGCGAGGACCGGCCTGTCATTACCGCCTTCGCCCGGCTGGCGGCGCTGACGCCAGCCCGCGTCGGGCTCGGCCGCACAGGAGCATCGCTGCCGATGCGCGAGGTGCTGCGCTTCGGGTTGGCACATGCGCGGGCGAGGGACGCAGTGCATGAGCCGTTCCAGCCCGAGGCCATCGCGGCAGAGCTTGCCGCCGCAGGTCACGAATGCCTCGCCGTGGAGAGCGCTGCGGGCACGCGCGAGGTCTATCTGCGCCGGCCCGATCTCGGCCGGGTGCTGTCGCCTGCGGGACGGTCAGCGCTGGCAGGCAGCCCAGTCTCATTGCGACATCGCGATCATCGTGGCGGATGGTCTGTCCGCAACCGCCATCCACCGCCATGCCGCGCCACTGCTGGCGGCGCTGATGCCCGGGCTGAGAGGGTTCAGCATCGCTCCGGTGGTGATCGCCACGCAGGCCCGGGTGGCTCTGGGCGATGAGGTCGGCCTGCTGCTCAAGGCGCGGCTGTCGCTTGTCCTGATCGGCGAGCGGCCGGGCCTGTCGGCGCCGGATTTGCTCGGCGCCTATCTCACCTATGCGCCAAGGCCGGGGCTGACCGATGAAGCGCGCAACTGCGTCTCGAACATCCGGCCTGACGGTCTGGACTATGCGCAGGCGGCGGCGCGGATCGGCTGGCTGATCAGGGAGGCGCTGGGGCGCGGCTTGTCAGGCGTGGCACTCAAGGATGAGAGCGAACGGCCTCAGCTGGCGGGCCAGAACGCGCCGCCCGGCATCGGATAGGGCACGCCCGTCGTCGTCGGCAGGCTCAGCGGCAGGCCGAGCCGGGAGCGCACGGCGAGATAGCCGAAGAGCTGCGCTTCGATCTGGTCGCCATCCCAGCCTTCAGCCTCCACCGGATCGACCGCGACACCCAGGGCC
This sequence comes from uncultured Alphaproteobacteria bacterium, assembly GCA_963759925.1. Taxonomy (GTDB): domain Bacteria; phylum Pseudomonadota; class Alphaproteobacteria; order Rhizobiales; family Beijerinckiaceae; genus Allobosea. Next base: position 443,878 of record CAVXBE010000002.1, read on the forward strand.
TCCGCGAGCCCCTGCATCAGCGTGCGGTTATGGCGACCGCCACCGCCCACCAGCCAGCGCTGCGGAGGCTGCGGCACATGATCCACGGCAGCGGCCGTCGCCGCGATGGTGAAGGCGGTGAGCGTCGCAACCGCATCCTCCGGCGCGAGCCCTTCAATCAGCCGGGCATGGGCGTGAAAAGCCTGGCGATCGAGCGATTTGGGCGGCGGCACGGCAAAGAAAGGGTGGCTCATCAGCTGGCTGAGCGCGTCGGCATCGACACGGCCCTGCGCGGCCACGGCGCCATCGGCGTCATAGGCCCGGCCGTAATGGCGAAGCATGAAATCATCGATCAGGGCCGAGGCCGGGCCGGTGTCGAAGGCAATGATGCTGTCGGCCCCGACATAGGTGACATTGCCGACACCGCCCCAGTTCAGCACCATCACCGGCTTGGGCAGGGAGGCGACCATCGCCGCGTGATAGAGCGGCGCCAGCGGCGCGCCATGGCCGCCGCTCTTCACATCCGCCTGTCGAAAGCCATCGACCACGGCGATGCCGAGCCTGCGCGCCATCAGGTCGCCCCGCCCGAGCTGGCGGGTAAAGCGGCGCTCCGGGCGGTGGAACACGGTCTGTCCATGCAGGCCGATCAGGTCGATGGCAGCGGGGGCGATATGCTCTGCCGCCATGAACTGCGCGATCGCGTCGGTGAAGGCCAGGGTCACGCGCTCTTCCAGCGCGGTCAGCGGCTCGCGCTCGGCAATGGAGGGGTCGGCCAGCAAGGCCTGCAGCTCGGCGCGCAGCTCCGGCGGGTAGGGCAGGGTGCGACCCGGTCCGGGTCGGAGCTGGTCACGCCCATCAGTCTCGACCAGCGCAATGTCGATCCCGTCCATGGAGGTGCCGCTGATCGTGCCGATTGCGGTGGTCAGCCTGCCCGTCATGAAAAGCGCTCCTGCCCTGCCGCCTCGATCCACCAAGGCAATAGCGTATTGCGCCCGGCAATCCAGCGCCTCGTGTCTGAAGTGGAGTGTTCAATAAGTAGCGCACCGGTTTTCTGGGTTAATGGCAAGACCAGCAGTTGAGGCGCTTGCAAAAGCCCGGCTACGATTGGCGCTCATCATCGAGAAGGACAGCCCGACTTGGCCCAACCCGAGATCATCGTCGCCCTTGGCGAAACCCGCTACCGTGTCGAACGGCCCTTCGGTTCCTGGCCCACCAATGCCGGCTTCGTCACCGACGTCACGGTCGATGCGCGCGGGCCATGTCTTCGTCATGCTGCGGCAGGACCCGCTGGTGCATCCGGCCGATCCGCGCATCGTCGAGCTGTCGCCCGAGGGCGATTATATCGGCGGCTGGGGCGGCGACATGATCGCGGATTCGCATCTGCTGACGGTCGATGCGAAGGGCCGGCTGCTGGCCGTCGATCGCGACATGCACGAGGTCGATCATCTGCTCGACGACGGGCGAGCGGCTGGGCGGGCTCGGCGCCGCGGCGGCCCGCTCTCCCCCTTCAACCATCCGACCGATGTCGCACGTCTCGGCCTGGGGCGACATCTACGTGTCCGACGGCTATGCGGCGAGCCGCGTCCACCGCTTCTCCGCCGACGGCATCCTGATCGGCGGCTGGGGCAGCGCATGGCGAGGAGGACGGGCAATTCGGCTGGCCGCACGCGATCTGGACCTTCGCCGATGGCCGCGTCGTCGTGGTCGATCGCACGCTGAACCGGGTGCAGGTCTTCGACCGCGACGGGCGGCATCTAGCAGAGCTGGGACTGGTTCTACCAGCCGGTCGGCATCTGGGGCGACGACGCAGGGCAATGCCTACGTCACCGACATGCTGCCGAGCCTGCAGAAGATCGGCCCGAAGGGCGAAACGGCTCGGCCGCTGCCGGCCGGTGCTGAACGGCGCGCACGGGCTGTTCGGCACGCCGGCGGGCGACATCCTGCTGGCGGAGGGCAATCCCAGCCGCCTGACGCGGCTGCGCCGGCTCGGCTGACCAGAGGGCGTCTCCCAGCGTAAGTTTGGCTGGTCAGGCGGGTGTTTGCGGGGCAAGCTCGGCGAACCGCTCCGTCAACTCCCGAGGTTTAATGCCGACCCCGCCGCCGCCCTTCGAGCTCGACCTGCTGCGCAGCTTCGTCGCCATCGTCGATAGTGGCGGGTTTTCGCGGGCGGCGGACCGGGTGGGGCGGACGCAATCGACGATCTCGCTGCAGATCAAGAAGCTGGAAGACGGGCTGGGCAAGCGCGTCTTCGACAGGGCCGGCGGGCGTGGCGGTGAAACCCATCTGACGCCGGATGGCGAAGTCCTGCTCGGCTATGCGAGACAGGTTCTGCATCTTTGCGATGAAGCGCGCTCCCGCATCATGGAGCCCGACATTGACGGCGCGGTCCGCCTTGGCACGCCTGAGGATTTCGCCACCTTCCACCTGCCGGAGGTGCTGGCCAGGTTTGCCAGGGCGCATCCGCGGGTGGCGCTGGATGTGAACTGCGATTTCACGGTCAATCTGCTCGATGGCTTCGCCAAGGGGCAATATGATCTGGTCTTGTTCAAGCGGGAGCCGCAGGGCGGGCAGGCCGGCCGGGCGACGCAGGGTGTCGGGGTCTGGCGGGAGATGCTGGTGTGGGTGGCGAGCCCGCGGCTGGTCATCGATGCCGATGAGCCTCTGCCGCTGGTGCTGGCGCCGACGCCGGATGTCTATCGTCGCCGGGCGCAGGCGGCGCTCGATCAGGCCGGGCGGCCCTGGCGGGTGATCTACACCAGCCCCAGCCTGATGGGGCTGCAGGCTGCCGTACGGGCGGGGCTCGGTGTGACGGTGATGCCGAGGGAGATGGTGCCGCCCGGATTGATCGTTCTGGGAGAGGCGGAGCGCCGCCTGCCGCCGCTGCCCGACACCGAGATCGTGCTGTATCGCGCGGCAGGGGTCTCGCTCGCTGCCGGGCTGCTGGCCGAGCACATCGTCCACTCGCTGGAAGCAGCCGGCGGGCCTGCGCCTGCGCCGGCTGCGTAGAGGCTGCCGTCAGGCCGTGGCGCTGCGGGTTTTCCAGAGCGACACGCCGACGCCACCTGCGATCAGGGCGAGCGTGACGCCGAGCGACAGCGCCGGATCGACCTTGCCGAAGAAGTAGCTCCAGAAGATCTTCATGCCGATGAAGACCAGCACCAGAGCCAGCGCATACTTCAGATAGGCGAAGCGGTGGACCATCGCCGCCAGCGCGAAATACAGCGCCCTCAGCCCGAGCATCGGCCATGATGTTGGCGGTGAAGACGATGTAGGTGTCGGTGGTGATGGCGAAGATCGCCGGCACCGAGTCGACCGCGAAGACGAGGTCGGCAATATTGATGACGACCAGCGCCAGGAAGAGCGGCGTCGCCCACAGCACCAGCTTGCCCGTCGCCGGATCAGGCTGCCGCACGAAGAAGCGCTGGCCGTGCAGCTCCGGCGTCACCCGCATGCGCTTCGAGAGAAAGCGCAGCACCGGGTTGGTCGAGATATCGGTCTCGCCTTCCTTGACCAGCAGCATCTTGACGCCGGTCGCGAGCAGGAAGGCGCCGAAGAGCAGCAGGATCCAGTCATAGCTCTGCACCAGGGCTGCGCCGGCGCCGATCATGATGCCGCGCAGCACCAGGACGGCGAGGATGCCCCAGACCAGCGCGCGATACTGGTATTTCGGCGGGATCGCGAAATAGCCGAAGATCATCGAGATGACGAAGACATTGTCGATCGAGAGCGCCTTCTCGATGGCATAGCCAGTGAAATACTGCATGCCGCTGGTCGCGCCCATGGACCACCAGATCCAGCCGCCGAAGGCGATGGCGACAAGGATGTAGAAGGCCGACAGCTTCAGGCTCTCGGCGATGCCCATCTGCTTGTCCTCCTTGTGGAGGACGCCGAGATCGAAGGCGAGCAGCACGATGACGATGCCGAGGAAGGCCAGCCAGAGCCAGGCGGGCTTGCCGAGGAAATCGGACATGAAAAACGACAGGACTGTGTCCATGGATATGCGGCCCTCTGGTCAAGCGCTCCGCTACGGGACTGCGCTTCGCGATGGATGCGATTGGTCCGACATCACGACCGAGAGGTCGCCAGAGGGGCCCGGACCGGCTGGTGGGGCAGATATTGTGGCGAGATCGCGATGGCGCAAGAGGGGCTCGCCAATCAGCTGCATTGAAAAGTTCAATGATGGGCGGCGACCTATAGGCGGAAAGAATCCGGCTGTGCCTCTGTTTTCCCTTGTGGCGCGGCGAGGCTGCGCTAGGTCTGGCTCGACCAGAAGGGGCTGAACCACGTCATGTCATCGCCGACCCAGATTCCAACCAGCGCGCTCGTTCTCGGCTGCGCTGGCCTCATTCCCTTTGTCGCGGGCGCTGCCGCCATGCATCTGGGCCTCGCCTTGCCGCTGGCCACCGATCCGCGCCGCGCGCTGATCATCTACGCGGTGGCTATCCTCTCTTTTCTGGGAGGGGTGCGCTGGGGTGTGGCGCTCGGCTATGAGAACCAGGAGCAGGCCCGGCGCGATTATGTGCTGGCCGTGCTGCCGGCTCTGATCGGCTGGGGCGCGGCGCTTCTCTCTGCGCCAGCCGATCTATGGACGCTCGCTATCGCCTTCCTGCTTCTCGGTCTGCTCGACTACGGGATGAGCTGCCGGACTGTCGCGCCGGAATGGTACGGCAATCTCCGGCTGGGCCTGTCTGCGGCGGTGACGCTGCTGCTGGGCGCGGCAGCGATGGCGTAATCGGCGTCGCTGCGCGGGTCGGTGGGATCAGCTGTTGGCGAGCGCCGTCAGCTTGTCGAGATCGGTGATCCGCATGGTCTTGCCGTCGAGATCGACGCCATGGTCACGGATGACGTTGAACAGGCGTGACAGGTTCGCCGGGGACATGCCGAGTTCATAGGCGAGAGCGCGCTTCGAATAGGTGATGTTGAAGCTCTTGGTCGCGCCGTGCCGCTCGATCTCGGCCAGAACCCATTGCGCCAGCCGCTGCTCGGCGGTCCGCAGCTTCTGGTCCAGAAGCCTGTCGATCATGATCAGGTTGACTTCCGAGGCGTGGACGAGGGCGGCGTGGCAGAGGTTGGGATCGGACTTTACGGCGCGCAGGAAGGCGTTGGCGGTGATCGCCAGCGTCTCTGCCGGCTCACGCGTGACGATCGAGATCTGCGACGGGTGGTTGGTCATGGCGCCGGTCACCTCGAAGACCATCGGCGCGCTGGCCGTGGTGACGATGGTTTCGGCGGATTTCAGGCGGCTCCAGCCCTCGATCGAGCCTGAACGCAGGCAATAGATGAAGCGGGGGACTTCACCGACCCGATTGATCTCGATTCCGGCGGAAAAAGCCTGGAAAATGCAGGTCGGCGCGAGTTCAGCCAGGGTTTCCTGCTGAGCTGTAGCGAACAGGGGGATGCTCCTCAGAACATCGATGATCGATTCAGGCATGGGTTTTTACTCTCTGAGTTGAGTTTATGATCATCAGTTATCTTTAGCCGGCACGGTCATGCGTATAGTTGAGTGCCTGTGAATGCCCTAGTTTATAATCCCACTAATGTAGCGGCATCCGGTGATATTTCGGTGAGGCATGGAAGGTTCCAGGCAGAACAAAACTCGCAACGACCTAAAACGACCGTGGCCGATTTTTCAGTTGCTGTAAATGCCCTTGCGTCAAGTTGCAGTCAGGCGGTCAGTTGCGCAGCTGGAATTTCAGGGATCGGAATCCATCAAATCGATACTGAGATTCTGCGACGAAATTTACGCATTAACCGTGGCTTCTTGCGCGAAACGGCTGTTTGACGCGTTTAGATGCGGTGGGGTTCGTCTGGCCAGACTGTGCGGAGGCAAGGCGGGAGGCCTGACAGGCTTTACTTATAGGCGGCCACGTCATGCGCGACTGAAAAAGAATTTATGCTTTGCGGCCGCGAATTTTTGCTGGGCCGCCGGATTTCGCACGCCGGAAGCGCAGGCGGATCGCCCGTGAAGGGTCACTGCGGAGGAGAGTGGGGTCGCCAGCCGACCATGGCGCACAGTGCCGCAAACCCGTAACGGGCGGCTGTCGGCTCAGGCTTTCAGCTTTGCCTCGGCCTCAGGCTTCTTGCCGCTTCTCGGGGGCGGGGGTGGGGCTCAGATCTTCGTCCGACAGCATGCGCCAGCCGGGGCCTTCGAGGTCGCTGAACTGGCCGCTGCGCATGCACCAGAAGAAGGCGGCCAGCCCGGCGAGGCCGAGGCCCAGCGCCAGCGGAAAAAGAATGACGAGGATGTCCATTCAGCCCTCCTGCGGCGCTTTCGCGCCTTTGCTGGCCCTGAGCGCGTTCAGGGTGACGACCAGCGACGAGCCGGACATGGCAGCGGCTGCAACGAGCGGGGTGGCGAAGCCAGCGACAGCGATCGGCACGGCGACGAAATTATAAGCCACCGCAAACCAGAGGTTCTCCAGCATCAGCGCTCTGGCCTTGCGCGACAGGGCAATGCTGTCTGCAACAGGGCTCAGGGATTCGCCGAGGAAGACGATGTCGGCGGCGGCCTGGGCCAGATGGGTGGCGCTGATCGGCGAGATCGAGAGCATGCGCCCCGGCCAAGGCGGGCGCGTCGTTGAGGCCGTCGCCGACCATCAGCACCTTGCGGCCCTGCTGGGCGAGCTGCTCGAGCTGCGCCAGCTTCTCATCGGGCTTCAGACCCGCCTGGATCCGGCGTGATGCCGAGCGCCTGGCGATTGGCGTCACGGCCTGCTCGCGGTCGCCGGAGAGGATCAGCATGTCGAGGCCGAGGTCCCGCAGCATCTGGACGGTGCGGGCAGCGTCGGGACGCAGGCGCTGGTCGACCGCGAAGACGGCGCAGTCCTGCGCCATGGCGCCAGGCGATCAGCGAAGCGGTGGGATGGCTGGCGCTGACCGAGGCGGCCTGCGCTTCTGCCTGACAGAAAGCGATGCTGCCAAGCCGCATTTCGAAGACCGTCCAGCACACAGCTCAAGCCCTGGCCGCGATGCTCGGTGACGTCTGTGGCCGGGGCTGGGGCGCCTGCAGCCTGGGCGATAGCGCGGGCGAGCGGATGGTGGCTCGCTGCGGCCAGCGCGCCGGCACGGGCGAGATGGCCGGGCGGGATCGTGCTGGTATCGATGACCTCGGGCTCGGGCAGGGTCAGCGTCCCGGTCTTGTCGAAGACGACGAGGTCGACCTCGGCCAGCCGCTCGAGCGCATCGCCGTGCTTGAGCATGATGCCTTGCGCTTGAACAGCGCCGCGGCGGCGACGACCTGCACGGCCGGCACGGCCAGGCCGAGCGCGCAGGGGCAGGTGATGATCAGCACGGCGATGGCGATGATCAGCGCCTGCTGCCAGGCGAGGCCGAAGGCGAGCCAGCCGAGAAAGGTCGCCAGCGCCGTCGCGTGGACAAGGGGCGCATAGAGCCGGGCGGCGCGGTCCGAGAGCTGACGTAGCGCGAGCGGCTTTCGACGGCGCGCGCCATCAGCCGGACGATCTCGTCCAGCAGCGTGCCGCTCGGCCGCCGCCGTCGACCCGGACCGTCAGCGCGCCCGAGAGGTTCATCGTCCCGGCATAGATGCGCGCCTGGCGGCCGATCGGCTGCGGCGTGGTTTCGCCGGTGACGAGGCTGGCATCGATCTCGGATTCGCCGGTCTCGACGCGTGCCGTCGACGCTGACGCGGTCGCCCGGCTGGATCAGCACGAGGTCGCCGGGCTGGATCGCCGCAATCGGCATCACCACGGTGGTGCCGTCAGCCAAGCAGGCGCAGCGCCGTCTCGGCCTTCAGCGCGGCGAGATTGCCGGCGAGGTCGCGGGTGCGGCGGCGCATCAGCTGGTCGAGATAGCGGCCGATCAGCAGGAAGAAGATCAGCATGATCGCGCCGTCGAAATAGGCGTGCTCGGCGTGGTTCCAGGTCTCGATCACGGACATGCCGAGCGCCAGCAGGATGCCGAGCGTGATCGGCACGTCCATGTTGACGGCCCTGGCCCTCAGGGCGCGCGATGGCGCTCTCGAAGAAGGGGCGTCCCGCGAAGGCGGCGGTCGGCAGAGCGATCAGCGCCGAGAGCCAATGGAAGAAGTCGCGCGTCGTGGGGTCGATATCGCTGGCATTGCCGGACCAGACCGAGACCGAGAGCAGCATGATGTTCATGGCTGCAAAGCCGGCGACGCCGAGATAGCGCAACAGGCGCCGTTCCTCGCGCGTGTCGCTGTCGCGCTCGCTATTGGGCAGGAACGGGTAGGCCTTGAAGCCGAGCTTCGCTAGCCGGTCGATCACGGCCTCGGGCCGCAGCACGCCATCCGTCCATTCCACGGTGACCCGCTTCAGGGCGAGGTTGACCCGCGCCGTCAGAATGTCCCGGTCGGCGGAGAGGCCGTTCTCGATGGCATGCATGCAGCCGGCGCAGCGCATGCCCTCGACTGCAAGCTCCATTCCGGCGACGCCGCCTTCATGGCGGACGAAGACCGAGAGGTCCTGATGGACCGACATGGCATTAATCCTTCAGCACGATACGGCTGCGCGAGACGAACAGCACGTCTTCGCCGCGATGGGCCTGGAAGGCGAGGGTCCAGCCGCCGCCATGGAGATCGGCGATGGAGGCTTCATAGCGGCCCGGTGCCGTCTCGATCAGCGCCGCAGTGCGATCCTGCGCGCGGGTCGCAGGATGCTGGAGCGAGGCGGCGACGCGCAGGCCATGCACCGGCTTGCCGGCCTTGTCGGCGAGCGACAGCACGATGCCGGCATCCGAGCCCGTCCGCTGGACGCTGGCCTCGGCATGCCAGCCGCGCTCGGCCTGGGCCTCCATGCGGGCGATTTCGCTGTTGTAGCGCTGGCTCGTCTCATAGGCGCTGCGGGTGTCGACGCCCGACATGGTGCGGATGGCCACGGTCATCATGATGCCGTTGACCCCGGCCACGACTAGGAAGAAGGCGATCAGGACGAAGAGCACCATGCGCCCGGTCAGCTCGAAGCGGCGGGCGGCGGCCGGGGTCGCGGGGGCGGGCAGGTCGATCGGCATGATAAAGGCTCCACAGCAGGACATGGGCTGTTCCTAGGGCGCGAAGAAATGCTCGCTGACGCTGACCACTTCGCCGGCGAAAAGGTCCGACGCGGTGAAGGTGATGCTCTGCGACTTGTCGATGTGCGTCCCGGCCGGAACGGTGACGAGGGCGCGGACCTCCCGCGATGAATCCGGCTCGACGGTGACGATCGGGCGCAGATCAGCGGTGGCAGTCGTGCCGACAGTCTCGATCCGGATGCCGGGGATCCCTGAGACCATCAGCGCGAAGGGCCGCGAGTCCGGGCGCTTGTTGAGCAGGCGCAGCGTGTAGGCATTGCGGATCGAGCCGTCACTCAGCGTCACGAACAACGGGGCGCGATCATGAAGGATCGACATTTCCGCCGTCCGCCTTGTCGCCAGCTGGAAGATCATGGCGCCGCCGACGATGCTGATCAGCGCGGCATAGATAAAGGTGCGCGCCCGCAGCGGCTTGTAGATTGAGGCCTCACCCTTGAGCCGGCGCTGGACATTGTCGTCGGTGTCGTAGGCGATCAGGCCGAGCGGGCGCTCGATCTTGGCCATGACGGTGTCGCAGGCGTCGATGCAGAGGCCGCACTGGATGCAGCCGAGCTGCGAGCCGTCACGGATATCGATGCCGGTGGGGCAGACCGCGACGCATTGGTTGCAGTCTATGCAATCGCCCGCCGGCTTGTTCTCGGCGCGCAGGCGCTGGGCCTGCTTGACCGAGACACGCGGATCGCCGCGATCGTAGCGATAGGTGACGTTCAGCGCGTCGTCATCGGTGAGCGCGGCCTGGATGCGCGGCCAGGGGCACATATAGAGGCAGACCTGCTCGCGCATGATGCCGGCGAGCGAATAGGTGGTGAAGGTCAGAACCGCGATCCAGACATAGGCGGTGAGCGGCGCCGTCAGCGTCGCCAGCTGCTTCACCAGCGTCGGCGCATCGGCGAAATAGAGCACCCAGGCGCCGCCGGTCCACCAGGCGATCAGCAGCCAGACCGCGTGCTTGCCGGTCTTGCGCAGCAGCTTGTCCGTGCTCCAAGGCGCTTCGTCACGCTTGATGCGTTCGCGCCTGTCGCCTTCGAAGAAGCGCTCGACCGCGAGGAACAGGTCGGTCCAGACGGTCTGGGGACAGAGATAGCCGCACCAGACCCGGCCGGCGACCGCGTTCATCAGGAACAGGACGAACGCGGCCAGGATGAGAAGGCCGGTGAAGTAGTAGACCTCCTGCGGCCAGATCTCGATGAAGAAGAAATAGAACCGGTTATTGGCGAGGTCGAGCAACACCGCCTGGTTGGGCAGGTTGGGGCCGCGGTCCCAGCGCAGGAAGGGCAGGAGGTAATAGATACCGAGGCAGAGGGCCAGGATGATCCATTTGGCGCGGCGGAAACGCCCCTTCACGCTTTGCGGATAAACCTTCTTCGTCGGAGCGAAGAGCGGCAGGTCCTCTGCATCGATATTGGCCATGATGCTACTGGCCCCCGCCGAGCGAGTGCACATAGACGGTCAGCGCCTTGATGGTGACCGGGTCGAGGCGCTGGCCCCAGGCCGGCATCACGCCATTGCGGCTGTTGGTGATGGTCTCGGTCAGCGAGGCCATGTCCATGCCGTAAAGCGAGATGGCATCGGTCAGGTTTGGTGCGCCGAGTTCCTGATTGCCCTTGCCGGCCTCGCCATGGCAGGCGGCGCAATTGTCCTGGAACAGCTTGGCGCCCAGCGCCTTGTCCGCCTTGGCGTCGGTGGAGAGCCCGGCCAGCGTGCGGACATGGTTGGCTACGGCGGTGATTTCATCGCGCTTCAGCACGCCATCCCGTCCGAAAGCCGGCATCTGGCTGATGCGGGTGTCGTTGTTGCCGGCGACCCGGATGCCGTTCTGCAGCGTCGTGCTGATCGCCTCGAGCGAGCCGCCCCAGAGCCAGTCATCGTCATTGAGGTTGGGATAGCCCTTGGCGCCACCGCCGCCGACGCCGTGGCAGGCGGCGCAATTGTCGCCGAAGGCGGCCTTGCCCTGGGCCATGGCGATGCGGAACATCGTCGGGTCGCTCTTGATCTGCTCGAGCGTTGCGTCGGTCAGGCCGCTGGCCTGGGCGGCGCGCTGCTGGGACAGGGCGGCAAGCTCTTCCTTGATGGTCAGGCGCGAGGCATAGCCGATGACGCCCCTTGTCGCGTCGGTGACCAGCGGCCAGGCGGGGTAGACGATCCAGTAGCCGAAGGACCAGAGGATGGTGACGTAGAACAGGCTGAGCCACCAGCGCGGCAGCGGCGTGTTGAGCTCCTTGATGCCGTCCCATTCATGGCCGGTGGTGCTGATGCCGGTGACGGCATCGACGTCGTGAGCCTGTGTATGCTTGCTGTCCATCGCTCAGTCCTCCTGCAGCGGAGTACGGGCGGCGTTCTCGAAACGATCGCGATTGCTGGGCCAGAAGGCATAGCAGCAGACGGTCAGGAAAATGCCGACGAAGTAGAGAAGTCCGGCCGATTGGGCGATGCCCGCCAGCCACTGGTAGGTTGTGTCCATGGCGCCCTCGCTCAGCGGATGTTGGCTTTGTCGTCGTAGAGCTTGAAGTCGACCATGGTGCCCAGCACCTGCAGATAGGCGATCAGCGCATCGGCTTCGGTGATGGTCTTGGGGTCGCCGTCATAGTCACGCGACTGGGCCTTGGGGTAGCGCTTCTCGAGATCGCTCTGGCCGGCATCGTCGGGCGTCGCCTGGGCCATCAGGTCGCGCCTGGCCTGGGCGATCATCTCGTCGCTATAGGGCACGCCGCCGGCGCGATTGGCCCTGAGTTGGCTGTCGATGTCGTCGAACTTGAGCTCGGTCTTCGCCAGGAAGGGATAGCCGGGCATGATCGAGTCCGGCACCAGCGAGCGGGGCTGGGCAAGGTGCTGGCGCTGCCAGTCGTCGGAATACTTGCCGCCGACGCGGGCGAGGTCGGGACCTGTCCGCTTGGAGCCCCACTGGAAGGGCTTGTCGTACATGCTCTCCGCCGCCAGCGAGTAATGGCCATAGCGCTCGATCTCGTCGCGCAGGGGCCGGATCATCTGGCTATGGCAGTTGTAGCAGCCCTCGCGGACATAGATCGACCGGCCCGCCAGTTCGAGAGGGGTGTAGGGGCGCATGCCCGAGACCTTCTCGATGGTGTTCTTGAGGTAGAAGAGCGGCGCGATCTCGACCAGGCCGCCGATCGAGATCACCAACAGGACGCCGATGATCAGGATGATCGAGTTGGTCTCGAAGATCTTGTGCTTGGACCAAAGCGATTTGCGCGGCTGGGGCACGGGAGTTTGAACTGTCGACATGGATCGCGTTCCTCAGACGGCGGGGACGAGCTGCGGCTGCAGCTTCGGCTGGGGTTCGGCCTCCGGGGCGCTCTCGGCCCCGTGCCTCACCGTCATCCAGATGTTGAAGGCCATGATCAGCGCGCCGGTGAGGAAGAGCCCACCGCCCATGGCGCGGATCACGTAATAGGGCTTCATCGCAGCAACCGTTTCGATGAAGGAGTATTCGAGGAAGCCCATCGAGGTGTAGGCGCGCCACATCAGGCCCTGCATGATGCCCGAGACCCACATCGCCGAGATGTAGAGGACGATGCCGAGCGTCGAGACCCAGAAGTGCCAGTTCACCAGCTTCAGCGAATACAGGCTCTTGCGGTTCCAAAGCCAGGGAACGAGGCAATAGATCGCGCCGAAGGAGATATAGGCGACCCAGCCCAGCGCGCCGGAATGGACGTGGCCGATGGTCCAGTCGGTGTAGTGCGACAGCGAGTTGACCGCCTTGATCGACATCAGCGGACCCTCGAAAGTCGACATGCCGTAAAAGGCGAGCGAGACCACCATCATCCGCAGCACCGGGTCGGTGCGCAGCTTGTCCCAGGCGCCTGACAGCGTCATCAGCCCGTTGATCATGCCGCCCCAGGAGGGCATCCAGAGCATGATCGAGAAGGTCATGCCGAGCGTCTGCGCCCAATCAGGCAGGGCGGTGTAGTGCAGATGGTGCGGGCCGGCCCAGATATAGAGGAAGATCAGCGCCCAGAAGTGGATGATCGACAGGCGATAGCTGTAGACCGGCCGCTCGGCGCGCTTGGGCACGAAGTAGTACATGATCGCGAGGAAGCCGGCGGTGAGGAAGAAGCCGACCGCGTTATGGCCGTACCACCACTGGAACATCGCATCCTGCACGCCCGACCAGACCACATAGGATTTGGGCGAGAGGACCGAGACCGGCACACTCAGATTGTTGCCGATGTGGAGCACGGCGATGGTGAGGATGAAGCCGAGATAGAACCAGTTCGCCACGTAGATGTGGGGTTCCTTGCGCTTGGCCAGCGTCATCAGGAAGACCAGCAGGTAAACCACCCAGACGATGGTCAGCCAGAGGTCGGCATACCATTCCGGCTCGGCGTATTCCTTGCCCTGTGTGATGCCGAGCAGGTAGCCCGTGCCGGCAATGACGATGAACAGGTTGTAGCCGAGGATCACGAACCAGGGCGCCAGCTCGCCGGCCAGCCTGGCGCGGGAGGTGCGCTGGACAACATAGAACGAGGTCGCCAGCAGCACGTTGCCGCCGAAGGCGAAGATCACGGCCGAGGTGTGCAGCGGCCGCATCCGCCCGAAATTCGTCCAGGGCAGATCGAAGTTCAGCGCCGGGAAGGCCAGCTGCAGGGCGATGATCAGCCCGACGGTGAAGCCGGCAATGCCCCAGACCATGGCGGCGATGGTGCCGAATTTGACGGGGCCCATATTGTAGTTGGGCTTGCCATCGATTTCCTGCGGCGGATTGCCGGGCTGGCCGCTGAAGCAGCGGTTGGCAATCAGGAAAATGGAGATGGCGGCAGCCACAACACCGAGGCTCACATGGAATGCGTAGCCCGGATCGGTCGTCAGCGCAGCGATCATGATGAGCGGGAGGATGGATGCTCCCGCGATTACGATGCCGGCTATCTCGCCCGTTGTCGCCTGCCTGATCGGATACCCCGTCGCGGACATGCGTCGCCCCTTATCGTTTGCCGCGGCGCACAATTCGCCGGGCTCACTGGGACGGTTACCGGGCGGGGCCAGCCGCAGCCTTGATTCAAGTCAAGGTAGAGGGGGGATGTCAGCTGGCATGGTGTTGACAGGCCGGGGGGCTGCAGCACCGAGCGTGGCGGGGCGCTTGGTGCTGCAGGTCTCTATTCAGTCAGACCAGCGAGGCGGCGGAACGCAGGTGGCGCTGCTCAGGCGGCGGCCATATTGGCCATGCGCTGCGTGTCCATCAGGCGCACGCCATCGGGGACGATCAGGATCGTCTTGTTCTTGGCGAGCCTTGTCAGGGTCCTGCTGACCGTCTCGATCGTCAGGCCCAGAAAATCGGCCATGTCCTGCCGGCTCATCGGCAGCTCGATGGTGACGGAATCCCGCCCGATCTTGCTCCAGCGGTCCTTCATCGCGAGCAGGAAGCAGACGATCCGCTCCTCGGCCGTGCGCCGGCCGAGCAGCATCATCTGCTCCTGGGCCAGGGTCAGCTCATGCGTGGCATAGTCATGCAGTCGGCGCAGCAGATGCGGCTTGGTGTCGATTAGCGCCGAATAGGCCGCGCGCGAGAAGGAGCAGGCTGTCACCGGCGTGATCGCATCGGCCGAGAAGCCGAAGGCGTCCCGCATGGCGAGGCCGAGGAAATCGCCCGGCATGGCGAAGCCGACGATCTGGCGGCGGCCATCGGGCAGGAGCTTGTAGAGGCGCACCATCCCATCGGTGATGTTGTAGACCGAGCGCGCGGTCTCGCCCTGGGAGAAGATCGTCTCCTTTGGAGCAAACAGCGTCGGATGCGCCATCGAGTCCAGCAGGGCCAGCTCGTCGGGAGCCAGTGAGGCACAGACGCTCGCCAGCCTGACCTTGCAGGACATGCAGCGCTCGCCGTGATGGGCGGCGCTCGTGCAGCTGGGTCTGTTGCAATCTGCGGAAGTCATCTTGTTCTCGCCTGCGCCTGACGATGCCACGCACCGGGATCAGCAACGCCCGGAACGGGGGCCGGCATCATTGATCTGCATCAATGCAAAGCAACTTGTCGCCGGCGCCCCATAGTCGCGCTCTGGAGGCCCGTCGAAACGTGACAGCGGAATTATTCATGGCGCAGCGCGTGACCTCCGCGGAAGCGCAGCTCGCATACAGCCTTGTCGCGATGTCGCATCCCCATGTCGGCCCCGCCGCATGGGCGCGTTATCTGCGGGCTTATGGCCGCCATGCCAGCCGGGAACGCGGCCTGATCGCGCTGAAGGACAGCCGGGGCTGCATGCACGGGCTGTTCGCCTTTACGGTGGTGCATTCGCTGGCGGGGGAGGCGACGCTGCATGTCACCGAGATCGCGGCCGCCCGCCTGCCTGGGACCATGCTGATCGACCAGCTCGTCAGCTTCGCCAACAAGCTGGCACGCGAACTGGAGCTCCCGGCGATCCAGCTCGATCTTCAGCCTTCGGCCGTCTGGGAGCAGGACCGCGCGGCGATGGCGGAGTCCGGTTTCAGGCTCGACCGGGTGACGATGCGGGGCCGCGCGACCGGCTGAAACGTAGCCGATTTGCGCCAGATCAAAGCGCGCTCCCGGCTCTGCTCCATGCTGGCGCCATGACAAGCACAGCCGCCACCTCGCTCTACGAATCCCGCCGCGTCCCGCGCTTCACCAGCTATCCGACCGCGCCGCATTTCGGCAGCGAGGTCGGGCCGGATCTGTTTGCGCAGTGGCTGGCGGCGCATGATCCCGGCGAGCCGCTCTCGCTTTACGCCCATGTGCCGTTCTGCAGCGAGCTTTGCCTGTATTGCGGCTGCCAGACGACTGTGGCGCGCGGTTACGGCCCCGTTGCCGCCTATGTTGGGCTGCTGCATGACGAGCTCGATCTGCTGCGCTCCCTGCTGCCGGCGCAGCCGCGCGTCTCGCATCTGCATTTCGGTGGTGGCACACCGACCATGCTCTGCCCGTCCGATTTCAAGGCGCTGGTGGCGCGGATGCGGCGCGACTTCGCCTTCGACATGGATGCCGAGATCGCCGTCGAGATCGATCCGCGCACCCTGACGCCCGCCCATGTCTCGATGCTGGCCGAGAGCGGCGTGACGCGCGCCAGCCTCGGTGTCCAGAGCTTCGATCCGCTGGTTCAGAAGACGGTGAACCGGCTGCAGTCCTTCGCGCTGACCCAGCGCCTGACGCAGTGGCTGCGGCATTCCGGGATCGAGGCTCTGAATCTCGACCTGATGTATGGGCTGCCCCACCAGACCGTCGCCAATGTCGTCAGCTCGACACGCCAGGCCCTGGAGCTTGAGCCGGACCGGGTCGCAGTGTTCGGCTATGCGCATGTGCCCTGGATGAAGCGCCATCAGGCCGTGCTGCCGGAAGAGGCGATGCCGGATGCGCAGGGCCGGGCCGCGCAGTTCGAGGCGGCGGCTGGCGTCCTGCTCGATGCAGGCTATGTGCAGATCGGGCTCGACCATTTCGCCCGTCCCGACGATGCGATGGCGGTGAAGCTGGAGACCGGCATGCTGCGCCGCAATTTCCAGGGCTACACCACCGATGAGGCGGCGACGCTGATCGGCATCGGAGCCTCGGCGATCTCGAGCTTTCCGCAGGGCTATGCGCAGAACCACGCCAGCGTCGGCCCCTATCGCAGGGCGTTGCAATCGGGCGAGCTGGCGACATCTCGCGGGGTCGTCATCACCCAGGCCGACAAGCTGCGTGCGGCCATCATCGAGCGGCTGATGTGCGATCTCAGTGTCGATCTGGAGGCGATCTGCCAGGCACATCAGATCGATACGGCCGAGCTGACGCCCGATCTTGGCCGGCTGGCGCCGCTGGTGGCCGATGGGCTGGCGCTGCAGCAGGAGCATCGCATCGTCATCCCGCTCGAGGCGCGCCATCTGGTGCGGGTGGTGAGCGCGGCGTTCGATGCGCGCTCGGCCGCGCAGCAGGCGCGCTACTCCGTCGCGCTTTAGATGATTTTAGAATCGCTTCGCTCGAAGACGCTCTAAGCCGGCCGCGCCTCAGGCGCTGCCCTTGATCCTGTCGGCAAAGATGGTGCGGCCCCGCTCGCCGTGGAAGTAGGACTTCACCCAGGGCTGCTCGTCCTGCAGCAGCCGTTCGGGCGGGCCCGCCACCACCACCTTGCCGCCGGCTATCGCTGCGATCCTGTCGCAGGTGGCGTGCAGGCTATTGAGATCATGGGTGATCATCATCACCGTCAGCCCGAGGCTGGCGCGCAGGGTCAGGATCAGCGCGTCGATTTCGCCCGCCGAGACCGGATCGAGGCCGGAGGTCGGCTCGTCCAGGAACAGGATTTCAGGATCGAGCGCCAGGGCGCGGGCCATGGCGGCGCGCTTGATCATGCCGCCCGAGAGCTCTGCGGGATATTTCGTGGCGGCATCGGCAGGCAGGCCGACCATCTCGATCTTGAGCAGGGCCAGTTCGTCAAGCAGTTCGGGCGAGAGATCGAGGCATTCGCGCATCGGCATCTGGATGTTCTGCGCCACCGTCAGCGACGAGAACAAGCGCGCCATGCTGGAACATCACGCCCCAGCGCTGCTCCATGCGCCGGCGCTCCTGCATCGAGAGCTGGTCGACATCCTGTCCGAAGACTTCGACCAGCCCGGCGCGCTTGGGCACCAGCCCGATCAAGGTACGGGCGAGGACGGATTTGCCGGAGCCCGAGGCGCCGATAACGCCGAGGATTTCGCCGCGATAGAGATCGAGATCGATCCCATCCAGCACGAGCTTGTCGCCAAAGCCGACCTGCAGCCCGCGAATGTGGATGACGGGTTCGCCATTGGATGGCGGCCTCAACGGCTCCATGCGGATCATCCCCAAAGAAGCGAACTCTCGCATGGTGCGGGCCGCGCCGCCTTGCGCAGCATCAAGTCGATTAGGCTTCGCCCAGCGCTCGCAAGGCGTTGAGGATGACAGCGACGTCGATTGCCTCCTGCAGCAGCGCGCCCTGCACCGGCGAGATCAGCCCGAAGGCGGCTGCGACCATGCCGAGGACAGAGAGGCCGATGCCGACCACTACGCTTTGCAGCGCAATCGCGCGGGAATGGCTGGCGATGGCCATCGCATTGACGACGCGGTCCAGCCGGTCGACCAGCAGCACGACATCGGCGGCTTCCGCCGAAGCGGCCGAGCCACGCGCGCCCATCGCCACCCCGATATCGGCAGCGGCCAGAGCCGGCGCGTCATTGACGCCATCACCGACCATCATCACCGGGCCATGGCGGCGCTCCTGCTTGACCACATCGATCTTGCGGGCGGGCGTCAGGTCGGCGAGCACGAGGTCGATGTCGAGGCCGGACGCGATATCCCGCGCCACCGCCTCCCGGTCGCCCGTGGCCAGGACGAGACGCTGGATGCCCTGCCGGCGCAGGCTGGCGAGGAGGGCATGCGTGCCGTCCCGCAATTTGTCGGAGAGCAGGATGCTGCCAGCATAGCGATCGTCAATGGCGACGGAGACGACCATCCCGCCTGCGGTGCGGTAGCTGGTCGGGGCCTGGGCGGCGCGGCTCTGGCCGAGATGGGTCAGGACAAAATCATGA
Source organism: uncultured Alphaproteobacteria bacterium (assembly GCA_963759925.1). Lineage (GTDB taxonomy): Bacteria > Pseudomonadota > Alphaproteobacteria > Rhizobiales > Beijerinckiaceae > Allobosea. Next base: position 462,385 of record CAVXBE010000002.1, read on the forward strand.
TTGCCGACGATCACGGCGCGCCCGGCGACCGAGCCGCTGACCCCTTCGCCCGGCGTCTCCTCGGCATCCTCCGGCCGTGCCAGGGTGATGCCGCGACGCCGGGCTTCGGCAACCAGGGTCTGTGCCACGATATGCTGCGAGGCCTGATCGAGCGAGGCCGTCATCATCAGCACCTCGTCGGGCGTGAAGCCCGGCTGAGCGACGATCTCTTCCAGCTGGGGGCGGCCATCGGTGAGGGTGCCGGTCTTGTCGAAGACGATGGCGCGGATACGAGCCAGCCCCTCCAGCGCGCGTCCGCCCTTGATCAGCACACCATGCTTGGCCGCGCGGGACATGCCGGCGACAAGCGCAATCGGCACCGCCAGCAGCAGAGGGCAGGGGGTGGCGACGACCAGAACCGCCACAGCCCGGATCGGATCGCCCGTTAGATACCAGGCTGCACCGGCAATGATCAGCGTCACCAGCAGAAAGACCAGCGCATACTGGTCGGCAAGCCGCGCCATCGGCGCCTTGGCGCGCTGGGCCTCATCCACCAAGGTGACGATCCCGGCATAGACACTGTCGGCGGCACTATGCGTCGCGACGAGGTCAAAGGCGTCGCCGAGATTGCTGGCGCCGCTGGGAATGCTCTCACCCGGCGCAAAGCGCTGCGGCAGGGATTCGCCGGTCAGGGTCGATTGGTCGAGGATGGCGGTGCCCAATGCGACAATGCCGTCGACGGGGGTGACATCGCCGCGGCGGATCATCAGCCGATCACCGGGAAGGACGCTGTCTGTCGCGATCTCGTGCAGCCCGTCAGGCTGGTGGCGCATGACCGTGCGCGGCGTACGGTCGAGCAGGGCCGTCATTTCCCGGCGCGCCCGGCGGTCGGCGAAATCCTCAAGCTGCTGCCCGCCGGCATACATCAGGGCGACGACGGCAGCAGCCAGCTCCTCGCCGAAGACCAGCGCAGCCGACATCGACAGCGCGGCGACGATATCGAGCCCGACCTCGCCCCGCCTGAGGCTTGAGATGATCTCGAAGCAGAGCACGGCCAGAACCGGCAGCGTCGCCGCCATCCAGATCCTGTCGGCCGTGACGGTCTTGCCCGAGAGGGCGAGCGCGCCGCCGATGACAAGGCCTGCCAGCGGAACGATGAGGATGGCCCGCTGCAGCAGGGCACTCAGGCCCGGCCAGTTGAGACTCCGCAAGGGGAGCGGCGTATCCGAGCTGGGCGATGGCGCGGTCAAGGCGCCGCCTTGGCAAGCGCGCTGACCTCCTCGTCAGATCGCGCCTGCATGAGCGCCGTGACGGGAACGGATCTCTGTCCTGCCGGGGACATTGTCGACGGCTCCTATGCCGCAGGGTTCGCCAGACTTAGTACCGCATTGGTATGAATCGTTCGAAGCTCAGGCTTTGATCGAAGTCAAGTTTTGCGAGTTCTGGGCTGCGACATTCGTGTAACGTCTAGTGAGATCTCTGCCGGTCTTCTTGATGAGTGCGCGCTCAGCCGGCTCCGGGCGGGCGGATGATCGAGAAGAGATGGTCCACCTCGGCATAATCGGCATAGCCACAGCGGGCGATGGGGTGGGCGCCTGCCGTGTCGAAGCGGCCATTCTTGACATAGGCGTCGTCCATGAAGACGCCGACGACTTGGCCAATCGCCATGAAGCCGGCGAGTTCCTTGCCGTCCATGTCGGTCAGCTGCTGGATCGAGACCAGCTTGCATTCGAGCGCGGCCGGGCTGCCGGCAACGCGTGGCGGGCGGACAAACTTGGACGGCGCCATTTCAAGCCCGGCATGGGCGTATTCGCTGTCGCCGCGCGGCAGGGGCGCCGATGTCTGGTTCATCTGCTGCGCCAGCGCCATGGTCACGAGCGAACAGGTGAACTCGCCCGTCTCCTCGGCGAAGGCGATGGCGTCCTTCTTCCCCTCGGAAGCGAACATCACGAGGTTCGGCCGCGAATGGATCGCGTTGAAGAAGCTGTAGGGCGACAGATTGATCGCACCCGCCTTGTTCATCGAGGTGATCCAGCCGATCGGCCTTGGAGTCACGATCGCCTTGAACGGATCATGCCCGAGGCCGTGGTCCTGCAATGCGGCGGAGTAAAACATGCTCAGGCTCCGAAACGGCTGACGATAGCGGAAAGGGCAGGCCGCTCGCGGTCGGCAGGCGTCGACTGCGCCGTGCCGATGTGGATGAAGCCGGCGATGCGCTCTTCCGCCGAGAGGCCGAAGGAGGCGAGGACCGGGCGGTCGAAGGCGAACCAGTTGGTCAGCCAGCACCCGCCAAAGCCCATGGCCTGAGCCGCGATCAGCATCGACATGCAGACGGCGCCGGCACACAGCTCCTGCTCCCATTGCGGGATCTTCACATGCGGCCTGGCCGTGGAGATCACCGCGACGATGACCGGCGCATGCAGCAGCCGGCCACGCTCATGCGCGATCTTCTCGGCGTCGGCGTTGGGATTATTGTTGCGGAAGGCCTCGGCGACGATGTCGGCAGCCTTTTCGCGCGCGGCCCCTGCGATCACCAGGAAGCGGAACGGTACCAGCTTGCCATGGTCGGGCACGCGGCTGGCGATCGTCAGAAGCGTTTCGAGCTGGGCTTCATCCGGGCCGGGAGCCGACAGGAATTGCGGCGGCACCGAACGGCGCAGCTTGAGCAGGGCAAGCGTATCGGTCATGACAGGTCCAGATCGGTGGAGCGACGGCAGGGATGTGCTGCCATGTCACCTAGTGGCTTGCCTTGAAGAGGACAAGCAAGACTGCTGAGACGGGGACGCAAGGGTGCCGAGGGCAGAGCTCATGTTTCAATCCATCCAATTCCAGAACAGCAGGCGGATGCTGCTGGCCACAGCGGCACTCGCCGTTCTGGCCGCTCCCGCCGCTGGACTGGCGCAGTCGCTCACCGCGCCCAATCTTCCCGCCCCCCAACCCGCGCCGGGCCCGGTGACGCTCGGCGTGAGCGCGCAGTTCGCCGGCAGCGGCAAGCCGATCCAGTCCGGGCTGGTCTGGCGGATCCTGAGCGAAAGCGTCGATGGCTCGCCGCCGCGTATCGTCGCGCGCTCCAGCGATGCGCAGCCGCAATTCCTGCTCGAGCAGGGCAGCTACGTGCTGCATGCGGCCTATGGCTTCGCCAGCGGCACCAAGCGGGTGACGCTGAGCTCGCGCGGCGCCCGCGAGACGATCAGCATCAGTGCCGGTGGGCTGACGCTTGGCGGCTCGATCGGCGACAATCCGCTGCCAGCCTCGCTGCTCGATTTCTCGGTATTCGTGCCGCTGCAGGGCAATTCGGAAGGGCGTCTCGTGCTCGCCAACGCCAAGGCCGGCGAGCTGATCCGCCTGCCGGAGGGGACCTATCACGTCGTCTCGACCTATGGCGATTCTAACGCGATCCAGCGCGCCGATGTCCGCATCGAATCCGGCCGGATTACCGACGCGGTGCTGCATCACCGCGCTGCCAAGATCACACTGAAGCTGGTTGCGGCGCCGGGCGGCGAAGCCTTTGCAGGCACGGCCTTCAGCGTGCTGACACCGGGCGGCGACGTGATCCGCGAGGCGATCGGTGCGTTCCCGCAGGTGATCCTGGCCGAGGGCGATTATGTGCTGATCGCGCGCAAGGGCGGCGAGGTGCACTCCCGCGACTTCAAGGTCGAGCCAGGTCTGGACCGCGATGTCGAGGTGGTTGCGCCCTGAGTGCGCCTAGTTGGTCGGCTTGGCCGTTTCGGCCATGTCCGGCTTGGCGCCGGTGAGCGCGCTGGCGATGCCGTCGGCCAACCGCACGGCGAGGCAGCGATAGCTGGCATCGACCATATGCAGCCCGTCCATGCCGACCAGCTCCTGCTCGGTGAACTGCTTCGAGCGGGCCCAGCTCTTCATCATCGCATAGCGCGGGAAGATAGAGACGCCATTCTCGGCGGCGATGTTCTTCAGCACGGCGCGATAGTCGTCATATTTCGGATAACGATCCTCGCGCGGCAGCCATTGCAGGTCCATCATCACGAGATCGATGCCGGCCTCACCCATCTTGGTGATGCCCTTGCGCAGGATCTTGGCCAGCTTTTCTTCGCCAACATGGCGGATGGCGTCGTTCACCACGGTCTGCCAGATCACCAGCGAGGGGCGCGGCTCGATGGCATCGGCATCCATGCGCAGCAGCATGTCATAGGCTGACTGCCCGCCAATGCCCTTGTTGATGACCCTGACATCGGTATCCGGCAACCTGCGCTTCAGCTCCGCCTGCAGGACGGCGGGGTAGCTCTTTTCCGGTGAGCTTGCGCCGGAGCCCTCGGTGGTCGAGGAGCCGAGCGCGACGATCGAGATGGCGCGCTTGTCCTGATAGGCCTTCTTGGCGACGACGAGCTGGGGCAGGAAGGGTTGCTGCGCCGCGCCGAAGCGGCAGCGCAGATCGCTGAGATCGGCAAGCGCCAGGGGGCCGCTGGCCTGCGCCACGGCGACGCCCAGCACCGTCAGGATTGCGGCGCTGACAAGCCGGAGGCCGGAGCGGAACCGGCGGGCGCGCGACGCGTGAAGGACTGATACCACGTCAGGAAGATCCCCAAACCCATCAGGATGATACCGCCAACTGCGGCAACGAGCAACTGGGCCTGCAAATCGTACTGGGTTTCAGCCAGGATGATCTGTCCAGTGATCGACAGGACGGTCCCGACGCTGAAGACTTCGAGCGAATGCCGCCCCATTGCTGCGAAGGGTTTCATCGCAGCCGAGGTCAGAACCGCGGCGTTTCGCGGCAGCAGGCGGATGACCAGCCAGGCCAGCGCCAGCACATGCAAAACGCGGCTGGGTCCGAGGTTGGTCTTGTCGGCGCCGATCTGTATATGGAAGATCCAGTCGTCGAGCGCCGGAATGCCGAGCGGGTTGCCGCTCGCGGTCTTCAGAAAGAGAGCGGCCAGGATCACGACCACCGCCAGGCAGTCCAGGCTGCGCAGGTTCGGTGCCGCGAGCCCGAGCTGGGCCGCCCGACCCATCACCACGCCCAGGCAGAACAGGAACTGCCAGGCGAAGGGGTTGAAGAACCAGCCCGAGGCGCCGCTATTGGGCAGGTTCAGGCCAAAGTAGCCGACGCCCTGCCAGAGGATCGCGGAACCCGCCAGGGTCAGCGCCGGGCTGACGCGGACACCGAGATACAAAACCGGCAGCAGCGCCAGCAGCACGATGTAAAGCGGCAGGATATCGAGGAAGTTCGGCTGGTAGCTCAGGGTCAACGTGCTCCACAGCCCCCAGCCCAAATTGGCGAAGAAGGGCTGGATGTTGATCATTTCGAAGTAGAGCGAGTTCTGCGTCCGGGTCACGGCCGTGGCGACGATGCCGCAGACCAGCAGGAAGACCGCGATATGCGCGATGTAGAGCGTCCGCAGCCGCTCCAGGATCTTGAGCCAGCCGGCGCGCAGACCCTTGCGCTCGATAACGCCGCCATAGGCAAGGGTCGCCGAGATGCCGGCCAGCAGGACAAAGGCATCGGCCGCATCGGAGAAACCGAAATTATGCGGCGTCAGCGCCGCCAGCACATGGCCCGGCATGTGGTTGATGAAGATGATCAGCAGGGCAAGGCCGCGCACGATATCGATCCGAAGATCGCGCTGCGCCGGCGCCAGCTGCGGATAAGCAGAATCCGGACGGCCAAACAGCAGGAAGTGCCCAAATCGGGACGCTTTCACGGACGCTCTCCAGGATACAGACTTTTCGCACGGCTGCCGCGCCGCGAAGGCTTGATGAACGAACGTTAACCCGAACGTTCATCTGGCATTCATTTATGGCGAAAATGGTTTCCAGTATCCTTACGGATTCTCACAAGCGCGTGTGTGGTCCGGCCGCATGGGGAGGGCGGGGCTCAGTAGGGTGGCTCGGCGTGGACGAGCTTGCCGTCGATCAGCAGGCGCTTGATCGCCGCTTCGCCATCGCGCGACACGGATGCCACGATCTCAACCCGGTCTCGCGCCGTGCGTTCGATTGCGCGCCCACTGAATTGCGGGACGAAATAGCTTTCCAGCCCATAGCTGATCCGCAGCCTTTGCTGCCCAAGGCTGCAATCGGGGCGGCCATTGGCTCCCGGTGCGCAGCCGCCTGCTGACCTGACCTTGCCGGCGATGAGCGTCTCGTTACCGGTTAGTGCGGGCTTGGTCCGGGAGACGCCTGTCGCTGTGGCAAATCCGTCCGGCCCCGGCACGAGCGTGACGAAGACCGCGTCGCCCGACCGGAAAGTGTCGGCCGTCGGTGCCGCAACTTGGCTGATCTCATAGCTCAGCACGACGTAATCGCCGCGGAACAGATCCCGCGGATCGACCGGTGCAGTCTTCAGGCGCACCTCCGTGCCGTTGCGCAGCAGGCTGGCGCGGCCTTGAACCAGCGCCAGCAGCGCGCCGCACAGCACAAGGGCTGCGAGCAGCGCCCGCCATAGCGGCGGCACCCGTTTGATCGCGGGTTCGGGCGAGATGATCCGCATCATGCCTTCACCTCCCCGGCGGAGAAGCGCGCGAGCAAGCTGCGCGTCGTCCGCGGCCAGCACGAGCAGGGCGAGGCCGGCGACCAGGAAGAACAGCGACTGGCTCAGCAATGTCCCCACCGTCTGCCAAAGCAGGATCAGCACGGCGATGCCGAAGAGGCCGGCACCGGCCAGCAGCATCCGCCTGATGCCGCCTGCCGAACCGGCCACGACCAGCGCCATCGCCACCACCAAGATTAGCCCGGCGACGATGATCTTGCCGGCCAGGAAAGCGCCAGCGCCGGACCAGAACACCACCGGGATCAGCAGCGCCAGCAGCAGGGCGATCACCAGCGGCCAGGCGAAGCGGCGGTCGCGCGCCAGCCCGAGCAGGGCGAAGGTCAGCGGCAGGGCTGCGCCATAGGCCAGGTAGATCAGCAGGACGGCCGTGCCGGCCCGGGTGAAATCCTTGTCGAGAATGCGGAACAGCTCGATGCCGATGGCGATCTGCATGCCGATCAGCCCCCAAGCCAGGAAGGCGGTCAGCAAGGGCGGCCAGGCCCGGTCGAGCGCCAGCGCACCCAGTGCCACGCAAGCCACCGAGACGGCCAGCCCATAGGCGATGATGCCGAAATCGAAACGCAGGAACAGGCCGTGGCCGGGCAAGATCGCCAGCCAGCCGAGCAGGGCTAGGACTGCGAGGTGATGCACGGCGCGGTTGCTGCGTGACAGCGCCAGCCAGAGCGCCGGCAAGTAGAGCAGCAAGAAGGGCAGGTGCAGCGCCCCTTGCGTCTCGTTCCAGCGCCCTCCGCTCCATAGCGCGATGGCGATGAAGGTCACCATCAGCGCCCCGTCCGAACGTTGCAGCAGGGCGACGGCCAGCGCACCCAGCCCGATCAGAAGCGCACCGCCCGGCCAATCCGTCGGCAGGTGATACATCTGGCCGACCAGCGCGACGCCGGCTGCGAAGATCAGCACCGCGCAGGTCGAGGCCGCCTCGGCACCCAGCGACGACCCCTGCTTTTCGAGGCGGACCGCATAAAACAGCGCGGCGACGATTCCGATCAGGATCATGCCGAGCTTCAGCAGGCGCGGCATCTCATCCCAATTGGCCGCGACAAAGGCGGCGATGCTGGAGGCGATCAGCAGCCCGCCGAAGAGGCCGAGCAGACCCGGCAGGCGAAAGCCGCCTTGGCTGTCGAGCGAGCCCCGAATGGCCGCAGCGCTCTCGGCGCTGACCAGCCCGTCGCCGACCCAGCGCGCGAGGTCGGTCTTCAGCCGCTTGTGATAGGATCCTGTCAGCATGCGGGGATTGTGTCAGGGCAAATCCGTCGCCGGTCAAGCCGCGGGGACGCCTGACGGGCGCCCGGCGGCTGCGCTTTGGCGGCTACGGTTAAGCGTCGCTTCGAGTGGCGAAGCGGCGTCAGAGCACTTCGCGGACGCGCACCAGCGTCGCGTCCATATGGCGGCCGATCACCTCGGCCAGCCCGGCGCCATCGCGCTTGAGCAGGGCCGCCATCATCTCCTCATGCTCGGCCACGGCGCCAGCCCATTTCACCGGGCCTTCATTGCCGATGAAGCGCAGGCGCTTGATGCGGGACTGCAGCGTGCCGTGCATTTCCATCAGCACCGCATTGTCCGAAGCGGCGACGATGGCGCTGTGGATCGCCTGGTTGATCTTGAAATATTCGAGGCGGTTTCGCGTCTCGTAGAGCGCGATCATGCGCTTGTGCAGGGCGTTGATCGCCTCGATCGTGGCGTCGCTGGCGTGCTCGCAGGCCATCCGCCCGGCAAGCTGCTCCAGCGTCTTCAGCACTTCGAGGATCTGGTAGAGGTCCTTGGCGCTGAACTTGCGGACGATGGCGCCCTTGGCGGGCAGGATCTCGACCAGCCCTTCGCTGGCCAGCGTCTTGATCGCCTCGCGCAGGGGGGTGCGGGAGACGCCGAGCTGGGCTCCGAGTTGGCCTTCATTGATGCGCTGGCCGGGTTCGAGCCGACCCTCGATGATCATGTCGCGGAGCCGTTCCAGCACCTCGTCATGGAGGGTGCGCCGCATGATCCTCGGATACTCTGCGATCGCCTCGCTCATGGTGCCGTCGCCCCTCCTGTCCAGCATCCTTACGGCATGTGGCTCAGGCGCTGTCAAACGCCTCCGACCGTCTTCAACCTAGCGCATCCACATTATGCTGCATACAGCATACTTGAAGGCTGGCCGTGGCCATGGTAGCCCTTCGACAGCGTTGGATGGAGGATGCTCGATGAACAGCCAGGCGCAAGGCGCTCTACCGGTGATTGCCGTCGCGATGGGGGACCCGTCCGGCATCAGCCCTGAACTGGCCGCCCGCATCCTTGTCGAGCCGGATCTGCGGCATGCTGCGCGTTATGTCGTGTTCGGAGACAAGCGCCTGCTCGATCTCGGCGCTGCCGATGCCAAGGTCGAGCCCGATGTCGCTGTGATCAGCGATGGCGACGCCGCTGCCGGCGGCTTCCGACAAGCCGGTCTTCATCGACCTCGCCAACCATGATCCATCCGATCTGCAGCGCGGTGTCGCGACGCTTGCGGGTGGCAAGGCGGCGACCGAGAATTTCCGCCGCGCGCTGCAGTTCGCGGCGTCTGGCCAGGCCGACGCGGTGTTCTTCACGCCCTTCAACAAGGCGGCGATGCGCTTCGCCTATCCCGGCTATGACGACGAGATCCGCTTCGTGCGCGATGCGATCGGCTTCGAGGGGCCGGCCAGCGAGTTCAACGTGCTCGACAAGCTCTGGAACGCGCGCGTCACCTCGCACATCCCGCTGTCGGAGGTCGCGGCCAATATCACGCAGGAGCGCATCCTGCGGGCCCTGACGCTGGCCGACGCGCAACCTGCGCGCGGCCGGCTTCGACCCGCCGCGCATCGCGGTCGCCGGGCTCAACCCGCATGCCGGCGACGGCGGCAATTTCGGCCGCGAGGAGATCGACATCATCGAGCCTGCGGTGAAGGCCGCCAAGGCCAAGGGCTTCACGGTCGAGGGGCCGTTCCCGTCCGACACGGTCTTCCTGCGGGCCAAGAACGGCGATTTCGACGCCGTCCTGACGATGTACCACGACCAGGGCCAGATCGCGATGAAGCTGATCGGCTTCGACCGCGGCGTGACGCTGATCGGCGGCTTCCCGTTCCCGATCTGCACGCCGGCCCATGGCACGGCCTACGAGATCGCCGGCAAGGGCGTCGCCAATCTCGGCGCGACCCGCGGCCGCGCTGCTCGCTCGCCATCAAGATGGCCGCAGGACGGGAAGGCGCGGCCGCAGCGCGGCTGCCTGAACGCCGCTCGACACCAAGCAAGGCCGCCGCCGAATGAGCCGCCTGATCAGCACATCAAAGGGAGGAAACATGATGATGAAGTCCAAGCATGATCTGCCGGTTTCGCGGCGTCTTTCGTGCTGGCCAGCGCCGGCGCGGCGCAGGCCTGGCAGCCGACCAAGCCGGTCGAGTTCGTCGTGACCTCGGGCGCCGGCGGCGGCACCGACAATTTCGCCCGGGTCGATCCAGTCGATCATCGCCAAGAACAAGCTGATCGACCAGCCGATCGTCGTCGTCGAACAAGGGCGGCGGCAGCGGCGCCGAAGGCTATCGTCTACGGCAAGGCCGCGCAAGGGCGACCCGTACAAGCTCATCTTCGGCACCAACAACGCCTATCTGCTGCCCTAGGTCGCCAAGCTCGGCTACAAGCCCTCCGACCTGACGCCGGTCGCGGCCTGGCGCTCGACGAGTTCATCCTCTGGGTCAAGGGCGACGCGCCCTACACGGACGCCAAGAGCTATCATCGACGCCGCCAAGGCCAAGCCCGAGGGCTTCAAGATGGGCGGCAGCCAGTCGAAGGACACCGACCAGACGCTGACCTCGCATGATCCAGGACGCCACCGGCGCCAAGTTGATCTACGTGCCGTTCCAGGGCGGCAGCGCGGCGGCCGTGCAGCTCGCCGGCGGCCACATCGACTCCAACGTCAACAATCCCAACGAGAATATCGGCCAGTGGAAGGCCGGGCACGGTCAAGCCGCTCTGCGTGTTCTCGCCCGAGCGCCTGGCCAAGGGCGAGCCAGGTCATCGACGGCAAGGGCTGGGGCGACATCCCGACCTGCAAGGAAGCCGGCCTCGCCGATCGAGACCTTCCAGATGCCGCGCACCGTCTGGCTGCCGGCCGAGCGTGCCGGCCGATGCGGTCGCCTTCTACGCGGGCGTGCTGAAGAAGGTCAGCGAGACGCCGGAGTGGAAGGAATACGTCGACCCGCACGTCGCAGACCGGCCGTTTCCTGACGGGCAAGGAGCTGGCCGATTTCATCACCAAGGACGAGGCGGCCAAGCCGCAAGGTCTTCGAGAACGAAGGCTGGATCGTCGAAGTAAGGCACGGTCGGCGCGACGGCTCAGACGCTGCCTCCGCGTCGGCTCTCCTCGCGCCGCTCCTGCGATTGCCTGCCCGCACGTCCGTCGAAGCGGATGAAGGACGCCCGATGATCTCGCGCTTCTGCGGCCGAAGTCGCGACCGCCGCGGCCACGCTGCTGTTCGGCGTCGTCATCGTCACGGCGCGCTCGAATTCGGCATCGGCTGGGACGATGCCGGGCCGCAGCCCGGCGCCTTTCCGTTCTATATCGGCATCCTGATCGTCGCTGGCCAGCCTCGGCACCCTCGGGCTGACGGTCGAGCACCGCATCGCCGGCAGCGCGGCGCTCGAAGCCGTCTTCCTCGACCGGCGAGCAGGCCCGGCGCGTCGGCTCGTTCTTCCTGCCGCTGCTCGGCTTTCGTGCTGATCGCGCTGACGCTCGGCATCTATGTCGCGACGGTCCTCTACCTCGTCTTCGCGATGCGCTTCCAGGGCGGCTATGGCTGGTTCGGACGCCTGGTCGACCGCCATCGGGACTGCCGCCGTCGTTCTACATCGTGCTCGAAGCGCTTCTTCCAGATCGGCCTGCTCAAGGGGCCCGCTCGAGCGCCCTGCTCGGCTCTCTGACCTGAACCGGCCGAGGCGCAGCGCTCATGGATAACGTCGCTTCTGCTGATGCACGGCTTCCGCGTCGCGCTCACCACCCACCACATCCTGCTGATGATGGCCGGCGTGCTGCTCGGCATCCTCGTCGGCGTGCTGCCGGGGCTCGGCGCGCCGAACGGCGTCTCGCTGCTGCTGCCGCTGACCTTCACGATGGACCCGGTCTCGGCGATCATCCTGCTGACCTCGCATGTACTGGGGCGCGCTGTTCGGCGGCTCGACGACCTCGATCCTGTTCAACATTCCGGGCGAGCCCTCCTCCGTCGCCACGACCTTCGACGGCTATCCGATGGCCAAGCAGGGCCGCGCCACGGAGGCGCTGACCCTCGCCTTCCTGTCGGCCGGCTTCGGCGCGCTGGCCGGCGTCATCCTGATCACGCTGCTGTCGGGCTGGGTGGCGAGGTTCGCGCTGCGGTTCTCCTCGCCGGAATATTTCGCCGTCTATTTCCTGGCCTTCGCCAGCTTCGTCGGGCTGGGCGGCGCCTCGCCGCTGAAGACCATCGTCTCGATGGGCATCGGCTTCGCGCTTCGCGGCCGTCGGCATGGATACGGTCTCGGGCAGCCTGCGCCTGACCTTCGAGCTTCGACGATGCTGCTCGGCGGCGTCAGCTTCCTGATCGCGGTGATCGGCCTGTTCGGCATCGGCGAACTGCTGCTGACGATGGAGGAGGGGCTGAAGTTCGAGGGCGTCGCCGCCAAGGTCGCGCATCGCGCGACGTGCTGGCCACCGCCGCCAAGCTGCCGCGCTACTGGGTCGCGCTGCTGCGCTCGCAGCCTGATCGGCATCTGGATGGGCATCACGCCGGGCGGGCCGACGGCGGCCTCCTTCATGAGCTACGCGCCTCGCCAAGCGCTCCTCGCGCACGCCGCGAGCGCTTCGGCAAGGGCGAGCCCGAGGGCGTCATCGCGCCGGAGACCGCCGACCACGCGGCCGGCATCGGCCGCGATGCTGCCGATGCTGGCGCTCGGCATTCCCGGCTCGGCGACCGCGGCCGTGATGATGGGCGGGCTGATGATCTGGGGCCTCAACCCCGGCCCGATGCTGTTCACCGACCGGCCGGACTTCGTCTGGGGCCTGATCGCCTCGATGTATCTCGGCAACGTCGTCGCCGTCATGCTGGTGCTGGCGACGGTGCCGCTCTTCGCCTCGATCCTGCGCATTCCCTTCGCGATCATCGGGCCGGTGATCGTGGTGGTCTGCTTCATCGGCGCCTACACGGTCGGCGAGCAAGGTCTTCGACATCTGGCTGGCGCTGGCCTTCGGCCTCGTCGGCTACGTCTTCAAGAAGCTCGACTACCCGATCGCGCCGCTGGTGCTCGCCATGGTGATCGGCGACAAGGCCGAGGATGCCTTCCGCCAGTCGATGATCTTCAGCGCAGGGCTCGCTCTCGATCTTCTGGTCGAACCCGCTGGTCTCGACCCTGATGTCGATCGGTTTCGTGCTGCTGTTGGCACCCGTGATCGGCACGGCTTTGCGCTGGCTGCGGCGTGGGCGGGCGCCGCGCACGGCTTGAGGACAGGTCGCCGGCCCGGGATTAACAGAAAATTCCGTTACGGAAGCAGGAAACGGTGATCTGTTGCTGGAAATCCTGTCGGTGGGATGCGATGGACCCTGCACTGCATAGAACTCGAGTTCAGCCCTCCCCATCAAATCGATCCATCAGAAGATTGATCCGTCAGAGACCAAGCGAGGAAACCCATGACCCAGGCCTATAAGGGCATCTTCCCGATCGCCCCGACCATCTTCCACGAGAATGGCGACCTCGATCTCGACGGCAATCGCCGGGTGATGGATCTGATGGTCGACCAGGGCGTCGACGGCATCTGCATCCTCGCCAATTTCTCCGAGCAGTTCCTGCTGACCGACGCCGAGCGCCACCAGGTCATGCGGCTGTCGCTGGAGCAGGTCGCGGGTCGCGTCCCGGTGATCGTCACCACCTCGCATTTCTCGACCCGGATCGCCGCCGACCGCGCCAAGGCTGCCGCCGATGCCGGCGCCAAGATGCTGATGATGATGCCGCCCTATCATGGGGCGCTGCTCAAGGCCGACGAGCAGGGCATGATCGAGCACTTCAAGCAGGTGGCCGACGCCTGCGGCCTGCCGATCATCCTGCAGGATGCGCCGCTTTCGGGCGTGACGATGACGGTGCCGTTCATGGTCAGGCTAGCCCGGGAAGTGCCGCTGGTCAGCTATTTCAAGATCGAGGTCCCAGGCACCGCCGGCAAGCTGCGCTCGCTGATCGAGGCCGGCGGCTCCGCCGTGGCCGGGCCGTTCGATGGCGAGGAGGCGATCACGCTGATGGCCGATCTCGACGCCGGTGCCACCGGCACCATGACCAGCGCGATGATCCCGGACCTGATCAAGCCGATCCTGACGGCCTATTTCGCCGGGGACCGCCAGCAGGCGATGGCGCTCTACGCCAAGGTGCTGCCGATCATCAATTACGAGAACCGGCAATGCGGGCTGCGCTCGGCGAAGGCGGTGATGAAGGAGGGCGGCGTGATCAAGAGCGAGGCCGTCCGCCATCCGCTGACACCGCTGCATCCGGAGACCCGCAAGGGCCTGATCGAGCTGGCGCGCGAGCTGGATCCGCTGGCGCTGCGCTGGGGCAAGTAGGCTTCTCCGTCTGGGCTACTTCGTCGCGAGACGCAGTCGTTTCAGCCGCTGAAGGGCGGCGCATGGACCCCCGTCCGGCGTCGGTCGGTTCAGCCGCTTTTCTCGGGATAACAGGAACGCTAAGGTCAGCGCAGGCTGACCAGCCGCCCTTGCTTCCGGACCTTGCGCATGAACATCGACCTGAACGCCGATCTCGGTGAAAGCTTTGGCCCCTGGACCATGGGTGACGATGCGGCGATGCTTGGCATCGTCACATCTGCCAATGTCGCCTGCGGCTTTCATGCAGGTGACCCCGAGATCATGCGCAAGACGGCTGAGTTGGCGCGGGAAAAGGGCGTCGGCATCGGCGCGCATCCCGGCTTTGCCGACCTGATCGGCTTTGGCCGGAGGCGCATGCCCGGGCTGACGGTGCGGGAGGTCGAGAACCTCGTCGCCTATCAGGTCGGTGCCTTTCAGGCGATGGCGGCGCTGGTCGGCTATCCCATGACCCATGTGAAGACCCATGGCGCGCTCGGCAATATCTGCGCCGAGGATGATGAGCTGGCGCTCGCGGTCGGGCGCGGGATCAAGGCTGCGGCGCCCGATGCGCTGTTTCTGGTGATGCCGGGCATGGCGACCGAGCGCGCGGCGCAAAAGCTCGGGCTGGCGCATTTCCGCGAGATCTATGCCGACCGCACCTATGATGACAGCTTCAACCTGACCGATCGCGCGAAGCCCGGCGCCGTCATCCATGATCCAGAAGCCGCCTGCGCACATGTGCTGCGGATGATCGAGGATGGGGCGGTGACGACGACGAACGGCAAGACGCTGAAGGTCGGCATCGACTCCGTCTGCCTGCATGGCGACAACCCGCAATCGGTCGCTCTGGCGCGGCTGCTGCGCCAGCGCCTGGAAGCGGCGGGCGTGACCGTGCGCCGGCATCAGGCTGCCGCTTAGAGCCCGTTTGAGCGATCCTCAGCCCTCATCCTGAGGAGCCATTCCGTCGGGAATGGCATCTCGAAGGATGCTCCAGAAGGCTCTGGCATCCGCCCGCTGGAGCCTCACTCTGCCGGCTGGGCGCTGGTCACGCCGCCGATCAGGTTGAGGCCGAGCAGCCTTTCGCTGGTCAGCGGTGCCGCGAGCGGCAGGCACGAGCCGGCCAGCCCATCGATCTTTGCCTTGAGCTGCCGCGCGGCAAGGATCGCATCGTCCAGTGTGACAATCCTGAAGCTGACGGGCGCGCCTGGCGGAATCTGGGCGAAGCGGCCGATATCGGCGCTGATGATCGTCGCGATCTTGGGATAGCCACCAGTGGTCTGGCGGTCGCGCAGCAGCACGATCGGCTGGCCGTCGCCCGGCACCTGGATGGCGCCATCGACAATGCCGTCGGAGACGATGTTGTAGCCGTCGCGATGCGTAACGATCGGCCCTTCCAGCCTGACCCCCATCCTGTCGGCCTGGGCGCTGAGCCGGTAGCCGGGACCGCACAGCGTTTCCAGGGCGCTCTCGGGAAACAAATCGTCCTGCGGGCCGGGCAGGAGGCGGATTGGCCCCGGCTCATGACGCGGCGGCTCGGCCAGCGCGACCAGTTCGGGCGCCTCACCCTGCGCCGGCAAAACAGTTCCGGGGGCGAGTGCCGGCCCGCCGAGGCCGGAGCGGCGATGCATCGACCGGCTGCCCATGTCTTCGGGCGTCGCCAACCCGCCTTGCAGCGCGAGATAGGCATAGGCCGCGCCGGGCTCGAGCCTGACGACGATCTCCGCGCCCTCACTGGCGCGCGCAGCCGTGAAGGGCGTGATTTTCTGGCCGTCGATGGTCAGGCTGCAGGCGGGGCCGGCCAAGGCCACGGTCACGGCGCCTTGTGCGGTAAAGCGTGCGCCGCCGAGACCGAGCTCGATGGCGGCCGCGTCAGGCGCTGCGCCGACCAGAACATTGGCGGCAGCGAAGCTGAGCGGGTCCATCGCTCCGGCGGGCGAGACGCCGTAGCGCTGGTAGAAGAAGCGTCCGCGATCCTGGATCGAGGTGGCGGGACCGCAGGATTTGACGATAAGCGCGGTCATGGCAGCGCCAGCCGGGCGACCGGCTCTCCGGCTGCGGCGCGGGCATCGAGCCCGGCCCAGGCTTCCTCGGCCAGCGGCTCGAAGCGGATTTCGTCGCCGGGCTCGTAGAGGAAGACCGGATCGCGCCCCGGCAGGAAGGCCCGCATCGGCGTCCGGCCCATCATATGCCAGCCGCTTGGCCCCTCGACCGTCATGATCGCGGCCTGGGCGCCGCCGATCGAGATCGACTGGGCGGGGACGCGCATGCGCGGCTGCAGGCGGCGCGGCGTGGTCAACGCGGGCTCAAGCCCGCCGAGATAGGCAAAGCCCGGCATGAAGCCGATCATCGCGACATGGTAGGTCGTGGCGCAGAAGCGCGCGACCAGCGCCTCGACGCTCGTGGCGTGGCGCGTGGCGAGATCGTCGAGATCCATGCCGAATTCGCCGCCGAACACCACCGGCACATGCCAGCGTCGCGGCTGGGGACGTTGCGCCAGAGGGCGGGCAGACAGCGTCAGGATGTGGGCTTCGAGTGCGGCAAAATCGGTCGCCAGCGGGTCGAGCTGGATCAGCAGCGAGCGATAGGTCGGCACGGTCTCGATGATGCCGGCAAACGGTTCGGCTGCGAGGGCGGCATCGAGCGCCAGCACCCTGGCATTCAGCTCCGGATCGGTCGTGCTGCCGAACTCGACGGAGAGGGCCGCATCGCCGCAGCGGAGCAAGCGTGGGCTGGCGGCAACGGACATGCTCGTCTGGGGCCTCGGGTTGGTTGGCGCTCTGTGCAGCAGCATCTGCCAGCGTCTCCGGCGATTGTCACGCAAGCTCTGGCCTCGGTTCAAGGCAAAAGCGCTGCGAGCCCATGCCGGCAAGAGTGTTGCTCCCGTCGACGAAACCGGCATGACATGCAGGGCGGGCATTTCAGCAGGGCGACAAGCATGAGCGACGGCATCACGAGCGCGACCTCCTCGGCCCAGCGCTCGACCCGCGAGGATCCGCGCTCCCTGAGGCGGCGAGAGGATCAGCGCTTCCTGACCGGCGCCGGTGATTATCTCGACGACCGCGCCGATGCCGGGATGTTGCATGCGGCCGTGCTGCGCTCGCCCCATGCCCATGCCCGCATCCGGTCAATCGATAGCGCAGCCGCTTCCGGCATGAGCGGCGTGGTTGCGATCTATACAGGGGCCGATATCGCCGAACTGGGGCCGATGCCGACTTCGCTGGCGCTGAGCACGGGGGCAGAACTGATCGTGCCCGAGCGGCCGGTGCTGGCGCGCGAACGTGTCCGGCATGTCGGCGACGGCGTGGCTTTCGTGGTCGCTGACAGCGCGGATGAGGCGCGTCTCGCCTGCGAAGCGATCATGGTGGATTACGAGATCCTGCCATCGGTGACGGCGCTGCCCGCAGCCATTGCCGAAGGCGCTCCGCTGATCTGGCCGCAGGCTCCGGGGAACCGGGCCTATCTCTATGAGCGCGGCGATGCCGAGGCTGTCGCGGCCGCCTTTGCCGCAGCGGCGGAAATCGTCACTCTCGACCTCGTCAACAACAGGATCGTTGCGGCTGCGCTGGAGCCGCGCATCGCCATCGGCCGGTTCAACACAGCCACCGGGGTCCATCATCTCGCGATCTCGGCGGCATCGGTGCATGCGATCCGGCAGGAGCTGGCGGAGGGGGTGTTCCGGCTGCCGCTCGACCAGATCCAGGTCTCCAGCCCCGATGTCGGCGGCGGCTTCGGCATGAAGAACGTCACCTATCCGGAATATGCTCTGGTGCTGTGGGCGGCCAAGCGGCTCGGGCGGCCGGTGCGCTGGATGGCGGACCGGCTCGAGGAGTTCACCAGCGGCGCCCATGCCCGCGACAATGCCACGACGGCAAGCCTGGCGCTGGATCGCAAGGGGCGTTTCCTCGCGCTCCACATGCGTACGCTCGGCAATGTCGGCGCCTATGTCTCCTCGCTGGGGCCGGGCAGCGCCACCAATGCCGCAGCCAATGCGATGGGCGGCCTCTATGCGATCCCCGCCATCCGCATGGAAGTGGAGGGCGTCTTTACGAACACGGCGCCAATCGATGCGTATCGCGGGGCGGGCAAGCCGGAAGCGAATTACCTGCTGGAGCGGCTGGTCGATGAGGCGGCCTACCGGCTGAAGCGGGACCCTGCCGCGCTGCGCAAGCAGAACTTCATCAAGCACTTCCCCTATCGCAGCGCCTTCGGCATCGTCATCGATTGCGGCGCGTTTTCCGCCAATCTCGACCGGGTTCTGGCTGCAGCCGACAAGGCGGGCTTTCCGGCGCGGCGGCGGGAGGCGAGGAAACGCGGGCGGCTGCGCGGCTTCGGCATCGGCTGCTTTCTGGAAACCTCGCGCGGCCCGCCCAATGAGGATGCCTGGCTGACGGTGCTGGCTGACGGCACAGTCGAGATGGCTGTGGGTACGCAGTCCAATGGGCAGGGCCATGAGACCAGCTTCGCGCAGGTGCTCTCCGATCGGCTCGGGCTTGCGGTTGAACGCTTCACGCTGGTGCAGGCCGATACGCAGCGCGTGCCGCGAGGCGGCGGGCATGGCGGCGCGCGGTCGCTGCATCTGGGCGGCGGAGCGTTGGTGCTGGCGGCCGAGCAGCTTCTGGCAAAGGCGCTGCCGGTCGCGGCGCAGTTGCTGCAGGTCAAGCCGGAGGGCTTGCGGTTCGAGGCCGGGCGCTTCGTTTCAAAGGCCGAGCCGGTCCGGGAGATCGGCTTGCTGGAGGTTGCGGCGCATGTGCAGGAGAGCACGGGCGCGCCCTTGGCCAGCCATGGCGATTTTCGCTGCGATCTGATGACCTTTCCCAATGGCGCGCAGGTCGCCGAGGTCGAGATCGATCCCGAGACCGGGCAGGTCAGCGTGCTGCGCTATGTCGCTGTCGATGATTACGGCACGCTGGTGAACCCGCTGCTGACCGAGGCGCAGGTGCATGGCGGGCTGGCGCAGGGGCTGGGTCAGGCGCTGATGGAGGAGGCGGCCTACGATGCCGATTCCGGTCAGCTGCTGAGCGCCAGCTTCATGGACTACGCCATGCCGCGCGCGCTCGATCTGCCTGATTTCGAGCTTGAGATGGTGGAGATCCCGACGCGCTCGAACCCGCTCGGGGTCAAGGGCAGCGGCCAGGCCGGCTGCATCGGCGCGCCGCAGACGGTGATCCACGCTATCCTGGACGCGCTTCGGCCGCTGGGCGTGCGGCACATCGACATGCCGGCAACCCCCGCCCGTATCTGGCACGCCATCCAGGCGGCGCAGCGCGAAAGCTGAGCCGCCTGGCCGCCAATCACTGCAAGGGCGAGAAGAAGGCCGCCTTGACGATGCGGTTCTCCATCCGCTCGATATAGGCGCGGGTCTTGGGGATGAAGGCGAGCCAATCAGGATCGGCGTAGAGACGCTCGCGCATCTCCTCGCGCTGCTGATGACTGTCATAGCGCCAGATCATCATGACCTGGTTCAGCTCGCCCACTTCGGAATAGAACCAGGCGACGGAGGGGCCAAGGAAGCGGCAGTGAATCGCGTGGCCTTCCTCGTGATACAGCCGCAGATAGTCCTGCAGCAGCCCCACCTTGATCGTGTAGGTGCGCATTTCGAAAATCGCCATTGCGGCCTCCCGGGCGTCGCGCGGACAACCCGGCGCCCGGTGAGGCTTGGGCATGCACGGGGGCGGCGTCAACCGCCCCCGGCCGGTCACATCAGGACGATCAGCGAACGCGGCACCAGATTCAGCACGTCATCGGCTTCAAGCCCCTTGCGGCCCTCATCCGATTGCGGCCCGGTCTCGGTGTCGAGCACGACCGACCAACGCCCGGCCTTGACCCGTGGCGGCAGCTTGAACGGCACCTCGCCATCGAAGCTGTTGAACAGGATCAGCGCCTCGTCGCCGCCGACATCGACATCGGGCATGTGCAGCAGCAGGCCGATGGCGCGCAGGCCGGCATCGTCCCAATGCTCCTCCTGCTGCTCGCCGCCTGCCGGATTGACCCAGCGCAGCAGGCAGCCATCGCGGAAGCTGGCGCGGCGGAAGATCGGGTGGTCCGCCCGCAGCTTCGCCACGCGCCGGACGAAATTGGTCAGGGCGTTGTCCTTGCCGGTCAGCGCCTCCCAATTGATCCAGGAGAGCTCGTTATCCTGGCAATAGACGTTGTTGTTGCCGTTCTGGGTGTGGCCCAGTTCGTCACCCGCGAGCAGCATCGGCGTGCCGTGCGAGAGCAGCAGCGTTGCCAGCAGGTTGCGCTTCTGCCGTTCGCGCGCGGCGATGATGCCGCGGTCGTCCGTCGGCCCCTCCACCCCGAAATTGAAGGAGAGGTTATGGCCGTGGCCGTCCTTGTTCTCCTCGCCATTCGCATCATTGTGCTTGTCATTATAGGAGACGAGATCGTTGAGGCGGAAGCCGTCATGGGCGGTGATGAAGTTGACGCTGGCCCAGGGGCGGCGGCCGCGCAGATCATAGACATCGCCCGAGCCGGTGATGCGCGCGGCGAGATCGCGGACGATACCCTCCTCGCTCTTCCAGTAGGCGCGGATGGTGTCACGATACTTGTCGTTCCATTCGGCCCAGCCGGGCGGGAAGCCGCCGACCTGATAGCCGCCCGGACCGATATCCCAGGGCTCGCCGATCAGCTTCACGCGGCGTAGCACCGGGTCCTGGCCGATGGCGTCGAAGAAGCCGCCGCGCTGGTCGAAGCCATGCGGCTCGCGGCCCAAGATCGTGCCGAGATCGAAGCGGAAACCGTCGACCTCCATCACCTCGACCCAATAGCGCAGGGAATCCAGGATCATCTGCAGCACGCGCGGATGGCTGGTGTTGACCGTGTTACCGGTGCCGGTGTCGTTGATGTAGTAGCGCGGCTCGTCCGGCATCGTCCGGTAGTAGGAGAAGTTGTCGATGCCCTTGAAGGACAGGGTCGGGCCGAGTTCGTTGCCTTCGGCGGTGTGGTTGTAGACGACGTCGAGGATGACCTCGAGGCCGGCATCATGGAACCGCCGCACCATGTCGCGGAAGGAGCGCAAGCCGGCGCGGCCCTTGTAGCGGCCCTTCGGCGCGAAGAAGCCGATGGTGTTGTAGCCCCAATAGTTGTTGAGGCCCTTCTCGAGCAGATGATGGTCGTCGCAGATAGGCGTGGACGGGCAGCAGTTCGACCGAGGTGACGCCGAGGCTCTTGATGTAGTCGACGATGGCCTGCTCGCCGAGGCCGTCGAACGTGCCGCGCATCTCCTCGGGGACCGCCGGGTGCAGCTTGGTGAAGCCACGCACATGCGTCTCGTAGAAGATCGTCCGGTCCCACGGGACACGCGGCAAGGGCGGCGGCGCCAGTTCCGACGCCATGTCGGTGACCACGCATTTGGGCGTGAAGGCGGCGCTGTCGAGCGTGCTGAAGGTCAGGTCGCGGTCGCTCTCGGCATCGAGCTCATAGCCATAATGCGCAGCGTCCCAGGTCAGGTCGCCGGAGAAGTCGCGGGCATAGGGGTCGAGCAGGAGCTTGTTGGGGTTGAAGCGGTGGCCTTCCTCCGGGGCGAAGCGGCCATGCACCCGGTAGCCGTAGAGCTGGCCGGGCTTAACGCCCGGCAAATAGCCATGCCAGATCTCATTGGTGTATTCGGGCAGGGGGATCCGGGCGATTTCGGTCTTGCCGCTCTCGTCGAACAGGCAAAGCTCGACCGAATCGGCCCAGGCGGAAAACAGCGCGAAATTCGTTCCCTCGCCATCATAGGTCGCGCCAAGATCATGCGGGTGGCCCGCCTCTACCGCGAAAGTCGCCGTCTTCGTCCTGTCGAGCATCGTCGCATTATCCCCGGACAGGCCGGGGCGAGGCGGCGGGTCATTCCGCACCTTCTGCCGCCGAAGCTTCCAATTACCTGCCGCGGACGTTCAACGTGTTCAGGGCTTGGGTGTTCCTGAGCCGGCAGCGTCCGTTCGGCACAGACAGCAAGGGATCAGGACCCCTTGCCGCCCTTCGTGGCACGGCCCGGTTTGGCACTCGCCGATTTGGTCGTCACGGTCTTGGTTTCGCGCTTTTCAACGGCGGCCGACCCCTTGGAGGCAGGCGCTTTTTCCGAGCTGGACTTCACGGTCTTCGTCGTCGCGCCTTTTTCAGCCTTCGACCCGGCCTTGTCCGAGCCCGAGGTTGAAATCTCGTCCTCGGCACGCTGCCAATGCTCGGCATCGCGACCGTCGGGGCGGCCTTCAGCCTCCCAAATGGCGTAAGCCTTGTCGCGTACGGTCTTCTCCCGGTTCATCACGGGCCTCCTCTGGTTGCAGTTAAATAACGGCGCGCGCGGAAACGGGTTCCGGCAACGCATGGCTGCATTCCCGCCATGCGGCAGCCGCTGAGGCTTTGCAGGAACCGCGCCACATCAGCAGGACCCGCGCCAGACCCCGATCGGACAAGAGCCGAGCGCGCTGCCGACCGCGATGGTGCCGGTCTCCTCCAGCGTGGCGCCGATGACCGGCTGCAGGTCGCGCAGCCCTTGCGGGCGAACCAGCTCTGTATCGCCCCACCAGCCGGGTTCCGGGGCGATCCTGTCGGCGTCGCACATGCCGGCTTCGGCGTGGATCACTGCGCAGACGAGCAAAGCGTCGCCCTCGGAGCGGCGCAGGAACGCCAGGATATTGTCGGCGCCCTCGCCTGTGACAGTCACCGGCTCATAGTCGCCTGCCGAGAAGAGCTGGGGGTGGCGTTGACGCAGTTGCAGCAGCTCGCGCAGCAGGCGCTGCTTGATCCGGCCATTGCGCCAGGAGCGGCACAGCTCCGCCAGCGGAAGATCCTCCGCCACAGCCTGCTCGCGGCTGGCATAGTCGACGGGTCGGCGGTTGTCGGGATCGACCAGGCTGAAGTCCCAGAACTCGGTGCCCTGATAGATGTCAGGCACGCCTGGAAGTGTCGCCTTCAACGCCATCTGGACCAGCCCATTCAGCGCGCCCGCAGCCGCAATACGGTCCTGCAGGGCATGGAGTGAGGTCAGGAACGGTTCGGATTGCGCGGGGTCGAGCAGGCGATCGAGGAAAGCCAGAGCGGCTGCCTCATAGGACTCGTCGGGCCGTGCCCAGCCGCTATGCAGCTTGCTCTCGCGCAGCGCCTTGCGCCACCAGCCGCCCACGCGCTCCGCCAGGGATCGCAGCCCCTCGGCATCATCGGGAGCGAGGTCGAGCGGCCAGGCACCAAGCAGCGTCTGGTAGAGCATGTACTCGTCGCCAGCTGCCAGATCGGCGGGACGCACCGGCTCGTTCAGGGCAAACCAGCCACGCACCGCCTCATGCCATTCTTCCGGCATTTCGCTGAGGACGGCGAGGCGCGCCCGCGTATCCTCGCCGCGCTTGTGATCATGGGTGGCGGTTGCCAGTAAAGCATGAGGCCAATCGCGGGCGCGCTGGCGCATCTGGTCGTGGAAGGCGGCGGCGCTCATGCCCAGTTCTGCGGGGTCGAAGCCGACATCATTGCGCGAGAGCAGCCGGCCGTAACGATAGAAGGCGGTATCCTCGACCGCCTTGGCGGCCAAGGGTGCGCTGAGTTGGTGGAAGCGCCTGATCAGCTGGCCACGAAGTTCCGCCATGGGCGCGGAGACCGGGCCGGTGAAGCTGTGACGCAGGAAGTCCAGCGCCTGGCTGTCGGCATAGGGCTGGGCCAGTGCGTGCTCAAAAGCGGAATCCAGCGCGGGCTCAAGCGCCGCTCGCTCATCCGCGCCTGTAACATAGCTGCGATAGACGCGCAGATGCACCAGGACATCGGTCAGCGCACGGCGAAAGGCCGCACGGGTGATGATGGCGCCGGGGCGCTCAGCCTGTGCCAGTTGCACGAGCGCGTCCACCAGCCAGTCGCGCTGGCCGTCGAAGCCGTGTTCGAGGATTTCCCGCCGGGCGATCTCCTCCTCAACCGCGAAGGTGGGGCTGCGTCCGCTCGTCTCGGCCCAGAAGCGAGCCAGCGACGTGGCCGCCGCCTCGACATGCTGAAGGGCAGAGATCTGGTTCATGAAATCATAGCCGGTGGTGCCGTCGACATCCCAATCGGGCAGCTCTTCGCCCGCCGCGAGGATCTTCTCGATCGAGCAATATCGCTCGTCCCGGCGTCGCGTCCGCCGGGCGCTCCGCCTCGCGCGCATCGAGCTCCCGGCGCAGGGTTTCGCAGTAGAGGGCGGGGTCGGCGAGGCCGTCGATATGGTCGATGCGCAGCCCGTCGATCAGGCCCTCCGCATAGAGCGTCAAGGGCAGGGCATGGGCCGCAGCGAAGGCGGCGGGCTCGTCCATTCTCACCGCGCCAAGCTGCGTGACGTCGAAGAAGCGCCGCCAGTTGATGCGGTCGCCGGCATTGCGCCAATGGTCGAGCACGAAGTTCTGGCGCGCGAGCAGCGCCTGCAGTTCGCCGCTGTCGCGGAAGGCTTCCAGCCCGCGCTGCGCGATCTCCGCTTCATCCTGCGGGCGGATCGGGAAGAGGTTGTCGCCATAGCGCACGGCATAGCCCGCCGCACCCTGCCGCGCCTCGAGCACCAGAGCGTTTGCGGCGAGCACAGGCTCGAGCGGCTCGCCCAGGAAGGGCGCGTGGACCTTGCCCTTCAGCTCCGGGTCGGCACAGTCGAAATCGACATCGAACCAGCTGGCATAGGCGCTGGCAGGCCCGTTCTGCAGCAGGTCGAGCCACATCGCATTATCGTCGCCACCCACCGCGACGTGATTGGGCACGATGTCGAGAATGATGCCGATGCCATGGCTGCGCAGGGAGGCGGCCATCGCACGGAACGCCGCTTCGCCGCCAAGCTCCGGGTTGATCGCATCATAGGCGATGACGTCATAGCCGTGCTGGGAGCCCTGGCGCGCCGTCAAGATCGGCGAGGAATAGACATGGCTGATACCGAGGCTGGCGAGATACGGCGCCAGTGCCTGCCCGGCAGCGAAGGGGAAGTCCTTGTGGAACTGCAGGCGATAGCTGGCGCGCAGGGCCGCCGTGGCACTGGGCTTCTGCTGCGATGTCGGCATGGTTCAGCTCGGTTGGCGCCGCCTGTCGCGGCCGGATGCTGAACCTGAGGCAGCGGCGGTTGTTCCCGCGGCTTTGTGCAGCGCACGCGAGTGGAACAGCAGTGCCGCACCGTGTGTTGCGCTCGCAGTGATCGCTCGCCCGGAGACCAGACGTGTCTATTGTCGATGAGACGGCCCCTGCGCCGCGCAACGCGCATTTCGGGCCGGAATTTCTGCCGGATGGGCGTGTGCGCTTCCGCTTCTGGGCTCCGGGACTGACCAGCGTCGCGGTCGAGATCGAGGGTGGCGAGCCGCAGCCGATGCTGGCGCTGGCCGAGGGCTGGTTCGCTTTGGCCTGCGTGCCGCCATCCAGCCTCTACCGCTTCATTCTGCCCGACGGGACGGCCGTGCCCGATCCGGCGGCACAGGCGCAAAGCGGCGATGTGCATGGCTGGAGCGTGTTGGTCGACCATCGCCGCTTCCCCTGGGCGCAGCCGGCATGGTCGGGGCGGCCCTGGGCCGAAATGGTGATCTACGAGCTTCATGCGGGGTTGGCCGGCGGCTTTGCCGGGATCGCAGCCGAGTTGCCGCGTCTTGCCGAGATTGGCATCACAGCCGTGCAGTTGATGCCGATCGCCGATTTTTCCGGCCGCCGGAACTGGGGCTATGATGGCGTTTTGCCCTTCGCGCCCGATGATGCCTATGGCACGCCCGATGATCTGAAGCGCCTCGTCGATGCTGCTCACAGCCTCGGCATCTCAGTGTTTCTGGACGTGGTCTACAATCATTTCGGGCCCGAAGGTGCCTATCTGCACCTCTATGCGCCCACGGCCTTTCGCGAGGATATTCACACGCCCTGGGGTGCCGCGATCGATTTCGACAACCGGCATGTCCGCGACTACTTCATCGAGAACGCGCTGATGTGGGTGCGCGATTACCGCCTCGACGGTCTGCGCTTCGATGCCGTGCACGAAATCGGGAGTCGCGATTTCCTGATCGAGCTGGCGCAGGCCATCCGGGCCGAGGCGGGGCCTGGCCGGCATGTCCATCTGATCCTCGAAAACGAGAATAATGATGCGGGTCTGCTGGAAGGGATTTTCGACGCGCAGTGGAACGATGATTTCCACCATTGCCTGCATGTGCTGCTGACCGGCGAAGCGGAATCCTATTATGCCGGGTTTGCCGACAAGCCGGCGCAGAAGCTGGCGCGGTCGCTGGCGGAAGGCTTTGTCTATCAGGGCGATCTTTCGCAGCATCGCGGCAAGGCGCGGGGGCAACCGAGCGCGCATCTGCCGCCGACGAGCTTCGTCAATTTCCTGCAGAACCACGACCAGATCGGCAATCGCGCCTTCGGCGAGCGGCTGACCTCGCTCTGCGAACCGCAGGCGCTTCAGCTCGCCACCGCCTTGCTGCTGCTGACGCCGGGCATCCCGATGCTGTTCATGGGCGAGGAGGTCGGCTCAACCTCACCCTTCCTGTTCTTTACCGATTACCATGATCAGCTGGCGGATGCGGTGCGCGACGGTCGGCGCAACGAATTTGCCGGTTTTGCAGCCTTCGCCGATCCGGAGGTGAGGCATCGCATCCCCGACCCCAACGATCCGCGGACCTATGCCCGGTGCCGTCCCGAGCCGGGTCCAGAGGGGGCTGCGGTCTGGGAAGATTTCTACAGCAAGCTGCTGTCCATCAGGCGTACGATGCTGGTGCCGGGATTGCCGGGCGCCTCCAGCCTGGGCGCCGAGGTCCTGGGGGAGAAGGCGGTGCGCGCGCGCATGGCGGCTGGGCGACGGGCGGATCTGGTCCGTCATCGCCAATCTCGGCACTGAGCCTGTGCAGACGGCGATGCCGTCCGGGCAAATGGTATTCGGGATGGGAGCTGTCGGGCAGTGCGGGATTGGAGGGCGCAGGCCTGGCCGTGATTATCGGCGACCAGGCCTGACGCGTGGTCAGGACTTGCCGGGGCCAGTGGTCTTGCCGGTGTCGCCAACACGGGCACCATGGCTGCGGCTGAGGTTTTCGGTATGCGTCCCTTCCCGGCCGGGATAGGTGTCGGTGCTATCGACCTGGCCTTTGGTGACACGGCCCTGATGGGCGGTGCGGTCCTCCGGGATCTGAGCCGTCGGCGGCGCCGCCTGCTTCATCTCCAGGGCCTTTTCCATGGATTGCTGCAGCGACGACTTTGTTGTCCTGATCGGTCTTGGTCTCGTTCGACATGTCTTTGCTCCTATCCATGGCCACGGTTCTGCTGGCGGGTTCCGGCGTCCTTGTTGGCCTGGCCCTGGCCTTGCTGCCGGGGCGGGCCACCGGCGCCGTCACCGCCGCCATTCTGGGAGCTGGTGCCATCGTTGCGGGCCTCGTCGCGTGACTGATGGCCTTCGCCCTGCGTCCCCGCAGCTGACCCACTGTCGTGGCCCTTCTGCTTCTCGCTGCGGTTATTGTGATTGCGGCTGGTCATGGGACCTCCGATCCTGCTGGTTTGGCTGGAACTAAGCCAACGTTCAGGGGGCGGCTTTGTGCCATCGGGCGGCAAAGCTTTATCGGGGAGGTCGATCAGGGGCCGCGTTTCCGGCGGCCCCTTCTGGTTAGCGGGCGAGCAGTCCGAGCGCCCGTTCGATGCGCGAACAGCCGGCGCGGCTGCGGGCTTTCTGGAAGCAGCGCTGCAGCTTGCCGCTGGCATAGGAGGCCACGACGATCGCGTGGACATAGCTCTTGCGGACTACGCTCGGCGTATTGACCAGCCGCTCTGAAATGGCGCGCATAATCTCCGCGAGCTGGCGCTTGCGCCCCGGCTCAGTGGTTGCAGCTTCGCCTGCCAGCAGCAACTCGGCCGCTGCGGCATTGGCGGCGAGCATGCGCAAATCCTTGCTGCTGATCGGCAGGCCGGAAATGCTCTTGAGGTAGGCGTTGATCTCGCTGGCGGTGATGGCGGCGATGCTGCCATCCTCCTTGCGATACTGGAACAGGCGCGGGCCGGGCAGGGTCGCAAGCCGGGTCAGCGCCCTGGCCAGACGCGGATCATTATGGGCGCAGGCAATGTCCTTGCCTGCCTTGCCGCGGAAGGACAGCTCGATCAGATCGCCCGTGACCTTCACATGGCGCTTCAGCAGCGTGGAGGCGCCATGGCTGCCATTGGCCTTGGCATAGGTCTCGTTACCGACGCGGATATGGCAACTGTCGATCAGGCTGGCGGCGCAGGCGAGCGCCTTGGTGCGGGTGAGCTGCCGGTCGCGCAGATCCTTCGCGACAGCCGCTCGCATGCGCGGCAACCCATCGATCAGGCGTTGCAGGCGGCCGAGCTTCTTGCGCTCGCGCACCTTCTCCCACTCGGGATGATAGCGATGCTGCACCCGCCCGGCCTCGTCCAGCCCGACAGCCTGCAAATGGGCGCGCGGATCGGCCGCGATCCTGACATCGCGATAGGCGGGAGGGATGGCCAGCGAGCGGATGCGGGCCAGGGTCTCGGGATCGGCAATGCGCTGGCCGTTCTCGTCGACATAGCTGAAGCCCTTGCCGGCCTTGCGGCGGCGCAGGTTGAGATCGCCGGATTTGACGCGGCGCAAGCGCAGCGGCCGCGTGCTGGCGGGAGCGGCTTTTGGAATGGCGGGAACAGCCTGGAGGGTCATGATCAGTCCTTCCGATAGAAAACGGAGAGGGTCGCGATCTCGATGCCGAGCTTGGTGACCGAGGCGCGGGCGACCAGCGTCTGCGGGTCCTGCAGCCAGAACCAGTCATCGAAACCGAGCAGGGTTTCGGAGCCATCCTTGGCCGGCACGCTGCGGCTGTAGCGCCAGTGATAGGCGTTGCCCGCCTGCTCGCCCTGGGCGACATCCTCGATGCGAGTCTCGCGACCCTCATAGCGGTGGTCGTCGCGCTTCAGGATCGTCCAGTCGAGCCGGTCGATCTGACCGTCGTCGAAGTGATAGGTTTCGACCATGCGCAGGGTCCGGCTGGGCTCGTCCCATTCGCCCGTGGCCTCGATGCGGAATTGGCGCTGGAGCGCACCGAAGCGGCTCTGCATAATGCCCCAGCCCTTCACCGGGCCGCTGAAATAGTTCTCCAGCAGCAGACGCGGCTTGCGGCCTTCAAAGTCCTCGATCTTCAAGGGAAATCCTCCGATCTCAGCGCAACGCGGCGCTGCTGCCGGGGGTTCCCGCGTCAACCGGTCACGAGGCGAGGTCGAGGATTTCGTCGGCGCTGGCCGAGAGCAGCTTGCGGTCGTGGCCGATCAGGATCAGGCCGATCTGCCGCTCCATGATGATGTCGCGCAGCAGCAGCATGGTCTCGCGCTGGACGAGGGGATCGAGGCGCGAGGTCGGCTCGTCCGCGACGATAAGGGCCGGGCGCAACAGCAGGATGCGGGCCAGTGCGAGACGCTGCGCCTCGCCCCCCGAAATCTCGTTGGGGAGTCGCGCGAGCAGCCTGTCGCTCAGCTTCAGCCGGTCCAGCAGCGGCGGGCAATCGCGCGCCAGCACAAGATCGGGCGCCACTTCCTTTAGATCCTGCAGGTGCTGGCCAATGCTCCGGTGCGGCATGAACACCGAGGCCGGGTCCTGGTGGAGCTTCTGATAGGCGCGCCGCAGCCGGGCCTTGCCTGACCGGTCGCGATAGGGATCGACACCTTGCCAGGAGACGGTGCCCGCTTGGGGGCGTTGCAGGCCGAGCAAGATGTTGCCGAGCGTGGATTTGCCGCAGCCGCTTGGCCCGGTCACGGCGAGAACGCCGCCAGCCGGCACATGGATGTCGATCCCGCTGAAGAGCGGCGCGTGCCGGGGGTAGCCGAAGCCCAGCGCATGGCCGGCGAGCACAGGCTCGTCCACGGCGCAGCAGCGCAGGCAGGGGCGCCAGCCGGCTGGGTCGGCTTCGAGCCAGGCGCGGGTATAGGCGTGGCGGGGCGCGTCCAGCACCTCGCTGGCCGGACCTTGCTCGACGATGCGGCCTTCGCTGAGCACCGCGACATCGCCTGCAAAGGCGCGGGCCAGCGCGATGTCATGCGTGATGATCAGCAGGGCCCGCCCCCGCGCCACCAGATCGGCGAGGAGGGCGCGGGTCTGCCCGATGCGGGCGGCGTCGAGGCCCTTGGTCGGTTCATCGGCGATCAGCAAGGGCGCCCGGCCGACCAGAGCCGAGGCGATCAGGACCCGCTGCGCCATCCCGCCCGACAGCTCGCTCGGAAAGGCCTGTTCGGTTTCCGGAGCGAGGCCGACGGCGGCCAGCGCTGTCGCCGGCGAGACGCTCTGGTCGCGCTGCGGCGTCGCCAATTGCCGCCCGATCCGCATGGTCGGGTCGAGAGCTGCGCGCGGCTCCTGCGGCAGCAGCATGATCTCGCGGGCCCAGAGCAGTTGCAGCAGCCCGGCCTGGCTGGCCGGTATCGCCTCATGCCCGTTGATGGCGATGGTGCCCGACGCCGTGAAGCCGCGCGGCAGCAGCCCCATCACCGCCTGTGCGATCAGGCTTTTGCCGCTGCCGGTCTCGCCGATCAGCAGCAGGGCGCGGCCCGGCGCGAGCGAAAGATCGATATCGGCGACCAGCGTCTCGCCCTGCGCATCGCGGATCGTCAGGCCGGAGAGGACCAAAGCAGGGGCCGTCATCGCCCGTCTCCGGTGGCCTGGGTTTCGGTGAGAGCCTGCCCCAGCAGGGTCGCGGCCAGCACGGTCAGGAAGATGGCGATGCAGGGCGCGGCCATCTGCACCGGCGCCTCCGCGATATAGGGCAGGGTCTCGCTGATCATCGCGCCCCATTCCGGGGTTGGTGGCTGCAGGCCGAGCCCGAGGAAGCCGAGCGCCGAGATCGACATGATCGCGGCTCCGAGCCCCAGCGTCGCCAGGGTGACGGTCTGGCGCAGGACCGCCGGGAGGATGTGCCGGCGCAGGATGGTCAGGGCCGGGAACCCGGCGAGCTGCGCCGCCTCGACATGGGGTTGTGCCAGTTCGCGCAAGGCGATGGCGCGTGCCATGCGGGCAAATTGCGGCCAGAGCGTCAGCTTGATGCCGATCAGCATCGGCAGGATGCCGCCACCCATGAAGCCGGCGATCAGCAGGGCGAGCAGGATGCCGGGGAAGGCCAGCATCAGATCGGCCAGGCGCATGATCAGCGCATCGCCCCAGCGGCCGGCATGGGCCGCGAGCAGGCCGAGAGCGAGGCCGACGCCGGTGGCCACCGCGACGCAGGAGAGGGCGAGGCCAAGCGAGCGCAGCCCGCCATGGGCGAGGCGCGCCGCGACGTCACGACCGAGATGGTCGGTGCCGAGCCAATGCGCCCGGGAGGGCGGTTCCAGCGTCAGCAGCAGATCCTGCGCAGTCGGGTTTTGTCCCGCAAGCCAGGGCGCGACGATGACGAAAGCGGTCATGAAGGCCAGCAGGGCCAGCGGCACCGAGATGTGCCGATCCAGACGCGGTGCGGTGGTGGCGATTGCGCTCATGCCGCATGCCTGCTGGGCGGGCGCGGGCCCAGAGCGAGACAGGCCATGTCCGCGATCAGGTTGACGGCAGCATAGAGCAGCCCGATCACCAGCCCTGCCGCCATGATCATCGGCACGTCGCGGGCGATCAGGGCCTTGACCAGCAGCTCCCCGAGGCCCGGATAGTTGAACAGCGTCTCGACGATGACGAAGCCATCGACGACATAGGCGAATTGCAGGGCCGCAAAGGTCGTCACCGGGATCGCCGCATTGCGCAGGCCATGATGCAGGAAGGCATTGCTGGCGGAACGGCCCCTGATCCGGGCGAAGGTCATGTAGAAGGCGCTGCGCACCTCGACCACGGCATTGCGGATGATCCTGACGGAGAAGGCGGCGAGGCCCAGCGCCAGCGTCAGCGCCGGCAGGACAAGATGCGCGCCGCTGCGATAACCGGCCGGCGGCAGCCAGCGCAGGCTCAGGGCGAAGATCGAGATCAATCCGATGCCGACCATGAAGCTGGGCATGGCGGCGAGCGCGACGGCTGCAGCATTGGTCGCGCGGTCGAGAAAGCCGCCGGGCCTGAAGCCGCAGGCAATGCCGAGCGGCAGCGCGATCAGATAGGAAAGCAGCCAGCCCAGCGCGCCCAGCCCGAGGGTGAAGCGGGCGTGGTAGCCCAGCTCCTGCCAGACCGGCTTGCGCGAGACCAGCGAGTGGCCGAGATCGCCGGTGGCGACACGGCCGAGCCAGGCGAGATATTGTTGCGGGAGCGGGCGATCCAGCCCTTCTTCGCGCCGGATCCGCTCGGCAGCCTCGATGGTGACGCGGTCGTCGCCGAGCCGGGCGCCGGCAATGCGCAGCGCCGTGTCGCCCGGCAGCGCATGCACGAAAGCAAAGCACAAGGCTGGCCAGGAGCCACGCCGTCAGCACGGCCTGCCCGAGTCGGGATCCGATCAGTGCGATCACGCGAAAGACATCCGCTCCACGAAGTAGCGGGCTTCATAGGGATCGAGCGTGACGGCTGCCAGCCGGCTGGAAACCGCGACCGTCAGTTCCGACCATGACACCGGTACCATCGGCATTTCGGCGCAGAGGAGGTGCATCATCTGGCCGCGCAGCCGGTCCTTCTCCGTCTCGTCGAAGCTGGCAAGATAGGCGTCGGTGAGCTCTTTCATGCGGTCGCGACCGTCCCAGCGCACGGTGCCCCAGGTCGAGCGCTCGCGCGTGAAGTCCGGAATGAGTGTCGCCACAGGCTCGGGCACATTCACGTAGGTGCGGGAGACCAGCGTCATCTGCATCGTGCCGTCCTTGATCGCGGCCGGGACAGAGTTGCCCGGCCCGGCCTCGATCGTCACATCCATGCCGACCTGCCGCAACTGCGCCTGCAAGGCGGCTGCCATCACCGGCAGCTCCGGGCGGTTCGCCAGGGTCAGCAGCTTGGCGGCGAGGCGCACGCCATCCTTGCTCCTGATGCCGTCGCTGCCCGGCAGCCAGCCGGCTTGCCGCAACATTTCCTGCGCTGCAGGCACGTCCTGCCGGAGCGCGGGGATCTGCTTGCGGTGCCATTTGTCGAGGATCGGCGGCAAGAGCTGCGTGGCGCGCGAACCGGCATGGCGCAGGATGGCGCGGGCGATGCCGTCCCGGTCCACGGCAAGCGACAAGGCGCGGCGCACCAGCGCATCCTTGAACTGCGGCAGGCCGCAATCGAAGAACAGCACCCGGCCGCGCGGAATGGTCAGGCTTTCCACCTTCATCTGCCCGGCGCCATTGATGCGGGGAATGGCTGTCGCGGCGAGCGTAAAGACAAGGTCGGCATCGCCGGCGATGGCAATATTGGCGCGGGTGTCACCATTGACCACGGCCGTATAGCGCAGCCGGGGGATTGCTGGCTTGCCGCGCCAATGCGCATCGAAGCGCTCCATCTCGAGCGTCGTCTTGCCGTCGACTGCGACCAGCTTGTAGGGCCCCGTCGCGACGATGCGCTCGACCTTCCCATCAGCGCCATAGGCGGAGGGGGCCAGGATCACAGCCGCATAGTCGCAGAGGAAGGCGGGCAGCACGCTGAACGGCGTCTTTGTGCTGATAATGACGTCGCCAGCCTGAACCTCGATCCGGTCGAGTGGCACAGCCGAGAGGCTTTCGCCGACAAAGGCGCTGCGCAGGCTGTGGGCGACGGCTTCGGCCGTCACCTCGGTGCCATCATGGAACCGCGCCTTGCGCAGGATGAAGCGCCAGCTCAAGCGATCCTCCGACAGGCTCCAGCTCGCGGCGATGCCGCCGACCAGCTGCCCCTCGGGCTCGACCTGCACCAGCGTCTCGGCGACGCCCATCCGGGTCAGGATATAGCCGGTGTCGGCGGGGTCGTTGGAGGTGTACTCCCAGGGAGCGACAACGCGCAGCGTCTGGTCAGCCTGCTCTGCGCCGGCCTCGAAGGTGGCAAAGGGCGCAGCGAGTGCGCCGGCCAGCACGGCACGGCGGGACAGAGGCCAAGCGGACATGATGTCTCCTGATGCATCGTCGGCCGATGGACGTCTCGGCCGGGTCAGCGTTACATTATAACATAACCCGGCTGTCAAGAGTGTCGATGACGTAAGGTTATGGCAACCCGGAAAAGTCAGGAAGCATCAGCTGCGGTGGCGCCTGCAACTGTGAGGCCTTCGACGCCATGGCGCGCGATCAGTCCTGCAACAAAACCAGTCTCGATCGCAGCCTTGACCAGCTGCGCGAGCCAGGGCTGCACTGCTGCGTTGTGGATGGGTGTGCCCAGGGCCTGCTGAACCGCCATGAAGCGGCCCGGCAGCAGGGTCGAGCCCGGCAACGCCCGCTGGTCCGCCACCAGTCTCGGCCGCAATCCCGCCAGTGCCTCGAGCTTGTCAGCCGCGAACACCTGCGCAGCCTCGTCGATGGTGCCGGTGCGCACCAGCTCGGCATGCTGGATGTTGCGGTCGAGCCAGAGCCCATAGGCGGTGCGGTCGGTAACGGCGATCCGGACCCCCGCACGATCGACCTCGGCGATAGTGTGCAGCGGCGATCCGACGGGCACGAGATACGTCGCCTCGATCTCGGTATAGGCGGGGGTGAAGCTGATGACGGCGGCGCGCTGTGGTTCGGCGCCGAGCAAGGCGATGTCCCAGGCGTTCTGGTCGGCCGCATCCGCCACAAGGCCCGGCGAGGCGTAGCAGACATAGCGAACTGGCACGCCAAGCAGCAGGGCGCAGGCCATCGCCATATCCGGCGACACGCCGACGGGCGTGCCATCAGCCATGCGATCGGTGACGAGCAGGAAATTCGAGAGGTTGATCCCGGCGCGCAGCACGCCGCCGGGTGCCAGCAATGCCACCAGCTCGGGCGCAGGCGCGCCGATGATTGCGCGCAATGGCTGGATATCCAGCTCCTTCTGCATCAGACCACCCGATCCTGCGGTTGAACGGGCTCGCCACGCGATACCCTGGCGATATTGCCGTACATCTGCAGCACCGTCTTGTCGAAATTATCGGCGGCGAGGGCGGCGAGATGCGGCGTCACCACCAGATTGTCGAGCGTCAGCAGAGGCGAATCCGCCGGCAGCGGCTCGACCGAGAAAACATCCATGGCGGCGCCGGCAATCCGTCGGGTCTGCAGCGCCTCGATCAGGTCGCTTTCGACGACGACACCACCGCGCGCCACGTTGATCAGCACGGCGCTCGGCTTCATCTGCGCCAGCGCCGCCTTGTCGATCAGGCCGGTAGTTTCCGGCGTCAGCGGGCAGTTCAGGCTGACGACATCGGCTTGCGCCAGAATGTCGGTGAGGCTCGCATAGCTCACGCCATGGCTGGCTTCCTCCGTAGCGGTGAGCCGCTGGCGCTTCGTGTAGAGGATGGTGCAGCCGAACCCGCGCAGCAGCTTGGCCAGCGCCTGGCCGATGGCGCCAAAGCCGATGATGCCGACGGTCTTGCCGGAGAGCATAAAGGTTTCGCCCGGAAGCCGGCCGCCGCCGCGCCACTCGCCCCGCTTCAACTCGGCATTGCCATAAGAGATGAAGCGCAGCGCGGAGAGGGTAAGGCCTAGCGTGAATTCCGCGACCGGCACGGCATTGCTGCCCGTCGTGCGCGCGACCGCGATGCCGCATTGGCGGGCGGCCTCGGTATCCAGATTGTCGACACCTACGCCCCATTTATGCAGCAGCTTCAGGCGCGTCGCGGCGCGCAGCACATCGCCGCTGACGCCGACCTGGCCGGAGATCGCGTAATCGGCTTCGGCGATGATCTGCTTGAGATGGGCGTCGCCGCGCTCGGTGCCATGCGTCAAGACGAAGCCCGGCGGCAGCAGGGCCCGCAGCCTTTCGGCGCGCTCTGGCGTGAGCGGATCGAGGACGACGATGGTCTCAGTCATGGCGCGGCTTCGCTCGCTGGAGGGGGTATTCGCGGGGCTCAGGCCGGAACGCGGCTGGCGAAATGCTGGATGAAGCGGGCGCAGATCTCCGTCAGCCTCTCCGTCAGCGCAGCGCCGGTCTCGGCGGAGGAAAAGCGGGCATCGCCCTGGCCGACACCGAGGTTGAAGCTGTCCTCATAGCCATTGGGCATGGCGACTTCCGCCCCCTCGAAACTCGCAGTGCCGAGCCCCGTGAAGGGCAGGTCGAGCACCGGGTCGCGCTTCAGCGGCTTGCCTTCCGGGATCAGATCGGGGCGCATCAGCTCGGGAAAGAGGTGCAGGCCAATCGAGCTCAACGGATCGGCGCCATGGCCGGAGACGGTCCGTGACTGTTCGGCGCCGAGCAGGTCGGGCAGCAGCGAGAAGCCAATGCGCCAGAGATAGAGGCTCGGCAGCACGAGCTTGCGGCTGCGGTAGAGCTCGCGGGCGACCTCCGCGATCGGCTCGACATTGCCGCCATGGCCGTTGAGGACGA
This sequence comes from uncultured Alphaproteobacteria bacterium, assembly GCA_963759925.1. GTDB lineage: Bacteria > Pseudomonadota > Alphaproteobacteria > Rhizobiales > Beijerinckiaceae > Allobosea. The sequence goes on from CAVXBE010000002.1 coordinate 498,704, forward strand.
TCAGCCTGGTCAGGCCGTTGCGATGCAGGCTCTGGACCATGTCGGCGATGACGGCGGTCAGCGTCGCTTGCGAAATGGCGATGCCGCCGGGCATGGCGCCGAACCAGTCAGCTCCGCCAAAGGGCAGCACCGGGGCGACCAGCGTCCGCACGCCCGCCTGCGTGGCGCTGAGGGCCGCGAGCTCGGCGATCTTCTCGGCGAGCAGGTAATCGCCCATCGGCGCATGCGGCCCCTGATCCTCCTGGCTGCCCATGGGCAGCAGGATGACGGGGTTGCCGGCCAGGATCTCGCGCGCCTCGCCGCCCGTGATCGTGCCCATATGGACGAGCGGTTGCGTCCTGGCGGCCATATCTATCCTCCCCTGCGCCGGGCCAGGTTCAGGCCCTGTCCCCGTCTTGCGACCGGCGGCGCCACCTTGCCAAGTCGCGCGGGGATCGTCACCCGGCTGGCCATGCGCCGGTGGAAGGGGGGAGGCCTGGCCAAGGCGCGTCGTGGCGAGGGCGCGTCGATACTCAGTCGTCCTCGTCCGGCATCGGCTCGCGGACGCGACTGGCTTCGACCAGGATTTCGCGTTTGCCGGCATGGTTGGCGGGGCCGACGATGCCCTCGTTTTCCATGCGCTCCATGATCGAGGCGGCGCGGTTGTAGCCGATCTGCAGGCGGCGCTGGATGTAGGAGGTCGAGGCCTTCTTGTCGCGCAGCACGACTGCGACCGCCTGGTCGTAGGGGTCCTCGCTCTCGGCCTGGCCCATGCCGGTCTTGTCGAAGACCGCGCCATCCTCCTCCTCGCCGGCCGGCTCCTCTTCCGAGGTGACGGCGTCGAGATAGTCCGGGCGGCCTTGGGTCTTGAGATGGGCGACGACCTTCTCGACCTCGGCATCGGAGACGAAGGGGCCGTGGACGCGGGTGATGCGGCCGCCGCCGGCCATGTAGAGCATGTCGCCCTGGCCCAGCAGCTGCTCGGCGCCCTGCTCGCCCAGAATGGTGCGGCTGTCGATCTTGGAGGTGACCTGGAAGGAGATGCGGGTCGGGAAGTTCGCCTTGATCGTGCCGGTGATGACGTCGACCGAGGGGCGCTGGGTGGCGAGCACGACATGGATGCCGGCGGCCCGCGCCATCTGGGCGAGACGCTGGATCGTGCCTTCGATCTCCTTGCCGGCGACCATCATCAAATCGGCCATCTCGTCGACGATGACGACGATGTAGGGCAGGGGCTCGAGGTCCATCACCTGCTCTTCATAGACAGCCTCGCCGGAATGGCGGTCGAAGCCGGTCTGGACGGTGCGGGTGATGATCTCGCCTGCGGCCTTGGCCTCGCCGACGCGGGCGTTGAAGCCGTCGATGTTGCGCACCGAGAGCTTCGACATCTTCTTGTAGCGCTCCTCCATCTCGCGCACCGCCCATTTCAGGGCGACGACCGCCTTCTTCGGGTCGGTGACGACGGGGGTGAGGAGATGCGGGATGCCGTCATAGACGGAGAGTTCGAGCATTTTTGGATCGACCATGATCAGCCGGCACTCCTCCGGCTTCAGCCGGTAGAGGATCGACAGGATCATGGTGTTGATCGCCACCGACTTGCCCGAGCCGGTGGTGCCGGCGACCAGGAGATGCGGCATCCGGGCGAGATCGGCGATCACCGGCTCGCCGCCGATGGTCTTGCCGAGGCAGAGCGCCAGCTTGTGCTTGGTGCTCTCGAAATCCTGGCTCGCCAGGAGCTCGCGCAGATAGACCGTCTCGCGCTTGGCGTTGGGCAGCTCGACGCCGATGGCGTTCTTGCCGGGGATCACCGCGACACGCGCCGAAATCGCGCTCATCGAGCGGGCAATGTCATCGGCCAGCGAAATCACCCGCGACGACTTCGTCCCCGGCGCCGGCTCCAGCTCGTAAAGCGTCACGACGGGGCCGGGGCAGGCCTGGACGATCTCGCCCCGGACATTGAAGTCCTCCAGCACGCCTTCGAGATAACCGGCGTTCTGCTGCAGCAGCTCGGTGGGGATGGTCAGCGCCTGACCCTGCGGCGGATCGGCGAGGATGGACATGGGCGGCAGTTCAAATTCGGGCACTGCGGGCGCAGCGACGGGGGCAGGCAGCGGCTCGGGAACAGGCTGGGGCTGCATGCGGCGCCGGCTCTGCGCCGGATCGGGCCGGCTTGGCTCGAGCCCGGCCTCGCCGCGCTCGCGGCGAGAAACAGGGACGCTGTTGCGCAGGGGAGCGCGCGAAGCCGGGGCGGGCTGCGCAGGCGCGGCTTTGGCGGTGGCCGCTTGGGCGGGTGCCATGCCGGCAGGCCGGCTGCGCGTCAGCGCGGTCGGTGCTGGCGCAGCCGAGGCGACGCCGGCGCCGAGCTTCAGGCTGATGCTGTAGCTCGCGGCCCAGGGAGCGGCAGCCCAGCCGGAGGCGATGAGGGGGCGTGGCGCGGGCTCAACCGGTGCAGTGGGCGCCGGCTCGTCCAGCAGCTTGGGCTCCGCCTCGTCCCAAGGGGGCGCTTCTGTCGCGACGACGGCCGGCGCGGCAGGCACGCCCTCCCAGAAGGCGAAGTCGGAAATATGCGCGAAGGGAACGTGCTCCCGCCTTTGCCCGAGATCTGATGCCGGCTCAGCATATTCGTCGCCCATGGGGTCAAGGGCGTCTGCCTCTACGTCATCATCCTGATCATCGGCCGCAGGCGCTTCGCTCGCAGGAGCGACCCAGACCTGTTGCAGCAGACGATCGGGCGTGCGCCCAAACCGGACGCGGCTGGACGATGTCGCCCTGGGCAGGGCGGCTGGAGCCTCGACGGCACTGCCTGCCGCTTCAGCCTGAGCCGCTCGGATCCGGGCGGCCCTGGCTTGCGCATCGCGCATCTGCTGCTCGCGCGCTTGCTGCTCGAGATATTGCTGTTCCAGCAGTTGCTGCTCGCGGAGATACCGGGCCTGAGCTTGCCGCTCCTGCTCCTGCCGCTCCTGCTGTTCGCGCAACTGCTGTTCGCGTTCTTGCTGTTCCCGCTCGAACTCCTGCTGCTGCCGGACCTGCCGCTCCAGTTCTTGCTGCTGCTGCCGGGCCTGCTCTTCCCTGGCGCGCGCCGCCTGTTCCTGGCGGACGCGGTCGGGCGTGCGGGTGTAGCGAACCAGCGTCGGCACAGGGCCTTGCGGAGGGGGACCCAGTGCAGCCGCAGCGCTTGGAGAGGGCGCGTGCGTTTCCGGGACAGCGTTTCTGGTGCGGACGTAGATGGGAGAGCTCGGCATCGGATTCCGCAGGCGTCACGGCTGGTGAAGGAGTGGAGCCAGTCGTATCGGCGGGTGGTTAAGGCCCCATAAATGACGCGCTGCGGCAGAGCGCGCAGATGGCTTGGCTCTACAGCTTTGATGTCTCGCTGGGTTGACGCCTCGCATCATTGGCGGCCGCTGGAATGAACGCGGAACAGAACACGCTGTCAGGTGTCGTTGCTGCATGAGCGCCCCCGGGCGCAGTCAGCGCCGATCGGCGCGATGACTTACCATCGGAGTTCCAAGATGCGATTTCTCAACATCCTCACCCTGCTTCTCGTCATCATCGGCGGCGTCAACTGGGGCCTCGTCGGCGCCTTCGACTTCGACCTCGTCGCCGCGATCTTCGGGCGTGGCTCGAGCCTCAGCCGTCTCGTCTACATCCTGGTCGGCATCTCGGCCCTCTACCAGCTGATCCCGTTCGCGCGGGCGCTCAGCGTCGGCGAGGTCGCTGCCGAGGCCAGCACCGTCCACAGGCATTGATCCCAAGCGGCGCCGCTTCGGCGGCGCCCGCATGGCGCCTTCACACCTTTTTGCAAGGACACTTCGATGAGCGTCGTCGCCCCGCCGGCCTCCGCGCCGCGCGACCTTTTGCTATGCCTGTCCCATCTGCGCTGGGACTTCGTGTTCCAGCGGCCCCAGCACCTGCTGACCCGGGCCGCCCGCGACTTTCAGGTGGTGTATTTCGAAGAACCGCTGTTCGAGGAGGGCGTTGAAAGCGAACTCCGCATTCAGTGGCATGGGCAGGTTCTGGTCGCGACGCCGGTGCTGCCGCCTGGCGCTGCCGAGGATGCGGTCGAGGAGCATATCGACCGGCTCGTCTCGCTGTTCCAGCCCAGCCGCCTGTTGCTCTGGTACTACACGCCGATGGCGCTGCCCCTAGCGCGGCATGTGCCGGCCGATTGCGTCGTCTATGACTGCATGGACGAACTGTCCCTGTTCAAGAACGCCCCGGCGCAACTCCGGCAGAACGAGCGCGAACTGCTCGAGGCCTGCGATCTGGTCTTTACCGGGGGCGTCAGCCTGTTCGAGGCGAAGACCGGCCAGCATCCCGACGTCCACTGCTTCCCGAGCAGCATCGACCACGCTCATTTCGCGCAGGCGCGCGGTCCGGCGCCGCACCGACCGAGCCCGAGCCGGACGATCAGCGCGAGATCCCGCATCCGCGCATCGGTTTCTTCGGTGTTGTCGATGAGCGGCTTGATATTGCCCTGCTGCAAGCGCTGGCGGCTTACCGGCCGGATTGGCACTTCGTCATGCTCGGCCCGGTGGTGAAGATCGACCCTGCCGACTTGCCGCAGGCGCCCAACATCCACTGGCTTGGCCGCAAGAGCTATGACGAGCTGCCCCACTATCTGCGGCACTGGGATGCCGGGTTCATGCCGTTCGCGATGAACGACTCGACCCGCTTCATCAGCCCGACCAAGACCCCGGAGTTTTTGGCTGCCGGCGTGCCGGTGGTCTCGACTCCGATCCGCGATGTCGTCCGCAGCTATGGGGCCGAGAACCTCGTGGAGATCGCGGCCGGTCCGCTCGATATGGCGGAGGCGCTCGAAAAGCTGCTGGCGCGCAAGCATGACCCCGCCTGGCTGGCGGCTGTCGACGCCAAGCTGGCGCAATCCTCCTGGGACGCCACCTGGCAGCAGATGCTCCGCCTGATCGAGCCGCGGCTGTCGCGGCGGTCGGCATCACCACTTCAGGAAGAGCGAGGGCTGAGCCATGTTTGACTGGCTGATCGTCGGAGCTGGCTTTGCAGGCAGCGTGCTGGCCGAAAGGCTAGCGAGCCAGCGCAATGAGAAGGTGCTGCTGATCGACCGGCGTGCCCATATCGGCGGCAACGCCTATGATGAATACGATGCGGCCGGGCTGCTGATCCATCGCTACGGCCCGCATATCTTCCACACCAACTCGCAGCAGATCCTCGACTATCTCTCGCAGTTCACCGCCTGGCGCGCCTATGAGCACCGGGTGCGCGGGGCGGTCGACGGCAAGCGTGTGCCGATCCCGATCAACCGGACAACGGTCAACACGCTCTATGGGCTGGATCTGGACGAGGCCGGCGTCGCCGCCTTTCTGGCGGGCAAGGCCGAGGCGGTGGATCCGATCCGGACCTCCGAGGACGTCGTCATCTCGCAGGTCGGGCGGGAGCTCTACGAGAAGTTCTTCCGCGGCTATACCCGCAAGCAATGGGGGCTCGACCCCTCCAGCTCGATAAATCCGTGACGGCGCGGGTGCCGGTGCGCACCAATGACGATGACCGCTACTTCGCCGACACGCATCAGTGCATGCCGGCACAGGGCTACACCCGGATGTTCGAGCGGATGCTGGCTCATCCCAACATCAAGGTGATGCTGAAGACCGATCTGCGCGAGATCGCCGATGTCATCCCGTTCCGACGGATGATCTTCACCGGGCCGGTCGACGAGTATTTCGGCCATCGCTTCGGCAAGTTGCCCTATCGCTCGCTGGCTTTCGAGCATGTCACGCGCGATCAGGAATGGTGCCAGGCGGTCGGCAGCCGTGAACTATCCCGCAAAGCGAGGACTACACGCGGATCACCGAATTCAAGCACCTGACCGGGCAGCAGCACCCGCGGACCAGCCTGGTCTACGAGTATCCGCAGGCACATGGCGAGCCGTATTATCCGGTGCCGACGGCGGAGAGCCAGACGCTCTACAAGCGCTATGAGGAGCTGGCGCGCTCCACCGCCAATGTCTGGTTTGTCGGGCGGCTCGCGACCTATCGCTACTACAATATGGATCAGGTGGTGGGGCAGGCGCTGTCGACCTTCAGGCGGATCAGCGAAGAGGTGCCAATGTCGGCCCGCAAGCTGCTCGATCTGAAGCGCCGGACCGCTTTCCGCTATGCCGAGGCGCTGTTCGACGATCTCGCTCCGATCGCACTCGCGCCCGGTGCGCGGGCCAATGGGCGGGCTGAGCCGGCGGGCAACCGCAGCAAGAGCTGATCAGCGCGCCAGCCGGCGCATCGGGGCGGGGGCGGCTATCTGCTCCCGCCGCTGCTGCTGCCATTGCAGCTCGGCCGCCAGATCCGGCTCGACCCGGCGGGCGAAACCCGGCCGCTCGTAATCGAGCAGGCCATTGGGGCAGTGGCGGTCATCATCCCAACCTGGGTGGTTCATCACCGGATAGAGGCAGATGGCCTCGATCGGTGTGCCCGCCGCTGCAGCCAGCTCCGCTTCGGCGCAGACATGGCGAAACCATTCGGGCCGCAGATCGCCTTCGATGCCGGTTTCGGCGATGACAAGCGGGCGGCCATAGCGCCGGCCGATATCCTGCAGCAGCGCGTTCAGCGGGCGCCAGCGAGCGTCGCCGCGCCAGTCCAGCGGCCCCCCATCGACGATCCACTGGTTGTGGCAATAGAAATTCACGCCGATCATGTCGAGGCAGGCTTCGCTGCCGCCCAGCTCAGGCTCGCGGCGCCCTGCCAGCATGTCCCAGCCTTCATATTGCGCCTGCGTCAGCACTTCAGCCTTGGCGCGGGTCGAGGGTTTGTCGGGCTGCGGGGCGACCTGGATCAGCGGGTCGATCTGGATGAAGCGGGCGCGGGGGCAAACCTCCCGGATCGCCGCGATGGCGGCAATGCTGGCGCGCACCAGCTGGCGCTTCAGCTCGGGCCCCCGCGTTTTCCGGAAGGGTGCGAAGATCGCCACCGTGCCGGCGGCCCAGGCCATGAAGGAGATTTCGTTGACCACCGACAGGATCGGCGGCTCTCCGCTTTCGGCCTCGATCACGCGGGCAGCCTCACGGGCATAGGCGGCAAACCGCGTGACGAAGGCGCCCGAGAAGATATCGAGCCCATCGGGCCAGCCATAATGCATGAGGTCCCAGACCACCTGCACATTGGCGGCCCGTGCTGCAGCCAGCATCGGCCGCAGGCTCGACCAGTCATAATGCCAGGGCAGGCGCTCGATCAGGTGCCAGCGCAGCCCGTCGCGGATCGAGCCGATACCGAGCTGGCGCAGCGCCCTGTAATCCTGCTCGGCCATCTGGTCGTGGCGGGTGGCGGCGATGACATCGACGCGGCGTCCGTCCCGGCGCCGATGCGTCGAGCATTCGAACCCGCCCATGAAATAGCTGCGCAGCGGAGTGGCGCCGGCTCTCGCGTCAGTCACTGCCCATCCTCACCCTGTTCCTGCCTCTCTAATGCCGCCTCCGCGCCGGGGGCTTGCTATGGGAACCGTCGAGCCATGCTGCCGTTCGCTTCACAGGAGGCGAAACATGATGCAAGCCGCAATACTCAACGCGCCACTGCCTGGCGACGCGCCCGCACAGTTTTGGCAGATGCTGGCGCAGCTGCAGCCGGCCTGCCTGATGGCCACCAGCGCCCATGACATGGCGCTGTGGCCGCTCGATCCTGCCATGGTCAGGATCGCCGAGCGGCAGATCCTGATCGACGGTCTGGCCGCGCCGGTCTCTGTGGCGGACCGGGCGACCGTCGTTTTCGTCGACGAAGCGACGGCGGCCTTTGTCTCGGTTGCGGCTGTCGTCACTACGGCCAGGCCGGGCCAGCCGGTGCATCTGGACTGCATCGAAGCCGAAGTGGTGCGCGGCGAGGACGAGCCGTTTCTTGTGGCTCTCGCGGCGCCCTGAGCGACTTCAGCTCTTCCCTGAGCCGGGCTCCGCCAGCTTGCGATGCTGCTCGGCCAGAAATCCAGCCGGCGTGACATTGGCCAGCACCGTCTGCAGCTTGTTCTTCCAGCCGCTGACGACATCCGCCTCACCGCGCATCAGCGCCTCGAAGCCGGTGCGGGCAACCATTGCGGGATCGTCCTTCTCCTGCTGCCCGACGGCGGTGTCGAGCATGTCCGCGCGCTCGAAAAAGCGCGTATCGGTCGGACCCGGCATCAGGCAGGAGACGACGATCTCGGTGTCCTTCAGCTCATTGCGCAGGGCGAAGGCGAAGCTGTCGATGAAGGATTTGGTGCCGTTGTAGACGGCCTGAAAGCTCCCGGGCAGGAAGCCGGCGATCGAACCTGTCAGCAGGATCTTGCCGCTGTTGCGCTCCCGCATGCGCCGCCCGATCCGATGAACCAGATCGATCGTGCCGGTGATGTTGGTTTGGATGACGTGGCGCACCGCCTCGAAGTCCTGATCCAGAAAACCATGGCCGAGACCGCGACCGGCATTGGCAAAGAGCGCCTCGACGGGCCGGCCGGTTTCGTCGATGGCAGTCATCAGCCGGTCGATACCATCGCGGGTGGAGAGATCGGCCTCGACCGCCTTGACCTCGGCGCCACCGCTCCTGAGCGCGTCGGCCGCGCTGTGGATGGCCGGTTCGTCGGCCGCGATGATCAGGTCATAGCCATGCTGCGTGCAAAGCTTTGCCAGTTCCCTGCCAATCCCTGACGAAGCGCCCGTAACGACGGCAAGCGGACGGCTCTGTTCCATCATGAACTCCTGTTCCTGGCGATCAACTGACGCGGCGAAAGAGCTGTTCCACAGCCCGTCCTGAGGTCGCAGCGGACGGACGGCCTCACGGCTCGGCTTTTGCGAGATCGGCGATAGCGGGGCCGTTGATGACGCTGCCATCGGGGGCGAAGTGTGAGCCGTGGCAGGGGCAGTCCCAGCAGGTCTCAAAGCTGTTCCAGTGAAGATGGCAGCCGGTATGGGTGCAGGCTGCCGAGCGCTGGTGCAGGGTGCCTTCCCGATCGCGATAGGCCGCGATCTTGCTGAGGCCGGAGCGCAGGATCGCGCCTTGATCGGGCGCCAGCTCATCGGCAGAACCGATCTCGCCCGGTGCGATATACTCGGCGAAGTTCTTCGCCACCGTCGCGTTTTCCTGGAGATAGGTGGTCGCGGCCTTGAGCGGCTTGCGGGTGGGTTCGTAGACCTCGGAATAGGGATTGGGCTGGCCCAGGATCAGGTCCGGCAGCAGCAGGCTCGCCACGACACCATGGGTGATGCCCTGACCGGAATCGCCGGTGACCACGAAGATGCGCTGATTGCCCGGGTTGGGGCCGATGAAGCCGCAATAGTCGAGCGTGTCGAGCACCTGGCCCGACCAGCGGGTCAACTCCGCGCCGAGTTCCGGCAGACGCTCGCGCATCCAGTGTTCGAGGACGGCAAAGCGCTGCTCCGCATCATCGGCCGTACCGGTCTTGTGGTCCTCGCCGCCGACGATCAGGACATCGCCCTCACTGCCCGGATTGAGGCGAACGTAATGATAGGGGTCGAGCGTATCCCAGTAGAGTCCATCGGGAACGAGCCCGCTGGCGAGCGCAAAGGCCATGGCATAGGTGCGGTAAGGCGCTTGTTTAGTGTGGATCGCCAGCCGGTCGTTGATCGGCGAATTGGTCGCAACGACAGCCGCTTGCGCGCGCACGCGATGGCCGGAGGCCAGCACCACCTCGACGCCGGATTCGGTTTCAGTGATTTCGGTCACGGTTGAATGCGGATGGAGTTGGCCGCCGCGGGCGGTGATGGCGGTGCACAGGCCGCGCAGATATTTCAGCGGGTGGAAGGCAGCCTGGCGGGGGTAGCGCAGACATGGCGTGGCAGCGCCGCCGGTGAAGGGGATCCCCGTCGAGCGTGTCACGGCCACGCCGATCGTATTGGCAGCCTCGAACTCATCGTCCAGGGTCGAGAGATCGTCCTCGCTGGCGGGGAAGAGCACGCCGTCGAGGCGCCGGAAGTCGCAGGCGATGTCATGTTCGCGCTGGATCTGCTCGATCCGGTCGACGGCCTCCTCCTGGCTCCGGTGGAAAAGCTGCGCCAGCTTTTCGCCACGCATCGAGAGGAGCGCCGAGAGACCATCATCGCAGACGGGAGCGAGGTGGGCGGTGGTGCGCGCGGTCATCCCGCCAGCAATGCTGCGACGGTCGAGCACAGCGACGCTGCGGCCGCGCAGGCTCAATTCATAGGCGGTCGACAGCCCTGCAATACCGGCACCGATTACCACCACATCGACGGTCAGGTCCCGCTTGAGCGGTTCCGCCTCCGGGGCAACGTCGATCTCCATCCAGATGGAACGGCTGCGCGACGTGGTCATCGGCACTCTCCTTGCGAACGGGACAGGACGGCACTCAACCCCACAACGTCAGCCGCCGCGGCAAGGTTGCCGCGGCGGTGTGGAAGGCATGGGCGGGTGGTCAGAAGTTGCGCTCGATGGCGCCTTCGATCTGGCCGACGATGCCGGTGTTGCCGGATTTGGAGGTCTGGGCGAGCTGCGCTCCGCCATCGGGCCGGGCCGGGGCGAGATTGGGCATCCCACCCAGCGGCTCCGAGACGCGGGCGCTGAACTGGCCCTTGCCGTCCATGCTCTCGCCCGCGCTCCAGCGACCCTCGGGGATCGAGCCATCGGTCATGTGGCCGAGATAGACATAGGAGAAGTCGCGGTTTTCGCTCTCCTGCGGGAAGCTGTCGGGGATTGGCAGGTTGGCATCGCCGCCCATCTCCTCAATCGCGGCCAGCCATTGCTGCTGGTGCATGGTGTCGCGCGCGATCAGGAAGGACAGCATGTCCTTCATGCCGGGGTCGTCGGTCATGTTGTAGAGCCGCACGGCGAGGACGCGGCCCGAGCTTTCGGCTGTGACATTGGCATACATATCGGCCGCGAGGTTGCCCGAGGCATAGACATGCGAGGCATCGAACGGCACGCCATTGGCGTCGGTAGGCATCGCGCCCAGCCCCGTCGACAGGATGTGGCGGAAGTCCATGCCGTTGAGCACGGCGCCGGCCACCATATTGGCCGAGGCCTCTTCCTTCATCGACAGCGGCGCGCCTTCGAGGTTGAGTGCCACGGCTGTCGCGAGCATCTCGATATGGCCGAGCTCTTCCGTCGCCGTGTTCAGCAGCATGTCGCGGTACTTCTTCGGCCCCCGCGCTCCAAAAGCCTGGAACATGTACTGCATGGCGACGCGGATCTCGCCTTCGACGCCGCCGATTGCCTGCTGCAAGGCGCGGGCGAAGACCGGATTGGGCTTCTCGACGCGCACGGGATACTGCAATTGTCCATCGGTATAGAACATGGGATCTCCTTGTGGGTCGGGGCATGCGCGACACCGGGCGCCGCCGCATAAGGGGGAGGCGCAGGCTCGCTCAGCCTCCCGTCAGAAGGCCAACAGGAGCCGATGGTGGGAGTTCCGGCAGGCGCAATGGCGCTTGCCCAGGCCAGCCAAAGCTTTGACGGCGGGTAGTGTCAGGGCTTGGGGGCAGGGGCGGCGACGTTGGCGCGGGTCGTCGGGTCGCAAACCGCGTGGGCCGCGGCGGCCACAGCGCCGGGCATGACTATGCGGAAGGGGCGGCGGTTAAAGCCGAAGCTGCCCGGCTTCGATTGCGCGGAACAGCGCCATGTCGAGCGGGCGGTAGGCGCCTTCGCTGTCGACATAGAGCGGGTCGCTGATCGCGGTGGGGTCGAACCCCTCTTCCGCCAAGCCGGTCTTTTTCTGCTTGAAGGTTTCGGTCTGGGCGAAGGACGGCACGATGCGCAGGAAGAGCGGCCTGGCATAGGCCGGCAGCCGTTCCGCCAGCGTTGCGTGCAGGTGGGTGAGATCGAACGCCTCGGTCACCACGAGCGCCGCCATGCCGGCCCGGCCATCGGCGCCGGGAACCGTGACGCCATAGACATTGGCCTCGGTGACGCCGTCGCAGGCGCAGAGTGCGGCGGCCACTTCGGTGGTGGCGACATTCTCGCCCTTCCAGCGGAAGGTGTCGCCGATCCGGTCGACGAAATAGTAGAAGCCTTGCGCATCGCGCCGCATCAGGTCGCCCGTGCGCATCCAGGCATCGCCGGGTTCGAGCACGTCGCGCAGGATCTTGCGTTCGGTTTCGCTACGGTTGGTATAGCCTTCGAAGCTGTGCTCGGCCTTGCTCGAGAGCCGGCCCAGCAATTCGCCGGTTTCCTCGATCGCAGCCGGGATGCAGCGGCCCTGCGCATCGCGCACAGGCAGCCCGGTTTCGACATCGTGCCGCACGATCAGCGCCGGTGAGCGGCGGGCCATGAAGGAGGGTACCCGCCCGACAGCGCCGACCTTGCCCTCGACATTATAGAGCGAGACCGTGCCCTCGGTTGCGGCGTAGAATTCGAGGATGCGCGGCACGGCGAAGCGCTCGCGGAAGCGCTCCCAGACATCGGGCCGCAGGCCATTGCCGGTGCAGATGCGCAGGCTGTGTCGGCGCTCGAGCGGATCGGGTGGCGCCGATGCGAGATAGCGGCAGAGTTCGCCGATATATTGGAAGACGGTGCAGCCGGTCTCGGTGACATCGCGCCAAAAGCGGCTGGCCGAGAATTTCTCGCGGATGACGACCGAGCCGCCGCCGAGAAGTACGCTACCGGGCGCCACGACCCCGCCGACGCTGTGATAGAGCGGCAGGCAATTATACATCCGGTCGTCAGGGCTAGGGTCGATCAAGCCAGCGAACCAGTGCGTCCACATCATGATGCGGTGATGGCTGACGCGGGCCGCCTTGGGCAGGCCGGTCGTGCCGGAGGTGTAGATCAGCAGGGCTTCGTCACGAACACTCAAGGGTCGGACCTTCGCCATCCGCGAGCGGCGCACCGTCGAAGCCTGAAGCGGCCTCTGCCAGCGTGGCCTGTGCGCCTTCGCCTTGCCAGACCAGAGCGGGGGGCGAGGGCAAATGCGGCAGCGCCGTCTCAAGCGCGGCGGCCAGCTCCACCTCGACGATCACCAGCCGCGGCGCTGCGACAGCGATGCAATGGGCGAGGCTGCGGTCGCGCAGATGCGTGTTCAGCAGCGCGACCCGGACGCCGATCCGGCTCAGGCCGAGCCAGATTGCGAGGAAGTCGGGCTTGTTGCGCATCAGCAGGGCGACGGTGTCGCCCTTGCCGAGGCCTTGGGCGAGAGCCCAGCGAGCATAGCGGTTCTGGCGCGCGCCGAGTTGCGCATGGCTCAGGGTCTCGTCATGGCCGATCAGCGCCGGTGCCGCGCCGATAGCTGTGCGGCCAACTCATCGATGACTTTTGGAAAGATCCGCTCCGGCTGCGCGTCGATCCGCGCTGTTCGCGCCAGCGCGCCGATCCAGCCCGAGGTCGATGACGACCCGGTCGAGGCGGCTGCAAGCGGTTTGGCGAGCGCAGACGCAGGCATCGCGATCACACCGCCATGCGGGTAAGGGAGGTGGCCCGATTCAATGCGACGTAACGGAGCCAGTTGCGGAAGAGCCTGGCCGCATCCTCCTGCCATGGCGCCTGATCCGGCAGAGTATCGGCGAGCTTCGGGAAATGCGGCCGAGAGCGCTGGATCGCGCCGGGTCGAGGCCTTGGCTGCAAAGCCTGCCAGCAGGGCGGTGCCCTCGGCGGAGAAGCTGTTCTCCGGCATATCGGGATAATCGGCGCGCGTGCCGTCGAGAAAGCGCCCGACATCGCGGCGATATTCGCGGGCGAGACTGTCGGCGTCATATTCCGGATGACCCTGCAGGAAGACGAGCAGGCTCTTGCTGTCATCGATGAACAGGTCGACCCCCACTTCGGACGTGCGCAGCACCGTGTAGCCGGCCTCGCAGAGCTCGGTTTCCGACAGCCCGTTCCAGCGTGAATGCGGCACGGGGACAGTCTCGGGCATGCCGGCGAGCAGGGGGTGGTTCGGCTGGGTCTTGCTGCAGGCAAAGACGCCCGAGCATTTGCGACCGAGCGGGCGGCGGGTGATACCGCTGCGTGCCAGAACGGCGGCATGGGAGGCCAGGCAGGATAGCAGCGTCGAGGCAATGTTGGCCTCGGCCCAGGCGATGACATCGCTGAGCGGGGCGAAGAACGGCTCGTCCTGAAGCTGGGGCGCGATCGGCTCGCTGCCGGTGATGACCAGCGCGTCGAGCCCCGCAGTCTTCAGGGCGTGATGGGTCTGGTAGCGGGCTCCGAGTTCCGCCTGAACGGCCTCGCCGCGCGCGAGACCTTCGAGCGAGAACAGCTTCAGCGTGACGTCAGGGCCGATCAGGCGTCGGAACTGCTGCTCCGTCTGGAGGAAAGCGGAATCCGGCATGTTGTTCAGGAGGCCGATCTGCAGCCCGGCCGGCGGGCGGCCGATCTGCGGCAGGTGCAGCGCCGCGGGACGGCGCGGCACCGTGTGGCTCTGCTTCCTGGCCAGTCCCTGATGACGCATCGGATCGGGTTCCTCGGACCGGGCTCAGGCGGCTTGGGCGAGCTGGGTGGCGGTGGCGAGCGCCTGGTCAAGATCGGCGATGATATCGTCGATATGCTCGATGCCGACGCTGATCCGGATGGTCTCGGGCGAGACACCGGCGCCACGCTGCTCCTCCGGCGTCATCTGCCGGTGTGTCGTGGAAGCGGGGTGGCAGGCGAGGGATTTGGCGTCGCCGATATTGACCAGGCGCTTCACCAGTTTCAGCGCATCATAGAATGATTTGCCGGCTTCAAAGCCGCCCTGCACGCCGAAGGTCATCAGCGAGGAGCCTTCGCCACCCAGGTATTTCTGCGCCATGGCATGGTTGGGGCTGTCGGCGAAGCCGGCATAGTTGACCCAGTCGACGGAGGGATGGCCGCGCAGATACTCCGCCACCTTGCGGGCATTCTCGACATGGCGCTCGACCCGCAGCGCGACCGTCTCGATGCCCTGCAGCAGGAAGAAGGCGCTCATCGCTGGAAGGACCGCACCGGTGGTGCGCTGATAGACGCTGCGGGCGCGGGCGAGATAGGCGCCAGCGCCGTAGCGGTCGGTGTAGACCATGCCGTGATAGGAGGTGTCGGGGGTCGAGAAGGCCGGGAAGCGGCTTTGATGCGCAGCCCAGTCGAAGCGGCCGGAATCGACGATGACGCCGCCGAGCGTGGTGCCGTGGCCGCCCATGAATTTGGTCAGCGAGGCGATGACGATATCCGCGCCGTAATCGATCGGCCGCAGCAGGATCGGCGTCGCCACGGTATTATCGACCACCAGCGGCACGCCATGAGCATGGGCCATCACGGCAAGCGCCTCGATATCGGCGATGTTGCCGGCGGGGTTGCCGATGGATTCGCAATAGACGGCGCGGGTGTTCTCGTCGATCAGCTTGGCGATGTCGTCCGGGCTGTCGCTGGCGGCGATCCGGCACTGGATGCCCTGGCGCGGCAGCACATGGGCGAGCAGCGTATGGGTGGTGCCGTACAGCTGAGGGACGGTGACGATATTGCCGCCATAATCGGCCAGCGTGGCGATGGCGTAATGCAGCGCGGCCTGGCCTGTCGCCACTGCCAGCGCGGAATGGCCACCCTCCAAGGCCGCCACGCGCTTTTCCAGCACAGCGACGGTGGGGTTGGAGATCCGGCTGTAGCGATAGCCTTCCTCTTCAAGGTTGAAGAGGGCGGCGCCGTGATCGGCACTGTCGAAGCTGTAGGCAACGCTCTGATAGATCGGGACCGCCACGGCATGGGTGGTGGGGTCGTGATCGAACCCGGCGTGAATGGCGATGGTTTCGTTGCGCATGTGCCCCCCGTGCCTCGCTGAAAGCAAGCTTGTGCGACCTCGAGCAAGGTCCGGACCATGCTGTGATGCATCAAACTGAGACAGGCGCTTAAAAAGTAGGATGAACGAAGTTTAGGCGTGGCACGTGGTTAAGCGGCGCTTTTCAAAGTGGTTCGGATGCGCTGTTCCAGATTGACGCTGCGGTTAAGCGTCCTGCCGTCCGGAAAGACTATGTCTCAGATCGAGACGGACGCGCCGGATTGGTGCAGATCGATAACGATCTCTGGTCCAGTCGGTTCCGGCACGAGAACGGGTGCGCTTATTAATGGTTTACGCAAGTAAATCTTGCCTGGCGCGCGGAAACGTCTTCTCTACCGGCACCTCCGCCCCATTGCGCGGAACCCGTCTTTCGAAAACCATCAGAGGCAGGCCGTGACCAAGACACCGATGATTGCTTCCGTGACCCAGGTCGATCTCAAGCCCGCGCCGATCGAGCCGAGCTGGATCCTCGAGGGTACGCCGATGGCCCGCAACGCCACCCTGTCGCGCAGCGCCGACGGGCTGGCCAGCACGCTGGTCTGGGACTGCACGGCCGGCACGTTCAACTGGACCTACGAGATCGACGAGACGATCTACTTCCTCGAGGGTTCGGCGACGATTTCGGACGGGATCAACCCACCCAAGACCTTCGGCCCCGGCGATGTCCTGTTCCTGCCGCGCGGCGCGGTCTGCCATTGGCATGTCGAGAACTATGTGAAGAAGGTGGCGTTCTGCCGCCGCACCTTGCCCTATTCCGTCGGTTTCGTGGTGCGCGCCGTCGGCCGGATCAAGCGCATGCTCCATCCCGGCGCATCCGGCGGTTTCCAGGTCGGCGCGGCCTGATCTGGCGATGACCAGCGCGACCGAGGCTGCGACCGATACCTGGACCTTCTTCGAGGGTGGCTGGCATCCTGGCAATGTCAGGCTGATGGGTGCGCGCACCCATGGCGCCTGGCTCGGCTCCACCGTCTTCGATGGCGCGCGCGCTTTTGAAGGCGTCACGCCCGATCTCGATTTGCATCTGGCGCGGGTCAATCGCTCGGCGACGGCGCTTGGGCTGAGCCCCAAGGTGACGGTCCAGCGCTGGGCGGAGCTGGTGCAGGATGGGCTGTCGCGCTTTCCGGCCAAGGCCGAGCTCTATATCCGCCCGATGTACTGGGCCGAGAGCGGGTTTGGCGGCGGCGTCCGGCTCGATCCGGCGTCGACCAATTGGTGCCTGTCGCTGTATCTGGCGCCGATGCCCACACCCAATGGCGTGCGCGCGACCCTGTCTCCCTTCAAGCGGCCGACGGCCGATAGCGCTCCTGTGGATGCCAAGGCGGGCTGCCTCTATCCCAATGGCGCCCGCGCCTTGGCCGAGGCGCATGAGCGCGGCTTCGGCAATTGCCTGATGCGCGACAGCCTCGGCAACATCGCCGAGTTCGCCAATGCCAATGCCTTCCTCGCCAAGGATGGCGTGGTGCACACGCCTGTGCCCAATGGCACCTTCCTGGCCGGCATTACCCGGGCGCGGGTGATTGCGCTGCTGCGCGGCGCGGGCGTCGATGTGCAGGAGCGCACGCTCAGCTACCAGGATTTTCTGGAGGCGGACGAGGTCTTCACCGCCGGCAACTTCGCCAAGGTTGCGCCGATCACGGCGCTGGACGATGTCGCCTTCGCGCCGGGGCCGTTTTTCCGGCAGGCGCGCGAGCTGTACTGGGCCTACGCCCACGCTCATTGAGGATGGGGAGCGCCTGTCGGCGCCCCCTCACACAGCTCAGCGTGCTGCCAATGCCTTGTCGCGGATGCCGGTGAGGCTGATGCCCGGCAGGATCGCATCCGTGCTGATCTTGAGATGGATGATCGAGGGCTGGCCAGAATCCCTTGCCGCCTGCAGCGCTGCCGGGAAATCCTCGCTGCGCTCCACCGTGGCGCCGAAGCCGCCAAAGGCGCGGGCATAGACCGCAAAATCGGGATTGCGCAGGTCGGTAGCCGAGACGCGGCCGGGGAAGTCCCGCTCCTGATGCATCCGGATGGTGCCGTAGCTGGCGTTGTCGCAGATGATGCAGATGATCGGCAGGTCGTATTGAACGGCTGTCGCGAATTCCTGCCCGTTCATCAGGAAATCGCCATCGCCATTCAGTGAAATCACCGTCCGCTGCGGATAGAGCCGCTTGATCGCCACGGCAGCCGGCACGCCATAGCCCATCGAGCCTGAGGTCGGGGCGATATGGGTCGCCAGCCGGCGGAACCGATAGAAGCGGTGGATCCAGGAGGCGTAATTGCCGGCGCCGTTACAGATCACCGCATCCTCCGGCAGCGCCTGGCGCAGATGCAGCATCACCGTGCCCAGATTCACCTCGCCTGGCTGCGGCGTCTCGGTTTCGCTCCAGGCGAGGTATTCGGCATGGCCGGCACGGGTCTCGTCCTGCCAGGGGCGGTGCGCTGGCGCGGCAAAGCCGGCCAGCGCCTTGGCCATGCGATTGGGGGCAGCGTTGATCCCGAGATAGGGCACATAGACCCGGCCGATCTCTTCGGGACCGGGGTGAATATGGACCAGCCGCGTGCGCGGGTTAGGGATATCGAGGACATCATAGCTCTGGCTGGCGATCTCGCCGAGCCGGCCGCCCAGCACGATCAGCAGATCGGCGGCCTTGGCGCGTGCCACCAGCTTCGGATTGGCGGCCAGGCCGAGATCGCCGACATAGGCCGGGTGCAGCGGGTCGAAGAGCGGCAGGCGGCGATAGCTAGTCGCGACGGGCAGGTCGAAGCGCTCGACGAAGCTGCGGATATCGCGATAGGCCTCCTCGCTCCAGCGGCTGCCGCCCAGCAGCAGCAGCGGGCGGCGCGCCTCACTGAGCAAGGCAGCAAGCTGATCGAGATCGTCCTGGCCCGGTGCCGCCTCGACCGCGCGCCAGGGCTGGGCGAGGGGGGTGGTAATGGTCTCCTTCAGCATGTCCTTGGGCAGGGCAACGACGATCGGCCCCGGCCTGCCGCTGGTCGCGGCGTGAAAGGCGCGCGAGACATATTCCGGCAGGCGCTCGGCGACATCGATTTCCGTCGCCCATTTCGAGATCGGGCCGAAGGCGGCGCGGTAATCCATCTCCTGGAAGGCTTCGCGATCGCGCTGGCCGCGCTCGATCTGGCCGACGAACATGATCATCGGCGAGGAATCCTGCTGGGCGATATGAATGCCCGCCGAGGCGTTGGTGGCGCCGGGGCCGCGGGTGACGAAGCAAATGCCCGGCCGGCCGGTCGCCTTGCCATAGGCATCGGCCATCATCGCGACGCCGCCTTCCTGGCGGCAGACCGTGACGGTGATGCCGGAATCGGCCAGCGCATCGAGAACCGGCAGGAAGCTCTCGCCAGGAACCGTGAAGACATGATCGACGCCATTGGCGACGAGCTGGTCGACCAGCGCGCGGGCTGCGCTGCGCGGGGCTGCGGATATCCGGGGATCGACCTGATTGAGCATGGATCCTGACCAAAGCGGGCGGCGCGTAACGGGGCCTGTCCGGCTCCTGGCGCGCCAGCTTCGCCCAGCCGCTCCGCGCGGTGTCGATCTAACCCGCGCGACGTAAAGAATTGGAGAATCGGATTACGTACCGATCAGCGCTGCTTCAGTGTAGGCGAGGTCGCCCGGGTGCGGGATTTGCGGGCCGCGCGCATATTTCGGCATACGGCCGGCCAAAAACCGCCCCGGCAGGCCGGGCAGGGGGCCGGCCGCGTCGACCAGCATCAGGAACAGCCGGTGGCGGGCGAGCGCCCGTCCGACGGCTCCGGCCAGAAGCGGCCAGGGCGTATCAGCAGCGCAGTAGATGATCTGCGCCACCGGCAGCCTGTCCTTGATCAGACGCCGGGCCACGACGAAGGGGTAGGCGCGCCCGCCCGCCCGGCACCAGAAGGTGATGCAGCCGAAGGCGGCGTGATGGCGCATCAGGGCCAATTCCTGTGGCGAGGCATCGGTTTCGGTCGGCTCGTTCCGGAGGATTTCGGCGCGGCCGAGGCTGGTCAGCGCCAGCAAGGGCGCAGCGAGCATCACGCCGTCGCTGTAGCGGCGGAACCCTTGCGCCTCGATGATCGGCCGCGTCGCCCGTTCCGAGGAGATGTTGAGATAGGTCAGCGAGCGGTCGCGCAGGGCGGCGCTGACCAGGATGGTGCCAAAGCGGCGATACCCTTCCGCGACATGCCAGCTCGAGAAATTGCAGCGCGTGCCGTCGGCAGAATAGAGCGTCAGCAGGCAGCCGACGGGATTGTCGCCATCGACTAGGGCGAAGCCGAAGCCCGGCAAAGCCTGCGCCTGCGTCCATTCGCAGAGGCGCTGCAGCGAGACCTGCCAACTGGCGGCGTCGCGCACCGGGAACCCTTCATGCAGCAGCCGGGCGAGCGCAGGAAGGTCGGCGGGCTCGATCCGCCGGCAGCGGACGGCGGAGGCCGCCGGCGCAGCTTTGCCCTGTTCCTGAACCATACCGGTCATCACTCGTCCTCGATTGGCACGCGCCCGCGCTGTGGCGCGAGCCGCCTGTGCCGGAACCGCACGTTGCCCGCACGCGAACGCGGACTCCGTCTTGCAACAGCAGCGCTATGCAATGCGCTGGCTTCATTCTGGAACGTGAGCGTTGAGACTTCTGTAACGACGCCAGCAGGCTTTGGCGGAATCTGACGGTTCGGGACACGTGACCTTAAGTCTGCCCAGGCCAAACGAAGAGATATGATGCGGACCTTGAACCCATGATCGCGACCCTGGCCTCGGCACTCTCGCGCAAGCTTTCCGGCGGCGGCTTCGGCAGCCGCTTTGCCGTCATCCTGTCGGGCGAGCTGGTCCAGGCGCTGTTCCATTTTGTGCTGAACATCGCGCTGGTGCGGTCGCTGAGCCAGCAGGATTACGGCCTGTTCGCCATGGTATTCGTCTGCGGCGCGGTGGCGATCACCTATATCCGCTCGGTGGTTGCCGTTCCCGCCACGATGTTCATCGCCCGCATGGTCGGGCGGCCGGGCGCGAAAGCCTTCGACAGCGTGTTTGGCACGGCCGCCCTGGCGATGTCGCTCGGGCTCGGGCTCATTGCCACGGCTGCGCTGTTTCCGGTGATGGGCGCAGGCAGCATGGCGGCTGGCGCCTTCATCGGGCTCTATATGTTCCGCAGCTATCTCCGCATCGTGCTGCTGGCTCGCAAGGAGCCGCGCGTCGCAGGGTTGAGCGATCTGGTTTACGCAGGCGTCGGCATCGCCTCGCTCCTGTATCATCGTCTTCGGGCTGCACGAGGTCACGCTCGATCATGCCTTCATGGCGCTGGCGCTCGGCCATGGCTGCGGCATCGCCATCTCCTATATCGTCTTGCGCGCGCCCTTGCGGCTGACGGTGCGGCCGAGCCTTGTGGCGGCGCTACAGCGCGATCTGGCGCACGGTGGCGTGGTCATTGACCGGCGTCACGACCAATACGCTGCAGGGCCAGGGCATGACGCTGGCTTTCGCTCTCCTGGCCGGGCCCAGCGAATTCGCCCCGATTGCCGCCACGCTGGTGCTGTTTGCGCCGCTGCGCATCCCGACGAACGCGCTGACCAACATGGTTCTCGCCGAGGTCAGCGAGCTCCTGGCCAAGGGTCAGGCCGCGCGGGCGAACCGCATCGTGGTGCGCTCCACCGCCGTCATCGCGGTCGGCTGCCTCGTCTACGGCGCGGCGATGCTGGTCGCGCTGCCGATGATCGAGCTGCATTTGTTCAAGGGCCGCTTCGAGCATGAGCCGATGAACTGGATCGCTGCCGGTGTCTGGGGCGCGATGCTGGTCTCGCTGCTCTACGCCATCCCGCGCGCCTATCTCGAAGCCTGCGGCGCCTTCCGGACCATCGCCTGGGGCAGCGCCACCGCTTTCGTGATCGGCGCCTGCATCATGGTGCCGGTGCTGCTCACCTTGCCGTCGGCCTTTGCCTTGCTCGGGCTGATTGCCTCCGAGGCCTTCATTCTGCTGTGGCTCGGCCGGGCCTTCCACCGGGTTGCAGCCGGCAATGATCGCGCGGCCAGGGCTGAGACTTCAGGGCTGCCGCTGGGCGCAGTCGGCCTGCAGGGGCGGGCCGGCTGATGCTTGCGCAGCGACAACAGGAGCGGGACATGACCATCGCAGTGCGGGATCCGGTGTCGCCTTCCGACAATGGCGAGCAGTTGAAGCAGGCCATGCAGCGCCTCGCAGGCGGTGTTGTCGTCGTCACGGCGGGTAGCGGCGCGGAGCGTGTCGGCCTGACTGCGACCTCGGCCGTGTCGCTCTCAGTCGATCCGCCGAGCATGCTGGTCTGCATCAACCGCACCGCATCGAGCTGGCCGGTAATTCAGCGCCGCCGCCATTTCTGCGTCAGCATTCTCGGCAGCGAGCATCAGCCGATCGCCGAGCGCTTTGCCGGCATCGGCGCCGTTCGCGGCTCGGCCCGCTATGATGGCGCACATTGGCTGGAGATGCCCTCGGGCGCCTTTGGCCTCGCCGAGGCCCAGGCCATCGTCGATTGCGAGGTCGATGAAATCTTGGAACGGCATAGCCACGCCATCCTGATCGGCGCAGTGCGCGGCGTGCTGGTCAACCAGCGCGAAACCGGTTCGCTGGTCTATCGTCGCGGCCAGTTCCGCCATCTGCCGGCCTAAGCCGGCAGTCGTCTCGGGGCGCTTCGTCAGGCCGTGCTGCCGGCGTCGATGGTCATGACCGTGCCGGTGATATTGCGGGCCTTGTCCGAGACCAGATAGGCAACGGCATTGGCGACATCCTCGGGCTCGACCAGCCGGCGCAGGGCGCTGCGCTTGGCGACCCGCTCGCGCTCGGCCTCATCCATGCCCTCGGTCATCGCCGTCTCAACAAAGCCGGGCGCAACCGCGTTGACCGTCACGCCCAGCCTCCCGGCCTCGCGCGCCAGCGAGCGGGTGAAGCCGATCATCGAGGCTTTCGTCGCGGCATAGACGGAGAGCGCGTTGTAGCCGGTGAAGGCGATGATCGAGGCGATGTTGACGATCCGCCCGGCGCCCGCCGCCATCATGCCGCGCATGGCGTATTTGGTGAGCAGCATCGGCGCCAGGGTGTTGAGATGGACGAGCTGGCTGATCTCGCTGTTGGGCATGGTGGCGAGCAGGCCCGGCGTGCCGATGGCTGCATTGTTGACCAGCCCGTAGATCGGCCCATGCTCGCTGCGGATGGTCTTGACCAGATCCTGCAGCGTCTCGGTCTGGCCGAGGTCGCAGGGGCTGAAATGCAGCGAGCCGCCGCTGACCCCTGCCGCAGCCGCCTCGAAAGCCTCGGATGTGCGGCGCGCGACGGAGACGACCCGGAAACCCTCATTGGCCAGCGTGACGGCGGTGGCGAGGCCAATGCCGCGTGTGGCGCCTGTGACGAGCACGACGCGCGATGGGCTGGTGGTCATGCCTGGCTCCGGAGCAGCTTGCCGCCGGGGGTGATCGGCAGGGCGGGGACGAATTTCACGCTGACCGGGACCTTGTGCTTGGCGAGGTGCGGGCGGCAATGGGCGATGATCTCGCTCTTCAGCGCCGCCTGATCGGCCGGCTGGTCGCTGCGCAGCACGATCTCGGCCTCGACGACGGCGCCGAGGATCGGGTTCGGGCGCGGGCGGACGCGCGACATCGACACCGCCGGATGGCGATTGATGACGATCTCGACCTCTTCCGGCTGAACCTTCACGCCACCGACATTGATCATGCCGCTGGCCCGGCCGAGGAAATGGTAGCGCTCGCCCCTGAGCTCGACACGGTCGCCGCTATCGACGAAGCCGTCCTGGTCCGAAAGCGGAGCAGCCTCAGCGCCGAGATAGAGCCGGCCGGTGCGCTGCGAACGAATATGCAGCGTGTCGTTGCGAACGACGATCTCGATGCCGCTGCGCGCGCCGACGAGGCTGGCGGGAAAGCCCTCGCGGCCATCTTCCACGGTAAAGCCGACCCCGCCTTCGGTGGAGGCATAGGCATGGGCGATGCGCGATTGCGGGAATGCCGCGCGCAACGCATCGAGAATGGCCTGGTCCGCGATCTCGCCGGAGAGCCGGACATAGCGCGGCGACAGGCCCTGGATGGCGCTGCTCATCAGGGCCATGCGCCAATGCGAGGGCG
Organism: uncultured Alphaproteobacteria bacterium; assembly: GCA_963759925.1. Classification (GTDB taxonomy): domain Bacteria; phylum Pseudomonadota; class Alphaproteobacteria; order Rhizobiales; family Beijerinckiaceae; genus Allobosea. The sequence continues at coordinate 522,426 of CAVXBE010000002.1, forward strand.
TGCCGAGCAGATGGGTGACGCCGGCTGTTTTGACCCGGTGCAGGAATTCACGCACCGGCTCCTCAGGGTCGGACAGGACGAGGGACGACGGGCCGAGCATGGCGCGCAGAAAGACCTGCAGGCCGCCATAGCGACGGATGTCATAGAAGGTCGCCCAGACCGTTCCGGGCTCGGGCGTCGCGGCGGTGTTGATGCCACCGGCCAGCCCTGCCAGCGTATGGACGACGAGTTTGGGCGCGCCGGTCGTGCCGGACGTCGCCAGCACCCACTCCGTGGCCAGCGGCTCGGATGGTGCGGCGGCCTGTGCGGCGGCTTGCGCCTCGATGCAGGGCAGATGCGACAGCGCCGGGCGCAACGGGCAGTCGGCGTCGGTGACGACGAGGTCGATCTGGGCATCGCGCAGCAGCGCGTCGATCTGCTCGGCTGTGATGCCGGGAGGCAGCAGGACCATGCGGCGCGCCAGCCCGTCCAGCACCAGCATCGCCTTGGCCGCAGCCATCTGCCCGCCGGTGGCGAGCAGGACGGAGCGGCCAGCGAGCCTCTCCGCCATGGCCTGATCGTTTGGCCCCTCCACCAGGGCCTCAAGCGTGTTGACTGTCGTCCGGTCAGCGAGGCTGAGGCCCGCGAGGCCGCCCGCCTGCCTCAGTCGCGCGCGCAAATTCATCGGCTCAGGCGGCCCCGGCCAGGACGGAGCGGTCATAGAGCGCGATCAGATCGCCCAGCGTCACCGGCAGATCGGCAACTTCCAGTGTGCTGAACGGATCGACGCCGAGTTGGTCCTCCATGCGCGCTACCAGCAGCGCGAAGCAGAGGGAGTCGAACTCGGTATCGAGCAGAACCAGATCATCCGTCAGCGGCGGCATGGTCTTGTCCTGATCCCGGGTGATGGTCTGGATCTCGGAAAGGAGGGTGGAACGCAGGCTCATGATGCTCTCCGCTGCAGGCTGGGATGGGAGGTTGCGATGGATAGGGAGGATTGGCCGCGCAGCAGCGCGCCGAATTCGGCGCCGATCGCGTGCAGGATCGGCCGCGCGGTCGGGACAAGCCGACCGAGACCGTAGAAGAAATGGATCATGCCGGCATGGCACGTCACCTGGACGGGACTGCCGGCCTCCGCCAGGCGCTGCGCATAGGCCGCACCATCGTCGCGGAACGGGTCGCATTCGGCGGTGTGGATCAGCGCCGGCGGCAGATCCGTCAGATCGGGCTCCAGCAAGGGCGAGACCCGCGGGCTTTCGACCAGCCCCGCAACGCCGCAGGCTGCGATATCATGCGCGACCGTCGCGGCGTCCAGCAGATAGCCGCTGGCGAATTGCTGCTGCGAGGCGCTGGTGCAGCGGAGATCGAGCACCGGACAGAGCAGGAGCTGCGCGGCGATGCTGATGCCAGAGCCGCGCAGTTCCTGGCAGACGCGCGCGGCGAGCCCCGCTCCGGCGGAATTCGCCCGCAATGGCGAGGCGGTCAGGGTCGATGCCGAGGCGGCGAGCCATCATCGCGGCACAGCGCATTGCGGCGACCGCGTCTTCGATGGCGGCCGGGAAGGGGTGTTCGGGAGCAAGCCGGTAGCTGACCGCCAGCACAGGGCAGCCACTGGCCGCCGCGAGCTGGGCGCTGATGCTGTCATGCGTGTCGAGATCACCCGCGACCAGCCCACCGCCGTGGAAGAAGACGATGCCCGGTCCCGCCGCTTCGCTCGCCAGCGGCGTAAACAGCCGCGCTTCGCGGGCACCGCTGTCCAGCGGCAGTGATACCGCCTGCGCCACCACAGGAGACGCTTCGACGCCCGCCAGCTTGGCGAGCAGGCGCTGGCCCTGCCGGCGTTGTTCGGTGCCCGGTTGAGAGGCACCGCCCAACGCCATCATGGCGAGAAAGCGTCTGACATGAGGGTCGAGCGGCATGGTCGTTCCGGTAGCGGCGGGGCCTTAAAGGCTCAGAGCGAGAGGGCGGTCCGCACCGTCTGCGGCCAGAGCGCCACATCCGTCCCGTGGGTTGCGAACATGGCGACGGCCAGCCGGTCCATGCCGAAGGCGACGCAGCCGGTATGGGCGGGCGAGCCGTCGGCCAGCTGGATGTCCCAGGCGGTGCCGAAATGGTCGCGGTGATAGTTGAAGCTCATGCAGGCGGTGCCGGAGCTTTCGCCACGCAGCGGCACCAGAAGCTCGAACTTCAGCGCCTGCTCGAGCTGGCTGATCGCCTTTACCGCGCCGACGCGGCCGAAGAACGGATCGCTCGCCTGCTCGACGCGGTAGCTGAGGCCCAGTTCGTCGGCCAAAGCCGTCGCGCGGACGACCCAGCGCTCGCGGAACTCGGCGACCTGCTCGGCGGAGCCGATGGTGACGTATTCCCGCATGCGGAAGGATTGCAGCCGGTCGAGATAGCGCGAAGGCTCACGGCGGAAACAGTCGCAGGCGACGTCGAAACGGTAGCCCTTTTCAGGCACCCGGCCGCGCGAGGCCGCGATCGGATAGACCGGGTAGCAGGCCGCAGGGGTCAGGACGAGGTCGGCGGTCTGCAGCCCTTCGGTCCAGTCGCCGCCCTTGTTGTGCCGGTTGGCCATCGCCAGGATTTCGCTCTCGGTGCCTTCGAGGCAGGAGACGCAGCCCAGGAGATTGGGGAAGCTGTTGAGATAGCCGTGACGCTCGAGATGGGCGCGGCTCATCACCGGCGGAAAGCGGAAGATCTCGGTGTCCGCCTCGCGCTTCGAGGAGATCAGCGCCACCATCGCCTCGACGACGGCCTCATAGACGCCGGTGCGGGCATAGACACCCTGGGCGTTCATCGGCTGGAACATCGTGTCGAAGAGGGCGTCGAGCGGGTCGGTCTCGGGGTTGGCCTGTTTCGCCACCGGGGTCATCATGTTCATGGTGTCTGGTCCTGGTTCGGTGTTCGGCTCAATCGCGCAGCGAGGCGGCGACGGGCGTCATCAGGGTGGCGGTGGCGAGGTTGGCGATGATCCGGTCGTTGTGGATCATGATCGGGGCGGAGAGGATGTCGCGCAGCTGGCGGCCGATGGCGAAGTCGCCGTCGATTCTGTAGCCGGAGAGGCCGTTGGCCCGCATCGCGCTCATCACCGTGGTGACGGCGAGCTCGGAGACCTCGACCTTGAGCATGGTGATGGCCGTCTGGAAATCCATTGCCGAGAGCGCGGCGGGGTTGCCTGTCGCCGCCTCGAAGCGGTCGATTGCCTGGCTGATCAGCGCGCGGGCCTGCTTCAGGCTGGAGACGGCGCGGGCATAATGCAGGGCGCCCGGAGGGGCGACGCCACCGGCCCCGCGCATGGCGGTGCGGGTAAAGGCCTGCGCCTTCTCGACCGCGCTGGCGGCAATGCCGGACCAGGCGCTGGACCAGAGGATGTGCGAGACCGGCGTCATGGTCTGGCCGTGAATGTCGGCGTAGCGCGCGCTCAGGACCTGCTCGGCCCTGGCATCGGCCACGAGGCGGAAGCCATTGCTGCAGGTGCCGCGCATGCCCAGGGTTTCCCAGCCATTCAGCCGCTCCAGCGTGTAATCCTGCTTCAGGAAAACGCAGAGAACCTGATCGGAGGCGGCGGCATCGTCGGCGCGGCGCGCGATGGTGACGACGCCATCGGCCTGCGCCCCATAGGAAATCACGGTGGCGGCACGGTCGAGCCGGACACGGTCGCCCTCGCGCTGGATGGCGGCGGCCGAGGCGCGGACATTGCCGCCGCGTATTGCCCTCGGTGGTGGAGGACGCCATGAGCAATTGCTCATCGGCGACGCGGCGCAGGATCGCGTCCTGGCAGGCATCGCCCTGGCCGTGGCGCACCAGGCAGGCGATCTTGGTGTGGTGCATCGCGAAGATCATGGCGCTGGAGGCGCAGGCCTTGCCGAGCGCGTAGCAGATATCGGCCAAGACCCGGATCGAAGCGCCCTCGCCGCCGAGCTCGATCGGAACAGCGGCGCCGAGCAGCCGGTGCGAGCGCATCGCGGCCACGGCCTCTTCCGGGAAGCGTCCGTCGCGGTCGACGGCATCGGCATGGGCGGCCGCGATGGCGGCGACAGCGGCGGTGCGTGACTGCAGGTTGGCGGCCGTCGCTTCGTCACCTGCGGCGGGGATCTGGTTCTGGATCGTCATGGCTGGCTGCAGGCTCCCCTTTGGTCGCGACGCTGCGTCCGTACAGAGCTCTAATCAGGATGATCTGGACGCTCTCTAAGACTACAGACTAGCTGTTAAATTCGCGTCTTTGAACGTTGTGAGAATTCAATCCAATCAGCGTCCTTAAAATTAACTGTAAACACGAATGGGCATTTGCAGGAACGCGGGCTGGGATATGTAGTCACGGAAAGCAAGGGCTTCGCGCTACGTTGCAAGACGTTTACGCGTCAGATCAGCATCATTGGATCGCAGCAGATGACTCTCGGTACAGCTTCCAATTCCTACACCGACCAGGCGATGAACCTCGCAAGGTCGATCCTGGCCGAACAGGCGCATAAGCGGGATTTCACCCCCGATGACTCGCTGACCGATGTCGGGCTGTCATCGCTCGACCTCGTCAACCTGATGGTCGCGGTCGAAGCCGAGTTCGACATCATGATCCCGCCGGCGCAGCTGACGCCCGAGACCTTCCGCTCGATCAGCTCGATTGCCCGCATGGTCGAGACCCTGCGCGGCGGTGCCGCCAGCCACTGAAGGCAGCCCCCGGCAAGTCAGTTAGCTAGAGCCCCCGGCAGGTCAGCTAGAAGAGACGCCGCCGGGCCAGGCTCGAGCCGTCGATAAACTCAAAGCCCCCAGCGCTGTTGAGCGTATGCAGGCGCCGGCCGGGCCAAAGCGGGCCTGGCCCCAGCAAGGTCTCGACCTCCTGCTCGAAGCCGGTGAGGTCCAGCTTGGTCACTGCGCGCAATCGCCAACGCCGCACCATAACCGCGCCGACAGTCCTGCACGGGGCGCAACAAGGCGCCGCCGCGCTGGACCATGCGGCCGGCAGGCCGGGCCGAGGCGATGTCGATTAGCACCGGATTGGCCGGGTGTGGCGTGAACGGCCCACGAAACTCCGGCGCCGACCAAAGATGCAGCGCGTCCGAATAGGCGCCACCGCCATCGCGCACTGTCGCGAAAATCCACCAGAGCCCGCCATGCTCGACCAGTGTCGCATCGCTGGCGAAGACGCCGTCAACGAGCGTCGCCTCATGGACCCAGCCACCGGGGAAGGCGGTGGCGCGAAACAGGTCGATCGTGCCGGCGCTGCCGCTTTCGGGGATCATCCAGACCGCGCCATCGCGCGCGAAGACGAAGGGGTAGGAGAGGTGGCCCGGGCGCTCCAGAACCGGGACAGGGGTTCCGGTCGGGCCGTGCTCGTCGAAGGAGACGGCGGAGATCAGGCCCTTGCCGAGGCTGTGCGGAAAATCCTCGACGAAGACGGTGAGCTTGCCCTCATGCAGGATCGGGAACGGGTCGGCATAGAAACGTGAGCCGTCATCGGGGAGATCGCGCCAGCCGCCCTCGGGGTGACGCCGCAGGTCGAAAAGATCGGGCCCGTCGAGCTTGCGCCAGCCCGTGCGCCAGTGGGGTGCGTGGTAGCAGAGATGGTAAAGCCGGCGCACGACTGCCCCGGCCAGTTTCTTCGCAGCGATCTTCGCCAGATGGGCGGCTTGTGGCCAATTGGGCGCCGTGACGTCGCGGTTCTCGCCCGGAAGATCGGGCAGATGCGCGGGGCGCGATCCGGCGACGGCTGCCACGATCAGGGTGGTGATGCGGGCCGTGATGTCCTCGTAGGAGGCGAGCAGGACGCCGCCATATTCCGTGCCGGGACGGGCGGCCGCGACGATGGCGTTACCGGCGCGAAGTTCGACGCGGGGGGTACGCCCACCGAGCAGCAGGGCGAGCAGGGTCGCCTCGCCGGGCACTCCATTGAAAATCAGTTGCCAGAGGTCGGGCGTCTCGGGGGATGCGAGGCCGCAGAGGTCGATGGTCAAGTCGGCGGGCTGCGGGTCGGGCGATTGGAGGGGCGCTAGTTCGGCTGCGGGCATCAGCGCAGCGGGGCCGTTGCGCGGTAGCCCGTGCAAAGCCGCTTCCAGGCTGAACAAGGCCTCGACGCCGGAGGGCAGGGGCTCGCCACCGGAAGCGGTCTCTATCGTCAGCGTGACGCCGGGCACGGCCTGCAGGCGTGTGGCCAGGATCAGATGCCAGCGCCGTACCGCAGCAGGATCGAGCAGCAGCCTCAGGCGCATCGATGATGACCCAGCAAAAACGTCACCTGAACAAGCCTCATCTGTCCTAAAGGAATTTCCCGAGACGACCGCTAAAGCAGGCTTATATCCCGTTATTGTTTCAATAGTCTTATGCCGCGCGGCCCCATCTGTGGTTGTGCGGGGCGGCCTGTATGCTTGGTTGCGTCAGCAACCTGAGGGTGATGGTAAATGCCTTGTTAAGAATTATCTGCGATCAAGACGACCGACGATCCGGGCTCACACCCCGCGTCGAAGGTGCGATGGTGCCTGTTCGCAGGAAACGGAATGACCAGCCTAGCCACGTCAGCGCGTCCGCTCCCGGCGCCGGCCGGATTCGAGCCGGCCGCACAGGCGCGACGCTGGCATCATGACGGCACCGTGGAGGCGACCGATGTCTGGCGCATCCTCTGGCACCGGCGCTTTTTCATCCTCGGAACGGCCGCAGTGTTCGTGGCGCTGGCCCTGGTCTACGGGCTGCTGACACCGGCGCTGTATTCCGCCAGCGCGCAGATCCTGATCGACCCGCGTGACCGTCAGGTCCTGACCAACGACGTCAATCCCAGTGCCGTGGCGCCCGATGGCGGCGTGACCCAGGTCGAGAGCCAGGTCAGCGTGATCCAGTCGGCCGGCGTGCTGCTGCGCGCCATCGCCGCGACGGATCTGAGCAAGGATACCGAGTTCAACGGCTCCGGGCTGTTCACGCGGCTCGGCGATTTTCTGGGGCGCCCGGCGCCCGTCACCGGCCCGAGGCGCAGCCTGACACCGGCAGAGGCGCGGACTTTGACGGCGCTGCGCCGCCGCCTTGCGGTGAAGCGCGCCGACAAGGTGCTCGTGGTCGAGGTCGTGGTCACGGCGCAGGATCCGGACAAATCCGCCCGCATCGCCAATGCGATCGCCGATGCCTATCTCGTCGATCAGGCGGAGGCGCGCAGCCAGGCAGCCCGGGAGGCGTCCGATGCGCTGACCGCCAGGCTGGCCGAGCAGCGCCGGCGGGTCGAAGTGGCGGAGAACGCGGTCGAACGCTACAGGGCCGAGAATAACCTGACGGTTGCCTCCGGGCGGCTGATTTCCGATCAGCAGCTGACCGAGATCGGCAACCAGCTGTCGCAGGCGCAAAGCCGGACTTCGGTGCTGAAGGCGCAGGTCGATCAGATCGCGCGGCAGCGCGGGGCAGGCGGGCCTGCGGGCAGCACCTCCGAGGCCATGCAATCGGCCGTTGTCCAGAAGCTGCGCGAGCAGGAAGCGACGCTGGTCCAGCGCGAAGCCGATCTGGAAACCCAGTTGGGCCCGCGCCACCCGGCAATCGCGGCAGTGCGCAGCCAGCTCGGCAATATCCGCCAGCTGATCTCGGCGGAGCTCGAGCGCTTGTCGCGCTCGGTCCGCACCGATTATGAGCGCGCGCTCGCCAATGAGAAGCAGCTCGCCGCGCGGCTCGAGACGCTGACGCGGCAGACGCAATCCTCCGACCAGGCCTCCGTGCGCCTGCGCGAATTGCAGCGCGATCTGGAGGCGGTGCGCGCGGTCTATGCGAATTACCTGCTGCGCGCGCAGGAAACGCGGGAGCAGGCCGGGCTCGACACCACCAATGCCCGGATCATCACCCGCGCCCAGCCGCCCCAGCAAAAAAGTTGGCCGCCGATCAGCGTGCTGCTGGTCGGTGCTCTTGGCGCCGGCCTCGGGCTCGGGGCCGGTGGCGCGCTGGTGCGCGAGTATGTCTCGCCGAAGCTGCTCTCCAGTGGGCAGGTGCAGTCGCTGCTCGGCGCGCCCGTCATCGGCATCCTGCCGCCCGAGGGTGAGGATGAGCGCGCCCGGAACATGCCCGAGGCGAAGGAACCTGAAACCACCCCCGCGGTCGTCGGCAGCTTCTGGCGTCGCAAGCTCGCGGCGACGGTCGAGGCTGCGATACCCGGCGCGGCTGGCGCACGACCGGCGGACACTGCTGGCAGCGCCGAGACGCGGGCCGAGGCCATTGCCGGGCTTGCCCTGCTGCGCCTGTTCGATGTCAACGATACCCGGCTGGCGCAGGCGCCTGTGCGCAGTGTGCTGCTGACCTCCACGCATGAGGATTCGGGCGAGCGCTCCCGCACCGCTTTCCTGCTGGCGCATGTCGCGGCGATGCGTGGCGACCGGGTCCTGCTGATCGATGGCGATGTGGAGCAGAACCAGCAGAGCAGCCTGCCTGGCATTCTCGACGTGCTGCGCGGCGAAAGCCCGCTGGCGGGGACGATCCATTACGGCAGCCGGCGCGATGTGGCGCTGATGCCCAAGGGCCGGCAGCGCTCCAACGGCGCCAAGGTGTCCAGCCGCGCCTTCGCGATCCGGACCTTGGCCGAAGCCGGCAAGGATTTCGACATTGTCATCATCGATGGCGGTGTCCTGAGCCGCAACATCAAGATGGCGCCGATGGTGGCGGTGGTCGAGCAGATCCTGCTGGTTTCGCGCCTCAACGGTGCCGAGCAGCGCGATGTGGCGGAGATTGCCGAAGCGACGATGGTGATGGGGCGCAGCATCGGTGCGGCCATCCTGATCGACTCGATGGGCCGCGCCTGAGATGGCCGACGCGGCCTGGCCGGCAGCGGCGCCGCCCCGCCAGAGCCCTCGCTTTGCGCAGATCGGGCCGCTGACGGGCACCGGCCTTGTCGTCTTTCTGGTGGTGCTGTTTGCCGTGTCGGGCGGCATGCTCTGGGTCGTCGGCTATAATTACGACGGGCTGTCGGGCGGCGCCGCCACCAAGATTCACCCCTCGACCTATATGATCGTGGCGCTGTTCGGCTGGAGCCTGCTGGTCTGCGGCGATCCGGTGCGGCGCTTCGTGCATCTCGCCAGTGCGCGTCCGGCGAGCCTCGTCATGGCTGTCACGGCAGTGCTGGTGCTAGCCATTTTCGTCGTCCGCCACACACCGGGGATGGCCGGGCTGCTCGATACCTTTTTTGTGCCGGCGCTGCTCGTCATGCTGCTGGCCGATGCCGATGACACCACCTGGGCGCGGCTGGAAACGGCGCTGCATGCGGTCATGACCGTCAATGCGCTGCTCGGCCTCTACGAGTTCCTCACCAAGAACCTGCTGTTTCCCTATCGTTTCGACGGCCAGGCGTTCGAAACCGATCTGCGCTCCTCGGCCTTGCAGGGCCACCCGCTCGTCAATGCGATGATGACGGCCTGTTATCTGATGGCGCTGCTCAATGGCGGGCGCTCGCTGCCCGACCGGCTGCGTTTCGTGCTGATCGGCCTGCAATCGGCCGGGCTCGTCGTCTTTGGCGGCCGCACGGCCCTGCTCGCCTCGCTGGCGTTCGGGGGAGCTATGGCGCCATCGTGCTGATGCGGCAGCTCGCCTCAGGCCGGCTGCCTCTGCTGGGCGCGGCGCTGGGCGCGGCGATGCTGGCGCTGGCGCCGATCGCGCTCGGCGCGCTCTGGGTCGGTGGCTTCTTCGACGCCTTGCTCTCACGCTTTGTTTCGGATGGCGGCAGTGCCAATGCGCGCATGGAAATGTTCGAGCTGGTGAAGGCGATCCCGCTGCGTGACCTGATTATCGGCCCCGATGTCGAGTGGGTGGAGTCGATGCGGCGCATTCACGGGCTGGAATGGGGCATCGAGAACCCCTTCATCAAGATGATGCTGTATCAGGGCGCGCTGGTGACGGCGCTGCTGGCGGTGACCTTCAGCCTCTTCATCCGCGAGACGGCCCGGCAGTGCGGCCGCGGCATCTGGCTGCCGATGGTGGTCTGGATCATTCTGTTGAACGCGGCCGAGACCGTCGCCTCCAAGACGACCATGCCGGCCAAGTTCTCGCTGATCATCCTGTGCCTGTACCGCCCCCCGCCAAGGCCTGTCAGCCCCGTGGCAAGGTCAGGCCCAGCGCGTTGACGATGGCTGGATCGAAGGCGCGGCTGTCGTCCTCTATCATGCCCATGCCGTCGAAGGCGTTCCAGAAGGCCCAGGGAAAACCGAAGGCCTCGGCGCTGCTGCGGACATCGCGGATATAGCGGGCGCGGTCGGCAGCGCCGGACGCGACATAGCGGGCATCACTGCGCAGTGCGCCGAATTCGCCCATCAGGATTTGCGCCGCAGGGATGCCGTGCCGCGTCCCCCAGGCTTTCACCGAGCCGAGATACCGGTCGATGAAGGGGCGGGCCGGGTCGGCATCGAAATAGACCTTCAGCACGCGCTCGGTCTCGGCATAGGCGGCGCGCTTCTGCGCAGCTGGCGTCTCCTTGTCCTGAGCCATCCTGAGGCGAACGGCAGCCAAGGTTTTGTCGAGCGAGCCTTCCCTGGCGGGCCAGGGCACAGCGTTGAGCGCGCGGTAGACCGGCTCCTGCATCCAGGGTGCGCCCTGATGGCTGAAGAGATAGGGCTCGTAGAAATGGAAGGTGAAGAGCAGGGGGGCCAGGCCGGCCAACAGCTTGGGATCCAGGGCTTCAAGCCCGGAGACCATGCTGCCGCAACTGCCGGTGGCGATCAGGGTGAGGCGAGGGGCGCGGCTACGGGCGGCGTTCAGCAGGCCGAGCTGGATCTCCGTCCAGCTGCCGTCTCCGCAGCCCTGTGGCGGCTCGTTCACCGGTTCCAGCGCCACCCTTGCCGGATCGAAGCCTGATAGCAGCGCGGCGCAATCGGTGATGAAGCCGCGATAGGCCGGCAGGCCGGGCGCGTCGCGCCCGCCATAAAACCGCGTCGGATTCCAGTGATGCGTGGCGGAGTTGGCCTGGATGTTCAAAACCAGCGTCAGCCGGGCTTCCAGCACCGACACGATCGCCGCCCGCAACTGCGCCATCAGCTCCGTGCGCTGCGCGGCCGTGCCGGCGATGAAAGGACCGGGATCGAGAGGCAGCCTGACGAAGTCCAGCCCGCTTGCCCGCAGCCGTGTCAGATCGTGCGGCGTCGGGACCGGACGCTGGAACTGGTAAGGCGGCCAGCCATAATCGATACGCGGCGCCGGATATTCCCGCGTCAGCGAGAACCACGGCCAGAGATTGACGCCGCGCCTGAGCGCTACGGGCGGCTCGCTCGCGCCAGCATGGGCCGGCAGCGCGATTGCCGCGGCGGCCGTCGCCAGCAGGTCGCGGCGGGAGACGCTCACACGCGCTGCTCGCTCGGGGCGGCGATCTGCCGGCCAGCGGGAAGGAAGCGACGGGCCGCGCTCTCATACTGGCCGAGGATCGGACCCCAGCTGAATTCCGCCACGGCGCGAGCCCGCGCTGCTGCGGACAGCCGAGCGACGAGCGCGTCGTCCTGGAGGACCTGCTCCATCAGCGCGGCACAGCTCGCTTCATCCTGGAAGAACACCCCGGCGTCCCCGGCGGTCCAGCGATTATAGAGGTTGTCGTGCGCGATGACCGCGTTGCCGGCCCAGAGCGCCTCGACCAGCGAGGGATTGGTGCCGCCGACGGTGTGGCCGTGGACATAGGCGCGGGCGTGGTAGCGCAGTGCCTGCACGATGGTGCCGTCATAGATCGCGCCCGGAAACACCACCTCGGGGCCTGCGGCGGCACGCACGGCGTTATGATAGGCGTTGTCGGGGTCGAAGGTGCCGAGGACCACCAGTTTCGCGCCGCGAGGCCGCTGCGAGAATGCCTTCACCAGCGGCAGGATCGAATTATCCGGCTCGATCCGGGCGATGGAGACGAGATAGCGACCCGGTTCTAGACCGAGTGCGCGAATCGGCGCTTCGGGCGCCGCCTCGACCGGGACGCCGCCATAGGGGATCATCGCGATCGCCTGCCGCGAGCGCCGCGTGGCGAGGTGATCGGCGATGGCCGGGTGATCGGCGATGAGGAGATGGGAGGACCAGGCTGCGATCCACTCATTGACCCAGAACCAGGCGCGCACGGGTTTCGACCATTTCGGGCGACGCCACTCGATCCCGTCCATATTGGTGATGATCTTGCTGCCGCGCAGGCGCAGATAGGGCAGGTACAGCCCGCTATTATAGCCCAGCACCAGGCTCACGGCAGGGCGGGAGGCGGCATGGTGGACGCAGAGCGCGTCGAATTCGAGCGTGGCGCGGGGACCGCGTGAGGAGACCTGGACGGTGATCAGCTCGATGCCGCGCCAGCGCTCGCTGCGGATGCGCTGGTCGACTTTGGTGACCTCTTCCTGACAATAGACGCCGACATCCCAGCCATGCTCGGTGAGATAGAGCGCCAGATGCTCGGCAAAGGTTTCGAACCCGCCATGGGAGGCCGGAATGCCGCGCGTACCAAGGATCAGCAGCGAGGGTCGTTCAGCTGTCATGGCCGCTCCGGGAGGCATCGGTCTTCAAAGCGCGATAGAGGGTGTTCAGCAATTAAGAAGTCATAAAAGGCGGGCCGCCTAGACTGGAGCGAGGTGAACGGATCGTCAGCGCGACGAGCCTGCGCCTGAACAGCCGTCATGGCTGCATGCCACGACGAGGGTGAAAAGCGTGCCTTTCCGGATCGCCTGCGTGCACCAGGGTTATGAGCTTTACGGCTCCGACCGCTGCTTTGCGGAGAGCGTCGCTGCGCTGCGCGCGGCCTATCCCACGGCGGAGATCGAGGTGGTGCTGCCACGGTCGGGGCCGATCGTTTCGCTGCTCGAACCGGTCGCCGACAGGATCCTGTTCGAGCCGCTCTGGGTGCTGCGTCGCAAGACGATGTGGAGGCTGCTGACGCTCGGTCTCCTGGCCTTGCCGGCTGCGCTCTGGCGCGCCGGGCGCCGGCTGCAGCGCTTCGACCTCGTCTACATCAACACCGCCGTCATCGCCGATTACGCGCTGGCTGCCCGGTTATTTCCCGGCAAATCGCTGCTGCACATCCATGAGATCGCCGATGGCGGGGCTGCAACGATCCTGCGGACGCTGGTTTTGTGGAGCGGCAGCGCCCTCGTCTTCAACTCGCAGGCGACGCGGGCCGCCTATGCCCTGCCGGCCGGCCGCGACGGTCAGGTCATCTATAACGGCATTGCCGGGCCGAGTGTGCCGGAACCGGTCAGCTATGACGGCACACGGCCGTTGCGGGTGCTGATGCTCGGGCGCATCGGGCCGATCAAGGGCCAGGAGGTGCTGCTTGCGGCCATCGCTGCGCTGCCTTCGGCGTTGCGGCAGCGGATCGAGGCGCGGCTGGTCGGCGGTGCTTTCGAGGATGAGGAGCGCGAGCGCGCGCTGCATATTTTGGCGCGCGCGGCGGGGCTGTCGGAAACCGTCTCGATCGAGCCCTTTGCCGATGATCCGCGTTCCCTCTACCGCTGGGCCGACATCGTCTGCGTGCCGTCGAAGAGGCCGGAATCCCTGGGCCGTGTCGCCATCGAGGCGATGGCGTGGGGCAGGCCGCCCATCGTCTCGGCCATTGGCGGGCTGGTCGAAGTGGTGGATTCCGGGCGCGCCGGCTGGCTGGTGCCGCCGGGGGAGACGGAGCCGCTGACGGCGCGGCTGGCTGAGCTGATCACCCATCCGGAGTTGCTGGCGCCTATGGCAGCTTCAGGCCGCGCCCGCTACGAGGCGCTGTTTGGCGCCGATGTCGCCGCCGAGGCAATTGCTGCGGCTGCCGGGGCCGTACTTGCCGCTTCAGGACAAAAGCCTGCTCTTCCGCTCTCGACAGATTAAGTCCGGAATGTACCATGCTGTGGATGCCGATCCACGGGAGGTGCAGCATGCGTCCGGGCCTGTTTCTGTTTCTGCTCGCCTTTCTCGTCACAAGCCCGGTGCAGGCGGCCGACACGGCTGTGCCGCCCAAGGATGTCGCGGGTAGCGATCTGCCGTGGCTGAAGCGCTATGCCGGATCGATCATCCTCGATTATTCGCAATCGGCCTTTGACGAGGCCGATCTCGTCGCGGGTACGCTGAAGCCAAAGGAAGGCCGCGACCCGGTCTCGAACAATCTGCTGCGGACGCCCGAGGCGATGATCACGCTTCAGGGCCGCCGGACACGCTTCGTCTATCTCCTGCCCGCCGGCCGCAGCCCACTCGAGGCCACCTCCGGCTATGAGCAGGAATTGCAGGCGCGCAACGGCCAGACCGTGTTCCAGTGCAAGGATCAGGGCTGCGGCGGCAGCGCCGGGCGCGCGGTGGATTCAGGCGGCGGCGAGCAGGGGCTGATCCATTACGTCTTCCCGCGCGACCAGCTGCCCAAGGCCCTGTACTCGGCAGGCTGGTGCGTGCTCACCGCCAGCAATGCCGGGCAGCGCTACCAGTTGATCAAGGCCGAGGGAGCCCATGTCGCGGTTTACGCTGCAGAGGTGAAGGCCTCCCGCGACTGCAAGAATTTCGACGGCCGCACCTTTGCCATCGTCACTGTCGTGGAGGACAAGCCGCGCGAGCAGAGGATGGAGCTGGTCGACGCGCGGAAGATGGCGGGCGACATCGCCTCGCAAGGCCGGGCGGTGCTGTACGGCGTCCAGTTCGACACCGACAAGGCGACGATCAAGCCGGAATCCCGTCCGCAGATCGAGCAGATCGCGGCCTTCCTGAAAACCGGGACCGGCTCCTTCTTCGTCGTCGGGCATACCGATAACCAGGGCGCCCATGACTATAATCTCGATTTGTCGCGGCGCAGGGCTGCCGCTGTCGCCGAGGTTTTGCAGAAGAGCCATGGCATTCCGGCCGGGCGGCTCACGGGCTTTGGCGTCGGCATGGTCGCGCCTGTGGCGAGCAATAGCGACGAGGCGGGCCGCAGCCGCAACAGGCGCGTCGAGATCGTTCCGCGCTGAGAACCCTGATCAGCCGCGGTGTGGCGCCAGACCGAGCAGGGCTCGCGCTTCCGCGACCGTGGCCGGGCGGCGGCCATAGTCCGGGCAGAGCGCGACGATGCGCTGCACGAGCGCGGCGTTGGAGGGGGCAAGCGTGTCGCGGTCCAGCCGGACATTATCCTCCAGCCCGGTGCGGCAATGGCCGCCGAGCTCAAGCGACCAGCGGTTGAGAGTAAGCTGGTCGCGGCCGATGCCGGCGCCCGTCCAGGTCGCATCCGGCGCGAGCCGCTTCAGCGTGGCGATGTAGAATTCGAAGGTCTCGCGGTCGACCGGCATCGCATTGCGGACGCCCATGACGAACTGGACATGCAGCGGGCCCTTGATGCTGCCGGCCTTTTCCATCTCGACGGCCTTGAAGATCATCGAAAGGTCGAAGGCCTCGATCTCCGGCTTGACCCCGTAAACCAGCATTTCGCTTGCCAGCCAGTCGACGAGGTCCGGGCTGTTCTCATAGACCCGCGTCGGGAAATTGCAGGACCCTGTCGAGAGCGAGGCCATATCGGGCCTGAGCGGGATCATGCCGCCGCGCTCGCGCCCGGCGCCGGAGCGCCCGCCCGTCGAGAGCTGGACGATCATGCCCGGGCAGTGCCGGCGCAGTCCCTCCATCAGCAGGGCGAAGCGATCGGGAGAGGAGGTCGGCGTGCCGTCCTCGTTGCGGACATGGCAATGGGCGAGCGTCGCCCCGGCCTCGAAAGCGGCTTGGGTCGATTCGATCTGCTCGGCAATCGAGATCGGCACGGCGGGATTGTCGCGCTTGGTCGGCAGGGAGCCGGTCATCGCGACGGTGATGATGCAGGGCAGGGTCATGTCACGCGCCTTGCGGATGGGACAGGCTGGCGGGGACGGTGACAGGCCGGGCCAAACGCGACTGGGCGGTCAGGCGGATGCCTGCATTGGCCGCGCCATAGCCGGCATAGCCGTTACGCTGGACGATCTCGAAGAACAGGCCGCCATCGAGCGTCGTGGTGTAGGCCTGAAAGAAGGCGCCGCCGGCATCCTGGTCGTAGAGGATGTTGAGTGCCTTGAGCGCGTCGATCTCGGCGGGAGAGAGATCGCAGCGCGCCTCGAGATCATCATAATAATTCTCGGGGATCGGCAGCATGGCGACGCCGTTGGCGACGAGCCTGTTGACCGTCGCGACGATGTCTGCGGTCGCGAAGGCGATGTGCTGAACGCCCGAGCCGAAGAAATCGGTGATGAAGCGTGCCGACATGGTGCGGTGGCTCTGCGAGCCGTTGAGGATCAGGCGCAGGCCCTGGCCGGCATCACCGCGCAGCCCGCTCTCGATGACCTGGCTCTGGACCACGCCGCCGGGGTCGATGACCGCCTGGCTGGGCGTCTTGGTCGTTGCAAACAGCGAGGAATAGAACAGAAGCCAGGTCAGCATCTCCTCATACTGCATGCTCTGGGAGATGTGATCGACGGCAGTCAGCCCGGCATCGGGGCTGGCCCGCTCCACCGGCTCGAAATCCACCTGCGACCAGCCGCCCAGCGCCGAAGCGCGGTCGATGAAGTAGAGCAAGCTGCCGCCGACGCCGCGCACGGCCGGGATGTCGAGCTCGCCCGGTCCCGCCGCGCCGGCATGCGGCACGTCGAGCAGCGACCTGCGCGCGCCTTGTCGCCGCAGCGGCGTCCGGCACGCGCAGCGCCAGGGCGCAGACAGAGGTGCCGTGGGTGATCTGATAGCTATGCGCGAAGCCTTCCGCGTCGCTGTTGAGCACGATGCGGATATCGCCCTGGCTCCAGAGCGCGACATCCTTGGAGCGGTGGAGGCCGGTGCGGGCAAAGCCGAGCGCCGCCAGAAGCGTCTCGATGCCGGGGCGCTCCGTCTCCGCGACGGCGAATTCGATGAACTCCACCGCCTCGACAGGGGCCGGGCGGCGGCATTTCGAGCGCGCCCGGCACGGTCCGGCCCAGCGTGCGGGCGGTTTCGTCGAGGAGCCAGATCAGCGAGCGATGGCCGTCCAGCGCGACGGAGCGGGCCGAGCCGGCGCGGAAGCGGTCGTTGAAGATCTCCAGCGAGAGCACGCCATCATAGCCGGTGGCGACGAGGTCGCGCATGAAGGAGGCGAGGTCGAGATCGCCCTGTCCCGGCAGGCAGCGCCAATGGCGGCTCCATGACAGGTGGTCCATCTGCAGCCGCGGCGCATCGGCCATCTGCACCATGAAGATGCGGTCCCGCGGCATGGTGCCGATGTTGGAGGTGTCGAGCCCGCGCGAGAGGATGTGGAAGCTGTCGAGGATGATGCCGACATTGTCGCGGCCGGCGCGGCGCACGATTTCCCAGGAGTCGCGGTAATCATAGACATGCCGGCCCCAGGCCAGCGCCTCGTAGCCGACGCGCAGGCCGCGCTTGGCCGCACGCTCACCCAGCTCGGCGAAATCCGCGGCCAGCCGGTCGATGCCGCTCAGCGCCTCGGGCGAGGTGCTGGAGCAGACGAAGAGCAAATCGGTGCCCAGCTCCTGCAGCAGGTCGAATTTGCGTTCCGCGCGATCGAAGGTGCGGGCGCGGCGGGCATCGGGCATGCCTTCGAAATCGCGGAAGGGCTGGCAGGTCACGATGGCGAGGCCGAGCCCGTCGCAGATGCGCCTGACTTCGGCGGGCGAGCCCGGAAAGGCGATGAGGTCGTTTTCGAAGATTTCGACGGCGCGGAAGCCTGCCGCCGCGATCGCCTCGAGCTTTTCCTGCAGCGTGCCAGAGACGCAAACCGTGGCGATCGACGGGATCATGGCGGTCCTCCTAATAGCTGAGGCGCGCGAGGCTGCGCAGCTCGTCGGAACTGGTCGTCGGGAAGCCGAAGAATTCGAGATAGGCCGGGATCTGCTCGAACAGCATGTCGGTGCCGATCTGATAGGCGCAGCCCCGGGCGCGCACGGCCGCGAGGAAGGGCGTGATCTCCTGCTTCATCACGACTTCCCCGACAAAGGCTGTGGGAGCGATCAGCTCAACATCGACGGGCAGGGGGTCGCCCGCCTGCATGCCGAGCGGCGTCGCGTTGACGACGATGTCGCAGCCTGAGGGATCGACAGAGCCCAGCGCGAGGCCAAGCTGCGGGTAATGCGTGCGCAGCCGCGAGGCCAGGCTCTGCATGGTCGGTTCATGGGCGTCATAGAGCACGAGTTCGCCGATGCCGGCCTTTGCCAGCGAGGCCGCGATGGCGGAGCCGACCCCGCCGCAGCCGACAACCAGCGCGCGCGCCCCGGCAATTACGCGGCCTTTGCGCAGGACGCCGCGCACGAAGCCCTCACCATCGAACATATCCCCGACGAGCCTGCCCTGCGCATCGAGGCGCACGGCATTGCAGGAGCCGGCGACGCTGGCGGTGGTCATGACCTCATCGAGCAGGCCGATGGTCGTGACCTTGTGCGGCATGGTGACGAGCGCGCCGTGGATGTTGGAGAGCTTGAAGACCAGCTTCAGGAAGGCCGGATAATCCTGCGCCTTGCAGCCCATCGGCACGACGATGGCGTCGATGCCACGGTCGGCGAAATAGGGATTGTAGATCATCGGCGCCTTGAAGCTCTCGGTGGGATAGCCGAGATGGGCGATGAGCTTGGTGGTGCCGCTTATCATTCGACAGGGCCTTGGCAGAAGGGGTCGGAAAGGCGAGGGGCCCGGCTCATATCGCTCCCTGAAGGCTGGACTGTTCCAACCGATCCACCCACTGCTCGGTCACGGGCGGCAGTCACCGGACAGGCGAGGGTGCTTGCGCGGCCAGTTGCTAACGTTAATTGTACTGGATGGTTCAAATGGTCAAGGCCGTTCGCTTGTGCTCCGCCTTCCCAGCTCGGCCGTCAGCCGGCCCGTCGGAATGCTGAAATCGGTTGTCCAGGCGCGCCGGACAGGCGAGGTGATGCTGCAGCATCCGTGCTTCGAAAGGGCGCGACATGAGTGACCTGGCCTCCACCACCAAACGCGCGGCGCGCAGCGGCAAATCGCAGAGCTGGACGCAGGATCCCGACGGGGTCCGTCGCAATATTCTTGCGGTGGCGCGGGACGAGTTCGTCGAGAACGGGCTGAGCGGCGCGCGCGTCGACGAAATCGCCGCCAAGACATCCACCAGCAAGCGGATGATCTACTATTACTTCGGCGACAAGGAGGGGCTTTATCGGGCGGTGCTCGAAGAGGCCTATGCGCGCATTCGCACGTTCGAGCGCAGCCTTGAGCTCACAGCACTGCCGCCGCGCGAGGCGATCGCCAGCCTCACCGGCTTCACCTTCGACTATCATGCCGACAACCCCGATTTCGTTCGGCTCGTGATGGTCGAGAACATCCACCATGCGCGCCATCTCAAAAGCTCGACCAAGATCGGCGAACTCAACCTGTCGGCGATCGACATGATTGCCGGAATCTACAGGCGCGGGGTCGACGACGGCACATTTCGCGAAGGTCTCGATCCGATCGACATTCATCTGACGATTAGCGCGCTGAGCTTCTACAATGTCTCCAACCGGGCCAGCATCCATCAAGTCTTTGGCCATGACATGGCCGCTCACGATGCGCGTCTGCGCCGGCGGCAGAGCGTGATCGACACTGTGCTGCGCATGCTCTGCCGCTGACCAGTACGGCGGAACTCGTGACGAAAAAGCGGCCTCCACTGGGGAGGCCGCTCGTGTTGGACTTACTTGCGCTTGTTGCCGACTTCCTCGTCCCAGCGCCGGAATGCCAGCACCATCTTGTCGGGCGTCAGCGGCGTCTCGATCGGGTTGTTGGCGATGAGATCGGCGTATTCCGGCCGGCCGAACTCGGCGATGGCCTTCTGGCTCTCGGGCGGCGCCATGGAGAGCGGCACGTCCTTCACCGCCGGGCCGGGGTAGAAGTAGCCCTCATCATAGGTGTAGGCCTGCTGCTCGGGGGTCATCGTGTGGCTGATCAGGTCGAGGATGACCGCCAGCTTCTCGGGCGCGACGCCCTTGGGCACGAACATGTACTGCGCGTCCGAAACCCAGTGGAAGCCCTTCAGCGTCTGGATCTTCGCTTCCTTCGGCACGATGCCCAGCGCGCGCGGGTTGATGTCCCAGCCCGTGGTCGAGACGATCATGTCGCGCGAGCCGTCGCCGAGTTCCTTCATCGTGGCGCCGGTCCCGGTCGGGTAGTACTCGACGTTCTGGCCCAGCTCCTTGAGATAGGCCCAGGTCTTGTCCCAGCCATTGGCCGGGTCCTTCGGGTCCTTGTCGCCCAGCAGATAGGGCAGGCCCATAATGAAGGTGCGGCCGGGGCCGGAATTGGCCGGGCGCGCATAGAGGAAGCGGTTGGGGTTCTGCTTCGTCCAGGTCAGCAGTTCTTCTGCGCTGGTCGGCGGGGTCTTGACCTTGGCCGGCATGTATTCGAGCAGCGGGCCGGAGGGGTAATAGACCACGCACATGCCCTGGCCACCGCCGAGGTTGTGCATGTCAAGCGCGGCCTTGAGCATGATCTTGCTAGGATCGGGCAGCGAGGCGGCGTGGGCCGGCAGAAGCGGCTCCCACAGGTTCTGCTCGATACCGGCCGACAGCGCATCGAGGCCGCCGATGACGAGATCGATATCGACGCGCTTGGCCTCCTGCATCGCCTTGATCTTGCCCGGCAGCTCGGGCGCCGGCGCCTTGGTGAAGGTCATGCGCGAGACCAGGTTCTTCTTGGCGTCGCGGTAGTTTTCAAGCGGCTTCTGCAGCAGTGCCAGGGCGCCGCCGACATCGATGATGCTGAGCGTGATCGGCGATTTCGGCAGGGCCGGCGCCTGCGCCAGCGCCCCGGTCGCCTTCAGCATCGGCATCGTGGCGAGCGCGGCGAGGCCGCCTTCCACCACCTGGCGGCGTGAGGCGCCGCTGCGCGGCTTCGAGGTTTCGTCAGACATGGGTCTCTCCCTTTTCGTTCGCTGGTATCGATCCGTCAGGCATGGCCTGCCGTCGGAGGGCTCCGTCCCGGAACGAAGGGCGGGGCCGAAATCTGGGAGCGCGCTGCCTCCAGAATGGCGTCGACGAGATGTTGCGAGGCCAGCGCCTCCTCGCCGGTCACGACAGGGTCACGGCCGGCGACGATCGCGTCAAGGAAATCGGCAATTACCGCGCGGTGGGCGTCGTGCGGGAAATCCATGATGTTGGCGCCGCTGCCGGTCGAGCCCTCGGCCTCGACAACCTCCTTGCGCCCGTCGAGGAAGGAGAGCTCCAGCCGCCCGCCGATGAGGGACGCAAAGCCCTTGTCGCCGATGATCTCGATCCGCTCGGGATGGCCGGGATAGGCGGCTGTCGTCGTCACCAGGGTGGCCGGCGCGCCTGAGCCCGTTTCCAGCAAAGCGGAGACGTAATCCTCCGTCTCCATCCGGTGCAGCCCCGTGGTGCGGGACTGCGCGGCAACGATCCGAGTGACGCCGACTAGCGAGCGGAACAGGTCGAGCGAGTGGATCGCTTGCGTCAGCAGGACGCCGCCGCCATCGCGGGCCAGCGTGCCGCGGCCGGGCTCGTCGTAATAGGCCTGCGGCCGCCACCACGGCACTTGCAGGAAGGCAGCCTCGACCCGGCCGAGCATCGCCGGCATCGAGGGCTGCCTTGAGGCGCAGGCTCGCGGGCCGGAAACGATGCTGCAGCACCACGCCCAGAACCTTGCCCGAGGCGCGCCCTGCCGCGACCAGCTCCGCTCCGCGCGCGCTGGTCAGCTCCAGCGGCTTTTCCACCAGCACATGTTTGCCGGCTTCAAGGCAGCGCCGCGAGACATCGCGATGGCTCGATGGCGGGGTCAGGACGATCACGGCCTCGACCAGCGGGTCCGCCAGCACAGCCTCGAGATCGGTCGTGGTCGGAAACGGGAAGTCGCGGCTGAAGGCCTGCGCCCGCTCGGGCGAGCGGCTGACGGCCTAGCGCACATCCGCCCGCTCCGCGAGGTCGATGAGGCTTTTGGAATGCGGCAGCGAAGCCGGTCCCAGCCCGATGATGGCGAGGCCGATGCGGCGGGTCATGCAGTGGCGCTCCGGGAGGGGGTGGCTGGCAGCCGGACGGCACGGGCCTGCGCCTGCAAGGCCAGGCGGCAGACTGTGAAGACATGCGACTGGCGCATCGCCGTCTCGCCGCGGTCAGCGATATCGGCGACGACATCTCGGAAATAGGTCAGCGGCTCGTGCGAAGCGTCGATGTGGCGCGTGCCGTGCCGGTCGACCAGGAAGACATGGTCGGTGCCGGGCCGGCCGGCGATGTCGACATATTTGCGCAGCTCGATCGTGCCCTCGGTCCCCAGCAAGGTCAGGCGTCCGTCGCCCCAGGTCGGCAGGCCGTCGGCGCGTGAACCAGTCGCACGCGGACATAGCCGCCGGCCTGCGGGCTGCGCAGCAGGATTTCGCCGAAATCCTGGAAATCGGGCAGGTCCTCAGCCGCCGAAATGGCCGATGGCGGAGGTGACGATCTCGGCGTCGGTCGAGCCGGTGAAATGCAGGAACTGGTCGATCTGGTGCGAGGCGATGTCGGTCAGGATGCCGCCATAGGTGGCGGTGTCGAAGAACCAGCCGGGTCGGATCGCCCGGTTGAGCCGATGCGGCCCGAGCCCGATGGTCTGGATGACACGGCCGATGGCGCCATCGGCGATCAGCTTGCCCGCGACGAGTGTCGCGGGAACGATGAAGCGCTCGGAGAAGCAGATCGAGAAGATGCCGGCCGGTCTCGGCGACAGCGGCCTCGACTGCGGCGAGCTGGTCGAGGTCGTCACGCCCGGCTTGTCGACCATCACGTCCTTGCCCGCCTCGCATGGCGCGGATGGCGATGGCGGCGCGGTCGCGCGGGATGGCGGCACAGGCGATGAGGTCGATGCGCGGGGTCGTCGAGCAGCGCTTCGCGGCGGGCGCGGGACAAGCGTCGGGGAAACGCTCGCGGAAGCCCGCGAGCACGCGCTGGTCGCTGGTCTCCGGGTCGAAGCCGGCGCAGGTCGCGCCGGCCTCGATCAGCCCACCCACCATGTGGAAGATGTGGCGGTGGTCGAGCCCGATCGCCGCAAAGCGCATGCTGCCTCGCCTTCCGTTATTTCGGCGCGCCGTGGCCGACGCCGACTTCCTGGTCCCAGCGCCGGAAGGCAGCCACGAGGCGCTCCGGCGTGAGAGGCGGGCGGGTCGGAGTCTGCAGATCAGGTCGTCATATTCGGGCCGGCCGTACTCCTTCAGCACGTCGCGGCTCTCCTGCGGCGCCATGGCGAGCGTGACGCCCTTGATGGCCGGGCCGGGATAGAAATAGCCCTTGTCATAGGTGGCGGCCTGCGGCTTCCGGCTTCAGCATGATGGCTCATCAGCGCCAGCAGCGCCGGCATCTTGTCGGCCGGCACGCCCTTGGGCATGCACATGAACTGGGTGTCGGGGATCCAGTGGGTGTTGGCGAGCGCGAAGACCTTCGCCTCCTTCGGCACGATGCCGAGGACGCGCGGGTTGATGTCCCAGCCGAAGGTGGAGACGATGACGTCGCGGGTGCCCTCGCCGAGCTCCTTCATCGTCGCGGCCGTGCCGGCCGGGTAGTAGTCGATGCCGGTGCCGAGCTCCTTGAGATAGGCCCAGCTCTTGTCCCAGCCCTTCATCGGGTCGGTAGGGTCCGCGTCGCCGAGGATGTAGGGCAGGCCCTGCAGGAAGGTCCAGCCGGGACCGGAGTTCACGGGCCGGGCATAGGTGAAGCGCTTGGGGTTCTGCTTGACGTAGGCAAGGAACTCCTCAGCGGTCTTGGGAACCGTCTTCAGCCGCTCCGGCGCTGTAATCGAAGAGCGGGCCGGAGGGCGAGTAGACGACCGCGACGCCTTCGTTCTGGCCGAAGTTCTCTGCATCATGAGCGCCTGCTCATGATAAACCTCCTCCGCCTTGGGCAGCTGCGGCGGCGTGCGACTTCCAGACATCGACCCAGAGCCCCTGCTGGATGCCGTCCGACATGGCGCCGGGCCCGGTCAGCACGAGATCGATATCGACGCGGTTGGCATCCTGCTGCGCCTTGAGCTTGGCCGGCAGCTCCGGCGAGGGCGCGCGCGAGAAGTTCAGCGCGCGAGATCAGCTTCGGGTTGGCCTTGGCGAAGGCCTCGATTGAGGTCTGCGTGAGCTGCAGGTTGCCGGCGACGTCGATGATGTTGAGGGAAACCGGGGCGCTTTGGGCGAGTGCGCCTGTCGCTGGCAAAGCCGCCAGGCTGGCTGCGCCTGCGATCACCATGCGCCGGCTCGGCTTGAACTGCGTCGTCTCGGTCATTTGGTCTCTCTCCCTGGGTTGACCCTCTATCCGGTGCCCGCAAGAGCGCCGCCGGGGTTTTGATGGTGGGGCGCGGCGGGCACAGCCCGCCGCAGTTGCGTGTCAGCGCCGCCCTCCGCCGACGATCTGCGTCGGGTTGACGAAGCGCAGCGCGATCAGCAGCCAGACCAGCGTCGTGACCATGTAGATCACCGCCATCGCGTCGATCGACTGCACCGCCCGCACGCCGGCCGCGAAGACCGCGTAGTAGAGCGCGACCACCAGCGTCTGGCTGGTCGGGCCGGCGGTCAGGAAGGTCAGCTCGAACATGGCGATGGTGCGCACCAGCACCAGCAGCAGCGCCGCCAGGATGCCCGGCAGCAGCAGCGGCAGCAGCACATGGACGAAGAGCTTGAAGGTGTTGGCGCCGAAGACGCGCGCCGCCGCCTCGATCTTGCGGGTCGATCTGCTCGATGAACGGGATCATCACCAGGATCACGAAGGGCACCGTCGGCACGAGGTTGGCGAGCACGACGCCCCAGAATCGTGCCGCCGAGGCCCGATCTGGTAGAGCACCGTCGCCAGCGGGATGCCGTAGGTGATCGGCGGCACCAGCAGCGGCAGCAGGAACAGCAGCATGACGAGCCGCTTGCCCGGGAAACTCGCGCCGCGCCAGCGCATAGGCCGCCGGCACGCCGAGCAGGCCGGAGAGGAGCACCACCAGGAAGACGATCTGGAAGGTGACGAGCAGCACGTCGCCGAGCTGGAACTCGTTCCAGGCGGCGGCGTACCAGCGCGTCGTCCAGCCGGCCGGCAGCCAGGTGCCGAGCCAGCGCGTGGCGAAGCGAGCTCGTGACCACGGTCGCGATCATCGCCGAGCAGGTTGAGCGACGAAGAAGCCGATCAGCGCCCAGACGGCGGCGGCCCAGAGCTTCGTCGAGAGACGGGTATCGCGCGACCATCGACTCAGCCCTTCCCGCCGCCGGCCGGGCCGCGGTAGAGCAGGCCGCGCAGGCCAGCACGGCGACCACGATCGACGAGCTGCACGACGCCCATGATCATCGCGATCGCCGAGGCCATGCGAGTAGTCGTACTCCTCGAACGCCGCCTGATAGGCCGCGATCGAGATCACGCGCGTCGGCCCGGCCGGCGCGCCGAGCAGCACCGCGGACGGGAAGACCGAGAAGGCCTGCACGAAGGCGAGGCAGAAGGTGATCGCGAGCCCCGGCAGCAGCAGCGGCAGGAGGATGTGGCGGAAGCGCTGCCAGGCGCCCGGCGCCGAGCGTGGCCGCCGCCTGCTCCAGCGCCGGATCGATGCCGGTGACGTAGGAGAGCGTCAGCAGGAAGGTGAACGGAAAGCCGGTGATCACCAGCGAGAGCAACACGCCCCAGTAATTGTGCAGTGAGCTTGCATCGGCGTCGAGATCAGGCCGAGCGTCATCAGCGTGCGGTTGAACCAGCCCTGCGGGCCGAGATAGGTCAGCAGCCCCTCGGCCACCAGCACGGTGCCGAGCGTGATCGGCATGACCAGGATGCGTCGTCAGCAGGCGCTGGCGCTGCATCAGCCGGACCCGGAAGGCGATCGGCACGGCGAAGCAGCAGCTTCAGCAGCGTGACCGGCAGCGCGAGCCAGAGCGTCGTCGCGATCGTCTCGTAGAGGAACGGATCGGAGAAGAACCGGCTGTAGTTGGCGAAGGCGCCGCCGGCCTTGGGCTTGAACGAGAGGACCAGCCCGTAGAGGAACGGGTAGACGAACAGCAGCAGCAGGAAGATGACCGCCGGCAGCACCAGCAGCGTCAGCCCGTCGAACGCCGCGCGCCGCGAGCCTCTGCTTCAGCGGGATGTGGTCGAGGCGCGACGCTCATGCCGCGCCTCCACCGAAGACCAGCACCCGGTCCGGCTCGGCGCGCCAGGCGTCACCGTGGCGCCCGGCGCGAGCTTGTCATGGGCGCGGAAGGAGATGTCCGTGCCGTCCTCCATGCGCGCCGAAGCCGACGAATTCGCGGCCGCGGAACTCGGTGGAGACGACCGTCGCGCGCAGGCCGTTGGCGCCGTCGGCGACAGGGTGCAGATCCTCGGGGCGGATGGCGACGATGGCCTGCCCGCCCGGCCGCGACCGCGCCGCGGCTGCGACCCCGGACGCTGGCGCCGCCGATCGACGATCTCGGCCATGCCGGCCTCGGCCATCGTCGACCTGGCCGGCCACCACGTTGCGGAAGCCCATGAACTCGGCGACGTCGAGATGGGCCGGCTGGGAGAACAGCTCCTCCGGCGTGCCGACCTGGCGGATCTCGCCGTCGCGCATGCACGACGATGCGGTCGGCCAGCGACAGCGCCTCGTCCTGGTCGTGCGTGACGTAGATGGTGGTGGCGCCGAGCGTGTTGTGGATGCGGCGGATCTCGGCGCGCATCTCGAGCCGCAGCTTGGCGTCGAGGTTGGACAGCGGCTCGTCCATCAGCACCAGCGGCGGCTCGACGACGATGGCGCGCGCGATGGCGACGCGCTGCTGCTGGCCGCCGGAGAGCTGGCCGGGCAGCTTGTCGGCCTGGCTCTGCAGCCGCACCAGCGCCAGCGCCTCCTCGACGCGCTTGTCGATCTCGGCCTTGGGCAGCGCCGCGCATCTTCAGGCCGAAGCCGATATTGCGGCGCACGTTCATGTGCGGGAACAGCGCGTAGTTCTGGAACACCATGCCGAAGCCGCGCTCTTCGGGCCGCAGCGGGTCGATCCGCTTCTCGTCGAGCCAGATGCCGCCGCCGGTCGCCGGCAGCAGCCCGGCGATGCAGTTCAGCGTCGTCGACTTGCCGCAGCCCGAGGGGCCGAGCAGCGCGATGAACTCGCCCTTGCGGATCGTCAGCGAGACGTCCTTGAGGGCGTTGTGCGTTCCGAAATCGCGGCTCAGCCGATCGAGCTTCAGTTCGCGGAAATTGGCGGCATGTATCGTCATGGAAGCCACGCGGTTGCGGGCAGGCGTGGGCCTGCGCACGGGAATAGGAAAGCGGAAAGGGAGGGGAGAACAGGCATCAGCCGGTGTGCCGGCCTGTCGGCAGGCGCAGCTCCGATGTGTCGTCTCCGAGCAGCTTTGAGGCTGTAGCCACGATGTCGTCCTCCCTATCCCAGCTGCTTTGAGCCGTTATTTGGAGACCGCCGGATACTCCGGCCGCTCCGTGGCGCCATTCCAAGATCGGTTGACGCTTCGTCTGCAGCGTTGGTATGCTAGTATACTAATCGACGGGAACGCAATGACCATCTCAGCGGTTCGCCACGGCACCGACCAGATTCATCGTTCGCTGAGGGCTGACATCCTGGGCGCGGCGCTGCTGCCTGGTGTGGCGATGTCGGAGGCGCGCATGGCGCTGCGCTTCGGCGTCAGCCGCACGCCGGTGCGCGAGGCGTTCAAGCGTCTGGTCGAGGAAGGCTTTTTGCAGGTGGTGCCGCAGGTCGGCACTTTTGTGGCACCGATCGACCTTGCTGCTGTCTATGACAGCCAGTTCGTGCGCGAAACCCTGGAGTGCCGCACCGTCGCTCTCGCCGCCGAGCGGATGGACAGCGAGGGCCGGGCCGCGCTGGACGCTCTGGTCGCGCAGCAGGCCGTGGCCATGGAGGCGGGCGACCGCGCAGCCTTCTTTCGGCTGGACGATGCTTTTCACGCGGAGCTGTCGCGGCTGGCGGGCCACCCTTCGGTCTGGAGCATGATCGAGACGGTCAAGGCGCAGCTCGACCGGGTGCGCTGCCTCTCGCTGGAGACGCCGACCTGGTCGGACATGATCCTGAGCCAGCACCGCGAGATCGCCGCCTTTGTCGGCAGCGGTGATGCGGCCGGCGCCGAAGCCGCGATGCGGGCCCATCTGCGCACCGTCTTCGACGCGATCGAAGCGATCGCGCAGGCTCATCTCGACGCGTTCGACAAGAGCCGGCTCAGCGACAAGCCGCTGCGCTCGTGACCGCTGACCTGCGCCAACCCAACTCTCATCGCTGACGAAGGAACCCCGGATATGGAAGAGACTTGGCGCTGGTTTGGACCCAAGGATGCCGTCCGGCTCCCGCAGATCCGGCAGACAGGGGCGCGGGGCATCGTCACCTCCCTCCACGACATCCCCTATGGCGAGGTCTGGAGCGTCGAGGCGATCGAGGAGCGCAAGGCGCTGATCGCGGCCGATGCCTCGCTGGGCCTGCGCTGGAGCGTCGTCGAGAGCCTGCCGATCCATGAGCGGATCAAGCTGAACGAGGGCGACCAGAGCGCCTTGTTCGACAATTACCGGCCTCGATGCGCAATCTCGCGGCCTGCGGCGTCAAGACGATCTGCTACAACTTCATGCCGGTGCTGGACTGGACCCGCACGGAGCTGGCCTGGCCGACTGCCCGGCGGTGGGCGCGGCGCTGCGCTTCGGCATCGTCGAGTTCGCCGCCTTCGACTGCTACATGCTGGAACGGCCGGGCGCAGAGGCGGATTTCTCCGAGGCGACATTGGGTGCGGCCAAGAGCTGGGCCCAGCGCGCCAGCCGAATCCGACAAGGACAAGCTGCTCGCCAACATCATGGCGGGGCTGCCCGGCGCCTATGACCGCTATGACATCCCCGGCCTGCGCAAGATGCTCGATCGCTATCGCGGCGTGACGCCGGCGATCCTGCGCGAGAACCTCGCCCGCTTCCTGCGCGAGATCATCCCGCTGGCCGAAGAGCTCGGCATGCGCTTCGCCATCCACCCGGACGACCCGCCGCGGCCGCTGATGGGCCTGCCGCGCATCGTCTCGAACGAGGCCGATCTGGCCTTCATCCTCGGGGCGGTCGACAGCACCGCCAATGGGCTGACCTTGTGCTCCGGCTCGCTCGGCGCCGGGCCGAGCAATGATGTGCCGGCCATCGCGGGCCGCTTCGCCAACCGCATTCATTTCGCGCATCTGCGCAATGTCGCCAAGGATGCGGACGGCTCCTTCATGGAGGCCGACCACCTCGATGGCGATACCGACATGGTCGCGCTGGTGACGGTCCTGCTGCAGGAGCAGGAGCGGCGCCGGCTGGCCGGGATCGAAGACTGGCGCATCCCGATGCGTCCCGACCATGGCCATGAGCTGCTCGAAGATATCGGCAAGCCGACCCATCCCGGCTATCCGATCATCGGCCGGCTCAAGGGCCTGGCCGAATTGCGCGGCGTGATGCGCGCGGTCTGCGCAGCAAAGGGCTGGCAGCTGGCCTGAGCTGCTCCACCTGGCCGCAACGAAAAAAGCCCCGCGTCACTGCGGGGCTTTCTGTTTTAGGCCGCGAGGCGTTCAGCGGGCGCGCTTGGCGCCGACCAGCTCGTCCCATTTCCGGAACGCCACCACCATCTTGTCGGGCTTGAGCGGCAGTTCGATCGGGTTCTTGGCGATCAGATCCGCGTATTCAGGCCGGCCGAACTCGGCGATGACCTTCTGGCTGCTTTCCGGCGCCAGCGAGAGCGGCACGTTCTTCACCGCCGGGCCCGGATAGAGATAGCCCTCGTCATAGGAATAGGCCTGCATCTTCGGCGTCAGCACATGCGCCATCATGTCGAGCACGACGGCCAGCCGGTCATTGGGCACGCCCTTGGGCACGCACATGAAGAAGGCGTCCGAGACCCAGTGGAAGCCCTTCAGCGTCTGGATCTTCGCTTCCTTCGGCACGATGCCGAGCGCGCGCGGATTGATGTCCCAGCCGGTGGTCGAGATGATGATGTCGCGCGAGCCGTCGCCGAACTCCTTCATCGTCGCGCCGGTGCCGGCCGGATAATACTCGATGTACTGGCCGAGCTCCTGCAGATAGGCCCAGGTCTTGTCCCAGCCATTGACCGGGTCCTGCGGGTCCTTGTCGCCGAGGATATAGGGCAGGCCCATCATGAAGGTGCGGCCGGGCCCCGAATTGGTCGGCCGCGCATACATGAAGCGGTTGGGGTTGGCCTTTGCCCAGGCGAGCAGTTCCTCGGCCGTCGTCGGCGGGGTCTTGACCCGGTCGGGCATGTATTCGAGCAGCGGCCCGGACGGGTAGTAGTTGACGACGACGCCGAAGCCCTCGCCCTGCGCCTTGTGCAGGTCGAGCGCGGCCGGCTCGTAATTCGCCTCGATGTCCGGGAATTTGTCGGCGAAATCGGGGAAGATCTTGAGCCAGAGCTTCTGGTCGAGCCCGGCCGCGAGCCCGTCGCTGCCGGTCAGGACAGGTCGAGATCGGCGCGGCCGGCATCCTGCTGCGCCTTGATCTTGCTGGCGAGCTCGGGAGCCGGCGCCTTCACGAAGGCGATGCGCGAGACGAGCTTGGGATTGGCGGTGCGGTAATCCTCGAACGCCTTCTGCATCAGCGCCAAGCGCGCCGCCGACATCGATGATGCTGATCGTCGACCGGGGCGGAGGGCAGGGGTGGCGAGGCGGCCAAGGCCGCGGGACCGGTGGCAACGAGCGTGCCCAGGCCGCCCAGGACGGTGCGGCGGTCGAGGCCCTTATAGTCAGCTGTCATGGTTGGTCTCCCCTTATTGTTGCAGTCATTGGAAACAGCGTGTTGCCGGTTCGGTAGTGCCGCTCGACTGGGCCAAGCCGCACAGTCTCCACCGCGAGCTCGGCGCTCCAGCTGACCTCGCCGGTGCGGCGCTGAAGGCCATGGGCGGCGAGCGCGGGCGCCAGCAAGGCGAGCGGCATTGTCGACGCCAGCGCCAGCGCCTCCTCGGCCGTGGCCAGACCCCAGCTGACGAGATTGCGGACCGCCTGGTCGAGGCACAAGGCCGAACCCGCCAGCAGCGCCATTGGGCAGGCGGATCGGCGCCGGCTTGCGTCCGCTCGATCGTCATGCCCGCAAAACGATGGCTGCCCGGGCGCCGCCGCCGCGCCGGACACCGCGTCGGTCACCAGGATGGCGCCGTTGAGGCCCTTGGCGCGCAGCAGCACCTTCAGGGCACTGGGGTGGAGATGGATGCCATCGGCGATGAAGGACGCCTGCAGCCGATCCTCGGCCAGCTGGGCGAAGATCGGGTTTTCGAGCTTGTGCGCGGTCTGCGGCATGCCATTGCCGAGATGGGTCGAAAGCCGTGGCGCCGGCCTCGGCCGCGGCGGTGACCTGCTCGAAATCCGCGGCTGTGTGGCCGAGCGCGACGATCACGCCCTCATCCGTCAGCGCCCGGATCAGTTCGATGGCGCCGGGCAGTTCCGGCGCGAGCGTGACCAGCAGGATCGGCCGGGTGAGTCACGCTCCGGAGCCGGGCGATCAGGGCGGGGTCGGCCGCCGTCATCGCCTCGCGCGGGTGGCAGCCGGCATAGCCCGCGCCGGGATTCAGGAACGGCCCTTCGAGATGGTAGCCCGGGCACATCAGCGGGCCGAGGCGGCTGCCGGCTATCGCTGCATCCAGCGCCGCGGAAGCGCGCCTCCAGCTCATCGGGATAGGCGGTGATCAGCGTCGGCAGGCAGGTCGTCACGCCGGTCGCGAGCATCGCCTCCAGCGCCGTATCGAGCGCTTCGGGCGTGATCGCGTCCGTGTTGAAATCGACCCCGGCGAAGCCATTGACCTGGAGATCGACGAGGCCGGGCGAGGTCAGCATGGCGGCGTGTCAGCGCCGGCTCAGCAGCGAGGCGGCTGCCGGATCGACGAAGGCCACGGTCTGCGGATGGTTCTGCAGGATCGAGGCCGGGTGCAGCGGTGTCACCGGGCCTTCCAGCGCATCTTCGGTGGCCTGCGCCTTGCGGGTATCCGAGACCGACAGCACGATCAGCGCGCTCTTCAGGATCTGGCGCACGCTCATCGAGATTGCGCGCTGGGGCACCGCCTCGAGGCTCGGGAACCAGCCCTCGCCGAACTGCTGGCGGCGGCAGGCCTCGTCCAGCGTGACGACGATGTAGGGCTCCTCGGTCTCGAAATCGGCCGGCGGATCGTTGAAGGCGAGATGGCAGTTCTCGCCGATGCCGGCAAAGCAGACGTCGATCCGGCGGCCGGCGATCAGGCCGTTCAGGCGCTGCGCCTCGGCCGCAGGCTCGGCCAGCGCCATCCACCGGCATGAAGCGCACTGCGCCTCCGCAGCGGGCCGACGAAGCGCTCTTCGAGATAGCGGCGGAAGCTCGCCGGATGGTCCGTGCCGAGGCCGACATATTCGTCGAGATGGAAAGCAGTGACCTTCGACCAGTCGATGTCTTTCGCCGTGACGAGCGATTGCAGCATCTCGAACTGGCTGGCGCCGGTGGCGACGATGATCGTCGCTTCGCCGAAACGGGCCAGGGCCTCGCGGATGGCAGCAGCGCCACGCTCCGCCGCCTGAACGCCGAGGATCTGCTTGTCCGGTACGATACGCAGGTCGATCATCTAATTCTGAACCGCCAGTTTGCTAAAATGTTTGAAATTCCTTCATCTCAGTCTAGGAAAGGCAGAGAAAAAGGCAATTCTTATTTTGAACATTCGCGTTTCGAAATGTCCTGCCCCCTCGGGTGCGCTCCCCACTTCCTCAGTGCAGGAGCGCGACCGGGCGCTGGTCTATCGGCTCGTTGCCGAAGGCCGGGCGCAGTCCCGTCCCGGCATTGGACAGCTGTCCGGCCTGCGCTCCTCGACCGTTTCGCGCGCCGTCAGCGAGCTTGTTGCGCGCCAGTTGCTGGTCGAGGTGGCTGGTGGCGGGCGGGGCAGGGGGCGCCCGGCCGGAGTGCTGATCGCCAATCCCCGGGCCATCGGCTGCTGCGTGATCCACATCGTCAGCCAGTCGCTGGCGGGAGCGTTGATCGATCTCAACGGCACGGTACTCCACCGCCTGACGCGGCCGGTGCCGCGCGATGCCGATAACGCTGTCATGGGCGAGGCGATGCAGGCGCTGGACGCGACGCTGCGGGCGATGATGCCGCCGGGCATGGCGCATGCGGGCACGGCGGTTTCGCTGTCGGGGCTGATCGACCTGCAGCAGAGCCGCTGGCTGATGGCCTCGCGCTGGCCGGGAATGCGTGACCTCGACATCGAGGCGCTGCTGGGACGAGACGCTGCCCCGGTCCGGATCTGCCGCAACCTCGATGCGGAGCTGCGCGCCCGCGTCGCGCGTGAACCCGACCGTTTTGCCGGCGGGACGCTGTTGCTGCATTGGGGCTGGGGCATCGGGCTGTCCCACGCTGTCGATGGCGAGCCGCTTTCGCCCGCCGGAGGCCCTTTCGGCGAAATCGGGCATTGGCGGATTTCGGTGCTGGACGGTCGCCGCTGCGGGTGCGGCAATACCGCGTGCCTGGAAACCGGTGCTGCGCTCTGGTCGTTGCTGCCGCTGCTGCGGCAGCGCTGGCCGCAGCTTGGCGAGGATGAGGAAGGCCTGGCCGATGCGCTTGCGGCCTGTGACCTGCTGTCCGTGCCCGAGATCGAGGCCGCAGCGGTCATGCTGGCGCGCTCGCTCGCCAATGCCTGCCGGCTGCTGTTTCCGCGCCGGATCCTGGTCAGCGGGCCGCTGGCCGCCAATGTCGCCCTGTTTGCCCGGCTGGACGCGCTGTTTCGTCAGGAGCAGGCGATGGCCAGCGTCGCCATGCCGCCGCTTTCGGTGGTGCGCGCCAGTGCCGCCATGGAGATCGAGGGCGCTGCCGCTGCCCTGCTCGACCGCGCCGTCCGCGCGGCCCTGTCAGATGGCGACGGGGCCAGTTGACGGTTTGTCCTTTAGTTTGACGCGCGGTCCATCCCGTATACCGTCGCCATCCACCAATTTGGAAAAGCCTTCGATGATCGCAGCAGCCCGCCCTTCTGTTGACGCCAACCAGAAGCAGATCACCTTCCTGTATTACCGCGACCTGCCTGCCGCGATGCGGTTCTATGAGGAGGTGATGGGCCTGCCTCTGGCGATCGACCAGAGCTGGAGCAAGATCTACCGCATCACAGAGGGCGGCTATGTCGGGCTCGTCGACGAGACGCGCGGCAGCCACCGTGCCAATGCGATCAAGCCCGTGCAGCTCTGCATCCGGGTGGCCGATGTCGATGCCTGGCACCGCTTCATCGCTACACAAGGCGTTGCGGGGTTGAGCGAGCCGCGCTCCAGCGAGGAGCTGAAGATCCGGGCTTTCGTCTTCAACGATCCCGAAGGCTACCAGATCGAAATCCAGTCGGCGCTGGATTGAGGCGAGCCCGATGTCCGACGCGCTGACCATCATCCAGCCGAGGCTGGTTCTCGACGATCCGCATGCCTGCACGGATTCCAGCGATGTGCTGGCGATGTTCGGCGGCTTGTTCGACACGCTGGTCCGGCGCGGCCGCTCCGGCTGGGAGGGTGGGCTGGCGACGAGCTGGGAGATGGCAGAGGATGCGCGCAGCACCGTCTTCACCCTGCGCGAGGCCGTGCGCTTTCATGATGGCGAACCCTGCGATGCGCAGGCCGTCGCCTATTGCCTCAGGCGGATGTCGCAGGCCGGATATGGGCGCGACCCTGGGGGCTCCGGGCGTCTATGCGCAATATCTCACCGGAATGACGGTGGAGGTGCTGGGCAGCCACCAGCTGCGTGTCACCACCGCTGAGCCGCTCGCCGATCTCTTCGATATCCTGGCCTATGGCCATATCGTCTCGCCGCGCGCGGTCGAGCAGGCCGGTGACGATCTGGTCAAGCGCGCTGTCGGCACCGGCCCCTACAGGCTCTCAAGCTATGAGCGCGACGACCACCTGACTGCGCTTGCCAATCCCGAGCATTTCGACGGGCCACCGCGCCATGGCGCGATCAGCTTTCGGCGTGGCGCGAGCTCCAGTGAGCGGCTGGCGGCGCTGATGTCGGGTGCGGCGCAGATCGCGGTCGGGCTCGATCATCACGCCACGTTGCCGGCGGGCGCAGCTATCGAGCTGGTCGATCATCTGTCGCCGACGGCGCTGATCCTGCTGTTCAACGCCGCCACCGGGCCGCTGGCGGATGCGCGGGTGCGTCTGGCGCTCAACCTCGCGATTGATCGCGAGGCGCTGGTGCAGGAGGTGCTGGGCGGTGCCGGACAGCCCCTGCACGGCTATGTCAGCCCCGCCCATGAAGGGTTTGATCCGGAGGCGCCACGCTTTCCGCTCGACCGTGCCCGCGCGCGCGACCTGCTGGCGCAAGCCGAATACTCAGGCGGGCTGAAGCTCGAGGTTTATTGTCCCACACGCCTGCCGGACGAAGCACCTGAACTGGTCGCGGCGCTGGAACGCCAACTCGCCGAGCTCGGCATTCGCTTCGACGTCGCTTTCGAGCCGGACCGGACGCGCTATGCCAATCAGGTCCGGCTCAAGAGCATACGCGACATCTGCGTCTTCGATTCCAGCCCGATGAGCAGTTTCCGCGTGCTGTGCGAAAAAATCGATTCTCGCGTGCGCGGCTCATGGTGGGAGGGGTATCGCAACCCGAAGGTCGAGGGGCTGCTGGACGAGGCGCGCCGAACGGTGGAAGGCGCGCCGCGCTTTGCGATCTATCGCCGGATCTACCGGCTACTGCAGCAGGACCCGCCCTGGCTCTACGTCTACAACCACCACCGCCGCGTCGGCTTCGCGGGATCGGCCCCGGCCAACGCTGTGCGCGAAGACGGGATCCTCGATGTCAGGGCGCTGTGACTGCAGTGGCCCATGCCGAGCGCCTTGGGATAGGTGCCAAGCCAAGGCTGCGTTGACTATCTGGGGAAGCAAGCCGGTCTGGTGCCTGGCTTGAAAAGAAATGGCGCGCCCGAAAGGATTCGAACCTCTGACCCTCAAATTCGTAGTCTGATGCTCTATCCAGCTGAGCTACGGGCGCGTATCGCGGGAGGCAGCGCAGGGCGTGCCGAAGCGATGGCGCGGAGATAGCCGCTCTCGTCGGGCTTGGCAACCCTGAAATGACGCCGGCTCGCAAGCTTTCGCTCGCGAGCCGTTGGAGGCGGGCCAGTCGTGGCAGCGTTTGCAGCCCTTCGGGGCTGCAAAGCGGGTTGTTGCGCTAGAAATTGACCTTGTCGCCGCCCTTGAGCTGCAGGGTGGCGCGGGCTTCGTCGGGGGTCGCGACCTCGAGCCCCAGGCCTTCGATGATCTGGCGCGCGGCGCGGACCTGATCGGCGTTGGATTTCGCGAACTGGCCGGGGCCGAGCCAGAGCGAATCCTCGAGGCCGACGCGGACGTTGCCGCCCATCGCCACCGACATCGCCGCGATCGGCAGCTGGTTGCGGCCGGCGCCGAGCACCGACCATTGATACTGGTCGCCGAACAGCCGGTCGGCCGTGCGCTTCATGTGGATGACGTCCTCGGGATGCGGGCCGATGCCGCCGAGGATGCCGAAGACGGACTGGACGAAGAAGGGCGGCTTGACCAGGCCGCGATCGACGAAATGGGCGAGCGTGTAGAGATGGCCGATGTCGTAGCACTCGATCTCGAAGCGGGTGCCGTTCTCGGCGCAGGTGGTCAGGATGTTCTCGATGTCCTGAAAGGTGTTCTTGAAGATGCGGTCCTTCGAGCCTTCGAGATAGGGCCGCTCCCAATCGTGCTTGAATTCCTTGAACCGGTTCAGCATCGGGTAAAGCCCGAAATTCATCGAGCCCATGTTCAGCGAGGCGACCTCCGGCTTGAAGTAGGCGCAGGGCTGCAGCCGCTCCTCGACGCTCATGGTCGGCGCGCCGCCGGTGGTGATGTTGATGACGCAGTCGCTGCGCTGCTTGATCACCTTCAGGAAGGGCTCGAACGCCTCGGGCGACTGGTCGGGCCGGCCGGTCACCGGGTCGCGGGCATGGAGATGCACCAGCGCCGCGCCGGCCTCGGCGGCGCCGACGGCGGCGTCGACGATCTCATCGGCCGTGACCGGCAGATAGGGCGACATGGACGGGGTGTGGATCGCGCCCGTCACCGCGCAGGTGATGATGACTTTGCGGTTCTTCGCCATGGCGACTGTCCTTCCGTTGCTCGAGACTATGGCTCTGCGCGCTATTCCGGCTTGCCGGCCGAGGCGCGCTTATGCGCCTGCAGCGCGGCCAGCCGGCTGTCGCGCCAGGCGCTGAGATGCTTGACCCGCTCGGCCGTCTGGGTGCCCGGCCATTCGCTCATCACGGTGGCGACGGTGGCGTCCCCGAACGGGTCGCCGCCCTGGCTGTCGGCGACCATGCGGGTGAGGGAGGCGCCATAGCGGCGGCAATAATCGGGGATGCCGCCCGGCGCATTGAGCTCGATGGTCTCGAACGGCCCCATGAAGGACCAGCGCAGGCCAAGCCCGTCGCGGATCGTCTTGTCGACATCCTCGGCGCTGGCAACCCCCTCGCCGACCAGCCGGAACGCCTCGGCCAGCAGCACGGCCTGCAGCCGGTTCAGGACGAAGCCCGGCTTCTCCTTGCGCAGGATGATCGGCACCTGCCCAGCCTGCTCATAGATCGACTTGGCGCGGGCTACCACCTCCGGATCGGTCCAGGGTGCGGGGGCGAGTTCGACGATCGGGACGAGATGGGGCGGATTGACGGGGTGGGCGACGAGGCAGCGGGCGCGGCCCTTCAGCTTTTCGCTGAAGACAGACGCCATGATGGAGGAGGTGGAGGAGGCCAGAATCGTCGCGGGCGGGCAGATCTCGTCCATGGCGGCGAAAAGTGCTTGCTTGGCCTCGACCGTCTCCGGTCCGTTTTCCTGCACCAGATCGGCGCCGGCCAGTGCGTCGGCGAGGCTTGACGCGACGCGGATGCGGGCATGGGCGGCGGTGGCATCCTGCACCAGCCCGTGGCCGGCCAGCTCCTTCAGGTTTTCGCCGATATGGGCGTGGGCGGCCTGCGCTGCGCCCTCGGCGATATCGTACAGCGCAACATTGCAGCCATGGCTGGCGAAGATGGTGGCCCAGGCGCGGCCGATCAGTCCTGCGCCGATGATGGCGATAGTGGTCATGGGTTCAGCTCCTCGACAATGCGCTGACATCCATTGCGAGCGCAGCGAAGCAACCCAGCCGTGGAGAGCTCGACCGCCCCCCGGGTTGCTTCGCTGCTCTCGCAAGGACGGAGGGGGCCCCTCATCACAGCCACAGCACCTGCCGCCGCAGCGCGAGATCCTGGCTGAGGGCGCGGGAGGGGCCGGTATGCACCACTTCGCCGCGCTCCAGCACCACGGTCCGGTCCGACAGCGCCAGCGCGAGATCGAGGTGATGGTCGACGATGACGATGGCGATCTCCTGCCGCAGCTTGTCGAAGGCTTCGAACAATTCCTCGACGACCGCCGGCGCCAGGCCCTCGAAAGGCTCGTCGAGCAGCAGCACGCGGGTGTCGCCGGAGAGGGCGCGCGCAACCGCGACCATCTGCTGCTCGCCGCCGGAGAGATAATCGGCCGGGGAGCGCCAGCGCTGCTTGATGCGCGGGAAGAAGCTGAAGATCTTCTCGTCGTCCCAGTGACGCCATTGCCGGTCATGCGCTTCAGCCGGCCGAGCTCCATATTGTCCTTGACGCTCATGCCCGGCGAACAGGCCGCGCCCCTGCGGGACATAGGCGATGCCGGCGCGCGCGATGGCCGCCGGTGGCATCCGGGCGATGTCCTGCCCGGCCA
This sequence comes from uncultured Alphaproteobacteria bacterium, assembly GCA_963759925.1. GTDB lineage: Bacteria > Pseudomonadota > Alphaproteobacteria > Rhizobiales > Beijerinckiaceae > Allobosea. Next base: position 560,885 of record CAVXBE010000002.1, read on the forward strand.
GCGCGATCTGGCCCGTCGCGGGCGGGGCGATGCCGATGATGGTCTTCAGCAGGGTCGACTTGCCGGCGCCGTTGCGGCCGAGCAGCGCGACGATCTCGTTATGGTGCACGTCGAAGCTGACGCTGCGCAGGATGTGGCTCTTGCCGTAGAAGGTGTCGACGCCAGACAGGCCGAGCAGGACGCTGTCGCGCGCTGCGCGTCGGGCGCGGCTTCTCGGCCAGCGCATGGGCGCCCGAGCCGATATAGATCTCCTGCACCCGCTGGCGAGGAGCGCGCATCCTCGACCGTGCCATCGACCAGCACGCTGCCCTCGTTCATCACCGTGACATGGTCGGCGATCGCGAAGACGCGGTCGATGTCGTGCTCGACCAGCAGCACCGGCAGATCGGTGGAGATCGACTTGATCAGGTTGCCGACGCGCTCGCGCTCGGCGGCGGCCAGGCCGGCCAGCGGCTCGTCGAGCAGCAGCACGCGCGGGCTTGTCGCCAGCGCCAGCGACATGTCGAGCAGGCGCTGCCCGCCATAGCTCAGCGAGCCGGCTTCGGCGGTCTCGATGCCGCGCAGGCCCATGGTCTCGATCACGCTCAGGGTCTGCTGGTTGACGGTGTCGAGGCTCTCGGCGCTGCGCCAGGGGTTGAAGCGCTCCTGTGCCCGCGCCTGCACGGCCAGCCGGACATTTTCCGCGACCGAGAGGGTGGGGAAGAGGTTGGTGATCTGGAAGGCGCGGCCGATGCCGGCCTGAGTGATCGCCTCGGGCGTCATGCCCGCCGATCTGGCGGTCGCGCAGGTGGACAGTGCCGCGGTCAGGCGGGAACAGGCCGGAGATCAGGTTGAAGGCCGTGGTCTTGCCGGCGCCGTTGGGGCCGATCAGCGCATGCAGGCGCTTGTCCTGCATGGCGATGTCGACATGCTCGACCGCCTTGATGCCGCCGAACTGCTTGGCGAGCCCCTGCGCTTGCAGGATCGGACCCTGCACCGTATCAGCCGGCTTCATGAACTCGGGCAGCGTCACCGCTCCGGCCTGGCGCGCGGCCATCGCGGCGTCCCCCGCCAGCTGCTTGCGGAAAGGTCGCAGCAGGCGCTCGCCGACGCCGACGAGGCCGGTCGGCGAGAAGACGATGAAGCCGACGAAGAGCAGGCCGAACCAGAACAGCCAGTTCGGCGTCAGGCTGGAGAGATAGTCGCGGAAAATCACGAAGAACAGCGCGCCCAGCGCCGGCCCGAGGAAAGAGCGCATGCCGCCGATCACCACCATCGCCAGCAACTCGCCGGAAAAGGCGACGGAGATCGGCTCGGCCGAGGTCATGCGGTTGTTGAACAGCAGCAGCGTGCCGGCGAGGCCGGTCAGCGCCGCCGAGATGGTGAAGGCGACGAGCTTGTAGCGGTCGGTGGCGTAGCCGAGGAAGCGGGCGCGCTGCTCGTTCTCGCGGATCGCGACCAGCACGGTGCCGATCGGCGAGCGATGGAAGCGCCAGAGCGCCAAGATCACGGCCATGCCGATGCAGGCGACCAGCACGTAGAAGCGCGAGCGCCTCCTCGAAATCGATGCCGAGGAAGAGCGGCCGCGAAATGCCGCCAAGCCCGTTCTCGCCGCCGGTGACGTCGGTCCAGCGGAAGGCGACCGAATAGGTCATGGCGGCGAGCGCCAGCGTCAGCAGCGAGAAATAGACACCCCTGCGGCGCAGGATCAGCGCGCCGAAGGAGACGGCGATCAGCGCCACGAACACCACCGCGAGCAGGATCGGCAGAACGAATTGCTCGGGGAACCAGTGCCGCTGCGTCAGCCCCGCCGCATAGGCGGCGAGGCCGAACCAGGCGCCATGGCCGAACGAGACGAGGCCGGTGTAGCCGACCAGGATGTTCAGCGCCATGCAGGCGATCGCGAAGACGACGACCTCGGTGGCCGAGGTCGTGCCGAGGCCGATGAGGTTCATCAGCGACGGCAGGAGGGCGAGGCCGAGTGCGGCGATGAGGAGCGGAGCGTAGCCGCGTTGAGCCGGAGTGATCGCACTCTCTCCGTCGCCTTGAGGCGCGACGCTGTCTTCTCCCTCCCCCCGCTTGCGGTGGGGAGGGTTGGGGTGGGGGGCAGCGCCGCTCGGCGAGACGATAAACGGCAAGGCTTCGGCTTTCCGGCCCCCCACCCTGTCCCTCCCCACCGCAAGCGGGGGGAGGGGAATGGCGGCCGTGGTGCCTTGAGGAGGAGTGGGATCATCGCGTTCTCACTCGAAGCGCTGGATGCGTTCGCCGAACAGGCCGCGCGGCCGGAACAGCAGGACGAGCAGCATCAGCAGGTAGATCGCGGCGTCGACCATTGCGGGTAGCCGAGGCCGATGGTGATGCCCTTGACCACGCCGACGATCAGCGCGGCGACGACCACGCCCCAGAACGAGCCGAGGCCGCCGATCACGACGACGACGAAGGCCGGGGTGATGATCTCCTGCCCCATCGCCGGATGGATCGAATAGATCGGCGCCAGCAGCACGCCGGCCAGGCCCGCCAGGCCGATGCCGATGGCGGCGACGGCCATCATGTAGGGCTGCAGCGAGATGCCGAGCGCGCCGACCATGTCGGGGTTCTGGACGCCGGCGCGCACGACGCGGCCGAACGGGGTGCGCTGCAGCAGGAACCAGAGGCCCAGCACGCAAGCCGCCGCGATCAGCAGAAGCATGCCGCGATAGCGCGGAATAGATGAAGTCGCCGATGAAGATCTGGCCGCGCAGGGCGGGCGGGATCGAATAGGACAGCGGCGCCGCGCCGAAGATCATGCGCAGGGACTGCTCGGCCACCATGGCGAGGCCGAAGGTGAGCAGCAGCGAGAGGATCGGATCGGAGCTGTAGAAGCGCCGGAACAGGCGCGCTCGACGACGATGCCGATCAGCGCGACGAGGACCGGCGATGCGACCAGCGCCCCGGCAAAGCCGAGATGCGGCGCGAGCACGACCGTGAGATAGGCGCCGATCGCATAGAAGGCGCCATGCGCCAGATTGACGATGCCGCCGAGCGAGAAGATCAGCGACAGGCCGAGCGCGATCAGCAGGTAATAGGCGCCGTCGAGCAGGCCGTTCAGCACCTGCTGGATGAAGAGGGTGAGCAAGAGGCGGTCCTTATCGCGAAATCGCGATGCATCACTGGCAGGCGCGCCCCGCCCGTCATGCCCGGCGAGGCGGGCATGACGGGGAGAGAAGTCGTCGCCTCAGGTCCGGGAGGACCGCTCAGCTCATCTTGCAGACGGCTTCGTCGCCGCTGGTGGCGATGATCTCCAGATCCTCGTTGGGGCCGGGCACCGGCGGCGAGGAGGTGAAGATGTCCCACTGGTTCTTCACCTGCGCCGCCGGCAGTGCGGTGATCGTGTACATCTCGCTGATCATCTGGTGGTCGGAGGCGCGGAAATAGCCCTCGCGCGTCTTCATCACGTCGAACTTGGCGCCCTTTTCGCAATGCTCGACGATCTTGGCGGTTTCGGTGGACTTCAGCTCGTTCATCGACTGCGCCATGATCTTGACGGCCATGTAGTCGCCCCAGGCCTGGTTCTCCGGCGGCTTGCCGTACTTCTTGGTGAAGGCGGCGACGAACGCCTTGGTGCTCGGGGTGTCGATGAGGTGGTGCCAGACCAGCGGCCAGATGCCGACGAAATTGTCCTTGCCGGCGCCCCAGGCGAGCGCCGTGTCGAAGCCGAAGCCGGCGACCGGGAAGGTGAGGCCGAATTCCGCATACTGCTTGAGGAAGTTGGTGATCTGGTTGCCGGCGAGGTTGGAGATGACGAGGTCGGGCTTGGCGGCGCGGATCTCGAGCAGCAGGGCGAGAAGTCGGTCGCATCGGTCGGGACCAGCTTGTCGGCGGCGAACTGGCCGCCATTGGCTTCCATGAAGCGCTTGGCGACCTTCAGCAGGTCATGGCCGAAGGCATAGTCGGCCGTCAGCGAGAACCACTTCTTGCCCTTGACCAGCCCCTGCGCCATCAGCGAGCGGCCGCAGCTCTTCACATACATCGAGTTCTGGCGCTCGACATGGAACATGTAGCGGTTGCAGTTCTCGCCGCGCAGCGCGTCCGAATTGCCGCCGGTGTTGATGAACAGCGTCTTGTTGCGGGCTGCGACCTGCGAGATCGTCAGGCAGGAGGCCGACGAGATCTCGCCGATGATGCAGGCGACCTTGTCGCGCTCGATCATGCGCTCGGCCTTGGTCGAGGCGGTCTGCGGATTGACCGAATCCTCCTTCAGCACCTCGAGCTTGCGGCCGTTGATGCCGCCGGCCGCGTTGATCTCCTCCACCGCGAGATCGACCGCCATCACCGCATATTCGCCGAGCGGGCCGAGAAAGCCGGTGCGGGGCGTGAGATGGCCGATGCGGATGGCGTCGGGCGTCTGCGCCAGGATGATGGACGGGCTGGCGATAAGGCTGGTCGCGGCGCCGGCGCCGAGGCCCAGCAGGGTCTGACGACGGGACGGACGGAAGCTCGAGGCGTGATCGGTCATAAACGTTCCTCCCAGAACGGAGCCGCGCGGTGTTCCGCATCGGCATTTGGATCGGTGCGTCGCGGGGTGCGGTCTTGTCGGGGCCGCTTGTCGTGATCTGTGATCACAGTTAGGTTGGCAGACATGACAGCCCCTGTCCAGCCCTTGTCCCTTGAGCCGCAGCGCCCCTCCGCCATTGCAGATGTCGGGCTGTTGCCGCGTGAGACGCTGGGCGACCGGGTCACGGCAGAGTTGCGGGCTCTCTTGGTCGCAGGCCGTCTCGCGCCGGGGGAAAAGCTCTCGCTGCGGCGCGTGGCGGAAGCGCTTGGCGTTTCGATCATGCCGGTGCGCGAGGCCGTCAGCCGGCTGGCCGCCGATCGAGCGTTGGAGGTGCTGCCGGGCCGGGCCGTGCGTGTACCGGTGCTGACACAGGCGCAATTCCGCGAGCTGACCCGGCTCAGGCTGGTGGTGGAAGGGTTTGCCGCCGAAGAGGCGGCGCGCAATGCCACGGCCGAGCAGTTGGCCGCGATTGCGGCGTGCGAAGCGGGTTTCCGCGACCTCGCCAGCGCCGAGCCGCCTGACGCTGCCGGCGCTGTGGCGGCCAATCGCGACCTGCATTTTGCGGTCTACGAGGCGGCGGGCATGCCGACGCTGGTCGAGATGATCGAGCGTCTGTGGCTCAAGGCGGGGCCGATCCTCAACCTCGACATGCGCGACGAGCCGCGCCGGCTGAAGGGCGGCAGTGCCATGCAGGCGCATGCAGCGCTGCTGACGGCCTTGCAGCAGCGCGATCCGGAGCAGGCGCGGGCAGCGCTGCAGAAGGACATTATGGAAGCGGCGGCCCATATCGCGGATATCGGCCGGCTCGGACCCAGCGAGGCTGCGGCCATAGCGGACTGACAACACGGCTCCGGGCCAACCGGGGCCTTATCGGGAGAGAGACGAATGGACCTTCAGATCAAGGGCTTGCGCGTGCTGGTCACGGCCGGCGCCAACGGAATCGGCCGCGAGACGGCGCGGGCCTTCGCGGCCGAAGGAGCGCAGGTCCATATCTGCGATGTCGATCGTGCGGCGCTGGCGTCCATGGCCGAGAGCGACCCGGCGATGACGCAATCGGTCTGCGACGTCTCGGACAGGGCTGCGGTGGCGCGGCTGTTCGAGGAGGCGCTTGCAGCGCTGGGCGGGCTCGACTGCCTGGTGAACAATGCCGGGATTGCCGGACCGACCGGCCGCGTCGACGAGATCGATCCAGCCGATTGGGATGCTTGCGTCGCGATCGACCTGACGGGGCAGTATAATTGCACCCGGCTTGCGGTTCAGCATCTCAAGCAATCCGGCAATGCCAGCATCGTCAATCTGTCGAGCCAGGCCGGCAAGCATGGCTTTCCGCTGCGCTCGCCCTATGCCGCCGCAAAATGGGGCGTCATCGGCTTCACCAAGGCGCTGGCGGCGGAGCTCGGCGAATTCGGCATCCGGGCCAATGCGATCTGCCCCGGCCTGGTCGAGGGGCCGCGCATCCAGAGCGTCATCGCCAACAAGGCGCGCAGCCTGAACATCTCGCATGACGAGATGGCGGAGCGGCTGTTTGCGGGCGTTTCGATCAAGCGCTTCGTCGATCCCGCCGATATCGCCCGGCAGATCGTCTTCCTCGCCTCGCCCTTCGGCAAGACCATCTCCGGCCAGGAGATTTCGGTCTGTGGCGATACCCGGATGCTGAGCTGAGCGTCAGGCGGCTGCGAAGGGCGCGAACAGGGTCACCACCTGCTCATAGACCTGGCGCTTGAACGGAATGATCAGCTCAGGTGTCTCGTCCAGCCTGGCCCAGCGCCAGGCGTCGAACTCCGCCTTGTGGCCGCCGGCAGGAGTCGCGACGTCGATCTCGGAATCCGGCCCGTCGAGGCGGAAGGCGAACCATTTCTGCGCCTGGCCGCGCCAGCGGCCGCGCCAGGCCTCGCGCCCGATATCGACGGGCAGATCGTAAGTCAGCCAGCCCGGCGCCTCGGCAAGCAGGCTGGCGCTGGTGACGTTGGTCTCCTCCTGCAGTTCGCGGCGCGCGGCCTGCAGCGGTGTCTCGCCCTTGTCGATGCCGCCCTGCGGCATCTGCCACTCATAGTTCTCGGCGACATGCTCGCGCAGTTTCTTGTTGGCGCGGCGGCCGACGAAAACGAGGCCCTGTGAATTGAACAAGGCGAGCCCGACGCAGGGGCGATAGCCTTGGGGAGGCTGGGGGGTCATCTCAGGGATCCGGTACTGGAAGGGTTGCGGAAACCGCGGGCTGCGCTCACCGGAACGAGCACGATGCCCTTGGCCTCCAGCCCTGCGCTCCAGCGCATGATGCGGTCGATTGAAACAGGCAGCGCGCTGGCCGCTGCAACGGCAATCCCGCGCTCGCGGGCCATGGCTTCGAGCCGCTCCAGCTCCTTGTCGATGGCATCGGCACGGGGGACGCTGTCGATGACGCGGTCGACCTTCAGCGCCGGGATCTGCGCCCGCGCCGCCGAAGCTGCAAGAAGGCTGCGCGGCGAGGAGCCGTCATCGACCACCATCAGGCCGCGGCCGGAAATCTCGCGCAGCAGCGTGGTCAGCGCCGCCTCATCCGCAGTCAGCCGCCCGCCCAGAAAGTTGACGATGCCGACATAGCCGGTGAAGCGGCCCAGCACCCAGCCGAGCTTGTCGGCATTCTCCGCGGCATTCTGGCCGGCGAGCAGGGTATGCGGGCCGGGATCGTTATCGGGATAGTCGAACGGCTCCATCGGCACTTGCAGGAAGACCTCGTGGCCGCTGCCGCGCGCCCGCTGCACCGTGCGCTCGAGATCGGCGCCATAGGGCGCAAAGGCAAACGAGACCGGGCCGGGCAGGCGGGTGATCGCGTCGCTGGTGCTGGCCTGGCTGATGCCGAGACCCCCGACCATCAAGGCGATGCGGCCGGCGGGTTTGCTGACCGGGGAGGGTCCGACCGGCCGGGCATAGACCTGCGCCGGTGTCTCGCCGCCCGGACCGATGCGCGGCAGCATGCCGAAGCGCGTTCGTTCGACCAGACGGCTATCGGGCGCGGGCGCGAGTTTCGCCGGGGCGTTGCTGTCGGGAATGGTGATGACGATGGAGCCCGGCGCCTCCGCACCCTGGCGGACGACGACGACGCCTGAGTCGTTTTCGAGCTGGCGGGCAGTGGACTGGGAGCGTGGCTCGGAGGGCGCAGCAGGCTGGGCGTCAGCGCTGGCGGCTGGAGCGGCGCGCTTCTCGATCATCGCTGTCGCGACGGGCTCGCCGCCATCGGGATTGCGCTTGATGGCGATGAAAAGCAGGAGGGAGGCCAGCACCAATCCGGCACAGCCGCAGGCGGCCATGGCCAGCCACCGGCCCCAGGGCTTGCCGCCCTTGGCCGTGCGGTCCCGGCCCAGCGGCCGGTTGAGATCGGTAAGCGGCGTTCCGGCCAAGGGGCAGCCGTCCTGAACAGTTAGAGGCGGGCCCGAATCACGGCCCGCCCGCTAGTCATGTCGCGTCGCGAGCGCCGCGTCGAGGGGCGGACGGGGCTGTGCCGAGCGCTCGGCCCCAACTTTGCCCCTGTCAGTTGGGCTTGGGCGCCTCGGTAGCCGGAGCAGCAGCGTCCTTCTTGGTGCCGCGCAGCAGATTCAGCGCGGCGGTCAGCTGCGTATCCTTGGTCGGGTCGGTCGGCACATAGGAGGCCGAGCCGGACTGCTCATCCTTGCCGTCGCCAGCCTTGAGGTGGCCCTTCAGCGCCGCTTCGCCCTTGTTCTCCGAGAGCTTGTCCTTCAGCTCCGCCGGGATTTCCTGCAGCACCTCGACATCGGGCGTGATGCCCTTGGCCTGGATCGAGGTTCCCGACGGGGTGTAGTAGCGGGCCGTCGTCAGCCGCAGGCCGCCATTGCCGCCGAGCGGGATGACGGTCTGGACGGAGCCCTTGCCGAAGGAACGCGTGCCCATGACGGTTGCGCGCTTATGGTCCTGCAGCGCGCCGGCCACGATCTCGGCCGCGGAGGCCGACGACCCGTTGATCAGCACGACTACGGGCTTGCCCTTGGTCAGATCGCCAGCCTTCGCATTGAAGACCTGAGTCTCCTCGGCGTTGCGGCCGCGGGTGGAGACGATCTTGCCGCGCTCCAGGAAGGCGTCGGAGACAAGCACCGACTGGTCGAGACGGCCGCCGCGATTGTTGCGGAGGTCGATGACATAGCCCTTGATCTTGTCGACGCCGATCTCGGCATTGACCTTCTCGATGCCCTTGCGCAGGCCCTCATAGGTCTGCTCGCTGAAGGTGCCGATGCGGATATAACCGACATCGCCCTCGACGCGCTCCTCGACCGCGGGAACGACGATGTTCGAGCGGGTGAGCGTGAACTCCAGCGGCTCAGGCTTGCCCGGACGCTCGATCTTCAGCTTGACCTGGGTGTTGATGATGCCGCGCATCTTCTCGACGGCTTGGGTGAGGCTCAGCCCCTTCACCTCGGTCTCATCGATCTGCCGGATGATGTCGTTGGTCAGGATGCCGGCCTTGGAAGCGGGCGTGTCACGAATCGGCTTGGCGACCTTCAGGACGCCTTCCTCCATCGTGACCTCGATGCCGAGCCCGCCGAACTGCCCGCGCATGTCGGTGTCCATGTCGCGGAAGCTCTTGGAGTCGAGATAGGCCGAGTGCGGGTCCAGCGACGAGACCATGCCATTGATGGCGGCCTCGATCAGCTTCTGTTCATCGGGCTTCTCGACATAATCGGTGCGGATCTTCTCGAAGATGTCACCGAAGAGGTTCAGGCTGCGATAAACCTCGGCAGAGGCGGCAACAGCGTGTGTGGAGGAAAACAGCCCGGTCTGAGTGACCGCGCCGGTCAAACCCGCGCCCATGATCGCGCCGGCAAAAACGAGGGAAACCTTGCGCATCATCCGCGAGCCTTTTCGCTAAGCATTTTCGTCCACCACGGCGCCGGATCGACCGAAACACCGTCTTTTCTGAACTCAATATAGAGGACCGGTTCACCGCTCCCCGAACCCACGATCGTCGCCGCAGCTTCCGACGTTTCGCCCATCGTCGCAACCGGCTCTCCGGCAAGGACGAACTGGTTCAGCGCCACATCGATGCGCTGCATGCCGGCCAGTAGGATATAGTATCCCCCGCCCGCATTCAGGATCAAGAGCTGCCCGAAGGAGCGGAACGGTCCGGCATAAACCACCCAAGCGTCGGAAGGCGTCGAAACTAGGGCGTTAGGCCGGGTCGCGATCGAAATTCCACGGGTTGTCCCGCCAGCGCCATCGCTTTCTCCAAATCCACGCAATTGTGAACCGGCTACGGGGAGTGGCAACAGGCCGCGCGTCTCGGAGAAGGCGATCTTGGGAGCGAGCCGGGCGGGGTCCTTGAAGGCCAGTGCCGCCATGCGCTGGCGCTGCTCGCGGGTTTCGGCCTCGATCGCCTGCCGTGCCGATTCGGCTGCGCGGGTGGCGGTGGAGATCTCCTTCTCCATCCGTTCGACGAATTCGCGCAGGCTGCGGGCCTGATCGGCGAGTTCGCTGGCGGCGGAACGCTCCGTCTCGGCGTCGCGCGTGGCGCTGGCCTCGCGCACGCGCCGCGCCTCGACCAGCGCGGCGATCCGCTGGCGCTCGCCTGCCAGGGCCTCGAGTTCGGTGCTGATGGATTTGCGTTCGCCGGCGATGCCTTCGCGCAGCCGGACCAGTTCGGCGAGATCGGTGCCCAGCACCTGGATTTCCTGGCGCAGATCCGGGACCACTGCGCCCAGCAGCATCGAAGCACGGACAGCTTCGAGAATATCCTCAGGGCTGACCAGCACGGCCGGGGGCGGGCGCCTGCCGATTCGCTGCAGGGCGGCGAGCACCTCTCCGATCAGGCCGCGGCGCCCTTCCAGCGAGCGCCGTATCGCGGATTCGCTGGATTGCAGCAGATTGAGCTTCTGCTCCAGCGCCCCGATCTTGCCCTCGGAGGCCTGGGTGCGCTGGGTCGTTTCCAGAAGCGCCTTGTTCAGCGAGGCCCGGTCGGCGCGGATCGAGGCGATCTCGGCGTCGAGATTGGCGCGGGCCTCCGCACTGCCCGCCAGCCGCTCCTCAATCGCTTTCAGCTCGCGCTGCCGCGCCAGCTTCTCGTCCTGCTTGATCTGCGCTTCGCGGGTGAGCTGGTCGGGATCGGATGATCCTGACTGCGCCGTTACCGCTCCAGGCAGCCATAGCGACAGCAGCAGGCCGGCCATCGCCAGGCGCCCGCTTTTGCGCAAGCGGCCGGCGCCGCCCTTATTCGCTTTGCGAATCAAAATCGGTTGCGCGCTCATGCCCGATGATAGGGGTGGCCGGCCATGATCGTCATCGCCCGGTAGAGCTGTTCAAGCACCAGCGCGCGCACAATCTGGTGGGGAATGGTCAGCGCGCCGAAGGCCAGCGTCAGCTCAGCCTGCTTGCGGATGTCATCGTGAAGCCCATCGGCGCCGCCGATCACCAAAGTTGCCGCAGCCATCCCTGAATCGCGCGCCGTGGCCAGGCGTTCAGCAAAGCGTTCACTGGTGAGGGCGCTGCCGCGTTCGTCCAGGGCAATCAGCAGGCCGGGCTGGGTTTTTGCCAGAATTGCAGTCGCTTCCTCACGCTTGCGCTCTTCGGGTCGGCGGCCGCGGCTCTCAGTGAGTTCGACGATGTCCGGACCGGTCAGTCCGAGGCTGCGCCCCAATGCGACGCCGCGCTCGCGATAGCGCTCGCAGAGATCGCGCTCGGGGCCATCCTTGAGCCGGCCTATGGCGATGAGAGCAAGGCGCATCAGGGCTCATGGATTGCGGCAATGGGAATGGGGTGGGGCGCTGAAGCGGCCCGTCTGGCTCCTTCCGCTGTTAGCGGCGGAGCGTAATGCACTGATGGGCCAGCCTATCAGCAGCGCTGGCGCCAGCAGGGCAAGGGCCGGGCAGGATCTGCCCGGCATCTCTCGTCAGCCGACGAGGCGCTCATTGGGGCGGTCGGCGCCCCACATCTTCTCGAGATTGTAGAACTGGCGCACTTCGGGCCGGAAGACATGGATGATGATGTCGCCCGTGTCGATCAGCACCCAGTCGCAGGCAGGCATCCCTTCGACCTTCGGCGTCGGCAGGCCGGAGCCCTTCAACGCTTCGACGAGGCTGTCGGCAATGGAGGCGACATGCCGGTTGACGCGGCCAGTGGCGATGATCATCGCGTCGGCGAGAGAGGTCTTGCCGACCAGGTCGATGACGGTGATGTCCTCGGCCTTCATTTCTTCGAGGACATGCAATGCGAGGGCGACGCTGTCAGCGGATGGGTTCTCCGATACAGCGGCCTGGGGAAGCGGCTTGGGCTCGGCTTCGCCAAGGGTTTGACGGTTCAGTTCCGTATCCTCTCGATCACGACGCGCTCACTGCGCGACGATCACAAAATACGCTCGACCCGCCCAAATTTCAATCTTTTTCGGCCAGTTCCCGCAACATTGTCGAGGAGAGATCGGAGCGGCGGCCATGCAGGAAGATCCAGGCCGGCGGCTTGGCGCCCGGCAAAGCGGCGCCCTGACTCTCCGACATGCGGTAGCGCGAGAGCCAGTTTGCGGCCGGCGAGGCGACGGCATGGTGGGTCGATCCCGGCCGGTCGATCACCGCAATCGGCATCATCCGGGCGATGGCGCGCCACTCGTTCCAGCGGTGGAAGTTCTGCAGATTATCCGAGCCCATCAGCCAGACGAAATGCACCCCCGGACAGCGCCGCTGCAAAGCGCGGAGCGTGTCGGCGGTGTAGCGGGTGCGCAGCTTCGCCTCGATGCCGGTGACATGAATGCGGGAATGGTCGGCGACCTGCCGGCTGAAGGCGATGCGCTTCTCGATCGGCGGCAGGCGGGCATTGTCCTTCAGCGGATTGCCGGGGGTGACGAGCCACCAGACACGGTCGAGCTGCAGCCGCCGCAGCGCCGTCAGGCTCGCCATGCGATGGCCGTCATGAGCCGGGTTGAAGGTCCCGCCGAACAACCCGATGCGCAAGCCCGGCGCATGGGGCGGCAGCCGCATGTGTTCGATTGTCACGGCCGGATCTGACCGTCGCCATGGACACGATATTTGAACGAGCAGAGCTGTTCGACGCCGACCGGGCCGCGCGCATGCATCCGCCCGGTGGCGATGCCGATCTCGGCGCCGAAGCCGAATTCACCGCCATCGGCGAACTGTGTCGAGGCATTATGCAGCACGATGGCGGAATCGACCTCTGCCAGGAACCGGGCCGCCACCGCCTCGTCCTCAGTGACGATGGCGTCGGTGTGGTGCGAGCCATAGCGCGCGATATGGGCGATGGCTTCGTCCGGTCCTGAAACCAGCTTCACCGCGATGATGCGGTCGAGAAATTCGGTTGCCCAATCGGCTTCGCTGGCCGGCGTGACGCGCGGGTCGATGGCCTGCGTTGCGCTGTCGCCGCGCACGGCGCAGCCCCCGGCGAGCAGGGCTTCGACGAGCGGCTGGAGATGCGTCCCGGCGCAGGCTCGGTCGACCAGAAGCGTCTCGGCAGCGCCGCAGACGCCGGTGCGTCGCAGCTTGGCGTTGACAACGATATTGCGGGCCATGGTTAGGTCGGCGGCCGCATCGACATAGACATGGCAGTTGCCGTCGAGATGGGCGAAGACCGGCACGCGCGCCTCTTTCTGGACCCGCTCGACGAGGCTGCGCCCGCCGCGCGGCACCACCACATCAATGGCCCCGTCCAGACCCGAGAGCAGCGCGCCCACCGCGGCGCGATCCCGCGTCGGGACCAGCTGGATGGCGTCTTGCGGGAGGCCGGCGGCGCTCAATCCCTCGCGCAGCGCCTCAGCAATGGCGGAAGCGGTGCGGAAACTGTCCGATCCGGCCCGCAAAATCGCGGCATTGCCGCTTTTCAGGCACAGCGCCCCGGCATCGGCGGTGACATTGGGCCTGCTCTCGAAGATCACGGCGATGACGCCGAGCGGCGTCGCCACACGCTCGAAACGCAAGCCATTGGGCTGGGTCCATTCCGCCAGGATCCGCCCGACCGGATCGGGCAGCGCTGCAACACTCGCCACGGCTGACGACACATCGGCCAGACGCTCGGGGTCGAGCAGCAGGCGGTCGATGAAGGAGGGCGCCTGTCCAGCCGCGCGGGCCTCCGCCAGATCCTGTGCGTTGGCCGCAAGGATCGGTGCGGCATGCCTGGTCAAAGCTTCGGCCATGGCCAGCAAGGCGGCATCGCGCTGCGACGCCGGAGCCAGGGCGACGAGCCGTGCGGCTGCGCGGGCGCGGCGGCCGATATCGGCCATCGTCCCGGCAAGATCATGCTCGTCATCGCCGTTAGAGACCACGCGCAGGGCGCTCTCGCTCGTCATGATCAGTGGCCTGCCCAACCCTCGTTTCGCCGTGACCTTAACCGAGACCGGCCGCCATGTCGTCAGCCAGCGCCATGTCGTCACGGTGGATCATCTCGGCGCGACCGGGATAGCCCAAGATGGCCTCGATGTCCCGTGAGGCCTTGCCCAACACCAGAGCCGCTTCATGGGCATCATAGGAAACCAGCCCGCGCCCCAGCACTGTTCCGGCGCCATCGCGGATCAGCACCGCATCGCCGCGCGAGAATTCGCCCTCGATTCGGCTGACGCCCACGGGCAACAGGCTGGCGCCGCCACGCAGCGCACGCACCGCGCCGGCATCGAGATAAAGCGCGCCGCGCGGTTCGAGCGAGCCGGCGATCCAGGTCTTGCGGGCAGTGGCCGGGTTGGAGCCGCTCAGAAACCAGGTGCAGCGCGCGCCGCCTGCGACCGCGACCAGCGGATTCTTGCCGCGCCCATCGGCGATCAGCATATGCGTGCCGCCGGCCGCCGCGATCTTGCCGGCCTCGATCTTGGTGCGCATGCCGCCGCGCGACAGTTCCGAGGCCGCGCCGCCGGCCATGGCGTCGATCTCCGGCGTGATCCGTTCCACCACAGGAATATGCCGCGCCGCCGGATCGCTGGCGGGCGGGGCGGTGTAGAGCCCATCAATATCGGAAAACAGCACCAGCAGATCGGCGCCGGCCATGGTCGCGACCCGCGCCGCGAGGCGGTCATTGTCGCCATAGCGGATCTCGGTGGTGGCGACGGTGTCGTTCTCGTTGATGACGGGCACGGCGCGCAGATCGAGCAGACGGCCCAGCGTTGCGCGTGCATTCAGATAGCGTCGGCGCTCTTCCGTATCGGCGAGGGTCAGGAGGATCTGACCGGCGGTGAGGCCGTGATGGCCCAGAGCCTCGGCCCAGGTCCGCGCCAGCGCGATCTGGCCGACCGCCGCAGCGGCCTGGCTTTCCTCCAGCCGCAAGGGCCCTGAGGGCAGGCCGAGCACGGTGCGACCGAGCGCAATCGCGCCCGAGGAGACGACCAGCACATCGGCCCCGCGCTGGTGCAGATCGGCGAGATCTTCAGCCAGAGCCGCGAGCCAGGCATGGCGCAGGCGACCACGGGCGCGGTCCACCAGCAGGCTGGAGCCGACCTTGACGACGATGCGACGAAACTGGCTGAGAGACGGGGTTTTCACGACGGGGACCGGAGCGGGAGAAACGGCGCGGAGCCTTTGCCTGTTGGCGAATTCGCGGGCATTGTAAAGCTCCAGAGCGGCCTCATGGCGCTGCGTCTGCCGCTTTTCCCGGCGTTCGGATTGACATGGAGCCCTCGATCGCCCATATGGGGTGGGTCGATATTTAGGCCGAACGACTTGGCCCCGCGCATGAAGATGCGCTTGCTGACGACCTTCCTGCTCAAAAAATCGAAACGCCGGCGCGTGGGTTTTGTCGCGCGCCATCACTATTACGCAGCGAAAGGATTCGTTATGAGCGTCGGAACAGTCAAGTGGTTCAATTCGACCAAGGGTTTTGGTTTCATCCAGCCGGATGATGGCGGCCAGGACGTTTTCGTCCACATCAGCGCTGTCGAGCGTGCTGGCATGCGCGATCTGCGCGAAGGTCAGAAGATCTCCTTCGAGCTCGTGCAGGACAAGCGCTCGGGCAAGATGTCGGCTGATCAGCTTCGCGCCGAGTGAGCCATTCGCCGCGTCGCGCGGGCATTGAATCGAGACGGCGACCACGGATGTACTGGCGCCCAATCAGTTCTGCCCTTTAACGCGACGGGGCGTGACGAAGGGTCGGGGATCACATCCCGGCCCTTTTTCCACTTTAAGAAAGTCAGGAGACAGCGATGCAGGTTCTCGTTCGCGACAACAATGTCGACCAGGCCCTCCGGGTCCTCAAGAAGAAGATGCAGCGCGAGGGCGTGTTTCGCGAGATGAAGCGCCGTTCGGCTTATGAGAAGCCGTCCGAGAAGCGCGTTCGCGAAAAGGCCGATGCCATTCGCCGGGCCCGCAAGGTTGCTCGCAAGCAGATGCAGCGCGAAGGTCTGATTGCCGCGCCGAAGGTCAAGCCGCGGCCGGTCCGCGCTGGAAGCGCAGCTCCCGCGCGTTGATTTCACTACCCTTTTGCGGGGATTTCGATTATTGCCCGCCTCGCGGGTGCCGAAATAACCCGCGCTAACCCAAAGAAGGCCCACCTTGAAGAACCCGAACGACCGCAGCTTCACTGATCGTCAGTCCAACTCCCAGAACGCCAAGAAGGCTCTGCTCGAGCGCTTCAAGGCACGACCGGGGCCGGATGATCCGATCATGCAGCAGCGCCGCGCGGAGCGTGAGGCCATCTCTCAAGCCCGTGCCGCCCGCGAAGCCGAGAAGGCTGCCGCCCGCGCCGAGGCTGAGCGACTTGCAGCGATCGAGCAGGCGCGCCTCGAAGAGGAAGAGCGCCAGGCCGAGATCCAGCGCGAGATCGCTCGCAAGGCGGAGCAGGCCAAGCGCGATGCCGAACGGCCGCGCAAGGTGCTTCTGGAAGCCGTGCAGTACGCGCAGATGCGCGCTGCCGGCAAGGGCGGACGCCGCTGATAGCGGCGCTGCCGGGACCTATGTCGCGGCAGGCCATGAGATGACGACGCGGCGCAGCGTCCGGTCCCTGACCGTCTCGCGCGCCGGCTGACGGGGTTCTCGCTCGCGCAGTGCGGCAGGAGGCTCGGCAGTGGACGGAGCCGGCAGATCGGGCCATCGCCCGGGATTTTGCCGGCAGGACACGCCTTTCCCCCGAACCGACTGGGAGCGCCCGTCATGGCCACCCGAGGACTTTCCGCCGACGAGATCAAGCGTCGCGCCCAGATTGCTTTCGACAAGGCCGATGCGCGCAAGCAGGAGGCCTCTCGGGCGATGGAGGCTGAGCAGCAGGCGCGTGACGCGGTGCTGCAGAAGACCGTGCGCCTGCGTGCCTTGCGCCTCGCCAAGGAGCAGGCCGATGCCGAGACGGCAGCCATCGTTGCGGCCGAACAGGCGCAGATGAAGGCCGATCAGGTGCAGGCGAAGGCCGACGCCAAGGCTGCCAAGACCAAGGCGGCGAGCGACAAGGCTGCCAAGCCCCGCAAGAAAGCCGTCAAGACGGCCTGAGTTTCGCGCGATAGCGCTGAAGCCGAAGCGGCGCGCTCATCAACCGCGCCGCACGATCCTGCATCCTCCTCCCTCCCAAGCTCATGCTGACCGCTGCCGTTCGCGCTCCTCCTGCGCGGGTGGCGGATCGGTGCATTGTGCCGTTGAGAGTCGGCCGGCGATGCACCGCTCTGCTCCGGCAGCCGGACAAAAGCCGCGCCCGCTATCGGCAAACTGAAATATCCGCTTTAGTCTCGCTATCGATTGAACCTTTGCCGTCCTCGCTGCGACCAAGTCTCAGTGAGCCGGAATGCGGGGCCTCGAAGGCGGTGCATACGGAATCGGACGAAGACCTCGTCAAGCGGATCGCCTCCGGCGACCGGCTCGCCATGAAGGTGCTGTTCTCGCGGCATCAGGTGCGGGTCTACCGTTTCGTGCTGCGGCTTGTCCGCGACGAGACGCTTGCCGAGGATGTGATCAGCGATGTCTTCCTGGATCTCTGGCGACAGGCGGCGGCCTTCGAAGCGCGGGCGTCCGTGGCGACATGGCTGCTCGCCATCGCCCGCAACAAGGCCTACTCGCTGCTGCGCAAGCGCCGCGATGCCGGCCTCGACGACGCCTATGCCGAAAGCATCGAGGACGAGGCCGACGATCCTGAAATCGTGCTGCAGAAGCAGGATAAGGGTCTCGCAATCCGCGACTGCCTCAATCGTCTCAGCCGCGAGCACCGCGAAATCATCGATCTCGTCTATTATCACGAGACCAGTGTCGAAGAGGCGGCGCGGATCGTCGGCATCCCTGAAAACACGGTCAAGACCCGGCTGTTTCATGCCCGCAAGAAGCTGGGCGAGCTGCTCAAGGCTGCCGGCATCGACAGGGGCTGGCCATGATCGGTTTCAGCCTGACCTCCGCACAGCCGCTGCTTCATCGGGAGAGGCGCCATGACTGACAGGATCGCCGAGAATCCGCAGCTGGCCGAGATCGAGGCGTTGCTGCCCTTCTATGCCAATGGCCGCCTAACCAAGGCGGAGATGGCGCGGGTCGAGACGGCGCTCGCCACTGACAAGGATTTGGCGGCACGGCTTGAGATCATCCGCGAGGACATGGCCGAGACCATCCTGCTCAATGAGAGCCTGGGGGCAGCCTCGCCACGGGCGCTCGACAGGCTGATGGCTGCGATCGATGCCGAACCGCGTCGCTCGCCGCTGGTCGCGCGGGCCAAGAGCGGGATCATGGCGTGGCTTGGCGGATGGCTGGCGTCGCAGCCGCCGCGCCGGCTCGCCTATGCAGGCGCTGCCGCGATTGCGGTCATCGCGATCCAGGGTGCGGTCCTGACCGGTCTGGCGGTACGGTCAAACCAGGGCTTCCAGACCGCGTCCGCGCCGCCGGTCACGGCCTCGGAGCGCTATGTGCTGGTGAGCTTCGCCCCTGACGCCAAGGCCAGCGATATCGCAGCGTTCTTCAAGCGCTATGAGGCCTCGGTCGTCGATGGGCCGCGCGCCAATGGCTTCTTCAAGGTGCGGGTCGGCGACGCCAGCCTGACGCCGGCACAGCTCGATGGCATCGCCGCACGGATGAAGACCGAGCGCGGCATCGTCAGCTTCGTCGCACCGGCGCCATGAGCGCCGCCATCACCACGCGATCGGGAGGAGAGACAGCCATGGCCAGCCGCAGCGATCGCCCCTCGTTCCCCAGCACTGCCAGACCTGCGCAATGCCTATCAGGCGCTGGCGCCGGGCTCCTGCTCGGCCTGTTGTGGAGCGTTGCTCCCGTCTCCGCGCAAACTTTTTATCAGGACCAGTACCAGCGCCGACCCGCCGTAGCGCGGCCAGCGACGCGGGTTGAGCGGCCTCTGCCGCGGGTGCAGCGGCCTGTCGCCGAGCCCCGTCAGCCGGCGCGCCTGCCAGCGGCGCGGGTGCGACAGGAGCCGGGCCGATATCCGGAGCCACGGGATCCCGGACCCGGCCGTCCCAGCAGACCGCGTCCCAATGGTGGCGGTTGGGGTGGCGTCGCTGTCGGGGTCGGCGCCGGTATTCTTGGCGGGCTGTTGCTCGAACAGGCGCGGCGGCCGCCGGTCTATGAGCCTGAATTCGAGGAGCCTCCGCCGCCCAGGCGTCCGCGGCGGCCGGTGATCATCGTCGATGAGGATGATGACGAGCCGGTCGTTCGCCAGCCGCGCCGGCCCAGCCCGGTGCGTGAAGCCGCGCCGCCGCGCCGGACCCCGCCGCGGACTGCCCAGCCGGCGGCGCCCCGGCCGGCTGCCGTTTCTGTCCCGCTTCTGGCAGAGACCCGCTTCGTGCCTGATGAGATCCTGTTCGAACTCGCTCCCAATGCTCAGGCCGATGCCGTACTGCGCCGCCATCGTGCGGTGCTGCTGGCCAGCCGCCGCTTCGATCTGGCGGGGGCGACGCTGATCCGCGCCCGGCTCGAAAGCGGACGCAGCGCCCGCACTGTGCTGGCGCAGATGGCGCGGGACCGCAGCGTCGCGAGCGCGCAGCCCAATTATGTCTACTCGCTGCAGCAGACGTCCGAGACGGATACTGCAGCGCTGCCACCCGCCGCTCCCCCGACGGCTGCGGTGGTGGAGAAGCAGCCGCAATACATCGTCGAGAAGCTGCATCTGGACGCTGTCCACAAGCTGTCGCGGGGCGAGAAAATCCGTGTGGCGGTGATTGATTCCGGCGCCGATCAGGCGCATCCGGAGTTGAAGGGCGTGCTTGCCGGCAGCTTCGACGCGCTGGGTGGCGAGGCTCAGCCGCATGCGCATGGCACGGCCATGGCCGCAGCCATTCTGGCGCAGACGCAGCTTCAGGGCGTGGCACCGGCGGCGCGCCTGCTGGCGGCCCGCGCGTTCTCGGGGCAATCGGGCCCGGCTTCAGCCAGCGGCACGACCTTTCATATCCTCAGCGCGCTCGACTGGGCTGCGGGGGAGGGGGCGCGGGTGTTCAACCTGTCATTCGCGGGGCCGCAGGATCGGTTGCTCTCACGCAGCCTCGCAGGCGCGCGCGACAAGGGCATTGTTGCCGTGGCGGCGGCGGGCAATGGCGGCGCCAAATCCGCGCCGCTCTATCCCGGCGCCGACCCCAGCGTCATCGCCGTGACCGCAACCGATGCCGACGACAAGCCTTTCGCCGGGGCCAATCGCGGCAGCTATATCGCTGTCGCCGCGCCGGGGGTGGATGTGCTCGCTGCCGAGCCGGAGGGCCGCTACGCCTTCTCCTCGGGCACCTCGATTGCTGCCGCGCATGTCTCGGGTATCGTCGCCCTGCTGCTGGAGAAGCGGCCGGACCTCAATCTGGAAGGTGTCCGCAAGGTGCTGACGGAAAGCGCGGTGGATCTGGGTGCGCGCGGGCCGGACACGATTTTCGGCGCAGGCCGTGTCGATGCGCCTGCCGCCCTGGCCAGAGCGCTGCCGGTGTCGGAGGTGCGTCCCTAGCTTAAGGGGCGCCGACCGGGCTCGCGCATCGGGCTTGACCTTGCGCCGCGCTTGGGCCTGATGTCGGCCCATGCGCCGCCCCCGATTGCTGTTCGTTGCCACTGAAGACTGGTTCTTCGCTTCGCATTTCCTGCCGATGCTGCGGGCAGCGCGTGAGCTTGACTACGATGTTGCGGTGATCGCGCGGGAGCGGCATCACCGCCGCATCATCGAAGCCTCCGGCGCCCAGTTGATCGCGCTCGAGGCCGAGCGCCGCAGCCTCGATCCGCGCGCCATGCTGAAGCAGATCAGGGCGCTGAAACAGCTGATCGAGGCGTATCGGCCCGATATCCTGCATTGCATTGCCCTGAAGCCGATCGCCCTGGCGGGGCTGGCCGGAAAGCTCGCGGGGGTCGAGCGCCGCGTCTATGCGCTGACAGGGCTCGGCTTCCTCGGCGCCAGCCAGGGCGCTCTTGCCTCGGGAGCACGGCTGGCGGCGCGGCTTTGGCTGCGCGAAGCGATCGATGGCCCAAAAGTGCGGTTTCTGTTCGAGAACCCCGACGATGCCGTCAGCCTCGGGCTTGATCCGCAGGATGGGGCAAAGGTCGCCATCGTTGGCGGTGCCGGTGTCGACCCGCTGATCCTGATGCCGCTGCCCATGCCGCCGGCGCCACCCCTCAAGGTCGCGATCGTCGCCCGCATGCTCTGGTCGAAAGGGGCCGATCTCGCCGTCGAGGCCGTCAGGCTGGCGCGGGCGGAGGGGGCGCGGGTCGAGCTGACGATCTATGGCGCGCCCGATCCGTCGAACCCGAAGGCAATCCCGCTGGAAACGTTGCAGGAATGGACGCAGCGACCCGGCGTGACCTGGGCCGGCGCAACGCGCGATGTCGAGGCGGTCTGGGCCGCGCATCATGTCTGCATCCTGCCGTCGCGGGGCGGTGAGGGGCTGCCGCGAACCATTCTGGAGGCGGCCTCCTGCGCCCGGCCCGTGCTGACCACAGATGTGCCGGGCTGCCGCTATTTCGTGCGCGATGGGCGCGATGGCATGGTGGTGCCGGCCAATGATGCGGCGGCTCTCGCCAAGGCGCTGATTGTCCTGGCGAAAGCCCCGGCGCTGGCGGAGCGGATGGGGGCTAGTGCGCGGGCGCGCCTGCTCGACGGCTTCACCGAGCGCGATGTGATGAACGGCGTAAAGCGCCTGTACCGCGATCTGCTGGCGCCGGATGCAGGAGTCACGGCGTGAGCCAGCCCGTGACGCTGGACCGCCGCGCTTTCATCGAGGCCCAGACCCGGCTGCTGCCGGTGCCGCACGCTCCGGAAATCCAGCTGCATGTCGCGGAAGAGGCGACGGAGCTTTGGCAGAAGACCGAAGACGAACTGGCGACAATCGGATTGCCGCCACCCTTCTGGGCCTTTGCCTGGGCGGGTGGGCAAGCGCTGGCGCGCTATCTGCTCGACCATCCCGAAACGGTGCGGGGCTTGCGGGTGCTCGACTTCGCCACCGGGTCCGGTCTGGTCGCGATTGCCGCAATGCGCGCTGGGGCTGAGTGTGTCGAGGCCTGTGACATCGATGCTTTCGCGATCGAGGCCGTGGCGCTCAACGCTGCCGCCAATGGCGTTACGGTGCAGGCAATCTGCTCCGATCTGATCGGCCGCGACGAGGGCTGGGACGTCATCTGCGCCGGGGATGTCTGCTATGAGCGGGAGATGGCCGAGCGGATCATCAGCTGGCTATCCACCTTGCAGGCCAGGGGCGCGCGGGTGCTGATCGGCGATCCCGGCCGCGCCTATCTGCCGAAGGACCGGCTGGAGGCACTGGCGAACTATGAGGTGCCGGTGACGCGCTCGCTCGAAGATGCCGAGATCAAGCGCAGCACGGTGTGGCAATTGATCCGCAGCTGAGAGACCGGCGGCCTGAAACGATCTAGCCGCCATGCTTGTCGAGGAACGCCTCGACCGACAGGCTGCGGAAATCCTGAAGCGCCTCGCGCAGCTTCGCATGCTCCCAATCCCACCATGCCAGCGCCAGCAAGCGCTCCGCGATCTCGGCGGGAAAGCGCGGGCGGATCGGGCGGGCCGGGTTGCCGGCGACGATGGTATAGGGCGCGACATCCTTGGTGACGATGGCGCCGCCGGCCACCACTGCGCCTGTGCCGATGCTGCGGCCGGGCAGGATGATGGCGCCATGGCCGATCCAGACATCATGGCCAATGGTCACCGGCGTCGAGCGGCGCCAGGCGAAAAATTCTGCGTCATCCTCCGCATCGTCGAAATAGGCCGAGGCGCGATAGGTGAAATGCGACTGGCTCGCCCGCTGCATCGGATGGTTGCCGGGGTTGATGCGGGTATGGGCTGCGATCGAGCAGAACTTGCCGATCGTCGTGTAGATGATGTTGGAATCGTTCACGACGTAGGAATAGTCGCCCAGGCTGGACTCCGCGAAGACGGTACGGGCGCCGATCTCGGTATAGCGTCCCAGCGTCGCCTCGCGCAGCTGGGCGGTTGCGTCGATGACGGGCTCGATCCCGAGTTTGCGGGCCATGGTGGCGCTGTCCTTGCAGAAATGTCAGGTGCTCAGCGGCACGGATTCGATCAGACGGAAGCGGCTGTCGCGCGTCTCCTGCCGAAACAGGGCGAGCCGGTCGATGCTGACCAGGCCGGGCGGCACGGTCTGGGCAAAGGCCAGCTCAAGCGCATCGCGAACGGGCGCCAGCCGCTCGGCGGGCAGGCTGCCGCTCAGCGTCATGTGAAAGCGGAAGGCGTCGCCGATATAGGGATAGCCATAGGCTTCGAGATAGGCACGGTGCGCCGGGGTCAGAGGGGCCCGCAGGCGCCGCGCCAGATCGGCCTCGCTGAGGGGCGCACGGAAGGGCTCGAAGGCCTGCACCACGCGGAAAGCCAGCTCCTGCAAAGCCTGGCTCGGCTGCGCCGGTGTCAGCGCAATGAAGCTGCCAATCGCCGTCACCGACAGTCCAGCCAGCGGAACAGGCGCCGAGGCTGGCTGCGAGATTATGGGCGAAGGCGCGCAATTGCGCTTCGCTACGGCCCCGTGCCAGCTCGAACGGGGCCTTCAGTGTCGCGTGGAAGCCATAGCGCCGCGGCTCCGCGGTCAGGTCGGCCCAGAGATCGCGGTCGCAGCCGACAGGCAGCGTGAAAGGCACGTCCTCGCCCGTGACGGCGTCATAGCCCAGTAGGGCGCTGCCGAAGCGCCAGAGCGCGCTTCCGGCCGGCGGCGCGAAATACAGGGCGTAGCGCGGCGCGCTCAAAATGCGCGCTCGCCTTGCGACCAGACCGCGCGGATGACCGGCGTGGCGCCAAGCGCCTTGAAGCGTACGAGATCGGCACGCAGCCCCGGCTTGAGGTGCCCGCGATCACGCAGGCCGAGAATGTCCGCGACCTTCCATGTCACCATCGCCATGGCCTCGGGCAGGGCGATGCCATGCGATGCATGCAGCTTCAGCACGGCCTGAAGCAGGCTTGCGGGCACATAATCGGAGGAGAGCCCGTCGAGCAGCCCCTTCTCCGCCAGCTCCGAGACGGAGACGCCGCCGGAATGGGAGCCGCCGCGCACGACATTCGGAGCGCCGGCAATCGTCGCCAGCCCGCGTTGCTTGGCCGCCGCCGCAGCCTCGATGGTGGTCGGGAACTCGGAAATCACGGCGCCCGAGGCAATGCCGGCCTCGACATGATCGAGCGTGGTGTCGTCATGGGTGGCAATCGGGATGCCGCGCGACTGGAACATCGCCACCACGGCTTCCCAGTTGCGCGAGACATTGGCCGCGCCTTCGCGCTGGCGCACCGCGACATCCTCCTCGAACTCGGCCTCGCTCTTGCCGTTGCCGACAGCATAGGTCCGCAGATGCTCGATATTGCGCCATTGGCGCTGGCCCGGCGTGTGGTCCATCAGCGAAACCAGCTGCACCAGCTCGTCATCCTGATAGGGCTCGATGTCCTTGAGCAGGTCGGGGCTGGTCAGCTCGCAGCGCATATGGATGCGGTGGTCGATGCGGAAGACGTTCTCGCGCCGGCCATCGGCCAGGGCGCGCATCACATCGGCGAAAATATCCTTGCGGTAATCCTTGGCCGAAAACGGCGTCCCGGCGCAGATCGCGTCATAGACGGTGGTGACGCCGGCCGCGGCCATCTGCGCATCATGCACCAGCGCTGCCGCCAGCCCGTTCGGCCAGAACACCTTCGGCCGGGGCATGAAGTGCTTTTCCATATTGTCGGTGTGCATCTCCACCAGACCCGGCGCGACATAATCGCCCTCCGCATCGGTGGCGCCCGGCAGGCTGGAGCGGCCCTGATCAACCGCGACGATGCCGCTCTCGTCGAAGATGATGGTGCCGGTGACGACCTCGTTTTCGAGGATCAGGCGGGCATTGGTGAGGATCGTCTGCATCAGGCGGCCTTCCTGAAATCGGTGATGTCGAGATAGCGCGTGGCGACCGCCTCTCGCACAGCTTCGTCATGGAAGATACCGACGATCGCCGCGCCGCCCTGGCGGGCTTCGGCAATCAGCTGCACCACCACGTCGCGATTGGCGGCGTCGAGAGAGGCGGTCGGCTCGTCGATCAGCATGATCGGCGAGGGGTCGACGAAGGAGCGGGCAATGTTGACGCGCTGCTGCTCGCCACCGGAAAAGGTCGCCGGGGCGAGGCTCCAGAGCCGCTCGGGCAGGTTGAGCCGCGCCAGCATCGCCCTGGCGCGCTCGGTCGCCGCCTCCGGCGTGGCGCCGCGCGCCAGCAGCGGGTCGCGGACGATGTCGAGCGCCGAGACGCGGGGGATGACGCGCAGGAACTGCGAGACGAAGCCGAGCGTGCGGCGGCGGATATCGAGCACGGTGCGGGGCACGGCCGCGACGATGTCGATCGGCCTGCCCTCATGGGTGATGGTGATGGTCCCGCGTGTCGGCCGGTAATTGCCGTAGAGAATGCGCAGCAGGCTCGATTTGCCAGCGCCGGAGGCGCCGGCCAGAACCAGCGCCTCGCCGGCGGCGACGCTGAAGTCGACATTGTCGAAGACGGGCAGCCGCACCCCACCCTGATTATGCAGGATGAAGCTCTTGGCGACGTTCTCGACATGAATCATCGTGGTCATGGGATCAGTGCCTTGTGGGGATGGCGTGACGCGGGTGTGACGGATTCGTTTGTCTCAGACAGTCAGCACGGCCGAGGTCAGCAACTGGGTGTAGGCGTGCTGGGGATCGTCGAGCACCTGATCGGTCAGGCCCTGCTCGACGACATGCCCATCCTTCATCACCATCAGCCGGTCGGTCAGCAGGCGTGCCACTGCCAGATCATGGGTGACGATGATCGCGGCGAGGCCGAGATCGCGCACCAGCACGCGCAACAGGTCGAGCAACCGCGCCTGCACCGAAACATCGAGCCCGCCAGTCGGCTCGTCCATGAAGACAAGCCGCGGCTCCGAGACCAGCACCCGCGCGATCTGCAGGCGCTGCTGCATGCCGCCGGAGAACTGGCGCGGCGCGATCGTCGATGCGGGCGCCGGCAATCTCGACACGCTGCAGCCAATCCAGCGCGCGCTCGCGGATCTGCCCGTAATGCCGGTCTCCGCGGTCCATCAGCCGCTCGCCGACATTGCCGCCGGCCGAGACATCCATGCGCAGGCCATCACGCGGGTTCTGGTGAACGATGCCCCAGGCCGTGCGCATCAACCGGCGGCGCTCCTGCTCCGCCACGGAATAGATGTCGAGCGCCTCGCCGGAGCCGCGAAACAGCACCGCGCCGGCATCGGGCCGGTCGATCCCGGCGAGACAGCGCAGCAGCGTCGATTTGCCCGAGCCGGATTCGCCGACAATGCCCAGCACCTCGCCCGGCCAGAGATCGAAGGAGACATCGGCGCAGCCGATGCGCTCGCCATAAAAGCGGCTGACACCGGGGACCGTGAGCAGGGGGGCGGGGTCGAGCGTGGTCTGTGGAGGAGACATGTGCAGGGTCATGACTGGTATGTCCTCTCCGTCCTTGCGAGCAGAGCGACAGCAATCCGAGGAGACGGTACGTGCTGCCGCCCCTGGGTTGCTTCGTCGGCTTTGCCGCCTCGCAATGACGAGGCGGACTCGACCAGCCCGCTGGTCGCAGCATCGCCGAGCATGGCGCCGCGATGGCCCTCAGCCCGGCGGCTTTCGCAGTAATGGCTGTCCGAGCAGACGAACATCCGGCTGCCCTGATCGTCGATCACCACCTCGTCGAGATAGCAGTCGGTGGCGGCGCAGAGCGCGCAGGGCTCGCTCCAGCTCTGGATGCGGAAGGGGTGGTCCTCGAAATCGAGGCTCTTGACGCTGGTATGGGGCGGCAGGGCGTAGATCCGCTTCTCGCGGCCCGCACCAAATAGCTGCAGCGCCGGCGACATGTGCATCTTCGGATTGTCGAATTTCGGGATGGGCGAGGGCGCCATGACATAGCGGCCATTGACCATGCACCGGGTAGTCATAGGTCGTGGTGACCTCGCCGAAGCGGGCGATGTTCTCGTAGAGCTTCACCTGCATCAGCCCATATTCGGCCCAGGCGTGCATCTTTCGCGTCTCGCCCTCGTGCGGCTCGAGCTTGCGCAGCGGCTCGGGCTGCGGGACCTGGTAGACCATGATCTGGCCCGGCCTGCAGCGGCGCTTCGGGGATGCGGTGGCGGGTCTGGATGATCGTCGCGTCCTGCGTCGCCTCGGTGGTGCGGGCATCGGCCGTGCGCTCGAAGAACCGGCGGATCGAGACGGCGTTGGTGGTGTCGTCGGCGCCCTGGTCGATCACCTTCAGCCGTGTCGTGCGGGCCGATGATCGCTGCCGTGACCTGGATGCCGCCCGTGCCCCAGCCGCGCGCCAGCGGCATTTCGCGCGAGCCGAACGGGACCTGATAGCCGGGGATGGCGACGGCCTTGAGCAAAGCACGGCGGATCATCCGCTTCGTCTGCTCGTCGAGATAGGCGTAATTATAGGCGGGAGAGGTCTCCCTCCAGCTCTCATCCTGAGGAGAAGCCGCAGGCTTCGTCGCGAAAGATGGTGCGGGGTGAGCTGGGGTATCCTTCGAGGCGGCCCTGCGAGCCTCCTCAGGATGAGGGCTGAGCGTTGTCAGATGGTCGTTCATTCCGCGGCCTCCGAAAGCACTGCGTTGGTCCCGGCAAGGCGTTCCTCGCGCTCGCGGCGGATACGGCGGATCAGTTCGAGTTCGCCCTGGAAATCGACGTAATGCGGCAGCTTGAGATGCTCGACGAAGCCCGCCGCCTCGACATTGTCGGAGTGGTACAGGACGAACTCGTCCTGCTGGGCCGGGTAGGTCGCGGCCTCGCCGAACTCGCGGCATTTCAGCGCGCGGTCGACCAGCGACATCGACATCGCCTTGCGCTCGGCATGGCCGAAGGCGAGGCCATAGCCACGGGTGAATTGCGGCGCGACCTCTTTTGAGCCGGTGAACTGGTTCACCATCTGGCATTCGGTCAGGGTGATGTCACCGAGATCGACCGCGAAGCCGAGCTCCTCGGGCACGAAGTCGACACTGACCTCACCGACGCGAATTTCGCCGACGAAGGGATGATTGCCGCCGAAGCCGCGCTGGACGGAATAGCCGAGGCCGAGCAGGAAACCCTCATCGCCACGCGCCATCGCCTGCAGCCGGACATCGCGATCGGCCGGGAAGGAGATCGGCTCGCGGGTCAGGTCGAAGGGGCGGGGATCGCCCTCCGGCGGCTCCTCTTCCTCCATCAGACCCTCCGCGCCGAGGATGTCGGGCACGCGCGGCATGTCGGGGTCGAGGCAGGGGGACGTGGGCAGTGGAGCGTCGTGTTGCGGCCGGTCCTCATCCATCAGCGCGAAATCGAAGAGCCGGTGGGTGTAGTCATAGGTCGGGCCCAAGACCTGGCCGCCGGGAAGGTCCTTATAGGTCGCGGAGACGCGGCGGCGGATCGCCATCCGGGCGGTGTCGACCGGTTCCGACGAGCCGAAGCGCGGCAGGGTGGTGCGATAGGCGCGCATCAGGAAAGCCGCCTCGATCACATCGCCCTGCGCCTGTTTCAGTGCCAGCGCCGCGAGATCGGGATCGTAGAGCGAGCCCTCATTCATCACCCTGGCGCAGGCCAGCGCCTGCTGCTCGCGGATTTGCGCAACTGTGATTTCGGGGACGGTTTCATCGCCCCGGCGCGCCTGCGCAACCAGATCATGCGTGGCGAGAATGGCGGCCTCGCCGCCCTTGACCGCGACATACATCAGCCGATCTCCTCGATCTGGGTGGAGCGCGGCAGGCCGATCAGCGATGCGCCATGGCACAACACGACATCGACCCCGAGCGGATAAAGCGCGGCGTTGTTGGCCATCTCCTGCCAGAAACCTGCGCGCAGGCCCGCCGGTGCGATGGTCCTGCGCCCCTTGATGCCGGGGCCGGACAGGCTGACAGCTGCGCCGCCCTGCAACCCTGCGCAGGGCACCAGCAGCGTCGCCGAGCGATCGGGAAACTGGTCGGTGCCGCTGGCAAAGGCGGACAGCCGCGGAGCGTCGTCGCCAACCATCACCGCAAACAGCGCCTGACGCGGCTCAGCGATCAGGGACGCGCCACAATGGAAGCGAAGCCAGGCGCCGGCCGCGCCTGCGCGCAAAGCCTCGGGCAGCCAGATCGGCGTCTCGTAATCGGCCAGCGTCAGCAAGGAGGTGGCGGCGGCGAGATCGAGCCCGTCGGGCGGTTCGATGGCGCCTGGCATGGTCTGGACCGTGCCGGGCTCCGACAGGGCCTGAAGCAGGGCGCGGAAGGCGGCTTGCGACTGGAAGACCGGGTCGGTGAAGCCGCGCGAAATCTGCTGATGATCCTGCATCACGCGCCCCGCACCAGTGTGAAGAACTCGACCTTGGTCGCGGCGGCCTTGCGGGAAGCGGCCTCCCGCGCTGCAGCCTGGCGGGCGGCGAGGCTGGCGATGGCCTGGTTGAGCGGCCCGGCCGGCGCCTCCTGCTGAAGCTTCGCATCGAGGATGGCGCAGAGCCTGGCTTTCTTGCTGTCGCGGCCCAGCGCATAGGCAAAGCCCATGGCGCCGTCCGCGAGCCGGATGACGCAGCGGGTGACCGTGGCCTCGCCAAGGTTGAAGCGACGCCCGGCACCGCCAGCGCGGCCTTCGACCATGACCGTGCCGGTTTCCGGCGCCTTGAGAAGATCGTGAGCCGGCACATCAGAGCCCAGGATGGCCTCGACCTCACTGCGGCTGGCCCGCGCCAGCACCGCCATCCAGCGCTGTCTCTCGCTTGTCTGCGTCATCCGCCCGCTCTCTGGTCAATTCCGAATGTCTAGACTATGCTAGTCCAGCGATAAACAAAGGTCTATACATTTTGGATGAAACTTTGATGACGCCTGTTGCCGATGGTTCGGCCGCCGATGGCGCGACCGCCTGGCGCCGGATCGCCGACAGCCTGGCCTCGGCCATCGCCAAGGGCGAGTACGCTCCGGGCGATACGCTGCCGGCCTCTGTCGCCCTGGCCGAGCGCTATGGCGTTCATCGCCATACGGTCCGGCAGGCCTTTCGCCATCTCGCCGAACAGGGTCTGGTGACGGTGGCGCGCGGCCGCGGCACGCAGGTGAGCGCGCCGCGCTTCCCCTATCGCATCGGCCGGCGGGTCAGCATGCGGGCGAATTTCGGCGCGGCCGGCATCGCTGTGTCGAGCGCATTGCTGTCGGTGGGGATCGAGGCTGGGCGGGCCGATATCTGCGAGCGCCTGCGCGTCAGCGACGGCACGAAGCTGTGGCGACTGGAGACGCTGAGCCTGGCGGGCGGGGTCGCCGTCGGTACCGGTGTGCATTGGCTGGAGCTGGAGCGCTTTCCCGGTTTCGACACCAGGCTTGCCGAGGCCGGCGCTTCGATCACCGCCGCGTTCAAGAGCGCTGGCGTTCCCGATTATCTGCGGCTGTCGACGCGGCTTTCGGCGCGGCTGGCGGATGAGCGCGAGGCCCTGCTGCTGAAGATCGCGCCCGGTGCGGCAGTGATGCTGTCTGCGGCCATCGATGCGCTGCCGGACCTGACGCCGATCCATCTCGTCGACAGCGTCTTTTCAGGCGAGTCGATGGAGATGGTCGTCGAGCCCTTCGCCGAATAGGCCGGCGCCGCTGCAAGGGGGGGCGCGTCAGATGGCGCGTTTGCCGATGATCGCGAAGCGCAGCTTGCTCGACAGGAAATCGATCACCGTCACCGCCGCCAGGATCAGCAGGATCAGGAAGGAGACCTGCTGCCATTCGAGCGTGCGGATCGTCTCCGACAGATAGAGCCCGATGCCGCCCGCGCCGACGATGCCGATGATGGTCGAGGAGCGGGTGTTGGACTCGAAGTAGTAGAGCACCTGGCTCGCGATCACCGGCAGCACCTGCGGGATCAGGCCGAAGCGGATCTCGTGCGAGCTTGCCGCCGCCGATGCGAGGTGACGCCCTCGACCGGCTTGCGGTCGGCGGCCTCGATCGCCTCGGAATAGAGCTTGCCGAAGGCGCCGAGATCGCTGGTCATGATGGCGAGCATGCCGGCAAAGGGGCCAAGGCCGACGACATTGACCCAGATCAGCGCCCAGATCAGCGCATCGACGCCGCGGACCGTGTCGAGCGAGCGCCGCGCCAGGAAGTGCACGATGCGGTTGGCGACGACGTTGCGGGCGGCGAGGAAGCCGAGCGGGAAGGCGAGGATCGCCGCCAGGATCGTGCCGAGGAAGGCGATGGCGATGGTCTCGAACAGCGCCTTGACGAAGAGCACGGCGCGCGGCGCACGAGCCGGGATCGGGCGGCAGCATCAGCACGACGAAGCTGCCGAGATTGCCGAAGCCCGGCAAGGATGCGCCAGAGCGAGACTTCCAGCGTCGTCAGCCCGTAGAGGAACAGGCCGAGCGATCGCCAGGACGATCGGCGCCGCGTGGTCAGCTTGCGGCTGCAGCGAGCCGTCGATGACGGCACTGGTGGCGGGCGAGCAGATCGCTGCGCTGCGGCGGGCGTGAGGGCGAGGCTCATCGCTGATGCTCCAGGCTGATCAGGGCGTGGCGCAGGCGCTCGGTGCCGTAGTCGATCAGCATCACGGTGACGATGATCAGCAGCAGGATGGCGCTGACATCGGTGAAGTAGAATTTGCGGATGGCCTCGATCAGGTCCTGGCCGATGCCGCCGGCGCCGACGAAGCCCATGATCGAGGCGCCGCGGACATTGATCTCGAAGCGCAGCAGCGAATAGCTGGCGAAGTTCGACAGGACCTGCGGCACGACCGCGAAGCGGATGATCTGCCACCAGCTCGCGCCCGTCGGCGGCGCAGCCCTCGACCGGCTTCATGTCGATGTTCTCGACCACCTCGGAGAAGAGCTTGCCCATGCGCGCCGATGGTGTGGATGGCGATGGCGAGCACGCCGGGCAGCGGGCCGAGGCCGAAGGCGATGACGAAGATCAGGGCGAAGACGATCTCCGGAACGGTGCGGCAGAATTCGAGGAAGCGGCGGGCGGCGAAGCGCAGCCAGCTGGCTGCGGCCGAGATTGGCGGCGGCGACGAAGCAGAGCAGGAAGCCGCCGACTGCGCCGAGCAGCGTGCCGACATAGGCGATCAGCATGGTCTGCCAGAGCAGCTTGAGCCAGCTTTTCCAGCCCCAGATACCATTCCGCCACATCGGCGCCGATGCTCTGCCAGCGCAGGACCGGCACGGTCTCGAGGATGTATTTCGGGAAGCGCCAGGCGTTGGTGACGAACTTGCCGAGATCGACTTCGGAGCCGATGGCGGCGAGCCAGACGCAGCACCGCCAGCACCACCACGCCGATCAGCGTCTGGCGGCGCTTGGCCGCCATGGCGGTGGCGTAAGCCGCGGCATGGGCCTGGATGGCCGGGTCGTTGCGATCGATCGCGAGGGTCATGAAGCGTGTTTTCCGTCGCGGGGCAGGTTGGATCGTTGCGAACCGGCCAACCCGTCATGCTCGCCCTTGTGGCGAGCATCCACGTCTTGAACGCCGACGTCGACGAAGGAAGACGTGGATGGTCGGGACAAGCCCGACCATGACGGCAGAGGCCAAGTGTTTACGAGGACTTCTTCTTGCGCAGCGCGTCGACGAACTTGTTGAGCTCGATGATCGGCTCGTAGGCCTTGTTGTCGATGGCGACGAGCGGGCCCTGCTTGCCTTCATAGATCTTGTCGAAGGCGGCCTTGTCCTTGGTCGCGATGTTGAGCACGGCGTCGCGGATCTTGGCCTTCAGCTCCGTCCGGCAGGTCCGTGAGATAGGCCATCGGCGAGTTCACGATCTGCTCCGACTTGTAGATGATGCGGAAATCCTCGGCCTTGGCCATGTTCTTGCGGGCCATGCGCAGCAGGTTGGATTCCTGCTCGTCATTCCACCAGTTGGCGGCGACATCGACCGTGCCCTGGCTGCAGCGCGATGACCGCGTTCTCATGGCTGCCGGTATAGACGACCTTGGAGAAGAAGCTCTCCGGATCGATCTTCATGCCGTCGAGCGCGAAGCGCGGCACGTTGTTGCCGGAGGTGGAGTTCGGGATCGACGAGGCCGAGGTTCTTGCCCTTGAGGTCCTCGATCTTCTGGTAGGGCGAGTCCTTCTTCACATAGAAGACCGAGTAATAGCCCTTGGTGCCGTCGATATTGGTCTCGATGGCGAAGGCGTCGATCTTGGCGCCGGTCATCAGGGCGCGGGCGAAGGAGGCCGGGCCATACATGCCGATATGGATGTTGCCGGCGCGCTGGCCTTCGATCAGCGCCGCATAGTCATTGGCGATGCGCAGCGTGACCTTGGTGCCGAGTTCCTTGGCGAGGTAATTGACGAAGGGCGTGTAGCGCTCGACCACGCCGGAGGCGTTCTCGGCCGGGATGATCGCGAAGACGAGCTCGGGATACTTGGCCTTCCAGTCCTGCGCGAAGGCGGGGCTGGCAAGGCCGGAGGTCAGCGTGGCGGCAAGGCCGGCCGCGGCAAGCGCGAGGGTGTGGCGGCGTGTCAGCATGGCAAGGCTCCTGTGGGTGAAGGGGTAGGGGATCGTCACGGCAAAGAGAGATGGGCCGCGCGAAGGCGCGGCTTGTTCAGGCAGCGTCCTGCTTGGCGCGCTTGGCTTCTTCGCTGGCGATGGCGTTGAGGTGCTCCAGCGCCTCGGCGCCAGCATCCTTGGCCTCGATGCCGTAGAGCTGCGCTGCGACCTCTGTGGTCAGTTCATGCGGCGGGCCGTCGAACACGACCTTGCCGGCCGACATGCCGATCAGCCGGTCGCAATACTTCGCCGCGATATCGAGATGGTGGAGATTGCAGATGACGGTAATGCCGTCCTCGCGGTTGATCCGGAACAGCGCGTCCATCACCACCTGGGTGTTGCGCGGATCGAGCGAGGCGATCGGCTCATCGGCCAGGATGATGCTGGGCTCCTGCACCAGCGCCCGCGCGATCGCGACGCGCTGCTGCTGGCCGCCCGACAGGGTCTCGGCGCGCTGGGCGAGGTAAGGCCCCATATCCAGCCGCTCCAGCGCGGCGATGGCGCGGATCTTGTCGTCCTGCGCGAAGCTCTTGATCAGGGTCAGCGCCGCCGCACGGTGGTTGAGGCGGCCGAGCAGCACATTGGTCAGCACGTCGAGGCGGCCGACAAGATTGAACTGCTGGAAGATCATCGCGGTGTCGCGACGCCAGGCGCGCAGGCCGGCGCCCTTCAGGCTGGTCACATCGCGTTCGCCGGAGACGATCCGACCTTCGCTTGGGTCGGAGAGGCGGTTGATCATCCGCAGCAGGGTCGATTTGCCGGCTCCGGAACGGCCGATAATGCCGACCATCTCACCTTTGGGAATCGACAGGGAGACGTTGTCGACGGCGGGTTTGTCGCCAAAGCGCTTGGTCAGGCCTTCGATGCGAAGCATGAGGTCGGTCCCGCTTGCGGTGCTCGTCGCGAGCGCTTTCCGTCAGCCCCAAGGCCTTCAGATCAGCGCCTGCTTGTCGCGGGAAGCGCTAGAAGCCCACCATGACAGGGCGGTGACACCTATATGACGGTGCGTTGACGGGATGCCTGTCGTTCAGGCAGCAGCTCGTAGAATGAGATCGACACATTCCTGGCTATAGAGCCGGCGCTCGCTTTCGTTCATGGCGGGCATGCCAAGCAGCGCGCGGCGCTGGTGGAAGCCGCTGATCATGCCGATGAACTGCTCCGCCAGGCGGCGCGCCCGCGCCGGCTCCAGAGCACCGGCCGCGACTTCACCAACTCGTGAACGCTGCAGAAACAGCGACGAGAGATCGTCCAGCATCCGGTTTGCGCCCGCGCGATAGGCGGTTTCGCCAAGCTCCGGAAACCGCGTCACAGCCGTCAGCAGCAGACGATGCAGCTCAAGCGAAGCCGGCTTGCACATCATCGCCAGAACATCTTCAGCCAGCCGCGTCAGCAAATCTGCCAGGCTTGCCTCACTCTTGGGCGGGGTCTGCAACGGAACTGTGAGCTGCTCCGTCAGCTCGGTGCAGATCGCCCTGAACAGATCCTGCTTGTCGGCAAAATGGCTGTAGATCGTCTGCTTGGAGACGCCCGCCCGTTGCGCGATCTGGTCAAGACTGGCGCATTCATAGCCTTCGGCTAAAAAAACATCTGACGCGGCATCCAGAATAGCGCGGTGTTTTGCCGGCCGGGGCCTATCCGACGGCAGGTATTTTGCATTACGTAGAGAACCGGGGCTGTGAGGGGGCTGGGCGGGATTTTGGGCCGAACTCTCGAGGCTCTCCCGGTGCGCTGACATCTTCGTGTGGGAGGTTGATCGAGACATGCTTCCGCCCATATGGAATTTTATCAAACTGGACCGTCCAGTCCAACTTAGTGATGCGAAAGCGGAGCGTCCAGCCCGATGAAGCGGTTCCTTCTTCTCCTGGTTCTCGTCGCCATCGGCGGCGGCGGGTACTACGCCTACACCATGCACCAGAAGCAGGGTGCCCAGCCGGCCCAGGCCAGCACCGCCCCGGCGCCGCGCAGCGGTGTGCCGGTGGAGGTCGGCAAGGTCGAGCTGATGACGGTGAATGAGGAGGTCGAGGCGCTCGGCACGCTCGCTGCCGATGAATCCGTGGTGATCGCTCCGGAGATTGCCGGCCGTGTCATCGCGCTCGGCTTCAAGGAAGGCGACCGGGTCAAGAAGGGGCAGGATCTCGTCAAGCTCGACACCGCCATTCTCGATGCCGAGCTGAAGCAGTTGCAGGCCGATCTCGGCCTCGCGCGTGACACCTTCGAGCGCAATCGCTCGCTGAGCCAGCGCGGCGTCGGCACGCAGGTGGCTTTCGACGAGGCCACCGCCAAGCTGGCTTCGGCCGAGGCGCGGGTGCAGCTGTCGCAGGCCAAGCTGGCGCAGTCGACCATCCGGGCGCCGTTCGACGGCGTGGTGGGGCTGCGCTCGGTCAGCGTCGGTGACTACGTCGCAGTCGGCAAGACACTCGTCACCCTGACCAATATCGACCCGATCAAGGTCGATTTCCGCGTTCCCGAGACCTTCCTGTCGCGCGTCAAGGTCGGCCAGTCGATCGGCGTCAAGGTCGATGCGCTGGCCGGACGGGAGTTCGAGGGCAAGATCTTCGCGATCGATCCTGTGGTCGACATCAATGGCCGGGCGATCCGGCTGCGTGCCAGCGTGCCCAATGCGGATCTGGCGCTGAAGCCCGGCCTGTTCGCCCGCATCGTCATCCAGGTCGACCAGCGCGATAATGCGCTTGTGGTGCCCGAGACCGCTGTGGTGCCCGATGGCGTCGGCAAGATGGTCTATATCGTCGAGAACGGTAAGGCCAAGCGGGTCCAGGTCGAGATCGGCAAGCGGCTGCCCGGCAAGGTCGAGATCGTCAAGGGCGTGACTCCCGCCATGCAGATCGTCACGGCCGGCCAGATGCGGCTGCGCGATGGCGCCACCGTCTCGATCAAGGAGAAGCCCGTGCAGACGAGCGCGCTGCGATGAGCCTGTTCGAACTCTTCGTCCGCCGGCCCGTCCTCTCGACGGTTCTCAGCCTGCTCGTCGTGCTGATCGGCGTCGTGTCCTATACCCGGCTCACGCGTCCGCGAATATCCCAATATCGACGAGCCGATCGTCTCCGTCCGCACCGTCTATCCCGGCGCCAGCGCCGAGATCATCGAGACGCAGGTCACGCAGATCCTGGAGAACTCGATCGCCGGCATCGAAGGCATCGAGATCATCAACTCGACCAGCCGCCAGGAGCAGCAGCCACATCACCGTGCGCTTCCGGCCCGATGTCGATCCCGACGTCGCCGCCTCCGATGTGCGCGACCGCGTCAGCCGCGTGCGCGGCCGCATGCCCGACGAGATCGACGAGCCGATCATCGCCAAGGTCGAGGCGGACGCGCAGCCGATCATCTATCATGTCGCTTACCAGCTCGCAGCATAACCCGCTGGAGCTGACCGACTTCGCCGACCGCTTCATCACCGACCGCGTGCAGAACATCACCGGCGTGGCCGAAGTGCAGATCCTCGGCGAGCGCCGCTACGCCATGCGCATCTGGCTCGATCGCGCCCGCATGGCGGCCTATAACGTCACCGTCCAGGAGATCGAGGCGGCGATCCGCGCCCAGAACGTCGAGATTCCCGTCGGGCCGCATCGAGAGCAACAACCGCGAATTCACGGTGCTGTCGCAGACCGGCCTGACCACGCCGGAGCAGTTCCAGCAGATCGTCGTCAAGGACGCCAACGGCTTTCCGGTCAAGCTGCGCGACGTCGCCCGCGTCGAGCTGGGCGCCCTGGCGGAGCGCAACGCGGCCTGGTTCAGTGGCCAAGCACTCGGTGACCATCGGCATCGTCAAGCAGGCGACGGCCAATCCGCTCGACGTCTCGGCCGGCATTCGCGCCGCGCTGCCCGAGATCACCGAGGATCTGCCCGACGGCATGCGACTCGCGATGTCCTACGACACCTCGATCTTCATCGATCGCTCGATCAAGGCGGTCTACAGCACAATCGCCGAGGCGATCGTGCTGGTCGTGCTGATCATCTTCTTCTTCCTGCGCTCGTTCCGCGCGACGCTGATCCCGCTCGTCACCATCCCGGTCTCGCTGATCGGCGCGTTTGCGCTGATGTATGCGCTCGGCTTCACGGTCAACACGCTGACGCTGCTGTCGATGGTGCTGGCGATCGGCCTCGTCGTCGACGACGCCATCGTCGTGCTGGAGAACATCCACCGCCATATCGAGGATGGCATGGAGCCGAACGCGGCCGCGATCCGCGGCATCAAGGAGATCGCCTTCGCGGTCATCGCGATGACGCTGACGCTGGTCGCGGTCTATGCGCCGATGGCGTTCTCGACCGGGCCGCACGGGCAAGCTGTTCATCGAGTTCGCGCTGACGCTGGCCGGCGCGGTGCTGGTCTCGGGCTTCGTCGCGCTGACGCTGACGCCGATGATGTGCGCCAAGCTGCTGCAAGCACTCGCGACAAGCATGGCTGGCTCTACAATTTGCTGGAGCGCGGCTTCGACGGCTTGTCGCGCGGCTATCGCGCCTCGCTTGCGCGCGGCCTTGTCGGTGCGCCCGCTGATCGTCCTGCTGGCGCTCTGCGTTGCCGGCGGCAGCTATTACTTCTTCACGAATCTGCGCTCGGAACTGGCCCCGGTCGAGGATCGCGGCACGATCACCGCCATCGGCGTGGCGCCGGAGGGCGCGACGATGGCCTTCACCGCCGATTATGCCCGCCGGATCGAAGACTATTTCAGCAGAGATCCAGGAGGTCGAGAGCTACCTCGTCATCGTCGGCTTCCCGGACGTGACGCGGGCCATCGCCTTTGCGCGGCTGAAGCCCTGGGAGCAGCGCCAGCGCAAGCAGCAGGACCTCGTCGCCGAGATCAACCGCGGTCTGTCGCAGATCCCCGGCATCCGGCTCTTCGCCACCAACCCGCCTTCGCTGGGCGGCGGCGGCGCCAGCTCCAGGCCGGTCGAGTTCGTGCTGCGCTCGTCGGAGCCCTATGAGCAGATCAAGGGGTATGTCGACCAGCTGATTGCCGCGGTGCAGGGCAATCCCGGCGCTGACCAATGTCGAATCCGACCTGATCCTCGACAAGCCGCAGATCAAGGTCGACGATCGACCGTCAGCGGGCGGCCGATCTCGGCGTCGACATCGATGTCATCGGCCGCACCATGGAGACGCTTGCTCGGCGGCCGCCAGGTCACGCGCTTCAACATGAATGGCGAGCAGTACGACGTCGTCATCCAGGTCGCCGGCGAGGATCGCAACACCCCGCAGGCGCTGCAGACGATCTATCTCGTCGGCCGTGGCGGCGCGATCGTCCAGCTCTCCAGCCTGGTGAAGGTGGAGGAGAGCGTCGCGCCCAAGGAGCTGATCCGCTTCAACCAGCTGCGCTCGGCGACGATCACGGCCGTGCCCGCGCCGGGCTATTCGCTCGGCGATGCGCTGGCTGTGCTCGAAGCCGACAGCCAAGCGCGTGCTGCCGACGACGGTGCAGATCGACTATTCCGGCCAGAGCCGCGAGTTCAAGCAGTCGGGCTCATCGATCGCGCTGGTCTTCCTGCTGGCGCTGGGCTTCATCTATCTGGTGCTGGCGGCGCAGTTCGAGAGCTTCATCGATCCGATCGTGATCATGGTCTCGGTGCCGCTCTCGCTCACCGGGGCGCTGGCGGCGCTGTATTTCGCCGGGCGGCACGATGAACGTCTACAGCCAGATCGGCCTGATTACGCTGGTCGGGCTGATCACCAAGCACGGCATCCTGATCCTGGAGTTCACCAACCAGCTCCGCGAAGAGGGCAAGGAGATGGTCGAGGCGCTTGTCGACGCCGCCGAACTGCGCCTGCGCCCGATCCTGATGACGACAGGCGCGATGGTGCTGGGTGCCGTGCCGCTGGCGCTGGCGACCGGGGCGGGTGCCGAGAGCCGCGCGCAGATCGGCTGGGTGATCGTCGGCGGCATGACCTTCGGCACGCTTCTCACGCTGTACGTGGTGCCGGTGGCCTACACCTATCTCGCGCGCAAGCAGCGGGTGGTGCATGGCGAGAAGCCGCTGCCGGCGATGCATCCGGCAGAGTGAGGCTCTGCCGCTTCAGGCCAGTGTGACCGCCGCCTCAGGCGGTCGCCGAGCCGCTATTGCAAGCGGATGTCGACGCTTTCGCTGGCGCCGGCACCGTCGATCACCGAGATCCTGACGAAACCCTTGCCGCTTGGCTGCCAGGCGGTCTCGCGGCGCCGTGTCGGTGCCAGCACCGGGGCGCCGTCGACCAGCCAGGTGAAGGGCGGGGCGCCACCGGCGACCTTCAGATTGAGTTCGCTGCGGCCCGCCAGCGCCGAGGCGGCGAGATCGATCTTCGCCCCCTCCGGTGGGAAGGCGAGCTTCAGGCTGGGCGAGGCTATGGCGGCGACCGTCTTCGGCACATCCTGGCGCAGATGCCGCAAGGGCGGTGGCAGATGCGCGGCGCTGGCGATGATTGCGTCGGGCGGTTGCAGGAAGGGGCGCGGGT
This sequence comes from uncultured Alphaproteobacteria bacterium, assembly GCA_963759925.1. Lineage (GTDB taxonomy): Bacteria > Pseudomonadota > Alphaproteobacteria > Rhizobiales > Beijerinckiaceae > Allobosea. The sequence continues at coordinate 600,582 of CAVXBE010000002.1, forward strand.
CGTGCCCGAGCCGCGCGAAGGCATCGAACAGGATCGGCGCCGCGACCGAGCGGCCGACGAGCCCCGGCACAGCGCCATTATCGGCGCGTCCGACCCAGACCCCGATCGTGTGCTTGCGGTCGAAGCCGACGGCCCAGGCATCGCGATAGCCATAGGAGGTGCCGGTCTTGTAGGCGATGCGACCTGGCTGGGCGTTGAGCGGCGGCGGCGCGCCCAGCAGCGTGTCGGCGACATACCAGGCGGCAACGGGGTCAACGAGGCGCGGCCGCGGCTCATCGCTGGCGTGGCCGGGCTTCACCACCAGTGGCAGCATCTCACCACCACGGGCCAGCCCCACATAAAGCCGGGTCAGGTCGACAAGGGTAATGCCGAGCCCGCCAAGGCCGATGGCCAGCCCCGGCGCATTGCCATCCTTGGGCATGGCAATGCCAACGCCCGTGGCGCGCAGCCGGGAGAGGAAGCGCTGCGGCCCCAGCGCCGAGAGCAGCTCGACCGAGGGCACGTTGAGGGAGAGCTGCAGCGCCTTGCGCGCGCTGACCATGCCCTGAAAGCTCATGTCGAAATTCTCGGGCACATAGGTGCCGTAGCGGGCAGGCCTGTCCTCCAGCATCGTCTCGGGATGGGCGATGCCATTGTCGAAGGCCAGCGCATAGATGAACGGCTTCAGCGCCGATCCGGGTGAGCGCAAGGCGCGGGTCAGGTCGAGCGCACCCGCGCGCTCATTGGCGAAGTAATCGACGCCGCCGACGGAAGCGCGGATTTCGCCGGTCTCGTTATCCACTGCGAGAATGGCGATCGAGATCTGCGGGTGGAGCCCGACGCTGCGCTCGCGCGCCAGGTTCTCAAGGTTCGCCTGCAGCCGCGCATCGATACCGAGGCGGTGGCTTCGTTCGGCCGGGGCCTCGGCCACGACCTGTTCCGCGACATGGGGAGCGAGGTGAGGGAAGGGCCTGCGCGCGGTCGGGATGGGCTCTTCGCGCGCGGCGGCAATTTCGGATGGGGTGGCCAGCCCTGCTGCGGCGATGCGGGCGAGGACACGGTCCCGGGCCTTGCGCGCCGCTTCGGGGAAACGATCGGGGCGTCGCGTTTCCGGCGCCTGCGGCAGGGCGACCAGCAGCGCGGCTTCGGCTGTCGAAAGACGCTTGGGCTCCTTGCCGAAACCAGGCGAAGCTTGCGGCGCGGACCCCTTCGAGATTGCCGCCAAAGGGGGCGAGCGAGAGATAGAGATCGAGGATCCCCGTCTTGCCCACCCGGCTTTCGAGCTCGATGGCGCGGACCGCCTGGCGGAGCTTCGCCGATAGGGTGCGCTCCTCGCGCGGCTCGAGCAGCCGCGCCACCTGCATGCTCAGGGTCGAGCCCCCGGAGACGACGCGGCGATTGACCATGATCTGCCCGGCGGCGCGCATCAGCCCGAGCGGATCGATGCCGGGATGGTCGTCGAAGCGCTTGTCCTCATAGGCCTTTAGCATGGCGAGATATCGCGGATCGACATCGTCGCTGCCGACCGGCAGCTTCCAGCGGCCGTCCTGGGTCAGGAAGGGGCGCAGCAGCCGCCCATCCCGGTCGAGAACCACCGTGGAGCGGTCGCTGCCCGCTGCCAGATCGAGCGGTGGCAGCGAGGCGGCATAGGTCCACAGGCCCGCTGCCGCGCCAAGACAGAGGGCCAGCGCCGTGAGGCCGCCGAGCCTGAGCCCGCGCCTCGCTTTGGCTGTCAGGGGCAAGGCCGCCTCACCGCGCCGAGCTGATATCGACGGTGCCGAAGGCTGTGCGCCCGAAGCGGTCGGGTCGATACATATCCTCGATCACGGCAGCGGGCTGGACGTAACGCCCAGGCGACACCGCACGCGCGATATAGGCGATGGTGAAGGCGAGCTTCTGGTCGCTGCCGCCGCTGCGCTCGAAGGCCGCGACATAGCGGTCATCGCGCGCCTCGGTATGAACCGGCGTGACCTCCTGCTTCAGCCAGCCGAGCCCGGCCACTGCCGCACCCTCTGTCAGGTTGGCGTTCTCGATCTCGAGCCCGGCGGGGACGGGGTCGACCAGCAGCAATCGGCCAAAGCGCGGCGCAGCCTCGGTGACGTTGAGCGCCACGACATAACGCTCGTTCTGTCGCAGGCGGGCAGGATCGGCACGCTCGCCCTTCATCGTGTAGATGACGCGCTCCAGGCCGAAACCCTGGTTCAGCGCCGGCTCGGCCCCGGTCGGAATGCCGGAGACGGTGATCACGGCCTGCGCCGCCGCGGCGGCGGGGTTGGCGACGGTCAGGGGCTTGGCGTCCAGTGCCGCGGCGGTCAGCGTGCGGTAGAGCGGGCCTTTGCGCTCGGTGCCATCGACGCTGAGCGTCATGCCTTCCGCGTCCTTCGCCATCGCCTGGGCGGCGACCACCATCCACATCTGCTCCTGCGTCGAGGTGAAGCGCGCGGCGGTGCGGGCATTGTCGACGATGGCGGCTGCGCGCGCGATATCGGCGCGCTCGCCATTGCTTTCGGCGATGAGGGCGAGAAGGCCGGAGCCATCGCGCAGGCGCGAGCCGTAATCGGGGCGGGACAGCCCATCATCGCGCGCCTCCTGCAGGGCTGCCAGCGCGCTGGTGAAGGCGGCGCGGCCACGGCTGCGATCGCCCAGCAGCGACAAGGCCGCGCCGATCTGCCCACGCGCCAGCGGCGTGCCGAACTCGGCCAGCTTGTTGTCGGCGAGATAGCGCAGGTCGCCCATCACCGGCCGGCCGTTCCGGGCCAGCACATAAAGCGCATAGGCCATGCCGGCCGCTTCCTCCGGGACGATCTCGCTGGTGTTGACGACCTGGTTGCGCAGCCGGTCGAGCGCCAGGTTGAAGGCGATCTGCGGCACGGCGAACTGGCGCTCGCGGGCGCGGGTCAGGAAGTCGGCGACGAACGCATCGAGCCACAGATCCTCGCCACCGACGCTCCACAGGCCGAAGGAGCCATTGGCGCCCTGGCGAGACAGCACGCGCTCGATCGCGGCATTGACCCGCTCATCGGCGTTGTCGTCGAGCGCCAGATTTTCGAGCGAGGCCAGCCGGTTGACATGCAGCAGCGGCAAGGCGCGGCTGACGGTCTGCTCGGTGCAGCCATAGGGGTAGCGGTCGAGCGCCTTCAGCAGCGCCGGCACATCGAGCGCCGCCAGCGGCGAAACCGAGACCGAGACCTGGCCCGAGCCCGGCACGAGATCGGCCAGCAGATCGGCGGAGACGGTGATGGCGCCGCCATTGCCGGGGATCGGCCGGACGATACGGCGCGCAATCGTGTTGGCCGAGGGCTGCACGCGAACGGCGAGGTTCTGGCTGGTGCCGATCCCGCCCGGGCCGGTGATCCGGACATCGAACTCCGCCCGGCCGATCCCGGCTGCGGTGACCGGGATCGTCATCTGGCTCTTGCCCTTGGCTGCGAGCTGGACGGTCCGGCGCGTGGCATCCGCCGCCACCAGAACCGGGCCGCGAACATCGAGATCGACGGTATAGGCGCCCGCTGCTCCCTCGACATTGTCGATAGCGAGGTGGAAGCGCGACTGGTCGCCAATGGCGAGGAAACGCGGCAGCGTCGCCTGCGCCACGACCTGGTCGCGCACGATCACGTCGGCGCTGGCCTGGCCGGTGCGGCCGGCGGACCAGGCGACAGCCATCACCCGCACGGTGCCGTTGAAGGCGGGCAGGTCGAAATCGACCTTTGCCGTGCCGTCGGCGCCGAGCTTGACCACGCCGGAATAGCGGGCGACCGGCTCCTGCGTCGGCTTTTCGCCGACCAATGGCGCTGCCGCGTCACCGCCGGTGCGGATCGCGCCGCGCACGCCCTGCATGCCGTCGATAAGGTAGCCATAGAGATCGCGCAGCTCATGGCCGAGCTGGCGCTGGCCGAAGAAGAACTGGCTGGGGTTGGGGCTCTCGTAACGGGTCAGGTTGAGGATGCCGACATCGACGGCGGCGACCGTGACGAAGGCCTCCTCGCCGGGCTGGGCACCGCTGACCTTGACCGGCAGCGACAGGGTCGAGAGTGGCCGCACGAGGTTGGGCGCGCCGAGATCGAGCGTCAGCGTCCGCTTCTCCTGGCCGATGGCGAACCAGGACAGGCCGATGGCACGTCCCGGCGCGCGCTGGCTGGCGGCGTCCATCGGCCGATGCGCCAGCACCACCAGATAGGCGCTGGCACCCCATTCGGCCTTGACCGGTATGGTCGCCGTGGCTCCGCCCTCCGCGACATCGATGGTGCGGATGTCGGTGACGCGGTCGCTGATCACCGCCAGCGTCGCCTTGCCGGCGAAGCGTGGCGCGAGCCGCACCTGCAGGCTCTCGCCATCGGCATAGGCTCTGCTTGTCGAGCGCCACATCCAGCACGTCGGGCGCATCGGCGGTCTTGTCGGTCTCATAGCCGACAGTGAAGCTGACGGAGGTTTCGGTCGCATCGGCGCCATCGGAGGCGACGTCGAGCCGGTAATTGCCCCATTGCACCGGGGCCTGAATGGTGGCCGGGGCGTCGGTCGTGACCGCAACCTCGCCATCGGCGACGCGGCGGGTGGACTTCACCCCCTCATAGTTCCAGCGGCCATCCTGGTAGAACCACTGATAGTTGCGGGTGACCTTGGACAGGGTCCACTTGACGCCCGGCCGCGCCAGCCTGCGCCCGTCGCCATTGGCCATGATGATGTCGAAGCGCGCCGTCTGCCCATTGCCGAGTTCGCCCTCGCGGAAAGCCTTGCGCACACCGATGGCCGCGCCCTTGGGCACGATCGGCAGCGTGACCGAACGGGCGATGGCCCGGCCGCCGGGTTCCCCGACCCGGACCGTCAGCTCGACTTCCAGCGGGCGCGTGGTCTCCGGCTGCTGGACCGGGTTGGCGATGGTCGCCTTGCCGGCGGCATCGGTGGTGACGCTCTCCTCGAAATCGCTCTGGACCTGCTGGAATTCCTCATCGGTCAGGCCGACCTGATAGCCCGCGAAGCCGGGAATGGCGCTTTGGCCGGCGGCGCGAACCGTCATCGAGCCGGTGACGTCAAGCTCGGAGCCGGGTGCGCCGTAGAGATAGCGGGCGGTGACATCGATCTGCGCCGGCTCGCCGGCCTGCAGCACCGGCGCCTTTGGTGCCAGCGTCAGCTCCAGCTTCTCAGGTACATAATCCTCGACCAGGAAGCTGACTTCACCGATGGCCGGGCCTTTGGGATCGGCATAGGCCTGGACCCGCCAGGTTCCGGTCTGGGCGCCGCCGATCAGCGGGATGACATGGGCGCGCCCACCCGCACCCTGATCCTCGACCTGGCGACGGCGATATTCGACCCCGTCGGGACGCTTGACCGCGATGGTCAGCGGCAGGCCCGTTACGGCCGCCCCCCGCGCATCGCGCAGCAGGCTGGTGAGATAGACCGTCTCGCCCGAGCGGTAGACGCCGCGCTCGGTATAGAGAAAGGCATCGAGCCCGGCGGGAGCGACGCGACCCTTCACGCCCCGATCCGACAGGTCGAAGGAGGTCTGCTTCAGGTCGAGGAAGCCGTAATCTTCGCCGAGCAGCGCCGTCACCAGCCCCGGCGCATTGCCGCCCTGGCCCTTGCCCAGCGCCGCATCGAACCGCGCATAGCCCCTGGCGTCGCTGCGGACCGTCGCGAGGATCTCGTTATTGCGCGCCACGAGCCGCAATTCCGCATTGGCGACGGGGGCGGCATCGGCCAGCGAGCGCACCAGCACATGCACGCCATCGGGGCCGGTAAAGGCGGTGAGGCCGAGATCGGACACCACGAACCACTGCGTGGCGCGGGTGGTGCCATCGTCGTAATCGGCATCGCCATCGGTCGCAGCCGGTGCGGCGCGCCCGCCCGTGGGCTTGGCGAACAGGACGTAGATGCCGGGCTGCAGCCGCCCGACCGCCTCCATCACCGGGAAGGCCGTGATCACGTCCTTGTTGAGCTCGGGCTTCACCGCCATCGAGCCGGACCAGACGCTGGCGCCCTTGTCGCTGGCGATCTGGCGGGCAGCATAAGAGCCGATCTGGCTGAGGAAATCCTCGGAATGGACGGAGTTGATCAGATTGCGGTCGCCGATCCGCATCACCTCCAGGTCGAGCCGGTCGGCATTGACGGAAACCACCGGGATGCCCTGCTGGCCTGTCCGCGGCAGCACGTAGTTCTTGCCGGTGAAGCGCACCGAGGGTGTGCGGTCGCGGACATAGATCTCGTAATCTGCCGATTTGAGCAGGGTCTCGTCGGGCAGGGCAGAGGGGACGCCCTGGCGGATGACGAAGGCGTAGCGCTCGCCATGGCGCAAGCCGTCGACGCAGATCTGGCGATCTTCCGCGCTGACCGCGAAATCGCCGCGACCTCCGGAGATCGCGACATAGGGAGCGAAATCGACACGGCCACGGGCTAGCGGCTCCGAGAACTCGAAGCAGGCGCGGGGCGAGGCGGCGTCGGCATCGACCTTGTTCGAGATCAGGCGGAAGCCGCGCTGCGCCCGCAATTCCTCATAGGTGCTGCGCAGCGAGGCGTTGTCGGCGATGTCGAGGCTGAGCCGATAGGCGGTCAGCGCCGGGCGCCACAGCTCGTTTTTCTGGAAGGTGCGGGCGAGCACACCAAGCGAAGCGGCTTCCTCAGGCTTGGTCTGGGCCCGGCTATAGGCGAGATAGGCGGCGGAGATGGCGCGCTCGCGCAGTTCCCAGCGCTCGCGGTAATCGCGCGGCTCGATGGCATTGGCCGCGCTGGCCATCAGCCGCCAGGCCGCCGCATTGGCGGGGTCGGCGACGACGGCGGCGTTGGCCTGGGGCAGTGCGGCGCGCGCATCGCCACGGGCCAGAGCGGCCAGACCATCCCGCAAGGCGACGCCCGCAGGCCTGCCGCCGGTCGCGACCTCCCGCTTCAGCCGCTCCTCGAGGCGCTGGCCGTCGGCGGCGAGGTCATTGCGAATATAGGCTTTCTGAGCCAGGGCCGGGTGGCTTGCCAGGACGAGACCCAGGCCAAAGGCGAGGCGGGCGAGCAGGCTCATGATCAAGGTCCTCCGGGCGATCCGCCAGACCCGCCGCATGCGGTTCGGAACGGCTCACACGCTGCTGCGCACGCTATCATCCGGGCCGGCCGGCGCAATGCGAAAGGTGATGCGGCATCTCCGATAGCGCCTGTTGCAGCGCTGGCCGTTCTGGCGCTCAATGCCGGCCAGCGGCAGGAGGCGGATGATGGCGGGCGCAAACAGGTATGGCAGCATGATGCGGCTGCGTCACAGGCTGGGGCGCCTCGGCATGGCGGCACTCGGCAGTATGCTCCTCGGCACCATCCCGCTCAGCACGGCCACGCGGGCGCAAGCGCCGTCGCCCCAACTCGCTGCCGCGCAAGCCGCGTTCGAGGGTTTGCCGGAGGCGGAGCGCAAGGCAATCCAGACCGACCTGATCTGGGTCGGCCTGCTCAACAGCGCCGCCACCGGTGGCTATGGCCCGTTGACCTTCCGCGCGATCAACCAAGCCAAGGGCGGGAAGGGACAGGCGGATGGCATGCTGTCCCCGCGCGAGCGGCAGGCGCTGAACGAGGCGGCGCGGGTGGCGCGCGATGCGGTTGGCTTTAAGCTGATCACCGATGCCCGCACGGGCGTCAGGATCGGCGTGCCGGACAAGCTCCTGCCGAAATATGAGGTGACGCCGGCCGGCAGCAGCCGCTGGCAGAGCGCCGATGGCCGCATCACCCTCGACGCGACGGCGACGCCGGCCAATGAGCCGCTGGAGGCGGTTTTCGAGAAGGCGACAGCGGTCAACCCGAATAATCCTAGCCGGAAGATCACCTACAAGCTGCTGCGGCCGGATTTTTTCGTAGTCAGCGGCGAGACCCCGACGGGCAAGTTTTACAGGCGGCTGGCGCTGGGTCCGCAGGGGCTGCGCGGTTTCTCCATCGGCTATGACAAGGCCTTGGCCAGTACAGTCGACCGGCTCGTGATCGCGGTTGCCAGCAGTTTTGAGCCGTTCCCGACAGGCGCTGCCCCCGTTTCAGGCCCTGCCGTCGCCTCGGTCGCCAGGCCTGTGCAGACGCTGCCGCCGCGTCCGAGCGAACGCTATGGTGTGGCGCTTGCGGTGGCGGAGACGCTAGCCCTGACGGCGAGTTCCGGTCTCGACGGCTGCAAAAGTGTCGATGTGGCGGGCAAGCCGGCGCGGCTGCGCGGCAAGGTCGCCGGAGACCGGCTTGCCTTGCTTGAAATAACTGGCGGTGTCGCCATGCCACGGATGCGCGGCGAGCCCTTGGGCGATCATGAGCCATTGCTGCTGCTGGCTTTCGGTGAGGAAGCCGGGACCCGCAATGCAGTGGCGCTGCCAGGCACGGCGACGGGCACTGGCGATGCGCTGGCTGCGCTCGCGCCACTGCAACCGGGGCAGGCTGGGGCGCCGGCCTTCGATCGGCAAGGCAGGCTCGTCGGCATCGTTGCTGCAAACCCGTCCGACAAGGTGCTGATCGCCGGTATCGCGCCGCAGCGTTCCTATGGGCTGGTTGCTGGCAAGCCATTGGCTGATGCGCTGGCGGCCGCCGGGGTGCCGGCTGCAGGTGCGCCCTCCGGTGGCGATCTGAGCACCGGCGCACTGGTGCAAAAGCTCCGGCCTGCCGTGCTTCCGGTCGTCTGCCGACTCTGAGCGCCTGTTCGCAAACAGCAGTTGTGTCAGGCGCGACAATCGGTTCAGATGCCTGCGCAGACAAGGAAGCCCCGCCCGCAGGGTGAGGAGCATCCAGAGTTAAATCGATTAGGTAGAGGAAAACATCATGAGCAACAGAATTGATCGGCGCACCATTCTCAAGGGCGCCGCGGCAGCCGGTGCTGCGGGCCTGATTGCCAGCCCCGCCATTGCCCAGGCCAAATGGCCGAACCGCCCGGTGACGCTGGTTTGCCCCTGGGGTGCGGGCGGCGGCACGGATGCGACCGCGCGCATCATCGCGGCGCTTCTGGAAAAGAACCTCGGCCAGCCCTTCAATGTGGTGAACCGGACAGGCGGCTCCGGCGTCGTCGGCCATTCCGCCATCGCCACCGCAGCGCCCGATGGCTACACGATCGGCATGATCACGGTGGAAATCACCATGATGCACCATCAGGGCCTGACCGAGCTGAGCCCGACCAGCTACACCCCGCTGGCGCTGATGAACGAAGACCCGCCGGGCGTGCAGGTGAAGGCGGATTCGCCCTACAAGGACATCAAGGCGCTGGCCGAGGCGATCAAGGCCGCGCCGGAAGGCAAGTTCAAGGCCTCCGGCACCGGCCAGGGCGGCATCTGGCACCTGGCCCTGATCGGCTGGCTGCAGGCGATGGGCCTGAAGCCAAACCATGTCGCCTGGGCGCCCTCCAATGGCGCGGCGCCTGCCATGCAGGATCTCGCGGCTGGTGGCATCGACATCGTCACCTGCTCGGTTCCGGAAGCGCGCGCCATGCTCGATGCCGGCAAGGCCAAGGCGCTGGCCATCATGGCGAGCGAGCGCAACCCGCAGTTCAAGGACGTTCCGACCCTGAATGAGACGCTGGGCATCAACTACTCCGTCGGCGCCTGGCGCGGCATTGCCGGCCCCAAGGGCTTGCCGGCCGACATCCAGGCGACGCTGATCGCCGAGCTGAAGAAGGCCTACGACTCGCAGGAGTTCAAGGACTTCATGAACGCGCGCGGCTTCGGCACCAAATTCGCCGACCAGGCGGGTTTCACGACGTTCATGGCCGAGGGTGACAAGGCCATGGGCGCGGCGATGTCTGCTGCCGGGCTCGCCAAGAAGGCCTGAGCCAAACCGGTAACCAGCGCGGAGGCGGCCGTGTCCGGCGGCGGCTTCCGCGTCTCTTGATCCGTTTGCCCGTGCGGCGTGGCCGATCCGCCGCGCTCCTGCATCACCGCCCCAGGTCTTCCATCATGCGTTTCAACGATGCGATCGTCGGCGCCGTCTTCATGCTGCTGGCCGGCGTGATGATTGCCCTCACCTTCAGCTTTCCGCCCTTTCCCGGGCAAAAATACGGGCCGAGCCTGTTCCCGCGGATTCTGGCCGGCGGGATCATCCTGTGCTCGGCGCTGCTGATCATGCGCGGATGGAAGGCGCGGCGCGAGATCGGCGATCCCTGGCTGGAAATGGCGGGCTGGACCCGGGAGCCACGGCGCGTCGCGTCTTTCGCGCTGATGCTCGGAGCAATGGTGTTCTACCTGCTGGCATCGGAGCCGCTCGGCTTCATTCCCTGCGCCTTCCTGATCCAGCTCGTGCTGTTCCTGTGGTTCGGCGTCCGACCGGTTATCGCCGTCATCGTCGCGGTCGGGATGACCATCGCGGTCCAGTACTTCTTCGGCAATCTGATGCGCGTGCCCCTGCCGCGCGGCATCCTCGACAGCGTTCTTTGAGGAGGCCCCGATGACAGCGATCTACACTGCCTTCGGCCTGGTCTTCGACCCTTATGTGCTGGCCGTCATCATGGGCTCGGCGATCTTCGGCATGTTCGTCGGGGCCATGCCCGGCCTGACGGCGACAATGGCGACGGCGCTGCTGGTGCCGGTCACCTTCTTCATGCCTCCGGTGCCGGCGCTGGGCGCGATCGTCACCGCGACCGCCATGGCGATCTTTGCCGGCGACATTCCGGCCGCAATGCTGCGCATGCCCGGAACGCCCGCCTCGGCCGCCTATGCGGATGAGAGCTACGAGATGACCAAGAAGGGTCAGCTCGACCTGTGCATGGGCGTCAATCTCGTCTTCTCCGTGATGGGCGGCATTTTTGGCGTGATCATCCTGATCGTGCTGGCGCCCGCGCTGGCCGAGGTCGCGATCAACTTCTCGTCCTTCGAGTATTTCTGGCTGGCCTGCCTCGGCCTCACCTGCGCGGTGTTCATCGGCACGGGCGATCCGCTCAAGGGTTTGCTGTCGCTGTTTATCGGGCTCGCCATCGGCTGCATCGGCATCGATCCCGCTGCGGGGCAGCCGCGCTTCACCTTCGGCAATGTCGACCTTCTGTCCGGCATCAACTTCATCCCAACCCTGATCGGCATGTTTGCGGTGTCGGAGCTGCTGCGTGGCGCCGTGACGATGGAAAAGGGCGGCCATGTTGTCGCGCAGGCTGTCGGCAGCCTGATGACCGGCATCGGCGGGGTGTTCAGGAAGTACTGGTTCAACTTCCTGCGCGGCTCTGTCATTGGCACCGTCATCGGCGCGCTGCCGGGTGCGGGCGCCGATATCGCGGCCTGGGTTTCCTATGCGGTGTCGAAGAAGACCTCGAAGGAGCCGGAGAAGTTCGGCACCGGCCATATCGAGGGTATCGTCGATTCAACATCGGCCAATAACTCGGCGCTGGGCGGCGCCTGGATCCCGGCGCTGGTCTTCGGCATCCCCGGCGATTCCATCACCGCCATCGTCATCGGCGTGCTCTATATGAAGGGGATGAACCCAGGTCCGAGCGTCTTCCTGCAGACGCCGGAGCTGATCTACGCGGTCTTCATCATCTTCATCCTGGCCAACATCCTGATGTTCCCGCTGGGCTGGGCCGCGATCAAATCGGCCAAGCAGATCCTGCGCGTTCCCCGCAACATCCTGCTGCCGATCATCCTGATCTTCTGCATGGTCGGCTCGTTTGCGATGACCAACTCGCTCTACGGCATCGTGCTGATGGTGATCATGGGTGTGTTCGGTTGGCTGCTCGAAGAGCATGGCGTGCCTGTGGCGCCGTTGATCCTCGGCCTGGTTCTGGGCGAGATGCTCGAGCAGAACTTCATGAGCTCGATGATCAAGTCGGATGGCGAGTTCATCGGCTTCCTGAACCGCCCGATTGCCGGCATCCTCGGGGTCTCGACGCTCGTTCTTTGGGCGCTGATGATCTGGAAGGCGCTGCCCTTCGGGCGGCGCGCGGCGCCAGCGCCGGTCTGATCAGCCGACGATGCCAGACTGCCTGAGCGCCGCGATGCGCTCGGGCAGCAGGCCGAGTTCAGCGAGCACCTCCTCGCTGTGCTGGCCAAGCTCGGGCGGGCGGCGGCGCAGCGGCGCGCGCGTGCCATCGAGCCGGTAGGGCGGGGCAAGCAGGTCTGGAGCATGCGCCTGCTCAGGCTCGCGCGAGACCATTCCGGCCTGTTGCGCGCGGGTCGAGGTCAGCGCCGCATTGAGGCCCAGCACCTCACCGCAGGGGATGCCGTGGCGCGCCAGCCGTTCCAGCAGCAAGGCGCGCGGGCGGGCCCGCAATGCGTCCAGGATGATCGGCAGCAGCGTGTCGCGCCGCCGGGTGCGCTCCAGATTGGTGGCATAGGCGGGGTCGTCGGCGAGATCGGGCCGGTCGATGACATGGCGGCAGAAGCGCTCGAACTGGGCATTGTTGCCGACGGTGATGACCAGCGGGCCATCGGCTGCCTCGAACACGCCATAGGGCACAATCGAGGGGTGGGCATTGCCGTAGCGCGGCGGGTCGGCCGCCAGTGCCAGCGCCTCGAGCCCGTAATAGGAGGTGACCGAGAGCCCGCCATCGAACAGGGCGAGTTCGACATGCTTGCCCTTGCCGGTGCGGCCGCGTTGGACCAGCGCCGCCAAAATTGCCTGGGCTGCGAACTGTCCGGTGAACAGGTCGACGATGGCGACGCCGAATTTCAGCGGCGGCTGGTCGTCATTGCCGTTCATCATCATCAGCCCGGACTCGCCCTGGATAACGAGGTCGTATCCGGGCCGCGTCGCCTCCGGCCCGTCCGAGGCATAGCCGGCGACGGAGCAGTAGATCAGGCCGGGGTTCAGCGCGCTCAGCGCGTCATAGCCGAGGCCGAGCTTGTCGGCTCCGCCGGTCTTGAAGTTCTGGATCAGCACGTCGCTGCGCGCCGCGAGTTCGCGCACGATGGCGAGGCCTTCCGGCTGGCCGAGATCGACGCCGATGGCGCGCTTGTTGCGGTTTACCGCGTTGAAATAGCAGGTGTTGCGCGCGCCCAGCCGCAGGCCCCAGTCACGCGTGTCGTCGCCCCGGCCGGGATGCTCGACCTTGATCACGTCGGCACCGAGATCGGCCAGGACCTGGCCGCACCAGGGGCCGGCGAGGATGCGCGAGAGATCGAGTACCTTGATGCCGCTCAGCGGCAGGTCGGCGTCGCTCACGAGCCCATGACTCCTTCCAAACTGCGCGCCAGCGCGATCAGACGCGGCCGCACCTCATCCATCAGGAAATCCTGCGGCAGGATCACGGTCGGCGCGCCGCAGTTCAGCGACATCGGCGGCAGGCCCCCGCCCGGATGGAAGCCGACAGCGATGGCGCTGACCGTCGGCTGCCAGTCGCCGAAGGAGCGGGCGCAGCCCTGGCTGGCATATTCATCGAGCGCGCGGGCGATGCCGTCCCGCAGGCGCGGCCAGGCCGCGTCATCCATCGAGCGGATGTCGTCGAGGATGGCCTGTCGCTCGGTGGGTGAGCAGACGGCGAGAAAGGCACGGCCCATGGCGCTGCGCGCCAGCGAGAGGCGCGAGCCGGTATCCATGTTGAGCGCGATCGCGACATCGCCGCGAGCGCATTCGATATAGCGCATGCTCAAGCGGTCACGCACGCCGAGGCCGACCGTGGCGTTGGAGAAGGCAGCGAGTTCGCGCATGCCCGGCCGGGCGAGATGGCGCACATCCAGCCCGGCCAGTGCGGTCGAGCCCAGCGCGATCAGCGCCGTACCGAGGCGATAGGCCCCGCTCTCGGGCATCTGGTGGAGATAGCCGAGCTTGGTCAGCGTGTGGGTCAGGCGCGAAACGGTGGAGCGGGCGAGGCCGCAGCGCGAAGCGATCTCGGAGTTGGCGAGCGATTCCTCGCCCTTGCGGAAACAGGCCAGCACATCCAGGCCGCGCGCCAGCGCCGTGACGAAGTGGCGGTCTTCCTTCAGCCCGGCGAGATCGTCGCCTTCGGTATCCGGCATCTCGCGCGGGCTGTGCAGGTTCATGATCGGGCTCAGCGCTTCATCAGGAAGGCGGCGAAGGCGGCCTGCGCTTCGGCCGACATCAGGCGCTCGCCGAACAGCCGACCCTCCTCGGCGATCGTCTCCGAGACCTGGGTGCGGTGTGCGCGCTTCAAAAGCGACTTGGTCAGCGCCACCGATTGCGGCGGCAAGGCTGCAAGCGCTCGCGCCTTGTCCAGTGCCAGCGCCAGCGCCTTGCCCTCTTCGGCGACGGCGTTGACGAGGCCGGCTTCGCGGGCGATCTCAGGCCCGAACGCCTCGCCCAGCATCAGCAATTCGGCGGCTTTCTTGGTGCCGGCGATCAGCGGCAGCAGATAGCTCGAGGCCCCCTCGGGGCACAGGCCGAGCGCGACGAAGGGCATGCGGAAGCTCGCGCCCTTGCCGGCGAAGGCGAGATCGCAATGCAGCAGCATCGTCGTGCCGATGCCGACGGCAAAACCCTCGACCGCCGCCACAACCGGCTTGGTCGCGCCCGAAATCGCCGTCAGGAAATCCATGGCGATGCGCGGCCCGGAATCGGCGACGGCGGCGAAGTCCTTGATGTCGTTGCCGCTGGTGAAGCAATTGCCGGCGCCGGTGATGACCATGGCGCGGATCGTCTCATCCGCCTCGGCCGCCTTGATCGCGTCGATCAGGCCCTGATAGCTGGCGCGATCGAGCGCGTTCTTGCGCTCGGGCCGGTTCATGGTGATCTGCATGACGCCTGGCGCCACGGTCTCTGTCAGGATGCTCATGGTTTTTAAGTCCCCCCGCCGCAGAGGGCGGCTTTGGCCTCGGCATATTCGCTCTTCAGCCGCTCTATCACGGTTGCCACCGCAGGCGCATCGTCGATCAGCCCGACGCCCTGGCCAGACCCCCAGATATCGCGCCAGGCCTTGACGCTGCCGGAGCCGAAATTCATCGCGCTCTTGTCGGCCTGGGGCAGGGCATCGGGATCGAGCCCCTGGGCGGCAATGCTCGGCTTCAGGTAATTGCCGGGAACGCCGGTGAAGAAGGGGGTGTAGACGACATCGGCAGCCGCAGCGCCGACGATCATCTCCTTATAGGCGTCCGCCGCATTGGCTTCCTGCGTCGCGATGAAGCGCGTGCCGATATAGGCGAGATCGGCGCCCATGGCCTGCGCCGCCAGGATGGCGCGGCCGGTGGCGATCGATCCGGAGAGGATGATCGGCCCGTCATAGATGCGCCTGACCTCGCCGACGAGAGCGAAGGGGCTGAGTGTGCCGGCATGGCCGCCAGCCCCGGCACAGACCAGGATCAGCCCGTCGACACCGGCCTCCAGCGCCTTTTCGGCATGGCGAAGCGTGGTGACGTCATGGAAGACGAGGCCGCCATAGGAATGGGCGGCGCTGACCACGGCATCGGGCGCGCGCAGCGAGGTGATGATGATCGGCACCTCATGCCGCACGCAGGCCGCCATATCCTGCATCAGCCGGTCGTTGGAGGCGTGGACGATCTGGTTGACCGCGAAGGGCGCGATCTTGCGTGTGGGGTCGGCGGCCCGGGCGGCGGCGAGTTCGCTCTTGATCCGCGTCAGCCAGATGTCGAGCTGGTCGGCTGGTCGCGCATTCAGCGCCGGGAAGGAGCCGACGATGCCATTAAGGCACTGGCCGATGACGAGGTCCGGCCCCGAGACGATGAACATCGGCGAGCCGATGACCGGAAGGGCCAGCGCGTTGGCAAGGGCTGAAGGGAGGGCCATGGCGTCAGCGACCTCAGAGCGGGGCCTGCCCGCTTTCGCGGGCCATGTAGAGATCGTGCAGCCTGTCGAGATCGACGCTGGCCGCATCCTGGCTCATCAGCACCTTGCCGGCGCGCATCAGATGCATCCGGTCGGCGACCGACAGGGCGATGTGGGTGTTCTGCTCGATCAGCCCGATCGTCACCCCCTCAGCCTTCAGCCTGCGGATGATGCCGAAGACCTCCTTGACGATAACCGGCGCCAGACCCAGCGAGGGCTCGTCGATCAGCAGGATGCGTGGCTCGCTCATCATGCCGCGCCCCATCGCCACCATCTGCGCCTCGCCACCCGACAGCGAGCCGGCAAGCTGGCGATGGCGTTCCTTCAGCCGGGGAAACAACTCGTAGACACGTTCGAGATTGCGGGCGCGGGACTGGCGGCAGCGTTGCGGATAGGCTCCCAGCGAGAGGTTCTCGGCGACGCTCATATCCTTGAAGACCATGCGGCCTTCCGGCACCATGACGACGCCAGCCTCCAGCAAATCCCAGGTCTTGCCGCGGATGGGACGATCCTCCAGCAGGATCTCGCCCTGATGCGGCACGAGGCCCATCAGCGCTCGAAACAGCGTGGTCTTGCCGGCACCGTTGGGGCCGACGATCGCGGTCAGCTCGCCCTTGGGGAAGAGCAGCGAGACATCCCATAGGACGTTGATGCGGCCATAACCGGCGCGCAGATTGCGGACCTCAAGCATCGGCCGTCCCCGTATAGCTCTCGACCACGGCCGGGTTGCGGAAGACCTCCTCGGGCGTGCCATCGGCGATCAGCTGGCCGAAATTCAGCACCACCGCGCGTGAACACAGCGTCGAGATCGTCTCGATATCATGCTCGACGATGACGATGGCGAGGCCATAGCGCTGGTGCAGCTCGCGCAGCTTGGCGATGAAGCGCCGCTTGGCATTGCTCTCGAGACCGGCCAGCACCTCGTCGAGCAACAGCAGGGACGGGTTCGTCGCCAGCGCCTTGGCAACCTCCAGCCGCTTCAGTTCCTGCAGGGCCAATTCGGTCGCGGCATCGCGTTCCGCATGCTCGGCAAGCTCCATCACCTCGAGGATTTCGTCGATGCGCGCGGGATCGCTGGTGCCGGCGCCAAAGACCTGCGCCACGGTCAGGTTCTCGCGCACCGTGAGGTGATGCATCGGCTGCGGGATCTGGAAGGTGCGGCCGAGCCCGAGCCGCGCCCGGGCATGCAGCGGCAGCCGGCCGATCTCCTTGTCGTTGAACAGGATGCGCCCGGTGCGCGGCCGCACCAGCCCGGAAATGGTGTTGAACAAGGTGGTCTTGCCGGCGCCGTTGGGGCCGACCAGACCGAGGATCTCGCCCTTGCCCATGGCAAAGGAGACATCCTTCAGCGCGACAAGCCCGCCGAAGCGGACGGTGACATCCTCAAGCCGGAGCATGGGCGGCTCCCTTGCGCTTGGGCTGGAACAGGCCAAACAGCCCGTTGGGCGCGATCAGGATCATGCCCGCCAGCAGCACGCCGAGCAGGATCTGGTGGCCGACCGGCAGCAGCTCCTTGGCGATGATCTGGTCGAACAGGTAGATCAGCACCGCCCCGGCAACCGGCCCGAGAATGGTGCGATAACCGCCGAAGATCGCGGCGATGATCGGCAGCACCGACCAATTGCCGGAGAAGGCATAGTCGGGCTCCAGGAAGTTGATGATGTGGGCGTTCATCGCGCCGAACAGCCCGGTGATGAAGGCCGACAGCAGCAGCATCCAGGCCTTCAGCAGCGTGGCGTTGACGCCGACGACGCGTGTCGCATCCTCGCTCTCGGCCATGGCGCGCAGGGCGGTGCCGATATGGCTGCGCTTGACCGCGCGGTAGACCAGCGCACAGAGCGCGACCAGCACGACGAGAAGCGCATAGCTGCCGGTGCGGCTGGAGAAGTCGATGCCGGCAATCGTCGGCAGGGTCGGGAAGCGCTGGAAGCCGGCCGAGCCGCCGGTGATCGAGCTCAGCTCCGTCGCCAGAATCTTGAAGATATGCGCGTAGGCGAGGATGGCGAGCGCGAAATACGGGCCCGACAGCCGCAGCGCCGGCATCATCACCAGCGAGCAGAGGGCAGCGCCCAAGGCGCCCGCCAGCAGCGAGAGCGGCACGGGCAGGCCGGCCTTGGCCGAGAGGATCGCCGAGGTATAGGCGCCGACGCCGAAGAAGGCGGCGTGGCCGAACGACACCATGCCGCCGAGATTGCCGAGCAGAGCCCAGGCCAGCGCGACGCCGGCAACGATCAGCCCGGAGACCATCAGGCCCATAATGTAGCCATTGCCGCCGAAGACCAGCGGGATGGCGATGGCGGCCAGGACAAGCACCGCGGCGGGAAGATTGCGCATCATGATCCCAGCCCTCAGCCGCGCCGTGCCCGGGCGCCGAAGAGCCCGTTCGGCATGAAGAAGAGCACGAGCAGGAACAGCACCATGCCGACGAGCTCCTGCAAGGCGGAGCTGGCGAGCGTGACGGTCATTGCCTCGGTGACGCCGAGCAGCAGCGCCGCGCAGAAGACGCCGGGGATCGAGCCGACACCGGCCAGGACGGTGACGACGAAGGCCTTGATCGTCAAAGCAGGGCCGAGCGCCGGCTGCACCACGCTCATGGTGTAGAGCGCGATGCCCGCGACGCTGGCGAGGATGCCGGCGACGATGAAGGCAGCCAGTTCGACGCGCCTCGGGTCGATCCCCATCAGCATCGAGGCGTCGCGGTTGGAGGAGACGGCGCGGACCGCGCGGCCATACCAGCTGTTGCGCAGCCACCACCACAGCGCCGCCATCACCAGCAGGCTGACGATGAAGGCCAGCAACTCGCTCTTCATGGCGTAGACGGAGCCGAAGGAGATCGCGTCCTGCAGCACCGCCGAGTTGGTGGAGCGGACGTCGCTGGCGAAGACCAGCAGGATGGCGTTCGTCAGGATGATGCCGATGGCGAAGGTCAGGATCAGCGAATTCAGTTCGCGGTGCTCGCGGATGCGCTCGATCAACAGGTAGATGGTGACGCTGACGACTGCCGTGACGGCGAAGGCGAGCGGGATGGCTGCGTACGGGTTCCAGCCTGTCCGGCTCTCGATGACATAGGCCATGTAGGCGGCCAGCAGCACGAGTTCGCCATGGGCCAGGTTGATGATCTTCATCGCGCCGAAGGTCAGCGCGATGCCGAGCGCCACCAGCGCGTAGACGCTACCGACGAGCAGGCCCGAGAAGAGCGATTGCTGCAGGAGTTCGAACATGTATCGGGATGCGCCTGTTCTGCGGCGGGGCATTCAGCCTCGGCCCGGCCAGCGGATCGGTGTCCGCTGCCTTGCGCCGAGGCCGGCGTGTTCAGCTCACCAGGGAACGGCCGGGTAGGCGATCTTGTCCGTGGCATTGGCAGCCGGCGAGACGAGCGGGATCTTGCCGTCGCGATGCTGGCCCATGCTGAGGGCGAAGTTGGGATTATCGCCGACATCGTTGAAGGTGATGCGGCCGAGCGGTGACGGACGGTCGGTCTTCTTCATCTCGGCGAGCAGGCCCGCGCCCTTGAGCGTCCCGGCATCTGCGGCGCGGGCCAGGGCCTCGCTCAGCACCATGGTTTCGACGAAGGCGAGGGTGGAGGCGTATTCGATCTCCTTGCCGAACATCTCCTTGTAGACGGCGGCGAACTTCTTGCCCTCCTCATCCTTCACCTCGACGGGGAAGGGCAGGAAGGTGGTGCCGATGACGTTCTGCATCAGGTCAGGGAAGTCCGAATACATTTTCGGGGTCGCCAGCGACCAGGCGCCGACGACGGCCTTGACCTGCGGCTTCAGCACCTTGGCGGCGCGGATGATCCCGACATAGTCGTTCTCATAGGCCGACATGAAGATGATTTCGGATTTGTCCTGCAGCTTCACCTTGTTGATGATCGGCTTGAAATCCGTGATCGCCGGATCGAACGGGTGCAGCGTCACCTTGAAGCCGAGCTTGGTCAGGCTTTCCTCCAGCCCCTTGGCGAGCAAGGCCGGGGCTTCCTTGGTGGAGGCGATGATCGAGATGCCGTTGGGCTTCAGCTCCTGCATCAGCCCTTCGACGCCGCGCTGATAGCCGGCATTGTTGTTGATGCGGAAGAAGTGCGTGTTGCCGCGCGCGACCAGCTCGTCCGAGACGGCGCCGCCGGTGATGTAGACCTTGCCGAGGCGGTTGGCGGTATCGGAGGCCGGGCCGACGATGTTCGAGCCATATCCGCCGATGATCGCGGCTGCTCCGTCCGAATTCAGCTTCTCGACCGCGGTGACAGCCTTGGCCGGCTGGCTCTCGTCGTCGATCACTGTGACCTTGATCTTGTGCTTGGCCTGGCTCTCGTTGAACACCTTGATGGCGACCTGCATGCCTTCGTTGAAGGCCTGGCCAGAGCGGGCGAGCGAGCCGGTCAGCGGCATATGAGCGCCGATGGTGATCTCGTCGGCCTGTGCCGGGGCGGCCATCGCAAGGCCGGCCGTCAGCAGCGTCGAGAGCAGGAATGTTCTGCGTATCATGTCTTCCTCCGGTCGCTCTTCGTGACTAGCTTCAGGTCACGTGGCAGTTGGCGACAGGCTGGCACGGCTGTTCGTGAACCGTCAAGCTGCGGATTTGCGTTTCGCAGTGCGGTACGAATGGGCCGATGGTGACGAAACGGCGCAGCGCTTGACAAAGTTCGCGCACGGCTTTTCGTAGGTAGCAATGCCGTAACGGGCGGATGTTCTGCAATGCAGAACGATGGATGAGGACGGGCCTATGGAGTTTGTGCGGCTGAGCCATCATGGCCGTATCGCTGTCGCGACACTGGACAGCCCACCCGTCAACGCGCTGAGCGCCGGCCTGCGACGGGATCTGCTCGCCGCCATCACCCAATGCACCGGTGATGCCGCGGTCGATGCGATCGTGATTGCGGCTGCCGGACGTGCCTTCATCGCCGGTGCCGATATCAGCGAGTTCGGCCGGCCGCCTGTGCAGCCGATCCTGCCCGACGTGCTCGACGCGATCGAGATGAGTGCCAAGCCGATCGTGGCGGCGATCCAGGGCGTCGCCCTGGGCGGCGGGCTCGAAGTCGCGCTCGCCTGCCATGGCCGCGTCGCGGCGCCGGGTGCCAAGCTCGGCCTGCCGGAGATCAAGCTCGGCATCATTCCCGGCGCAGGCGGGACGCAGCGTCTGCCGCGCCTGATCGGCGGCGCAAAAGCCTTTCCGATGATGCTGGCCGGCGAGCCGGTCGACGGCGCAGCAGGCTCTGACGCTCGGGCTGGTCGATGAGGTTGCCGACGCGGATGTCGTGGCCGACGCCGATCTCGCCTGGCCGAGCGCCTGGCGCAGGCCGGCAAGCCCTCGCGGACGGGGGATCGCACCGACGAAGCTCGACGCGGCGGATCGCGAGGCGTTCGAGGCTCTCGGCCAGTGCAGGCCACCAAAACCTCGACGGACATGCCCAATGCGATGGCGCTGATCGAAGCGGTGCGCGCCGTCTACACGGTGCCGTTCAAGGAGGGGCTGGCGCAGGAGCGGGCGCTGTTCCTGAAGCTGGTGGTCGATGACCGCTCGAAGGCGCTGCGCCATCGTCTTCTTCGCCGAGCGCGAGGCGGCCAAGGTGCCGGGCATCGCCGCGCAGGTGAAGCCGCGCGCGATCGCCAGCGCCGCCGTCATCGGCGCCGGGCACCATGGGCGGCGGCATCGCGATGTGCTTCGCCAATGCCGGCATCCAGGTGACGCTGATCGAGACGCAGCAAGGCGCAGATCGACAATGGCATGAACCGCATCGCCGCGATCTACGACATGTCGGTGAAGCGCGGGTCGCTGACGCAGGAGCGGCGAGACCAGCGGCTTGCGCTGATTACCCCGGCTGTCGGCCTGCAGGCGGCTGCTGCCGCCGATATCGTCATCGAGGCGGCGTTCGAGGAGATGGGCGTCAAGCAGCAGATCTTTGGCGAGCTCGACGGGTGGCCAAGCCCGGCGCGATCCTGGCCAGCAACACCTCCTATCTCGACATTCCGACGATCGCTGCGGCGACGAAGCGTCCGCAGGACGTGCTGGGCATGCATTTCTTCAGCCCGGCCAATGTGATGAAGCTCCTGGAGATCGTGCGGCCTGCCGGGGTGGCCGATGATGTGGTGATGACGGCGGTGGCGCTGGCGCGCGACCTCGGCAAGGTGCCGGTGGTGGTCGGCAACGGCTTCGGCTTCGTCGGCAATCGCATGCTGGAGCAGCGCACGCGCGCGGCCGAGCGGCTGCTGGTCGCGGGCGCCCTGCCGCATGAGGTCGATGCGGCGCTGACCGGCTTCGGCTTCAAGATGGGGCCCTTCGCCATGGCCGATCTCGCCGGCAACGATATCGGCTGGCGCACCCGCAAGTCGCGCGGGCAAGACCGCTGCCGTCGCCGATGCGATCTGCGAGGCCGGCTGGTTCGGCCAGAAGACCGGGCGGGGCTATTATCTCTATCCGGAGGGTGCGCGCACCGGCCAGCGCGATCCCGAGGTCGAGGCGCTGATCGCCAAGGTATCGCAGGAGCAGGGCATCACCCGGCGCCACTTCACCCAGGACGAGATTCTGGCGCGGCTGCTCGACCCGATGGTCAATGAGGGCGCCCGCATCCTGGAAGAGGGCATCGCCACCCGGCCGGGCGATATCGATGTGATCTGGCTCTACGGCTATAACTGGCCGGCCTGGCGCGGCGGTCCGATGCATTGGGCCGATAGTGTCGGGCTCGATGTCATCGCCAACAGGCTGGCGGCGCAGGCGGCCGAGACCGGCGATGCCGCGCTGGAACCCGCGCCGCTGCTGCGCAAGCTCGCCTCCGAGGGCAAGGGCTTCGCCAGCCTCAAGGCGCCTGCCGCATGAATTCGGCCCGGCCGATCTGGCAGCAGCGCTTCCCGGAAACCTGCGATTGGGATGCGCCAATCGCCACGGGAACGGTGCCGGAGATTCTGGCGGCGCCGGTGGCTGCGCATCCGCAAGCGATAGCGATTGATTTCCGCGAAAGCGGGATCAGCTATGCCGCGCTTGACGGGCTGGTGACGCAGCTCTCGGCCGGGCTGCTGGCGATGGTGTGCGGCCGGGCGATCGGGTCGCGCTGCTCCTGCCCAATACGCCCTGGCATCCGGTCGCGTTCTTTGCTGCGGCGCGCATTGGCGCGACGGTGGTGCATCTGTCGGCGCTCGATGCGCCGCGCGAGCTTGAGCACAAGCTGAAGACCACCCGTCCCGTGCGGCTGATCACCACCAACCTGCCCGGTTTCCTGCCACAGGCGCTGCGGCTGCTCGAGGCCGGGTTCGTCCAGCGTTTGCTGGTGGGAGAGGATGCGCGCTGGGGCGCGGGCGATGCGACGCCGCTCGCCATTCCCGCCAGGCTGAGGTGGTCACGCTGGAAAGCCTGATGCAGGCGCAGCCGCCTGCCGCCTGGCCGACCGTCGCGCCCGACGACATCATGCTGCTGCAGTTTACCGGCGGCACCACGGGCATGCCGAAGGCGGCGATGCTCACGCCATGGCAATCTCGTGGCCGCCGTCAACATCTACAGGCTGTGGACGGATGGCGAGCCGCTGGCACCGGCGGGCGAGACGGTCATCCTCGTCCTGCCGCTGTTTCATATCTACGCGCTCACGGCCGCGCTTCTGCGCCATATCCGCGATGGCAACGACGCTGCTCCTGCGCCAGCGCTTCGATGTCGAGACGCTGCTCAACGATATCGCCGTCAAGCGCGCCACGGTGTTCACCGGGCGTGCCGACCATGTGGCTCGCTTTGCTCAACCGCGCCGGAGCGCGACCAGGTCGATTTCTCGTCGCTGAAGAGTCTGCGTTTCGGGCGGCGCGCCGCTGCCCTTCGAGGTGCAGACCAAGGTCGAGGCGCTGGTCGGCAAGCGGCTGCAACAATGGCTGGGGCATGACCGAGACCGCGCCGGCCGGCGCGCGCGTGCCGCGCGCCGCTCCGGTGCGGCCGGGGCTGATCGGCATGCCGCTGCCGGGGATGGAGATGAAGATCGTCGCGCTCGATCGCCGCGCCAGCGAGCTGCCGGCCGGTGAGATCGGCGAGATCGCCATCCGCGGCCCCAACGTCTTCAAGGGCTATCTCGA
The DNA here is from genome assembly GCA_963759925.1 of uncultured Alphaproteobacteria bacterium. GTDB lineage: Bacteria > Pseudomonadota > Alphaproteobacteria > Rhizobiales > Beijerinckiaceae > Allobosea. Next base: position 624,242 of record CAVXBE010000002.1, read on the forward strand.
CGAGCCGGAGGCGACGCGCGAGGCTTTCGACGATGGCTGGTTCCTGACCGGCGACCTCGGCCGCATGGATGCGGACGGGCTGTTCGAGCTCGTCGACCGCCGCAAGAACATGATCATTTCCGGCGGGTTCAACGTCTATCCGGTGGCGATCGAGAGCGCGATCTACGAGCACCCGTCGGTGAGGGAAGTCCTGGTCATCGGCATCGACGACGCCTATCGCGGCCAGGCGGCCAAGGCGTTCGTGGCGCTGAAGAGCGGCTGCGAGCCGTTCACGCTGGAGCAGCTGCAGGACTTCCTGGGCGAGCGCCTCGGCCGCCACGAAATGCCGCGCGCGCTCGAGTTCCGCTCCGAATTGCCGCGCAGCCCCGCCGGCAAGCTGCTCGCCAAAGTTCTGGTCGCCGAAGAGCAGGCCAAGGCCGGCTCCCCTGCCAAACCAACAGCCGCATAGGATTGAAGCCATGACCGAAGCCGTCATCGTCTCCACTGCCCGCACCCCGATCGGCAAGGCGCATCGCGGCGCCTTCAACCAGGTCAAGGGCGCCGATATGGCCGCCCATGCCATCCGGCATGCTCTGGAGCGGGCCCATGTCGAGCCCGCTGCGATCGAGGAGGTGGTGCTGGGCTGCGGCTATCCCGAGGCTGCGACAGGCGGCAATGTCGCGCGCCACGCGGCCGCTCGTCGCGGGCATCCCGGTGCAATCGGCGGGCGTCACGGTCAGCCGTTTCTGCGCGTCGGGGCTCGAGGCGATCGCCCATGCGGCGCGGCGCGTGGTGATGGATGGCGTGCCGGTCGCGGTCGGCGGTGGCGTCGAATCGATTTCGCTGGTGCAGCCTGTGGTGCGGCGCGAGCTGACGCAGAACGATTGGCTGATGGCGCATAAGCCGTCGATCTACACCTCGATGATCGAGACCGCCGATATCGTCGCGGAGCGCTATGGCGTCTCGCGCGAGCGGCAGGACGCGTTCTCGCTGGAGAGCCAGCGCCGCACGGCCGCGGCCCAGCAGTGCCAGCTCTTCGCCGACGAGATCGTGCCGATGAGCGCGACCATGCTGGTGACCGACAAGGCGACCGGCGAGACCCGCGAAGAGGCGGTGACGCTGAGCAAGGACGAAGGCAACCGGCCCGACACCACGCTCGAAGGCCTGCTCAAGCTGAAGCCCGTTCGCGGCGAGGACAAGTTCGTCACGGCGGGCAATGCGAGCCAGCTATCGGATGGCGCATCGGCCAGCGTCGTGATGTCGGCGCAGGAGGCGGCCCGGCGCGGCCTGTCGCCGCTCGGCATCTTCCGCGGCTTCGCCTCGGCGGGCTGCGAGCCCGACGAGATGGGCATCGGGCCGGTCTTTGCCGTGCCGCGCCTGCTCGAGCGCAACGGCCTGAAGGTCTCGGATATCGACCTTTGGGAGCTGAATGAGGCCTTCGCCTCGCAATCGCTCTATTGCCGCGACACGCTCGGCATCGACCCCGAGAAGGTCAACGTCAATGGCGGCGCCATCGCCATCGGCCATCCCTTCGGCATGAGCGGCGCGCGGCTGGTCGGGCCATGCGCTGCTGGAAGGCCGCCGCCGCAAGGCGCGCTATGCGGTGGTGACGATGTGCGTCGCGGGCGGCATGGGCTGCGCCGGGCTGTTCGAGATCAATCAGGGATAATTGCGATGGATTTGCGCTTCACGGCCGAGGAACTCGCCTTTCGCGACGAGGTCCGGCAGTTCTTCCGCACCGAAATTCCAGCCGAGATCCGTCGAAGGTCTCGGAAGGGCGCGGGCTGACGCGCGAGGATTACGTCACCTCGCAGCGCATCCTGAACGCCAAGGGCTGGTGCCGTGCCGCATTGGCCGAAGCGAATGGGGCGGGCAGGACTGGACGCCGATCCAGCGCTACATCTTCACCGAGGAGATGCTGCTCGCCGCCGTGCCGCTGCCGCTGCAGTTCAACTGCTACATGGTCGGCCCGGTGATCGCCGCCTTCGGCATCGCAGGCGCAGAAGGAAAAGCACCTCGCCACGCATCGCCAATCTCGACGAATGGTGGTGCCAGGGCTTTTCCGAGCCCGGCGCCGGCTCCGATCTCGCCTCGCTGAAGACGCAGGCCGTGCGCGAGGGCGACCATTACATCGTCAACGGCCAGAAGACCTGGACCACGCTCGGCCAATATGCCGACTGGATTTTCTGCCTGGTGCGCACCGACCCTGCCGCGAAGAAGCAGGCCGGCATCTCCTTCATCCTGATCGACATGAAGACGCCGGGCATCACCGTGCGGCCGATCATCACGCTGGAGGGGCGCCACGAGGTCAACGAGGTGTTCTTCGACAATGTCCGCGTGCCGGTCGAGAACCTGGTGGGCGAGGAGAACAAGGGCTGGGACTATGCCAAGTTCCTGCTCGCCAACGAGCGCACCGGCATCGCCCGCATCGGCCTGTCCAAGGAGCGCCTGGCCCGGATCAAGCGGCTGGCGCAAGGAGATGCCGGCAGGCGAGGCGACGCTCTGGGACGACGCGCGATTTCCGCGAGCGGCTGGCCGAGGTCGAGATCGAGCTGAAGGCGCTGGAGATCACGCAGATGCGCGTGGTCGCCGCGCAAGGTCGAGCGCGACCCGACCAAGCCCGACCCGGCCTCCTCGATCCTGAAGATCAAGGGTTCGCAGCTGCAGCAGGCGACGACCGAGCTGTTGCTGGAGGTGGCGGGGCCGTTCGCGCTGGCAGCGCCCGTGCGCGCGGGCGGACCTGACCAATGACTGGCCGTTCGACTACGACTGGGCCGATGGCGCCGCCGCGAGCTATTTCAACAACCGCAAGGTCTCGATCTATGGCGGCTCGAACGAGATCCAGAAGAACATCATCGCCAAGGCGGTGCTTGGGCTTTAGCTGACGGCTGAGCGCGCCTGCACCGTCATGCGCGAGCGTTGTCCGAGCGATCCACGTCATGCCGGTACGCGGATGAAGAAGACGTGGATGATCGGCACTAAGCCGACCATGACGATCTAGCGGTATCGGACAATGATCTAGAAGGGCATCAAGATGGATTTCGATCTCTCCTCCGAACAGACGCAGCTCAAGGATGGCGTCGACCCGGCTGATGGCCTCGACCTACGGCTCGCTGGAGGCACGCAAGGCGCAAGCCAGCGGCGCCGCTCGGCTTCAGCGAGAAGATCTGGGCGCAGTTCGCCGAGATGGGCCTGCTCGGCATTCCCTTCTCCGAGGAGGAGGGCGGTTTCGGCGGCGGCCCGGTCGAGACGCTGGTGGTGATGGAGGCGCTCGGCAAGGGGCTGGCGCTGGAGCCCTATCTCGCGACCGTCGTGCTCGGCCGGTGGCGCGATCAGGCTCGGCGGCTCGGCTGAACTGAAGGAAGCGATCATCCCCGGCATCGTCGAGGGCATCGCCGCGCTTGGCGCTCGGCCTTCACCGAAAAGCAATCGCGCTACGACCTGTTCGATGTCGCGACGAGCGCGCGGCGCAAGGCTCGGCGATGGCTATGTGCTGGATGGCGCGCAAGGCCGTGGTCATCCATGGCGACAGCGCGCAGCATCTCGTCGTCAGCGCCCGCACCTCCGGCAGCCGCCGCGACCGCGAGGGCATCAGCCTGTTCCTGGTGCCGGCCGATGCGGACGGGGTTAGGCGCCATGGCTATGCCACGCAGGATGGCGGTCGCGCGGCCGAGATCGAGCTCTCCGGCGTGGTTCTGGGTGCGGATGCGCTGGTCGGGGCGGAGGGGCAGGGCCTGCCGATCCTGGAGCGGGTGGCGGAGCACGCCATCGCCGCGCTGGCGGCCGAAGCTGTCGGCATCATGGAGGCGCTGCACGGGCTGACGGTCGAGTATCTCAAGACGCGCCAGCAGTTCGGCGCCCCGATCGGCCAGTTCCAGGTGCTGCAGCACCGCGCTGTCGACATGCTGATCGCGCTCGAACAGGCGCGCTCGATGGCGTTCTATGCCGCGATGATGGTCGAGCATGAGGATGCGCGGAGCGCGCGGCGGCGCTTGTCGGCGGTCAAGGTGCAGATCAACCGCTCCTGCCGGCTCGTCGGGCAGGAGGCGGTGCAGCTGCATGGCGGCATCGGCATGACGATGGAGTATCTGGGCGCGCATTACTTCAAGCGCCTGACCATGATCGAGAGCCTGTTCGGCGACACCGCGCATCATCTGCGGCGGGTCTCGGCTGCTGGCGGGTTGGCGGCCTGAGCAACGAAGCGTCATTGCGAGGAGGCATAGCCGACGCGGCAACCCAGGGGGTGCGGAGCTCTACGCCACTGGGTTGCTTCGCATTCGCTCGCAATGACGGCGAGTTAATCCAGCCAGGTGGTGAAGGCTTCGACCGGCTCGCGCTCCGGCACCAGACGGTTGGCGGGCGCGTCGGAGTCGGCATGGCCGATGGCGATGCCGCAGACGATGATTTCCGTCCTCGGGGATGGCCAGTTCGCGCCGCACCACCGGGTGGAAGCGGGCAAAGATCGCCTGCGGGCAGGAGTTCAGCCCGTGGCCCTGCGCTGCGATCAGGATGCTCTGCACGAACATGCCGAGATCGAGCCAGGAGCCGATTTCGAGATCGCGGTCGATCGTCACCATCAGCGCGACCGGCGCATCGAAGAAGCGCAGGTTCGCGGCGGTCTGCCGCTTCATGCCCTCGACATCGCCCTTCTTGACGCCGAGCAGGCCATAGAGGTCCCAGCCGACCTTGCGGCGGCGTGACTGGATAGGGCTCGCGGAACGTCTCGGGATAGTAGCGATATTCTTCGGCCGGCGGCAGGTCGGGCGCTGTCGAGAGCGGCGATCAGCGCCGGCTCGAGCCGCGCCCTAGCTTGCGGGCCGATCACCCGCACCCTCCAGGGCTGCATATTGGTGCCGCTCGGCGACTGCGCGGCCACCTCCAGCAGATGGCGCACCAGCGCCGGATCGACCGGGTCGGGCAGGAAGGCCCGGACGGCGCGGCGGCTGGTGATGGCGCGGTCGACGGCTTGCGCCTCAGTCACGGGCTCTCTCCTCGACGGGTCGCCTGCACAGGGAGGATCAGGCGGATTTGCGTGCCTCGACAAAGGCCGCATGCTCCGCCACCAGCCCGCCCGAAAGCGCCTTGGCGATCAGCGCGCGGGTGTTGGCGAGGCCGTAGATCGCGGCGAAGGAGCCAAAGCGCGGGCCCTGATCCTCGCCGAACATCACCTGGTAGATCGCCTTCCACCATTCGCCGGAGACACCGGGGCGCTCGGGCGTGGCGTTCTTGGCGGCGAAGTTCTGGTAGCGGGGGATGGCGCGGGCGACGTCGAGCGCCGTGTCCTGCACCATCTCGGCGCTGGCATCCTGCGGCAGGGTCGCCAGCGCATGCGTCGAGAGCCGTGAAGGCGGCGCGTCTCGGTTTCGTCGGCCAGCCGGTAATTCTTTGCCGGCTTCACGAAGTCGCGGAAATAGGCGATGGCGTAGCCGACCAGCGCATCGAGCCGCGGATGGGTCTGCGGCGAGATTGACGGCGCATAGCGCTGCAGGAAGCCCCAGAGCACCGCCTTGTCCTCGGAATTGGCGACCGCGACGAGGTTCATCAGCAGGCCGAAGGTGACCTGCGTCCTGACCGCATTGTCCCCAGCGCCCGCTGCGATCAGCTCCGGCTCCGGCGGCGTCGCCGCCATGGATGTGCCAGACCGGATTGCCGAGCCGGTTCTTCCAATCCTGCCGGTCATAGCCGCCGAGGAACTGCAGATATTCGTCGACAGCGCGCGGGATGACGTCGAAATGCAGCTTCTTGGCCTCGCGCGGCCGCTGGAACATGTAGAGCGCCAGGCTTTCCGGGCTGGCATAGGTCAGCCATTCGTCGATGGTCAGGCCGTTGCCCTTGGACTTCGAGATCTTCTGGCCCTGCTCGTCGAGGAAGAGCTCGTAGACGTAATGCTCGGGCGGCGTGCGCGCCGAGGATCTCGCAGATCTGGTCGATAGACTCGGCGCGTTGGTCTGGTGGTCCTTGCCGAACATCTCGAAATCGACGCCGAGCGCGTACCCAGCGCATGCCGAAGTCGGGCTTCCATTGCAGCTTCACATGGCCGCCGGTGACCGGCAGCGTGGTCTCGGTGCCGTCCTCGTCGGCGAAGGTGATCGTGCCGGCCTTGGCGTCGACCTCCTTCATCGGCACGTAGAGCACGCGGCCGCGTGGTCGGGCGAGATCGGCAGGAAGGGCGAATAGGTCGCCTGCCGCTCCGCGCCCAGCGTCGGCAGCATGACCTCCATGATCTCGTCGTAGCGCTCGGCGGCGCGCAGCAGCGCCGCGTCGAACTTGCCGGACTTGTAGTAGTCGGTGGCGCTGGCAGAACTCGTAGTCGAAGCCGAAGGTATCGAGGAAGCGCGCGCAGCATGGCGTTGTTGTGCGCGCCAAAGCTGTCATACTCGCTGCCGAACGGATCGGGCACCGCGGTCAGCGGCTTGCTGCAGATGCGGCTCCAGCAGGGCGCCTTGGTCCGGCACGTTGTCCGGGAATCTTGCGCATGCCGTCCATGTCGTCGGAAAAGCAGATCAGCCGCGTCGGGACCGCGTCGCGGGTCAGCACGCGGAAGGCGTGGCGCACCATCGTGGTGCGGGCGACTTCGCCGAAGGTGCCGATATGGGGCAGGCCCGAGGGGCCGTAGCCGGTCTCGAACAGCACCTCTTTCTTGCCGGTCTTCTCGATCCGCGCCACGAGTTTGCGCGCTTCCTCGAACGGCCAGGCGGCCGAACGCTGGGCGGCGTCAACAAGAGCGGGGTCGAAAGCGGTCACGAGGGGCGGTCCTCTCCGGGGTGATCGAGCAGGGCAGGCAGGGGCTTTCGCAGATTTGTTGGCGGCTGCGTCAATGCGTTGGGCAGGGGCGGGCCATCCGCTCCGTGCGGTTGCTGACGGGTCTTGGAGGTATAGGCTGGCCGCAATGGATTTGTCACAAGGATGACTGCTTTGGACCAAGCGCTACTCGACAAGCTCACCGCCTGGCGCCGCCATCTCCACGCCAATCCCGAGCTTTCGCTGCAGGAGGAGAAGACCAGCGCCTTCGTCCGCGAGAAGCTGACCGAACTCGGCGTGCCCTTCATCGCCGGTGTCGGCGGCTATGGCGTGGTGGCGACCTTGAGCCGCGGCGGCTCGGACCGGACGGTGGGCCTGCGCGCCGATATGGATGCGCTGCCGATCCAGGAGGCGAATGACGTGCCCTATGCCTCGGCGACGCCCAGGGTCATGCATGCCTGCGGCCATGACGGCCACACCGTCTCGCTGCTCGGCGCTGCCGCCTTGCTGGCGGCGCGATGAGAGCTGGAGCGGCACGGTGCAGCTGCTGTTCCAGCCGTCGGAGGAGAATGGCGCTGGCGCGCGGGCGATGATCGCCGACGGGCTGTTCGAGCGCTTCCCGATGGAGCGTGTCTTCGGCTTCCACAACTGGCCGGGGCTGGAGGCGGGCACCGTCGCCGTGCATCACGGGCCGGTCATGGCCGAGCCCGGGCGTTTCATGATCTCGCTGCACGGCACGGCCGGGCATGCCGCCAAGCCGGATCTGACGCGCGATCCGATCGTCGCCATGGGGCATCTGGTCGTGGCGCTGCAGACCATCGTCTCGCGCAATGTCGATCCGCTGGATAGCGCGGTGGTCTCGATCGGCATGATCAATGGCGGGCTCGCACCCAACCAGATTCCGACCAGCGTCTCGATCCAGGGCACTTTCCGCACCTATCGCCCGGAAATCCGCGACCGGGTGCTGCAGCGCATCAGCGACATCGCCAATGGCATCGCCAGCACCTTCGAGATGCGGGCGGAGGTGGAGTTCGTGCGTGGTGGGCTTGCCACCATCAACACCGAGCTGGAGGAGGAGGTCGCTGTCGCGGCTGCCCAGGCGGCGGGGCTGCCGGTGCGCCGCGACGTCCGGCCGAGCACGGCGGGCGAGGATTTCACCTTTTTCCTGCAGCATCGGCCCGGCGCCTATGTCTGGATCGGCAATGGCCCGGTGCGCGATGGCGGCGAGTTGCATAATGACCGCTACGACTTCAACGACGCCATCCTCCCCGCGACGGCCGGCTGGATGGCGGCCGTGGCGAGGCAGGCGCTTTCGGGCGAGCTGAGCAATGTGAAGAGCGGCTAAAACGGGCTGACCGGGAAGAACCGCAGATAGAGCCTCGCATAGGTGCCATCGTCCCAGAGCGATTGCAGCGCGAAGTCGAGGCTGCGCTTCAAAGGCGGGTCGTCCTTGCGCAGCAGGAAGGCGACGCCCTCCCCAAAATAGGCGCTCTCGAGGAAGGGGGCGCCGGTGAAGGCGAGGTCGGTGCCGGATTCCGAGGCGAGGATCACTGCCAGCGCGACGCCATCGGCAAAGACATATTCAGCCTCGCCGCTGCGCAGCGCTGCCAGCGCGCCGGCCAATGTCCCCGTCTCGCGGCGCTGGGCAAAGGGCAGGTAGCGCTCGAGGAAGGCATGGTGCGCCGTGCCGCCGACAACGGCGATGCGCTTGCCGTTGAGCGAGGCCGGGTCCAGCTCCGCTGTGGCGTTGCCGCGTGTGGTGGCGAGGCGGGCCGGATTGCGGAAGTAGAGTGAACTGGCGGCAAAACGGCTGCGGATGTCGGGGGTAAGATTGATCGCGGCCGCCAGCACGTCCCCGCGGGCTTCGGTAAGCGAGTCGAGCAGCGTATCGAAGCGGCGGGCCTGGATGGTGCAGGTCCAGCCGAGCCTGTCGCAGACAGCGCGCGCCAGCTCGACCGAGAAGCCGGTCAGCTCCCCCTCCGGCCCGGCGAAATGCAGGGGCGGATACTCGTCATCGGTGAGGAAGCGCACGAGGCGCGGCGGGCCGGGATCAGGCTTTTCGAGGCGGATGCGCGGATCCCAGAAGCTCGGCACATTGGTGCTTGACTGGGCCGCAGCCGGAAGCGAGCCGGCCAGGCCGGCCAGCAACAGCCCGCAGGCAAGGAGGACAGCGCGCATCATGGCCCTATCTGGCGGCACTGGGCCGCCAGGATCAAGAGGTTTGGCGCCAAGCCTGCATGCGCTCGCCAAAGGCAGCCGCTTGGCGCGGCAGATCAGCCTGCCAGGCCTTGCGCCGTGCCCCGCGCGCCCTTGTCGAACAGAGAGGCGAGGTGGCGGGCGACTAGCGCGGTGAAGCGTGGCTCGCGCGGCAGGTCGCTGCCGAAGATGCTTTCGATGCTAAGCAGGGCCTGGCTCAGGGCCTCGGCATTGCGACCGGCGCGGGCTGCATGCTCGGCGTAAGTCGCGGCCAGCGGGTCGCGCACATCGATCGCGGCGCCCGCCTCGTCGCTGCCCGGAGACGTAGCGCATCCAGGCGGCGACGCCGAGGGCGAGATGGTCGATCGGCGCGCCAGCCTTCAGCCGGTCGCGGATCGTGCCCAGCAGGCGCTGCGGCAGCTTCTGCGAGCCGTCCATGGCGATCTGCCAGGTGCGGTGGCGGATCGCCGGGTTGTGGAAGCGGGTCGAGCAGGGCCTCGGCATAGGCGGGGAGCGAGACGCCCTGCGGGGCGGGCACGGTCGGGATGATCTCGTCCCACAGCCCGGCGAGGAAGCGCGCGAGGACCGGATCGCCGCTCGCCTCGCGCCACCGTCTCGTGGCCGGCGAGATAGCCGAGATAGGCGAGCGCTCGAATGCGCGCCGTTGAGCATGCGCAGCTTCATGAACTCGAAGGGCTCGACCTCGCGTGACCATCTGCGGCGCCGACCTCGTGCCAGGCCGGGCGGCCATCGGCAAAGACATCCTCGATCGCCCATTGCCGGAACGGCTCGCCGATGACGGGGGCAGCGTCGTGCAGCGCCGAGCAGCGCCTCGACCTCGGCGATGTCGGCCTCGGTGGTGGCCGGCACGATGCGGTCGACCATGGTGGCGGGGAAGGCGCCATTCGCTTCGATCCAGGCGGCGAGCGCCGTCATCGGACAGGGCCGCGAAGTCGCGCACCAGACCGCGCAGAACCTTGCCGTTGGAGGGGAGGTTGTCGCAGCAGAGCGCGGTGAAGGGACCAAGCCCGGCCGCGCGCCTGCGCTCTCAGGCCGCGACGAGCAGGCCGACAGCCGAGCGCGGCGCGGTCGGGATGAGCGAGATCGTGGACGATGTCGGGATGATCCGCGCGCAGCCGACCGGTCGCAGGGTCGTGGCAATAGCCCTTCTCCGTCACGGTCAGCGAGACGATGCGGGTTTCCGGTGCAGCCAGCCGGGCGATCAGCGCCGCCGGGATCCTCCGGCGCGACCAGCACGCCGCGCAGGCAGCCGATCGAGCGCAGCTCGCGGCCCTGCGGCGCCGCGCTTCAGGACGGTGTAGAGCCCGTCCTGAGGCGCCAGCCGGTCGCGCTGGTCCGGGCGCTGCAGGCTGGCGCCGATGATGCCCCAGGGTCCGACGCCCCGCTCCAGCGCATCCTCGGTATACTCGCAGAGATGGGCGCGGGCGAAGGCGCCGAGCCCGAGATGGACGATGCCGGGAGTGAGCGCCCGCCGGTCATAGGCGGGGCGGCGGACCGAGGCGGGAAGCCCGGCGAGCGCAGTATCGGACAGTCGGGTCAACGGAACACGCTCGGCAGCCAGAGGGAGAAGGCGGGAACATAGGTGACCAGCATCAGCACGGTAAGGCTCGCGCCATAGAACGGCCAGATCGTCCGCATCGCCTCCCAGATCGAGATGCGACCGACGGCGCAGCCGACGAAGAGCACCGCTCCGACCGGCGGAGTGCACAGGCCGATGCCGAGGTTGAGGATCAGGATAGCGCCGAAATGCACCGGGTCCATGCCGAAAGCAGTGACCACGGGCAGGAAGATCGGCGTGGTGATGATGATCAGCGGCGACATGTCCATGAAGGTGCCGAGGAACAGCAGCAGCAGGTTGATCAGCAGGAAGATCACGATCGGGTCGTTCGAGATCGACCGCATGAAAGCGACCATGGCCGCGGGCACCTGGAAGAAGGCCAGAAGCCAGCCGAAGGAGGCGGCGCAGCCGATCACCAGCAGCACCATCGCCGTCGTGCGCACGGCCGCGAAGGTCGCTTCCTTGAACTCCGCCAGGTTCATGCCGCGATAGACGAGGATGGTGACGAGCAGGGCATAGACCGAGGCGATGCAGGAGCTTTCGGTCGCCGTGAAGACGCCCGAGCGGACGCCGCCGAAGATGATGCCGATCAGGATGATGCCGGGGAAGGCGGAGACCGCATAGGTCGCGACCCGCGCCCAGCCGGGAAAGGGCTCGGCCGGATAGCCGCGCTTGCGCGCCACGAACCAGGTCACCAGCATCAGCGCCGCAGCCAGCATCAAGCCCGGGAACGATGCCGGCGGTGAAGAGATCGGCGATGGAGATGCTGCCGCCCGCCGACAGCGAATAGATGATCATGTTGTGGGATGGCGGGATCAGCAGCGCGATGATGGCCGAGCTGACGGTGACGTTGACGGCGAAGGAGGTGTCGTAGCCGCGCTTCTGCATTTGCGGGATCATCAGCCCGCCAATCGCCGAGGCATCGGCCACGGCCGAGCCGGAAATGCCGCCGAACAGGGTCGATGCTGCGATGTTCACCTGGCCGAGACCGCCGCGCATATGGCCGACGAGCGAACCGGCGAAGCGCACCAGTCGCTCGGCAATGCCGCCGCGGATCATCAGGTCGCCGGCATAGATGAAGAAGGGGATCGCCATCAGCGAGAACACGCTGATGCCGGAGTTCAGCCGCTGGAACACCACCAGCGGCGGAATGCCCATGTAGACGACCGTGGCGAGCGAGGCTGCGCCGAGGCAGAACGCGATCGGCGTGCCGATGATGAGCAGCACGACGAAGCTGCCGAAGAGGATGATCAGTTCGGGGCTCATGCGCTGGTCCCATCCTCGGCGCCGGTGGCGAGGTTGAAGAGATGTTCGAGGGTGAAGAAGGAGATCAGGAAGCCGCCGCCTAACAGGGGCAGGAAGTCGATGCCGCCGGGCCAGCCGAGGATCGGAATGGTCGCCGTCCAGGTGCCGATCACGAGGTCCCAGCTGTACCAGACCATGGCGAGGCCGAAGGCGAGGACGACGAGGTGGCTGACGCAGGCCATGGCCTTGGCGGGCAGGCCCGGCAGCGCGATGCGCAGCACGTCGAAGCCGAGATGGTAGCCCTCGCGCACACCCACCGCAGCGCCGAGCAGGATGAACCAGCCCATCAGCTGGATCGACAGTGCCTCGGTCCAGGTCGGCGTGCTGTTGAGCACATAGCGGCCGAAGACTTGCCAGGACACGGCGATGGTCATGCCGATCAGGCCGATCGCGGAGACCCAGAGGGCCAGCATCGCCAGGAGGGCGGAGATGCGGTGGAGGACTGATGACATGGGATGGTCCCGGAACGACGTGCGGGTGAAAAGATGGCGCGCCGGAGTGGCGCGCCATTGCTGGTCAGTCGAGGCTCACTTGGCGGCCTGGATGCGCGGCGACCATGTCCTTCAGCTTCGGGTCGGTGACGAACTTGTCGTAGACCGGCTTCATCGCGTCGATGAAGGGCTGCTTCTCGACGGCGTTGATCTGCGCGCCACCGGCCCGGACCTTGGCCTCGGAGGCCTTTTCGCGGGCATCCCAGAGTTCGCGCATCTTGGCCACCGATTCCTTGGCGGCGGCCTTGATCAGCGCCTTGTCCTCGGCGTTGAACTTGTCGAAGCTCTTCTTCGACATCACCAGAACCTCAGGCGACAGGGAGTGCTCGGTCAGCGAGTAGAACTTCGCCACCTCGTAATGCTTGGTCAACTCGTAGGACGGCCAGTTGTTCTCGGCGCCGTCGATGACGCCGGTCTGCAGACCGGAATAGACCTCGCCGAAGTTCATCGGCGTGGCGTTGGCGCCGAGCGCCGACACCAGGCTGACGAACATGTCGGATTGCTGCACGCGGATCTTGAGGCCCTTCATGTCGGCGGGCGTGTTGATCGGACGCTTCGAATTATAGAAGGAGCGCGAGCCGGAATCGTAGAAGGCCAGGCCGATCAGATCGTGCTTCTCGAATTCCTGCAGCAGGCTGTCGCCGATCGGCCCATCCATCACGGCGCGCATATGCGCCACCGAACGGAAGATGAAGGGCAGGGACGGCACGTTGGTGGCGGGGATCAGATTGTTGAACGGCGCCATGTTGATGCGGTTCATGTCGATCACGCCGAAGCGGGTCTGCTCGATCGTGTCCTTCTCCTGGCCGAGCTGGGCAGAGTGGAAGACGTTGATCTTGATGCGGCCCTTGCTGCGCTCTTCGAGCAGCTTGCCCATGTGCTTGACCGCCTCGATGGTCGGATAGCCATCGGGGTGAATATCGGTCGAGCGCAGGGTGACGGATTGGGCGCTTGCTGCGGTCGCCATGGCGAAGAAGGCGACGCCGGCCAGCGCTGCGAAACTGCGTTTGGTGATGGACATGGTGGTCTCTCCCTGTGTTGACGCCGGGTTTTTCCGGTCGTTCTTGTCCCGTCATGGGAGCTGTTGCGGCACCGGCCGAAACAGCGGTCTCACTCCCTGCCGCGCAGCCCTGGGGCCCTGCGTCAGAGAAACTCCTTCCGCATGGGCGTGAAGGAGTCGATCAGCTGCCCCGCCTCCCGCGCCACGACGCCGTGGACGAGATTGGAGGGCACGAAGAAGGTGTCGCCGGCCTTCAGCGTGTTGGTGACGCCGTCGATGGTGACGTCGAACACGCCGGATTCGATGTAGCAGGCCTGGCGGTGCGGATGCTGGTGCGGCTTGCCGACGGCGCCGGCCTCGAAGACCACGCGCACGACCATCAGATCCTCGCCATAGGCCATGATCTTGCGCTTGACGCCGGGTTCGGTCGGCTCCCAGTCGCGCTCGGAGGCGTGCTGGAAGAACGAGTTGAGGTGATCGGTCATCGGTGGCTCCGCAAATTCCCTTCCCCCCGCTTGCGGTGGGGAAGGGTTAGGGATGGGGGGGCGCAAAGCCAGAGCACCGCCCTGAATCGTCTCACCGAGCGGCGCCGCCCCCCACCCCAACCCTCCCCACCGCAAGCGGGGGGAGGGGGCAGGTTGAGGCTGGCCTCAGTGGCTATGACGGCCAGGGTTTTCATCGCGCCAGCCAGCCTCCGTCGACCGGGATGATGGTGCCGTGCATGTAGGCGGCGGCATCACTTGCCAGGAAGACCGCGGCGCCGCCGATATCGGAGGGTTTGCCCCAGCGGCCGGCGGGGATGCGGGCGAGGATCGCGCTGTTGCGGTCGGGGTCTTCGCGCAGCGCCTGGGTGTTGTTGCTCTCGATATAGCCGGGCGCGATGGCGTTCACATTGATGCCCTTCGCCGCCCATTCGCAGGCCAGCAGCTTGGTCAGGCCGGCGAGCCCGCTCTTGCTGGCGGTATAGGAGGCGACGCGGATGCCGCCCTGGAAGGAGAGCAGCGAGGCGATGTTGACGATGCGCCCGCCGCGCCCCTGGCTGAGCGCCGCTTTCGCGAAGGATTGGGCGAGGAAGAAGCTCGCCTTGAGGTTGACGTTCATCACCTCGTCCCAATCCGCCTCGCTGAAATCGAGCGCGTCAGAGCGGCGGATGATGCCGGCATTGTTGATCAGGATATCGAGCGGCCCTGCCAGCGCCTGCGCCTGAGCCACCGCTTCGGTCGCAGCGCCTGCCTGCTGCAGATCGAGCTTCAGGGCCTTGGCCGTGCCGCCAGCCTGCGCGATCAGCGCAAGCGTTTCGCTCATGTCGGAGCGGCCGGCAGCGACGATGCCGGCACCGGCCTCGGCCAGCGCCAGCGCAATGCCCTGGCCGATGCCGGTATTGGCGCCGGTGACCAGGGCCGTGCGGCCGGTGAGATCGAAGGGCGAGCGGGGCTGCATCAGCGCAACATGTCGACGGGGGCGGGATCCATGTCGGTAAACTCGACATTGTCGCCGGCCATGGCCCAGACGAAGGCGTAGTTCGAGGTGCCGCAGCCGCAATGGATCGACCAGTTCGGCGAGATCACCGCCTGCTCGTTGGCGACCAGCAGGTGGCGCGTCTGCGTCGGCTCGCCCATGAAATGGAAGACGCGGTGGGCGGGATCGAGGTTGAAGTAGAGATAGGCCTCCATCCGCCTGGTATGGGTATGGCAGGGCATGGAGTTCCAGACCGAGCCCGGCTCCAGCGCGGTCATGCCCATCACCAGCTGGTTGGTGCCGGTGCTGTTGGGCATGATGTACTGCCGGATGGTCCGCTTGTTCGAGGTTTCGGCCGCCCCCAGATGCAGGGTGTTGGCGTCGGACTGGCGGATGAGCTGGTGCGGCGCCTCGCGATGGGCGGGCGCGCTGGTCAGGTAGAACTTGGCCGGGTTTGCGGGATCGGCGCTGGCAAACACCACCTCCTTGGCTCCGAGCCCGACATAAAGCGCGTCGAGCTGCGGCAGGTCGAAGCGCTGGCCATCGACGGTCACGCTGCCGGCGCCGCCGATATTGATGACGCCGAGCTCGCGCCTCGCCATGAAGAACGGGGTGCCGGTGGGGGCGTAAGGCTGCAGCGTCAGAGGCCCGGCCAGCGGCGTCGCGCCACCGACGACCATGCGGTCGTAATGGCTGTAGGTCAGCGCGATTTCGCCGGGCACGAAGATGCGCTCGATCAGGAAATCCTCGCGCAGCGCCTCGGTGTCGTAGCTCCGGACATCGCGCGGGTGAGCCGCCTGGCGTTCATCGATCCTGGTCATAGGCATTGTCCTGTTCGGCTATCGAGCCTGAAGGCTAAAAAGGCAGCGCTTCGGCTGAGGATGGGGGCGAATTCCGGCAAGGCTCTCGCCGCCGCGTCAGAGCTTGTAGGCCTCCTTGGCCAGCCGGTAGGCGAGGTCGTGGGCGACCTCCGCCGCCTCGTCCTCATCGAGCCGGTGCTCGGCGACGAGCTTTGCCAGATAGGCGCAGTCGCAACGGCGCGCGACGTCGTGGCGGGCCGGGATGGAGAGGTAGGCGCGCGTGTCGTCGTTGAAGCCGACCGTGTTGTAGAAGCCGGCCGTCTCCGTCGTCAGCTCGCGGAAGCGCAGCATCGCCTCGGGCGCATCGAGGAACCACCAGCCCGGTCCGAGCTTCAGAGCTGGATAATGCCCGGCCAGCGGCGCGAGCTCGCGGGAATAGCTGGTCTCATCGAGGGTGAAGGCGATGACGGTCAGGTCCGGCTCGTTGCCGACGGCATCCAGCAGCGGCTTCAGCGCCGCGACATAATCGGTCTGGCGCGGGATATCGGCGCCCATGTCGCGGCCGAAATCGGCGAACAGCGTGGCGTTGTGATTGCGGTAGGAGCCCGGGATGGATCTGCAGCACCAGCCCGTCATCAAGGCTCATCTTCGCCATTTCGGTCAGCATCTGGCCGCGGAAGAGATCGGCCTGTGCCGGCGTCGCCTCGCCCTTGATGACGATCTCGAACAGGGCCTGCCGGTCGGCCTTGCCGAGATTGGCGGTGCAGCGCCGTCGCATGGCCATGGTCGGACGAGGTCGCGCCGCGCTGCTTGAAATAGGCGCGGCGCTTGCGGTGCGCCTCCAGATAACCCTGCCAGGAAAAGACATCCTCGCCGGTCAGCTCGCCAAGTGCCGTCAGATTAGCGGCGAAACCCTCGAATTCCGGGTCGATGACGCTGTCGGGGCGATAGGCGGTGACGACCTTGCCGCCCCAGCCGGAGGCGGCGATCATGTCATGCCATTTCAGATCGTCCAGCGCGCCTTCGGTGGTCGCAATCGCCTCGATATTGAAGCGCTCGAACAAGGCGCGCGGGCGGCACTCCGGTGTCTCCAGCTTTTCGGCGATCCGGTCATAGATCGCATCGGCATTGGCCGGGGTCAGGCGCTCCTCGATGCCGAAGATGCTCGAGGCCGCATGCTCGAACCAGAGCCGGGTCGGGGTGCCGCGAAACAGGTGCCAGTACTTCGCCAGAATGCGCCAGATCTTGCGCGGGTCGGCCTCGACCGTCTTGCCGTCGCGGCGCGTGATGCCGAGCTCTTCAAGGCGAACGCCCTGGGAGTAGAGCATGCGGAAGATGTAGTGGTCGGGCTTGACCAGCAGGGTCGCCGGGTCGGGAAAGGCGGCGTTCTCGGCAAACCAGCGGGGGTCGGTATGGCCATGCGGCGAGATGATCGGCAGGTCGCGGATCCCGGCATAAAGCCGGCGCGCAATGCCGCGGCTCTGCGGTTCTGCCGGGAAAAGACGATCATCGTTCAGCAGCATGTCGAAACCCTGGTAGCGCCTCGGCCGAGCCGGCAGCAGGCAGGCTCAAAACGGATATACTAATATACTAGTCTGTCAAACGCTGTCGTGCTACCCAGTTTTTGGTTGTGCTGCGCCCGCTCAATGGATCGGACGCGCACAGCCGGTGTTGGGGGAGAGATGACCGAAGCTTCGCCGCGACCCAGCCTGCACGGCAGCCAGCAGGAGCAGCCACAAGACCCGCAGCAGGACCGCCAGCGTGCCGAACGCCGCGTGCATCGGCCCGGCCCGGTTGTAGCTGCGCGCTCCACAGGCGCGTCCATCGTTCAGGATGCGCTGCGCCGGTCGATCCTTTCCATGCAGATCGAGCCCGGTGCGGCCTTGGTGGAGAAGGAGTTGACGGCCCGCTTCGGCCTCAGCCGGACGCCGGTGCGGGAGGCGCTGATCAAGCTCAAGGAGGAGGGGCTGGTCGAGATCTTTCCGCAGGCGGGGACGTTCGTCGCCCGTATTCCGGTCGCGGCCATTCCGGAAGCGGTTTTCATTCGCCAGGCGCTGGAATGCGCCACCGTGCAGGCGCTGGCCCGGCTGGGCGAAGAGCGCGCCATCCCGCGCCTCGACCAGATCATCGCCCGCCAGCATGAGGCTTTCGAGGCTGGCGATCAGGAAGCGTTCCATGCGGCCGACGAGGATTTCCACGAGGAGTTGGCCTCGCTTGCCGGCTATCCCGGCGTCTGGAAGCTGGCGCAGGCCGCCAAGAGCCAGATCGATCGCTGCCGGCGCATGACCCTGCCGGTGCCGGGGCGGATGGCGATGGTGATCTCCGAACATCTCTCCATCGTCGATGCGCTGCGGCGGCGCGATGATGACGCGGCAGTTGCCGCGATGCGCAAGCATCTGGGAACGCTGCTTCCGGACCTCGTCGATCTCCAGGCCAAGCATCCCGAGTTTTTCGTCTGATCGGTTTTCCCAGCGCAGCATTGCCCGGGGCAAAGATTGCAAGCAGTCTGGCGTGACACGCCTTGCCTTGCGCCTGCACGGGACCATGCCGCCATGACCGATCTTACCGAGACCGATCTTGCCGATCTCTCCGCCACCGAGCTGCTGGCGTCCTATGCCGCGCGCCGGATCTCTCCGGTGGAGGTGACGGAGGCCGTGACCCGGCGGATTGCGGCATGGGAGCCGAAGCTGTGCGCGCTGTGGTCTTATGAGCCGGAGGCGGCGCTGTCTGCGGCCCGCGCTTCGGAGGCGCGCTGGATGAAAGGCGAGGCCCGGGCGCTCGACGGGGTGCCGGGCACGATCAAGGAAAATCTGGCGGTGAAGGGGCTAGCCATGCCGCTCGGCACGGCTGCGCGCGATCTGGCGCCGATGGCGCAGGATGCACCGCCCACTGCGAGGCTGGCCGAGGGGGGCTTCATCCGGCTGGCTGCGACCACCATGCCGGATTACGGCATGCTCTCATCGGGCCTTTCCAGCTTTCATAAGCTGGCGCGCAATCCGTGGGATTTGAGCAAGAACCCGGGTGGCTCCTCGTCCGGTGCCGGTGCGGCGGGCGCGGCAGGCTATGGCCCGCTGCATGTCGGCACCGATATTGGCGGCTCGATTCGGCTGCCGGCGGGCTGGTGCGGCCTCGTTGGGCTGAAGCCGAGCTTTGGCCGCGTGCCGATCGACCCGCCTTATTATGGTCGGGCCGCAGGGCCGATGACGCGCACGGTCGAAGATGCCGCCCTGATGATGCGCGAGCTGTCGCGGCCCGATGCGCGCGACGGAATGAGCCTGCCGCCGCAGCAGATCGACTGGCTGGCGCTCGACCTCGACCCGAAGGGCCTGCGCATCGGGCTACAGCTCGATCCGGGGATCGGCCTGCCGGTCGAGCCGGAAGTGCGCGCGGCCATCGAGGGCGCGGCTCGTGCCTTCGCCGATGCCGGCGCCATCGTTTCCGAAGCCCCGGCCTTTCTGACGCGCGAGATGCTGGATGGGCTCGACGATTTCTGGCGCCAGCGCGCCTGGGCCGATATCGGCGCGCTGCCGCCTGAAAAGCAGGCGCTGATCCTGCCCTATATCTTCGACTGGGCGAAGGGCGGGGACGGGCTCAGCGGTCTCAAGGTCTATCGCGGCATGAGCCAGATGATCGCCATCCGCGATGCCGCGCTGAAGCAGGCTGCCCCCTTCGATTTCGTGATCTCGCCGGTTGCGCCAGTGCCGAGCTATCCGGCCGAGCTGGCATCCCCGATCCATGACCCGGCCCGACCTTTCGAACATATCTGCTTCACCTTGCCGGCGAACATGTCGGACCAGCCCTCCATCGCTGTGCCTGCCGGTATGACCTCAGGCGGCTTGCCGATCGGACTGCAGATCACCGGCCAGCGCTTTGACGATCTCGGCGTGCTGCGGCTGGCGCGGCTCTGGGAGCAGCTGCGCGCGCCGCTGCCGGCTTTCCCCCAGCCGAAGTGAGGCGTCAGTCGTCGGCGGTGTCAGTGGGGCGCTTTGGGCCCAGAGCGCAGTCGCGGTTTTCGCCCGTGCCGGGAGCATTCTCGAAACGGCAGGCGGCGCCCGGTGGGTTGCCGCATTTCCTGGCAAGGTCGCGAAAGCCGACACAGGAATTCGAGGCGATATGCCGGTAGCCGGGGCCGCCCTTGCAGCCGCATCCGCGACAGGCCGGACGGTCGGTCGGGCATCCCGCAGCTGCCGCAGCATGCGGCTGCGCAATGAGAAGCGTTGCCAGAAGCAGAAAAGCCAGCCGCATTGCGGTTTCGGGGCGCCTGTCGCGAATGAAGACCACGGCGCCTATTATTCGGATGCGAGGCAAGCGTTCGCAAGCTAAAGTTGCTTAGTCGCGCAACTTTCTCTGACTCGGACGCTGTTCGGCGAGTTACCGCCCGGCGCGGGGATGGGCTGCGTCATAGGCTGCCATCAACCGTGAGGAATCGATGCGGGTGTAGATCTGCGTGGTCGAGAGCGAGGCGTGGCCGAGCAGCTCCTGAATGGCGCGGAGATCGCCGCCGCGTCCAAGCAGATGGGTGGCGAAGGAATGGCGCAGGCTGTGCGGCGTCGCCGAGGATGGCAGGCCTAGCGCACCGCGCAGACCCTCCACAGCGAGCTGAATGATGCGCGGGGAGAGCGGCCCGCCCTTGACGCCGAGAAACAGCGGGCCCTCCGGCGCCAGCCGCCAGGGGCAGAGCGCGATGTAGCTGGCGATGCGCCTGCACGACCACGGGCAGCACCGGCACCATGCGCGTCTTGTTGCCCTTGCCGATGACGGTCAGCGTGTCGCCGGCCGATTGCGGTGCCTGGGCACGGGTCAGTGACAGCGCCTCCGAAATGCGCAGGCCGCTGCCATAAAGCAGCGCCAGCACCGCCGCGTCACGGGCCAGCACCCAGGCCTCGCGCTCTTCGCCAGCCCGGGCTTCGGTTCGCGTGATGGCGCGGGCCGCCATGGCATCGAGCGGGCGGGGGAGGGTCTTGCCGAGGCGGGGGCCACGCGTTGCGGCAAAGGCTGCCGCCGCCAGCACACCGCGACGTTCGCCGAAGCGGGCAAAGGAGCGCAAGGCGGCGAGCTGGCGCATCAGGGTGCGGTTGCCGATACCGGCGCGGCGTCGCTCAGCCAGGAAGCCGCGCAGGTCGATCGGCTTCAGCGCCGCCAGATCGGCCAGCGAAGCCGGCGCCTCACCCTGGCTGGCGAGGAAGCTGGTGAACTGGGACAGGTCGCGCCGATAGGCCTCGAGAGTCTTGGGCGAGAGGCGGCGCTCGTTGCCGAGATGGGCGAGCCAGTCCCGGCTCAGGCTCTCGACATCGCTCATCTGTGGTCTCCTCCGGGTCGCGCCGGGCAAGCTTGCCACTCCTGCCTTAACAGCAGGCGAATCGGTGGTAGAGACAGCGCCATGGACGCGCAGGATCAACAGGCTGAGCAGGCCGGCACAGCCGATGTGCTGATCCCGCTCGCGCTCGACCAGGCCTATAGCTACGCCATTCCAGCTGGCCTCACGCTCAAGCCTGGCGATGTCGTGCAGGTGCCGCTGGGTCCACGCGAGACGGTGGGCGTGGTCTGGGCGCTGGGAAGCGGGGCTGGCGGCAATCTGAAGAAGGTCACCGCCCGGCTCGACATGCCGCCGCTCGATCCGGCGCTGATGAAGTTGGTCGACTGGGTGGCGTGGTACACGCTGGCCGCCAAGGGCTCGGTGCTGGCGCTGGCCTTGCGCCGCCCGCCCGAGGATGGGCCGGAGCGGCCGAAGCTCGGAGTGAGGCTGGTCGGTCCGCCACCGGCGCGGATGACGCCGGCACGGGCGCGCGCCATCGAGGCCGCCGAGGGCGGGTTGCTGATCGCCAAACCGGCCCTGGCCGAAGCCGCCGGGGTGAGCAGCGCGGTGATCGACTCGCTGGTCGATGCCGGTACCTTCGTGGTCGAGCCCTTGCCGCGCGAGGCGGTGGCGGCAATACCCGAGCCGGATTTCGCCCAGCCGCAGCTCTCCGAGGCGCAGCAGGCGGCTGCGACGGCGCTTGTCGAGAGTGTCCGGGCCCGCGCCTATGGCGTCACCCTGCTCGAAGGGGTCACCGGCTCCGGCAAGACCGAGGTTTATTTCGAGGCCGTCGCCGAGGCGATCAGGCTCGGCCGGCAGAGCCTGATCCTGATGCCGGAAATCGCGCTGACGGCGCAGTTCATCGAGCGGTTCGAGGCCCGTTTCGGCGTGCGGCCGGGGCTGTGGCATTCGGCCGTGACCGGTCGCAAGCGCGAGCGACTGCAGGCGGCGATCGCCGCAGGCGAGGCGCGGGTGGTGGCGGGCGCGCGCTCTGCGCTGTTCCTGCCCTATCGCGATCTCGGGCTGATCATCGTCGATGAGGAGCATGAGGCCGCCTACAAGCAGGAGGATGGCGTCGCCTATCACGCCCGCGACATGGCGGTGGTGCGCGGGCGCATCGAGAACGCGCCGGCGATCCTGACTTCCGCGACACCCTCGCTGGAGACGCGGGTCAATGCCGAGCGCGGCCGCTACACCCATCTGAAGCTGCCGGAGCGCTTTGGCGGTCGCAGCCTGCCGCAGCTCGGCCTCGTCGATCTCCGGCATGACAAGCCGGAGCGCGGGCGCTGGCTCTCGGGCGCCCTGATCAAGGCGATCCAGGATAATCTCGAGGCGCGCGAGCAGTCGCTGTTGTTCTTGAACCGCCGCGGCTATGCGCCGCTGACGCTCTGCCGCGATTGCGGCCACCGCTTCCAGTGCCCGAACTGCTCGGCCTGGCTGGTCGACCACCGGTTTCGCCGGGCGCTGGTCTGCCATCATTGCGGCCATGTCGAGCGCAGGCCGCATGAATGCCCGCAATGCCATGCGCAGGAGAGCCTGACCGCCTGCGGGCCCGGCGTCGAGCGGCTGGCCGAAGAGGTGGCGACGCTGTTTCCGCAGGCGCGCGGCATCGTCCTGTCCAGCGATTTCCCGGGCGGGACCGAGCGGCTGAAACAGGAGCTGATGGCGGTCGCGGCCGGCGAGTTCGACATCGTCATCGGCACGCAGCTGGTCGCCAAGGGCCATAATTTCCCGGGGATGACGCTGGTTGGCGTCATCGATGCCGATCTCGGGCTGACATCGGGAGATCCGCGGGCGGCGGAGCGGACCTTTCAGGTGCTGCGGCAGGTGACGGGCCGGGCCGGGCGCGGCGAGCGGCCGGGGCGGGCGCTGCTGCAGACGCATGACCCGTCGCATCCGGTGCTGAAGGCGCTGATCTCCGGCGATCCGGAGCGGTTTTATGCCGCAGAGACCGCGGCGCGCGAGGCGGCGGGGCTGCCACCCTTCGGCCGGCTGGCCGGGCTGATCATCTCCGCTGCGAGCCAGGCCGAGGCGGAGGGGCATGCCAGGGCGCTGGCGCGCTGCGCCGAAGCACCTGACGGGGTCTATGTGCTGGGGCCGGCGGAAGCGCCGCTGGCCGTGCTGCGCGGGCGCCATCGCATGCGCCTGATCGTCAAAACCGGGCGCGAGGTGAACCTGCAGGATTACCTGCGCGCCTGGCTGAAGCGGGCCGGCAAGCCCAAGGGCTCGGTGCGCGTGGCGGTCGATGTCGATCCCCAGAGCTTCCTGTGAGAATGCAGGCGCCGTTCTCGCACCTGCACACAACGCGTGCATGGGCTGGGCTGACTCTGGTTGCGCCCCTCCAAAACGCATGCTAGGGCACCCCGCATTCGTGGTGGAGATCAGCGCCAGCGCCGATCTTCCGCCAGTTCGACACATCGCAACGCCGGGACGATGCACTCCGCCCTCGCAAGAGGGTCGCCGGGGCGGTCCTTTGAAACGAGAGACGTGACGCGTGGCTGAAGGCGGATCGCAGGATCGGACACTGGTTTCGGGCGTCGCAGGACGTTACGCGACCGCGCTATTCGAACTGGCGAGCGAGGCGAATGCCATCGACGCCGTCGCTGCCGAGCTCGAGCGGTTCAACGCCGTCGCGGCCGAGAGCGCCGATCTTCGCCGGCTGATCGAGAGCCCGGCCTTCTCGGCCGAGGATCAGGTCAAGGCGATCAAGGCCGTGCTGGCCAATGTCGGCATCTCCGGCATCGCCGCCAATTTCATCGGTCTCGTCGCCAGCAAGCGCCGCCTGTTCGCGCTGCCGGGGATGATCCAGGGCTTCAAGAACCTCGTCGCCGAGGCCAAGGGCATCGTCAGCGCCGAGGTTACGGTCGCCGAAGCGCCGTCCGCCCAGCGCGTCGAGGAAATTCGCGCGGCGCTGCAGAGCGTTGCCGGCAAAGATGTCGACGTGTCGATCAAGGTCGATCCGGCGCTGATCGGCGGGCTCGTCGTCAAGATGGGCTCCCGCATGGTCGACGCCTCGCTGAAAACCAAACTCAATTCAATTCGTCTTGCCATGAAAGAGGTCGGCTGATGGAAATCCGCCCCGCTGAAATCTCCGCGATCCTGAAGGCCCAGATTTCGAACTTCGGTTCCGAAGCCTCGGTCACCGAAGTCGGGCAGGTCCTGTCCGTCGGCGACGGCATCGCCCGCGTCTACGGCCTCGACAAGGTTCAGGCCGGTGAAATGGTCGAGTTCGAGAATGGTGTGCGCGGCATGGCGCTCAACCTCGAATCCGACAATGTCGGCGTCGTCATCTTCGGTTCCGACCGCGAGATCATGGAAGGCCAGACGGTCAAGCGCACCGGCGCCATCGTCGACGTTCCCGTCGGCAAGGAGCTGCTCGGCCGCGTCGTCGACGCGCTCGGCAATCCGATCGACGGCAAGGGCCCGATCAAGGCGACCCAGCGCGCCCGCGTCGACGTCAAGGCGCCGGGCATCATCCCGCGCAAGTCGGTGCATGAGCCGATGGCCACCGGCCTGAAGGCGATCGATGCGCTGATCCCGATCGGCCGTGGCCAGCGCGAGCTGATCATCGGCGACCGCCAGACCGGCAAGACCGCCGTGGCGCTCGACACGATCCTGAACCAGAAGGCGATCAACGAAGGCACGGATGAGAGCCAGAAGCTCTACTGCGTCTATGTCGCCATCGGCCAGAAGCGTTCCACCGTCGCCCAGTTCGTGAAGGTGCTCGAAGAGCGCGGCGCGCTGGAATACTCGATCGTCATCGCCGCCACCGCCTCGGATGCGGCGCCGATGCAGTTCCTGGCGCCCTTCGCCGGCTGCGCCATGGGCGAGTATTTCCGCGACAACGGCATGCATGCCGTCATCATCTATGACGATCTGTCGAAGCAGGCCGTCGCTTACCGCCAGATGTCGCTGCTGCTGCGCCGCCCGCCGGGCCGCGAAGCCTATCCGGGCGACGTGTTCTATCTCCACTCCCGCCTGCTCGAGCGCGCGGCGAAGATGGGTGAAGAGGCCGGTCTTGGCTCGCTGACCGCTCTGCCGGTGATCGAGACCCAGGCGAACGACGTCTCGGCCTATATCCCGACTAACGTGATCTCGATCACTGACGGCCAGATCTTCCTCGAGACCGACCTGTTCTACCAGGGCATCCGCCCGGCCGTGAACGTCGGCCTCTCGGTGTCGCGCGTCGGTTCGGCCGCGCAGACCAAGGCGACCAAGAAGGTGGCCGGCAAGATCAAGGGCGAGCTCGCCCAGTATCGCGAAATGGCTGCCTTCGCGCAGTTCGGCTCCGACCTCGACGCGGTGACGCAGCGCCTGCTGAACCGCGGTGCGCGCCTGACCGAGCTGCTGAAGCAGGCGCAGTTCTCGCCGCTGAAGATGGAAGAGCAGACGGTCGTGATCTATGCCGGCGTCAACGGCTATCTCGATCCGCTGCCGGTCAACAAGGTTCGCGCTTTCGAGGACGGCCTGCTGGCGCTGGTGCGCGGCAAGCATGCCGACCTGCTGGCCGAGATCGCCAAGACGAAGGATCTTTCGGACGCCAATGCGGCGAAGCTGAAGGACATCGTCGCCGGCTACGCCAAGTCGTTCTCGTAAGGCTTCCCGTCATGGTCGGCCTCGTGCCGACCATCCTCGCCTTGCCTCTCTCAGGCAGCGTGCAGGTGGGATCAGGTGGATGAAGACGTGGATGCCCGGGGCAAGCCCGAGCATGACGGGGTGAGAAAAGCCTATGCCTTCATTGAAGGACCTAAGAAACCGCATCGCTTCCGTGAAGGCGACGCAGAAGATCACCAAGGCCATGCAGATGGTCGCGGCTGCGAAGCTGCGCCGGGCGCAGGCTGCGGCCGAGGCGGCGCGTCCCTATGCCGAGCGCATGGAGACGGTGCTGGCCAATCTCGGCGCCGGTGTCAGCGGCTCCAGCGCGCCGCGCCTGATCGCCGGCACGGGCCAGGACAAGGTCCATCTTCTGGTCGTCTGCACCGCCGAGCGCGGCCTTTGCGGCGCGTTCAACTCGTCGATCGCGCGTCTCGCCCGTGACAAGGCTCTGGCGCTCAAGGCCGAGGGCAAGATCGTCAAGATCATCTGCGTCGGCAAGAAGGGCTATGACCTGCTGCGCCGCCAGTTCGAGAAGGACATCATCGAGCTGATCGACCTGCGCAGCTTCAAGCAGGTTGGCTACGTCAATGCCGAGGGGATCGCGCAGAACATCCTGACGCGCTTCTCGAATGGCGAATTCGATGTCGCGACCCTGTTCTTCTCCCGGTTCAAGTCGGTGATCTCGCAGATCCCTACGGCGCAGCGCATCATCCCGGCCGAGATCCCGCCGGCCGCTCTTGCGCCCGCCGGTGGCCAGGCCAGCACTGCGGTTTATGACTACGAGCCCGACGAGGGCGATATTCTCGAGACGCTGCTGCCGCGCAACCTGACCGTCCAGGTGCTGCGCGCCATCCTCGAGAACGCCGCCTCCGAGCAGGGCGCGCGGATGTCCGCCATGGACTCCGCCACCCGCAACGCCGGCGAAATGATCAAGAAGCAGACGCAGCTCTACAACCGCTCGCGTCAGGCTATGATCACCAAGGAACTGATCGAGATCATCTCTGGCGCGGAAGCGCTGTAATTGCCTTAAATCGGCCCGCACGGCGCTCCAGCCCGCAGGCCTTGTCGACAAGCTGAACGCGCATCGAGGTTTTTAAGCCATGGCCAAAGCCGTAAAGAAGATCACCGAAGGCAATCCCGCCAACACCGGAACCGGCCGTGTCGCTCAGGTCATCGGCGCCGTCGTCGACGTGCAGTTCGATGGCGTCCTGCCGGAGATCCTGAACGCGCTCGAGACCAACAACCTCGGCAACCGTCTGGTTCTCGAAGTTGCGCAGCACCTCGGCGAGAACACCGTCCGCACCATCGCGATGGACTCGACCGAAGGTCTGGTCCGTGGCCAGGCGGTGACCGACACCGGCGCGCCGATCTCGGTCCCGGTCGGTGACGAGTGCCTCGGCCGCATCATGAACGTCATCGGCGAGCCGGTTGACGAGCTTGGCCCGATCGGCGCTGCCAACACCCGCGGCATCCACCAGCCGGCTCCGTCCTATTCCGACCAGTCGACCGAGGCGCAGATCCTCGTCACCGGCATCAAGGTCGTCGACCTGCTGGCGCCTTACGCCAGGGGCGGCAAGATCGGCCTGTTCGGCGGCGCCGGCGTCGGCAAGACCGTGCTGATCATGGAGCTGATCAACAACGTCGCAAAGGCTCACGGTGGCTACTCGGTGTTCGCCGGCGTCGGCGAGCGTACGCGTGAGGGCAACGACCTCTATCACGAGATGATCGAGTCCAAGGTCAACGTCGACCCGAAGGAGCATGGCGGTTCGGCCAAGGGCTCCAAGTGCGCGCTGGTCTATGGCCAGATGAACGAGCCCCCGGGCGCCCGCATGCGCGTTGCGCTGTCGGGCTTGACCGTCGCCGAGCATTTCCGCGACCAGGGCCAGGACGTGCTGTTCTTCGTGGACAACATCTTCCGCTTCACCCAGGCCGGCTCGGAAGTGTCGGCTCTGCTCGGCCGTATCCCCTCCGCGGTGGGCTATCAGCCGACCCTGGCGACGGATATGGGCAATCTGCAGGAGCGCATCACCACCACCAACAAGGGCTCGATCACCTCGGTGCAGGCGATCTACGTGCCGGCGGACGATCTGACCGACCCGGCGCCCGCCACCTCCTTCGCCCACCTCGATGCCACGACCGTGCTGTCCCGCTCGATCGCGGAAAAGGGCATTTATCCGGCGGTCGATCCGCTCGACTCCACCTCTCGCATGCTCTCGGCCGCCATTGTCGGTGAGGAGCACTATGCGATCGCCCGTCAGGTCCAGCAGATCCTCCAGCGCTACAAGGCGCTGCAGGACATCATCGCGATCCTGGGCATGGATGAGCTTTCGGAAGAGGACAAGCTGACGGTGGCGCGCGCCCGCAAGATCGAGCGCTTCCTGTCGCAGCCCTTCCACGTCGCCGAAATCTTCACCGGCTCGCCGGGCAAGCTCGTCGCGCTGGAAGACACGATCAAGGGCTTCAAGGGCCTTGTCGAAGGCAAGTATGACCACCTGCCGGAAGCCGCCTTCTACATGGTCGGCTCGATCGACGAAGCCATCGAAAAGGCGCAGCGCCTGGCTGCCGAAGCGGCCTGATCAGGCCTGGAGCAGGGCGGTAGGCGAATAGGGAGCCGCGAAGGGTGACAGGGCGAGACGGGAATGAGCCTGCGGGCTTCCTCCCCCTCGCACCATCCTTCGCCAGGAAAGAGCCATGGCACAAACCTTCAAGTTCGAACTCGTCTCGCCGGAGCGGATCCTGTTCTCGGGCGATGTCGTCAGCGTCATCGTCCCGTCCGTCGAGGGCGAAATGACGATCCTGGCGGGCCATGCGCCTCTGGTCGCGGCGCTGAAGACCGGCATCGTTTTCGTGCAGACCAACGACAACAACGGCAAGGAATTCTTCGTCAATGGTGGCCTCGCCGAGGTCAATGCCAGCACGACGACGATCCTGGCCGAGCAGGGCCGCTTCATCGAGGACGTCAACACGTCCGTGCTGGAGCAGGAAATCGTCACCGCCGAGACCCGCCTGGCGGCGACGCAGGACGAGGCCGAGAAGAAGCGCCTGCACGATGTTCTGGTGCAGCTGCGCGAGTTCAAGCACGTTTTCGACCAGCGCAAGGCGGCTTGAGCCACAGCGCCATGATGGTTTGATCAAGGGTCGCGCGAGCGGCCCTTTTTCTTTGGGCGCTGGCTGGATTGAGCCGTCCATGGGCGGCAGGGTAAGCCCCGCTGTCCGACTTCTTCGGTTGCTGGCGTGTGCATGGGTTCCGGGTTCGGGCCTTTGGCCCGCCCCGGAATGACGGCGTCGGACTTCAGGCTCAGCTGTAGCTGATGAACTCCATCAGCGAGCCGTCGGGATCACGGAAATAGACGCTGGTGCCCCTGCCGCCGCGGCCAAAACGGCTCACCGGCCCGAGCTCGGCCTCGATACCCTGCGCTGCGAGATGCGCCACCGCCTGCTCGATTGGCCCGTCCCAGCGAAAGCACAGGTCGCTGCCGCCCGGCGGCACCGGCAGCCTTGCCTTCGGATCGGGCTGCAGGCCGGGACCGTGGCAGTTCAGCTGGACCGGCCCGATACGATAGACGAAGCCGGTCCCGTTCGGCACGACTTCAGCCCCCAGCACATCGCGGTAGAAGGCGTTGCTTCGCTCCCAGTCGGAGACGTGGATGACGCAATGGTCGAAGCTGATCTGGTCCATGGGCATCCTCGCTGCGGCAGGCGCGAGAGTGCGCCTACTCGCCCATCGCAATCAAGCTGGCATTGCCGCCGGCCGCAGCGGTGTTCACTGTCACGGTCTGCTCGGTGGCAAAGCGCAGGAGGTAGTGCGGACCACCGGCTTTCGGCCCGGTGCCGGAGAGGCCATGGCCGCCGAAGGGCTGCACCCCGACCACCGCTCCGATCATGTTGCGGTTGACATAGATGTTGCCGGTCGAGAGCTGGCGCGTGACCTCCGCGATAGTGGTCTCGATGCGGGAATGGACGCCGAGCGTCAGGCCGTAGCCGGTGGCCTCGATGGCCTCGACCACCTGGCGCAACTGCCCAGATTTCCAGCGCACCACATGCAGGATCGGGCCGAAATGCTCGCGATCCAGATCGTCGACCTTGTCGAGGTTGATGACGTGGGGCGCGACGAAGGTGCCTGCCAAAGCCGGCTCCGTACCAGCCCAGGAGACCCGGCCCGCCTTGCGCATCGCGGCAACATGGTCGTCGAGCTTGCGCTTGGCTGCCGCATCGATCACCGGCCCGATATGAACCGAGACATCGCGAGGATCGCCCAGGCGCAACGCTGAGGCGGCGCCGGTGATCATCTCGACCATCTTGTCGGCGACATCCTCCTGCACCACGAGCAGGCGCAGCGCCGAGCAGCGCTGGCCGGCGGAGCGGAAGGCCGACATCACCACATCGTCGGCCACCTGCTCGGCCAAGGCGGTCGCATCGACGATCATGGCGTTGAGCCCGCCGGTCTCGGCGATCAGCGGCACGATTGGCCCGTCCTTGGCTGCCAGGGCCCGGTTGATGGCGCGGGCGGTGCCGGTCGAGCCGGTGAAAGCCACGCCCGCGACAAGCGGATGTGCCACCAGTGCCGCGCCCAGCGCGCCATCGCCCGGCATCAGGTGCAACGCCGAGGTGGGGATGCCCGCCTCATGCATCAGCCGCACCGTGACCGCGGCAATGAGCGGCGTCTGCGGGGCCGGCTTGGCGACGACGCTGTTGCCCGTCACCAGCGCGGCCGCGATCTGCCCGGCGAAGATGGCGAGCGGGAAGTTCCATGGCGCGATGCAGAGGAACGGCCCGCGTCCGCGCAGGATCAGCCGGTTTTCCTCGCCGGTCGGGCCGGGAAGCGTGGTCGGCATGGCGAATTTGGCTTCGGCCTCGGCGGCGTAATAGCGGCAGAAATCGACCGCCTCGCGCAATTCGGCGATGGCGTCGTCAAGCGTTTTGCCGGCTTCGGCCTGCAGCAAGGCCAGCAGCAGGCCGCGCCGCTGCTCCAGCAGATCGGCGGTCTTGCGCAAGGCGGCCGCGCGGATGCGGGCGGGAACGGCGTTCCAGCCGGCAAAGCCTTTTTGGGCCGCGCGCAGAGCCTTGTCGGCCAATGCGCTGTCGGCCTCGCGGACGGTGCCGATCTGTTTGCCGTCGATTGGCGACAGGACAGGACGGGCGGCGCTGCCCTCGGACCGGCCGTCGATGATCGCGCTGGCTTCGGGGAAGGGCTTTGAGGCTGCTGACGCGATCTCACCCAGCAGGCGCTCGAGGCTTTCGGCATGGCCGAGTTCGACACCCGCCGAGTTGCGGCGCGTGGGGCCATAGAGTTCGCCGGGCAGGGGGATACGCCGGTGACGTGCGGCGCCGGCATGGCCGATGATGTCGGCAGGCGGCACCAGCAGCTCGCGAGACCGGAATGTCCGGATCGCCGGAAATGCTGACGAAGGAGGAATTGGCGCCGTTCTCGAGCAGGCGGCGGACGAGATAGGCGAGCAGGTCCTGATGCCCGCCCACCGGCGCATAGGTCCGGCAGGCATAGCCGGCGCTCTCGGTCAGCAGCTTCTCGTAAAGCGCCTCGCCCATGCCGTGCAGGCGCTGGAACTCGAAATTCTCGGCATCGGCAGCCATTTCGGCCACGGTGGCGACGGTCAGCGCATTGTGGGTGGCGAATTGCGGGATGATGCGCGGACGCAAGGCCAGCAACTGCCGGGCGCAGGCCTCGTAGTTGAGGTCGGTCATCGCCTTGCGCGTGAACACCGGATAATCGGCGAGGCCGCGCTCCTGGGCGCGCTTCAGCTCCGTATCCCAATAGGCGCCCTTGACGAGGCGCACCATCATGCGGCGGCCATGGCGCTCGGCGAGCGCGGCGATGTGGTCGATGACGGCCGAGGCGCGCTTCTGATAGGCCTGGATCGCCAGGCCAAAGCCGTCCCAATCGGCCAGGGAGGGGTCGGCGAAGACGGCGTCGATCACATCGAGCGAGAATTCGAGCCGGTCGGCCTCCTCGGCGTCGATGGTGAAGTTGAGGTCATAGCCCTTGGCCTTGCGGGCCAGCTCGACCACCTTCGGCGTCAGTTCGGCCAGCACCGCTCATGGTTCGTCGCATCATAGCGCGGGTGCAGGGCCGAGAGCTTGACCGAGATGCCCGGCCGGTTCGGCAGCGGCTCATTGCCGGCGGAGCGGCCGATCGCGTCGATCGCAGCGGCATAGGAGGCGAAATAGCGGTCGGCATCGGCCTGGGTGCGGGCGCCTTCGCCGAGCATGTCGAAGGAATAGCGGTAGAGCTTGCCGCTCTTCGAGCCCGCCCGCTTCAGGGCCTCCTCGATGGTCTGGCCGAGCACGAAATGGTTGCCCATGACCCGCATCGCCTGGCGCGTCGCGGTGCGCACGGTCGGCACGCCGAGGCGCTTGGCGAGGCCGCCGATGATGCCCGGTCGGCGTTTCTCCGGGCTGGATGACGCGGGCGGTGATGCCCAGCGCCCAGGCCGAGGCCGAGACCAGGAAGGCATCGGACTTGGATTCGTGATGGGCGAAATCGCCCTGGCCGAGCTTGTCCTCGATCAGCCTGTCGGCGGTGGCGGCATCGGGCACGCGCAGCAGAGCTTCGGCCAGCACCATCAGCGCCAGCCCTTCCTTGGTCGAGAGCGAATACTCCCGCAGCAACTCCTCGATGCCGCCGAGGCCGACCTTGCGGGTGCGGATCGCCTCGATCAGGCCGGTGGCGCGGGCATCGATCCGGGCGCGGGCCTGCGGATCGCTGCTGCGTTTGCGACAGCAGGCGCGTGGCGAGAACGCCGTCATCCTCGGCGAAGGGAGCGCGGAAGGGCGGCACAACCGAGGCGGCGGACGGGGCAGAAGCGGCCATGATGGCTCCGGACAACAAGAATGCGGGATGATGTGAAGGATCAGGCCGTTTGCGCCTGATATCAATTGGCCAAAACAGAGGATGATGCCGTAGATTTGGTCGTTGTGGCGCCATCGAGCGGAGAAAAATCCGGTGCTGGATAGAACCGACCGTCGCCTGCTTGGATTGCTCCAGAATGATGGCCGCATCGCCGGGGTCGAACTGGCTGACAAGGTCGGGCTCTCGCCGACTGCGACCGGCGAGCGGCTGAAGCGCCTGACCCGCGAAGGCTACATCACCGGCTATCGCGCCACGCTCGATCCGCTGAAGCTCGGGCTCAACCTGCTGGTGTTCGTCGAGGTCTATCTCGACAAGACGACGCCCGATGCCTTCGAGCGTTTCGCGGCCGCGGTGAAGCGGGCCCCGGAGGTGCTGGAGTGCCATATGGTGGCGGGCGGGTTCGACTATCTGGTGAAGACGCGGGTCGCGGACATGAACGCCTATCGCCGCTTTCTCGGCGAGGTTCTGCTGGCCTTGCCTGCCGTGCGCGAGACCCGGACCTATGCGGTCATGGAAGAGGTCAAGACGGATGGGGCGCTGCCGGTTTGAGCCGGCGCAACTGCTCCGGTGTGGCGCGGTGAGCGAGCTGCCGCGATTTTGTGCAGAAGATCATCTCTTCACCGGAATTTTGCTTGACCTGCCCGTGCCTTGCTTCAGTTTGAAGGCCGCGCCGGCGGCACGAGCCTTGCTGAGGGGTGCTGCCACTTTCGTCGCCGCCCGGAGACCCTGATGTCCAGCCCCATGACTGCTCTCGCCGCTTTGCTGCCCCGCAGGAGCGCCCTGCGCCTTGCCGCCGCGACATTCGCCGCGATCGCCGGTTTCGGGCTGCGCCAGTGCCCAGGCGCAGGTTCCGGTGCGGTTCACGCTCGACTGGCGTTTCGAGGGGCCGGCGGCGCTGTTCCTGATGGCGTTCGAGAAAGGGTACTTCAAGGCCGAGGGGCTGGACGTCACCCTCGACACCGGCAACGGCTCGCGCGAGGCGATCCCGCGGGTCGCGTCCGGCACCTATGATGTCGGCTTCGGCGACGTGAATTCGCTGATCCGCTTCCGCGACGAGAACCCCACCGTCGATCTCAAGGCGGTGATGATGATCTATGACAAGCCGCCCTTCTCCATCGTCGGGCGCAAGAGCCGCGGCATCACCGCCGAGGCGAAGAGCCTCGAAGGCAAGAAGCTGGGCGCGCCCGCCGCCGATGCCGCCTTTGCGCAATGGCCGATCTTCAAGACCGTCAACAAGCTCGACGACAGCAAGATGCGGCTGGAGAATATCGGCTTCCCCGTGCGCGAGCCGATGCTGGCTTCAGGCGAGGTCGATGCCGTCTTCGGCTTCGCCAACTCCTCCTACATCAACCTGAAGTCGCGCGGCGTGCCGGTGGACGACATCGTGGTGATGCTGATGGCCGATTACGGCGTCGAGCTCTACGGCAACGTCATCATGGTCTCGCCGAAGTTCATGGCAGAGAAGCCCGATGCCGTGCGCGGCCTGCTGCGGGCCATCACCCGCAGCGTCAGGGATACGATCGCAGCCCCGGATCTCGGCGCGCAACTGGTGATCAAGCGCAACGACGTCGCCAAGCTGGAAGTCGAGCTGGAGCGGCTGAAAATGACGCTCGAGCAGAATGTCGTGACGCCCTGGGTCAAGGAGAACGGGTTTGGCGGGATCGACAAGGCCCGCTGGGACCGCGCGCTGGACCAGATCGGCCTGACCTTCTCCTTCAAGGACAAGGCACGGGCGGGCGACGCCTTCGTCGACAGCTTCCTGCCGCCGCCGGCAGAGCGGAAGTTCTGACCGGCGCTGCCACTGCCGCTGCGGCATACGACTTGCAATCCCGTTCCTGCTCCCGCCATTCGGCGCGAGTTACCGGTTCCGCCTGCCCGGAGGTCGCTTGAGCCCGTTCGTCCAGTTGCACGACGTTACGCATGTCTATGGCGGCGGCGATGGCCCTCCGGCCGTGGCCGGGCTTTCGCTGGGGATCGGCGAGGGTGAGTTCGCGGCCATCGTCGGCCCCTCCGGTTGCGGCAAATCCACGCTGATGAAGCTTGCGACCGGGCTGCAACGGCCCAAGGCCGGCAGCGTCGTCGTGGCGGGGCGGGAGGTGACGCAGCCGATCAAGATCACCGGCATGGCGTTTCAGAACCCGGTGATGCTGCCCTGGCGGACGACCCTGCAGAATTTGCTGCTGCCGCTCGAGATCGTCGAGCCGCATCGCTCGCGCCTGCGCGCCAACAAGGCGGAGTATGTGGCGCGGGCGGAGATGCTGCTGGAGACGGTCGGCCTCAAGGGCATGGGCTCGAAATTCCCATGGCAGCTGTCGGGCGGCATGCAGCAGCGCGCTTCGCTCTGCCGCTCGCTGATCCATGAGCCGAAGCTGCTGATGCTGGACGAGCCCTTCGGCGCGCTCGATGCCTTCACCCGCGAGGAGCTCTGGTGCGTCATCCGCGACCTGCATGCGGAACGCGGCATCACCGTCATCCTGGTGACGCATGATCTGCGCGAGGCGGTGTTCCTGGCCGACCGGGTGTTCTGCATGTCGGCACGGCCGGGCCGCATCATCGCCGAGCGCCGGATCGACTTTGCCCGCCCGCGCGATCTGGATATCGACCTACAGCGCCGGAATTCGCGGCATGGTGCAGGAGCTGCGCGGCCAGATCCGCGAGGCGAGGGCGGCAGCATGACCCGCTCGAGCCTGGCTCCGGCTCGCTCCCTATCTCTTCACCATCGGCTTTTTCCTGATCTGGGAGGTCGCCTGCCGGCTGTTGCGATTTCCAGCCTTCATCCTGCCGCCGCCCTCGGCGATCTGGGCGCGATGGTGCAGTACCAGAAGCCGCTCTACACCAATGCCTTCCACACCTTGTGGATGACCCGGCCGGCTTTGGCCTGGCGATCCTGTTCGGGCTGGCGCTGGGGCTGCTCGTCGGCTCGTCGCGGCTGGTCTATGCCGGGCTCAACCCGCTGCTGGTCGGGTTCAACTCCATCCCCAAGGTGGCGGTGGTGCCGATCCTGGTGATCTGGTTCGGCGTCGGCTGGCTGCCGCCGGTGCTGACCGCCTTCGTGATCTCGTTCTTCCCGATCGTCGTCAATGTCGCGACCGGCCTCGCCACCATCGAGCCGGAGACGGAGGACGTGCTGAAGGCGCTGGGCGCGAGCCGCTTCGACATCATGACGCAAGGTCGGCATCCCGCGCTCGCTGCCCTATTTCTTCGGGGCGCTGAAGGTCTCGATCACGCTGGCCTATGTCGGCTCGGTGATCGGTGAGCAGAACGCCTCCAATCTCGGCATCGGCAATCTGATCACCCGCGCCTCAGCCGATTTCAACGTGCCGCTGATCTTCGCGGCGCTGATCGTGCTGGCCGTGCTCGGCGTTTTCCTCGTCGCGATCGTCGATATCGTCGAAGCGCGAATGACGGGTTGGGCCAAAAGGTCTGGTTCATAGCGAATGGCGAGTGGCGAGTGGCGAGTGGCGAATGGGGAGTAGGCATTAGGGAGTAGGTAGCGGCGAGCAGGTCATGTAGTGGTGAACGCCACTCGCCACTCACTATCCCCATTCGCTATTCGCCACTCGCCACTCGCCCTCTTCATGCTTCTCGCTTCCCCGACCGATTACGAGACCCTGCGGCGCGATTTCCGCTGGCGGATTCCGTCGCGTTACAACATCGCCGTCGATATCTGCGACCGCTGGGCCTCGGCCGAGCCGGAGCGGACTGCGATCATCGAGGTGACGCAGGACTGGCGGGTGACGCCGGTGTCGTTCGGGGCGCTTCGGAGCGATTCGAACCGGCTGGCCAATGCGCTGCGGGCGCAAGGGGTGGAGCGAGGCGACCGGATCGCGATCCTGCTGCCGCAGGGCAGGGCGGTGCTGACCGCGCATCTCGCCGCCTACAAGCTCGGCGCCATCGCGGTGCCGCTGGCGGCGCTGTTCGGCGTCGATGCGCTGGCCTATCGGCTGTCGGATGCGGCGGCGAAGGTGCTGATCACCGATGCTGCCGGGCTGGCCAAGATCGCGCTGATCGCGGAGCCGCTTGCCGGAGCTGGCGCTCGTGATCTCGACCGATGGTGCCGACACGGCGGCGCGCAGGACTGGCACCGCGCTGCTGGCGGAGGCGCAGCCCGGATTTCACGCCCGTCGATACCGCTCCCGACGACCCGGCGCTGATGATCTATACCTCCGGCACCACGGGCAATCCCAAGGGCGCGCTGCATGGCCACCGGGTGCTGCCCGGGCATCTGCCCGGCGTGCAGATGCCGCATGAATTCCTGCCGCAGCCGGGCGATCTCGCCTGGACGCCGGCCGACTGGGCCTGGGCGGGCGGGCTGCTCAACATGCTGCTGCCGGCGCTGCATTTCGGCGTCGCGGTGGTGGCGCGGCCGGTGACACGCTTCGAGCCGGAGGAGGCCTATCGGCTGATCGCCGGACTCGGCATCCGCAACGCCTTCGTGCCGCCGACCGCGCTGCGGATGCTGCGCGGCGTCGACAAGCCCGCGCGAGCGGTTCGCGCTCGAACCTGCGCACCGTCGCGGCGGCCGGCGAGGCGCTGGGCGCCGAGACGCTGGCCTGGGGGCGCGAGGCGCTGGGGCTGACCATCAACGAGGCCTATGGCCAGACCGAGTG
Source organism: uncultured Alphaproteobacteria bacterium (assembly GCA_963759925.1). Lineage (GTDB taxonomy): Bacteria > Pseudomonadota > Alphaproteobacteria > Rhizobiales > Beijerinckiaceae > Allobosea. The sequence continues at coordinate 661,161 of CAVXBE010000002.1, forward strand.
CAATCTCGTGCTCGCCTCCTGCGCCGCGCATCGGCGTCAGCCGGCCCGGGCTTCATCGGCAAGGCGGTGCCGGGCCACGAGGTCGCGATCATCCGGCCGGACGGCACGCGTCTGCGCGCCGGACGAGGAGGGCCAGATCGCGGTGCGCCGGCCCGACCCGGTGATGTTCCTGGGCTATTGGCGCAAGCCGGAGGCGACGGCGGAGAAGTTCATCGGCGACTGGATGACGACCGGCGACCAGGGCGTGCAGGACGGCGACGGCTATGTCCGCTTCATCGGCCGCGACGACGATGTCATCACCTCGTCGGGCTATCGCATCGGGCCCGGCGAGATCGAGGACTGCCTGCTGCGCCATCCGGCGGTGTCGCTCGCGGCCGTGGTCGGCAAGCCCGACCCGCTGCGCACCGAGATCGTCAAGGCCTTCGTCGTGCTGAAGCCGGGCTACGCCGGCCTCGCACGCGCTCGCCGCCGAGATGCAGGACTTCGTGCGCGAGCGGCTTTCGGCGCATGAATACCCGCGCGAGATCGCCTTCCGCGACGAGCTGCCGATGACGACGACCGGCAAGATCATCCGGCGCGTCTTGCGGGAGCGCGGCTGAAGCAGCGGCGCAGCGCGCAGCGCGCGCGCGGCCGGCCAGATCGCGCGGGGCGAAGGCGGCGCTGTGGCGAGAGGATCAGCTCCGCCAAGGCCTCATCCGGCGCCGGCGGCGGCAGCCGCCGTGGTGTTCATGATCAGCCGGTCGCGGCCGCGCTTCAGCATCGGCAGCAGCACGGCCTCGGGCGAGCGCATCGGCATGGGCGTCGTCGCTCGCGCTCATATAGAGCGGCAGGAGGCGCGGCCCGTCCGAGCAGGATCGCACCGGCGATCGGCTTGCCATCGAGCATCAGGAGCGGCACCCGGCATTGGCGGTGGCGCGCAAGTGCGCGGGTCATCGCACGCAGGAAGCCGACCTCGCGGGTGTCCTGCAGGATGGCGCGCCCGCCGCGCCCGGAGGCGCCGGAGGCCTCGAGCGCCAGCACGAGCTCGATGGCGTCACGCACATCGCCGCGCGCAGCAGCCTCGACAAGCGTGAGCGTGCCGCGGCGCTCCAGCAGCTGGCGGGCGTGCTTGATATCGACTGCGGAGCTGCGGAACACCGGCCGGGCCGGACGCAAGGTGGCGGAAAGGCCGAGCCGTTCGGCGGCGGCGAGAGCGGGTGTCACCAGCGGCGAATCCGCGACGATCTGGCTGAGCACCAGGCCGCGTGCGGCCGGTCCCCAATCCTGCCGCCGTGTCAGCAGCACCTCGAACACCTCCTGCGCCATGGTGCGGTCGATGAGGGGCGCGCCATTGGCGATGCGACGATCGCTGAAACCGACGACTTCGCTCGGTCCGAACAGGCGCATGCGCGGGACGCAAGGAAGCAGCCCGAGCAGGCGGCGACGCGGTGCATCCGGGCCGCCCTGCCAAACCAGGATGACAAAGACTTCGCCGAAGGCGACCAGATGCTGCGCGCCCGCCAGCGCAAAGTCGGGCTCGAAGAACAGGTTGGGTTCGATGGCGCGGGCGGCGAGCGCCACCCAATCCTCGCGCAGATCGGCGCAGGCCGAAAGCGGGCGCAGCTCCGTCGTCAGGGGACCCGAGGCCGATGGCGCTGGTCCATCTCCGGGAAAGGCGCCGCCTGTGCCGCGCGCATCACCCCTGGCGATCATGATCTGGTTCATCCGACCCGGCCCTTATCTGTCGTGGAGCGCTTCGGGCCAGTCTGGTGCCAGAATGGCACAAAGACAGGCACCCGGCGTTCATCGACCGTAAAGGTTCAAGAAACGGGCCGACTGTACTCAGGCGGCGGGGGAGGACTTGATCTGGCCGAGGAAGGCCGACCAGAGCCGCTGCACCACCTCCTCATCCAGATCCTTGACGATCATCACCAGCCGCGAGCGGTGGTCATCATCGGGCCAATGCGTCGAGCAGGACGGGCGGATGCAGGATCTGCTGAACGGCATGGACCAGCAGCGGCTGGCCGGGCACTCGGTCAGAGCCACCAGCCCCTTCAGCCGCAGCAGCTTCGAGCCATGGGTCGAGCGCAGCAGCGTCCAGAACAGATCGAACGTCGCCTCGCTGACCGGGATGTCCGAGGTGAGGGTAAAGGCACGAATACTGGCGTCGTGGCGGTTGCGGTCGTGGTGATGGTGGCCGTGGTGGTGGTCATGATGATCATGGTCATGATGGTGGTGGCCATGGTCATGGTTATGGTCTTGGCCGTGCCCATCCGACAGATGCTCATGGGCGAGCCATTGCCGGAGCGCATCGGGCCGGTTGGCCAGATCGTAGAGCCCGGCGCCGACCAGCTCCTGTGCGGGCGCTGAAGCCGGCAGGATCAAGACGCCGGGGTTCAGCGCATCGAGCCGCTCGCGCAGCGCCGCCAGTGCCTCGGCCTGATCGGGCGCGACCAGCTCGCTCTTGGTCAGCACGATCCTATCGGCAGCAATGACCTGCTTGCGCGCTTCCTCATGGGCGTCGAGGGTCGCCATGCCATTGATGGCGTCGACCAGCGTCAGCACGCCATCGAGCTTGAAGCGCAGGGCGAGATAGGGGTGGTTGATCAGCACGTTCAGGATTGGCGCCGGATCGGCAAGACCCGTGGTCTCGATCACCACCCGCTTGAAGGGCAGGATGCGGCCGTTATCGTTGCGGCGCAGCAGATCCTCGAGGGTGACGATCAAATCGTCGCGGATGGTGCAGCAGAGGCAGCCGGATTCGAGCAGGATCATGCTCTCCTCCACCCCTTCGATCAGCAGGTGGTCGAGGCCGATTTCCCCGAACTCGTTGACGATGACGATCGTCTCGGCCAGCGCCTCATCCTTCAGAAGGCGGTTGAGCAGGGTCGTCTTGCCGGCGCCGAGAAAGCCGGTGAGCAGGGTCAGCGGGACCGTCGCGGGGCGTGTGGCAGCGTCAGTCATGGCGGTCCTCGGGCGCTAAAGCGCGGCGAGAGGCCGTCGCTTTTGTTCTAGTATTACATTGACGATGATCGCTGCAATAACAAGGGCGCCGCCGGCATATTGCAAGGCCCCGACACGCTCGCCCAGCAGCCAGGCGGCGATGACCACGGCGAAGACCGGCTCGGCACAGAAGGCGAGGCCGGCGGCGCCGGGCGCCACCCGCATCAGGGCCAGCACCTGCAGCAGGAAGCCGATCAGGTAGCCGCCGATGGTGACGCTGACGGCAGCCGGCGCGAGCAGCAGGGCGTTGGGCGCGAGGAACCCTCCGGTGATCATCAGGATCACCGCCGTGACGGGCAGGATCAGCAGATGCGACCAGAACAGTTTCGGGATCAGGGGCGTGTCGTTGCTGGCCGAGGCCGCGAAGAACTGTGCGGCCGCCATGACGCTGGCTGCCATGGCCAGGGCGAGGCCGCGCGGGTCCAGGCCCTGCAGATCCGGCCCCACCACCATGGCGACGCCGAGAAAGGCGATCAGGGCGACCATCAGCCGATCGGGGCTGAAGCGGGCGGAGGTCACCAGCGGCTCCGCCAGCACGATCAGAACCGGGAAGGTGTAGAACACCACCGCCGCCACCGTGACCGGGAGAAAGGCGACGGAGGAGAGATAGGCCGAGCCGACCAGCGCGCTACTCAGGCCGAAGCAGATCAGGGCAGGGCGCTGCCGGGCGGGAACGGATAATGCGCTGCGCCAGATGAGGGCGGCGCCGAAGACCAGCGCCAGCATGATGAAGACCCGGTAGAACACCAGGAGCGGGCCGCTCAGCCCGGCCTGCGCCGCCAATTGGGCGCTGACGATATTGGTGCCGAAGGCCGCTGCCGAGCCCAGAGCCAGCCCGATACCCATCCGCCCGGCGCTGCGGCTCGACCCGGCAGGCAGGGCAGTCATGGATCAATCGCCGTCGTCGGTCTTCGGCTTGGTCTTCACATCGGCCTTGGCCTTGGCCTTCAGATCGGGCTTGGCCTTCGGCTCGGAACTGGGCCGAGCCACGGGCTGCGCCGCCGCTTGCGTCGACGGTTTGGTCTTGGGCGCTGCCGCCTTGGCACGGCGCTGCCTTGGGCTTGACCAGTGGCGGGCGGGCTGCAGGCTTTGCGGCCTTGATGCCGGCAGCCGCGCCGGGGCGCAGGCTCGAGGGTGTCGCCGTCCCCGGCTGCACCGATCCGGACAGTTGCATCGGGCCGGAGCGGAAGGCATCGGGCGCGGGCTGTGTCGGCACGTTGGCGGGCGCAAAGGCGCGCGTGGTCGCAGCGATGCCGCCGGCATTGGCGGTCGCGCGCCGGACATTCGCCGCACCCGCGACACCGGCTGCAATCGGAGCGGCGGGGGCGATGGTGTTGGCTTCGCCGCGCGCGATCTGGCTGGCGGGCTTCTGCGTGACATTGGCCGCGAGCGGTGCCGTCGCGGAGCCTGCGGTGCGGCCGAAGGCGACCGGGATCGGTGTTGCCGGAGCGCGCGGGCCCAGCACGATGCGGCCGGAGGGGGCGCGGGCCAGGACACTGCTGGCCTGTCCGCCCTGCGAAGCTGCTGCGCCGAACCGGTCATTGACGCCATCGGCATTGCCGCCGACTGCGGCGAGCTGGCCCGAGAGCGGGCCCGCCAGATCGGCGTCATCGGCGAGCGCCGCGCCGCCGCCACGACGGCGGACACTGTCGCAGATGTTCTGGGCCTGGGTGCCGCTCGGCTGCAGCGAGGCGACATTATAGCCGCCGCCACTCCAGCGGCCGAAGCCGTCATCCAGCAACTGGGCCGCCTTCACCGTGCGCTCGGCGCCCGACAGCGCGCCCAGGACGACGGCGATCAGGGTTCGCCCGCCGCGGTTGGCGGTGGCGACGACATTGAAGCCGGAGGCGCAGACAAAGCCGGTCTTCATGCCGCTGATGCCGGGATAGCGGCCGACAAGGCCATTGGTGTTCTGCAGCACCTGCTTGCCGAGCTGGACGGCCGGCGTATTCCAGTAATCCGAATACTGAGGGAAATCGCGCATCAGCGCGATGGCGAGGATGGCCAGGTCGCGGGCGCTGGATCTGCTGCGCCGGGTCATGCCAGCCATTGGGATTGGTGAAGACGGTATCGCGCATGCCGAGGCGCTGGGCTTCGGCATTCATCATCGCCACGAAGCTCGGCACATCACCGCCAATGCCCTCTGCGATGACATAGGCGATGTCATTGGCGGATTTGACCATCATGATGCGCAGCGCGTTCTCCAGCGTCACCTCCTGCCCGGCGCGGATATAGACCTTCACGCGGGGCTGGCTGGCGGCGAGCTTGGAGGCGGGGATGGCGGTCTGCAGGCCGACACGCCGCTCCTGGATCGCTTTCAGCGCGACATAGAGCGTCATCATCTTGGTGGTGGAGGCAGGGTGCCAGGCGAGCGTCGGGTTGTCGCTGGCCAGAACCTCACCGCTGCTGGCATCGACCACGATGCTGGTCCCGGCCTGGGCGGGGGCGGCGAAAGCGAGCCCGAGGGCCAGAGCGAAGCAGAAGCGGGAGGCGATCATCGGGCGGGACTGAACCTGTCTTGGCGAAGAGGTGAGACGAGGGGGTTCAACGCGACGCATGCGGCGATTTCGAGACGAAGCCCGCAAATTACCGCCCGTTAATGCATAGCTACCCGGATCCCAGCGATTTGCCTAGTCGCTGCGGCAGGTTCAGAAGCATTGTCTCTGCCATGACAGGACTGCCCGCGTGAGCCTCACCCTTCTCTGGATCCCCGCCACCATTGCGGCGTCCATGCTGCAGACCGCGCGCAACCTGACGCAGCGCTCGCTGACAGACATTATCGGCGTCGTCGGCGCAACGCAGGTGCGTTTCCTGTTCGGCCTGCCCTTTGCCCTGCTTTTCCTGGCCATCGTCTGCCTGGTGGCGCAGCGCCTGCCGCCGGCGATCGGACAGGAATCCTTCGGCTTCACCCTGTGGGGCGCCATCACCCAGATTGCCGCGACCGCGCTGATGCTGGCGGCGATGCGCGAGCGCTCCTTTGCCGTCACCACCGCCTATACCAAGACGGAGCCGGTGCAGGTCGCGATCTTCGGCGCGATCCTGCTCGGCGATGCGCTCAGCCTGGCCAAGTTCGCGGCCATTGTCGTGGCGACGGCCGGGGTGGTGGTGGTGTCCTGGAAGCCGGGCGAAAGGCTCAGCGCGGCGGGGCTGCGGCCGATGCTGCTCGGCATCGGAGCCGGCGCCTGCTTTGCGCTATCGGCCATCGGTTTTCGCGGCGGTATCCAGGCCTTGCCCGAGGGGGGCTTCTTCATCCGCGCCACGACAATCCTGGCGCTGGGGCTGGCACTGCAGACGGCAATCCTGACCGTCTACATGCTGGCGGCCAACCGCTCGGCGCTGATGATGAGCCTGAGCAACTGGCGGCGCTCGATGTTCGCCGGCTTTTTGGGTGCGGCGGCGTCGCAATGCTGGTTTCTCGGATTTTCGCTGACCAGCGCCGCCAATGTCCGCACGCTGGCGCTTATTGAAGTGCCGCTGGCGCAGATCGCCTCGCGCAAGCTGTTCTCCGAGGGGACGAGCAAGCGCGAATGGCTGGGGATGACAATGATCGTGCTCGGCGTCGGCGCGCTGCTGGCGGTCGCCATCTAGAAAGGCGCCGCGGTTGGCCGCGGCGCCCTCTCACATGATGCTCAGTAGTCCATCCCGCCGGCGGGCATGGCGGGAGCGGCGTCCTTCTTCGGCAGCTCCGCGATCATCGCCTCGGTGGTGATCAGCAGGCCTGCGACCGAGGCCGCATCCTGGATCGCGGTGCGCACGACCTTGGTGGGGTCGATGATGCCGGCCTTGACCATGTCGCAATAGTCGCCGGTCTGGGCATCGTAGCCCTGGACGTAGTCGGTCTGCTTCGAGCAGCTTGCCGATGACGACGAGCCATCATCACCGGCATTGTCGACGATCTGGCGAGCCGGCGCGGTGATCGCCTTGCGGACGATCTCGATGCCGGCCTTCTGGTCGTCATTGCCGAAGCTCAGCCCATCGAGCGCCTTGACTGCACGCAGCAGCGCGACGCCGCCGCCGGGCAGGATGCCCTCTTCGACAGCGGCGCGGGTCGCGTTCAGCGCGTCGTCGACGCGGTCCTTCTTCTCCTTGACCTCGACCTCGGTCGCGCCGCCGACGCGGATCACCGCGACGCCGCCCGCGAGCTTCGCCAGCCGCTCCTGCAGCTTCTCGCGGTCGTAGTCGGAGGTGGTCTCCTCGATCTGCGCCTTGATCTGCTGCGACGCGTGCCTCGATCTCGGCCTTCTGGCCGGCACCATCGACGATCGTGGTGTTCTCCTTCTCGATGCGGACCTTCTTGGCGCGGCCGAGCATCTGGAGCGTGACGTTCTCCAGCTTGATGCCGAGGTCCTCGCTGATCGCGGTGCCGCCGGTCAGGATGGCGATGTCCTCGAGCATGGCCTTGCGGCGATCGCCAAAGCCCGGTGCCTTGACGGCGGCGATCTTCAGCCCGCCGCGCAGCTTGTTGACCACCAGGGTCGCGAGCGCTTCGCCCTCGACATCCTCCGCGACGATCAGCAGCGGCTTGCCGGTCTGCACCACCGCCTCGAGCAGCGGCAGCATGGCCTGCAGGCCAGAGAGCTTCTTCTCGTGGATGAGGATGTAGGGGTCCTCCAGCTCCGCCACCATCTTCTCGGAATTGGTGACGAAATAGGGGGAGAGGTAGCCGCGGTCGAACTGCATGCCCTCGACCACGTCGAGCTCGGTCTCGGCAGTCTTGGCTTCCTCGACGGTGATCACGCCCTCATTGCCGACCTTCTGCATCGCCTCGGCGATCATCTTGCCGATCGCGCTGTCGCCATTGGCGGAGATGGTGCCGACCTGGGCGATCTCCTCGGAGTTGGTGACCTTGCGCGAGTGCTGCTCCAGCGACCGCGTCACGGCGGCGACGGCGAGGTCGATGCCGCGCTTCAGATCCATCGGGTTCATGCCGGCCGCCACGGCCTTGGCGCCTTCGCGCACGATGGCCTGGGCGAGAACCGTCGCCGTGGTCGTGCCGTCGCCGGCGGAGTCGTTGGTCTTGGAGGCGACTTCGCGCACCATCTGCGCGCCCATATTCTCGAACTTGTCGGCGAGCTCGATTTCCTTGGCGACGGTGACGCCGTCCTTGGTGATGCGGGGCGCGCCGAAGGATTTCTCGATCACGACGTTGCGGCCCTTGGGGCCGAGCGTGACCTTCACGGCATTGGCGAGGATGTCGACGCCGCGCAGCATGCGCTCGCGGGCGTCCTGTGAAAACTTGACGTCTTTTGCAGCCATGTTCCTCACTCCTTAGACTTGAGGGATGGGTTGATCTGGCCCCGCTCAGGCGGCCTTCTTGAGGGTGGCGCTCGTCTCGACGACGCCCATGATGTCGCTCTCCTTCATGATCAGGAGGTCTTCGCCATCGATCTTGACCTCGGTGCCGGACCATTTGCCGAACAGCACCCGGTCGCCCGCCTTCACATCGAGCGCGATCAGCTTGCCGGCCTCGTCGCGAGCGCCGGGCCCGACCGCAACCACCTCGCCCTCCTGGGGCTTCTCCTTGGCCGTGTCGGGAATGATGATGCCGCCCTTGGTCTTTTCCTCGGCGTCGATGCGCTTGACGACGACGCGATCATGCAGTGGCCGAAACGTCATGAGTTCCTCCGTTTTCCTGTGTGTCACAAGCAAAGCGGGCGGGCCCTGTGCGAGCCGCACGGCGAGGATCCGCACGGCCCAAGGCGCCGCGCCCGCGCGATGATTTGGTTTGCCTGATTTTTCCGTTCAAGAGGCTGGCAGCACTTTTTTTGCCAGAGTGCTAACAGTTTGAATTTGCTTAGGTTATCCGATTTTCCGGTTGCGCTCTCAGGCAAAATGCGCTGCCATTGCTGCCCGTTTCGTCGCGCAGGAGGACCGGATGGCGTCTACGGATTTTGCCCGCCAGATCGCGGGCTATGGCTTGACCACGGCAGGCATCCTCTACCGGCTGCCGGACCACCCTTCGATCCTGCAGGAATATGTCTGGCAGGAGTATGATCTGGCGCCGCGCTTCCCGGAGCTCAACCGCTTCCTGGCGTTCTGGGAGAGCTCGCTCGATGGCAAGCTGTTCCGCGTCACGGTCAGCCATAAGGAGCTGATCGGCCCGCAGGAGGTGAGGCTGCGCGACAGCGAGTTCAGCCTGAACTGACAGCCGGCGCCGTCAATGCGCCGGACTTCGGTCGTGGTCGGTTTTCAGGCGCCGTTCGAGGAAGCGGCTATAGGAGCCGATGCTGTAGCTGAACACGGCATAGACCACGGCTGCGAAGACATAGCCCTCGATCACGGCGATGCCCTGCCAGTCGGGATCGCGCAGTGAGGCGCGGATGGTGTCGAGGAAGTCGAGCAGGCCGATGATGGTGACCAGCGTCGTGTCCTGAAAGAAGCCGATGAAGATGTTGACCAGCGGCGGGATCACGATCTTCAGCGCCTGCGGCAGGATGATCTTGCGCATCGACAGCCAGTAGCCGAGGCCAAGCGCAGCCGCCGCCTCATGCTGCCCCTTGGGCACGGCCTGCAACCCGCCGCGCACCGTCTCGGCGATATAGGCGCCGGCGAAGATGATGATCGCGACCTGGGCGCGCAGCAGCTTATCGACCGTCACCCCGTCCGGCATGAAGAGCGGCAGCATCACTGACGCCATGAACAGGATCGAGACCAGCGGCACGCCGCGGATCACCTCGATGAAGATGATAGCGAGGACCTGGATGGCCGGCAGTTTCGAGCTGCGTGCCAGGGCCAGCACGACGCCGAGCGGGAAACCCAGCGCCAGCCCGACGAAGGAGAGCATGAAGGAGAGCGGCAGGCCGCCCCAGCTCGTGGTGGTGACGATGGGCAGGCCCAGCACGCCGCCATACATCAAGACGCCGCAGGCCAGCGGCACGGCGAGCCAGAGCCAGACCAGCCCGCGACCCCAGAAGCGCGGCATCATCGAGATGATGATGGCACCGAGGAAGAGGGCGAGCGAGAGCGCCGGGCGCCAGTGTTCGTCATAGGGATAGAAGCCGAAGATCATGAAGCGCAGCTTGGCCGCCAAGGAACGGCCAGCAGGCGCCCGAGCCGCCCTTGCAGGCTTGCGGGCCGCCTTCCAGCACTGCGCGGGTCACCAGCCAGCCCCAGGCGCTGGTCACCAGCCGAAAGATCAGCCAGAGGCAGGCCAGGGTGATCAGCGCGTTCAGCGGCGTGCCAAAATAGCGGCTTGAGGGAGCGCGGAGAGGCCGTGGCCACGGCGCGGGGGCAGGGTCTCCCGCGTCAGGTTCAGCGTATCCATTTCAGCGACGGTGGCCATCTCAGCGCTCCACCAGCGCGACACGCGCATTATACCAGTTCATGAACAGCGAGATCGCGATCGACATGCCGAGATAGACCAGCATGAAGATGGCGATGCCCTCGATCGCCTGGCCGGTCTGGTTCATCGTCGTATTCGAGACCATGACGAGATCGGGATAGCCGATGGCGATCGCCAGCGAGGAATTCTTGAAGGTCGAGAGGTAGGAGCTGGTCAGCGGCGGGACGATGACGCGCAGGGCCTGGGGCAGCACGATCAACCGCATGGTCTGCCGGTCGCGAAGGCCGACGGCGCGGGAGGCCTCCCACTGTCCTCGCCCAACCGAAAGGATGCCGGCGCGCACGATCTCGGCGATGCCGGCCGAGGCCGAGAGGCTGAGGCCGAGCAGGAGGGCTGTGAACTCCGGCGTGACCTGGACGCCGCCGGTGATGCGGAAGCGGCCCTTCTGCGGCCAGTTGACCACGAAATCAGGCTGCAGCAGCAGGATGGCCAGCAGGGGCGGGGCCAGCAGGGCGAGCAGCACGAAAGGCCAGGCGGCCCGGTCCTGACCTGTCGCGACACGCTTGCGACGCAGAATGCCGGCGACAATGAAGGCCAGCACGACGCCGAGGAGCACCGCCAGCAGCACCCCGCTATGGGCCTGCGACCAGCGCAAGGAGGGAACGATCAGCCCGCCATTGCTGAGGAAGACATCGGGCAGAGGCTGCCAGGCTTCGCGCGCCGGCGGGAAGACCGCGACGATCAGCGCGTACCAAAGAAACAGGTAGAGCAGCAGCGGAACATTGCGCAGCGCCTCGACATAAAGCAGCGCCAGCAGCGACAGCATCGGATTGCGCGACAGTCGGGCGACGCCGACGATCAGGCCGAGCGCTGTCGAGAGCGCGACCGCGAAGGCCGAGACCCAGATGGTATTGAAGACACCAACCAACAAAGCGCGGGCATAGGTATCGCTGGATTCATAGGCGATGAAGGACTGGCTGATGACGAAGCCGGCCGGCCTGTCGAGATAGGCAAACCCGGTCGCGATGTTCTGGTCCGCCAGCTTCCGCGTGACGTTGCCGAAGAGATAGAGCCCGATGCCGATGACCAGCGCCACGGCCACAACCTGATAGAGCACGGCGCGCACGCGCACGTCGTAGAGAAGCCGCAGCGGGCTGGAATTCGAGCTGGTCATGCAGGGGTCCGGGCAGAGAGCGACGCTAGACCATTCCTCGATCCGGTTGGACCGCTGAGAATGCTCCAGTGTATTGATATGTCGCGTTTTTCACGCGAACCGGTGGCCACTTCGCTTGAAAACAGCTGGCGGCGCGGGTGGCGCCGCCAGCGGGATCCAAAATCAGCTCCGGTTCAGGAGCCGACAGCTCTCACCGGAAAGGCGGCGAGTAGAGCAGCCCGCCCTTGGTCCACAGCTGGTTGGGGCCGCGCGTCAGGCCCAGGCGGGTCTTTTCGCCCAGGTTGCGCTCGAACAGCTCGCCGTAATTGCCGTTCTGCTTGATGATGTTGTAGGCCCATTTGTTGTCGAGGTTCAGCATCTTGCCGAGGTCGCCGGTGACGCCCAGCATGCGCTGAACCTCCGGCTCCTTGCTCTGCAGCTTCTCGTCGACATTGGCCTGGGTGATGCCGTATTCCTCGGCCGCGACCAGCGCGTGGACCGACCAGGTGACGATGTCGCGCCAGTTGCTGTCGTTCTGGCGCACCACGGGAGCCAGCGGCTCCTTCGAGATGGTCTCCGGCAGGATGACGAACTGCGACGGGTCATTGGCGACGGCGCGGACCGAGGCGAGGTCCGAACGGTCGGAGGTGATGACATCGCAGCGGCCCGAGAAGAAGGCGTTGCGCCACTCGTTATTGTCTTCGAAGACCACGGATTCGTATTTGATGCCGCGCGGCTTGAAGAAGTCCTCGAGGTTCTGCAGCGTGGTCGTGCCCGGCAGCAGGCAGATCGCGGCCTGCGACAGCTCGCTGGCGCTCTTCACGCCCAGCTTGGCGCTGACCATCAGGCCCTGGCCGTCATAGAAAACCACCGGACCGAAATCGAGGCCGAGCGAGTTGTCGCGCGAGAAGGTCAGCGTCGTCTGGCGCGAAAGCACATCGATTTCACCCGATTGCAGCGCCTGGAAGCGGATATTGGTGTTCAGCGGCACGAACTCGACCTTGTCGGGCGATCCGAACACGGCGGAGGAGACGGCCCGGCAGACATCTGAGTCGAAGCCTTTGCGAACGCCCTTGTCGTCGGCGAAGGAATAGCCGGCCGAGCTGGGGGAGACGCCGCACAAAACCTTGCCGCGGTTCTTCACGGCATCAAGCGTCGCCTGGGCCGAGGCCGGTCCGGCAAAAACCGCGCCCGCAGCCGCAAATACGGCAAGCGTCGCCATCTTGGTCATTAGTCGCTTCATCAGATACTCCCGTTGCCGCACCCTCTTTCTCGGTGCGTTGAAGAAGATGCTAGTTCCGGCGCCAAGCGACATCAAGCGGCTCACGCGGTGCATCGGTCCGGATTATGGTCCCCCCTTCCGCGCACGACGGGATTGCATGTCTGGCCGCTTGCATGGCGCGTGGGTCGAGCGCAATTAGACGTCAACACGGGATCAGGGAGAGAGTGCGATGTGCGCTGCAATCGTTGGCTGGGCTCATACGCCCTTCGGGAAACAGGATGCGGAGACGATCGAGAGCCTGATCGTGCGCGTCACGACGGACGCGCTGGTCGATGCCGGCATCACCGCCGACCAGGTCGATGAAATTGTCCTCGGCCACTATAATGCAGGCTTCACCGCCCAGGATTTCACCGCTTCGCTGGTGCTGCAGGCCGATCCGGCCCTGCGCTTCAAGCCCGCGACCCGTGTCGAGAACGCCTGCGGCACCGGCTCTGCCGCTGTGCATCAGGGTGCGCGCGCCATCAAGGCGGGAGACGCCAAGATCGTGCTCGTGGTCGGCGTCGAGCAGATGACGAAGACGCCCTCGGCCGATATCGGCAAATTCCTGTTGAAAGCTTCGTATCTCGCTGAGGATGGCGACAATCCCAACGGGTTCGCGGGGGTTTTCGGCCAGATTGCCGCCTCCTATTTCCAGCGCCATGGCGACCAGTCGGACGCGCTCGCGATGATCGCGGCCAAGAACCACAAGAACGGCGTCGACAACCCTTATGCGCAGATGCGCAAGGATCTCGGCTTCAATTTCTGCCGCGAAGAGAGCGAGAAGAACCCCTACGTCGCCGGGCCGCTGAAGCGCACGGATTGCTCGCTGGTCTCGGACGGCGCCGCCGCCATTGTGCTGGCCGATGAGGAAACCGCGATGACCATGCGCCGCGCCGTCGGCTTCCGCGGCATGGCGCATGTGCAGGAGTTCCTGCCGATGTCGAAGCGCGACATCCTGAAGTTCGAAGGCTGCTCGCTCGCCTGGAAGCAGGCGCTGGCCAAGGCCGGAGTGACGCTGGACGATCTCTCCTTCGTCGAGACGCATGACTGCTTCACCATCGCCGAGCTGCTGGAATATGAGGCGATGGGCCTGACGCGCGAGGGTGACGGCGCCCGCGCCATCAAGGAAGGCTGGACGCTGAAGGACGGCAAGCTGCCGGTGAACCTCAGCGGCGGGCTGAAGGCCAAGGGCCATCCGATCGGCGCCACCGGCGTGTCCATGCACGTGCTCAGCGCGATGCAGCTTGTCGGCGAGGCGCCGGAGGGCATGCAGATGCGTGACGCCAAGCTCGGCGGCATCTTCAACATGGGCGGCGCTGCCGTGGCGAACTACGTCTCCGTGCTCGAGCGGATCCGGTGAGCCCAGCGCTCCTGAAACAAGGCTGGCCAGCGACGTGACCATCTTCTTCGCGCTGCTGCCGGCCTATTTCCTGTCGATCTTCTATCGGTCGTTTCTGAGCGTCATCGCCGGGCCGGTGATGACCGATCTGGCCATCGGGCCGCGGGAGCTCGGCTTCCTCGGCGCCGCCTGGTTCATTGCCTTCGCCTCGGCGCAATTTCCCGATCGGTTGGGCGCTGGACCGGCTGGGTCCGCGCCGCACCGTCACCGCCGCGATGGCGATCGGAACCGTGGGTGCGGTGCTCTTCGCCAGCGCCTCGACAGCGACCTCCGGTATCGTCGCCATGGCGCTGATCGGCATTGGCTGCTCGCCGATCTTCATGTCGGCGTTGTTTTTGTTCGCGCGCACGGCTGCGCCAGCGCGCTTTGCGTTCCTGACATCGGTCTTCATCGGGCTGGGATCGCTCGGCAATCTCGTCGGCGCTGCGCCGCTGGCGATTGCGGCTGAGCGCTTCGGCTGGCGGCCCTCCATGCTGGTCATGGGCTGCGCCTTTGGCGTCGCCACCCTGATGGCCGGGCTGCTGATCCGTGACCCGGCACGGGCCGAGAGCGCGACGGGCAAGGCGGAGGGGCTGCTGCAGGGTCTCGCCAGCATCGCCCGCATCGGGCCGCTCTGGCTGCTCGCACCGCTGACACTGACCGGCTACGCCATTCTGGCGACGGCGCGCGGTCTTTGGATCGCGCCCTTCATGCAGGCTGTGCATGGGTTCGATACCGTCTGGGCCGGCCATGCTGCGACCGCCATGGCGCTGACCATGGTGGCCGGCGCCTTCATCTATGGCGGGCTGGAAAAGCGCGTCGGGCGGGTCAAGCCGCTGGTGCTGTGGGGCACGGTCATCACAGCCCTGCTGTTTGGCCTGCTCGGATTGGCGGGTGGCAGGTCCTGGCTGGTTGCGGTGGTGCTGTTCGCCGCTATCGGCGCCGCCGGCTTCACCTATGCGATCCTGATGGCGCATGCGCGCGTGTTCTTCCCCGCTCATCTGCTGGGGCGCGGCATGACGGCTGTGAACTTCCTGTTCATCGCCGGTGCGGCCCTGGTGCAGTCCGGCTCGGGCTGGTTCATCGGCGCGCAGCGTGCGGCTGGCGTGGATGCGGCCACGACGTTCGGCAATCTGCACTATGTCTTCGTCGCGCTGCTGCTGGCCTCTGTCGCGATCTACGCCTTCACGCCGGAGCGGGCGGAAGGCTGAGGAGTTGCGGCAGGCCGGGTGCGGCATTACCTTGGGGTCATCACCCGCCGGGATGCCGCAACATGTCCGCCACTGTCACAGATGCCGGTCAGGTCACCCTGCCTCAGGACGTGCTCGACAAGCTGAAGCTGAAGCCCGGCAGCCAGGTCGACTTCCGTGTCGAGCCGGATGGGCTGGTGGTGCTGCTGAAGGTGGCAAGGGCTGGCCAGGTGAGCCCGATTGAAAAATTGCGCGGCATCGCCGGTCCCGGGATGAGTACCGACGAGATCATGGCGATGACGCGCGGGGAGGGCTCGACCTTGCCCCGTCGACACCAATGTTTTCTCGATCTGATCACGGATGGGCGCTGATCACGCCCTGACCCTCACGCCTCGCCCGGCGCCTTGGCCACGATCGCCAAGGCATGGACCCGGTCGGCCAGTTCCTGCACCAGAGCGGCGTTGACGAGGCGGTGGCGGTCGAGCCGGCTCTTTCCCGTGAACGCATCGGAGACGATGACCACGCGGAAATGGGTTTCACCGCCCTCCCGCCAGCCGCCATGGCCCTGATGCTGGTGGGATTCATCGATCACCTCGAGCCGGCTCGGCGAAAGCGCCGCGGTCAGGTTCTTGGTGATCCGTTCAGCCATTGCGGTCATGATCGCGACAAGGTCCTGGGGTCAGTGCTTCATCATGCATCGATACCGGGAACGGCGGCTGTTGCGCCGCACTTGCCGGTTCGCCTCCCGAGTCTCATAACCAGTCCACGATGAACTTCAACTCACGCCTGTTCGACCGAATCAGAATTGGCCCCGCCGAGGCGGAGCCGGTGGCGGAAGCGCCTGGGACCCCGTGCGACCATCCCGGTTGCAAGCGGCCCGGAGAGTTTCGCGCGCCGAAGGGGCGTGGCCGCGAAGGCCAGTTCTTCCTGTTCTGCATGGAGCATGTGAAGGCCTATAACGCGACCTATAACTACTTCGCCGGGATGACCGACGAGGCGCTGCAGGCCTATGCGAAGGACGACGCGATCGGCCATCGCCCGACCTGGAAGCTTGGGGTCAACTCCAAGGCGGCGCGGATGTCGCAGCGCGGCCGCGTGGCCAGCGGGCAGGAAGCGCCTGACGTCCAGGACGCCTTCAATATTTTCGGCGCCCGCCGTGCGCAGCAGGCTGCCCAGCCCGAGCCGCGGGTCGGGATCGTTGCCCGCAAGGCGCTGGAAGCGCTGGGGCTGGACGAGAATGCGGACGCGGCTGCGATCAAGGCGCGCTACAAGGAGCTGGTGAAGCGCTTCCACCCTGATGCCAATGGCGGTGACCGCTCGCGCGAGGGCACCTTGCAGGAAATCCTCAAGGCCTATCAGCAGCTCAAAAGCGTCGGCATGGCCTGAAGCCGCGGCTGCGGTCCCCGGCCTCAATCGCGGTCCTTTGCCGCCAGCCCCGCGACATCGGCAATGATGCCGTCGAGCGCGAAATCCTTCGGCGTATAGACTGCCGCCACGCCCATGTTGCGCAGGGCGTTCTCGTCATCGGGCGGGATGATGCCGCCGACCACGACCGGCACGTTCATTCCCGCCACCCGCAGCCTTGCGGTGACGTCGCGCACCAGCGGCAGATGCGAGCCGGAGAGGATGGAGAGGCCGATAATGTCGGCCTTGGTCTCCTGCGCCTGCGCCACGATCTCATCGGGCGTCTGGCGGATGCCGCCATAGCTCACCGCCATGCCGGCATCGCGCGCCCGCACCGCAATCTGCTCGGCGCCATTGGAGTGGCCGTCGAGACCGGGCTTGCCGACGAGGAAGCGCGGCGGCCGTCCGAGCTTCTGCGTCGCCCGCGCCACTGCCGCCTTGACCGTTGCCAGCCCGGCATCATCGCCGAGCTTGCTGGTGTCGACCCCGGTCGGGGCGCGGTATTCGCCAAAGATCTCGCGCAGGGTCTGCGCCCACTCTCCGGTGGTGACGCCGGCCTTGGCGCAGGCGATCGAGGCCGGCATGACGTTCCGCGCTTCCTTGGCGGCGGATGCCAGCTCGGCCAGCGCCGCCTCGGCCGCCTTGCCGTCACGCTGCGAGCGCCAGGCCTTCAGCCGGGCAATCGCCTCGGTCTCGACGGAATCGGGCACGGTGACGACATTGCCTTCGCCGGCCGAAAGCGGCGAGGGCTCGCTGTTGGTGAATTTGTTGACGCCGATGACGATCTGCTCGCCGCGCTCGATCGCCTCGATGCGCCGCGCGCCATTCTCGACCAGAGCCTGCTTCATATAGCCGGTCTCGATCGCAGCCAGCGCGCCGCCCATGGCATCGATCCGGGCGAGTTCGGCCAGCGCGGCGGCCTTGAGCTCCGCGACCTTGGCGTCAATGACGGTCGACCCGTCGAAAATGTCGCCGAATTCCAGAAGGTCGGTCTCATAGGCCAGGACCTGCTGCATGCGCAGCGACCATTGCTGATCGAAGGGGCGGGGCAGGCCCAGCGCCTCGTTCCAGGCCGGCAGCTGCACCGCCCGGGCGCGGGCCTTCTTCGACAGGGTCACCGCCAGCATCTCGATCAGGATGCGGTAGACATTGTTTTCGGGCTGCGGCTCGGTCAGCCCCAGCGAATTGACCTGCACCCCGTAGCGAAAGCGCCGCATCTGCTCGTCGGCGACGCCGTAGCGGCCAAGCGTAATCTCGTCCCAGAGATCGACGAATGCCCGCATCTTGCAGAGCTCGGTGACGAAGCGCATCCCGGCATTGACGAAGAAGGAGATGCGGCCGACCAGCTCCGGGAACTCCGCTGCCGACACCTCAGGCCTCGCCCGGATCGAGTCGAGCAGGGCGATGGCGGTGGCCAGCGCGAAGGACAGCTCCTGCACCGGCGAGGCACCAGCCTCCTGCAGATGGTAGGAGCAGACATTGGTCGGGTTCCATTTCGGCATCTCGCGCGTCGTGAACACCACGATATCGGTGGTCAGCGCCATGGAGGGCCGCGGCGGGAAGACATAGGTCCCGCGCGAAAGGTATTCCTTCACCAGATCGTTCTGGGTCGTGCCCTGCAAGGTCCGGCGATCGGCGCCCTGCTCATCGGCGACGGCGATGTACAGCGACAGCAGCCAGGCGGCTGTCGCGTTGATCGTCATCGAGGTGTTCATCTGCGCCAGCGGGATCTGGTCGAACAGGGTGCGCATGTCGCCGAGATGGCTGACGGGCACGCCGACCTTGCCGACCTCGCCGCGAGCCAGAACATGATCAGGGTCATAGCCGGTCTGGGTTGGCAGGTCGAAGGCGACCGACAGGCCGGTCTGGCCCTTGGCGAGGTTGTTGCGGTAGAGCCGGTTCGACTCCGTCGCATCCGAGTGCCCGGCATAGGTCCGGAAAATCCAGGGCTTGTCCCGCTGGACGGGCTGGTCACCGATGGGGCCGATCGCGTTCATGCCGTGTCACCCTCATTGAGCAGAGCGCAAATGTTGCACTGCGGCGAGGATAAGGCCAGAGGGCCGGCCATGGGCACTGGACGATAGGATGAGGCCACCATGGCCTACGTGGCCGGAACCCTAGTTCTGCGCCTCCGGAAGCCGGGGCAGGGCCATGAAGTCGACGCCCTCCTCCTCGAGCTTGCGCGCATCCTCAAGGCTGGCCTCGCCATAGATCGGCCGGCTTTCAGTCTCGCCATGATGGATCTTCAGCGCTTCATCGGCGAAGCGCTTGCCGACATTCTCGGCCTTCTCGACGATCTGCGCATGGATTGCGGTCAGGAGCTGGCGCACTGCCATCTCCTTCTCGCCCATCAGCGCCATCGCTGCCGTCGCTTCCGGGGCAGGGGCCGTGACAGCAGCAGCCATCGTTGCAGGCGCGGTTGCGGGAGCGCCTGCGGCGGCCGGGCCGTCCGCCGATTGGGCTGAAGCCTCGATCAGCCGCGGGCCACGGTCGGTGCGCGCAACATTGGGCGCCATGATAGCGCGCTCGACCCGCACGCTGCCGCAATCGGGGCAGGAGACGAAGCCACGCTTTGCCTGCTCCTCGAAGCCGGCCGAGTTGGAGAACCAGCCCTCGAATTCGTGGCCGGCCTCGCAGACCAGGGCGTAGCGGATCATGCCGCCCGCCGATTGGTTGCGGGCTTCACCTCACGGACGCGCAGGCCAGGGTCTGGCGTCACGCGGCCAACAACCCGTCGAGTTCGCCGCGCGCGTCGAGCGCATGGATGTCATCGGAGCCGCCGACATGCTTGTCGCCGATAAAGATCTGCGGCACCGAGGTGCGGCCGCCGGCGCGGGCCATCATCGCCTGGCGCAGCTCCGGCTTGCCGTCGACATCGATCTCGTCATAGGCGACGCCCTTGCGATCGAGCAGGGATTTGGCGGCCCGGCAATAGGGGCACCATTGCGTGGTGTAGATGGTGACGGACATGGTTGCTCCGAGGAAAGGTTCGTTTCTCCTCATATAGGGTGCGCTCAGGCGTCCGTCACGACCCGGGCGAAGGTCAGGCAATCCACGCGGGTGGCGCCGGCCCGCAGCAAAGCGCGTGCCGCTGCATTCACGGTCGCGCCCGTGGTCAGCACATCGTCGACCAGCAGGATAGCTCGCCCCTCGACAAGGGGGCGCCGATGCACCGGGACGATGAAGGCGCCCTGCAGGTTATCGGCGCGCTGCGCCTTGGTCAGGCCAACCTGCTGGCGGGTCCGCTTGCGCCGCTCGAGCGCGAAGGGCGAGTAGGGGCGGGCGGAATGGGCCGCGATCATCTCCGCCAGCGCCGCGGCCTGGTTGAAGCGCCGGCGCCACAGCCTGGTGCGGTGCAAAGGCACCGGCACGATCAGATCCGCTTCCGTCAGCAGGGACTGGCCGGCCTGCACCATCATCCGCCCCAGCGTCAGCGCCAGATCGAGCCGGTCGCTGTATTTCAGCCGGTGGATCAGGTCGCGGGCCGTGCCCTCGAAACGGCAGACCGCGCGCGCCCGCTGAAACACAGGCGGCTCGGCGATGGCGGCGGGCGAGAGCAGACCTTCGCCCAGATCGATCGGGAAGGGCGTGCCCAGCCGCTCGCAGAACGGCCGCTCGATAAAGGACATGCCGCTCCAGCAGACAGGGCAGAGCGCCTGGGCCTGCCCGGTCGCGGCATGGCAGGCGATGCAACTGGGCGGATAAACGATCCCGATCGCGCCTTCGACCGTTGCGCTGAACGCGTGCCGGCTCTGTTTCAGCAGCCTGCGCCAGCGAGAATCTGCTGGTTTCTCCGCCTCGCCTAAGGAAATCATGCCATTTCCATCCCGGATTGGAGACGAGAACAGGCCGCTGCCCTGGCTCTGTGGCGCTCACCCCTGCCATTGGCGGCGGTCACACCTATCTTCGACCGGCAGCCAGTCCCGGTCCAGCGGAAGTTTCCGCAAGGGCAGGTCCGGTGAGCCAGCATTATCCGGCGCCGCGCAGGCGCCCAATCAAGGACCACCCGATGAGCGATGCCAATTCAGCCAAGCCGTCCCTGTTCACGCCGTTTCGTCTCGGCGATATCGAGATGCGCAACCGCATCGTCATGGCGCCATTGACCCGCAACCGCGCCAGCCGTGGCTCGGATGCGCCCAACGCGCTGAACGTCGAATATTATCGCCAGCGTGCGGGCGCCGGCCTGATCATCACCGAAGGCACGCAGGTGTCGCAGCAGGGCCAGGGTTATGTCTGGACGCCCGGCATGTACAATGAGGCGCAGCAGGCGGGCTGGAAGGCCGTGACCGATGCGGTGCACGAGGAAGGCGGCAAGATCATCGCCCAGCTCTGGCATGTCGGCCGGGTCAGCCATGTCTCGCTGCAGCCGGGCGAGCAGCCGCCCGTCGCGCCTTCGCCGCTGCAGGCCAAGACCAAGACCTATATCGAAAGCGGGTTTGCCGAAGTCTCGACCCCGCGCGAGCTGGCTGAAGACGAGATCCCGGCGATCATCGCGGAGTTCGTCGCCGCAGCCGAGATCGCCAAGGCGGCAGGCTTTGACGGTGTCGAGCTCCACGGCGCCCATGGCTATCTCATCGACCAGTTCCTGCGCGACGACAGCAACAAGCGCAGCGACGCCTATGGCGGATCGATCGAGAACCGCGTCCGCTTTGCGCTGGAGGTGGTGAAGGCCGTGGTCGGCGTGTTCGGCAAGGGCCGCGTCGGCATCCGCATCTCGCCGGTGAGCCCGGCCAATGATGCCCGCGACAGCAATCCCCAGGCGCTGTTCGAGCATCTCGTGGCCCGCCTGAACGAGACCGGCATCGCCTTCATCCATGTGGTGGAGGGCGCAACGCGCGAGGCGCGGGACTATCTGCCCTTCGATTACGCGGCGCTGCGCCAGCGCTTCAACGGCGCCTACATCGCCAATAACGGCTTCGACCGCGAGCTGGCGATCGAGACCGTGGCGGAGGGCCATGCCGATGCCATCGCCTTCGGCCGGCTCTACATCGCCAACCCCGATCTGGCCGAGCGCCTGGAGCGGAATGCGCCGCTGAACACGCCCGATGTCGCGACCTTCTATGGCGGCGACGCCAAGGGCTACACCGACTATCCGGCCCTGGACGAGAAGGTGGCCTGAGCGCCGCGCGCGGTTGATTGCCGAGGCGCGCGGGGACAACCCGCGCGCCTTTTTCCGCGACCTGCGCAAAAGGGGTTGCGGAGCGGCCAATGTCCGATTACACAGACGCCCTTGCCGCGCTGCTCCCATCGTCTAGCGGTTAGGACGTCGCCCTCTCACGGCGAAAACTGGGGTTCGATTCCCCATGGGAGCGCCATTCTCGGCGCAGGCGGTAGCACCAGCATTTTTTTTGGGATTTCCGAGCTTACCAATTAGTTTTGGGAAGCGGTCGCGCTTGACTTTGCGGCTCGTGACGGCGGGTCGGGCAAGTAATATTGCCGCCGTCGATCCACCATGCTCTTTTCAGCGACGATCTGGCTTTGATGTGGCTCTGCTGCGCCCACCGCTATGAGGTGGGTGGTTCAGAATCACGAGCCGGATAAATGCATCCAATAGCCACGTAATCGCAGAGCAGCACCCCGTTGCGTCCCCGAATTGTTAGGTCCGGCGGCGCAGGGGACTATTGCGGGAAAGTTGATCTTCTCCGATATTTGTAAACGCGACGGGAAGTATGATCATCCGGGCGGTTTTCGATGGGCTTTCGCTGGCGTAAATCGATCTCAATATTCCCTGGCTTCAGGCTGAACCTGTCGCATCGAGGGGTGCGCGGCCAAATCGGTGCATCCCCATTATCGTTCTCTTTCCCCATCGCGGGCGGGAGCAAGCAGCGGCGGGTGACGGCGACCTTGCCCGGAACCGGCCTGTCTTTTGTCAGCCAATCGACGTCGGCAGGCAGTCGCACAGACTTGGCAGCGGAGAAGCCCTCATTAGTCCCCGATACGCCCCGGAACCCTGCGATCAGCGACGACACCCGCCGTATCCTTGATCGCTATCTGGCGCTGTCGGTGAAGAAGGTCAGCACCGACGCCGAGGGATTCCGCTACGCATTCGATCTGCACTGCAAGGAGTGCGGCGGCTATCAGTTGAAGTCCCCCGAAGGCGAGTTGGACCACCATGTGGCCTTTTGCGCAGCGTGCGGGATCAAGATGGGGATGCTTGGAGAGATCCGGGCCTATGCTGCCGAGGCGGCCGAGCGCCACCGACAGGAGCTACCATCCTTACCAGACGCGACGCCCTCGCCGCGACGTGCGAAGGGATTGATGTGGCTTGCGGCCGTCAGCAGCGTCGCTGCCGCGATCATCTTTTGGCCTGCCGCTAAGCAGCCGGTAGCTGTGCCCGTTGCGACTGTGTCTTCGGCGGTTCCCAAAGTGCCTGCTGAGACGGCGCCTGTGCCAGAACCACCTCCACTACAGGCGAAGCCAGAGCTCGTTACTGCACCCCTGCCGCCGCGCAGACCTAAAGGAATTTAGCTTAGTACCGGGATGCGATCCGCATGGCTGGGCGATCAGCGCAGTTGCTCAATCTGATCCCCTCAGCGAAGCCCTCAATCCAACTTCAGAGTCGGGAAGGCGGGCAGGTCCATTGGGGGCGGCAGTGTGCTGAGGGCTTTTTGCACGTCTGCAGGGTTTCGGTCGGTCGAGATTGTCGGGGCTTTGCGGTCGAGCAGGTGCGTCAGCGCCGGGAAGGCCAGTGTGGCTCCGGCAACCAGCAGCAGGATTGCGAGAAAGGGGCCAGCGCCCGCGCCAGCGCTGCGGTGGAGACGCGCTCCGGCTCGGCACCGCGCGCCATCATGATGGCGTAGCCGAACGGCGGAAACAGGAAACTGGCCTGGAGAATCAAAACCGTCAGCGCCGCGGACCAGGCAGCGTCAGGCACCCGCATCAGCAGGCCCGGCATGACGATCGGCACGATGACGAAGACGATTTCGAACGCGTCCAGCACCAGCGCCGCGAGCGCCATCAAAGCGAGCACGGCAGCGACCGCGACGGCCTGGTCTCCCGGCAGGGCGGCGATGGCTGCAGCGACCAGGCGGTCAGTGCCGAGAATGCGCAACAGCAGCGTGAAGGTCGTCGCTGCGATCAACAGCGCGAACAAAGCCCCGGCGATGGCGAGGCCTTCGCTCAGCGCCGCAGACAGGCGGGTCCGGCCGAGCGCTCCGCTGGCCACGCCCCCGATGAGCAGGACGACGCAGCCCATGGCGGCTGCCTCGACCGCGTAAAAATAGCCGACCGCGACGCCGGCCAGCAGGATCAGGATGAAGCCGGCCGTGAAAGCGGCGAGGGCCATGTCACGGCGAGAGGCACGCGGCGCCGATTGGCTTTTGGCCGCCTGGCCGCGACCCCGGAACGCCGCCAGCACGATCCAGCACAGCAGGACCAGGGCGGCGGGGATCAACGCCGCGCGAAAGATATCCTGGGTGTTGATGATCCGGTCGCTGCGCCCCATCGCGGTCGAGGCGATGGTGTGGGCCGCCATCATGGCGTCGCCCAGAAAGATCAGGACCAAGGACGGCGGCACCGCAACGCCCAATGTCCCGGCGGCGGCGATGAGCGCGATCCGGTTGGTCGCGTTGACGCCGTCCCCGACGAGCAGTGGCCGCACTCCCCTGGAGAGCGCCGTCACGCTGGCTCCGACCGAGCCGTTCATCGGCGCGAGCAGGGCTCCGAGCACCAGCGCCGAGATCTGGCCTGCAGCCGGGCCCCCGCCGGTGAGGCGGTGGCTCGAGCGGAACAGGATATCGATCAGCGCCATCCGGTTGATCAGCGCGCCCATCAAAACGAAGAGCGGCAAGGCCTGCACCAGATCGCTTTCCAGCAAGCCGACCAGGCGTCCGGGCACGGCTCCCAGCAGCGCCGCGTCGCCCGTCCCCACGACGAAGGCGGTGCCCATGCCTGCCGCTGCCAGCAAGGCCAGAAAGGCCGGCATGCCGGTCGAGATCATGATGATCCCGACAAGCGGAAACAGGGCAAGGCCCAGCCAGGCGCCCATTCAATCGTCCTCCTTGCCGGTGAAGACGTCGATGAGCCCCTGGATCAGAACCAGAAAGGGAAGCAGCACCGAGGCAAGGCGAATCAGGAAATAGCCGGGGTTGGCGGTGTCGGGGAAACGCTCCAGCAGCAAGAGCGACGACCAGGCCTGCGGCGTCGTCGCATAGAGCATGGCCAAGGCCCAGGGCACAGCGACCAGCAGCGCCACCGCTCCGGTGATGCGGCGGCGGGTTCGCGGCGACAGCGAGCGCGCGAAGGAATCGGCTGCGAGATGGGCACGGGCGCGCGTTGCGGCCGTGATGGCCACTGCGATGAACAGGGCGAACAGGATCTGGCCGAGATCATTGGCTTCGCGCGACCAGCGCTGGACCAGATCGCGCAACGGCCATTGCAGGAAGAGCAGGGCGACAATCGCCAGGCTGAGCCATTTTGCGGCACCGGTGATCGCTGCCATGGCGTGATCGGCGAGCTGCCAAAGCCGCGCCATCACAAAACGTCCCGCATCATGTCCGGTTTTCCATAGGGGAGGGGACGCTCTCCACCTATCCCGCAGATTCGCCGACGCGCAAGAGCGCAGCGATGGTGTGAGCCGGATGATCCACCGGCCGGGCGGGGCGAGGGTGCAGGATGCTGAGGAGGGGCGGCGGTGCCACGTCTCATTGCCGGGTTCAGTGAGCGGCGGCCGCTCAGTTTCCCGCGAACCGCCTCGATGACTGAAAACACAGGTTGCCTCGATGAGCGGCGTGTGGCCAGTATCGCAAAATCGATGTTGGACTTTAGCTAATGCTGCCGCGCTTCCCGAATTCGACGCTTCTGATCGCGCTTGCTTGCAGCGTCACGCTTGCGGGGTGCTCCAGCGACGGCCCGATCAAGGCCATTGCGGAGGCTGGCGGGTTGGCGACATCGGTTGCCGAGCCCAAGCCTTTCGTGGTCGAGGCGAGGCAGGCAAACTCCGAGTATATCCCGATCCAGCCGCCGGCGGTGGCTGTGCTGTGCGCGGGGCCAAACACGCCGCCGCCCCCGGTGCTGCGCAGCGGGCGGTCGACCTTTGTCAGCGGGCCCGCGCCAGCTTGCCGGCCCCGGTTTGACTTCAAGAGCCTCGAAGGTAGCCTCGAGGAGCGCCGCACGGCGGATGCCAACCAGGCCGAGACCGCCAAGGCGCTGGGCAAGGTGCTGCCGCCTCCCGCGCCGCCACCCATGCCGCCGCCGCTCTAGGCGTCCCGGCACCCGCTTCGGCTGCTTGCGACCAAACCGCCACGCTCCTGCTCCTCCCATCCCTGCCGCTGGCTTGGCCCAGGGTGGTGGCTTTGTCTGGCCGGGCAAGCTGTCACAGGGAAAGGCCCGGAACTGCGGGCTCATTGCCATGTTCGATTGATCAGTGGCCTCGGCGCACACAGCAAGCGCAAGGCCGTTCTCACTGATCAGGAGACTGCAATGGCGCTATCTGACACCAAGGCCGGGTCCTTTTATCTTGTTGGACTTCGCAACGCGCATGCCCTCGAAATGGAGGCTCTGGAGATCATGAGCCGTCAGGTCGAGCGGCTGACGAACTATCCGGAGATGGAGGCGCGGCTGCGCCAGCATATCGAAGAGACCAAGGGGCAGCGGGAGCGTCTGGCCAGCATCCTCGATGCCCATGGCACCGACAGCTCGACCTTCAAGGATGCCGTCCAGGTGGTGATGGGTAATGTCGCCGCTATTGGCCATGCCATGGCTGGGGACGAAATCCTGAAGAACTCTTTTGCGAACTACGCCTTCGAGAGCTTCGAGATCGCTGCGTATAAATCTTTGATCGCCATGGCGCAGCATGTCGATGACCAGGGAGCCATGACAGCGCTGCAACAGAATCTCCGCGAGGAGATGGCGATGCAGGAGTGGCTGGCTCAGCAGATCGAGCCGACAACAATGCGATACCTCTCGCTCGAAGAGCGGGGCGTTGACGCCAAGAACTGACGGTTCAACTGAATTCAGGGGCAGTCAAGTGTCCGGCGGCCGCAGACAGGCCGCTGGCCGCGCTTACAGCGCCCTGATCTGCTCTTCGAATTCTTCCGGAATCGCGCCATGGCGCTCGAGCACCTCGAGCGCGCTGACCTCGCCCGTCTCATCATCGGCCGAGACATAGATCACCGCCACGCCCTCGGCCGTCCGCCCCAGCCGCGCGCCTTCGCTCAGCGCGTGGTGCTTGGTCTTTGCGAGGATGCGCTGGCCCGGCACAAGACGCTTCCGATGCGTCTTGAAGGGCTGGAGAAAATAGGTCTCGACGTTCGCCACTGCTTGACTCCCCGGCCGCGTATGTTCTCTTTACGTTCTAATCGAGGGAGGCGCAAGGCATGGCGGCGGAGCGGCAGGATGATTGTGACCCAGAGATCGAACTCGCCTGCGAGATCGACGATCTGATCGCCGAGCTCGGCAGCGAGCGCGCTGTCATCCGGGCGCTTCTCCATGACATGACCGTCCTGCTGGCCGATGCCGACCGCTCCGTCTCGCGCGGCTATCTGCGTGGCCTGTTCTCGTCAGGTGCAAGGCTGCAGGCGATCGATGATGACGATGAGGTCTGAGGTGATCGGGACCGGCGTCGTTGCGTCCCGGCAGGCTGTCCCTCGCTCAGGAGAGGCGGCGGTCGCGCAAGTCGAGGATCCGGACGCAGATCTCGGCATGCTCGGCGAGCAGGATCTGCAAGGGCGATCGCGGCCGGAAGGCGCGAGGGTCCTGCTCCGCATCGGCGTCGTCATGCCAGGCCTCGATAGCGTCACTCGCGGCCTCCAGCTGGGCCTCGGTCGGGTGCTCGGCAACAGGTTCGCCGCTCTCGCTCGCGAGGTGCAGGGCGATACGGTTCCGCAGCTCCTGTTCGAGGCTGAGCAGCGGTTCCATCGCATCCGTATAGGCCATGATTCGTCTCTCGATAGCAGCCGGCGCGACCGCCCTGGGGCGGCGGCGAGGGCTCCGCTTACGCTGACGTCGCGTGTTTTGTCACGCTTCTGTGCCGTTGCGACCGTCCTATGCTGGCCTGATCGCCAGCCTCGCCAGTGCTTTACGCGGGGGCGTTGCAAAGAGCCCACGCCAGGCGTTCAGCGACTAGCCGCCGGGGCCATATTTACTCCCCGTTAACCATTCGCAACTAGACCAAAGACACCGAAAATTTACCAAGATGACCAGCGTGTTAACTCAACCCCGGCCCATTCGCCTCAAGGGACGCAGCTTCCTTGCGCTCGCCTTGACCCCCGAGCTGCCCTTCGAGGAGTGGCTGGTTCGGCTCGACGATCTGGCCTCGCGCTCGGCCGGTTTCTTCATGCGGCGCCCCGCAGTGCTGGACGTCACCGGCCTCGATATCGACCGCGCCCAATTGCAGGATCTGGTCGCGCGGCTCAGCGCGCGGCAGGTGCGAATCATGGGGATCGAGGGCGCGCGTCCCTCCATGCTCGGGGCCGATCTGCCGCCCGGTCTCAGCGATGGCCGCGCGACCTCCGATATCGAGCCGCCGCAGGCGCAGGACCCGGAGCAAGCACCCATCCGCGAGGCTGAAGCCGCGCCGGTGGCGCCCGCCAGCAAGGGCCCGACCTCGCTCGTCGTCACCCAGCCGGTGCGTTCCGGCCAGTCGCTGGTCTTCATCGAAGGCGATGTCACCATTCTGGGCTCGGTCGCGTCCGGGGCCGAGGTCATCGCCGGCGGATCGATCCATGTCTACGGCGCGCTGCGTGGCCGGGCGATGGCCGGCACGATGGGCAATTCCGCGGCGCGAATCTTCTGCCGCAAGCTCGAGGCCGAGCTGGTGGCGATCGATGGCTACTACAAGACAGCCGAGGATCTGGAGCCCGGGCTGCGCGGCAAGGCCGTGCAGTTCTGGCTGGACGGCGACACTTTCAAATTCGGATCACTCGCCTAGCCGACGGCGTGTCCACATCAACAGGAGAGGTTTATGGGTAAGGTCGTCGTGGTCACATCGGGCAAGGGGGGCGTCGGCAAGACGACGTCCACCGCGGCTTTGGGCGCAGCACTCGCCCAGAATGGCGAGAAGGTCGTCGTCGTCGACTTCGATGTCGGGCTGCGCAATCTCGATCTCGTCATGGGCGCGGAGCGGCGGGTGGTCTATGACCTCGTCAACGTCATCCAGGGCGAGGCCAAGCTGACCCAGGCGCTGATCCGCGACAAGCGGCTGGAGACGCTCTACCTGCTGCCGGCCTCGCAAACCCGCGACAAGGACAACCTCACCGCCGAGGGCGTCGAGAAGGTCATCGGCGCGCTGCGCCACGTCTTCGACTGGGTGATCTGCGACAGCCCGGCCGGGCATCGAGCGCGGCGCGACGCTGGCGATGCGCCATGCCGATGTCGCGATCGTCGTGACCAATCCGGAAGTCTCCTCGGTGCGCGATTCCGACCGGATCATCGGCCTGCTCGATTCCAAGACGCTCAAGGCCGAGAATGGCGAGCGGATGGAGAAGCATCTGCTGCTGACCCGCTACGATTCGCTGCGGGCCGAGCGTGGCGACATGCTGAAGGTCGATGACGTGCTGGAGATCCTGTCGATCCCGCTGCTCGGCATCATCCCCGAAAGCATGGATGTGCTGCGCGCCTCCAATGTCGGCTCGCCCGTCACGCTCGCCGATGAGCGCAGCGCCCCGGCCATGGCCTATTTCGAGGCCGCGCGCCGGCTCAGGGGCGAGGATCTTCCGATCTCCATCCCCGGCGAGAAGCGCGGCTTCTTCGGCAAGTTCTTCGGAAGGAAGGCGGCATGAACCTGTTCCGCTTCTTCTCCCGCTCGCAATCGGCGCCCGCCGCGCGCGAGCGACTCCAGGTGCTGCTCGCCCATGAGCGCGCCGCGGCCGGGGATAGCCGACCTCATCACCAAGCTGAGGGACGAGATCCTGCGGGCGATTTCCAAGCACATGCAGATCGCCGACGACAAGGTCAGCGTGCGCATGGAGCGCGGGGCCAATGTCTCCACCCTGGCGGTGGATATCGAGATCCCGTTCGATGCGGGGCGCAAGGCGGCCTGAAGTCTTGCCGGCTTGACCTTCATCAATGGCAACCCTGCGCTTCCGGCGCAGGATCCTTCCGCTGGATCAAACAGCGGAAGGATCAAGCCATGCGCGTTTCAACGATCATGAGTTCCCCGGTGATCAGCGTGTCGCCGGGCACAACTGTTGCGGAAGCCGCACGGCTGATGCTGGCGCATCGCATCAGCGGCCTGCCGGTGCTGGGGCCAAACGGCGCCTTGCTGGGGCTGATCAGCGAGGGCGACCTGATGCGCCGCAGCGAACTCGGCACCATGCGCAAGCGCTCCTGGTGGCTCGAGCTGCTGGTCAGCCCGGGCAAGCTTGCCGACGATTACGTGCAGGGCCATGGCCGCAAGGTCGAGGAGCTGATGTCGCGCGATCTCGCCTGCATTGAGCGCCAGGCCAGCCTGCAGGACGCGGTCGAGCTGATGAGCCGACGGAGCGTGAAGCGGCTGCCGGTGGTCGAGGCCGGACGGTTGGTCGGCATTCTCTCCCGGTCGGATCTGCTGCGGGCGCTGGCCGGCCAGCTGCCTGCGGAACCTGGCCCGAGCGAGGATGAGCGCATTCGCCGCGCCATCCAGGCCGAACTCGATGCCCAGCCCTGGGCTGCAAGCGGGCTGATCCACGTCAATGTCCATAAGGGCCTAGTCGAACTGTCCGGCTCAATCTTCGACGAGCGTCTGCGGACGGCGGCGCGAGTGGTTGCCGAGAACGTGCCGGGGGTGACCGGGATTGATGACCAGCTGGTCTGGATCGATCCCGCCTCCGGCATCGTACTGGCCCCGCCGGAGCGCAAGCCAGATCTAGTGGGCTAGCTCCCACTGCGCCAGAGAGCGCTGTGGCGCTCCCGGCTCTGGATCAGAGAATATCGGCCTCGAAGGCGTTGCAGCTCTCGCCGAATTGGGAGAGCCCTTCTTCGAGATAATCAGCGAGCAGCGGGATACCGAGCAGATAGGCGCCGGTGCGGCCGTTGCGGGCATGCTGCGCCTCGCCGCGCAGTTCGTCAAAGCCGCCGACTTCGCCATCGCCGCGCCCCAGCCAGGCCAGGGCGACGAGGTCGATCTGCTCTTCCTCGTTGAGCGAACCGATGAAGGAGATGAGCTCGCGGCGGACCGGATCGTCTTCATGATCCTCGAGCACGGAGATCATGCCGTCATCGCTGCTGTTGGAGGCCGCATCCGGCTCCGTCACCGCGTCCTTGACGTCGTATTGGCGCGCTTTCACCACGACGAAACAGACCTTGTCGGTGGCGATGGCGAGGGTCGGGGTTTCGGCCATGGGGGTCTCCTGCTGAGCGCCGGGCGCGGCTGGTTGTCAGCCGGCGCCGGCAAATCCTGTCGTGGTGCACCAACGGCAGGGCCCCGTGGAGAGTTCCCCTTCTGCGCGAGACGGCCGGCGGATGATCGCGGGCCGCATGGCTCAGGGGAGCAGGCAATGGGCGGGCCTGCAGGGGCTGGCCCGCCCGTCTTGTCAGCCGAGATTGGCGCGCTTCATGAAGACGCCGCCCTTCATGATCGCCGGCATGTGCTTGCCCTGGCGGGTGAGCAGCGACAGGTCCTTCAGCGGGTCGCCATCGACGACGATCAGGTCGGCATGGGCGCCGGGCGCGATCGTGCCGATCTTGCCTTCGAGCTTCAGCAGCTTGGCCGCGACATGGGTGGCCGAGGCGATGACCTCATGAGCCGGCAAGGCGCGGCCACGAATCACGAACTCCTCGGATTGGTGGCGGTGCATCTCGCCGAGCAGGTCGCTGCCATAGGCCATGGCGAGGCCGGCCTTCTGCATGATCGCCAGCGATTCCATGCCGGCGGCGCGGACGTATTCGACCTTGGCGACGGAGTCCGGCGGGAAGCCGAGCTTGCCGCCTTCGCTGGCGAGCTTGTCATAGGTCACCAGCGTCGGCACGGCGACGGCGCCGCGTCGTCGCTGCCAGCTTTGCGGTCTCGGGCTGGATCAGGTTGCAATGCTCGAGCGAGTGGACGCCGGCCTCGACGCAGCGGCGGATCGCAGCATCGGTATAGACATGGGCCGAGACATAGGTGCCCGCCATCCGGGCTTCCTCGACGATGGCTTCGAGTTCGCTGACGGAAAAGCCGAGGAAATGGATCGGGTCGGTCGGCGAGGCGCAGCCGCCATTGGCCATGATCTTGATGAAATCGGCGCCGCCCTTCAGCTCCTCGCGCGCTGCGCGGCGGACCTGGTCGATGCCGTCGCAGATGCGGCCGAGCGCGCCGAGGCGATGGCGGGTCGAGGACAGCCTCGCGGTCATCATAGCGGCCGCGGAAATCGGCGTGGCCGCCGGTCTGGCTCAGCGCCTTGCCGGAGATGACGAGGCGCGGCGTCGGGAAATGCCCTTCCTCGACCGCCTGCTTCAGGCCGAAATCGGCGCCGCCGACATCGCGCACGGTGGTGAAGCCGCGCATCAGCATCTCGCGCATGATGCCGAAGGAGCGGGCGGTGACGAGCGAATCCGGCAGAGCGGCGTTCTTGCCGAGATCGGCAAGGCCGGCGACGACATGGACATGGGCGTCGATCAGCCCGGGCATCAGGGTCTTGCCCTTGAGGTCGATGCTGCGCGCCTTGGCGGAGGTGACGGATTTGCCGACCTCGCGAATGCTGTCGCCCTCGACGAGGACGTTGACGGGTGCGCCGGCCTCCGGCGCGGAGCCGTCGACGATGCGGGCATTGGTGAAGAGGATGGAAGCCACGTGCGTTTCCTTTGAATGTCTTCGTGTCAGACGGTCTTTAGGTCAGACGGCCTTGATGTCAGGCGGTCTTGGCTGCGGCCTGCGCGGCGAGGAAGCCCGGCACCAGCAGCGGGGCCAGCCGCTCGACCGGCGCGACATGCTCTTCGCGGTAATGATGCTCGGGAGCGAGCAGGTTGATGGTGCCGATGACCTTGCCGTCATAGAGGCAGGGCACGTTGATGACCGAGCCGAGGCCCATGCTCTCGATCAGCTCATGGTCGAAGAAGGCCCAGCGGATCGCGGCCTTGTCCTTGCCGAGAAAGGACTGCTTGCCGTCCAGCACATGCTTGCCCCAGGGCGTCGGGCCCATCGGCTTGCGGCCGGAGACCGGATATTCGGTGGGGCGGTTGGAGTAGATGCGCGCGACCTCCTGGCCGTCGACATAGAGCAGGGTGAAGAGCTGGTGGCCCACCAGCCGCTCCGTCATCTCGGCGAAAGCCTTGAAGACGGTGTCGGGCTGGCCTGGCTCCCGGAGCAGGGCGGACAGGGTGGCGAGGTCGTCGGTCATGGGCTTGGCTCTCGGCTTCAGGAACGGGATGGGGCGCGTCAGGGCGCTGCGGGCGTGGGCGCCTTGGGAATCTGCTCGGGCATGATGCCCTGCGGCTTGAGATGCAGCACCAGGATCAGCGCCAGGCCGATCATCATCTCGCGCAGGGCGGCGATCTGGACGGGCTGCAGGCCGGGCACCCATTCCGTGGCGAAGCGGGTGGCTTCGAGGAAGATCACCACGAGATAGGCGCCGAAGACCGCGCCGCTCGGCCGGCCGACGCCGCCTGCCGTCACCGCGAGGAAGATGTAGATGGTGATCAGCGGCTGGAAATGATCGGGCGAGATATAGGACTGGAAATGCGCGTAGAGCGCGCCCGCCAAGCGCCGCGATGGCGGCCGAGACGGCGAAGGCCTGGAGCTTGAAGCGCAGGACCGGCTTGCCGGCGAAGGACGCCAGCTGCTGGTCCTCGCGGATCGCCTTCATGGCGCGGCCATAGGGCGAGAGGTCGAGCCGCCGCAGCAGGGCCCAGACCAGCAGCACCATCAGCGTCACCAGGCCGAGATAAAACAGGCTGAAGCCCTGCAGGCCGAGCTCCGCCTTGAGCGGCGCCTTGATGCCGGGAATGCCGTCCGAGCCATTGGTCAGCCAGCGCTCGTTCAGCGCGATCAGGCGGATGACTTCGGCAAAGCCGAGCGTGACGATGGCGAGGTAATCATCGCGCAGGCGCAAGGTGGCGAAGGTGACGATGAGCCCGACTGCGGCGCCGACGATAATCGCCGCGCCCCAGCCGATGACGACCGGCGCGCCGGCTCCGGTGGTGATCGCCGAGGCATAGGCGCCGACCGCGAAAAAGCCGGCGAGGCCGAGATTGACCAGGCCAACGCCGCCCCAGATCAGGTTGAGGCTCAGCGCCAGCAGCGCATAGATGCCGCACAGCGTCAGGGTGAAGATCAGATAGGACAGCATCAGGCCGCTCTTTCGCCGAGAATGCCGCGGGGGCGGAAGGTCAGCATGATCAGGATCGCGACGAAGCCGACGGCGGTGCGATAGGTCGCGGGCACGGCGATCAGCGCCAGTTCCTCGGCGATGCCGAGCGCCAGCGCGCCGACGACCGCGCCGGGGATCGAGCCGAGGCCGCCGAGCACGGCGGCGGCGAAGACCGAGAGCAGCACGCGGTAGCCGGTCAGCGGATCGATCGAGGTGTCGAGCCCGATCAGCACGCCGCCGACGCCGGTCAGGCCGGCACCCAGAAACACCGTGACGATCGGCGATGCGGGCGGGGTCGATGCCCTTCAGCCGGGCGAGATCGGGATTGTCGGCGACGGCGCGCATGGCCTTGCCGAAGCGGGTGTAGCGCAGGAACAGGAACATCGCGGCCATGATCGCGACGGCGAGCGCCAGGCTCTGCAGCTGCTGCGGGCCGATGCGCAGGTCGCCGAAGCGGATGTCGCGCAGCAGCGGCAGGTCGTAGCCCTTCATGTCGTTGCCGAAGATGAAGCGGACGATGTTCTCGAGCACGAGATTGAGCGCGATCGAGGCGATCGCCACGATCAGCGCGCCGTTGCCACGCAGCCGCTTCAGCGCCGTCTCCTCGGCGCCGACGCCGATGCAGCCGGTAATGATGAAGGCCACGCGCGATGGCCGGGATGACCGGCAGGCCGAGAATGGCATTGGCCCACCAGGCCGCGAAAGCGCCGATGGTGGCATAGGAGGCGATGGCGAAATTCGGATAGCGCAGCACCGCGAAGATGGCGGAGAAGCCGATGGCCGGGACGGCGATCAGCGTCCCGGTCATCAGCCCGTTGATGAGAGCCTGGAGGAAGAGGGTCATTGGGTGGCTCGACCCTTCAGGCGGGAGTGGTGTCCTCCGGTCACGACTCGCGCGCGCGCCTGTGCGGAAACCGCATCTGCCGCACAGGCGCCGGAGTTGGCGAGGCTTGAAAAGGACACCACCGACCTCAGGCGATCTTGACGAGGACGATCTTGCCGCCCTGGACCTGCTCGTAGCGGAACTTGGAGTCGCTGATGTCGCCGATCTCGGTGAAATCGCAGGGGCCGCTGGCGCCGTCGTAATTCGACCGGCTGCTTGGCGGCGATCGCCTTGAGGCCGTCAATGGCGTTGTCGATCTTGGCGCCGCCCTC
The DNA here is from genome assembly GCA_963759925.1 of uncultured Alphaproteobacteria bacterium. Classification (GTDB taxonomy): domain Bacteria; phylum Pseudomonadota; class Alphaproteobacteria; order Rhizobiales; family Beijerinckiaceae; genus Allobosea. The sequence goes on from CAVXBE010000002.1 coordinate 696,170, forward strand.
GGCCTGCGAGACCTTGCGCAGATTGTCCTTGATCGCGGCGCCGGAGGCATCGCCCGCCATGCGCGATCGCCATCAGCACCAGGTTGATGTGGTCATAGATCTGGGTGGTGTAGGGATCGGGCGAGGTGACGCCGATCAGCTTGACCAGCTGCTCATAGGCCTTGGAGCCCTCGGCCGGGGAGGGCGAGATCATATAGGTCTTTTCGACCACTTCGGCCGGCACGCTTTCGACCAGCTTCTGGTTCACCGAATAGCCGAAGGCGATCTTGGTGCCCTTGAAATCGGCGCGGTAGAGGTCCTTCAGCATCACCGAGGTGTCGGGCGTGTAGCCGCCGAACACGATGGCATCGGGCTTGAAGCGCAGCACCTCGTCGATCTCGGTGCGGTAGGCCGGCTTCTTGTCGTCATAGATCAGCGAGCCGGTTTCGCCGCCCGCCGCCTTTACCGCAGCAGCGATGTTGTCGAACTGGCTCTTGGCGAAGGGGGTCTGCGGCGAGACGAAGAAGACGCGCTTGGCGCCCTGAGCGATGGCGAACTCGCCGAACTTCTTGCCCTGCAGCGTCGTCGTTCGGCTGGGTGCGGATGAGATAGCCCTGATGCGGCAGCGCGGTGATGGAGTCGGCGCCCGAGGTGGTGCACAGGAAGGTCTTGCGACTCCCAGCAGAGCGGCGCGACGGCGGTGGTGACCGAGGAGGCCCAGGTGCCCATGATGGCCGAGACCTTGTCGACGTCGATCAGCTTGCGCGCGGCGCGCACGCCGGCCTCGGGGTTGGTCTGGTCGTCTTCCGAGATCAGCTCGACCTTGCGGCCGAGCACGCCGCCGGCGGCGTTGACCTCGTCGATCACCGCCTTCACGGCCTTGACCATGACGGGGCCATAGGGGCCGCCCGCGCCGGTCAGCGGCGTCAGCGTGCCGATCTTGATCGGGGCGCCCTGGGCGAAGGCGAGCTGCGGCAAGGCGGCGGAGCCGGCCAAAGCGGCTGCGCGCAGGCGAGCAGGCTGCGGCGGTCGGTGAGTTCGGTCATGGTCATTCCCTCTTGTTGTTGGTGTCGGCGTCGTCGCTATGGGCATCAGCCGCCGAGGAAGAGCCGGCGGATCTCAGGATCGGTGGCGAGCGCAGGGCCCGGCGCCTTCGCGGCTGTTGCGGCCGGAGACCAGCACATAGCCGCGCGTCGAGATTTCCAGCGCTTCGAGCGCATGCTGCTCGACCATCAGGATCGGCAGGCCGCCCTTGTTCAGCGCGACGATGGCCTCGAACAGCTCCTCGGCCGCGCGCGGGCGACAGGCCGGCGGTCGGCTCGTCGAGCAGCAGCAGGGCGGGCGCGTTCATCAGCCCCATCGCCATGGCCAGGATCTGGCGCTGGCCGCCCGAGAGGGTGCGGGCGAGCGCACTGCGCTTCTGGGCCAGCATCGGATAGCGGGCGTAGAGCTCATCGGCGCGGCGCTTGACCTGGGCCGGGTCCTGGAAGCCGCTGATCTCGAGGTTCTCGGCGACGCTCATCGCGCCGAAGACATTGCGCTCCTGCGGCACGAAGCCGATGCCGTGGCGGGCGCGGCCCAGCGCGCCTTCGCGCGGTCACATCGGTTGAGCCGATGACGATGCTGCCCTTGCGGGCCTGAACCAGCCCGGCGATCGTCTTCAGCAGCGTCGATTTGCCGGCGCCGTTGGGCCCGATGATCGAGACGATCTCGCCCGGCGCGACCCGCAGCGAGGTCCCCTTCAGGATCTCCTCGGACGCGCCATAGCCGGCGATGACGCCGTCGACGGTCAGGAGGTCGGCGGTCATCGCGCTCAATGACGCCTCCCGAGATAGGCTTCCTGCACGCGCGCATCGGAGGCGACCTCCTCGAACGTGCCCTCGGTCAGGGTCTGGCCTTCGGCCATGCACGATGACGGGATGCGCAGAGCCGCTTGATCAGCGCCATGTCGTGCTCGATCAGGCAGATCGTCAGGCCGTCGCGGTTGAGGCTGGTCAGATGCTCGGCGATCTGGTCGGCGAGGGTCGGATTGACGCCGGCCATCGGCTCGTCGAGCAGCAGCACCTTGGGCTCCGCCATCAGCGCGCGGCCGATCTCGACCAGCTTCTTCTGCCCGCCCGACAGTGCGGTGACGGGGTTGTCGAGGACATGATCGAGGCGCAGGCGCCGGGCGATGCCATGGGCGCGCTCGGCCAGCTCAGCCTCGCGCCTTTTGGCGCGCGCGCGGAGCCGAAGAAGCCGGCCAGCAGGCTCTCGCCCGGCTGCTCCGCGCCATAGAGCATCAGATGCTGGAAAACGCTGAGCTTGGGAAAGCCGCGCGCCAGCTGGAAACGTGCGCACCAGCCCAGCCGCCACCAGCTTCTCCGGAGGCAGGCCGGTGGTGTCGCTGGCGCCCAGATGCACCGTCCCGCCCTTGGGGCGGTAGAGGCCGGAAATGGCGTTGAACAGCGTTGATTTGCCGGCTCCGTTAGGGCCGATCAGACCGGTGAAGGAGCCTGCGGGCACCTCCAGATCGACGCCGCGCAGGACGTGGACGCCGTAGAAATCGAGCTTCAGCCCGGCGATGCGGAGGGAGGCGCTCATCGGGCCGCCGCCGCACGCAGCGGGGTGGTGTTCTGCATCGGCAATTGCTGGCGCACCTGTTGCTTCCAGAAGTTGAGCATCTGCTCGTAATAGGGCGCGTCATTGCGCAGGACGGTCTGGGCGATCATGCCGCGCACCAGGCACATGGTGGCGTTCATCACTGTGCGGACATGGTCCGGCTCGGCGCCGGTGCGGGAGGCCAGCGCGGTCCAGATCGCATCGAGCCCGGCATGAAACTTCCTGACGGTGGGGATCAGCTCGGCCTTGAAGTCGGCGTTGTGCCGGGCCTCGGTCAGGAACTCCATGGTGACGTAGAACAGCCGGTCCGACATCATCTGCCAGATGTAATCGACGATCTCGTCGCTGGAGCCGCCATGGGTCACGAACTCCTCGGCGAAGCGGTGAAGTCCCTCGGTCGTCTTGTCCAGCATGTGCGAGATCGAGGCGCTGATGATCGCCTCGCGCCCGGCGAAATGATGGGTCAGCGCACCGCGCGAGACGCCGGCCTTGCGGGCGATTTCAGGTGTCGAGGTGCGGGCGAGGCCGCGATCATGCAACAGGTCGATCGTCGCTTCCAACAGCTTGGAAGAGGTCTCCGCGCTGCGTTCCCTCTGCGATCGTCTCTTGCCGGTCGAATTCACACGCCACCCTGCCCGTGGAAGAAGGTCCGGCAAAGCTGCGGCTGCAAATGCAAACAGTCAAGCTTGTTTCTTGCGTTTTCTGGCTAATCTTCCCCAGGCTTTGCGCATGATTTGGGCAGGGGTATCGGCGGCTCTCTCGAGGCGTCCATCGCGCCGCCGGCGACCTGGCTCAGGTGACTGGCAGAACCGAGCAGCTTTGGCCGCCATCGACAGGCAGGCAGACGCCGGTGATGAACTTCGCCTCGTCCGAGGCGAGGAAGACGGCGGCGTTGGCGATGTCCCAGGCGGTGCCCATCTTGCCGAGCGGGACCGAGTTGCTGCGGGCGGCAACCATCTCCTCGACCGAGGCGTACTGGCCGGAGATCTGCTTGTAGATCAGCGGCGTATCCATCAGCCCGGGCATGATGCAATTGGCCCGGATACCCTGCCGCGCATATTGCATGGCGAGCGCGACGGTGGCGTGGTTCACCGCTGCCTTGGTCGCGTAATAGGCGAAATAGGGGTAGCCGACCCAGCGAATAGCGGCCAGCGACGAGATGTTGACGATGGCGCCGCCGCCGCCAGCCAGCATATGCGGGATCACCGCCTTGCAGCAGCGGAAGACCGAGCCGAGATTGAGATCGACGGCGGCCTGAAAATCCTGCTCGCTCAGCTCCACCGGCCCGCCCATATGGGTCATGCCGACATTGTTGTGGAGGATGTCGATGCGGCCGAAGCGGGCCATGACCTCCGCCACGCCGGCTTCGATCGAGGCCTGCTCCGTGACATCGGCGGCCAGCGCGATGGCCGTGCCGCCTTCGCTGGTGATGATCCCGACCGTCTCTTCCGCCGCCGCCAGCACCCGGTCGACGCAGACGACCTGCGCGCCTTCGCGAGCGAAAGCGACCGCGACCGCCTTGCCATTGCCCCAGCCGGGGCCGGAGGAGCCGGCGCCCGAAGACGATGGCGGTCTTGCCCTTGAGACGGTCGGTCATGATGTCCTGCCCTAGGCGACGCGCGTGGGGAAGCCAGCGTCAGCTCGATCCCGGTTGAGGCGGGTGAGCTGACGCTGTGTGTCGAGGTCGATCAGCTCAGCGAGCTGCCGACGGCCTTCTCGAGGATGGCCCAGGCCTCGTCGCCATACTTCTTCTTCCACTCGGCGTAGAAGCCGGCCTTGCGCAGCGCCTCCCGGAAGGGCGCGGCCTGGGTGTCGTTGAAGACCATGCCCTTGGCGGTCGAGGTCGCCGCGCAGGCCGGCGTTCAGCTTCTCGACGTCGTCACGCTGCAGCAGGGCGGCCTCGTTGAGGTTCTTGGCGACGATGGCGCGCAGATCCTCCGGCAGGCGCTCCCAGGCGCGGCGGTTGCCGAGGAACCAGAAGCCGTCCCACATGTGGTTGGTCATCGAGCAGTACTTCTGCACCTCGAACAGCTTGGCGGTGGAGATGATCGCCAGCGGGTTCTCCTGGCCGTCGACGATCTTGGTCTGCAGCGCGGTGTAGACCTCGGCGAAGTTGATGCTAGGCCGGTGCCGACTGGAAGGCGGTGAACATCGAGGTCCAGAGCGGGCTGACCGGCACGCGGATCTTGAAGCCCTTGAGATCGTCGGGCGGTGTTGATCGGCCCCTTGGAGCGAGGTGATCTGGCGGAAGCCGTTGTCCCAGATCTTGTCCATCGACGACGAGGTTGGCCTTGCCGATCTGGCCGCGCACATAGGCGCCGAGCTCGCCGTCCATCGCCTTCCAGACGGAGGCATAGTCGGGGAAGGCGAAGCCGATGCCGTTGACAGCGAGGCGTTCGGCACCAGCGTCGACAGGATCAGCGGCGAGAGCGTGAAGAACTCGACGCCGCCCGAGCGGACCTGGCTCAGCATGTCGGTGTCGGAGCCGAGCTGGCTGGACGGGAAGATCTGGATGACGAGGCGGCCGTCGGTCTCCTCCTTGATCTTCTCCACCGCCTCGTTGGCGCGGATGTTCATCGGGTGCGTCACCGGCAGGTTGTTGCGCGAACTTGTAGGTGAACTCGGCCGCCTGGGCCTCGGCTGCGGCCGATCGAGAATGAGCCGATGGCGGCGGCGGCGGCCGAGCCCTGGAGCAGTGTGCGGCGTGAAATGGTCATGTCGTGTTTCCCTTTGGTGGTTTCTTGTGACGCGATGGCTTGTGCACCGCGATGGTGGTGGAAGCCTCGTCTCGTGGTCAGAGCAGCGATGGTCGAGAGAACGGGGACGAAGCGCGATCAGGAACAGGCCGATGAGCAGCGCGACGAGATAGGGCCAGATCGCGCCGCATCGCCTCGTCGGGCGAGACGTTGCCGATCTTGCAGGCGATGTAGAAGCCGATGCCGATCGGCGGCGTCATCAGGCCGATATTCATCGCGGTCACGACGACCATCGAATAGTGGATGTCGTTGATGCCGAGCTTCTTGGCGATCGGGAACATCAGCGGCGCCATCAGCACGATCGCGGGCAGCCCCTCGAGCACGCAGCCGAGGATCGAGGAAGACGACGATGGTGATGCGCCATGAAGGCTGATCCAGCCGCCGGGCAGGTCCGCCATGAAGGTCGCGACAGTTCTGGCGAAGCCGGCCTGGGTCAGGGCCCAGGCCATGGCGAGCGCGGTGCCGAGGATCAGCAGGATCGCGCCGGACAGCGCCGCCGTCTCGACCAGCATGTCGTAGAACTTGCGCCAGGCTGATGCCGCCATAGAGCGACGATGCCGACGAACATGGCGTAGAGCACGGCGATGGTGGAGACCTCGGTCGCGGTCGCGACGCCGCCGCCGACCGCCCAGCGGATCAGGAAGGGCAGGACGAGCGCCGGCGCGGCGACGACGCAGCGTCTTGCCGATCAGCGTCGAGCGGCGCGCGGCGCACGCCGCCATGTCCTCGTGCCGCGCCTTCCAGCGCGCGAGCACCGCAAGCACCAGCAGCAGCACCATGGCGATGACGAAGCCGCAGGTGAACAGCCCCGCGATCGAGACGCCGGCGGCCGAGCCGAGCACGATCAGCACGATCGAGGGCGGCACCGTGTCGGCCATGGCGGCGCCGGTCGCGAGCAGCGCGATCATCTCCTTCGGCTTGTGGCCGCGCCGCTTCATCTCCGGGAACAGGGCCGGCGCGACGGTCGCCATGTCCGAGACCTTGGAGCCCGAGATGCCGGAGACGAGGAACAGCGAGCCGAGCAGCACGTAGGACATGCCGGCCTTGACATGGCCGAGCAGCGAGGCCAGGAAATCGACGATCGCCTTGCCCATGCCGGTCGCGTCGAGGATGCAGCCGAGCAGCACGAAGATCGGCACCGAGAGCAGGATCGAGGCTCGACATGCCCTCGTCCATCCGCCCGATCATCACCAGATCGGCACGTTGGTCGCGAAGGCGAGAAGCCGAGCGTGCCGATGCCGAAGCAGAAGGCGATCGGCACGCCCGCGACGAGGCAGGCCGCGACGACGACGACCAGGAAGATGAGGATGTTGCCGTTGCCCATGCCTTGACGAGCGGCGGCGATGAACCAGCCAGAAGCGCGCGCGACGGCCGCGAGCGATCAGCGACCGCGAGCACGAGATCGCTGAGGCCGCGACGTCGCGAATGGCGTGGCGGAGCGCCATGCAGCAACATCAGCGACCATGCCGAAGGCGATGGCCGAGACGCGGCAGCTCAGTCGGGATGTTCAGCGCCGGCGAGGTGACGAAGCCATTCCTCCGACGCGTATTCGATAGGCCGGATAGATCAGCGCCAGCAGGAAGGCGGCGACGACGAGCGGCGCGAAGGTGCTCGACGAATTCGCGCAGCCGCTCCGGCATCATGCTGACGAACAGCGTCAGCCGCAGATGCTCGTTGCGGTCGATGGCGATGGCGGAGCCGAGCATGGCGAGCCAGAGGAAGGCAGATCGACGCGACCTCGTCGATCCAGATCGACCGGCAGCGAGAAGACATAGCGCGAGATCGACGCCGAGCAGCAGCACGCCGATGATCAGGAGCAGAAGGCCCGAGGCGATGATTTCGATCGGCCGCATGATGGGCGAGCCGGGCCGCAGCCCCGTCTCCAGCGCAACATCCGGCAATGCGATCTTGTCGGCGACATCGACCATGTCAGCGCTGCCCCGCCAGCCGCGTCGCGGCGGTGCAGCGGCCAGCCTCAAGGGCGCCTCGCAGGACCATCGATTTTTGACCTCCCCATGGTGCCGATCTTGTTGACCCGATCAGCCTTGGCCGTTCCACATTGTGCAGCAATGCAGCGGCGTCTTGAGCCGGAGACTACACATCACTCCTGGGATTGCAATCGTCAAACCGGCAAACTACCATTCCGGATACAAGAACAAGGTCCATGATGTGGACCGATATGGGGACGCCAGGGTGGAGCAGGGCAGCGTGTCACGGAGCGACATCTCCGGATCGCAAAGCGTGGACCGCGCGCTTCGCCTGCTGGCGCTGATCGGCCGCGAGCCGGCGGGCGGGCTGCCACTGAGCGAGATCGTCAGCGAGAGCGGGCTGAACAAGCCGACGGCGCGGCGCCTGCTGATGGCGCTGATCCGGGGCGGCCTCGTCGAGCAGGAGCCCCTGACCCGGCATTATTGCCTGGGCGAAGAGGCCTTCGTGCTGGGCATTCTGGCGGCGCGCCGCCACAGCCTGCTCGAGCTGGCGCAGCCCGGTCTCCGGCGGCTTTCGAAGGCGACGATGGATACAAGTTTCCTGACGGTGCGGCGCGAGACCTGGGCAGCCTGCCTGCACAGGGAGGAGGGGACTTATCCCGTCCGCACCCATGCGCTGCAGGTCGGTTCGCAGCATCCGCTCGGCGTCGGCGCCGGTTCGCTCGCCATGCTGGCGGCGCTGCCGGATGAGGAGATCGCGCAGGTCATGGCGGCCAATGAGCGGGTCCTGCTGGCGCATTATCCCGGCTTTGCGCCTGCCGAGATCATGGCCGATCTCAAGCTGACGCGGGAGCGCGGCTATTCGCTCAATCCGGGACGGCTGGTGGCCAGCTCCTGGGGCATGGGCGCAGCGTTTCGTTATCCCGATGGCCGGCTGGCGGGGGCGCTCAGCCTGGCCGCGATCGACAGCCGGATGCAGCCGGAACGGCAGCCCGATCTAGCCCGCCATCTCCAGCTGGAGGTCGCGGAGATGGAGCGCCTGCTCGCCCGCATGTTCCTGTCCAAGACCGGTGGCCGCCCCGGCCCCCAGCCCCTCGACGCGCTGGTCCGTCCCGCTCGACCGACCGCGCGTAAACCTGCTTTCGGGAGTGCCTGACGTGAGTGAGACCACAGCAACAGCGGCAAGCGGCGCAACCGGTCCCCAGGGCGGGTTGGTGCCGATGTCGCGCCGGGTGATGAACCTCGCACATATCGTGCGGCAGAACGCCGCGCCGGCTGGCGGACCATCCCGCCTTCATCTGGGGCGAGCGCAGCTGGAACTGGGCGCGAGATCGATGCCGATGTCTCGGCGCTGGCAGCCGGGCTGCAGGCGCGTGGCATCGGCAAGGGCGATCGCATTCTGGTCCATTCCAAGAATTGCGACGCGATGTTCGTTTCGATGTTCGCGACCTTCCGGCTCGGCGCCGTCTGGGTCCCGACCAATTTCCGGCTGCTGCCCGACGAGGTCGGCTATCTCGCGACATCATCGGGCGCGCGGCTGCTTTCTCTGCCATGGCGATTTCCCGGCCCATGCCGCAGCCGTCGCGGCCGTCTCGCCGGCGCCGGAATTCATCTGGCGGATCGGGCCGGGCGAATTCGGCGAGGACGAGGTCGGTGCGGTCATCGCCGCGCCATTCCGGCACCAGCGTCGCCAATGCTGCCGTCGAGCATGACGATCCCTGCTGGTTCTTCTTCACCTCCGGCACCACCGGGCGCTCGAAGGCGGCGGTGCTGACCCATGGCCAGATGGCCTTCGTCATCACCAACCATCTCTGCCGATCTCGTGCCGGGCTCGACCGAGGTCGACGCCTCGCTGGTGGTGGCGCCGCTCTCGCATGGCGCGGGCGTGCACCAGCTCGTGCTCTCGGCGCGCGGCGCGACCGACGATCCTGCTGCCGACCGAGCGTTTCGATATCGACGAGGCCTATCCGGCTGATCGCGACGCTACCGGATCACCAATATCTTCACCGTGCCGACGATCCTGAAGATGCTGGTCGAGCATCCCGCGGTCGACCAGCACGATCATTCCAGCCTGCGCTACATCATCTATGCCGGCGCGCCGATGTATCGCGAGGACCAGAAGGCGGCGCTCGCCAAGCTCGGCAAGGTGATCGTGCAGTATTTCGGGCTGGGCGAAGTCACCGGCAACATCACCGTGCTGCCGCCGGCGCTGCATCGAGCCCGAGGACGGCCCGCATGCCCGCATCGGCACCTGCGGCTTCGAGCGCACGGGCATGCAGGTGCAGATCCAGGACGATGACGGCAACGAGCTGCCGCCGGCGTCAGCAGGGCGAGATCTGCGTCATCGGCCCGGCCGTCTTCGCCGGCTATTACGACAATCCCGAAGCCAATGCGAAAGCCTTCCGCGACGGCTGGTTCCGCACCGGCGATCTCGGCCATATGGACGAGCAGGGCTTCGTCTACATCACCGGCCGCGCCTCGGACATGTACATCTCCGGCGGCTCCAACATCTATCCGCGCGAGATCGAGGAGAAGATCCTGACCCATCCGGCCATCGCCGAGGTCGCGGTGCTCGGCGTGCCCGATCCGGTCTGGGGCGAGATCGGCGTCGCCGTCTGCGTGACGCGCGCCGGGCGCCAAGGCCAGCGAGGCCGAGATCGCCGAATTCCTGTCGGAGAAGATCGCGCGCTACAAGATGCCCAAGCGCTTCTTCTTCTGGGAGGCGCTGCCGAAATCCGGCTATGGCAAGGTGCCCAAGCGGCTGGTCCGCGACGAACTGGAAGCGCGTGGCGAACTCGACTGGCTACGGGGAGCAGGCATCGTGAGGCGCATCGCAGCAGCCCGGCACCTGCCGCGCCCGAGCGCGTGGAGTGGGTCGAGAGCGCATGGCCGGCGCTTCGAGCTGGCGCTGCAGGCCGGCCTGCTGCTGGTCGAGGCAGTCCGGCGTGGCTTTGCCGCGGCGGGTTTCACCAGCGGCGTGGTGCAGGTCGACGGCGTCGCGCTCGCGCCCTTCGCCTATGTCATGCCGGCGCTGTCGAAGACGCCGGAGCATGCCGCCTTCTACAGCGAGATCTTCCGGCCTGCCGGGATCGCCCGGATCGAGACCGGGGCGATGAGCTTCGGCTTGCGTGACGGCGCGCCCGTTCTTCCACTGCCACGCGCTGTGGCAGGAGGCGTCCGGCAAGCGCAATGGCGGCCACATCATGCCGGACGAGACGGTGGTGGCCGAGCCGTCGACGCTGCAGGCCGTCGGGCTCGATGGTGCGGGCTTCGCGGCCTATGTCGATAGCGAGACCAATTTCAAGCTGTTCGGGCCCGCAGCGACGGCGCCGATCGGGCACGGCCCGCGACGGACGCTTCTTCGCCCTGCGGCTGCGGCCCAATATCGATTTCGCCACGGCGCTGGAGCGTTCTGCAGCGAGCGCGGCATCCGCCGAGCGGTGATCCATGGCGGCGTCGGCAGCACCATCGGCGCGCGGTTCGAGGATGGCCGCAGCGTCGAGAATTTCGCCACCGAAGTCGCGATCACCGAGCGGGGTGAGTGACGCCCGACGGGACTGAGACCGCCGTCGATGTGGCGCTGGTGGACTATACTGGCGCGCATGGCGCAGGGCCGGCTGAAGCGCGGCGACAATCCCGTGCTGATGACCTTCGAGCTGGTGCTGGAGGCGGTCTGAGAAGCAGCCACCCCGTCATTCCGCGGACGTCGCGCCAGCGACGGGCCCGGAACCCATGACCACGTCGTCAGCCTGCGGGAACTGGGAGCGGATCCTTGGCGAATGGCTTGTTCATGGGTTCCGGGCTCGGTCCTTCGGCCCGCCCCGGAATGACGGCGTGGTGCACCAGCAAGCGCCTCACAAGTTCCCGCGCTTGCGCGCCACCTCCTGGTCGCGCAGATCCTTGCGGCGGATCTTGCCGGTCGCGGTCATCGGCAGTTCCGTGACGAATTCGATCTCGCGCGGGTATTGGTAGGCTGCCAGATGCTCGCGCACGAAGCCCTGGATTTCGGCTGCGAGCGCCGGGTTGGGCGTGATGCCCGGCCGGGGCAGGATAAAGGCCTTGACCACTTCGGTGCGCACCGGGTCCGGGCTGCCGACGACGGCGGCCATCAGCACGGCGGGATGGCGGATCAGGCAATCCTCGATATCGCCGGGGCCGATGCGATAGGAGCCGCTGGAAATAATGTCGTCGTCGCGGCCCTGGAACCAGAAATAGCCGTCCTCGTCGCAGGAGCCTGTGTCGCCAGTGACGCAGCCAGTCGCCGACGAATTTCGCGGCCGTCGCTTCGGGCTGGCGCCAGTATTCCAGCATCATCACCGGGTCCGGCCTTGCGACCGCGATCAGGCCCGGCTGTCCCGCCGGCAAGTCCTCGCCCTCGGGTGAGATCACCGCGACCCTGTGGCCGGGAACGGCGCGGCCCATCGATCCCGGACGCACCGGAAACAGGCTGGCGCAGTTGGAGACGATGAGGTTGGCCTCGGTCTGGCCGTAGAATTCGTTGACCTCGAAGCCGAAGGTGTCCCGGCTCCAAGCCAGCATATCGGCGCCCAGCGTTTCGCCGCCCGTACCGATCGAACGCATGGCGTAGCCGAAGCGGTTGGGGTTTTCGACCTGTCGCATCAGCTTGAGCGCGGTGGGCGGCAGGAAGGCGTTGCGGACCTTGCGGCGCGCCATCAGATCGAACGCCGCTTCCGGATCGAATTTGCGGGCGCGGGCGGCCAGCACCGGAACGCCGAAATACAGGCTCGGCAGCAGCACATCGAGCAGCCCGCCGGCCCAGGCCCAATCGGCCGGGGTCCAGAACAGATCGTCCGGCTGCGGGAAGAACTCCTGCGGCAATTGCACGCCGGGCAAATGGCCGAGCAGGACGCGGTGGGCATGCAGCGCGCCCTTGGGCTTTCCGGTGGTGCCCGAGGTGTAGATGATCAGCGCCGGATCGTCGGCCGCAGTGTCGAGCGGCGCAAAACTGTCAGAGGCGCGTCGCCATCTCCTGCGCGAGGTCGAGATGCCCGGCGCCGCCGATCACGAAGATGCTGGCGAGATTCGGGAAGGGCGGCGCGAATGGCCTCGATCTTCCCGATATTCTCGGCATCGGTGATCAAGGCCGCGCGCGCCGCTGTGCTGCAGCCGATGCTCCAGCGCGTCGGGCCCGAACTGGGTGAAGAGCGGCAGGGCAATGGCGCCCATGCGGTAGATCGCCATATGCGCCTGCGCCGTTTCCGGCCGCTGCGGCAAGAGGATGCCGACCCTGTCACCCTGCGCCACGCCATGGGCGCGCAGCATGTTGGCCATCCGGCTGCTCTGCGCCTTCAGCGTGTCGAAGCTGGTGACGGAGAGCGTGCCATCGAGCTCTTCATAGAGCAGCGCCGGGCGGCCCGAGCCGTCGGCATGGGCGTCGCAGCAGGCCGTGCCGATGTTGAAGCGCGCCGGTATCTGCCAGCGGAACTGGTCGGTGGTCTGCTGATAGCTCGCGCGCCGCTCAAGCATGGTGGCTGTCCGCCGGCAGGCGCTTCATCAGCAGCTTGAGATGGCCGGTCTGGACCTGTTCGCCGCGCTGGTTCACGACATCGAGCCGCAGCGTCACCACGCCGCGATCCGGCTTGCGGGAGGGCTTCACCTCGGTGCAGGTCACGATGGCATGGACGGTGTCGCCAATCCGGACCGGGCCGGCGAAGCTCCAGTGCAGATCGAGCAGGCCCATCGTGGTGGCGTCGATCAGGTTCTGCTGCGACATCAGCCCGATGGCCATGGCGAGTGTCAGCGGGCCGTGAGCGATGCGTTCGCCGAAGGGGGTGGTGGCGCAATACTCAGCATCGACATGCAGCGGGTTGAAGTCGCCCGAGAGGCCGGAAAACAGCGTGATATCGCCTTCACCGACCGTCCGGCCGCGCGTGACGATGCGCAGCGACGGGGTGAACTCCTCGAAATACAGACCCATAGCGTTCCGCCCTGTTCGTTTTCCCGATTAGGCACGTGGCAGGGGCCGGCTGACAAGCACCCGCCCGGTGCGTTTCACCGCGCGAGGGGTTGCAGGAGTGCGATGACGGCGGAAGATTGCTGTGTGCTATGTTTTGTTGAACGTGCTGAAGGGCATCGGTCATGAGGCGGGTTCACGAGATCGACTTCATCATCTCTGAAGCTGATGCAGCTGCTGCCATTCTCGCCCTTGCCGCAGGCGAGGTCGATGAGGCCGTGTTGACGCGCTGGATTCGGGATTACTGGCCAAAGGATGCGCCTGCATGAGCACGTCGGTCTGGATTGAAGCCGCCATCAACGGGCCATGGGGCAAGGAGCGCCAGCCCGGCATTCCCATCACCATCCCCGACATTGTGGCGGATGGGATCGCGGCTTTCGAAGCAGGCGCGGCGATCGTGCATCTGCATGTCTACGACGTCGAGACCGGGCGCCAGCGCGACGATTGGGAGCTTTACGCCCAGGCGATCGAGGGGATCCGCGCCAAGGTCGATGCGATCGTCTATCCCACCATCCCGATCGTCGGCTCCGGCTATGCCGGGGATATCATTGGCTCGGGCCGCTACACGCATCTGGAAGAGCTCGCCCGGCGCGGGCTGGTGGAATGGGGCGTGCTCGATCCCGGCTCCTGCAACTGGACGAGCTTTGCCGGTATCCCGGGCGGCGAGCCCGGCTTCATCTACCAGAACCCGGGCGAGCATATTCGCGAAGGCATGGAGGTGGCCCAGCGCCACAAGGTGCATCCGAGCTACGCCATCTATGAGCCGGGCTTCACCAGGCTGGGTGCGGCCCTGGCGAAGGCCTATCCGGGCATGCCGACGCCGATCTACCGGCTGATGTTCTCTGACGCTTTCGCCTGGGGATTTCCGCCGCGCGATTGGGCGCTCGATGCGCATCTGAAGCTGCTGGCGGAGGATGCGCCCGAGGCGCCGGTGATGATCGCCGGCCTTGGTGTCGACCTCACCGGCTTGATCGGCCCGGCCGTGGCACGCGGCGTTCATGTCCGCGCCGGGCTGGAGGACGCGCCCTTTGGCTGTTCCCGGAGCAACCGGGACCTTGTGGCCCAGACGGTGAAGCTGGTGGAGGCGGCCGGCGGGCGCCCGGCAGCGGTCGGCGATGTCCGTGCCGCCTTGGCAAGGCTTGGCTGAAGAAGCTGTTCACGCAGGAGAGGGGGCAGCAGACAGCGCCCGGTCGGCGATGATATCCCTGATGAAAATCAAATCAGGGTCGAAACAAATCAAGATGCCGTCCGTTCAGGATTTCGCTGCCGCCTCGGAACGCGCCCTGAAGTTCTTGCAGGGGCATCTGGGCTTTGATCTCTGGATGGTCACCCGGGTCGATCAGGATGATTGGATCGTCCTGACCGCGGAAGATCATGGCTATGCCGTGAAGTCCGGTGCGGTCCTGCAATGGTCGGACAGTTTTTGCTCGCGCATGGTCAAGGGCGAGGGACCGCGGGTCGCTCCCGATGCTTCGGCTGTGCCGGCCTACGCCTCGGCGCCGATCGGCCAGGCGCTCACCATCCGCTCCTATGTCGGCGTGCCGCTGAAGCGCGAGGATGGCACGTTGTTTGGGACATTATGCGCCATCAGCCCGGAACGAAAGAGCCCGGACATTGCCGAGAAACTGCATGTCGTCGAGGCTGTGGCCGATCTGCTCTCCTGCCTGCTGGCTGCGGAGCAGGAGGCTTTGCGCCTGCGCCGCCAGCTCGAAAGCGTCGCCAGCGATGCGCGCCGGGATGGCCTGACCGGGTTGTTCAACCAGAAAGCCTGGATCGAGTGTCTGGAGATCGAGGAAGCGCGCTGCCGGCGCTTCGGTGATCCCGCCTGCATCGTCGCGATCGATCTCGACGACCTCAAGCACGTCAATGACACGCTCGGCCATCAGGCCGGCGACGCCCTGCTGGTCAAGGCGGCCGGCATCATCCGCGAGACCGTGCGCCAGCACGATATTGTCGCGCGGACCGGTGGCGACGAGTTTCTGGTGCTGGCCGTCGCCTGCGACGAGGTTCAGGTCCGCGCCGTCGAGCATCGTCTGCGGGTGGCGCTGATGGCCGCCGAGATCGCCGCCTCGGTCGGCACTGCCGCGCGCCGGCCGCAACTGACGCTGATCGAGGCTGCCGCCCGCGCCGACAAGGCGATGTATGAGGATAAGGGCCGTCGCAAGCAAAGGGCGGACTCCCTGCGCTGACGCGCCCGCCAAGCTTGCGGTCTTGGCGTCGCAGCATGCTGGCATTGGCGCCGGCAAGCCCTACATGCAGGGGGTGACGTCTCACTGAAAGCGCCCTGCCCATGTCCGACCGCGATAGCGAAGCCAACCGCTTTTCCGCCCGCGCCGCGCGCTATGCCCGTGTCGGGGCCAATGTCGGGGGTGTCGCGGCGCGGATCGCAGGCACGCGCCTGTTTGGCCTGGAGGGGCGCAACCTCTCCAATGCCGAGGCGCTGGCCAAGGCGCTGGGCGGGCTGAAGGGCCCGATCATGAAGGTGGCGCAGCTCGTCGCGACCATTCCCGATGTGGTGCCGCCGGAATATGCCGAGGAGCTGCAGAAGCTGCAGTCGCAGGCGCCGCCGATGGGCGCTGCCTTCGTCAAGCGCCGGATGATGGCGGAGCTGGGAGCCGGCTGGCGCGAGCGCTTCGCCGAGTTCGATCTGAAGCCCGCGGCGGCGGCCTCACTCGGCCAGGTGCATCGCGCCCGCACGCTCGATGGCGTCGATGTCGCCTGCAAGCTGCAATATCCCGATATGGAATCGGCCGTGGAGGCCGATATTTCGCAGCTCGACATCCTGTTTGCGCTGCATCGGCGCATGGACCCGGTGATCGATACCAGCGAGATCGCCAAGGAGATCGGCGCCCGGGTTCGTGAGGAACTGGATTACCTGCGCGAGGCAAAGCATGTGGCGCTCTACAACGCCATTCTCGCTGATACGCCGGAGGTGCGGGTGCCGGCGCTGGAGCCGACGCTGTCGACCAAGCGGCTCCTGACCATGCACTGGCTCGAGGGTGACCGGATCCTCGACCACAAGCAGGACAGCCAGGAGGTTCGCAACCGGATCTCCACGGCGATGTTCAAGGCGTGGTGGCGGCCCTTCAGCCATCACGGCGTCATCCATGGCGATCCGCATCTCGGCAATTACACGGTGTTTTCGGAGGATGGCGCGCCGGCCGGCATCAACCTGCTGGATTATGGCTGCATCCGCATCTTCCCGCCCTCCTTCGTCGGCGGCGTGGTCGATCTCTATCGCGGCCTGCTGGAGGGCGACGAGGCGCGGGTGGTGCATGCCTATGAGGTCTGGGGCTTCCAGGGGCTGACCCGCCATCTCGTCGACACGCTGAACATCTGGGCGCGGTTCATCTACGGGCCGCTGCTCGAGGACAGGACCCGCCGCATCGCCGAGGATGTCAGCCCGGCCGAATATGGCAGGCGCCAGGCCTTCGAGGTGCATCAGGCGCTGAAGGCCAAGGGACCGGTGAAGGTGCCGCGCGAATTCGTCTTCATGGATCGCGCCGCCATCGGCCTTGGCGGGGTTTTCCTGCACCTCGACGCCGAGCTGAATTTCCACCAGCTCTTCGAGCAGGAAATCGCGGATTTCTCGGTCCAGCGCGTCGCGGAGGCGCAGTCTGCGGCGCTGCGAGCAGCCGGCCTGACCGCCACGGCCTGATCGCAGCGTTCGGCAGGGGCGAGACCGACAGGACTAGGGCGGCTGCAGCGTTGCCAAAGCCGCCCTGCGCGCCCGTGATCCGTTGCCAGACCCTTTGCAGTTGCGCTAAGGCAAGTGATCACATTTCTGGACTCTGGAACCCTATTCATGGCTCAACACGGACACGGCGCTGGCGAGATCCCGCAGATGGATTATGCGGAGCACGAGCGCACCTATGAAGGCTTCATCCATTTCGCCGAAGTCGGCACTGTCGCCTGCCTCGCCATCGTCACGGCGCTGGCCGTCGGCGGCACCGCGCATGCCTGGGGCACCGCGATCCTGGGCACGCTGCTGACGCTGGTCGCTTCCTTCGTCGGTATCGCCTCGCGCTCCATCGGCTGGCGCGCTCCGGCCGTCCCCTTCGTCCTGTTGCTGCTGGCGCTCGCCGTCCTCTGAGGCGGTTTTCCAGCTGTAGCCCCTTCCTCCTCCAGCCCGAGAGGCCTCGCCCTGCCATGCGCATAGCCGTGCCAGCCGAAACCCAGGGGGCGGAGACCCGCGTCGCCGCGACGCCGGAAACCGTCCGGAAGTTCATTGGCCTCGGGGCCGAGGTGGCGGTGGAGACGGGCGCAGGCCTGGCCTCCGGCATCTCCGATGCGGATTATCAGGCTGCGGGCGCCACCATCGCCTCCTCGGCGACGGAGGCGCTGGCTGGGGCAGCGATCGTGCTCAAGGTGCGCCGCCCGGCGGAGGCCGAGATCGCGGCGCTGCCGGCCGGGGCGCTCGTCTTCGGCATCATGGACCCCTATGGCCATGAGGCTGCCATCCAGGCGCTGGGGCAAGCCAATGTCTCCGCCTTCGCCATGGAGTTCATGCCGCGCATCACTCGCGCGCAGGTCATGGACGTGCTGTCCTCGCAGGCCAACATCGCCGGCTACCGCGCCGTGATCGATGGCGCCTCGGAATATGGCCGGGCGATGCCGATGATGATGACCGCGGCCGGCACTGTGCCCGCTGCGCGCGTCTTCATCATGGGCGTCGGCGTGGCCGGGCTGCAGGCGATCGCGACAGCGCGTCGTCTCGGCGCCATCGTCACCGCGACCGATGTCCGCCCTGCCACCAAGGAGCAGGTCGAATCGCTGGGCGCCAAGTTCCTCGCGGTCGAGGATGACGAGTTCAAGCAGGCGCAGACCGCAGGCGGCTACGCCAAGGAAATGTCGAAGGAGTATCAGGCGAAGCAGGCCGAGCTGACAGCCAGCCACATCGCCAAGCAGGACATCGTCATCACCACCGCGCTGATCCCCGGCCGTCCGGCACCGAAGCTGATCTCGGCTGCGATGGTCGAGAGCATGAAGGCGGGGTCGGTCATCGTCGATCTCGCGGTCGAGCGTGGCGGCAATTGCGAACTCGCCAAGCCCGGCGAGACGGTGGTGACGCCCAATGGCGTGAAGATCGTCGGTCACCTCAACATGCCGGGCCGCCTCGCGGCGACCTCGTCGCAGCTCTACGCCAAGAACCTGTTCGCCTTCGTCGAGACGCTGATCGACAAGAAGGAGAAGAAGCTGGCGGTGAACTGGGATGATGAGCTGGTCAAGGCGACGGCCCTGACCCGCGACGGCGCCGTGGTCCATCCGAACTTCGCAGCCAAGCCCGAGCTCAAGCCTGAGCCCGTCGTCGAGGGGAGCGTCACCAATGGCTAATCCGACACCTGAACTGGCGCTCGAACAGGCCCGCTCCGCCGCGGCACTGGCCCGGCAGGCGGCCGAGCTGGCCGAGAAATATGCCGAGCAGGCGGCCATGGCTGCCAGCCTCGCGACCGGCGGCGTCGATCCGACGGTCTATCGCCTCGCGATTTTCGTGCTGGCGGTCTTCGTCGGCTACTACGTCGTCTGGTCGGTGACCCCGGCGCTGCATACGCCGCTGATGTCGGTGACCAACGCGATCTCCTCGGTGATCGTGGTCGGCGCGTTGCTGGCCGTCGGCGTGGACGCTCTGCCTGCCATGGGCGACGGGCCTGTCTGGGCCAAGATCTTCGGCTTCATCGCGCTGGTTCTGGCTTCGGTCAACATCTTCGGCGGCTTCCTCGTCACAGAGCGCATGCTCTCGATGTACAAGAAGAAGGTCTGACGCCACATGGCCGCGAACCTCTCCGCCCTTCTGTACGTCGTCGCCGGCGTCCTTTTCATCATGGCCCTGAGGGGCCTCTCGCACCCGACCACATCGCGCCAGGGCAATCTCTACGGCATGGTCGGCATGGCCATCGCCATCCTGACGACGGTGGTGTTCTTCCCTCCGGCCGGCTTCTCCGGCTGGTTCCTGGTCATCCTCGGCATCGCCATCGGTGGCGGCATCGGCGCCTTCATGGCCAAGCGCGTGCAGATGACGCAAATGCCGCAGCTCGTCGCCTTCTTCCACTCGCTCGTCGGCCTGGCCGCAGTGCTGGTGGCGGCGGCGGCGCTCTATGCGCCTGAAGCCTTCGGCATCGGACGCGCCGGCACGATCAAGGGCGCCAGCCTGTTCGAAATGGGGCTTGGCGTCGCCATCGGCGCGATCACCTTCACCGGTTCGATCATCGCCTTCCTGAAGCTCGACGGACGCATGAGCGGCAAGCCGATCATGCTGCCGCAGCGCCATGGCATCAATATCGGCCTTGGCATCGCCCTGGTGGTGCTGCTGCTGATCTTCCTGAAGACCGAGAGCCATGTCGTCTTCTGGCTGATCGTGCTGGTCTCCTTCGCGCTGGGTGTGCTGCTGATCATCCCGATCGGCGGCGCCGACATGCCGGTCGTGGTCTCGATGCTCAACTCCTATTCGGGCTGGGCTGCTGCGGGCATTGGCTTCACCCTGGGCAATATGGCGCTGATCATCACCGGCGCGCTTGTCGGCTCGTCGGGCGCGATCCTGTCCTACATCATGTGCAAGGCGATGAACCGGAGCTTCATCTCCGTCATCCTCGGCGGCTTCGGTGGCGACGATGCCGCTGCCGGTGCGGGTGGTGCGGTCGAGGCGCGGCCGGTGAAGCAGGGCTCGTCGGAAGACGCCGCCTACATCATGAAGAACGCCGGCAAGGTCATCATCGTGCCGGGCTATGGCATGGCGGTGGCGCAGGCCCAGCACACGCTGCGCGAAATGGCGGATCTGCTGAAGAAGGAAGGCGTCGAGGTCAAATACGCCATCCATCCCGTGGCAGGCCGCATGCCGGGCCACATGAACGTGCTGCTGGCGGAAGCCAATGTGCCCTATGACGAGGTGTTCGAGCTCGAGGACATCAACTCGGAGTTCGGCCAGGCGGACGTCGCCTTCGTCATCGGCGCCAACGACGTCACCAACCCGGCAGCCAAGACCGATCCGCAGTCGCCGATCTTCGGCATGCCGATCCTCGATGTCGAGAAGGCCAAGACCGTGCTGTTCATCAAGCGCGGCATGGCGGCAGGCTATGCCGGCGTCGAGAACGAGCTGTTCTTCCGCCCCAATACGATGATGCTGTTCGGCGACGCCAAGAAGGTCACCGACGAGATCGTCAAGGCGCTGGCGCACTGAGCGCCACCGTCAGTCGATAACCTCCGGGGGCCGGCCTTGCGCCGGCCTTCGTCGTTTCAGGGGCTGCCATGAGCGCCACCATCCGCCCCATGCAGCTCTCCGATACGGATGCCGTGCTCGGGCTGCTGATGCAGCTTGCCGCGCATGAGGCGAGCCTCAGCCCGACCCGCGCAACCGGGCACGAAACGGCTCAGGCGCTGCTGCAGGCCGATACGGAAGAGGTCACCGAGGGCAATGGTGCGCAGTTCGTGGCCGAGCTTGGCGGCGCCTGCATCGGCTATCTCGCTCTGCGCTTTGGCGAGACCGGCCCCTATGTGCTGGAGCCGCTCAGGCAGCATGTGCTGATCGAGAACATTGTGGTGGCCGAGGCGCATCGGGGCGCAGGCCACGGCCAGGCGCTGCTGGCAGCAGCGGAAGGCTTCGCCCGAGCATCAGGCTGCCGCGCCCTGCATCTGGGCGTGCTCCCGGGCAATGGCGCGGCCTTGCTGGCTTATGAGCGGGCCGGCTTCGGCGTGTTCTCGATCGATATGGCCAAGATGCTGGATTGAGCCGGCTGCTGGTCAGCCGGCTCTTGCCGGATCAGCTCCGGAACAGGCCGCCCAGCCCACCACCGATCCCGCCGCCACTACCGCCGCCGCCGGCCATGCGCGAAGAGCCGGCGCGGGCCGTGGCATTGTTGCCATCGAGGCTGAGGGCGCGCTGGTAATCCTCGGTCGCCTGGGTGCGCTTGCCGAGCTTCTCATTGGCGAGGCCACGTCCGGCCCAGGCCTCGGCATTGCGGTTGTCGACATTCAGCGATGCGGTGAAATCCTCCAGCGCCGCGTCGAACTTGCCGATGGCGATCAGGCTCTGGCCGCGCGCCGTATAGGGCGGGGCGTTGTAGGGGTTGCGGTCGATCACCGAATCGAAATCGGAGATCGCGTACTGGTGCTGGCCTTCCTTCTGGTAGACCAGCCCGCGGGCGTGGAAAGCCTCGGCGGATTCAGGGTTCAGCCGGATCGCCATGTTGAGATCGGCCAGCGCCTGCTGGCTGTTGTTCTGGGCACGCAGCAGATTGGCGCGGCCGATATAGGCCGGCGCGTAATTCGGGTTGGCGGCCACAGCCTTGCTGAAGTCGGCCAAGGCCGCCTCGTTGCGGCCAGTCTGGCGCAGGGCCAGCGCGCGATTGGTATAGGCCGAGGCGAGGTTGGGATCGAGCTGGACGGCCTTGGTGAAGTCGCCGATCGCTTCCTGGAAGCGGCCGACGCGGGCATAGGCGGCGCCACGGGTGTTATAGGCGTTGGGATCGTTGGGATTGCGCGAGACGACCTCGCTGAGCGAGCCGATGTTGACGCTCGCCTCGGCTGCCGAGTTGGTGTCGAGCTCAGCGACAGGGGCCTGGGTGCTGATATTGGAAACGGTGTCGCAGCCTGCCAGCATCAGGGCGAGGGTCGAGGCAGCCAGCAGCGCCCTGCTCTTATCCGAAATCAGTTTCATCGGTTTCGCTTCCGTGCCTTGCTTGCCGCTGGCTGCGCGGGGGCAACCGTTCGGCGTGGGTGCGCTCCCCAACCAGCAGCGCCTTGAAACTGCGCCCGTCCTGCCAAGACTTGATGTCCATACCAAGACCGGAACGATGACCATCTCCTATCGAAGGCTGGTCTGGCGATCCATCATTTTGTGATTGCAGGACTGCAGGCTGAAGAACCGAGCCGATCGGCCGTCAGCACGCAGAGCCTGCCGGAAATGCGACAGCGCCCGGGGCAGGCCCCAGGCGCAACGCTTCAGTCATGCAACCTGTCGTCGCAACCCGTCGTCGCAAGCCGGACGACCAGCTCGCAAGACACGGGACGCGATCAGGGACGCTTCGGCTTCACCGGCGCAGGCAGCAGGCCTTCGCGCTGCAGCTTCTTGCGCTGCAAGCTTGCGGGCGCGGCGCACCGCCTCCGCCTTCTCGCGCGCCTTCTTCTCGGAAGGCTTCTCGAAATGACCGCGGAGCTTCATCTCGCGGAAAATGCCCTCGCGCTGCATCTTCTTCTTGAGCGCGTTGAGAGCCTGATCGACATTGTTGTCGCGAACGAGAACCTGCACGTGATTGTCCGTTTCCAGCGGGTTGGTCTAATGAGTTTATGACCGGAAGCGCCGCAAAATCACGGTCCTCCGGAAGGTTTGTGCCACTAACAGAAATCATCCTGGCTGTCCACGCCGGAAAACCAGCAAAAAGCGGCAAAATACGCAAGTCTGTGCATGGCAAGTCTGTGCATCGCAGGTCTGGGCTCGGGCGGGGCCGGAGCGCCAGACGGTTCAGGCCGTCGGCGTGACCCGCGTGACATGGCCCATCTTGCGGCCGGGGCGGGACTTCGCGCTTGCCATAGAGGTGGAGATGGGCGCCGGGCTCGGCCAGGATGGCGCGCCAGTCGCAGGCTGGCCTCGCCGATCAGGTTCTCCATGACGACATCGCCACGGCGGCGGCTGGAGCCGAGCGGAAAGCCGCAGACGGCGCGGACATGCTGGTCGAACTGCGAGGTGTCGGCGCCTTCGCTGGTCCAGTGGCCGGAATTATGCACCCGCGGCGCGATCTCGTTGACGATGACGCGCTCGTCCTCGCCCGTGCCGGTGACGAACATCTCGACCGCGAAGACGCCGACATAACCCAAGGCCTCGCCGATGCTGCGCGCAGCCTGGATGGCGAGAGAGTTGGTGTCGGGGCGCAGCTGGGCCGGGATGCGCGTCACCGCGAGGATATGGTCGCGATGCTCGTTCTCGCAGACATCGAAGGCGGCGAATTCGCCTTCCGTACCGCGCGCAGCCACGACTGACACTTCACGAATGAAGGGCACGAAGCCTTCCAGCACCGCCGGGAAGCGCCCGATCATGTCATAAGCCTCGGCCAGATCGGTCTCCGCCGTGATCTTGACCTGGCCCTTGCCGTCATAGCCGAAGCGGCGCGTCTTCAGGATGCTGGGCCGGCCGAGCGCGGCCACGGCCGCTTCCAGATCAGCCAGCGAATCGATGCTGCGGAAGGGAGCGACAGCGAGGCCGAGGCCGGAGACGAAGGTCTTTTCGCTGAGCCGGTCCTGCGTCACCGCCAGCGCGCGCGCGCCGGGATGCAGCGGGACATGGGCTGCGAGGAACGCGGCGGTCGGGGCCGGCACGTTCTCGAACTCATAGGTGACGACGATCGACCGCGTCGGCGAAGGCCGCCAGCGCCGCCTCGTCCTCATAGGCGGCCAGCGTATGGCGCGCCGCGACATCGAAAGCGGGGCTATCGGCCTCGGGCGCGTAGATGTGGCAGCGAATGCCGAGATCGGCCGCCGCGAGCGCGATCATGCGGGCCAGCTGGCCGCCGCCGAGAATGCCGAGCGACGGCACCGGGTGCGAAACGCGGGCTCGACATCAGGCGTCGTCCCGCACCGGGCGCTCGGCAATCGCCGCCGTCTGGCGGGCGCGATAGGCGTCCAGCCGCTCGGCCAGTGCCGCATCGCCGAGGGCGAGGACGGCGGCGGCCAGCAGCGCGGCATTGACGGCGCCGGCCTTGCCGATGGCCAGCGTTCCGACCGGAATGCCGGCCGGCATCTGCACGATCGAAAGCAGGCTGTCCTGTCCCGACAGCGCCTTGGACTCGACGGGCACGCCGAAGACCGGCAGCGGTGTCAGCGACGCCGTCATGCCGGGAAGATGGGCCGCGCCGCCAGCGCCGGCGATGATGACCTTGAAGCCTTCGGCCTTGGCGCCCTTGGCGAAGCTGACCATGCGCTCTGGCGTGCGATGGGCCGAGACGATGCGGGCGTCATGGGCGATGCCGAGCGCGTCCAGCGTTTCGGCCGCATGGCGCATCGTCGCCCAGTCGGACTGGCTGCCCATGATGATGGCGACGTCGGGGCTGGTCTTGGCCATTGTCGGATCGCTTCCGGGGGTTCGAGCGGAAGCGGGCGATCTAGACCGGCGAACGTTGAGGAAGCAAGCGGCGAATCGGAATTGGCGCGGCTCAGGCGATAATATCCGGGGTCAACGCATCCTCAATCTGAGAAATCCGGTCCTTCAGGTATAGCTTGCGCTTTTTCAGTCGCTGCACCTGGATCTGGTTGACGGCGCCGACCCGTTCCAGCGCATCGATGGCGCTGTCGAGGTCGCGATGCTCTTCGCGCAGGCGGGCGAGTTCTGAGAGGAACGTCTCGACCTCTTCAGGGCTGAATTCCAATCCCATAGACCATCTCATCATCGCCGCGATTGGCGGCGACTATGGGGATAGCCAAAGCCCGCCGCAAGTGTGGCGAGCCTTGGTGGACGGCGGCGCGGCTCCTATTCGCGCCGACTCGAAAGGAGCTGGTAAGGATCACAGAAAGTCATGCGCTGCCGTGAAAGCGGCCCGCAGACGCGAAGCCGGCTCTATGTCACACTTCCAAGGTCAACCGCTCATCAGGAGGATCCAGATGTCGTTGCAGACCCATCTCGCAGAACTCGAACGCAAGCATCGCCAGCTCGAGGAGGCCATCTCCCAGGCTGCGGCGCGCCCGTCTACCGAAACGCTGAACATGGTCGAGTTGAAGCGAAAGAAGCTGCTGCTGAAGGAAGAGATCGAGCGAGTGCGGCAAACCCTGCCGGATCGAACGCTGCACTGAGAGTTTCGGGTCGCGGCGACCCGCATCGCGTCTGTTGAACGCGAGGACCGGCTCCGAAAGGAGCCGGTTTTTTATTGGCCGGTGAGGCTGGCTTTTCGGCTCAGCGACGGGATGCGACGTAGGCGACCTGGCGCCGCGACTTGCGATGGCCGTGCCAGGCGAGTTCGCGGTCCCCGACATCGACATGCACGAGACCGTTGGAATAGGTGCCGACACCGCCGACGGATTCGATGGAGCGCGCGGCCTTGGCCGCCTTGCGGGGCGATGTCGCCAAGGGCCGGAAGTCGATGGCCTTGCCGAGATAGTGCTGGGAGCGCCGGGCATGGCGGCCGCCGCAGGTCGAGGTGATCTGGATCGGGCCGATGGTGGCGATCAGCTCCTTGATCATCGTCAGCGTCTCCGGCTTGAGGCAATTCAGCCCTTTGACCTGCGGCTGGAAGGAGACCTGCTCGACCGGGATATTGGCCTGCGCGACATGCGGCAGACCGGCAGCCAATAGCGCTGCCAATAGAACGTTACGCATAATAAACTCAACTGGAGGGGAAGGACGTTCATGCCACCGATTGCGGTCTGGCTGAACAACGCCCGGGCCCTCTAGCCTTGCCTGACGGCCAAAACATGGCAGAGCATCTGAGAAGACGATTCAGCGGTCTTTTTGAACTGGACCAGTGGGCCCGAAGCTGCGGTCAAGAGGCGGACATTTGCGTCCGATTTTTGCGAGACGAGTTCGGGAGCATTTTCAGTTCGCGATGCGTCCGATGAAAATCAGGATTTGTGCGGATCCATTTTTGCTGAAACCGTCCCTCTCGCGTCCAGCTTTTGTTTCAGGCGCTTGAGATCACGATTGACAATCAGCTTATGAAAAGGCCCGACCGGCAACATATAAATACGGCCAAAGCTATTATGCGTGACGACAGACGATGTGATCGTAAGCATCCGATCTACGATCGAAAGGCAGAGCATCACGTCTAGGTGCCGGTCCCGTTCCGTTAACACCAGCACGTCAGGGGCACTGTGTTCGACCAGAAAAAAATCTAGTCGCTCGCCCGGCCTTGCTGTCTCCCGTTTTTCCCCGGAGAATCCTCCGATCCGCTTGACGCCGAATAAGGAGGAAATTGCATCCCTCATTCGCAAAGCCAGCCGCATAAGTAATCCCGGCTCGCCTGTCATAAGGTTCCACGCTTCCAATGGAGTGATCGAAGCAGGGAGCAGGACCGATCGCGTATCATAGTAATCGAGGTTGGGCAGTGGGCGCAGTGTGCGAACAGGTGATACGATATTCAAAACATTGCCTCTTTGGATGTTTTTTGCCGCCATACCTGTAGAAATTCCCGGATTTGTTCGACATGTTAATTTGGTTTTGCAGCGACCATGGTGCCCATCAATGCTCCGTTTTCAGCGCTCGATTGAAAGCTTCTGTGACCCTATCGACCAATTGCCTATGAATCTCGAGGCGGGACTGTCCACCGCCGTCGGAGCAGATGGGATCGCCGACCTGTTCGAGCTCAGCGATCTCCGCCGCATCGGGCTTGCACTCGCCAAACATGCTGTAATGGCTCGCATCCTCGATCGTAGAATACTTACCCGCCGGAATTGTCTTCGCGATCTCTGAAGCGAGCGCGGTCCGGGGGATCGTTCCTGGTCGTCCAAGGTTCACGATTTCGACTGGAATAGAAACCTCCGAAAATGTGCTGGGCTGGAATACGTCCACCGGCGCGGGATCAATCGCCATGGCGAACTGGATTCTCTTGTCTTCGTTGTTCCGACCGGCCAGCTTCATGTCCATGCCGTGAAGATCGACACCACTTTGCCTCACCCATCCGCAAAGCGAGGGATTGAGGGCGTCGGTGTCGCAATAGCTCGCCAGACGGACCGGATCGAGACGAGCGCCGACAAGCGCCAAAACAGTGTTTCCACCTGCCGAAAGCCCAAGCGCACCGACCCGCCCAGGTTCAAGATGATTTTCGAAAAGCGGGTATTTTTCTACCGTATCCAAGGTCGCGCTGATATCCGCAGGCCTTAGCCAAAGCTTCATCGTTTCGGCCGCTGATCTGTTCGCTCCCGTGTTCCCAGGATGAGTAGGCGCCGCCACGATAAAGCCCCGCTTCGCCAATGGCGTTGCAAGCCAACTCATGGCTTCCGGGGTCCCTCCCAGGCCAGCGCCATGGGACAGCACGATAAGCGGATAGGTCCCGCGCGCGATCGGCGCGTCGAGCATCGCGCGCGTTCCCACAAAAAATGCGCTCTCGCCAAGTGTGATAGCTTTGCCGCCCGCGTCGGCCGGATACCAAATGGTGACAGCGAGATCGACGCCTCGTTTCTTGGAGGGAGCCGTGATCTGCCGCACGCCAGCAGATTCGCTGGCAGCGGCAGAGTGGTGCATCATCAGCATCGAAAGGATGCTGCAAAACAGTGTCGCGAATTGCATGGGCCGTTTCATCGCAGTTCCTGATTGCCATGAGGTGAGGCCGGAACGTGTCGGAAGAGAAGGCGCGATGCGCCCTTGAACGTGATCTTGGACGTTCAAAATCGCGATCCGGGTCACGAGGCGCGATGACATTGGCTGAGGGCGAAGGCTATGAGGCGGGTGCTTCCGCCCCGGTATCCAACGCGTCAGATGTCTCGCGGTCGGCGCGCCGATAGCTGCTCGGGGTCATACCTGTGATGCGTAGAAACTCTCGATTGAAGTTCGATTTGGTGCCGAAACCCGACTCCAGCATGATGGCTGTCACCGGATCGGCTGTCTTGACGAGCCTTCGTTTGGCATCGCTGACCCGATATTCATTCACAACCTGAGAAATGTTGCGTCCGTAAACTCGGTTCAGAGCGCCGGAAATCTGGCGGCCCGGGATGCCCGCACGCCGTGCAAGACGCTCCAATGTCAGGTCTGGATCGCGATAGAGATGTTGCTCCACCATCAAAGCATGAATCCGGCTTGCTATGGCTTCGTCATCCGCCATGCTTGGAGACGCCGGCAGTGCGGGGGAGGAGGTGAGATCTCCACCATTCGAATTTGCCTCAGTGTCCGGGCAAGTCTTGTCCGCGACCGTGGCGGCGTAACCGGCAACCGCCAGCCATAAAACGCTCGCAATAGCGAGTGTCCTTCGGGCCAGCTCTCCATCCCCCAGCAAGAAATCGAGCGACACGATTGCATCGATAAAGGCCGTCGCAACGAGCATGACCGCCATTGCGATGAGCGCTTTCCGGGCGGTCCATTCGTCGGTGATCCGTACAGCGGACAGCGCATCCGGCCCCTGCTGGGCGATCCGGAGAAGGGCGAGACCGTATCCGAGGTAGATGGCAAACAGGGCGATATCGGTTGGCGCACGCCAGAAGGCGATGAGAGCTGCAACGAGGCACGCCGGCACGAGGTGAGGCAGCATGTCTGTGGGCGATACAAGCCTATTGCGGCGTAGCTGATCGAAGGCTGCAAAGGAGAGGGCCGGAAGCAGCGCCGCGAAGACAGGCTGAATGAATCGGGCCGGCTGCCAGCCGACGTTCCAGTTCAGTCCTGACAAAACTGCCTGTGCGGCAAAAGTGGCGACGAGCATAGGAAACAGCCCGAGTTTCCGCTCTCCCTGCCGGATCATCCGCACAAGGATAAGGCAGAGAAGAAGGGAGATGACGAATGGCAACGGTATCGAAGGCATGAATGCCCATTATCACGGATTGGTTTCTCAGTTGTGTGCAGCCGTCATCTTGGATTCGCAAAGCTCATAATAAAATTTGGACTTCTGCGCCTGAGTTCTGCAACGTGCATTCTACACCACTGCTTACGCGGCGATTTTGCCAAAATCTGTCCGGCTGTCGAGATCAGTGTTCGTAGACCAGCGGTGTGAGCCCTCGATACCGTCAGGTGTCATTCGAGCTTTTCAAGGCGCTTCTTGCTGGAGCGTGCGGCCTGTCGCCAGGCGGGGAGGTGGCTGGCCTGCCTAGAGCTCCCGCGCCATTTCTCGCAGCCTGAACTTCTGGATCTTGCCGGTGGAGGTCTTCGGCACTTCGGTGAAGACGACGGTGCGCGGGCATTTGAACGAGGCCAGCAGGGTCTTGCACCAGGCGATGATCTCGTCCTCGCTCACCCGTGCGCCCGGCTTCAGCTCAACGAAGGCGCAGGGGGTCTCGCCCCATTTCTCGTCCGGGCGCGCAACAACGGCTGCAGCCTGCACTGCCGGATGCTTGTAGAGCGCGTCCTCGACTTCGATCGACGAGATGTTCTCGCCGCCGGAGATGATGATGTCCTTGGAGCGGTCCTTCAGCTGGATATAGCCGTCGGGGTAGCGCACGCCGAGATCGCCGGAATGGAACCAGCCGCCGGCAAACGCGGCCTGTCGTCGCCTTGGGGTTCTTGAGGTAGCCCTTCATCACGACATTGCCGCGCAACATCACCTCGCCCATGGTCTGGCCATCGGCGGCGCACAGGCTGCATCGTCTCGGGATCGAGCACATCAAGCCCTTCGAGCGCCGGGTAGCGCACGCCCTGGCGGGCCTTGAGCGCCGCCTGCTCGGCGGCGGGTAGGCTGTTCCAGTCCAGGTTCCATTCATTGACCACGGCAGGGCCGTAGATCTCGGTCAGTCCGTAGAGATGCGTGACCTCGAACCCGGCTTCCTTCATGGCGGCGAGCACAGCCTCGGGCGGCGGTGCGGCGGCGGTGAAGAAGGCGACGGTCTGGCTGAACTCGCGCTTGTCCTCGGCGGGGGCGTTCAGCAGCGTCGACATGACGATAGGCGCGCCGCAGAGATGGCGTGACGCCATGGTCGGCCAGCGCCTCGTACATCGCCTTGGCCCGGACCTGCCGCAGGCAGACATGGGTGCCGGCCAGGATCGAGATCGACCAGGGGAAGCACCAGCCATTGCAGTGGAACATCGGCAGCGTCCAGAGATAGACCGGGTGCTTGCCCATGCCGCAGGTGACGACATTCGACGTGGCCAGCAGGCTGGCGCCGCGATGGTGATAGACCACGCCCTTGGGGTCGCCCGTGGTGCCGGAGGTGTAGTTCAGGGCGATGGCGTCCCACTCGTCGCCGGGCATGGCCCAGATCGTAGTCGGGGTCGCCGCTCGGCCAGGAACTCCTCGTACTCGATCGCGCCCAGCCGCTCGCCGGGCCCGTCATAGACCGGATCGTCATAATCGATCACCAGCGGCTTCTGGTCTTGCACAGCGCTCAGCGCTGTCCTTGACCGTGCGCGAGAATTCGCGGTCGGCGATCAGCACCTTCGCCTCGCCATGGTCCAGCGAGAAGGCGATGATCGCGGCGTCGAGCCTCGTGTTCAGCGTGTTGAGCACAGCCCCGCACATCGGCACGCCATAATGGCATTCCAGCATGGCCGGCGTGTTCGGCAGCATCGCCGCCACCGTGTCGTCTTGGCCGATGCCATGGCTGCGCCAGGGCCGAGGCGAGACGGCGTGAGCGGGCATAGAACTCGGCATAGCTGCGGCGCAGCGGCGCCGTGGATGATTGCGGTGTGGGCTGGAAAGACCGAGGCGGCGCGCTCCAGAAAGGTCAGCGGCGTCAGCGGCTGGAAGTTCGCCGGGTTGCGGTCGAGGTCGGTGTCGTAGGCGGAAGCCATGGCGCATTCCCTTTGGGCGGCCCCTTGGTCGACCGGGGCTTTGGCTGATCCAAGCGCGCTTTGCGGCAGGGCGCAATCGGCCCTTGGTTCAGGGCAGCCAGTGCAGTCCGTTCAGCCCGTCATAGGTCAGCTTGAGCCCGACCAGCAGCAGCAGCGTGTAGATGATGCCGTAGAAGCGCTGCACCGGCACGCGACGCACCAGCCAGACCCCGGCGATGGTCGAGAGGATGGCGACCGGCAGCAGGGCTAGCGAAGCGGTGAGGTTCTGCGTGGTGAACTGGCCGAGCGCGATATAGGGCACCACCTTGATGATATTGATCAGCGCGAAGAACAGCGCTCCCGTGCCGACGAAAACGGCGGGAGGCAGGCGCAGCGGCATGGTGTAGATCTGGTAGGGCGGGCCACCGGCATGGGCGATCATGCTGGTGAAACCTGACAGCGCCCCCCAGAAGGTGCCGAGCGGAAAGTTCGACCGCGTCGGCGGTAGATCCTGCTTGCCGCGCGCCGCGAGATTGCGCAGCGCGAAGGCGACCGAGATCAGGCCGATCGCCAGCACGACGGCCCCATCCGCCACACGCGCCGCCAGCAGATAGCCGGCGAGAATACCAAGCGCCGCGCCCGGCAGCAGCGTCGCCAAAGTGCGCCGGTCGAAGTCCCGGCGATAGGACCAGACGGTGACCACATCCTGCGCCATCAGCACCGGCAGCATGATCGCGGCGGCGGTGATCGGCGAGACCACTTGCGCCATCAGCGGCAGGGAGAGCAGGCCGAGGCCGGAGAAGCCGCCCTTGGACAGGCCCATCAGGATGACGGCCGGTACCATGGCGGCGAAGAAGGCGGGGTCGAGCAGCATGGGGCGGGGGAAGGGTCCGGACGGTGGTTATGCAATTGCGCCAGATCACCGTCGCATCTGCGGGGCTGGGCTAGAAGGTCTCTGGCGCAAGGGCGCCATGTGCGAAAGTCTGTCTCGACGCGGGGGCCGGCCTCTGTGAAGGGAAGCCAACGAAGAATTCAACAGGGGGAGGATGCGTGATGTCGGGAGAGGGAGCGTACAGGCAAGACTTATGCGCGCTGGCAGGCGGACCCCATCGGCTTCTGGGCGCGAGGCCGCGAGAGCTGTCGACTGGATCGAGCCGCCGCGGCAGATCTTCGACGCGACGCAGGGCGCCTATGGGCGCTGGTTCCCCGATGCCAGCTGCAACACCTGCTTCAACGCGCTCGACCGGCATGTTCGCGACGGGCGGGGCGACCAGCCGGCGCTGATCCATGACAGCCCGGTCACCGGCACGCAAGACGGCCTACACCTACGCGCAGATGCTGGAGGAGGTGGCGACGCTGGCCGCCGTGCTGGTGGAGCTCGGCGTCAGCAAGGGCGACCGCGTCATCATCTACATGCCGATGATCCCGGAGGCCGTCTTCGCCATGCTCGCCTGCGCCCGCATCGGCGCGGTCCACTCCGTCGTGTTCGGCGGTTTCGCGGCTAAGGAGCTGGCGACGCGCATCGACGATGCGACCCCCCAGCGCGATCCTGACCGCCTCCTGCGGCATCGAGCCGACGCGCATCGTCGCCTACAAGCCGCTGCTCGACGAGGCCATCGCGCTGTCGCATCACAAGCCGCAGGCCTGCCTGGTGCTGCAGCGGCCCGCAGGCCGACGCCTCGATGCATGTCAGCCGCGACAAGAGCTGGCGAGCGATGGTCGCCGCTGCCAAGGCGGAAGGGCGGCAGGCGCCTTGCGTCACGCTGGCGGCGACCGACCCGCTCTATGTGCTCTACACCTCCGGCACGACGGGCCAGCCCAAGGGCGTGGTGCGCGACAATGGCGGCCACATGGTCGCGCTTGCTCTGGACGATGACCAATCTCTACGACGTCAAGCCGGGCGAGGTGATGTTCACGGCCTCCGATGTCGGCTGGGTGGTCGGGCACAGCTATATCGTCTACGGGCCGCTGCTGCAGGGCGGCGACCACCATCCTCTACGAGGGCAAGCCGGTGGGCACGCCCGATCCCGGTGCGTTCTGGCGGGTCATCGCCGAGCACAGGGCGGTGGCGCTGTTCACCGCGCCGACGGCCTTCCGCGCCATCCGCAAGGAGGACCCGCAGGCCAAGCATCTCGCCGATTACGATCTCTCGCAGTTCCGCGCGCTGTTCCTGGCGGGCGAGCGCGCCGATCCCGATACGCTGCACTGGGCGGAACAGGTGCTGCAGGTGCCGGTGATCGACCATTGGTGGCAGACCGAGACCGGCTAGCTGCATCGTCGGCAACCCGATGGGGCTCGAACTGCTGCCGGTGAAGCCGGGTTCGCCGACTGTGCCGCTGCCGGGTTATGATGTGCAGTGCCTCGACGAGGGCGGCCGGCCTGTCCCGGCCGGGACGATGGGCGCCATCGTGGTGAAGCTGCCGCTGCCGCCCTGCGCGCTGCCGACGCTGTGGGAGGCCGATGAGCGCTTCCGCGAAGGCTACCTCACCACCTATCCCGGCTACTACAACACCTCCGACGCCGGCTACATCGACGCCGATGGCTATGTCTTCATCATGGGCCGCACCGACGACATCATCAATGTCGCGGGGCACCGCCTCTCGACCGGCGGCATGGAGGAGGTGCTGGCCTCGCATCCGGCGGTGGCGGAATGCGCGGTGGTCGGCATCAAGGACGCGCTGAAGGGCGAGCAGCCCTGCGGCTTCGTGGTGCTGAAGCACGGCGTCAGCCAGTCCCCGGCCGAGATCGAGAAAGAGCTGGTCGCTCTGGTGCGCGACAAGATCGGCCCGGTCGCAGCCTTCAAGCTGGCGCTGACGGTCAACCGCCTGCCCAAGACCCGCTCCGGCAAGATCCTGCGCGCGACGATGAAGAAGATCGCCGATGGCGAGGATTATGCCATGCCGGCCACCATCGAGGATTCGAGCGTGCTCGGCGAGATCGGCGAGGCGCTGAAGGGCAGGGGGATCGGCTGAGCCGTTCGTCCTTGTGCGTTGTTGTGAGGATTTGTGAGGCGTGGTAGCTTGGACGCATGAAAAACGAGCCCATGCGCCCCCTCACCATCTCCCTGTCGCCCAAGCAGCTGGCCCGTCTCAGCCAGGCCGTGGAGAGCGGCGCCTATGCCTCCAATAGCGAGGTGGTGCGCGATGCCTTGCGCCTGTGGGAACAGCGCGAGGAAATCCGCGCGCTCGAACTGGCGCGGCTGAAACAGGCTTATGAAGAGGGGCTTGCGAGTGGGGAGCCGGTGGCGATGACCGCAGATGAGCTGATCGAAAGGATCAAGCTCAAAGCGGCTGGCTCACGTGGTTAAGGTCGTCCGCTATAGCCCCCGCGCCGAGGCAGACCTGTATGATATCTGGCTGACGATCGCTCAGGATGATGAGAGCGCGGCCGATAGCGTGGTCCGGCGCATTGCTCACAAGGCGCTGATCGCTGCCGATATGCCGCTGATCGGAGTTGCGCGTCCCGAGTTGGGCGACCAGGCGCGCATCTTGTTGGAAGGGCGCTACGTCGTCGTCTACGAGCCGCAGCCTGATGGCATTGCCGTCATCGCCGTCGTGCACGGGATGCGCGACAGCTTTAACTGGCTGAATTGAAAAGGGGCAGGACTCGTTATTGTCCTGCCCCTCGAAAATCGTAAGCGGTGACGCTTTCGCTCAGTCCTCGTCATCCTCATCGGCCGGGCGCTTGAGCTGCTTCAGCTTGGCGAAGACGGAGTCGACGTCGATGGCCGCTTCTTCCTCGCGCTTGGGCTTGCTCATATCGGCGAAGGTCTGGCTCAGCGCCGGAGCTGCGGTCGGGGCGGTGGTCTCTTCGGCCGAGAGCAGGGTCGAGCCGACTTCCGCCAGAGCGGCCGGACGGTCCTTGGCGGCGCGGCCGACTTCGAGATCGAGATCGATCTGCGAGCAGAGGCCGAGGCTGACGGGATCGATCGGGGTCAGCGTCTGGGCGTTCCAATGCGTCCGGTCGCGGATCTGCGCGATGGTCGACTTGGTCGTGCCGATCAGCCGGATGACCTGCGCATCCTTGAGTTCGGGATGGTTGCGCAGCAGCCAGAGAATGGCGTTGGGCCGGTCCTGGCGCTTGGAGACCGGGGTATAGCGCGGGCCCTTGGCCTTCTTGATCTCGGGGACCTTGACCTTGCGCTCGGCGAGCTTGAGGTGGTGGGCCGGGTTCTTGGCGGCGCGCTCCAGCTCTTCGCGGGTGAGCTGGCCGGAGGTGATGGGGTCGAGGCCCTTGATGCCGGCGGCGACTTCGCCATCGGCGATGCCACGCACTTCCAGCGGGTGGAGTTTGCAGAACTCGGCGATCTGCTCAAAGGTCAGGGAGGTGTTCTCGACCAGCCAGACCGCGGTGGCTTTCGGCATCAGCGGGGGTTGTGACACGGGACAGTCTCCAGGATCTCGACGGGAACCGCCGACGGGCTAGCGGCGCGGACAAAAGCTCTCATGCGCAGACCGGCCTCCCCGGCCGGCCATCCAAATCATCAACGATGAGCAGGATGACCGGCCTTATAGGCAAAGCCGCGGCGTCTGTCCATGGAAAGGCGCCGCCCGCGCACAGGCGAAGCGCCACACCCCGGCATCCGCAGCGCCTCAGCCGGCGCGCTGCTGCAGATGCCGGATCAGGGCGATCGCTTCCGCCGGCGGCTTGCGCTCGATCCGGCGGTAGATGCGGCAATCATCGGTGCGGAACACCATGCCGTTATCGACCAGCTCGCGCCGCATCAGCGCCGGATCGCCGAAGCGCAGCCTGGCATCCAGCAGCCGGCTGATCTCCCGCTCGGAGAAGGTCGCTCCGGAGGGGATCGCAGACCAGAGCGCCCAGAGGCAGAGCGTGCGCTGCCAGGGGCGGGACGGCCAGCGCACCAGCCGGCCGTCACTGTCGAACTGCCGCGCCGTGCGCAGGACGCGGAGATGGTCGAGCGCGGCCGGTGCCGCTGCCGGCTCGGCCAGGCGCTCGCGCGCCTCGAGCTGGGCGCGGAAGTGCTGGTAGTTGCGGTGCCCGGCGGCGCGGGACAGCACGTTCAGCATCTCGACATGGCCGGGAGGCCCAGCCCGGCCGACAAGCGCATCGCGCAGGGAGCGGGCCAGTGCCGACATGTCGTCGGTGGCAAAGGGAATCAGGGTTCGTGACATAACTCATCCTCGATGACAGCCGCTCCCGCAGGGGGAGTGTCGTGGTCACCGTCTTGCGACTCGGCCGGGACAAGCTGTCGGACGAGAGTTCGATGAGCAGGTTTAGCTTCCCTTTCGGGATCGGTGACGCCTGGGTGAACTGCCGACCCTGGACAGCGACCTTTTAGGCCGCCATCAGGTGGCAAATCAAGCCCGGCGTCCGGCTTCTGTCCCTCAGGCGCCGGTGGTCAGCACGATCTTGCCGATATGGGCGTTGCTTTCCATCAGCTGATGGGCGGCTGCGGCCTGGGCGAGGGGGAAGGTCTTGAACATCACCGGCTTGCAGCGTCCGCCTTCGATCAAGGGCCAGACCCTGGCCTGCAGCTCCGCGGCGATGGCGGCCTTCTCAGTGATGGTCCGCGGGCGCAGGGTCGAGCCGGTATGGGTCAGCCGCTTCATCATCAGGCGTCGGAAATCGACCTCCGCCTTGGGACCGTTGAGGAAAGCGATCTGGACGATACGGCCGCTTTCGGCGGCTGCGTCGTAGTTGCGGCTGATATAGTCGCCGCCGACCATGTCGAGGATCAGGTCGACGCCGCGGCCGCCTGTCGCCGCCTTGGCCGCGGCAACAAAGTCCTCCTCGCGATAATTGATGGCGTGGTCGGCGCCGAGATCGCGGCAGGCCTGGCACTTCTCGGCTGAGCCTGCTGTTGCAATCACGGTCGCGCCGAACGCCTTGGCGAGCTGGATGGCTGTGGTGCCGATGCCGGAGGTCCCGCCATGCACCATAAAGCTCTCGCCGCCCTGGAGCCGCCCGCGCTGGAAGACATTGGTCCAGACTGTGAAATAGGTCTCGGGGATGGCCGCGGCCTCTATCAGCGAGAGGCCGGCGGGAACGGGCAGGGCGTTGCTCTCATGCACCACCGCATAGGTGGCATAGCCACCGCCGGCGACGAGGCCGCATAGCGTGTCGCCAAGCTTGAAGCGGCTGGTGCCCGAGCCAAGGGCGACCACCGTTCCGGCGATCTCGAGACCCGGAATATCGGAGGCGCCAGCCGGCGGAGCGTAGCCGCCCATGCGCTGCAGCACATCGGGGCGGTTGACGCCAGCCGCCGTGACCTTGACCAGCAGCTCGCCCGGGCCCAGGCTGCGGCATCGGGCGCGTCTGCAAGTGCAGAACCTCCGGACCGCCCGGCGCAGTGAAGCCAACTGCGGACAGGGTCTCTGGCAGATCGGTATGGGGCTCGGTCGTCATCGGGACTGTCATCCTTGATCGCGCGGCGCAGGAGGGTAGGCTGCCGGCTTGTCGAAGAGCGAATGTGAGGCAGCCATGTCGATCTTTCCAGAGGAAGACCGCCCGAAACCGCAGCGGGTCCATGAAATCGGGCAGGATCTGTCGACGCTCTCGCTCGCCGAGATCGATCTGCGGGTCGCGGCGCTGAAGCAGGAGATCGCGCGGCTGGAGCAGGCCCGGATCAGCAAGGCCGCCTCGCGCACCGCCGCCGATTCCTTCTTCAAAAAGCCGGATTGAGACAGGCGGTGGACCGGTGGCATTAACCGGCCCTTAACGATTCCAAAGTATGAATCTCATCATCCAGTTTGTCTGGATGTCGAGTGGCTCCTGCCCACTCTGTTTGACGCCTCCCTGTTGACCTTCGAGCCGCCTCCGGGCGGCTCTTTTTTTGGTCTGAAGCAGGCCAGGCCGCGGCGCTACAGTCGCGCCCGTGAGGCTGCCCTGTTTCCGCCACAGCTGTGTATGCCCGTTAAGGTTAACACAATCTTACCAAGCAGGCGGAAGGCTTCGGCGCTATCCTTGCGACAGGGCGGTACGGAAGCCTGCGGCGTGCCAGTGCTGCGCGGGTCTGTGCCGAAGAGGGACAAAGTCAATGAACGATGCGCTGATGCTGGACGTCCGGAGCCAAGACGGGGCGATCTCCTTTGCCCGCAGCTTCGTCAAATCCGACGCCTTCATGCTGCTGTTCCGCGAGGGGATGGGCCTGGTCGAGCAGACTGCCAATTATCTCGACAGCGATGGCCGCAGCGATTCCGCCGCCTTGCCGCGTCAGGTGGCGCTGAACTACGCCACCGAGAGCATGCGCCTGACGACGAGGCTGATGCAGATCGCGTCCTGGCTGCTGGTGCAGCGCGCCGTGGCCGAAGGCGAGATGACGGTGGAGCAGGCGCAGGCCGAGAACAGCAAAATGCGGGTGGGTGAGGCCATGGTCGGGCTCTCGCCGGCCGAAGCCGAAGCGCTGCCGCAGGGATTGCGCGATCTGATGGCGCATTCGCTGCGCCTGCAGGACCGGATCCGGCATCTGGAGAAGCTGATGTCGGCGGCCGATCCCGTGGCCGAGAAGGCCAACCCCGTTCAGGATCAGCTCGCCAGCCTGCAGGCCCGGCTCGTTCTGGCCCGCTGAAATCGAGGTTCGGAGGCTTACGGTCGCGGCCCCTGCCGCGACCTATCGCCGCCCAAAACGCAAAACGCCCGGCCGCGAGGCCGGGCGTTTCTGTTGATCTGGATCATGGGCGATCGGGCTCGATCGCCGTCAGATCACTTCTTGCCGAGGGCGCTCAGGGCGCCGAAGCGCGAATTGAAGCGCGAAACGCGGCCGCCACGATCGAGCAGCTGCTGCGAGCCGCCGGTCCAGGCCGGGTGGGTCGAGGGGTCGATGTCGAGGTTGAGGGTGTCACCCTCCTTGCCGAGCGTCGAACGGGTGAAGTATTCCGTGCCATTGGTCATGACGACCTTGATGGTGTGGTAGTCGGGATGGATGCCGGTCTTCATGGCGAAATCCTTAAATTCTCTAGTGGGCGCGGTCGTTCGCCAGGCGTTTCTGGCCGGCCCGTCGAAGAATTCGTATGAGCCTGTCTGTGAAGTCGCTGCCCATAGCGCAGCCGAGCCGACAGCGCAAGCATGACAGGACAGGCAGAGTGGCCGAAGCCGAGAAGACCCAAGCCAAGACACGGCCCGATTTCAGTTCGTTGCGTTCTTTCTGGCCTTACGCCGCCCGGCAAAAAGGGCGGATCACGCTGGCGCTTCTGGCGCTGCTGATCGCCTCGGGCGCGACGCTGACGCTGCCGCTGGCCGTACGCCGGGTCATCGATGTCGGCTTTTCAGGCGGCGAGCAGCAACTGGCCAACAGCTATTTCATGCTGCTGATCGGCGTCGTCGCGGTGCTGGCGCTGGCCAGCTCGGCGCGGTTTTATCTGGTGATGACGGTCGGCGAGCGCATCGTCGTCCGATCTGCGCAGCGACGTGTTTCGCCATCTGACGCGGCTTGAACCAGCCTTCTTCGATTCCAGCCGGGCGGGCGACCTCGTCTCGCGGCTCACGGCCGACACGACGCAGATCAAGTCGACCTTCGGCTCGACGGCGTCGATTGCGCTGCGCAACGCCATCATGACGCTGGGCGCGCTCGGGCTGATGATCGCGACCAGCCCGCAGCTTTCCCTGATCGTCATCGGCGCGATTCCGCTGATCGTGGTGCCGCTCGTGCTGTCGGGCCGCTCGGTGCGGCGCCGGGCGCGGGCGGCGCAGGACAGGCTCGCCGACGCGTCCGCCTTCGCGGCCGAGGCCGTAGGCGCGATCCGCACCATGCAGTCCTTCGGGGCCTCGCGCGAGACCGCCGAGCGCTTCGCCTCGGTATCCGACGAGGCCTATGACGCCTCGCGGGCCGCCACCGCCTCGCGGGCGCTGTTGTCGGGCGTCGCGATCTTTCTGGTCAGCGCCAGCGTCGTCTGGGTGTTGTGGACCGGCGCCACCGAAGTGTTCGAGGGCCGCATGAGCGGCGGGCGGTTGTCGCAGTTCATCCTCTATGCGGTGCTGGCTTCCAGCTCGCTCGGCCAGCTTTCGGAGGTCTATAGCGAGATTTCGGCTGCGGCCGGTGCCGCCGGGCGATTGGGAGAGATCCTGGCGACGCCGCCTGCCATCGCCGCTCCGGCCCATCCGCGGCCGATGCCGCAGCCGCCGCGCGGGGAGCTCGCCTTTGAGGCTGTCTCCTTCGCCTATCCCAGCCGCACCGGCTCGGCGCTGTCGGCGCTCAGTTTCTCGGTCAAGCCCGGTGAGCGGGTCGCGATCGTCGGGCCGTCGGGCGCCGGGAAGAGCACGGTGCTGCAGCTCGCTCTGCGCTTCTACGATCCGCAGGCGGGGCGGGTGCTGGTCGATGGCGTCTCCGGGCCCGAGGCCGATCCGGAAGCCTGGCGCGCCCGCTTTGCGCTGGTGCCGCAGGAGCCGACGGTGTTTGGCGTCTCGGTGCGCGACAACATCGCCTATGGCCGCCCTGGTGCCTCGATGGCGGAGGTTGAGGACGCAGCGCGGCTCGCTGCTGCGGACGGCTTCATCAAGGCGCTGCCGCAGGGCTATGACACCATTGTCGGAGAGCGCGGCGTGACCTTGTCGGGCGGCCAGCGGCAGCGTCTGGCGATCGCGCGGGCGGTGCTGAAGGATGCGCCGATCCTGCTGCTGGACGAGGCGACGAGCGCGCTCGATTCCGAGAGCGAGCGGGCGGTGCAGGATGCGCTGGACCGGCTGATGCAGGGCCGGACGACGCTGGTGGTGGCGCACAGGCTGGCGACCATCCTCTCCGCCGACCGCATTCTGGTGATGGAGGAGGGCCGGGTGGTCGAGGAAGGCACCCATGCCGAACTCAAGGCCAGAGGCGGCCTCTATGCCCGGCTGGCTGCCCTGCAATTCGCGCTGGAAGTGGCGTGACCGCCTAGGCCGTCCTCAGCCTGCCCAGCGCAATCCGGCATTGCGGCGCGGCTTGAGCAGCGCCGCGGCCTCATGCGCCGGCACGGCTTGCGAGAACAGATAGCCCTGTCCGAGCTTGCAGCCGAGCCCGCGTAGCGCCTCGAATTGCGGGATGGTCTCGATGCCCTCGGCGACGATATCCATGCCGAGGCTGGCGCCCAGCCGCAGGATCGTCTCCAGAATGGCGCGGTCCTGGGCCGAATGCAGGAAATGCCGGACGAAGGATCGGTCGATCTTGATGATGTCGATGGGATAGCTGCGCAGATGCACCAGCGAGGCGTGGCCGGTGCCGAAATCATCGAGCGCGACGCGGACGCCGCTGCCTTTCAGCCGCTCGAGAATGCGCTGGACCGGCCCCTGTTCCTTGTCGAGGAAGACGCTCTCGGTGACCTCGACCTCGATCATATGAGGCGCCAGCCCGAGCTCGGCCATGCGGGCGATCAGCACATCGCCGAAGCTCGGATCGAGCAACTGCGCGGTGCTGAGATTGATGGCGATATGGCCGAAATCGAGCCCGCTTTCCTGCCAGCGCGCCGCTTGCTGCACCGCCTGCTCAAGCACGAAGCGGCCGAGCCGGGCCGATAGTTCGGGATCGTCGAAGGCTGACTGGAAGGCTCCGGCCGCGACCACTTCGCCCGCCGGTTTGCGCCAGCGCAACAGCGCCTCAAACCCGGCATGGCTGCCATCCTCGAGGCGTAGCTTCGGCTGGTAGAAGAGCGCGAGTTCGTCGCTGCTGAGGGCGCGGGCGATGTTGCGCACCGTCTCGAAGCGCCGGTCGCTATCGTGCTTCATCTGCGGATCGAACATGCGGAAGGTATTCTTTCCGCCGGCCTTGGCCGCATAGAGGGCGATGTCCGCCTGGGTGAAGAGCTCGGTGGGATTGTCCTGGCGGTTGGGGTCGGGGACGGCGATGCCCACCGAGGCGCCGATCCGGAAGGAGTATTCGCCCCACAGCACCGGCGGGCTCAGCGCCTGCAGCATGGCCTGGGCCAGAAGGCGCGCTTCGACCGGACCCGTGGTTTCGTCCATCAGCACGGCAAATTCGTCGCCGCCCACCCGCGCCACCAAAATCGCCTTCCGGCAGACATCGCGCAGGCGCAGCGCGATCTGGCGCAGGCATTCGTCGCCCAGCGCATGGCCGAAGGTGTCGTTGACCTGCTTGAAACCGTCGAGATCGACGAGCAGCAGCGCGCCGACTGCGCCCTTGCCGCCATTCTGTGCGCCGATCACCGAGAGCGTCGCCTGAAACAGGCTGCGATTGGCGAGGCCGGTCATGACGTCGCTCTCGGCCAGATAACGGGTCCGGTCCCAAAGCGCCTTTTCCTCGGTGATATCCTGTTTCATGCCGAAGAAGCGGACGGGGATGCCGTTCTCGATTTCGGTTTCGGCCGTCAGACGGATCCAGCGCTCATTACCGCGCAGGGTGACGAAGCGGACATCGATGCTGAAGCCGGTGCCATCGCGCATCGCCCGCTCCCGGTGGGTGGCGATGGCGAGCCGCGAGGCGGGATCGTAGAGCTTGAGGATCTCGTCGCGGACGAGGGGAGACTGGCGCGGAAGATCGAAGAGGTCGTAGACCGCGTCGGTCCAGCGCAGGCGATTATTATTGACCAAATCGCATTCCCAGACGCCGATGCGCGCGGCTGCCGAGGCCCGGTCGAAGATGCGCCGGTTCTGTTCAAGCTCTGCCTGCTTGCGGGTCAGTTCGCTGCTGGTCCGGCTCAGCTTCGCTGCCAGCCGCGAGGCCTCGACATGGCGGGTGATCGTGCTTTCCATCAGCCGCGTGAGGGATTGCAGCGCGTCCGCCGCATGTGCTGCAAAAGACTGCGTGCCGCGGCGGGCAATCCAGAGCGCGCCGGGGCCGCTTTCGAAGGCGGCCATGGCGAAGCGGTATCCGTTCGGCGCCAGCGTATCGGCAGGATTGCTGGCATGCTCGCGCAGGGCGGCTTCATCCGCAGCCGAGCGGGCCGAGGCCATGGTCTGGCCATTGCCGAAAATCAGGAGTGCTGCCGATGCGCCCAGGCTGCTGCGTGCCAGCTCCAGCAAGGACCTCAGATCGGCATCGCGCGCTTGTGTCATCGGGGATGGCGGCCTGGCTGGTCGGGCAGAATGAGCGGGTCGGCGACTGTTCGTTTAGGTCGAACTGGCTAGGCCACTTGGACAATTCACGACAGAAACTGACGCTAAGCGCGCATTGTTAAACAATGCTTAGCTGCACGGGGCCCGAGGCGCCTCAGCGCGGCGGCAAGGCCGCGTAATAGGCGGCAAGCGCGGCCATTTCCTCATTGCTCATCTGGCGCGACATCACCCGCATTTCCTTGTGCGGGCGCTTGCCGCTCCGAAAGGCCAGCATCTGGTTATAGAGGTAGCGCTCGTTCTGGCCGGCGAGATGGGGCACCTCCATGTCGCGGGCGATGCCGTCTTCGCCATGGCAGGCGGCACATTCGCTCACCAGCCCCGGCCGCGACTGGCTCGAGGGCCGGAGCAGCAGCCAGCGCCAGCAGCAAGCCCAGCGATGCGGTGATGGCACAGCGCATCTCAGCGCTCCGTAATCTTGAACTCGATGCGCCGGTTGCGGCGGAACGCTTCATCGGTCGTCGCGACGTCGAGCGGCTGGTACTCGCCGAAGCCGGTGGCGGCGATCCGGTCGGTCGGCAGTCCGCGCGTCACCAGATATTCCACGACCGCGATGGCGCGCGCCGCCGAGAGATGCCAGTTCGACGGGAACTGGGCGGAGCGGATCGGCCGGTTGTCGGTGTGGCCATCGACCCGCAGGATCCACGGGATATCCGGCGGCATTTCCGAGGCGAGGTCGATCAGGATGGTGGCGAGCTTGTCGAGTTCGGCGCGACCTTCGGGCTTCAGCACGGCCTGGCCGACATCGAAGAAGACTTCGGACTGGAAGACGAAGCGATCGCCCACGACGCGGATATCGGGGCGGGTGCCCAGCACCTGGCGCAGCCGGCCAAAGAAGTCCGAGCGATAGCGCGCCAGTTCCTGCACACGCTGCGCCAGCGCGACGTTCAGGCGTGAGCCGAGTTCGGCAATGCGGGCCTGCTGGTCGCGGTCCTTGGCTTCGGACGCGCCCAGCGCCTCCTCCAGCGCCGCCAGCTGCCGGCGCATCGCGACGATCTGCTGGTTGACGAGATCGACCGTGGCCTGCGCCCGGGCGGAGAGCTGCTTTTCGGCGTCCAGCGCCTTCTGCGTCTCAGCCAACTGGGCCGGGCCGCTATTGGCCTGCGCCTGCAGCAGCCCCTCGACGCGGCCGCGCTCGCCCTGCTCCTGCTTCAGCGTGGATTGCAGCAGCGCCAGGTTTTCCTGCGCCTCGCGATTGGCCGAGCGCTCGAGCGCCAGCAAATCTGTCAGCTCCGAAAGCTGGCGATTGAGCCGTTCGAGCGCGG
Source organism: uncultured Alphaproteobacteria bacterium (assembly GCA_963759925.1). Classification (GTDB taxonomy): domain Bacteria; phylum Pseudomonadota; class Alphaproteobacteria; order Rhizobiales; family Beijerinckiaceae; genus Allobosea. The sequence continues at coordinate 739,993 of CAVXBE010000002.1, forward strand.
TGTCCTTGCCGGTCAGCTCCTGCGACAGGAAGAACTGGCCGAGCACGAAGACGGAGAGCAGGAAGACGATGCCGATCAGCATCGTCGACAGGGCGTCGACAAAGCCGGGCCAGAAATTGACCTCGTCGCGGCGATGGGCGCGGGAGAGGGCCATGGTCAGTCAGCTCCTGCAGAACGGGGGATCATCACGCCAGTCCAAAGCGGCGCGATCATGGCTCCGTCACATGGTCGGCGGTCAGGCGCTCGATGAGCCGCTTGAGATCCTTCTCGCGCGCCGCCTGAGCCTCCACCCAATCGCGGATCAGCTGCTGCTCGGAGCGCATATGCTGCACGAGGCCCTGAATGCCCTCCGCGAGATTGGCCAGCGCCTGGGTCGCGGCGCGGTTATTGGCGCCGCCCTCGGCCATGGCCGCGCTCAGCTTGTCGAAGCGATCGGCCAGCCCCGGACCGGCCATGCCGGCGCCGCCCGGCATGGCAGGGGCTGTGCTGGTGCGGGTGCTGAGCCAGGTCTCGATCTCGTTGCGGAAGCGGCGCTGGGCCTGGCCGACCTGCAGATCGAGGAAGCCGAGGATCAGCGAGCCGGCGATACCAAAGAGCGAGGAGGAGAAGGACAGGCCCATGCCGGCCAGCGGCGCGGCGAGGCCAGCCTTCAGCTCGTCGAACAAGACGCCGGCTTCGGCGCCGGTCCGCAGCGACTTGATGACGTTGCCGACGGAGGAGACGGTGTCGAGCAGGCCCCAGAAGGTGCCGAGCAGGCCGAGGAAGACGAGCAGCCCGGCCAGATAACGCAGGACCTCGCGGCCATCATCGAGCCGGACGGCAATCGATTCCAGCACGGTCGCGGCCTGGGACGGGGCGAGGCTGTAGCCATCCAGCGCCGGCAGCACACCACCGAGAGGCGCGATGACCTGCTGGCGCGCGATCATCGCGCTGCCAGGGTCTGCCGCGAGGCGGGTCGCGGCCCGCGCCTCGCTATGGATGCGCCAGAGTTCGCGCAGCGCGATCATCACGCCGACGAGGAGCGAACCGAGGATCAGCCCGTTGAGGCCGGGATTGGTCATGAAGGCGGTGACGAGGCCGCCTTGCAGGATGAAGCCGAGGAAGCCGATCAGGGCCAGGAAGAGCAGGGCGCGAATGACATAGCGAAGCGGCCGGGAAAAGCGCGTCTCCTCACGCGTCGGCGCGGCCGTCTCACGCTCGGCCGCCAAATCCTCAGTCGCCATGCTCATCTTCCATTCGCCTCCGAAGCGGGACCAGGCCGGCGGCCCCCCGACCGCCCGACTTCGCCTCGCTCCAGACAATGACTTGCTGCAGCGCGGAGACTGTCGCCTCCCGCGCCGCCAGGATCAAGCGGGAATGACGGTTTCTTGCCTCAGCCGGCGGTCTTGAGGGCGGCGCGCAAGGCTTGTTCGCCGACTTCATTGCCGCAGATGATGTCCTTGGCGCTGGTCGGCTGCTTGCCGTCCAGCGTGCCGAAAGTGCCGCCCGCCTCGCGGATCATCACCGCGCCGGCAGCGAAATCCCAGGTGTTGAGGCCACGCTCCCAATAGGCATCCATGCGGCCTGCGGCGACATAGGCGATGTCCAGCGCAGCGGCGCCCATGCGGCGAACATTGGCGAAACGCGGCATCACGGCGGCGAGTTCGCGCAGAAACAGCGGGTGGCCGCCCTTGCCGATATGCGGCACGCCCATGCCGATCAGCATGTCGGCAGGCTCGCGCCGGCCCGAGACGCGCATGCGGCGGTTGTTGACGTAGGCGCCCTTGCCCTTCTCGGCGACGAAGATCTCGTCCTTGGCCGCGTCATAGATCACGCCGGCGATGAACTGGTTGTCGCGCTCCAGCGCCACCGAGATATTCCAGTGCGGAATGCCGCGCAGAAAGTTGTGCGTGCCGTCGAGCGGGTCGATGTGCCAGCGATTGCTTTCATCGGTGCCGTGGACGATGCCGCTCTCTTCCATGACGAAGCCATAGCCGGGACGGGCCTTCTCCAGCGCCTCGCGCAGGATGCTCTCGGCCTTGTGGTCGGCCTTGGAGACGAAATCGCCGGGGCCCTTGGCGAGCACCTGCAGGTTTTCGATCTCGCCGAAATCGCGCTTGAGGGAGCGGGACGCCTTCATCACGGCATCCGTCATCACGGTCATCAGGGGCGAACGAATCATCATTACCTCTTGCGCGCCTCGGCGGCGCTCATCGTTTGGGCGCTCGCGCCCGGACAGGACTATCAAAACAGCAGCCGGCGCGGGCAGGGCCCCGCCGGATCGATCAGCCCGTCACTTGCTCGTCTGGCCGGGCGCCGTCAAGGCCGCGCCCTCGATTCGGGTGGCGGCGAGATTAGCCGCGCGCTCGCGTTGCTCCGGCGTCAGCCGCTCCAGCAACTGGTCGAGCAGGGGGTCGTCGAGCCCTTGGGCGCGGGCGGCGAGATGCCATGCGGCCGCCTCGATGGAATCCAGCGAGATGCCGCGGCCGCTCTGATAGAGCCGCGCGATCCGGTTCTGGGCGATCGCGTTGCCCTTGAGCGCGGCGGCGAGAAAGAGCTTGGCCGCCTCGTCCTCATTGGCCGGCACACCCGTGCCGTTGAAGAGCATGATCGCGTAGTCGATCTGGGCGGGCAGGTAGCCATTGGCGCTGGCCTTCGCCATCCAGCGTGCGGCCTCCGCCTCGTCCTTCGGCAGGCCCTTGCCCTCCCGGGCGAGGACGCCGAGGGCATGCTGCGCGTCGGGAATGTTGGCCTGGGCGGCGATGCGCAGGCTCGCCACGGCACGCGGCAGATCCTCGTCGCGCCCGCTCGCCAGCAAGGTGAGGGCGAGGTTGTAGTTGGCTGCGGGATGGCCGGCGGCGGCGGCGCGCGCCAGCAAAGCAGCGGCGCGCTCGGGGTCGCGCTTGCCGCTGCGATCGTCGAGCAGGGCGTTCGACAGGGCAAAGATCGCGTTGATTTCACCGCGCTCGGCCGCGCGCTCGAACCATTCCGTCGCGACCTTCTGGTCTTCGGGCACGTTCAGGCCCTGGCGATAGATCTCGCCGATCAGGGTCATGGCCGCAGCGTCGTTGCTGTCGGCCTCGACGCGCTTCAGCGCTTCGGACAGGGCGCGGCGAAAATGTCCGGTCTGGTAGGCGGCATAGGCCTGGTCCGACTCGGCAGCGCCGAGTGGCTGTGCGGCGCCGAGCAGCAAGGCGAGCGCGAGGGCCCAGCCCGCGCGGCTCATCGCACGGTCTTCCGGGTCAGGCAGGAGGCGATGGCGGCATTGGCCTCATGGACCAAAGCCCGGAGATCGACATCCTCGGCAAAGGCCCATTCGCCGAGCGCGATGAATTCGCAGCCGGTTTCGGCCAAAGCGGCGATGCTTTCGGCATCGGGCGCATAGGCGACGCAGGGCGTCTCGAAGATTTCCGCCCACCAGCCGGCGCGCTCGACCACCGCAGCCAGAGGCGGCACCGAGCCATCGGCGCGCGGTTCGCCGAACATGACGTAGTCGACGCCGGCCTCGCCAGCATCCATCGCGTCATGGCGGGCGCGCAGATGGCCGGCGCCGATGATGCGCTCGGTGCGCAGGCTGGAGCGGGCCTCGGCAATCGCTTCCGGCCCATCCGTCAGATGGACGCCATCGGCGCCGCCGCGCGTGGCGATCAGCGCCGAGGCCTCGACCACCAGCGCGACGCTGGCCGCCTGGACGGGGCCGGAGAGGCGCTTGACGCGCTCGATCTTGCTGCGATCGTCGCCCTCGGCGAGGCGCAGCAGCACGGCCGCGACATCGCCGCCGGCGAAAGCCTGCATCAGGCGGAAAGCAATGGGCTCGGCATCCAGCACGGGCGGAGTGACGAGCATCAGGCGAGTGGGTGGGGGCTGAGTGGTCATGATCTGTTACGCAAACGGCCCATCCCGGCATCCAATGTCAAGACCGCAAGCCCGGCAATCAGGCTCCAGAAGGCGGAGCCGATGCCAAACAGCGACAGGTTCGAGGCCGCTACGGCAAAGGTGACAACCGCGGCAAAACGATGGCTCTCGCGGGCCATGGCCTGGCCGAGCGCGCCGGTGAGCGAGCCGACCAGGCCCAGGCCTGCGACCGCGACGATCAGCGCCTTCGGCATGGCGACGATGAGCGCGAGCAGCAGCCCGGCGCAGGCGGCGATGCCGAGCCAGACCAGGCCATAGAGGATGCCGGCCTTCCAGCGCTGCGCCGGATCGGGATGGGTGTCGGGGCCGGTGCAGATCGAGGCGCTGATGGCGGCCATATTGACCATATGCGCGCCCATCGGCGCCGTGAGCAGGGAGGTCAGCCCGGTGGTGAACAAAGCCGCCGTGGTGGGCGGGCTGTAGCCATCGGCGCGCAGCACGGCGAAACCGGGAAGGTTCTGCGATGCCATGGTGACGAGGTAGAGCGGGATGCCGAGCCCCAGTATCGCCGTGAGATCGAAGCGCGGCAGGGTCAGGACGATGCCGGTCAGGGGGATCTCGCCGCCCGGCCAGCTCGCCAGCCCGGTGCCGAAGCTGATGGCGATGCCGGCGATCAGCGCGGCGATGACGCCGAGAAACGGGCTGAACAGCCGCGCCACCAGAAACACCGCGAGCAGCGGCAGCACCAGCGCCGGCGACAGGCTCATCTCGTCGAAGACTGCGACGACGAAGCGGAAGATGATGCCGCCCAGCATCGCCGAGGCAATGCTCATCGGGATGCGCTCCGTCAGCGCGCCGAGCGGGCGGAAGGCCGCTGTCAGCATGGTCAGCCCGGCGGCGACGATGAAGGCGCCGATGGCGGCGGGCAGATCGAGCCCCGTCGTTGCCGCGATCAGCGCGGCGCCGGAGGTCGACCAGGCGCAGATGATCGGCATGCGATAGCGCCAGGACAGAAACAGGCTGGCGCTGCCCTTGGCCAGCGCGAGCCCCACCACCCAGGACACCGTTTGCGCCGGGGTCGCGCCCAGCGCCTGTGCGGCAGCCAGCACGACGGCGATCGAGGCGGCGAAACCGACAAAGGCTGCAACGAAGGCGGAGAAGACGAGCGACATCGAAATCCGGGGCGCGGGTGCGAAGAGAGAGGCGTTCTGTCAGATTTCAGGGCAGGCTGGAAGCACCTTGCCACTTGCGCCCGTAACGTCGCTTGAGATCGGGCCTCGTGCAGGGCCAAGAGCGAAGGCCGGCTGTCATGGGAGCGTCACTGCCGTTGAGTAACTGGAACTGGATCAGTTCGAAATTGACCGTCGCGACGACGCCTTTGGTTTTGATGAGGAGAGATGACGTGACCCAGGACGCCCATGAATCGACCTTCGGCGCCAGCCTGCTGGAGCATGAGGACGCTGCACCGCAGAACCCGACCGACAACCCGACGATGGGTGAGCTGATCAGCCTGCGCTTCTCGCGCCGCGGCCTGCTCAAGGGGGCGCTGGCCGTCTCCGCCATTTCCGCGACCGTCGGAACGCTCGCGCTCGAGACCGCGGAGCAGGCGCAGGCGCAGGGCGCCAAATCGGCCTTTGATTTCAAGGAGGTCGCGGTTGGTGTCGATGCCGATCACCATGTCGCGGAAGGCTATGACGCGCAGGTTCTGCTGCGCTGGGGCGACCCGCTGACCGCCGATGCGCCGGCCTTCGACCCTGCCAACCAGTCGCCCGAGGCGCAGGCGAAGCAGTTTGGCTACAATAACGACTTCGTCGGCTACCTGCCGATGCCGGGCGCGGCTGACCCTTCAGCCCACGGCGTGCTCTTCGTGAACCATGAATACACCAACCCGCATCTGATGTTCCCGGGCGTCACCGAGATGAAGGATGGCAAGCCGGTTCTGAAAAGCGCGACGCCGGAGCGCTTCAGGATCGAGGCGATGGCGCATGGCGCCACTGTCGCCGAGATCCGCCGCATTGATGGCCAATGGGGTCTGGTCAAGGATTCCAAGCTCAACCGCCGCATCACGGTCGCGACGGAGATGGCGCTGTCAGGCCCTGTCGCCGCTACTGAGCGGGTCAAGACCAACGCCGATGCGACCGGCCGCAAGGTCTTCGGCACCGTCAACAACTGCTCCGGCGCGATGACGCCCTGGGGTACCTTCGTCTCGGGCGAGGAGAATTTTCACGGCTATTTCTCCGGCAAGCTCCCGGAGGGCCATCGCGAAGCGGCCAACTACAAGCGGCTCGCGCTGCCGTCGCAGCCCTATGGCTGGGGTCGCTTCGAGGAGCGCTTCGATCTCTCCAAGGAACCCAACGAAGCCAACCGCTTCGGCTGGGTGGTGGAGGTCGATCCGTTCGATCCGACCTCGGTGCCGAAGAAGCGCACGGCCATGGGTCGCTTCAAGCATGAAGGCGCCGACAATATCGTCGCCAAGGATGGCCGCGTTGCGGTCTATCTCGGCGATGATGAGCGTTTCGACTATGTCTATAAGTTCGTCACGACCGGCCGGTTCGACCCGAACAACCGGGCGGCGAACCTCGATCTTCTCGATAGCGGCACGCTGCATGTCGCGAAGTTTTCCGCCGATGGCAGCCTGAGCTGGATGCCGCTGACCTTCGGACAGGGGCCGCTGACGCCTGGAAATGGCTTCGAGAGCCAGGCCGATGTGCTGATCGAGACGCGCCGCGCCGCCGATCTTCTGGGCGCGACGAAGATGGACCGGCCGGAGGACATCACGCCCAACCCGGTGACGGGCAAGGTCTATGTGATGCTCACCAATAATACGAGCCGCAAGCCCGAGCAGGTTGATGCCGCCAATCCCCGCGCCAAGAACGCCTTCGGCCATATTGTCGAAATCAGCGAGGATGGCGGGGACCATGCCGCGACCAGCGGCCGCTGGGAGATCCTGCTGCAATGTGGCGACCCGTCGGTGGCGAGCGTCGGCGCGACCTTCTCGACCGATACCACGCGCAATGGCTGGTTCGGCATGCCCGACAATGCCGTGGTCGACAGGGCCGGGCGGCTCTGGGTCGCGACCGACGGCAATAATGTCCAGGAAACGGGCCGGACCGATGGTCTCTGGGCTGTCGATACCGAAGGCGGTGCGCGCCGGACCTCGAAGCTGTTCTACCGCGTGCCGCATGGCGCGGAGATGTGCGGCCCGTGCTTCACGCCCGACGACACCACCGCGTTCGTCGCCGTGCAGCATCCGGGCGATGATGGCCCGGACTGGCCGGAGTTCGGCCGCCGCTCCTATTACGAAGACCTCTCGACCCGCTGGCCGGATTTCAAGCCGGATATGCCGACCCGGCCATCCGTGGTTGCGATCACCCGCAAGGGCGGCGGCAAGATCGGCGTCTGAGACGGCGCCGCTTTACGCTGGCCTGGACGTTCAAGCGCGGGAAACCCTCTCCCATAGGGAGAGGGCAGGGGTGAGGGGGCGGCCGTTTGACGGTGTGGCCCTGACCTGACAGCGCTCTTCTGAAAGCTGTGGGCTCATCGGGTCCAGGGCCGGCACCTCGCCCCTGCCCCTCTCACTGATCTCGGGCCTGCCCGGGATCAGCATTTGGAGTGTCGAGGTCGGGTATACCCGACCTCGATGCAGGAGAGGGGTTCCCCGCGCCTCAGTGTGCGGCGTTGAACTCAGGCGGCCTTCTGCGACTGGAAGGTCGGGTCGAGCTCGCCCTTGGCGTAGCGCTTGGCCATCTCGGCCGTGGTCAGCACGCGCTTGATCTTGCTTGCCTGGCCAGCCGTGTTGAACTCCTGCAGGCGCTGCTTGCAGAGCTGGGTCATGGCTTCCATAGCCGGCTTCAGGTACTTGCGCGGATCGAACTCGCCGGGGTTTTCCGAGAGGATCTTCCGGATCTGGCCGGTCATCGCCATGCGGTTGTCGGTGTCGATGTTGATCTTGCGCACGCCGTGCTTGATGCCGCGCTGGATCTCCTCGACCGGCACACCCCAGGTCTGGGGCATCTTGCCGCCATACTGGTTGATGATGTCCTGCAGATCCTGCGGGACGCTGGACGAGCCATGCATCACCAGGTGCATGTTCGGCAGCTTCTTGTGGATCTCCTCGATGACATGCATCGCCAGGATCGCGCCGTCGGGCTTGCGGGTGAATTTGTAGGCGCCGTGCGAGGTGCCCATGGCGATGGCCAGCGCATCGACCTTGGTCTCGGCGACGAACTTCACCGCCTCCTCGGGGTTGGTCAGCAGCTGGTCGTGGCTGAGCTTGCCCTCGAAGCCGTGACCATCTTCCTTCTCGCCTTCGCCGGATTCCAGCGAACCGAGCACACCCAGCTCGCCTTCGACAGAGATCCCGCCGAGATGGGCCATCTCGGTCACCGTGCGGGTGACGCCGACATTGTAGTCCCAGTCGCCCGGGGTCTTGCCGTCGGCCTTGAGCGAGCCATCCATCATCACCGAGGTGAAGCCGGCCTGGATCGCGGTCATGCAGGTGGCAGGCTCATTGCCATGGTCGAGATGCACGCAGACCGGGATATGCGGGTAGATCTCGGTGACCGCATCCATCATGTGCTTGAGCATGATGTCGTTGGCGTAGCTGCGCGCGCCGCGCGAGGCCTGGATGATGACGGGAGCGTCCGTCGCATCGGCCGCGGCCATGATGGCCAGCGCCTGTTCCATATTGTTGATGTTGAAAGCGGGCACGCCGTAATCATGTTCGGCGGCATGGTCGAGCAATTGGCGAAGGGTAATGCGGGCCACGTTGGTCCTCCCGGAGGCAAGCAGGGTCTGGGAGGGATTTAGTGTGTCCCCCGCCACTTCGCAAAGCGAAAGCAGCGAGAGCCATCGCGTTTTTGCAAAACGGGTTAGCAGCCGGAGGCCGCAGCGGTCTGCACGGGGCAGGGCCGCTGCGGTCTGGCGTCGGGCTTATTCGCCCTGGTTCATCACGATCGGCTTCAGGCCGTTATTGGTCAGGCCGTATTTGGCGATCAGCGCATCATAGCCGCCATTGGCCTGCAGCCGGTCGAGCGCGCCCTTGACAGCGTCGCGCAGCTGCGTGCCCTCGGCCGTCTTGGCGAAGGGGATGCCGGTCAGCGAGCGGGTGAAGGGCAGGCCGAGCGGCACATAGGTGTTGGGCTCCAGCTTCTGGAAATGGCTCATCGTCTCGCTGCCCTGGACGCCGCCCTGCAGGCGCTGCGTCTTGAGCTGGGTGCGGGCATCGACCGAGCCTTCGGTGCCGACGACGGTGATCGCGGGCTTGCCCTTGGCGACGCAATTCGCCTCGCTCCACTCGCCGATCTGGCGCGGCCAGTTGGTCGAGCGGCTGGCGCCGACCGATCTTGCCGCAAAGGTCTTCGGGCGTCTTGATCGATCCAGCGAAGGCGGTGACGGTGTAGAACTGCGCGCCGGAGACCATGTAGTCGATGAAGTCGGCGGTCTCGCGCCGCGCCGGCAGGTCGCTCATGCCGGCCATCACCATGTCGACACGGCCGGTCTGGAGCGACGGCAGCATCTGGGCGAAGGCGGTCTCCTGCCACTCGACCTTGACGCCGAGCTCCTTGGCGATGGCCTCGCCCAGCTCGATGTCGAAGCCGGCGAGCGCATTGGTGGCGGGGTCCTTGAAGGCGATCGGCGGATAGTTCGGCTGGGTCGCGATGACGAGCTTGCCGGCGGTCTTGATCCGCTCCGGCAGGGCCTGGGCCTGGGCGCTCAGGGCAGTTGCGGCCAAGAGGGCCGTGGCGAGGGTGATGCGAAGCATTGGGAAGTCTCCTTCAGACGGTGGGTCAGGTCAAAACGGCTGCGATGAAATCGCGGGTGCGCTCATGCTGGGGCGCGGTCAGGATCGCGCTGGGCGGGCCGCGCTCGACGATCTCGCCCTTGTCCATGAAGATCGACGTCGCTCGGCGACCTCGCGGGCGAAGCCGAGCTCGTGCGTGACGACGATCATCGTCATGCCGCTGGCGGCGAGATCGCGCATCACCGCCAGCACCTCGCCGACGAGCTCGGGATCGAGCGCCGAGGTCGGCTCGTCGAACAGCATCAGCTTCGGCTTCATGGCGAGCGCCCGGGCGATGGCGACGCGCTGCTGCTGCCCGCCCGAGAGCTCGATCGGATAGGCGTCGCGCTTGTCGGCGAGGCCGACGCGCTCGAGCAGCGCCATCGGCCTCGGCGATCGCGTCCCGCCGCGGACGGCGCAGCACGGTCACCGGCCCCTCGATGATGTTCTGCAGCGCCGTCATGTGGGTGAACAGGTTGAAGCGCTGGAACACCATGCCGGTGGCCAGCCGCTGGCGCGCGATCTCGCATCGCTCAGCTCGTGCAAGCGCGTCGCCCTCGCGGCGATAGCCGATCAGCTCGCCATCGACCCAGATCGCGCCGGCATCGATGCGTCTCGAGCTGGTTGATGCAGCGCAGAAGCGTGCTCTTGCCGGAGCCCGAGGGGCCGATGATGCACAGCGACCTCGCCCGGCGCGACGTCGAGCGAGACGCCGTTCAGCGCCTGCAGCGTGCCGAAGTGCTTGCCGACATTGGCGGCGATGACGATCGGCTTGCGCCTGGCTCATGCGGCTTGGCCTCCTGCGCTGGCGCGGCCGCGTTCGCCGCGACCCTTGCGAGAAGACGCGCTCGAGGAAGAACTGGCCGATCTGCAGCAGCGTGACCACGAGCAGGTACCAGACGGCCGGCGACGATCAGCAGCTCGATGACGCGGGCATTGGCGTAGTAGATCGTCTGCGCGTTGCGCAGGATCTCGGAATACTGGATGACGCTGGCGAGCGAGGTCAGCTTGACCATGCTGATGAACTCGTTGCCGACCGGCGGGATGATGACGCGCATCGCCTGCGGCAGCACGATCCGGCGCAGGGTCGTCAGCCGGGTCATGCCGATCGCCTTGGCGGCCTCGGTCTGGCCGACATCGACCGAGAGGATGCCGCCGCGCACCACTTCGGCGGTGTAGGCGCCCTGGTTCATGCCGAGCCCGAGCAGCGTCGCCATGAACGGCGCCGATCACGTCGATGGTGCGCCATTCGATCAGGCCGGGAATGCCGATCGTCGGGAAGACCAGCGCGAGGTTGAACCAGAGCAGCAGTTGCAGCAGCAGCGGCGTGCCGCGGAAGAACCAGATGTAGAACAGCGCCACGCCGCGCAGCACCGGGTTCGGCGACATGTGCATGACCGCGAAGACCACGCCGAGCACGATGCCGAGCGCCATGGCGCAGGCGGTCATGATGATGCGTGTTGACGAGGCCGGCGAGGATCGCCGGCGCGGTGAAGAACTGCGCCACCACCGGCCAGGCGATCTGCCCCTGCGCGAAGGCCTTCACGATCCAGGCCAGCACCAGCAGGATCAAGGCCGCAGCGATCCAGCGCCCGTAGAAGCGCTTGCGGCACGATGCTCAGACCCGGCGATCTCGGCCAGGCCGCGTTCGGCCGGTGCGGCGCTCAGGCTCATGCCGACGACCTGCGCGGACCAGCTGCGGAACCCGGCGAGCCAGTCGCGATAGCGGGCGATCTGCTCGCGGACGCGGTCGGGCGCGGTGCCGCCATGGCCGCTGCGCGCGGCAACGGCTGCATCCAGCGTCAGGACGGCCAGCACATCGGCATCAAGCCGGGGATCGATCGCCCTGCAATTCCACTGTGTCCAGCGCCTCCAGCTCGCGGCCCATCTCCTCGCAATAGCGGATCAGCGCGCCGGTTATTTCATGAGCTTCGGCAAAAGGCACGCCCGTGACGCGCGAGATGATCGGCAACTTCTGTCGCCAGCGCAAAACCGGAGCCGGCCTGGGCGCGCATCGATGGCGGGCTGCGGCTGCATGGTCTCGATCAGCCCGGCGAAAGCGGGCAGGACCTCTCCGAGCACATCCACCGCATCGAAAGCGGCGCGCTTGTCCTCGGCAAGGTCGCGGTTATAGGCGAGCGGCAGGCCCTTCAGCGCGCCCAGCATCGTCATCAGATTGCCGGTCAGCCGGGCGGCGCGGCCGCGGCTGATCTCGGCGATATCGGGGTTCTTCTTCTGCGGCATGATCGAGGAGCCGGTGGCAAAGCCATCATCGAGCACGACCCAGCCGAACTGCCGCGACGTCCAGAGCGTCACTTCCTCCGCCAGCCGCGACAGGTTGGTCGCCAGCATGGCGCTGACGAACAGGAATTCGGCGACATGGTCGCGCGAGCCGACGGCATCGACGGAGTTCTCGCAAGGTCCGTCATAGCCGAGCGTCTGCGCGCTCAGCTCAGGCGAAAGCGCGATGGCCGAGCCAGCCAGCGCCGCAGCGCCGAGCGGGGACAGGGCCGAGCGCTTGTCCCAATCCTGCAGACGCGAAGCGTCCCGCGACAGCGCCTGGGCATGGGCCATCAGCCAATGGCCGAAGGTGACGGGCTGGGCGCTCTGGAGATGGGTGAAGCCGGGGCAGACGGAGGCGGCGTGGTCCTGCGCCTGGGTGGCGAGCGCCTCCAGCAGATCGGCCAGCATCGCTGCGATCAGCCGCGCCTGCTGGCGCAGATAGAGCTTGAGGTTGTTAGCCGCCTGGTCGTTGCGGGAGCGGCCGGCGCGCAGCTTTGCCCCGGTGGCGCCGATGCGGGCGACCAGCACCCGCTCGACGAAGCTGTGGACATCCTCATCCTCCGGCCCCGGAGCGAGACGACCCTCACTGAAGTCCCGGAGGATCAGGTCCAGCGCTTGCAGGATGCTCTGGCATTCTTCCGGAGACAGCAGGCCGGCGCGCAGCAGTTCCGCCGCATGCGCCTTGCCGCCGGCAATATCCTGCGGCACCAGCCGGCTATGGGCTGTCGCCGCGCTGGACAAGCGCATCATTCGCGGATCCGGCGGTTTGCGAAAACGGCCGCCCCACAGGCGCACGGGCTGGTTCATGCTGGGCCTCCCCTGACGGGGAACTCTGACCCTTGACGACAGCGCCGGCAAACGAAACGATCTCCTGAGGGATAGTCGCTGAAGGAATAGCTTTTGACCGGCCGCGCGCCTTTGCCATCGACCACCGCCTTGCGCGTGTTCCTCGCCGTGGCGCGGCTGGGCTCGACGGCGAAAGCGGCTGCTGCCGTGCATCTGACCCAGAGCGCGGTGTCGAAACAGGTTCAGGTTCTGGAGGACCATCTCGGCGTCGCGCTGTTCGAGCGCGGCCCGGCCGGGCTCAAGCCGACTGAGGCCGGCGTGCTTTACCGGCCCTATGCCGAGGCGGCGGTGGAGCAGATGGAGCGCGGCGCCCGGCGGCTGGCGGAACGGGCCGCTGCGGCGCGGCCGATCCGGCTGCATATGCTCGCCATCGTCGGCGAGCGCTGGCTGATGCAGCGTTTTCCGAGCTTTGCGCAGGCGCATCCCGAGCATCGACGTGCAGTTCACCAATTTCGTCAGCGCGGAGGAGACCGAGGAGCCGGACCTCGAGATCTGCCATGGTGCCGGGCCCTGGCCGGGGCGGGAGGCGCATTATCTGTTCGGCCGCGAGGTGGCGCTGGTCGCGGCGCCAGCCCTGATCGAGCGGATGGGCGGCTTCACCCGCCCGGCCGATATCCAGGCGATGACCCTGCTGCAGCACTTCCAGATGCCGGCCTTCTGGGCCGAGTTCACCGAAGCGCATGGGCTGCGCGGCGCCGTTCCCGCCCATACGGTGCGCTACGGCTATTATTCCGTGATCATTCGCGCGGCGATGGCGGGTCTGGGCGTGGCTTTGACGCCGCGCTGCTTCGTCACCGAGGAATTGGCGAGCGGGGCGCTGGTCAACCCGCTCGGGCTGAGCTTCGACAGTGCATCCGGTTGCTGGCTGATCCTGCAGCCGGGCGCGCGCGAGCCCGGTGTCGAAGCGCTGGTCTCGTGGCTGCTGACGGAGGCCAGATTGTTCGAGAGCGCAGCCGCCGCCTGATAGGGCAGGGGCTTAGCGCTCGGCGCGGCCGGCTTGTACCCTGGTCGATCAGGCCTTGCGCAGAGCTTCCACGCCCGGCAGCGGCTTGCCTTCCATCCATTCCAGGAAGGCGCCGCCCGCGGTCGAGATATAGGTCAGATCGTCGGCGATGCCGGCATGGTTCATGGCCGAGACCGTGTCGCCGCCGCCTGCGATGGCGACGAGCTTGGCCGGCCTTGACCCGCTCGGCCACGGCCTTGGCCACGGTCACCGTCGCGGTGTCGAAGGGTGGCAGCTCGAAGGCCCCGAACGGGCCGTTCCAGACCAGCGTCTTGATGCCCGCAAGCTTCTGGACCACCTCGGCCACGCTGCGCGGCCCGGCATCCAGGATCATCTCGTCGGCGGCGACGTCGCCAACATCGGCAACGCGGTGCTCCGGATGGGCCTTGAATTCGCGCGCCACCAGCGCATCGACCGGCAGCATGATCTGCGCAGCCGGCAGCCTTGGCCTTTTCCTCGATCTCGCGCGCCGTCGCGACGAGATCATGCTCGCAGAGCGACTTGCCGACGTCGAGGCCGCGCGCTGCGAGGAAGGTGTTGGCCATGCCGCCGCCGATGACCAGAACATCGACCTTCCGGACGAGATTGCCGAGCAGATCGAGCTTGGTCGAGACCTTGGCACCGCCGACGATCGCCATGACCGGGCGGGCGGGATTGTCGAGCCCGGCCGAGAGCGCCTCAAGCTCCGCCTGCATGCTGCAGCCCGGCATAGGCGGGCAGCACATGGGCGAGGCCCTCGGTCGAGGCATGGGCGCGGTGCGCCGCGGAAAAGGCGTCGTTGACGAAGATGTCGCCATTGGCCGCCAGCGCCGCGACGAAATCCTTGTCGTTCTTCTCGTCACCGGCATGGAAGCGGGTGTTTTCGAGCAGGATGACGTCGCCGTTCCTGGCGGCGGTCACCGCCTTGGCCACATCATCGCCGACGCAATCCTCGACGAAGGTGACAGGGCCGCCCAGCGCATGGGCCAGCGCGACGGCCACGGGCTTCAGGCTGTTGGCGGTATCGCGCCCCTTGGGACGGCCGAAATGGGCGAGCAGGATGACCTTGCCGCCCTGTTTCGCGATCGCCCGGATCGTCGGCAGCACCCGCTCGATGCGGGTGGCGTCGGTGACCTTGCCGGCTTCCATCGGCACGTTGAGATCGACGCGGACCAGAACGCGCTTTCCCGACGAGGGTGGCATCGTCGAGCGTACGGAAAGCGGTCATTGGTCTCTCTCCAGAAGCGGTCGGCTGGCAGTAGCGGCGATCAGCGCGGCAGCAGGCCGCCGAACAGTCCGGGCACGCCGAACTTCAAGACCAGAACCATCAGCAGCACGGTCAGCAGCGAGGTGATGAGAGCCGTCGTCACCAGGGCGCCAAAGCGCGGTGTCGCCTCGACCCGGCGACGCAGGGCGCCAACCTCGTCGCGGATGCCGGAGAAATCCATCGTGCCGGCCGCGGCATCGACCTTGTGAGCGCTGCGCTCCAGCGAAGCCTCGGCGCGGGTCAGAACCAATTCATAGCGGGCGAACTTTTCCTCGATCCGAGCCGCCTTGTCCTCGATCCGGGAGAGCTGGTCCATCTCGCGCGGCTGACCGTTCGGCCTTGCAGCCGATGTCGTCGTCTCCGGCACGACAAGCTGCGGGGCGCTATGGGACGCAGCGGAGGGGACGACGCTGGTCTCTGAGACATCGACAGGGCTTGCGACGCTCGGCTCGATCTTGGCCATGCTGGTTCCGTTCAGGTGCGAGGAAGCGAGCGGCGGATCATGCGAAGGCACGATCCGCCATCAGGGAGAGTGGGATCAGAGCAGCTTGGCCATGGCGACAGCGGTGTCGCTCATGCGGTTCGAGAAGCCCCACTCATTGTCGTACCAGGACAGGATGCGCACGAACTTGTCGTCCATCACCTTGGTCTGGTCGAGCGCGAAGGTGGAGGAGGCGGGGTCGTGGTTGAAGTCGATGGAGACGTTGGGCTGGTCGGTCACGGCCAGAATGCCCTTCAGCGAACCGCGCTTGCTGGCCTTCAGGATCGCGTCGTTGATCTTCTCCACCGTCGTCTTGCGCTTGGAGATGAACTTGAAGTCCACGACCGAGACGTTGGGGGTCGGCACGCGCACGGAGGTGCCGTCGAGCCGGCCCTTCAGCTCGGGGATGACCAGGCCGATGGCCTTGGCGGCACCGGTCGAGGTCGGGATCATCGACAGCGCGGCGGCGCGTCCGCGATAGAGATCCTTGTGCATCGTATCCAGCGTCGGCTGGTCGCCGGTATAGGCATGGATCGTGGTCATGAAGCCCTTGTCGATGCCGACGGCGTCATGCAGCACCTTCACCACGGGGGCGAGGCAGTTGGTGGTGCAGGAGGCGTTGGAGACGACGAGGTGCTCCGCCGTCAGCGCGTCGTGGTTGACGCCGTAGACCACGGTCAGATCGGCGCCATCGCAGGGCGCGGAGACGAGGACGCGCTTGGCGCCGGCGGCGAGATGAGCGGCGGCCTTGTCACGTGTCGTGAAGATGCCGGTGCATTCGAAGGCGATGTCGACGCCGAGCGCCTTGTGCGGCAGATCCTTGGGATCACGGATGGCGGTGACCTTGATCGGCCCGCGACCGACATCGATCGTGTCGCCGGAGACCGTGACGGTGCCGGGGAAACGGCCATGCACGGAATCGAAGCGGAAGAGATGGGCGTTGGTCTCGACGGGGCCGAGATCGTTGATCGCGACGACCTCGATGTCCTTGCGCTTCAACTCGATGATTGCGCGCAGAACGTTGCGCCCGATACGGCCGAAGCCGTTGATCGCCACCTTGACCGTCATCTCAATCCACTCCTTCGCCGAACCCGGCTCGCTTCACCGTCTTTCACGCGGGCAATTCGGCCAAAGCGTGGCCGAGCGCAACCCCTCTGCGCGAATATCAGCCGTTGTGCCGCTTCATGGCGGCATCGACCACCGCTTCCGCGGTAATGCCGAAGTGCTTGTAGACCTCCTTGTAGGGGCCACTGGCACCGAACAAATCCATGCCGATGAAGATCCCGTCGCGGCCGATCACGGCGTCCCAGCCAAAGCGCACCGCCGCCTCAACGGCGATGTTGACCGGGGCGGAACCGATGATCGCGGCGCGGGTCGCCTCATCCTGCTCCAGCAGAAGATCGAGCGACGGCACCGAGACGACGCGGGCGCGAACGCCCTTTTCGGCCAGAGCCTTGCGGGCGGCGACAGCGAGCTCGACTTCGGAGCCGGAGGCAAAGAGCGTGACCTGCGCCTTGCCACCCTCGGCCGCCAGCAGCTCGTAGCCGCCGGTGGCGCAGCGATTGGTGGTGGTCGCGTCGCTGCGCAGCTGCGGCAGGTTCTGGCGCGAGAGCGCGAGAACGGTCGGACCGTTGGTCCGCTCGATCGCCAGCTGCCAGGCTTCCGCCGTCTCGATGGCATCGGCGGGGCGGAAGACGCGCATGCGCGGCATGCAACGCAGGGAGGCGATCTGCTCCACCGGCTGGTGGGTCGGGCCGTCCTCGCCGAGGCCGATCGAGTCATGGGTCATCACGTAGACGACCGGCAGGCTCATCAGCGCGGCAAGCCGCATCGAGGGGCGGGCGTAATCGGCGAAGACCAGGAAGGTGCCGCCGCCGGTGCGGAAGCCGCCATGCAGGGTGATGCCGTTCATCGCCGCGGCCATGCCATGCTCGCGAATGCCGTAGCGGACATAGCGGCCCTTGGGGGTCTTGGGCGTGAAATCCTCGGCGGTCTTGGTGCGGGTGTTGTTGGAGGGGGTCAGGTCGGCCGAGCCCATCACCAGCTCCGGCAGCACCGGGCTGATCGCTTCCAGCGCCATTTCCGAGGCCTTGCGGGTCGCGACAGTGGCGGGGCTGGCGATCAGCGCCTTCTTGTGCGCGAGGATCGCCTTGCCGAGCTTGGCCGGGACAGCCAGCGCCAGGCGACGCTCGAATTCCGAGCGCTTGCGCTCCGGCAGCACGCCAAAGCGGCTCTTCCAGTCGGCATGGCGGTTGGCGCCGGCCGCGCCGAAGCCGCGCCAGGCCTTCAGCACATCGGGCGCGATCTCGAAGGCGCCGCCGGTGATGCCGAGCTTGGCCTTGGCGGCAGCGAGTTCCTCGGCGCCCAGCGGCTCGCCATGCGCCTTGGAGGTGCCGGCCTTCTTGGGGGCGCCAAAGCCGATCACGGTCTTGCAGGCGATCAGCGTCGGCTTGTTCGACTTCTGCGCGCGGCGCACCGCAGCCTCGATCGCGTCGGGATCATGCCCGTCGACGCGCTCGGCGCGCCAGCCGCAGGCCTTGAAGCGGCCGAGCTGATCGACCGAATCCGAGATCGACAGCGGCCCGTCGATGGAGATGCCGTTATCGTCCCAGAGCACGATCAGCTTGTTGAGCTTCTGATGGCCGGCGAGCGCGATCGCTTCCTGGCTGATGCCTTCCATCAGGTCGCCATCGGAGGCCAGCACATAGGTGTGGTGATCGACGATCTTCTTGCCGAATTCGGCGGCGAGCATGCGCTCAGCCATGGCCATGCCGACAGCGGTGGCGAGGCCCTGGCCGAGCGGGCCGGTGGTGGTCTCGACGCCGGGCGTCATGAAGTTCTCGGGGTGGCCCGGCGTCTGCGATTCCAGCTGGCGGAACTTCTTGAGATCGTCGAGCTCCATGCCAGGCACGCCGGTCAGATAGAGCAGGGCGTAGATCAGCATCGAGCCATGGCCGGCCGAGAGCACGAAACGGTCGCGATCGGGCCAGCGCGGATCGGCGGCATGATAGCTCATGATCCGGGTGAACAGCACGGTGGCGACATCGGCGGCGCCCATCGGCAGGCCGGGATGGCCGGACTTGGCCTGCTCGACGCCGTCCATGGCGAGCGCGCGAATGGCGTTGGCCAGCTTGTCGTGAAGGCTTTTGTCGATCGCGGTCATGATGGTCCTGGGCTCCCGCCGGCAATGGAGACGGGCCATGTGCGCTCGTGAAGGCGGCGCGCAAGCAAGCGCCGAGCGGAGCGATGTGGCCGGCCTGTCGATATGGCGGCTCGATTAGGATGTCCGGTCCCATGAAGTCAATTCATCGCGGTCCGGCCAACAGGGTTAGGCACCCGATTTCCGCTTGCGATTCACGCTCGGGCCCAACATCGGCTAACCTTCCCGAATCGTGTGGAGCAGGTCGGGAAGGAGGCAATCGTGGCGAGCTTGATGCTGCAGAACGCCCTGGCGCGACTGGATAGTGCGCTGGCCCAACTGGAAGCCGCCGCCCGCCGCCGTATCGAGGCGGAACGCGGGCGGGCCAATCTCGAAACCGAACTGACCCTGATGCAGGATGACCGGGCGCGGCTCGCTTCCGAGCTGGACGGGGCCGTGGCGCGGCTCGGCCAGATCGAAAGTGCCGCCCAGGATGTCGACCAGCGGCTGGAGCGGGCGATCACGGTCGTCGGCGCGGTCATCGGCCGCAACCAGCCCGACATTCCCGCCGATCACTGAACAGCCGCTCCGCAAGGGGCGAGAGGCGCGGAGGCGACCATGCCGCAAGTCAACGTCACCATAGCCGGCAAGGCCTATCGCATGGCCTGCGGGGAGGGCGAGGAGCCGCATCTCGAGCAGCTCGCGGCGTATTACGACGAAAAGATCGACGAGATGCGCAAGGCCTTCGGCGAGATCGGCGATATGCGCCTGCATGTCATGGCGGCGCTGATGGTGGCCGACGAAATGTCGGAAATGCGCAACCGTGTCGCGCGGCTGGAAAACGAGCTGGCCGCCCTGCAGGGCGATGCCGGTGCCGCCGACCAGCGCCTTGGCGAGGTCGAGGAGCGGGCGGCGGAGGCGCTGGTGGCGGCGGCCGAGCGCATCGAAGGTATTGCGCGCCAGCTCGTTCCGGGCGCCGCCGGCTAAACTGCCACTGGCGCTTTGACCCAGGCTTCCCTACATTGGACGAGCTGGGCTGCCTGGTGCGTGCGAGGAGTGTATTCCCGGGCCCATACGACTCCCTAGGGAGCTGTCCCTGACCGGGTCCCTGGACCCGGACACACGGCGCCCACCTACTTTAGTAGGTGTCCCGGGATCGAAATCTCCACGGCCAAGGTGGCTCAGCACTTTCATGAATTCAGCGACAGACAGCGCCGCGACCCGCAAATCCGCCTTGCGCCAGCAGGCGCTCTCCCGCCGGGACGGGCTCGAGATCGACGACCGGCTCGAATGGGACCAGGCGATCACCGCAAGGGCGCTCGCGCTGCTGGGCGATGTCCTGAGCGCTCGTCCTGAAGCGCCTGTCGTCTCCGCCTATTGGCCGATGCGCTCTGAGGCCGATCCGCGGCCGATTCTCGAAGCTCTCCATGCCCAGGGGATCGCGCTGTGCCTGCCGGCCATTGTGGACAAGGCGATGCTGTTTCGGCGCTGGGCCCCGTGGGAGCCGATTGTGCCCGGAGGATTCGGCACGCTGGTGCCGGACGTGCAGCAGCCGCAATGCCGGCCGACCATCCTGCTGGTTCCGCTGGCCGCCTTCGATCGGCGCGGGTTTCGCATCGGCTATGGCAAGGGCTATTACGATGCGGCGCTGACCGCGCTCGGGAACGCCACCGCGATCGGCATTGGCTACAGCGCGCAGGAGGTCGAGGCGGTGCCCGATGAGCCGCATGACCGCCGGCTCGCCTGGGTGGTCACCGAGCGTGAGACGATAAGCTGCGGTTGATTCCTGGCGCCAATCGCGCGACGGAATGGTTTTGCGCTCTCCGGAATTCTCCCCATGCGTTTTCTTTTTCTCGGCGATGTCGTCGGCCGCCCCGGGCGGATCGCGGTGCAGGAGCGTTTGCCCGCGCTGCGGACCGACTGGAAGCTCGATTGCGTGGTGATCAATGGCGAGAACGCAGCCGGGGGCTTCGGCATCACCGAAGCGATCTGCGACGAGCTTCTGGCTGCCGGCGCCGATGCCGTGACGCTCGGTAATCATTCCTGGGACCAGCGTGAGGCGCTGGTCTTCATCGCTAGGCAGGACCGGCTGATCCGACCGGCGAATTACCCGCCGGGCACGCCGGGCCGTGGCGCGACCATCATCGAGGCCCGCAATGGCGCGAGGGTGCTGGTGGTCAATGTCATGGGGCGGATCTTCATGGATGCGCTGGACGACCCCTTCGCGGCGGTGGAGCGCGAACTTTCAGCCTGTCCGCTGGGCGAGGTCGCCGATGCCGTGATTGTCGATGTCCATGCCGAGGCGACCAGCGAGAAGCAGGCGATGGCTTATTTCCTCGATGGGCGCGCCAGCCTCGTCGTCGGCACGCACACCCATGTGCCCACGGCCGATACGCGCATCCTGCCGGGCGGCACCGCCTATCAATCCGATGCCGGGATGAGCGGCGACTATGATTCCGTGCTGGGCATGCAGAAGGACGAGCCGGTGCGGCGGTTCCTGCAGAAGACGCCGGGTGCGCGGCTGGAGCCGGCGACCGGGCGAGGCTCGCTGGCCGGTGTCGCCGTCGAGATCGACGATGCGACCGGGCTTGCTCGCGGGGTCTGGCCGTTGCGGCTGGGGCCGCATCTCGGCGAGGCCGTTCCGCCCTGGGCCTGACCTTGAGCGTACAGAACGCCCGGTTGCGGCGTGGGCCGGGCTGCCAATGGCTTGCCTGCCGCTTCGGCGGGCGCTTATAAGGCGCGCATGCCGCCGGCTATGCTGTCAGGCCGCCGGCCATACCAGACATACAGAAGGCTGAGCTCCCATGGCCGGGCATTCCCAGTTCAAGAACATCATGCACCGCAAGGGCAAGCAGGACGCTGTGCGCTCCAAGCTGTTCTCGAAACTGGGCCGCGAAATCACCGTCGCCGCCAAGATGGGCATGCCCGATCCCGCGATGAATCCGCGCCTGCGCATGGCAGTGCTGGCGGCGCGCGCCGAGAACATGCCCAAGGACAATATCCAGCGCGCCATCAACAAGGCGGCTGGCGGCGAGGGCGATAATTACGATGAGGTCCGCTACGAGGGCTATGGTCCGGGCGGGGCTGCGGTCATCGTCGAGGCGCTGACCGACAACCGCAATCGCACGGCCTCTGCCGTGCGCTCCTACTTCACCAAATCGGGCGGCGCGCTGGGCGAGAGCAATTCCGTCTCGTTCATGTTCAACCGCGTCGGCGAAATCAGCTATCCGGTCACGGCGGGGGATGCCGACAAGCTGATGGAAGCCGCAATCGAAGCCGGCGCCGACGATGTGATCAGCGATGAAAACGGCCACACCATCCTGTGCGCCTTCGATTCCCTGAACGAAGTCTCCAAGGCGCTGGAAGCGGCACTGGGCGCGCCGGATTCGGCCAAGCCGGTGTGGCGGCCGACGACATCGGCCCCGCTCGACGAAGAAAAGGCGGCCTCGATGATGCGGCTGATGGAAGCGCTCGACAATGATGACGACGTCCAGAACGTCTTCGCCAATTTCGAGATCTCCGACGAGATCATGGCAAAGCTGGGCGATTGATCAGCGCCCGACCAGCCCGTCCCATAGTGGCAGGCTGACGAGCGCGCTGGTGAAGATCAGGAGATAGGCGATCCTCCGGAAGGTGATTTCGGAGGCGACGCCGAAAGCCACGCGTGCCGACCCAGAGCCCGGCGCCGTAGATCGCAAACAGCGGCAGGGCCATCAGCATCGCCCTGACGGTGAGGATATCGTTCCACCACAGGATCGTGCCGCTGATCACGGTGGAGAGGCCGAAGAAGGTCTGCAGGTTCGAGCGCGTCCGGTGGCGGTCATTGCGCTGGGCGCCGAGCCAGAACACGGCGAGCGGCATGCCGCCCATGCTGGCCATGCCATTGAACAGGCCCGACAGCACGCCGACACCCAGCGAGAGCGGGATGCCCGGCGCGCCGTGATAGCGCCAGCCCGAACTCATCAGCGCCACCGCAGTCAGCACCAGCCCCGATACGATCCAGCGCATGGTCTCGCGGTCGAGCCAGATCAGCAGGGAGATGCCGAGCGGCAGCGCCAGGGTCGCGGCCAGGAGCAGCGGCAGGACCTCCCGCCATTCCGCATTGCGAGCGCTGCGCGCCGCGAGCGGCAGGGCAAAGGGCAGATCGATGCAGAAGATCAGGCCGAGCGCGGCGACCGGTCCAATCACCAGGCTCGCCAGCGGCATGAACACCATGGCGAAGCCGAAGCCGGTGAAGCCCCGCACCAGCCCTCCCAGCAGCGTGGCGAAAGCGAGTACGGCAAGGCTGAGCGTGGAAAGGCCCGGAAACAACGTGGCGATCAAAGCGGGTACCGGGTGCAGGGGGCGGGTCTTGGCAGCACCATCGCGAAAATTCCGGTGAGAGCAAACGCCGCGTTGTGATGGCGGGGATGCGCGTTTGTGATCGGTGCGGCTCCGCGCGGCATTTCTGTCCAAAACGGGCGTGGTTTGCTGTCCGTGACCGGCCGCTGCCATGGAACAAAGCAGGTCCGTAGGGTACGGTCCCGGCCATGGCGCCTCCGATTCGCATCCTCGGGATTGATCCCGGCCTCCGGAAGACCGGCTGGGGCATCATCGTCTCGGAAGGCAGCAAACTCGGCTATCTCGGGGCCGGCTGTATCGAGAGCGATAGCGCGCTGTCGCTGGCCGAGCGGCTGCGCCAGCTGCACGAAGGGCTGGCCGGTGTGATCGGCGCCTGGAGCCCCGATGAGGTCGCGGTGGAAGAGACCTTCGTCAACCGCGATCCGCAATCGGCGCTGAAGCTCGGGCAGGCGCGCGGCGTCGCGCTGGTTGTGCCGGCGCTGGCGGGGCTGGAGGTTGCGGAATACGCCGCCAATCTGGTCAAGAAGACCGTGGTCGGCGTCGGCCATGCCGACAAGAAGCAGGTGCAGATGATGATCCGGGTGCTGCTGCCGAAATCGGACACCAAAAGTGCCGATGCGGCGGATGCGCTGGCGGTTGCGATCTGCCACGCGCAGCATCGCGGCATGCGCAGCCTGGCGGCGCAGATGCGGATGGCGCAATGACCCAATACTGTCTGACGCTCTCAGCCCTCATTCCGCCCCGAGCCCTCATCCTGAGGAGCGCCGCAGGCGCGTCTCGAAGGATGGTCGAGGAGGCTCCGGCGCGTGCTGGAGCATTCTTCGCGATGTCGCTGGCGCGGTTCAGAATGAGGGCGCGCAGGTCAAGGCACAGCGTAATCGCGGAAGGGCTGGCACAGGCATGATCGGCAAGCTCAAGGGCGTGATCGATTCCTATGGCGAGGATCACGTCATCCTCGACGTGCAGGGCGTCGGCTATGTCGTGCAATGCTCCTCGCGCACCTTGCAGCGCCTGCCCCAGCCGGGCGAGGCGGCTGCGCTGTCGATCGAGACACATGTGCGCGAGGATGCGATCCGGCTTTACGGCTTTCTCTCCGATAGCGAGCGCGACTGGTTCCGGCTGATGCAGATGGTGCAGGGCGTCGGTGCCAAGGTCGCGCTGGCGATCCTGTCGACGCTCGAGCCGGGCGCGCTGGCCACGGCCATCGCCACCAATGACAAGGCGGCGGTCGCGCGCGCGCCGGGTGTCGGGCCCAAGCTGGCGCAGCGGCTTTGCGCGGAGCTGAAGGACAAGGCGCCGGCCTTCGGCCATGTCGATCCGGGCGTGGCGCAGCTCGCCGGTGCGCTGGCTGAGCGGCGGCTGCCGCAGCCGGTGGCGGATGCCGTCTCGGCGCTCGCCAATCTCGGCTATCCGCAGGCCCAGGCGGTTGCGGCCGTCGCGGCGGCGGCGCAGGCGGCCGGCGAGGGAGCGGGAACGGCGCAGCTGATCAAGCTCGGCCTCAAGGAACTGGCGCGATGAGCGACCGCCTGCGCGTGCGCCCAGCTCCATGACCGCACGCTTCTGCTCGACCTGATGATGCGGAGCTGGGGATCGCACCGGATGATGATCGGCATCCGCACCTATGATTGTGCGGAGATCGATGCGCTGGCGCTGTATTCCGAGGATGACCAGACCCTGGCCATTGCAAGCTGGACGATGGACGGGCCATTCGCGGTGCTCTGCGCCCTGCATGCGCTGCAGGCCGGGCAGGGGGCGGCCAAGCTCCTGCTCGACGCTGTGAAGGCTGCCGCCAAGGCGGCGGGCGCCACCCGTCTGAAAGCGATGCTGACCAATGACAACATGCCCGGCATGATCTTCTACCAGCTGCAGGGCTTTCGCTTCTCCGGCCTCTATGTCGAGGCGATCGACCATTACCGCTCGGTCATTCCGACGATCATCGAGACCGGCTATCAGGGCATCCCCGTGCATGATGCGCTGGAACTGGAGATCGAGCTGTGAGCGAGCCGCGCCGCCTGGTCTGATGTCGGCCGAAAAGCGCGAGGACGACAGCGAAACCTCGCTGCGGCCGCTGTCGCTCGTCGGATTTCATCGGGCAGGCGGCGGCGCGCGCCAATCTGCAGGTCTTCATCGACGCCGCCAAGGCGCGGGGCGACGCGCTCGACCATGTGCTGTTCGTCGGGCCGCCCGGGCTCGGCAAGACGACGCTGGCGCAGATCGTGGCGCGCGAGCTCGGCGTCAATTTCCGCTCGACCTCCGGCCCGGTCATCGCCAAGGCGGGCGATCTCGCGGCGCAGCTGACCAATCTCGAAGAGCGCGACGTGCTCTTCATCGACGAGATCCACCGGCTCAACCCGGCGGTCGAGGAAATCCTCTATCCGGCGATGGAGGATTACCAGCTCGACCTGATCATCGGCGAGGGGCCGGCCGCGCGCTCGGTGAAGATCGACCTGCCGAAATTCACGCTGGTCGGCGCGACCACCCGCGCCGGCCTGCTGACCACGCCGCTGCGCGACCGCTTCGGCATCCCGATCCGGCTGAACTTCTACACCGTCGAGGAGCTGGAGAGCATCGTCGCGCGCGGCGCCCGGGTGCTCGGCATCGGCATGACGCGAGGACGGCGCCAACGAGATCGCGCGCGCGCTCGCGCGGCACGCCGCGCA
Source organism: uncultured Alphaproteobacteria bacterium (assembly GCA_963759925.1). Taxonomy (GTDB): domain Bacteria; phylum Pseudomonadota; class Alphaproteobacteria; order Rhizobiales; family Beijerinckiaceae; genus Allobosea. The sequence continues at coordinate 765,608 of CAVXBE010000002.1, forward strand.
TCGCCGGCCGGCTGCTGCGGCGGGTGCGCGATTTCGCCATCGTCGACGGCGACCCGGCCGGTGACGCGCGCGGTCGCCGACAAGGCGCTGCAGCTGCTCGACGTCGATGCGATCGGCCTCGACCAGATGGACCGGCGCTACCTGACCACGATCGCGATCAATTTCGGCGGCGGCCCGGTCGGGATCGAGACCATCGCCGCCGCGCTCTCCGAGCCGCGCGACGCGATCGAGGAGATCATCGAGCCCTTCCTGATCCAGCAGGGCTTCATCCAGCGCACCCCGCGCGGCCGGCTGCTGACGCCGCACGCCTTCCGCCATCTCGGCCTGCCGGAGCCGAGCGCGCGAGGCGGCCCAGTTCGGGCTGTTCGGGGATGGGGACGAGTAGCTGCGATGGCAGACGATCTGCTCGAACGGATGGCGCGAAACCCGCAAGGCGACTGGACGATCGCCGATATTGAGCGCGTGCAGCCGTTTACATGCGGTCCAGTGCTTGCCGCCGTCTGGAGGTGGATCTCATTACAAGATCTTCCACGCCGGCATCGCCGAGATCCTGACTGTTCCGGCGCGCCGGCCGATCAAGCCAAAATATGTTCGTCTCTTCGTCAAATTTGTTCGTGTCGTGCGTGAGCTGAAGGATTAGAAAGAGCTCATGATGAAGCTGAACTACCGTGTCGTGGTCGAGCCGCTGTCGCCAGAGGATGGTGGTGGCTATTTTGCGACCGTTCCCGATCTGCCGGGATGCATGTCCGATGGGGAGAGCCCGGAGGAAGCCATCCTGAACGTTCAGGATGCGATCATGAGCTGGATCGAAGTCGCTCAAGCGGCCGGGCGGCACGTACCGTCGCCAACACGTACGCTCTCGGCGGCCGAGTAACGCCATGCGCTGCGCGTTCGGGATGAGCCTTCCTGCTTTCACGCTTTTGGCTATTTCAAGCGTGAGTGCCGCCCCACCCGGCCCGGATGCTCCGGTGAAAGAGGCTTACGCGATCGAGCAGCGCTCGCTGGCGAATAGCGGCGGCAAGGCTGCGCAGCCGCCTTTCCGGCCGCCACATCGGCAAAAGCTGATGAGCACGTCGCTGTCGCAGCTTTTCGCCCGCGACGAGACTTATATGGAAGAGGCCGGCGAGATGGGGAATATCGGGGCCGACCCGTTCCTCAGCGGGCAGGATGGCGAGATCAAGAACCTGCGGGTGAGCGTGAGCGGGACGCCCAGCGATGGCAGGGCCGAGGTCGTGGCGGCGTTCAGGAGCTTCGGCCAGCCGGTCACCGTGCGCTTCCGAATGGTCGAGGAGGCCGGCAGCTGGCGCATCGACGACATCGTCAACCGTCTCGACGGCAAGGATTATTCGGTGCGCGAGCAGCTCGCCCAGCCCTATGAGTGCGGCTCCTTCATGAAGAAGCCCTGCAAGCGCTGAGCTGCAAAAGTCCAGCTTCGCCTCGTCACCGGCAGACCCTGTAGGGGCCATTGTCGAGGTGGAAGTGGTCGGCATGGGCGGCGTTGAAGTCCGGGCCGAGCACGCCGTTGAAGACAGTGCAGGCGCCGTCCCGGACAGCGCGCAGGAAGCGCGCCTCGCGCCCGTCACCGGGCCAGTCGCGCTTGACCGTCAGCGTCGTGCCATCCGCCAGCACGAAGCCCGAGATATCGATGGCATTGGCAGTGGCATGCTGGCTGAAGCGGGATTGCGAGCCGGCAATGCGGCGGCAGACATAGGTGCCGAGATGCAGGCTGCGTCTGATGTCCTGGCCGAGATGCTGCCGCGCTGCTGACTGCAGCACCTGCCGCTCGAACAGGAGCCAGCCCGCTGCCATGCCGCATTGCGCGGTGACACGGCTGTCGAGACTGCTGGCATCGGATGCCAGTTCGACCGCGTCGGTCAGCCCGCATCCCTCCGGCCCGTCTCGATCCGGCAGAGCCCGGTGAGGCACCGCGCTTTGGGTCAGGACGCGGCGGCACAGCGCGCCATCGCCCTTCAGGCGGGTCAGACGATACGGGGTCAGCCAATCCGCGCTCCGCCCTGAGATCGAGCGGCGCGAAAGGATCGTAGCGGTAGGGCAGCACGATATGGCCGCTGGCGACGAGGCCAGCGAAGCCGAGCGCCGCCAGCAGGCAAAGGAAGGCGATCTGGCGGAGCGCCAGTCCGGTCAGCGAGCGGCGGGCCATGGCGCGGCCTTGATTTTGGGCATGGCGAGCCAATCACCGGGAGGCGCGGATGTTCCGCCGGGCAAGGACGCCGCCTCCACTTTCCTGACGCAGCCGGTATCCCCAGCCCCGGCAAATGCCTTAAAGCGGGAGATGTGTCCTGCCAGCAAGTGAAGTTACCTCCTATGAGCGCCGCCCATCGCATCTCCGTCCGGGTCTATTACGAGGACACGGATTTTTCCGGCGTCGTCTATCACGCCTCCTATCTCCGCTTCATGGAGCGCGGGCGCACGGAACTGATCCGGGCGCTCGGGGTCGAGCAGCGCGAACTGTTCGATGGCGAAACGGCGCTCGGCTTTGCAGTCCGGAAGATGACGATCGACTTCCTCCGCCCCGCGGTGATGGACGATCTGCTGACGGTCGAGACCCGTTCTGTCGCAGCTCGCGGTGCGACGATGGATGTCGAGCAGCGCGTGCTGCGTGGCGAGGAGGTGCTGGTCACGGCCCAGGTGCGGGTCGCCTGCGTCGGCGGCGGGCGGGCCAGGCGCATTCCCGATGGGCTGCGCCAGCGGCTGATGATCGCCGGATTGATCGCGTCCGGGGCTGTCGACGCTGCGGCTGCGCCATGTTAGCGCTCCTCACATGAGCTGGAAGCGCAACAATCCCGATCCGCCCCGCGGCTATCATCACGGCAATCTCAAGGAAGAGCTGGTTCGCGCCGCTCTCGGCCTGATCCGCGAGAAGGGCGCCAACGGCTTCACCTTCGCCGAGGCTGCGCGGATGGCGGGGGTCAGCCCTGCGGCGCCTTACCGCCATTTCCGCGATCGCGATGCGCTGCTGGCGGATGTCGCGGCGCGGGGTTTCGAGGCTTTCGCGCTGGCGCTGACCAAGGCCTGGGACCAGGGCAGGCCCGATGCCGGCACGGCTTTCAACCGGCTCGGCGGCGCCTATCTCGCCTTCGCCCATGACGAGCCCGCCTATTATTCCGCCATGTTCGAAGCGGGGCTTTCGCTCGATTCCAGCCCGGAATTGCGGCTGGCGGCGGATCGCGCCTTCCAGGTGCTGCGCAACGCCTCGGAGGCGCTGATCGTGCTGTTGCCGCCGGACAAGCGGCCGCCCTCGCTAATGATGGCGCTGCATATCTGGTCGCTGTCTCATGGCGTGGCGGCACTGTTCGGGCGCGCCGATGGCGGGCGGCGGCCGTTGCCGATGTCGGCGGGAGAACTGCTGGAGGCGGGTGTGCTGATCTATTTGCAGGGTCTGGGGCTGGGGCGCGAGCGCAGCTAAGGGAGGGGTTACCCGGCTGCGCGGCATGACGTAGCGTCATGATGCGCTCGGCGGGTTTGGACCTGCGGAGCGTTCCGATCCACGAACTTTGGAACGATCATGACAGACACTCGAATGACCGCGGATGCCGCGGGCTTCAGCCCTTTGCGGCTGCAGGGCCGCTCCTGGCTGGTTCAGCTGGCGGCGCTGGTGCTCGGTACCGGCGTCTTGGCCGCTTCCTCCCAGATCCAGGTGCCGATGATCCCGGTGCCGATGACGATGCAGACGTTTGCGGTGACGCTTGTCGGCGCGCTGATGGGGTGGCGGCTCGGTGGCCTGACCATTCTCGCCTGGCTCGGCGAGGCGGCCCTTGGCCTGCCGGTCCTGGCAGGCGGCGCAGGTGGCGCCCAGCATTTTCTCGGCGCGACGGGCGGTTACCTCTTCGCCTTCCCGATCATCGGCATGATGGTGGGCTGGCTGTCCGAGCGCGGCTGGAATGGTCACCGGCCGTTGCTGTGCTTTGCCGCGATGGTGCTGGGCAACGCGCTGTGCCTTGCCCTTGGCGCGCTCTGGCTGGCGCGCTTCGTCGGCTTTGAGAAAGCGATCCTGCTTGGCGTGACGCCCTTCGTGATCGGCGGGCTGGTGAAGTCGGCGCTGGGCGCCACGACAATGAAACTTCTCTCCCGCCGCTGAGCCCTCTGCAAGGCACCTTCGCGATGAGAAGCCCGGCCTTGTGCCGGGCTTCTTGACAAAGGCCCTGGCTGCATCCATTTATGTAAATGTGATTTACATTCACGTGGAGCCGAGATGAACACCTACGCGGAGCCGAGAGAGGGATCGATGCCGATCGTCGCGAAGATTGACGAATATGGGAGAGGAGCCTGGATCGCCTTCATGATCCTCGGCTTCATCGTGTTCTGGCCGCTGGGTCTGGCGACCCTGGCCTTCATGTTCTGGAGTGGACGCATGGGTTGCGGAGCAGCAGGCGCTAATCGCTACGAATATAAGATGAGCCGTCTTCAGGAGAAGATGGACAGGCTGCGCCAGCGCATGGGCGGCCAGGGTGGCGGCGGCGGCTTCGGCGGCGGCTGGAACCGTGGCCCGTCGAGCGGCAACGCCGCCTTCGACGAGTACCGGATGGAGACGCTGAAGCGCCTCGAGGATGAGCAGCGCGAGTTCCAGGATTTCCTGGCCCGGCTGCGGATGGCGCGGGACAAAGCCGAGTTCGACCAGTTCATGGCCGACCGGCGCGGCAATGCCCCGACGCAGGACGCTGCCTGAGCTACACGCTCTACGTCAGACTGATCGACAACCCGCCCCGGGCAACCGGGGCGGGTTTTTTGCTGCGCGCAGCGCCGGTGATCGCACTGTCGTAACCGGACATTAACCTTGCCGAAGGCTTAACTCGACATTGAGCCTGTGTTTCGAAGGAAACCCTGTTTGCGCCCATCTTTCGCCGGATTCCCCAGCGATTGACGTGTCTGGCAGTTTCCCCGGATCGCGGATCGGGCGGCGCGCGCGGGTTTGCCCCGCGACGCGTGCGGCAGGCCTTGGGCCTGCGGCGCCAGACGAAAAGGATGACAGGATGAACCCGGCCGACATCGCGCAGACCGCGCCGCAGATCGACATGTCGTTCTGGACCCTGTTCTGGCACGCCCATATCGTCGTCAAGCTCGTGATGCTGGGCCTGCTCGGCGCCTCGATCTGGTGCTGGTCGATCATCATCGACAAGACGCTGCTCTATCGCCGCACCCGCACGCGACATGGACGCCTTCGAGGAGGGCTTCTGGTCGGGGCCGGTCGCTGGAGGAGCTCTACCGCGACCTGCCAAGCAAGCCGGCCAACGACATGGCTGCAGTCTTCGTCGCCGCCATGCGCGAGTGGAAGCGCTCCTTCGAGAATGGCGGGCGCTCGGTCGCCAGCCTGTCGCAGCGCATCGACAAGGTGCTGGACGTCACCATCCAGCGCGAGGTCGAGCGGCTGGAATTGAAGCTGCTCGTGCTTTCGACCATCGCGTCGGCGGCGCCTTTCATCGGCCTGTTCGGCACGGTCTGGGGCATCATGCACTCCTTCACCGCCATCGCAGTTTCCAAGAATTCGTCCCTCGCCGTCGTCGCGCCCGGCATCGCCGAGGCGCTGTTTGCGACCGCGATCGGCCTGTTCGCCGCCATTCCGGCGCTGATGGCCTACAACAAGCTGCAGGCCGAAGTCGGCCAAGGCCCAGAACCGGCTCGAAGCCTTCGCCGACGAGTTCTCCGCGATCCTGTCGCGGCAGATCGACGAGCGGCTGGCGGCTTGAGGATCGAGCTGAGCATGGGAATGTCACGCAGCATCGGGTGCCAAGTCGGGCGGCACGGCGCGGTCGGCGCGGCCGTCGGCATGCGCGCCATCGCCGAGATCAACATGACGCCGTTCATCGACGTCATGCTGGTGCTGCTCATCATCTTCATGGTCGCCGCGCCGCTGATCGCGACCGGCGTGCCGATCGACCTGCCGCAGACCGGCGCCAAGCCGATCAATGTCGACCAGAAGCCGATCACCGTGGCGATCGACGCCAAGGGGCAGATCTTCCTGCAGGACCAGGCGACGCTCGAGCCCGATCTCGTCGGCAAGCTCCAGGTGCTGACGGGCAGGGCTACGAGCAGCGGATCTATGTCCGCGGCGACCGCATGGTCGATTACGGCCGCGTCGCGTCGGTGATGTCGACGATCACCTCGGCTGGATTCAAGCAGGTGGCGCTGGTCACCGATCCGTCTGGCCGCTGAGCAGGGCGAGCGAGGACCCATAGGGCGTGAAGCTTTCGACCTCCGAACCGGGCATGCTGATGTCAGCGCTCGGCCATGCGACGTTTCTCGTCGCAGGGCTGCTGGCGTTTTCGCCGTCGCCCTTGCCGGAGCAGCAGGAGGCGATCGCCGTCGAGGTGATCAGCCCGAGCGAGCTGAACCAGATCACACGCGGCGAACGCAACGCCCCGAAGGTCCAGGAGCAGCCGCTGCAGCGGGCCGAGCGCCAGGCCGAGATCGCCGAGCGCAAGGAAGAGGGCGAGGCCAAGCAGGACACGCCGGCCCCGCCGAGCCGGCCGCCGGAGCTGAAGACGGCTGACGACAATGCCTCGGCGCCGCTGCCGCCCTCGCGTGCTGCGCTTCTGCCCAAGGCCGAGCCGAAGGTGACGCCGCCGGAGCCGGTGAAGCAGCCGCCGCAGAAGGCTGAGCCCAAGGCCGAGCCGAAGCCGGAGCTGAAGCGCGAGGAACTGGCCAAGCTCGCCGAGGAAGCCGAGATTGCCTCCCGAGCCAAGCGTGCGGAAGAAGAGGCCAAGGCGGCGGCAAAGGCCAAGGCCGAGGCCGACGCGCAGGCCCGCGCCGAGGCTGCGGCCAAGGCCAAGGCGGATGCGCAGGCCAAGGCCGAAGCGGCCGAGGAAGCGCGAGAGAAGGCCGAAGCTGTCGCGAAGGCGAAAGCCGAGGCGGAGGCCAAGGCCAAGATCGCTGCGGCGGCCAAGGCCAAGCAGGAGGCCGAGGCGAAGGCCAAGCGCGAGGCCGAGATCGCCAAGAAGTTCAATCCCAACGACATCGCCCGGCTGTTGCAGTCGAAGGAACAGGCGCAGTCGACCGGTTCCGCGGCGCCGCAGATCAACCGCACCGCCTCGCTCGGCACCGAGCGGGGCTCGTCGCAGAAGCTCAGCCCGTCGCTGCGGGCCCAGCTCGTCGGCATCATCCAGGACCAGCTGCTGAAGTGCTGGAACGTGCCGATCGCGCTGGCCAATGCGCGCGGCGCCGTCGTGCCGCAGGTCAGGATGAAGCTCGGCACCGATGGCTCGCTGCTGGGTCAGCCCGGCGTCGTCAATTCCTCTTCCGACCCGCTCTTCCGGGTCGCGGCGGATTCCGCCCTCACCGCGACGCGTCGTTGCGCACCGCTGCGCATTCCGGCGCAATTCGCCTCCTATTACGACGATTGGCGTGATGTCATCGTCAATTTCGATGCAAGGGACGTGCTGTGAAACACATCCACGCCGATATGCCGACTTCTTCCGCCACCGGCACCTCCGGCAGGCTGACGCGCCGGAGCGCGCTGATGCTGGCGACCTCCGCCTTGCTGGTTCCGGCTGCAGCCCGCGCCGAACTCGTCATCGACCTGCGCGGCGGCTCGTTCCAGCCGATGCCGATCGCGATCGCGGATTTCGGCGGCGAGGGCGGCGTGCTCGTCTCCGGCGTCATCAGCAATAATCTGAAGCGCTGCGGCTACTTCGCGCCGCTCGACAAGAGCCGTCACCCCGACAAGAACCCGCCCTTCGATGCCGCGCCGCAATTCGACGCATGGAAGGCGGCCGGCGTTCAGGCGCTGGTGACCGGCCGCGTCTCCCGCGATGGCTCGGGCCGGATCAAGGCCGAGTTCCGGCTATGGGACGTGATCGCCGGCACGCAGACCGATGGCCAGCAATACTTCACCGACCCCAACAATGCCCGCCGTGTCGGCCACATCATCTCGGACGCGATCTACACCAAGATCACCGGCGTCGGCGGCTTCTTCGACACGCGCGTCGTGTTCGTCGACGAGTCGGGCCCGAAGGAGAACCGCCGCAAGCGGCTCGCCATCATGGACCAGGACGGCGCCAATGTGCGCTACCTCACCGATGGCGACGTCTCTGTCGTGACGCCGCGCTATTCGCCGGTGTCGCAGGAGGTGACCTATCATGTCGCAGCGGCTCGGTGAGCAGCCGCGCGTGCATGTCCTGAACATCGAGACCGGCCAGCGCCAGATCGTCGGCAATTTCCCCGACATGACCTCGAGCCCGCGCTTCTCGCCGAACGGCGCCAAGATCGCGCTCAGCCTGCAGCAGGGCGGCAATGCCAATCTCTACGCCATGGATATCGGCTCGCGCACGACGACGCGCCTGACCTCGACTGGCGCGATCGACACCTCGCCCGCCTATTCGCCCGATGGCACGCAGATCGTCTTCGAGAGCGATCGTGGCGGCTCGCAGCAGCTCTACGTGATGCCGTCCGCGGGCGGGGAGGGCAAGCGCATCTCGTTCGGCGCAGGGCGTCGTACTCGCAGCCGGCCTGGTCGCCGCGCGGCGACCTCATCGCCTTCACCAAGCGCGTCCGCCGGCGGCTTCGCCATCGGCGTGATGCGGCCTGACGGCACCGGCGAGCGCATGCTGACCGAAGGCTTCCACAACGAGGCGCCCAACTGGGCTCCCAACGGCCAGTACCTGATGTTCTTCCGCGATCCCGGCGGGCAGTCGGGCGGCAAGCTCTACATGGTCGACATCACCGGCCGGGTGGAAGTCCCGGTGCCGACGCCGGCCTTCGCCTCGGATCCGACCTGGTCGCCCTTGCTGACCGCGGCGCGCTGAAGGGGTGGCGCGTGCAAATCCGCCACAGCCGCCTGCGAGCTTTCGCTTTCGCAGGACTTGGTTAACCATGCGCCGCAATGCCGCCACTTCGCCTTGATTTGGCAAGGTCTCGTTTAGGTTGACGGTTCATTGATCGGCCAAGTCAGTTTTCATCCGTGAGCCGCCTGTCTCGCTGGATCGTCCCGGAGTCACCTCATGCTCGCCAGCTTTGCCTTCAGCGGTCGCGCCATCCGCTTCGCCTTCGCCATCGCCGCCTCGCTTGCCCTCAGCGCCTGCGCCAAGGACCAGACACCGCCGATAGCGGCGGCTTCGGCGCCGGCGGTGCCGCGACGCCCGGCAGCGCCCAGGACTTCGTCGTCAATGTCGGCGACCGCGTCTTCTTCGAGACCGACTCGACCGACCTGACCTCGACCGCGACCGCGACCCTCGACAAGCAGGTCGGCTGGCTGCAGCGCTACCCGCGCTACACCTTCACCATCGAGGGCCATGCCGACGAGCGCGGCACGCGCGAATACAACTTCTCGCTCTCGGCGCCCGCCGCGCCCAGACCGTGCGCGACTACCTCGCCTCGCGCGGCATCCCGGCCAACCGCATGCGCATCGTGTCCTATGGCAAGGAGCGCCCGGTCGCGGTCTGCAACGACATCTCCTGCTGGTCGCAGAACCGCCGCGCCGTGACCCTGCTCGACGGCGCTGGCGGCGTCTGATCGATCCCGCATTCTGCTGATGGGGCCGGGCATTCCGCAGGGAGTGCCCGGCCTTTCATATTTTGGCCGTGGTGCACGCGTGTTATAGAGGCTGCCCTGCGTCAACCGGTTGGATACATGTTCGGTCAATCTGCTCTTCGCCTGCATCGCTCGCCATTCCTCGCGCTTGCGGCTTTTGTGGCCATGGCCCTGTCCCAGCCCGCCTGGGCGCAGGATGCCGCGGAGTTGCTGGTGCGCACGACGCGGCTGGAAAACCAGCTGCGCCAGATGTCCGGGCAGATCGAGCAATTGCAGTTCGAAAATCGCCGCCTCAGCGACCAGCTGCGCAAGTTTCAGGAGGATGTCGATTTCCGCCTGAAGGAGAATGGTGGCGGTCGCTCGGGTGCTGCTCCGGCCGCTCCCGCTGCGCCGCAAAAGCAGCGGCGTGGCGATGCTTTCGACCCGACGCAGCAAACGGGCTCGGCCGGTGCGCCGCAGACGCTGGGGCGTGGCGCCAGCATCGGCTCGATCATCGAAGGCGAGGATTCCAGCCTCTCGGGCCAGGGCCCGCTCGATCTGCAGGGTGTCGGACGCGGTGGGCCGCAGGGTGCGCTGCCGGGCGATACGCGCGGTCCGAGCGTTGCCGCCGCCAGCCGCACGGCTTCGTCCAAGGAGGCCTATGACCTCGCCTACGCCTCAGTGCTGCGCAAGGAATATGAGCAGGCCGAGATGGGTTTCCGCCAGTTCCTGCAGAGCTTCCCGCGCGACAGGCTGGCGGCTGACGCCACCTTCTGGCTCGGCGAGAGCTATTTCCAGCGCCAGCGCTATCGCGAGGCGGCGGAGCAGTTCCTGAAGATCAGCCGCGAGTTTCCCCGTGCCGGCAAGGCGCCCGACAGCCTGCTGAAGCTCGGCATGGCGCTGAACGGTCTCGGCGCGCGTGACCAGGCTTGCGCGACCTATGCCAAGCTCGGCGTCGAATATCCCTCCGCCAGCAACGCCGTGCGCGCGGGCGCTGAGCGCGAGCGTCGGCGCTCAGGCTGCGCTTGAGCGCGGGGATCAGGCTCGCGGAGGACTGCGCAGCGGTTTCTGCGCAAGAGGCGCAGGCGCTTTTCACAGATCTCGTGGACGAACCCGCCCTGCTGATCGCGGTGTCTGGCGGGCCGGATTCCATGGCTCTGCTGGGTCTGCTGGCGCAATGGGCGCGTGCTCCCGCACGGCCGGCGTTGTTTGCCGCAACCGTCGATCATGGTCTGAGGCCGGGTTCGGCGGCAGAGAGCTGAAATGGTTGCGCAGAGCTGCGTCGACCCTCGGCATTGCTCACACCGTGCTGCGCTGGGACGGACCCAAACCTGCGACCGGCTTGCAGGATGCGGCGCGCGAGGCCCGCTACCGTCTGCTGGCGCAGGAGGCGGCGCAGCGCGGCTGCACGGTTCTGCTGACAGCCCATACCCGCGACGATCAGGCCGAGACGCTGCTGATGCGGATGGCGCATGGCTCGGGACCGAAGGGTCTGGTCGGGATGAAGCGGCGCAGTTCTCGCGGCCCGCTCACCCTGGTCCGGCCCCTGCTCGATCTGCCGAAGGCCCGCCTCATCGCCACAGTGCGGGCGCATGAGCTGCCGTCCGTCACCGACCCCAGCAATGAAGACACACGGTTCGAGCGGGTGCGCTGGCGCCAGCTGATGCCGACGCTGGAGGCTGCCGGTCTGTCTGCCGAGCGGCTGGCGGTTCTGGCGCAGCGGCTCGCCCGGCTGGAGGCTGCGATCGCGCCGCAGGTCGAGGCTCTTCATCGGACGCTGCAAGCGGAGGCGGGGATCAACGCCACAATGCTCTTCGCGGAGCCCGACGAGATCTCGCTGCGGGTGCTGGCCCGGCTCGTGCTGGACACGAACGGGGCGGGCGGGCCGCTGCGGCTCGAACGGCTGGAACAGTGCCATCAGGCCCTGCGCGAGGCGGCTGCGACAGGCGCGGCTTTGCGGCGGACACTGGCCGGCTGCGTGCTTTCGCTGGATCGATCAGGGCGCCTGACGCTGCGTCCCGAAGCGCCACGACGGCGCGGCATTCACCCTGCGACATCTTAAGGGACGCGCGTGCTGGCGCTTTCCCTTGGCAACGGGCTGCGGCGCACCTAGATTAGCTTCTGCAAACCTTGGCCCAAACCGGCTCTCCCGGGTGGCCTGATCGGACAGATGATGAATCCGAACTTCCGAAATTTCGCCCTCTGGGTGGTTATTTTCCTGCTTGTGCTGGCGCTCGTCACGCTGTTCCAAAGCCCGAGCCAGCGCACAAGCACCAATGAGATCCCCTACAGCCAGCTCATCAACGAGTCCGAGGCGGGTCGCATCGCCAATGTCATCGTCGCGGGGCAGGAGATTTCCGGCACCTTCTCGGATGGTCGCAGCTTCGTGACCTATGCGCCCTATGGCGATCCGGCACTGCTCAAGACCCTGGCCCAGAAGGGTGTTCAGGTCTCGGCGCGGGCTCCTGCCGGAGGGCACGCCGTGGTTCATGGCCCTGCTGGTGAATTCGCTGCCCTTCGTCATCTTCATCGGGCTGTGGATCTTCATGTCCCGGCAGATGCAGAACGGCGCCGGCCGGGCGATGGGCTTCGGCAAGTCCAAGGCCAAGCTGCTGACGGAAGCGCATGGCCGCGTCACCTTCGAGGATGTCGCGGGCATCGACGAAGCCAAGGAGGACCTGCAGGAGATCGTCGAGTTCCTGCGCGATCCCCAGAAGTTCCAGCGCCTCGGCGGTCGGATCCCGCGCGGTGTCCTGCTCGTCGGCCCGCCCGGCACCGGCAAGACGCTGACGGCGCGCGCTGTCGCTGGCGAAGCCAATGTGCCGTTCTTCACGATCTCCGGTTCGGACTTCGTCGAGATGTTCGTCGGCGTCGGCGCGAGCCGCGTCCGTGACATGTTCGAGCAGGCGAAGAAGAACGCGCCCTGCATCATCTTCATCGACGAAATCGACGCTGTCGGCCGTCATCGCGGCGCCGGTCTCGGCGGTGGCAATGATGAGCGCGAGCAGACGCTGAACCAGCTGCTGGTCGAGATGGACGGCTTCGAGGCGAATGAGGGCGTGATCATCATCGCCGCCACCAACCGCCCCGACGTGCTCGATCCTGCCCTGCTGCGTCCGGGTCGTTTCGACCGCCAGATCGTCGTGCCGAATCCCGATGTGGCCGGTCGCGAGAAGATCCTGCGCGTCCATGTCCGCAAGGTGCCGATGGCGCCGGATGTCGACCTGAAGATCCTCGCCCGCGGCACGCCCGGCTTCTCGGGCGCCGATCTGATGAACCTGGTCAACGAGGCGGCTTTGCTGGCAGCCCGGCGCGGCAAGCGCATGGTCACCCATGCCGAGTTCGAGGACGCCAAGGACAAGGTCATGATGGGCGCCGAGCGCAAATCCATGGCGATGTCCGAGGAAGAGAAGAAGCTGACCGCCTATCACGAGGCCGGCCACGCCATCGTCGGGCTCTATGTCCCGGCCGGCATCCCGGTGCACAAGGCGACGATCATCCCGCGCGGTCGTGCGCTCGGCATGGTCAAGTTCCTGCCGGAGGGCGATCGCTACTCCATGAAGTTCAAGGAGTTCACCTCGCAGCTCGCGGTCGCCATGGGCGGGCGCGTGGCGGAGGAGCTGACCTTCGGCAAGGAGAACATCACCTCCGGCGCCACCGGCGACATCCAGCAGGCGACCAAGATGGCCAAGGCCATGGTGACCCAGATGGGCTACTCCGATGAGCTCGGCCTGGTCGCCTATGGCGACAATCAGGAAGAGGTCTTCCTGGGCATGTCGATGGGCCGCACCCAGAACCTCTCCGAGGCGACCGCGCAGAAGATCGACAGCCGAAGTGCGCAAGCTGGTGCACCAGGGCTATCTCGACGCCAAGGAGATCCTCACCGAGCACCACGACCAGTTCGTCGAGGTGGCCGAGGCGCTGCTCGAATTCGAGACGCTGACCGGTGACGAGATCCGCGACCTGATCGCCGGCAAGCGCCCGACGCGCGATCTCGACGACACGCCGTCGACGCCGCGCGGCTCGGCCGTGCCGAGCGCCGGCCGTGGTCGCAAGCGCGGCGAGCCCGATGCTGGGCTGGAGCCGCAGCCTCAGGCCTGAGCGCTTTGCAGCAGATCGATCAGAAGGGCGGCCCCCACGGGCCGCCCTTTTCTTTAGGCCAGCACAAGCCCGGTTTCAGCGCGCGGGCCGAGGCTGACAGGAACAGACATAAAATGTGACATGCCGGAAAGCTTTTCCCGCTATAGAAGGCAGATAACGCGGCCCCGTGCGCGACAGGACTCGGAACCATGACACGCAAATATTTCGGCACGGATGGCATTCGCGGCCGCGCCAATGGCGTCATCACGCCCGATCTCGCCATGAAGGTCGGCCAGGCGACCGGCATCGCCTTCCAGCGCGGCGACCATCGCCATCGCGTCGTGATCGGCAAGGATACGCGCCTCTCGGGCTACATGATCGAGATACGCCATGGTCGGCCGGCTTCACCTCGGTGGGCATGGACGTGATGCTGCTCGGCCCGATGCCGACGCCGGCCGTCGCCATGCTGACGCGCTCGATGCGCGCCGATCTCGGCGTCATGATCTCGGCCTCGCACAATCCCTACGAGGACAATGGCATCAAGCTGTTCGGCCCCGACGGCTTCAAGCTGAACGACGAGCTCGAAGCCGAGATCGAGGCGCTGATCGATTCCGATCTGTCGGCCGCAGCTCTCCGTCCTCGGCCGAATCTCGGCCGGGCCAAGCGCATCGAGAGCGTCGCATGCCCGCTATATCGAATTCGCCAAGCGCACCCTGCCGCGCAACATGAGCCTCGAGGGGCTGCGCATCGTGGTCGATTGCGCCAATGGCGCCGCCTACAAGGTCGCGCCGGAAGCGCTTTGGGAGCTCGGCGCCGAGGTCATCGCCATCGGCGTCGAGCCGGACGGCTTCAACATCAACCAGGATGTCGGCTCCACCGCATCCCGAGGCGCTGATCCAGAAGGTGCGCGAATTGCGCGCCGATATCGGCATCGCGCTCGATGGCGACGCCGACCGCGTGCTGATCGTCGACGAGCAGGGCCAGGTGGTCGATGGCGACCAGTTGATGGCGGTCATCGCCCGCAGCTGGCTCGAGGATGGCCGGCTGTCGCAGCCCGGCATCGTCGCCACCATCATGTCCAATCTCGGCCTCGAGCGCTATCTGGCGGGGCTTGGCCTGTCGCTGGCGCGCACGGCTGTCGGCGATCGCTATGTGCTGGAGCACATGCGCGCCAATGGCTTCAATCTCGGCGGCGAGCAGTCGGGCCACATCATCCTGTCCGATTACGCCACGACCGGCGACGGGCTGGTGGCGGCGCTGCAATTGCTGGCGGTCGTCAAGCGTCTCGACAAGCCGGTCTCCGAAGTCTGCCATTGCTTCGAACCGCTGCCGCAGATCCTCAAGAACGTCCGCTACAAGCAGGGTCAGCCCCTGAAGGAAAAGCGCGTCGAGTCGGCCATCGAGGCGGCGCGGCTGTTGCTGGGCGAGAGCGGGCGGCTGGTCATTCGCCCCTCGGGGACGGAGCCGGTGATCCGGGTGATGGCCGAGGGCGATGATCGCGATCTCGTGCTGCGCGCGGTCGACGATGTCGTCGATGCGGTGACCAAGGCGGCGGCCTGAGCCGCTGCGGTTAGCGGAGCGCCGGCGTCGAGCCGGCTCTCCTGGTGATGGCTGCGGATCCGGAGCCGGCTTCAGCCGCCCTTGGGCGGAGCGGGCGCTGGCGTTATGTATTTGGTAACGTCCCTTAAAAAGGTATGAGCATTCACTTTTTGAAGCTCAGTATTCGTCTTTCGTTTTGCTGAGTTCAGGATTTTTTGAGGTTAATCCTTAGGGTTAAGCCTCGTTTAATAATTTACCTTCATCGTCTTCGTGTCGGTAACTCGCGCGGGCTGCGTTTTTTGCGCCGTGCAAAACACGAAGGACACTGCCAATGGGCAGCCTGAAAACTCTCGCGCTGGCAGGCGCCTTGGCGCTCGGTGTGCCCGCGCTCGCCCATGCTGCTGATTTTCCGCTCTCCGCTCCGCCGCCGCCTCCGCCGGAGACGCTCGGGCTGCAAGGGAACGATCTCGTCCGGCGTCTATCTGCGCGGCGATATCGGCGTCGGCCAGCTCAAGACCAGCAAGTACTACCAGTCCGACGTCGCCAGCGTCGAACGGCACGTTCTTCGGCGGCGGTGACAGCACGCAGGTCTTCGCCGGCGCCGGTCTCGGCTACCGCTTCAACAACTGGTTCCGTGTCGACGGCACGCTCGAATATCGCGGCGGCGCGCAGTTCAGCGTCAACGACAAGCTGAACTATAACAACGGCTTCGGCATCGTCCAGCAGACCAACACCTACAAGGGCAACCTCAGCTCGATGGTCGCCCTGTTCAACGCCTATGTCGATCTCGGCACCTGGTATTGCCTGACGCCCTATATCGGCGCCGGTATCGGCTATGCCACCAACACGCATCAGCGGCATGACCGATCAGGGCATCGTCTTCGCGGGCGGTCCGTCCTCGGCGACGCTCGGCACGGCCGGCAATGGCGACAAGTCCGGCGTGGCCTGGGCCCTGATGGCCGGTGTCGGCTATGAGGTGAACAAGAACCTGACGCTGGAAGTCGGCTATCGTTATCTGAACCTCGGCGAGGCGCAGTCCGGCCGCATCCAGAACGCCTTCCTGAACGCAGAGCTATGCTCCGCTGAAGGCCAAGGAACTCGAGAGCCACGACTTCAAGATCGGCATGCGCTGGAACTTCGGCGAGCCCGATTGCTGCGGCCCGACCGAGCGGCAGACGCCCTACTACGCACCGACCGTCCGCAAGTTCTGATAACTCGGAACTCTGGTCTGATCGAGCGGCGCGAACCTCCCGGGGTTCGCGCCGTTCCTCGTTTTGGCCTATCGCAGCAGCGAATGCCCGGTCATCAGCGCGGGCTGCGGCAGGCCGAGCAGCGCGAGCAGGGTCGGAGCGATATCGGCCAGGCGGCCATCGGCGAGGGCTGCGCTGCCGCTGCCGATCAGCATCATCGGCACAGGGTTGGTGGTGTGGGCCGTATGCGGCTTGCCGGTGACGGGATCGACCATCTGCTCGCAATTGCCATGATCGGCCGTGACCAGCAGCGCGCCACCCATCTCCAGAACCGCGTCCGCAATCCGGCCAAGGCCCGGCATCGACGGTCTCGACAGCCTTGATCGCGGCGGAGAGAACCCCGGTATGTCCGACCATGTCCGGGTTGGCGAAGTTCAGGATGATCAGGTCGTATTGGCCGGACCGGATCGCTGCCACCGCCTTCGCGGTCAGTTCAGGCGCCGACATCTCCGGCTGCAGATCATAGGTCGCGACCTTGGGGGAGGGGACCATGATGCGGTCCTCGCCGGCATAGGGCGTCTCCTCGCCGCCGTTGAAGAAATAGGTGACGTGCGGATATTTCTCGGTCTCCGCCATGCGCAATTGGCGCAGGCCCGCTTGCGAGGCCGTCTCGCCCAGCCCCTGCGCCAGGGTCTGGGGCGCGAACAGGGCCGGCATCATCGTGTCCAGCTCGGCGCTGTAGGAGGTCATGCTGACGGCGCTGGCGAGTTGCGGCCGCCGCGACCTGGCGAAGCCCTGGAAGTCCGGCTGCAGCACGGCGTCGAGGATCTCGCGGATGCGGTCCGAGCGGAAGTTGAAGCTGAGGAGCCCGTCGCCATCCTGCATGCCGGCATAGGAGCCGATCACGGCGGGCATGATGAACTCGTCGGTCACACCCTCGGCATAGGCGCTGGCGATGGCGCTCTGCGCATCGGCGAAGTGCCGGCCTTCGCCCAGTACCATCGCCTGCCAGGCTTGCGAGACACGCTCCCAGCGATTGTCGCGGTCCATGGCGAAGTAGCGGCCCGAGACGGTGGCGATCACGGCCTCGGGCGGCAAGCGCGGCCGCGAAATCGGCGATATAGCCGGCTGCCGATTGCGGCGGCGTATCGCGGCCATCGGTGAAGATGTGGACGCGGATCGGGATGCCGGCCGCCGCCAGGATATGGGCGAGCGCCGCCGCATGGTCCTGATGCGCATGGACGCCGCCGGGCGAGACCAGACCGAGCAGATGGCAGGCGCCGCCGCTGGCCTTGAGCTTCGCGATCAGGCCCGACGCCGCGACAGTGGCCGCGAGCGTGCCGTCGGCTGATCGCCTGATTGATGCGCGGCAGATCCTGCATCACCACCCGGCCGGCGCCGAGATTGAGGTGGCCGACCTCGGAATTGCCCATCTGGCCTTCGGGCAGCCCGACATCGAGCCCGCTCGTCCTGAGCTGGGCATGCGGCGAGGCGGCCCAGAGCCGATCGAAATGCGGGGTCTTCGCCAGCTTGACCGCATTGCTGGCCGCATCGCCACGGCAGCCCCAGCCGTCCAGGATCATCAGCATGACAGGGCGAGGCGGCATCATGATTTCCTTCCGGCACGGCGGTTCGGCGCCGTTCTACTCCCGCGGGGGGTTGCGAGGGAAGGGTGGGGGATCAGCTTGATCGTTGGCGGCGAGCGGCACGGCCCCCGCCCCAACCCTCCCCACCGCAGGCGGGAGGGGTCGAACCACTTTCTCACAGGGACGTGATCCCTTCCGCCGTGGAGGTGATAGCGGGGGCTGTCGGTTTGGCGCTAGGCAGGCGGACCGACCTCCGGAGACCGATCATGATCAAGTTCTATTATCACCCCTCGCCGAACCCGGCGAAGATCGCGCTGTTCCTCGAGGAGGCGGGGATGGATTACGAGCTGGTCCCCGTCGATACGCGCAAGGGCGACCAGTTCAAGCCGGAATTCCTGGCGATCAACCCGAACGGCAAGACGCCGGCACTGACCGATGGCGATGTCGCGATCTTCGACAGCAACGCCATCCTGCTCTACCTCGCCGAGAAGACCGGCAAGTTCCTGCCGCAGGATACGGCGGCCGGTCGCGGCGCCATGCTGTCCTGGCTGATGTTCGTGGCCACCGGCATCGGCCCCTATAGCGGCCAGTCCGTGCATTTCAGCCGATTTGCGCCGGAGAAGATCCCCTACGCCATCAACCGCTATGCCCGTGAGGCGGAGCGGCATTGGGGCCTGCTCGACGATCAGCTGGGCAAGCACCGCTATATGCTGGGCGATGCGTATACGCTGGTCGACATGGCCGTCTGGGGCTGGTCGACCCGCGCCCAGTTCGTGCTGGGTGACGAGGCCTTTGCCAAGCTCACCCATGTGCGGCGCCATCTCGACGAGATCTCGGCGCGGCCGGCCGCCCAGCGCGCTGTCGCCCTGAAGGATCGCTTCACCTTCAAGACCGAAGTCGATGAGGAAGCCCGTCGCATCCTGTTCCCGCAAAACGCGCATCTTCAGGGTTGAGTATTGGAGCCCCGGCGTCCTCACCGACGCCGGGGCCCGATCATCCTCTTGAAAACCGCTGCAGAACCGATGGAAGCCCTTGGCAGGGCAACGACTTCACAGCACTGTCCCGCGGTCGAATGCGGAGGATGTGGATGGCCAGCGATATCGAGATTGCCCGCGCGGCGAGTTTGCAGCCGATTGCTGCGATCGCTGACCGGGCCGGGATCCCCGCGCAGGCGCTCCACCCCTATGGCAAGCACATCGCCAAGGTCGATACCAGCGAGATCCCGGGTTTTGCGGAGCGAGCCCGATGGCAAGCTGATCCTGGTCACCGCGATCAGCCCGACGCCTGCGGGCGAGGGCAAGACCACGACGACGGTGGGGCTCGGCGACGGGCTTTCGCGGATCGGCAAGCGCAGCATGATCGCGCTGCGCGAGCCTTCGCTCGGTCCCTGCTTCGGGATGAAGGGCGGGGCCGCCGGCGGCGGCTATGCGCAGATCGTGCCGATGGAGCAGATCAACCTGCACTTCACCGGCGATTTCCACGCCATCACCAGCGCTCACAACCTGCTCGCCGCGCTGATCGACAATCACATCTACTGGGGCAACGGGCTCGGGCTCGATACCCGCCCATCGCCTGGCGCCGGGTCATGGACATGAACGACCGGGCGCTGCGCGCGATCGTCTCGTCGCTCGGCGGTGCCAGCAACGGCTTCCCGCGCGAGGATGGCTTCGACATCACCGTCGCCTCGGAGGTGATGGCGATCTTCTGCCTCGCCAGCGATCTCGACGATCTCGAAGCCAGGCTCGGGCGCATCGTCGTCGGGCGCACGCGCGACAAGAGCGCCGTCACCGCTGCCGACCTCAAGGCGACGGGCGCGATGAGCGTCCTGCTCAAGGATGCGGTGATGCCCAATCTGGTGCAGTCGCTCGAAGGCACGCCCGCCTTCGTCCATGGCGGCCCCTTCGCCAATATCGCCCATGGCTGCAATTCGGTCATCGCCACCAAGGCGGCGCTCAAGCTCGCCGATTATGTCGTGACGGAGGCGGGCTTCGGCGCCGATCTCGGCGCCGAGAAATTCTTCGACATCAAATGCCGCAAGGCCGGGCTGAAGCCGCAGGCGGCGGTGGTCGTCGCGACCGTGCGGGCGCTCAAGATGCATGGCGGCGCCGCCAAGGATGCGCTCGGCGAGGAGGATCTGGTGGCGCTGCGAGGCGGGCCTCGCCAATCTCGCGCGGCATGTCCAGAACGTCGGCAAGTTCGGCGTGCCGGCCGATCGTCGCGATCAACAATTTCACCACGCGATACAGCGGCCGAGCATGAGCTGATCGCTCGCTTCTGCCGCGAGAGCCTCGGCGTCGAGGCGGTGATCTGCCGGCACTGGGCCGAAGGTGGCGCCGGCACGGAAGAGCTGGCGCATAAGGTGGTGGCGCTGGCCGATAGGCGGCGAGGCGCGAATTCGCGCCGCTCTATCCGGACGCCATGCCGCTCTGGGACAAGCTGGAGACCATCGCCCGCGAGATCTATGGGGCAGCCGGGCTGGTCGCCGATGCCAAGGTGCGGGCGCGCTTCGCCGAGCTGGAAGCAGCCGGACATGGTCACCTGCCGGTCTGCGTCGCCAAGACCCAATACTCCTTCTCGGCCGATCCAACGCTGCGCGGCGCGCCCAGCGGGCATATCGTTCCGGTGCGGGAGGTGCGGCTGTCGGCCGGGCGCGGGCTTCGTCGTGGCGATCTGCGGGGACATCATGACGATGCCGGGGCTGCCGCGCCTGCCTGCCGCCGAGCGCATTCATATCGACCCTGAAGGGGCGGATCGAGGGGCTGTTCTAAGGCGAGACGAAGACCGGTTGCCTGCGCGTAAACCGAACTTCAATCTCTTTGCCGCCATCAGGACGCGTCGTCGGCGCAAAGGCCGGCGTGGCTAGGAAAGGCGTCCTGATGTCATGGACCGCAAGCTGGCGGGGCTGGAGCCTCCGTACCCGCGTGCTCGCGCTGACGCTCGCCACCATGGCCCTGGTCTCGATCCCGACCGCCACCGCCTTCCATTGGATCGTCAAGGGAACGGTGGTGAAGCTCGGCACGCTGTTCGCCGAAAAGCAGATCCTGTTCGACCGTTATCGCGGGCTGGAAGCGCTGATGCGCGAGGTTTCGCTGGCCGAAACGGTGGCCCGCGCGCCCGTCATCCTCGAATGGGCGCGAGGATGAGCACGACCCCGAGAAGGCGCGGCGCGGCCTGGCCGAACTCGAGCATTACCGGCTGTCCTTCAAGGACCGCAGCTATTTCATGGTCCTGGACAAGAGCGGGAACTATTATTTCAACGACAAGGAAAACCACTACGCGCAGGCGCGGCTGCGCTACTCCGTCTCGGCGGCCAATCCGCAGGATGCGCTGGTACTTCAAGACGCGCGCGCTGGGCTCAGGCTGCCATCTCAACGTCAACCGCGACGACAACCTGGCCGTGACCAAGGTCTGGATCAACTGCCTGATCCGGAAAAGCGGCGGCGAGGTTCTCGGTATCATCGGCACCGGTGTCGATCTCACCCAGTTCATTCGCGAGGTCGTCGAGTTCCCGCAGCAGGGCGTGCAGAGCATGTTCGTCGACCTGCAGGGCGCGGTGCAGGCGCATCGCGATCCGCGGCTGGTCGATTTCCGCAGTCTCACCAAGGATCTGGCGGCCAAGCAGACGATTTTCCGCCTGCTCGACAAGGAGAGCGACCGCAAGGCGCTGGCCGGGATGATGAAGGCCGTAGCGGCGGGCGAGTCGCTGGTGCTGTCGCAGTTCATGACCATGAGCGGGCGCGAGGTGCTGGTCGGCGTCGGCTTTCTCGACCGGCTCGGCTGGTTCAACGTCACGTTGATGGATGTCGATGCGATCATCGACCGGCGGTTGTTCGCCCCGATTGGCGGGCTGATGGCGGTGATGCTGATCGCCGCTGCCGCGCTGCTGGCCTATCTGTTCAAGCGCAAGGTGCTGAACCGTCTGGCGCGGGTCGAACAGTCGGTGGCGCGGGTCAGGGCAGGGGATTTCGCGATCTCCGACAGTGATCCTGACGAGGACGAGATCGGCCGGCTGTCGCGGACCTTCCGGGAAATGGCGCAGGCGGTGGGCGACAATGCCACCCGGCTGGAAGCGATGGTGGCCGAGCGCACCGAGAAGCTGGAGCGGCTGACGCGTGGTCGACCCGCTGACCGGCATCCTCAACCGGCGCGGCTTCAGCGATGCCTTTCGCAGACTGAGCTGGACCGCGCCGCTGGCTGCGCGCCCGGCCTGCTGCTGGTCGATCTCGATGCCTTCAAGCCGGTCAACGATCGCCATGGCCATCAGGCCGGTGACGAGGTCATCCTGGCCGTGGTGGCGCGCATGGCCGCGATCCTGGGCGCCGCGCGATATCGGCGCGCGCTGGGGCGGCGACGAGTTCGCCCTGCTGATCGAGGCTGCTGACCCGCACGCCCTGCGCGGCACGGCCGAGCGTATCGTTGCAGCCGTGGCGGCCGCACCCGTGCCGCTGCAGGGCGCGCCCTCGGTCACAGTGACTGTCAGCATCGGTGGCTGCATGCTCAGCACCGGCGAGAGCCTGTCCAGCGCGACGATGCGCGCCGATGGCGAGCTCTACGGCGCCAAGCGCGCGGGTCGCAACCGGGCCAGCATTGCGCTGACCCGGCCGGAGCGCCTGAGCGCCTGATCAGGCGAAGGCCAGCTGGACCTTCATCGCCTTCGACTTGTCGGCTGCAAGCTCGAAAGCCTCCACTGCGCGCTCGACCGGGATCGAGGCCGTGAGCAGCGGGTTGAGATCGATGGTGCCGGAGCCGATCATCTGGACGGCCCAGTCGAACTCCTCATGGAAGCGGAAGGAGCCACGCAGGTCGAATTCCTTGGCGACCAGCACATTCATCGGCAGCGTGAAGTTTCCGCCAACGCCGATCTGGACGATGACGCCGCCGGGCCTGACCACGTCGAAAGCGCCGGTTAGTGCATGCTGGTTGCCCGAGGCCTCGAACATTACATCGAAGGCGCCTTTCTCGGCGCCGTATTCGCTTTTCAGCCGCTCCGGCTCGGCCATCACATCGATAGCCTGGGCGGCGCCCATCTTGCGCGCCGTCGGAAGCGGGCCGGCCACGACGTCGGTCGCGACGATCTCGGCGGCGCCAGCGGCCTTGGCGGCGATGATGGTGAGGATGCCGATGGGACCGGACCCGGTGACAAGCACGCGCTTGCCGAGCAGCGGCCCGGCGCGCTTCACCGCGTGCAGGCAGACCGAGAGCGGCTCGGCAAAAGCCGCCATGGCGGCGGTAACGCCATCGGCGACCTTCACCGCCTGGCGCTCCTCGACCACGAGAATGTCACGGAAGCCGCCCTGCACATGCGGGAAGCGCATTGCCGAGCCGTAGAACAGCATGTCGGTGCAATGCTGCTGCTGCCCCGCCTGGCAGTAGCGGCAGCGGCCGCAGGAGCGGCTGGGATTGACCGCGACCCGGTCGCCCGGCTTGACGCGGCTGACTTCGCTGCCGACTGCCTCAACCGTCCCCGCGATCTCATGGCCGAGGATCATCGGCTCCTTGACGCGGATCGTGCCGAAGCCGCCATGCAAATAATAATGCAGGTCCGATCCGCAGATGCCGCCGGCCTCGATCCGGACGCGCACATCCAGCGGCCCGATCTCTGGCGCCGATGTCGCCTCGACCCGCAGATCCTTCTCGGCATGGATGACGACGGCGCGCATGGGAGATCTCTTTCGGGCGTTCCGGCGCGCGCGTTACGGCTCCTCCGCAAGGGGAGGCGATGATTGCCGATGCTGTGGCCGCTGTTGTCTAATCGTTTGAAAGATGCATACCGAACAGCATGGCACCGGCGCAAACTGAATTTGCGGCGCGCCCTCACAAGCGGAGAATCCCGATGTCTTTGTCGCTGTTCAGCCTGGCCGGCAAGGTCGCCCTCGTTACCGGTTCGGGCCAGGGCATCGGGCTTGCGCTGGCGGAGGGCCTGTCGGAGGCCGGCGCCCATGTCGTGCTGAATGGCCGCGACCGCGCCAAGCTCGAACGCGCCGCCGCGACGATCGCCAGCGCCGGCCGCAAGGTCTCGGTCGCGCCTTTCGATGTCACTGACCATCAGGCGGTCGAAACGGCTGTGGCGATGATCGAGGCCGATATCGGGCCCATCGACATCCTGATCAACAATGCCGGCATGCAGAAGCGCGCGCCCTTCACCGAGTTTCCGGTCGAGGGCTGGCACGAGGTGATGGCGACCAATCTGCACTCGGTCTTCTACGTCACGCAGGCGGTGACCAAGCGGATGCTGCCGCGCAAGCGTGGCAAGGTGATCAGCATTGGTTCGGTGATGAGCGAGCTCGGGCGCGCCACCATCATCCCCTATACCGCCTCGAAAGGCGCGGTGAAGATGATGACCCGTGGCCTCGCCGCAGAACTCGGCAAGCATAACATCCAGGCCAACGCCATCGGCCCCGGCTATTTCACCACCGAGATCAACACGGCGCTGATCGCCGACGAGACCTTCTCGAACTGGGTGAAGACCCGCACTCCGGCCGGGCGCTGGGGCGAGACCAAGGAGCTGGTCGGCGCGGCCATCTTCCTGTCCTCGGCAGCGTCAGACTACGTCAACGGCCATTTGCTGATGGTCGATGGCGGGTTGACCGCCGTGGTCTAAGCGGCGCGGGTTCAGCACTCCTCGACCGGGCGACCGTCGCGCGCTTTTTTGGCGTGGCGCTCGAAATCCTTGCGGATCCCCTCGATCTTGTCCTCGTCAAGTTCTTCGAGGTCGAGCAGTTCCTGGCGCGCGCCCTTCAGATTGACGATCAGCTCGTCGAGCTTGATCTGCATCGCAGCGGTGTCGCGGTTCTGGCTGTTCTGGATGATGAACACCATCAGGAAGGTGACGATGGTGGTCGAGGTGTTGATCACCAATTGCCAGGTGTCGTTGAAGCCGAAGAACGGCCCCGACATCCCCCAGATCACGATCACCGCCACGGCGATGAAGAAGGTTTGGGGTTTGCCGGCCCAGCGCGCCGTGGTCTGCGAGAGGCGCGTGAACAGCGAGCGGTCGGTGATGCCTTCTACAGAGTCAGTCATGGCGCGTCGTCCTGTCAGCGCCGCTCGGGGGCGGCGCGACATAACAACGCTGGCAGGGGCTTTCGGTTGCCGCACGCTGGTGAGGCGGCGTGCCGAGGGCCTCAGGCTTTCAGCCGCTCGGCATGCCAGGCGATGTGCTGGGCCATGAAGGTCGAGACGAAGTGGTAGGAGTGGTCGTAGCCCTCCCGCATCGTCAGCTCGAGCGGGATGCCGGCCTGGGCGCAGGCGATCTCCAGCAGCCAGGGTCGCAGCCCCTCCTGCAGGAAGCCATCGGCCGTGCCCTGGTCGACCAGCAAGTCCTTGATGCGGTGGCCATCGGCGATCAGCGCGGTTGAATCATAGGCGCGCCAGGCGGCCTCATCGGTGCCGAGATATTTCTCAAGCGCCGGCCGCGACCAGCCGGCGGTCGAGGGCTGGCTGATCGGCGCGAAAGCCGAGACGGAGGTGTATTGCGCCGGGTTTTTCAGCGCCAGCGTGATGGCGCCATGGCCGCCCATGGAGTGGCCGAAAATGCCCTGCCGGGTCATGTCGAGCTGGAAATGCTCGGCAACCAAAGCCGGCAATTCGTCCCGGATATAGCTCTCCATCCGGTAGTTCGCGGCATAGGGGCTCTCGGTCGCATCGAGATAAAAGCCGGCGCCGGCGCCGAACTGCCAATTATCGGGCTCATCGGGCACGCCGGGGCCGCGCGGGCTGGTATCGGGGCAGATGATGGCGATGCCGTTGGCGCTGGCGGCGGCGCGGTATTCGCCCTTGTCCATGACGTTCTGATGCGAGCAGGTCAGGCCCGACAGATACCAGAGCACCGGAACCGGACCCTCCTCGGCCTGCGGCGGCAGGAAGATCGCGAAGGTCATCGGGCAGGCGCAGGCACTGCTCTGATGACGATAGACCCTCTGGGAGCCGCCGAAGGCTTTCGATGAGGAGAGGAGTTCCATGCAGGGTCCTTTGCAGTCGACGATGCGGGCGGGGTTCCGGAGCCGGGCGTGCTGCCCTGGCCCCGGATACGCAGCTGGTCTGCCTGCCTGAGCGATGCGGCCAAAAAGCGACCGCCTGGAGCGTTCTCAAAAGAAGTGGATTCGCGTCAAGAAAACGCGAACCGCTCTAGTAAACCACCACCAGCGGATCGACTTGCCCTCATGCATCAGGTCGAAGCCATGGTTGATCTCGTCGAGGCTGAGCTTGTGGGTGATCAGGTCGTCGATGTTGATCTTGCCCTCCATGTACCAGTCGACAATCTTGGGCACATCGGTGCGGCCGCGCGCGCCGCCAAAGGCGGTGCCCTTCCAGACCCGGCCGGTGACCAGCTGGAACGGCCGCGTCGCGATTTCCTTGCCGGCCTCGGCGACGCCGATGACGATCGATTCACCCCAGCCGCGATGGCAGCATTCCAGCGCCTGGCGCATGACATTGGTGTTGCCGGTGGCATCGAAGGAGAAATCCGCGCCGCCGCCGGTCAGATCGACGATGGCCTGCACGACCTTGTCGTTGCCGACCTCCTTGGGATTGATGAAGTCGGTCATGCCGAACTTGCGCGCCATCTCCTGCTTGGCAGGGTTGATGTCGACGCCGATGATCTTGTCGGCGCCGACCATGCGCGCGCCCTGGATGACATTGAGGCCGATGCCGCCGAGGCCGAAGACCACGACATTGGCGCCGGGCCAGACCTTGGCGGTGTAGATCACGGCGCCGATGCCGGTGGTGACGCCGCAGCCGATATAGCAGATCTTGTCGAAGGGCGCGTCCTCGCGCACCTTCGCCAGCGCGATCTCGGGCAGGACAGTGAAGTTCGCGAAGGTCGAGCAGCCCATGTAGTGGAAGATCTCGCCGCTATCGCAGGAGAAGCGCGAGGTGCCGTCGGGCATGACGCCCTGGCCCTGCGTCGAGCGGATCGAGGTGCAGAGATTGGTGCGGCGCGACAGGCAGCTTTTGCAGCTTCCGGCATTCCGGCGTGTAGAGCGGGATGACATGGTCGCCCGGCTTCAGCGAGGTGACGCCCGCGCCGATCTCGCGCACGATGCCCGCGCCTTCATGGCCGAGAATGGCCGGGAACTTACCCTCGGAATCGAGGCCTGACAGCGTGTAGGCGTCGGTGTGGCAGATGCCCGTGGCCATGACCTCGACCAGCACCTCGCCGGGCTTGGGCCCACCGATCTCGATGGTTTCGATCGTCAGCGGTTTGCCGGCCTCCCAGGCCACTGCGGCGCGTGTCTTCATCGGGCGTTCCTCATCTGGTGTTGGTCATTTCAAATAGGGGCGGATGACGCGCATGATCGCGTCGGCTTCACTCTGCGTGGCGCTGGCAGGGCCGACACCTGCCTGCTGCTGCAAGGTTTCGCGCAGATGGCTTTCCAGCACCTCGGCCATCAGCCCGGTTGCAGCCCCGCGAAGCGCCGAAAGCTGTTGCAGCAGAGAGCCGCAGGCATCGCCCCGCTCCACGGCAAGCATCAGCGCATCGGCCTGGCCGCGGATCCGGCGCAGGCGCGTGATGGCGCGCTTCTTTTCCTCGGGCGTATGCGGCATCGGGATACTGGGGTGGAGTATGATTGAGCGCGCGACGCTAGGCTGGCTGGGAGGGCGCTGTCAATGGATGCCGGCTTGCGGGGCGACCTTGTTCGATCGTCGCAGCGCTGCCAAGGATGGGGTCGGCCGGCAACGAAAAACCCCGGGGCGCTGGGGGCGCCCCGGGGTTCGGCAGTCGGCAGAATGGTCGAGATCAGAAGCTGTAGGCGGCCTTCACCTTGACGAGGTGCTGGCTGAAATTGACGAGGTCGAGATCGCCCGGCTGGTTCTTGGCCTTGCCGGCCACCTGGATGTTGTAGGCCGCCGAAAGCGCGAGCTGCTTCGTCGCCTGCCAGTAGATGCCGGGGCCGGCATAGGTCGCGTAGCCGGATTCCTTGCTGAAGCCGAGCGTGGCGTAACGGCGCTGATGGCGGACTTCGCCGCTGAGATAGAGCGTCTCGGAGAGCTGCCAGGCGAGCGAGCCGCCGATCGTCAGCGTCGAGCTGCGGGCATAGGCCGAGGGGCCGGTCCAGGTGAGATCATGCGACAGGTTGAGCGCGGCAAAGAGCTTGCCCGGCACCAGCGTCTTGTCCGCGAACAGGCGCAGGCCGGTGTTGTAGGTGGTGAACTGGCCACCCGGCGTCGGGTCGGTGCGGCTGACGCTGGGGTCGATCACGGCGGTCAGGCCGACGCCATGAACATCCCGCCCGAGCAGCCGATACTTGATCTCGGCACCGGCGCCGTAGCCCTGGGAATCGGCACCGACACCGCCAATGGCGGCATCCGTGAAGGAGCCGAGAAGATAGGGGCCGATCTCCAGGCAGGGGACGACGCCGTAGGAGCCCTGCAGCGCCAGGCCATGGCCGTTGGACTTGCCATTGCGGGTGCCGAACGCGCCGCCATAGGTCAGGCTGGGGCCAAACGAGCCCTTCTCTGCCACATCCGAGCCGGTGGTGAAGCCGAACGCGTCGGTGGGGATGCCTTCGCTCTCGGTGCAGACGGAGGCTGCCGGGACGGGCGCCACAGGCGCGCCCTTGCGCATCGGCAGGTCGGCCGCGGATGCGCTGGCGGCCAGGGTCATCGTCAGGGCCGAGGCAAGAAGGGCAGACCGGAGGGGCTGGTAAGGCATGTCACTATCCAGGAGTTGAAGCACTCCCGGCACATTGCGCGCCGCTTCAAAGCTTGGCCAGCAGAAATGACCTAAAGGAAGATGTGCCGCTGGACTTGTTGTAACGGGGTAACAAACAGCGGGTGTTTGCCTAAGATTTCGGCAGTTTTCGCAGGGCGCGCGGTGCGATTTTGTCTAGTTCCAACAAGGGCTTCCACGCTGCGGCATACACTTCCTCCAGCTGAGGCGTCAGCGGCCGGGCCGAATTCGGCGAGGAAGAGATATTGCAGGTCGTGATGGATATGCGGTGGCTCGCCACGCGACGGCTTGCCCGGCACGTCATGGCTGTCGATGGTGAAGGGCAGGTCGCCGCCACGATGCCAGGGATGCAGCCTCAGGCCGGCGACGCCGGTCTCCTCCAGCGCCTCGCGGGCCGCGGACAGGTGAAAATGCTCTGCTGGCTCATAATGACCGCCGGGCTGGAGCCAGCGGCCGATGACGACATGGTCGATCAGCAGCACCCGGCTGTGATCCTCGGAGAGGATGAAGGAGCTGGTGGTGACATGGCCGGGGAAGGTGGTGCGATCATCGAGCGCATGCCCCTGCTCGATCTGCCAGCGCAGCAGCGCCAGATGCTCGCCGGGTTCGGCGACCTCCGCGAGGTAGCGGGTGACGGTGTCTTTGAGGCGGGTGAGGAAGGGCTGGAGCATAGGTTGAGATTAAGTCGATTCGCGGGCGGGTTGGCAGCAGGGCGATTCCCTTCATCGCTCGCGGGCGCCGGGTGCGTCCGGGTTTCGATATACGGACGCTGGCCGGGATCAGAAGCTGTAGGCAGCCTTCGCCTTGACGAGGTGCTGGCTGAAATTGATGATGTCGAGGTCGCCCGGCTGGCGCTTGGCCTTGCCTGCGAGCTGGATGTTGTAGGCGGCCGAAAGCGCGAACTGCTTCGTCGCCTGCCAGTAGATGCCAGGGCCAGCGAAGGTCGCATTACCGGATTCGTGGCTGAAGCCGAGCGCCTCGTAATGGCGCAGATGGCGGAGTTCACCGCTGAGATAAACATTCTCCACGATCTGCCAGGCGAGAGCACCGCCGATTGTCAGCGTCGCGCTACGGGCATAGTTCGAGTGGCCGGTCCAGGTCAGGTCGTGCGACAGGTTGAGCGCGGCGTAGAGCTTGCCGGGCACCAAGGTTTTGTCCGCGAACAGGCGCAGGCCGGTGTTGTAGGTGGCGAATGCGTGGCCTGGCATCGGGTCCGTGCGGCTAATGCTGGGGTCGATCACGGCCGTCACGCCGAACCCGTGAACATCGCGGCCGAGCAGGCGATACTTGATCTCCGCACCGGCCCCCGTGCCGTAGGAACCGGAGCGGCGACCTCCTAGCGCCGTATCGGTGGAAGCGCCCTGCACATAGGGGCCGATTTCGAGGCAGGGGATGACGCCATAGGAGCCCTGCAGCGTGGCGCCATGGTTGGCAGCTGAGCCATCGCGAGCGCCAAATCCGCCGCCATAGGTCAGGCTCGGCCCAAAGGATCCGGGGTCACCGACATCCGATCCCGTGGTGAAGCCGAATGCGTCGGTGGGGATGCCTTCGCTCTCAGTGCAGACCGAGGCTGCCGGGACGGGCGTTGCGGGCGTAGTCTTGCGGGCATGCATGTCGGCAGCGGAAGCGCTGGCGGCCAGGGTCAGCGCTACGGCCGAGGCAAGAACGGCAGGCCGGAGGGGCTGATAAGGCATGTCACTATCCAGGAGTTGAAGCACTCGTGGCAGAGTGCGCGCCGGCCGAGAGCTTGGCCAGAAAAAATGACGTAACGTAAACTAAATGTCCGGTTCTGTTGTAACTATGGAACGAATCTGGCCTTTTTTGCTCTGTCCTTGCTCGCTGGAGCCGAGCGGCGCTGCCCCCCACCCCAACCCTCCCCACCGCAAGCGGGGGAGGGGGTGGCGTCGCGCTTACGGGTGCATCACTGGCCACGCCCTCACAACAGCTGCGCCCTGATCCCCTTCCCCCCGCTTGCGGTGGGGAAGGGTTAGGGATGGGGGGCGGGAAAGCCAGCGCTCGCCCCCTCACCGACAAGGCCAAGCGCGTACGGCCCTCCACCCCAACCCTCCCCACCGCAAGCGGGGGGAGGGGGTAACGTCGGGGACCGAACCCGCTCACAGCTTGCCGTAGGCCGGGACCGTCAGGAACTCTTCGAACTCCGGTGCCAGAGAGAGTTTCGAGAACAGCTCGATCGCCTCGGGGAAGCGGCCCTTGTCGTAAGCCTCGGCGCCGAGCTCGCCCTTGACCCGCTCCATCTCCTCGCCGAGGCAGCGACGGAACAGCTCCGGCGTCACCTTGGTGCCGCCATCGACTTCGACGCCGTACTGCACGAACTGCCAGATCTGGGCGCGGCTGATCTCGGCGGTCGCGGCGTCTTCCATCATGTTGTAGATCGGCACGGCGCCGCGGCCGCGCAGCCAGGCTTCGAGATACTGCACGCCGACGCGGATATTCTCGCGGAAGCCCTCTTCCGAGCGGGTGCCCTGATGCACCTCCAGCAGGTCCTTGCGGCCGACCTCGACATCGTCGCGCAGCTTGTCGAGCTGGTTCGGCTGCGGCATCAGCCGGTCGAAGACCTCCATCGCCACCGGAACGAGGTCGGGATGGGCGACCCAGGTGCCGTCATGCCCGTCGCCGGCCTCGCGCTCCTTGTCGGCCTTGACCTTGGCGAAGGCGGCGGCATTGGCCTCGGGGTTGTTCTTGACCGGGATCTGCGCCGCCATGCCGCCCATGGCGAAGGCGCCGCGGCGATGGCAGGTCTTGATCAGCAGCAGCGAATAGGCGCGCAGGAACGCCTTGGTCATCACCACCTGCGAGCGGTCCGGCAGGACGAAGGCCGGGTTGCGGGCGAGCTTCTTGATGAAGGAGAAGATGTAGTCCCAGCGGCCGCAATTCAGCCCGGCGATATGCTCGCGCAGCTCGTAGAGGATCTCGTCCATCTCGAAGGCGGCGGGCAGCGTCTCGATCAGGACGGTCGCCTTGATGGTGCCGGTCTTCAGGCCGAGCGCGGTCTGCGCGGCCACGAAGACATCGTTCCAGAGCCGGGCTTCGAGATGGCTCTCGAGCTTGGGCAGGTAGAAATACGGGCCTGAGCCGGCAGCCAGCGCCGCCTTGGCGTTGTGGAACATGTACAGGCCGAAATCGACCAGCGAGCCGGAGGCGATCTCGCCGTCGATCTCGATATGGCGCTCCGGCAGGTGCCAGCCGCGCGGGCGGATGATCAGGACAGCGGGCTTGGGCCCGAGCTTATAGGCCTTGCCGGTGGTCTTGTCGGTGAAGTCGATGGCATTGGCCCAGCGGTCGCGCAGGTTGATCTGGCCCTCGACCATATTGGCCCAGACCGGCGAGGAGGCATCCTCGAAATCCGCCATGAAGACCTTCGCGCCGCAGTTCAGCGCGTTGATGATCATCTTGCGGTCGACCGGGCCGGTGATCTCGACACGGCGATCCTGCAGATCGGCGGGGATCGGCGCGACCTTCCAGTCGCCCTCGCGGATATGCCGGGTCTCGGCCAGGAAATCGGGCGTCTCGCCGGCGTCGAAGCGCTTCTGGCGCTCGCTGCGCAGGGCCAGCAGGCGCTTGCGGGTTTCGTTGAAGCGGCGCTGCAGATCGGCGACGAAAGCCAGGGCGTCATGGGTCAGGATTTCGTCGAAGCGGTCGCCCATCGCGCCCTTGATCACGACACCCTTGGGCAGGCTCGGCGTTCTGGTCTCGGCGGCGGACATGGCGGCTCCTGAAGCATGGGGATTGGCTGGGCAGGACTATGCGAGGCAGGATTGGTTCCGTAAACCTCGGTAATTGGCGATCACTTGTGCGGTAATGGAAACAATCTCGCCCGTCAAGGCCTGCCGTTAGCCAGTGTCTCGAATCGCTGGAGGAAGCGGGCCTGCGCCAGTTCCGTCGGAAGTGGCTCGACTAGGGCGATGACCGACGCGGGCAAAGGCTGCGGCTTGCCGAAGAAGCGCAGCGCCTCCTCGCGGACAAAACCGGCCAGCGCGGTCGCCTCAAGAAAGGCGGCGATCATATCGGCGTCCTTGGTCCGGCGCTTGAGCTGCGCCGGAGTGCTGGACGGCAGGCCGAAGCGCAGATGGATTGCGCTCAGCAGGCGCAGTTCGACGGCCTTGTAGGCATCGCCCATTACCGCCTTGAAGGGCGAGATCATGTCGCCGATGACATATTCAGGCGCGTCGTGCAGCAGCGCCATCAGCCGCCACTCGTCACTCCAGCCGGGGTTGAGATGGCTGGCGATGGCCTCGACCAGCAGCGAATGCTGCGCCACCGAAAACGAATGCGGTCCTTGCGTCTGGCCATTCCAGCGGGCGACGCGGGCGAGGCCATGGGCAATGTCGGCGATCTCGACATCGAGCGGCGAGGGATCGAGCAGATCGAGCCGGCGGCCCGATAGCATGCGCTGCCAGGCGCGGGGCGGAGCGGGGGTGCGGGCCATGCTCAGATGTGCCCCGCCAGTGCGAGGAGCATCAGCGACGAAGCAACCCAGCGGGACCGGGTGAGCGTCTGCCCCTGGGTTGCTTCGCTGCGCTCGCAATGACGGAGGGGCAGGCTCATGCTGCCTTCACATCGCGCGCCAAAGCCGCGCATTCGTCGCGCCGGAAACAGCCGGTGAGGTGGTCGTTGACCAGCCCGCAGGCTTCCATGAAGGCGTAGACGATGGTGGGGCCGCAAAAGGTGAAGCCGGCGCGTTTCAGCTCCTTCGCCATCCCCTCCGACAGGGGCGTCTGGGTCGGCACCTGCTCCTGGGTGCGGAAGCTGTTTTGCAGCACGCGCCCATCCAGATGCTTCCAGAGGAAATCGGCGAAGGGCTGGCGCTCCGAAATGGCGAGATAGGCCCGCGCGCTCTTGATGGCGCCCTCGATCTTGCCGCGATGGCGGATGATGCCGGGATCAGCCAGCAGGCGCTGCACATCCTGCTCCGTGAAGCGGGCGATGAGCTCGGGATCGAAACCGGCGAAAGCGGCGCGAAACGCGTCGCGCTTGCGCAGGATGGTGATCCAGGACAGCCCGGCCTGGAAGCCGTCGAGGATCAGCTTTTCGAACAGCGCGCGGGACTCATATTCCGGCACACCCCATTCGGTGTCGTGATAGGCGATGTAGAGCGGATCGGTGCCGGGCCAGAGGCAGCGGAACTTGCCATCGGGACCCGCCACGGCCTCGCGGCCGCTGATGGCGTCGCTCATGCTGCCGCCCCGAAATCCGGCTCGCCGGGGAAGGGGAAGCGGGCGTAAGTCGGCTTTTCGACGGTGAAGGCGAGGCCGCCGCCTTCCAGCACCTGCCCGGCCGCCAACGCATCGGCAACCCGGTCCAGCCTGAGCAAGGCGAGTGCGCGGCCACCGGCGCAGGAGCCGATGCGGCCGATGACCTTGCCGCCGGCTGTCGCCTCGCTGCCATCCTCGGCATTGACCCCGTCTGCGAAGATGATCGGGACGATGCGGGTGCGGGCGGTGCCGCGATGCTGCATGCGGGAGACGACCTCCTGCCCGACATAGCAACCCTTGCGGAAGGAGACGCCGTTGAGCTGGTCGAGCAGCGCCTCATGCGGAAAGGCATCGCCATAGAGGAAGTCCCGGCCGCCCTCGGGAACGCCAAGCGCAATGCGCCGCGCATCATAGGCCTGCCTGTCGCCGCTCGCGATCTCGTCGAGGCCCTGCTTGTCGGTGATGGCGCGGTCGCCCAGCGCCGGCAGGCGCGGATCGGCATAGACAAGGCCGAGATCGGGAGAGAGCCGGCCGCCCTCGGTATCGGCGATGATGGCGCTGGCCTCGGACAAATCCTCCAGCGTGACCCTGGCGCGGAGCTTGTAGAGTTTCAGGCGCTTCATCAGATCCGGCACCAGCAGCAGCGGGCAATCGAGCAGATAGCCGCCGCCCTCGTCAGTGGGCACGGCGATGACCAGAAAGTCGCAGATGATCTTGCCCTGCGGTGTCAGCAGCGCGCCATAGCCGGGTCTTTCCGGGCTGATCAGCTCGACATCGCAGGTGAGGAGCCCCTGCAGGAAGCTGCTGGCCTCCTCGCCACTGACGCGAATCACGCCGCGGTCGATCAGGTGGATGGTGGGCATGGCGTGTCTCCGGCCTTGCCGCTGGCAGGGTGCAGCCCAATCCAGCGCCCGACGCTGGCATCAGGATGAGGTGCTGCAGTTTTCAAGCGGCCTTCGACCCGATAGGTAGGCTGCTTCAGCCGCCTGCTCAACTCCCGGAGACCGCCATGGCCCAAAGCTACGACAGCATCCTCAAAGGCGGCACGGTGGTGAACCATGATGGGCGGGTCCAGCGCGATCTCGGCCTGCGCGCCGGCAAGATCGTGGCGCTGGGCGATCTCTCGCAGGCGTCTGCCGGAGAGGTGATCGACTGCACCGGCTTGCACATTCTGCCCGGTGTCATCGACAGCCAGGTGCATTTTCGCGAGCCGGGTCTGGACCATAAGGAGGATCTGGAAAGCGGCTCGCGCGCGGCTGTGATGGGCGGCGTGACCTGCGTCTTCGAGATGCCCAACACGATCCCGCAGACGACGACGCCCGACGCGCTGGCCGACAAGATCAGGCGCGGCCGCCACCGCATGCATTGCGATTTCGCCTTCTGGGTCGGCGGGACGCATGAGAACGTCAAGGATGTGCCGGAGCTGGAGCGGCTGCCGGGGGCGGCCGGCATCAAGGTCTTCATGGGCTCCTCGACCGGCGATCTGCTGGTGGAGGATGATGCGGGAGTTACCGAGATCCTGAAGCGCACCCGCCGTCGCGCCGCCTTTCACTCCGAGGATGAGGGCATGCTGCGCGAGCGCATGGGCCTCCGGGTCACCGGCGATCCGGCGAGCCACCCGGTCTGGCGCTCGCCCGAGGTGGCGCTGAGCTGCACCAAGCGGCTGGTACGGATCGCGCGGGAGACGGGCGCGCGGGTGCATATCCTGCACATCTCGACTGGGGAGGAGATGGAGTTCCTGCGCGATCACAAAGATGTCGCGACTGTCGAGGTGCTGCCGAACCATCTGACTTTGGTGGCGCCCGATTGCTATGAGCGGCTCGGCACCTACGCGCAGATGAACCCGCCGATCCGTGATGAGAGTCACCGGACGCGCATCTGGTGGGGCGTCGAGCAGGGCATTGTCGATGTGCTCGGCTCCGACCACGCGCCGCATACCCATGAAGAAAAGCACCACGCCTATCCCGCCAGCCATTCCGGCATGCCGGGCGTGCAGACGCTGGTTCCGATCATGCTCGACCACGTCAATGCCGGGCGGCTGACGCTCGAGCGCTTCGTCGATCTGTCGAGCCATGGGCCGCAGCGGATTTTCGGGCTGGAGGGCAAGGGCCGCATCGCCGCCGGCTATGATGCCGACCTGACCATCGTCGATCTCAAGCGCCGCGAGACCATTACCAATGCGTGGGGCGCCTCGAAATGCGGCTGGACGCCTTATGATGGCGTCAGCGTCACCGGCTGGCCGGTCGGCACCTTCGTCCGCGGCCGCCGCGTGATGTGGGAGGGCGAGCTGACGACGCCATCGCAGGGCGAGCCGGCGCGGTTTTTGGAGACGCTGCCGCGGGGGTGAGGGCTGGAACGCCGCACCTGTCCTTGTGAGCGAAGCGAAGCAACCCAGTGGCGTCGAGCTGGTGCGCTTCTGGGTTGCTTCGCTTCGCTCGCAAGGACGGGAAACTTCTTCCTTCAGGGACACCTTGTGGCTCGCTTGTCTAGCCCGCAGCCCGGGTCTCGGTCGGCGCGAGATAATGCTCGAAGGCGTCCAGCCCGCTGCGGTTGAAGAGCAGGGCGCGGCTCTTGCTGTCGCGCTCGACCCAGCCGCGGCGGATGAAGCTCTGCAGCAGCGCGGCACCGAGCGGGCCGGCGAGGTGGTGGCGGCGTTCGCTCCAGTCGAGACAGGCGCGGCAGGGCGCCTTGCCGGGGCGGGACAGGCCGTCGACCTCGATCCCTTCGGCAATGAAGCGGGCCCGGCCCTTGCTGGATAGGCCCAGCCCGTCGGCGGTGGCCACCACCAGCCCCTGCGCCACCAGCGTATCGTGCAGGCGCACGCCGAGCGTACCAGCCAGATGATCGTAGCAGACGCGGGCAAAGCGCAGCGCCTCATCACGGGGGCCGGGCCGGCTGCGCATGCGGCCCATGCGGGCGGCCAGCTCCATCAAGCCCTCGAGCGCAGCCGCAACATCGGGCCCCGCCAGCCGGAAGTAGCGGTGGCGACCCTGGATCTCCATGACGATCAGCCCGGCGTCGCGCAGGCGGGCGAGATGCGCGCTCGCCGTCTGCGGTGTCACCTGCGCCTCATGAGCCAGTTCGCCCGCAGTCAGCGCCATGCCCGACATCAGCGCCGCCATCATGTTGGCGCGGGCGGGATCGCCGATGAGAGCAGCGAGGCTGGCAATGTCTGGACCGTCTTTCATGGCCTCAACCTAGCAGCTTCCGACCCTATGATGTTTCGCTGCGAGGCGAAGTCTCCTGCTCAGGCGAACTGCGCCAGCAGGCTCGCCATGGCGCGGCTCTCATAGGCGTCGCGGCGGCGGATGAAGAGGGTGGTGACGTTGCGCTCCGAAGGCTGCACAGGGTGCCAGCTCAGCCCATCGCGGCTGGCGGAGCGCTCATACACGGCGCGCGGCAGTAGGGTGATGCCGATGCCGGCGGCGACGCAGCCGAGCAGGCCGTCTAGCGTGCCGAATTCCAGCCGCGCATAGGCCGGCAGGCCGAGGCCGGCCAGCGCCTGTTCGAGACGCTGGCGATAGGAGCAGCCGAGGCGAAAGGTCAGGACCGTCAGCCCGCCACCGGTGGCAAGGTCGGCAAGGCTGGCGACGGAGGCGGGCGCAATAATGCCGAGTTCCTCGACGAAAGCCGGGCTGGCGACGAGATCGGGGTGGTCGATGGGGCCTGCAACGAAGGCGCCGTCGATATCCCGGCGCAGCACGGCCTCGGTCAGATCCGCTGTCGGGCCGGTACGCAGGCTCAGCCGGATCTGCGGATGCGCCTTGTGATAGGCCGCCAGCAAGCCGGGCAGCCTGACCGCAGCCGTGGTTTCCATCGCGCCGATCTGCAGGGCGCCTTGCCTGTCGTCGCCATCACGGACCGCAACCTTCGCCTCCTTCACCAGCGCCAGGACGCGCTCGGCATAGGGCAGCAGCCGGCGCCCGGCTTCGGTCAGCGCCATGCCGCGGCTATGCCGGTCGAACAGCGGCAGGCCGACTTCGTCTTCGAGCGCCTTGATGCGGCCGGTCACATTCGACTGCACGGTATTGAGATCGCGCGCCGCAGCCGTGATCGCGCCAGCGCGGGCAACGGCGGCAAAGGTGCTCAGCTCGGTCATGTCCATGCCATCATCAAAGCAGATGGCAGAATTCCAAACAAATCATTTTTGCAGAAGGGTGAACCCAGCTTAATCTGGCACTGACATCGCGAGGAGCATGCCATGACGCTATCGACCCGCCTGACTCAGATGTTGGGGCTTCAGCACCCGATCCTGCTCGCCGCCATGGATCTCGTCTCCGATGCGCGGCTGGCGCTGGCGGTCTCACGGGCCGGAGGCTTTGGCATCCTGGGTGGTGGCTATGGCGACCGCGCCTGGCTGGAAGGCCAACTGCCAACCTTGCGGGAGAGCGGGCAGCCCTTCGGCGTCGGCTTCATCACCTGGAGCCTGGCGCGCCGGCCGCAGCTGCTGGACCTCGTGCTGGACTCGAAGCCAGCGGCGATCTGGCTCTCCTTCGGCGATCCTGCGCCCTTCGCCGAGCCGATCAAGGCCGCAGGCTGCAAGCTGATCTGCCAGGTGCAGACGGTGGCGATGGCGCGGGAAGCGGTAGAGAAGGGCGCTGACATCATCGTGGCGCAGGGGGCGGAAGCTGGGGGGCATGGCGCCTCGCGCGGCACCTTCGCGCTGGTCCCGGCCGTCGCGGATGCGGTTGGCGATCGTGCCGTTGTCGTCGCGGCCGGCGGCATCGCCGATGGGCGCGGACTGGCGGCGGCCCTGATGCTAGGCGCCGAGGGCGTCGTGCTGGGGACAAGGCTCTATGCCAGCCAGGAGGCTGCTGGCCATGACCGCGCCAAGGCGCGCATGGTGGAGGCGACCGGTGACGACACGGTGCGCGGGCTGATCTTCGACATTTCGCGCCAGAACCTGTGGCCGCTGCCCTTCACCGGGCGCTGCCTCGACAATGCCCACTCACAACGCTGGCGCGGCCGCGATATCGAGCTGATTCAGGCGCTGGATGTCGAGGCGAAGGCCTATCAGGCGGCGCGGGAGGCGGGCGATTTCGATGTCGCGGCCGTGATCGCGGGGGAAGGCGTGGCGCTGGTCCACGATATTCCGCCGGCCGGCGAGATCATCAGGGACATCGTCGACAGGGCCGAGGCCTTGCTGGCCGCAGGGCAGGGCGGGCCGCTTCGGCGAAGCTAGGGTAGCGCCGGACAGGCTTTAGTGGCGGGTGCCGCTGCTGAAGGCGCCGCTGCGAATCTTGTCGGGAAGGGCTTCTGCGAAGACGGCACTCGCCTCCTCGCCATAGGTCTCGACCAGCGTGCGGAAGGCGGCAAACAGCGCGGCATGAGCCAATGCGTCGCTGTCCAGCCCGTCCTGCTGCGCTTCGGTGAAGGCATCCTCGACATAGCCATAGGCAACGCGCCTGGCATCGCCATGCTCTTCGGAGAGGCTGGAATCGAGCGGCAGGTCGTCGGGAAACATCGGCATCGAGCAACAAACCTGCGGCATAGCCTTGCGGTGGCAGAACCGATGCCCCGAACAGGCGGACGGTCCATCTTGACGGGTGGAGTCATAACCGGCGCGCCGTGCCTGCGCCACCATCCCGTTTAAGAAAGGTTAACGGCGGCCCTCAGCATTTGACAGAGCGGACGAAAAATCAGCTGTGTGTCATCCGCCAAAACGGCCGGCTAGGGTCCGCGCCAGCCGCTCGCCTTCCGTGGCCAGCCGGGCCGAGGCCTCCTGCGTTCCCTCCGTGCAGAGACGGTGGGTGAGGGCATAGGCGCGGAAGCCGCGATTGTAGGCGCCCGTCAGCCTTTCGCGCCGCAGCGGCGTGCGCCCTTCCGCGTCAATCAGCGCTGCCATGCGTTGCCGCCAGGCCTGCGCATCCTCGCCACCGCACAGGGCGCGGAGATAGGCCAGCGAGCCCATGATCTCCGCCAGGCTGAGCAGTTGCGGCTCATAGGGTGGCGGTGGCGGCTCGGGAGCCGGAGCCGGCTCCTTTGCGGCGGGCGCCGGCGGGCGCGCCGCCTGGGCAAAGGCATGGGCAGGCGGCCAGATCAGCAGGACGACCGCAACAAGAGCGCCTGCAAGCGGACGGGTCACGGCAGCTCTCCGGCCGCAGATGCGGTTGGCGCGCCGCAGCACATCGGCCGAGTTCGCGCGTCGTCGGCAGGCCGCCCAGTCGCAGCGGGTCGGCCCACATCACCGCGCCCGCCTCCGGTCCAGGCTGTGGCTCGCCTTCCAGCCAATGCCCGACAAGGAGGCGACGACGAAGTGATGGGTCACGCCACCCTCGCCATCGCGGCCAAAGATCTCGACATGGCGGTTGAAGCCGATGATGCGGGCGGTGACGCCGACCTCCTCGTCAGCTCCCGCAGGGCCGCTTGCTCAAGCGTCTCGCCGGCCTCGACCTTGCCGCCGGGCAGCGACCAGAGCTGGTCGGCCGGAGGCTTGGTGCGGGTGGCGAGCAGCACCTTGCCCTCGCGAAACACCGCGATGGACGCCGCCAGGACCGGACGAGCCGGAGCCTTGGCGGCCGATGGAAAGCGGATGATCTGCCCGCCTGCTGCCGCTCACACGTGCTGCCCGCCATTGATGTGCAGTTCGGCGCCGGTGACGTAGCTCGAAGCATCGGTGCAGAGGAAATGGATCGCGCTTGGCGACCTCCTCGGTCTTGCCGAGGCGCTGCAGCGGCAGGGTCGCGACGATCTTTTCCGTGCCGGGCGAGAGGATGGCGGTGTCGATCTCGCCGGGCGAGATCGAGTTGACGCGGATGCCGAGCGGGCCGAAATCGGCCGCCATCTCGCGGGTCAGGCTGGCGAGCGCCGCCTTGGAGGTCGCATAGGCCGCGCCGGCGAAGGGGTGGACGCGCGAGCCGGCGATCGAGGTGACGTTGACGATCGCGCCCTTGGCGACGGTCAGCTCGTCGAGCAGGCCGCGCGCCAGCATGATCGGCGCGAAGAAATTGACCTGGAAGACCTTGTGCCAGTCGTTGAAGGAGGTGGTCGCAGCGCCAAGCCTGCGCGCCATCAGGACCCTTGGGCGAGATGCCGG
Organism: uncultured Alphaproteobacteria bacterium; assembly: GCA_963759925.1. Taxonomy (GTDB): domain Bacteria; phylum Pseudomonadota; class Alphaproteobacteria; order Rhizobiales; family Beijerinckiaceae; genus Allobosea. The sequence goes on from CAVXBE010000002.1 coordinate 806,386, forward strand.
CATTGTTGACCAGCGCGTTGAGCTTGCCGCCCTCGGCCGCCAGCCGCTTCTTGATCTCGGCGATGCCGCGCATCGTGTCCTCGGGATCGCCGAGATCGATCTGGACATGGTCGTCGGCGCCCGATGGCCAGGGGCACTTGTCGGAAAACGCCTGGCGCGAGCAGGACAGGATGCGCCAGCCCGGCCATGGCGAACTGCATCACCGTGGCATGGCCGATGCCGCGGCTGGCGCCGGTCAGCAGCATGACCGGGCGTTTGCCCGGCTCGGTCTGGGGAAAATCGAATTTCGGCATAGCCATGGGGTGGAGATCCTCAGGGGTAAAGCCGCGTCCGCGTCCAGGGCTGATCAGCCGCTGAACGCCGGAACACGACGCGATCATGCAGACGGAATGCGCCGTCGCGCCAGAATTCGATGTAGACGGGTGTGATGCGGAAGCCGGTCCAATGGGGCGGGCGCGGAATCTCGCCGAAGCCGAACTTGGCGGCATAGCCCGCAACCGCCTTCTCCAGCGCGAAGCGGCTCTCCAGCGGGCGTGATTGCTGCGAGGCCCAGGCGCCGATGCGGCTGTCGCGCGGGCGGGACTGGAAATAGGCGTCGGCCTCAGCGTCGCTCACCGTGGCGACCGGGCCGCGAATCCGGATCTGGCGGCGCAGGCTCTTCCAGTGGAACAGGGCCGCAGCCTTGCCCTGGCCGAGCAGCTCCTCGCCCTTCTGGCTCTGGGTGTTGGTGTAGAAGACGAACCCGTCGGCATCGTAGCCCTTGAGCAGCACCATCCGGACATTGGGCAGGCCTTCGCCGTCGACCGTCGACAGCGCCATGCCGTTGGGATCGTTCGGCTCGCTCTCGCCAGCCTCCGCCAGCCAGTCGCGAAACAGCGCAAAGGGCTCCTGCGCCTCCGTGAAGTCACCGCTCGTTAACCGTTCCACGTGTCTAATCCTGTCTTGTGAAGAATGGGCGTCGGGCGAGCGCGATCGGTGATCTGGGGTTTAGCACAGCGTTTGTATAGGCCAGTGGCCGGCGTGTTCCATAGTCGTCGCAGCCGCGGCGGGCCCATGCGCGTGGCGAGGGCCTGTTGCCTGCTCGGGCTTGGCGTGCTGAACGCCGGCTGCTCCGTCTCCTTCCCCATCCTCGGCCTATCGTCCAAGGGCGAGGACGAGGTCATGGCCACCTCCTCGGTTCTGCCGGCGCGCGGGTCGATCAAACCCGGCGCGCTGGCCAGTCTCGCCTCTGAACTCGGGCCGGAGGATCTGCGCCGGGCCGATGGCGCGATGGCTGTCGCGCTCGATCCGCAGGGAAATGGCGCGTCCGTCTCCTGGGACAATCCCCAAAGCGGCAGCAAGGGCAGTTTTACACCGGTCGGTGGCCCCTTCCTGCGCTCGGATGAGGTGTGCCGCGCCTTCATCGCGGCCGTGCAGACGCAGACCAAGCCGGCCAAGCTGCAGGGCACGGCCTGCCGCCCCTCCGGCGGCGACTGGGTCGTCAAGGATGTGCAGCCGTGGAAGGGCGCCATCTGAGCGTTTTTTCCTGCAGCAGCGGTTGTCGCTGTTGCGTTCGGGCCACATAATTCCCAGATAGCGGGCAGGGCTGAGCGGGACCGGGCGTCGTATCGCCGGCCGCCATGCTGCTGTTCTGACATGGGGTTTTGGAATGCGTGATCCGTATCAGGTTCTGGGCGTCGCCCGCTCGGCCAATGAGGACGAGATCAAGAAGGCGTATCGCAAGCGTGCCAAGGATTTGCACCCGGACAAGAACCGGGACGATCCAAAGGCGCAGGACCGCTTTTCCGAGCTGAACGGCGCCTATGAGATCCTCGGCGACGACACCAAGCGCAAGCAGTTCGACCGTGGCGAAATCGACGCCCAGGGCAAGCCGAAATTCCAGGGTTTTGAGGGCTTTGGCGGTGGCGCGGGCCGTGGCGGCCGGGCCGGCGGCTTCGAGTTCAATTTCGGCCAGGGCGGCGGCGGCTCGCCCTTCGGCCGTGGCGGTGCCGATCCGGGTTTCGACCCCTCCGATATTTTCGGTTCGCTGTTTGGCGAGGCGGCGCGGCGCGGCGGGCGGCAGCGGCAGGCCCAGCCCAAGCCCCCGGAGCAGGCGTTCACGCTGGAAGTCACGCTGGCCGAAGCTACGCTGGGTGGCTCGCGGCGGGTGAAACTGCCCGGCGGTCGCGAGGTCGAGATCACCATTCCCGAAGGGGTGGTGGACGGCAAGGTGATGCGCCTGCGCGGTCTCGGTCAGCCCGATCCGATGGGCGGCGAGGCCGGCGATGTGATGATGACCATCAAGCTGAAGCCGGATCCGCGCTTCGTCATCGACGGCACCAATCTGCGGACGCGCGTGGCCGTGCCGCTCGCCAAGGCGGTGCTCGGCGGCTCCGTGCATGTGCCGACGCTGACCGGGGCGGTGGAGATGACGATCCCGCCGATGACCGGCAGCACCAAGCAATTCCGCTTGCGCGGCAAGGGCTTGAAGGTCGACAAGGGCGCGGCCGGCGATCTGTTCGTGGCCTTCGATATCGAGATGCCGGAGGGCGATGCGGAGCTGACGGCGCTGATGCAGGCCCGCACATCCTGAGCCTTCGCTTGTTCGCATGATGCGAAACAGGTTCCCACATCTCGACGCATGTTCTAAGACACCGCTCCTCCGATGCGTTTTGCGGGTCTTCCATGCCTGATACAACCAATGCCACCGCCCATGTGCTGAAGGGCAAGCGCGGGCTCATCATGGGCGTGGCGAACAACCGCTCGATCGCCTGGGGCATCGCCAAGGCCTGCGCCGAGGCCGGCGCCGAACTCGCCTTCACCTATCAGGGCGACGCGCTGAAGAAGCGTGTCGAGCCGCTGGCCAAGGAACTCGGCGGCCATATCGTCGGCCATTGCGACGTCACCGATTCCAGCCACGATCGATGCTGTTTTCGCCGAGGTCGAGGCGCTCTGGGGCAAGCTCGACTTCGTCGTCCATTGCATCGCCTTCTCCGACAAGGACGAGCTGACCGGCCGCTATGTCGAGACCAGCGAAGGCAACTTCACCAAGTCGCTGCTGATCTCCTGCTACTCCTTCACGGCCGTCACCCAGCGCGCCGAGAAGCTGATGAGCGATGGCGGCGCGATGCTGACGCTGACCTATTACGGCGCCGAAAAGTGGATGCCGCACTACAACGTCATGGGCGTCGCCAAGGCCGCGCTCGAGGCGAGCGTGCAGTATCTCGCGGCCGATCTCGGCCCTTCCAAGATCCGCGTCAACGCGATCTCGGCCGGCCCGATCAAGACGCTGGCCGCCTCCGGTATCGGCGATTTCCGCTACATCCTGCGCTGGAACGAATACAATTCGCCGCTGCGCCGCACCGTCACCATCGAGGAAGTCGGCGAGACCGCCGTGTTCCTGGTCTCGGACATGTCGCGCGGCATCACCGGCGAAATCCTGCATGTCGACGCCGGCTACCACGTCGTGGGCATGAAGGTGCCGACCGCGCCGGATATTTCGCTCGACAAGGGCGAGTGAGCGGAGGTGAACTCCTAGCCTCTACGTCTGTCCGCTTTCGGTCATGGCCAACGCCCGCAGACGCTCCGTAGCCTGCTGCTCCACCTGCAGCCCCGGCTCGTTCATGCCGCTCCACAAACCAGCGACCGGTGTCCCCGCGATCGTCATGTCCGGCGCGATTTCCGCCAGCGGGGCGAGCACGAAGGCGCGTTCGGCGATGCGGGGATGCGGGATTTGCAGGCCCGGCTCGTCGATGGCGCCGCTGCCATAGGTCAGGATGTCGATGTCGAGGGTGCGCGGACCCCAGCGTTCGCGGCGCTCCCGCCCGCTCTGACGCTCCAGTTCGAGGCACAATGCCAGCAGCTCCTGCGCCGTCATCGCGGTTTCGATGCGCGCGGCCATGTTCAGGAAATCGGGCTGGTCGAGCTTGCCCCAGGGCGGCGTCCGCCAGACGGAGGAGATCGCCAGCAGCGAGACGCGTGGGTCGGCGGCCAAGGCATAGAGAGCGCGGCAAAACGATTCCACCACATCGCCGATATTGCCGCCGAGCCCCAGCGTCGCTTCAATCCTCACGACGGAAATCCAGGCTGATACCGACCGAGGCGAGATTGGCGTGGATCGGCGGGGAGGGCTTGCGCAGGGTCACCCCGACGCGGGTGACGCTGGCGAAATGGTCGAGCAGGGCGAGCGCAACACCACGCGCCGCCGCTTCCAGCAGATTATAGCGACGGCTGGTGAAGGCCTCCGTCACCACCGCAACGGCGCGGCCGTAATCCACCGTGTCAGCCAGGGCATCGCTGATGGCCGAGGCGCGGATGTCGGTTGCCAGCACGATGTCGAGGATAAAGCGCTGGCCGAGCCGCTCCTCCTCGGCAAAGCAGCCATGATAGGCGTAGATATCGAGCTTCTCGATCAGGATCGTGCCGGTCTCGCTCACCGCTCACTCGCTTTCGTGTCTGCAATGGCGGCCCAGACCTGGAGCGCCTGACGATGCGGCTCAACATCATGGGCGCGGATGATCGCTGCGCCCTGGGAGATGCCGTAGAGATGGGCGCTGATGCTGCCGGCGACACGCTCGGCCGCGACGGTCTGCCCGGTGATCTTGCCGATCGACGATTTGCGGGAGGCGCCGAGCAGGATCGGGCAGCCGAGCTGCTCGAGCCGGGCGATGTCGCGGATCATCCCGAGGTTTTGCGCCAGCGTCTTGCCAAAGCCGATCCCGGGATCGACGACGAGCTGCTGGCGCGGCACGCCAGCGCCGGTGGCAATGGCGATGGAGCGTTCGAGGAAGCGCAACACATCGTCGCAGATGTCGATGGTGGGGTCGATGCTGTCGCGGTTATGCATCAGGATCATCGGTGCGCCGCGTCGTGCAGCGACCTCTGCGATCGCCGGATCGGCCTGGGCCCCCCAGACATCGTTGATGATCGAGGCGCCGGCCGCCAGTGCGGCCTCTGCCACCGCTGCTTTCGAGGTATCGATCGACAAGGGCAGGTCGGTGGCGCGCCGCAAGCCCTCGATCACGGGCAGGACGCGCGCCAGCTCGGTCTCGGAATCGATGCGGATATGGCCCGGGCGCGTCGATTCCCCGCCGATATCGACGATATCCGCGCCTTCCTGCTGAAGGCGCAGGCCATGGGCGATCGCTTCCCCGGCATTGGACAGCATACCGCCATCGGAGAAGGAATCGGGGGTGATGTTGACGATGCCCATCAGGAGCGGCGTGCCATCGAGGGCAAGCCTGCGACCATCTGGCAAGGTGAGTGCCCGGCTCATGGGACCATCTGCTGTGGCGGAGCGACGGCTATATACGGCCGCGGCGGCAGGGCCAACAGAAAGCGCAATGGCCTTTGACGGCGAAGCCCCAACCGTGCATGAGCCCGCTATGACGCCGCTGACCCTGACCCATCGCCTGATCCTGATCCGCCATGGCGAGACCGACTGGAACCGCGAGGGGCGGTTGCAGGGGTCGCAGGATATTCCGCTGAATGCGCTCGGCCGCGAGCAGGCCGCCGAAACCGCCGACCGCCTGCGGGCGATCGCGCCGCATTGGGCGGAGCTCGATTTCGTCAGCTCCCCGATGCAGCGCTCGCGCGAGACGATGGAGATCCTGCGGACCGGGCTCGGGGTCGACAAGCAGGCCTACCGGGTCGACGACCGGTTGCGAGAGCTGACCTTTGGTCGCTGGGAGGGGTTCACCTGGCGCGAAATCCGCAAATCCGAGCGGGAACTGGCGCAGGCGCGCGAGCGTGACAAATGGGGCTTCGTGCCGCCTGAGGGCGAGAGCTACCGGATGCTGGCCGAGCGCATCCGCCCGGTTTTCGCGGAACTGCCGGGCGAGACCGTCGTGGTCAGCCATGGCGGCGTTGCGCGTGCGGCGATGGCGCTGGTCGGCGCAGTTTCGCCACAGAAAGCTGCTCTGGTCGACATCTGGCAGGGAAAGATTCTGGTGCTGTCGGCGGGCCGGGCTGAGTGGGTTTAGGGGTTAGCCCTGTTTGAACCCAGTCCTGTTCATCGGTGGTTCAGTGCTGCGCTTTCATCACGATTATGTTAGCGAGGCAGTCGCGAAATCGGCTGAGGGGGCTGGAGCAGAGATCGGCAACGATGCTGCTCCAGTGGGGTCGAAAGGTCGCTGAAGGATGTCGGGAAGGAGCGGGCGCCGGGAGCGGGGCCGACTCCGGAGGGCGATGTCCGGCATCAACGGGGCGTCATGAACGATATCAACGTAAGGTCGGCGATGGATCTCGCCGGGGCGGCTCCTTTCGGCATGCTGGTCGGCGATGTCAGGCCCGACCTCATTCGCGACGAGGTTCTTTCCGAGATCCTGGCTGCCACGGTTGCCGCGCGCGCCGATCATCCGGCCCTGGTCGATGAGACCAGCCGGCTGAGCTACGCCGAACTTTGGGCGCTCGCCGGCCGGCAGGCTCGTGGCCTGGCATTGGCAGGCATTGGCGCTGGCGACATGGTCGGGCTGTGGATGCCGCGCGGCATGGCGCTGCTGGTCGCGCAGATTGCGATCACCCGCGCCGGTGCTGCCTGGATTCCGTTCGACGCCGAAGCGCCGGTCGAGCGTATCGCCACCTGCCTCGAAGACGCGCAGGCCAAGGGTATCGTCACGGCGGAAGCCTGGGCCGGACGCGCGACCGGAACGGGCCGCACCGTCTTCACGCCCTCTGCCCTGACGGATGCCGATGATGGCGTCGCGATGCCTGATCGCGCGGCGGGCCTCACTCGCAGCCATCCCGCCTATCTCATCTACACCTCCGGATCGACGGGTACGCCCAAGGCGATCGTCATCAGCCACGCCAATATCTGCCACTTCCTGCGCTCGGGTAATGCGTTCTACGGCTTCGGGCCGGATGATGTCGTGTTCCAGGGCGGCTCGGTCGCTTTCGACCTGTCGATGGAAGAGATCTGGACGCCCTATCTGGTCGGCGCGACGCTCTATGTCGCCTCGCCGGCGACGATGGGCGATGCCGAGAAGCTGCCTGAACTTCTGACATCGGCGGGCGTCACCATCATCGATACGGTGCCGACCCTGCTCGGCATCCTGCCCTCGGACGTGCCTTCGCTGCGGCTGATCCTGCTGGGTGGCGAGGCCCTGCCTCCCGCCATCGTGCAGAAATGGTCGCGTCCGGGCCGGCGGATCCTCAACACCTATGGACCGACCGAGACGACCGTGGTCGCCACCGCCGCCGAGGTGGTGCCGGACCAGCCCGTGACCATCGGCCGGCCGATCGCCAATTACACCGCCTATGTCGTCGATGAGGCGATGCATCTGGTCGCTCCCGGTCAGCAGGGCGAGTTGCTGATCGGCGGCCCCAGCGTCGCCAGCGGCTATCACGGCCGGCCCGAGCTGACGGCGGAGAAGTTTATCCCCAACCCGTTTGGCGGCACGGCCGACCCGGTGCTCTACCGCTCCGGCGATGCGGTCAGCCTCGATCAGTCGGGCCAGATCGTCTTCCACGGCCGCATCGACGACCAGATCAAGATCCGCGGTTTCCGGGTCGAACTCGGCGAGATCGAGAGCAAGCTCGGCGATGAGCCGGGTGTGAACCAGGCGGCGGTGGTGCTGCGCGTCGATGACGAGATCGAGCGGCTGGTCGCCTTCGTGGTGGCAGAGCCCGGCCTTGCCGTCGACAGCGCGGTGCTGCGCGCCTCGCTGCGCGACAAGCTGCCGCCCTACATGGTCCCGGCGCATTTCGAGGCCGTCGGCTCGCTGCCGCGCATGGTGTCGGGCAAGCTCGACCGGAAGATGCTGAAGGCTGCGCCCCTGACCGCTCCGGCTCCCGCAGGCGAGCAGGAGCCGCCGCGCAACGCGACCGAAGCCGCGCTGCTCGATGCCGCCAAGCGCGTGCTGGGTGCGGCGAGCCTGCCGCTCGAGGCGGATTTCTTCGTCGATCTCGGCGGCCATTCGCTGCTGGCGGCGCGCTTCATCTCCATCGTGCGCGAGACCCCGGCCTATGCCGGCATCACGCTGCAGGACGTCTATGGCGCGCGCACCCTGCGCGGCATGGCGGCCTTGCTCGAGGAGCGCGGCGTCGGCGAGACGCTCGACCTGTCCTTCGCCCCGCCGCCCTTCCTGCGGCGCTTCCTCTGCGGCTGCGCGCAGGCCGCCGCGCTGCCGGTGATCATCGGCTTGTCGACCTCGCAATGGCTCGGCATCTTCGTCACCTACATGCTGATCTCGGGCGAGGATCTGGCGCTGCCGGCGCAGATCGCGGCGCTGCTCGGCGTCTATGTCGCGATCACCATCGTCACCGGCTTCATCGCGATTGGCCTGAAATGGCTGGTGCTGGGGCGGACGCGGCCCGGCGTCTATCCGCTCTGGGGCGTGTATTACTTCCGCTGGTGGTTCGCCTCGCGCATTGCCGGGCTGGTGCACATCAAATGGCTGCAGGCGACGCCGGTGATGCGCTTCTACTGGCGCCTGCTGGGCGCCAAGGTCGGCAAGGACGTCATCATCTCCGACTATGAGGCCGGCGCGATCGACCTGATCGACCGTCGGCGACGGCGCTTCGCTCGGCTGCCAAGACCACCTTCGCCAATGCCGAGGCGCTGGGCGACAAGCTGATCATCGACCGCATCACCATCGGCAAGGATGTCTATGCCGGCTCGTCCGTAGTGTTTGGCCATGGCTGCGTCGTCGGTGACCATGCCGAATTGCTGCGACCTCACCACCGTGCCGCCGCGCGGCCGGGTCGGCGAGGCGGAGATCTGGGACGGTTCGCCCGGCCGCAAGGTCGGCATGGTCGATCTCGACTCGCTGCCGCCGCCGGCCGAGGCCGGTCCTGGCCGCCGCGCAGCGATGACAGCGTTCTACATCCTCATGCTGATCGTGCTGCCGCCGGTGAGCCTGCTGCCGATCTTCCCGGCCTTCATGCTGTTCGACAAGATCGACGACTGGATCTCGACCTGGTCGGAGATCAGCTATCTCTGGTACCTGCCGATCCTGACCTGGCCGACGGCCATCGGCCTGATCACCCTGACCGTGTTCCTGATGGCCGGGCTGCGCTGGCTGATCCTGCCGCGGGTGTCCTCGGGCTCCTATTCGATCCATTCCTCGTTCTTTGCGCGGAAATGGACGGTGGGCCTGGCGACGGAGGTGACGCTGGACACCCTGTCCTCGCTGTTTGCCACGATCTACATGCGGGCCTGGTACCGCATGATGGGCGCCACCATCGGCAAGGGCTCGGAGATCTCGACCAATCTCTCCGGACGCTACGACGTGACCGGCATTGGCGCGGGCAACTTCATCGCCGACGAGGTGGTGTTCGGCGACGAGGACATGCGCCGCGGCTATATGCGGCTCGACATGACCCGCACCGGCGATCAGGTCTTCGTCGGCAATGATGCGGTGGTGCCGCCGGGCGCGCATATTCCGGACCGCGTGCTGATCGGCATCAAGTCGAAGCCGCCGGCCAATGAGCGGATGAAGCCGGGCGATACCTGGTTCGGCTCGCCGCCGATCCAGCTGCCGACGCGCCAGAAGGTCGATCTCGGGGCGACCTGGACCTACCAGCCTTCCTGGCAGAAGCAGACGATGCGCGGGCTGTTCGAGGCCCTGCACACCTCGTTCCCGGCAATGCTGTTCATCACCTTCGGCACCATCGCCGTCGATCTCGTCCTGCAGGAGAAGATCAACCAGCGCGACTGGACCGGGCTGGTGCTGTCCTTCATGGGCGTGGCCGTGCTGATCGCGGTGACGCAGGCGCTGATCTGCGTTGCGATCAAATGGCTGATGATGGGCGTCTACAAGCCCCTGATGAAGCCGATGTGGTCGTGGTGGGCGATGCGCACGGAGTCGATCGCCGTTCTCTACTGGGGCCTCGGCGGCAAGGTGCTGTTCGAGTATCTGCGCGGTACGCCGTTCCTGCCCTGGTTCCTGCGCCTGTTCGGAGCGAAGTTCGGCAAGGGCGTCTGGATGGACATGACCGATATCACCGAGTTCGATTGCGTGACGCGTCGGCGATTACTGCCAGATCAACGCGCATTCGGCGCTGCAGACCCACCTCTACGAGGATCGCGTGATGAAGGTCGGCCGGGTGCATCTCGGCAAGGGCGTCTGCGTCGGCGCCGCGGCGACGGTGCTCTACGACACCCATGTCGGCGATTTCGCCCAGATCGGCCAGCTCACCATCATCATGAAGGGCGAGAAGCCTGCCGGCGAATACGCGCTGGGAAGGCGCCCCCGCCGTGCCGGCCAAGGCCGTGGCGGATCATTGAGGGGTTCAGGATGATGAGCCCATGAGGCTCATCATCTAAAAGCAAGAGCCGGGTTTAGAGCAGTACCGTCGCGACACCGAGTTCGTGACCGGCTGCGGCAAATGCCTGGTCTCTTGTGCAGACGGTCGCCGAAGCTGTCGCGGCGACTGCGAGATGCAAGGCGTCGCCGCTGCGCAGCCCCGTCCTGCTGCGTGCGGCGAGCAGCGCGGCGGCGCGGAAATCTGGGGTCGATACGGGAACGCACAGAAAGCTTTCCGTGGCCAATCGGTGAAACCAATCCTGGGTTTGCAGCCTGATCTCTTCGGTCATCAAGCCAAGTCTTGTCTTCATCGCGATCGCTGCTGCGAATTCGGTGACGACCCAATCCGATATGATCAGACGGTCAGGATTTTGCCGGTGGAGCCACGTCTGGACCTGCTTGGTCTGCTCCTCGGACGAAAGGGCCGTCACGATCAGGGACGTGTCGAGATAAAGCATCAGTAGCGCGCATCGTCGCGAAGCCTGCGCATGAAGGTGCCAGCGTCCTCCTCCTGCATGGGCATGGAGTCCGTGAAGGCCTTCAACGCGGCGATATCCAGCGGCTTGCGCTTGCTCTCCACGCCAACGAGCTGCGCGACCGGCTTACCCTGCCGGGTGATGGTGATGCTGTCTCCAGCTTCGACGGCCTCGACAAGTTCATCGAACTGTTCCTTGGCCGTTGCGATCGCGACAGTTTTCATGCTGAGCTTCCTGATCGCCCACGTTTGCGCAGTCTACCCTCACCCGGTCCCCTGACCAAGGGGCCCAATGCGCAAAGCCTGGGTTTCGCATTTCGGCATTCCGGCATAGAAGGCGCCATCTCCGCTGCAGGCTTCGCCATGTCCCACAACAGTTTCGGCCATCTTTTCCGCGTCACCACCTTCGGCGAGAGCCATGGGCCGGCGATCGGCTGCGTCGTGGATGGCTGTCCGCCGCTGCTGCCGCTGAGCGAGGCGGATATCCAGGTGGAGCTCGACCGTCGGCGGCCGGGGCAGTCGCGCTTCACCACGCAGCGGCAGGAGCCCGACCAGGTCCGCATCCTCTCCGGCGTCTTTGCCGAGGAGAGCGACCGGGCGGCAGGTGACGACCGGGACATCGATCGGCGCTGCTGATCGACAATGTCGACCAGCGCTCGAAGGATTACTCGCGAGATCAAGGACAAGTACCGGCCCGGCCATGCCGACTTCACCTATGACGTGAAATACGGCATCCGCGATTATCGCGGCGGCGGCCGGTCCTCGGCGCGCGAGACGGCGATGCGGGTCGCGGCCGGCGCGATTGCGCGCAAGGTCGTGCCGGGCCTCATCGTGCGCGGCGCGCTGGTGCAGATGGGGCCGCACAAGATCGACCGCGACAACTGGGATTGGGAGGAGGTCGCTCGCAATCCGTTCTTCTGCCCCGATGCCAAGGCGGCTGAAGTACTTCGCCGATTATCTCGATGGCATCCGCAAATCCGGCTCGTCGATCGGTGCCGTGCTGGAGATCGTTGCCGAGGGCGCGCCGGCCGGCCTGGGTGCGCCGATCTATGGCAAGCTCGATGCGGAGCTCGCCGGCGCGCTGATGAGCATCAATGCCGTCAAGGGCGTCGAGATCGGCGACGGCTTTGCTGCGGCCGAGCTGTCGGGCGAGGAGAATGCCGACGAGATGCGGGCGGGCAATGATGGGCGGCCGCTGTTCCTGTCGAACCATGCCGGCGGCATTCTGGGCGGCATCTCGACCGGACAGCCGATCGTCGCACGCTTCGCCGTGAAGCCGACCTCGTCGATCCTGAGCCCGCGGGCGACGGTGACGCGCAGCGGTGGCGAGGCGGAGATGTTCACCAAGGGCCGTCACGACCCCTGCGTCGGCATCCGCGCCGTGCCGGTTGGCGAGGCCATGGTCGCCTGCGTGCTGGCCGACCAGTATCTGCGGCATCGCGGGCAGGTCGGCGTGATCGAGCCGCGTTGGCCTTTTCGATCTGATTTCAGTGTCACTGAAATTTGTCGGCTGCGTTCATTGCAAATGAAAGCGATCGCGCCTAGCTTGGCGCCATGAAGCTCGACGATGGCTCACGCAGAACAAGATCGGCCGCAGCGCCTTTGCGCGGCAGGTCGGCGCTGTCGCCAGCCAGCGTCACAGCCCTCTGCAACGACCAGACCGCCTGGATCTCGCGCGAGAGCGCCGAACGTATCGCTGCCGCCACTGGCGGCTCCGTCACACCCAATGATTTTCTCGGCCTGAGCAGGCCGCGGGAGGCCAGCCATGCCCCATTCCGTCACACAGGCCATCGAGGCTTTCGCCCGCGGCGAGATCGTCATCGTCACCGATGATGACGATCGCGAGAACGAGGGCGATCTCATCGTCGCCGCCTCGCTCTGCACGCCGGAGAAGATGGCCTTCATCATCCGCAACACCTGCGGCATCGTCTGCGCGCCCCTGACCGGAGCCGAGGCGCGCCGCCTGCGGCTCGACCCGATGGTGTCGTCCAATGACGCGCCGCTCGGCACCGCCTTCACAGTGACGGTCGACGTGAAGCATGGGCTGACCACCGGCATCTCGGCCGAGCAGCGCTGCAACACGGTGCGCGCGCTCGCCAACGGCAATATGGGCGCTGCCGATTTCGTCCGGCCCGGCCATGTCTTCCCGCTGATCGCCAAGGATGGCGGCGTGCTGATGCGCTCGGGCCATACCGAGGCCGCCGTCGATCTCTGCAAGCTCGCCGAGCTGCCGCCGGTCGGCGTCATCTGCGAGCTCGCCAATGATGACGGCACGGTGATGAAGGGGCCGCAGATCACCGCCTTCGCTGAAAAGCATGGGCTGAAGCAGATCATCGGTCGCCGATCTCATCGCCTATCGCCAGGCGCGCGAGAAGCTGGTCGAGCGGGTGCATTCCTTCCCGGTCAAGACCGAATTCGGCGAGATGACCGGCCATGTCTACACCACGCCCTTCGAGAACACGCAGCATTTCGCCTTCGTCATGGGCAAGATCGGCGATGGCGCGGGCGTGCCGGCGCGGCTGCACCGGGCCGATGTCGTCGAGGACGTGCTGGGCGGCGCGCCGTCCATCCAGGGCGCGCTGCGGCGCTTCCAGCAGGACGGCAAGCGGCGTGCTCGATCTATCTGCGCGACGGCTCGGCCGGCGTGCCGGTGAAGAGCGTCGAGGACGACTCCGATGCGCAGCGCTCGCAGCAATGGCGCGAGGTCGGGCTCGGCGCCCAGATCCTGCGCGATCTCGGCGTCACCTCGATCATCAACCTCGCCTCCTCGCCACGCTCCTTCGTCGGGCTCAGCGGCTTCGGCATCGAGATTCCGGAAACCCAGCCGCTGGAGTGAGGGCTGGGGGCAGCAACAGCGTCTGGCGCAGGCTGTCGCTCAGCCTCGCATCAGCGCCTGGACATGGGCTGCCGCCGAGCGCGACAGCCCGTCGAGGTCATAGCCGCCCTCGAGCACCGAGACGACGCGGCCGCCGCACGGCCTGTCGGCGATGGCCATCAGCTTCTGCGTCGCCCAGGCGAAGTCCGGCTCCTTGCAGATTGATGTTGGCGAGCGGATCGCGCCAATGCGCGTCGAACCCCGCCGAGATGATGATCAGGTCGGGCGTGAACGCCTCGATCGCGCGGCAGGACGCGCGCTCTCGAAAGCGTCGCGGAACTCGTCGCTGCCATCGCCCGCCCGCAGCGGCGCATTGACGATGGTGCCGTGGACGCCGCGCTCGGACGGTGCGCCGGTGCCGGGATAGAGCGGCATCTCATGGGTCGAGGCGTAGAGCACGCTGGCATCGTCCCAGAAGATCTCCTGCGTGCCATTGCCGTGGTGGACGTCCCAATCGATGATCGCCACGCGCTCGGCGCCATGGCGCTGCTGGGCGTGGCGGGCCGCGATGGCGGCCTGGTTGAAGAAGCAGAAGCCCATCGCCTTGACGCTCTCGGCATGGTGGCCGGGCGGGCGGGTGGCGACGAAGGCGTTGCGGACTTTGCCCTGCATGACATCGTCGACAGCGTGGCAGGCACCGCCCGCACCGCGCAACGCGGCCTCCAGCGTGCCCGGCGACATGGTGGTGTCGGCGTCGATCGGCACCAGCCCCTCCTTGGGTGAGGCGGCGAAGATCGCTTCAACATAGTCGCGGGGATGGCAGAGCAGAAGCTGTTCCAGCGTGGCCTGCGGCGCCGTCTCGCGAATCAGCGCCATGAAGCGCTCATCCTCCAGAGCGCGCTCGACGGCGCGTAGACGGTCAGGGCGTTCGGGATGGCCGAGCGGGGTCTGGTGGAGCAGGCTGGCCGGGTGAGTGATCAACAGGGTGGACACAGACGCATCGCCTCATACGAGCAAATCAGTCGGTACAACGTGGCAGCTTTGCCGCGTTCTGTCCCCTTCGACATTGATCTGGCGCTAATCCGATATCGCTCTTGCTGCGTCTCCCGCCCTTGCTCGGTGACGAAGCCTTAACCGATGATTCACCATAAATCAGGCTGCATGTCAGCGGTTGGAAGAAATGAAACACTCTGTCCTGGTTGCCCTGGCCCTGTCGTCCCTGCTCGGGGCCTGCCAGTTCAAGAGCGTCGCCGCCCCCAGCCTGACCGGGCGCGATGCGCAGTACATGGCGCTGGTGCCGACGTTCGATATCGAACTCACGCATATGCCTTACGAGATCGACGATCCGACCGGCCAGGAGCCGGGAACGATCTATGTCGATACCAAGCAGAACTTCCTCTATTTCGTGCTGCCGAACCGCCGGGCGATCCGTTACGGCGTCTCGACGGGCAGCGAGGCCTTCGGCTGGACCGGGACCGCGACGGTGCAGCGCAAGGCGGAATGGCCGCGCTGGACACCGCCGGCCGAGATGCTGAAGCGCTGGCCGCATCTGGCGCCGCGCGCCGGCGGCATGGCGGGCGGCCCGGATAACCCGCTCGGCTCGCGCGCGCTTTATCTCTACCAGAATGGCCGCGACACGCTTTACCGGATCCACGGCACCAATGAACCGGAGACGATCGGCATGCAGGCCTCCTCCGGCTGCATCCGCATGCGCAATATCGATGCGATCGACCTGTTCAACCGCGTGCCGGTCGGCGCCAAGGTGATCGTGGCCTGAGCGGTCAGCCGAGTTCGACCAGCACGATCTCAGGCGGCACGCCAAAGCGCACCGGCAGCTTGCTGGTGCCGAGCCCGCCGGAGACGATCAGATCCCGGCCTTGCTCCTGCACATGGCCGTAGGCGTAGCGGTTGCCATAGCGTGACGGCACCACGGGCGACCAGCCGAAGAGGCGGATCTGGCCGCCATGGGTATGGCCCGACAGGGTCAGCGAAACCCGCTCCGGCATGCGATGGAACGCGTCGGGCTCATGCGCCATCATGATGACGGGCGCACCATCCTCGGGGATCTGCGCCAAGGTTGCCGGCAGATCGTCGACGCCCCAGGGAGACCCCAGCCGGAGGGTCTGAAAAGCGATCTGGTCGCCAAGGCCCGCCAGCCAGAACGGGTTTCCGGTGCCCTCGACGCGCACCACCTCATTCTCAAGGACGCGGATGCCGACGGCGTCCAGCGCCTGTCCGACCAGTGTTGGGCCGCCGCGCGCCTTCAGCGCCGCCTTATCATGCCACCAGTCGTGATTGCCGAGGATGGCATAGATGCCGTTGGGCGATCGGAGTTGTGCGAGTTCCCGGGCCCAATCCGCCATGGCCGGGTCGTCGCTGCGGGGCGGCCGGCTGGCGATGAAGTCGCCCAGCAGCAGGACCAGATCCGGCTGCAGCGCATTGGCCGCCGCGACAATGCGGGGCAGGCGCGACAGCGGCATGTGATAGCCGCCGACATGAATATCGGAGAGCGCGACGATGCGCAGCTTGCCGCCGGGCGGCCAGCCACGGGGTGTCAGACGATAGCGGGTGATGGCGAGCTCTTCGGGCTCCCAGGCAAATGCGTATCCGCCGGTGCCGACGCCGGCAAAAAAAAGACCGGCGAGAGCCGCGAGGACTCTGCGCCGGTCAAGCATGGAGGGTCTCGAAGAAACTCAGGCCAAGCTGATCAATGGTCTCATCAATCGTCAAAGCCATTGCGAAGGACACCGGGACGCGTGTCCCGAAGCTCATCGCTACCAATCTTGAACTCGCGGACAACCTGTCTTGTTCCAGCCGCGACCGCCTGAATTCCGATGGGACGGAAATGGTGGCCGTAGGCCTCCCGGGCCGAAGCATCATGGAAACTCGCCTTGGACTGAGTGGGACGACGCGGAGGGACCGGGAGCATGGGGGCATGACCGTGGGGTTGCACAAGCCGGCGGTTCCTGGCCGCCGACACCGTCACTCTCACCAGCAATCCCGCCAGCCTCAGGGCGGCATCATGGGCTCTTCATGGCGAACTGCGCGCGGATGTCAAAACCCGCCACAATTCCTAACGCACACGATAGCGTGATCCCTGCCGTCTCGCCGCTCAGGCTGCGAGCAGGCCTTCTGCGGTGACCCAGTCCAGCGTCTTGGCCAGCGCGCGTTCGAAGCGGTTGAACATCTCGTCGATCTCCGCCTCGTTGATGATCAACGGCGGGCAGAAGGCGACGCGATCGCCGCCGAGCGGCGCGCACGATCAGGCCTTCCGCCTGGGCGAAGGCGACGGACTTTGCCGCGACGCCCTTCTTGGCCTCGAACTGCGCCTTGGTCGCCTTGTCCTTGACCAGCTCGATGCCGCCGATGAGGCCGACGCCGCGCGCCTCGCCGACCAGCGGGTGATCGGCCAGCGCGTCGAGGCGCTTCAGGAAGGTCGGCGCCACCGCGCCGGACGTGCTCGATGATCTTGTCGCGCTGGTAGATCTCCAGCGTCTTCACCGCGATCGGCGCAGCCGACCGGATGGCCGGCATAGGTGTAGCCGTGGCCGAAGGTGCCGATCTTGCGGCTCTGGTCGACGCAGCGCCTCGTAGATCTGCTCGTTCATCATCACGGCGCTGAGCGGGAAATAGGCCGAGGTGATCGCCTTGGCGCAGCGAGATCGATGTCGGCGTCGATGCCCATAGGTCGTGGTGCCGAACATGTTGCCGGTGCGGCCGAAGCCGCTGATGACCTCGTCGGCGATGAAGCAGCACGTCGTACTTCGCCAGCACCGCGTTGATCTTCTCGAAATAGCCCTCCGGCGGGGTCACCGCGCCGCCCGCGCCCATGACCGGCTCGGCGATGAAGGCCGCGACCGTATCGGGCCCCTCGCGCAGGATCATCTCCTCGAGCTCGGCCGCCAGGCGCGTGGCGAAGTCCTCCTCGCTCTCGCCGGCTTCGGCGAAGCGGTAATGATGCGGGCAGGAGGTGTGCAGGATGCCGGCGATCGGCAGGTCGAAATCGATGTGGTTGTTGGGCAGGCCGGTCAGCGAGGCCGAGGCGACGGTGACGCCGTGATAGCCCTTCAGCCGCGAGATGATCTTCTTCTTCTGCGGCCGGCCGAGCGCGTTGTTCATGTACCAGACCAGCTTGACCTGGGTGTCGTTGGCGTCGGAGCCCGAGGCGCCGAAGAACACCTTCGAGATCGGCACGGGCGCGATCTCCTTCAGCTTCTCGGCCAGCTCGATCGCCGGGTCATGGCTGCGGCCGCCGAAGAGATGGGTGAAGGGCAGCTTCCTCATCTGCTCGTAGGCGGTCTCGACCAGCTCCTCGTTGCAGTAGCCGAGCGAGGTGCACCACAGCCCGGCCATGCCCTCGATGTAGTCCTTGCCGGCGGTGTCGTAGACATAGCACGCCCTTGCCGCGCTCGAGGATCAGCGGGCCCGGCCTCGCGATGCGTCGCGAGGTTGGTATAGGGATGGACGAGGGTCTCGATGTCGCGGACGGCGAGGTTGGACAGCATCGTGCGGCTCCCGGGCTCTGCATGGCAATTCCAGCGAGCATAGACCTGTCCTAACGCAAGCGCTTAGCGATTTTCATGCAGCCCCCGGCAGACTCTGGCGCAGGACCAGCCGAGCAGGACATTTTGCGCTGGGCGGCCCGTCAGGCCTGCGTCCGCAGGAAAGCCTCGCCATCGCTGACGCCGAGCCGATAGGCGAACTGCATCCCTTCCCAGTCGCGGATGCTGAACTGCGAGACCGGGATGGTCTGGGAGGGGCGGGCATAGGTGCGGTTCGCCACAGCGGGCACGTCCGTGAAGGGCCGTGTCAACAGCACCAGCGTCTGCTCGCCGGCCTGTTCGAGATCGGAAAGCGCCCAGGCGGGCGCGCTGTCATAGAGCCCGCCATCCAGAGCCGGGCGCTGGCCGACCCGCCCGGCCGGCATGAAGGGCGGTACGGCGGCGCTCGCCATCAGGGCCGCCACCAGATCCTCAGGCGTCAGGCAGTCGCGGACGCTGATGAGGTCGGCCGCAAAGCCGAGGCGGCGGCCGGCGCTGGGGTGGACCGGGCGGCGCAGTTGCTTCTCCAGCTGATAGGCGCCGATGCCGAGCGCGGCGGCCACGGGCAGCGGCCAGAAGCGGGGCGGGCGCGAGATCGCGATCTGGAAATCGGCCTGTCCCTGGAGCTGCGCCAGCCGCGCTTGCGTCAGCATCTCCGCCATCAGCACCCGGTACTTTTCGCCGACGGGGAACAGCCGCCCACCGCGGCGAAACCCGGCCCAATCGGTCTCGCTGACGCTGGTCTTGCAGGCCTCGAAGACCTGCTCGCGGATGCTGGGGCCCAGCCCGAGCGCTGTGTAGAGCATGGCAAAGGCGCCGGCGCTGGCGCCGACGACCCGCTTGGGCTGCAGGCCGAGGCGCGGCGCGACCGTCTCGTAGAAACCGCCCTGCCAGTAACAGCGATTGCCGCCGCCGGCATAGGCGAGACCCGCATACATTGGCGTTCTGCTCAGTCGGCGTCGACGGCGCGGGCGAGGTCGCGCCAGGCGAGGACCAGCCGGTCGAGCTCGGCGAGATCGCGCTCCGGCAGCTTGCCGAGGGTCTGCGCCACGAAATCGCGCTGGCTGGCGATGCCGGCCTCGGCCAGGCGCCGCCCCTCCGGGGTCAGGTGCATGGCATAGGAGCGCCGGTCCCCGGCGATGGCGCGGCGTTCGACGAGCCCCGCCTGCACCAGCCGGTCGACAAGCCCGGAAACATTGCCCTTGGTGACATAAAGCCGCTCCGCCAGCTCGCTCTGGCTGATGCCTTCGCGCTCGGTGAGGGTCGAGAGCAGGTCGAATTGCGGGATCGACAGGCCGAGTTCACGAATGCGCGCCGCTCATCTGGCCCGAGCATGCGCTGGTGCAGCCGCATGAAGCGGAACCAGACGCGATCGGGTTCGACCTGTGCTGGTTCGACCTGTGCAGGAGTCTGGAGAGCCATCGGTGCAGACACGCGGGTAAGCCTCGGTTCGGAATTGATCCGATGTAAACTATCGCAGGATCAGGAGCGAGCTTTTCATTGCTGACGCCTCAGCGAGGCGGCGCATGTCCCCGCTTTCCCCCCGCAGGCCAACATGGCTATGCTCGCCTCAAGACAACAAGAATGCCTGGGGAGGAATGCCATGCTCGGCCTGATGCAGGACTGGCCTCTGCTGCTGCACCGGATCATCGATCATGCGGCGATCCAGCATGGGCAGCGGGAGGTGGTGACGCGCGCGGTCGAGGACGGCACGATCAGGCGCACCAATTATGCGCAGATCCGCCAGCGCGCCCTGCAGGTCGCCAAGAGGCTGGATCAGGCCGGGATCGTGCAAGGCGACAGGATCGCGACGCTGGCCTGGAATACCGACCGGCATCTCGAACTCTGGTACGGCATCTCCGGCCTGGGTGCGATCACGCACACGGTCAATCCGCGGCTGTTTCCTGAGCAGATCGCCTGGATTATGGAGCATGCGGGCGACCGGCTGCTGTTTCTCGATCTCAGCTTCGTCAAGCTGATGGAGGGGTTGCAGGACAAGCTGCCCGCCATCGAGCGTTTCATCATCCTGACCGACGCCTATCACATGCCCGATACCAGCCTGCGCGGCGCCGTTCCCTACGAGGACTGGCTGGCCGAGGCGGATGCGGATTTCGCCTGGGCCAGGCTCGATGAAAACACCGCCGCCGGGCTGTGCTACACCTCCGGCACCACGGGCGGGCCCAAGGGCGTGCTCTATTCCCACCGCTCCAATGTGCTGCATGCGCTGGCCTGCGCCGCGCCTGATTTCATGGCGCTGTCTTCGCGGGACACGGTGCTGCCGGTGGTGCCGCTGTTCCATGCCAATAGCTGGTCGCTGGCCTATTCCGCGCCGATGACCGGGGCGAAGCTGGTGATGCCCGGCGCCAAGCTCGACGGGCCGTCGCTTCTCGAACTGCTGGAGACGGAAGAGGTGACCTTGTCTGCCGCTGTGCCGACGGTCTGGCTCGGCCTGCTGCAACATCTGGAGACGACGCAGGCGACGCTGCGTTCGCTGAAGCGGGTGGTGATCGGCGGCTCGGCCTGCCCCCGCGCGATGACCGAAGCCTTCGAGCGCAAATACGGTGTCACCGTCGCCCATGCCTGGGGCATGACGGAGATGAGCCCGCTCGGCTCGTTCTGCTCGGTCAAGCCGGCCTATCAAGCGCTGGAAGGCGATGAGCTGCTCGATCTCAAGATGAAGCAGGGCCACCCGCCCTTCACGGTCGAGTTCCGGATCACCAATGATGCCGGGGAGGATCTGCCCTGGGACGGCAAGACCTTCGGCCGGCTGAAGGTGAAGGGCCCGGCGGTGGCGCGCGCCTATTTCCGCCGTGAGGACGAGGCGATGCTGGACGAGCAGGGCTTCTTCGACACGGGCGATGTCTGCACCATCGACAGCGAAGGCTATATGCAGATCACCGACCGCTCGAAGGATGTGATCAAGTCCGGCGGCGAGTGGATCTCCTCGATCGACCTGGAGAACCTCGCGATCGGCCATCCCGATGTGATGGAGGCCGCGGTTATCGGCGTGCCGCATCCGAAATGGGATGAGCGGCCGCTGCTGATCATCGTCCCCAAGGCCGGGCGACAGCCCGACAAGGCGAGCCTGCTCGGCTTCTTCGAAGGCAAGATCGCGAAATGGTGGATGCCCGACGATGTCGTGATGGTCGAAGCCATCCCCCACACCGCCACGGGCAAGATCCAGAAGACGGCCCTGCGCGAACAGTTCAAGGATTACCGGCTGGGGTGATGATCTGATGCCGGGCGGCGTTGAGCGCCCGCTCGAGAACCGCAAGGCTCTGCGGCTCCATCTGGGTGACGTTGAAGCGCATCAGGTCGCTGGCGCTCTGGCTCGGGCTGAAGACATTGCCCGGTGCGAGCACGACATTCTCGGCCAGCCCGTGGCGGGCGACCATGGCGGCGTCCAGCCCGTCTGGCAGGCGGCACCAGAGATAAAATCCGCCGCGCGGCTGGACCCAGGGGCTGATGCCCAAGCGCGCCAGAGAGGCCGTCACAGCCTTGCGCTGCCGCGCCAGCCGGTTGCGCAAATGGGCCACATGCTTGCGATAGCCGCCATCGCTGAGCGCGCCTAGCACGATCCCGGTGGCGACCGGGCTCGCCCCGCCAAATTGCGTCGCCACCTGCAGGTCGATCAGCCCCTCGATCCAGTCCGGGCGCGCCGCGATATAGCCGCAGCGGATCGAGGCCGAGAGCGTCTTGGAAAAGCTGCCGATCCGCACCACCCGCGCCAGCCCGTCCAGCGCCGCCAGCCGGACCGAAGGCTCCGGCTCGAACTCAGCAAAGATCTCGTCCTCGACAATGGTGAGATCATGCGCCGCCGCCGCCGTCAGCAGCCTGTGCGCGGTTTGGGGCGTCATCGTTGCGCCCGTCGGGTTATGCAGGGCGGAATTGGTCAGGTAGAGGCGCGGGCGGTGTTCCGCCAGGGCTTGCGTGAACAGGGCCGTATCGGGCCCTGAGGGCGTGTAGGGCACGCTGACGATGCGGGCGCGGTGAGCCTTCAGCAGCGCCTGGAAATTGAAATAGCAGGGGTCGTCGACCAGAACCGTATCGCCGGGTTGCAGCAGGAAACGGCAGAGCAGGTCGATCGCCTGCGTGCCCGATGAGGTCAGCAGGATCTGGTCAGGCGGCAGCTCCAGCCCCTGCTGCGCTGCCGCCCGGGCCAGATGCCGGCGAAGCGGCAAGGCGCCGCGCGTCACGCCGTAATCGGTGAGGATCGCATCGTCGGCCTTGGCAACCGCACGGATCGCGCTTCTGATCGCCCGGTTGGGCATCCAGTCGGGCGGCAGCCAGCCGCAGCCGGGGCGCAGCATGCCGGCGCTGGGGTCGAGCGTCTGGCGCGAGACCCAGAGCGGGTCCATCGCCCGCTCGCGCTGCGGCTCGACCTCCGCCAGCGCCAGCGGCGCCTTGCTGCCGGTGACGTAATAGCCCGAGCCGGGGCGGGAGAGGATGACGCCCTGCGCGACCAGCCGGTCATAGGCCTCGACCACTGTGGAGGGCGAGACCTGCATGCTCGCGGCGAAACGCCGGATCGAGGGCAGCTTTTCCCCCGGTGTCAGGCTGCGATTGCTCAGCCGGGACAGGATGGCCTGCATCACCGCCTGGGTGCGGGCGCCGGCGTCGATGGTGGTGGCTGTCGGCAACTGTACGGCTCCGCGTAGGCATACAGTTTGATGATACTGCATGGGAGCGTAGCTGTCCCACCGCGTCGGCCCCAGCGTAGACCATCCCTGCAATGCGGAGCAGGATCATGCGGTATAATCTGGCCGGCTGGGGCAGCGGCCTTCTCGGCGTCATCATCTTCAGCGGTTCGCTGCCGGCGACGCGCGTCGCAGTGGGAAGTTTCTCGCCGCTGTTCCTGACCTCCGCGCGGGCTGTCATCGCTGCCGTGCTCGGCGCCGGGATGCTGGTGCTGATGCGGCAGGCGCGGCCGGCGCGTGCCGATCTCGTGCCGCTTGCGATCGTGGCGCTTGGTGTCGTCGTCGGCTTTCCGCTGCTGACGGCGCTGGCATTGCAGCACATCACCTCGGCGCATTCGATCGTCTTCATCGGCCTGCTGCCGCTGGCGACGGCTGTCTTCGGGGTGCTCAGGGGCGGGGAGCGGCCAAAACTGGCCTTCTGGCTGTTCTCCGTCGCGGGTGCGACTTGCGTCGCCGGTTTCGCGTTTTGG
This sequence comes from uncultured Alphaproteobacteria bacterium, assembly GCA_963759925.1. GTDB lineage: Bacteria > Pseudomonadota > Alphaproteobacteria > Rhizobiales > Beijerinckiaceae > Allobosea. The sequence goes on from CAVXBE010000002.1 coordinate 829,607, forward strand.
CAAAGCGGCAGCGCTCCCTGAGCGGCGATCTGTTGATGCTGGCCTCGATCCTGCTCTGCGGACTGGGCTATGCCGAAGGCGCGGCGCTGTCGCGGCGGCTGGGTGGCTGGCAGGTGATCTCCTGGGCGCTGCTGCTCTCGCTGCCGGTGATGGGGTTGCTCGCCTTGCTGACCGTGCCTGTCGCCTTCACCGGCATCACCGCTCCGGCCTGGCTCGGCCTCGCCTATGTCTCGGTGTTCTCGATGCTGGTCGGCTTCGTCTTCTGGTATCGCGGCCTGGCGCTGGGCGGCATCGCCACGGTCGGCCAATTGCAATTGCTGCAGCCGTTCTTCGGTCTGGCTCTGGCAGGGTTGCTGCTGGGGGAGCCGGTGGCGTGGAGCATGATTGCGGTCACGGCGCTGGTCGTCGCCTGTGTCGCAGGAGCCAAGCGCTTCGCCTGAGACGAATTTCAAGATGACTTGCCATGCGGCATAGGCCGATGCACTCAATCGCTGATGCATCGCCGTCTTGTCCTCGAGGAGCCGATATCCCGCGCCGCGGTGTGGAGCCGCCGGCTGGCGTTGTTCTCGCTCGCCGTTCTGGTGTTGACCGTGCTGGTCTTCCGCATGGGAGAGCCGAGCATCGAGGGGCTGGCGCCGGTTCTGGGGGCCTATGCGCTGGTTGGCCTCTCCTTCGGCCTCAGCATCATCGCCTTCGTCAGGATCTGGCGCTCGGGCCATCGCGGCGTCGGCATCGCCTTCCAGAGCTTCGCCTTGTGCCTGCTGTTGCTGCTGCCGGCTGGCTATGCCGGCTTGCGGCTCGCGACGCTGCCAGCGCTGAAGGATATCTCCACCGATACGGAGGATCCGCCGAGCTTCAGCCGGTCGCGCGCCGCACTTGATGGCCGCGGCGGGCATGTCCCGGCCGAGCTGCCCGCTGCCCGCAGGCGGGCGCAGCGCCAGGCCTATCCGCAGATCGTGCCGATCGTGCTGGAGGTGCCAGCCGAGCTTGCCTTCGACATGGCGCGCAAGGCCGCCACGACGATGGGCTGGCGCGTGCTGGAGGCGGTGCGCCCGGGCGGGCGCGTCGGCGCCGGGCGAATCGAGGCGGTGGCGCGCACCCGTGTGCTGCGGTTTGCCGATGACATCACCATCCGCATCCGGCCGCGTGTCGATGGCAGCCGCATCGACATCCGCTCAGTCTCACGGTTGGGCGAGCATGATTTCGGCGCCAATGCCGCCCGCATCGCGGCCTTCGCCGCCGAAATCGAGCTGCTCAACGACGCGCGGTGAGTCAGGCCAGGCGATACCGGCTGCTGAGCAGTGGCGCGGGATCGCTACATTGCAGCGTGCCATCGGCGACCAGCATCTCGATCTGCGCCAGCACCGAGAGGGCGGCGGCGCCATGCAGCTTTGGCGACAGGCCGCGATAGATCGCCGGCACCATCTCCGCGATGCGCGCATTGCCGGCGCCGATCCGGTTCAGGATTGCGGCTTCGCGCTGGCGGCGATGCTGGACGAGACCGCGCAGGAAGCGCTGCGGCTCCAGCACCGGCCCGCCATGGCCCGGCCAGTACCGGGCATGATCCTGGCCCTGCAGCTTTTCGATCGAGCTCATGAAGGCCGCCATCGAGCCGTCGGGCGGGGCAATCACCGAGGTCGACCAGGCCATGACATGGTCGCCCGAGAACAGGCTCTGCTCCTCGGGCAGTGCGAAGGCGAGATGGTTGGCGGTGTGGCCGGGCGTCTCGACCGCAGCCAAGCTCCAGCCCTGTCCGGTGATCGCATCGCCATCGCGCATTTCGAAGTCCGGCACGTGCTCGCGGTCGGCCGCCGCGTCGAGCGGGTTTTGCTCGCCCAGGGCCAGCTCGCGCGCCGCCCGATGCGGACCGCAGCCGACGATCTGCGCCCCGGTCGCGGCCTTGATCGCCCGCGAGGCGGGAGAGTGGTCGCGATGAGTGTGGGTGATGACGATGTGGCTGACGCTCTCGCCGGAGACCGCCTGGAGCAGCCGTTCGATATGGCCGGGATCATCGGGGCCGGGATCGATGATCGCGACCTGGCCGCGCCCGACAAGATAGCTGCAGGTGCCGCTGAAGGTCATCGGCCCGCCATTGCCGGCGATCAGCCGCCGCACCAGCGGCGAGAGCTGCACGAGCTGGCCGGCCGGTTCAGTGACCGATTTGTCGAAGGGGATGGTGTCGCTCATCAGCACTCTCGCAACCGGCAGCCTTTGCGCCAAGCGCCGGCTTGTCGGGGTTTGCCGCATTTCCTATAGACGCGATAGGGCCGCGCCGGGCGGCCGGCAAGAACAGGACGATATGAGCATGGCCGAATCGCTCACCCTTCAAGCTCCCACCATGATCGGCGCGCTGCTGCCGGCGACCGTCGATCGCAAGACCGCGCTGCTGCGCCAGATCGGCCTGGCCGTGCTCGGCAGCCTGGTGATGATCGCCGCCGCCAAGATCAAGGTGCCGTTCTGGCCCGTGCCGATGACGCTGCAGACGCTGGCCGTGTTCGGCATCGGCGCTGCCTTCGGCGCCCGGCTCGGCGCAGCCACCATCCTGCTCTACATCGCCTATGGCGTCGCGGGCTTCCCGGTCTTCACCAACACGCCGCCTGTCGCGGCTGGCCCGCTCTATCTGCGTCGGCCCGACCGGTGGCTTCCTGCTCGGCTTCGTCGTGGCGGCCGCAATAGCCGGCTGGTCGGCGATGCGTGGCGCCTCCTGGCTGCGGCTGGTCGGCGGTCTGATCGTGGCCGAGCTGGCGATGATGGCGCTGGGCTTCGGCTGGCTGGCACTCGGCGCCCAGATGGCGAGCGGCGCGACCGGCATCGGCTTCGCCAAGGCCTTCCAGTTCGGCGTGCAGCCCTTCCTCCTCGGCGATGCGCTGAAGCTCGCTCTGGCTGCGAGCCTCGTCGGCGCCGGCTGGTCGATGCTGGGCCGCCGCGGCCGCTGAACCGCCACTTCACCGATTCGCGAATCGAAAAGGCCGGGGGCGACCCCGGCCTTTTTCTGTTGGAAGCCCAGCTTCCGAAGGCTCAGCTCGGCCGCGTATCCGAGCAGCTCTTGGGCAGGCCAAAAGGCCGCAGCGCATCGCCGCATTTGTCGCAGGCCGAGAGGACGGTGGCCAGGCTGAGGATGGCGAGCAGGGACAAGGCGCGTTTCATGAGGGGGTCGGCTCCAGAGGGACGGTGGAGCCTAAAGCATTGTCCGGGGGAGGGGAATGCGGGAGTGCGCGATCTCGCGCGGGAAGCGAGGCGGCGAGCAAGCACGGCATAATCACGCTGACGACAAGGCGCAGCGGGGCAGACTAGCGATTTGGGGCAGATCAGCGATTTCGGGAAGGTCGCAGCGCCATTTCGGGAGGCGCTGCTGGAACCAATGGTCGGAGTGGCAGGATTTGAACCTGCGACCCCCTCGTCCCGAACGAGGTGCTCTACCAGGCTGAGCCACACTCCGATCAACTGGTGGCCGGCTTATAGCCAGCGCCGTGGCGCGGCGCAACAGGCTTCGCACAGCTCAGGCGGATTTCTTCCGTGCGGGCAGGAGGAGAGCCATCGAGAGCTGTTGCGAAAGCCGGCGACGCGTTCTAGAAGGCGCGGCGCGTTGGGGCGTCGCCAAGTGGTAAGGCAGCGGTTTTTGGTACCGCCATTCCCAGGTTCGAATCCTGGCGCCCCAGCCAGTTTCCTGGACATCACCCAACTTGCCGCGCGAACGCCCTGCGCCTGCACCACCCCCGCCCGCATCGCCTCAATACACATCGGCCTGATAGCGCCCGGCCTTCTTGAGCCCAGCGACATAGGCCTGCGCCGCCTCGGCTGAGCGGTTGCCATGGGCGGCGGCGATGTCGACCAGTGCGAGCTCGACATCCTTGGCCATGCGCTTGGCATCGCCGCAGACATAGAAATGCGCGCCCTGTTCCAGCCAGGCGAAGAGCTCCGCGCCACGCTCGCGCATGCGGTCCTGCACATAGATCTTGTCGGTGCCGTCTCGGGACCAGGCGAGGGTGAGGTTGGTCAGCACGCCCTCATCCTTCATCGCGTTCAACTCCTCCTCGTAGAAGAAGTCGCTGGTGCGACGCTGATGGCCGAAGAACAGCCAGTTCCGGCCCGGCGCACGGGTGGCGCGGCGGTCATGCAGGAAGGCGCGGAATGGAGCGATGCCGGTTCCGGGTCCGCACATGATGATCGGCGTGGCGGGGTCGCTGGGCAGGCCAAAGCCATGGGCGCGCTGGACATAGACCGGGACCTTGTCACCGGGCGCGACACGCTCGGCGAGGTAGGTCGAGGCGACACCCCAGCGCGGCCGCCTCCCGATCTCATAGCGCACGGCATCGACGGTCAGCGACACGCGGCCGGGCGTGGCGATGCACGAGGAGGAGATCGAATAGAGCCGGGGCTGCAGCGGATCCAGCGCCTCGACGAAGGCCTCCGGCGACAGCCTTGTCAGGCTGAACTTGTGCAGGGTGCCGAGCACGTCGAGCCGGTCGAGATCGCCATCGGGATCCTCCCCGGCCGCCAGCCGGCGGGCCTTGGCGCGGGTCTCGCCACCGGTGACATAGGAGATCAGCTGGAACAGCGCGTCAGGTGCCGGTCCCAGCGCGCGCTCGGTGAGCAGAGCCTGGCGGAGCGTGGTGTCGCCGATCACGGCGTCGGGGCGGGCGCCGAGCAGGGCGATCACCGCGTCGACGAGTCTCGGATCGTTTTGCGCGACCACGCCGAACGCATCGCCGACGATATAGTCGAGGCCGCATTCGGTCAGGTCGAACTCGACATGCCATGTCTCCTTCTGCGATCCCTCGCCATTAAGCTTGCGGCGCGAGAGGAAGGTCGCCAGCGCTGGGTTCTCGCGGCAGCGGCCGAGCGGGCCCACCGGCGTCGCAGCCGCATCCACGGCCGCTGCGGCCGGGGCGGCGCCATCGGCCTCGACCAGCGTCTTGAGCATCCGCAGCGTATCCTTGCCGCCCGGTGCGCACAGGTTCAGCCGCGGCTCCTTGCCCTCGGCGATAGCCGCCGAGTAGGTCTCGCAGACATAGCCGCACTGGCCGCAATCCTGCTGGGCCATCGCCGCGAAAAGCTTGCGCGGCAAGGGCTTGCCCTCGGCCAATTGCATGCGTTGGGTGATCTCGAGGGAGGGGTCGTGCCAGGGCGCGCCATCATCGGCCTCGCCCATCACGGCCGCGTTCTGGGCAGGCGACAAGGCGGTGACGCCGGCATTGTCGAGCGAGAGCAATCCCGCGAAGAAGCCGTTCAGCCAGGAGCGCTGCTCTTCGCTGAAGGGGGCCGTCTCCGGCAGGACCTGGACGATGGGCGAGGGGGTCTGGATGGTCATGCCGCGTCCCCGGTCTGCGCGACCAAAGCCTGCAGCTCTGCGATCTCATGGCGGCGGGCGAAGGCGACGAAGCTCTCCTCCGGCGTCAGCCGATGCAGCTGCCAGCTTCGCAGGATCGCTTCCACCAGTGCCGGGGCGTCCTGCGCCTTCACATCGGTGCGGAACTCGCGGCCGATGCCGCCCTCGATGCCGAAGCCGCCACCGACGAAGATGGAATAGCCAGGCACGGTGTCACCATCCTCGCCGACCGGGACCTTGGTGCCGATCAGGCCGAGATCGCCGATATAATGCTGGGCGCAGGAGTTGTGGCAGCCGGTCAGGTGGATGTTGACGGGCGTGTCCAGCGTGATGCGCGGCTCGCAATGGGCGGCAATCGCCAGCGCATCCTCCTTGGTATAGGCGCCGGCGAATTTGCAGCCCGTGGCGCCGGTGCAGGCGATCAGGCCGGCCCGCAGGATCGAGGTCTCCGCCGAGAGGCCGATGGCCTGGAGATTGGCCAGGACATCCTCGACATCGGCATCGGGCACGCCGGACATGAGCAGGTTCTGCCAGACGGTCAGGCGGATATCGCCATCGCCGCAGCGTTGCGAGATCGCGGCGAGGACGCGCATCTGCTGCGACCGTGAGCTTGCCGACCGGCAATGCGACGCCGATCCAGTTGAGGCCGGGCTGGGCCTGCTTGTGCACGCCGATATGGGCGAGCCGGTCATAGACCGGGCGCGGCTTGACGAACGCCGTATCGAGCCGCAGCAGCCGGCGCCCGAGCTTCTCCTCGACGGCCTCCAGGAAGTGCTCGAAGCCCCAGGCGTCGAGCACGTATTTCAGCCGGGACTTGGCGCGGTCCGTCCGGTTGCCATGGGCGATGAAGACGCGAATGATCGCGTCGGAGACGGCAATGGCGTCGGACGGTGCCACGATCACGCCGGTATCGCGGGCGAGGTCCTTGTGGCCGGTAATGCCGCCGAGTGCGAGGCGATACCAGATGCCCGGCGCGATCGGCTGGCCCTCGAAGACAGCGCCTTCCATGACGTCGATGGCCTGGAAGCCGATGTCATTGGTGTCCTCCAGCGTCGCGATCGACCCCGCGCCATCGAAGGCGACGTTGAACTTGCGCGGCAGGCCGTAGAGCGAGCGGTCATTCAGGATGTGGTGGTGCCAGGCACGGGCATGGGGCCTTGTGTCGAGCAGTTCCAGCGGGTCGATACCGGCCGTCGCCGAGCCGGTGACGTTGCGGATGTTGTCGGCGCCGGAGCCTTTGGCGGTGAGGCCGAGATCGGCCAGCCCTTCGAGCAGCGCCGCAGCGTTCTCCGCCGGGATCTCCCGCACCTGCAGGTTGGCGCGCGTGGTGACATGGGCGTAGGGGCCGCACAACGCTTCGGCGAGGTCCGCGACGCCGGCAAACTGCCAGGCCTTGAGGATGCCATTGGGAATGCGCAGCCGGCACATATAGCTGTTTTGGGCCGGCGCCACGTAAAACAGGCCGTGATAGCGCCAGCGAAAATTATCCTCCGGCTTCGGGTAGAGGCCGGCTCCGGCCTGGTCCTTGAACCGGGCATAGGCATCGAAAGGGTGCTCGGCCGCCTTCCATTTCTCCTGGTCGACAAGCTTGCCGCCGGCCGCGACCGTGCGGGCCTGCGCCTCCTGATGCTCGCGGTCGGGGCCCGCTGGCGCTGGCCTGGCCGCGCCCGGCGCGCCACCGAGCGGCCCCAGCCCGCGCGCCGTGCGGGCCGACTGCATGCCGCTCATGAAGCCTTCGAGATAGCGCTTCTGGTCGGGGGTAAAGTCGTCGCTCATCGCCGGCTCACGCAGCCTCGACGAAGCGATGGCGCTCGTAGAGGAACTTCAGCACGGCCTCGCGGGCGGCGATGTAGGTCCGGTCGGAGACAAGATCGAGCCGCTTGCGCGGGCGGGCGAGACGGACATCGAGCACTTCGCCGATGCGGGCTGCGGGGCCGTTTGTCATCATCACGATGCGGTCCGACAGCAGCACGGCCTCGTCGACGTCATGGGTGATCATGATCATCGTGTTTCCCAGCGTCGCATGGATCTGCATGATCGAATCCTGCAGATGCGCGCGGGTCAGGGCGTCCAGCGCGCCGAAAGGCTCGTCGAGCAGGAGGATCTTGGGCTCCATCGCCAGCCCGCGGGCGATGCCGACACGCTGCTTCATGCCGCCCGAGATTTCCGCCGGGCGCTTGTCGCGGGCGTGGCCCATCTGCACGAGATCGAGATTGTGCATGATCCAGTCATGCCGCTCGGGCTTCGACTTGCGGCCGCCGAAGACCTTGTTCACCGCCAACGCGACATTGTCGTAGACCGTGAGCCAGGGCAGCAGCGAATGGTTCTGGAAGACCACGGCGCGCTCGGGACCGGGATCGCGAACCTCCTTGCCTTCCAGCAGCACCGCACCGGCGGTGATCGGCGTCAGCCCCGCGATGATATTGAGCAAAGTGGACTTGCCGCAGCCGGAATGGCCGATCACCGAGACATATTCGCCCTTCTCGATGTCGAGGCTGATGTCCTTCAGCACGGGGGTCGCGGTGGCGCCACGCTGGAAGGTTTTGTCGACATGGTCGATCTTGAGATAGCTCATCCTCGCCTCCTCAGTTGGTCAGGGTGCCACGGGTGACGATGCTGCCGGTCAGCGCGACCAGGCGGTCGAGAACGAAGCCGACGACGCCGATGTAGATGAGCGCAACGATGATGTCGGAGAGGCGCGACGAGTTCCACGCATCCCAGATGAAGAAGCCGATGCCGACGCCGCCGGTCAGCATCTCGGCTGCGACGATGGCGAGCCAGGACAGGCCGACGCCGATGCGCAGGCCCGTGAAGATGTAGGGCGCGGCCGAGGGCACCATGATCTTGATGAAGAACTCGAGCTGGTTCAGCCGCAGCACCTGGGCGACGTTCCGGTAGTCCTGCGGGATGTTGCGGATGCCGACGGCGGTGTTGATGATCACCGGCCAGATCGCGGTGATGAAGATCACGAAGATCGCCGAGGGCTGGCTGTCGCGGAAGGCGGCGAGCGAGAGCGGCAGCCAGGCCAAGGGCGGCACGGTCCGCAGCACCTGGAACACCGGATCGAGCCCGCGCATCGCCCAGACCGACTGGCCGACCAGCGCCCCCAGCAGCACGCCGACCACCGCTGCAAGGCTGAAGCCGATGGCGACGCGCTGGAGCGAGACCAGGATACGCCAGCCGAGGCCGATATCCTGCGAGCCGGCCCAGTAGAAGGGCGAGACGATCAGGTCCTTCGCTTCCTCCCAGATCCTGGTCGGCGGCGGCAGGGAGGATTGCGGGCCCGACGCCGCGATCTGCCAGAACAGGGCGATCAGCGCCACGGTCAGCAGCGGCGGCAGGACATTGACCATCACCGTCTTCAGCCAGGGCAGCAAGCGCTGGCTCAATGGCTTGCGCGCCGCGACCGGCAGCGGAAGCACCTCCGGCTTTGCGGCGGGCAAGGGGAGGACGGTTGCTCCCGCAGTCGCTTCCTTCAAGGCAGCCTGACCCATCGGGGCCTCCTCTGGTTGGGGCGTTTGCAGATGTCGCTCGGGCGCTGGCTCATGCGGCCACCGTCTCGCCGGCTTGCGCGCCGATCCGGCGGATTTCCGGCAGGCAGGAGCCGCAATTGGTGCCGGCCCTGAGCTGGCGGCCGATATCGTCGGGCGTGGCGGCGCCGCCTGCGAAGGCCGCGCGGATCGCGTTGAGGCCGACGCCGAAACAGGCGCAGACGGTGGGGCCGGGATCTGCCGCGCCGTCGAGACGGCGGCCGGCGAGCAGGGCCAGCCGGTTTTCAGGCAGTGCGGCGTCATCGGCGAAGGCGCGCTTCACCGTGTCCCAGAGCGGGGCTTGGCCGAAGGGCGCGATGAAGAGGGCGGCGATCAGCCGGCCCTGCCGCAGCACGGCGCAGCGATAGACACCGCCATGGAGATCGACCATTTCGGTCAGGCCCTCTTCGCCGAAGCGGGCGCGGATGGCGGCCATCATCGCGTCGGGCCCGGTGTCGCTGGCGAAAAGGCGCGCCTCTCCGCCTTCGACAGCGAGCCTGGCCCACCAGCTGCCCTCCGGCAGGGCGAAGCGGTCGCGCGACAGCACGAAGCCTTGATAGGCGTAAGCGACGGGGACGATTGCCGACGGTGTCGCCTTCATCTCGGGCTGGCCGGAAAACGGATCGCATTCCGCCTGAACCGCCGCCCCGATCCGGGCATGCGAGGCTGTTTCCGCCGACCAGTGGATGGGCGCGAAGAGTGTGCCGGGCTGAAGGCCGGGGTCGATCGCGACTTTGAGAGTGACCTCGCCAAAAGCGTTGCCGATACGGGCGAAACTGCCTTCGACCAGCCCAAAGCGCGTGGCATCGGCAGGGTTGACCTGAACCGTCGGCTCAGCGATGTGGGCGCTCAGCCTTGGGCTCAGGCCCGTCCGGGTCATGCTGTGCCAGTGATCGCGGATGCGGCCCGTGTTGAGCAGGAGGGGGAGGGCCTCGCTGGGCGTCCTGGCGAGCGCGGGAACCGCCAGGCTCTGCATGGTGGCGCGCCCATCGGCGGTGAAGAAGCCGCCCTGCGCGAACAGGCGCGGCGTGCCGAGCGGCTGGCCGGCCGGCACCGGCCATTGCACAGGGCTCAGCGCGTCATAGGCCTGCCGCCCGATGCCGGCATGGGCGCCGATGTCGAAATCGCGGCTGCCGTCATTCTCGAAAATGGAGAGTGCGGCGTGCTCGGCATAAATCTGGGATGGGTCATTGAAGGCGAAGGCGGCGCCAAAGCCGAGGCGTCTGGCGGTCTCGCAAAGGATCCACCAATCCGGCCGCACCTCGCCCGGCAGATCGAGGAAAGCGCGCTGGCGCGAGATGCGGCGCTCCGAATTGGTGACGGTGCCGTCCTTCTCTCCCCAGGCGGCAGCGGGGAGGATGAGGTGGGGCTTCGCCGCCAGCGTGTCGTTGGACAGCACGTTTTCGGAGACGATGAAGAGATCGAGCTGGCCGAGTGCAGCCTTGACCTCGTCGGCGCGGGGCAGCGAGACGGCCGGGTTGGTCGCCATTACCCACAACGCCTTGATCCGGCGCTGTGCCACGGCCTCCATCATGGCGACGGCCTTCAGCCCCTCTGCCTGCACCATGTTGGGCGCATTCCAGAAGCGACCGACGCGGTCGATCTCCATGGCTGAGAAGCCCATATGGGCGGCGAGCATGTTGGCGAGGCCGCCGACCTCGCGACCGCCCATCGCATTGGGCTGGCCGGTCAGGGAGAAGGGACCGCCGCCGGGGCGCCCGATCCGCCCCGTGGCGAGGTGGCAATGCAGGATGGCGGCGACCTTGTCGGTGCCTTGCGCCGATTGGTTGACGCCCTGGCTCCAGGCCGTGACGACAGCGGGCGTGGCGCCCCAGAGCTCATAGAAGGCTGCGACCTCCACCGGCTTCAGCCCGGTCTGGCTGGCGACGCGGGCGATGCTCGGTGCAATCTCGCGGGCAGCTGCCAGCGCCTGCTCATAGCCCGCGACATGACGGGCGAGATAGGTGCCGTCGGTCAGGCCATTGGCGGCGAGGTGCACGAGAAGACCGGAAAACAGCACCGCATCGGAGCCGGGCCTGATCGCCAGGGCCATGTCGGCTTCCTCGGCCGTGGCGGTGATGCGCGGGTCGATGACCACGACACGGGCGCCCCGCTGCGTCCGGTTCTGCTGGATGCGCCGGAACAGCACCGGATGGCACCACGCCGTATTCGAGCCGACGAGGACGATCAGATCCGCGCTGTCGAGATCCTCATAGCTGCCGGGAACCGTATCGGAGCCGAGCACGCGACGGTGGCCGGCGACGGTCGATGACATGCAGAGCCGGGAGTTGGTATCGACATGGGGCGAGCCGATGAAGCCTTTCATCAGCTTGTTGGCGACGTAGTAATCCTCTGTGAGCAGCTGGCCGGAGAGATAGAATGCCACCGCCTCGGGACCGTCGCGCTGGATAATCGCCCGCAACCCGTCGGCGACCGCATCGAGGGCCTCATCCCAGCTGACGCGGCTGTAGCCACCCTCGCCGTTACGGCGCAGTGGATGAAGCACACGCGAGCCCAGCCCCAGCGTCTCGCCCAGGGCCGAGCCTTTGGAGCAGAGCCTTCCGCGATTGGCGGGATGCTCCGGATCGCCGGTGACGTTGGCTTCGCCATTTGCGGCCCGGCTGACCAGAACGCCGCAGCCGACGCCGCAATAGGGGCAGGTGGTCCGCACCACCCCTTCACGCGACCTGAAAGCAGGGCTGGCGTCGCTGCGCATCTCAGGCCGCCCTTCCGAGGCAATAGGGCTCGCCGAAGGGCAGGTCGCTGCGGATCGCGGAGATGTCCTGGCCCGAGCGGATCAGCCCGAGATAAAACAGCGCGCCCTTGATGTCGCCGACGAGGATGCAGCCTGCCAGCCGCCCCTCGCGCATCACGAATTTGCGGTAGACCCCGGCGGCGTTGTCGCGCAGCACCAGCGTCTGCGCCCCGTCACCGGCCTCGAACTCGCCCGCAGAAAACACGCCGACGCCGCTGACCTTGAGGTTGGTCGCTAGCAGCGAGCCCTCATAGGCTGGCGGCTTGCCCGGCCAGGCGCATGGCCAGCACGCGCGCCTGCTCATAGGCGGGCTCGACCAGACCATAGACGCTGCCGCGATGCTCGGCGCATTCGCCGATGGCAAAGATGGCGGGGTCGTCGGTGGCCAGCGCGTCATCGACCAGGATGCCGCGATTGACGCCAAGCCCCGCCGTTCGGGCGAGATCGATGTTGGGCCGGACGCCGATGGCGATGACGACGAGGTCGGCCGGGATCACCGTGCCGTCCTGCAGCGCCACGCCCTCGACCTTGTCGGTGCCGACGAAGCCCTTCGTGCTGGCGCCGAGCTTGCACGCTGATGCCGCGGGAGGCGATGGCGGAAGCCAGCATCGCAGCGCCTTCCGCATCGAGCTGCCGCTCCATCAGCCGGTCGACCAGATGCAGCAGCGTCACCTGTCCGCCGGCTTTGGCGAGGCCATAGGCGGCCTCGAGGCCGAGCAGGCCGCCGCCGATCACGACGATCCGGCTCCCCCTGGCGGCATAGGCGCGCATCGTCTCGACATCGGCGGTATCGCGGAAGGTCGCGACACCGGCGAGGTCGCTGCCGGGGAAGGGCGGACGCAGCGGCTGCGAGCCTGTTGCCAGCACCAGCTTGCCGAAGGGCAGGACCAGCCCATCCTCGAGCGTCGATGGTGCTGGCTGCGCGGTCGATGGCGCTGACGGAGCGGCCGTAAAGCGTCGAGACACCGCGCGCCTTCCACCAGCCCGCGCGGCTTCAGCTCGATATCGGCCTCGCCGATCTCGCCCGCCAGCAGCGGCGACAGCAGCACCCGGTTATAGGCAGGCCGGCCTTCGGCCCCGATCACGGCAATGGCATAACGACCCAGCGCACGCTGGCTCAGCTCGTCGACCAGCCGCGTCGCGGCCATGCCCTTGCCGATGATGATCAGGGGCTCGGCCATCGCCTCAGGCCACGCGCTTGATCTTGAGGGCCTTGAGATAGTCCATCGGCGCTGCCGGATCGAAGGTCACGCCATCGAAGAAGGTCTCGACGCCGCGTGAATCGGCTGTCGGAGCGCCCGTGACGCCGAGCGCCTTGGCCGCCTCGCGCCAGAGATCGGCGCGGTTGGTCTTGTCGACCAGCGCCTTGATGTCGATCGTCGGGTCGAACTTGCCCCAGCGGATGTTCTCGGTGACGAACCAGGTGTCGAGCGACTTCCAGGGATAGGAGGTCGAGCCGCCTTCGCCCCAGAACTTCATCTGCAGGTTGGTGCCCTTCACTTCGCGGCCATTGCCGTAATTGATGTCGCCGAGCAGGCGCTTGTTGATGTCGTTGACCGGGACGTTGAACCACTGCCGCTTGCCGACGATCTCCGACAGCTCCTGGCGGTTCTCGCGCTTGTCAGCCCATTGCTGGGCCTCCATCACCGCCATCAGGATCGCTTGCGTGGCCTTGGGGTTGGCGTCGACGAAATCGGCGCGCATGCCGAGGATCTTCTCGGGATGCCGGGACCAGAGCTCGCCGGTGGTCAGCGCGGTGTAGCCGATGTTCTGGTTGACGAGCTGCTCGTTCCACGGCTCGCCGACGCAGAAGCAGTCCATCGTCCCGACCTTCATGTTCGCCACCATCTGCGGCGGCGGCACGACGATGACCTTGATGTCAGTGTCGGGGTCGATGCCGCCGGCGGCGAGCCAGTAGCGGATCCAGAGGTCGTGGGTGCCGCCCGGGAAGGTCATGGCGGCGGTGAGTTCCTTGCCCGCCGCCTTCTTGCGCTCGAAGGCCTGCTTCAGCGGCGAGGAATCCTTCTGGACGTTCAGGTCCTTGTACTCATTGGAGACCGAGATGCCCTGGCCGTCCTCGTTGAGGTTGAGCAGCGTGTACATCGGCAGCGGCTGGCTGTTCTGCATCACCTTGCCGGTCGTGTAGAGATGCGTCTTCGGGCGCAGGATGTGGCCGCCATCGATGCCGTTGGCCTTGAAGCCGAGCGCCATGTTGTCGCGTGTCGCGCCCCAGCTCGCCTGCTTGGAAATGTCCATGTCGGGCAGGCCGTATTTGGCGAAGAGCCCCTTTTCCTTGGCGATGATCAGCGGGGACGCGTCGGTCAGCGCGATATAGCCAAGGCGCGTGCCCTTGACCTCGGGGCCGGCCGCCTGGGCGAAGGCGCCGGAGGGCAAAGCCAGCCGCGCCGCACTGAGGAGGGCGGCTGCGCCCGAGAGCTGCAGGAGTTTGCGGCGTCCGATCCGGCTGGCGCCCGCTTCAGGCTTGGTCTCGGCTGTTCTGGTCATCGGTCGCCTCTCGGTTGGATGTGACTGCCCGCCTCCGCCGAACGCAAAAAACGCCACGCGAAATGTGCCCAAGAGCACCTTTCGACAGCGGCGTTGCTGTGCAGTCCGGTTCGGAGGATGGCGCGGGCAGCGTTGGCCGCGCTCGGTCAAGCCTTACAAGGATCGTGCCAGCCTGAGTTGAGCGGAAAGGCAGCCCTGCGGTCGCCGGGCTGGCGCTGGCAGCGCGAAAACCGGAGAAATCGGCCTGCTGGGCCGCTAAGTTGATGGACCGGGTCCAGTGCGCGGGGCCGAGGGCCGCGAGCGGGGATCAACTTGCCGCGCTGCACAAAACGCCGCCAGCAGCCTAAAAATGCGCCAGCGGGTGGCTTCAGCGATCAGGATCGGGGAAATGGTCCGGCGCGGAAGACGGCGCGCGCCTGCTCGCTCATGCCGGGCGCGCGGACGATCTGCCCGGCGCTCTCCATGCCGGCCAAAATCCAGTCGGCATGGTCCGGCTGCGGCCTGAGCGCCTCGCGGTCGAAGCGGATGAAGCGGCTGACCTGGCGGGGCGGGCGCCCGCCGCCCTGCAAAAGGCTGAAGGCGCAGGACCGGCTCCAGGATGGCCTCCGGCAGAGCCAGCCGGTCGGGGGCTGAGAGGTGTTTGGCGAAGCGGGGGATATTGGCCGGGTCGCAGGCCCAGTCGCTCGCGCGCAGCAGGGCGGCGGTGAGCTTGCCGACGGCGGCGCGGCCTGCGCTCGAAATCATCGGCCTGCCAGGCCAGCACCTTGTCGGGGCAGTCGCGCCGGATATCGGTGCCGGTATGGACCATGGCGCCGATCCCGGCGGAGACGGCGGCCGCATTCCAGGGCGCGCCGGCGCAGAAGCCGTCGACGCGGCCGCTGGTCAGCGCCTCGACGGTCTGGGGCGGCGGAACCACCTCGAAGCGGATGTCGCTGCCGAGAACGAGCGCCGCCTTCGCCAGCCATTCGCAGAGCAGATAGGTGTGGCTGGAAAAGCCGAACACGGCCGCGAAGGTCAGGGGTGGCAGGCCCGAGGCCTTGCGCCGCGCCACCATGCCGCAGAGCGCGGGCGGAGACGGCGGTATCGGCCATGTCGCCCTCGGCGAGACGCGCCATTTCTTCATAGCGGCGCACGCGAGACGGTGATGGCCGCTCCGTCGAGATTGAGCGCGAGCGGCACCGCCATCGGCGCCTTGACGCCGCCGACGCCGAGCGTCGCGGCAATGGCGGCGGGCCCGAGCATATGGGCGGCGTCGAACAGGCGGACATTGAGCTTGTCGCGCAGGTTCGACCAGGAGACTTCGCGGACCAGTTCGAGATTCAGCCCCTCGGCCTCGGCAAAGCCCTCATCCTTGGCCAGCACGACCAGCGCGCAGTCGATCAGCGGCATGAAGCCGACACGCAGATGCAGGGTCATTTCAGCATCTCCGCGGCCGTGATGATCGAGCGCGCAATGTCGACGAGCTTGCGCTTCTCGTTCATCGCGGTGCGGCGCAGCAGGGCATAGGCCTCGTCCTCGGGCAGGCTCTTCATGCGCATGACGATGCCCTTGGCCCGGTCGATCAGCTTGCGGTCTTCCAGCTGCGAGCGCGCTTCCTCCAGCTCCTCCCGGAGCTTCGTGAAGGCGTTGAAGCGGCTGATGCAGGTCTGCAGGATCGGCTGCATGCGCTCCTTCTTCAGCCCGTCGACGATGTAGGCGGAGACGCCGGCCTCGACAGCCGCCTCGATCGAGGCCGAGTCGGACTGGTCGACGAACATCGTGATCGGGCGGCGGACTATGCCGGCTGACCAGGAACATGTCGGCGAGGGCGTCGCGGCTGGGATCTTCGAGGTCGATCACCACGACGTCAGGATCATGCTGCTCGATGGCCGAGACCAGGCCGGTGGTCGCGGAGACGCGCACGAGCTCGCGATAGCCCGCCTCGCGCAGGCCCTCCTCGATGATCGCGGCACGCACCTTGTTGGCGTCGACGATCAGGATCCGTAGATTGGGCACCATGCCACTGCGCACTGGGTTTCGTCGGCTTCGGTGACCACCATTCAGGAATTGTGCCAAGCAGGCGCCCCGCGCATGCAAAAGGCCTGGGCGCCATCAAGCGCCGCAGGCCCTCACGGTTGTGAACGAGTGGCTCAGGCGGCGGAGCGGACTTCGACCACGGGGAAATCGATCTCGGTCCCGGCGACTTCGTTGACGTAGTTGGTCAGCGTGTTGAGCGCGACATGCAGCACGATTTCGAGGATCTGCGCGTCGGAATACCCGGCCGCGCGGACGGATTGCAGGTCGGCATCCGTCACATGGCCGCGGTTGTTCACGATCTTCACCGCGAAGCGCACCGCCGCATCGGCCTGCGGATCATGCGAGGTGCCGCTGCGATTGGCCGCGAGTTCGGCGTCGTCGAGCTTTGCGAGGTTCTTGCCGAGATAGCTGTGAGCGGAGAGGCAATAGCCGCAGCCGTTGATCTCGGCGACGGCCAGCGCGATCCGCTCGCGGGTGCGGGCATCCAGGGCACCTTTGCTGAGTGCGCCGTTGAGGCCGAGATAGCCCTCCAAAGCTGCCGGCGAGGTGGCGATCAGCCGGAACAGGTTTGGCACCATGCCGAGCTGCTTCTTGACGGCTTCCAGCGCCGGCTGCGCGGCGGCCGGTGCGGCTTCGATGCGTGGCGGGGGTGGGGATACGGGACATGGGAAGAGCCCTCCGGGCTGGAATGAGATGCGATGTCGTTGCCGACACCGCTTCAGTACGAAGTTCCGTCTGCCGATAGAATATGTGACAATGACAATAGACTGTTCCGATAAGCGGAATAACGATTAGCGTGCACTCTTACGCTTCGCCAGTTCCGCCTCCAATTCCGCAATGCGGGCTGTGAGAGGCGCGCTGATGGTGCGGATCTCGTCGAGCGTGAAGCGCTCGGTGATGTGCTGCGGACAGTTCCAGTCGAAGCCTTCGACGGTGATCAGGAAGCCGCGCTCGATCCGGGCGCGATAATCCGGCACCTCAAGCCTGGCCAGCGTCTCATAGTCGCCAGCGTCGATGAGGCGGGCGCGGCCGAGCAGCTTCAGCCGTGTCCGGTGCGCGTAATCCATGAAGAACAGGGAGACGCGGTCGTCGGTCATCAGGTTGCCGACGCTGACATATTGCCGGTTGCCGCGATAATCGGCGAAGCCGATGGTGCGTTCGTCGAGCACGCGAACAAAGCCGGTGGGTCCACCGCGATGCTGGATATAAGGCCAGCCCGTCTCGCCCACCGTCGCCATGTAGAAGGAATCGCGCGCCGCGATGAAGCCGGCCTCGGCCCCGGTCAGCGACTGGTTGTGAGCCTCCTGAATGGCCTCCATCCGGGAATAGGCCTGGCGGCTGCCGTGCTGCGTCTGGACGGCTTTGACCGTCGGGGTGAAGGCGATCTCTGCGAATGTGTGCGGCATGGCGGTCTCCTGTCGGGAAGCATCTGGTTTCCAACAGAGGATGGCGCGCGTTCAGGCTTGAAATAATAGGCGATGCAGGGAATTCATTGTTCCAGCAGGAGGAATTCCGGGCATGGATCGTTTGCACGAGCTCGAGGTGTTTGTGGCCGTGGCCGATGCGGGGAGCTTCGCCAAGGCGGGGCTGCGCATGCGCCTGTCCCCGCCGGCCGTGACCCGTGCCATTTCCGCGCTCGAAGATCGGCTCGGGGGCGTATCTTCAACCGGACCACCCGCAGCCTGACGATTACCGAGATCGGGCAGCGCTTTCTTGAAAACGCCCGGCGCATTCTCGGCGATCTCGACAGCGCGGAGAAGGAGGCGATCGGCCTGACGGCGGTGCCGCAGGGCCATCTCACCGTCACCGCCTCGGTCACCTTCGGGCGCTCGGCGCTGGCACCGGTGGTGTGCAGTTTCCTCAACCAGAACCCGCGGGTCTCGGTCTCGATCCTGCTGCTCGACCGGATCACCAATCTGATCGAGGAGGGCATCGACGTGGCCGTACGCGTCGGCTCGCTACCGGATTCCAGCTTGGTAGCGCGGAAGGTCGGCATGGTGCGCCGGGTGCTGGTGGCGAGCCCGGATTATCTGGCGCGGCGGGGCACGCCAACCTCACCCGCCGATCTGCGCCTGCATTCGATGATCGCCTTTACCGGGCTGATGCCGCATCGCGAATGGCGCTTTCTCGATGGGCGCAGCGGCCAGAGCGTGTCGTTCATGCCGCGCCTCGAAATCAACGATGCTGTGGCGGCGATCGCGGCGGCGGAAATGGGCGACGGCATCACCATCGCCCTGTCCTACATGGTCGCCGACAGCATCCGCGCCGGCCGGCTGGTGCCGGTGCTCGACGAGGTGACGCCGGCGGCGGTGCCGGTCAGCATCGTCTATCCGCAAAGCCGGCTCATCTCTCCGAAGGTGCGTTCCTTTGTCGATTTCGCCACGCCGCGCCTTCGCACCGCGCTGGACAAGCTGTCGATCGCGCCCGCCGGTGCGCCTGCGGAAGCGGATTGACGGAGAGCAGACGCCGAATCTCGTTCCCCCGCCTCAGCCCTGTCGCTTCTGGGGCGCCCTGAGCTTCCACATCGCCAACACGCCGAGAAACGGGCCGATGGCGAGGAGGCTGAAGGCGTTGCTCCAGCCGGTATAGGGCAGCAGGAAGGGCAGGGCCTGGATCGCGGCGATGGTGATCAGGAAGCCGATGCTGGTCTGGATGGTCAGCATTGTCCCCGTCAGCTGGCGTGGCGCGACCTCGATGGCGATGGCCGAGAACTGGGCGGAATCGGCAACGACCGCGAAGCCCCAGACCAGCGCGATCACGATCGCCAGTGTCGGGGCCACTCCCGCGACGGGGCCGATGGCCAACGCGCAGAGCCCGCTCGTCAGCATGGCGGCAATGGCGGTTTCGCTTCGGCCGAAACGGTCTGCGGCCAGGCCTGCCATGACAGCGCCGGGAAGGCCGGCGGCGACGATCCAGAAAACCAGGAGGCTCGCCTTCGCGCCCTGGATGTTGAGCGGGCCATGCTGCAGGAAAGCGCCGATCCACGCCCACATCGCGTAGAGCTCCCACATGTGGCCGATATAGCCGAGATTGGCGAGGCGCAGCCGGGGGGAGCGCCAGGCCTCTCCGATGTCAGCAAAGCGGAAACGGGTGGGGGTGAACTGGCCGGGCCCCTCGCGGAAGGCGAGGATCAGGGCGCCTGCGGCGAGGCACAGGCTGCCGGCGATGAGGTAGATCGTGGTCCAGGGCAGGGTGCCGATCAGCCCGTTGACGAGGTGGGGCGAGGCGGAGCCAAGGGTGAGGCTGCCGACCAGAATGCCAACCAGCACGCCCAGATCGCCTCTCGCCCAGGTCGCCGACATCTTCATGCCGACGGGGTAGACGGCGGCCATGGCCGCGCCGGCAATTGCCCGCAGCGCAATGGTCGTCCAGCCCGTCGGCTCGACCAGCGGCAGGAGCAACGTGGCGATCCCGGCAAGGCCGCAGCCTGTCGCAAACAACAGCTTCGGCGCGAAGCGGTCGGCGAGGCCGAGGCTGGCGCTGGCCAGCGTGCCGATGACGAAGCCGGCCTGCACCGCCGAGGTCAGGAGGCCAGCCTGGGCGCTGGTCATCAGGCCGCTGCTGATCAAGTCAGCGACGGCGGCGGTGGCCGCAAACCAGACCGAGAGGGAGGCGACGACCGAGAGGCACAGGATCGTCAGATTAAGGGCCTTGCCCATGCGGTCTCCGGCGCTACCGGCTGCCCGGTCGGGTTTGAAGGAAAGGGTCGCGCGGCTTTAGGCGGCAGCGCCTGGCGCGTCTACCGGAAGCCGGCTTATTGCTTCAACCGGCGCTGGGCGGCATGGCGAAGCGGGCCTGCGCGACCGCCAGCAGGAAGCGGGGGAGAAGCGCGAAGGCGTAGTGCGTCTCCACGCGTTCCAGCGGCGTGTGATAATCGCGCCCCCATGGCCCGATATTGACGGTCGGCGTGCCGATGACATCGCCCGACCAGCGGACGCCGCTGTCCCAGGCCGGGGTATTTGCGGCGATGAAGGCGACGCTGGTCGTATCGGCCTGGCCGATGAAGCTCATATCGGAAATTCCGGGGAAGTGCAGTTGCAGGCCAATCTCGGTGCCGCTGCTGCTGCGCATCTGCTCCCGCGCCTCGTCGATCGCCGCTGCCAATGCGCGCGCGGCCTTGCTCTGGTCGAGCTGGACATGCGGATAGGGCAGGGAGCCGAAGCCGATGATGACGGCGGGGCCGCTGCGGCCGGTCAGGCTCCAGGCCGCCAGGGTCAGCTGCTCGTTCTGGTCGGGCAGCGACAGCCCGTCCCGCGACAGGCGCTCGGCGAGTGCGCCAAGATGCGCGCGGCCGGCCGCTGATTGGCCGGCTTCAGCAAGGATGGTCGAGGACTGCACGACCGGGATTGCGAGCTTTGTGAGGGGCTGGCCGGTAACCTGGGCCTGCCGCGTCGCGAGGTTGTCAGTGAAACGCTGCACGGCCTCGCCGACCAGCCGCTCGAAGCCGGCGAAGAGATCGGCTGCGGGCTGGCCCACCGTCAGCACGTTCCAGCAGGCGAAACAGCTGTCCGGCGTGGTGACGTCGTAATGGCGCTTGCCATCCTTGAGGCTGAGCAGGGTCGGCGGAATGCCCGGCTCGCCGCCGACCGCGTCGGTCAGCTCCACCGCCCATTCCAGACGCGATGCAATCTCGCCGGCCAGCGCAGCGGCGTTGACGCCCTGCAAGGGGTGGCTGGCATGGGTCGGCTGGCCGATGACCAGCGCCGTCGGCAGCAGTTTGCCGACGCTGCCCAGCGCTACCGAACGGCCAACCGTGCCATCGCCCCTGTCGCCAATGCAGTCGAGGTTGATCGCGCCGACCAGCTCGATGCCGCGCTCGCGCTCGATCGCCGGCATGGACGCCGCCAGAGCCCTGGCGCCGACGGAGTTGACCTCCTCATCCGGCACCGCGACGAACAGCAGATTGCCGACGCGCTGGGGCTGCAGCAGGAAATCCTCCATGGCTGCCAGCGCCGCCGCGAGCCCGGCCTTCATGTCGAGCAGGCCGCGGCCCGGCAGAAAGGCGCCGGATTCGAAGTCGTCGCGGGCCAGGATTTCTGCCGGCGTGGTGGCGCCTTGCAACTGCGCGAGCAGGGCGTCGCGCAGCGGCTCGGGGTCAGTCGCGAGAGCGCGCAGATCGCCGTAATCCTCGATGGCGACGGTGTCGAAATGGCCGGTCAGCAGCAGGGTCTCGGCACCTGTGCCGCGTGCCAGCGCCGCGAGACAGAAGCGGCCGCGCGCATCCCCCTCAGCGGGAATCAGCCAGATCTCACAGCCCTGCCAGAGCGGCAATTGGCCGAGCCGGGCAGCGAGGGCGGCGGGCAATTCGCGTTCGCCATCGCTGCCGGTGACGCTGGCGAAGCGCGTGAGCCAAATCGCCCAGTCGCGGGCACGATCCGCTGTTCCAGTCATAGCCGCTGTCGTCCCGTCCCTGTCGTCTTCTTGCCTTGGGCGAGGAGTGATGAGGCCCGCGCCGCTTTGTCCTTTTTGCACGAAGCCGGCGCTGCAGCCATGCCGGCAGCGAGGGGTGGGCTGCGAGATTGCGCCGGCTCTCGACCTTGCCTAGCGTGGTGGCGTGACCGGTCCCGATCCCCTTGCAACAGCTGTGCAAGCGTCTGCCGACGCCGCCTCTACCGGGCGCGCGGCTGCGCGTGGTGGTGCTCGGCGCTACCGGCACAATTGGCGCCGCCACCGTCGCTGCGCTGATCCGGTACGGGCACGAGGTGCTCTGCTTCGTGCGGCCGGACAGCGGCGCCAGCCGCTACCGGGCGCGCGCCGCGACAATGCCAGCTCTGGATCAGGCCCGGATCAAGCCGGTCGATGTCACCATGCCGGCCTCGCTGGCCGCCGGTTTTGCCGGCGAGCGCATCGATGCCGTGATCTCCTGCCTGGCCTCGCGCACGGGTGCGCCGCGCGATGCTTGGACGGTCGATCATCAGGCGCAATCGCAGGCGCTGGGTGCGGCCCGCGCAGCAGGGGTGCGCCATTTCGTGCTGCTCTCGGCGATCTGCGTACAGAAGCCGCGGCTCGCTTTCCAGCATGCGAAGCTGGCTTTTGAGGCTGAGCTGGTGGCGTCCGGCTTGCGCTATTCGATCGTGCGGCCGACGGCGCTGTTCAAATCACTGTCCGGGCAGATCGAGCGGCTGCAGAAGGGCAAGCCGTTCCTGATCTTCGGCACGGGCGAACTGACGGCGTGCAAGCCGATCAGCGACCGGGATCTGGCGGAGTTTCTCGCCGGTTGCCTTGACGATGAGAGCCGCTGGAACCGCATCCTGCCGATCGGGGGGCCGGGGGAGGCGATCACGCCGCGCCAGCAGGGAGAGGCGCTGTTTGCCGAATTGGGGCGAGTGCCGCGCTTCCAGTCCGTGCCGGTCGCGCTGCTGGATGGGATGGTTGCTGTGCTCGGCGGGTTGGGCAGGCTGGTGCCGCGCCTCGCCGACAAGGCCGAGTTCGCGCGGATTGGCCGGTATTACGCGACGGAGTCGATGCTGGTGCTGAACCCGGAGACCGGGCTCTACGATGCGAGCGCGACGCCCGCCACCGGGCAGGACCGGCTCAGTGACTATTATCGCGCGGTGCTGGACGGGACGGCCACGCTCGACCGGGGCGACCACGCGGTGTTCTGACGAACGTCCGGGCTCAGAGACGATTCTAGACTGCGAGCCCTCATCAAGTCAGTTGCGGGGTGAGTTCTGCGAGTCTGGCGTTTGCGACGACGATGATTTTGCGCATGACCGCTGTGATGGCAACGAGCTTTGCCTTTCCGTTCTGGATGAGGCGCTTGCAGAAGTCTGCGAAGGGGTTGTTGCCGCGCACGGCGGTGAGGGCTGCGAGGAAGAGTGTCGGCCTTAGCTCTCTGCGTCCAGCGCGCGTGATCCTGCGCTTGCGGATGGTTCCGCTGTCGCGCGGATGGGGTGCGACGCCGGCGAGACTTGCGGCGGCGCGCCTGTCCAGTGTGCCGAGTTCGGGGATCAGGGCGAGCAGGGTTGCGGCGATGGTGGGGCCAATGCCTGGCATGGCGACGAGGACGTCGCGTCTGGCCCGCAATCTGGCGCATGTGCCGATGCTGGCCTGGATCGCGGTGTCGAGTGCGGCGATTTCCTCATCGAGGAAGGCGATGGCGCGGGCGACGGAGCCGGCGATGGCCGCGGCACGTGGACCTTTGGCGCGGGTTTTCTCGATCTTGCGCAGTTCGACCAGATCGGTGCGGCGGCGCACAAGAGCGACCAGGTTCAGACTTTCGACGTCCACCGGGCGCCAGAGAGGCAGTTTCGCGCCGCGCTCCCTGCCATAGATGGCCAGGACGCGGGCATCGATGCGATCGGTCTTGGCCGGACCGAAGGAGCGCGCGAAGCTGCTGATCTTGGCGCCGTGGCCGCGATGGACCGGGATCGACAGGCCATGCAGGACGCTCAGCAGCAGATCCTCATGGCCTCCGGTCGCCTCGCAGACGGCAAGCTCCCAATCGCAGGGCGACAGCGCCTGCTCGAGCGCCGCCACCGTGTTGGCGACGGTCCAGCTGCGGCCTGAGGCGAGGTCGTGCAGCGTGACGCTGTCCTTGGCGACATCCAGTCCAAGAACGCGATGGATTTGTGGACAATCAGACTTCATGATGGGCCTCCGGCTTCGGATTGTCTTCGGGCGCGCCCGCAAGGGCGTCCCATGCAAGTCAACAAGCGAGCGAAGCCGGGCCGACGGGTGCCCTAGATGAGGTCGGACGTTCATCCGCACCTGAGACGGGAGCCCGACGGCGCCAGCGCCCGTCCGGCCAGAGGGGCGCTGGCAACCAGCTTCCCGCCTAATTAAACACATCCGCAACAGACAATCCTGAGGAGCGACGAAGTCGCGTCTCGAAGGATGGTCCAGCGGACGCCGGAGCCTTCTGGAGCATCCTTCGAGACGCCATTCCCAACGGGATGGCTCCTCAGGATGAGGGCTGAGGGAGGTCTCAAACGGTTTCTAAGGGCGAAGCGCTTAAGAAAAAGGCCCCATTATGGGGCCTTTGTCTCAGAAGATCAGATACAGAATAATGATGAGCGGGATCGGGATACCGATCAGCCATAACAGCACTCCACCCATAACATCCTCCTGTCGTTGCTTTGAGTACCACAGCGTGGCGCCGGGGTTCTGGCTTGAGCAACGCGACAGAGGCAGAGACGGTTCCCCGAGGCGGGAGGCGGGAGGCGGGCCAGCCCGCCGTACTCCAGAGTGCGAATATTCAGCTTTCGGTAACCCAGGTTAACGCGCTGTCCCTGTGCCGCGTCATAATCCGCGGCGTTCGGTGTGCGTGGGGAGGCAGTCATGGCGTTCAGCAGCATGTTGGATCCTGTCGAGGTCGCACGGGCTGGCGGGGCCCTGGATGCAGCCTGGTCGCGACTTCAGGAGGAGCGTAGTCAAAACGCCGCGTCCTGCAGCGAGCGCGAGCATGTCAGGTTGGCGGAGATTATCTCCTCGCTGGCCAAGGTTGCGCTGGATGAAGACGAGCTCGAGGAGCGGGCGCTGAAGCAGTTCGCCAGGGATACCCTAACCGAGAACGCTGCGGCGCAGCCCTGAGTGGCTCTCAGTGTTCCGGCTTGGGTGCCGATGGCGGGTGGCGGAGATGCAGGTAGCCCGGGTCGAAATCCCCGAGTTTTTGCAGGCGCGGCCAGTCGAGAATGGTGAGCTTGCGATCGGCCATGCTGATCAGCCCGCTCTGCTTGAGCTTCTGCATCACGCGGTTGACGTGGACGGTGGAGAGGCCTTGCGCGTCGCCAAGATCGGTCTGCGTCAGCGGGAAGTTGAAGGTCGCGCCCTGGGCCCCGTCAATGGCGCAGTAGCGGGTGTAGAGTTCGCAGATCAAATGGGCGAGGCGGGCTTCGGAACTCCGCCGCCCGACATTGCAAAGCCATTCCCGGCTGATCGAATTGTCGATGAAGCTCTCGCGCCACAACACCGGGACGAGAGCCGGATGAGCCATCATCACCTCTCGCAGGGCATGATGCGGGATAAAGGCGACGACGACTGGCGACAAGCCGGTGAGGTTGTGGTCCATCGTTTCGATGAACAGGCTCTGCACGTCCGGGATGTCGCCCCGGATGTGGTAGGAGACGATCTGCCGAGCGCCATGACCCGCGATCTTGAAGCGCCCGCAGATGCCGTCGATGACGAGGCAGGATTGCGTGGGCCGGTCGCCCTCGCGAATGATTTCCCAGCCGCTTTTGGCGTCCCGGACGCTGTGGGGCAGGGAAAGCAGCGCCTCTGCATGCTCGTCGCTGAGTTCGGTGACGGCGGGTAAGCGCTTGACCAACGGCCGTAGCGCGTCTCCCGACCGGTAAGCCATGGTTTCTCCTGATCTCCAGGAAAATCCATTTCCTTAGGGACACTCTATGATGCGCCAATCTCACGTTACGGACATTATCGTGTGATTGTAACGGGCTTGCTGTGAGGCAAGTTTTACCTTGAAAATTGTTGGTCTCGACTGACCGCCCGACATGCTGTTCGCCGGACCCGGTGCGGCAAGCGGCCGCCGGGAAAGCGGTCGTCCAGAGCGAACCGCTGGGATCGCCATGCGTTGAGAGGCCATGCCGCTTTCCGCCCCTCAAGCAGCGCTGCCTCGGCCGCTACGTGTCCTCACCTATAATGTCAGGCGGTGCCTCGGCGTCGATGGCCGCTACAGCCCCGAGCGCATTGCCGATGTCATTGCCGAATGCGAGCCGGATGTCGTCGCCTTGCAGGAGCTGGATGTCGGGCGTTTGCGCAGCGGCGGTGTCGATCAGGCCGCGGCGATTGCCCGGCGGCTGGGCTTCGACCATGTGCATTTCCACCCGGCCCTGCAGCAGGGCGATGAGCTTTACGGCGATGCGATCCTCACCTGCGCGGCCTCCAGGCTGGTGAGGGCAGGGGCGCTGCCGGCCCAGGCTGCCTGGCGCAAGACCGAGACGCGCGGCGCGGTCTGGATTGCTCTCGAACAGGGGGCATTGCAGGTGGTCAACACGCATTTCGGTCTGGGGCGGCGCGAAAGGCGGTTGCAGGCTGCCGCGTTGCTTGGCACCGAGTGGCTGGGCCGGACCGAGCTTGCGGCGCCGCTGGTTCTGCTCGGCGACTTCAACTCGATGCCCGGCGGGCGCGTTCATCAGGCGTTCTGCGGCCGGCTGACAGATGCCAATGCCGGGGGCGGGGCGACCTTCCCGACCTTCCACCCGATCCTGCGGATCGACCACATCTTCGTGTCACCCTCGCTGCGTATCATCGGCAGCCGGGTTCACCGCTCGGCGCTGGCGCGGATTGCATCCGATCACTACCCGCTGCACGCCGACCTCATCCTGCCAGGGGGCACCGCATGATCGCGACGCTGAAGCGCATACCGGAGCGCCGGCCCTGGCTGATGCGCGGCTTGAAAATCGGGCTGGCGGTCGCGGTCCTGGGGCTGGCCGCCTACCTGCTGCGTGGCGCTCTGCAGGGGCAGGATCCCGCCGCGCTGTGGCAGACGATCAAGACGGCGCCGACGCCGCTCCTGCTCAAGGCCTTCGGCTTTGCCCTGGCGAGCTATGCCTGCCTGACGCTGTTCGATGCTCTGGCGCTGCGTTACGCCGGGGCGAGGCTCGCCTATCCGCGCGTGGCACTTGCTTCCTTCACCAGTCTCTCGCTTGGGCACAGCCTTGGATTTGCAGCGCTCAGCAGTGGTGCGGTGCGCTATCGCTTTTACACGCGCTGGGGGCTGTCTGGCGTCGAAATTGCCAAGGTGATCCTGTTTTGCGGCGCGACCGTCGCGATCGGCCTGGCCACGCTGACCGCGATCAGCCTCGCGCTGCAGCCGGAGCTGGCGGTGAAGCTGACGGGGCTCAGCACCCTGCATCTGAGCCTGATCGGCGGCGCGATCATGGTGGTACTGCTGGGCTACCTCGCGGCCTGCGCCTTCCTCCGCAGCGAAGCGACGCTCTGGGGTCACAGTGTCAAGCTGCCGAGCCTGCGGCTGGCGCTGGGGCAGTTCGCCGTCGGCACCCTGAACTTCGCGATGGTCGCGGCCTGCTTGCAGCAGGCGCTCGCGCTGGTTGCGCAGACCTCCTATCCCGATGTCGCCTCAGCCTATGTGCTGGCCAATCTCGCCACCCTCGTCAGCCATGTTCCGGGCGGGCTCGGCGTGATCGAGACCGTGGTCGGCCATCTGTTCGGTGTCGGCCAAGTGATGGCCGGGCTCGTGCTGTTCAGGCTCGTCTACTTCATTGTGCCGCTGTTCTGCGGAGCCCTGCTGTTTGCGGTGTGCGAATTGCTCATCCGGCGCGAGCCGACAGAAGCCGCGGAGCGCGATCGCCCAGAAGCCGCTTCAGCCGCAGCGGGCGGGCTGGATCCAGCAACGCGGTAAGCAGCAGCGGCCGGTCCGGCCCATTGGCCGAGAGTGCTGGAAATTGGCGCAGGCCCCGGCCACCGGTGTTGAGCTGGTCGATAGCCTTCACCAGACTGCCGGTTTCGCTCAGCGCGCGCTCCACATCCTCCGGCGCCACAGCGAGATGTTCGCTCAGAAGCCGGCTGCGCAGGGTGGCGATGCAGGCGCGCTCGGCCTCGCTGCGCGCCTCGATGGCGAGGTCGCATTCGGTGTCGAGCGCGATCGAGCGGTTGTTCAGGTTCGAGGAGCCGATGCGCACGACATGGTCGTCGGTGATGACGAGCTTGGCGTGCGTCATGATCTGCTTTTCGCCATCGCTGCAGGGTATGACGGGATAGAAGACCCGCAGCCGGCCGGCATGATCGGCGCGGGCCAGCCGGCGGAGCATGCGGTCACGATTGGCGCCCATGGCGAAGCGCTCCATCATGCCACGCGATTCATAGGTCAGGATGATCACGACATCCGGGCCCGAGGGCTCCCGAAGCCGCCGCTGAAGCGCCGCGCAGATCAGCGGCGCGGTCAGATATTGCGCCTCGATATAGATCGACGACTGCGCCGCTCCGATCATGTCGAGCGTCAGCCGGGCGCATTCCGCGACCTCCTCGGCGCCCTCATAATCAGGGATGGTGCGCGCTACGCCGACCGGAATATCGCGGAAATCCGGCTTCAGACCCTCGGGCCAGGCGTCATGCTCGGCACAATGGCAATCGGCAGGCTCGCACTCCTCGCCCGTGGCACGGTGCCAGCGCTCTCGCGCCATGCCGCATAGGGTTGCCGCTGCCTCGTCATCGACCAGCATCTGCATGTCGTGGACCGGGGCATAGGGCTGGCCTTCCGGATCGCAGCGCTCAACGCACTCGGCCGCATGGTCGCTGCAATCCCAGCGCCGCACGGTCAGGTCGATGCCGCCGACGAAGGCGAGCTGGCCATCGACGCAGACGATCTTGCCGTGATGGGCGGCATAGAAGGGGTGGCGCGTATCGAGCCGGAAATGGATGCGCGGATGCTTGTCCCACTCGGCGCCGAGCAGGTTCGGCTTGATGGCGCTGGGGCCATGCAACACCGAGACGCTCCAGACCAGAATGTAGATGTGAAGATCCGGCTTTTCCTCGACGCAGCTGCGCAGCAACTCGCCGAGGGACTGGGCTTCCTCGGGGCAATCGGGGCGCAAAGTGATGCGGCCGTCGAAATCCCAGCCGAGGATGAAGATCGAGCGCCGCGCGTTCTTCAGCGCGATCTCAAGATTGGTGAAATAGGCTGCGCCATCGATCAGGACGGCCGCCCGGTCGGCGTGGGCAAGGGTCGTGCAATTGCGGCCGCTGCGCAGGAGCGTGTTCTGCGCGGTGTTATCGTCTTGAAGTGTCATGAGCCTCGTCTCGTTTGCCGGGAAACGCGACGGGCGGGGAAGCGGTTCCCCTAGGGCGGGCCGGGGCACCGGCCGACGGCTATCAGCCGGGCCGGTGCGCAGGCAAAGGAGCGCCGATCAGGCGCCGGCCTGGGTCGCATTCGGGAAGAAGAGCTGCTGACCGTTGATCTTGTAGTCCGCGATTGTCTTCTGGCCCTCGGGCGAAACCAGCCAGTCGATGAAGGCCTGGCCGTCCGCCTGCTTCACATGCGGGTGCTTGGCGGGGTTCACCAGGATCACGCCATACTGGTTGAACAGGCGGGTGTCGCCTTCCACCACGATCTCGAGATCGCCCCGGTTCTTGAAGTTGATCCAGGTGGCGCGGTCGGAGAGCACATAGGCGCCCATGCCGCCGCCGTGTTCAGCGCCGCGCCCATGCCCTGGCCGATCTCGCGATACCAGGACCCCTTCATCTGCGCGATGTCGATGCCGGCGACCTTCCAGAGGTTCAGCTCGGCGGCGTGAGTGCCGGATTTGTCTCCGCGCGAAACGAAAGGCGCGCCCTTGGCCTGCACAGCCTTCAGCCCGGCGACAATATCCTTGCCGCCCTTGATGCCGGCCGGGTCCGCCTTCGGGCCGATCAGCACGAAATCATTGTACATCACCGGCTTGCGCTCGACGCCGAAGCCCTCGGTGACGAATGTCTGCTCCTGCGCCTTGGCGTGGACGAAGACCACGTCGGCGTCTCCACGGCGGCCGGTATCCAGCGCCTGGCCTGTGCCCTGCGAGACGACACGCACCTCGATGCCGGTCTTCGCCTTGAACGCCGGGAGCAGATGCTCGAACAGCCCGGAATCGGTGGTCGAGGTTGTGGAGGAGACGGTGATGAAACGCTGCGCCGGTGCCTGGGCCTGGCTGCCGCCCGTCAGAGCCAGCGCGCTGCCCATAACGGCAAGGCCGAGCCCGAGCGCGAGGATCCGGCGGCGTGTGATGCTGCTGTTGGTGGTCATGGTGTTCCCCCCGTTCGATATGAAATTGACTGTCACCAGAGCAGCTCTCCGGCGATGAAAGCACGCGCCTCCGGCGTCGCAGGGGCGGTGAAGAAGCTGGCGGTGTCGGCGTCCTCAACAAGGCGGCCCTTGTTCAGGAACAGCACGCGCCCTGCCAGCCGGCGGGCCTGCTGGAAATCATGCGTGGTCATCAGCATCGTCAGCCCTTCGGCGGCGAGCTGGGTGATGATCTGCTCGATCTGGCGCGTCGCTCCGGGATCGAGATGCGAGCTCGGCTCGTCCAGGAACAGAACCTCCGGCTCCAGCGCCCAGGCGCGGGCGATGGCGAGGCGTTGCTGCTCACCGCCCGAGAGCAGCCGCGCCGGGCGCTCCGCCAGAGCCTCGAGACCGAAGCGCGCCAGGGCTGCCTCGGTGCGAGCCTCGACATCGCCACCGATCACGGCCGCAATGCGCATGGGCGAGGTTGGCGCGGGCTGAACGGCGCAGCATGACCGGGCGCTGGAAGACCATGGCGTGGCGGCTGGTGCCGGCCACCATGCCGCCATCGGCGCCCCATCGCACAGTACCGGAGAGCGGCGCGAGCAGCCCGTGGCAAAGGCGAAGGGTCAGCGATTTGCCGGCGCCATTGGGGCCGATGATGGCGGTGATGCCGCCACGCGGCAGGGTGAAGCTGACCTTGTCCAGCAGCATCCGGCCGCCAGCGGCGAAGCTGAGGTTCTCGACCTGCAGGGGCAGGATGGTGGCTGGTGCGCGCATCAGGCTCATCCCGCAAACCGGGCGCCGATACGGCTTGCGCCATAGGCCGCCGCATTGATGGCGAGAGTGAGCGCGATCAGCACGAGGCCGAGGCCGAGCGCGAGCGGCAGGTCGCCCTTCGATGTCTCAAGCGCGATCGATGTCGTCATCGTCCGGGTGAAGCCGGCAATGTTGCCGCCGACGATCAGCACCGCCCCGACCTCGGCACTGGCCCGGCCAAAACCGGCGAGCAGACCTGTCGCCAGCGCGAAGCGACCGTCCCACAGCAAAGTCGGCACCGCGCGCAGTCCTGTGAGGCCAATCGATGTCAGGTGCTCGCGGTACTCGGTCCAGAGCTCTTCGATCGTGCTGCGGGTGAGGGCGACGATGATCGGCAACACAAGCAGGGTCTGCGCCGCCACCATGGCGCTGGGCGTAAACAGCAATCCCCAGCTGCCGAGCGGGCCGCTGCGCGAGAGCAATAGGAAAACCATCAGCCCGGCAACAACCGGCGGCAGGCCCATCAGCCCGTTGATCAGCACGATCAGTGCAGCTCGACCCGGGAAGCGGGCCAGCGCCAGCCAGGCCCCGAGCGGCAGGCCGATCAGCGCAGCCAGGGACACCGCCGTCAGCGTCACCGACAGCGAAAGCCCGACGATCTGCAGGAACTGCGGATCGAAGCCGAGTATCAGGCGAAACGCTGCGGCAAAGGCCGAGGAGACGTCCATTGAGCCCCTGAAAGATCGATGTCTTTGACGTCCTTTACGGGATTGCGCTAGCAAAGCGGCAAGCTCGGAAAATCTGCAGCCAAGAGCAGGAAAACGGCATGAGAGCCTATCTCAGTACGGATGAGGCTGCGGGCTATCTCGGTATCCGCGAGCGCAAGCTGTACGAGCTGGTGGCGCAAGGCGCGGTGCCTTGCTCCAAGGTGACGGGCAAATGGCTGTTTCCGCGTGCGGCGCTGGATCGCTGGATCGAGCAGGGCATGGCCCAGCCGCTGGGTCTGGTGGCGGCCTCCGCACCGCCGATCATCGGCGGTAGCCACGACCCCCTGCTGGAATGGGCGGTCAGGCGTTCGGATGCAGGGCTGGCCTTGCTCAGCGAAGGCTCTGCGGCTGGACTGGCGCGGTTGGCGCGCGGCGAGGTCACGATGGCCGCCATCCATCTTCATGGCGGCGATGACGAGGCTGCCAATCTGCAGGCTGTCGCGGATGCGCAGGCGCTGCATGATGGGGTGGTGATCGCCTTTGCGCGGCGCGAGCAGGGGCTGGTCACCGCACAGGGCAACCCGCTCGCGATTACGACGCTGGCGGATGCCGTGCACCGCAAGCTGCGTTTTGGCCTGCGCCAGACGGGGGCGGGAGCCCAGCTGCTGCTGGCGACCTTGCTGGAAGGGAGTGGCCTTGCCGCCTCGGAGCTTCTGGCGGCAGGCGAATATGCGACCGGCCAGGACCTGGCTTTCGCGATCAGGGCGGGGGAGGTCGATTGCGGGATTGCCAGCCGCGCCGTCGCGGATGCAGGCGGTCTCGGCTTCGTGCCGCTAGGGTGGGAGCATTTCGACCTGGCGATGCGCCGGCGCAGCTATTTCGAGCCGGGGCCGCAGAAATTGCTGGCCCTGATGCGCGAGCCGGAATTCCACCGCCATGCGGCGATCCTCGGCGGTTATGACACCAGCCTGGCCGGGCAGGTGCGGCTGAACCGCTGAGCACCGACCTGGCAGCTCACGCCTCCAGCCGACGCAGCGCTGCCCTGTCGCGCAGCACGATCGAGCGGCGGTGAGCCGGCAGCGCGATGATGTTCTTGCGCTCCAGCCCGGTCAGCGAGCGGGAGACGGTCTCGACGGTGAGGCCGAGATGGTCGGCGATATCGACCCGCGACATCGGCAATTCGACATGGCCGTGATCGGCGGCGCGCTCGGCAATGTCGAGCAGGAAGGTCGCGACCTTTTCGACTGCGCTCTTGCGGCCGAGCAGCAGCATGTGGTTCTGCGCCCGCTCCAGTGACCGCATCATCGAGGCGACGATCTGGCGGTGGAACGCGCTGTCGGTGGCGCTCAGGCTGTCGAGGCTGCAGCGGCGGTAGATGATGACGCTGGCGTCACCGAGCGCCTCGGCGCTGAAGCGATGGCTCTCGCCGGTCTCGATGCCGAAAATATCGCCGGGCAGGTGAAAGGCGTCGATCTGGCGACGGCCGTCGCTCAGCAGCTTCGAGGTGCGCACGGCGCCGGACACGACCTTGTAGAAGCAGGTGGCGCGGTCGCCTTCGCCGAAGATTTCCTCGTCCTTGCCGAAGCAGCGCGTGGTGCCCAGAGCCGGTGCCTCGGACGCCGGACGGGCGGGTTCGACATAGCCGCGAAGGGCAATGGCGGGAGCGATCTGGGCGGGGGAAAGGGCGAGAGCGCTGAGCATCGGAACCTCCGTCGGGGTGGCGGGACGTTGGAGCTATGCGTAGATGCGCAGGACAGTTCGCGAAATTCAGATGCTTCCCTAAGGGGTTTTACGGAGGTGGGGGCGAGGCTTGCCGTTTCAGTGGCGCGAAGCCTCATGCGGGCGGCCCAGTGCGCCGCGGATGCCGTCGATCAGCGCGGAATCCTGCAGCGGCTTTTCCAGAACCAGCCTGATGCCGGCATCGGCTGCGCTGCTGCGCATTTCGCGGGTGGCATGGGCGGTGATCAGGATGACCGGGAGATCGATGCTGCGGCCGCGCAGATTGCTGACCAGATCGAGCCCGTTCATTTTCGGCATGTAGTAATCGATCACCAGGCAGCCCTCCGCCGGAATATCCCCGACAGCCAGAAGCTCGGCCGCGCTCCCGAAGGCGCGGACCGTCAGCCCCTCCAGCTCGAGGGAAAACTTCAGGGAGTTCCGGACTGCCGCGTCGTCCTCGACGACGATGACCAGCCCGCGTGACTGCGGCATTGCAAGGATCCTGCTAGCGAACGGTGCCGAGCTAACAGGAGCGACAGGGGCGGGGCCTTGATCTGGCTCAAGCGAACCCGCAATCGGCTGGCGGATCAGCCGGAGTTGCGCTGGCCGCTGCCGGCATCGGCCTGCAGGCTCATCCGCACCAGTTCCGAGAGGCTGCCGGCCTGCATCTTGGTCATGACATTGGCGCGGTAGATCTCGACCGTGCGCGGGCTGATGCCGAGATCGAAGGCGATGACCTTGTTGGCCTTGCCCGCCACCAGGCCTTCCAGCACCTGCGCCTCACGTTCCGACAGCGCATCGAGCCGCGCGCGCAGCTCGCCCGCCTGGTGACTGGCGGCGGCGCTCTCGGCTTGCGCCGCCAGCGCGCGGCGGATGGTGTTGAGCAGCAATTCGTCGTCGAAGGGCTTCTCGACGAAATCGACCGCGCCCTCCTTCATCGCCTCGACGGCGAGGGGAACATCGGCGTGGCCGGTCATGACGATGACGGGCCAGGCGAAGTTCAGCGCGTTGAGGCGCCGCAGGAATTCCATGCCATCGATGCCGGGCATCCTGACATCGGTGACGATGCAGCCGGCCGCCGCGTCGGGCATCGCCTCAAGGAAGGAGAGCGCCGATTCATGCAGGCAGACGGGGATGCCGTCCGATGCCAGCAGGAAGGCGAGGGACTGCCGGACGGCGAGGTCGTCATCGACGACATGCACGACGATTTCATTCGGCACTGGCCAGCTCCTCCGGCGAAACGGCGCGCAGGGTGAAGGTGAAGACCGTTCCCCCCGCAGGCCGTGAATGAGCGGAGATCTTGCCACCATGCGATTCGACGATGGTGCGGCAGATCGACAACCCCACGCCCATACCCGTCTTCTTGGTGGTGGTGAAAGGCTGGAACAGGCGGTTGACCACCTCGGGCGCGATACCCGCCCCGGTGTCGGAGACGCTGACCGAGACCAGCCGCTCGCCGGGGAGGGCACGGGACGACACCGTCAGCTCGCGCTTGGGCCCGTCCTGCATCGCCTCGATGGCGTTGCGGATCAGGTTGAGCACCACCTGCTGGATCTGGATGCGGTCAGCCAGGACGAGCGGCGCCTCGGGATCGAGCTCGAAAATGACGCGCACGCCCTTTTCCTTGGCGCCGACCAGAGCCAGCGCGCTCGCTTCCTCGATCAGCTTCGGCAAATGCTCGATCTGGCGGTCGCTCTCGCCCCGCGCCACGAATTCGCGCAGGTGGCGGATGACGTCGCCCGCCCGCAGCGCCTGCTCGGCGGCATGTCCCACCGCTTCGCTGAGCAGGGGCACCGACTCGCCCTCCATGCGCTGCAGGATGCGGCCGCAGCCCTTGAGGTAATTGGTGATGGCGGTCAGCGGCTGGTTGATCTCATGCGCCAGCGTCGAGGCCATTTCGCCCAGAGCGGTGAAGCGCGACATGTGCACCAGCTCGGATTGCAGCTCCTGCAGGCGGGTTTCGGTCTGCTGGCGCTCGGTAAGATCGCGGATGAAGCCGGTGAAGAAGCGCTCGCCGCCGGAGTGCATCTCGCCGACCGAGAGCTCCATCGGGAAGGTCGAGCCATCCTTGCGCTGGCCGACGACGACGCGGCCGATGCCGATGATGCGCCGCTCACCCGTGGCGCGGTAGCGGTGCATGTAGTCATCATGCTGGCTGCGATAGGGTTCGGGCATCAGCATCTTGATGTTGGCGCCGATGACCTCCTCGGGACGATAGCCGAACTGGCGGATCGCGGCCTTGCTGAAGGACTGGATCTTGGCCTGCTCGTCGATGACGATCATGGCGTCGGGAACCGTCTCGAGGATCGAGATCAGATGCGCCTCGCGGGCGCGCAGGGCGCCTTCGGCCGCCATGCGCTCGCCGATATCGCAGAGCACCTTGGCATAGCCGCGAATGGCGCCACCGGGCTCCCGCAGAACCGTAATGGTGACGACCGCCGGAAAGCGGCTGCCGTCGCGGCGCAGGCGGTCGCCCTGGCCGCGATAGCGGCCCTGCTCGCGCGCCAGGGTCAGCTCGCGCGCCGGCAGCGAGGCCGCGACATCCTCGGGCGAATAAAACACGGTGAGGGGCTGGCCGAGGACGGTGTCGCGGTTCCAGCCGCTCCAGTCGGCCTCTCCGGCGCGCCAGTCGATCACGCGGCCGGCACTGTCCAAGATGATCAGGGCTGCATCCGTTACGGCATCGAGCAGGAACTCGGCCAGAGTTGTGTCAGGAACCTCGACGGTCAACTGCTCGGACATTCCCACTATTGTCTCCAGCGCAGCGGAAAGAAATCAGAAATACCAGAGTACACCCTGCCGCCCCAGCGGTTTCCAGACGCTGATTTGTTTTGCGATCACATCGAATGGACTGGGCGCCCTACGCGGCGCGCAGGACACCGTTTATCTCTACATCAATTGAAGCGCTGCGGTCGATACAACTTCCTCAAAATCAATTTGGGCTTGTCGCGCCGAAAGAGCGACGTTGTTTTTGCGCTGGCGCAAGGCGCGGCACCGCACCCTGCATCATCCTGCCGGCAGCGTGGAGGGACAAGATCATGCAGGGGTGGATCAGGCGGCGCGTTGCCCGCCAGTCGCAATTCATGGGGGCGATGATGGACCGCATCGGCGTCGAGCCTGGGGCGGCAGCGTCCCATGCGCGGGGTTTTGCCGCGGCGAGCCGGCGCTGTCTCTGGTGTCCCGCCGCGCAGCAATGCGGGCAATGGCTGGAGCAGACCAGCCAGGCGCAAAGCGCGCCGGACTTCTGCCCGAACGCGGCTTTCTTCGACGATCGCCGGACGGGGTGAGCCAGGCAGGCGGGCGCTAGAGCTGCGACTGAATCGGCAGCAGCCCGATCAGAAAGGCCACGCTCCTGCGCGCCAGTCCGGCTTCCGGGTCCGTGGAGTAGTGCTGGGCCCGGCCCTCCCGCAGGCCGCGCCAGCGCAACCCGCTCTCGGCGTCGAGGCTCAGCCCATAGCTGGCGCGCGCATCGGTATCGAGCCGGAACAGCTCCAGCATCCGCGCGACCAGCTCCGGCTGGGCGAAGAGCACGCCCATCTCGGTGTTCACCGATGCCGAGCGCGGATCGAAATTCAGCGAGCCGATGAAGCCGGTCCGCTCGTCGATGGTGAAGGCCTTGGTGTGGAGACTGGCGCCGCTCGAGCCAAAGGCCGAAATCTCATGCTTGCGGGCATAGGGTTGCAGCTCGAACAGCCGCACACCGCCCGCAATCAGCGCATGCCTGAAATGCGCATAGGCGCCATGAGCGGCGGCGACATCGGTGGCGGCCAGCGAATTGGTCAGCACCGCGACATCGACGCCTTTCTCGACCAGATCCACCAGCTGTTTCACCCCCTCATCGCCGGGGATGAAGTAGGGGGTGGTGATCGCGACCGTGCGCTCGGCGGCGGTGATCAGCGGCAGCAGCCGCGCCATCAGCCAGTTCGCCTGTTTCTCGCCGCCTGCCTTTTCCGGCGGGTCTGACAGGATCTCGACCTCGTCGCTCCAGTGCAGCCGATCGGCGAGGTCCATCAGCTCGGACAGGGTGACGTGCTGGCGCAGCCGGGCCATGTAGGGCTCGGCGCGGGGGCCGGTGGCGACCCGCGCCAGTTTACGCCTGAAGCGCTTGATCCGGGGCAGGCGCCAGCGGGCCAGCGCGCTGATCGGGATGACATAGGCGCTGTTCCAGAAGGCGTCGAAGATCGTCTCGGTCTGCTGCACCGCTGGGCCGAGCAACAGCAGGTCGAGATCGCGGAAATTCGAGCTGCGGGCTGCGGCGAAATACTCGTCGCCGATATTGCGGCCGCCAATGATGGCGCAGCGGCCATCGGCGATCCAGGCCTTGTTGTGCATGCGCCGCGTCACTGAGAAGGCGCGCAACACCATCTCCGCCCCGCGCTTCAGGCCTGACTCGCGGGCTCGGCTGGGGTTGAACAGGCGGATCTGGATATTGGGGTGACTGTCGAGCGCGACATAGCTGCCATCGAGCCCGCGCGTGTTGATGTCATCGAGCAGGATGCGAACGCGCACGCCGCGATCGGCCGCCTGCACCACCTCATGCGCCAGCAAGCGGCCGGTCAGGTCGTTCTTCCAGATGTAGTACATCAGATCGAGGCTGCGCCCGGCGCTCCGTGCGGCCAGCGCGCGGGCTGCGAAAGCATCGAGATTATCGGAGAGGAGCGCGAGGCCGTTCTGCCCCTCCCGCCCGGCGGTCAGTTGCGAAGCGGCATCGTCGAGCAGCGTTTCCGCGTGCTGGAGCGGCAGGGCATGGCAGGCAGCGCCACGCGCCCGCCTGGCAAAATGCCCATAGGAATAGGTCGCCGCGAAGGAGGCGAAGGCAAACAGCGCGGCACAGGAGGCCAGAACCAAAACCACGTTCAGCATGTCGACAACAAGGAGAGCAGCCTTTCTATCTGCGGGGACCAACGCGCCCATTGCTGATCTGTTCGTGCCAGGCCGGGGATTCAACCCTGTGACAGCCGGGTGCAGGCGCGCTGTCACCGGCTGCGGCTTTGCCGTGGCAACGATCTTGCGGGGTAAGCGTTGAGTGCAGGCTTGCGCTTGCGGGTCCTGTCGGGATCGTGCGCGGTTGGGGTCGTACCGGCCCATTCGACAATTCCGCCTCTGCCATGGCAGGGAGTGGCGGCGATCCTCGGAGGCCTTGGTCCTGATGCTTCGGAAACGCCGTTTCGCCCGGGTCGAGAAGACCCTGGGCCCGCTGATGACCTCGACACTGCGTCAGCAGCGCAAGCTCTATGAGGCGCCGGAGCCGCCGCAAGGCCCTGCCACAGCGCTGGTCGCCTCCTACAACATCCACAAATGCGTCGGCGTCGACGGCCAGTTCGCGCCGGGGCGGATCATGGCCGTGCTGCGCGAGATCGATGCCGATCTGGTGGCGCTGCAGGAGGTCGACCAGCGGTTTGGAGACCGCGCTGGACTGCTCGATCTGCATGCGGTGGAGCGCGAATGCGGCCTGCGCCCG
Organism: uncultured Alphaproteobacteria bacterium; assembly: GCA_963759925.1. Classification (GTDB taxonomy): domain Bacteria; phylum Pseudomonadota; class Alphaproteobacteria; order Rhizobiales; family Beijerinckiaceae; genus Allobosea. The sequence goes on from CAVXBE010000002.1 coordinate 868,060, forward strand.
GTCGATGTCAGCGGCACAAGGGCAAGCCATGGCTGGCGCGGCAATCTCGTTCTCGTCCGCAATGGCGGCGTTGAATCGGTGAACCAGCTGTCTCTGCCCGGCGCCGAGCCACGCGGCGCGCTGGTGGTCGATCTGAGCCTGGGCGGGCGCCCGCTGCGGGTGATTGCGGCGCATCTGGGCCTGCTGCGGCGTTCGCGCGCCAGCCAGATTCGCGCTCTGCTCGCCGCGGCCGATGCGCCGGATGGGCGGCCCGTGCTGCTGATGGGAGATTTGAACGAGTGGCGCCTGGGGCCGCGCTCGTCACTGCAGGCGCTGGCGCCGCGCTTTGGCCCGATGGGCGCCAGCGTCGCCAGCTTCCCCTCGCGTTTCCCGGTCTGGTCGCTCGACCGGATTTTGACGGCGCCGGAGAGCCTGGTTTCGCGGATCATCGTGCATGACACGCCGCTGGCGCATGTCGCCTCCGATCATTTGCCGCTGAAGGCGCATCTGCATTTCGCAGAAGAGACGCTGGCAAGCGAGCCGGCGGCTTTGGCGAGCTCGGCCTGAGCAAGCCCTCACGGCCTTACTGCTCAGCGCTTCAGCCGACCGACCAGCAGATGAATGGCGCCTTTATCCGGGCTGGCCTCTGCGATCGAGAGCCGCGCATCCAGCAGCAGGATGCGGGGGCCGCGCAGCTTGACCGGAACCGCGAGCTTTGCGCCGGCACCCTCATCGCCCGTCTTGCGATGGGAGGCGGGGGTGAGCTTCAGCGTCAGCCCACCCTCGGAGACCAGGCCGACCACGGAGGAAAAGCCGGCATGCTGAGGCAGCCGGGCGATGCTGGCGATCAGGTCGCCATCGGCGGGCAGCGAGGTGACATCGACATGAGCCTGCATGATGAGCGAGAGCACCGATCGATAGGCGTCCAGCGCTTCCTCCAGCAGCTTCGCGCTGGGGCCCGCTCCTGGCAGAACCCGGCTGCAATAGCCCGCGGTCAGCAGGTCGCGCAGCAGCACGAAGTCCGCAGATTTGAGAATGCCGTGCTGGCTTTGCCAGTCGAGCTGCGCCAGGCGGAGTTCGAACTCATCGGCGGAGAGCAGCGGATGGCGGCGTTGCCGGTGGACCAGCTCGCTGCCGGGCTGCAACAGCACCGCATCGGTATGCTCGAACTTCACCGTGAGCGGGCCATCCTGCTCCGATAGCGGGCGGATGCCGAAGCTGAAGCCGCAAAAACCATCGCCCAGCCCGGCCTCTTTCAGATCCTGACGGAGCAGGTCGACCTGGCCGGAGCCGACGCATTCCTCGCCGACAAAGGCCAGCAGGGTGCGACCCCTCAGTTTCGTGCCTGCTGCGTAGACCCAGCCGGAAACCACATCCTCGCCGATGTACTCGATCGCTCCGCGAAACATGCCGACCTTTCCCGGTTCAAATCCAAAGCCCATGCTGACGTAAGGTCGATAGACTGAATAGGCCGGATTGCGCAAGCATAGCTGTCTTTTTCGCCAATTGGATGGGGCGGCGTGGTTCGCATTTGCTTTACATGCGGTGGGCGATGCCGTTCCGTTCGAGGAATTGCTTCATCCGGTTGTAATGCGAAGGGTATTTCTGCTCGAAGAGGACAAAGCGGCTCGGTGCCAGGATTTCGAGCAGGGGCAGCTCAAGCGCCTGTTGAGGGCTGAGCAAGGGGATATCGAGCGTCTCCGCCAGCTCCGCAGAGCGCGCGTCATAATCCAGGAGGATGCCGGGGATTCCTTGTGCCAAAGCCGGCAACACGCCGTGCACACGGTAGCCGATGGTGGCGTCCATGGTGCTCGTGAACTGATCGAGATGACCGACAATTCCGGTGAAGAACAGCCTCGTCTCGTAAAGCCGCCGCATGACGCAGTCCTCCCCGCCAAACCAATTCTGCTGGCGCAGCAAGGCGTGAGCTTCGGCAAGACGGACGGGGTCCTTGTAGAAGATGATCTTCTCCTCGATCTCGCCATGCGCGGTCAAAAACAGGTCGAAACTGCGGGCCAGCCGCTCGATGATGGCTTTCTGCCGGGCGAGAAAGGCGGGGATATCGCTCGTATAGGTGGGATCGGTTTCGCGGCGGATGCTGAACGAGACGGTCGAGATCTCGGAGTAGGGCGTATTGCGGAGCCTGAGATGGGGGTTGCGACTGCGAAACAGCGTGGGGCACCCGACGATTTCGACGTTCTTGATGAGGCTGCCCGCTGGCGCGCGCTTCAGGCCGCGTGACCGATGGATCGCCCGCCTTGGCGGCGGGCGCGGGGCCTGTTCCAGCCAGACAACCAACGCGCCGATGGCGCCGGACCGATGTGCCAATCCCCATGAGCGATGCCACTCTGGGCCTTTATGAGCGGCCGACGCTGCTCTCCCGCACCACCGGGCATCAGCGGATTTTTGCGCAGATCGCCTACAGAACCGTGCGTGAGCTGCAATTCGCGCCGGTTGCTTGCGAAGAGGTGTTCGGCATGGCCGGGCTTTACCCGCTGTGCTGGCGCCGCGGCGTCGGGCAGGCGCCGGTTCTAGGCGTGCTGCGCAGCCTGCTGCCTGCGGGCGAGGGGCAGCCTGTCGATGTGCCGCTGCAGGAAAACCGGCTGCCCCTGCTGCTGCAATGCTACCCGATCATCCTGCCCGACAGCCAGAGCATGACGCAGCAGGCGCTGTATTTCGACGATGTCATCGCCGACAAGCCGGGCGATGTCGGCGCCCCCTTGCTGATGGCGGACGGCCATCTCAGCCGGGCCGCGCTGATCCGGGCCAAGCGCGCGGTGGCGCTGTCGCATGCGCTGGCGGACACGGACGCCCTGTCGCGTGATCTCGACGCTGCGGGGCTGTTCGAGGCCTGGACGCTGGATTTCGACCTCGGTCATGGTCGCCGGGTCCGGATCGACGATTATCTGGTGCTCTCGGCTGCAAAGCTGCATTTCGCCGAACTGGCGGAGATCATTGCCGCGCATGGCTCGGTCGCGGGGCTATGCCTGTCGCTGCATCGCGCGTCGCTTTATCGGGTCAACGCATTGTTGCAGGCGGCGCGACGCGCTGCCGCCCGGCCCACCCCGACACCCGATAGGGGAGAGCCGGCATGAGGGCCGGTCCGGCGCCGGGCGGCGTCACCTTCCTGCCGGTGGAGGCGGCTGGGCTGTCCGTCTGGGGCTGGCCTGACGGGTTTTCCTGTGTCGATCGGCTGGGTCAACTGCCCGTCGCCGACACCGAGTTGCTGAACCTGTCGCATTTCTGCCCGATTGCCGTCGATCTGGCCTCCGCGACGCCCTATGTCGTCTGCCTGCTGGGGCAGGGGCTTCTCCGCCAGCCCTGCGTCAGCGCCGAGGGACGCTGGCTCGCGCCCTACAGGCCGCTCGCCTTGCGCAGCCTGCCGTTTCGTAGCCGGCTGGTGCTGGGTCAGCGGGTTGTCGAGATTGCTCCGGAGCTGGCCGTGCCGTCGGAGGGGGCGGCGCTGGCGCTGCTCAAGCCGGATGGCAGTCCCGCGCCCGATTATGCGGCGGTGCTGGGCCTGCTGGGATTGCTCGAGCGCGGGACGGCGCGGCTTGCCGATGCTGCGCGGCTGTTGCTGGCGGCGGATCTGCTGATCCCGATTGGGCGCGAGGAGGAGCCGCGCGGCACGCTCATGGTGGTGAGCGGCGAGCGCCTGGGCCGCCTGTCGCCCCAGCGCGCCGCTGCTTTGGCCGCCGATCGCTGCCTTGCGCTGGATCTCGCTGCGGCCTCGCTGTTCTCCCGGCGCTGGCTGGCGGAGGGGCTGGTGCAGGACAGGCCGACGACGAGCATGGCTCCTGCTCCGGTCTCGGACCTCGTGATGTTCGATCACGGCCTGCGCGATGCGATCGACCAGCCGCTGATGCTGGATGCAAGCCCCCTCTTCTCCTTCGACGAGCTGTTCGGGTCCGGCATCGCGGACAGGCAAGCCGACACGCTCCAGACCGGGCCAGACCCATGACCAGCTTCGATATTCTGTTCGTCCACAACAACTTCCCCGGCCAGTACCGCAATCTGGCGCTCACCTTCGCGGCGGAGGAGGGGGTGCGTGTACGGGCGATCGGGATGCGCCTGGCGCCGGGTTTGCCGGAGGTTCCGATGCAGCGCTACGCCTTCCACAAGGGCGACCCGGCGCAGGTCCATCCCTTCGCGCGTCGGTTCGACATGGAAAGCCGCCGCGCCGAGGAGGTGATCTATGCCGCGACGCAGCTGAAGCTGGAGGGGTTTTCGCCCCGGCTGATCTATGTCCACCCCGGCTGGGGGGAGGCGCTGCCGCTCCGGTCACTGTTTCCCGATGCCGTGATCTGCGCCTATGCGGAGTTCTATTATTCGCCGAAGGGCGTCGATGTCGGCTTCGATCCGGAGGCACCACGCTATGGTGTCGATGGCGACACCCGCATCACCCTGCGCAATGCCGCGAGCCTGCTCTCGCTGGTCGATGCCGATTTCGCGATAGCGCCGACGCAGTGGCAGCGCAGCGTGTTCCCCGTAGAGGTTCGCAGCAAGATCGCCGTGCTGCATGATGGGCTGGATACCGAGGCCCTGGCGCCCGGTGTCGAGGCCCAGGACGTCTTCATTAGCGAGCAGCGCTTCGGGCCGGGCGACGAAATCGTCACCTTCGTCTCGCGCAATCTCGAGCCCTATCGCGGCTTCCATATTTTCATGCGCGCGCTGCCGGCCATCCTGAAGGCGCGGCCACAGGCCCGGATCTGCCTGATGGGGGGCGATGAGGTCTCGTATGGTGCGCGCCCCGCCGAGCATGCCAGTTGGCGTGCCGCAATGCTGGCCGAGATGGGCGATGGGCTCGATCTCTCCCGCGTGCATTTTCTCGGCAAGGTCAGCTACAGCGCGTATCTCGGCCTGCTGCGGCTGTCTCGCTGCCATGTTTATCTGACTTATCCCTTCGTGCTGTCATGGTCGCTGCTGGAGGCCATGGCGATGGCGACACTCGTCATCGGCTCGGCCACGGCGCCGGTGCAGGAGGTCATCGAGGATGGGGTGAACGGGCTTCTGGTCCCGTTCTTTGAGCCGCAAACCCTGGCCGCCCGGGTGGTCGAGGTGCTGGCCGAATCGGCCCGGTTCCAGGCTGTGCGGCAGGAGGCGCGGCGCAGCGTCGTCGCGCGCTTCGATTTTCGCGAAACCATCTGGCCCGCGCATCTCGACCTTCTCGCCGATCACCCGGCCTGCGCCCCGCTGCTCGCGAAGTTCCGCCCGTAACCCTAGGGTCGCGGTGTCTCACCAAGCCAGCTGATGAGCTGGCGCGCGACCTCGGCCTCTGCTGATGTCGCCGGCAGGCGCAAGCAGTGAGCGGTGCGGTATGGATGGGTAAGGGTCGGGTCGAACAGGGCGACGCGCAGGCCTGCTGCGAGCCATTGCGGCACAGCCCCATCATAGATGCCGTAGCGGCGGGATGTGACGAGGCAGGCGGACAGTCCGGCCCGCTGCAACCAGCCGCCAATTTCTGAGCGAGGCACGGTCCCGGCCGGCCAAAGCGAAGGTGTGGCCGCGCTCTCATCCTTTCCGTCCGACCCTAGAATGGCGAGAGCGAGTACCGGTGCTAAGCGGCCCAGTGCAGCCGCCAGTTGCCCGGCGGCCGGATCGTCGGCATCGCCGATGAGGGCGAGTGAGGCGGCCCCGTGCGGTGGCTGGTCCGGTTGCAACATGTTCAGGCGCGCTTCCGGCTGAGCGAAGTCGCGAAGGGGGATGCGCGCGAACTGCAGGGGCAGATCGTGGCACGCTGCGAGCAGCGCCGGCGGCAAAGCCTCCGACTCCACCAGCCTGATCCCGGCCCAGGGATAATCGAGCAGCAACTGCCGGGGCGATGGCTGGCGCAAAGTCAGGTTCTGGGGGAAGCCGTGACGGCTGGTCAGCGTGGCTTCGAGCCCCTCTTCAGAGGGGGCGAGTTGCGCCAAAACCGGGTTGAGCCCGTCAGCCTCCGCCTGCTCCATCATCTGCGCCAGCAGCCAGCGCGGCACCTCGCCCGGCGCCAGAACCAGATGAAACCGGGTGTGCCCGGCCTTCAGCCAGAGATCCTCGATCCGGCCCACAGCCTCACGCAGCGGGTCCGCGTCGCGGTAGGCGCGGGCGCTCGCCCGATAATGGGGGAAGCGCGCTTCGAGGCGCTTTTGGTTGCGGCGGACCAGCACCGCCTTGTCGCCGCCGAATGAGCGGGAGCCGTGATGGCCGACGATGACATCGGCAGCGCACACGCTGCGGAAGCCGGCCTCGCGCGCCCGCAGGCAGAAATCGACATCCTCATAATAGCCCCGTCCATAATCGGTGGAGAGGGGACCGATCGCAGCCAGAACATCGCGGCGAATATACAGGCAGAAGCCGACGCCATTGGGCAGGTCGATGCGCAGACCGGGGTTCGCCTGCTGCGCCAGCCGGTCGAGCGCGATCAGCCCGGCGAGATCGGGCATGGGATTGGCGCTGAAGCGCAAAGGCAGGCTGGTATCCTCGCCATTGTTGGAGAGCGGGGTCACGGTGCCAACCGTCGGGTCAGCCGCCGCAGCAACCAGGCGCTCGACGGCGCCCGGAGGAAGCAGCGTATCGGCGTTCAGCAGCAGCACATCCTCGCCACTGCGCCGGCAGGCCAGCCCGCGGTTGATGGAGCGGGCGAAGCCGAGATTGAGCGTGTTGCGCAGCAGGGTGATCCGCCCCTCCTGCGCCAGATCCTGCAGACGGGCGACGAGTGCGCGGTCCGGAGAGGCGTCATCAATGACGATGATGCGGGTGCCGGGCTTGAGGCCGGAGGCCGAACAGGCTGTCGAGGCAGGCCAGAGTCGCAGCCGCATCGCCATAGACCGGGATCAGGATCAGAAGCCCGCCCTCTTTCGAGCTGGCAACCGGCTCAGTGGGCTCGGGCGTTTCGGGAGCCGGGGCATACAGAATGGCGGGCGCTGGAAAGAACCTGCCATCGGCCCCGGCGGCGGGCTCGATCGTCAGTGCCTGCTGCGATGCGGGCCAGTCCATCGTCAGCCGCCCGGCATGGGGCCAATCCGGATGCAGGGAGGGCTCAGCGACCAGAGGCGGCAGGGTGGCGTGGGTCTCTCCGTTGGTCCAGCGGAGGGTGAGGCTGGGTGGCCCGCGCCAATAAAACTGCGCCGTGATGCCCCCAGCGTTGACTTCGCCGATCATGACGGCTGTGGTTCCATCCGCCGCCAGGCAGGCGAGGGCGGTTTCGCGCAGCGTTGCGTCCTCCCCGAGCAGGGCGCGCTGCAGGGCCGATTGGCGCAAGACGTTATCGCTGCTGCTGATGTCGAGCGTCAGGATCACGGGGTGATCGGGGGCCAGGTGCCGTGCCTGAGCGAGGTCGGCGATGGCGGACGTTGCGTCGCCCAGCTGGGCATGGGCTGCCGCGCGCAGGCAGTAGCCGGCTTCGCCATTGGGCAGGTCGAGCCGCACCAGCCTGTCGGCCAGCAGCCACGCCAGTGGCCAGTCACCGGCTTCCGCAGCCCGGCCGCCCGCTGCCAGCAGCCGGACCGGCAGGTGACCGGCCGGTTCCTGCCGAAAAGCTGCCAGCGCGCGGTGGAGGGCGCTCGTCGGCTTGCGCGCTGGGCTCACGCGTTGAAGTCGAGGCCCGCCGCAGCGAGCTCGGGCAGGATCTGCCGCGAGGCGCCGGCTTCGGCGAAAGCCACGGCCCAGAGGTCGTAATGGCTGGCCGATTTTGTCATGACTTCGGCAAAGCCGGCCTCGAGCAGCAGGCGGCCAAGCCTGGCATCGCTGAAGCCGGTTTGATGCGCCATGTAGCGGTTGCCCTGCGCGATCGAGGCGCGATGGCCAAACAGCATGTCGAGCGGCGTAATCGGACCGGCCGGCGAGGTGTAGGCCGGGACGTCCAGCCCCGTTCTCACGATCGTTTCGACGACGGCCAGCAGGTCGGGACAGCGCAGCAGGAGGAAGCCGCCGGGCTTCAGCACGCGCCGGAACTCGCTCAGCGCCAGCGGCACCTCATGATCGAACAGATGCTCGAGATTATGCGAGGACCAGACCGCGTCGACGCTGCTGCTGGCGACGAGCCGACGCATGTCCACCGTCGAGCAGATGATGTCGGGGATGACCTTGGGGTCGAGGTCGAGCCTGACCTCGTCCCAGATCCGTTCGTCGCGGAACAGCGGGTGCAGGCGGTGCGGCGATTTCGGCCCGCAGCCGACATGCAGGAGCCGCTTCGTCACCGCCGCCCTGGCGATCACGGGCACGCGCTCTGCCATGGAGTCCGCATCCCTCTGCATCCGCAGCCCTCGCCCCGGCTGGCCGGCCCAGCCCTGTGGGCCTCTCATATTTGTCTGGTGCGGCGCAATAAAGTATTATTTGGTTCGATAACGCTCTGCGACGAGCATCGTGTCTCGTACGCCTGGAATAAATTCAGGAATCACCTGGTTATGTTCTTCAATTATAATCGATACTTGATTTCTAAATTAGACGGCTTCAAGAGCGCTGCTGCGTCCTTGCTTCTTTTTAGTGGCGTCATCACGGCGCTGTTCATCGTGCCGTCGCTCTACATGCTACAGGTGCATGAGCGGGTCCTGTACAGCCGCAATGTGCTGACCCTGTACGCGCTATCGGTGATTGCGCTGATCATGATGGTGGCGTGGTCGTTGCTGGAAATGGCGCGGGAGGCCGTGCTGCAGCGGCTGGCGCACAGCTTCGACCATGCCGTCGCAGGCACGATCTTCATGGCCCTGAACCGCCAGACCGATGCCCTGTCGGCACCGGTGCGCGGGCTGATCCTCACCGACATCGCCACCATCCGCGACTTCATCGCCGGCAGCATGATCCCGACCATGCTCGATCTGATGTGGACGCCGCTGATCCTGCTGGTCGCCTTCCTGATGCATCCCCTGCTCGGGCTCGCCCTTCTGGTGATGATGGGCTTGCAGGTTGCGCTGGCTTTGCTGGGGCAGTGGCTGGCACGCCGGCATGTGATCACGGCGCTGACAGCCTCGGCGCAGGCGGCGGAGTTCGGGCGGGCGGTGATGCGCGATGCGGAATCCGCCCGCGTCATGGGCATGCTGCCAAAGCTGGCCGGCCGCTGGGGCGCGATGCGGGATGAGGCGCTGTGCGGCTTCGATGCGGGGGCGCGCAGCACTGCGCCGACCTCGCTGCCGCTGCGCATCCTGCTGCATGCCCAGCAGCCGCTGCTCATCTTCATCGGCGCGCTGCTGGTGATGGAAGCGCAGGTCGGGCCGGGATTGATGCTGGCGGGATCGCTGATCGGCATGCGGGCGCTGATGCCGATCATGAGCCTCGCCAATGGCTGGCGCGTGATCTGGAACGCGTCGATGGCGGCGGGGCGGCTCGACCAGATCCTGCGGGAGGTCGAGCGGCAGGTGCCGCGGGTGGGCCTGCCCCGGCCGGCCGGGCCGCTCATCGCCACGCGGCTGGCGGTGGCGCCGCCGGGCGGCAACCAGCCGGTCATCACGGACATCTCGTTCAGCGTCGATCCGGGTCGTGTCGTCGGCGTCGTCGGCGCCAGCGGGGCCGGGAAGTCCAGCCTCGGCCGGGCCATCGTCGGCGCCTGGCCACTCCTGCGCGGCGCGCTGACGCTGGACGGGCATGATCTGTCGCATTGGGATCAGGACGGGCTGGGCGAGCATATCGGCTATGTCGGGCCCGATGCCGACATGCTTCCCGGGCACGCTGGCGGAGAACATCGCCCGCTTCGCGCCGATGGCGCCGGAGACGGAGGCCAGGCTGATCCGGGCCGTTGAGCTCGCCAATATCAAGGACATCGTCGCCAAATTGCCGGGCGGGCTGAACACTGTGATGGGCGCCGGTGGCCAGCAGCTCTCCAGCGGCCAGCGCCAGCGCGTCGCCATGGCGCGGGCGCTCTATGGTGAGCCGGCGCTGCTGGTGCTGGACGAGCCCAATGCCAATCTCGACGCGGTCGGCGAGCAGAGCCTGGCCGAGATCATCAAGGCGCTGCGTGGGCGCGGCGCCATCGTCATCCTGATCACCCACCGCATGAACATGCTCAGCCAGTGCGACCTTGTGCTGGTGATGAACCAGGGCGCGGTCCACGCCTTCGGCGAGCGTGACCAGGTGATCAACCGGCTCTCCTCGATCCAGCCGCCTAAGCAACTCACCGCGCAGAGCGGCAACGACCCGGTGGCCGCGTGACCTCTCAGCAGACTTCCATCAGCCGGGCCGGCACCGACACGCCGGCGCCGCTGCCGGCGCCGCTTGGCCGCGCGCTGGATTGGCGCCGCAGCCTGATCCATGGCTACGTCGTCATCGCGGCGCTGATCCTGAGTTTCGTCGGCTGGAGCGCTGTCGCCCGGTTGGATGGCGCGGCGATCGCGCCGGGCGTGCTGAGCGCCGAGGGTAGCCGCAGGACCGTGCAGCATCTCGAAGGCGGGATCGTGCAGGAGATCCTGGTGCGGGATGGCGAGCGCGTGAAGGCCGATCAAGTGCTGATCAAGCTGGACCCGACGCGGCTGGACACGCAAGGCGATCTCTACAGCAACCAGCTCGCCATTTTGCTGGCGCAAGAGGCGCGGCTGATGGCGGAATTCGAGTCGAAGGAGACGCTGGTTTTCCCCGATGCCGTCACGGCCCGCCAAAACGAGCCGGCGGTGGCGCCCGTCATCGCCGACCAGATCCGGCTGTTTACCAGCCGGCGTGAGGCGATGCAGCGCAACCTGCAGATCGCCGAAAGCCTGCTGCAGCAATCCCAGAAGGAATACGAGCAGATCGAGGTGGAAGCGGCCACGGCCCGCGCCACGCTGGAACAGGTCGATGCCGAGCTCGCGACCTTGCGGCCGCTGTTCCAGCGCCAGCTTGTCGCGACCACGCGGATTGCGCCGCTGGAGCGCGAGCGGGTGCGCCTGACCGGGCTGATCCAGGGCGGCGAGGTGCAAAAGCAGCGCATCGACGAGCGGCGGGGCGAGCTGAAGCTGCGGCGTCAGCAGGTGACGCAGGACTATCATCAGGAAGCGTCCACCGTGCTTCAGGATGTTCGCAAGCAGTTGACGGATGTGCGGCAGCAGATGCTGCTCGTGGGGGATGCCCAGCGCCGCGGCGAAATCCGCGCACCCATCGCCGGTACGGTGCAGCAGATGCGCTATTTCACCGTCGGCGGTGTGATCCGCCCCGGCGACGCGATCCTGGATATCGCTCCCGATAGCGAGGAGCTGGTGATCCGCGCGCGGGTCGATCCGCAGGATATCGATCGCGTGGTTACGGGTGGCACGGCGGAGGTCAAGTTTCCCAGCTTCGGCTATTGGGGCAGCGAGGTCATCAGGGGCACGCTTCGCTCGATCTCGCGCGACCGGATCACCGAGGAGGGTGGCAAGCTCAGCTATTTCGCGGCCGAGATCGTCGTCGACAAGAACACGATCCCCCGATCGATGAGCGGCAAGCTGACGGCGGGCATGTCCGCCGATGTGCTGCTCATCACCGGGGAACGCTCCGTCGCTGAATATCTCCTCGGCCCCTTGCTGCGACGCTGGGATTTGAGCCTGCGTGAGCGTTGAAGCCTGCGCCTCATGCCGGCCGGCACAGCTGCATGAGGCGGGCGTTCGACAGGCGCGTGGGCGCGATGCCGATCCAGTCATAGCAGCCATCGCCGACGCTGCGGCCGCTGGCGGAGCGGGCGAGCCAGAGGCTGCCGCGCCCCTGCGGCACCGGATTGGCGTCGCTCGCCAGACTGGCGCCATCCCGCGCGAGGCTGCGTCCTGCCGCGTCGAAAGCCAGCCCTGCCGCCCAGGACGCGGTGGCGAGGTCGCTGCCGCCCGCCGTGGTCAACGCTGCCACGCCCTCGGACACGAGCTGCGTCCGTGTGGCCGAGGCTCGCAGCAAGGCCGCTTGATCCGTCGCGCCCAGCAGTATGCCGCCAGGGCGGAGCATCGACTGCCCGCGCAGGATCACGCTGGCAGCAGGGCGCTGCAACAAGGCTGCGACCGGGTCTGCGAGCGCTGCGATTTCGCTCGCGCGGCTCTGGCTTGTGCCGACTGTGGCGATGGCAGGGCTGGCAAAGGGGCTGGGCTCGAGCTGCGGCAGCGCCAGGCGGATGGTGAAGTCGAGCGTCACACCGACCGTCCAGTTGAACTGCACGAACAGGCTGCCACCGCCATTGGCGGCTGCCGCCACCGTGTCGCTGGCGGTGATGCGACCGGTCCGGAGCGGGCCGGCAGCGAGCGAAAACGGCGCGGCCGCATCGACGGATGCGCCATCGTTGAGGCTGTAGCGGAAGCGCAGGGAGGAGAAGGAGATGCCGCTGGCTGCGCCCCCGACAAGGCGCAGATAAGCCGAGAGGCTGTGGGCGCCGGCTGTGATGCCGTTGAGATTACCGAAAGAGACGATGCCGTAATTGGCGCCGCTGACCCCGCGATAGCGAATGTCGAGGAAGGGCATGCCATCCTCGGTGCCGGAGCCCATAACGCTGACCGTCAGACCCGCCGCCTGTGCGAACCAGCCCGTCGGCAGGATGCCCGGTGTCCCCGCAGCGGCGCCGAGCCCGCGCGCATTCGGCACGAGGTTGGTGGCGAGGTCATTGAGCGCCAGTTGCCGACGGCCGTTGCTCCAGTCGAAGCGGGGTGCGTTTGCCGCAAGATCGCTGCGCCATTGGCCGCCGGCATCGACATAGCTGCGCAGGCCGCTGCCGGCGACCGTGAAGCTGAACCACTCGGCGAAGGAGCAGGCACGCTTGGCTAACAGGGCTGCGGCCGGGGCTGCGGCGATCTCGGCGGCCGGCAAAGCGGGGATCGCGTACCGATCCGCGTTGAAATCGGCGATGGCGGCGAGATCGGCGAGATCCGGTCCATTGAACCAGGACTTGGTGCGGCTGCGGTTCAGGGCCGGCAGGCGCAAGGCCCTGCCACCCAAGCGGCTGAACGCCAGAGATGCGGGCATGCTCAGCTCCAGAACTCGAGCGAGCCTTTGCAGGCGCCCGGCGCGCGCAGGCACAGATGCGTGGCGCCCTGCGGCAGTCGGCGCAGGGAGGGGTTCAGCGCGCTGCCGGTGCCGTCGCTCGTGCTGGTGGCCGGCAGGCTGAAGCTGGTCTCGCCGCTGCCGCTGCGGACGCGGATGTCACCGTCGAAGCTGAAGGCGACGAAGCGGGCGCCGGCGGGGAATCGCGACGCGCAGCAGCACATCGGCCGCGAGCACGACATCCTCGACCGTGTCGGCAAAGACCGGGGCGAAGGCCAGGCGGCCGGCGTTGAAGGGAAACTCGTCGTGAAATGGAAGCATGGTCAGGCCCTCTCGCTGTTCTGTGCCGAGCATAGGGGCGCGCGAGAGGGCGGGGATAAGCTCGCAGGAAGCGGGGTTCAGGGCCTCCTTCCGACCTACGGCAGGTCGGGCGTAGCCAGCTCACGCTCGCTCGGTTCCAGCAGCGCCAGCCTCAGCACGGGCTGCGGCAGGAGCGCCAGCATGGCCTGTCCGCCTTCGTCGAGCGCGGCCAGCGGGCGGGCATCGTTATAGTCGGCGGCGCGCGCCAGCTCCTGGCGCTGGTTGTCGAGATAAACCCAGTCGCCCTCGCTGCGGACGGCCAGGATGGCGTGGAACATGCCGGTATTGCGCTGGAACAGCACGATGAGCTTGAGGTCCGTCGGCTGATAGCCAAGCGAGCGCAGCATCATGTATTTGGCGATGGCGTAATCCTCGCAATCGCCCATTTTCTCAACGGATTCGAGCGGGCTCGCCCAGTAATCCGCCGATCCGCTCGACTGGTAGTCGGTCGCGTAGCGGATGGCGCGGTTGAGGCTGGCATGCACGAGGGCCAGCTGCTGGCGGCCCGTCTGCTCGGCGGCGGCGGCATTGATGCTGATCCAGCGTTTTGCCCCCTCATGCTGGCAGGGATTAAGGCGGCAGGCCTCGACGATGGACGCATCGGCCGCCCAGCGCTGCGCCATGCCGCGCCATTTTTCCGCCAGTTCGCCTCCGGGTACCGGCAGCATGACCATGCCGAGCAGCTGATCGGCCGGAGCCGGGGGCGCCACCGCACCGCGCAGGACTGGGGCCGGCTCGACTGGCGCCAGCGCAGCGGCGGGCAGCGAGGCCTGGATCAGCTGGGGCTCGACCGGTCCGGCAGGCAATTCGCCGGCAGCCCGCAAGGCGGTGAGGCGCTGGGCAATGGTGAAGAACTGCAGCGGGGCACCGGCCGGCAGCGTCGTCGGCTGGGCGGTTACGCTCCGCGAGTAAGCCTTCTGCGGCCCAGCAGCCTCTGCAGTGGAGGCCGTGACCAAGGCAGCCGTTATCATTCCGGCGCACGCCATGGCGCGCCAAACCGACACTCGTTCCATTACGCAACACCCTGTTTTGCACCGGGTGTCGCCTGTTATCAGGCTTGTTTCAGCGCTCTGTGAGCGCTTGATCCCGGAGCAGTTTTGCTGGCTTGAGTAAGTAGCTCATCACGCTTTTCCGGCCAGTTAAGATCTCAACTTGCGCAACCATTCCTGGAAGGATGGGTAAAGAACCTGTTTCAATTCCAATAAAATTGCGCTCTGTCCTTACAACAACGCGATAGAAGCTCTCTCCTTTTGGGTCAGCTTGCGTATCGGCGCCGATACGTTCGACTTTTCCCTTCAGTGAGCCGAAGACCGCGCTGTCATAGGCGGTGATCTTGACGACGGCGTCCTGCCCCTCGCGGAGAAAGCCGATATCCTGCGGCCTGATCCGGCTTTCCACCAGCAGGCTGTCGTCGAGCGGCACGATGTCGATCAGCACCATGCCGGGCTGGACCACGGCGCCGATGGTGGTGACATGGAGCTTGTTGACGATGCCCCGGACGGGCGCGCGCAACTCCGCCCGTTGCACCCGGTCCTGTGCCGCACGGATGCTCTCCTCGATCACGGCGAGGTCGGCGCGGTTCTTGGTCATGTCCTCCTCCGCTGCCGAGCGGAAGGCGATGATGGCGCCGGCGCGGCGGGCCGTGGCTTCCCGGATCGCGGCGTCCGCGCGGCTGAGGCTGGCCTGGTTGACGGCGATCTGCCCGGCGAGATCGGCGACCTGGCGCTCCAGCCTGAGCATTTCGATCTCGGGCACGACACGGTCGGCAAACAGGCGCCGCGTGATGGCGAGTTCGCGGTCCAGCAGGGGCTTGTTGGCGGAAAGCCGCCGGGTCTGGGCCGCCAGCTCCTCATGCTCGCGCTGCTTCTGGCCGAGCTGCTCGTCGAGGATGGAGAGGTCCTGGCCGAGCTTGCGCAGGCGCGCCTCGAACAGCGCCCGCTCTGAGGCCGCGGCAGCGCCATGACCGGCCTCGATTTCCGGCGGCAGGGCGAGCTCTGTCGGGCCTTGCCAATGCGCCTCCTGCTCCAGCCGGGCGATGCGGGCGATCAAGGCCGCCCGGCGCTCGCGCACCTCGCCGAATTGCGAGCTGAAGGCGGTGTCGTCGATGCGCATCAGCACCTGGCCCGGCTTGACCAGCTCGCCCTCCGCCACCAGCAGATCCTGGACGAGCCCGCCTTCGAGCGACTGCACGACCTGGGTCTGGCGCGAGGCGATGACCCTGGCGGTTCCGCGGGTGACCTCGTCGAGCTCGGCAAAGCTCGCCCAGATCGCGCCCAGCAGCAGAAACCCGGCGCACACCCTGATGAAGACGGCGAGCGTACGCGGCGTCTGCAGTTCGATCGCGGCGCGGATGTCGTTGGCGAAGGCGAAGTCGCTGCTCTTCATCGGCTCTCTGCCGTGGCCGCATGGGGCTGGAGCTGCGCCAGGACCTCGGCTCTGGGACCATCGGCGACGACACGGCCGGCATCGAAGACGATCAGCCGGTCGACCATGCGCAGCAGCGACATGCGGTGCGTGCTGATGATCAGCGTGGTGTCCTTGGCGAGGGCGCTGAGCCTGTCGCAGAACTCGGTTTCGGAGCGCAGGTCGAGCGCGCTGGTCGGCTCGTCCAGAAACAGGATCTTGGGCTTGCGCAGCAGCATTCGCGCCAGCGCAACCGATTGGCGCTGGCCGCCGGAGAGGTTGGCGCCGCCTTCCACGATTGCCATCTCGTAACCCGACGGCGCAAGGCTGGCGAAGGCCTCGACCCCGGCCAGGCGCGCGGCGGCGACGATCTCCGCATCGCTGGCTTGCGGCTCGCCATAGGCGATGTTGTCGCGCAGGCTGCCCTGGAACAGGGCCGCATCCTGAAGGGCAAAGCCGACGCCCCGGCGCAGATCGACCGGGTCGTATTGGCGCAGATCGACATCATCGACCAGAACCCGGCCCTCGCCGGGCTCGTAGAACCCAGCCAGCAGGCGCCCCAGCGTCGTCTTGCCCGAGCCGATGCGCCCGATGATGCCGACGCGCTCGCCCGCTGCGATGTTGAAGCTGACCTGCTTGAGCGCCTGCGCATCGCCGCCGGGATAGCGAAAGCCGACCTGCTCGAAGCTGATGCTGCCGCGCGTGATCGCTCTGGAGACAAAGACGCGCCCCGGTTCGCGCTCGACCGGCAGCCGCATCAGCCCATCGATGGCGCGCAGGGTATGGAGGGTGCGGGAGCCGCGCATCACCAGGGCAGCGAGATTGGCGATGGGCCCGAAGATGCGGGCCGACAGCATGGTGGCGGCAACGAGCGCGCCGGTGGACATCTGGTTGTCGACGACCAGCACGACCCCCCAGACGACGATCAGCAACTGCGCCATGTTCTGGGCGGCGCTGGAGAGGTTCAGCGTCAGCGCCGACCATTGGTGCACGGCTTCGCCCGCCTGAGCGGTGGCTGCAACCGAGCGCTCCCATTTGGCCTGAACCCGGCTTTCGGCACCCAGCGCGCGGATGCTTTCGGCTGCGGCCAGGCTTTCGACGAGGATGCCGTGACGTGCCGCAGCCTCCGCCTGCACCGAAAGGACGGCGCGCTCCAGCGGCTTCTGCAGCAGCGCACCGATGCCGAGCGTAACCGGCAGGAAAATGACCGGGATCCAGGCCAGCGGCCCCGCGATGAGGAACATCATGCCGATGAAGATCAGCGAGAACGCCATGTCGGAGGCGGCGATCACGGTGCTCGAGGTGAAGAACTCGCGCACGGATTCGAACTCGCGGATCTGGTTGGCGAGCCCGCCCGGTGATGAGGGGCGGAAGGCGGCCTTCAGCCCCAGCACATGCGCAAACAGACGGGCGGCGAGGGTGACGTCGATCTGCTTGCCGGTGAGGTCAATCATCTTGCTGCGCGCGGTGCGCAGGCCAAAATCGAAGGCCATCGCCAGCACGAGGCCGATGGAGAGCGCGGCGAGCGAGGCCAGCGCCCCATTAGGCACCACCCGGTCATAGACGTTCATCACGAAGAGCGGGAAGGCGAGCGCCAGCAGGTTGATCAGCAGCGAGGCCAGCGCGATGTGCAGGTAATTGCCGAGGAAGGGCTGCAGGCTGGACCAGAACCAGTTGCGCGGCTTTGGCGCGTCGTGGCCGCTGTTGCTGGCCTCTACGCGTGGAGCCGGTCTCACCAGAAAGCACAGCCCGCTATAGTCGGCGGCCAGCTGTGACAGCGCGATCTCGCTTCGGGCCGGCGCACCTGAACCTGTCCCTGTCGCCAGGACGGCGCTGCCATGGGCGGTGTCGAGATCGACGAGAATGCGGGCGCTGCCATCGCGCATCAGCAGAGCCACCGGCAGGATCAGGCGGGGCAGGTCAGCCAGATCCCGTTCGGCCGGCTCGGCAACCAGGCCGGCATTTTCGGCGGCGCGGCGGAACAGGGCCGGCGTCACCCTCCCGTCCAGAGCGGGCAGCCCGGCCATGATGGCGGCCTCGCCAACCGGGCGCCCGTGCAGATGCGACAGCGTCACGACGGCAGCGAGCAGGTCACCCGCCGGGCTTGTCGGCGGGCTGTCCTTTCCCGCCGCGCTAACGGTCATCTCAGTGTCCGCCGTCAGCGTTTGCCGCTGCAGCCGGAGCTGCCGGGATCAGGTCGATCGGTGGCAACACCGCGCCGCTCTCGCGCAGGCCGCGCCCCGGATTGGCCGCTTCGGCTGGTGCCTCGACCCGGACGGCGGCCAGGAGCCCACCGGTGGCGGCCATCAGCTGGTAGTCGGAGAAGACAGCCAGCCCCCTGGCATTGGTGAGGCCAACCTTCGCGTTGTAGAGCGATTGTTCGGCGTTCAGCAGATCGAGCAAGGTCCGCAGCCCGAGTTCATATTCGCTGCGATAGGCGGTGACGACACGGCCCGCAGCCGCGACCTGCTTGGCCAGGGCCTTGGCGCGGTCGCCAAAGGCCAGCCGCGTGGTCCAGGCGCGATCGATCGATTCAGCGGCCTGACGGCGCAGCACATCGAGCCGCAGGCTCTGCTCCGTCACCCGCTCGGCCAGCTCATGCTGATGGGCCGTGTCGGTGCCGCCGGAATAGAGCAGCCAGGAGGCGGTCAGCTTGGCGCTGAGGGCGTCGTAGCGGCCGGTCTTGTCGCGGGAATTGCTGCCATGCTCGGCGCGCCCTTCCAGCGCCACGGTCGGCAGGTCGCTGCCCTTGGCGGCGAGCCGCTGCGAGCGGACAGCCTCGAGATCGGCGCCGGCTGCGCGCAAGGTCGGGTTACGGGCGATGGCGAGCTTCAGCGCCTCCGCCCGGCTGGCCGGCAGGGCCTTGAGGCGCGATGGCCAGGCCAGCGCCTTCGGTTCCATGCCGACGGCCCGGCGAAACAGCGCCATCGGCTCGCCCAGCCGCTGCTCAAGCTCGGCCCGCGCCGCTTCCGCCGCAAAGGCCCGTTCCTCGACCTGGTCCTTGTCGCCGCGCCCGGCGCGCCCCCCATCGAAGCGCGCCGTGACATCCGACAGCAGCTTGCGATGGATCGCGATATTGGCGTCGGCATGGGCGATCATCTCGCGCAGGCGCAGGATGTCGGTAAAGGACTGCACGGTGTCGAGCGCGACCAGCTCCGAGCGCTCCTGCACGCGCCAGCTCGAGGCATCGACCCTGGCTGCATTGCGCCAGATCTCGTTGCTGCTGGCAAAACCGTCAAACAGCAATTGCCGCACCACGACATTGGCCCCGCGCCCGGCCAAAAACTCCGGCCGCCCGGTGGGCAGGTTGATGTCGAGGGAGCGTGTCCGCTCCGGCCCGACATCGGCCTGCACACGGATTTGCGGCAGAAGCGCGCCCTGGCTCTGGCGCAGCTCCTGCGCCGTGGCCCGGCGGTTGGCCGCGGCTTCGCCGATGGCAGGGTTGCTGCCGACGGCGCGTCTGATGGCCTGTTCCAGGGTGGTCTGAGCGGTTGCACCAGCCGTCATGCCGAGGATGGCAGCCACGATCATCCAGATTCGCATAGGCATCCTGTTTCTGCAGCTCGCCATCGTCATGTGATGCGAATGTCGCCTGCCGCGACGCTGCCGCTCTCGAAGATGGCCAGCGCGATCGGGTTGAAGGCCGCGCCATTGCCATCGGCGTCGTAGAACAGCGTCTTGGTATCGGGATCGAAGCCGAAGCGCTGGTCGGGCGTGGTGAAGCCACCGCCGGTGAGAAAGTGCGAGCCGATGGTGAAGCGGCTGGCATCCAGCGTGCCGGGTCCGAGCCCGCTGCCGCCCAGGATGGAGCGCGAGAACTCCAGCACATCCGTGCCGCTCTGGAAGTCGACCAGCGTATCGCGGCCGATCCGGCTCAGATCGGTGTCGAAGACGACGGTGTCGGCGCCTGGGCCGGTGGTGATGCGGTCCGCCCCCGGCCCACCGGTGATCCGGTCATCGCCCGGCCCGGCGTCAATCGTGTCATCGCCTTCGCCGCCATCGATCGTGTCGTTTCCGGCTCCGGAGAAGATGATGTCGTCGCCCGCGCCGGAATGGATGACGTCGTTGCCGCTTCCGGTCGTGATCTTGTCGTCGCCGCTGCCGGTGGTGATCGTGTTGTCGCCGTCGCCGGCATCGATGGTGTTGCTGCCGTTGCCGGCCGAGATAATGTCATTGCCGCTGCCGGCGGTGATCTTGTCGTCGCCATCGCCGGACGAGATGGTGTTGTCGCCTTCGCCGCCGCGAATGGTGTTGTCGCCGCTGCCGCCGATCAGCCTGTCATTGCCGGCGCCGCCATCGATGGTGTCATCGCCGTCGCCACCGTCGATATAGTCGTCACCATCGCCGCCGTTCAGGACATCGTCGCCATCCAGTCCGAGGATGCGGTCGTTGAAGCGCCCACCGGTGAAATGCCCGTCATTGCCGGGCGTATCCACGACATCGGCGATGATCGGCACCGATGCCACCGCGCTCGTCGTCTTCCCGGTGCTGTCGGTCAGGGTGAAGCTGATCAGCCGATCAGCCATGTCGAGGTTAAAGCTCCGGTCGGTGTTGATGAAGCGTAGCTGCGACAGGAGGGTGCGCGCATCGGCGCCGGTGAGCCCGGCGGGTATGAGGATGTTGAGCGTGCCGGTTTCGCTGTCGAAGCTGAACTTCAGGCCGGCCGGAAGGGTCGAGCCCTCCAGCAGGCGCAGCACACCGCGCAGCCCGCTGTTGGTTGCGCCAATCGAGGCGGTGATCGAGGTGATCAGCGCCGAGCCGCTGCCGAGCGTCACCTCGATGTAGCTGGCGAAGGGCGCGACCGGGTCGAACCTGCCGATCGGGGCCCCCTTGCTCGCAAACTGGCCTTCGGGGGTGAGGCTGGAGGGGGCGGCTTCCGGCCCCAGCGTGCCGGTGTAGGAGGTGCCCGGCGCTGTGGTGTCGAGGTCCAGCCGGAACATCCGCGCCGGGGTGGGATCGGTGGGCGTGCCGGGATTGCTCGTCCCACCCGTGCCGGTCGGGTTGCCAGTTCCGGTTGGGGTGCTGGGCTGGGCAGGCGTGCCACTGGGCTCAGAGAGAGTAGCGGGGGTCAGGGCTGTCGTGCCGGGTGCGGTGCTTCCCTGGCTGCCGGGCTGCTGGATCGTGCCGCCTTGAGCGCTCGAAAAACCGGGATCGCTGGCGTCGTTGCCGGCCGGCGTCAGGGTGCCGAAGGTCGCGGACGGGCCGCTCGTCTCAGGCGTCAGCAGCGATTCGGGGTTCAAGGATGAGCTGGGCGGCGCCGCTGCGAGGTTGAGCCCGCCGGAGCCACGGGGGCCGACACTGATTCCCGCTGCCGTCAGGATCTGCTCATCGGCGCTGACGCCGAATTGCGCCGCGAATTGCTGCGTATCGACGGTGGTCGAGGCGTCGAGGCCGACGCGGACATTGGGCGTGAACTGGCCGGTCTGCAGGTAAAGCCCGTCCACAACGACGTAGGACCGGTCCGAAAACAGGACGACGAGCCGGTTGCCCAGCTTGACCAGCGCGATGGTTTCATTGGCGATGGCCGAGAGATCGAGCGTGTCTCCAGGCCCAATCTGCAACGCGTCGGACTGGCCGGCTTGTGGTTTCTGCAGGGCGACCGACCGCTGCGTCTGGACAAGCGTCACCGGCAGTGTGTCCCGCAACAAGACGAGCGGTGAACGCATGGTCAACCCTTCTGAAACTATAGGGGCTAGTATTATTAACCTGCTGTTAGGTCAACCAAGGCCCGGTCTCTTGCGGTTGTCGATGCGTCGATAAGGTAAACACCTCTGAGGATTAGCTTGAGGTGACGTCTACTGATTAATTAATCCATTTTATTCCGCTAATACTGAAATTATTACTCTTCAGACGGAAGCTCCGATATCGCCGCCCGCCTTTGCTGGAGGCTCCGTGCCGGTCCGCTTCAGAGCCGCGTAGAGGCCAAAGATCTCGCTGTTCATTTCGGTCATGGTCGGCGGCAGCACGGATGCGGCGATCATCTGCTCCCATTTCGCCACCGCCCCACCGACCGAGAGAATGGTTTCGGTGAGGCTGCCGACATTGCGCGCCGTGAAGTGGAGGCCGGTGACGCCCGGCACCACCTTCTCGGCCATGCCGCCTATGTCGGAGACGATGGGCACGCGCCCGGCCAGGAAAGCCTCCTGGATCACCAGGGGCGAATTCTCCCACCAGGTCGACGGGATCACGATGTAGCCGGATTGCTGCATCAGCCCGAAGACCTGCTGCGGCTCATAGACCCCCTGGAACTGCAGCGCCGTGCCGAGCTGATCGACCGTCGGCCCCCAATGCGCGCCGAATGTGTCGATGAACTTGGCCTTGGTGCACCCATGCACGACGAAGCTGAGATCGCGCCGCCCGCTGGCGATCACGCGGGCCGCCGCGCCGACGAAGATATCGATGCCCTTGAACGGTGTCGGCTGGCCGAAGAAGGCGAAACTGCGCGACAGCGCCTGAGCATCGCGCACGGCCGGGTTCTTTGGAGCCCGGTCATGGCCGTTCTCGATGATGTAGATGTCCTTGCCGTAGCCATTGTCAGCGACGCGCCGGGCCAGGAATTCGCTGGGGCTGACGACGATGTCGAACATGTCGAGGCAGTCGAGGAACAGTTCGCGCCGCGCCCGGAAATGATCGCGGTTGTGCTGCGGAAAGCAGAGATGGCAATCGATGTCCGTGGCTTTGCTGCAGAGCGCGTTGGAGCCGGCCTTCACCATCTGGCCGTCGCGGTAGCAGATTGACAGATATTCGTGCAGCGTCATGCCGAACTGGATCTGCGGGCAGCGCACCCGCAGCGCGCGGATGACATTCAGGCCGATATTCCAGAAGTGATGAAAATGCGCGATCTCGATGCGGTGCTCCTCCAGCAGCCGCGCCAGACGCTCGACGAGCTGCTGCGGCCGGTGCCAGTTGGTCTGGAAGAAGCCTTCGAACTGCCTGACCGGGAAAATATACTCGCGCGGCGCATAGGCGATCAGCGTCTCGTCTGGATGAAACACCGAGACGTTGGGTTTGAGATCGAGATTGATCGCGGCGATGAAGATCGCATCGTGTCCATCCTGAACCAGTGCCCTGAAGGCGTTATAGGCGACGATCTCGCCCCCGCCGCGCGTATAGAAGGGGTGCGAATGGGCGAAGACGGCGATGCGCTGGCTCTTGCGGCCTGGCTCCGTCATGGCAGCAGCTCCCGATACAGGCGCAGGAACCGGGCGTCGGCTTCGTCCTGCTGGCGATAGCTGGACAGGCTGTCGAGGCTGATGACGCCGAGGCTGGAACGGGCAGCGGCTTGCCGGATCACCTCCCTGTAGAGCAGTGCCGGAAGCGGGGGTGTCCAATACCGCGCCAATCCAAGCACCGCTGCGCAGGGCGCGACGAAGGGGATGAAGACATCGAGATAGGCCTCGCTGGCGTCAACAGCGCTGCCATCCTCGTCGAGCGTCTTCGGCCAGGCGAGCAGGCTCTGGAGCGCACGGAGAGGCTCGGTCCCAACACTCTGCGACGTGATCAGCCAGTGCGTCGCCTTCGGCGAAGCCGAGGCCGCGACCTCGGAAAATGCCGCGACGGGATCGCCGCGCAGCAGGGTGGCGCAGGAGAGAAACAGGATGTTCTGGTCCGGATCCAGCTGAGCGGCCGCAAGCCCCTCGGCCAGTGTCAGCCCGGTGACGCTGCCGCCGCCAGATTTGGTCCGGGGAACGCCCCAGGCGAGGGCGGCGCGGCCGGCTGCATCGTCGCTGATGGTGATGAGCTTCAGCCCCGGCCGGGCAAGCCGCGCCAGAGAAGCGACGATCAGCCCGCGGCAGGGATTATCGCTGAGGAAATCGACGATGCAGATCGCCGCTATCGCCGGTGCGCCTTGGGCCGGGGCGGGTGGATGGGGGCAGGGCAGGGCCGGCCGGCTGAAGAAGGACAGCAGAGCCCGGTGGGCCTGCGACTCGATGCGGCTGCGGTCACTGACGCCGTCGATGAAGGCGTTGCGCCACTGGGCGTGCGAGACCTGCTGTGGCGCCAGACGCAGCCAGTGGCGGGCGCCGCCCTGCTGGATTTCGATGACGATGCTGGGCGGGTTTGCGCTCGCGACCGGCTGCGACTGGCCGATGATGAAGAAGCCCGGCCGGCGCAACCCCCCGGCGCCGGGCGCCGCAATGTCAGGCCGCAGCGTCGCCTGATCGATCCATTGGTAGCGCAGCAGCGCCGTCTCAGTCACCACCACACGCAGGGATGGGGCGCGGGCAGCGCCCGCGTTCTTCATCCAGCCTTCGATGAAGATCTGTCCGTCGTCCCCGATCAGCCTGGTGTCGAAGCCGAAGGAGAGGCCGTGGGCCTGCCCGGCGCCTTCGAGATAGGGAAGGTCGTCCAGCCACTCCCCGAGATCGGGATAGGCGGGTGCGCCCGCTTCCTCGCCGGTGAGCCCGACGCTCCCGAAGAGATGGGCGACCTCGAACTGGACTTCCGGTTTGGCGCCCGCGAAAAAGTTCTGGAAGGACTGGGCTGCCGGGGCGGGCAAGGCGATGCGGGTACGCGCCACGCCACGCGCGCCGACCAGAATGCTGATCTCCTTGTGGTCGGGTGGCACCGAGAACAGGCCGAAGAAGCCGCGCTTGAACCCGGCCTTCCGGCCTGTCTCGAGAAAATCCGGCAGGTCCGGCCGGGCCGTCCAAAGGCAGTCGATGGGGGGTCCGCGATGGCTGGCTCGTCCGCTGCGCCAGACAAGCTCAGCCTCGACCTCGCCCTCGCCAAGAACCCAGCCGCAGACCAGATGCAGCGACCCCTGAACCGGCCCCAGAAACTCGATCGCTCCTGAAAAGGGCGCCGCTTTCGCCTCGGCCGGCTTTGCCTCGCGCTGCGCGCGAACCTGCAGGACCTGGCGCTGTTCTGGGGGCAAAGCGACTGCTCGATCCTGTCGAAAACGACGTTGCGTCATCTCTTACTGAAGGGCGTGGGTGAGCTCAAGCTGCAAAACGGCAGGTCGCGCCACTTGAGCCGTAAGCGCTTCCGCGACAGGCTCAGCGCTGCGCGACTCAAGCTCGGGGTCGCCGCTTCTTACGAGGCTGTGCCTATGATCTCTGCTCCGAACTCACCTGCTGCGCCTGGCGCGGGGACCTGCATCGCGCGCGGCGGCAAGGCGATTTATGGCGCGCCGCTCGGCATCCTGATGCTGGAGGCGCGGTTTCCGCGCATTCCCGGCGATATGGGCCATGCCGGCACCTGGCCGTTTCCGGTGCTCTACCGGGTGGTGACCGGGGCCAGCCCGGAGCGGGTGGTGCTGCAGGGCGCGCAAGGCCTGCTGCCGGATTTCATCGCTGCCGGGCAGGAGTTGGTGCGGCTGGGGGCTGAGGCGATCACCACCAATTGCGGCTTCCTCTCGCTGTTTCAGGCGGAACTGGCGGCCGCGCTTTCCGTGCCCGTCGCAACCTCGGCGCTGATGCAGGTGCCCTGGGTGCAGGCGACCCTGCCGCCCGGCCGCAGGGTCGGGATCGTCACCGTCTCGGCCTCCAGCCTCACCGAGCGGCATCTGTCGGCTGCGGGGGTGCCGCTCGATACGCCGATTGTCGGCACAGAGAACGGCGAGGAGTTCTTCCGCGTGCTGATCAAGGCCGAGAAGGAGGAGATGGATATCGGGCTCGCCCGCAAGGATGTGGTGAGCGCAGCCCAGGAGCTGGTGACCCGCCATCCCGACATCGGCGCCATCGTTCTGGAATGCACCAATATGCCGCCCTATGCGGCTGCCGTGCAGGCGGCGACGGGGCTGCCGGTCTACGACATCTACTCGCTGATCAGCTGGTTCCATGCGGGCTTGCGGCCGCGCCGCTTCGCAGCGCCCGAGGGCTGAGGCGGCGACAGCGGGGAGAACGCGCCGACTTGTCCCCGCCGCTCGTCAGCCAGCCGAGAGTGCCGCGCCAAGGCGCAATTCCGCGCTGCTTTGCGAGGCTTCATGTCTGTCACACCGCGGCTTTCGCTGCCCCTGCTCGCTGCGGGGCAGGCGCAGAAACACGTCACCCATAATGATGCGCTGACCCGGCTCGATGCGCTGATCCAGCTCGCCGTGCTCAGCCGCACAAAGACCGCGCCGCCAGCCGCGCCGACCGAACTCTCCGCCTATCTCATCCCGGCAGGTGGGACGGGCGCCTTCGCCGGGCGGGAGAACCAGCTCGCCTTGTATGAGGATGGCGGCTGGAGTTTTCTGGTGCCGCGCAAGGGCTGGCAGTGCTGGATCGAGGATGAGGCTGAACTGCAGGTCTGGACGGGGAGCGTGTGGCGCCGCGCCAGCCCGGTCAGCAGCGAGGGTGCCAGCCTCTGGGGCGTCAACGCCACCGCGGATGCGACGACGCGGCTGGCCGTCTCGGCTGCGGCCAGCCTGTTCAACCATGCCGGAGCCGGGCATCAGCTCAAGCTGAACAAGGCCAGCGCCGGTGATACGGCGAGCCTCTTGATGCAGACCGGCTGGTCCGGCCGGGCGGAGATCGGGCTGGCGGGCGATGATGATCTGCACGTCAAGGTCAGCGGCGATGGCAGCCTCTGGCGTGAAGCGATGGTGATCGACCGCGCCACAGGCCGCGTCAGCCTGCCCGCAACGCCCTGGGCGCAGGAGCAGCCGCAACAAAACCTGCTGGTGAATGGCGATCTGCAGCTCAACCAGCGCGGCTTTGCCGGCGGGGCGCTCGGCGCCGGTCGCTATGGCCCCGACCGCTGGAAGGCCGGGGCTGCGGGCGCGAGCCTGAGCCTGAGCGGGACCACCATCGCGCTGGCTTCTGGCGCCATCGTCCAGATCGTCGAGCCGGCGCTGTGGGGGCTGTCGAGTTTTGCCGGGATGACGCTGACCCTGTCGCTCGAGGCCCTGTCGGGCGGTGCACTCGATATCGCATTCGGCAGTGCCAGCGGCAGGTTGCAGCCGGGCGAGGGGCGCAGGAGCTTGTCCCTGACGCTCGCTACCGGAGATCATGGCCCGCTGGCGCTGAGCCTCTCTGCGGCTGCGGGCGCCGCCAGCTTTCCGGCGGATCAAGCTTGAGCTGGGTCCGCAGGCGACGGGATGGGCGCTGCGGTCGCTCGCGGAGGAGGAGCGGCTGTGCCGGCGCTATTACTGGAGGCGGATCGGCGCTCTGGTTCTGGAGGGCTATCAGGCTGCCGGCGCCGCGATCCGTCAGGAGATCGCCCTGCCAGTGCGGATGCGGGCCGTGCCGGCGGTCAGCTTTGCCGTGTCGCAAGCTCTGAATGGGCAGAGCGCCGGCACATTGGTGGCGCTCTCGGCTGAGACGGCGGTGGCGCAGCTCGTCGCGGCTGCGACAGGGTCGCTGCGGGCGACATTCGACACTGTGGTCTTCGACTGCGAACTGTAGCGCAGCCTTATTCGCTGACCAGCTTGCGCGCCTTCAGCAGCGCCATCAGCCCTTCATCGCGGCGCTGCTCCAGCTCGGGAATGCCGCGACCTGCGGCTTCCTCGGCGACGCCATCGATAATCGCCTTCTGCACGCCGGCATCGAGCGCCGGCTTGCCGAGCGATTCCCAGCGCTTCAGCTGGCTGGGGCCGAGATGGGCGAGGTAGCCGGCAATACCGCCAGCGCCGCCGCCCAGATGATAAGTCATGTGCGGACCCATCAGCGCCCAGCGCAGGCCGGGGCCATTGCAAAGGGCAGCGTCGATATCGGCGACGCTGGCGACGCCTTGCTCCACCAGATAGACGGCCTCCTGGTACAGGGCGGAAGCCAGCCGGTTGGCGATGTGCCCCGGCATTTCCTTGTTCATGATCACCGGGCGGCGCCCCTGCGCGCGGTAATAGGCGGCGGCAGCCTCGACCACCGCCTTGTCCTCGCCGACCAGTTCGACCAGCGGCACGAGATGGGGCGGGTTGAAGGGATGGGCGACGATGATCCGACTGGAATTCGCGCAGTCGGCGACGATGGCGCTGCGGACCAGCGCCGAGGTGCTGCTGGCGATGATCGCATTCGGCTCGCTCAACCGCTCGATCTCGCGCAGCAGCGCGCGCTTGACCGCCTCGTTCTCCGGCCCGTTTTCCTGCACGAATTGCGCGCCTTTGAGGGCGGTGGCGAGATCGGTCGAGAACCGGATCTCGCCTGCTCCGGTGAGGCCGAGTTCTGCCAGTTGCGCGCGGGCGCGGGCGACGTAGGCGCGGAACTTCTCCTCCGCCTCCGCGGCCGGATCATAGGCGGAGACGGTCAGGCCATGGGCGACGGCAAGCGCCGCCCAGCTCGCGCCGATCATGCCGGAGCCGACGATGGCGATATGGGTGATCGGTTGCGTCATCGCTCCGGCCTCATTCCCTGCGCTTCAGATCACTCGGCTTTGAGCCCAGTTGCCTTGATCAGCTCGCCCCACTTCTTCATTTCGCTGTCGATCAGGGCGCTCGCCTCCGCCGAGGTGCCGGGCTTGGGCGTCACGCCCTGCAGCTTCATCGCCTCCAGAGCCTTGGGGCTCTTCAGGGCCTTGCCGATCTCCGCGTTGAGCTTGTCGAGCACCGGCTGCGGCGTGCCGACCGGCGCCAGAACGCCGAACCAGGAGCCGATCTCGAAATCCGCCAGACCCTGCGAGATCGCGGTCGGGTAATCCGGCATGAAGGGGGAGGGCTCGCGGCCGGTGGTGGCGATGGCCTTGAGCGATCCGGCATTCACATGCTGCAGCACCGAGGGGATGGTATCGAACATCACCTTGACCTGTCCGCCGATCATGTCGGTCATCGCCGGGCCGGAGCCGCGATAGGGGACATGGCCTAGCTTGGTGCCGGCGCGGGCATTGAACATTTCGCCCGCCAGATGCTGCGGCGAGCCATTGCCGGAGGAGGCATAATTGAACTCGTCGGGCTTGGCCTTGGCCAGCGCGATCAGCTCGGGGATGGTCTTGGCCGGGACTGACGGGTGCACCACCAGCGCCAGACCCACCGTGCCGGCCAGCGTCACCGGGATGAAATCCTTCTTCAGGTCGAAGCCGGGCTTGGCCTGCAGGTTCATGTTGATGGAGTGGCTGGTGAGCGCGCCCATCAGCAGCGTGTAGCCATCGGGCGTGGAACGCGCGACGGCGGCGGCGCCGACGCTGCCGGCCGCACCGGCGCGGTTCTCGACGATGACGCGCTGGCCGAGGCTCTGCGACAGCTCTTCGGCGATGACGCGGCCGATAATGTCGGTGGCGCCACCGGGCGCATAGGGCACAACCAGCGTCACCGGCTTGGTGGGATAGGCCTGCGCCAGCGCAGGAGCCGCGGCTGCGAGCGCGATGGCGGCGAGGGCGCCGCCCAGAAAGGTGCGTTTCAGCATGGTGTCATCCTTGGGTCCGGAGGGTCGGGCCGGTTGAGCCGGCCTCTGGTCGCTGTCAGCAGAAATCGAAATCGCAGCCCTCATCGGCCTGCAGCACGGTGGTGAGGTAGAGGCCGCGATAGCCGCGGGAGGGCTCGGTCAGATGGGCGGGCGGGACGAACTCGCCCTTGCGCCGCTCGAGCTCCGCCGCATCGACCAGAAGCTCGATCCGCCTGGCGGGGACATCGAGGCTGATCCTGTCACCGTCGCGGACCAGCCCGAGCGGACCGCCCACCGCCGATTCCGGGGTGATGTGCAGCACGATGGTGCCGAAGGCGGTGCCGCTCATCCTCGCATCGGAGATCCGCACCATATCCTTGACGCCCGCCTGGGCGAGCTTCTTCGGGATCGGCAGATAGCCGGCTTCCGGCATTCCCGGCGCGCCCTTGGGACCGGCATTGCGCAGCACCAGCACATCCTGCGCCGTCACGTCGAGCGCCGGATCATCCATGCGCCGGACCATGTCCTCGACGGAATCGAAGACGACGGCGCGGCCGGTATGGGTCAGCAGCTCGGGAGAGGCGGCGGAATGCTTGATGACAGCGCCGCCGGGCGCCAGATTGCCGCGCAGCACCGCCATGCCGCCGGTCTGCTTCAACGGCGCCGATGCGCTGCGAATGATCGTCTGGTTGGGGACCTCCTCGGCGCTCTCGGCGATCTCGCCAATGGTCTGGCCGGAGACGGTCATGGCACTGAGGTCGAGATGGGCGCGCAGCTCCTTCATCAGCTTGGGCATGCCGCCGGCCCAGTGGAAATGCTCCATGTAATGATCGCCCGACGGCTTCAGGTCGATCAGGACCGGCACCTCCCGGCCGATCGCGTCGAACTCCTCGAGGTCGATGCCAAGCCCGGCGCGGCGCGCGATGGCCGCGAGGTGCACCAGCCCGTTGGTCGAGCCGCCGATCGCCTGCAGCACCACCATGGCGTTCCGGAAGGCGGCCTTCGTCAGAAGTTCGCTCGGCTTCGGCCCGCCCTTGGCCAGCGCAACGGCCTGTCGGCCGCTGGCTTCGGCAGCGCGGATCCGGTCGGCATGGGTTGCGGGGATCGAGCCGGTGCCGGGCAGGGCAATGCCCATCGCCTCGACCAGGCAGCCCATGGTCGAGGCCGTGCCCATCACCATGCAGGTGCCCTGCGTCGGCGCCAGCCGCCCGCTCAATACCTCGATTTCGGCCTCGTCGATCGTCCCGGCGCGATGCTGGCCCCAGAGCCGGCGGCAATCGGTGCAGGCGCCGAGGACCTCGCCCTTGTGATGGCCGACGAGCATCGGCCCGGTGATCAGCTGGATCGCCGGAATATCGGCGGAGACCGCGCCCATCAGCTGGGCCGGAACCGTTTTGTCGCAGCCGCCGATCAGCACGACGGAATCCATCGGCTGGGCCCGGATCAGCTCCTCGGTATCGATCGCCATCAGGTTGCGAAGGAACATCGAGGTCGGGTTCGAGAAGCTCTCATGGATCGAGATGGTCGGGAATTCCATCGGCAGCCCGCCCGCCAGCATCACGCCGCGCTTCACCGCCTCGATCAGCCGGGGCACATTGCCATGGCAGGGGTTGAAGTCGCTGAAGGTGTTGGTGATGCCGATGATCGGCCGATCCAGCGCGTCATCGGAAAAGCCGGCGGCCTTGATGAAGGCCTTGCGCAGGAAGAGCGAGAAGCCGGGGTCGCCATAGCTGGCGAGATTGCGGCGCATGCCGGTGGCGGCAGGCTTTTTGCTGTCGTCGGAGCTGGTCATGGCGGAGAAGAGACTTGCTGTCGCCGGGATTGTCAACAATCATGTTGCCGAGCTTGGAGGAGTGATCATGAGCGTCGTGGCGCTGAAGCCGGTGGGTGCGGAACGGATGCGCCCGGTCGCGGATGCGATCGAGGAAGAGATCGTGCTGGGCTGGCTGTTGCCGCGCGAGCGCCTGATCGAGGAGGAGCTGGCGGCGCGCTTTGGCGTGAAGCGGCATCTGGTCCGCGAGGCGCTGGCGGAGCTGGAACGTGTCGGGCTGGTCGAGCGCATTCCCAACAAGGGCGCGGCGGTAAAGCTGCTCGAGCCGGACGCGGTTCGCCAGATCTATTCGGTGCGCGAGGCGCTGGAGACCCTGGCGGCCGAGCAGATCCCGCTGCCGGCGTCCGGGGAGGTTCTGGCGCAGCTGCGCAGCATTCAGGAGCGCCATGCGGCGGCTGTCGAGAGTGGCGATGCGCGCGCCGCCTTTCGTGCCAACATGGCCTTTCACGAGACGCTGTTTGCCGCCTGCGGCAACCGCCATCTGGTCGAGCTGATCCAGATGATGGCGCAGAAAGTCCATGGCGCCCGCTCCTTCACGGCCGCCAGCCCGGAGCATCTGGCCCTGGCGCGCGACGAGCACGCCGCGATGATCCTGGCGCTGGAGGCCGGCGATCGCGCGCGGCTGGTCGGGCTCTGTCGCGCCCATCTGGCGCCCTCGCGCGACGCCTACATCGCAGCGGTCGAGCGGCGGCTGGGCGGGAGGTGAGGGGCTAGCCGTCATTGCGAGCGTAGCGAAGCAACCCAGTGGGGTCGCACTCTACGTCCCCCTGGGTTGCTTCGTCGCTATCGCTCCTCGCAATGACGGTTCAATCTCGGTAGACGGTCTTCACATAGGCGTTGATCGCTGCGATCTCGGGCAGGGTTCCGCCATTGCACGCGGCGATGATCCTGGCGCTGGAGGCCGGCGATCGCGCGCGGCTGGTCGGGCTCTGTCGCGCCCATCTGGCGCCCTCGCGCGACGCCTACATCGCCGCAGTGGAGCGGCGGCTGGGAAGCGGGCGGTGAGGGGCTGACCGACATTGCGAGCGTAGCGAAGCAACCCAGTGGCGTGGAGCGCTACGTCCCCTGGGTTGCTTCGTCGCTAGCGCTCCTCGCAATGACGGTTCAATCTCGGTAGACGGTCTTCACATAGGCGTTGATCGCTGCGATCTCGGGCAGGGTTCCGCCATTGCGCGCGGCGATGATCCTGGCGCTGGAGGCCGGCGATCGCGCACGGCTGGTCGGGCTCTGTCGCGCCCATCTGGCGCCTTCGCGCGACGCCTACATCGCAGCGGTGGAGCGGCGGCTGGGAAGCGGGCGGTCAGGGGCTGACCGTCATTGCGAGCGTAGCGAAGCAACCCAGTGGCGTAGCACTCTACGTCCCCCTGGGTTGCTTCGTCGCTAGCGCTCCTCGCAATGACGGTGGATTTTCAATCTTGATAGACGGTCTTCACATAGGCGTTGATCGCTGCGATCTCGGGCAGGCTTCCGCCATTGCGCGCGGCGAGGTGGCCTTCGTGCCAGTACCAGTCATCGAAGCCGACATTGAGCCTTTGATAGCCGGCCTCCGCCAGCAGGCTGCGCATCTGCTCGCGGCGCGGCTCGACGAAATTATGCTCGATGGTGAAGAGCGCGATGGCGTGGCGGCTGAGGTCGATAGTGCGCAGGATGTCGAGCTCCGAGCCCTCGGTATCGAGCGAGACATAGTCGAAGCCGCGCGCGGCCTCGCCATCGGCCGCTGCCATCTCGTCGAAGGTGATGGTCTGGACGGTGATCAGCCCGTTGCGGCTGATCGCATCGCGGCGGTGCTCGGCATAGGCATCGGCCTCCGCATATTCCGCGAGCGTGCCGATCTCCTCCGAGGCGACGAAGCTCAGCAACTGCCCCAATTCGCGATGCACGGCGCGCTCCAGGCAGCAGGCGCTGCGGCTCTGCTGCAATCTGGCGAAGAGCAGCGGATTGGGCTCGACCAGTACGCCGCTCCAGCCATGGTCGGTCTCGAGCTTCAGGGTGTTGCTGTGCAGCACCCCGTCAAAGGCGCCGATCTCGGCAAAGCGCCCGCCGCGGCGGCCGCTGCACATGGCGAGCACCCAGCGCTCCTGCTCGATCTGCGAATGCGTCGGCGTCTCGAAAGCAGCGCGCCAGTCCATGCCGGATACCTCGCTCATCGTCCGCCCGCCACGCGCAGAATGACACCGGTGGTATAGGCCGAGGCCTCCGAAAGCAGGAACAGCACGGCTTCGGCGATTTCTTGCGCGGACGCCGCGCGCTTCAGCGGCACTGACGGTGCGATGCGGGCGATGCGGCCGGGCTCGCCGGTCGAGAGGGCGTGGATATCGGTCTCGGTGATGCCCGGCGCCACGGCGTTGACGCGGATGCCGGCGGGCGCCAGCTCCTTCGACAGCCCGATGGTCAGCGTATCGACCGCGCCCTTGGAGGCGGCGTACCAGACATATTCACCGGGCGAGCCCAAAGTCGCGGCCGCCGAGGACAGGGTGAGGAGCGACCGGTTGGGCGCCCCGGCATTGGCGGTGAGCGCGCGCGCCGCCTCGCGGGCGACAAGGATCGCGCCGGTGACGTTGATGTCGATGCAGGCGCGGATCACCGCCGTATCGGCCTGCGCCAGCGGGCTCGCCTTGCCGGTAATGCCGGCATTGCTGACAACCTGGCTGAGCGGCCCGAGCGCGGCCTGCGCCTCGGCGAAGACCCGGATAATGTCGGCCTCGACCGCCATGTCGCCCTGCAGGGCGATGGCCCTGGCGCCGGCAGCCTTGCAGGATGAAACGACGGCCTCGGCTGCGGCAGCGCTGGCCTGGTAATTCACCGCGACATCATAGCCCCGCTCGGCCGCCATGATGCAGACCGCGGCGCCAATGCCCCGGCTGCCGCCGGTGACGAGGAGAACGGGACGGGACATGGCAGGCTCCTTGGGTGGTCGGGTCGCGGCGGCGGCAGTGAAGGCAGCACGGCGCAGTCAATACGAAAAGGGCGGCCCTTGCGAGCCGCCCTTTCCAAATGACCAGATCTGAAAGCGATCAGCGCTTCGAGAACTGGAAGCTGCGGCGGGCCTTGGCCTTGCCGAACTTCTTGCGCTCGACGACGCGGGAGTCGCGGGTCAGGAAGCCTTCCTTCTTGAGCGGGCCGCGAAGCTCGGGCTCGTAGAAGGTCAGGGCCTTGGAGATGCCGTGACGGACCGCGCCGGCCTGGCCGGACAGGCCGCCGCCCTTGACCGTGACGACGACGTCGTACTGGGTCAGGCGATCGACGAGCTGCAGCGGCTGCTGCAGGACCATGCGCAGCACGGGGCGGGCGAAATACACTGTCTGGTCACGGGTGTTGACCGTGATCTTGCCGGAGCCGGGCTTGATCCAGACGCGGGCGATGGCGTTCTTGCGCTTGCCGGTGGCATAGGCGCGGCCCTGGGCGTCGATCTTCTTGACGTGGACGGGAGCGTCCGGCTGCGCGGTCTTGGCGACCTGGCCGAGCTGCTCGAGAGATTGAAGAACCTCGGCCATGATCAGACCCTCGCATTCTTGGGGTTGAGCGCGGCGACGTCGAGCGCCTCCGGCATTTGGGCGGCGTGGGGATGCTCGGCGACCCTTGTAGACGCGCAGGTTGCCGAGGATCTGGCGGAAGAGCGGGCCGCGGGGCAGCATGCGCTCGACGGCCTTCTCGACGATGCGCTCCGGGAAGCGGCCTTCGAGAATGAACTTGGCGGAGCGTTCCTTGATGCCGCCGGCATAGCCGGTGTGGTGATAGTAGACCTTCTGGTCGCGCTTGCGGCCGGTCAGGACGACCTTCTCGGCATTGATGACATGATGTTGTCGCCGCAGTCGACATGCGGGGTGTAGTTGGCCTTGTGCTTGCCGCGCAGGCGCATCGCCACGATGGTGGCGAGACGGCCGACGACGAGGCCGGAGGCGTCGATCACGACCCACTTTTTTTCGACATCGGCGGGCTTCAGCGACATGGTCTTCATCGCGGCACCCCTTCGGTGGCTTGAGAAAAAGGACAAGCCGCCGGAGACCGGCGGCGATGTGAGGCGGTGGATAGGGGCGGGAGCTGTCGCTGTCAAGGCAGGATAGCGTGCCGGGCGGCCGAAAAAAGCAGATATTTCAGTCTGCTGTGGCTATCGGTATCATGATACCGCCTCAGCGATCGGCGGGGATCGAATAGGTGCCGGTCGCGTGGCAGACCATCTCGCTCTCGCCCTGCGAAAACAGGCTGACTTCGCCCACCGCCAGCCGCTTGCCGAGCTTGAGCAGCCGCGCCTTGCCGATCAGCGCAGATTGGCCGGGCTTGCGCAGGAAATTGTAGTTGAGGCTGGTAGTGACGGCGAGGCCGACCGGGCCGATCTGGGCGAGGATGGCGACATAAAGCGCGAGATCGGCCAGCGCCATCATGGTCGGCCCCGAGATCGTCCCGCCCGGCCGCAAATGTTTCTCATGATAGTCGCAGCGCAGCCGCGCCTGCATCGGCCCGACCTCCTCGACGAAATAGGTCCGCCCGCCATAATGGATCTGCGGGAAATGCTGGTCGAGAAAGGCCTCGATCTCGGAGGCGCTCATCGCGGTCGGCCGGGCGGAGGTGGTGGCGGCATTCATGGTCGCATTCATGGCAGCGTGGGTCCGTCGGGGCGGGGCGGAGGGTGTCGCTCGCATGCGCAGACGCGGTCGACCGAAGACAAGGATCCCTCTTGCAGCATGCCCGGTCCATCCCGACAATACGCGAAACCGCACAGGGCCGCTGTGCGCCGCCATGCCAGGATGACCCATGACCGCTCACCATGATGCCGCGACCGAGCCGGTCCTGCTGCGCAGCGATGCGCAGGGTATCGCGACGCTGACGCTGAACCGGCCGCAATCGCGCAATCCGCTGAGCGAGGCGATGCTGGCGGCGCTGAGCGAGACCTTGGCTGCGATCGCACAGGACAGCTCCGTGCGCGCCGTCATCCTGAACGCGGCCGGGCCTGTGTTCTCGGCTGGACATGACCTCAAGGAGATGACCGCGCACCGCGCCGATGCCGATCGCGGGCGCGCCTATTTCACCGATATTCTCGGCCGCTGCTCGGCGATGATGCAGCAGATCACGGCGCTGCCGCAGCCGGTGATCGCCGCTGTCGAGGGCACGGCGACGGCGGCCGGCTGCCAGCTCGTGGCGAGCTGCGATCTCGCGGTGGCGGGCGGAGGGCGCGCGCTTCTGCACGCCGGGCGTCCATATCGGCCTGTTCTGCTCGACGCCGATGGTGGCGCTCTCGCGCAACGTCGCGCCAAGCACGCGATGGAGATGCTGCTGCTCGGCGAGATGATCCCGGCCGACGAGGCCCGGCGCATGGGCCTGGTCAACCGCGTCGTGCCGGCGGGCGAGGCGCTGGGCGAGGCGCGGCGCCTGGCTGCGATCATCGCCGTCAAATCCGCCGTGACGCTGAGGATCGGCAAGCGCGCCTTCTACGAGCAGCGCGAGATGGGACTTGAGCGCCGCCTATGACCATGCCTCGCGCGGTGATGGTCGAGAACATGCTGGCGCGCGACGCGGAAGAGGGCATCGGCGCCTTCATGGAGAAGCGCGAGCCGGTCTGGGAAGCGCAGGCTGAGCCGGCGGAGCCGGTGCCGGACCAGCGCCTGACGCATCACGACGGCTATGCCGACAGCCTGATCCGCGACATCCTGAAAGCCGTGAAGCGCATCGCGCTGGTCGGTGCCTCCAGCAACGAGGCGCGGCCGAGCTGGATCGTCACGAAGTACCTGCTGGATCGCGGCTACGACGTCATCCCGGTCAATCCGGGCCTCGCCGGGCAGATGCTGCTCGGCCGGCCGGTCTATGGCTCGCTGAAGGACATCCCCGGGCCGATCGACATGGTCGAGATCTTCCGCAACTCGGAGGCCGCGGGGCCGATCACCGACGAGGCGCTGGCGCTGCGATCCGCTGCCGAAGGTGATCTGGATGCAGCTCTCCGTGCGCAACGACGAGGCGGCGGCGCGGGCCGAGGCCAAGGGCGTGACGGTCGATCATGAACCGCTGCCCCAAGATCGAGTACGGCCGGCTCTCGGGCGAGATCGGCTGGCAGGGCATCAACTCCCGCATCCTGTCCTCGAAGAAGCCGGTGCTGGCCGGCAAAGGCTTCCAGAAGCTGACGATCCACCGGCCGGGAACCTGAGCTCCCGCGCCCCGCTTGGACAATTGACGCAGAACGTTTCGTTCTTTAAAAAGAACGGAACGTCCGACTCAAAAGGCTTCAGGGAGTTGAACATGACCGACCGCGCACCGGGTTTCAACACGCTCGCCATCCATGCCGGCGCCGCTCCCGATGCCGCGACCGGCGCCCGCGCCACGCCGATCTACCAGACCACCACCTTCGTCTTCGACGATGTCGACCATGCCGCCTCGCTCTTCGGGCTGCAGGCCTTCGGCAACATCTATACCCGCATCGGCAACCCGACCAATGCGGTGCTGGAGGAGCGGGTCGCGGCGCTGGAAGGCGGCACGGCGGCGCTGGCGGTGGCCTCCGGCCACGCGGCCGAGTTCCTGCTGCTTCCACGCCCTGCTGCAGCCCGGCGACGAGTTCGTCGCGGCCAAGAAGCTCTATGGCGGCTCGATCAACCAGTTCAACCACTCCTACAAGAACTTCGGCTGGAGCGTGATCTGGGCCGATTCCGACGATCTCGAGGCCTTCGCCGCGGCGGTGACGCCGAAGACCAAGGCGATCTTCATCGAATCCATCGCCAATCCCGGCGGCGTCATCGTCGATATCGCCGGCATCGCGGCGATCGCGCAAGAAGCACAACATCCCGCTGATCGTCGACAACACGATGGCGACCCCCTACCTGATCCGCCCCTTCGAGCACGGCGCCGACATCGTCGTGCATTCGGCGACCAAGTTCCTCGGCGGCCACGGCAATTCGATCGGCGGCATCATCGTCGACGGCGGCACGTTCAACTGGGTCGGGCGACGAGCGCTACCCGATGCTGTCGAAGCCGCGGCCGGAATATGGCGGCATGGTGCTGGGCGAGACCTTCGGCAATTTCGCCTTCGCCATCGCCTCCCGCGTGCTCGGCCTGCGCGACCTGGGGCCGGCGCTGTCGCCCTTCAACGCCTTCATGATCCTGACCGGCATCGAGACGCTGCCGCTGCGCATGCAGCGCCATTGCGACAACGCGCTGGCGGTGGCGAAGCATCTCGCCCAGCATCCGGCGGTGGAATGGGTGAGCTATCCGGGCCTGGACGGCGACAAATACCACGCGCTGGCCAAGCGCTATTCGCCGAAGGGCGCGGGCGCGGTCTTCACCTTCGGGCTGAAGGGCGGCTACGATGCCGGCGTCAAGCTGGTCTCGAACCTCAAGCTGTTCTCGCATCTCGCCAATATCGGCGACACCCGCTCGCTGGTGATCCACCCGGCCTCGACCACCCACCGCCAGCTCACGCGATGCGCAGAAGACCGCGTCCGGCGCCGGGCCGGAAGTGGTGCGCCTCTCGATCGGCCTGGAGGACGTCCAGGACATCATCGACGACCTCGACCAGGCCCTCGCCTGAGGGGGCGGGGGCCCCTTAGCCCTCATCTTGAGGAGGTCGCGGAGCGACCGTCTCGAAGGATGGCTGTCGAGGCTCCCGAGCCTGCGCGAGCGTCCTTCGAGACGCTGCTGCGCAGCTCCTCAGGACGAGGGCTGGTGGGACACGGTCATTGAGGGGCGCCACGACGTCTAGCTGATCAGGATTGGGGCGCGAGGCGCAGCCGCCTCA
The DNA here is from genome assembly GCA_963759925.1 of uncultured Alphaproteobacteria bacterium. Classification (GTDB taxonomy): domain Bacteria; phylum Pseudomonadota; class Alphaproteobacteria; order Rhizobiales; family Beijerinckiaceae; genus Allobosea. The sequence goes on from CAVXBE010000002.1 coordinate 906,461, forward strand.
ATGGATCTCCGGCTCGGGGATCTTGGCTGTGCCTTCGAGGTAGTCGAAGTCGCAGCCCTTGTCGGCCTGGCGGATATGGGCTGCCGACATCTTGCCATAGCCGCGCGGGTAGTCGCGCTGGGGTGGGGTCCAGGCTGCGAGCCTTGTGGCGATCTCGGCATCGGTGAGATTGACCGAAATGCTGCGGGCCTCGACATCGACGCTGATGATGTCGCCGGTCATCACCGCGGCGAGAGGACCGCGAATATAGGCCTCCGGCGCGACATGCAGCACGCAGGCGCCATAGCTCGTGCCGGACATGCGGGCGTCGGAAATGCGCAGCATGTCGCGCACCCCCTGCTTCAGCAGCTTTTTGGGGATCGGCATCATCCCCCATTCCGGCATGCCGGGGCCACCGACCGGGCCGCAATTCTTCAGGATCATCACATGGTCGGCGGTGACGTCGAGCGTCTCGTCGTTCACGGCCAACATCATCGCGTCGTAATCCTCGAAGACCAGCGCCGGGCCGACATGGTTCAAAAGGCGCGGCTCGGCCGCCGAGGGTTTGATGACGCAGCCATCGGGCGCGATATTGCCCTTGAGCACGGCGAGGCCATTGGCCGTCGAGACCGGCCTGTCGAGCGGGCGGATGACGTTGTCGTCATAGACGGTGGCCAGCGCGATGGTCTGCGCCAGCGGTTGCCCGGTCACCGTCATCGCATCGGTGTGGAGCTTGCTTTCGAGCTGCTTCAGCAGAGCCGGCAGGCCGCCGGCATAGAAGAAGTCCTCCATCAGGAAATCGCCGGAGGGCCGCAGGTTGGCGACGACCGGGACGGTGCGGGAGAAGGCGTCGAAATCGTCGGGGGTCAGCGAAATGCCGGCGCGCCCGGCCATGGCGATGAGGTGGATGATGGCATTGGTCGAGCCGGCGACGGCCATGTGCACCGTCAGCGCGTTCTCGAAGCTCTGGCGGGTCAGGATGCGGTCAGGCGTCAGGTCTTCCCAGACCATCTCGACGATGCGCTTGCCACTGGCGGCGGCCATGCGGGGATGGGCGGCGTCGGCGGCGGGGATGGCGGAGGCGCCGGGCAGGGTCAGGCCCAGCACCTCGGCATGGCTCATCATGGTGGCGGCGGTGCCCATCACCATGCAGGTGCCATGCGAGCGGGCGATGCCGCTTTCCATGTCCTTCCACTGGCTGTCGGTGATGTTGCCGGCTTCCTTTTCAGCCCAGTATTTCCAGACGTCTGCGCCCGAGCCCAGCACCTTGCCGGCCCAGTTACCGCGCAGCATTGGGCCCGCCGGCACGAAGATGAAGGGCAGGCCGGCGCTGCAGGCGCCCATGATCAAGGCCGGGGTGGATTTATCGCAGCCGCCCAGCAGCACCGCGCCATCGAGCGGGTGGGAGCGGATCGATTCCTCCGTCTCCATCGCCAGGAAGTTGCGGTAGAGCATGGTCGTCGGCTTCTGGTACTGCTCCGAGACCGACATCACCGGGATTTCGACCGGGAACCCGCCCGCCGCCCAGACCGCCCGCTTCACCGCATCGGCACGGTCGCGCAGATGGGTATGGCAGGGGTTGATCTCCGACCAGGTGTTGATGATGCCGATCACCGGCTTGCCCATGAACTCCTCATGCGCAAACCCCATCTGCAGCGCCCGCGAGCGGTGGCCGAAGGCGCGCAGATCGCTGGCGCCGAACCAGCGCTTCGAGCGCAGCGTGTCGGGCGTCTTGCGGGGATGGGACATGGGCGGTTCCTCGGGTGGCGTGTCTGGTGCTGGGTCATCGCCTCAGCGCTCGACCCTGAGGAGCCGCCGTACGCGGCGCTTTGAAGGATGGACCAGCAGGCTCCGGAACCTCCTGGATCATCCTTCGAGACGCGCTCCTGCGGAGCTCCGAGAGGCTGCCGATGACGGCGTGTTATTCTGCGGCCATGCGCACCGGGTTCCAGCCCGCGACGATGCGGCTGAGCTCGGCGCGTTCGGCCTCGTTGAGCGCGGGCAGGCCGGGCAGGCGGACGGGACCGACGGGGGTGCCGAGCAGGCCCAGCGCCTCCTTCACCACCGTGACATTGGCGCCGTTGCCGTATTTCGTGCGCAGCATCTCGAAACCGGCGATGGCATCGACCTCGCGGCGCGCCGCAGCGAAATCACCGGCCTCCAGCGCATGCCACACCGCCAGCGAGCGGGCGGGCGCAACATTGATCAGGCCGGAGGTGAAGCCGCGCGCGCCCAGCGCATAGAAGGGCGCGGCCCAGCCCTCGGCCAGGCCGCAGATCCAGTTGGCAGAGGTTCCTTGCGTGGCGCGGACGCATTCCGACAGCAGCATCATGTTGCTGGAGGCGAATTTCACGCCCGCGACATTGGCGTGGGTGGCGACGCGCACGAGGTCCTTCACGCCGATCGCGTCGGAGCGGATATAGGCGACCACCGGCAGGGTCAGCGCTTCGGCGATGGCGATGATGTAGTCGGCCTGGGATTGCGGCGCGGCAAAGGGATCGAGCGGGTGATGCACCATCACCGCGTCGCAGCCCGCGCCTGGCGGCGAGCCGGCCGGTCGCGATTGCCTCGCGCAGGGACCGGCCGATGCCGGCTGTGACCAGCGCCTTGCCGGCGGCGGCCTCGGCGGCGACGGCATGGCTGCGCACCACCTCATCCGTGGTCATCGGATAGAACTCGCCGGTGTTGCCGGCCGAGACGATGTTGTGGATGCCGGCCTCGGCGATGGAGCGGACGATGCGCCCGGTCAGCGCCCAATCGGCCTCACCATCGGCTTTCCAGGCGGTGACATGGACGCCGGAAATGCCGCGGACGGCGTTGCGTACGGTTTCAGACGTCATAATCCAGTCCTTCTGCATCGGCGCCGAACACCTGCTTCACATGGCTTTTGGCCGAGCGAACGATGTGGCGGCGCATTCTCTGCTCGGCCAGCGCCGGGTCGCGCTGGGCCAAGGCTGCGAAAATCGAACGGTGTTCCTCGAAACCCTGATCGCGCTCGGCCGGCTCGCTGAGCAGCGCAATGCGCTGGGCGTGGTCGTACATGCGCTGGCCATCGAGCCGGCGTTCGAGATAGGCGCAGCCGGAAATCCGGTGGATGGCGCCGTGATAGGCCTCGTTGAGGGTGACGATGTCCTCCAGCGCGCTGTGGCGCGTGGCGTGGTCCATGTCGGCGATCAGCCCGTCAAGCTCGGTGATCTCGTCCGCCGTGATGCGGTTGGCGGCGATATGGGCCATGACGCTTTCCAGCGCAGCCCGGCCCAGCGCCATCTCCAGCGCCTGGCCCGGCGAGAATTCGATGAAGACGCCGCGGCGCGACTCCGTGCGGACCAGCCCCTCGCTCTCGAGCTTGCGGATGGCGTCCTTCACCGGGGTGGTGCTGACGCCTAGCATCTCGGCCAAATTCCGTTCGTTCAGCCGCTCGCCATGGCGGAACCGGCCCGCGACGATGGCGCGGCGCAGGCGCTCATGCACATGCTCGCGGAGCGACCGCATCAGATGCGGCGAGACAGGTTCGATCTGTTCCATCAACGGGTCCGGTGGGGCGGCGGGGACGATTGCACTCTGGCCCCGCTTGCCGCCAGAAACCATAACAGGCCGACGACATCAAGGCTGAAATTTCAGATACCAAGAAGCGCGTCGCGTGTTATGAAGGCTTTGGACTGCCGCCAGCGATCGGCTCCCGCATGTTCGGCTAGCAAAATGATGCCTCTCAAAGGACCAAGCCAGAGATGACCCAGCTTCTGACCGACGAGAACCGCCGCAAGCTGCGGCGGGTCTCGACCGCGACCCTGACCACCGCCCTGTTCAAGCGTGGGTTTCGCAATGTCTTCCTTCAGGATGTGCGGCCGCTCAGCCCGCTGGCGGAATCCATGGTCGGAGAGGCCTTCACGCTGCGCTATATCCCGGCGCGCGAAGACCTCGACCATCTCGGCGCCTTTGAGGGAACGGCGCATCCGCAGCGCCGGGCGATCGAGGACTGTCCGCCCGGCCATGTCATGGTGATCGACAGCCGCAAGGATGCGCGCGCAGCCTCCGCCGGTGGCATTCTGGTCTCGCGGCTGAAGCAGCGGGGCGTGGCCGGCATCGTCAGCGATGGCGGATTTCGCGACAGCCCCGAAATCGCGGCCATGGGCTTCCCCGCCTATCACAACCGGCCGAGCGCGCCGACCAACCTGATCCGCCATCATGCGCTGGATATCAACGCGCCGATCGCCTGTGGCGACGTCGCGGTCTATCCAGGCGACATCATCGTCGGCGACAGCGAAGGCGTCTGCGTCGTGCCCGCCCATATCGCCAATGAGGTGGCGGAGGAGGCCTATGAGCAGACGGCCTATGAGGACTTCGTGGCTGAGCGGGTCAGGGACGGGCAGGGCATTTTTGGTCTCTATCCCGCCAATGCCGAGACCAAGGCAGCATTTCAAGCCTGGCGACCGAGCTGGAGCTGAGTCAGGCCGACCCGTGGCTTTGCGGGTCGCAATAGAGCCGGTGCAGGGTTTCCAGGATGTCCCGCACCTTGCCGCTGGCCAGACGGTAATGGATCGTCTGGCCCTCGCGACGGGTCGCGACCAGCGCGAGCGCGCGCAGCCTTTGAAGATGCTGTGACAGCGCGCCGGGGCTGAGGCCGACCAGCAAGGCCAGCTCGCCCGCGCTCTTTTCCCCCTCCACCAGATGGCACAGCACCAGCAGGCGCCGGGGGTTGGCCATCTCGGCAAGGAGGCGGGACACCTCCTCGACCTTCTCGTTCATCGTCGCCAGTGGAAGCAGCATCGGCCTTGACACATTGTTGTTTTCGAATGTACTAAATTACATCGCTTCACGCCGGAGGACAATCTCATGGCCAATGTCGGTTCGCTCGATCGCACCCTTCGTTTTATCCTTGGGCTTCTGCTCGTCATCGCGCCGTTCACGCCTTGGACGGCGGGGCTGTTCGCAGGCTGGGGCTCCTGGGCCTATGCCCTGCCGGCGATCGGGCTGGTGATGCTCGCCACCGCGATCTTCCGCTTCTGCCCGGCCTATACTCTGTTTGGCATCCGCACCTGCGAGATCGGGCGCTGAGCCATGGCGACAGCGTTCACCCCTGTCGCGTCGCTGATCGGCGGCGGGCTGATCGGCCTGTCGGCGGTGATGCTGATGGCACTGGAGGGCAGGATCGCAGGGATTTCCGGGATCATATCGCGCCTGCTGCTGCCGCATAGCGACGGCGCCTTCGCCGGTCGGCTCGCAATGGTGGCTGGCATCATCGTCGCGCCGCTCCTTTATGCCGCCATCGTGGGCGGGCTGCCGGTGCAGAGCATCGAGGCGGGCGGGCTGATGCTGGTGCTGGCGGGACTGCTGGTCGGCTTCGGCTCCGTCTGGGGCAATGGCTGCACCTCGGGCCATGGCATTTGCGGGCTGTCGCGCCTGTCACTGCGCTCGTTGGTGGCGACGCTGATCTTCATGGCCACCGCGATCGCCACCGTGTTCGTCACGCGCCATCTTCTGTGAGGCTGCCATGTCGATCCTGCTGCAATTCCTCACCGGTCTGGTCTTCGGCACAGGGCTGATCGTCGCCGGCATGGCGAACCCGGCCAAGGTGCTGAACTTCCTCGATGTCGCCGCGATCCCCTCCGGCGGCTGGGATGCCAGCCTCGCCTTCGTGATGATTGGCGGCATCGCCGTGACCTGGCTCGGCTTCAGGCTGGTCCTGAGGCGACAGCGCCCGGTCTTCGGCACGCAGTTCAACCTGCCCACGGCACGAGAGATCGACGCGCGCATTGTCGTCGGACCGGCGATCTTCGGCATTGGCTGGGGGCTCACCGGCTTTTGCCCCGGCCCAGGCCTGACAGCGCTTGGCTTCGGCTCAAGCGCCTCACTCATCTTCGTCGCAGCGATGCTCGCTGGTATGATCGCGGCGCGATTTCTGGCCGACCCCGCGCGCAGCTTGCGCACGCGTCAATCCTGAAAAGGAGATTGCCATGACCACGATTCCCCACAGCGTCGATCTTTCGGTGAAGCCGGAGGTGACAGCCTTTTTCGACAAACAGACCAACACAGTCAGCTATGTCGTCAAGGATCCCGCTTCGCCGGCCTGCGCCGTGATCGATTCCGTGATGGATATCGATTACGCCGCCGGCCGCATTGCCTCCACATCCGCTGACGCGATCATCGCCTTTATCCAGGGAAAGGGGCTCCGGCTGGAATGGCTGATCGAAACGCATGTCCATGCCGACCATCTCTCCGGCGCGCCGTATATCCAGGGCAAGCTTGGCGGCAGGATCGGGATCGGCGAAAACATCACCATCGTGCAGGAGACCTTCGGAAAGGTCTTCAATGAAGGCACGGAGTTCCGGCGTGATGGCAGCCAGTTCGACCGGCTGTTCAGGGATGGCGATGGCTACAGCATCGGTGGCATGACCGCCTTCGCCATGTACACGCCCGGCCACACCCCGGCCTGCATGACACATGTGATCGGCGATGCTGCCTTCGTCGGCGACACGCTGTTCATGCCCGATGGCGGCTCGGCCCGTGCGGATTTTCCCGGAGGCGATGCGCGGACGCTGTACCGGTCGATCAAGCGCGTGCTCGCACTGCCGCCGGAGACACGGCTGTTCATGTGCCATGATTATGGCCCGAACGGCCGCGATATCCGCTGGGAGACGACGGTCGCCGAGCAGCGGGCTCACAACATCCATGTCCATGACGGCGTTGGCGAGGATGAGTTCGTGGCGATGCGCGAAGCGCGCGACGCAACCCTCGACATGCCCAAGCTGATCATCCCGTCGCTGCAGGTGAACATGAAGGCCGGTGCCTTGCCGCCGCCCGATCCGAGCGGCAAGCGCTTCCTGAAAGTGCCGCTGGATACGCTCTGACGCAGCAGCGCGTCCTGGCGCGTCGCTTTTTCGATGATCCGGCGCTTTGGAGCTGAGCCGCAGGCACGGTCATGGCGACCGTGCCTGCGAATCGACGGTTTGGATCAGGCCTTGGCCTTGGCCCGGCGGCCGGCCTTGACGGTCTCGCCAGCCTTGCGACCCAGACCCATCGACTTGGCCAGCGCGGAGCGCCGTTCGGCATAGGCCGGGGCGACCATCGGATAATCCGAAGGGAGGTTCCACTTGGCGCGATACTGCTCGGGGCTGAGGTCATACTTGGTGTTCAGGTGGCGCTTCAGCGACTTGAACTTCAGCCCATCCTCGAGGCAAATCAGATACTCGGGCGTAATCGACTTCTTCAGCGGGACGGCCGGCACCGGCGCGGCCGCAGGCGGCTCCTCAGGCTCGCCACCGAGCCGGTCCAGCGCTGCATGCGTGCTCTGGATCAGCTCGACGAGATCGCTCCGGGTGACGTTGTTATGGGCAACATAAGCAGCCACGATCATGGCAGACAGGCCGAGAAGCTCTTCTTTGTTGTCGGACATTTTTGGCTTTCCAGAGTAGCTTGTATGGTTGCTTGCAGAAAAACATGAAGCAGCAATGCGGAATCCTGCTTAGCGCTCGTTGCGTGCCTCTCGCAAGTGTATTTGCTGTATTGAATGCAAATATTTGGGGCTATGCGGATTAGTTGATTTGTATGATTCATACATCCTGATGCCCGCCAAAGCGTCACATCTGCAATGATGTGCAACGATATCGGGCTAGAGCCCTCGGCGGCGATGATTTTGACAGCCCAAAACCTCCGCACCAGGCCGGCATGCAAGGGCGGAGCCGGACGATGCCGCGCCGCTGGGCAGCGGATTGCGCTCAATCGGCCGCAGGCTGCGATCAAAATGTACTAGATGGAACGAATACAAAAACGGGCCTATTAAATTTAGTCGGGAGGCTCTCTTGAACTCTGGCGCGGCGCTTCCGATCTTTCATGGTGTAACCGGGTCCGGGCCCCTCTGATAGTCTCGATGAGACTATGATGTCGGACTCTTCCACTGATGGGCGCACTGCGCTTTGACCATGGGAGTGTCGATATCCATGACTTACGCCACACATCCGTCTGTTGAATCCCGTGCCGAGGCCTTGCGCCGGCTGGATGGGCTGGCGCGGCTGCTCGACAGTGCAGTGCGCGTTCCCGGCACGAACTTTCGCGTCGGTATCGATCCGCTGATGAATCTGGTGCCGGGCGTCGGCACGCTGGTAGCCAAAGGGCTGTCGGCCTACCTGATTCTCGAGGCGCGTCGCCAGGGTGTGCCGACCTGGGTGATTGCCCGGATGGCGGGCCGTGTCGGGTTTGACTTCGTGCTGAGCGTCATCCCGGTGGTCGGCTGGTTCGGCGACGTCTTCTACAAGTCGAACATGCGCAACATGGCCGATCTGCGCAGCCATCTTGCCGGTGACGGCGTGCCGTCCCGCTACAGGGGCTGAGCCATGAGCAGGTTTATCGGGGTTATCACCGCCATCGGGCTGGTGGTCTGGACAGGGCTGGCCTGGCTTGGCCATGCGCTCATCGACTGGGGCAGCGCGCTCGTCGCCAGCGGCGCGGTCGCGCTGCCCGTCACCGGGGAGGCGGCGAGCTGGTTGAGCGCGTCGGCGCTCATCCTCGGCAACATCAGCGAAACCGTCGTGATCATCATCTGGGCGCTCGGTGCCGGCCTGATCGTGGCTGCCGCCGCCATAGCAAAGCGCCTGCTGGCGCGGCGCCCTGCCTATTCGGTCCCTTTCAAATCAGGAGCGAACTGACATGCCGTTCTCAAACCCGCAGACGCGCGACGACCTCCAGATGGATCTCGATCAATGGCTGCAGGAAGAGGCCGAGCAGCTGGTCGAGACCGTGGCTGCGGCTTGCGCCCTGATGGCGCATGCCGATGGGGTGGTGCGGCAGGTGGAGCAGGACAGCATGGCCGGGGCGGTCTCGCATTTCGAGATGCTGCGCGGCCATTGGCGCCATACCCTGCTGGCTGAGTTCGAGCGCGCGATGGAGGCGTTCGAGATCGACCCGGCAGCCGGAGAGCGCGCGGCGCTGGAGACAGTGATGCGGCTGCGCGGCAATGAGGGCTCCTCGCGCGCGCTGCTCAAGCTCTGCCGCGCCATTGCCGAGGCTGATGGCCATTACGGTGTCGAGGAACAGGCGGCGCTGGTCGCGATCTGCCGAAGGCTGGGCCATGAGCCGGTGGCTGCTGGTATTTTCCCGCAGCCGGCGCCCTCAGTGGCTTCAAACCTTTAACCCGCATGGCGAGGGAACAGCCGGGGGATGTCGCGGTTCGATCAGCGGGGGGCCGATCGAACTGCGAGTCATATCATGAGCCGACCTCTCGTTATCTTCACCGCTCTCGCATTGGGACTGGGCGGCTGCGTCAGTTCCCAAACCCCCGTCTCTCAAGCTTCCGTCGCCACGACGAACGCGATGACGGCCTCCTCCACTGCGGAATTCGTCTCGATGGCGGGCTCGTCCAACCTGCTCGAGATCGAATCGAGCCGCCTGGCTTTGCGACAGGGCGAGAGCCGCCGCGTGCGTGATTTCGCCAATCGCATGATCAAGGACCACACCCAGGCCGGCCGTCGCATGGATGCCGTGCTGCGCCGTGCCGGTGCCGGTCGCGTCGCTCCCGCGCTGACCGCCCGTCACCAGGCTATGCTCGACCAGCTGGCGGCGACACCAGCCGAGTCCTTCGACGGTGCGTATCTCGCGCTGCAGGCGCAGGCGCATGAGGAGGCCGTGGCCTTGTTCTCCACCTATGCCCAGAGCGGAGACGACCCGCGTATCGTGGCGTTCGCGCGCCAGACGCTGCCGACCCTGCAGATGCATGCGCAGCAGGTCGGGCGCATCGGCGGCGCCCGCAGCTGACCGGCACCTCAAGAGCCAGGAGATCTCAATGGCACATGCCTCCAGGAAGCACATGGGCATTGGCGGCCAGGGCAAGGGCGATGGCTCGGGCGCCATGACGACGCGGCCCGACGACATGCCTGCCAACATCGTGCTGTCGAACCGGGACAAGTCTCAGCACTCCGGCGACCGCGGTCAGGATAGCAAGTGGAACCAGGTCGAGCAGCAGTTCGACAGCCAGTCCAACCAGCGGTCGGCGCGTGGCGACGATTGAGGACAGGCCGGTGAAGCCAAGCCAGCGACGCGGGACGCCCCGCGCCGCTGGTTCTTCCGCAAGCGAAAGACAAATGCCGCTTCGTGACATGTCCATCGACGCGACCATTCCCGGCGGCAGCATCCATGGCCATGTCGCGGCCGGCTTCGAGCCGCTGGCCGAGGCGTTTCGTGAGAATTTCCTGCGGCTGGGCGAGGTCGGCGCGGCGCTGAGCGTCTACAGGCGCGGCCAGCTGATCGTCGATCTCTGGGGCGGGCTAGCAGAGACGGGCAAGAGCCGCATCTGGGAGAAAGACACACCCGCGCCGCTGTTCTCGACCGGCAAGGGCGCGATGGCGATTGCCTGCGCGCTTGCGGTTTCGCGGGGGCATTTCCAGTTCGACGATCCGGTGTCGCTGCATTGGCGCGGCTTTGGCGCCAATGGCAAGGACGCCATCACGATCCGCCAGATTCTCGACCACAAGGCGGGGCTGCCGCTGTTCGGGCAGCAGCTGGGGCCAGAAGCGCTGGACAATTTCGAACGCATGGGCGCGGTGATCGAGGCGATGTCACCGGTCTGGGAGCCAGGCACCGCCTGGGGCTATCACCTCGCGAGCTTCGGGCCGCTGCTGGCGCAGATCATCACCCGCACCGATCCGGCCCGGCGACCCTTCGCGCGCTTCTTCGAGGAGGAGATTGCGCGCCCGCTGGGGCTGGATCTGCAATTCGGGCTGGCTATGCGCAGGCGGCCGGAGCTCGCGCGGCTCAACTGGCCGGGCAGCATGCAGGTGGCCGATGGCCTGATGCACGCGCCCTTCGGTCTGCATTGGCAGGTGCTGAACCCGCTATCCTTGCTGCGCCGGGCGTTCCGCGAGATCAGGCTCCCGCTCGATGAACGCGCCTGGCTGGCGCATGACCTGCCATCCGGCAACGCGCTGGGCACTGCTCGCTCGGTCGCGCGGCTTTACGATGTCCTGCTGCAGGGTGGACAGGAGCTTGGCCTGAAGCCCGAAGTCGTGAGCGAATTGTCGGCCCCGCCGCGGCCGCCGCGCGATGGCATCCGCGATCAGGTGATGAACCTCGACAATCTCTGGCATCTCGGCTTCGTCCGGCCGAGCGAGGATTTCGCTTTCCGGCCTTCGCTGTCAGCCTATGGCATGCCGGGACTGGGCGGCTCCTTCGGTTTTGCCGACCCTGCCGCCGGCATCGCCTATGCTTATGTGCCCAATCGCGTCGGGCTGCTGCCCTTCGATGACAGGCGCGACCGAAGGCTGCGGGCCGTGCTGGAGCAATGCCTTCTGTCCCAGGCCTGACCGGATCAGCCGGTGCCGGCCTCGGCATCATCGCCCTGCTCGCCATCGGGCAGGGTGCCGGCTCCGGGCGTCGCGGCGTCATTGGTCAGTTCGGGCGCGGCATGGGGACCTGCAGGCGGGGTCGTCTCGTCAGCTACCGCTGGCGGCGGGTTGGGCTTGCGTCCCTCGATTTCGTCGCTCGCCTGCTGGTAGGCGCTGGGTTTTGGCTCAGCCTCGGTCATGTCCGGCTCCTTCAAGGACGGCTGCTTGCCGTCCGGGGAGAACCGATTGCGTCGCGCGCTGTTCCCGGGACGGAACGATTGCCTGTTGTCTGCGTCAATCAGGACAGCCCACGGGCCAGGGAGAGATCGGTCAATGTCCGCCACGTCGCCGCAGCAAGACACCATAGAGGCCCAATGGCTGGAACGGCGCTATCGCGAGGCGGGCTTTGGCGAGGAGCATATCGCGGCGCTGATTGCGCATTGGCGGATGATTGGCTGGGCGCAAGCTGAGGGCCCCGCACGCAAAAGCCCGGCGAGGCCGGCTCACCGGGCCTCGCGTGGGTGGGCGCGAGCCGCCTGAGGGGGCTCGCGCTGGCGTTATTCGTCGTCAGTGGCCCTTATGGGGGCTGTGCGGCCGCTGCGGATCGTGACTATGGGTCGAGGTGTCGCTCATCTCGGCCGGGGCGCCTTCAATGCCGTAAAGCGAGATGTGCAGGCCCCAATACCCCGCCGCGAACAGGAAGAGGGCTGCGGCAAGCGCCGGAGGGACGGCCGCGAGGCGTGAGATGGCGGGGGCTTTGAAGCGCTCGCTGCGGGCCGGCAGGCTGATCAGCCCGTTGCAAGGATCGGCTGCGACCAGGAACAGGGCCGCCATGATCAGCGCGTGGCCGACGAGGTCGATGCGGCCGAAGGGGTAGACTGCCGTGAAGAAGATCACGAGCAGGGCGATGGCCGAGAGCCGGCGCACCAGCGGCGACCAGAGCAGCCCGAAGCCGAGGGTGAATTCTGCCACGCCGGCCATGGGGATGAAGACGTCACGCGGCATGCCGAAGGTCAGGAAGGGCTTCTCCAGGACCAGCGGGTAGAACCAGTCGGGATAGGCGAACTTCTCCAGGCTCGACCACATCAGCGCGACAGCCACGCCGATGCGCAGGATCTGGAAGCGCCTTGCGCGCCATTCCGGGTTTTCCACCGAAGCCAGCACGAGATAGCCGGCAACGCCGAGCCCGAGCGCGAGATAGTCGAGCAGGTGGAAGATGTCGTAATCGCGCAGCGCGATCACCCACAGGCCGATGATGCCCGCAGCCGCCAGCGGCATGGTCCGGCGCGAGAAGATGCAGGCCGCAATCAGCAGCTGGGCCCAGGAGATCAGCTCGGAATCGGTCTTGAGGTCAGGGGTGAGATAGACGCCGCCGACGGCAAAGATGGCGACGAAGAAGGCGGCGGTCGCCGCGCGCATGAAATCATCGCTGCGGGTCCAGAGCGGCAGCGAGATCCGGTCCAGCCCGGTAAGGACCATCTTGCCAATGGCGCCGCGCTCGATCGCCATCGTGGCCAGGAAGAAAGCGACGACCAGCGCAATGCCGGTCCAGAACCAGCCATTGGTCAGGGTGGCGGAAATCGGCTGCGGCGCGGCACCGACGATATAGGGCGCGAACCATTTCACATGCGCCTCGGCCGGCAGGGAGACCAGCGAGGCGGCAGCAGCCGCGATGGGGGCGAGGCGGGCGGGGCGGGGTGGTGTTCTCATGGCGGGCATCTCGAAACATCGCATTGACAGGATCATCGCCCGCAGAGATAGGCGAGGCCCGCGCGGGGCGACATTCCGAGATGCTCCTAAGGGGAATTGCTGATGCCGCAGCGTGATCCAGCTGCAAAGGGGGCGCGGCCTTAGCGTGCGATCTCGATCCAGGCCGGGGCATGGTCGCTGGCGCCGTCCTCCCCGCGTACCTCCCGGTCGACGCCGGCTGCGATGAGGCGATCGACCAGCGCGGGGCTCAGCAGACAATGGTCGAGCCGCAGCCCGGCATCCCGCTCCCAGCGCTGCCGCATGTAATGCCAGAAGGTGTAGTGCGGCTGATCGGGATGGAGATGGCGCAGCGCGTCGGTCCAGCCCTGGTCCAGCAGCTTGCGAAAGGCAGCCCGCGCTTCCGGCTGGACCAGCGCATCCTTATCCCAGGAGCGCGTGGCGTAGATGTCGAATGGCGTGGGCACGACATTATAGTCGCCCGCCAGCACACAGGGCACCTCCGCCGCCAGCAGGCCCGCCGCGTGGCGCGCCAGCCGCTTCAGCCAGGCGAGCTTGTAGGTGAATTTCGGCCCCGGCTGCGGATTGCCATTGGGCGCATAAAGGCAGCCGACCAGCACGCCCGCAATTGCAGCCTCGATGTAGCGGGCCTGGCTGTCCTTGGCATCCCCCGGCAGGCGGGTCTGCGTCAGCACCGGCTGCGCATTGCGGGCGAGGATGGCGACGCCGTTCCAGCTTTTCTGCCCGGCCCAGACCGCGCCATAGCCTGCCGCCTCGATGGCCTGCAGCGGGAAATCGTCCTGCGTCGCCTTGAGCTCCTGCAGGCAGACGATGTCGGGCCGGGTTTGCTCCATCCAGCTCAGGAGGTTGGCGAGGCGCTTGTTGACGTTGTTGATGTTGAAGGTCGCCAGGCGCAGGGGCGCGGATGCGGCTTTGGTCATGGGCGCCTCATGCGCCGGTCCAGCCTTGCCGACTTGCCATCTCGATCGCCTGTGCCATCGCTGCGACAACGCCGCGCCCTGGCGGCCGTTCCGGTCCCTACGGCTTCGTCAGCTGCCGACGCTTGGCCTAAAGTCGCGGAATCGATTCGGAGCCGCTCTTGGAAACCTCGCTCTATCTGCCCGTGAAGCGCTTTCTCGAAGGGCTGGGCTATATCGTCAAAGGCGAGGTCGGCCATTGCGATCTGGTGGCACTGCGGGAGGATGATCCCGGTATCGTCGTGGTCGGCGAGCTGAAGATGGCGTTCAACCTCGAACTGCTGCTGCAGGGTGTCGACCGGCTGGCGATGGCCGATGAGGTCTGGCTGGCGGCGCAGCTATCGGCCAAGGGCAAGGGCCGCGAGAGCGATGCGCGCTATCGCAATCTGTGTCGCCGGCTGGGGCTGGGGCTGCTCGGCGTCTCCAGCGCCGGTCATGTCGATGTGCTGGTGTCGCCGACCGCACCGCTGCCGCGCAAGGATCCGCGCCGACGGTCGCGGCTGGTGGCGGAGCATCAGCGCCGCAAGGGCGATCCCGCTTTGGGCGGAGGCACTCGCCGCCCGATCATGACCGCCTATCGCCAGCGTGCGCTGATCCTGGCTGCGGCACTTGTGGAGGGCCCGCAGCGGCTGCGCGATCTCAAGCCGCTCTGCCTCGACGCGCAGGCGATCCTGCATCGCAATGTCTATGGCTGGTTCATCAGGGCGCAGCGCGGGATCTATGCGCTGGCGGAGCCGGGACGGGCGGCGCTGAAGACTTGGCCGCAAGCTGATGTGTGAAAAGGCAGAAGATGCCCAGTCGATCCCGGGCGGCGAGACGCCGGCAAAATAATTTGCAATCCTGCGGAACCAGACCGCCAGTGCTGCGTTGGTTAGCCCGGCATCGCATGAGGTTCGCGTGAGCAATCGTATCCTAATCCTGGAAGACGAACTGCTCGTTGCCCTCGATCTCGAATATCTGATGGAAGACCACATCCCCGGCGCGCGGCCCGTGCTGGCAGCGTCGGTTGCGCAGGCGCGGCAGGCTTTGGCTGATGGTGTCGATGTCGCGATTCTCGATGTCGATGTGGTCGATGGCAAGTCCTTTCCGCTGGCCTATGAGCTGCAACGCCTTGGCGTACCTTTCGTTTTCGTCTCTGCCGCGTTTCTCTCGGACATGCCGGCGGATCTGCGGGGCGTGACCTTCCTGCGCAAGCCGGTGCAGGTGCCGCAACTGGTCGAGTTCGTGCGCCAGGCGCTGGCCGGGGCAAGGGCTGCGCCCGAGCAGCCTCTAGAGCCGCCGGCTCTGCCGTGGTCGGAGGCCGAGCGCCTGGCGGCGCTGCGCAGCTACGATGTTCTGGACACCGACCGCGAAGGCTTCTTCGATGAGCTGACCGAGATTGCCTCAGTCGTCTGCAAGGCGCCGATCGCGGTGGTCAACCTGATCGAGGATACGCGACAGTTCTTCAAGGCGGAGATCGGGCTGGGCATTCGCGAAACGCCGGTCGACATCTCGATTTGCGCTCACGCCATCCTGCAGCGCGATCTGTTCGTGGTGCCGGATACGACGCAGGATCCACGCTTCGCCAATAATCCGCTGGTGACGGGCGAGCCGCGCCTGCGTTTTTATGCCGGCGCCTTGCTCGAAACACCGGAAGGATTGCCGCTCGGCACGGTGTGCGTGCTCGATCGCGAACCGAGGCCCGAAGGGCTGACCCGCGAGCAGGCGCTGACGCTGCAAGGGCTGGCGCGCGCGGTGATGGCCAAGCTCGAAGCCCGCAAGATTGCCGCCAGCCTGCGCCGCCGCGAAGACGAACTGGAGCGGCTGCAGGACATCGCCGGGATCGGCGGGACCGAGGTCGATCTGCGCACCGGCTTCACCAATGACCGCTCGCCGCAATACCTCAAGATCCATGGCCTGCCCCCGACCGCGCGCCGGGAGTCGCATGCCGATTGGGTGGCGCGGCTGCATCCTGAGGATCGCGAGCGGGTTGAGACGCTGTTTCGCGATGCGGTCCGGTCAGGCGCGCGCTCCTATCTCGCGGAATACCGGATCATCCGCCCGAGCGATGGCGAACTGCGCTGGATCAGCGCCCGCGCCGAGATCGAGCATGATGCGCAGGGTGTGCCAATCCGGTTGGTCGCCGCGCATCAGGACATCACCGAGCGCAAGCGGGCGGAAGAAGCGATCCATGAATCCGAGCGTCGGCTGCGGGCCGTGCTCGACACCATGCCGCAGATCGTCTGGACGACGCGGCCAGACGGGCATCACGACTATTTCAACCAGCGCTGGTTCGAATTCACGGGCCGGACCAGCGAACAGAGCGAAGGCGCTGGCTGGAACCCCGTGCTGCATCCGGAAGATCGGCAGAAGGCCTGGGATGCCTGGTCGAAGGCCCTGATCAGCGGCGATCCCTATGAGGTCGAGTACCGCTTTCGCAGCCGGGACGGCAATTATCGCTGGTTCATTGGCCGGGCGGTGGCCTTGCGGGATGCCGATGGCAAGATCGAGCGCTGGTTTGGCACCTGCACCGATGTGCATGAGCTGAAGCTCGCCGAAAAGCGGCTGAACAGCAATGAAGAGCGGCTGCGGCTGGCGCTCGAGGCCGGCAAGGTCGGCACCTGGGTCTGGCTGCTGCGCGACGGCGTTGCCCATGCCGATGAGCAGACAGCGGCGATGTATGGCATCGACCCCGAGATCGCAGCCAATGGCGCGCCCTTCGGCCTGCTGCTGCCGGCGGTTCATCCTGAAGACAGGCCCAAGATCAGGGCGATGATGGCGCAGGCGGCGACAGAAGGCGGCGAGCACGAGGTCGAGCACCGGGTGATTACCCCCGACGGCAGCGTGCGCTGGATCGTCAGCCGCGGACGCTGCGAACTCGACGATCAGGGTCGGCCCTCGCGCTTTCCCGGAGCCTCGGTCGATATCACCGATCTGAAGCGGGTCGAGGAGGCGCGCGAGCTGATCAGCCGTGAATTGTCGCATCGCATCCAGAACCTGTTCTCGCTGGTCAACGGGCTGATCTCGCTCTCGGCCCGCGCCCGGCCCGAGGCTGCCGGTTTCGCCACCGATCTCAAGCTGCGGCTGGAAACGCTGGCGCGGGCCAATGATTATGTGCGCCCGCAAATGCAGGGCGCGATGCAGGAGCAGACGCTGCATGGGCTGATCCGCCTGCTGCTCACCCCCTATGCGAGCGACAGTGGCGAGCGGCTGATCCTGAGCGGCCAGGATGTCAGCATCGGCAGCGGCAGCGCCACCGCGCTGGCCCTCGTCCTGCACGAGCAGGCGACCAATGCGGTGAAATACGGCGCGCTTTCCGTCGAAGGCGGGCGGCTGGAGCTGTCGACGCGGGTCGAGGGCGATTGGCTGACCTTGAGCTGGCGCGAGCGGGACGGCCCGCCGGTGATGGGTGCGCCGAGCCGGCAGGGTTTCGGCACGGTGCTGGCGGCGCGCAGCATGGCCGGCCAGCTTGGCGGCGCGATGACCCATGATTGGCGCAGCGAGGGTCTGCTGCTGACACTGCGCGCACCGGTGGAGCGCCTGCGCCACTAGAGCCAGCCTGGCCTAGACGCGTTTCTCGTCGCGCTCGAGATAGTGGCGCAGATAGCTGTGCTCCAGCATCGTCATCGTCGCGGCGGTGATCGGGGTCGCCAAGGCGAGGCCGAGGATGCCGAACAGGGCGCCAAACAGCATCTGCACCGCGATCACCAACGCAGGCGGCAGCGAGACCTTCTCCTGCTGGATCAGTGGCGTCACCACATAGCTTTCCAGCGCCTGGACGCCGAGATAGATGGCGAGCACGATCAGCAGCGTCGTACGCCCCTCCGGCATCGCCAGCAGCAGCGCCGGTGCGATCGCCAGGACAGGACCGATATTGGGAATGAAGGCGAGCAGCCCTGCAAGCAGGCCAAGCGCAAAGGCCAGAGGCACGCCTGCAAACCAGAGCCCCATCGCCGTCAGCCCGCCGACCACGGACATCGAAATCAGCTGGGCTGACAGCCAGTTGCCGAGCGACCCCGCCGCCTCCCGCAGCGCCTGATCGGCTTGCGCGCGCAGCGGTGGCGCGAGCAGGCGGATGACGCCGCGGCGATAGACCACCGGATCGATCGCGCCGTAGAGGCCGATGAAGAGGATGACCACGAAATTGCCGAGCGCGCCGAATGTCGAGGAGACGGCGGTCATGGCGGCGGCGCGCCCACCGGAATCCACCAGCTTTTCCGCGGAGATCCGTTCGAGCAATTGCGAGCCCCAATAGGACTGGGCCAGCGTCTCGCGAAAGTTCTCGAAGGCTCGCGGCAAGCGGCGGCCTAGCTCGTCGGCCTGTTCCGCGATCTCAGGCGCGATGGCGAAGCCGAAGGCGACGAGGCCGAGCACGATGCACAGCAGGAAGGCGCCGACACCCAGCCCGTTGGACAAGCCAAAGCGCCGGGCAATCCAGTGACCGCCGCGATGCAGGAAGACCGCCAGCAGAACACCGGCGAAGATGACGAGAAGAACGTCGGGGGCGAGGAGCAGCAGCCCGGCCAGTGCCGTCAGCAGCACCAGCAATGATATCGCGCGAGCCGTCATGATCCTCCCTGCCCGCAGGCGTGCAGGGTCTCAACGCGGGTCGGGCGCTTTCGTTGCCGTCGGCATTGCCAGCGCCGCTCAGACGCAGATCGTATCGTCGATGGTCGGGGAGGGGCAGGCGAGCTTGCTCAGCGCATCCCTGTCGCCGATCTCCACAGCGCGGCCGCAGACGGTGACGCCATAGGGGATCAGGGAGGCGATGGAGCGGGACAGGACCTCCGGCGCCATGCCGAGCCGCGAGGCCAGGATCTTCTTGTCGAAGGGCAGGGCGAAACGGCCCGTCCGGCCGAGCTCGATGTCGTGGGTCAAGAGCCAGTTGGCCAGCCGCTCCAGGCTCGAGCGCAGCTTCTGGTTCTTCAGCTCCCGCACTACGCCGCGATAGGCGCCGGCCATTTCGAGCGCCAGCGCGCGGGCGAAGGCGGCATCCTCGCTGAAGTACCGGCGCACGGCTTCGGCGGGAATCAGCAGGACACGCGATGGCAACAGCGCGCGGGCCGACTTCAGATAGATCCGGTCGAGAATCACCGCCGCGACGATGAAGCTATGGCCGGGGCCGATGACCGAGATCGTCGTCTCGCGGTCGCGATAGGCCGAGTACATCTCGATCTGGCCATCGACGATGACATGAAGGAAATCGGCGGGCTCGCCCTCGCGCGCCAGTTCGACATGGGCCGGAAAGCGCTGCAGGAACGAGGCCCGCAGCATGTCCTCGACATGGGCAGCGGCCACGCCCGCAAACAGCGGCAGGCCGCGCATCTCGTCAATGTCCTCGCGACGCATGACCTCTCCCTTTCCCGCTCAACCTAGCGGTCGGCGGTCATCAGCGTCTTGATATGAATCAAGCCAGGAATTGCTTGATCGGGCCGTGTGGCTTGTACAGCGCCGCGCGGTCGGTTGACCGATCATGGCTGGCGCCTTGAAAGCTTAGCCTGCCCGGAACCCCTTGATTTGTATCAAAGATAATGTGGGCCCCGAGGCCAAAGCGTCCCCTTAGCAGCGATCTCGCAAGGGGGAATACGGACATGGTTGGCGTAGCGGTTTCACCAGCGCAACAACGCCAGGCGCTTTGGCTCTCGACCTTCGCCTTCACGGTATGCTTCGCCGTGTGGACGATTTTCGCGATCATCGGCATCCAGATCAAAAAGGATCTGGGGCTGTCGGAAACGCAGTTCGGCCTGCTGGTCGGCACGCCGATCCTGACGGGTTCGCTGATCCGCCTGCTGCTCGGAATCTGGGCCGACCAATATGGCGGGCGGGTGGTCTACACCCTCACCATGCTCTCGGCCGCGGTGATGACCGGGCTTTTGACCTTCGCCTATGACTACACCACCTTCCTGCTTGCGGCGCTCGGCGTCGGCATCGCTGGCGGCTCGTTCTCGGTCGGCGTCGCCTATGTCGCGCAAATGGTATCCGAAGGAGAAGCAGGGCACCGCGCTTGGCATCTTCGGTGCCGGCAATGTCGGCGCGGCGGTCACCAAGTTCACCGCGCCCTTCATCATGGTCGCGATGGGCTGGAAGAGCGTCGCGCTGATCTGGGCGGTCACGCTCGCCATCACCGCGATCATCTTCTTCCTGTTCACCAAGGACGATCCGGATTTGGCGCGCGCGGCGCGCCTCGGGCGAGAAGCCGGAGCCGCTTTCGGCGATGCTGGAGCCGCTGAAGAACGTCCAGGTCTGGCGCTTCTCGCTCTATTACTTCTTCGTCTTCGGCGGCTTCGTCGCGCTGGCGCTGTGGCTGCCGCGCTACCTGATCGGCGTCTATGGCCTCGACATCGCCACGGCCGGCATGGTCGGCGCGATGTATTCGATCCCGGCCGCGATCTTCCGCGCCTATGGCGGCCATCTGTCCGACAAATACGGCGCGCGCCGGGTGATGTACTGGACCTTCCTGGTCGCCGTCGCCTGCACCTTCGTGCTGGCCTATCCGCCGACCGATTACGTCGTCGACGGGATCAGCGGGCCGATCATCCTTCTCGACGCGGATGGGCCTGCCGGGCTTCATGGCGGTGGCCTTCGTGCTCGGCTTCTTCATGAGCCTGGGCAAGGCCGCGGTCTACAAGCACATCCCGGTCTATTATCCCGGCCGTGTCGGTGCCGTCGGCGGTGTCGTCGGGCTGGTCGGCGGGCTTGGCGGCTTCGTGCTGCCGATCGCGTTCGGTGCGCTGAACGACCTGACCGGCGTCTGGCAGAGCTGCTTCTGGCTGCTGTTCCTGGTCGCCGCCGTCTCGCTGGTCTGGATGCACGTCGCCGATCCGCCAGATGGAGCGCGAGGCTGCCGAGGCCGGTGTTCCGGTCAAGAACCTGCCCGAGCTGCCGGAGATGCAGCCGGTCCATGGCGCGGGCCAGGTCGGCGCGCTGGCCGCCAAGGGCGCGATCAGCGACTGGCGGCCCGAGGACCAGGGCTTCTGGCAGGAGCAGGGCCGGGCGATCGCACGGCGCAACCTGTGGATCTCGGTGCCGTGCCTGCTGCTGTCCTTCGCGGTGTGGATGGTCTGGTCGGTCGTCGTCGCCAAGCTGCCGAGCGTCGGCTTCGCCTTCACCACCGAGCAGCTGTTCTGGCTGGCGGCGCTGCCGGGCCTGTCGGGCGCGACGCTGCGCATCTTCTACAGCTTCATGCCGTGCCGATCTTCGGCGGCCGGCTGTGGACGACGCTGGCGACCTGGTCGCTGCTGATCCCGGCGCTCGGCATGGGCTTTGCGGTGCAGAACCCCGAGACGCCCTACTGGATCTTCCTGGCGTCTGGCGCTGCTCTGCGGCTTCGGCGGCGGCAACTTCGCCTCCTCGATGGCCAACATCTCCTTCTTCTTCCCCAAGGCGGAGAAGGGCAACGCGCTCGCCATCAACGCCGGCCTCGGCAATCTCGGCGTCAGCGTCGTGCAGTTCGTCGTGCCGCTCGCCATCACCGCCGGCGTCTTCGGCTCGCTGGGCGGCGACGCCGCAGAGCGCGACCGTTGCCGGCGTGACCTCGACTTTGTGGCTGCAGAATGCCGGCTTCGTCTGGGTGCCGTTCATCGTCGCCTCGGCCTTCGCGGCCTGGTTCGGCATGAACGACATCGCCACGATGAAGGCCTCCTTCGCCGATCAGGCGGTGATCTTCCGCCGCAAGCATAACTGGATCATGTGCTGGCTCTACACCGGCACCTTCGGCTCCTTCATCGGCTATCTCGGCCGGCGTTCCCGCTGCTGGCGAAGATCCAGTTCCCCGATGTGAACGCGCTGCAATACGCCTTCCTCGGGCCGCTGGTCGGCGCGCTGTCGCGGGCTGCTGACGGGCAGGGCCTGCGACCGGATCGGCGGCGGGCGCATCACCTTCTGGGTGTTCATCGCGATGATGCCTGGGCGTGATCGGCGTGCTCTACTGCCATCGGCATGAAGGGCAGCGCCAGCGCCTTCTGGTGCTTCTTCGCCAGTTCCTGTTCCTGTTCTGCTGCGACCGGCGTGGGCAATGCCTCGACCTTCCAGATGATCCCCGCAATCATGCGCATGGAAATGGCCCGGCTGGAGCCCGGTCTGACCGCGGCCGAGCGGGTCAAGCAGGCGGACAAGGAAGCTGCCGCCATCATCGGCTTCACCTCGGCGATCGCGGCCTACGGCGCCTTCTTCATCCCCAAGAGCTTCGGCACCTCGATCGCCCTGACGGGCGGCGCGGCGGCCGCGCTCTAGGGCTTCCTCGCCTTCTACGTCAGCTGCGTCGCCCTCACCTGGTGGGTCTACACCCGCCGCGGCGGCCTGCTCCACGCCATCGAGCGCGGCGCTCACCGGCCCTGGCCGGCCCGCTCGCGACGCCCGCCGAATAATCCCAGCCCTCCGCTTCCGATTCCCTCGAGGAGACCGCAATGAGCCATTTTCTCGACCGCCTGACCTTCTTCAACAAGCGTCTCCGAGCCGTTCTCCGACGGTCACGGCATCATGACCAGCGAGGATCGGCGCTGGGAGGACGGCTATCGCAAGCGCTGGCAGCACGACAAGATCGTGCGCTCCACCCATGGCGTGAACTGCACCGGCTCCTGCTCGTGGAAGATCTACGTCAAGGGCGGCATCGTCACCTGGGAAACCCAGCAGACCGACTATCCGCGCACGCGGCCGGACCTGCCCAACCACGAGCCGCGCGGCTGCTCGCGCGGCGCCAGCTACAGCTGGTATCTCTATTCCGGCAACCGGGTGAAATATCCGCTGGTCCGGTCGCGCCTGCTGCAAGCTGTGGCGCGAGGCCCGCGCAGACCGATGACGCCGGTCGCGGCCTGGAAGTCGCATCGTCGAGAATCCCGACGAAGCGCGCCAGCCTACACGCAGAAGCGCGGCCATGGCGGCTTCGTCCGCGCGACCTGGGACGAGGTCACCGAGATCATCGCCGCCGCCAACGCCTACACCGTCAAGACCTACGGCCCCGACCGGGTCTTCGGCTTCTCGCCGATCCCGGCGATGTCGATGGTCTCCTATGCCGCCGGCTCGCGCTATCTGTCGCTGCTCGGCGGCGTCTGCATGTCGTTCTACGACTGGTATTGCGACCTGCCGCCGGCCTCGCCGCAGACCTGGGGCGAGCAGACCGACGTGCCGGAATCGGCCGACTGGTACAATGCCGGCTTCCTGCATCCTGTGGGGCTCGAACGTGCCCGCAGACCCGCACGCCCGACGCGCATTTCTACACCGAGGCCCGCTACAAGGGCGCCAAGAGCGTCGGTGATCTGCCCGGACTATTCCGAGGCCTCGAAGTTCGCCGACATGTGGCTGTCGCTGAAGCAGGGCACCGACGCGGCGCTGGCCATGGCGATGGGCCACGTCATCCTGCAAGCGAGTTCCATGTCGACCGGCAGGTGCCGTATTTCCGCGACTATGTCCGCCAGTACACCGACATGCCGATGCTGGTGCGGCTGGTGAAGCAGGGCGATGCACTGCGTGCCGGAGCGCTTCCTGCGCGCCTCCGATTTCGACGACGCGCTCGGCGAGACCAACAATCCGGAATGGAAGACGGTCGCCTATCGACGAGACCACCGGCGACGATCGTGGTGCCGCACGGGCTCGGTCGGCTTCCGCTGGGGCGAGAAGCGGCAAGTGGAACCTCGAGGAGAAGGACGTCGCGAGCGGCCAGGACACCAAGCTGCGGCTGTCGCTGGCGGAGATCAAGCGACGAGCGTCGCCG
This sequence comes from uncultured Alphaproteobacteria bacterium, assembly GCA_963759925.1. Taxonomy (GTDB): domain Bacteria; phylum Pseudomonadota; class Alphaproteobacteria; order Rhizobiales; family Beijerinckiaceae; genus Allobosea. The sequence goes on from CAVXBE010000002.1 coordinate 930,124, forward strand.
ACGGTCGCCTTCCCCTATTTCGGCAATCGTCGAGCACGAGCACTTCGCCGCGCACCGACCATGCCGAGCGTGCTGATGCGCAACGTGCCGGTCAAGACGCTGCAGCTGGCCGAGGGCGAGGCGCTGGTCGCCTCCGTCTACGACCTGTTCCTCGCCAATTACGGCGTCGATTGCGGCTTTGGCGGCGAGCAACGTCGCCGACGACGCTACGACGACGACGAGCCCTATACGCCGGCCTGGGCGGAAAAGATCACCGGCGTCCCGCGCGACCAGATCATCCAGGTCGCGCGCGAATTCGCGACCAACGCCGAGAAGACCAAGGGCCGCTCGATGATCATCATCGGCGCCGGCGATGAACCACTGGTACCACATGGACATGAACTACCGCGGCATCATCAACATGCTGGTGATGTGCGGCTGCGTCGGCCAGTCCGGCGGCGGCTGGGCGCATTATGTCGGCCAGGAGAAGCTGCGGCCGCAGACCGGCTGGGCTGCCGCTGGCCTTCGGCGCTCGACTGGGGCCGTCCGCCGCGCCAGCATGAACTCGACCTCGGTCTTCTACGCCCACACCGATCAGTGGCGCTACGAGACGCTCGACGTGTCGCGAAATCCTGTCGCCGACCGCGCCGGCCGGGCCGTGGGACGGCGCGCTGATCGACTACAACGTCCGCGCCGAGCGCATGGGCTGGCTGCCGTCGGCGCCGCAGCTCGAGACCAATCCGCTGGAGGTCGCGCAAGCACGCCGCGGCCGCCGGCATGGAGGCGAAGGACTATGTCGCGCAAGTCGCTGAAGTCCGGCGAGCTGAAGCTGTCCTGCGAGGATCCCGGACAATCCCGGCCAACTGGCCGCGCAACATGTTCGTCTGGCGCTCCAACCTGCTGGGCTCCTCGGGCAAGGGCCACGAGTATTTCCTCAAGCATCTGCTCGGCACGACGCACGGCGTGCATGGGCAAGGATCTCGGCGAGGACGGCAGGCAGAAGCCGACGGAGGTCGTCTGGCACGACGAGGCGCCGGAAGGAAAGCTCGACCTGCTGGTCACGCTCGACTTCCGCATGTCGACCACCTGCGTCTACTCCGACATCGTGCTGCCGACCGCGACCTGGTACGAGAAGAACGACCTCAACACCTCCGACATGCACCCCTTCATCCATCCGCTGACCGGCGCGGTCGATCCGGCCTGGGAGGCGCGCAGCGACTGGGAGATCTACAAGGGCATCGCGAAGGCGTTCTCGCGAGGTCGCGCCCGAAGTGCTCGGCGTCGAGAAGGACGTGGTGCTGACGCCGATCATGCACGACAGCGCCGGCGAGATCGCCCAGCCCTTCGACGTCGAAGGACTGGAAGAAGGGCGAGATGCGAGCCGATCCCCGGCAAGACCATGCCGGCGGTCACCGTGGTCGAGCGCGACTATCCCAACCTCTACAAGCGCTTCACCTCGCTCGGCCCGCTGATGGACAAGCTCGGCAACGGCGGCAAGGGCATGGCCTGGAACACCGAGCCACGAGGTCGAGCATCTCAAGGCAGCTCAACGGCGTCGTGACGGAGGAGGGCGCCACCAAGGGCCTGGCCCGCATCGACACCGACATCGACGCCTGCGAAGTCATCCTGATGCTGGCGCCGGAAACCAATGGCGAGGTCGCGGTCAAGGCCTGGGCAGTCGCTCGGCGAAGGCCACCGGGCGCGAGCACGCCCATCTCGCCCTGCCCAAGGAAGACGAGAAGATCCGCTTCCGCGATGTCGTCGCGCAGCCGCGCAAGATCATCTCGTCGCCGACCTGGTCGGGGCTGGAGAGCGAGAAGGTCTGCTACAATGCCGGCTACACCAACGTCCACGAGCTGATCCCGTGGCGCACGCTGACCGGCCGCCAGCAGCTCTATCAGGACCATCTCTGGATGCGCGCCTTCGGCGAGGGCTTCTGCGTCTACCGCCCGCCGATCGACACGCAAGCCGGTCAACCCGGTGATCGACCGCAAGCCGAACGGCAAGACGCAGATCGTCCTCAACTTCATCACGCCGCACCAGAAATGGGGCATCCACTCCACCTATACCGACAACCTGATGATGCTGACGCTGTCGCGCGGCGGGCCGATCGTCTGGATCAGCGAGACCGACGCGCAAGCGGCCGGCATCGTCGACAATGACTGGGTCGAGGCCTTCAACACCAACGGCGCGCTGGTCGCCCGCGCGGTCGTCTCCCAGCGCATGAAGGAGGGCACGCTCTTCATGTACCACGCGCAGGAGAAGATCGTGAACGTGCCGGGCTCGGAGATGACCGGCCAGCGCGGCGGCATCCACAACTCGGTGACCCGCATCGGTGCATCAAGCCGACGCACATGATCGGCGGCTACGCCCAGCTAGTCCTACGGCTTCAACTACTACGGCACGGTCGGCACCAACCGCGACGAGTTCGTCGTCGTCCGCAAGATGGCGAAGGTCGACTGGCTCGAACGCCCCCACGCCGACGCAGCCGCGCACCCATGCCGCTCAAGCGGCCGAGTGAAGGACCGCACGAATGAAAATCCGCGCTCAGATCGGCATGGTGCTGAACCTCGACAAGTGCATCGGCTGTCACACCTGCTCGGTCACCTGCAAGAACGTCTGGACCAACCGCGAAGGCATGGAATACGCCTGGTTCAACAATGTCGAGACCAAGCCCGGCATCGGCTATCCCAAGGATTGGGAGAACCAGGACACGCTGGAACGGCGGCTGGACGCGCAAGAAGAACGGCAAGATCGAGCCGAAGATCGGCGGCAAATGGCGCGATCCTGGCGAACATCTTCGCCAATCCCGACCTGCCGGAGATCGACGACTATTACGAGCCCTTCACCTTCGACTACGAGCATCTGCAGAAGGCGCCCGGAGCTCGAGGCGTTCGCCGACGGCGCGCCCGCGTTCGCTGATCACCGGCGAGCGCATGGAGAAGATCGAATGGGGGCCGAACTGGGAGGAAATCCTCGGCGGCGAGTTCGCCAAGCGCTCCGAAGGACGTACAATTTCGAGGGCGTCCAGAAGGAGATCTACGGCGCAGTTCGAAAACACCTTCATGATGTATCTGCCGCGGCTGTGCGAGCACTGCCTCAACCCGACCTGCGTGGCGGCCTGCCCCTCGGGCGCGATCTACAAGCGCGAGGAGGACGGCATCGTCCTGATCGACCAGGACAAGTGCCGCGGCTGGCGCATGTGCGTCTCGGGCTGCCCCTACAAGAAGATCTATTACAACTGGTCGATCGGGCAAATCCGAGAAGTGCATCTTCTGCTATCCGCGCATCGAGGCCGGCCAGCCGACCGTCTGCTCGGAAACCTGCGTCGGCCGCATCCGCTATCTCGGCGTCGATGCTCTATGACGCCGACCGCATCGAGGAGGCGGCTAGCGACCGCCGACGAGCAGGATCTCTACGAGGCGCAGCTCAAGGTCTTCCTCGATCCCAACGATCCCGCGGTGATCGCGCAGGCCCGCGCCGACGGCATTCCGGAGCCTGGCTCGAAGCCGCCCGCCAGTCGCCGATCTGGAAGATGGCGATGGAGTGGAAGGTCGCGTTTCCGCTGCATCCGGAATACCGCACGCTGCCGATGGTCTGGTACGTGCCGCCGCTGTCGCCGATCACGGCCGCGGCCGAGGCCGGCAAGATCGGGCATCGACGGCGGCATGCCGGATGTGCGGTCGCTGCGCATCCCGCTGAAATATCTCGCCAATCTGCTGACCGCGGGCGAGGAGGAGCCGGTTGCGGCCGGGCTCGAGCGGATGCTGGCGATGCGCGCCTATATGCGCGCCAAGACGGTGGACGGCGTGCATCGACGAGGCCATCGCCCGGCGGGTCGGGCTCACCGGCGCAGCAGATCGAGGAGATGTACCACATCATGGCGATCGCCAATTACGAGGACCGCTTCGTCATCCCGACCAGCCATCGCGAGGTCGACGAGGATGCCTATGAGCTGCGCGGCTCAGTGCGGCTTCTCCTTCGGCGATGGCTGCCTGCCCAGCGACGACAAGGTCAACCTGTTCGGCGGCATCAAGCTGAAGAACGACAAGCCCAAGATGGGAGCGCTTTGAGATGAAGACGCTGAAGGTTCTCTCCGCTGTCTTGTCCTACCCGACCGAAGAGCTGGTCGCGGCAGCCGATGAGCTGCGCAGCGTGGTCGAGCGCGAGGCGGTGCTGCCGCGGGCGGAGCGGCAGGCGCTGTCGCGGCTGATCGGCGACATCGCATCCGGCGATCTGATGGATCTGCAGGAGCGCTACATCCTGCTGTTCGACCGGACGCGGGCGCTGTCGCTGCATCTGTTCGAGCATGTCCATGGCGAAAGCCGCGACCGGGGCCAGGCCATGGTCGATCTGATCAAGGTCTATGAGGATGGCGGCTATACGCCGACGGTGACGGAGCTGCCGGATTTCCTGCCGCTCTTCCTCGAATATGCCGCCACGCGCGGTCCGGTCGAGGCGATCGAGCTTGTCGGCCAGCCGGCCCATGTCTTCGCGGCGCTGAGGGAGCGCCTGCGCAAGCGCAGCTCGCCCTATGAGGCGGTGTTCGAGGCGCTGCTCAGCCTCAGCAAGGCGAAGCCGGACGAGGCGATGATCGACCGGCTGCTGGCCGAGCCCGATCCTGAGCCCGATGATCTGGAGGCGCTCGACGCCGCCTGGGCCGAGGAGGAGGTGCTGTTTGGCCCCGGCGCCGCCGCCGATGACTGCGGCAAGGACACGCTGTCGGCCAAGCTGCGCCAGGCGCGCCGGCCGGCCCCTGGCCTGGAGCCGATGGCAGGGGCTGCGCCCCGCATGACCGTCACCCATTCCGGCCTTTCGAACCGCAGCGGAGCCTGAAGTCCATGCGCGACACGATCTTTCACATCCTCTTCGTCTGGTATCCCTATGTCTGCCTGACGGCCTTCCTGCTCGGCAGCCTGATCCGCTTCGACCGCGAGCAGTACAGCTGGAAGGCGGGATCGAGCCAGATGCTGCGCAAGCGGCAGCTGTTCTGGGGCTCGAACCTGTTCCATTTCGGCATCCTGTTCCTGCTGATGGGACATACGGTCGGACTGCTGACCCCGACCTCGGTTTACACGCTGCTGCTCACCGTGCCGCAAAAGCAGATGATCGCCATCGTCGCCGGCGGCATTGCGGGGCTGATCTGCTTCACCGGCCTCAGCCTGTTGCTGCATCGGCGCCTGGTCGATCCGCGCATCCGCCAGACTTCGACGGTGATGGACCTCGCCGTGCTGTCGATCCTGTGGGTGCAGCTCAGCATCGGGCTGATTACCCTGCCTTACTCCTTCGGCCATTCCGACGGGGCGGCGATGCTGGTGCTGTCGCACTGGGCGCAGGGCATCCTGACGCTGCAGCCGGTGGACGCCAAGACGCTGCAGGGGCTCGACTGGCCCTATCTGATCCATCTCGTGCTCGGGATGACGATCTTCCTGATCTTCCCGTTCTCGCGGCTGGTCCACATCTGGTCGGCGCCGGTCTGGTATCTCGGCCGCAAGGGTTATCAGGTGGTCCGGACACGCCGCGTGCTGACGGCCGGAGCGGCCGCCCGCCCGCACAACCAGCCCGCGGAGTGAACCCATGACCAGCCCAGCCCTGTCCGCCTGCGCGGTCAAACCCGTCGTCACGGCCAAGCCCAAGACCGTCAGTGTCAATGGCGTCGCTATCGCCCGTGCCGCCATCGCGCAGGAAACCCAGAACCACCCCGCCGCCAAGCCGATCGAAGCCTGGCAGGCAGCGGCCCGCGCGCTGGTCGTGCGTGAGCTTTTGCTGCAGGAGGCGCGCCGCCTGGAGATCCCGCCGCAACCGGCCATGGATGGCGAGGGGCGGCGCGAGACTGAGGATGAGGCGCTGATCCGCCAGCTGGTCGAGCGCGAAGTCCGCACCCCCAAGGCGGATGCGGCGAGCTGCAGGCGCTATTTCGAAGCCAACCGGGCGCGCTTCCAGTCGCCGGCCATCATCGAGGCGCGCCATATCCTGCTGCCGGCGGCGCCGCGCGATACGGCTGCGCGGCAGGAGGCGAAGCGGCAGGCCGCGCTGCTGATCCTGCAGATCGAACAGGAGCCGGAATGCTTTCGCGCTCTGGCCGAAGCGGTCTCGGCCTGTCCCTCGGGCAGGACCGGCGGGCATCTCGGCCAGATCGGCCCCGGCCAGACCGTACCGGAATTCGAGGCCGCATTGGGCCGCCTGCCTGTCGGTGCGGTTGGACCGGAGCCGGTGGAAAGCCGCTACGGCTTCCACATCGTCTGGGTCGAGCGGCGCATTCCGGGGCAGGCCCTGCCGTTCGAGGCGGTTCAGCCTCGTATCGCCGCCTGGCTCGACGAGAAGGTCCGCCGCATGGCGATCCAGCAATACATCGCAATCCTGGCCGGACGGGCGGAGATCATCGGTGTCGAGATCGCCTCCAGCCCGTCTCCGCTGGTCCAGTAGGAGGCCATCATGCAGCTTGGAGCGCTTCTCACCCATCTCTCCGATGAAACCGATGCCGCCGCGGCGCTGGATGCGCTGGGCGACGTCATCCTGCTGGCGCGGATCCAGGCGATGGGCGCGCTGCATGACGAGACGCCGGGCGAATACGTCGCCAATGCCTCACGCCGCTACGCCGCCCAGGCCGGGGACGAGGATTGGCTGGCGCTGATGACAGCCATCGAGCGGGCCGATGATCCCGCGCGTGTCGTGCTGGGCAAGATGTTGCGCTGGGCGCTGGAGAAGGACGCGGCACCGGCGCCGAAAGCCGGCAGCTGCGGGTGCGGATCCGGAGGCTGCAGTGACCACCGCTGAGCCACGCAGCCTTATACCGGCGGGGGTGGGCTGATGTCGCGCACTCTCGACCACCTCTTCGACCGCAATGTCACCTGGGCCCAGTCGAAGACGCAGGCCGATCCGCATTTCTTCCGGCGCATGGCCGAGCAGCAGAGCCCGCGCTACCTCTGGATCGGCTGTTCCGACAGCCGCGTCACCGCCAATGACGTGCTTGGGCTCGATCCGGGCGAGGTCTTCGTCCACCGCAATATCGCCAATGTCGTCCACACCAGCGACATGAACATCCTCTCGGTGATCGAGTACGCGGTCGAGCAGCTGCGCGTCGAGCACATCATCGTCTGCGGGCATTATGGCTGTGGCGGCGTGCAGCGGGCGCTGGTGACCGAACGTGGCGCGATGCTGGATCACTGGCTGCAGCCGATCTCGATGCTGCATCGCAAGCACCGCGAGACCTTCGCGCTGATCCCCGACGCAGACTGCCAGCTCAACCTGATGTGCGAGATCAATGTCGAGATGCAGGTACGCCGCCTGGCGCAGACCCCGATCGTCGAGAATGCCTGGGCGCGCGGGCAGGAACTCAACCTGCATGGCTGGATTTATGCGATCGAGGACGGGCTACTGCGCGATCTCGGCCCGCATCTCTCGTCGATCGAGCAGCGCGACGCACTGCCCTCTATCGACCATCGCGTGACCCACCCGGTGGAAGCGGTGAGCGCGCTGAGACGGCAGGCGCTGGATGCTTTCAGCTCGCTCGCCGTTTCCAGCTTTCATGACGCGCCGTGCTGCCAACCCCTTACCCCGCAATGAGCCGAGCCAAGACGATGCCCGAGACCGGCCCCATCACAGCCCTCGTCTACACCGACAGCGATGCCGCCGATCGCGCCTTGCGCAGCATCGCGTTGACCTTGCTCGAGCATGGCTGCAGGCTGGCCGGGCTGGTGCAGCACAATACGCCGCGCCCCGGCCGCTCGCGCTGCGACATGGTGCTGGAAGAGCTGGCGAGCGGCGAACTGCTCGGGATTTCGCAGGATCGCGGCCCGCTGGCGCGCGGCTGCGCGCTTGATGTCGGGCAATTGCTGCAGGCGATGCAGATCGTCCGCGCGGGGCTGGTGCACCGGCCCGACCTCGTCATCCTCAACAAGTTCGGCAAGACCGAAGCCGAAGGCGCGGGCTTCCGGCCGCTGATCGGGGAGGCAATCGAGGCCGGGCTGCCGCTGCTGATCGCCGTGCCCTGGCGCAATATTGAGAGCTGGCGGCACTTCGCCGGAGATCTGGCGCGCGAGGTGGAGCTTGAGCATCTGCCAGCGGATGGGGCCGGACTGTGCGAGCGGCTCGGCCTGCTCGACGCCGACGTTAGCTCGCCTACCCTGCTTGCCGATCAGCTTTTGCGGACGACCTGATCGGCCCAGAGCTGAACCATCGGCCCTTCCGTCCCGCTCACCGGGTCCGATTGGGGGAAGTTCAGGATCGCGATCTGGTTCAGCATGGCTGGCGTCGCTTCCTTGCAGATGATGTCGGGGCTCTGGCCGGGCGGGTAGGCACCGACCACCAGAAAATCCTCTGATTGCTGCACGCGACGATGTCCTGTGCCAGCCGGAAGAAGCAGGACATCGCCGGCCTTCACCGTGATCCGCCGACCGTCCTCGCCGCCCAGCACCAACGCGGCCGAGCCCGCAGCGACGCCCAGCACCTCATGCCCCTGGGTGTGGTAATGGTCATAGTCGAAGATGCCGTCGCGCCATTGCGGCGGCCAGCCATTCTCCTGAAAGCGCTTCTCCATCACCGTCGCCAGATCCTCCTCATCGGCCGAGAACGCGCCCTCATAGAGCACGACCGGCAGGCGCGGATTGTTGGGAATGAAGCCCTTTGCTTCGAGGTGGATGGCAGTCGTCATCAATCCGGTCATGGTGTCCCTCGCGATGAGCGATGAACGCGATGGAGAGCCTGTCGTTCCTGACAGGCCGCGCCGCACCTGCCGGTCTCTACATCGAAGCGCTGTCGGTCGATCTGACGAGGCTTGACTTGCTGAAATCCAGCGTTCTTATTTCGTTCTGCGTCTCGCGGGCATCAGGATGGGGAACGGATCGCCGATCCTGACGCGGCCCGGTGCGGCGCTCGTTACGCTGAAGCCGAGTTTCGCAGCCCGTCCCCGCCAGCAGATCTCATCATGAATGCGCTCGCCCCGATCAGCTATCTCGACACGCTCAACCCGGCACAAAGGCGGGCCGTCACCCATGGCGTCGGGGCCGTCGCGGCTGCGCCCTTGCTGGTGATTGCCGGCGCAGGCTCGGGCAAGACCAACACGCTGGCGCATCGCGTCGCGCACCTGCTGGTCTGCGGGGCCGATCCGCGCCGCATCCTGCTGATGACCTTTTCGCGCCGCGCCGCCTCGGAAATGGCGCGCCGGGTCGAGCGGATCACGCGCAAGGTGCTGGGCGAGGGGGCAGGGGTGTTATCCGACGCGCTGAGCTGGGCCGGCACCTTCCATGGCATCGGTGCGCGCCTGTTGCGCGATTGCGCCGAGCAATTGGGGCTCGACCCGGCCTTCACCATTCATGACCGTGAGGATTCGGCCGACCAGATGAATCTGGTGCGCCATGAACTCGGCTTTTCCCGCACCGAAGCGCGCTTCCCCACCAAGGGCACCTGCCTCGCGATCTATTCGCGCTGCGTCAATGCGGAGGTGCCGATCGAGGAGGTGCTGGGCCGCTCCTATCCTTGGTGCATCAATTGGGCGGCCGAGCTGAAGGAGCTGTTCGCGGCTTATGTCGAGGCCAAGCAGAACCAGAACGTGCTCGATTACGACGATCTGCTGCTCTACTGGGCGCAGGCGATGACCGATCCCGAGATTGCCGCCGATATCGGCCAGCGCTTTGATCATGTCATGGTCGATGAGTATCAGGACACCAACCGCCTGCAATCCTCGATCCTGCTGGCCCTCAAGCCCGACGGGCGTGGCCTCACCGTGGTCGGCGACGATGCGCAGTCGATCTATTCGTTCAGGGCGGCGACCGTCCGCAACATCCTCGATTTCCCGGCCGCTTTTGCGCCCCCGGCCGAGATCATTACGCTCGACCAGAATTACCGCTCGACCAGCGCAATCCTGATGGCGGCCAATGCCGTCATCGATCTTGCGGCGGAGCGCTTCACCAAAAACCTCTGGACGGACCGGGCCACCGGCTCCGCTCCGCAGCTGGTCCATGTCCGGGATGAGGCGGACCAGGCGCGCTTCATCGCCGAGAAGGTGCTGGAGAACCGGGAAGGGGGTGGCTCGCTGAAGCAGCAGGCGGTGCTGTTCCGGGCTTCCCATCACAGCGGGCCCCTCGAGATCGAGCTGACGCGCCGCAATATCCCCTTCGTCAAGTTCGGCGGACTGAAGTTCCTCGACAGCGCGCATATCAAGGATTTGCTCGCCCTGCTGCGCTTCGTCGAGAACCCGCGCGACCGGGTGGCGGGGTTTCGCTTGCTCCAGCTGCTGCCCGGTGTCGGCCCGACCTCGGCCCAGCGCGTCATCGATCATATCGCCCAGGCGGCTGCTCCGATCGAGGTTCTTGCCGACGCGCCTGCGCCACCGCGAGCCGGCGAGGACTGGATGGATTTCGTCGCTGCTGTCAGCGAACTGAAGACGGGGGCTGCCGGGTGGCCGGGCGAGATCGAGCGGGCGCGGCGCTGGTATCAGCCGCATCTGGAGCGCGTCCATGAGGATGCGGCGACGCGGCAGGCCGATCTGGTGCAACTCGAGCAGATCGCCAGCGGCTATCCTTCGCGCGAGCGCTTCCTGACCGAGCTGACGCTCGACCCGCCCGACGCCACCAGCGATCAGGCCGGCGTGCCGCATCTCGACGAGGATTATCTGATCCTCTCGACGATCCACTCGGCCAAGGGTCAGGAATGGACCTCCGTCTTCGTGATGAACGCGGTCGATGGCTGCATTCCCAGCGATCTCGGCACCGGCACGAAAGACGAGATCGAGGAGGAGCGCAGGCTGCTCTATGTCGCGATGACGCGCGCCAAGGACGATCTGCATCTCGTCGTCCCGCAGCGCTTTTTCACCCATGGCCAGGCGGCGACCGGCGACCGGCATGTTTACGCCAACCGGACGCGCTTCATCCCCAACGCGCTGCTCGGCCAGTTCGAGCGCATCGCCTGGCCGCAAGCGGCTCCCGATCCGGCGCGAGCCGCCTCGAATGGGCGGCGTGTCGATGTCCGGGCGAGGATGCGCGGGATGTGGCGATAACAGAGATCGCAGGAGCGGTTAAACCGCGCGGTCGCCGCTGGCCGGGCGGTTGGGTTGCGAGGCCGGGCCGAATAAGCGATTGGCTTGCGCAAGCCGATGACGCTGCGCCTGCCATCGCCCTCCCGCTTCAGGATTTCACGCGATGCTGTCTGCCTTCGACCTGATTGCCATTCTGGTGGTCCTGACAGCGAGCTTCGGCTGGCTGAACCATGTCTTCATCGGCTTTCCGCACGCCATCGGTCTCTTGGTGATGGGGCTGGTGTCGTCCCTGATCCTGATCGGGATCGAGGTGGCGCTGCCCGATATCTCCTTCTACGAGGATTTGCGGCGCCTGCTGCGGCAGATCGATTTTCAGGAGGCGGTGCTGAACGGCATGCTGGCCTTCCTGCTTTTCGCCGGCGCGCTTCACGTCAATCTGGCCGTTCTCCGGAGCCGGGCCTGGGTGGTCGGGCTGATGGCGACCGTGGGCGTTTTGATCTCAACTGGAGTGGTCGGCGTCGGCTTCTGGTGGCTCTCGGCTGCTTTGGGCGCGCCGGTGCCTTTCGCCTGGTCGCTGGTTCTTGGCGCCCTGATCAGCCCGACCGATCCTGTCGCCGTGCTGAGCACCTTGAAATCGGTCGCGGTGCCGAAGACGCTCGAGGCGGATATGGCCGGGGAGTCGCTGTTCAATGACGGCGTCGGCGTCGTGATCTTCACCGTCATCCTGGCGATTGCGACGGGATCGAGCCATGGCTCCGTCGATCTGGCCGGAGTCGCGCATCTCTTCATCTTCGAGGCGATTGGCGGCGCTGTGCTGGGGCTGATCACCGGCTATGGCGCCTATCGCGCCACCCGCGCCATCGACGATTATCCGATCGAAACGCTGATCTCGCTCGCGCTGGTGATGGGAACCTATGCGCTGGCGTCGAAGCTGCACATGAGCGGGCCGATCGCCGTTGTGGTCGCAGGCATCCTGATCGGCAACCAAGGCCCGCGCGATGCGATGAGCGACGAGACGCAGCGCTACCTGTTTGCGTTCTGGACCCTGATCGACGAGGTGCTGAACTCCGTGCTGTTCCTGCTGATCGGCTTGGAGGTTCTGGTGCTGAGCTTCGACCGCAGCTTCATCGGCCCTGCGCTCGCTGCGATCCCGCTCGTGCTGTTGGCGCGTTTCCTGGCTGTATCGATCCCGGTGGTAGCCCTGCGCCCGCGCACCGAGTTCGTGAAGGGGACGATCCCGATCTTGACCTGGGGCGGCTTGCGCGGCGGCATTTCCATCGCGCTTGCGCTGTCGCTGCCGGCCGTCAGCGAAAAGCCGATCCTGCTGGCCGCGACCTATGCCGCCGTGATTTTCACCATCGTTGTCCAGGGGTTGAGCCTGAGGGCCGTGGTTGTGCGCTTCTCCAAGCCGGCCGCCTAAGTCGGCTAAACCTCTGTCGAGGGAGACAGGCGCTTCGGGCGGCGATGGGGGCCGTGCGCTCTGTTGCAACACGGTTCGGCTGCTGCGGCTGTGCGCATGACTTGCTCAACGGACCGAAACTGCAGAAGTAAACTCAATATCAAGACCTTGTGACTCAATGCTCCTGCATACGCATCCGCAAGGGCTTGCGTTTCCGGTTCAGCGGGGCACGCGTGACTAAGTTGTTCTCAAATCTTTCCATCCGCACCACGCTTGCGAGCCTGATCGGCGTGATGGGCCTGATCGTTGCCGTCCTCTGCGGCCAGCAGATGTGGACCGCCTATTGGCAGCGTGGCTCTGCGGTGCAGGCGGCCGAGCTGGCGAAGCTTGACCAGAACCTGTTCAACGCGCTGGTCAGCGCGCGCTATGAGCGGGCTTCGCTGCAGACGGCCGTCATCCAGGGGCTGGACAAGAACCAGAGCTCGATCGCAACCTATCGGGCCCGGGCCAAGGAAGTCGATGCCGCCATGCTGGCTGCGCGCCCGACGCTGGAGACGACAGCGATCCCGGCGCTGAAATCGGCCGCGACTGCGCTGGCCTCACGCTATGGCGATTACAACAAGCTGCGCGAAGCCGTGGACAGCGATGCCAAGCTGGCGCCCGCCTCTCGCGACAAGGCGCTGGTTGGCCGGGTGCAGAGCGTCAGCGAAGCCTATCTGAAGAGCCTGGAAGAGGCGGTTGCGGCAGCCGAGATCGAAATCCGCGCCTTAAACCCGAGCCTGTCGGAGCTGGTAATCACCCGCACGCTGGCCTGGTCGGTTCGCGCCGCGATCGGCACCTCCGGGCAGATGTTCAGCACGATCCTGGCGCAGAACCGGCCCTTCGACGAAAAAGAAGCCAAGGCGCTGCTGCTGACCGAGGCGCTGGGCGCCTTTGGCTGGGAGTCGGTCAAGACCATTGCGACCACCCCCCAGACCGATCCCGCAATCCGCAACGCCATCGCCAAGGCGGACCAGACCTATTTCTCCGGGCCGTTCAAGGCGCTCAAGGATGATCTGGCGCAGAAGCTGACGACAGGCCAGACCGCCGGGATGGGCACCGACAAATGGCGCGAGGCGGTGGTGCCGGCGCTCGATACGGTGAGCGATGTCGCCAATGTCGCCCTGACCGCGCTGAACGAGCGCGCGGCCGACGCGGCTGCCAATGCCAGCGCTGTGATGGCCCGTTATTCCGCCCTGTTCGCTGGGGCCTTGCTGCTGATGGGCTTCGGCTTCTTCATGGTGCGGTCGCGGGTGACCGGGCCGATCGCCGACATGACCGAGGCGATGCGCGCCATGGCCGCCGGGGATCTCTCCGTCGCCGTGCCGCATGGCACGCGCCAGGACGAGATCGGCGCGATGGCCGGTGCTCTGACCGTCTTCAAGGAGAACGGCCTGCGGGTTCGCGCGCTTGAAGAGCAGGAGCGTGAGGCATCGGCACGGCGCCTGCGCGCCGCGGAATCGATGGCGTCCGTCGTCTCCGATGTCGGCGAGGTGGTTGCGGCTGCGGCGTCTGGCGATTTCTCGGCGAGGCTGCAGATCGAGCATGCCGACGAGCAGATGCAGAAGCTGGTTGCCGGCATCAACGAGATCAATGCGGTGGTGGATTCGGCGACGACCGAGTTCGCCGAGACGCTGCAGGCGATTGCGGGCGGCGATCTGACGGCGCGTATCGACACCGGCTATCGCGGCAAGTTTGCGGATCTGAAGGGTGCGATCAACGAGACGGTCGAGCGTCTGTCGCAGACCGTGCGGACGATCCAGCTGACCTCGGCGGATGTCGGCCTCGCGGCTCGCGAGATCAACATGGGCGCCGACGATCTCAGCAAGCGCACGGAAGAGCAGGCTTCGTCGCTGGAAGAGACTGCCGCGACGACGGAAGAGCTGGCCGCTTCGGTGAAAGCCTCGGCGCAGGCCTCGCGTGAGGCTGCTGCGATTGCCGATGAGGCGAAGCAGGCGGCTTTGGCCGGTGGTGCGATTGCGGGTCAGGCCGTCGACGCTATGGCGAGGATTGAAACCGCCTCGCAGAAGATATCGGACATTATCCGTGTCATCGACGACATCGCTTTCCAGACCAATCTGCTGGCGCTGAACGCTGCGGTGGAAGCGGCGCGGGCAGGTGATGCCGGCAAGGGCTTTGCTGTGGTGGCCTCCGAAGTCAGGACCCTGGCGCAGCGCTCCGGCGAGGCTGCCAAGGATATCTCGGCGCTGATTTCCTCCTCGAACATGGAGGTTGGTGAGGGTGTGAAGCTCGTGCGGCAGGCGGGTGAATCGCTTGAGCGCATTCTTGCAGCCTCGCAGAAGGTGGCGGCGACGATTGCCGATATCTCCTCGGCCTCCGGCGAACAGGCCAACGGCATCGACGAGATGAGCCAGGCTGTGGCGCATCTCGATGAAATGACCCAGCAGAATGCAGCCTTGGCCGAGCAGAGCGCCGCATCAGCCGGTTCGCTCTCGGGCAAGATCGGTCAGCTCAACGATCTGGTGGCCGCGTTCAAGACCGGGCAGGACAGCGCTGTCCTGGCTCCCGTTCGCGCCGCTGCGCCAGTGCGCGCCGCTGCGCCGGTGCGGGCACCCGCTCCGCGCAAGCCGGCTTCCGAGCCCGAGCGCCTGCGGGCCATGGCCGAAACCGCCTTCACGCCCGCTCGTGCCCCGGCCAAGAAGGTCGCCAATAGCCGCGCCGGTGATGCTGGGTGGGAGGAGTTCTAAAGCCCTCCACCCGTCATTGCGAGCGTAGCGAAGCAACCCAGTGGCGTAGCACTCTACGTCCCCCTGGGTTGCTTCGTCGCTATCGCTCCTCGCAATGACGGAAGGGCGCTTCGCCACCCTTCCGAGCCGGAGCGCCTGCGCGCGATGGCCGAGACCGCCTTCACGCCCGCTCGTGCCCCCGCCAAGAAGGTCGCTAACAGCCGCGCCGGTGATACGGGCTGGGAGGAGTTCTAAACCCTCCACCCGTCATTGCGAGCGTAGCGAAGCAACCCAGTGGCGTAGCGCTTTGCGTCCCCCTGGGTTGCTTCGTCGCTATCGCTCCTCGCAATGACAGAGGGGCGCTTCGCCACCCTCAGCCAAATCTCGGCTTCCGAGCCGGAGCGCCTGCGCGCGATGGCGGAGAGCGCCTTCACGCCCGCTCGCGCCCCGGCCAAGAAGGTCGTCAACAGCCGCGCCGGTGATGCAGGCTGGGAGGAATTCTAGACCCTCCACCCGTCATTGCGAGCGTAGCGAAGCAACCCAGTGGCGTCGCACTCTGCGTCCCCCTGGATTGCTTCGTCGCTATCGCTCCTCGCAAGGACAGAGGGGCGCTTCGCCGCCCTCAGCCAAATCCCGGCTTCCGAGCGGGCTGGAAGGAGTTCTAAACCCTCCACCCGTCATTGCGAGCGTAGCGAAGCAACCCAGTGGCGTAGCGCTCTACGTCCCCCTGGGTTGCTTCGTCGCTATCGCTCCTCGCAATGACAGAAGGGCGCTTTGCCACTCTTAGCCAAACGTCTTCCGAGCCCGAGCGCCTGCGTGCGATGGCTGAGACCGCCTTCACG
Organism: uncultured Alphaproteobacteria bacterium; assembly: GCA_963759925.1. Lineage (GTDB taxonomy): Bacteria > Pseudomonadota > Alphaproteobacteria > Rhizobiales > Beijerinckiaceae > Allobosea. The sequence goes on from CAVXBE010000002.1 coordinate 946,045, forward strand.
CCCGCTAAGAAGGTCGCCAACAGCCGCGCCGGTGATACGGGTTGGGAGGAATTCTAGACCCTCCACCCGTCATTGCGAGCGTAGCGAAGCAACCCAGTGGCGTAGCACTCTACGTCCCCCTGGGTTGCTTCGCTACGCTCCTCGCAATCACAGAGGGGCGCTTCGCCACCCTCAGCCAAATCCCGGCTTCCGAGCCCGAGCGCCTGCGCGCCATGGCCGAGACCGCCTTCATGCCCGCTCGTGCCCCGGCCAAGAAGATTGTGAACAGCCGCGCTGGTGATGCTGGCTGGGAGGAATTCTAGACCCTCCACCTGTCATTGCGAGCGTAGCGAAGCAACCCAGTGGCGTAGCGCTCTACGTCCCCCTGGGTTGCTTCGTCGCTATCGCTCCTCGCAATGACAGAGGGGCGCTTCGCCACCCTCAGCCCTGTCTCTAACCACACGGATCTGGATGGGATTGGGGCCGGTTGATACCCCACCAGCTGGAGTGGGGATCGGATGGTAGCGGGAGAGGGACTCGTCCGAGGCGAAGCTCTCGATCTGCCGTCATTTTCGTTGGTCGCGCCGTTGACGGGAGATGCCTGACGAGCAGCTTGGGGTCATCGATCTTGCGGCCCAACCGCAGGATCGTCCCGGTTGGCCAGCATTTTAATTTCGACATTCCGAGGGCTGCTGTGTCCTTCTGATGAGGCCGGAGCATTAGCCGGTCGCGCCGCTCGATGAACGAGACGGCACGCGGATACCTCATTTCAAATCGATATTTGGACCATTTCAATGACACCATTTCCGGCGCTCGACGCCCTCAATAAGTTCGCCAACACCACGACCATTCCCGCGACTTTCGCGGCTCCTGTGCAGTCTGTTCCAGCCGCTCCGGTTGGGCGGCCTCTGTCTCGTCTGCCTGCCTTCGACGAGATCACGCTCGCCAATGCCTACATCTTCGACAACTCCGACCGGGGCAAAAGCTTCGAGTGGATGAAGTGGCGGGCGACCTTCCAGGTTTTCACCCAGACCACCCCCTTCACACCCAGCCACAAGAACGCCGCCTGGGAAGGGAACGCCGTCCTGCGCCACCCTGATGTGTTTTCTAACGTGTTCGAGGACTACGCCTATAAGAACCCGACGCTGTTGCCCGCTGACCTCTGGGATGCGGCCTACATGCCGATCCTGCGCGAGACCGTCTCGATGCCGGTTACGGGCGAGTGGCCTCGCCTGGGGCAGGTTCAGATGGACGGTGCGGGCACCTATTACGAGTTCGGCTCGATTGCTCGCGTTCATGCGACCGTGGATGGCGAGTTCTTCCTCGACCTGCTGCTGCCCGGCGGCACCATCACATTCCAGGACTTCTTCGAGGAAAGCGTGAAGGTGCCGAACAAGCCGGTGATGCGGGCGAGCTATGATCCGCACAGGCTTTGGCTGAGCCGGAATGGCCGGAAGGCCAAGTCATGACAGAGATCGAGCAGGCGCTGGTCGCAGCGCTCAACGAACAGCGCCTCATTATCGAGGCGCTGCAACAGCGCGTAGCCACGATTGAAGCAGAGGGTCGATTTGCTCTGACTGAGGACACGCCGGAGGTGCTGACCGAGTATATGGAGGCTCTGTTGCGGATGGTGCAGGGCATCGACCAGCGTCAGGACGATCTCGAACAGGTCGTTGAGCGTCGTGGCCTTGGAAGGTCCTGGACGCCCAATCGGGATGTTCTGATGAAGATCGTCGAGGAGGATGAGCGGAGGCTGGGTTGATGTCTATGTGATCTCACCTCCATGAGCAAAATCACAAGCACCAACACAATCAGTATCAATAGCATTATACTAGCACTAGAGCCTCCCAGAGGGACCGCTCGATATTAAGCTGTTCGTCGTCGCTTCGCTCGATACGAACACTAAACCGCCCACGTCGGGCTGCCTCCTCGATCAAGAGAAAGCTTCCGCGTGAGAGAAGACGAAAGCGGCCGGGACGGAGCCATGGGCGGGGTCTGTCCTGGCCGCCGGATCGGAGGGGTCGTTTTTGACTGACTTCTCCATGCGAAGCTCACGCGGCCACGGTCGCCTGACCGTCCTCGGCCGTCATCGAGCGCGCTTAAGGCGCTGGACCGTGGGCTGCTTTCGGGCCTGACGCTTATATGCTGATGCCTCCAGATGGAGGGCAGAGGCAGTCAAGGTGGCGGAAGGTCATGGACAGCCTGCTTTGGGAGGAGCAAGCTCTCGATCCAACCTGGGGAGGATGATCATGCCGCAGTTCGTAATCGAGAGAGAAATGCCCGGAGCAGGTAAGCTCGGACCAGAGGAGCTTAAAGGCGCTTCTCAAGGGTCCTGCAACGTTCTGCGAGAGCTAGGACCTGAGATTCAGTGGGTCCACAGCTACGTGACAGACGACAAGATTTACTGCGTTTACCGCGCCCCGAGCGAGGAACTGATCCGCAAGCACGCTGTCACGGCGGGATTTCCCGCCAACAGCATTGCGCAGGTCCGGGCCATGATTGATCCAACGACGGCAGATTGATCGTCTAGCAACGATCGCAGCGCAGGCGACCATTGCCCAATCAGGTGCTGTGAACTGAGGGAGGCAGATCGCGCCACCACGGTCTCCTGACCGTCTCTAGGATGGTCACCATCTCCGTCAGGCCAACGCGCTCCGGCCGCCTTTGAGGCTCCGATAGATCGTGCTGGGCGCGACCTGCACGTGCTCGGCGATCTCGGCCACGGTCAGCGTGCCCTCGCTCAGCAGCGTCCTCACGACGGTCAGCTTCACCGGGTCCAACGCCTTCGGGCGTCCACCCACGCGGCCTCGGGCACGGGCTGCGCGAAGACCGGCCTGGGTACGCTCGCGGAGAAGCTCGACCTCCATGTTGCTCGAGCGCGCCCAGGATCGTGAACAGGAAGCGTCCCAGCCGGGCTGGTCGTGTCGAAGCCCTCGGTGAGTGACTCTCAGTCCGATCTCTCGGGCACGAAGCTCCTCCGAGAGTTCGAGCAGGTGGCGGATCGACCGCGCCAGCCTGGACAGCGAGTAGACCACGATCACGTCGCCGCTCCGGGCATGGTCGAGGAGCTTTCGCAATTCGGGCCGCTCGGCCTTAGGTCCCTGAGACGGTCTCGACGAAGACCTTCTCGCACCCGGCCGCCTTCAGCGCGTCGAGCTGGAGGCTGTGATCTTGTCCGTCCGTCGAAACCCGTGCCAGTCCCAGCAGCATCGCCTCTCCTCTCTCAAAACTCGTCCAGATCGACGGTCTCATGAGACGGAGGTTTTGCAAGCTAGTTTTCGCGAGACGCCGTGCAGCGAAATCCAGACGTTACCGATCACGTTGACGAGGCTCTCTCGAAAACGACCGTTTGTGAGAGAGATCCGCGATCTTCGAGGGCAGCCCAAAGACCGCTCAGCGCGGGTCAGGTTCAGGCCCGGCAGGAGGCTTCCATACGAATGGGGTTCAATCTGGCGAAGGCTGACGTGCGCAGATGACCCATGGGACCACCAGTGGGTGGTCGGGGCGATATATTTTGCGGGTAATGAGTCGGAATTAACCTGGATTATTTTCAGAGCGCCAGTTGCTCGCTCAGATGGCAGCTATGGCAAGACCGTCGTCGTTCCTTGGGCCTAGTGAGCTTGATGCGGCCAGTAAGGTCATTGTCCGAGCGCAATTCTTGTTGAACGCGTGTGGGGCTATGTCGGACCCTCCCATGCCATCACTGGACAGACTCGCGGAGATTATTGTCGGTCAGATGGCGGAAGGTTGCTGTGACGAAGACGATCTGGTCAAGGCGGCGGTGGACAAATACCTGACGCGAAATGAGTAGAGAGCACTAAGGTTCGCTAATCAGTATTATTGGACGATTTCGCGTCTAAATCGTTTCTTTGCGCGTTGAAGTGGAGTCAGTGATAAGTAATCACGTCAAGCCTTGTATTGGTCCTGATCACCTGAATTTGGCTCAGTCAGTTATGGTTCGCGCCGAAGATATTCTGCGTGCAAGCGGTTATTTCAGAGACATTACGAGCAGCATGGCTCGGGTCGCAACACTGACGCTGGATCAAATGATCTCAGGCACGGTGGATGAAGATGAGTTGGTTAAGGCGGTCGTCAGCCGCTTCTTAGATGATGATGGCTTTGCCCCACCCCCTCCGTCTTTGAAGAAGTTGCAGCAGAACAATCTGGTCCTCGACTAGACTTGGTATTGGCTACCTCGGTACTGCCAATCGCTCCCGCCCGTCTGAAGGCTGCCGGAGGCCCTGCTGGCTGAACGGCAGGAGGCAGTGGACCACACTGTGCTCCACATTCGCTCTTTAACGGACATGACTGCCGAGCGAGCCTTCCTCCTGAAGGCAAAAACCGGCCATGGCGGCATCTATTTGTGAACTGGCATAATCTGGCGTTGGTATCGGTATGCAGGCTGGATGCTGTCGTCCAACTCGGCAGTTTCGCTGCTGACTATGTCGGGCTGATCCTGAGCGCTGGCGCTCCAGGACGCAGGTTTTTGGCTCGCGCCTCTTCTGCCGCTCTCTGGTCTGGCTCGGCATTCCCCTCGATGCCGCCAACTTGGCGGCGGACTGACCTCCGCGCTGTTCTTCGCTCGTTGATTAGCGGTGTCCTTCGGGCATCCGCTTTGGGTGTGTTCGCAATCGGGAGGACCCCGCACTCCAGAAGCGTGAAAGTCTGCAAGCATGCGCAGCTTAAGGCACATGAATCAAGCGCAAGGCTTCTGCTGGCGTGGGTGACGCAAAGCGAGTTATTCGGAACATAATGCTCTTGCGTCAGTTGCCCGTTTTGCTGGGGCAATCAAAGGGACGAAACATGGACAGGCGATCATTCATTTTTGCTCTTATCGGCGGAACTGCTGCTGCCAGTGTTATCAACGTAACATCGTCGCATGCCGCTTCCGTTGTCCGAAAAGAAGTCACTGACTTTGCCCCCTCCGAACTCGCAGCGGCCGGTCTTGACGATGTTGAGGTCGAATATTCCCGACACATGACTTGGGCAGGCCACGGCCGTATGCGTCGCCGCCGGGGCTCTATGATGCGCAGCGGCCGCCCTATGAAGCGCAAGAGCTATAAGCGCACTCGGCGAGCAAGGCCCATGCAGCAGGGCAGTTAATCATCAGCGTGCCTCGGCTCAGCGTCGGGGCACGCTCATTGCCAGAGGTCCTCCCTGCCAGCCTCAACCCGGTCGGTAAAGGCTTAACGTAGGCTCCCGTCACTTTAGTTCGTCCACTTCTCAGCATCAACCAATAGGTGTCCTAAGGTCAACCGCATCGCACCCATGGCGGCGGGAAAAGCCGACAGCAAACTGCGGGGGCGGCCGTAGAGGCTGCGCTATCTTGTGAGCGACCGGGGCGTACCGTACCTACCCGCTGAAACTGCAAAGGGCCCATTTCGGAAACACGTGGTACGGCAAGCTGTAATTCGGGGTATCGCGTTCCCGCCGCTGCCGCGCTGGGCAGAAGGCTCGGCGCGGAAGCTGCTCTCTTCGGCGCGACCTGAAGAGATGCGCGATCAAATTACCTCATCGCAATTTCGTAGTAACGAGGGGCAATGCGAGCGATAACAGCCATCAAATTGCTGGATCAGTAGTGGGTTTTACGGAGCGAATTTCCAACTCTACACCTTCTACTACGGCTCCCGCATCATCTTTACAATCACTGCGACCTTAGCTGTCCATGCGGGAGTTCGCCTACTATCTCCCGCAGTGCTTCCTCGGCAACTGTTCGAGCCGCCTCTACGCTCGGCAACTCCAGAGCCGCGTCGGGCGTCAACATGTCCTCGCGGACTTTGCTGTATCGCACGGCTGAAAAGCGGAACCGCTTCATCATTGAGGTTCTCCTGCGAAAACAATGCGGCACGACTGGTCCAGTTCCAGAACAGCGAGGTTCTTCTGGCCTCAGCGCAATTTGACCCGCTCCTTTCCGTGCTGGTTGCCTTCCTCGTGCTGCGCGGACCCTGGGCGCTCTCAAAGCGCTCTTTGCACCTGCTCATGGAGGGAGCCCCGACAACCTCTATGTTGAAGAACGATTGAGCAAGCCTGCGCCAGTCGGGACCGGGTCTTCTGGACATCCACCACGTCAACGTCTGGGCGTTCACCCCAGAGCGTCCGCTGATCACGCTTCACGCGCGCATTGCGGACACCGCAGACCATGATGAGGTTCGTCAGCGACTCCAGGCGGTGCTCGGAGATCGCTTCGGGTTAACCCACGCTACAATCCAAGACCGCGCATGGCTGCTGCTCGGCAGACACGCCCAGATTACGCCAGCGCGCGCGTTCTTGCATGAAGGGGCTGAGCGGCGACCCGCTCAGCCCCTCTCCAACCCTCGGCCTACCTCAACGCCTGCTTCAATTCGCGCGCGGCCAGTTCCTGGGCACGCTTAGCGTCATCCAGCACTGCGGCCATTCCAAAGAACTCATGCGTGACGCCTTCGTTATTTTGATATGTCACCTTCGAGCCTGCGGCCTGGAGCTTGTCAGCCAACGCTTTGCCTTCCGATCCAGGGGATCGATCTCTGCGGTAATGACCGTCGCAGGAGGCAGCCCCGTCAAATCGGCTCGCTCGACCAGATTCAGGCGCGGGTCCTGCATGTCTTCTGGCTTGCTCACGGTGTTATCGAAAAACCACTTCATCGCCTCTCGGCTTAACGGAACAGCATCGGCGTTTTCTTTATAGGAGGGGGTATCCAGATCGGTCCCGGCAACGGGATAGACCAGTAGCATGTGAACCGGCATCTGCACCTTCTGGTCGCTGCAATCGCTGTGTTCAGCGCGAGATTGCCTCCGGCAGACTCCCCAGCCACGGCGACACGCTGCGGGTCTCCGTTGAACTGCTTGGCGTTTTCCAACGCCCATTTGTAGGCGTTGAACGCATCCTCATGAGCGGCAGGAAATTTGTTTTCAGGAGCGTGGCGATATTCAACTGAGGCGACGATAGACCTGGATTTGTCTGCCAACGCCATCGCCGACGCTTCGGATGTGTCGATGTCTGCGATGACCCATCCGCCTCCGCGATAGTAGACGATGACAGGCCAGCCGCCCTGCGGCGCGTCTCCCTCAGGTGTATAGATGCGAACCGGCTGCGATCCGCCCCCGGTTGGATATGACATGTCATGCTTCTTGACCTTCATCTGCGCCATGAGCGCCTGAGGGTCCTTCCCCTGTTCCTTCAGCAGCGCCATAACGGCGTCGGCGGGGGTTGGACCCTTTCTGGTAGCCTCGACTGACAGCGTACCGAGAGGTTTGGCTCCAAGGTCCTTGAGCTTCTGGAGGACGGGCCGCATGTCCTCCTTGTCCGCACGTTGCATTGTGCCGCTATCCTTGGAGGGAGAAGCAGCAGGGTCTTTTTGCTGCTGAGCGATCGCGACCGTGGAAAGGGCAGTTGCCCCCAGGAAGGCGCCAGCCAAAGATGGCAAGGGTGGACCGAGAATGGCTCATGCGTAGTGCCTCATCAATGCGGAGGGAAGCGCCCTTTTAAGCGCTAGGGTGTCCGACCAACGAAGCGGCTACTTCCCTTGTTCCAGTGGGGACGCGGCGCAGCACCGATAGTCCGTAGCAGCCCATTTTTGTGAGGGCCTGTTGAAGGAAAACGCGCTGACTGGCAATCCGACCAAACGCCATGCTGAACCGCCTGCTGTTATAGGCGCGCCGACTTAAGCTGCTTGTTGTCGCACTGTGGATTGCAGCACGTGACAGGCGAACGCCCCTGCTCGCGACGCTGGTTGCATGGATGGCAGGATATCCGTTGAGCCCGAGCGACCTGATTCCCTATTTCATCGCTATCCTCGATCAACTGCCCGGTCTGATTATCGTGCCGCTCGGGATAGCTCTTGCCATTCGGTTGATCCCGCCGCCCCTGTCGGACGAATTTCGTTGAGACGCTTTTTTCCCAGGCAACAAAGCCTCACAGCAATTGGGCTGATGCGGCCATCGTCATTTTCTGGGCTGCTTGTGCTGTCGGCGTGTGGATGCTGATCTCTCGCGGATGAATGCGAAAGGGAAGATCGAGCACCCACCTAATATGCGACTACGACTTCGCGAGCGCAGTCCGTAAAGCTGCGATCTCTTCACGAATGGCTAAAAAGGTCGGCGTTGCTTGGGGTCTGGGTGTCAGGTGCCGCCGCGTCTCGTTCGACGAAGAACGAGGCAAAGGCAGCCGTGATGTAGCCGAAGACGGCGAATCCATAGACCGAGAGGAGGAAACACAGGATACGGCCCTCGGGGCTTTTAGGCCAGAATTCGCTGCCTATGCTGGTCGTCAGCATCGCCGTCCACCAGAGCGCATCTCCATAGCTCGTGAACCCACCCTCAACCTCAGACGCGGGTTCGAGTGCCAGCATCCCCCCCGCGCCGAGGAGAACCAAGAGCACAGTTACTCCAAGGACATACCCCAAACCGCGACGGCCAAAACTTGCCCGGAGCGCGTTCATACCTCGGTTAGCCGTCCCGACGATGCGTACGAGGCGCAGTCCGCGTGCTGCGCGCGCGAAACGCAGAACGCGAATGCCGCGTAGAAGGCGGAACGCCGGAACGATTAGTGCAATGGCGGTGAGCCAGTTTCGGCGCAGGAACGCCAGCTTCTCTGGGGCGAGCGTGAAGCGCACGAGAAATTCGACAATGAATATGACCCAGATAGCGGTCCCAAACACCTCCAGACTGTCGCTGCCCCCCCAGACCAGTTCGACCCCAACGAGGACGAGCCACACAAAGCTGAGGACCAGCATCGGCGTCTCAAGCCATCCCTCAAGATCGTGCAGTTGTCCGCGCCGCTCCTCGGCCGTTTCCTGTCCTTTCTCAGGTGCGTCGCTCATCTTCTGGCACTCCCTCACCACTCGTTCTCTCGGCCAAGCGACAAGTGAAACAGCCCCTCTCGGAATTCGTTCACTGGCGCGGTGCAGATGGTCGCGCGCCGATGCAGAAGGCGGTCCTGATGAGATCATCACCGATTGTGAGACAATGGCTTCCGTGCCAGCCTCGGCCAAGAAGTCAGGAGCGATTACGATGGTCCAGTCGATCGATTTTTTCTACTTCCCAGCATCGACATACACCTATCTGACGGTGAACCGCATCACGGCGCTGGCGGCGGAAAGCGAGATCGCGGTACGTTGGCGACCATACAATCTGAGAGCCATCCTGAGAGAGACGGGCGTCGTACCCTATACCGCGAACACGGCGAAGAGCGCAGTACATGTGGAAGGACTTGGCTCGGCAAGCTGCCATTCGGGGCATTGCCTTCCCGCCGACGCCGCCACCTTACCCTTCCGATCCCGAGCTTTTGAACCTTCGGATGGCACTGGTCGCCGAGGAACAGGGATGGGTGGAAGAGTATTCGACGGCGGCTTTCCATTCTTGGTTCATCGACCATCGCCCGCCAGGAATGGACGGGAACATGCGTCCTCTCCTTCAGGCTATCGGTCGTGACCCGGAAGCGCTGGCCGCGCGTGCGGACTCAAAGGACATCGCGGACCGCGTGGACGAGACCGCAGAGATGGCCCGATCGCTCGGGTTGTTCGGTTCGCCAATGTTCAAGGTAGGCGACGAGTTATTTTGGGGCGATGACCGGCTCGAAACGGCGATCGCCTGGGCACAACGGTCGGCGTGATCAAAAAAAAAAAAAAAAAAAAAAAAAAAAAAAAAAAAAAAAAAAAAAGAGCAACGCAGGCTTCGGAGAGGCTGGTCGAGGGAGGTTTTGGTACACGGGCGAGAGGGTAATGGTTCTCGGAAGGGTTGGCGAACGGCGACGCCTATGTTGCGGCGCTCTCGGGAACGACCGTTTGTGAGAAGCGGCTTCGCCGGAATGGGGCGATCAAGTACAGATGGTTCCAGTTTATAGTGGTCCGCGAAAACAATCAGCGGGCGGTGCGGGGAGGGTTGTTCGAACAGGGGAAAGGGGTGGTCAGGCCGGTGACCGGACGATGCCTATGAAGAGGGCAGCGCAGAGGAACCTGACTGCTGGGAGTAGGTTAGGCTCTTTTGTCGCGGAGCGAAGTGAGATGGGATTTGACGCTGTCGCAGCCCTCCTTGCCATCGGCTTGTTGCGGTTTATGGTCAGAAGCTCCTTGCCCTATTCGGGGTCGTGATGATCGTGGTCGGCACCCTCATGCTGCGTAAGAGAGGGAGCGGTGGCGACCCGCATGTTCGCCTCACCCGTGAGACTGCTAACGAACTGCTACCACTCCTGCTTGTCATCGGCTTCGTCGTCGGTCTGTTCTTCGGGATCACAGGAGGCTTCCTGATCGTGCCGGGCCTGATGCTCGCGACAGGCATGCCGCTCTCTTCGCGATCGGCACTTCGCTGGTCGCCGTGTCCGCGTTCGGCGCTGCGACGGCGGCTAGCTACGCGGCTTCCGGCCTCGTGAACTGGAACCTGGCGATGCTATTCGTCGCCGGCGGGCTCCTGGGCGGGGTCGTCGGCAGCAGGCTCGGCAAGGTTGGCGGAACGCAAGCGGGCGTTGGGCGTCGTCTTCGCGACCCTGGTGATCACGGTCGGCATTTACATCGTGGCCCGCGGCTTCGTGAACCACGGCGGCCTAACGCGATACGAGGAGCAAACCATGACTGCGGGCTCGCCATGGCTAACGGCCGGCCGCTGGTGAAGGGCTTCTTCGAAAAGCGCACCTTCAGCGTGCAGTACGTCGTCGCCGACCCGGAGACGGGCGTGGCCGCGATCATCGACCCCGTCCTCGACTTCGACCCCAAGTCGGGCGCGACGGCGACGCACGCCGCCGACGAACTGCTGCGCTATATCCGCGACCAGGGCTACACGCTGGCCTGGATCCTCGACACCCATCCGCACGCCGATCACTTTTCGGCGGCGGGCTACCTAAGGACAGGACCGGCGCCCCCACCGCCATCGGCGAGCGCGTCGTCGACGTCCAGAAGCTCTGGAAGGGCATCTACAACCTGCCCGACTTCCCGGCGGACGGCTCGCAGTGGGACCGGCTGTTCGCCGACGGCGAGCGCTTCGCCTTGGGCGCGACCGAGGTGGAGGTTGTTCACACCCGGCCACACGCTCGCCTCCATCGCGTACCGGGTGGGAGACGCCGTGTTTGTGCACGACACGCTCTTCATGCCCGACGGCGGCACCGCGCGCGCGGACTTTCCTGGGGGCTCGGCCAAGGAGCTGTGGGCCAGCATCCAGCGCATCCTCGCGCTTCCCGACGACACCCGCGTGTTCACTGGGCACGACTACATGCCCGGCGGCCGGGAGCCACGGTGGGAGAGCACGGTCGGCAGCAGAAAGCCTACAACATCCACCTGACGAAGGCTCGGACCGAGGCTGAGTTCGTCGCGCTTCGAGAGGAGCGCGATCGGAACCTGCCGATGCCGAAGCTGATCCTGCACTCGTTGCAGGTGAACATCAGCGGCGGGCGGCTGCCCGACCCAGAGCCTAACGGCAAGCGGTATTTGAAAATCCCACTGGACGCGCTTGAGGGCGCGGCTTGGGACAAATGAGGAGACATTCAATGCAGATAAAGAGTGCAAAAGACCTCGTGAGCGAGGCTTCTCATCGGATCGATACTCTGTCCGGCGAGCAGGCTGCAAGGCTGGTCGGCGGCCCGAACGTCGTCCTGGTCGATGTTCGGGAAGGTGAGGAACTACAGAAGACCGGGAAGGTTTCGGGCGCAGTCCACGTCCCCCGAGGGCTAATTGAGTTCCAGGCTGACCCCGCTAGTCCGAGCCACAATGCGGAACTCGCTGGCGGCAAAAAGCTGGTTCTTTACTGCGCCTCCGGGAACCGATCCGCTCTTGCTGCTAAGTCTCTTATGGAAATGGGCATCGAGAATGTTTCTCACGTTTCAGGGGGGTTTGCAGCGCTCGAAGCGGCAGGCTCACCGATTGAGAAGGTGTCCTGATCGCGAGAGCCGTTCGGCCAAGGGCTGCTTGCTGGACCTATCAAAGAAGGGAGCACTACAATGATGCACGATCAGATGATGGGCGGCGGAATGATGTGGGGCATGGGCCTGACATGGCTCTTGCTGATTGTAGTGCTCGCTCTCGCGATAGCCGCGTTGGTCAAGCACTTGAGATCGCGATGAGGAAAGTGTGCGTATACGGCGATCCGAAAACAGATTGCCCAGAGCAAAGCGAGTGACCGGCATTCTCTATATTTAGCAATTGTAAAACGTCTTTAAATTCCTTTGTAGTCTATCCAAAAACAAACGCGGCACAAAAGTTTACTTGAAATCGAAGTTATCTTTTCGTCTCAAAAAAGACATGTGAAATAATATTATATATTATTCAATTCAATCAAATTATAGAAATACGAACTATTATATCTGATGTTTGTTAAGAATCACCAGCTACGGAATTTCAGCTTAAAATACTCTTATGGGTCTAACACTTGATGCCTCAAAGGCTTAATCTACTCACTGTTGATGAACAATAGCCGGTTGTCCCGTTGCCGACGACTGTAGCGCATTTTCACTTTCTAGTTGCTTCAGGCGCTCACGATTCGCGCGATCGATAGCATTGATGGTTTGGCTGTCGGAGGGTGCGAAATTTCCTGTTAGCCTTGCCCTCATACGGTCCCATAGCTGGCATCCCAAGAAAGTTTTTTTCGCAATACAATCCTGGAGGCGCATTATGAATTCGAAGATTATGTGGCATTTTTTTCGGCAGCTTCGGAAAGTATCGGTGCGAGTTGTAGGTTTCGCTCTATTGGCGATATTGACGGCAATTGTTTCGCAGACGGTTGCCCCTCTCATACCACCCTCTTGGACGGTCAAGATCGGGTCTAATTATGTTGATCAGGTACTAAACATTCTCGCCTCATCGATGCTGGCAGTGACGACATTCTCTATTGCGATTGCGACCTCGGCGTTCTCTGCTGCAGCCAGCAGTGCGACCCCGCGAGCAACCGCGCTTCTTCAAGAGGATTCGACTGCGCAAAACGTGCTCGCCACATTTTTCGGTGCCTTCCTTTTCAGTCTCGTTGGCATTGTCGCGCTTCAGGCCGGGTACTACTCCAACGCCGGAAGGTTAGTGTTATTTATCATGACTGGCGCAGTGTTGGCGGCAGTAATCTGGCGCTGCTTCGGTGGATCAGCCACTTAATGACTTTCGGCAGAATGGGCGATATATTTGCACGTGTAGAGGCTGCCGCAATAACCTCCCTTGAGAACCGGCTCGAGCACCCGTTTCTTCGTGGAAATCCGCTCGTATCAGCGATCCCCGATTTCACCGTTCCCGTTTTTGCGGCTGAAGTTGGTTACGTCCAGCACATCGATATGAGCCTGGTCTACAGCAGTGCACTGCCGATCTTGATATGGATATATGGTTGTGCGCGTTGCCTGGGACGTTCGTTCACGACGCAAAAGCTCTTGTTCATGTGGAACAAGAAATCAGTGATCCTAAAATCATCGACCGCTTACGTTCCGCTTTTACGATTGGTGCAGAGCGAACTTTCGACCAAGACCCCCGTTTCGGGATGATCGTAATTGCAGAGATTGCATCAAGAGCCTTGTCGCCCGCCGTCAACGATCCAGGTACCGCCATAAGCGTAGTCGGGCGAATAGTGCGAATATTAATTAAGTCGATGGAAAGAACAATCTGAGTTAGATGTTGAATTTAGGTCAGTCTTTGTGCCATGTCTTGACGCGTCAGAGATGATTACTGATGCGTTCAGGCCAATAATTAGAGACGGCGCAGCAAATTTCGAGATTCAGATGAGAGTCAGGAAAGCTTTGCATGCGCTAGCTGCAATCTCGCCTGCTATTTTTGGCCGAGACCGCAGCCGCATTATCAGAAGAGGCTCTAGATATAGCAAAGTCTAATCTGAACCAGAAGGAGTTTAGTTTACTCATAAAACTGGAGTGATCGTGTGATGTTAAAGGGCAGACTGCGCTCGACTGATAGGACACTGGTTGATTTTGCCTGATTTTGACCAGTTATTAACCGCTGCAACGCCCCTGGAAACCCTCGCCGGGACCGTGGAGCGTGTGACCTTCCACAATGCCGACAGCGGCTTTGCCGTGATCCGTGTGAAAGCTCGGGGCAAGCGCGATCTTGTGACTGTGGTCGGCCACGCTGCGACGATCGGCGCGGGCGAGTTCGTGACGGCTTCGGGCATCTGGATCACCGATCGCACCCATGGCCTGCAATTCAAGGCGCAGGTCATGAAGGCCACGCCGCCGACCGGGGCTGAGGGCATCGAGAAATACCTCGCATCCGGGCAGATGCGGGGATCGGCCCGGCGATGGCCAAGCGGATCGTCGCCCTGTTTGGGGACGCGACCTTCGACATCATCGAGGCCGATCCCGATCGGCTGAAGGAGGTCGCCGGGATCGGTCCGAAGCGTGCCGAACGCATAGTAGCGGGCTGGGCCGAGCAGAAGGCCGTCCGGGAGATCATGATCTTCCTGCACGCCCACGGCGTCGGCACGGCGCGGGCGGTCCGCATCTTCAAGACCTACGGATATGACGCCATCGCGGTGATGACTGATGACCCCTATCGGCTCGCCCGTGACATCCGGGGCATCGGTTTTCGGACAGCGAATTCGATCGCGGCGAAACTCGGAATGGAAAAGACCGCGCCACAGCGTTTGCGGGCTGGCGTCTCCTTCGCGCTTCAGGAGGCGATGGATGAAGGCCATTGCGGATTGCCGCAAGATGCCATCGTCAAGCTGGCCGAAAAGCTCCTGGAGGTTGATAGCCTCCTGATCGAGACCGCGATCAGGATCGAGTTGGAGCGAGGTGACATCGTCTCCGATACGATTGAGGGCGCGCGCTGCATCTTCCTGAAGGGGCTGCACGCGGCTGAACAGGCGATCGCGCGTCTGTTGGCGATCTGGCGGCCGGTCCGGTCCGGTGGCCCGCGATCGATCTCGAAAAGGCCGTGCTCTGGATCGAGAAGCGGAGCGGGAAAGCTCTGGCTCCCTCCCAGATCGACGCTGTCCGTCTCGTCCTCACCAGCAAGGTCGCGGTGATCACGGGCGGCCCTGGCACCGGCAAGACGACGCTCCTGGACGCCATCCTGCGCATCCTGGTCGCCAAGGGTGTGCGGGTCCTCGGCGTCCTCAACAGGCCGCGCCGCCAAGCGGATGAC
>CAVXBE010000003.1:0-408623 GCA_963759925.1 uncultured Alphaproteobacteria bacterium
TCCTTAACAGGAGATTGTCGGGCCATACGAGGTGAGCGGCGCGCATTGGCGCCACGGGGACTCGAACGATGGCCAGCACCATTCTTTCGAGCGGCGTTCGCAACAACCTTCTGACCCTGCAGCAGACGACGATGAGCAGGGCGTCATCCAGAACCGGCTCGCGACCGGCAAGAAGGTCAACTCCGCGATCGACAATCCGGTGAACTACTTCACCTCGTTGAACCTCAACGACCGGGCCAGCCAGCTCAACGGCCTGCTCGACGGCATCTCGAACGGCATCCAGACCATCCAGGCCGCCTCGAAGGGCATCGACGCCATCACCAAGCTGGTGCAGTCGCGCAGTCGACCATCAAGCAGGCTCAGGCCGACAGCGGCCAGCCGGCCGACCGAGACCAGCACGAGCAGCATCGGTGGCGCCAACACCGTGACATCGGCCGGTGTGCTCAAGCACGACCCTGAAGGGCGCCACCCTCGCCGCGACCCTGGGCGGAGCGGCGGCAGCAGCGGCCACCACGGCACCGGCAGCCCGGCAGCTCGGCGGCAACGCCGCTGCCTTCGCCATCACCATCACGGTGGGCAGCAACACCTACACGACGCCACACTGACCGCGACATCGACGGTCCAGATCGTGGTCGACTCCATCAACAAGTCCGGTATCGCCACGGCAACAGTCGGCGGATGACGGCAAGCTGACGGTCAAGACCACGACCTCCGACAAGCTGCAGATCGGCCTCGGCAGCGGCGCAGACGCGACGGCGGCGACCGCCTCGTCGAAGACCGCCACCAATGCCAATGCGCTGCTCGGCCTCACCGGCACCGACGCCACCACCGGTATCCCGACGGTCGAAAGCCCGGTCCGCAAGGCGCTGATCACCCAGTTCAACGACCTGCGCACGCAGATCGACCAGCTCGCCAAGGACGCCGGCTATAACGGCATCAACCTGCTGACCGGCGACAAGCTCTCGATCATTTTCAACGAGAAGACCGGCGCAACCAGAACAAGCTCGACATCCAGGGCCAGACACATCGACGCCGACAATCTCGGCATCTCCAAGCGTCGACCGGCTCCGCGCGCCGTCGACATCAACTTCCAGAACGACAGCGCGATCTCGACCACGGCCTCCGACGCGCTGACCGCGGCCCTGACCTCGCTGCGCTCCACGGCCTCGACGCTCGGCTCCAACCTCGCGGTGGTGCAGACCCGCCAGGATTTCACCAAGAACATGATCACGACGCTGCAAGACCGGCGCCGACAACCTCGTGCTGGCCGATTCGAACGAGGAAGGCGCAAGCCTGCTCGCCCTCAACACCCGCCAGCAGCTCTCGCAGACCGCGCTGTCGCTGGCCAACCAGGCCGACCAGGGCGTGCTCCGGCTCTTCGGCTGAGCGCTGCGGAGACGCCGCGAGCCAGCCCCTCCTCTCCAGCCAGAAGGCAGGAACGACATGGCTCTCAAGGTCGAACTCAAGCCGAGCGAGCGCATCATCATCGGCCAGGTGGTGATCCGCAACGACGACGCAGCGCACCCGCTTCTTCATCGAGGGCGATGCGCCGATCCTGCGCGAGAAGGACATCCTCACCGCCGCCAACGGCCGATACCCCGGCCAAGAAGATCTATCTCGCCATCCAGCTGATGTATCTGGCCCAGGACCCGACGCTCGAGCACGAGACCTATTTCGAGCTCGTGCGCGATTTCGTGCAGGCGGCGCCCAGCGCTCTGCCGCATGTTCATGAGATCAATAACCGCATCTTAAGTGGTGATCTGTACAAAGCCCTCAAGGCTGCGAAGAAGCTGATCGCTTACGAAGCGGAACTCATCGAGAATGCAACACGGGTTTAACGCGTACGCCTCTGCCGCCCGCTCCAATCAGGCGATCGATACCCCGCGCGAACTGGAAGCCTCCCTGCTGATCAAGGCCGCGACCCGGCTGCAGATCATCGCCGACGATTGGCTGGGCCGCGAGGGCGACCTCGACGAGGCGCTCACCTACAATCGCAAGCTCTGGACGCTGCTGGTGTCGGCGGTGATCAAGGAGGACAACCCCCTCCCCGTCGAGATCAAGCGCAACATCCTGGGCCTCGCCAATTTCATCTTCAACCACACCTTCCGGGTTGCGGCGGCGCCGGCTGCCACCAAACTCACGGTGCTGGTCAACATCAACCGCGACGTCGCCGCAGGCCTGCGCGGCCGCTGACATCCTGCCGCCTCGCGCAGCAAAAAGGGCGTCACCCTCGCAAGGTGACGCCCTTTTCTGTGCGCCTGAGCGTGGCGAGGCTCAGAGGTAATTCGTCAGCGACAGCTTCGACAGGATCGAGGTCGACCTGGTAGCTCGCCTGCAAGCGTGGTCTGCAGCGCCAGGATCTGCGTCGCGACCTCTTCGGTCGTGACATTCTCGACGCTCCGCGAGCAGTCGTCGAGATGGTTCTTGGTCGCTCGTGTGCCGCTCCTTGGCGCTGGGCCACGTTGATTTGGCCGACGCCGAACTCGGTGATGATCTCGGCCGGCTTCTGCACGGCGCCACCGAAGCCCAGCTTGTCGCTGAGCGCGATCGGTCATCGCCTCGTAGCGCGGCCTGCGAATTTGGATCGCCTGCAGGGAAGGTCTCGATCGCCAGCACCGCGAAAGCGGCGAGACCGACGCTGGAAGGCCTGTTCATTGGCGCGCGCGCCGACGGCGACGCGCCTGGCCCTTGTCGACCTGGACCGTCGCGGTGTTCCGGGCGGGATCGCTGGCCGAGTCCAGTTCGCCCTGATACCAGATCAGTGGTATTCGCAGCCGTGCCGCGACGCGTGTGGTTGCGGTTTCCGGTGTCCCGACCACTCGCCACGGAAGAATGGGCGGCACGCCCGGGCGGATTCTCGGCGCGGGCGCGGCGAAGAAGTCTTTCGCAGTCGCCATGGCCGAGGCCGACACAGCGTCGTCTCCGCCTCCCGCTTGATCGCGGCGCCAGTGAGGTTCGCAGCGCTGGCCGCGGTCGCGGTCGTATCGACGCCGATCGCGAAGTGTCTTGCCGGCTGCGGCCGTGGCGCTGGCGGCGCGCAGCCTTCAGCTCGATTTCCTCCTGCGTGCCATCGGGCAGGTCGAACTTGACGCGGATCGTGTCGCCCGGCAGTGGCTGGCGGTCACGTCGACGGACAGATTGGCCGGCGGGCCCGGCATTTCGGTCGCGTGATCGCGCCGGAATTGGACGAGGCTGACCGACGTCAGCTTAAGCCGAAATCCCCGTCCGGACTCGGCGAGCGTCGGCGTTGGTCGGACCCGTACTCGTTGAGGTCAGGCGGCCCAAGGCCGGAGTGGCACCGAGATCGGCCTGCTTGCGCTCCTTGATCAGCTGGCTCAGACCCGGCCCGGCCGGCGCCGTCGCCATTCATGATCTCGGCAAAGCTGGCGGTCGGCATTGACGTCGCGCGGTCCTGCCCGGAGAAGAGGTAGCGCCCGTTGACCTGCGGTGTTCAGCAGGTCGAGCGTCTGCTTGAACTTCTCCTCCGCCAGAACCTGCGGCGCCGAGCGGCCGCTGGCGCTCGGCGACATAGCTGTTGGAGCGCGTGTCGTTGCACGGTCTCGTTGGTCAGCTTGGCGAAGTTCTCGACCGCCTTGCGTCTGCGAGCTGAGATTGACGTTGCCGAGCTGGATGCCGGCGAGCCAGGAATCGATGCTGCGAGACCTTGGCGTTGAGGTCGAGGCTGGTGCGCCGGTCGATGCCGAGGTCGCCGTAGCTCTCGCTCTTCTGCTTGGTCGACGAGCTGGCGCTGCGAGATCGTCGAGCTGGGCCCGGGTCGAGACGAACTCGTTGGGCTTGGCCGCGCGATAGGCGCCGGTTCCGTAGGATGGTGATGGTCATCTTGCGCTCCTCAGACTCTCAGCAGCACGTCCATCATCTCCTTGACGGTCGAGATGATGCGGGCATTGGCGGCATAGGCGGTCTGCAGTTCGATCAGCGTCGACATCTCCTGGTCGACATTGACCTGGGAGGTCGACTGGAAACGGCTCTGCACGGCGGCGAGCGCGACCTGCTGGCCCTCGTCGAGCCGCTTGGCGGCCTCGACCGCCTGGCCCTGCGAGGAGACGACGCGCTGCACGAAGATGAGACCGTGCCGCGTCGAGTCGCGGTCGCGCCGTCCGGCGCCGGTCGAGCGGTGAAGCTCGCGCTGGCTCTTGGTCAGCCGCTCGCAGCATGCAACTTCGGCCGCGTCGCATCGCCCTGCGGCGGTGCGGGCGAGGTGTTGAAGACCACGAGCCGGGACCGGTCCGCGACCAGCGCCGGATTGATCGCGATGCGGCAGGCAAAGCCGACGGTCTGCGAGCCGCCCTCATAGGAGCCGGTGAAGGCGACGTTGCCCTTGCCGCCATCGACGAAGAACGGCAACTCGGCGCTGCCGCCGGCGATGCGCGGCTGGCACGGTCGGCCGGGCGGTCAGGCCGATGACGTCACGCGTGCCGCCGCGCCGTCATCGAGGATGCGCAGCATCGAGCCGGTCGATTGGAGACGGTGAAGCCGGTGCCGATCGCCGCCTGGATCTGGCGTCGCCACCGAGGCCGGCGCCACCGGAGAAATCGATGCCGACGACGGTGTTGTTCGGCATCGCCGCTGGCCGATGCCGGCAAGCGGCAGGACGCCGCCGGAGTCGACGCGGACGAAGGTGAACGCTGCGTCCGCGCCGCCCGGCGTGCACCTGATAGTCGAGCGTCACGCTGTTTCCGGACTGCAGCCCGGCCAGGTCGACATCGAAGCCGGTCGCGGCGCCGGCGGTGACCGGCGTGCCCGCGATCTCCCGGTCCGACAGCGCGCTCGACATCTGCGCGCGATCTCGTCGAGCTGCGCCTGCGCCTGGACCAGCGTCTTGTCGCGCAGCTCGATATTGGCGGCGATCGTCGCCGGAGCGGAAGATCTTGTTGGCGATCGCGTCGCTGCGTTGCCGCCATGCCATCGCGTCATCGTGATCGTGCCGACGCCGCGCTTGGTCGGGTCCGGATCTCCACTGCGAATCGGGGCCGATCATTCGACATGCTCGTCGAATGCGAAGGTCACGGCCGGGTCGGCCGTCGAAGATCTGCGTGCCCGAGTCGGTGACGATGCTCAGCGAGCCGCGCGATCGTTCTCGCTCGTCTTGATGTCGATGATACTGGGACAGCTCGGCGACGATGCGGTCGCGCTGGTCCTTCAGCTCGGCCGTCGCGGCATCATTCGGGCGAGCCGGCGATGCGGGCAGTTGAGCGGTCGTCAGCGAGCTCAGCAGCTCGTTGATCTGCTTGACCGCATTGCCGATGTTGGCTTCGGCCTGCTGGCGCAGCGCCTGAACACCGTCCGGACAGCCCGTTCAGGCGGCTGGCAAGCTGCGCGGCTGCAGTCGAGCACGGCGGAACGCAGGCTGTAATTGGACCGGATCGTTCTGCAGCGCCTGCAGCGAGCTCGTGAAATTGTTGTAGATCGAGTCCAGCGCGTTGGCGCTGCCGGGCGCGCCATAAAGCTGGTCGAGCTGCGACAGCGCGCTGGCGCGTGTCGAGGTATAGGCTGCGCCCGAGGTCTCCTGCCAGAGCTGGCGCTGCACGATGCTGGTCGAGCAGCCGCTGGACGGCGCGTACTGTGCGTCGCCGACCGTATTGCCGTCAAGCTATCGACCGTCGAGACTCTGCGCCGGACATAGCCCGCCGTGCCCGGCATTGGCGACGTTCTGCGAAACGACGCCGATGCCGACCTGCGTGGCGTGAGCCCGCCGACCGCGGTGTTCAGGGATGTGCTCAGGCCCATCGTCGACTCCTGTCGTCACGCGCGCCCTTCTGGGCCGCGCTGAGGTCTGCAGCGCGCTCAGCGGATGATGCTGAAGACGTCGCGCAGCATTTCCTGCGCGGTGCTGATCACCTTGGTGTTGGCCGAATAGGCCTGCTGGGTGACGATCATCTTCGAGAACTCATCGGCGATGTCGGTGTTGGACTGCTCGACATTGCCGCCGATCAGCTGCGAGGTGCCGAGCGCCGACGATCGGGAGCGCCGGATTCGATCGTCTCCTCGAAAGCGCCGCCATCGAGCCGCTTCAGCGCGTTGCCGGCGTTGAAGCGGGCGACCGCGATCTGCGCCAGCGCCACGACCTGGCCGTTGCTGAAGGTGCCGACGACCTGGCCCCGTGGACGAACGGAGACGCGGTCGAGCGTGCCGGCGGTATAGCCGTCCTGGCGGATGCTGCGGGCGTCGATCTGGCCGCTGGCGTCGCCGTTCTGCGTCAGGCCGTTGCCGCCGGTTGTCAGTTGCATGCCGGTGATCGTCGTGCCGTTGATCGTCAGGTTCGGCAGCGTGATGTCGCCGGTGGCCGGAAGGTCATCTGGCCGGTTGCGCCGAAAGTGACGGTCTGGTTCGCGCACGCGTATAGGCGACGGCGCGCCGCGTCGCGCCGGTGTTCTTGGCAACGAACAGGCTCCAGGTGTCGAGTCGCCGGCAGCGGTCGGCATTGTCGACCTTGGCCCAGCGCAGCTCGACTGGGGTCGCCTTGCCAAGCGAGTCGTAGACGGTGACGGAGCCGCCCGGGATCGATTGCCGCAGGAACGTCGTGACATCGGTGCCGATCGACCGTGCCGGTGCCGCGTCGGCAAGTCGCACGCGGGCCGGCGCCGGGCGTAGTCGCTGGATCCAGCAGCCCGGAGTTCGGTACGGATCGTCTTGCTTCGCTCGTGGCCGGCACAGCGACGGGATATTGGCGCGATACTCGATCGAGGTCGTCGCCTTGGCCGGGAACTGCTCCTTGGTGATGCGCAGCACTTCCGGCTGGGTGCCGATGAGCTGGCCGGTGACGGTGTCGATCTTCAGGCCCTTGAGGAAATAGCCGGCGCCGTTGACGAGATAGCCGTTGGCGTCGAAGTCGAAGTCGCCGCGGCGGGTGTAGAGATTGCTGTTGGCGAACTGGCGTGTTGGCGCCGACGCCGCTCTGCGCGCTGGTCGACGACGAAGAAGCCGTCGCCGTTGATCGCGACGTTGGTGTCGATGCGGGTCGCGTTGAGATCGCCCTGGATCGTGTTGGTCGCCTGGCTGTAGGCGCGCGACCGAGCCGGAGATCTGCCGGTTCAGCGCCGAATCCGGCACCAGATCGGAGAAGCTGGTATCGACGCGCTTGAAGCCGGCGGTTCTGCGAGTTGGCGATGTTTCCGGAGATGTTTTCCAGCGCATAGGACTGCGCCTGCATCCCCGAAACCGCTGTCGTCAGCGCACTGAAAACACCCATGGCACCCTCACCTCGAACCGGCGGCCGAACTGGCCGACACACAACTTTCGAGAGGACCATCTGCACGGCTCGTGCCACCGGCAGCGCCAAGCGCTTTCAGTGACTTAGATGGTTTACCGAAGCGTAACTGGCGGGATTCGACCGGGCAGATTCGCGTCGACCCGGCAAGAACTGCCGGGGCGTCAGTCTTGCGCTATTCGGCGCCAGGGAGGACGAGATCGCCTACCACATCCGACAGGGAAGGCGGCTGCGCCTCGATGAAGGGCAGCGGGCGGCAGACCGCCAGCGCCGCAAGGCCGATCCGCGCCGTCAGCAGCCCGTTGAGCACGCCCTCGCCGAGCTTGGCGGAAAGCCGTGCCGCCAGCCCCTGCCCCACCACCTGCTGAATCACGGCATCGCCAGCCGCGATGCCGCCTGTCACGACGAGATGGCCCAGCACCTGCCGCGCCAGCCGCAGCAGGCCGAGCGTGCCGGGGCGCCCGGCATAGATCCCGGCAATGCCACGCAGCAGCCGGGCACAGGCGACCAGCACGAAGACGATGTCGATCAGGGCGCGCGGGCTGACCGCCGTGACCAGCGAGACACGCCGCGCCGCCTGCGCGATCTGCGCCTGCGCCTGCGCATCGCGCGCGGTCATCAGATGGCGCTCTGCCAGCGCCAGCACATCGCGCGGCGCAAACAGCTGCGGCAAGGCATCCTGCAGCGCCGCCCGGCCCTTGGCCGTCTCGGCGCGCTTGGCATAAAGCCCCGTCAGCTCGCCGGCCAGCGCCTTGGCCTCGGCAAGCGTTCCGCCATCGAGCGCAGCGACAGCGCGCAGGCGCAGCCCCTCGACCTTCCGCTCGCGCAGAATGTCCCGCAGCATGCCTGCCAGCATGACCGCCAGCGCCAGCAGGGCAATGCCGGCAAAAACCAGCGCCGCATAGCCCAGCGCCGGGTTCTGCGCCATCAGCCCGTCGATCGTCCGCTCCGCCCAGACGGCAGAGGACAGGCCGAGAAAGCCCGAGAGCCCAGCGACAAACAGACTGCCCCAGGAGAAGCGGCGCCGCGCCGGCGGCAACCGCAGCCGGCTCGACAGCATCGAGCGGCTCGCGTCTCGGGCAGGATCGCGACACCCGCTCGCGCGGCACGATCGCTTCCGTGGCGAGGCCCGAGGTTTCGAGGCGGATCGCGCGCGGCGTCTTGCTGCTCATCTCACTGTCCCCGGTCATGCGAGCTTGTCGCCGATCAGGAATTCCAGCGCACGGTCGAGGCGGATCTGCGGCGGCGGATGCGTGCGTCCGCCGGCATCCGGCTGGACCAGAGGCGGGCGGAAGCGCGGCGCCCGGATCTGCCAGCGCGCCTTGGGGTCGAAGATCGCCGCCGGCGCGCTCCGGCAGCTCGCCCGGAAAGATCGCCGCCTCCTCGCGCCCGTCGAAGACCTCGCCGCCGACCGTCTCGCCGGCTTCCGGCACGCCGGCGATGGCCGGCAGCTCGTCGCGCCCCTGCTTGATCCGGACCTCGCGCGTCGCCCGCACCGCCGCGAGCGCCATCGCTCTCGATCTTGGCGCCCGCGCCCTCGGCCCGCGCCGCCGCCCGCGCCGACCAGATGCGCCATCACCGCCGCCAGCCGGTCATGGCTGGTGTGGTGGATATGGTCGGCCTTGGTCGCGGCAAAGAGCACGCGCTCGATGCGCGGCGAAAACAGGCTCGACAGCCAGGAATTGCGCCCGACCTGGAAGGCTGCAAGCGCCTGCCCCAGCGCGGTTTCGAGATCGGCCAGGCGCCGGCGCCCCGGCATCGAGCGCCGCCAGCGCATCGACCAGCACGATCTGCCGGTCGAGCCGGGCGAAATGGTCGCGGAAGAACGGCGTCACCACCACCCGCTTGTAGGCCTCGAAACGCTCCGCCATCAGCCCGGCGAGCGTACCGGGCCGCGGGTCGGTATCATGCGCCAGATCCAGCGGCGCGAAGGTCAGCGCCGGCGAGCCCTCGAGATCGCCCGGCATCAGGAAGCGCCCCGGCGGCGTCACCGCCACCGCCTCCGGATCGGCCCGCAGCCGCGCCAGATAGTCCTTGAACAGATCGCTCGCCGCCTCGGCCGAGAGCTCATCGGCCGGGCCGGATGGCATCGCGGCTGGGCAGATCGGCGAGCCAGTCCTGCGCGCTGGCACGGCGATGCGCCTTGCGGGCGTCGGCTGACCGCCTGCGCCGACCAGGCCTTGTAGTCCTGGCCGATCAGGGCGAGGTCGAGCAGCCATTCGCCGGGATAGTCGACGATGTCGAGCGTCAGCGTCGCGGGCCCGCTTGAAACCAGCCGGCGGCGCGCTCGTAATCGATTTCGATGCGCAGCTCCGAGATCCGCCGCGTCGATTCCGGCCAGCGCCTTGCCTCTGGCCGGTCAAGGCGGCGCGATGCGCCTCATAGGGAAAGCGTGGCACGTCGGGATCGGGCTGCGGCACCAGCCGCACCCGCGAGATCCGGCCTTCGCTCGCCGCCTTCAGCACCGGCAGCTTGCGCGCCTTCGATCAGGTTCTGGATCAGCGCCGTGGTGAAGACGGTCTTGCCCGAGCGCGACAGGCCGGTGACGCCAAGGCGCAGGCGCGGCCGCGCCAGACCCGAGCAGGCTGTCGCCGAAGGCCAGCGCCGCATTGCGCGCGCTCGTCGAGACAGGGAATCCTGGCTCACGAGTTGCCGCCGTTCACGCGTCGGGACCTTCGCCCAGCGAGGCGGGCGTGACGAACCGGTCGAGCCGGCCGCTGCGCAAGGCGAGATCGCGCCAGTCCTCGATCGCGAAATCCAGCACGGCGAGGCCGCAGGTCGGATATTTCTGGCTCATCCGCGCCGCAGCATAGCGATCGCCATGGCCGATCAGGATGCGCGCCAGCTCCTCGAAACCGGGATTATGCCCGATCATCAGCAGGGTCCGGACGGGCGGCTCGACCTCCTGCACCACCTGCAGCAGCCTGTGCGACGGCGCCTCATAGATGCGCGGCTCGACATGGCTCGGCGGCTTTTCCGTCAGCATCGGCGCCACCAGCTCCCAGGTCTCGAGCGTGCGCCGCGCCGGCGAGACCAGCACGAGGTCGGGCAGCAGCAAGCTCGTCGGCGAGATAGCGCCCCATCACCGGCGCAGTCTCGCGGCCGCGCGCGGCCAGCGGCCGCTCGCGGTCGGGCATACCTTCCGGCCAGTTCGATTTCGCATGTCGCAGAAGCATCAGGCGTCGCATGGGCATGATTTAGGGATGCGAAGGGCGAATAGCGAGTGGCGAATAGCGAGAGGCGAATGGTGAGTGGCGAATGGTGAGTGGCGAGTGGCGAATGGTGAGTGGTCGATCGAGCGAGAGCGAAAGGCGCCCCGAGCCCTCATCCTGAGGAGCGCCGCAGGCGCGTCTCGAAGGATGCTCCAGATGGTTCCGGAACCTCCTGAAGCATCCTTCGAGACGCCGCTGCGCGGCTCCTCAGGATGAGGGCTTAAGCCAGGGGAAGCGTTCGACCCTTACCATTCGCCACTCGCCACTCGCCACTCCCCATTCGCCATTCGCCACTCCCCATTCACTACCTCTGTTCCCGCCGCGCCATGAAGGCGAGCTTCTCGAACAGCGAGACGTCCTGCTCGTTCTTCAGCAGAGCGCCATGCAGCGGCGGGATCAGCTTGCGCGGGTCGCGCTCGCGCAGCATTTCGGGCGTCATATCCTCGGCCACCAGCAGCTTCAGCCAGTCCAGCAGCTCGGAGGTGGACGGCTTCTTCTTGATGCCCGGCACTTCCCGGACCTCGAAGAACAGCTTCAGCGCCTCTTCCATCAGGCGCTTCTTGATGCCGGGGAAATGCACCTCGACGATGGCCTGCATCGTCTGCGGCATCGGGGAAGCGGATATAGTGGAAGAAGCAGCGGCGCAGGAACGCGTCGGGCAGCTCCTTCTCGTTATTGGAGGTGATGATGATCACCGGCCGCTGCGCAGCCTTCACCGTCTCGCCGGTCTCGTAGACGTGGAACTCCATGCGATCGAGTTCGAGCAGCAGGTCGTTGGGAAACTCGATATCGGCCTTGTCGATCTCGTCGATCAGCAGCACCGGCCGGACCGGCGCGACGAACGCCTCCCAGAGCTTGCCGCGCTTGATGTAGTTGCCGATGTCGGAGACGCGGGGATCGCCGAGCTGGCTGTCGCGCAGCCGGCTGACCGCATCGTACTCATAGAGCCCCTGCTGCGCCTTGGTGGTCGACTTGACGTGCCAGGTGATCAGCGTCGGCACCGAGCGCGGCTGCGATCTCCTCGGCCAGCACGGTCTTGCCCGTGCCGGGCTCTCCCTTGACCAGAAGCGGCCGTTCCAGCCGGATCGCGGCATTGACGGCGATGGTCAGGTCTTCGGTCGCAACGTAGTTTTCAGTGCCGGCAAATCGCATGGTCCATCCTTTGGCCAGAGCGGGAAACGGTAACCCATCCCCGCGCAAAGCGGAAACCTATGTCGGAATCGACCCGCTTGTGACGATTGGTCAACCCGGCGGTTGTGTTGCGGATGCTCAGGCGGCACTGTCGCAAGGTTGTTTCACAGACGAATCGAGCGGATTGAGCAGTGGCAGGCGGGACCGATCCGACGATCTACAAGGATGCCGTGGTCGTGCTGGCCACAGCGGGCATCGTCGTCCCGTTAGCGCGCAGCTTCAAGGTCAACTCCATCGTCGCCTTCGTCGCCTGCGGCGCGCTGCTCGGCCCCTTCGGGCTGGGCGGGCTGGTCTCCTCAGTGCCCGTGCTCGGCACCATCACCGTCTCCAGCCAGGAGGCGCTGGCCGGGCCGGCCGAGATCGGCGTCGCCTTCCTGCTGTTCGTCATCGGGCTCGAACTGTCTTTCGAGCGCCTGCGCACCATGCGCCGTCTGGTCTTCGGGCTGGGGCTGGGACAGATCGCCCTGTCAGGCGCCGTCATCGGCGCTGTCGCCTATGGGCTCGGCCAACCCACAGCCGCAGCCCTGATCATCGGCTTTGGCCTGGCGCTCTCCTCGACCGCGATGGTGGTGGAATTGCTGGCCAGCAAGCGACGCACCACGACATCGGCCGGCCGCGCCAGCTTCGCCGATGCTGCTCTGCCAGGACATCGCCGTCGTCCCCCTGCTCTTCCTGATCAGCGTGCTCGGCGCGCAGACCGATCAGGGCTCGCTGCTGGCCGGCCTCGCCCAGGCGATGATCCAGGCTTTCGGCGCCATCGCCGCGATCATCGTCGTCGGGCGGCTGGGCCTGCGGCCGCTGTTTCGGCTGGTCGCGGCAACCGATTCCTCCGAAAGCTTCATGGCCGCAACCTTGCTGGTGGCGCTCGGCACCGGGGTGGTCGCGGCCGGCAGCCGGACTGTCGATGGGCCTCGGCGCCTTCATCGCCGGGCTGCTGCTGGCCGAGACGGAGTATCGCCGCGCCATCGAGGTCACGGTCGATCCGTTCAAATCGCTGCTGATCGGCGTCTTCTTCCTGACCGTGGGCATGAGCGTCAACCCGGCCCAGATCGCCAGCCAGCCCTTCACCATCCTCGGCATCGCCACCGGCCTCTTCGCCGCGAAAGCCATCATCGTCTTCGGCCTGGCGCGCTATTTCAGGCTTTCGACGGCAACGGCGGTCGAGTCCGCCATCATGCTCGGCCCCGGCGGCGAGTTCGCCTTCGTGCTGTTTGGCGCGGCGGTTGCCGCCAAGCTGCTGGCGCAGGATGTGGCGAGCCTGGTGCTGACGGCGGTGTCGCTGACCATGGTGGCGCTGCCCTTCCTTGCCCGCCTCGCCCGCCATCTCGCGAGGCGGCTGGCGCCGCCAGCTGTCCTGCCGGATGAGGCCAAGGTCCTGCCGCCGGCCGATCACGCCGCCCGCGCCATCGTCGTCGGCTGCGGCCGTGTCGGCCGTCTCGTCGGCAGCATGCTCGAAGAGCATCGCAAGCCCTATATCGCCATCGATTCCGACCCGGTTCTGGTGGCGAGCCAGCGGCGGGCCGGCCGCCCGGCCTTCTATGGCGATGCGACGCGCGGCGATTTCCTGCGCCTGTGCGGTCTGAGCGAGGCCACCGCGCTGATCGTCACCATCGACAATCCCCGCGCCGTCGACGAGACCGTCCAGGCCGCGCGCACCTTGCGGCCCGACATCATCATCGTCGCGCGGGCAAGGGACGGCGCCCATGCCCGCCATCTCTACGAGATCGGCGTGAATGACGCCGTGCCGGAAACCATCGAGGCGAGCCTGCAGCTTTCGGAAGCCGCTCTCGTCGGGCTGGGCGTGCCGATGGGGCTGGTGATCGCCGCCGTGCATGAGCGCCGCGACGCCTTTCGGGCCGAGTTCAAGCCCACAAAGGCCTCGTCGCGGTCTATTCCCCGGGACAAGCGCTCGCGAAGGCTCTGACATCGTCAGGATCGGCAGCGGCAGGCTGCCGCGGCGCCGCGTTCTGCATCACCGTGCGGATATGGCCATAAAACTGCTCGGCGCTGCGCCGCCAGCTATGGGCAGCGGCAAGATCGAGGCAGATCTGGCGCGGAATGCGCAGGGCCGCCAGCGCCGCGGCCCGCAGATCCTCGCTCAACACAGCGGCCTCGCTGTCCCCGAACACATCCTTCGGCCCCTGGACCGGGAAGGCAGCCACGGGCAGTCCGCTCGCCGCAGCCTCGAGCAGGACGATGCCAAACGTGTCGGTCAGGCTGGGAAACACGAAGACATCCGAGGACGCGTAGATCGAAGCCAGCTCGCTCGCCCTCGCAGACCCCGAGGAACAGCACCTCCGGATAGGCCCGCTGCAATTCCGCCCGCGCCGGGCCATCGCCGACCACGACCTTGCTGCCCGGCAGCCGCAGCGACAAAAAGGCATCGAGATTCTTCTCGACCGCGACACGGCCGACGCTGAGGAAGATCGGCCGCGGCAAATCCAGCACGCTCTCCCGGCGCGGATGGAACAGCGAAAGGTCGACACCGCGCCCCCAGCGCACGATCCGCTCGAAACCATGGCCCACGAGCTCGGACTCGACCGTCGCGGTCGAGACCATCACCGCAGCGGCCGGGCCATGGAAGCGGCGCAGGAAGCTGTAGCTCCAGCTCTCGGGGATCGGCCAGCGCGCCGCGACATATTGCGGAAAACGGGTGTGATAGCTGGTGGTGAAGCCGCGCCGCTCGGCCAGGCAGACGGCGCGGGTCAACCAGCCGATCGGCCCTTCGGTCGCGATATGGATGTGGTCGGGCCTGATCGCGTCGATCCTGCGGGCGATCTCGCGCTGCGTCGCCAGCGCGATGCGGATATCGGGATAGGAAGGCAGCCCGATTTGCCGGAACCCCTCCGGCGTCAGCATGTCGGTGGTGACGCCGAAATCGGGCCCCGCCTCGACGCATGCGCTCCAGCGAGCGCACGACGCCATTGATCTGCGGTCTCCAGGCATCGGTCGCGATCAGAAGCCGCATCAGGCGGCCTCGACCAGCGTCGGCGAGAGCAGCGCCGGCACGACCACCGGCACCGGCTTTTGCCCCTTCAGCCGGTATTGCGGCCAAAGGATCAGCTCGAAGCGGCCATCATGATGCTCGACGACGGCGGTGCAGCTTTCCACCCAGTCGCCGGTGTTGATGTAGACCAGCCCCTCGATCTCGCGGCATGGCGGCATGGTGGATATGGCCGCAGACCACACCATCGGCCTTGTGGCGGCGCGCCTCGGCGGCGAGGCAGTGCTCGAACTCGCCGATATAATTGACCGCGTTCTTGACCTTGTGCTTGGCCCAGGCCGACAGCGACCAATGCGGCAGATGCAACAGCCGCCGCACCCGGTTGACCACCACATTGGAAGCGAGCGCCAGCGTGTAGGCCCAGTCGCCCAGCAGGGCGAGCCATTTGGCATTGCGCACCACGAGGTCGAACAGGTCGCCATGGATGACCAGCAGGCGCTTGCCGTCGGCGGTTTCGTGGATGATGTCGTCGACCAGCGCGATGCCGCCAAAATGCAGCCCGGTGAAGTCGCGCAGGAAATCATCGTGATTGCCGGTGACGTAGATCAGCTTGGCGCCCTTGCGGACCTTGCGCAGCAGCTTCTGGATCACGTCGTTGTGGGTCTGGGGGAAATACCAGCCATTCTTCAGCCGCCAGCCATCGATGATGTCACCGACGAGGTAGATCTGCGGCGCGTCATAGGCCTTGAGGAATTCCAGCACGAGGTCGGCCTGCGCCCCCCGCGTCCCCAGATGCAGGTCCGAGATGAAGATCGCGCGGACCTGCTTCGCTCCTGTCTCGTCGCTCATCACCCATCACCCAGCCGTTTCCATGCCTGGGGCGTGTGCCCGACTTGCATTGCGCTTTGATGACGGCAGCCGCGAACCCTGCTCAATTGGGCGGTGAACCGCTTCAACGCATTGGGAGATCGCCATGGATTTGGGAATTGCCGGCCGCACCGCCATCGTCTGCGCCTCGAGCAAGGGGCTCGGACGCGGAGCGGCGCTCGCGCTCGCTCAGGCCGGCTGCACCGTGGTGATCAATGGCCGAGATGCCGCGACCCTGGACCAGACCGCGCAAGCCCTGCGCGCCGCGACGGGCGCGACCATCATTCCCGTCGCAGCCGATGTCTCGACGAAAGCCGGCCAGCAGGCCCTGATCGCCGCCGCGCCCGAAGCGGCGATCCTCGTCAACAACAATGGCGGCCCGCCGCCCAAGCCCTTCCGCGATGTCACGCGCGAGGCGCTGCTGGAGGGCGTCGTCCAGAACATGGCGACGCCGCTGGAGCTGACGCAGGCGGTGATCGACGGCATGATCGCCCGCAAATTCGGCCGCATCATCAACATCACCTCGATGAGCGTGCTGACCCCGCTGACCGGGCTGGACGTCTCGTCGGCCGCCCGCGCCGGCCTCACGGCGTTTCTGGCGGGCGTGGCGCGTGAGGTCGCGGGCTCGGGCGTCACCATCAACAACGTCCTGCCCGGCTATTTCGACACCGACCGGCTGCGCGGCTCGACAACGCGCATGGCCGCCGCCAAGGGCATCAGCGAGGAGGAAATGGCGGCGTCGCGCCGGGCTGAGGTTCCTGCGGGGCGCTTCGGATCGGCCGAGGAGTTCGGCCAGATCTGCGCCTTCCTGGCCAGCGCCCATGCCGGCTACATCACCGGGCAGAACCTGCTGATCGATGGCGGCCTGTTCCGCGGCAGCTTCTGATCATCCAGAGCGCGCGCTTTCCAACCCCGCCCCTCCAAGCCGGGCGGGGTTGCAGAGACGGCGCTTTCAAGCCCCGGCCACCCATGGTCTAAAGGCTGCGTCGGCCGCTGCTTCGCGCCGCTCCCTCCCTCGCGCCGCGCCGGTCCCCTTGTCGCCCCTTCTCGGAATCAGTCTCAAGCTGCTCTCGGCCCTGGCCTTCACCCTGATGTCGGCGAGCATCAAGGCGATTTCGGCCCGCTACCCGACCGGCGAACTGGTTTTCGTGCCGCTCCTTCTTCGCGATGATCCCGCTGCTGATCTGGCTCGGCTGGCAGGGCGGCGTCGGCGCAGCCCTGCGGACGCGCAATCTCCGCGGCCATCTCAAGCGCGGCATGTTCGGCTCGACCGGCATGTTCTGCGGCTTCGCCTCGCTGCAATTCCTGCCGCTGTCGGATGCCGTGGCCATCGGCTATGCCGCGCCGCTGCTGGTGGTGGTTCTGGCCGCTTTGGTCCTGAAAGAGCGCGTCAGGATCTATCGCTGGACGGCGGTCGGCGTCGGCTTCATCGGCGTCATCATCATGCTCAGCCCGCATCTCGGCGTCGCCAGCCATGGCGCCGGCAATGGCCCGCTGATCGGGCGTGGCTTTCGGCCTGGCCGGAGCCCTCTGCTCCTCCTTCGCCTCGGTGGAGGTCCGCCAGCTCACCCGCACAGAGGGTACGGGCGCCATCGTCTTCTACTTCATGCTGCTGACCAGCGCGCTCGGCCTCTCCACCATCGTCTTCGGCTGGCAGATGCCCGGCTGGCAGGATGCCGGCATGATGGTAGTGATCGGCATCCTCGGCGGGCTCGGCCAGATCCTGCTGGTCCAGGCCTATCGCTATGGCGATGCCTCGCTGATCGCGCCCTTCGAATATTCGACGATGCTCTGGGCCGTGGCGATCGGCTGGTTCGTCTTCGGGGAATGGCCGGTGGCGGCCGTGCTGACCGGCGCCAGCATCGTCATCGCCTCGGGCATTTATGTCATCCTCCGGGAGCAGCAGCTCGGCCTGCTGAAGCGCGAGCAGCGCGAAGTCGGCTCCTCGCGCGGCACCTGACCCGACCGGCCGGGGCGCACGGCTTGCTCCAGCGCGGCGCAGCGGGCATTGTCCTTTAGGACAAACGATTATTCGCTTGGACAAACACCTCAACACGCAGGACGGACTGGCAGGCATGGGTATCGAGACCAAGGAACGCGGCGGACGCGAGCTGGAATCGGGGGCCCAGGTCATCTCCGGCCAGCTCGGCAAGACCATCCAGCGCCTGCGCAAAGCCTATAACCTGTCGCTCTCCGAGCTTGCCGAACAGTCCGGCGTCGCCAAGTCGATCATCAGCCAGATCGAGCGCAACGAGACCAACCCGACGCTGGCGACGATCTGGCGGCTGTCGCAGGCGCTCGACATCTCGATCGAGCGCGTTCTGTCCAGCGGCGAGGAAGAGCCCTTCATCGAGAAGACCTCGCGCTCCGATACGCCGATCCTCGTCTCCGAGGACGGCAAGCTGCGGCTCGCCATCATCGGCTGGATCAAGACGGTGGAATGGCTGCAATGGTATGATGTGCAGTCCGAACCCGGCGGCGAACTCGACTCCGAGGGTCACCAGCGCGGCTCGATCGAATCCCTGTCGGTGACGTCGGGCGAGTTCGAGGTCGAGGTCGGCGACATCATCCAGCGCGCCAAGGCCGGCGACACCCTGCGCTATCGCTGCGACCGCCGCCACATCGTCCGCTGCGTCGGCAACGAGCCCGGCACGGCCCTGATGGTCTGCATTCTCAAAGCCGCCGTGATGGAGTGACGGCGGGCGAGCGGTTTGAAAGCTGAGCAATCCCGTCCTATATTGAACGTGGATTGAGCAAGCACTGCAGGAATTGTGACATGTCCGCAGCCCTCGAATTATCGGCGGCCGCCTTTCGCGAAGCCGATCAGCCCTATCTCTCCGCCCGACGCGTCTCGGAAAAGCTGGGGCTCCCCCTGGCGGATATCGCTGCCATGATCGGCGTGGCGCGGACCACGCTGACGGCCCGTTCGGGGATGCGGAAGGTCGATGCGGCGCTGAGCCCTCTGGTCCGTATCATTGCCATGGCGGCCGAGATGGCTGGAGGCGAGGACCGGGCTGCGATCTGGTTCAAGCATCAGCCGCTTCCGGGCTGGGGTGGCAAGACCGCGCTCGATCTGGTGCGGGACGGCCAGGGCGGCAAGGTTCTCGACTATCTCGAATCGGTCCGGGCGGGTGTCTATTCCTGATCCGGGGCAGGCTGCCGACCTGATCCTCTGGCGTGCCTATGTCCCGCGTTGGTCCTATGCGCCCCTGTCAGGAGAGGGCGCGGCCCGTTATGGCGGCCGCTGGAATGCCGTCGGCCAGCCCTGTCTTTATGCTGCCCGCGAACTCTCGACAGCCTGGGCAGAGTATAATCAAGGCTTCGTCCAGCATCCCGCTTTGATTGCCCAGCTGGCTGTGACGCAGGCCCGGCTTTGCGATCTGACGACGACCAAGACCTCGATCCCGGACGCTATTCACGCAACCGCGTGGCGCGAGGACATGCTCTCCGGCACGATTCCGGCAACGCATCGACTGGCCGAGGCCCTGCAGGCCAAGGGCTGGGACGGCGTGATCTATCCGTCTTTCATGTCGCCCGGTGGCAGCTGCGTCGCCTTATGGCGCTGGAATGAAGGGGACGCTCCAGCGGTTGCAGTGATCGACCCTGAGCAGCGCCTGCCGAAATCGCCCACCTCCTGGGCCTGACCGGCCCAGAGCATTCAAGCGAAGGGAATACCGCTTCGCGTGAAATGAACGAGAGGCTTTGATCGATCCAGCTGGATCGACAACAGGTCTAGCTACCGCTCTTTGCTGGCCGCACCGGCCCCTGAATCGCCGGCAGCGACTTCAGATATTCCGCCATCGCCAGGCGGTCGGCTTCCGGCAATTGCGCGGTGTTGCGCACCACGGCCGCCATGCTGCCGCCGACACTGTCGAAACTGGGCGTGAAGCCGGTCTTCAGCAGCTCCGCGATCTCGGCCTTCGACCACTTGGCCAGGCCGTTCTCGGCCTGCGTGATGTTGGGAACCCAGCCCTTGCCTTCCGGATCCGGCCCGCCGGCAAAGCGCGTCGCCTTGACGATGGCGCCGAGCGGATTGCGGTTGGAATGGCACTCGGCGCAATGGCCGGGACCGTTCACGAGATAGGCACCGCGATTCCACTCCTCGCTGCTGGCTCGTATCGGGCCGGAACGACGCGCCCTCGAAGAACAGCAGCTTCCAGCCCCCGACGACGCGGCGGATGTTGAAGGGGAAGCGCAAGCTCATGCGGCGGCGCCCTGCCCTCGACCGGCGCCAGCGTCCGGATATAGGCGAAGAGATCCGCCAGCGCCTTGGGCGGCATCAGCCGATAGGAGGTATAGGGGAAGGCCGGGTAGTAATGCTGGCCCTTGGGCGAGACGCCGGCCGCCATCGCATCGACGAAATCCTGCACGCCCCAATTGCCGATACCGTCGCGGGTATGGGGCGAGATGTTGGGCGCGTGGAAGGTGCCGAAGGGCGATTCCAGCGCCAGCCCGCCACCGAGCCGGAGCTTGTCGTCCTGACCCGGCGTCGCATGGCAGGAGGTGCAGCCACCGGCCGCAAACAGCAATTTGCCATTCTCGATATCGGGCGCTGGCAGCGTCCCGATTTCAGGCGAGGGAGAAACCACGCGCGGGTCAGTCAGCAGGTAAAATCCAGCGAGCCCTGCCACCGCGAGCACGACGAGGGTAACCAGCAGACGACGCAGGCGCAGCATTCAGGATTCTCTCCCGCTCCGGTCGACCGGAGCATAACGGAGCGACGGGCAAAAAGCTCCGTCGCAAAAACGGGCGGCCGCTGTCAGGCGCCCGCCCCTGCTCATTCAAATCCACGGACCGATCAGGCCCGGCGGATCACTTCTTGATGCGGTAGACCTCGTGGCACGAACCGCAATTCTTGGTGACGCCGCCAAAAGCGGTGCGGAAGGAGGCGAGATCGGTCGAGGCCGTGGCCGCAGCTGCGGATTCGGTCTCGAACTTGGCGAAAGCGGCCTTGAACCCGGCCTGATCTTCCCAGATCTTCGGAGCAGCGGTGGTCTCGCCGCCGGTCTTGGAGCTGTCGGGATACAGCGACGGCATCTTCTTGGCGACGTCGGCATAGGTCTTGAAGATGGCCTGGACCTTGGCTGCGTCGAAGGCAGCCTCGCCCTTGGCGATGGCGGCGCCGTCGCGCGTGGCAGCGCCAACGGCCTTCATCGCGTCGCGGCGTTCGCTGATCGGATTGGACTGTGCGAACACGGCGGTCAGGCCAAGGCCCAACCCAGCGACGACAAGAGCGGTGCGGATCATGTGTTTCCCCTGAGAGAGGGGCCCGCTAGCCGGGCCCCTATTTAGAACCTCTCCAGATCACATTATCGCGGCTGTGACGCCAAGTCGCATTCTCGCGATCAGCCTTGCGCCACAGCAAGCCGCTGCTTGCGTCAGAGCCGATAGCCAGCCTGCTTCAAGGCGTTGTGCGACCTTGATCGGCGTCGCCGGCATGTCGATCGCCTTGATGCCGGCTGCGCGGTTCAGCGCGTCCACCATCGCGTTCATCACCGCCGGGCAGGCGCCGATGGCCCCCGCCTCGCCCGCGCCCTTCACGCCGATGGCGTTGGTGACACAGCGGACATTGCGGGTCTCGAAGTGGAAGTTCGGAATGTCGACGGCCCGCGGGATCGCATAATCCATGAAGGTGGCGGTCAGCATCTGCCCGGAATCGTCGAAGCGGATTTCCTCCATCAGCGCCTGGCCGATGCCCTGCGCCGCACCGCCATGAACCTGGCCCTGCAGCATCAGCGGATTCAGCGTCACGCCGAAATCATCGACCACCACATAGTTCTTGATCTCGGTCAGGCCGGTCTGCGGATCGACTTCCAGCTCGCAGACATGGGTGCCGTTCGGATAGGTCGCCTCCGGCGGCTGCCAGCTCTGATGCACCCGCAGCCGCTCGGCGGTCGCGCCCGGCAGGGCGGCGATCGCGGCGAGGTCGAGCGCCTTGTCGGTTCCCACGACACGCACGGCGCCGTCGACGAATTCGAGATCGGCGATGCCGGCCTCGAGCTTCTCCGAGGCTAGCTGCTTGAGATTGTCGGAGAGGATCTCGGTCGCCTTGTTCAGGGCTGCGCCGCCCACCGGGATCGAGCGCGAACCGCCGGTGCCGGAGCCGGTCTCGACCTTGTCGGTATCGCCCTGGATCACGCGGATGCGGTCCATCGGAATGTCGAGATGCTGCGAGACGAGCTGCGAATAGGCCGTCTCATGCCCCTGCCCGTTCGACTGGGTGCCGATCAGCACGGTCACCATGCCGTCCTTTTCGAGGATGACTGTCGAGCTCTCGGGGCCGCCGCCGCCGCAGGCCTCGATATAGCAGGCGAGGCCGATGCCGCGGATCTTACCGGCCTTGTTGGAGGCGCGCAGCCGGGCCTTGAAGCCCTTCCAGTCGGCAACCTCCATGGCGCGGCGCATATGACCCTCGAACTCGCCGGAATCATAGGTCGGCCCGGTCTGGGTCTTGTGCGGCATCTCGCTCGGCTTGACGAAGTTCAGCGCACGCACCGCATCGGGCGTCTTGCCGGTCTCGATGCGCGATAGCATCGACCAGACGCTCGACCAGATAAGCGGCCTCGGGACGGCCGGCACCGCGATAGGCATCGACCGGGGTGGTGTTGGTCAGGACGCCACGGAAGCGGACATGCACGGCGGGGATATTATAGCAGCCGGGCGTCATGGTGGTGCCGACCCAGGGAATGAAGGGCCCATACTGCGAGAGATAGGCGCCCATCTCGGCCGCCAGATCGACCTTCATGCCGATGAACTTGCCGCGCCCGTCGAGCGCCATCGTCGCCGTCGCCAGATTGGCGCGGCCATGCGTGTCGGCAAGGAAATGCTCGGTCCGGTCAGCCACCCAGCGCACCGGGCGCTTCAGCTTCTCGGCCGCGATCATGGTCAGCGGATATTCGCGGTACATGAAGATCTTGGTGCCGAAACCACCGCCGACATCGGGCGTCACGACGCGAATGCGGGACGGATCGACCTTCAGGATGTTCTTGGCGAGGATGTCGCGGGTGCCGTGGCTGCCCTGGCTGCCGAGCGTCAGGGTCCAGCGCTTCTCCGCCTTGTCGAACTCGGCGATGCAGGCGCGCGTCTCCATGTAGTTGGAGGCCAGGCGGTTATTATAAATCGTCACCGAGACGGTGCGCGCCGCCTTGGCGAAAGCCTTTTCAGTGCGGGCGCTGTCGCCCTGTTCGGCCTCGAAAGCCACGTTTCCGGCCCGGTCGGGCCAGATCTGCGGCGCCTTGGGGTCGAGCGCCGCCTCGATCCCGGTCACCGCCGGCAGCGGCGTCCATTCGATCTCGATCGCCTCGGCGGCATCGCGCGCCTGCACCAGCGTCTCCGCCACGATGAAGGCCACGGCCTCGCCGACATGGCGCACGGTGTCGGTCGGCAGCACCGGCACGGGCAGCGGCTTCACCGGCTCGCCCGATAGCGTCTTGATCAGGCCCTTGCAGGGGATATCGCCATAGCTGGCCACATCCTCACCGGTCAGGATCAGCTTGACGCCTTTCATCGCCAGCGCCGCTGACTTGTCGCGGATCGTGAAGCTGGCATGGGCATATTGCGAGCGCAGCACGAAGGCGTGCAAAGCGCCTTCGACGGCGGTGTCATCGGTATAGCGGCCGGCGCCGGTGGTCAGGCGGTGATCCTCGACCCGGCGCACAGGCTGGCCAAATCCGAATTTCATGGGGCGCATGGGATGATCCTCACCGGTCGTCTTGATGGTCGTGTCGGCACATTCGAAATTGACTGGATGTAAAACTGGCGCAAGCCGCACCATTCGTCAGCCCCGCGTGGCAGCTTGCCGCGATGCACGCAGCGCAGGCGCGGAGGCTGAGGATAGCTCAGTGCGCGATCGGTCCGCCCTGCATCACCCAATCCTTGAAGCCGCCGACATAGTGGCTGTCGATGGCGAGCCCGGCGGATTGGGCGAATTCCAGCGCCCGCAGCGAGCGGACACCGGCAGCGCAGGAGAACACCACCTGCTTGCCCGGCGCTTCGGGGATGGCAGCGGGATCGAATTGCGAGAGCGGTAGCGACACCGAACCGGGAATATGGCCGGCTGCGAATTCATGCGGCTCGCGCACATCGACCACCAGCATGGTGCCATCCGCCAGGCCGGCCTTGATGGCAGCGATATCGAGATCCCTGACGATCACATCCAACTCCAGCTCAATCCAGCAGCTTCACCAGATAGAGCGTCAGCATCGGAAACGCTACCACGAGGCCCAGCCGAATGACGTCGCTCAGCACAAAAGGCAGCACGCCACGATAAATCCGCGTGACCGGCACATCGCGCGCCAGAGATGCGACGACGAAGACGTTGAGCCCGATCGGTGGCGCCGTCATGCCGATGCCGACCACGATCAGCACCAGGATGCCGAACCAGATCGCGATATCGTCGGTCGGCATGCCGAAATCGAGCGCCGTGACGATCGGGAAGAACACCGGCAGCGTCAGCAGGATCATCGCCAGTTCGTCCATCACCCCGCCCAGCACGATGTAGAACAGCAGCAGGCCGATCAGCACGGTGTAAGGCGCCCAGCCGGATGCGGCGATCATCTCGGCCGCAGCGGTCGGCACCTGCGTCAGCGCCAGGAACGCGTTGAAAACCTCAGCCCCGAGCAGGATCGCGAAGATCATCGCCGAGGTTTCCGCGGTCTGCAGGATCGCCTGGCCGATCTCCTTCAGCCCCAGCGTGCGGCGCAGCAATCCGATGCCGAGCATGACGAAAGCGCCGACCGAAGCGCCCTCCGTCGGCGTGAAGATGCCGCCATAAATGCCGCCGACGACGATCACCGCCACCAGCGCCGCCGGCAGCACGCCGAGCAGCGGCCGCACCCGCTGGCCCCAGGGCAGGCGCGGTTGCGCCGGGCCGATCTCCGGCTTCAGCCGCGTCATGATCGCGATGGTGATGCAATACATCACCGCCGCCATCAGCCCGGGAATGAGCGCCGCCTTGAACAGCTTGGCGATGTTCTGCTCGGTCGAGATCGCATAGACGACGAGGATCACCGAGGGCGGGATCAGGATGCCGAGCGTACCGCCGACCGCGACGAGGCCGCAGGCAAATCCCGGGTCGTAGCGATAGGAGCGCAGCTCCGGCAGCGCCGCCCGCGCAAAGGTCGCCGTCGTCGCCACCGCCGAGCCGCAGATCGCGCCAAAGCCGGTGCAGGCGCCGATCACCGCCATGCCGAGCCCGCCACGGCGGTGGCCGACGAGCGACGGATGCCGCCCGGAACAGGTCGCCCGCCAGCCCCGACCGCTCGGCAAAGGCGCCCATCAGCACGAAGAGCGGGATCACCGACAGCGTGTAGTTGGCGAAGATCTGGTAGGGCGTGGTGCGGATGTAGTTGAGGAAAGGGTCGAGCCCGTTGAGCTGGATATAGCCGAGCGCCGCCGACCAGCATCATCGCAAGCCCGATCGGCAGGCGCAGCGCCATCAGCACCAGCATCACGCCGAAACCCGGTGCCGGCCAGCGCAAACCCGCTCACGCGCCGACCCGCACAAGGCGCGAGGCGCTGACGAAAGCCGCGGCACTGAACCAGCGCCGCCAGCGCCGCGCAGAGCCCGATCGGCAGATAGCTCGGCAGTTGCAGCACCATGGTGTTCTCGCCGCTGGCGAAGGCCGACCGCGCACCGACCGCCAGCCGCCAGGCGATCAGCGCCATCACCAGCCCGTAGACCACATCCCAGAAGGCATCGATGCCGTGCTGCACGCGCAGCGGCAGCTTCATGGTGAAGCGTGTCGACGAAGATGTTGCCGCGCCGGAGCTGGCAATAGGGCAGGAAGCAGAAGGCGGCGACGGCGGTCGCCATCTGCACCAGCTCGAAATCGCCGGGCACGCCGGACTGGCCGATGAGATCGCTGCGCAAGGTCACGCTGAGCGATGACCATGCATGGCCAGCCCGACGAGCAAGGCGCCGCCCAGCAGCGCGACCGCCTCGCACCACCCGGTCGAAACCGGATGCGAGACCTGTGTCGCCTGCCCCTCGCCATGCCTGATCAGGCCGCCTTCTCATGCTTGGCCAAGGCAGCCTTGGCGGAAGCGAGCAGCTTGTCGCCGTCGATGCCCTTGTCCTTGACCGTCTTGAGCCAGCCATCGATCACCGGCTCGGTCGTCTTGCGCCAGCGCGCGGCTTCGGCCTCGTCGAGCATGGTGATGGTGTTGCCGCGCTTCTTGACCATCTCGGAGACGACCACCGCCTGCTCGTCCCAGACCTTGCCGGCCATGGCCGAGGCGACAGCGCCGGAATTCTTGTCGATGATCGCCCTGCAGATCCGGCGCCATGCGCATCGTATTTCGCCCGGTTCATCGCCAGGATGAAGGTCGCGGTATAGAGCGTCGGCGAGCCCGGGATCTCGGTGTGGAACTTCACCAGCTCCTGCACCTTGATCGAGGGCACCACCTCCCAGGGAATGACGCAGCCATCGATGACGCGCTGCGCCAGCGATTCCGGCACCTGCGGGATCGGCATGCCGATCGCGTTGGCGCCGAGCGCGCGCAGCGCCTCGCCGGCCAGCCGCGTCGGGAAGCGCAACTTCAGACCCTTCAGGTCCTCCATCGTCTTCACCTGCTTGTTGGCGTGGATCAGGCCGTGATCATGCGCCCAGAAGCAGAGCGGCTTCACATCCTTGAACTCGTCCTTGAGGTTCTGCTCGGCGTAATCGGCCAGGGCCAGCGAGTTCACCAGCGCCCGCTTGTTGGCGACGAAGGGCAGCTCGAACGCCTCGATGCCGGGGAAGCGGCCGGGCGTGTTGCCGGGCAGGGTCCAGACGATGTCGGCGACGCCGTCGCGCGCCTGGTCGAAGAGCTGCGGCGGCGTGCCGCCGAGCTGCATCGACGGGAAGATGTCGATCTTGATGCGGCCGTTGGACTCGGCCGCGACCTTGTCGGCCCAGGGCTTCAGGAACTTGGCATGGCCATTGGCGACCGGCGGCAGGAAGTGATGCATGCGCAGCGTCACCTCCTGCGCATTGGCGCGGGTGACGCGCATGACCGCAGGGGCGGCAACGGCCGTACCGGCCAAACCGAGAAACAGGCGGCGGTTCACTGTCATGATCTGTCCCCTCCCAGGGATGCTTCTGTCATCGTGCGGCAGCTCTGCAATCCACAGGCCGCTCGTCATTGACGCGAGCATGCCTAACAAGATGAGGCCGGCGCAAGAGCACCGGCCTCAAAAAACGTTGCCTCGGCAACTTTAAGATCTGTCAGGCGAGGCGAAGCTGGCTCAGAGAGCCGGAATCCGCAGCACCCAGCCCGGCTGGATCAGGTCGGGGTTCTTCACCGGCGGGGTGTTGGCCTTGACGATCTCGGTATACTTCGCGCCATTGCCCTTGCCGTAATGGTGCTCGGCGATCTTCCAGAGGGTGTCGCCCTTCTCCACGGTGTAGAACACAGCGGCCGGAGCCTCCTTCTCGACGATCAGGTTCGGAGTTCGACCTGAGCGACACCCACCGTGTTGCCCAGCGCGAGAATGATCTTCTCGGCCTGCTCGGTCGACATCGCCTGGCCGGAGATCTTCACCTTGTCGCCATCGACATCGATCTTGACGTCGGAGGGCAGGCCATGTCCGGCCAGCTCCTTCTGGAGATCATCAGCCGTGGCGGCCTTGGCCGATCCGCCGAAAATCTTGGCGCCGGCATCCTTGATAAAGCTGAACAGTCCCATCTGAATCCTCCGTTGAGACATAACCCATCAAGCTCCGGGGACGTGACAAGTTCAAGACTGCAATTCGAATTAGTCCTTCCGCTGACGCCAACCGACTGGCACAAGCGGTAATTATCAGGAGCTCGACCATGCTGACACTCGCCCAGGCCCAGACCATTTTGTCCACTGCGCTCGCTTATGCCAGCGAACACAGTCTCAAGCCGCTCGCCATCGCGATCCTCGATTCGCGCGGATCGCAGAAGAGCTTTGCAGCGCAAGACAACACCAGCCTGAGGCGCGGCGAGATCGCTATCGGCAAGGCCCATGGCGCTGTCGCGATGGGCATCGGCTCGCGCGCCCTGCACAAGATGGCGCTCGACCGGCCCTATTTCGTCGAGGCCGCGACCCATGCTGTGGGCGGCATGCTGGTTCCGGTTCCCGGTGGCGTGCTGATCAAGGATGCGGCCGGTGTCCTGCTGGGCGCTGTCGGCATCTCCGGCGACACCTCCGAAAATGACGAGGCCGCTGCCGTCGCCGGCATCGAGGCGGCTGGGCTCAAGGCCGATACCGGCGCCTGAACCGCCGGCTAACTCAGGGGCCCTCCGCTGCTTTTGCAGCAGGGGCCTTGCCATCTGGCGCGACAGTCTTCATTGCGGGCCGCCGGTGAAAACCGCGAATTGAACCCTTCAAAGGTAGCCCCATGTCCGCCACTGCCTCGCAACCGCAGCTTGATGCCATCCAGACCGATGTGGTGATCGTGGGCGCGGGTCCGTGCGGGTTGTTTGCGGTGTTCGAGCTCGGGCTGCTCGACATCAAGGCGCATCTGGTCGACATCCTGCCGAAGGTCGGCGGGCAATGCGCCGAGCTTTATCCGGAAAAGCCGATCTACGACATTCCGGGCTTCCCGATCATCACCGGCCAGGGGCTGGTCGACAATCTGATGGAGCAGATCAAGCCGTTCGGCCCGACCTTCCACCTCAACCAGATGGTCGAGAGCGTGGTCTCGATCGGCACGCCCGAGGCGCCGCGCTTCCGCGTGACCACCGATGCCGGCACGGTGTTCGAGACCAAGATGCGTGGTGATCGCGGCCGGCGGCGGCTCCTTCCAGCCCAAGAAGCCGCCGATCCCCGGCATCGAGAGCTATGAGGGCACGCGCGTCTTTTATGCCGTGCGCAAGATGGAGAGCTTCCGCGGCCGCGACATCCTGATCGTCGGCGGCGGCGATTCCGCGCTCGACTGGACGCTGAACCTGCAGCCCATCGCCAAGCCGCGTCACGCTGATGCACCGCCGCGACGAGTTCCGCGCCGCGCCCGCACTCGGTCGAGCAGATGCGCGCGCTGGTCGCGCAGGGCGCGATGGATCTGCGCATCGGCCAGGTCACCGGGCTGAAGGGCGACGGAACGGCACGCTCGAGGCCGCGCTCTGCCGCGACAGCGACGGGCGAGGCGTTCGAGATCGCCTGCGACACGCCTGCTGCCGTTCTTCGGCCTGACCATGAAGCTCGGGCCCGATCGCCGAATGGGGGCTGAACCTGCAACGAGAACCTGATCCCGGTCGACACCGAGAAATTCGAGACCTCGACGCCGGGCATCTTCGCCATCGGCGACATCAACACCTATCCCGGCAAGCTGAAGCTGATCCTCTCGGGCTTCCACGAGGCCGCGCTCGCCGCCCAGAAGGTCCACCGCTACGTCTATCCGGAGAAGCGCCTGACCTTCCAGTACACGACCTCATCGACCTCCCTGCAGAAGAAGCTCGGCGTCGCGTGAGACGTGCGGGTGTCGTCTCGAGATACTTTGATTTGTCGCGTCTTCTTCACGCGAGCCGGTATCCACTTCGCTTGAAAATGCTCAAAGAAACCGTTTGAGGAATCCCTAGCCCTCATCCTGAGGAGCGCCAAAGTCGCGTCTCGAAGGATGGTCAAGTGGACGCATAGAGCCCCCTCATCCTTCGAGACGCCATTCCCAACGGAATGGCCCCTCAGGATGAGGCTGAGGATATCAAAAGGTCTCTAAAAACCCGTGCGATGAGACCTGCGGGCGGTCGGCAGCGGCCGGGACCGGCCCACGCAGCCGCAGCGAGTCCAGCGTTTCGCGCGATGGCGTCGCCAGCGCGGGCTTGAACGGCGCGCCAGGATCGGCGGCACGGCGGGAGCG
Organism: uncultured Alphaproteobacteria bacterium; assembly: GCA_963759925.1. Lineage (GTDB taxonomy): Bacteria > Pseudomonadota > Alphaproteobacteria > Rhizobiales > Beijerinckiaceae > Allobosea. The sequence continues at coordinate 29,247 of CAVXBE010000003.1, forward strand.
GTGGTCGGCGGGACGACGTCTTCCTCGGCCGGCGGATCGACAAGGTCGCGGAATTCGGCCAGCGCCCCTTCCACCGGGCGGAAGCTGAATGTCACCTTATGCGTGCCGGCAGGAACCTGTACGGCGCGGAACAGCACATTCGCCTTCAGAATATCGGTCTCGACACCATCGATGGCGGCGCGCCACCAGGGATGCCAGATGTCGTTGAGCACGATGAAGCCCGGCAGCGCCGTCTTCACGGTGATCTCGACCTCGGTGTTCTGATAGCGGGTGAGCTGCACATCGGCCTGCGTCAGGACAGGCCCCTCGCTCATCGCCACCGGCGGGCACGGTGTCCAGCAGCACGACGGCGGTGCGGATCGATCTCCGGCCAGCGACCGGCCGTCTTCATCGAGTCGAAATCGGCGAGCTGCCAGCCTCCGACGAACTGCACGCGCGGCAGCGCCCGCGGGTTCTCGTAGACATAGCCTTCCTTCGTCCGGGCGACGAGCTTCAGGTCTCCCTGCCGCAGAGAGTTGTCGACCTGCTCGATCGGCACGGGCGAGGCGATGTAGCGCAGGCCAAGATAGATTCGCGAGAGCGGCAGCGATAGGACGGGAACAGCGGCGTGAACTTGCGCTGGTCAGGCCCGGCAATGGTGTCCCGCGTGCCGACGGCATCGGAGAAATCCGCCAGCCGCAGCGGGTTGTAGCCGAGCGTATGGTCAAAGCCATGCACCATGCCGGCATTGGGCCATTCGAAGCCCATGCCGAGCAGCTCGACCCGGTCGCGGCGCGGTCGAGCCAGCCGGCTGGGCGATCAGCTGCTTCAGCACCCGCACCGTCTCGTTCTTGGTGTCGTGGCGCAGCACATCATAGAACTTCAGGCGCCAGCGCGGTCGATTCATTGGGGCCGTTATTGACGCCGAGATCGGCCGCGACGACGCCGGTGACCAGCATCGCTGCGACGACAGGCCCGACCCCGGCCCGCAGATGGCGCAGACCGAACACAACGGCCAGGGCCGCGCCGAACCACAGCGCAGCAAAGGTGATCGGCCTGAAAGCCTCGACCAGCCGGTCCTGCTGCCCGGCAACGACCAGCGCAGCACCCGCAAACGCCAGGATCAGACCGCCAGCCCAGACGGCGTCGCGACGGGTGAAGCCAAGGCTTTCGGCCGTGAACAGCCGGTGCAGCACATAGCCCGACATCACCGCGCCGAGCGCGCCGATCAGGAAGGTGGCGTCGGCGGGGCGGCGGAAGGCGTTCACGCCGGGCAGGTACTCGTAGAACAGCGCGAAGGCCGGGGTGTAGCGGCCGAGCGGCGAAGAGCAGCATCAGCACGAACAGGACAGTGAAGCTGCGGATCCCGCGCTCCAGCAGCCAGCCGCGGCTCAGGCCGGGCACGATCAGCAGAAGCGCCGGCAGCGCGCCGAAATAGACCTGGCCCATATTCTGGGACAGGAACAGCTCATTGGCATTCCAGTGCGGGCTGTAGGGACCCCAGAAATCGACCTTGGCGTCATGGGCGCCGAACAGGTCGGCGACGAAGGCGGTCAGCAGCGAGGCCGGATGCAGCGAGCCGCGCCCGGCTTCCACCAGATCGACCACCGGCCGTGTCGTCGCTTCCGCAAACAGCCAGGTCCAGAGCAGCGGCAGCGCAATGGTGGCACAGCCCCGCCAGCGCAGCCACGAGGCCCGGCGCCAGGCTGGCGCGAATGGCCGACCATCCGCCGGAGAGCCAATGCGCCACCACGACGCCGATCAGGACATAGGCGCCGAGCAGCGCGACCTGATCGGGCTCGACCATCATGAAGCCGGCCGCGATGCCGGCGAAAATCGCCTGAGCGCAGCGAGGAGCGCTGCAGCATCCGCATCGTCAGCCACAGCGCGATGGCGAAGAAGGCGAGGCTCGCGATCTGCCCGACATGCTGCACCCGCCAGGCGGCCGACGCGCCGAAGGCGAAGACCAGCGCCGCCAGCAGGCCGCCGGCCGGATGCCAGCCGCGATCGCGGAACATCAGCAGAAGCGCCAGCCCGCCGGCGAGCAGATGCGCCAGCACATAGCCATCGACCATCCGGAAGCTGGGATCGGGCGTCAGCAGCGCCAGCAGGATCGCGGGCGAAAAGATCAGCGATTGCGGGTCGGCGATCTGGGGCGAGCCGCCGAAGACATTATGCGTCCAGAACGGCGACTGGCCGCTGTGCAGCGCCTGGGCCAGGAACTGGATCTGGGCCTGGAAATGCGCCTTGGCATCGAAGGGGATCGTCAACTCGCCCGACAGCCAGGGCCAGCACAACACGACCCAGGCACAGACGAAGGCGAGAGCGGCCAGCCAGTAGCTGGCCCTCTGGTTTTGAAGGCTCTGCACGCGGACCCCCCGGTCCCATCACTCGCCCCATGCCGGGATTGGCATAATCGCGATATCGTGAACCGGGTATGGGGTGACGTAGCTGAACCGTGTCTGAACGGTTTGGGGGGTGGGGCAGTCGGCAGTGGGCAGTCGGCAGTCGGCAGTCGCAAGAACCTCAACTCACGACTGCCCACTGCCCACTCCCTACTGCCTACTGCCCACTGCCTACTGCCGACTGCCCACCCACGCTGCCAGCACCCGCCGCTCCTCGGGGGTGATTCCCGACAGGTTGTTGGGTGGCATGGCGTGGGTCATCACGGCCTGCGTGCGGATCGCGCGCGCCTGGGCGGCGATCAGCGCCGGCTCGTGCAGCCACACGCCCTTCGGCGCGATCTGGAGACCGGGCCAGGTCGGCTCCGGCGCATGGCACATGGCGCAGCGGCCGGCCACGATGGTGGCGACCTCGTCGGGCGGTGGCTTCAGCCCGGCCAGCATCACGGGCGCACGCTCCGGCAGCGGCGCCAGCCCAAGCCGCTCGCGCCCACCGGGCGACGACGCCATTGCCACCCAAAAGGCCAGCCACAGCGCCAGGATCGCCACGACCCAGGTCCACCATGGCGATTTCGCGTGGTCGGCATGGCGGATGTTGAAGAAGTGCCGGATCAGCGCCCCAGCGACGATGACCAGCGCCACCAGCGCCGGAATGGTCGCGGCATTGGCATAGGTCACCGGGTAATGGTTCGACAGCATCAGGAACAGCACCGGCAGGGTGATGTAATTATTGTGCGTCGAGCGCTGCTTGGCCTGCTTGCCGAGCCTGGGATCGGGCTTTTCGCCCGCTGTGAGCGCCGCAATCACCTTGCGCTGCCCCGGCATGATCACCATCGCCACATTGGCGGTCATGATCGTCGCCATCAGCGCACCGGTATGGATCAGCGCGCCACGTCCGGAAAAGACGCTGGCGAAGGCATAGCTGGCGGCGACGACATAGGAAAAGCCAAGCAGGCCCAGCACCACTTCGTTCTTGCCCAGCGGCGAGCGGCACAGCCAGTCATAGAACAGCCAGCCGACGACCAGCGCCGCCATCCCCAGCGCCCCGGCAGCCAGCGGCGACAGCGCCATCACGGCAGGGTCGATCAGGTACAGCTCCGATTGCAGGTAATAGACCCAGACCAGCAGGAAAAAGCCGGAAATCCAGGTCCAGTAGCTCTGCCACTTATGCCAGGTCAGCTCTTCCGGCACGCGCGGCGGCGCCACCAAATATTTCCGCATCTCGTAGAAGCCGCCGCCATGGACCTGCCAGGCGCGGCCGCCCTCGCCCGCCGGAATATCCGCAGCCGGGCGCAGGCTGGCATCGAGGTGGATGAAGAAGAAGGATGAGCCGATCCAGGCGATCGCGGTGATGACATGCAGCCAGCGCAGCAGCATCCCGCCCCATTCGATGAGATAGGCCTCGATCATCGGCCACGCCCCCCTGCCCGACTAAACTGGAGCAGCGGCTCACAGCAGGATGGCGCCTGCGCCAACACGCTCGGAGAGACGCGAACCGCGCTCCTCCGGACGATGACCTGAGGCTCGGTAGCGCTCATGGCGCGGCGCGGCGGGACAATGATTGACAAGGGCATATCCGGGAGGGAACGTCTGGCTTGCGCCAGACTAGGGTTGCCGCCTTCGGCAAGGCAAGCTTCGTTCCGCGAGGGCGCGTCCTCCAGACAGGATCGGCAAAGATGGGACGGCTGACCACGCATGTGCTCGACACCATGAAGGGCGCACCCGCTGCCGGGGTAGAGGTGACGCTCGACCGGCTGCACCCGGATGGGCGGCGCGAGCGGCTGGCGCAGACGACGACCAACGCTGACGGCCGCACCGACGCGCCGATGCTGGCCGGCGACGCCTTCAAACCGGGCAGCTATGAGCTCGGCTTCGCCATCGGCGCCTATTTCCGCGCCGCCGGCGCTGAGCTGCCCGAGCCGGCCTTCCTTGATCATCGTGCCGCTGCGCTTTGGCATCGCCGATGCAGGGGGCCATTACCACGTCCCGCTCCTGGCCTCGCCCTGGAGCTATTCGACCTATCGCGGCAGCTGAGAACGATGATGCAGACGCAATACCCGCGCGACCTGGTCGGCTATGGCCGCACCCCGCCGCAGCCGAAATGGCCCGGCGGCGCCCGCATCGCCGTGCAGTTCGTGATCAACTACGAGGAGGGCGGCGAGAACAACATCCTGCATGGCGACGCCGCCTCCGAGGCCTTCCTGTCGGAGATCGTCGGCGCAGCGCCCTGGCCGGGCCAGCGCCACATGAACATGGAGTCGATCTACGAATACGGCTCGCGCGCCGGCTACTGGCGGCTCTGGCGGCTGTTCACCGAGCGCGCCATGCCGGTCACGGTCTTCGCGGTCGCCAGCGCGCTGCCAGCGCTATCCCGAAATCGCCGCCTCGATGCAGGAGGCGGGCTGGGAGATCGCGACCCACGGCCTAAAATGGATCGACTATCGCGACATCCCAGCCGAGCGCGAACGCGCCGACATCCTCGAGGCGATCCGCATCCAGCGCGAGATCACCGGCGAGCGCCCGCTCGGCTTCTATCAGGGCCGCAGCTCCGAACGCACCACGCCGCTGGTGATGGAGGAAGGCGGCTTTCTCTACACAGCCGACAGCTATGCCGACGATCTGCCCTACTGGCTCGAGGGCCCGCACGGGCCGCAGCTCGACCGTGCCCTATACGCTCGACGCCAACGACATGCGCTTCGCCACGCCGCAGGGCTTCAACAGCGGCGACCAGTTCTTCGCCTATCTCAAGGACACCTTCGACACGCTCTATGCCGAGGGCGAGACTGCGCCCGAAGATGATGTCGATCGGCCTGCATTGCCGGCTGGTCGGGCGGCCCGGCCGCGCCGCCGCTCTCGCCCGCTTCCTCGATTATGTCAGGGAGCACGACAAGGTCTGGGTGGCGACGCGGCTCGATATCGCCCGCCACTGGATCCGCCACCATCCCCCGGCCGGCGGCTATCAGCCCTCCCGCATGCCCCGCGCCCTGTTCGTCGAGGTTTTCGGCCGCATCTGGGAGAACTCGGCTTGGATCGCCGCAGCGACCTTCGATGCCGGCGTCGGTCCGGAACACGACGAGGCCGAAACGCTGCACCGTGCGATGGTGGCGATCATGCGCAACGCAAGCCATGAGCAGAAGACCGTGCTGCTGCGCGGCCATCCCGACCTCGCCGGCAAGCTCGCAGCCGCAGGCGAGCTCACCCCGGAATCGACCGATGAGCAGGCCTCCGCCGGCCTCGACCGGCTGACGCCCGATGAGCGGGCCCGTTTCACCGCCTTGAACGACGCCTACAAGGAGCGCTTCGGCATCCCCTTCATCATCGCCGTGAAGGGGCTCACCAAGGCCGAGATCGTCGCAGTCCTTCGAGGCGCGGCTGCAAAGCACCACAGAGGTCGAGTTCGAGACGGCGCTGGCGCAGGTGGAGAAGATCTCGATGATGCGCCTGCGTGAGATCATGCCGTAGCGGGACGCTCCCGTCATTGCGAGCGTAGCGAAGCAACCCAGAGGCGTAGCACTCTACGTCCCCCTGGGTTGCTTCGTCGCTATCGCTCCTCGCAATGACAGAGGGGCGCTTCGCCACCCTTCCGAGCGCGAGCGCCTGCGCTGTCCTCAGCCCTCATCCTGAGGCCTCGCAGCCTCAAACGCTCTCTCAAAGCCCGCTCACCAGATGCCCGCCATCGACAGCGATGACCGCGCCGGTCATGAAGCGCGACGGCATCCGAGCAGAGCAGCAGCAGCGGGCCGTCGAGATCGGCGAGATCGGCCGATCCGGCGCATCGGGATGCGCTTGATCAGCGCCTGCCCCGCCTCGGTCTCGAAGAAGTCGCGGTTGATGTCGGTGACGACATAGCCCGGCGCCAGCGCGTTGACCCGGATGCCGTGGCGCGCCCATTCCAGCGCCAGCGCCTTGGTCATCTGGATCAGCCCGGCCTTTGAGGCCGCATAAGGCGCGACGCGGGACGGCGACGCGCTCGCCCAGGATCGAGGCGATGTTGACGATCGCGCCGCCGCCTCCTGCCGACCATCAGCTGCGCGGCGGCCTGCGCGGCGAAGAAGCAGCCTTTCAGGTTGACGTCGAGATGCGCGTCCCACTGCGCCTCGGTCACTGAAATCGCCGGCTCGGTCTCGCCGATCCCGGCATTGTTGATCAGCACATCGAGCCCGCCGAGCAGCCGCCCGGCCTCGGCGACACCCGCTTCGATCGCGGCGACTGAGCCGACATCGAGCGCCAGCGGGATCACCTCGCCCGGCAGGGTGGCGCAGTCCTGCGCCAGTTGCTGAAGCCGGTCGAGCCGCCGCGCCGCCGCCACGACCCGCGCCCCCTGCCCGGCCAGCAACTGCACGAAATGCGCGCCGAGCCCGGACGAGGCGCCGGTCACCAGCACCCGCTTCCCCCTGACATCATCCATCATCGAAAAACCTCGCTGGCGATTTGGCACAGCGGACACCGTCGGGGCGGGCGGGTCAATGGAGCGCAGCAGTCGCCGTTACCCACAGCCGCCCCTCAGACCCGCAAAGCCGGCACCACATCCCCGACCCGGCTCAGATCCGCCAGAAAGCGAGCCATTTCACGCTGCTTTGCCTCCGGATCAGGCAGGCGCAGCAGATAGGACGGATGCACTGTCGCCAGCAGCCGCGTGCCGTCCTCGAGCGCCAGATCGCGCTCGCGCATCGAGGCCAGCGAACCGGAATGTCCCGTCAGCGCGTGCAGCGCGGTGGCGCCGAGGGCAACGACCAGCTGCGGCTTGACGAACTCCTGCTCCAGCCCCAGCCAGAACCGGCAGGCCTTCACCTCGCCGGCATTGGGCTTCTGGTGGATGCGGCGCTTGCCGCGCAGCTGGAATTTGAAGTGCTTGACGGCATTGGTGACATAGGCGCGGCTGCGGTCGAGCCCAGCCTGCGCCATGCGCGCGGTCGAAGAGCTGCCCGGCCGGGCCGACAAAGGGCTTGCCCGCCAGATCCTCCTGATCGCCCGGCTGCTCGCCGACGAACATCACAGGCGCGGCAAGCGGGCCTTCGCCGAACACGGTCTGCGTGGCGTGGCAATAGAGGTCGCAGCGCGTGCAGATCCGCGCCGCCGCAGCCGCCTCCTCCCAGCTCGCGACCGGCGTCTCACCGCGCTGCTGCGCCTCGCGCGCTTCGGTCTCGACGGGATCGTATTTGGCGGCCTGTCGCATATGCCGTTCCGGCGGCTGGGTCGGTGCCGTCATCACCATCTCCTGCGCGCGGCGCGAGGCGCCCGCGATCAGGGGAGCAATCAACGACGCCTCCGGCAGGTTCCGCCAGTACTTCACCGGCATCTCGGCCTTCATGGCTTTCACCTTCAGCCGCGCCGGGTTGAAGATATTGGCGTAATAGGTGCGCCAATAAGCCTCCATCGCATCCTCGGTCGGAGCCTGCGCCTGCTCGGCGCCGGGCAACACATGCAGCTGCTCGCCATCCCAATGCAGCGAACGGTGCGGCGTCAGGATCGACCAGCGCATCGCCGAGAAGCGCTTCACGAAAAATGACGCCACCCGCTCGACGATGAAATGCTCGGGCTCGAACCAGGCGATGAAGGCCTCGCGCCCATCCTCATCCGCCACCTCGCGAAACCGCACGAAGGCGGTCATCTTGTGCATGTCGCGGCGAACGCTGCGGGCCATCGCCTCGGCCCTGATGGACATCCGGATCGGTCGCGATCTTCAGCAGTTGCGGCTCGTCCTGAAGCCGCAGCAACAGGCGGTACAGCAGACTGAACCGCGTCGGGATCGCTATGGCAGATCACCTGCTCCGCCAGGGCCGGAAAGGCGGCGCGGCACGCGTAACTCCTGGCCGCGGGCCCCGCAGGCACCGGATCAGGCAGACCCGGTGTGCCGCCGAACAGATCGGCCTCCGCGCCGCCGACCTGCCAGATCACTTCGGAAGCCGGAATGCCCTCGCCGCGCCAGCAGCCGCGCCTGCGCGCGCCAGCCAGCGAAATCGGCCTCATCCGCCAGCCGCGCCACCCGCATCAGAACAGCGCCAGTTGCTGCGGCTTCGGCGCAAGATACTGGCGCAGCCGCTCGCTATCCAGCGCCGCGCCCGGCCGCCAATCGGCAGTGACGATGAAATTGCGCAAGGTGGTCAGCGAGCGCGCCAGCTTGCCGACATCCTCCAGCCGCAGCCGCTTGACCCGGCGCATGTCGAGGATGCGCTTGACGCTGCGCGGACCCAGCCCCGGCACGCGCAGCAGGCTCTCGCGATCGGCCCGGTTGACGTCGAGCGGGAAGCTGGTCGCGATGGCGCAGCGCCCAGGCGAGCTTCGGGTCGATCGTCAGGTCGAGCATCTCGCCCGAGCGCTGGTCGAGGATTTCATCCGACCTCGAAGCCGTAGAACCGCGTCAGCCAATCGGCCTGATAGAGCCGGTGCTCGCGCATCAAGGGCGGCTCGGCCAGCGGCAGATGGCTCGACGAATCCGGAATCGGGCTGAAGGCCGAATAGTAGACCCGCTTCAGCCCGAAGGAGCCGTAGAGCTGCGCACTGCGGCCGAGAATGGCGGCATCGCTGGCGCCGTCGGCACCGACGATCATCTGCGTGCTCTGGCCAGCCGGCGAAAAGGACGGCGCCTTGCTGGTCTTGGCCCGCTCGGCCTTGCTTTCCTCGATCTTCAGCTTCAGCCCGCCCATCGCGGCGCTGATGTCACGCGGCTGCTTTTCCGGTGCGAAGCTCTTCAGCGACGCTTCGCTCGGCAGCTCGATGTTGACCGAGACGCGGTCGGCATAAAGCCCGGCCTGCGCGACCAGATCGGGGCTCGCGCTCGGGATCAGCTTGAGGTGGATATAGCCCCGGAAACCATGCTCGACCCGCAGGGTCTTGGGCCACCCGCACCAGCTCCTGCCATGGTGTAGTCGGGCGAGCGGATGATGCCGGAGGAGAGGAACAGCCCCTCGATATAGTTGCGCTTGTAGAAGTTGAGCGTCAGCGCCGACCACCTCCTCGACCGAAAAGCGCGCGCGCTGCACATTGCTCGACGAGCGATTGATGCAGAAGACGCAGTCATAGGTGCAGAAATTCGTCAGCAGGATCTTGAGCAGCGAAATGCAGCGGCCATCGGGCGCGTAGGAATGGCAGATGCCGGAGCCGGTCGTGGAGCCAAGCCCTTTGCCGCCGAGGGAATCGCGCTTTGTGGTGCTGCTGGAGGCGCAGGATGCGTCATATTTCGCCGCATCGCTGAGGATCTCCAGCTTGTCCATGAGAGTGAGCTGAGCCAAATCCACCGTTCCTTGTTCGCTATCTGTTCTAGCATTGCGCAGACCGTACTGAAAGAACCCATCGGTCGGGCTGTTCGTCGCAACCTGATGCGGCTCTGCGAGGGAACTCGCAGGCCGGTCCCGGCGTTGTCGTCGCGGCTCCGTCAAAGGAAATCTCAGATGTTTCGGATCCTGCTCCTGATCGCCGTGATCGCGATCGGCTATGACGCCGTGGTTCACCAGGGCGCCTACACCAGAGGCATCTGGTCCAATGTGGTGGGCCTGACCAATTCGGCCGTTTCCGATGTGCGCGACCTGCGCCCCGAGCGCCATGTCGAGGCGGGCGTTCACCTGAACTGAGCGCCTTTGCCCGCGCTGATGCGGTCGATTGCGGCTGGACAGGTGGCGAGCTTGCCCCGACAGTCGCGCAAGCGAAACAGCCGGGACGCCACGCCTTGACCGATACACACGCTGCAGGCCTCGCCCTCGCCGATCCCGGTCCGTAGCCCGGCCGAGCGGACCAGATCGAGCAGCTGAAGGCGGAGATCCTCCGCAAGCTGACCTATTCGCTCGGCAAGAACCCGTCGGTCGCCCAGCCGCATGACTGGCTGACGGCCGCGATTCTGGCGGTGCGCGATCATATGATCGACGTCTGGCATCGCTCGACGCGCGAGAGCTACGACACCGGCCGCAAGCGGGTCTATTACCTCTCGCTGGAGTTCCTGATCGGCCGCTCGCTCGCCGATGCGCTCAACAATCTCGGCCTGACAGGCGCGGTCGCGCAGGCCATGGCCGATCTCGGCGTCGATCTCGGCGCGATCGAGACGATCGAGCCCGACGCGGCGCTCGGCAATGGCGGTCTCGGCCGGCTCGCCGCCTGCTACCTGGAGGCGATGGCCATCGACCGGCGTTCCGGCGCTGGGCTACGGCATCCGCTACGATCACGGCCTGTTCAAGCAGCGCATCGACGCACGGCAAGCAGGTCGAGGTGCCGGAGGACTGGCTGTCCTTCCGCAACCCCTGGGAGTTCGAGCGCCGCGAGAGCGCCTACCAGATCGGCTTCGGCGGCGCCGTCACCGGCGACCGACAAGCCCGGCGAAGTCGTCTGGACCCCGGAGGAAACCGTCTTCGCCGTCGCCTATGACACGCCGATCGTCGGCTGGCGCGGCCGCGATGCCACCACGCTGCGGCTGTGGCGCGCGCGCGCCATGCATCCGCTCTCGCTCGACGCCTTCAACCAGGGCGATCTCGTCGGCGCCGTCGCCGAGCGCAACCGCGCCGAGGCGATCTCGAAGGTGCTCTATCCCGAACGATTCCACGCCTGCGGGCCAGGAATTGCGGCTGCGGCAGGAGTTCTTCTTCACCTCGGCCTCGCTGCAGGATCTGGTGCGGCGGCACTACCGCCAGTTCGGCACGCTCGACAACCTCGCCGACAAGGTCGCGATCCAGCTCAACGATACCCATCCCGCGCTGGCCGTCGCCGAGCTGATGCGCCTTCTGATCGACGAGCGCGGCATATCCTGGGAGGAGGCCTGGGCGATCACCAACGGCACGATCTCCTACACCAACCACACCCTGCTGCCCGAGGCGCTGGAGACCTGGCCGGTCGCGCTGATGGAGCGGCTGCTGCCGCGCCATATGCAGATCATCTTCGGCATCAATGCCCGCTTCCTCGACAGCGTGCGGCGCAGCGCCCGGCGGCGAGAGCGTCGACCTCTCCAGCGATCTCGCTGATCGACGAGCATCATGGCCGGCGCGTGCGCATGGCCCATCTCGCCTTCGTCGGCTCGCACACCGTCAACGGCGTCTCGGCGCTGCATTCCAACCTGATGCAGGCAGACGGTGTTCGCGCCGCTGCACGCAGATCTTTCCCGAGCGCATCACCAACGTCACCAACGGCATCACGCCGCGCCGCTGGCTGCTCAGCGCCAATCCCGGCCTGACCCGCGTGCTGCAGGATGTCTGCGGCAAGGGCGTCACCGACGACATCGAGCCAGATCGAGCGCGCTGGCCGCCCATGCCGACGATGCCGGCCTGCACGAGCGGCTGATCGCCGATCCGGCGCGAGAACAAGCTGCAGGCTCGCCGAGGTCGATCAAGCGCGAAACCGGGCGTCATCGTCGACCCCACGGCGCTGTTCGACGTGCAGATCAAGCGCATCCACGAATACAAGCGCCAGCTGCTCAACATCCTGGAGACGATCGCGCTCTACGACGCGATCCGCACCGAGCCCTATCGCGACTGGGCGCCGCGCGTGAAGATTTTCGCCGGCAAGGCCGCCTCGAACTACGGCACGGCCAAGGCGATCATCAACCTGATCAACGACGTCGCCACCGTCGTGAACAACGACATCACCACGCGCGACCGGCTGAAGGTGGTGTTCCTGCCGAACTACAATGTCAGCGCCGCCGAGATCATCATCCCCGCGGCCGATCGTCTCGGAGCAGATCTCGACCGCCGGCATGGAGGCCTCGGGCACCGGCAACATGAAGTTCGCGCTCAACGGCGCGCTCACCATCGGCACGCTGGACGGCGCCAATATCGAGATCAGCGAGCGCGTCGGCGACGACAACATCGTGATCTTCGGCATGACCGCGCAGCCGAGGTCGAGGCGGCCAAGCGCGATCCGCGCCCGACCGAGGAGGTCATCGCCGCATACGCCGCATCTGCGAAGGCGTGCTCGATGCGGTCGCCGGCGGCGCCTATTCGCCGCGGCGAGCGCGACCGCTATCGCCGGCTGGTCGAGGGCCTGCGCGCCAATGACTGGTTCATGGTGCTGAACGATTTCGAGAGCTACCGCCAGGCGCAGCGCCGCATCGACGGCGCTCTGGGCCGATCAGCCGCAACTGGTGGCGCAAGTCGATCGCCAACACCGCCCATTGCGGCTGGTTCAGCGCCGACCGCGCGATCCGCGAATATGCCGAGCGGATCTGGCAGGTCGGCCCGACTTCGCCGGCCAAGGCTGAGCGCCTTGGCGATGCCGGCGGCGATCGAGCCCTGCCCGCTGCCGGCCCGCCTGGGCGCGACGCCTGACCGAGGACGGCGTCGCCTTCGCGGTGTTCTCGCGCCATGGCGAGCGCGTCGAGCTCTGCCTGTTCGACGAGGCGGGCGAGCGCGAAATCGCGCGCCTGCCGCTGCCCTGCCGCAGCGGCGACATCCATCATGGCTTGCTCCCCGGCGCGCAGGCGGGACTGCGCTACGGCCTGCGCGTGCGAAGGGCCGTGGCAGCCGGAGCAGCGGCCATCGCTTCGACCCGACGAAGCTGCTGGTCGACCCCTATGCGACGGCTGATCGACCGGCCTTTCCGCTGGGACCCGCTCGGCTCGCGCGGCGCGGGCATCGACACGCGCGGACCTCGTGCCGCGCTGCATCGTCTCGGCGCAAGGACGCGCGCAGGCCGGCGCGCGCACGCAGCCCGAGCCGCCCGCGCTGCATCTACGAGCTTGTGCGTCAAGTCCTTCACGATGCGCCACCCCGGCGTGCCGCGAGCCGTCTGCGCGGGACGCTTGCGGCGCTGCGCGAGCCGGCGATCATCGATCATCTCAAGCGGCTCGGCGTCAGCCATGTCGAGCTGATGCCGGTGGCGGCCTGGATGGACGAGCGGCATCTGCCGCCGCTCGGCCTGAGCAATGCCTGGGGCTACAATCCCGTCAATTTCTTCGCGCTCGACCCGCGCCTGGCGCCGGGCGGCGAGGCTGATCTACGAGCGCTCTGCGCAAGCTATGCCGCAGGCAGGCATCGCCGTGATCCTCGACATCGTGCTCAACCACACGGCCGAGAGCGACGAGCTCGGCGCCACGATCTGCCTGCGCGGCTTCGACAACGCCGTCTATTACCGCCACAGCGCCGAGGATCCGGGCCGGCTCGTCAACGACACCGGCTGCGGCCACACGCTGGCGCTCGACCGCGCCCCGGTGATGCGCATGGCGATGGACAGCGCTGCGCCATTGGCGCAGCTGCGGCGTCGCCGGGTTCCGCTTCGATCTCGGCACCATGATGGGGCGCACGGCCACCGGCTTTACCCAGGACGCGCCGCTGCTTGGCGCCATGCTGCAGGACCCCGATCTGTCGCAGGCGCTCCTGATCGCCGAGCCCTGGGATATCGGCCCCGGCGGCTACCAGCTCGGCGAATTTCCCGCCCCCTTCGGCGAATGGAACGGCCGCTACCGCGACGATGTCCGCCGCTTCTGGCGCGGCGATGCGGGGCATGGCGGGCGCGCTGGCGACACGGCTGTCGGGCTCGGCCGATCTCTTCGGCCGCCGCCATCGCGGCCCCCGCGCCAGCATCAACTTCATCGCCGCCCATGACGGCTTCACCCTGGCCGATCTCGTCAGCTACGAGCACAAGCACAACGACGACAATGGCGAGGATAATCGCGACGGCGACAATCTACAACCACTCCTGGAATAACGGCCAGGAAGGCAGCAGCAGACGACCCCGGGATCAAGGCAGCACGCCAGCGCGACCTGCGCGCTTTGCTGGCGACGCTGTTCCTGTCGCGCGGCGTTCCGATGCTGACGGCAGGCGACGAGTTCGGCCGGACTCAACATGGCAACAACAACGCCTATGCCCAGGATAATGCTGCGTTTTGGCTCGATTGGGAGAGTTGCGACGATGCTCTGCTGGAGCATGTAGCGGCTCTCTCAGCCCTGCGCGCCGCGACCCCGCTGCTGCGTTCCGACAGCTTCTTCCAGGGCCTCCCCGACCCCGTCACCGGCCTTGCGGATGTGACCTGGCTCGGGCCGGATGGTCATGAGCTGTCCCCCGCCGACTGGGAGCGCTGCGAGGTTTTTGCGATGCGTGCCGCTTCAGCCAATGAGGCGGTTTTGCTGGCCTTCAACCGCAGCAGCGCCACCGTCCGCTTGACCCTGCCAGCCGCCCTTCCGGGCCAATCCTGGCAGCGGCAGATCGAGACCGCGACGGACGAGCGGGATGTGCTGCTGCCCCGCTCGGTCGCGATCTACCACTCGGGCTGAGGCAGGAGCGGCAGTCGTCTGCCTGCGTCAAATCGTCCGCCGCTGCCAAAAGACACGGCGGGACAGGCGCTTGGCAGGCATCCCCTGCGCCTCGGCCTGCGTCTTGCATAATATTTTGATGCGACCGCGGAACGCGTGCCTGTTGCGCGCGTTGGCTCTCGGGACTGAGAGGGGATCGGCCAATGGCTGAAGCATTGAAACAGGCCGTCGTCGAAGCCGCATCGACGACATCCGGGCATGCTTTGACCTATGCGTCGGTCGTCAAGGAAGGCACGGCCGAGGAGCCTCCCAGTCTGGCCGCGACGACCAAGCTGCTCTTCGTCACCTCCGAAATGGGCGACTTCATCAAGGCTGGCGGCCTTGGCGAGGTCTCATCCGCTTTGCCCCGCCAGCTGCGCAAGCTGTGCGATGTCCGGGTCCTCATCCCCGGTTTCCGCGCCGTGCGCGCCGCGCGCCCGCAGATGGATATCGTCTCGCGCATGCCCGGCACCGCGGATCTGCCGCCCTGGTCGCTCGGCCGCTTCGCGATGCCCGATGGGCTGACGATCTACGCGGTGCTTTGCGACGAGCTTTATGACCGTCCCGGCTCGCCCTATGGCCCCTTTGGCGGCGGCGACTTCCACGACAACGACATCCGCTTCGCCAGGCTTTCGCTGGCCGCTGCCGAGCTGGCGGCGGGCGAGGCCGATCCGAACTGGAAGCCCGACGTGCTCCACGTCAACGACTGGCCCTCGGCGCTGGCGCCGGGCTATGTCCGGTGGAAGGGGCTGGCGACGCCCTCGATCATCACCATTCACAACCTCGCCTATCAGGGCCTCTACGAGCCCTCCCGCATGGGTGCGCTCGCCATTCCGGACGGCGCCTTCTCGGTCGATGGCGCGGAGTTCCACGGCCGCCTCTCCTTCCTCAAGGCCGGCATCTTCTACGGCTCGCATGTCACCACCGTCAGCGAGACCTATGCCCGCGAGATCACCACGCCCGAGCATGGCTGCGGGCTAGAGGGGCTGCTGAAGCTGCGCCTCGACGAAGGCCGCCTGACCGGCATCGTCAATGGCATCGACGATAGCTGGAACGGCCCGCTCACCACCGATGCCTCGCCCGCCAAGCTGGTCCGCCAGTGGAAGCGCCAGCATGCGGCGGCCATTCGCAAGAGCTTCTCGCTGCCGGCCTCGAACGGGCCGCTGTTCTCGATCATCTCCCGCCTGGTTCACCAGAAGGGCATCGACCTGTCGATCGAGGCGGCCGAGACCATCGTCGCGCAGGGCGGTCAGCTCGTGGTCAAGGGGCGCGGCGATCCCCGCCTTGAAGACGCGATCCAGAAGCTGGCGCAGCGCCACCCCGAATCCGTGGCCGCCCGTATCGGCTTCGACGATGCCGAGGCGCGCCGGCTTTTCGCCGCCAGCGACTTCCTGCTGATGCCGTCCCGCTTCGAGCCCTGCGGCCTGAGCCAGATGTATGCGCAGCGCTTCGGCGCGCTACCGATCGCCTACCGCACCGGCGGGCTGGTCGATACGATCGAGGATGGGCGCTCCGGCTTCCTGTTCAGCTCGCCCACCGGCCAGGGACTGACAGCCGCGGTCACCCGCGCGCTGACCGCGTTCCGCTCCCGCGCCGCGTTCAAGCGGATGCGCGACCACGCCATGTCGAAGCGCTTCGACTGGACCAACCCGACGAGCCGTTATGCCGCCCTCTATGCCAGGACACTGGCGGCCTGACCGCAAACCAGGTCTGAGCACGGCCGGAGTTCGCCATGACCGATGATGCGCTGAAAGATCTGGCACGCCGTGCCGGCGTTGCCACGCAATGGCGCGACCAGACCGGGGTGCAGCGCGCCGTCTCGCCCGAAACCCTGCGCGCGATCCTCGCTGCGCTGGGCCTGCCGGCGGGCAGCGAGCCGGAGCACAGGCGGGCTTTGGAGGCCCTCAGCCAAACCAGGGGTGCCGCCAGCTTCCTCACAGCGCGTGTCGGCGAGCCTGTTCGCCTGCCAGCCGACGGCACACTGTCGAACACCATCGAGATCGAGCTGGAGGATGGCTCGCGCAGCACTGTCACAGCCATCACATCCGGCGACGGGCTGATCCTGCCCGGCTTCGCCACCCCCGGCTACCACACGGCATTGCTGTCGAGCGGGCCTGTGACCATCGCTGTGGCACCGCCACGTTGTGTCACCTTCGCAGATCTGAACGAGGGCCGCAGCGGCTGGGGACTGGCCTCGCAGATCTATGCGCTGCGCCGTCAGGGTGATGGCGGCATCGGCGATTTCGGCGGTGTCGCGGCGCTGGGCCGTGCTGCAGGCCAGCTCGGTGCCGATGCGCTGGCGATCAGCCCAGTCCACGCATTGTATGGCGCCGATCCCGCCCGGTTCAGCCCCTACTCCCCCTCGACAAGGCTGTTCTACAACCCGCTGCATGCCGACCCCGCTTCCATCCTGACCGAGGCGGTGGTGCAGGAGATCGCATCCGCCGCCGGATTGGGCCCTGCCATGGCGGAGCTCGAGCACTTGCCGCGGGTGGATTGGCTGCGGGCGACGCCCCTCAAGCTGAAGCTGCTGCGCGCCGTCTACCACAGGCTGCGGGACCCTGCCGGCGGGCTCGACGCCGCGCGCAGCGCCTTTGCCAACGCGCTCACCTCCGCCTCACCGCTGCTGCGGGCGCATGCGGTGTTCGAGGTGCTTCACGCTGCCGAACTAAGCCAGGACAAGGCCGCCTGGCATTGGCGCGACTGGCGGCCGTCGTATCGAGACCCCGCCAGCCCGGACGTCGCGGCCTTTGCCCGCGAGAATGCCGGCGAAGTCGATTTCCAGATCTTCCTGCAATGGCTCACCGGCCACTCCTACACCCAGGCCCACAGGGCCTGCCGCGAGGCGGGGATGAAGGTCGGGCTGATCGCCGATCTTGCCATCGGCATGGACAGCGCCGGCAGCCATGCCTGGAGCCGCCAGGAGGATGTTCTGGTCGGCCTCAGCATCGGCGCACCGCCCGATTACTACGCGAAGGACGGCCAGAACTGGGGCCTCACCACCTTCTCGCCACGCGGCTTGGAGGTCAGCGCCTATGCGCCCTTCATCGAAACGCTGCGCGCCAGCCTGCGCCATGTCGGCGGCATCAGGATCGACCATGTGATGGGGCTGAACCGGCTCTGGCTGATCCCGGAGGGAGCCAGCGCGCTGGAAGGCACCTATGTCTCCCTCCCCTCGGAAACGCTGTTCGCGCTGGTGGCTCTCGAATCCTGGCGGCACCGCGCCATCGTCATCGGCGAGGATTTGGGCACCCTGCCCCATGGCTTCCGCGAGGAGCTGGCGGAGCGCGGCATTGCCGGGATGCGGGTGATGCGCTTCGAGCGCGATGGCGACCGCTTCATCCCGCCGCGGGAATGGGACAAGGCGGCGACGGCGCTGACCACCACCCATGATCTCGTGCCCACTGCCGGCTGGTGGGCCGGCTCCGATCTCGATGATAGCGACCGCCAGCAGCAGGATGACCGGGCCTGGGAGCGCGGCTTGATCTGGGACGCGATGAAACGCGCCGGTGCAGCCAGTGGCGAGCGCCCTGAGCCGGAGCAGACCGAGCCCGTGGTCGATGCTGCGATCCGCTATGTCGCAAGCTCGCCCTGCACGCTCAAGCTGGTCGCCATCGAGGACGCGCTGGCTGTGCGCGACCAGCCCAACGTCCCCGGCACGACGACCGAAAAGCCGAACTGGCAGCACCGTCTCAAGGGCGAGGCTGCGACGCTTCTCGATGCGGAGGCGGTAAAGGCCAGGCTGAAGCCGCTGGGCTAGCCATCTCCACGGCAGGATCCACGCCTCACTGCGCAGCGCGGGCCTCGACCACGCCGGCAATCGCCTCCAGCAGATGCGTGTCGTCCCCGGCCAGCCCGTCCATCGCCGCCATGCGCAGGATGACGGTGCCCGCCACGGCCTCTTCGACGGTCGCCTCGGCATAGGCGTAGAAGATCGTCGCGTGCTGACCGTCGCGGTGGCAGCGCCCCTCGATCTGCTGCAACTGGATGGCGCTGTGGCGCATGTCGTGGACGACGAGGCTGCGCTCGCGCTCGCCACCCGGCATCTCGCCACGATGCAGTGAAATCGATTCAGTCACGGTGAAGATCACCGCGTCGAGCTGCCCCGTCTGAAAGGCCAGCCGCGTGTGTTCATTGGTGGCGCCGGAGCGCTCGCCATTGATCTCGCCCACAGCCCAGCCCCGCCCGCGCAGGCTGTCGGCCAGCATCGCGCTGGTTTCGAGGAAGGCCACGGAGATCGCCACCTGCTGGCCATTGCCGAGCAGATCGTCACAGAAATCGACGGTACCGGGAATGCGCAGCAGGCTGGCCTTCTGCCGGAAACGCAGATCCGCAGCCCAGCCCTGCGGCTTGCGAGTGGAGCCACCAGCCAGCCCAAGCTCCCGCCGAAACTCGCGCCATGTCGCCTCGTAGAGCTTGCGGGCTGCGGCATCGAGCGCCACCGGTGCCAGTTCCCGCTGCACCTCCGGCCAGCCGGCAATCTCCTCCGGCCGCCGCCGCAGGCCGATGGCCCGGGCGCCGCGATACAACAGGTCGCTCATCACGCGCCGGTCGGCCTCATTGGGCTCCCAACTCCAGTTCTTCCAGCGCCCCTTGGCCCGGCCGATCTTCAGCCGCTTCATCAGCACGCGAAACCCATCGAGATCGGCGCTGGGCGCATCCGCAGCCCGTGCCAGCAGCGCCGCCAGATAAGACAGCTCATGCGGCGACTGGCCGGCCGTGGCGCTCATATAGATCGTGAACTCGGCGGCAGCGGCGATCTGCCGGCAGACCAGCCCCTGCTGCGAATTCGGGTTGCGGATGCGATGGGCCTCGTCAATGACGACGAGCGGCCAGGTCCGGCGCGGCGTGCCATGCTTGGCTAGTTCGTTGTTCTTGGCTCGCGTCGAGCGCTTGCTGCTGGCGGCAGGAGGCGCCAGCAGGCTCTTGGTGCGCTCGAAATTCATCAGCGTCACCTGCTTGGCGGGCAGGCCCGAGAGCGCCATCGTGCGCCGCCATTGCGGGATCGCCCCCTTCGGGCAGATCACCAGCACCTCCTGCTCCGGCATCGCCGAGAGCGCCAGCCAGGCCGAGAGCGTCTTGCCCAGCCCCGTCAGATCGCCCAGCAGGAAACCGGGCGCCCCGGCCGCCCGCGCCGCCAGAATCGCCTCGCAAGCCTGCCGCTGATGCGGGTGCGGCACGAAGCGGATCTCTTCAGGGACAGCTCTTATGGCGTCCTGTGTTGCCGCAGGTGCGGTGGCGATGGTCTTGGCGTGGCTCATGCTGTGCTGTCTGGCGCAACGGGCCTGCCGCTGCAATGCGGAGGACGGCGCTGTGTCCGGCGTTCTTTGCACTGGCGGCTGATCGCTGGATGCGCAAGATCGAGACAGGATCCGCCACCAGCCTTCCGGAGCTACCCGATGACCCGCGCCGCCGCCATTGCCCTCGCTCAGGATTATTTCGACAAGGGCGGCTTCAAGAGCGATCTGGCGCGGCGCGTCGCCATGCCGACCGAGAGCCAGAACCCGGAGCGCGCGCCGGTTCTCGCCGCCTATCTCGACAACCGAGATGCGCCCGCTCTTCGAGAGCGCTGGGCTTCACCTGCCGCATTCTCGACGCATCCGCGCGCCAAGGGCCCGTTCCTGTTCGCGGAGCGGATCGAGGATCCGGCCCTGCCGACCGATCTTCGGCTATGGCCATGGCGACGTGATCCGCGGGCTCGATGCGCAATGGAGCGCGGGCCTCTCGCCCTGGACGCTGACCGAGCGGGGCGACCGCTGGTACGGCCGCGGCGTCGTCGACAACAAGGGCCAGCACGTCGATCAACATCGCCGCCTTGCGCTGCCGTTCTCGAATCGCGCGGAAAGCTCGGCTTCAACGCCAAATGGCTGATCGAGATGGGCGAGGAGATGCGGCTCGCCCGGCCTGCGCGAGGTCTGCGCGCGAGCAGCGCGAGCTGTTCGCGGTCCGACGTGCTGATCGCGTCCGACGGGCCGCGGCTCAACGCCGAGCGGCCGACGATCTTTCTCGGCTCGCGCGGCGGCGTCACCTTCGACCTCGTCGATCGACGCGCGCGAGGGCGGCCACCATTCCGGCAATTGGGGCGGGCTGCTCTCCGACCCGGCCATCCAGCTCGCCCACGCCATCGCCTCGATCGCTCGGCCCGACCGGGCAGATCCGCATCCATGAATGGGTGCCCAAGACGGGCTGCCGGACGCGCGTGCGCAAGGCGCTCGCCGATTGCGAAATCGATGGCGGACCCGGATGGCCCGGCGATCGACCCGAACTGGGGCGAGCCCGGCCTGACGCCGGCCGAGCAGGTTTTCGGCTGGTGCTCGTTCGACGTGCTGGCGATGAAGTCCGGCGTCCCGGAAACGCCCGTCAACGCCGTGCCGCCGAGCGCCTGGGCGCGCTGCCAGCTGCGCTTCGTCGTCGGGATCGATCCAGACCGATGTCGTGCCGGCGCTGCGCCGCCACCTCGACCGCCACGGCTTCCCGATGGTGGAGGTCGCAGCATGCGCGCGATGAAGTTTTCAACGCGACCCGGCTCGATCCGGAGGACCCCTGGGTGCGATTGGGCGCTGGCCTCGATCGCCAAGAGCACCAACAAGAAGCCGGCGCTGCTGCCCAATCTCGGCGGCTCGCTGCCCAACGATATCTTCTCCGACATCCTCGGCCTGCGGACGATCTGGGTGCCGCATTCCTACCCCGGCTGCTCGCAGCACGCGCCGAACGAACACCTGCCCGTGGCGATTGCACGGGAGGGGCTGGCCTTGATGGCGGGACTCTATTGGGACCTCGGCGAGGGCGACACCCCGCCGCTCTAGATCATTCCATCGGCTGGCGCGGCTCACGGCCCGGCGGCAGCTCGATCGGATTACCGATCGGTCCTTCCGGCGGCGCGCTGGGCGGCAGCTCCGGCGGCTGCTCGACCGGGATCCCCTGCGGCGGCTCGTCGGTCGGATACTCCACCGGGGCGGCCGGCGGCACCTCATTGGGCGTTTGCGGCGGCAGCTCGGGCGGGGCCGGCGGCGTGGAAGGCGTGCCGGTATCGGCAGCCTGGAAAATGCGTCGTTCGACCATGATGATTATCCTCTCCCAAGGACAACGCATCATCGACGGTATTGTTCGGGAAGGCGGGCAAGGCTAGGGCTTGGGCTGATGGTTGCCGCCCCCAAGGAGCGCTCTCGTGGTCGACAAACAGGCTCTCCGGGCGCGGCTGCACAGCCTATATTACGGCGAAACGCCACAGGCGCGGCGCTTCCGATACGGGCTGGTGCTGTTTGACCTGTTCACCATCAGCATCTTCCTGCTGGAAGCTTCGGTTGCCGATCTCTGGTGGCTTGCTCCGCTGGATATCGTCGTGGCGCTGGTGCTGACCCTGGAACTCGCGGCGCGGATTTTTGCTGAGAAGAACCGCAGGGCCTGCCTGTTCAGCCTCGCGACGGCGAGCGACATCATCGTCATCGTCTCGCTCTTCCTCGCAGCCTTCGTCGATAATCTCGGCTTTCTGCGGATCGTCCGGGCGCTGCGGCTGTTGCGATCCTACCATCTGCTGCGCGATCTGCGCTCGGACTTACGCTGGTTCAGGCGTTCGGAAGATGTGGTCCAGCGAACAGTCAACCTGCTGGTCTTCATCTTCATCGTGACGTCGCTGGTCTTCGTGACGCAGCACAACATCAACCCGCAGATCAAGACTTACGTCGACGCGCTGTACTTCACCATCACCACCCTGACCACGACCGGTTTCGGCGACATCACCCTGATCGGCACCGGCGGCCGGCTTCTGGCCGTCATCATCATGATCGTCGGAGTGGCGCTGTTCCTGCGGCTGCTCCAGGCGGTGTTCCGGCCCAACAAGGTGCGCTTCCCCTGCCCCGAATGCGCCCTGCAACTGCATGATATCGACTCGGTCCATTGCAAGCACTGCGGACACCGGCTGGCCATACCTGACGAAGGGGTCGTTTGAGAACGATCCTGATTTCACCGCTTTACCAATGTACATTCTTGACTTTTTGCCGCCTGCGACCCATCAGGAGCTGGAGTGCGCAGTGATGTTTACTTTAGGTAAACACGTCTCGGGTTAGATGATTGCGCTGCCTGGAGCTTGCCTGATGGCCGAAACCGATCCCGATTTTGAGATGCGCCCCTTGCGCCTGGAGGGTCGCTATCTGCTGCCCGAGAAGGCCGAGTTTGGCTGCCACACTCTCGAAGTCTCGCCCGGGAAGCTGCATCTGGCTGCGGTGTCGACCCCTTATCGCGGCCAGCGCGTCGTCGCCTATCTGCAGGATGCCGGTCGGATCGAAGGCGTCGTTTCCGATGTGACGCGTGGCGAGTTCTGGCTGAAGATCGAGGCCAGCGACCGCAAGCGGGAACAGCTCACCGGCGTTTTGACAGCACTGCTGGGCGGCGAGGCCCCCGCCTCATGGCACAGGCACGTCTCTGCCCAGCCCGACCCTCTGCGCCCTCGTCGCAATCTCTCCCCGGCCTATGTCGCAGCCGTAGCCGAGGCTTTGGACATAAGTTGTCCCACCTCCCCGGCTGAACAGCCTGAGGAGAAGCCCAAGCCCGCCGCTGCTCCGCTTGGCTCTGCAGTCGATCCCAACCGCCGCTATCTCGACTTCATCTAGCTCTTGCCGGCCACTCAGGGCGTCTCGAGGATGCGGACGATGTCGGCATAGCCGCGCTGGCGCGCCAGCTCGACTGGCGTGACCCCGTTACGGTCGCCGAGATCGCGCCTTGCTCCGGCCGCCACGAGATGGCGGACCGTGCGCTGGTGCCGCGCTCCGCCATCCCCCAGCACGACCGCCTCGATCAGCGCAGTCCAGGCGAGGTTGTTGACGTGGTCGAGGGGCGCCCCTGCCTCGATCAGGATCTTGACGATCTCGTCATGGCCAAGATGCGCAGCGGCAATCAGGGCCGTGCCATCATAGGGGCTGGTGATCGCCCTGGGGTCGGCGCCGAGCGCGATCGCCATGCGCATCGTCTCGGGATCATTGGCCACCGCAGCGATGGTGATCGTGTCGTAGCGCTGTCCGTCAAGCGCGCGCGGGTCCGCCCCGAGCCTGACCAGCGCCCGCATCGCCTCGCGCTGCCTGGCATGGGCGGCGATGTGGAGCGGCGTCCGGCGTTGGCCATCGCGGCTGTCGATGACAGCGCCCGCCGCCGCCAGTCTTTCGATCGCGGCGAGATCTCCGGCCCAGGCCGCAGCCTGCAAACCGTCATAGGCGGCGCGCTCGGCTGCGGAGGGCGGGATTTGCGCCAGCACAGGCATGGCAGGGAGGCTTAGCCCAAGGCAAAGCGCAAGCAGAGTGGTGACGAGCCGCATCATCCTGCATCTCCTCTTCCGGGCCGAAGGATCATGCGCCTGCGACCGCGCCAAACACAATACGGCGCCAGTCCGGCTTATCTGAAGGCTGGATCTGCGCTCGCGATCAGGAGCCAGCCAGTTGCAAGGCCCGTTGCACCTTCCGCTCCAGCTCGCCCTCCCGATACGGCTTCTGCACGATCCGCTCTTCGCCGACATCCTTGAGAGCCGCGAGATCGGCATAGCCCGTGACGAACAGCACCGGCAGCGACGGGTAACGGCTCTGGACCTGCCGCGCCAGTTCGCGCCCATTCATGCCCGGCATGGCAAAGTCGAAAACCGCGAGGTCGAAGCTCTGGTTATCCTGTTCCAGGACGGCGAGAGCCGCAGCGCCGCTGTCGAATTCGGTGATGTCGCACCCCATCTCGCTCAGCATGCCACGGGTGACCTGGCGCACGCGGCTGTCATCGTCGACCAGCAGCACACGCGCCACCCGGCCAAGCCGGGTCTGAGGCACGGCCTCCACCGGGCTCGCTTCACTAGCGGCTTGTGCGGCCTTTGGCAGGAAGACGCGGATGGTCGTCCCCTCGCCCAATCGGGTCTCGATCACCACCCCGCCACCCGATTGCTTGGCGAAGCCATAGACCTGCGCCAGCCCAAGGCCAGAGCCTTTGCCCGCCTCCTTCGTGGTGAAGAAGGGCTCGAACGCCTTGGCCAGAACCTCGTCTGTCATGCCCGTTCCGGTGTCCGACACCGCAACCATCACATAGTCGCCGGCAGCAGGCTCCCCTGGACGCTGCGGCGGGCCGAGATGGACATTGCCGGTGGAAATCGTCAGCGAACCGCCGACCTCCATCGCGTCGCGCGCATTGATGGCGAGGTTGAGCAGCACGAGCTCGACCTGCGTCGCATCCGCCATCGCGGCCCACAGCTTCGGCTGCAGTGAAGTCGCCAGCTTGACCGAGCCGCCCATGGCGTTCTGCAGCAGCTCCTGCATGCCGTTCACGGTCTCGTTCAGATCGACCGGCTTGGCTTCCAGCCGCTGGCGCCGCGAGAAGGCGAGGAGTTGCGCGGTCAGCGCCGCACCGCGCTCGGCCGCCATCTGCATATAACCCAGCCGGTCCGTGACCCTGCTGTCGATCTCGTTGCGCGCGATGGCCCGCTCGATGAAGCGGATGCTGCCGAGCACCACCGTCAGCAGGTTGTTGAAATCATGCGCGACGCCCGAGGTCAGTTGGCCGACCGCCTCCAGCCTCTGCATTTGCCGCAACGTCTCCTGGACCCGCTCTCTTTCCTCGATCTGCGCCACAAGCTCCCGGTTGGCGGCCTCGAGTTCGTTGGTGCGCTCCTCGACACGGCGCTCCAGCACATCCTCCGCCCGTTTCGTGGCGGTGATGTCGAGCACCGAACCGACAAAGCGAGTCGCCGGCCGGTCAGGCCGCAACTCGTCGAAGATCGCCTGGCCGCGCGCTGCAACCCAACGCTCGATACCGTCATTGATGCCGATGGTCCGGTACTCGACCTTGTAGTGCCCCGGCCCATCGGGAGCGAGCGCCCGCTTGACCTCGCGGTCCGTGGCCTCCCGGTCGGCGGGATGCAGGCCGGTGAGGAAGGTCTCATAGGTGACCTCGGCCTCGGGACTGAGGCCAAACGCGGCCTTGCAGCGAGCATCCCACTGCAACGTCCCTGAAATCGGGTCGAAATCGAAGGTGCCGATATCGGCCGCTTCGGCCGCGATGCGCAGCCGCTCCTCGCCAATGCGCAATTGGTTCTCGATCTCGCGCCGGTCGTCGATATCGATCACCGAGCCGACATAGCCGAGGAAATCCCCGGTCGCCGAAAACCGTGGTGCCGCAGCGTCGATGGCCCAGCGATAGCTGCCATCGTGCCGGCGCAGGCGGTAATCGAGCTGGAATGGGCGCCGCTCGGCATTGGCCGCGATGAAGATCCGTTCGGCGAGCGGCCTGTCATCGGGATGCGTCGCATCCAGCCAGCCGAAGCCATGCGCTTCCTGCTCGGACTGGCCGGTGAAGGCATACCATTGCCGGTTGAGATAGGTGCAGAAGCCATGCGGGTCGGTCACCCACATCATCACCGGCGCATGGTCGGCGAGGTTGCGGAAGCGCGCCTCGCTCTCGCGCATCCGGGCCTCGGCGCGAGCGCGCTCGACAGCTTCCCAGGTGCGGGCACCGACATCCTCGATGATCCTGATGTCCGCATCCGTCCAGTGATGCGGCTCGCGGAAATTGACGTAGAGCGAGGCGGTAAAGCGCTCATTGCGAATGAGCGGCACGGACGCATAGGCGCGGGTGTCGATTGCCGACCACACCGCCGGATCCTGCGCGGGATCGGTCAGAACATCGTCGCAGCTCTGGCTCAGCCCCTGCCGCTGGCGGGCGATATCCTCCTTGCCGAAGCTGTCCAGCCGGTAGGAGCCTGACAGCGGCTCAACCCCGTCCGCCCAGCAGACCTGGAGCTGGACGGTTTCGTCGTCCGGTTCGATCTCGCCATAACCAACGCGGTTGGCCCTGAGATAGTGGCCGAGCACCTCGACCGCGATCGCCATCAGGGCGCGCGGATCGGCCTCATGCCGCAGCGCCTCCTCGAGCCGCAGCCTGAACTCCTGCCGCCGCTGGTTGACGACCCGGTCCGTCGTCTCATTGCCCTGGTTCAGGACGCCGACGACATGGCCGTCATCGTCGCGGATCGGGGTGAAGCTGTAGTTCCAGTAGGTTTCCTGCGGCCGCCCGCCGCGCACCATCGGCAGCATCTGGTCAAAGGCGGAGACGCCTTCGCCGGTTGCCATCACCTGCGCGAATTGCGGCCCGACGATCGGCCAGATATCGGCCCAGACCTCGCTGGCCGGCTGACCCAGGGCGGCAGGGTGTTTTTCCGCCGGGATCGGTGCCCAGGCGTCATTATACAGCAGATGGAGCTGCGGGCCCCAGTAGACCGCCGTGGGAAAGGACGAGTTCAGACAGATCGACACGGCCGAGCGCAGCGGCAGCGGCCAGTGCTCGGGGTCACCCAGCGGCGAGGCAGACCAGTCATAGGCGCGAATCCGCGCGCCCATCTCGCCGCCACCGTTCAAGAATTTGAGCTTAGGCAAAGCTCCACCGCCTTTGTGGCCGGATCATTCGGCTCTCTCCCCGCAGGCAGCGCCAACTCTCTTCAACCGGGCCAGCGCATCCCGCAGTTCCGGCATCTTATACGGCTTTCGCAGCACCGGATGCTGATGCGCCGACGAAAACTGCGCCGGGCCGTCGTCATAGCCGGTAGCGAAAGCAAAAGGCACACCCGTGCGTTCCAGCCGCTCGGCAATTTCAGCTGAGGTCTCGGAGCCGAGATTGACGTCGAGAACGGCCATGTCAGCCCCGTCGCGGTCAAGCGCCGCATGCGCTTCCGCCACGCTGGCGCAGGCGGTCACCCGCTCCGCCCCGAGCTCCAGCAGCATGTCCTCGACATCGAGCGCAATCAGGAACTGATCCTCCAGCAACAGGATATGGAGGCCCGATAAGGGGCTCAGTGGAGCCTCCACTGGCGCTATCGGCTCCGGCTGGGGCAGCGGCGCCTCATCGGCCAGCCACATCACAAAGGAGGCGGGGATCAGCAGGCGCGCCTCGACACCGCCGGGCTCATAGGCAATCTCGCTGCGCCCGCCGAGATCGAACGGAATACTGCGCGCGATCAGGGTGCTGCCAAAGCCTTCGCGCTCGGGTGGCTGGACTTGCGGCCCCCCGCTCTCGCCCCAGAACAGAGCGCAGTGGTCATCTAGGTCACGCTGCCAGCTCACGGCAAGCTGCCCTTTCTCCACCGACAGCGCTCCATATTTGACTGCGTTGGTCGCCAGCTCATGGACAACCAGTGCCATCACCGCAAACGCCCGGGGATCGAGCGCAACCGGCGGACCCGACAGCGAGATCCCCTGCAGCCCTGGCCGATAGGGCTCGAACTCGGCCGCCAGCAAATCCCGCAACAGGCCGTCGCCGCTCGGCCGGATCGCCTGATCATGGGCGAAGGCGAGCGCATCGATCCGCCCCTGCAGGGTCGAAACATAGCCGGGAAGATCGCCATCCTCGCGCTGGGGGTAGCTGACCACCGACCGGATGATCGAGAGGATGTTTTTGACGCGGTGGTTCAGCTCCTGGTTCAGCACCATTTGCCGCGCATCTGCGCGCTTACGCTCCTCCGCCAGAACCTCGCTATGCCGCAACAACACCTCGACGAGCACGCTGCGGGTCGACTCCGCCAGTTCGCGCTCGGTTGCGGTCCAGGGCTGCGACTGCCCCTCCACGGTCTGTTTCCACACGGCAAAACTCTGGCGCGGTGTCAGCCGGTCGCCATTGGGGCCTGTGCTGTAGCTCTTGTTGGGATCGCCACCCCAGGAAATCGTCTGCACCAGTTCACGCCGGAAGAAGCAGAGATAGTCCGGCTCGCGCTGGCTGAGCGGGATCGCGATCACCCCTGCGATTCCGGCGCGCTCATCTTGCGTCGAGGGCAAGGCGTCGCCGAGCGCATCGGTGACGACGATCTGCGCGGGAGCGCTAGCGCTGATCGACGCGCAGAAGCGAGCCACGAAATCCGGCTCGGGCGCGGCGCCCTCATGGCTCCACACCCCGTCGGCGTGAAGCCCGACCCCGTCACTCGCGATCAGCTGGCGGAATTGTCCGAGATGGGTTCGCAGGAAGGCAGCCACCTCCGTGGTATGTGACGCCGAGGTCAGCAGGCCTTCCAGAAAGCGCCGCGCCTCCGCTGCCACCTTGAGCGAATGCTTCTGGATCAGCGACGCCAGTTGCAGCGCAAACACCTCGCCAAAGATCTCGGCAGCGATGCGCTGGTTCATCGACAGCGCACGCGGGGTGTAGTGATGGCAGGCGATCAACCCCCACAAGGCGCCGTCGAGGATGATCGAGACCGACATCGACGCCGCCACGCCCATATTGCGCAGATATTCGCAATGGATCGGCGAAACGCTGCGCAGATGCGCATAGGACAGGTCCAGCGGGGCGCCGGACTCGTCCAGCACCGGTTCGATCGGATAGCGGGCGCCGCTGGAATCCGAGACCAGCCGGATCGGGTTCATCAGATAGAGCTGGCGCGCCTGCTGGGGGATATCGGATGCCGGAAAATGCTGGCCCTTGAAGCTTTCGAGGTCGGCGCGCTTGGCCTCGCTGACCACCTGTCCCGAGCCATCGGCGGCGAAGCGGTAAATCATCACCCGGTCGTAATTCAGCACGGAGCGCAGCAGCCGCGAGGACTGCGCGATCAGCTCGTCTGGAGAGCGCGTCGCCTGCGCCCGGCCCACCAGCGTGCGGATGAATTCGAGCGGCGAACTCGGCCCATCCGCAGTCGATCGCTCGAACTCGATGATGGCATTGCCCTTGAACCGATGCACGCTGACATCGAATTCGGCATCGGCGGCCGGAATGCGCAGTCGCGGCATCAGCCCGGCGCGGGCTGGTGTCCCCGAGCGCAGCAGCGCGTTGCGCAGCTCATGCACGGGTACGGCACCCAACACATCCTCGAGCTTGCGCCCAATCAGCGAGGCTTCGCCGACACCCAGAAATCTCGGCGCATTCGAGGATTGGCGGCGGATGGTGACCGCCTCTTCATCGCAGACCAGCAGACAGCCATGCGGCTGGACGCTGCCGGGGATATGGATCGGCTCACGGTCGCAATTGCTGAGATCGACGGTCTCCACCTCAGGCGACCCGGTTGGCACTCATCGCGCGCAGCGCCTGGTCGAACACAGCATTGGCCGCCTCAGCAGCCTGCTTCCGGTCGAACGCGTCACTGTCGATGCTTTCCATCAGCGCCAGAAGTCTCCGCCAACTATTCAGCTGATCCTGCTGGCTCGCCAGATGGCGGGCACCACGCGAGGAGTCGAAGCCGAGCGCCAGTGCTTTCCGGAAGATCAGTCGGGCGCCAAGCGCCGAACCGGCGACGACATAAGACACGCCGGCCAGGGAGGCGATGTCATTTGACATAGTGAAGGGCTGGGCCGGGGGGCGCGCCTCGCCAAGATCGATCAGGTCGGCTTCCAGCAGGGAGGCCAGGCCTTGAGGGCGCCATCCGCCGTAGGCAGCCGGCCAGGCAGCGGCATCGAGCCACTGCTCGACGGCCACGCGGTGCGCATAGGAGCCGACCACGAAGCTGCGATAGCTCGTCTCGGAGATCAGGTCTCCGACCAGCTGGTCGAGCTGCTCATGCGCCGCTTGGGTGCTGTCTTTCAGGTAAGAGCGCAGGGGCCGTCGCATCACGTTCAATCGCCGTCGATCCAGTCAATCCGCATAACCCGACCCAACTCGGTCAGCCGGCTAGACGTTCCGCTTCGGCAAACCTGTGTCGGCGCAGCCTCGCAACTGCCCGACCGCCCTTCCCTCGCTGAGCGAAAGCGGGCAGCGCAACCGGAGCCGCGCCACCCACCAGCCGGTTCGCAGGTGCGCCCGCTAGTTCAGGAACTCCGGCGAGATCAGGCTCGGCAGGAACAGCGAAACGGTCGGCCACAGGATGATCAACGCCAGCACGATCATCATCGGCAGCAGCATCAGCATCGTGTCCTTGATCGCGGAACGAACACTGATCCCTGCCACCGAACAGGCGATCATCAGGCACAGGCCATAGGGCGGCGTGACCAGGCCGAAAGCTAGGCTGACGATGCCGATCATCGCAAAATGGACAGGGTCCATCGCCACCGTCTTGGCGAGAGGCGCCAGGATCGGCCCGACGATGATGATCGCTGGGATAGCATCGAGAAAGCAGCCGACGAGCAGGAAGACCCCGGCGATGAAGAAGCCGGTTTCATAGAAGCCCATGCCCCAGCTCGACACGCCGGACAGGATGGCCTGCGGCATTTTGTAATAGGCCATCAGCCAGCCGAAGGCCGAGGCCGTGCCGACGCAGAATAGCGTGATGCCGGCCAGCTTACCGGTATCGAGCAGCGCCGCGTAAAGCCCCTTCAGATCCATCTCGCGATAGACGATCAGCGAGAGGAAAGCCGCATAGGCCACCGCGATCGCCGCCAATTCCGTGGCGGTGAACCAGCCGAAGACCTTGCCGCCGATGATGATGCCGGGTGTAGCGAGCGCCAGGATGGCGTATCGCACCGCCGCCGCCACCTGCCGCATCGTCGAGCGCGGATAGGTCGGGTAGCCGCGCCTCACCGCATAGGCATGGACCGTGGCCATCTGGGCGATGCCGATCAGGAGCCCCGGTATGACACCGGCCAGGAAGAGCGCGCCGATCGATGTCGTCAGAATGCCGCCCCAGACGATCATCAGGATCGAGGGCGGGATGATGACGGCAAGCACGGCCGAGACCGCAGTAATCGCGACGGAGAAGCTGTCATCATAGCCCTCCTTGCGCTGCGCCTCGATGAAGATCTTCGACTGGCTCGCCGCATCCGCCGTGGACGAGCCGGAGATGCCGGCGAAGAAGAACGACAGCACGACGTTGATCTGGGCGAGGCCGCCGGGAAAATGCCCGACCAGCGCGCGCGACAGGTTCATCAGCCGGTCGGTGACACCGCCAACATTCATCAGATTGGCGGTCAGCAGGAAGAACGGCACAGCCAGAAGAATGAATGAATTGAACGCGTTGAACGTCTCGCTCATCAGCGTCATCGTATCGAGCCTGGGCTCGATGATCAGGATCGGCAGGCAGGCCAGCGCGAGCGCGAAGGCGACGGGAATGCGAAGGAAGAGCCCGAGGAAGAAGCAGCCGAACAGGATGGCGGCTGCCTGGCCGGACGAAAGCACGCTGCCGGTCATCAAAGCTTCCTCTTTCCGAACAGGATCCGGAGATCATCGACGAACTGCTCGCCGAGAAACATCAGCCAACTGACGCCAGCGATCGGCCAGGCGATGTGAATGAGCCAGAGCGGCAGGTCGGCAAGCTCGGAGGTGCGATTCCAGGCAAACCGGGTGAACTCGATGCCGCCGGAGACGAAGACGATCGCGATGGCGAGGATGCCGAGCCTCGCGACGATCTGCATGAAGGCATTACCGCGCGGCCCGAGATCGGGCAGCAGATCCA
Organism: uncultured Alphaproteobacteria bacterium; assembly: GCA_963759925.1. Classification (GTDB taxonomy): domain Bacteria; phylum Pseudomonadota; class Alphaproteobacteria; order Rhizobiales; family Beijerinckiaceae; genus Allobosea. Next base: position 61,154 of record CAVXBE010000003.1, read on the forward strand.
CATTGAAATGAGCGGAATCGCGCACGCCGAGAATAGCGCCGATCATCAATGTCCAGATGAACAGGAAGCGGGCGAGCTCCTCGGTCCAGATGTAGGACGGGATCAGCGTCGTATAGCGCGAGACGATCTGGAGGATGACCGGCACGATGAGGATGCCGACCGAGATCACGACGAGGACCGACAGCAGCTGCGAGTAGGCAGCCGTCAGGCGTCGCCACAGGCTGGGCCTGTCAGGCAGAGAGACATCCATGAGGGGGTTCCGTCGGAAAGCAAACGGCCCCGGTCGCCGTAGCGCCGGGGCCGGACTGATCAGGCGCCTGCGATTGCGGAATGGATCCCGCTCGCATCGACTTCTTTCGCGTAGGCCTGCATCACCGGCTCGGCCAGCTTCTGCATGGCGGGGCGGTCCTCGAACGCGATCCGCTTCAGCCGGCCTGCCGCCTCGAGCTTGACCAGGATCTCGGCATCGCCGCCGGACTCGACCTGGCGCTCATAGGCCGCGGCTTCGGTGCCGGCCTGGATGACCGCGTCCTGCAGGTCTTTCGGCAGGGTGGCCATCGTCTTCATCGAGAAGCAGATCGGCCTCACCGAGACCGCATGCTGCGTCATCAGGATGTTGGGAGCGACTTCGAAGAACTTCATCTGCTCGATGCCGGCCGCCTCGTTCTCGGCCGCCGAGATGACGTTGTTCTGGATGGCGTTGTAGATCTCGTTATAGGCGATGACGGTCGGCGACATGCCGATGGCTGCGAAGCTGCGTGACCAGATCGGCGCGCCCTGGACGCGGACCTTCAGGCCCTTGATCTCGGCAACGCTCTTCATCGGCTTGTTGGCAAACAGGTTGCGCACGCCGCCGCCGCCATAACCAATCAACCGCACGCCGGCGCGTGTCTCAATCTCATCGGCAATCGGCTTGAGCATTCCCTTCGTCACCACCAGATTCCATGTGCGGGAAATCGCGGAAGATGAAGGGCGCGTCGATGAACGGCGCAGCCTTGGAGAAGGTCGACATATGGGCCGGCGAGACGATCGCGTAATCGACGTTCTTGCCCTGCGCCATGTACTCAAAATACTGCTTCTCGAGACCCAGCGACGAGTCCTTGTGCAGCGTGAAGTTGATCGGCTTGTTGTAGAGCGCCTTGACGCGTTCCTCGAACTTGAGAAGGCCTTGGGTAAAGGGATGCGCGTCGCCGAATTGTGAGGCGCCAACCAGTGTCGGCACGCTCTGGGCCCGGGCAATGGCAGGCGCTGCGATCGCTGCAACGGCAATGCCTTTGACGAAATCTCTGCGGTGCATGTGAAGTCCTCCCAAAACACTCCTCTGACGGGAGCTGACCCAAACATGTCAGACAGAATTTGTTTTGGCCATTGCGAAAGAGGACATTTTTGTATGCACGATGGACTGCCCTGCCGGACCAGCGCACCTCACAAGGCGGCAGCCCACTCCGCATAGGGCGTGTTCTTCGCCATGTGTCTGTTGTAGTCGGGCGCGCCATCCTGCCACCAGACCGGCCCCCGTTCGCCCAGCGCGATCTTGGCGGTATTGACGCGCTCACGCGCCGCCTTCAGGTCGCCCTTGTCCCGCTTGGTATCGTGGACGGCGCGGCGTGCATGCATTAGCTCCGCGACAAGCTGCTGTCGGCGCTCTTCCGGCAAAGCGGGGTTGGTGGCGCGCCACAGCCGGCCGGCGACGATGAAGTAGCGCCCGTCCGGGGTGGAAGGATAAGCGCGAGCCTTCAAGACAGCCGCGCCAAAGGCGCTTTCCGGGGCGGTGTTGTGCAACTCAGGACCTGCATCACCACGAGATAAGAACGGCAAGACGCAAACAACAGCTGCACGCGTCGAGTTCGCCACAGCCAGTCGCCTCCGCCCCGCCAGTGAAGCGATGTGTCAGCGCATCTCCAAATCGCCGCAATCCATGCTGATAGTAAGCATGCATATAATAAGGAGGCTCCATTGAACCCTCGTTCGCTGCGACGCGAATTGATCTTCCAGCTCGTCGAGACCTCGCGGGTGATGCGCGCCTATGTCGACCAGCGGGCCCGGCAACGGGGGACCACGCGGGCGCAATGGGGCGTCATCTCGCGCCTGCGTCGCAATGAGGGCATGAGCCAGTCCGAGTTGGCCGAGCTCCTGGATATCCAGCCGATTTCCGTGACGCGGATGATCGACAGGCTGCAGCAGCAGAATCTGGTCGAACGCCGCCCCGATGCCCAGGATCGCCGGGCCTATCGCCTGTACCTGACGGACGAAGGACGAGCGCTCGCTGCGGGCCTCGACCCTCTGCGCCAGGAGATTGCCGATCACCTGCTGGCCAGCGTCGAGGACGAAACCATCACCGGCCTGCTGGGCGCCCTCGCCCATATTCGCGAACAGGCCCGACCGGCCGGTTCCGAACCTCATTCCGCAGAAGAGACTGCCGCATGACCCAATCCACGAGACTTCGGAAGCTAGTATTGGTCTCCTGCCTTGCAGCAGCCGCTGCAGGCGGCGTCCTGTTGAGCCGCTCCTATGGGGCTGGCGAGCCGGTTGCGCCGCGACAGGCCCGCAACGCCGAAGGCTTTCCTGCGGCCATCGTCACGGCAGCGGCGCAGGCGGGCGACATGCCGGTGGTCAAACGGGCCATCGGCTTCGTCGAGACCCCCGCCAGCGTCGTCATTCGCTCCCGCATCGACAGCCAGATGGTGGAGCAGCACGTGGTCGACGGTCAGTTCGTGCGCAAGGGCGATCTGCTGTTCACGCTGGACGACCGCGACATCAAGGCCCAGATCGCCAAGGACGAAGCGGCTGTTGCGCGCGATGAAGCGCTGCATACGCGCAGCGCCAATGACCTCTCGCGCTACCAGCAGCTGATCGCGCGCAATGCCGGCACGCAGCAGCAGCTCGATCAGGCGACAGCCGATGAGCGCTCGACCTTGGCCACGATCCAGTCGGACAAGGCGACGCTGGAGGCCGACCGGCTCAAGCTCAGCTACACGCGCATCCTGGCGCCGATCGACGGCCGGGCCGGAGCCGTGCAGGTCACACCCGGCAATCTCGTTGCCGCCAATGCCTCGGGCACTCCGCTGGTCACCCTCACCCAGATGAGGCCGTTGCGCGTCAGCTTCACCCTGCCGGAGCGGGAGCGGCCGGCGCTCCAGACCGCGCTTGCTCGCGGCACGCCAGTCCCTGTGCTCGCCCGCCTGCCCGATTCCGACCAGCCGGCCGCGCGCGGCGTCCTGAACTTCATCGATTCCAGCGTCGACATGGCGTCGGGCACGATCACCGCGAAGGCCTCCTTCGCCAATGACGATCTCACGCTCTGGCCGGGGCAATATGTCGACGTCGAGATCGACGTCGATGTCCTGCGCAATGTGGCGCACGATTCCCACGGTCGCCGTGCAGGCAGGGCAGAACGGCCCTTACGTCTACCTCGCCAATGAAGGCGGGACGGTTTCGCTGCGCCCGGTCAAGATCGCGCTGGCCGATGGCGGGCGCACGGCGCTCAGCGAGGGCGTCAAGCCGGGTGAGCGCGTGGTTGTCGACGGGCAACTGCGGCTGAAGGACGGTGCCCGGGTTCGAGAGCGGGATCCGCAAACGCCTGCGGCTGCGCCGAGCGCTGCGGTGGCAACCGGCAGGGCTGCGCCATGAACATCTCGGCATTCTGCATCCGGCATCCGGTCGCGACGATCCTGATGTCGGTCGCGCTGGTCATGGCCGGCACTGTTCGCCTACGCGTTCCTGCCGGTCGCGGCCCTGCCGCGCGCCGAATTCCCGGTCGTCAACGTGTCGGCGCAATTGCCCGGCGCCTCGCCGGATACGATGGCGACCTCGGTGGCGACGCCGCTGATCAAGCAGTTCGCGACCATCGCCGGCATCGACACGATCTCCACCACGAACTCGCTGGGCTCGACCTCGATCGCCATCCAGTTCGTGCTCGAGCCGCAACATCGACGCGGCCGCCGCCGACGTGCAGGCCGCGATCGCGCGCGCGCAGCGCCAGTTGCCGCCGGAGATGACCGACGCCGCCGAGCTACCGCAAGGTCAACCCGGCCGATGCGCCGATCATGCTGATGGCGCTCAAGAGCGACGTCGATCGCCGCTGTCGCAACTCGACGCCTTCGCCGCAGCAGGTGATCTCGCCCGCGCTGTCGACCATCGACGGCGTGGCGCAGGTGCTGATCTATCGGCAGCCAGAAATACGCCGTGCGCATCCAGATCGATCCGGCCGCGCTCGCCTCGCGCGGCATCGGCGTCGACGAGCTTCAGGCCGCCATCACCGCGAGCCAATGCCAACACGCCGGTCGGCACGTTGCAGAGCAGCAACCAGCAACTGACCATTCAGGCGCGGACCGCAGCTTGCCGACGCGAAGCAGTTCGCCAACGTCATCATCGCGACCCGCAACGGCAGGCCGGTGCGGCTCGGCGACGTCGCCAAGGTGATCGATTCGGTCGAGAACGACCAGACGGCGAGCTGCTATGACGGCATTCCGCGCCATCGTCCTGGCGGTCCAGCGCCAGCCCGACGCCAACACCGTCGAGGTGGTCGACCGTGTCCAGGCGATGCTGCCGGCCTTCAACGAGCAGATGCCGGCCGTCTGCCTCGATCTCAGCTGCTCAACGATCGCTCAGCCTCGATCCGTGCACGCCGTGGAGGACGTGCAGTTCACGCTGGCGCTGACCATCGGCCTCGTCGTCATGGTGATCTTCGTGTTTCTGCGCCGGGTTGCCGCGACCTTCATTCCGGCGCTTGCGGTGCCGATCTCGATCATCGCGACGCTCGGCGCGATGTATCTGTTCGGCTTCTCCATCGACAACATCTCGCTGCTGGGCCTGACGCTGTCGGTCGGCCTCGTCGTCGACGACGCCATCGTCATGCTCGAGAACATCGTCCGGCACATGGAGGAGGACGGCCTCGGCGGCTTACGAGGCGGCGCTGAAGGGCTGCCGCGAGATCGGCTTCACCATCATCTCGATCTCGCTGTCGCTGGTGGCGGTGTTCATCCCCGTGCTGCTGATGGGCGGCGTCATCGGCCGCATCTTCAACGAGTTCGCGGTCGTGGTGACGGTCGCGATCCTGGCCTCGGCCTTCGTCTCGCTGACGCTGACGCCGATGCTGTGCGCGCGCCTGCTCACAGGCTACGGCGCCGACCACAAGGAGAACGCGGCGGGACAGGCGCTGGAGCGCGGGTTTCGACGCTCTGGTGGCCGGCTACGACCGCACGCTCAGTGCCTGCCTGCAGGTGCAGCCGCTGATGCTGCTCTGCTTCTTTGCGACTTTGGCCGGTTCAGTCTGGCTGGTGCAGACAGCGCCGAAGGGCTTCTTCCCGCAGGAGGATATCGGCCAGCTCAGGTTTCGACGGAAGCCCGCCAGGACATTTCCTTCGAGCGCCATGGAGGACCTGCAGACCCAGGTTGCGCAGGTTTTCCGGCGCTCGCCCTATGTCGCCCATGTCGTGCAGAGCGTCGGGCGGCAGCGGTCCGGCGCTCTGCTGCCCTGAATGCCGGGCGGCTGTTCGTCGAGCTGAAGCCGAGGGACCAGCGGCCGCCGCATGGCGACGGTGCTTGCGAGCTGCGCCGCGAGCTGGCGACAGGTTGCCGGGCATCACCGCCTACATGACCCCGGTGCAGAACCTGAACATCGGCGCGCGCGCCTCGAAGAGCCAGTACCAGTTCGTGGTGCAGGGTCTCGACCAGGCGCTGATGAACACATGGGCGCGTCAAGCTGGCGGACGCGCATGGGCCAGGACCATGAGCATTTCACCGACGTCACCACCGACCTGCAGAACAGCGCCTCCGCAGGCGACGCTCGTCATCGACCGCGACAAGGCGAACCAGCTCGGCATCGGCGGCCGATGTCTTGCGCTCGACGCTCTATTCCGGCTTCGGCGTGCGCCAGGTCTCGACGATCTACACCGCGGGCGACAGCTATCAGGTGGTCGTCGAGTTCGATCCCAGCCGCGACTGGACGCCGGAACAGCTCGACCAGATCCGCATTCGCGCCGGTAGCGGCAAGCTGGTGCCGCTCGGCGCCTTCGCCACGCGTCGAGCGCACGGCGGGGCCGCTCACCGTCAACCAGCTCGGCCAGCTGCCGGCGGTGACGATCTCCTACAACCTGCCGGCTGGCGTGGCGCTGGGCGCCAGCGCTGACGCGCATCGACGAGATCAAGAGCACCATCGGATTCCCGCGTCGCGCTCTCGACCACCTTCGCGGGCACGGCCAAGACCTTCCAGGACTCGCTGGCCAACCAGGGCCTGCTGATCGCCGGCGCGATCCTGACGATCTATATCGTGCTCGGCATCCTCTACGAGAGCTTCATCCACCCGCTGACGATCCTGACCGGCCTGCCCTCGGCCGCTATCGGGGCGCTCGGCGCGCTCAGGCTCTTCGGCCTGGACCTGTCAGTGATCGCGCATGATCGGCCTGCTGATGCTGATCGGCATCGTCAAGAAGAACGCGATCATGATGATCGACGTGGCGCTGGTGCTGCAGCGCGAGGGCGCCAGCGCGCAGGAGGCGATCCACCAGGCCTGCGTGATGCGCTTCCGCCCGATCATGATGACGACGCTTGCCGCCATGATGGGCACGCTGCCGATCGCGCTCGGCGCCGGCGCCAGCGCGGAACTGCGCCAGCCGCTCGGCATCGCCGTGGTCGGCGGCCTGCTGATCAGCCAGGTGCTGACGCTCTTCATCACGCCGGTCCTGTTCCTCTACCTCGACCGTTTGGGCAAGGCGACGTCGCGGCTGTTCGGCACGGAAGCCAAGCCACACCCTTCGGCCCCCGCCCCCGCCGAATAGGAAGGAAGACGTTTCGACTGATGGTCAGTCAGCTGCTTCAGGATAACTGGGAATCGGCGAGCTTCGTCGGCGTCATCCATCTTCCCGAGGCCAAGGCTGACACGCCCCTGATGGAGACCCCGAGGCTCCGCCCAATTTCGACGGTGTGTATACCGGTCCCTGCCGGTCAGGCTGGGTCGCCCGGCGGTTCGTCCGGGTCCTGGCGGGTTGATGTCTGCCGCAATCGGCGTGATGCGAGCCAGACGGAACCCGCCCTCTGTCAGGTCAGGTCCTCGGACGAGACGATAAGGCGGCCGGGCGCCCCCTTCGCCACGCCATCGACCAGGGCCGCCGCGACGCGGTGGGCCTGACTGACCCGCCATTTTGCGGGAAGAAGAGGTCCCAGCAAGTTCGCCACGAACAGGCCGATGCCCTCGGCTGTCCTCACCTCGGCGCGTTCGCCTCCCAGCAGGCCGGGGCGGACGATGACAAGCGACGGGAACCCGACGGCCTCAATGTCGCGCTCGATCTCTCCTTTTGTCCGGAGATAGAAGCTGCGGGAATTGGGGTCCGCGCCCAGCGCCGAGTTCAGTCCGAACCGGGTCGCCCCTCGCTCGCGAACCGCCCGGGCAATGGCCAGCGTATAGCCATGGTCGATGGCGAAGAACGCCTCTCGCGAACCGGCCTTGGCCAGTGTCGTGCCGAGCGTGGAGATCGCCGCGTCGACCTCCCACCATGGAGCATCGCGCGGCAGGGCGTCATAATCGACGATCGGGTTCGACAGCTTTGGATGAGCAGCGAGAGGGCGGCGGGTCGGGGCTACCACCTGCTCAAAGCGGTCGTCGGCCAGAAGGCGCGCCAACACGAGGCCGCCGACGAGACCGGTAGATCCGGCAATCAGGATACGGGACATCGCTGCACCTTTCGAGACCTGGTCGGCAAATGACGACTGTCGTCGCTGTGAACTCTGGGCTGCAGGCTTCGCCGAACGAGACGAGGAAGTCCATTCGCCCGGACGTCGAAGGCGCTCAGGGCTGGTCGACCGACGTCACGACAAGCCGATGCCAGCGAGTCGGTGGCGTATCTCTGAGACGTGTGCTCGACTAGGGCCGGAGCCATTCCCGGCTCTGATCTTGGTCAGGCTGTGCAGGAGACTCCCCATTAGTGCGCAAGGCGATCCTCTCCGTGCTGAGCAAGCTTTGCAGCTCCGCTACTATTACGTTGAGTTTCTGACGGAGCATCTGTCGGATTGCTGCCGCGTCTTCGGCGGCGACCTCCAGGAGATGTTGGTTCTGGCCGTCATGGGCCAGGTGCATCTGCGGGCCGGTCTCGATGTTGGCCCCGACGGCCTGGTCAAGCCGCGCATAGTCCCGGGCCCAATCGGGATCACGGCGTCGCGGATCGCCGATGTCACGGGCATTCCGAGGCAGACCGTTCGCCGCAAGCTTGCCAAGCTGGAGAGCCGCGGCTGGATCGTGCCGCAGCCGTCAGGCCTCTGGGTCATTGCCCTTCGCGACGGCATGGCACTGGCGCGTCAGGGCGAAGACGGGCTCGATGCGCTCGATGCCAGATCGATGGAGCGCGTCCTCCGCATGGCCCAACGACTAGGCAAGATCGTAACGGGAACAGACCGCCCGCTTTGAGCAGGTAGCCCCTTGCCGCCCGCCATCTGCGTCGCGACGGTGGCGTCGGGAGGAGCCCATGTACGATCCAACGCTGTTTCGTCTCGACGGGGACGTCGCCCTCGTCACCGGGGCCGGTGCAGGCATAGGTCGGGCTATTGCGCAGACCTTTGCCGCGGCCGGTGCGGCCGTCGTGGTCACCGACAGGACGCAGGCTGACGCCGAAAAGGTCGCGGCCGACATCACAGGCTCGGGCGGCCGCGCTCTTGCCCTGGCCTGCGACGTCACCGTGCCCGAGCAGCTTGAGGCTGCTGTAGCCAGTGCTATCGCCACATTTGGACGTCTGACCATCCTGGTCAACAATGCGGGGGGCGGAGGACCCAAGCCCTTCGACATGCCGATGGGCGACTTCCGCTGGGCGTATGACCTCAACGTCTTCTCGCTGTTCCGCCTGACACAGCTGGCTGCCCCACACATGGCTGAAGCCGGCGGCGGGGCCGTTCTCAATATTTCCTCGATGGCCGGCGAGAACCGCAACCAGCGCATGGCTTCCTATGGATCGTCGAAAGCGGCGGTCAATCACCTGACCCGCAACATCGCCTTCGATCTCGGTCCTCGCGGCATCCGCGTCAACGCCATCGCGCCGGGCGCGATCCGCACGGACGCACTGGCCTCGGTGCTGACGCCGCAGGTCGAGGCGGCCATGCTGCGGCACACGCCGCTGGGGCGCCTCGGCGAGGCCGCGGACATCGCCAACGCCGCCCTGTTTTTGTGTTCGCGCGCAGCGAGCTGGATCAGCGGCCAGGTGCTGACCGTCAGCGGCGGGGGTGTGCAGGAGCTCGACTGACCGCGCGCGGCCTGAACAAACAGAGGAGACCATCGATGGGGTTCGATGCTTTTGCCGGGTTCCGGATGGCGGGCCATTCGGCCATCGTGACCGGCGGCGCCCAGAACATCGGGGCAGCCATCGCCCGCAGCCTCGCAGGGGCTGGCGCACGGGTGATGATCGCCGATCTCGACGGCGACAAGGCGGCCACAACGGCAGCATCCATCGCCGCCGAGACGGGCGCAAACTGCCTCGGCCAGGCCTGCGATGTAACGAAGGCCGACCAGATCGAGGCCGTCGTGGCTGCCACTGTCACCGCTTTCGGAGGCATTTCGACGCTCGTCAACAATGTCGGGTGGGGTGGCCGGCAAGACGACCCGACCGCGATCCCGGACGAGGAATTCATCGCCTCCTACCGCCTGAACACGATCAGCGCCTATCGGATGAGCATGGCCTGCCTGCCGCATCTCCTGCAGGCGACGAACGCGACGATCACCAATTCGGGGTCGTTTTCATCAGCCGTGCCGGCATACGACATCCTCCCCTACGCCACAGCAAAGGCGGCGCTCAACCAGATGATGGTGTCGGTCGCGCATTTGCTGGCCCGCAAGGTTCGGGTCAACTCGGTCCTGATCGGAACGGTCCTCACCGCCGGCTATGCCGATGCAGGCATCGACGAGGCCGTGCAGCAGCGCATGAAACACCCCGACACCCTCACCGGTCGCCCCGGCACTCCGGAGGACGTCGCCAACGCCGTGCTGTGGCTCTGCTCGCCGGGGAGCAGCTGGGTGAGCGGGCAAACCATCAACGTGCATGGCGGAGGCGGCGTTGTCCGTCTTTTCGGAGATTGAAGAGGCGGTCCGTGGCGACACCGGCATGAAAGGAGCCTTGCAAATGAGGTTGGCCCTTGCGGCTGTAGCCCTCTCGGCCGCCCTCGGCACGCTATCGACGGCCCTGGCGCAGAGCAGCGACCCCGTAAAAGGCGTCAGCGATCGCCAGGTCGCCGTCATGATGTTCGTCGATTATGGTCGGTCCTACGGCTATCAGAGCATGCTGGCGGCGATCCAGATCGACGCGGTCAAGGCTCAGATCGCGCGGGACCAAGCCCTGCTGACGCAGAAGGAAGAGCTCCACCGAAAGAGGGCGATCCCGCTCATCGAGCTGGAGGTTGCCCGGCTCAAAGATCTCTGGAACCGCAAGCAACTGGTGGTAGCCGAGAAGAGCCTGGCGACAGTGTCAGCCCAGTACCAAGCCATGGGTGAAATGGCGAAGCACTTCGGTGGGGCGAACGTACCGGCCGATGCCCTCTACGCGACGTTCCGGCGCGCCTGGGACGCAGGCTGTGACAAGGGGCCCGACGAGGTCGAGGCCATGCGAGCATGGGCGGATTTCGCGACCAAATCGGCTGAACGCGCCCGACAGCTGAACCGGCTGGGCCGTGAAACGAAGACGTCACTGCTGGAGAAGCTGACGCAGCAGGCGATCGCCCAGTCCAACTACGAGCAAAGGGCATCGCGGCTTGATCGCTGCAAAGCCGTCCTGTTTCCGGAGCTCAAGGACATTCTGGCGGTCGGGGAATGACGGGCCACGGACGGACGAAGTCAGGCGAGCGGCCAGCCCACCGGGGCAATGTGGAGAACAGAAACGCCGTGCTGGCGCAGTTCATCTCACTTCCTTGGTGACAGCATCTTCATGAGGGAGAGCGCATTTCCGGCAGCAGCGGAGGCTGCGGTGTTGTCCAAAATGCACCAGGCCTCCTCAGCGTGAGCGCTTAAAGCATCGGCCGTCGCTTGCAGTCGCTCCTCAGAGTAAGGGGAGCGGTAGATGACGGGTGAACCGTGCAACCGCGTGTAAGTCATTCCGCGCCAACCGCCCGGCTTGTCAGCATCGACCGCTGGAGGCGGGTCTGCGGCAACCCGCGAAATCTGATGAGCTTGCAGTAATTCATCCGCCTCCGGCTGAAACCAGGTCACATGCCGAGGTTCCAAGACGACGCAGCCCTTATGGCGATCCCGGATGGTTGTCAGGAAGCGATCAGCGTCCGCCTCGCAGAAAGCACGCTTGGGAGGAAACTGGATCAAGATTGGGCCCAGCTTTTTGCCAAGGCCGTCGATCTCGACAAGGAAAGCATCGAGTTCGCCTGTGATTGCGGACCAGTCACTATGCGTGACGGATCGCGGCGCTTTGACTGAAAACCTGAATCCGTCCGGCGTTGATGCTGCCCAGCGCTCATAGGTCGACCGTTTATGATGCCGATAGAAGGAGGTGTTGATTTCCGTGACCGGAAAGACTGCAGCATATCTTTCAAGATGGGATCCCCCCGTCGGGAACTCCTCGTCGAACTGTTTCGGGATGCTCCAGCCGGCCGTGCCGATAAACGTCCTGCCAATAGTGCCGGTAGCCTCAACCATAAGCCTGACCCGTTGCATCAGATCGAGCGCGCAGATGAAGTCGGCGCGTCCACGTCACCTGTGGAATGGAGTGTTCTAACAGGCGCCCGCATGGGCAGCAGTGGCTCCGATGCTTGCGTCAGCCGAGCCCGCTAGGCTTGAAGAAGCCTTATGAGTGGCAGCCATCACACGCTCACTCCGGCGCATGATGGCAGCCGCTATTCTTACCTCACCGCGTGGTCACTGCTGCGCGGTGCGCGTCACGCGCCTCAGAGTTCGCGGCGCGTGCCCATTTGATGAGTCGTGGTGGTATCCACGTGGCGATGACGATTACGCCCCATCAATCCAGCGAGTCCGACGAGGCCGATCAGCCCGACCCAACCGTAGTTGGTCCGGTCATCTGTCCGCGTTGCCTCTGTCCGGGCGGTATTGGCCGGCGCAGTGGAGCTCGTGCCAGGAGCAGGCGCTGTCGTCTGCGCCAGAAGCACTGTCGGATTTGCAGCAAAAAGGGCGACACTCACTGCAGCGATCTTGATCAGCTTCGAGTTCATGGTCATCTCCTCTGAAAATCGGCCAAGCTGCGCCCATAGAGACGGTGGGAATAGTATCGAGGTTAAAGATACAAGGCGCTGATGAAGCAACATCAGCTGTCCAGTGAAAGTTCCGTGCGGATCTGAACCGGCGAGAGGGGGCACGACGACTTTTTTGGTCGCAATGGCTCAAGGCGAAGCCAGCACCTGCGAGGGTGCCGGGGCAAATCTGGAGACGTGGATCGGCGTGCAGGTTTCGCGAGCGGATGAGGAGCCGGTTTTACCGGACCCGAGCTTACCGCTCAGCGGCTCAGCAGCTAAAAAGGTGGCCTGTTCCCGCGACCATCTTCACGCCGAAATACGCGATAATCAGCACGATTGCCGTCAGCATCCCAACCAGTTTGAGCCGCTTCTCGATAAAATGGCGGATCGTCACGCCATAACGGCGAAGCAGAAAGGCGAGCGCGAAGAAGCGCAGACCGCGCGTGATCACGCAGGATACGACGAAGAAAACCAGCCCTATCTGGACCGCCCCAGCCAAAATCGTCACGACCTTGATCGGCGGTAGATGCGCGATGCCCGATGTTGTCAGCAGTACAAGCAGCGTTTGCGGGTCGCCTTGCACGCAAGCCTGCAGCTCATTGTACGCGCCAAGCTTGCCGTAAAAGGCAAGCACGGGCTTTGCCAGCACGTCGAAGGCAAAATAGCCAAGCGCGTAACCCGCTATGCCGCCGAGCGTGGAGAAAATGGTCGCCACCAGCGCAAACCGATAGGCCCGCATGGGCCGAGCCAGGGCCATCGGCACAAACAGCACGTCGGCCGGGATCAAGAAGAAAGAGCTCTCGACGAAGGCGACAATGCCGAGCCAAAGCTCCGCACGCGGCCTCCCGGCGAGCGACATGGTCCATTCATACAGGCGCTTGATCATGGCGGGGCTGTAAACACGCAGCGTGCCCACGTCCACCAACGATTGCTGATGAAGGCGGAAACTGCACCACGCGGGCTGCATCGACGCTCATGCGCCGCGCCTGAATAAGCGCTTCCGCGCCACGATAAGTCCCAAGGCCACTACGCCCCAGGATCGACCGCTAACAATCTTCGGAAGGACCTGATCTAGCGAAGGTCCGTGGTGGGTGATGTAGGGCTCGAACCTACGACCCGCTGATTAAGAGTCAGCTGCTCTACCAACTGAGCTAATCACCCATACGCCACGAAGCGTCGCCGTTCGGCGGCGAACCGCGTCAGGCAGGCCGGCGATGTAGCAAAGCCCCCTGCCCCTGTCCACCCATCGCGGTCATAAAAATTTCGCAACCGCACACAAACCGGTTTCAGGCCGGTTTGCGATTGAGAAGATGGTAAAGCGCGATCGCTCCGAAGGTCGCGGTGCCGATGCCGCCGAGCTCGAAGCCGAAGATCGGCAGCTTGAGATCGCCGGCGCCGAGAATCAGCGCGGTGGCGACCGTCAGCAGGTTCTTCGGATCGGAGAAATCGACCTTGTTCTCCACCCAGATCCGGCCGGCCGTGGCGGCGATCAGGCCAAAGACGACGATGGCGAGGCCGCCCAGCACAGCCACCGGGATCGTGCCGATCACCGCGCCGAATTTCGGCGAGAAGCCGAGAAGCAGCGCGATGAACGCCGGCTGCGACGAAGACCAGCGTCGAATAGACCCGCGTCACCGCCATCACGCCCATATTCTCGGCATAGGTGGTCACGCCGGTGCCGCCGCCCGAACCGGCAATCATCGTCGCGACACCGTCGGCGATGAAACCGCGCCCGATCAGATGATCGATATTGCGCCCGGTCATCACGGCGATGCCTTTGATGTGGCCGAGATTTTCCGCGATCAGGATGATCGCCACCGGCGCGATCATCGCCATCGCCTTGAGGTCGAAGACAGGGGAGACGAAGTTCGGCAGGCCGGCCCAGGCCGCCGCGCCGATGCGGCCGAAATCGACCGGCGGCGCGCCGAAGCTGGAGGCGGTCACGGCATAGAGGCCATAGGCGATCAGCCCGCCGATCAGCACCGGCAGGCGCTGGGCGAGGCCGCGCCCATAGACCGCGACCAGCGCCACCGCGACGACGGTCAGAAGCGCGATCCATTTGGTGTAGGCGCTGGCCGAGATCATGTTCATCGCCACCGCGGTGAGGTTCAGCCCGATCGCGGCGATGACGGCGCCCGTCACCACCGGCGGCAGCAGCTTCTCGATCCAGGCGGTGCCGACAGCCTGCACGAGCAGGCCGAGCGCGGCATAGAGCGCACCGCAGGCGATGATGCCGCCAAGCGCGACGCCGATATTGGGATTGGGGCCCGAGCCGGCATAGCCGGTGGCGGCGATCACCACGCCGATGAAGGCGAAGGAGGAGCCGAGATAGCTCGGCAATTGTCCGCGCGTGATGACGAAGAACAGCAGCGTCGCGATGCCCGAAAAGAAGATCGCGACATTGGGGTCGAAGCCCATCAGGATCGGGGCAAGCGCCGTGGCGCCAAACATCGCCACGACATGCTGCAGCCCGGCGATGATGGTCTGGCCAAGCGGCAGCCGCTCATCGGGCAGCACGGCGCCCGAGCGCTTCAGCGTCCAGTTCGGAAAATAGCCCATGCCGTCTCTCCATCAGCGCGCAACCGGCGCGCGCGGAGACTACAGGCAAAGTTCGAGCCGAGGCCAAGCCGGCAGAGGCGGGCATCCACTGAAATCGCAATGGTCCCGCCACGCGACCCGTCATTCCGGGGCGGCTCGCAGGGGCGAGCCCGGAACCCATGCCCACGACGGCAGAAGACCAGACGCAACCGCTCCGGCTCAACCGGCAATCGTGCAGGTCATGGGTTCCGGGCCCAGGCGCCTGCGCGCCTGTCCCGGAATGAAGCGGGCGGTTACTCGGCAGCGGCCTGCGCGTGCAGCCGGCCGCCCTTGGCGACGAGCTTGTTCAGCGCGACGAGATAGGCCTTGGCCGAGGAGACCAGCGTGTCGGGATCGGCGCCGCGGCCGGTGACGGAGGAGCCCTCCTGCGACAGCCGCACCGAAACCTCGGCCTGCGCATCGGTGCCCTCGGTGACGGCGTGCACCTGGTAGAGCTCCAGCATCGCCTCATGCGGGACGATCGCCTTGATCGCGTTGAACATCGCATCGACCGGGCCGTTGCCCTCGGCCTCCTCGGTCACGACGCGGCCATCGACGTCGAGCTTCATCGTCGCCCGCTGCGGCCCGCGCGTGCCGGCGATCACGGTCAGCGAAACCAGCTTCACGCGGTCATGCGCGGAGGCGATGTTCTCATCGACCAGCGCCTCGATATCCTCGTCATAGACATGCTTCTTGCGGTCGGCGAGCGCCTTGAAGCGCGTGAACGCGTCCTCCAGCTGGTTGTCGCCGAGATCGTAGCCCAGCTCCTTCAGCTTGGAGCGGAAGGCGGCGCGGCCGGAATGCTTGCCCATCACCAGCGAGGTCTTGGAGACGCCGACCGATTCCGGCGTCATGATCTCGTAGGTCTGGGTGTTCTTCAGCATGCCGTCCTGGTGGATGCCGCTCTCATGCGCGAAGGCGTTCCGGCCGACGATCGCCTTGTTGTACTGCACCGGGAAGGAGGTCGCCGTCGAGACCAGCTTGGAGGCGCGGGTCAGCAGCGTCGTGTCGATGCCGGTCTCGATAGGGCAGCACGTCGCGCGCGCGTCCGGATCGCCATCACGATCTCTTCCAGCGCCGCATTGCCGGCGCGCTCGCCGATGCCGTTGATGGTGCACTCGATCTGCCGGGCACCGCCCTCCAGGCCCGCCAGCGTATTGGCGACGGCGAGGCCGAGGTCGTTGTGGCAATGCACCGAGAAGATCGCCTTGTCGGAGTTCGGCACGCGCTCGCGCACCGTGCGGAACATGGCGCGATACTCGTCCGGCGTGGCGTAGCCGACCGTGTCGGGGATGTTGATCGTGGTCGCGCCGGCCTTGATCGCCGCCTCGACGCAGCGGCAGAGAAAGTCGATCTCGGTGCGCGTGCCGTCCTCGGCCGACCACTCGACATCCTCGACCCAGTTGCGCGCCCGCGTCACCGACGACGCGACCAGCGCCAGCACCTCCTCCGGCTCCTTCTGCAGCTTGTACTTCATGTGCACGGGCGAGGTGGAGAGGAAGGTGTGGATGCGCGGCTTCACCGCGCGCCTTCACGCGCCTCGCCGGCGCGGTCGATATCCTTGCTGCCCGGCGCGGGCCAGGCCCGCGACGGTGGCGCGCTTCACCCGCTTGGCGATCGCGGAGACAGCCTCGAAATCGCCGTCGGACGCGATCGGGAAGCCGGCCTCGATGATGTCGACGCCCATCGCGTCGAGGAAATCGGCGACCTCGAGCTTCTCCTCGAAGGTCATCGTCGCGCCGGGGCATTGCTCGCCGTCGCGCAAGGTGGTGTCGAAGATCAGAACACGGTCCTTCGGCGATACGCGGTCTGGGGCGATACGGTCTGGTTATGGTCGGTCATGGTCTTGGATCCTGGATAAATCGCGCCGCGCGAAACAGGCAGGCAGGCGAAAGGGCTTGAAAGCGGTTCTCGTCACTCCCCTGAGCGCCCAGGCATGCATGCCCGGCCGGCCCTCAGGGGCGGCTAAGGAGAAGAAGCAGGCCAAGACCCGGGAGAGCGCGCATGTCGACGGCGCGCGCTGTGGCGCGGCGATTGATCTCGACAGGGGTGGCGAATGCGGCCACGAGCGATCCTCTTGGGTTGCCTCCTGCATAACTGATCGGCAGGGGGCAATGCAAGCGCGGGCCGATACAGCCCGTCGTTTCAGTCCCCCTCACCTCACTCATCACCGCTTTGCATTGGTTTCGGGCGCGGCAGCCGCTAGGTTGCCGCGTCTTTTCCAAGGGACTCGCAAACCACCGTCATGAACATTCTCTCGATCCAGTCGCATGTCGCCTATGGCCATGTCGGCAACGCCTCCGCCGTTTTCCCGATGCAGCGCCTCGGCGTCGAGGTCTGGCCAATCCATACGGTGCAGTTCTCGAACCATACCGGCTATGGCGCCTGGAAGGGCCGGGTCTTCGATGGCGGGATGATCGATGAGGTGATGGAAGGCATCAGCGAGCGTGGGGTGTTGCCCTCCTGCAGTGGCGTTTTGTCCGGCTATATGGGCTCGGCCGATATCGGCCACGCCATTCTGGCCAGCGTCGAGCGCGTCCGCGCCTCCAATCCCAAGGCCCTGTATTGCTGCGACCCGGTGATGGGCGATGTCGGCCGTGGCGTCTTCGTCCGCCCCGGCATTCCCGAATTCATGCGCGAGCAGGCGGTGCCGGCTGCCGATATCGTGACGCCCAACCAGTTCGAACTCGAGCTTTTGACCGATGTCGAGATCCGCACCGTCGCGGATGCGCATCGCGCGGTCGATGCGCTGCGCGATGCCGGGCCGAAGGTCGTGCTCGTGACTTCGCTCGTCACCGAGGAGACGCCGGAGGATTCGCTCGATCTGATGGCCGCCGACGCCAAGGGCACCTATCGCGTCCGCACCCCCAAGCTCGATGTCAGCGTCAATGGCGCGGGCGATGCGATCGCTGCCCTGTTCTTCGTGCATTACATGCGCGAGAATTCGGCTGCGGCCGCGCTGGGCAAGGCGGCCTCCTCGATCTACGGGCTGCTCAAGCGCACCAAGGAAGCCGGCTCTCGCGAGATCCTGACCGTCGCGGCGCAGGATGAATTCGTGACGCCGACCCACCAGTTCGTGCCAGAGGCGATCTGAGCCGATGGCGTCTCGCCGCGCGGCTGGCCTTTCGGGACTTCATCGTGGGGAGCGCCTCGCGGACGTGTCGAGGCGGCTCCTGAGCCTGCTGGAGCATCCTTCGAGACGCCGCTGCGCGGCTCTTCAGGATGAGGGCTTTGGGGAATCGGGCCGCCATGGTTTTGCACGTGCGGGCCTGACCGGAAGCCGTTCCCACCTTGGCAGCCCTCATCCTGAGGAGCGCCGCAGGCGCGTCTCGAAGGATGTTTCAGGAGGCTCCGTCGCCAACGTGAGCATCCTTCGAAATGCCGTCGGTGCGTCTCTTGAGGATGGTCACCCGCGATGAAGCTGCGTCTGGGCACCTTCAACGTCGAAAACCTGCTGACACGGCAGCGTTTTCAGCCGCAGGGCGGGCGCACCGATACCGATGCGGCGATGTCGCTGTTTCATTTCCCGCGCGCCGAGGATCGGGAAGCCGTCGAGCGTTCGCTGGCGGTGACGCTGGAAGACGACAAGCGCCAGATGACGGCGCTCGCCCTGGCGGAGGCGAAAGCCGATCTCTGGATGCTGCAGGAGGTCGATTCACTCGCCAGCCTGCAGGCCTTCTTCGCCAATTACGTCCACCGCATCGCCGACCATCGCTATGGCCACTTCACCCTGCTCGGCGGCAATGACCGTCGCAATATCGAGATCAGCTTTGCCGCGCGGCGGGATTTGCTGCCCGCAGAGCGGCTAAGCGTCCGCTCCTACAAGGATATGACCTTCGCCGAGGCCGGCGTGCGCGACCCGGCGCTGAAAAGCTTCGGCATCGGCCCCAACCACAAGGTCTTCGCCCGCGATTGCCTGGAGGTGGCGCTGGATTTCGGCGACCGCCAGCTGACCCTGTTCGGCTGCCATTTCAAATCCATGGACGCCGGCCGTTCCGATGGCCGCAAGGCGACGGTGCCGCTGCGCCGGGCCGAGGCGCAGGCGGTGCGCCACATCGTCACCAGCCGCTTCGGCGAAGGCTGGCGCGACGCCAATTGGGCGATCCTCGGCGATCTCAACTGCTATCGCTATGGGCTGGGGCCGCTGGCCGAGATCAGCGACGAGGGCGAGAGTGGTTTGGAACCGCTGCTCGATGACTTCGCGGTCGATCCGATGCTCGGCCTGCCGGTCCATGAGCGCTGGACGCATTTTCACCGGGGCTGGTCGGACAGCCTGCAGGCGCTGACGGAGACGCATGCGCCGCTGGATTACATCCTGCTGTCGCCGGCTCTGGCAGCCGCCAATCCCGACCCGGCCATCCAGACCATACGGCGCGGCCTGCCCTACCGTGTGCCGCTCGATCCGCGCGCGCCGGACCGTTCCATCGCGACGCTCTCGACCAGCGCCGATCGTTATCCCCGCATCGGCTGGGACAGGCCCAAAGCCTCCGATCACTGCCCGCTGACCATCGACCTCACCATTCCCCGGACCTGATGGACACTTCCAATGGCCGCAGCAGAGCAAGGTCAAGCAGCGTGAGCGCCATCGCGGACGATATCGTGCTGGCGCTGTCGCAGATCGATGCGCGGGTTGAGCCTTATGACTGGGCGTTCGCGCGCGAGCATGAGCAGGAGATCGCCGCGCATTGGCAGCGCATCAGTGCCGGCAAGCCCGCCATGTTCAACGGCCGGGTGCTGCTGCAGCATCGGCTCGCCATCGAGAACGGCATCTGCCGCGCCAGCTATTTCGCCGTGGACTACGCGGCCTTCATGACCTGGCGGGATCTGGGCCACCCCGGCGCCCGTATCCGCAACGGCTTCGCCATGGCCGCCTTGCGGGCGGCCGACGGTGCCTTCCTGTGCGGCGTGATGAGCGAGCACACCGCCAACCCCGGCAAGGTCTATTTCGCCGCGGGCACACCTGACCTCAGCGATACCAGGCCGGACGGCACGCTCGACCTCGCAGGCAGCGTGACCCGCGAGCTGTTCGAGGAAACCGGGCTGCAGGCTGCGGATGTGACGGTGTCGGATCACTGGCAGGCCGTGACGGCGCCGGGCCGCATCGCCTTCATGCAGCCGGTTGCCATCGCCTTGCCTGCGGAAGAGGCCCGCGCGCTGATGTTGCAGCGCATGGCCCTGCAGGAGGAGCAGGAACTCGCCGATATCGCGATCATCCGGGACGCACGCGACGCTGCGCCGCTGGATATGCCGCCTTTCATGCGCCGTTATCTCGACCATATCTGGAACGGCGGCTGACGCCCGTTCCAAGACTGCTCCTCTCGCCTGGGATCCCACCATGACGCTCGCGCCCGAAGCTCTCGACCTGCCAGCTGACAACCCCTTCGCCCGCGTCTGGGATACACCGTTCCGCCTGCCGCCCTTCGCGCAGATCACCCCTGAGCATATCCGCACAGCGTTCGAGGCCGCGCTGGCCAAGCACCGCGCCGAGATCGACGCCATCGTCGCCGATCCCGCGCCCCCGACCTTCGCCAATACGATCGAGGCGCTGGAACGGGCCGGCCGGGCCCTCTCCCGGGTCGGCGGCGTCTTCTATAATCTGACCGGCGCCAATACCAACGAGGCCCTGCAGGCGATCGAGCGCGAAATGTCGCCGCTGACCTCGCGCCACTGGTCGGCGGTCATGATGGACCCGAAGCTGTTTGCCCGCGTCGATGCTGTGAATGCCCAGGCGTGCCACGCTCGGGCTCGATGCCGAGCAGGCGCGGCTGCTGGAGCGGACGCATCGCGGCTTCATCCGCTCGGGCGCGCAGCTCGATGCCGCCGACAAGGCGCGGCTGGCAGCGATCAATGAGCGGCTGGCCGAACTCGGCACCCGCTTCGGCCAGAACGTGCTCAAGGACGAATCCTCCTATGCGCTGGTGATCGAGGATGAGGCGGGGCTCGCCGGCCTGCCGGATTTCGTCGTGGCGGCGATGGCGCGGGCCGCCACCGATCGCGGCCATGAGGGCAAGCATGCGGTGACGCTGTCGCGCTCGATCATCGAGCCGTTCCTGACCTTCTCGACCCGGCGCGATCTGCGCGAAGAGGCGTTCCTGGCCTGGAGCCGGCGCGGCGAAACGGCGGCGAGAGCGACAACCGCGCCATCGTCGCCGAGATGGTGAAACTGCGGGCCGAGAAGGCGCGGCTCCTGGGCTTCAAGACCTTCGCGCATTTCAAGCTCGACGACAGCATGGCGAAGACCCCGGAGAACGTCCGCAACCTGCTCGAACTGGTGTGGAAGCCGGCCAAGGCCCGCGCCGCGCAGGAGGCGGCAGACCTTGCCGACACTTGCCCAAAGCGAAGGCGAGAACGGGCCGATCCGGCCCTGGGACTGGCGCTATTATTCCGAGAAGGTGCGCCAGCAGACCTATGCGCTCGATGCAGCCGTGCTGAAGCCCTATCTCCAGCTCGACCGCATCATCGCCGCCGCCTTTGACGTGGCCGGCCGCTTGTTCGGGCTGAGCTTTGTCGAGCAGCGCGATCTGGTCGGGCTACCATCCCGATGTCCGGATCTGGGAGGTGCGCGAGGGCGGGCGCCATATCGGGCTGTTCATCGGCGACTATTTTGCCCGCGCCTCCAAGCGCTCGGGCGCCTGGATGAGCGCCTTCGCGGCCAGCGCCAGTTCGATGGCGAGATCCGGCCGATCATCGTCAATGTCTGCAATTTCGCTAAGCCGTCCGAAGGCCAGCCGGCGCTGCTGTCGATCGACGATGCGCGCACGCTGTTCCACGAATTCGGCCATGCGCTGCACGGGCTGCTCTCGGATGTGCGCTATCGGCTCGCTGGCCGGCACCTCGGTCTCGCGCGATTTCGTCGAGCTGCCCTCGCAGCTCTACGAGCACTGGTTCCTGACCAGGGAGGTGATGCAGCGCTATTGCCTGCATGCCCAGACCGGCGAGCCGATCCCGGACGCGCTGATCGAGAAGATCAAGCGGGCGCAGACCTTCAACCAGGGCTTCGCCACGGTGGAGTACACCGCCTCGGCGCTGGTCGACCTCGCCTTCCACTCGCTGGAGCAGCCGGGCGATCTCGATCCGCTGGCCTTCGAGGCGGCGGAACTGGCACGGATCGGCATGCCGGCGGAGATCACCATGCGCCACCGCACGCCGCACTTCACCCATGTCTTCTCCGGCGACGGCTATTCCGCCGGCTATTACAGCTATCTCTGGTCGGAGGTGATGGACGCCGACGCCTTCAACGCCTTCATCGAAACCGGCGATGTCTTCTCCGCCGAGGTCGCAGGCCGCCTGAAGCGCTACATCTACTCGGCAGGCGACACGCGCGATGCCGCAGAGGCCTACACGCTGTTCCGCGGCCGGCTGCCGACGCCCGATGCGCTGCTGGAAAAGCGCGGGCTGGCGGCCTGACCGAATAGGCGCAGAGGGCTGCTCTGTTCGAAATAGGCCAAAATAGCCGCTCGACAGCGCTTCATCTTCTCTCATCATGACGGAAGCCGCCGCTTCACTTTGAGCGGCGGCCTCCGGGGGGATGGTTCATGACGATCAAGGGGTTTGCAGCCGCGGCGGTCGCGCTGCTGGCGATGTCCAGCGCCGCATCGGCGGATTCGATGACGTGGAAGCTGCGCAGCTTCTCGAAGGCCGCCATCGAAGTCTCGTTCTACTCGCAAAACCGGCGCAACGAATGGCCGGGCGGCGGCAAGGTCTACGTCAACCGCACCTATGATGTGGTCGACTACAAGCTCGGCTGCATCAAGGGCGAGAAGATCTGCTACGGCGCGTGGCTACAGGGCAATGCGAGCCGCTATTGGGGTGTCGGCAAAGGCAACCAGCAGAAATGCACCGATTGCTGTTACACCTGCGGCGGCAACACCGTCACCAAGGTTCATAACCTCAACGAGCGCTGAGCGGGCTCCTTCCCCGTTCAGGCCGCTGCCGTTCAGGGATAGCCGAAGCGCGACTTCGTCGCCCGGACCTGGCTGATCGCGCCGGCATCATTGCCGCTGGCGCAGCTTTGGCGTGCGCTGGCGATCTGCGCGCTGACCTGGGCATGCACCCCCTTGGTGGTATGGCCGGTGGCGAGGTCGTTATCCATCACCGCCTGAAAACGCTCGACCTCGCCGGAGCAGCCGGAGCCCGATGGCATGTGGAAGGTGCTGGGCGTGACGCCCGGAGCCGCCTGCTCCGGCGGCGGAGCCGGGGGCGGCGAAGCCGTCTGGCAGGCGGCAAGCGCGAAGGCGCAGAGGGCGATGACAGGCAAGGCGCGCATGAGCCGGACTCCAAAGATCAGCGGCAGCATCCTTGGCTGATTCCCGCGACCCTGGGAATGGTCCCGCTGGCCCGCGATGCCCCGCAGGCGCAGGAGGCTTTTGCCCCTCCCCCACATCGCTGCGGGGGAGAGGCTGACCGGGTTCAGCTTCCGGCGTTGGCCTTCTTGGCGAAGCTGTCGATGAAGGTCTTGCTCAGATCGACATCCGACTTGGCCAGCTCGGGATCGAGCAGCTTCAGCGCGTCATACATGCTCTTCATCGCATCGGGGGTGGAGATGCCGGTGCGGGAATAGCTCTCCAGCGAGTTCTTCACCGCGCGCAGATAGAGCGGCTTGTCGCCGAGATGGTATTCGGCCGGCACCAGGTCGGCGACATCCTCGGGCTTGGCCGTCTCCAGCCATTTCAGCGCCTTGACGAAGGCGTTGACCAGCTTCTGCGTCGTGTCCGGGTTCTTCTCGACGAAGTCCTTCTTGAGATAGAGCACCGCCGCCGGGTTCGAGCCGCCGAACAGCGCCTTGGTGCCGGCCTCCGTGCGCGTGTCGATCAGCGCCACGACGTCGCCATCGGCCTCGAGCTTGGAGATGACGGGGTCGAGATGCGAGATCACGTCGATCTGCCCCTGCTTCATCGCCGCGACAGCGCTGGCGCCCGCGCCGACGCCGATGAACGGCGCGTCGGTCGCCTTCAGCCCGGCCTTGACCATGGCGTATTGCGCGGTGAGCGCGGTCGAGGAGCCCGGCGCCGTGACGCCGATCTTCAGGCCCTTGAAGTCGGCGGCGGACTTGACCTTGCCGGCCAGGTCCTTGCGGACCGCGATGGCGATGGCCGGGAAGCGGCCGAGCTCGAACACGGCGCGGATGTCCTGGCCCTTGGCCTGCATGCGGATGGTGTGCTCGTAGGCGCCGGTCACGACGTCGACCGAGCCGCCGACCAGCGCCTGCAGCGACTTCGCGCCGCCGCCGAAATCGTTGATCTCGACGTCGAGCCCCTGCTCCTTGAAGAAGCCCTTCCGCTCCGCGATCGTCAGCGGCAGGTAGTAGAGCAGCGGCTTGCCGCCGACGCCGAGCGTGACCTTGGGCTTCTCGGCCGTCTGGGCCAGCGCGCCCGCTGCGGAGAAGCCGAGCGAGGTGGTCAAGGCAAGCGCAGCCAGGGCGGCGCGGCGAGAGATCGTCATGGGTATTCCTCCTGATGATAGGTTTTGCGCTTCTGCAGGGCGCATTCGGATTGAAGATAGGCGTGATTGGAGCCGACGGGCAACATGAGTCGCAATCACACCCGAAGCCGTCATCCTGATGAGCTGCGTCGAAGGATGCTCCAGCAGGCTCCCACGTTCACTGGAGCATCCTTCGAGACGGTCGCTGCGCGACCTCCTCAGGATGAGGGCTGCAAGGGGCATGGAGAGAAGCCCTCCGCTCGTCATCCCTCAGAAACCGTCTGAGACTGCGAGCCCTCATCCTGAGGAGCGGCGAAGTCGCGTCTCGAAGGATGGTCCAGCGGCCGCCGGAGCCTTCTGAAGCTCTTCAGGATGAGGGCTGAGGATAGCTCATACGTCTCTCACGTCGTCGTGGTGGCGCTCTGCTGCGGCTGCCAGACCAGCAGCCGGTTCTCGATCAGCGTCACCAGCGCGTCGATCACGATGACGAAGATCATCAGGATCACCATGCCGGCGAAGACGCCGGTGACGTCGAAGACGCTCTCGGCCTCGTGGATCTTGTAGCCGAGCCCGGCCGAGGAGCCGAGATATTCGCCGACCACCGCGCCGACCAGCGCGAAGCCGACCGAGGTGTGGAGCGAGGAGAACATCCAGGTCAGCGCCGACGGCCAGTAGACGTGGCGGAGGAGCTGGCGCTCGTTCATGCCGAGCATGCGGGCATTGGCGAGCACGGTCGGCGAGACCTCGCGCACGCCCTGGTAGACGTTGAAGAACACGATGAAGAACACGAGCGTGAAGCCGAGCGCCACCTTCGACCAGATGCCGAGCCCGAACCAGAGCGCGAAGATCGGCGCCAGCACGACGCGCGGCAGGGCGTTGGCGGCCTTGATGTAGGGGTCGAACACCGCCGCCAGCAGCTCGCTGCCGCGCGAAGGCGAAGCCGAAGAGGATGCCCGCCGGCCGCGCCGATGACGAAGGCGAGCACCGTCTCGGTCAGCGTGATCCCGAGATGGTCGCCAGATGTCGGCGCCGGTCGAGCTGCGTCCAGGTCCGCGCCGAGCACGTCGAGCGGCGTCGAGAAGAAGAACTGCGATCGTCTTCGACGTCGCCCGAGCATCGGATAGACGGTGAGCGACGTGCCAGATCGGCCAGCGAGCACGACCACGACCAGGAGCTGCAGCGCGAGGAGCTTGGCGCGGTTCATGCCGCGGCTCCCTCGACCAGTTCCGCCCATCGCCCATCGCATAGGCCTTCTGCACCTCGACCCGCAGGCGACGCCCAGATCTCGTTGTGGATGTCGTGGAAGGCCGGGTCGAGCCGGATCTCGGCGATGTCGCGCGGCCGCGGCAGCGTCACGCGGGAAGTCGCCGACGATGCCGGCGGCCGGCCCGGCCGACATCACCACCACCCGGTCGGACAGCGCGATCGCCTCCTCGAGGTCGTGGGTGACGAACATCACCGCCTTGCGGTCCTGCGCCCAGAGGTCGAGCAGCAGGTTGCCCATGATCTGCCGGGTCTGCGCGTCGAGCGGCCCGAACGGCTCGTCCATCAGCAGGATCTCGGGGTCGCGGATCAGCATCTGCGCCAGCGCGACGCGCTTGCGCTGCCCGCCCGACAGCATGTGCGGGTAGCGATCGACGAAGGCGCGCAGGCCGACGCGGGCGAGCCAGTCGCGCGCCGCGGCGGTCGGCCTCGGCGTCGGGGACGCCCATCGGCTCCAGCGCCACCGCGACGTTGTCGAGCGCCGTCTTCCACGGCATCAGCGCGTCCTGCCTGGAAGAGGTAGCCCGCGCGCCCGTTCAGCCCCGCGAGCGGCGCGCCGAAGATCGCGACCGTGCCGGCCGACGGGCGTCAGCAGGCCGGCGGCCGCGTTGAGCAGGGTCGACTTGCCGCAGCCGGTCGGCCCGACGATCGCGACGAACTCGCCGGCGCGCGACCTTGAGATCGATCCCTGCGACGGCCTTGTAGCGCTGCCCGCCCTCGATGTGGAAGGTGATGTCGAGCCCCTGCGAGCTCGACCGCCGCTGCGGCGGCGCGCCTGCGCGGCCGCCGCCACGCCTGCGGGTGTGCCATGGCGTCCAAAGCGTATCCCCATTCTCTGCGCGCGCTCGGGCCTTTTCGGCCCGGCACCCGTCGCGTTTCAATTTGCGCGGACAGTAGAGCATGGCAGGGAGGTGAGGAAACCCCTCGAGGCGTTCCGGCAGCGGGTTAACGATTGCTTATCGCCACGACAGCGGCCATAAGCCAGCGCCCTTCCCCCTCCGGTAAACCTAGCACATGGCGCAACTCGAACTCTGGATGCAGTGGCTCGTCGAGTTCATGCGCGCCAATCAGGAATGGGCGCATCCCGATCGTCTTCCTCGTCGCGTTCTGCGAATGCGTCGCGTTTCTGTCCTGGCTGGTGCCGGCGACAGTGTTCTTCACGGCCTTCGGAGCAGTGGCGGGCGCGTCGGGCCTGAACCTCATTCCGCTCGCACTGGCCGCAACGGCGGGCGCCGGCATCGGCTTCTGGCTGTCCTATTGGGCCGGACGGATGCTCGGGCCACGCGTCGGCGATTTCTGGCCGCTCAACAAGAACCCGCAGCTTCTCGACAGCGGGCCACGCCTTCTTCGAGAAATGGGGCTTCGCCAGCATCCTGATCGGCCACTTCTTCGGGCCGCATGCGCGCGGTCATCGCGATCGTCGCCGGCATCGTCAACATGCCGTTCATGTCGTTCCAGATCGCGAACTGGCTGGCCTCCGCCGCCTGGGCCTTCAGCCTGCTCTACGGCGTCGGGCCGGCTGGCCGAGTTGCTGACGCGCTGACGAAAAAAGGGCCGGCGTCACCGCCAGCCCTCATCACCTCAAAAGCGATGCGGCGCTCAGGTGCCGACGCCGACCAGAAGCCCTGCGATCACCGCCAGCACAAGACCGACGCCGAGCACCAGCAGCACGGGGAAGCCACGCCGTGCCGATTTGGCATCGACGGCAGTCTCGACCACCGGAGTGTCCTGAACCTGCTCGGTCTGGCTCGGGGCCTCGCCAGTACGCGGGAACGGGCGGCGGGTCTGGGTCTCGAAATCGGTCATGGTCCGTCTCCTCTTGGAGCGCGTCAGCCCGCCATCAGGCCGAGCGACGTGGCAAGCAGCGCGAAGGATGACGCGCCGAGCAGAAGCGTGGCGAGGGTCAGGCGGTCGGCATCCCGCTGCCGTGTCGCAGCGATGGCACGTGCCTGCGAAACCCGATACGGCGCGACGACACGATGGCCGTCAAACTGTCCTCTCATCATCGAAGAAGCTCCCAGGTGACCCCGCCTTGCAGCCTCAACGCCGTTTGTCCCCCGCTGTTCCCTTGCCCGCTCGCCAGCGCCCCTCGGAAACGCAGAAGGCGGGCGCATCGCTGCACCCGCCTTCGCGTAAAAGACCAAGTCTGGCCGTAGGTTGGCAGCGACTTTTGAATCAGGCGCTCAAGCGCTTGAATCAAACTGTCAAAGCCGCTCGCCTGCTCAGTTCTTGCTCTTGTCGACCAGCGCCTTCTCCTTGATCCAGGGCATCATGCCGCGCAGCTTGCTCGCCGACCTCCTCGATCGGGTGGGCGGCATGCGGGCGCGGGTGGCCTTGAACGAGGTCTGGTTGACCTTGTTCTCCAGCATCCAGTCGCGCGTGAACTTGCCGGACTGGATGTCGGTCAGCACGCGCTTCATCTCGGCCTTGGTCTCGGCCGTGATGATGCGCGGGCCGGTGACGTACTCGCCGTACTCGGCCGTGTTCGAGATCGAGTAGTTCATGTTGGCGATGCCGCCCTCGTAGATGAGGTCGACGATCAGCTTCACCTCGTGCAGGCACTCGAAATAGGCCATCTCGGGCGCGTAGCCGGCCTCGACCAGCGTCTCGAAGCCGGCCTTGATCAGCTCGACGAGGCCGCCGCAGAGCACGACCTGCTCGCCGAAGAGGTCGGTCTCGCACTCTTCCTTGAAGGTCGTCTCGATGATGCCGGCGCGGCCGCCGCCATTGGCCGAGGCGTAGGAGAGGCCGAGGTCATGGGCGTTGCCGGTGGCGTCCTGGTGGATCGCGATCAGGGTCGGCACGCCGCCGCCGCGCTGATACTCGGAGCGCACCGTGTGGCCGGGGCCCTTCGGGGCGACCATCAGCACGTCGAGGTCCTTGCGCGGCTCGATCAGGTTGAAGTGCACGTTGAGGCCGTGCGCGAACAGCAGCGCGGCGCCCTGCTTCATGTTGGCGTGCAGCTCGTCGCGGTAGATGTCGGCCTGCAGCTCGTCGGGGGTCAGCATCATCACGACGTCGGCCCACTTGGCGGCCTCGGCCGGGGTCATGACCTTGAAGCCGGCGCTCCTCGGCCTTCTTGCGCGTCGCCGAGCCGGCCTTGCAGCGCGATCGCGACGTCCTTGACGCCGGAATCGCGCAGGTTCAGCGCATGGGCATGGCCCTGGCTGCCATAGCCGACGATGCAGACCTTCTTGCCCTTGATCAGATTGATGTCGGCATCACGATCGTAATAGACGCGCATGGATGTTCTCTCCTGTGTCACGCGTTGGCTTTGTCGCCGGCCTCGGCCCGCGGCTTGGTCCGCCCCGTAGAGGGTGAAAAACTGGTCGGTCGCGCGGGCGGCATCGCGCGCCGATCTCGGCCGCGCCGAGACTCGAGCGTGTCGCCGAGCAGCAGGCGGATCTGCACGTCGCGGCCGACGAGGCCGAAGAAGGTGCGGAACGCCGTCTCGGTATCGTCGAAGGCGAGCAGCCCGGCCTCGCGGCCGGCCTCCAGCACGCGGCTTCAGGCGCTCGCCGATGGCAAAGCGGCCATTGGCGAGCACGATGCTGCCGAGATTGCCCTCCCCCGACGCCGCCTGGCCGATCGCGAGGCGGTTGAGCGCGATCGAGGTGCTGCTGGAGATCACGTCGAGCCAGTTGCGCGCGAAGTGCACCAGGCTTTCGCGCAGGGCTGTCGCAGTCGAGCGCCTGCCGGTCGAAATTGCCGGCGCGCACCTTGGACGCCTGCCACTGCACCGTCGCGGTCAGCAGCCCGTCCCGGTCGCCGAACCATTTGTACAGCGTCTCCTTGGAGCAGCTCGCCCGCCGCGCGACGGCCTTCATGGTCAGCGCGTCGCCCTTCTCCACCATCAGCGCCAGCACGGCATCGAGCACCGCCTGCTGGCGGGCGGTGAGGCCTTCGCTGGGAGTTTCGGGAGCGGTCGTCATGAGCCGGATCAGTACCGTACGTTACGGTTCTCCCGATAGCGCGCTGGCGCGGCGCAGGCAAGTGAAATTGCGCCATAGGCCTGCTGCGTGGTGCGACGATGCAGCTCCGCCGCAAGCTGCCTATATGCCGTGGCGAAGGAGTGTCATCATGCCCCATAGCCCCGCCGATATCGTCCAGTTCTGGCGCGATGCAGGTCCAGACAAATGGTTCGCTAAGGACGACGCTTTCGACGCCGCGATCCGCCAGCGCTTCCTCGCCGATTATGAGGCCGCCGCACGCGGCGAACGAGAGGAGTGGGAAGCCACGGCAGAGGGCAGCTACGCGCTGCTTCTGCTGCTTGACCAGTTCCCGCGCAACCTGTTCCGCGAGCTCGGCCCAGGCCTATGCGACCGACCAAGCCGCGCTGGCTGTCGCCGAACGCGCCATCGCCAAGGAGTTCGACAAGGCGTTCCCCCTGCCCGAGCGCCGCTTCTTCTACACCCCGCATATGCATGCCGAGGATCTGGCCGAGCAGGAGCGGTGCCTGGCGCTATGCGCGGCAAGCGGCGATGAGGAAGGCGTCAAATATGCGGTGATCCATCGCGACATCATCCGCGATTTCGGGCGTTTCCCGCATCGCAATCCCGTGCTGGGGCGCGAGACGACGCCGGAAGAACACGCGTTCCTGCAGTCAGGCGGGTTCAGCGGCTGACAGGCTCAGCCCGCGGCCTGGACCGCATAGCGCTGCAAGGCGATGGCTGCGATCGTCAGCACGAAGCCGGCCCACCACAAGGGCGACCGCAAGCTCCTGCCGCTACCCGCCGGCTCGGCGGGAGCCTTGCCGCTGACACGCTGCAGGATCGGCCAGCCGAAACAGGCCAGGCCGACGATGCCGAGGAGGATGGCCAGTATGTTCAGCTGTTCAGGCGTCATGATCCTCGGTTCCGAAGCGGGGCTCCAGATTCCCCGGTAAATCTCGCTGGGTCCGAAGGCTCTCGGGTCGTGGATTGTAGTCATCATAGATGATCTCGGAGCCGACATCCGGTCCCCAATCCCAATCGTCCTCGGGCGCGTTTTCTATGCCGCCAAGGCGCTCGACCTCCGCCAGCATCCACTCAAGCGTGACGGGCGATGGCTCCGGCATCCGGTTGAACTCCCGTACGGACACCGACGCGTCGGGTGCGAGCTTGACGGCGTCCTCTTCCACCGGGACGTCGAGCGTCATGCCGCTCTGTAGTCCGAGCGGCCGGACGATCACCTTTGGCAATGATTTCGCACCCTGCACTTTCATCGCCGGCCTTCTCCGCTCCGGATACCCATACCGTCCGGCACGGATATCCGCCAATCACATCGCGTCCGGGCCCCGGCTCATCGCGGCGATGCCGGTGCGCGAGACTTCCGTCAGCCCGACCACGGTCATCAGCTTGATGAAGCGCTCGATCTCGTCGGTCGAACCGGTGAGCTCGAAGACGAAGGAGGTCAGCGACGCATCGAGCGTGCGCGCACCAAAGGCCGCCGCCAGCCGCATCGCCTCGACGCGATGCTCGCCCTTGCCGACGACCTTCACCAGAGCCAGCTCGCGCTCCAGCGCCTCACCCTGCAAGGTCAGGTCGACGACGCGATGCACCGGCACCAGCCGGTCGAGATGCGCCTTGATCTGCTCGATGACATGGCCGTGCCCGAGGTCACCACGGTGATCCGCGAGATATGCTTCTCGTGCTCGGTCTCGGAAACGGTCAGGCTCTCGATATTATAGCCCCGGCCGGAGAACAGGCCGGCGATGCGCGCGAGAACGCCCGGCTCATTGTCGACGATCACCGCCAGCGTATGCCGTGCGCTCGGCTGGATCTTGGGCGCGTTGGGATAATGCGACGTGTTCATCGATCGGCTCGGCTCTTGCTGAGGTGAGGACGGAAATCGGTCAGGACGGGCTCATCGCGCTCGTCTTCGGCAACGATCCAGGGTTCGGCCAGCGCGCCCATGCGCCAGCTCTTGAACCCGGACGTGTCTTGCATGGCGGCGGCATAGGCCGCGCAGACATCATCGAGCGGCACCTGATACCCGGCGAACCGCGCCACGACCGGGGCGTACATCGCGTCAGCCGCGCTGAACGCTCCGAACAGGAACGGCCCGCCGGCTCCGAAGCGGCTGCGCGCCTCGCGCCAGATCGTGGTGATCCGCGCAATGTCGGCCGCGACCTTCGGGCCCCGGTCACGCGGCGGGTGGATCCAGGCCAGGTTCATTGGGCAGGCGCTGCGCAGGGCACCAAAGCCCGCATGCATTTCCGCCGCGATAGAGCGCGCCATGGCTCGCGCGGCAGGATCACGCGGCCAGATCGCCAGATCAGGAAAACGATCGGCGACATAGTCCATGATCGCCAGCGATTCCCAGACCTGGATCTCGCCATCGATCAGCGCTGGCACCTTCCCGGCCGGGGTGAAGGAGGAAATCGCCCGCTTCCATTCCGGGTCGTCGAAGGTCTGGCCGAACGGGATCAGCACCTCCTCGAACGGGATCTGGAACTCCGTCAGCAGCAGCCAGGGGCGCAGCGACCAGGAGGAATAGTTCTTGTTGGCGATAACCAGTTTCATGCCGCCCTGCTCGCTCGCTCATCGATGAAATCAAGCGCCGCCTCGACATGCAGCCGCGTCGTATCGAAGACGGGCAGTGACAGGTCGCCCTGCCCGATCAGCAGGCCGATCTCGGTACAGCCGAGGATGACGCCATCGGCCCCCTGCCCGGCCACCGCCTCGGCAATGATCTCGAGGTAGCGGACTTTCGAGCCGGGTTCGATTCGGCCCTGGCACAGCTCTTCATAGATGATCCGGTGCACATCCAGCCGCTGCGCCTCATCGGGCACCACCGTCTCGACGCCATGCGCCAGCAGGCGGTCCCGGTAGAAGCGCTGTTCCATGGTGAAGCGCGTCGCCAGCAACAAGGGCCGGCGGCTGGTGCTGCCGCGAATGGCGCGGGCCGTCACATCGGCCAGATGCAGGAACGGCGTGCGCGTCGCACCGGTGATGCGGTCGGCGAGCTTATGCATCGTGTTGGTGCACAGCAGGATGCAGCGGGCATGCGCCCGCTCCAGCCGGCGCGCGCTGTCGGCCAGCACATCGCCTGCGGCATCCCAATCGCCCTGCGCCTGCATCTCGGCAATCGGCGCGAAATCCAGGGAATGCAGCATCACATCGGCGGAGTGCAGTCCGCCGCCGCGGGCGCGCGCGCCCTCGTTGAGCAGCCGGTAATAGACCGCCGTCGACTCCCAGCTCATCCCGCCGATGAGGCCGATTGTGGTCATCTCAAATCCCCTCTCAGCCCTCATCTGCGAGGAGCGGGCGCGAGCCCGCGTCTCGAAGGATGGTCCAGATGTCTCCCGAGCCTCATCGCGCATCCTGCGAGACGCGCCTGCGGCGCTCCTCGCAGATGAGGGCTGGGAGAACCCGCCCCGTCAAACCAGCTGCTTGCCCTTGGCGTCGATGATATCGCCGGTATCGCCTTCGAAATCCGGCAGGATCATCTCGTTATGGGCCTTGCCCGACGGGATCATCGGGAAGCAGTTCTCCTGCTTGGCGACGAGGCAGTCGAAGATCACCGGCTTCGGCGTCTCGATCATTTCCATGATCGCATCGTCGAGCTTGGCCGGGTCGGAGCAGCGGATGCCGTGGCCGCCATAGGCCTCGGCCAGCTTGACGAAGTCCGGCAGCGATTCCGAATAGCTCTCGGAATAGCGCCCGCCATGCAGCAGCTCCTGCCACTGGCGCACCATGCCCATATATTCGTTGTTGAGGATGAAGATCTTGACCGGCAGCCGGTACTGCACCGCCGTCGACATCTCCTGCATGTTCATCAGGATCGAGGCCTCGCCCGCAATGTCGATGACCAGCGCCTTGGGGTGCTTCATCTGCACGCCGATGGCCGCCGGCAGGCCATAGCCCATCGTGCCGAGCCCGCCCGAGGTCATCCAGCGATTGGGCTCCTCGAACTTGAAGTACTGCGCGGCCCACATCTGGTGCTGGCCGACTTCGGTGGTGACATAGGTGTCACGGCCCTTGGTCAGCTCATAGAGCCGCTGCACCGCGTATTGCGGCTTGATGATATCGGTGGTGTGCTTGTAGCCGAGGCTGTTGCGCGCCCGCCAACCCTCGATCTGCGTCCACCAGGCGGTGAGCGCGGTCTTGTCGATCTGCGGGCTGGTCTCGCGCCAGATCCGGACCATGTCCTCCAGCACATGGGCGCAATCGCCGATGATGCCGATATCGACCTTGACGTTCTTGTTGATCGAGGACGGATCGATATCGATGTGGATCTTCTTCGAGCGCGGCGAGAAGGCATCCAGCCGCCCGGTGATGCGGTCGTCGAAACGGGCGCCGATATTGATCATGACGTCGCAATCATGCATCGCCAGATTGGCTTCATAGGTGCCGTGCATGCCCAGCATGCCCAGCCACTGCCTGTCCGCAGCCGGGAAGGCGCCGAGCCCCATCAGTGTCGAGGTGACGGGATAGCCGGTCAGCCGCGCCAGTTCGCGCAGCAGCGCCGAGGCGTGCGGCCCGGAATTGATGACGCCGCCACCGGTATAGAACACCGGCTTCTTGGCGTTGGCTATCAGCTCGACCGCCGCACGGATCTTGGACATGTCGCCCTTGACGATCGGCCGATAGGTCTTGTGCTGGTTGTCGCGCGGCCGGGAATAGCTGCCGGTGGCGAACTGGATATCCTTCGGGATATCGACCACGACCGGGCCCGGCCGGCCATTGGCGGCGACATAGAACGCCTCGTGCAGGATGCGCGGCAGGTCGGCGATGCTCTTCACCAGGTAATTATGCTTGGTGCAGGAGCGGGTGATGCCGACCGTGTCGCATTCCTGGAAAGCGTCGGAGCCGATCAGATGCGTCGGGACCTGGCCGGTGATGACGACGAGCGGGATCGAATCCAGCAGCGCATCGGTCAGGCCGGTGACGGCATTGGTCGCGCCCGGGCCGGAGGTGACGAGCACGCAACCGACCTTGCCCGAGGCCGAGCGGGCATAGCCCTCGGCGGCATGCACGGCCCCCTGCTCATGGCGCACGAGCACGTGCTTGACCTTGTCCTGCTGGAACAGCGC
Source organism: uncultured Alphaproteobacteria bacterium (assembly GCA_963759925.1). GTDB lineage: Bacteria > Pseudomonadota > Alphaproteobacteria > Rhizobiales > Beijerinckiaceae > Allobosea. Next base: position 95,598 of record CAVXBE010000003.1, read on the forward strand.
GTCGTAAATCGGCAGCACGGCGCCGCCGGGATAGCCGAACAGATGTTCGACGCCCTGGTCCTGAAGCGCGCGGACGACCATCTCGGCTCCGGTCATCATCTCGCTCATAGCTATTCTCCTGCAGCGGTCGTGTAGCGGGGATGGTGGGTAAGGCTGGCGAAAAGCGGGCAATAAAAAAGGCCCTCGCGGGGCCTGGACGTGCGCTGGCGTCGGGGACGCGCGGTTCTGAAGAACCGGCCCCTACCAGCGCACCCGTACGAAAATAAGCTTGCGCATAACGCCTACAGCCTTTCGGAAAGTTGCCACGACGCTAAACGAGCTTAACGGACGGGTCAAGAGCCACGAACAGCCCGCCCCACCGCCCCCTGCGGCATTCGGCCTCGCGTCTAAACACGAACGCCATAGGACAGCTAGCGCATAGCCGAGCGGCATAGGCCGAGTTCCGCAACGCCAGGGAACACTTTTTCAACGCTGAGGCTGTATCCCATCCTGAGTTGCGACGGGAATGACATGTATCAGGAAGTGCATACCGACAACCTCATATCGCGAGCCCACGCGCCAGAGGTGGCCGATCTTTTGCGCCTGTACGCCCTGGAGCAGATCGGGGTGGCGGGAGCGCGGCACGAGCCGCTGCTCGCACGGCTGATGCCGCAATATGGCGCCGAGCTGATGGTCATCGCCCCGACCGCCGACAGCGACTATGAGTATGTCCATTACGGCCGCGAGATCGCCCGTTATATCGGCGGCACCCGGCTCGGGCACCGCATCTCGGAGATGACGCCGCAGGTCGCCTCCTTCACCCGCGATTGCTACGATCAGGCGCTCGCCGACGGCAAGCCCGCCTATACGGTGCATCGCTCGCTCAAGACCGTGCGGGTGGCTCTGTGGGAGCGGCTGATCCTGCCGACCACGGCCGAGGATGGCGCGCGCTACCTCATCGTCTTCAGCCGCCCGCTGCAGTTCCGGGAGGAGCTGCTCACCACCGTTCTCGACACCTCCCCCTCCGGCATTGTCGCGGTGCGCGCGCAGCGGGATGAGGAAGGCAATGTCGAACGCGCCATCATCATCACCGCCAACCAGCGCGCGGCAGTGATCGGCGGCTGCAGCGACAATCTGCATGATCAGGAGTTGCGAGAGGCCCTGCCCTTCCTGGCCGATCCGATGATCTGGCGGCGCTGCATCTACGCGCTTGAGCTCCGCCGCGCGGATATGATCGAGCTCTCCTTCGAGCGGGACGGCCAATCGATCTGGCTTCAGATCGCGCTGGCGCCGCTGGGCGACGGGCTGGTTTTGACGATCACCGATGTTTCGGAGCTGATGATCGCCAACCAGACCTTGCAGAGCCGGGCCGCCACGCTGGCCCTCGAGATCGGGCGGGAGCGCGCCACGCGGCGGGCCCTGTCGCACGAAATCGGCCAGAGGGAGGAGCGCGAGAAAGAATTGCGCCGCCTCGCCGAGACCGATCCGCTGACGGCGCTTTTGAACCGGCGCTCCTTCCTCGAAAAGGCCAACCAGGCGATCGAGGCCGGCGAGGTCGGCGGCCAGCACGCGTCGCTGATCATGGTCGATCTCGACCACTTCAAATCGGTCAATGACAGCTATGGCCACCCGGCCGGAGACGCCATCATCCGCGCCTTCGCCGATCTCCTGCTCGGCAGCCTGCGTTCCCCGAGCGATCTCGTCAGCCGCTTCGGCGGCGAGGAGTTCGCGCTGTTCCTGCCCGACTGCTCGCGCCCATGCGCGTTGCAAGCAGCGGAATCGATCAAGCAGGCTCTGGCCAGCCGCGACCTGCCCGTGTCGGAAACGCTGGCGCTGAATGTCTCGGCAAGCTTTGGCGTCGCTACAAGACGGCCGGGCGAAAGCCTGCTGCAATGCATCGAGCGCGCCGATCAGGCGCTGTACCGCGCCAAGCATGGCGGCCGCAGCCGGATCTGCCAGGCTGACGAGCCGATTTCCGTCGCGGCCTGATCAGGCCGACCCTGCCAGCCGCGACAGCGCGAGATCGAGCGCCCGCTCCGGCGCCACAGCCTCCCACCCCTCCATCTGATGGCGAAACCACGTGACCTGCCGCTTGGCATAGGCGCGGGTATCGGACTGGCCGCGCGCCACCGCCTCCTGCAGGGAGCAGGCGCCGTCGAGATGCGCGATCAGCCCCGGGACGCCATGGGCCCGCATCACCGGCAGCAGCGGATCGAGCCGCCGCGCCCGCAACGCCGCCACCTCATCGAGCGCGCCTTGTGCCATCATCGCCTCGAAACGCCGGTCGATCCGCTGCCGCAGCGCCTCCCGCTCCGGCATCACGAACAGCTTGCAGCAGCGCCATCCCATCGAGCGGGCCCGGCCGTCGCGCGCCCTGAAACGCAGCCAGCGAGCGCCCCGTCGCCAGAAAAACCTCCAGCGCCCGCATGATCCGCAGCCGGTCGCTTGGGCGCAGCCGCGCCGCCATCTCCGGATCGCATTCCGCGAGTTCGGCATGCAGGGCTTCGGTCGCCAGCGGCGCGACGCGCGCCCGGAACGCCGTACGCACAGCCTCCGGCACCGGCGGCATCTCCGAAAATCCCTCGGTCAGCGCCTTGAAATAAAGCCCGCTGCCCCCGACCAGCACCGGCAGCGACCCTGCCTGGGACAGTTCGGCAAGCAGCGGGCGCCATCTCGGCGGCATAACGCATCGCCGAATAGTTCTCCGCCCCGTCGACATGGCCATAGAGCCGGTGCGGCACGCGCGCTCTCCTCGGCCTGGCTCGGCCGTGCCGACAGCACCCTGAGGTCGCGATAGACCTGCATCGAATCGGCGTTGATCACCGTCCCGCCGGAGCGTTCGGCCAGCGCCATCGCCAGCGCCGACTTGCCGCTGGCGGTCGGACCTGCGATGAGCACCGCCCTGATCGTCACGCTTCCTCGGTGCTCCCATGCATCGTCGCCACGCTCGTTTCCGCCCATGGCCAGGCCTTGCTGACGAGCGTCTGCTGGCTGCGATCGCGGCCGCCGTGCCGCTCGCCGGCACCGACCGGCTGGATGGCGAGATCGCGGTCGATCTCTTCGCGGAAGCCGACGATCCGCGCAAGCTCGAAGCCGAATCCGTGCCGTGCGTGGCGGAGACCGCGGTCGACATCATCGTCCAGCCCGACGCGACCCGGCGCAAGACGCTGTTCCTCGCCGACATGGATTCCACCATGATCGGGCAGGAATGCATCGACGAACTCGCCGCCTATGTCGGGCTGAAGGAGCATGGTCTCCGACGATCACCGAGCGCGCCATGCGCGGCGAGATCGCCTTCGAGCCGGCGCTGCGCGAGCGCGTCGCCCTGCTGAAGGGCGTCAGCCTCGGCGTCGTCGATGAGATCATTCGCAGAGCGCATCACCCTGACGCCGGGCGGCGCCGCGCTGGTGCGGACCATGCGCGCCCATGGTGGCTACACCGCTCTGGTCTCGGGCGGCTTCACCGTCTTCACCGGCCCGATCGGCCGGGATGATCGGCTTCGACGAGCACCGCTCGAACACGCTGCTCGCCCAGAATGCGGTGCTGACCGGCGAGGTGGCCGAGCCCATTCTCGGCCAGCAGGCCAAGCTCGACACGCTGCTGGAGCTGCGCGCCAAACTCGCGCTCGCCGCCCGAGCAGACCTTGGCTGTCGGCGACGGCGCCAATGATCTCGCGATGCTGGGAGAAGCCGGCCTCGGCGTCGCCTTCCGGGCCAAGCCGGCTGTCGCCGCCGCCGCCCATGCAAGGCTCGACCATGCCGACCTCACCGCCCTGCTCTACGCCCAGGGCTATCGCGGCGAGGACATCGTCCGCTGAGCAGCTAGGCGTCGAGCGTTTTCAAACAAAGCGGACACCTGCTCTAGTCGACGATGAACAGCTTTGCGCCGGTCCGGGTGCGGGAGCGATGCGCCTCGGCATCATCGGCGACCTGGTAGCTCATCCCGGCCTTGAGCGGCATGACGCGACCATCCTCGAGCGTCGTCTCCATCTCGCCTTCGAGGCAGAGGATGATGTGGCCCTTCGAGCACCAGTGATCGGCGTCATAGCCGGGCGCTGTACTCGACCATCCGCACCCGGATCCGGTTCTCCGCCGGCCCAAAAAACTGCACGCGCCAGGTCGCTTCGCCGACATCGCCGGCATGGCGCTCCGTCGGCACCGTCGACCAGTCGGTGGTGACGAAGGGGATGTCGCTGAGTTTCATCGCAGGCTCTCCAGAGTGGGCTCCCGCACCCTGCCATCGCGCCGGGCGCGGCACCAACACCGATCTCTGATGCGGACCATCAGCCTGAACCGCTGCAACGAAAAAGGGCGGCCGTTGCGGCCGCCCTTCGCATCTCACTGCAGGCGAGGAACGCCTCAGTTCATCGACACCGCGACGAAGCGAACCTCGCCCTGCGCATTGGCGACCAGCAGCAGGACCGACTTCTTGCCCTCCTTCTTCAGGGCGTCGAGGCGCTTGGTCACGTCTTCGGGCGTGTTGACCGGCTTCCTGGCCGACCTCGACGACCAGCTCGCCGACAGAGATGCGCTTGTCGGCGGCGTTGGAGTTCGGGATCGACCTTGGTGATGATGACGCCCTTGGTGCCGTCCTTGATCGAGTAGCGCTTCTTCAGCTCCTCGGTCTGCGGCGAGAACTCGAGGCCGAGCGCCGCGGTCACCGCCGGCTTTGCCGGCTCCGCAGGGGTCTTCTGCGACGCGGCTGACGACCTTCTCGCCATCCTCGAGGCGGCCGAGCTTGACGGTCTTGATCACCTCCTTGCCCTTGCGCACCACCGTGACCGGGACATCCTTGCCGACCGGGGTGGCGGCGACGATGCGCGGCAGATCGCGCGAATCCTTGACCTCCTTGCCGTCGAACTTGGTGACGACATCGCCGATCTCGAGGCCGGCCGGCTTGGCCGGGCCCTTGTCGTCGACACCGGCGATCAGCGCGCCGCGCGCCGTGCCGAGGCCGAGCGCCTCCGCCGTCGCATCATCGACGCTCTGGATGCGGACGCCGAGCCAGCCGCGACGGGTTTCGCCGAACTCGCGCAGCTGGTCGATGATGTTGGTCGCCAGCGAGGACGGCACGGCAAAGCCGATGCCGACCGAGCCGCCGGTCGGCGACAGGATCGCGGTGTTGATGCCGATGACGTCGCCGGCCATGTTGAACAGCGGGCCGCCGGAATTGCCCTTGTTGATGGCCGCATCGGTCTGGATATAGGTGTCGTACGGGCCCTGGCTGATGTCGCGGTTGCGCGCCGAGACGATGCCCGACGAGACCGAGCCGCCGAGGCCGAACGGGTTGCCGATCGCCATCACCGGATCGCCGATGCGCATCGCATCGGAATTGCCGAACTTCACCGAGGGCAGCGGCTTGTCATGCTTCACCTTGAGCACGGCAAGATCGACCTTGGCATCCTTGCCGATCACCTCGGCCTTCAGGCGCAGGCCGCTGTTGAAGATCACGGTGATCTCGTTGGCGTCGCCGATGACGTGGTTGTTGGTGACGACGATGCCCGAGCCGTCGATGACGAAGCCCGAACCGGCCGATTGCGAGCGGCGCTGCTGGGGCGGCTGCCCCGGAGCCTGGCCCTGACCGGGCTGACCCTGGCCGCGCCGGTTGAAGAACTCCTCGAAGAGATCGCCGAAGGGCGTGTCCGGGCCCGAGCTGCGGCAGCTGCGGCAGGGTGCGACCCTTGGTTTCCGCGGTCGTCACGGCAGCGATGTTGACCACCGCCGGCATCACGCGCTCGACCAGATCGGCCAGCGAGGCATGGCCCTGCTGGACCAGAGGCGCCGGGCCGGGTGTCGGGACGCCGGGTGTCGGAGTCTGGGCCTGAGAAAGTGCGGGGAACGCGACTACAGCGGCGCAGGCAGCGCCAGCGAGCAGCGCGATGCGGGTAGCCTTGTAGGAATGAACTGCCATCTGTGTCCTCGTCGAGAAAATCTGGCCCAGGCAGAATTATGTCGGCTCATGGGACAAGTGAACAGCTTGAACCGCAAAATGCGGCGGAAGGGCGACGCACGATCGCGTCATGTTCCCCTCGGCGACGGAAAGCTCAGCCTCGCACCAGCCAGACCAGAAGAACCCCCAGCACGGCCGAGCCGAGCCCGATCAGCCGCATCACATCCGCCGGTGTCTCGGAGGCGCTGTGCAGCGCCTCCTTGGCGAGATGGGGCGCAGCCGCGAAGAGGATGCCCTCAATGGCGAAGACGAGACCGATCGCCGCGACGAAATCAAGCATGCGGCGACCGGTCCATCATCAAGGCCGCGCCGGCGCCGCCGGAGCGGCAGGCGCGAGCGGGGTTTGCCCCGAGGCAGCGGACGGCGTCGCTGCAGCGGCGGCTCCAGCCGATTCCGTCCCTTTGAGGAAGCGGAAGAACGGCATGTCAGGCGTCAGCACCATCCGGGTGTCACCGGATTTGAGGCTGGCTTCATAGGCCTGCATCGAGCGGTAGAAGGCGAAGAACTCCGGATCCTTGCCGAAGGCTTCGGCGAAGACGCGGTTACGCTCGCCTTCACCCTCACCGCGGATCTCATCGGAGCGGCGCGTGGCCTCGGCGACGATGATCGTCGAGTCCCTGTCGGCGCGGGCGCGGATTTCCTGCGCCTGCTGGGCACCGAGAGCGCGAGCCTCTGCAGCCTCGCGCTGGCGCTCGGTCTGCATGCGCTGGAACACCGCCTGCGAGTTCGCCGCCGGCAGGTCGACACGCCGCAGGCGGACATCGACAACCGTCATGCCGAAGCGCGCAGCCTCGCGGTTCACCTCGTCCCGGATGCGGTGCATCAGCCGCGAGCGGTCGATACGAACCATCGAGATGAAGGTCGCCTCGGCCAGCACGCTGCGGACGTTACCGTTGACGATCGAGGCCAGCTGCGAGTTGGCGCGCGGGATCGAGTTCACGGCCTGGTAGAAGCGCAGCGGGTCGGAGATGCGATAGCGCGTGAACGCATCGACAACGAGCCGCTTCTGGTCCGAGGCGATGATTTCCTGCGCCGGCAGGTCGAGATCGAGGATCCGGTTATCCAGGAAGGACACGGTCTCGAACGGCGCCGGCAGCTTGAAGTAAAGCCCCGGCGTCGTCGCGACAGTCCGGACGCGGCCGAACTGCAGGACGATGGCCGACTGCGTCTGCGACACCACGAAAGTGCCGGCATAAAGCAGGATGGCAGCGAGACCGAGGATGACCAGGAGGCTCAGGCGAATGACGGGATTGTTCATCGGGTCGCTCCCTGCTGCTGGCCGCCCTGCGCGGGGCGTCTCGGCTGCTGAAGCTCGTTCAGCGGCAGATAGGGCACGACACCCTGGCTGCCATTGCGCTGATCGATGATGACCTTGTCGGTGCCGCCCAGAACCCGCTCCATGGTTTCGATGAAGAGACGCTCGCGGGTCACGCCCGGCGCGTTCTTGTACTGCTCATAGACCGCGTTGAAGCGGCTGGCCTGGCCGAGCGCTTCCGCCACGGTCTGGTCCTTGAACGCTTCGGCGGCCTGCACCAGCTGGGCCGAACGGCCACGCGCTTCGGGAACGACGCGGTTGGCATAGGTCTCGGCTTCGTTGCGCAGGCGCTCCTGGTCGGCGCGTGCGGCCTGGACGTCGCGGAAGGCGTCGATGACCTGCTGCGGCGGGTCGACCTTCTGCAACTGCACCAGCCGGATCTGGACACCGGACTTGTAGGTGTCGAGCGTCGCCTGCATCAGCTGGCGCACCTCGGCCTCGATCGCGCCGCGATCGGTGGTGAGGACGGGCTGGATGTTGCGGCGGCCGATGATCTCGCGCATCGCGCTCTCGCCGACGGCCTTCACCGTGCCCGGCGGATCCTGGATGTTGAAGACGTAATTCTCGGGAACGACCGGGTCGATCTGCCACTGCACGATGACGTCGACATCGACGATGTTCTCGTCGCCCGTCAGCATCAGGCTCTCTTCCAGCACGTCCGACTGGCGCGAGGTGCGCACGGATTCAACGGTGCGGAAGCCGATCTCGGTGGTGATGACGTTGGTGACCTGCGGCTTGATCACGCTGCCGATCGGGTAAGGCCAGTTCCAGTTGGCGCCTTCCCCGGTCTTGCCGACGAACTTGCCGAAGACGACGTTGAGGCCGACCTCGTTGGGACGCACGAAATACACGCCGGTCGCGAGCCACAGCAGGATCAGCGCCAGCAGGCCGAGCACGATGCCGCGCCCGCCGATATTGCCGCCTGGAACCAAGGTTCTTCAGCCTGTCCTGACCGCGACGCAGCATCTCCTCGAGATCGGGAGGCGTTCCTCCGCCACCGCTGCCACCGCCAGAACCGCCCCCCCAGGGACCGCCACCGTTGCCGCCGCTTCCTCCGCGCTGGCCCCAGGGTCCCCCCCCGCCACCACCGCCGCTCTGGTTGCTCCAAGGCATGCTTGCGCCGTTCCCTTCCGTTTTTGACCGCCGCTCTGCCTTAAGCGAACCCGGGCGGTTTGTCAGCGCCCTCAAGGGGCTGTGGCGCTGACTTGGGCATGGGCCATGGATTCGTCAACGGCGCAAGCGGGGCTATTCCGGGCGCCAACATGTCCTAGCTGCGGCGGCGAAACGTCGCGAAGGTGAAAGCATGCTCGTCATCGGGCCCGGCCGGATGCGCCTCTGACCGCGTCTGCTCATAGGCTGCCCGGGGCCAATCGGGAAAAACCGCATCGCCTGCGGGGGTTGCGTGGACGAAGGTCAGCTCCAGCCTGTCCGCCAGGGGCAGGGTCTGCGCCCAGATGTCGGCGCCACCGGCGATGACGACGGAATCGGCCTGCATCGTGGCGCCAATGCGCTGCCCCATCGCCAGCGCCTCCTCGACATCATGGGCGACGTGAACGCCGTCCGCAGCGAAGGCGGGGTCGCGCGTCAGCACGATCGTCTCGCGCCCCGGCAGCGGCTTGCCGATCGACAGGAAGGTCTTGCGACCCATGATCACCGGGCGGCCCAAGGTCAGCGCGCGAAAATGACGCAGATCGGTCTTCAGCCGCCAGATCAGGCGGTTCTCATCGCCGATCACGCCGTTATCGGCGACCCCGGCCACGATGACGACAGGCAGACCTCATGGCTCAGGCCCCCTGCCCGAGCGCGCGCAGCGCCTCGCCTTCCAGCCGCTTCACCGTCCACTCATCCTGCGCCTTGGCGCCGATGGCGCGATAGAACACCCGCGACGGCTCGTTCCAGTTCAGCACCCACCAGGCCAGGCGCGGCAGCCCCTCATCGACGCAGCGCTTCGCCAGCCCGGCCATCAGCGCCTTGCCGATGCCGCGCCCGCGCTGCTCCGGCTGCACATAGAGGTCCTCCAGCCAGATGCCGTGGCGGCCGGAAAAGGTCGAGTAGGTGTAGAACCAGACGGCGAACCCGACAGGCTCGCCCTCCCAGACGGCGAGATCGCAAAAGGCGCGGGGATGCTCCGAAAACAGCGCCGCCTCGAGATCGGCCTCGCTCGCCACCACCTCGTCGAGCAGCTTTTCGTACTCGGCCAGCGCCTTGATGAAGCCGAGGACGAGCCCGGCATCGCCCGGTCGGGCGGAACGAATGGTCAGGGACATCGCAATCGGCTTTCAGGCAATCGGAGGGGAAAGGGGGAAGAGGAAACGTCAGACCGCGATCGGCGCCTTGATCACGGGGTGGGGATCGTAGCCCTCGATACTGATATCCTCGAAGCGGAAATCCTCCAGCCGCGTCACCGCCGGGTTCAGCCTCAGCCGCGGCAGGGCGCGCGGCTCGCGTTCCAGCTGCAGTCGGGCCTGGTCGAGATGGTTCACATAAAGATGCGTGTCGCCGAAGGCTGTGGACGAAATCGCCGACAGCCAGCCCGGTCACCTGCGCCACCATATGCGTCAGCAGCGCATAGCTCGCGATGTTGAAGGGCACGCCGAGGAAGACATCGGCCGAGCGCTGATAGAGCTGGCAGGAGAGCTTGGCCGGCCCCTCGCGTGACGGCTCGACGAAGAACTGGAACAGGCAGTGGCAGGGCGCCAGCGCCATCTTCGGAATGTCGGCGGGGTTCCAGGCGGAGACGATCAGCCGGCGTGAATCGGGATTGCGTCCGGATCTCGTTCACCAGCCAGGTGATCTGGTCGATACTCGCCCCATCGGGCGCCGGCCAGGAGCGCCACTGGCGGCCATAGACCGGGCCGAGCTCGCCATCGGCATCGGCCCATTCGTCCCAGATGCTGACGCCGATTTTCCTGCAGATAGCGGATATTGGTGTCGCCGCTCAGGAACCAGATCAGCTCATGGATGATCGACTTCAGATGCAGCTTCTTGGTGGTGACCAGCGGAAAGCCCTGGCTCAGGTCGAAGCGCATCTGGTGCCCGAAAACCGCGAGCGTCCCGGTCCCTGTCCGGTCGTCCTTGCGGACGCCTTCGGTGAGCACGCGGTTGAGAAGGTCGTGATACTGGCGCATGGCGAATCCCGGTGAAGCGGCGCGACATTAGCCGCTCCCGCGCCGGGATGCGTCAGGAAAGCCGGCGGCATCCACAACTGCGGCTGCTACGCCCTGCCAAAGCCGCAGAACGCGCTCGTATCGCGAGGAAAATCTGCCACACCGCGAAATTCGCGCAATCGCCGGCTCATATCCCTTCCCCCGCCGCCAACGACCTCCTATATTGGCAGTGCCGCTCGCAAGACCGGCTATGGCGATAAACGGACTTCGTAATAAGCCTTTCGGACCCGGGGGCAGTACCCGGCGCCTCCACCACAGCCCTGTTGCGCAAGCGGCAGGTTCACTTGCCACCTTAGGGCGGCAGGGTTGCGGCGGGGGCGAAACAGGATCGACGAGGGTGTAAAGGTTGTTCTTTTGCCCGGCATGGTACCGCCGTTATCGGGCCTAACGCATAGTTGCCAACGACAACAATGCTCGGGTTGCTGTCGCCGCGTAAGCGGTGCTGGTTCCCAAACCTAAGTCCTTGCGTTTAGCGATGTAAGGCGGGGCTCGGAGGCGCCTGGCAACAGAAGCCTCCACTTTTTTTCAGGCCTGCCGGCTGTTTCCGCCGGAGTTGCCAACGGAAGCGGATCGACCACCAGATGGCCAAGGACATTCTTCGTTACGATCTCATGGTGCAGGATGCACTGAAGGGCGTCGTGCGGAAGATACTGACCGAGGCGGGGCGTGATGGTCTGCCCGGCGAGCATCATTTCTATGTCACCTTCCGCACCGGCGCGCCCGGCGTGCGCCTGTCGCAGCGCCTGCGCGACAAGCACCCGGAAGAGATGACGATCGTGCTCCAGCACCAGTTCTGGGACCTCAACGTCAGCGAGCATGCTTTCGAGGTCGGTCTCTCCTTCTCCGGCGTGCCGGAGCGGCTGCTGGTGCCCTTCGATGCCCTGACCACCTTCTTCGATCCCTCGGTGCAGTTCGGCCTGAAATTCGAGACCCAGGAAGCGCCGCAGGAGGCTCCGGTCACCGAGACGGCGCCCTCGGGCGGCAAGGCCCTGCGCGGCGCGGGCTCCGAGCCCAATCTCGCTTCCGCAGCGCCGATCGCTTTGCCGACAAAGACGACGCCGGCTGGCCTGCCCGCCCTGAAGGGCAAGGCGGCCGATGCCAAGGCGGGGGATAGCAAGTCCAAGGACGGCAAATCCGCTGAGGGCGATGGCGCCAAGGGCGCAAACGCCGGGGACGGCCAGGATACCGGCGAAGAGGCCGGCGCCCAGGTTGTCAGCCTCGACGCCTTCCGCAAGAAAACCTGACAGGGATGGGATGAGCGAAACCCGTACGGAAACCGACTCCTTCGGCCCGATTGCCGTTCCGGCTGACCGCTACTGGGGCGCCCAGACCCAGAGATCTCTCGAAAACTTCAAGATCGGCGGCGTGCGCGAGCGCATGCCGATGCCGCTTGTCCATGCGCTGGTCATGGTCAAGAAGGCCGCTGCGCGGGTCAATTCCGGGCTCGGCCTGATCGACAAGCGTATTGCGGGCGCGATCGGCCAGGCCGCCGACGAGGCTTTGGCCGGCCGTTTCGACGAGCATTTCCCGCTTGTGATCTGGCAGACCGGCTCCGGCACCCAGACCAACATGAACGTCAACGAGGTGCTGGCGAACCGCGCCAATGAGCTGCTCGGCGAGCCGCTCGGCGTCGAAGACGCCGGTTCACCCCAATGACCACGTCAATCGCGGCCAATCCTCGAATGATTGCTTCCCGACCGCCATGCATATCGCTGGCGCCATGGAAGTCACACGCCGGCTGCTGCCGGCCCTGCAAGCGCTTGAGGCGGCCCTGAAGGCCAAGGCCGAAGCGTTCGACGGGCTGGTCAAGATCGGCCGCACCCATTTGCAGGACGCGACCCCGGTCACGCTGGGCCAGGAATTCTCCGGCTATGCCGCGCAAATCCGGCTCGGCATCAGCCGGATCGAAGCGATGGTGCTGGGCCTGCATGCGCTGGCGCAGGGCGGCACCGCCGTCGGCACCGGGCTGAACACGCATCCCGAGTTCGGCCGCCGCTTCGCAGCCGAGGTCGCCAGCCTCACCTCCCTGCCCTTCCGCCAGGCGGACAATCTGTTCGAGGCGCTGGCGAGCCATGGCGCGCTGGCTGCCTGCCATGGCGCCTTGGCCGCGCTCTCGGGCGACCTGTTCAAGATCGCCAGCGATATCAGGCTGATGGGCTCCGGCCCGCGCTCGGGCCTTGGCGAAATCAGCCTGCCCGAAAACGAGCCGGGCTCCTCGATCATGCCGGGCAAGGTCAACCCGACCCAGGCCGAGGCGCTGACCATGGTCGCGACGCAGGTCCATGGCAATCAGGCGACGATCGGCTTTGCCGCCTCGCAGGGCCATTTCGAGCTCAACGTCTTCAAGCCGGTCATCGCCAGCGCCTTCCTGCAATCGGTCAGGCTGCTCGCCGACGCGGCAACGAGCTTCCGGGTGAACTGCGTCGATGGCATCGAGGCCAATGAGGAGCGGCTTCAAACCCTGCTGTCCCAGTCCCTGATGCTGGTGACGGCGCTCGCCCCGGTGATCGGCTACGACAGCGCCGCCTCCATCGCCAAATCAGCCCATCACAATGGCACCACGCTGCGCGAGGAAGCGTTGCGGGCGGGCGTCGAGGCGGCTGTGTTCGATGCGACCGTTCGGCCCGAGCGCATGCTCGGCCCCTCCTGACCGCAGGGGCGTCTGGTGGCCGAGATCATCAATCTCCGGCGGGTGCGCAAGCAGCGCAAGCGTGACGAGGCGGACAAGCAGGCCGAGCAGAACCGCATCAGCTTCGGACGCAGCAAGCCCGAACGCATGCTCACCGAGGCCGAAAGGACGCTCGCTGCCAAACGCCTCGATGGCCATCGCCTGAAGCCGGACGAGGATGGCGGAACGTCATGACGGCGCCACGCTCATGAAGGCCCAGCGCAAGCGCTCGCTCTCCATTGCCGGCCACCGCACCAGCGTCTCGCTGGAAGAGCCGTTCTGGACCAGCTTGCGCGAGATTGCCGCGCAGCGCGATGTGCCACTGGCGGCGTTGATCGCGGAGATCGACCTCGCCCGCGACGACGTCAATCTCTCCTCGGCCCTGCGCCTGCACGTCCTGGCGCATTATCGCGAGCTGGCTGCGCGCAACAATCAATTAACCTAAACAATCGGTTAGCGTCGATCCTTCGCGCAGGATTCGAAGGGCTTGAATCAGCCTGTGAGCTGCGATCGCGCTGAAGCGTCAGTTCGACTGGCCGCTGCGCGAGAGCGGGCGCGGCACGGACTGGATGGTCAGCGGCGGGGCGAGCGGCGGCACCGCCCCCTCCGCCGGAGCATCGGGATAAAACCGCGGAGCCGCACCGGGCAGCACCATGGGGCCAGGCTGTGGCTGCTGCGCCGGCCCGCTCGGCCGCAGCCCGCGCCCGCTCCTCAGCCTCCGCCCGGCGGCGCGCCTCCTGCTCCTGCCGAGCCTCGGCGGCGCGGCGCTGCTCGTCGGCGCGTCGTTCCTCGGCGGCACGCTTGGCCTCTTCGGCAGCGCGCTTGGCTTCCTCGGCCAGCCGCGCCTCCTCGGCCCGCTTCTCTTCGGCCGCCTTGCGCTCATCCTCGGCCTTGATGAACTCCTGCAGTTTACGCTCGTTCTCGCGCATCTCGCGTTCCGCCCGCAGCCGGCGGGAATGGATGGCCCGTTCGCGCGCATCGGCCTCAAACGCTTCGACCCGTTCGATCTCGCGCGCCAGCGCTCGCGCCGCGACCGTGTTGGCGAGAGCGCCGACATCGGCCTCGCGCTTGAGATCGGTCACCGGCCCGCGCCAGGCGATGCCGATCTGCGGCGCATCGCCGGGCCAGCCCTTGGGCATGGCGCCAAGCGGGCGCAGATTGAGCCGCAGATCCGCCGTCAGCGCGCGCAGATCGACAAAGCCGCTGGCCTGGGCGCGCAACCCGTTGCTGTCGAAGCTCAGCGGCTGGAGACGCGCCAGCCCGGCGGCAATCGTGAACGGCGTAGACAGGTCACCCAGCGCCCAGGAGCCGCGGTCGAGCGCCTCGTTGAGGCGGCTCTGCAGCCGGCTGGCCTCGCTCTCGGAGGCGTCCTCGCCGGTCCCGGCAATCACCCGCGCATAAGCGGCCGGATCGAGTTGCGAGATCGTCAGCTTGCTGAATTGCAGGCTGCCCGCGCCGCTCAAGCCGGCGATCAGCCGCGCCGGGCTCTCGCCCGAGCCGCCGAGCTCGACGCGGCCGGACAGCGCGCCCGCCCAAGGCGCGGCTGGTCAGCGCTGCCAGATCCAGCTCCGATAGCGCCAGCGCTCCCGTCAGCTGCGCCAGCCCGCCTTCGCGACGCAGGCCGAGCCGCCCCGTAACGCTGCCACCGCCATGCCTGGCCGCCAGATCGCCCAGCCCCACCCCATCCGCATCGGAGCGCAGCACGAAGCGCGCCTCGCGCAGCAAGGTCTCGCCCCAGAGCCGTAACGAGTCAGCCTCGATCGCCAGATTGAGATCGCCAAGGCTTGCTGCCGGCGCAAAACGCCCGCTGGACCAGACCGAGCCGGCCGGCGCTGCAGGCGCGCCAAGCGCCGCCGCCACCATGGCGCGAAGATCGAGATGCGGCAGTTTGAGCCGCCCGCTGACACCGCCATCCCGCGAGAACGCCAGCGCACCGGTCGCTCGCGCGGGTCCGAGATTGGCAATGAGATCGTCGAGCGCAATCGTCTCCGGCGCTGAAGCTGACGCGGGCATTGGCATCCAGCAGCCCATCCGGCAGCAGCCGGGCCGGTCCCTCCGGCAGAACCTGCCCCGGCTGATCGGCCTGGATGGTGAGCCGCGCCGCATCGCTGGTGAGATCATCCAGCGATAGCGCGAGGCCCGGCCCGGCCAGCGATCCCACCACACGGCCCGCCGCGCGTTCGAGCGCCAGGCGGCCGCTGCCGCCCAGCTGCGGCGTCGGCAGGCCCAGCGCGGTGAAAGCCTGGCGGCGATCCGCCAGATCGAAGCGCAGGGCCGCGCGGGTCCACTCGCCCGCAGGGTCGAGCTGGCCGTCGAATTTGAACGGGCCGCCCTGCGCACTGCCCTCGACGGCCATTGCCGTCACGCCCTCCTGGCTGCGCGGTCAGGCGGAAGCCCGTGTCCAGTCGCGCCAGCCCATCGCCGACCCGCGCCAGCGCCGACCTCACCCTCTCGGGCAAAAGCGGCCCTGCCAACGCAGCCAGGCTCTCAAAACGCGGAGCCCGCACCCGCCCGCTGATCTCCCCGCCCTGCGCCAGCAGCGCCCCGGAGCCGGTGACGTCGACACCGCCAAAACCCGAAATCGCGAGCCGGTTCAGCCGCCAGGCATTGCCCTGCCGGTTGAGCTGCAGGCTGGCGGCGCCGGGCGGCGCGTTGCGATAGCGCGCATTGGCGAGCGCAAGATCGAGCGCCAGATCGCGCCGGCCGACGAGCCCCGTCAGGCTTTCTGCGGGGGGCAGGCTGTTGAGATCGAGCCCGGTGATCGACAGGCGCGCCGCCAGCCGCTCGGCCGTTGCATCGCCCGCGCCTTCGAGCTTCAGCCCGGTGCTACTGGTCAGCAGCAAGCGCTCGAAGGCAAAGCGTCCGCCATCCCACGCGCCGGTCGCATCGGCCTCGATCTGGCCCAGTCCGGCAGCGAGATCGGCAAATGCGGGGTCGAGCCCGGCCCGGGCCAGCACCAGCGCCATGCGGCGGGCATCGTCGGCCTTGACCGTCACCCGCCCGGCAACACCTTGCGCATCGGCCGCCCCCGTCGCGCCGATCAGCGCGCCGGCAATGCGCAGCGAGGCGGAGGCGTCGCTGAGACCATCCTCCGTCACGCGCCCACGCAGCGCGACCGCGGTAAAATCCTCGCCGCGCCAAAGCATCTGGTCGAGATCGAGCCCAATATCGACGGCGCCCGGCAGCGCGCTCAGCGCCCGCTCGAAACCGGGACGCTCGGCCAGGGCCGTCGACAGCGCATCGAGATCGAGCCGCCGCGCCCGCAGCGCCAGCGAGCCTGTGCCGTCCTGCGGCAGATACTGCCCCTCCCCTTCGAGCCGGGCGACGCCGCCACCGAGATCGAGCGCCAGATCGCGCAGCGAGAGCGCCAGCGCATTGCCCTCGATCTTGCCGGCCAGCGCCATGGCACCGCCCGGCGACAGCGAAAAAGCCCCCTCGAGCCCAAGCGGCGTCGCCTGCGCGTTGACGGGCAGCAGGAAATGGCCGTCGAAGCTCATCTGCACCCGGTCGCCGGTGATGAGCGTCTTGGCGCGCAAGCGGCCTTCCGGCTCCAGCGCGCCGGTGGTCACGCGCACGGAAGCGCCCGCCACCTCGCCCTCGACGCGCCACGGTCCGCGCAGGCTGATGGCGGAAACCTCGGCGGCAATCGGCGCCAGGCTGCGGTCGGGCTTGCCAGACTGGCGCCAGACCACGGCAGAGCGCCGGATACTGACCTTGTCGAGCGCCGTCTGGCCGGGCACACCCGATCCGCTCAGAGGCGGCAGTCGCACCGCCCCCGCTTCATCGAGCGCCAGCGTCACCAGCGCGCCTTCGGCCACCGCATCCGCCACCCGGACATCGCCACGCGCCAGTGGCGCCTGCCGCCAGCTCGACGGTGAGGCTGTCGATGGAGGCGAAGCTCGTCTCGCGTGAGGCGGGTCCGATGCGGATGTCGCCCAGCACCGCGCGTGGCGATGGCAGCAGGCGCAGGCGGATGCCCCCGGCAACGCGGGTCTCGACCCCGAGCGCTGCGCTCAGCCGCGCCTCGATCTGCGGCCTGTACGCGGTCCAATCGACGAAGCCCGGTCCGATCAGGGCCGCCAGCAGCGTCAACAGAAGCAGCCCAGCCAGAACAGTCAGCGTCTCGCGCAAAGGAGGATAGTATCCCTGAACCAATCAAGCGGGTCGATCAGGCCCGCGCGTCCTCATCATGCCTCAAGCGGGATCATGCCGCCAAGTCGCGGCAAGATCACGACATTTGCAGCGAGGTTTCGCCGCGACCTCAAAGGGGGCAGCGGCGTCCCGGCTCACATCGGCAGGATCTTGCCGGGGTTGAGGATGTTCAGCGGATCGAGCGACCGCTTCAGCGTCTGCATCACCGCGAGCGCGGCAGGACCATGCTCGGCCTCGAGATATTTGATCTTCTTCTGGCCGACGCCATGCTCGCCCGTGCAGGTGCCGCCCATCGCCAGGGCGCGCTTGACCAGCCGGTCGATGAAGCCCTGGCAGCGCGCCACTTCATCGGCATCGTTCTGGTCGACCAAGCGGCTGCGTGTGGAAATTGCCGTCGCCGACATGGCCGGCAATCGGCGCGATCAGGCCGCTCTCGGCGATGTCGCGCTTGGTTTCCTCGACGCATTCGGCCAGCCGCGAGATCGGCACGCAGACATCGGTCGCGACCGATTCCGCGCCGGGGCGCAGCGACCGCGCCGCCCAATAGGCATCGTGCCGCGCCTGCCAGAGCTTGCTGCGGTCCTCAGCCTTGGTCGCCCAGTCGAACGGACCGCCGCCGCAATCGGCGGCGATCTCGCCAAAGCGCTCGGCCTGCTCCTTCACCCCGGCTTCCGTGCCATGAAACTCGACGAACAGCATCGTCGTCTCGGGCAGGCCGAGCTTGGAGTAGATGTTGACGCCGCGGATCATGACATCGTCGAGCAGTTCGATCCGCGCCACCGGCAGCCCGGACTGGATCGTCGCAATCGTCGCATCGCAGGCTGCCTGCACCGACGGGAACGGGCAGACGCCGGCCGAGATCGCCTCGGGAATGCCGTGCAGCTTCAGGGTGATCTCGGTGATGATGCCGAGCGTGCCTTCCGAGCCCACCAGCAGACGGGTCAGATCGTAACCCGCCGAGGTCTTGCGGGCGCGGGTCGAGGTTTTGACGATCGAGCCATCGGCCATCACCGCCGTCAGCGACAGGACATTGTCCTTCATCGTGCCATAGCGCACGGCATTGGTGCCCGAGGCCCGCGTCGCGGCCATGCCGCCAATCGAGGCATCGGCGCCCGGATCGATCGGGAAGAACAGGCCCTGGTCGCGCAGATGCTCGTTGAGCTCCTTGCGGGTGACGCCGGCCTCGACGACGCAATCCAGATCCTCGGCATTCACAGCGAGAACGCGCTTCATCTGGCTCATATCGACGCAAACCCCGCCATAGGGCGCGTTGACATGGCCCTCGAGCGAGGTGCCGGTGCCAAAGGCGATCACGGGAACGCCATGCGTCGCACAGAGTTTGACGATCTCGGAGACCTCCTCCGTGCTGTCGGGATAGACGACGGCATCGGGCGGCTGGTTGGGGATCCAGGTCAGCGTGTGGCCGTGTTGCTGGCGCACGGCGAGACTGGTGACGAGGCGGTTGCCGAACATCGCCGCCAGGGCCGATGTCACGGCGGCGATCGCCTCAGCGGAGGGTGGCAGCGAAGCGACAGAGGCGGAGGAATAGGCGATGGCGGCGGACGGACTCATTGTCAGGACCTGCTTTTAACGCTTAGATTTGAAAGCTGTGAGGACGCCGCTGGGCGTTCGCCCGCTGGAAACCGGGACAACCTGTTGTCTCGCCTCTTGCGGATCGCAGCAAGCGCCAATTTTGCGGCGCCGACCCGAGCCGTCAGCACTCCGCAGACCGGCCCGGTGCGAGCGCCCGATCCGGCCCAGGCGGGCCACAGACAGGCAGGAGGCGGAGATGAAAGACGATATCCGCGCTCCGGCGCTGTTCTTCGCACCCTTCGTCTCGTCCGCCATGCGCGTCGAGCCGCAATGGATCGACTATAACGGCCATCTCAACATGGCTTATTATCATGTGTTGTTCGATCGCGCGGTCGACGAGGTGTTTTCGCTGGTCGGCCTGAACCAGGACTATGTCAGCGAGCGCCACGCCTCCTTCTTCGCTGCGGAGTGCCACATCCTCTACAAGCGCGAATTGACCGAGGGCGACCAGGTCAGGGTCACGGCCCAGCTCATCGCCTTCGACGAGAAGCGGCTGCATTATTACCTTGAAATGCGCCACGCCCATGAAGGCTGGCTCGCCGCCACCAGCGAAAACCTCTCTCTCCATGTCGATATGGCCAGCCGCAAAGTCACGCCCTTCCCGGCCGACATCCTGGCCAACCTCGCTCTGATGAAGGCGGCCCACAGCATGATGCCGCTGCCGGCCACGATCGGCCGCATGATCGGCATGCCGCGCAAGACGGCGATCACCGTCGAGGGCATGACCGGCGAGCGCGAGACCGAGACCCGGCACTGAGCTGTAGAGAACCGTTTGACTACGCAAGCCCTCATCCTCGGGGAGCGACAAAGTCGCGTCTCGAAGGATGGTCCAGCGGACGCCGGAGCCTTCTGGAGCATCCTGAGACGCCATTCCGAGGAATGGCCTCAGGATGAGGCTCGGATAGCTCAACCGGTCTCTGAAGCCTCTCCGACGGCTCAAACCTTGGTCAGCGTCGCCAGAACCGCATAGCCCCGATAAAGCGGCGTCACCTCCAGCCTTGCGCCAGCTTCTGCAGCGCAGGCGCGCAGCACCGGCTCCAGATCATCGCGCGGCGTGACGTGAAACAGCGCGAGCCAGCGCCGCAGCACCGTCTTGAACGCCTGAGGCAGCCTCGCCTGATCGCCGAAATCGACGATCTGCAGCACGCCGCCGGGCTCAAGCCGGCGCAGAGCCTCCTGCACCACCCCGCGCCAGGGCGGGATCATCGACAGCGCGTAGGAAATCACGATGCGGTCGAAAGCCGGCCGCGCCGAACAGGGCCTGCGGATCGAAGCCCGTCGCGTCGGCCTGCGCCAGCCTGATGCGATCGGCCAGCCCCGCCCGCTCGACCGACTGCCGCGCAGTGATCAGCATCTCGGAGGAGACATCGAGCCCGCAGCAATCGCGGCCGGGATAGAGCCGGGCGATACGGATCAGGTTGCGCCCGGTGCCGCAGCCGATCTCCAGCACGCTGCCCCCCGGCGGCGGCTGCAGGGCGGAAATCGCCTCGTCGCGGCCGAGCAGGTAGAACTTGCGGCTGGCATCGTAGATGTGCCGCTGGCGCCGGTAGATCCGGTCCATCAGCGCATCGGGCGCGACGGCACTCACGCGGCGCGCTCCGTCAAGCGGTAGAGGTGGAAGCCGCCATAGATCGATGAGCGGTCCTGGGCCAGAAGTGCGCGGCTCGTCGCTTCCTCATACTGCCACTGATCGAGGATGGCCGGCGGCACCCGGCCGGGCAGCAGCCTTTCATCGGCGGCGGTGCGGAAGATGACGCGGGCACCGGGCTTGGCCGTCCGGGTAATCTGCGTCCAGAGCCCGGTCAGCTCGGCGTCGTTCATCCAGTCCTGCGCATCGAGCAGCACATAGGCGTCGCAGCTCTCGGCCGGCTGGCGCTCCAGAAAGCCGGTCACGGCGCTCTGGTGATAGGCTATGCGCGGCACCCGCGCCTTCACCGCCTCGAAATGGCGCCGCTCCAGGCAGGGCGGCACGGCGCCGGCTGCATTGTCACCATAGCGGCGGCCAAAGGCCTGCTGGGCAAAGTAGTTCTCCTGTAGCGGGAAGCCGCAGGCCAGCCGTTCCAGCCTGTGCCGCAGCACGGCGCGAATGCCGTCGGGCCCATCACCGGCCAGCGCCTTGTACTGCGCGGGCGGGATGCCGAGGCCGTAGAGCGAGGCGGGCTGCCGCACCAGCCAGCGCACCAGCCTCTTGTCGAAGACTGGCGCGATGTTCAGCTCGAACAGGGCCCGCTGCTCTTCCAGCGTCGTCGCCTTCAGCATCTGGCGCGGATCGCAGCCAAGCGCCCGGCCCAGAAGATGGCCCGCGCCGATGAAGCGGCCGAGCAAGCCATAGCGATAGAGATTGCGGGCGAAGACGGAGATGCGCCGCCGGCCGGTGAGCCCCCGCCCCTCCCAATATGCGCGCGAGGTCGTATCGAGATGCGGCGCGATCTGCCGGTCATAAAGCTCGATATTCTCGCGCGATTGCGCCTGGCCGAGAAATCGCTGCAGCTCATCATGGCGCTGCAGCCGCGAAAACGCCGCCACCTTGAGCTTGCCGAGCGCGATGTGCGCGCCGTTCAGGTCGATGGCGCTGATCCGGGCCGGGTTTGCGGTGAGATAGGACAGGACGTTGCAGGAGCCCGAGGCGATCGCCACGACATGGTCCTGCGGCGTCAGCTCCAGCGCCGCCATATCGACCACCGGATCCTCCCAGATCTGCGGATAGACGAGCCCGGAGAAGGCGAAGGTGAACAGCCGCTCCAGAATGCCGGCCTTCGACAGCGGCGCGTTGCGATGCACCGCCATGGTCAGGCCTGAACTTGTTTCCCGCCTCGCAGCGCGCACCGTTTGCATCGTCACCACCCCTGTCGCTCTCGTTGGCGAGCCGACTAGAGGAGTTGCATGACGCTTGGGTGACGCGTTCGCGGTCCTAACTCCGGCGCGCGAAACGAGACCGCAAGCTCCACAGGATCGTGATGCCAAGCGCTGGATAGGGGCTGCAAATTGCCCGCCACAGCACCCATATTAGCCTCAAACCAGCCAATAGGGTTGTATGACAGAGCCGGCGCGTCCGGCGCGGAAAGGAAGTCCAGATGGGTCTGATGAGCATGTTTGGCAGTGAAAAGGCTCCGGCCGAGCGCTTTCCCTTCGAACTGAGCGACGAAGAGTGGCGCGCCCGCCTGACGCCGGAGCAGTACCGCGTCCTGCGCGGCCACGGCACCGAGCGCCCCGGCTCCTGCGCGCTGAATTTCGAAAAGCGCCCCGGCACCTTCTCCTGCGCCGGATGCCAGCAGCCGCTGTTCCGCAACCTCACGAAATTCGAGAGCGGCACCGGCTGGCCGAGCTTCAACGAGCCGCTCGAGGGCGCAGTCGCGACCACGGAAGACCGCAGCTTCATGATGGTGCGCACGGAGGTGCATTGCGCCAATTGCGGCGGCCATCTCGGCCATGTCTTCCCCGATGGCCCGCCGCCGACCGGCCTGCGCTACTGCATCAACGGCGTGGCGATGGATTTCGAGCCGGCCGAGGGCTGAGCGGGCGAGCGGGGGCTCAACTGCAACCCTCGTCCCACTGACAGCCCTCGACTGACCTGCAGCCCTCTGCCAACCTCCAGCCCTCATCCTGAGGAGGCCCTGAAAGGGCCGTCTCGAAGGATGTTCCAGGAGGCTCCTGCGCACGCTGGACCATCCTTCGAGACGCTGCTGCGCAGCTCCTCAGGATGAGGGCTGGAGGGGCTGGAGGGGCTGGAGAACTGGATTGGCCGGAGGGGAGGCACGGCGGAGCGGCGGAGCGGCGGAAAAGCCTCTCTGCGTCACTGCGGGATTTCGACCAGGTACACCGCCTTGTTGCCCTGCGTGCCTGTGTGCAGGCAGACGATCCGCCCCCGGCGCTTGCCTTGCTGATCCTCAACGGCTGCAAAGGCGATGTATTCGATCGAGACGTATTGGCTGCCGATCTTCTTGTCGAAGCGGTTCTCGATCAGGCTGTCGCCACGGTCGATCCGGATGGATTTGAGCGTCCCGCCATCCCGCTTCGATTCCGACAGGGCGAAGCGCTCGCAATCACCGAGAGGATCAGGCGCGGGACGGGTCTGGGCGAGCGCTTGCGTCGCGACCGCCTGCATCCCAGCCAGCAGCAAACCCGCAGCAACAGCCCCTACCTTGCGCATCATCGCCTCCCCCCGCCCCCGTGGCGAGACCACAATGCTATGGCCCGGCCCTTGCGACAATCCTGTGGCCATCAGCACCAAATCTACAGCTGCCCCCGCGCAATCCCGCTGCAACGTCTTATATTGACGCGAGAACGAATCACGCACGAGCAGACCTTACCTTGTCAGACAGTCACGCATCCTCTGCCCCCTTGCCCCGCCCGGGCGGTCTTGCCGCGCGCGCCGCGGCAGCAGCCATCGGCTGGCTACCTCTCCGGGCTGAACCCGGAGCAGCGGCAGGCGGTGGAAGCGACGGACGGGCCGGTTCTGGTGCTGGCCGGCGCCGGCACGGGCAAGACCCGTGTGCTCACCACCCGCATCGCCCATCTCATCGCCACCAACCGCGCCTACCCCTCGCAAATCCTGTCGGTGACCTTCACCAACAAGGCCGCGCGGGAGATGAAGGAGCGCGTCGCCCATCTGGTCGGCCCGGTGGCCGAGGGCATGCCCTGGCTCGGCACCTTCCACTCGATCTCGGCCAAGCTGCTGCGCCGCCATGCCGAGCTGCTCGGCCTGCGCGCCGATTTCACCATCCTCGATACCGACGACCAGATCCGCCTGATGAAGCAGGTGATCGCCGCAGCCGAGATCGACGAGAAGCGCTGGCCCGGCCGCATGTTGGCCGGCTTCATCGACAGCTGGAAAAATCGCGGGCTGACGCCGAAGGATGTCCCGCCGGGCGAGGCCGCCGTCTTCGCCAATGGCAAGGGTGGCGCGCTCTATGCTGCCTATCAGGACCGGCTGAAGACGCTGAACGCCGTCGATTTCGGCGATCTGCTGCTGCATTGCCTGACGCTGTTTCGCGAGAACCCGGACGTGCTGGCGCAATATCACGAGCGCTTCCGCTACATCCTCGTCGACGAGTACCAGGACACCAACACGGCGCAATATCTCTGGCTGCGCCTGCTCGCGCAGGGCCGCCGCAACGTCGCCTGCGTCGGTGACGACGACCAGTCGATCTATGGCTGGCGCGGCGCCGAGGTCGATAACATCCTGCGCTTCGAGCATGATTTTCCCGGCGCCACCGTCGTTCGTCTGGAGCGCAATTACCGCTCGACCGGCCATATCCTGGCAACCGCCTCCAAGCTCATCGCCCGCAATGAAGGCCGGCTCGGCAAGACGTTGCGCACGGAGGACGAGGCGGGGGAAAAGGTCACCATCACCGGGGCCTGGGACAGCCAGGAAGAAGCGCGGCTGATCGGCGACGAGATCGAGGCCCTGCAGAACAAGGGGCACAACCTCTCGGAGATCGCGATCCTCGTGCGCATCTCGGCGCAGATGCGCGAGATCGAAGACCGCTTCGTGCATCTCGGCCTGCCCTACCGCGTCATCGGCGGCCCGCGCTTTTATGAGCGTGCCGAAATCCGCGATGCCATGGCCTATCTGCGCTGCGTCGTCTCGCCCGACCGACGATCTGGCCTTCGAGCGGATCGTCAACGTGCCCAAGCGCGGGCTGGGCGATGCAACCATCCAGATCCTGCACAATCACGCCCGCTCCTCGGGCCTCTCGCTGCTGCAGGCGGCGCGCGTGGTGGTGGAGAGCGACGAGCTGAAGCCCAAGGCCCGCACCACTCTGCGCGAGCTGGTCGAGGCTTTCGGCCGCTGGCAGGCCCGCGCCGAGCATATGCCCCAGGGCGAGCTCGCCGAGCTGGTGCTGGAAGAGAGCGGCTATACCGAGATGTGGCAGAAGGACCGCTCGGCCGACGCCGCCGGCCGGCTGGAAAACCTCAAGGAGCTGGTGCGCTCGCTCGACGAATTCCCCGATCTGCCGGCCTTCCTCGAGCACGTCTCGCTGGTGATGGATGCCGATAGCGGCGAAGGCGCCGAACGCGTCTCGATCATGACGCTGCACGGCGCCAAGGGGCTGGAGTTCGACACCGTCTTCCTGCCCGGCTGGGAGGAAGGCCTGTTCCCCAACCAGCGTGCGCTCGACGAGAGCGGCCGCGCCGGGCTGGAGGAAGAGCGCCGCCTCGCCCATGTCGGCCTGACCCGCGCCCGCAAGCGGCTGAAGCTGTATCTTCGCCTCGAACCGCCGCATCCACGGCCTCTGGCAGTCGAGCCTGCCCAGCCGCTTCATCGACGAACTGCCGGAAGAGCATGTCGAGGTCGTGCAGGCCGCCTCGAACTACGCCCAGGGCGGCTACGGCGCCTCGCGCTTCGACCGGATGGAGAGCTTCGGCTCCAGCTACCAGACGCCGGGCTGGCAGCGCGCGCAGGAGAACAAGGCCCGCACCGGCCAGAGCAGCAGTTCGGCGGCGGCTCGGGCTTTTCCGAGAGCCGGCTTTGCCGAAAGCGGCGCCCGCAGCTTCGGCGGCGGCGGCCAGCGCGGCCCGATGCTGATCGAGGGCGAACTGACCGCGAAATCGACCGGCTCCTCGGCCTTCGACACCGGCGCCCGCGTCTTCCACATCAAGTTCGGCCCCGGCTCGGTCGCCAGCGTCGACGGCAACAAGCTGACGGTGGATTTCGACAAGGCCGGGCGGAAGATGGTGCTGGACTAGTTTGTGCAACCAACGTCGTGAAGCTTCTGGATCGGGTTGTTATACCGCGCAGTGAAATTCTTTATTTTTCAGTCGGTTAACGACCAAAGGAGCAGAGAATATCAGTCAACTCAGAGCGGCCACTATCAACAATTAGAAAAAGTGATTGTTCACAGCATGTTAGAAGAATTCGGCAGACATGTCCGATCGGTTTCAGCGCGACATTACAAATGCATATAAATAGTCGGGTGCTTCTCCGTAACCCGAGGCACCTATGCTCAACAACAGCAGCGACATCATCCGCCGCCTCGAACGCGAGGGCTGGCGAATGCATGCGCATCGCCGGCTCGCATCATGTCTTCAAAAAGCCGGGCATCCGTGACATTATCTCGGTGCCGCATCCGAAGAAGAACTTCGGCCCAGGTCTCGTGTTGAAAATCTACAGGCAGGCAGGCTGGTCTCGCGACTGACATGACCCACTACGTCGCCATCATCGAGGATGCAGGTCCCGATCTCGCGGTCGGCGTCTGGTTTCCCGATTTGCCCGGCTGTTTCTCTGCCGGCGACACGCTCGACGAGGCTTTGGCCAACGCATCCGAAGCCGTCGCGCTCTGGTTCGAGGATCTGAGGAAGTGGGCCGCAGAGTTCCCCGTGCGCGGCCGCCGAGCGAACTCAAGGCCGATCCTGAGATAGCTGCGGATATGGCCAGATACGCAATTGCGCTGATTCCCGCGCCGGACGTTGCCCTGCAGCCCGCGGCGGAATGACAAGCGCCGGCTCGCCTGCTATCTCCCGCGCCATGCGTGAAGGTCTTCTGCCATCGACGGTCGCGACCGTCCTCGAACTCTCCACCTCGGGCGAGAAGGCGCGTGCGCTGACCGAGCTTCTGGCGAGGTCTTCGACCCCACCGAGACCGCGATCTCCGCTTTCGAGATCGAGAGCGGCGTCACCACCCTGTCGCTCAATGCGCCCTGGAAGGTGGAGATCTACTTCGCCACCCATCCCGATGAGGACGGCCGTGCGCGACATGCTGCGCCCGATCGTCGGCGACAGCGTCGATACCACGCCCTTCCAGACCGTCAACCAGCAGGATTGGGTCTCGGCCAGCCTCGACGGGCTGAAGCCCGTGCGCGCCGGGCGCGTGCTCGTCCATGGCTCGC
This sequence comes from uncultured Alphaproteobacteria bacterium, assembly GCA_963759925.1. Lineage (GTDB taxonomy): Bacteria > Pseudomonadota > Alphaproteobacteria > Rhizobiales > Beijerinckiaceae > Allobosea. The sequence goes on from CAVXBE010000003.1 coordinate 122,250, forward strand.
ATGACCGCGCAGGCGGTCGCGCATCAACGACGTCGCCATCGAGATCGAGGCGGCGCTCGCTTTCGGCACCGGCCATCACGGCACCACCGCCGGCTGCCTGCTGGCGCTCGATGCCGAACTGAAGCAGCGGCGCCCGCGCCATGGGCTCGATGTCGGCACCGGCACCGGCATTCTGGCGCTGGCGCTGGCCAAGCAGATCAAGCGCCGCGTGGTCGCCGGCGACATCGACGCGGTCGCTGTCGAGGTCGCGGCGCACAATGCCCGCGTCAATCATGCGCCGGGCGCGCTGGATCTGCTATGTGGCGCCGGGCCTGCGCCATGCCAAGGCCAACCGGTCCCGGCCATTTCGACCTGATCTTCGCCAACATCCTGGCCGGGCCGCTGCGCCGGCTGGCGCCCTCGATCGCGCGCGTGCTGTCATCCGACGGAACGCTGATCCTGTCGGGTCTGCTCGAGATGGATGTCGCCGGCGTCCTTGCCGCCTACCGGCACCAGGGCCTGGCCTCGCGCGCAAATCATTGCGCGAAGGCTGGGCGACGCTGGTCATGAAAAAGGGCGGCGCTGCCCCAAGGCCGCGCCGCCCTCTTTAAGCTCAGCTTCGAGCGCCTGATTGAAGGCGCAGTTGCGTCTCAGAAGACCGATCTGGCCGTATTTGGCCTCGGCTTCGGCCTGCATGGAGCGCGCATCGTGCCAGACGGCCGCGGTGAAACTTGGCGGTATCGCTGGATCAGCTCGAAAAGGTGCTTGATCATGGCGATCATGGTGATATCTCCGGTGTCAGCCGCGCAATGGTCGCGGCTCTGGAACAGGAAGCTTGAAGCTCAGCGGTTGAACGGCAGGGCCGCGTCATCCTTCAGCGCCGTCTGGGGAAAGCCGCCGAGCACGATCTCGGCCTCGTTCACCAGATAGGAGCGGGCGCGCAGCTCGCGGATGGCCGAACGGCGGCGGCTCTCGACCAGCGCCAGATAAAAACGCTGCCAGAAAGACTGGCCGGTGGACTTCGCCTCGGTGGTGGCGCTCTCGCTGCTGCGAAGGGCGGCGGTGTTGTTCAGCACATAAGTCATAGGATCTCTCCAACAGTGAAACGAAGGACAGTCCCGGTCGCTTCCTCGTTCTCTTATGGTCAGTAAGGTGGCCCTTCTTCGCAGTTGCGAGAAGATGGTTTCGCAGATGCGAGATATGCGCCCATTGCATGACCATCGGTCGTTATCCGTTAACGAATGTCATTATCGCATAGCGAAGAGGCAGCCAGCCTCTTCCGCAGGCACGCATCGCGCGCAGGGGAAGCAGGCCCTGACATCAGCTTTTGCGCTGGTCATCGGCCGCCACAGACGCAACGATGCCGGACTTGCCACCGTCCGGACCCGCCATGACCGAATCGCCCGCTTCCCTCTGCCGCTTCCAGTCCTTCTCCGAGCCCAGCGATCCCGCGCAGGTGGCGCCGCGTGTCGCGGCTTTGCGGCGGGCGCTTGCGGCGCAAGGGCTCGACGGGTTCATCGTTCCCGCGCGCCGACGAGCATCAGGGCGAATATGTGCCGGCGCATATGGCGCGGCTCGCCTGGCTGACCGGCTTCACCGGCTCGGCCGGCGCCGCGATCGTGCTGGCCGACACGCGCCGCGCTGATCGTCGACGGCCGCTACACCATCCAGTCGGCGGAGCAGACCGATACGAGCGTGGTCACGCCGACCAAGATGGAGGAGATGCCGCTCGAGCGCTGGATCGAGGCGAATCTGCCGGCCGGCGGCAGGCTCGGCTACGACCCCTGGCTTCACACCGTCGACGGTGTCGCCAGGCTGGAGAAGGCGCGTCGCCAACGCCGGCGGCACACTGGTCTCCTGCGACCGCCAACCCGCTCGACGCGCTCTGGACCGACCGCCCTGCCCCGCCGACAGCGCCGGTCAAGGCGCACCGCGCCGAGTTCGCCGGCGAGGCACCCAGCGACAAGCTCGCCCGCATCCAGGAGGCGCTGGCCAAGGCCAAGGTCGATGCGCTCGTCGTCTCCGATCCGCATGCGCTGGCCTGGACCTTCAACATCCGCGGCGGCGATGTCGAGCACACGCCGCTGCCGCTCGGCTACGCCATCGTCCCGCGCGAGGGCCGGCCGACCGTCTTCCTGGCGCCGGAGAAGGTGACGAACGAAGCGGGCGACGCCATCGGCGCCGTCGGCGACATCGCCCCGCCCGCCGCGCTCGAGGCGCAGCTGCGCAAGCTCGGCGCGATCCGGTGCAAAGGTCCGGCTCGATTCGGCCACCGCCGCGGCCGCGCTCGCGACCCTGATCAGCGAAGCCGGCGGCACGCCCGATGCCGGCGCCGATCCGATCGCCTTGATGAAGGCGCGCAAGAACGCGGCCGAGCTGGCCGGCACACGCGACGCCCATCTGCGCGACGGCGCGGCGATCGTGCGCTTCCTGTCCTGGCTGGCGCGCGAGGCGCCCAAGGGCGGCTTGACCGAAATCGACGCCGTCGCGGCGCTGGAGACGGAGCGGATGCGGCACCGGCCTGCTCAAGGACGTCTCCTTCACCACCATCGCCGGCGCCGGCCCCAACGCCGCCTTGCCGCATTACCGCGTCACGCGAGTCCAGCAACCGCAAGATCGAGCCGGGGATCTTTCTGGTCGATTCCGGCGGGCAATATCGAGGACGGCACCACCGACATCACCCGCACCATGGCGATCGGCGAGCCGACCGAGCGAGATGCGGGATCGCTACACCCGCGTGCTCAAGGGCCATCTCGCGATTTCGCCGCGTCGTCTTCGTCAAGGGCACCTCGGGCGCCCAGCTCGATGCGCTCGCGCGGCATCCCGCTCTGGCAGGCAGGGCTCGATTTCGACCACGGCACCGGCCATGGCGTCGGCAGCTATCTCTCCGTCCATGAGGGGCCGCAGCGCCTGTCGAAGCTCGGCACCACCCCGCTCGAACCGGGCATGATCCTGTCCAACGAGCCGGGCTACTACAAGCAGGGCGAATACGGCATCCGCATCGAGAACCTGATCGTGGTCGAGGAGCGAACCATCCCCGGCGGCGACCGCACCATCTACGGCTTCGAGACGATCACCTGGTGCCCCTATGAGCGCGCTCTGATCGACAAGACCCTGCTCGACGCCGGCGAAATCGCCTGGATCGACGCCTATCACGCAACGGTCCGGACCAAGCTCGCGCCGCTGTTGGAGGGCGAGGCCAAGGGCTGGCTGGAGAAGGCGTGCCTGCCGCTCTGACGCGGGGTTGAGCGCGGCGGCTGATGAAGGGCTCCCCCTTCTCCGCCTGGCGCGGAGAAGGGTAGAGGCGTTGCGGTTCTCCGCTGCCGTCATGCTCGGGCTTGTCCCGAGCACCCACGTCTTTAGCTCCGCCCGCGCCCAGCGAAGACGTGGATGGTCGCCACAAGGGCGACCATGACGAAGGAGGCTCACCCTTCTCCCCGGCGGGAAGGTGGCTCGGCGCAGCCGAGACGGATACGAGGCGGCTAGCGCGAGCTTTCCGCTGACACGGCTGCAGCCGGTTGCCCCGGAACCCCTCTGACCCTCCGGCGACCTTCTCCCCGAGGTGGGCTCGGGTCTCCGAGCGTCATGCTCGGGCTTGTCCCGACCCACGTCTTTAGATCCGCCGCGAGGACGTGGATGGTCGCCACAAGGGCGACCATGACGAGCGAGGCCCCTTCCCGGCAGGCAGGTGGCATCCGTCGCTGCGCATGAGGCGGCAACGCCGCTCCGCGATACGACACGCTGTTCGCACGCAAAGGCCCATCGACCCGCCGTTCTCCCGCAAGGGCGAAGGAGCGAACCAGCGGCGGGTTAGAGCAGCGCGCGCAGGCCTACCACCGACACCACCCCCACCAGCACCACCGCCAGCAGCGGCAGCCGGGTTGCGGCGATGCGCCGCGATCAGGGCTGCGCCGGTTTCGGCCCAGCCGGTGGCCAGCGCGCTCGGCGCGATCACCGCGACCAGAACGGCGGGCGGGATGGCATCGAAGGCGGCTTGCGCCCGCTCCGACAGGGACAGCCGCCCGGCCAGTGCCAGCCCCGCAATCCGGGTGAGATAGGTGACGACGGCCATGCCGAAAATGGCGAGCGAGGTTGATCGGATCGATCGTCACGACGCACCTCGCAGGCTCATCGGCGCCCTCCCTCCTGCGGCGAGCCAGGCGGCGGCGAGGCCTGCAGAGCGCGCCGGCCAGCGACATGCCAGGGCGGCCCGACCCAGCCGGAAGATCAATGCTGAAGCGAGGCCCGATGCTGCGACAGTCCAGCAGGTCACGCGGCCTTTCCAGAAGGCCGCGACGAGGGCGATGAACAGGGCGGTGAACGCGAAATCCGCGCCCAGTCGCCGCGGGTCGCCCAGGGCTGCGCCGATCACCGCGCCAAGGGTCGAGAGTCGACACGAAGCTGGTGACGAAGGGCACGACCATGCCGAACCAGTAGGCCGGCGTCAGCCTGCGCGTCCGGGCGCGTTTCTCGCCCAGCGCCCAGTTTTCATCGGCCATCCAGTACAGGCCAAGCAGCTTCTGCACGGGCGTGAACCCTTCGAGCTTGGGCACCAGCGACGCGCTCATCAGCACGTGCCGGGCGTTGATCAGCAGCGTCGAGAACACGATGGCGCCGATCGGCGCCGGCGTCGCCCAGAGCTCGACCGCCGCAAATTGCGCCCCGCCGGCAAAGACGAAAAAGCCCATCACCGCGACTTCGGCCGCAGACAGGCCCTTGCCGGCCGCCAGCGCGCCAAACAACAGCGCGATCGGCACACAGGCCACGGCCGCAGGCCAGATGTCGAGGAGCCCGAGCCTTGCATCGGCCAGCAGGGAAGAGCGGTCGGTCGCAGTGGAAGACATCAGGCGCAGCCGCTTTCAGGAGATATGGGCGGCGCGAAACACACCCGGTGTCACGCCGTAGCGGGCCTTGAAAGCGCGGGTCAGATGCGCCTGGTCGCTGAAACCCGTCGCGGCAGCGACGGTGCCGGGAGCCTCTCCCCGGCGCAGCCGGTCCCGCGCCCGCCGCACCCGGACATCGACGAGATAGGCATGCGGCGTCAGCCCGGTTTCGCGGCGGAAGGCGCGGATGAGGTGGTGCCGCGGCAGACCGACCAGCGCGCCGATCTCGGCCAGCGACAAATCCTCGTCATGGCGTGCCTCGAACAGCGCCCGCGCCTGGTCAACCGGGCCGCACTCGCGCCCGACAGCCCGGACGCCGAGCTCGGCATGGCGTGCCAGCATGGCCGCAAAGGCGCGCAGCAGCGCCTCCTCGCCGGCCATGGCATCGTGCCTCTCTTCCAGCAGCCGGTGAGCCGTGGCGAACAGCGCCGCCCCTTCCGCATCCTGCACCACCGGCTCGGGAAAGAACGGCGTGCCGATGCTGTCAGACCCGCTCAGCGAACCGGCGAGTTCCTGCATCAGCTCCACCGAGGGGTAGGTCATGCGATAGCGATAGCCGCCTTCGCTCGGCGCGCCATCATGCACATCGAGCGGGTGGTTCAGGACGATGTCGCCGGGGCCGGCCTGCAACGTGCGCCCACGCGCATGCCAGATCTCACAGCCGCTGAGGATCGTCCCGATCGCGTAGGTGTCATGGGCATGGGGCGCATAGGCATGGGTCCGGAAGGTCGCCGCCAGACATTCCAGCCCGCCGAAGCGGCGGCTGGTGAAAAGATGCGCCTGTTCGCCCGCCTTCAACGGCGTTTCCGACAGCGCCTGTTCCTGAGTGATCACATCCATGGCGGCAGGTTAGACCGGTTTGCTCCGCCGCCGTCTTGAAGAAAAGTGATGGTCGCCATCAAGCAGCCCCGGAAGCCTTCCAGCCGGCTTGCCGCCTCCCGTCCTACCGCCCGACCAGCGCGAACCAGCCGGCTTCGTCGATCACCGTGACGCCATGCTTGGCCGCGTCCTTGAGCTTGGAACCCGCGCCTGGCCCGGCCACCAGCAGATCGGTCTTGGAGGACACCGAGCCGGCCACCTTGGCGCCCAGCCGCTCGGCCATGGCCTTGGCCTCATCCCGCGTCATCTGCTCCAGCGCCCCGGTGAAGACGACGATCTTTCCGGCGACCGGGCTCGACGATGCGACCGCTTCCAGCGGCTGCGGCGTCACCTGCGCCAGAAGCGCGTCGAGCGTTTCGCGGTTATGCGCCTCCGCGAAGAACTCCAGCAGCGACCTCGACCACCGTCGGGCCGACGCCATCGATAGCGTCGAGTTCCTGGCGCTCTGGCGCATCCGGCTGTTCGGCCGCCATCACGGCCCGGCGCAGCAGGTCGAAGGAGCCGTAATGGCGCGCCAGCAGGCGAGCGGTGTTCTCGCCGATATGGCGAATGCCGAGGCCGAAGATGAAGCGGTTGAGCGGCGGCGACCGCCGGTCTTCGATCGCCGCGAACAGCTTGGCGACGCTTTGTGCGCCAAACCCTTCCTTGTCCTTCAGCTTCTTGAAATTGGCGGTGTCGCGGCTCGCGAGGGTGAAGATGTCGGCGGGCTGCCTGGACCGGAAGATCGGGATCGGCGTGGAAGAACTCGATCTGCCTGTCGCCGAGGCCATCGATGTCGAGCGCCTCGCGGGAGACGAAATGCTTCAGCCGCTCCACCGCCTGCGCCGGGCAGATCAGCCCGCCGGTGCAGCGGCGCACCGCGTCCTCCTTGCCGGTGCGCGGATTGATCTCCCGCGTCGCATGGCTGCCGCAGGCCGGGCACAGCACCGGGAACACATAGGGTTTGGCATCCGCCGGGCGCTTCGACAGATCGACAGCCTCGACGCGCGGGATCACATCGCCCGCGCGCTTCACCGTCACCGTGTCGCCTTCGCGGATATCGGGCGGTTCACCGCTGCGGATGCGCTCGCCGCGGGAATCGTAGCCGCGGATATAGTCTTCGTTGTGCAGCGTCGCATTGGTGACGACGACACCGCCCACCGTCACCGGCCGCAGCCGCGCCACCGGGCTCAGCGCGCCGGTGCGCCCGACCTGAATCTCGATCTTTTCGAGCACGGTGGTCGCAAGTTCGGCAGGGAATTTATGGGCGATCGCCCAGCGCGGCGCACGCGCGACGAAACCGAGCCGCAGCTGCAGCGCCAGCTCGTCGACCTTGTAGACCACCCCGTCAATGTCATAGCCAAGCGTCGGCGCGCTGGCTCTCGATCAGCCGGTAATGCGCCAGCATCTCCTCCACAGTCTCACACCGCACCATCAGCTGGTTGGTGACGAAGCCCCAGCGCCGGAATGCCTCGACGACTCCATATTGCGTGGTCGCAGGCGGGGTCGGCATTTCGCCCCAGGCATAGGCGAAGAAGCGCAGCGGCCGCGCGGCGGTGATGGCAGGGTCGATCTGGCGCAGCGATCCTGCCGCGGCATTGCGAGGGTTGGCATAGTCCGGCAGCGCCTTCTCGCGCTGGCGCGCGTTGAGATCGGCGAAATCCTGATGGCCGAGATAGATCTCGCCCCGGACTTCGATCACCTCGAGGCACATCGGCGCCTTTGAGCGTCTGCGGGATTTCCGAGACGGTGCGGGCGTTCTGGGTGACGTCCTCGCCCTCCTCGCCATCGCCCCGTGTCGCGGCCGAGACCAGCACGCCCTGCTCATAGCGCAGCGACAGCGACAGCCCGTCGATCTTCGGCTCCGCCGTGAAGACGATGCCGTCCTCCGCCTTGCGCCCGAGAAAGCTGCGCACGCGCTGGACGAAATCGGCGACATCCTCATCGGCAAAGGCATTGCCGAGCGACAGCATCGGCACGCGATGGCGGATCTTGGCGAAGCGGGACGGCGGGCTTGGCCCCGACCTGCACCGACGCTGCGGATTTCAGCTCGGGAAACGCCTCTTCCAGAGCCAGCAGCCTGCGCTTCTTGGCATCATAGACAGCATCGTCCAGGACCGGGCGATCCTCCTGGAAATAGGCGAGATCGGCTGCCGCGATCTCTGCCGCGAGCGCCTTGTGCTCGAGCTTCGCCTTGCGCGGCGTCAGCGTGTCGAGAGGGGGAAAGCCGTCATTTGTCATGGTTCTTCATTAGGCGAGAAGAGGCTGACGAGGAAGGTCAGGAGTATGCTCCCGCACTCGTGTTCGCACAGCCAGAAGACAGGCGCAGGCCTTCGCGCTATCGTTGCTGCGCTTGGAATTGGAAGCTCGACGCCTGAGGCGGCTTGATCCATCCCGCGTGGCTCAAGCATGAGACCAACGCCGACGGCGCACCGGGCCAGAACCGGGAGACACGCCATGGCTAATCTCGACACCCTGCTCCGCCCAACCAGCCTGCCCCGTGCCAGCCAGCAGGCGCAGCCGCGCATCGGCACGATCACCGTCTACGACCTCGTCGATGCCCTCAAGCGCGGCTGGGACGATTTCCTCGCGCAGCCCACGCATCTGATCTTCGTCGTGCTGATCTACCCGATCATCGGCGTCCTGCTGGCGCGGCTGGGCGCGACCTACAACATCCTTCCGCTGATCTTTCCGCTGATGGCGGGCTTTGCCCTGCTCGGCCCCTTCGCCGCCATCGGCCTCTACGAAATCAGCAGACGGCGCGAGCGGGGCGAGGACGCCTCGGCCGACCAGGCCTTCCAGGTGTTCCGGTCCCCCGCCATGGGGCAGATCGCCCTGCTCGGACTGCTGCTGACCGGCCTGTTTCTGGCCTGGCTCGCCAGCGCCTGGCTGATCTATCGCGGCACGCTCGGGCTGGAAGCGCCGGTCACGACGGAGAGCTTCCTCACCGCGGTGCTCACCACCTTCGATGGCTGGATCATGATGATCGTCGGCAATGCGGTGGGGGCACTGTTTGCCATCATCGCCTTCTCGATCTCGGTGGTCTCGTTCCCGCTGATGCTGGACCGCCATGTCGATCTCGCCACGGCGGTGCGCACCTCGGTTGCAGCGGTCGAGGCCAATCCGAGGGTGATGCTGGTCTGGGGCCTGATGATCGCTGGACTGCTGGCGCTAGGCTCGCTGCCGGTGCTGGTCGGGCTCGTCGTCGTCATGCCGGTGCTGGGCCATGCCAGCTGGCATGTCTACCGCAAGCTGATCGCGCCGGAGGAGCCTGTGCAGAGGCTCTGAAAAAAACATCGCTGCGCTTTGAACCTGATCGGCTTCTCCCGCGACCAATCGGCATGGAGCGGCAATCCTGCCGCCCCGGCAGATCATCAGGGAGACAGCATCATGACCAAGCGCAGCACCTTCGCCGGCCTTGCCACCGCCTTCGTCCTCGGCGCCGGCGCCTTGTTTGGCGGCTCGCTCGCCACCTCCACCGCTGCCCAGGCCGGGCATGGCGGCTGGCATGGCCATCACGGCCATCATGGCGGCGGCTGGGGTCATCACCGCCCGCATTGGGGTGGCCATGGCTGGGGCTACCGCCCCGTCTACTCCAGCTATTACGAGCCGGGCTGCTACACCGTGATGCGGGCCCGCTACGTCCCCGGCTATGGCATGGTCGAGCGGCCGGTGACGCGCTGCCGCTAAGCGCCGAAGCAGGCAAAAGAGGCCGGAGCAATCCGGCCTCAGCCCCGTTTCCGGCTAAGCCGGCGCTTGCGCTCGGGAACCTTCCCGGCGCCGCGCGGGTTGAGCCCGTGCCGCAGATATGAGGTCTGCGGCATCTGGTTCACGCCGGGCCTCGGGCCCGCTCAAGCCCGGGGGCTTCATCATGAACAACATCATCTACATCGTCGGCCTGATCGTCGTCGTCCTCGTCATCCTGTCCTTCCTCGGCCTGCGCTGAGGCAAGGCTGGCGACGACGCGGCGAGCGAGGCTCAGCCGCGATCGTCCCGCGGACGCTTCGGCTTGCCGGTCTTCCCGCCTGCGAAGGGCTTGGGACCGGCCGCCGAGCTAGGCCCACCGAAAGAGGATTTGGGCCCACCGAAAGAGGGCTTGCCGCCCGCGCCGAATTTGCCGGCCGGCTTCCCGCCCTTATTGGCATAGGATTTGGCCGCATAGGGCTTGTCGCCAGCGGCACCCGGCCGGGCATCGCGTGAAACGCGCACGGAGGGATCGCCCAGATTCTGGCCGGTCCTGCGCCACCGGATCATAGCGGCCTTCAGAGGCGCGCGCCGCAAACGGCTTGCCCTTGCCCTCATAGGCCTTCTTCTTGCCCTCATAGGGCTTCTTCTCGAAAGGCTTGTCGTAGGCCGGCTTGTCGTAAGCGGGCGCTCAGCCGCGCGGGGCGCGCTCCTCGCGTTCGCCTCGTGGCGCCGCGCGCTCATGGCGCTCACGCTTCTGGTACGGCGCCGGAGCGTGGCTGGCCTTTTCCGAGAACGGCTTAGCCGGACGGCGCTCATCCTCACCGGTGACAGGCTCGATCACGATCTTGTCGCGGTCGACCGCCTTTGCCAGATCGGCAAAGCGCTCGGCGACATCGGCGTCGATCTCGACCTTGGTCTCGCTGTCGAAGATCCGGATCGCGCCGACTTCGTCGCGCGTGATCTTGCCGCGGCGGCAGATCATCGGCAGCAGCTGGCGCGGATCGGCGCCATCCTTGCGGCCGATATTGAGGCGGAACCAGACGGTATCGCCGCGCGGCCCGGCCTTGCGCGGGGCTTCGCCAGCGCTCCTCGCCGAAAGCGCGCGCCTTCACGCGGGCTGGCATAATCGCGCGGCTCGCGCGGACGGCGCTCATCGCGCGAGAAATTGGGATCGCCGACCTCTTCGGCACGCCGGCAGGCGCGAGCGGTAGACACGCACCAAGCGCGGCAGCGATCTCCTGCGCCGAGCGGCCCGCCAGCAGCGCCTCGATCATGCCGGCATCGTCCTCGCCAGCCTCGCCGGTCAGCATCGGATCGCTGAGCAGACGCTCCTGATCAAGCGCACGGATTTCCTCCGGCGTCGGCGGCCCGGCCCAGATCGCCTCGACCTTGGCTTCGGCGATCAGCATCTCGGCCTTGCGACGGCGCGAAGCCGGCACCAGCAGCACGCTGGTGCCCTTGTTGCCGGCGCGGCCGGTGCGGCCGGAGCGATGCTGCATCACCTCCGGGTCATTGGGCAGCTCGGCATGGATGACGAGCGTCAGCCCCGGCAGGTCGATGCCGCGCGCGGCGACGTCGGTCGCGACGCAGACCCGCGCCCGGCCGTCGCGCAGCGCCTGCAGTGCCGAATTGCGCTCGCTCTGGCTGAGTTCGCCGGACAGGGCCACGGCCGAGAAGCCGCGCTCCAGCAGGATCGCCTCGAGATGGCGCACGGCGTTGCGGGTGTTGCAGAACACCAGCGCCGTCGGCGAATCATGGAAGCGCAGCAGGTTGACGACCGCGAGCTCCGCTTCCTTCGGGTAGACGCGAATGGCGCGGTATTCGATATCGGCATGGCCGCGCGAACCGCCCTGCACCTCGATGCGCAGCGCATCGCGCTGATAGCTGCTGGCGAGCTGCGATGATCGCCTTCGGCAGCGTCGCCGAGAACAGCAGGCTGCGGCGCTCTTCCGGCGTGGTCTTCAGGATGAATTCGAGATCGTCGCGGAAGCCGAGATCGAGCATCTCGTCGGCTTCGTCGAGCACCACGGCCTTCAGCGCCGAGACGTCGAGGCGGTGCCGCTCGATATGGTCGCGCAGGCGGCCCGGCGTGCCGACGACGATATGGGCGCCCTCATCGAGCAGCGCGGCCTCGCGGCGCGGATCCATGCCGCCGACGCAGGCGATGACGCGCGCATTGGCGTGCTTGTAGAGCCAGGCGAGTTCGCGCTGGACCTGCAGGGCGAGTTCGCGCGTCGGCGCGATGATCAGCGCCAGCGGCTTGCCGGCCCGTCCGAAGACCTCTTCGGCTGCCCAGCAGGGTCTCGGCGATGGCGAGGCCATAGGCGACGGTCTTGCCGGAGCCGGTCTGGGAGGAGACCAGCAGGTCGCGCCCGGCGGCCGCCTCTTCCAGCACCGCGTTCTGGACGGGCGTCGGGTCGGAGTAATTGCGTTCGGCGAGCGCACGCGCGAGCGGCGGGCTCGTGGGAAGGAAGGACATCGGTTTAGGGCCTAAACGTTAGGGCGCTTGGACTGGCACGGCGCGGAAATGCGGGCGACGGAAGGGGCGGCGCAAAGCAGCGGCGCGGGGCACAGCCATCGATTGAGAACCGCCCATACAGCAAAGTTACGCAAAAGGGAATGCTGGCCTAACCTTTCGGCGTGCGAGGCGATGAAGCGGGGGGGCTACCCCTTCTCCCCTGGCGGGAGAAGGTGGCAGCGTTGCGGTTCTCCGCTGCCGTCTCTCTCGTCCCGAGCATCCACGTCTTTAGCTCCGCCCGCGCCCAGCGAAGACGTGGATGGTCGCCACAAGGGCGACCATGACGAAGGAGGCTCCCCTTCTCCCCTGGCGGGAGAAGGCTCGGCGCAGCCGAGACGGATGAGGGGCTAGCGCGACCTTGCCGCTGAACACAACGCTCCGGTAAAGCCCACGGCAAACCCCTCATCCGACCCTCCGGGCCACCTTCTCCCGCAAGGGGAGAAGGCTAGAGACGTCGCGGTTCCCGCTGCCGTCATGCTCGGGCTTGTCCCGAGCACCCACGTCTTAACATCGGCGCCCAGAAAGACGGGATGGTCGCCACAAGGGCGACCATGACGAAGGAGGCTCCCCCTCTCTCCCGCAAGGGGAGAAGCGCAGAAGCGTCGCGGGTCTTGCCCCCGTCATGCGTCTCCCGCCAGCGCCCCTTAGCCCGCGCCGTACGGCACAAAGCCCGGCAGCGCCTTCACCAGCGCGCGAAAGGCATCGCCGCGGACCTCAAAATTCGGGAACTGGTCGAAGGATGCGCAGGCCGGGGAGAGCAGCACCGCGACCTCGCCCTCGCCGGCTTGCGCCTGGGCATCGCGCAACGCCGACGCCAGCGCCACATCCAGCGTACCCGACCGCTCGTAGCTCACCCGTCCATCCTCATCGAAGGTCTGCGGCGAACAGGTCACTGGCCGCGCCGATCAGATAGGCGCGGGCGATGTTGGGAAAATACCGCCGCAGCGAGGCGATGCCGCCCTCTTTCGGCTTGCCACCAAGAATCCAGAAGATGTCGCGGAAGGAGGTCAGCGCCTTCTCGGTCGAATCGGCATTGGTCGCCTTGGAATCGTTGATGAAGACGATGCGCCCGACGCGGCCGAGTTCCTCCATCCGGTGCGCCAGCCCGGGATAGCTGCGGAAGCCGGCGGCGATCTCCTGCGCCGTCAGTCCCAGGGCAAAGCACGCGGCGAAGGCGGCCGCCGCGTTCTGCGCATTATGCGAGCCGCGCAGCGAGCCGATGCCGGCAAGATTGGCAACCACGCGCGGCTTGCCCTCCAGCACCTGGACGATGCGCGTATCGAGCTTGCCCTGCTGCGCCGTCACCCCGGCAAAAACGCCCTCATCCAGCGGCTGCTCGCCGCTGATCTTGACCAGCGTGCGGCCCGTCGCAGCGCGGCGCCGCGCCATCTGCTTGGACGGCTCGTCATCGACGCCGATCACCGCGATATCGGCGGCCGCGACCAGCCGTTCCTTGATCGCGCCATAGGCCTCGAAGCTGCCATGGCGGTCGAGATGATCCGGCGTCAGGTTCATCTGGATGCCGATCGTCGGCTTGAGCGAAGGCGCGAGGTCGATCTGGTAGCTCGAGCATTCGATGACATGGACGCGCTGCGGCGCAGGCGGCTCCAGCGCCAGCACGGCGGTGCCGATATTGCCGCCCATCTGCACATCCCGCCCGGCCTGCTTCAGCACATGGGCGATCAGCGCCGTCGTCGTCGATTTTCCGTTCGTCCCGGTAATGCAGATCACCGGCGCGTCAGGGCAGGATGCGGCCCGCTCCCGGAAGAACAACTCGACATCGCCGATGATCTCGACCGAGGCAGCCTGCGCCAGCTTCACGCTCCAATGCGGCTCGGGATGGGTCAGCGGCACACCGGGCGACAGCACCAGCGCGGCAAAGCCCGACCAGTCGGCCTCGCGGAGATCGACGATGGCGACGCCCTCCGCCGCGGCTTTGCTGCGCGAGGCCTCGCCATCATCGAAGGCTGCAACCTCGGCCCCGCCGACCAGCAGCGCACGCGCTGTGACCAGGCCGGAGCCGCCAAGGCCGAACAGGGCGACGCGGCGCCCGGCGAAACAGGAAACGGGCGTCATCGGATCAGCGCAGCTTCAGCGTCGACAGGCCGACCAGCGCCAGCACCACGGAGATGATCCAGAAGCGGATCACCACCTGCGGCTCGGTCCAGCCCAGTTTCTCGAAGTGATGATGGATCGGCGCCATCAGGAACACCCGCTTGCCGGTGCGCTTGAACACCGCGACCTGGATGATGACCGACAGCGCTTCCAGCACGAACAGGCCGCCGACGATGGCCAGAACGATCTCGTGCTTGGTCGCGACGGCGATCACGCCGAGCAGCCCGCCGAGCCCGAGCGAGCCGGTATCGCCCATGAAGATCTGGGCGGGAGGCGCGTTGAACCAGAGGAAGCCGAGCCCGGCGCCGATCATCGCCCCGCAGATCACCGACAATTCGCCGGCACCGGGGACATGGTGGATCTGCAGGTAGTTGGAGAAGATCGCGTTGCCGGCGAGGTAGGAGATGAAGCCGAAGGTCGCAGCCGCGATCATCACCGGCACGATCGCCAGCCCATCGAGCCCGTCGGTGAGGTTCACGGCATTACCGGCGCCGACGACGACGAAGGCGCCGACCAGCGGGAAGAGCAGCCCGAGCGGGATCATCCAGTCCTTGACGAAGGGCAGCGCAAATCCCGACGAAATCCCGGCCGGTCCGGTCTGCATGATGAAGCTGCAGGCGACGAGCGCGATGCCGACCTCCAGCGTCAGCCGCGCCTTGCCGGAAAAGCCGAGATGCGACTGCTTCGTCACCTTCAGGAAGTCGTCATAGAAGCCGATCGCGCCATAGCACGCCGTCACCGCCAGCACGGTCCAGACATAGGGGTTGCGCAGATTGCCCCAGAGCAGCGTCGCCGCAAACAGCCCCGACAGGATCATCAGCCCGCCCATGGTGGGCGTGCCGCGCTTCGACAAGATGCGATTGCGGCCCGTCGCTGCGGATCGGCTGGCCCTTGCCCTGCTTGATCCGAGCCAGGAGATCGCCGCGGGGCCGAAGAAGAACACGAAGAGCAGCGCCGTCGCGGTGGCTCCGCCGGCCCGGAAGGTGATGTAGCGGAACACGTTCAGCACCGGGAACGTGCCGGAAAAATCGGCCAGCCAGACGAGCATTGCAGGATGTCTTTCGTTCTGGACCGCCCTGCCCCGCGCCGGGAGCTAGCGATGGCGATCCCTCTTCTTGTTCAGCACGGACCGAGCGGATGATCGCCCCGTTCGGCCTGTTCCTAGTCTTCGGTCGTCACAGCCGGATAACGCGCCATGATCGCCTTGACGAGCGGCCCCATGCGGGAGCCCAGCGAGCCCTTCACGGTGATCACGTCGCCTGCGCGGATGGCATCGAGCACCAGCGGTTCGAGACCGCTGGACTGGCCGGCATAAGCACCCCTGAGGGTCGATGGCAAGCTGTCGTAGAGGCCGCGCATCAGCGGCCCGCAGGCGAAGACGACATCGACGCCATTGGCGCGTCACGGGCTCGAGCAGCGCCTTGTGCAGCTCCGGTGCGCGTCGGCCCGAGTTCCAGCATGTCGCCGAGCACGGCGATGCGGCGGCCCCGGCCCGCAACCGGAATGCGGCCGAGATTCTCGATCGCCGCCCGCATCGAGGCCGGGTTTCCGTTATAGCTCTCGTCGATCAGGATGAACGGGCCGCCCGGCCCCTGCAGAACCTGCTGCGCGCCGCGTCCGGCCGGCGGTCGAAGATCGCCCAGCGCCAGAGCCGCCAGCGCCAGATCGGCGCCCAGCGCCTCGATCGCGGCCAGCACGGCCAGCGAATTCAGCACGATGTGCTTCCCGGGGCTGCCGAGCCGGTAGGTCACGGGCTGGCCCAGCACCATCGCATCGACGGTGGAGACATCGGGCCGCAGCGAACAGGAGAGCAGCCGGACATCGGCATCCGCATGCTCGCCGAAGCTGATGATCCGCCCGGCCGGGCTCGCCTGCGCCAGCTCGCGCAGAAGCCCGCTCTGCGGCAATATCGGCATTGATGATCGCCGTGCCGCCCGGCTTCAGCCCGGAGAAGATCGCGGCCTTCTCATCGCGCGATCCCCTCGATCGATTCGAAAGCGGCGAGATGTACCGGCTGCACCGTGGTGACGATGGCGACATCCGGCTCGACCATCCTGGCCAGCGGCAGGATCTCGCCGGGATTGCTCATGCCGATCTCGTAGACGCCATAGCGCACATCGGCCGGGGTGCGGCACAGCGTCAGCGGCACGCCCCAGTGATTATTGTAGGAGGCGACCGGCGCATGGGTCTTGCCCTGCCGCGACAGGGTGAGGCGCAGCGCCTCCTTGGTGCCGGTCTTGCCGACGGAACCGGTCACAGCCACGACACCGGCCTGCAGCTCAGCGCGACGGGCCATGCCGGCCCGCTCCATCGCCTTCAGCACATCGTCGACGACGGCGCAGGCGCCACGGCCCTCGAATTCCGCCGCATGCTCAGCATCGATGACCGCGAGTCCGGCGCCCTTCTCCAGCGCGCCGGCCACGAAATCATGACCGTCCCGCGCCTCGCCGCGAATGGCGAAGAAGGCATCGCCCGGCTCCAGCGTGCGGGTGTCGATGGAGATGCCGGAGATGTCGGCCGGGATCCCGCCCTGCCCGCGCGCAGCCATGGCCGCGACCAGCTGCTCTCCGCTCCAAAGGGGGGCGCTCATCCCGCTATCTCCGCAATGGCCGATCGGACGACCTCATGGTCGGAAAACGGCAGGGTCCGATCGCCGATGATCTGGCCGGTTTCATGGCCTTTGCCGGCAACGACCAGAACATCCCCAGCCTGAAGCAGCGCGACCGCAGCCTTGATCGCCTCGGCCCGGTCGCCGATCTCGCGCAGCCGTGGCGACGCGGCCATGATCTCGGCCCGGATGGTGGCCGGCGTCTCGCTGCGCGGATTATCGTCGGTGACGATGGCGATATCGGCTTTCTCGGCCGCAATCGCGCCCATCAGCGGCCGCTTGCCCTTGTCGCGATCGCCGCCGCATCCGAAGACGCAGATCAGCCGACCGGTCGCATAACCGCGCAGGGTGGAGAGAACGGCGGCGAGCGCATCGGGCTTATGCGCGTAATCGACGACGACAAGCCCGCCTCTGGCCTCCCCGACGCGCTCCAGCCGCCCCGCGACACCGGTCAGCCCGGAAATCGCTTGCAGCGCAGCGTCCGCATCCTCGCCTGTCGCCATGGCAAGGCCCGCAGCGACGAGCGCATTGCCAGCCATGAAATCGCCGACCAGCGGCAGCGTCACCGCCAGCTCCTTGCCGGAGACGCGCAGCGAGAGCTGCTGCGAGAACCCCTGCCGCTGCACATCGAGCAGCGTCACGGTCTCGCCCTTGCGGCCAATGCCGATCAGCGGGTGGCCAGCGTTAGCAGCGGCAGCGGCGGCCTGCTCGGCATAGGGTTCGTCGCGGTTGATCACCACCGGCGCGCCCTGCGGCAGCAACTGCCAGAGCCGCATCTTAGCAGCGAAATAGGCCTCGACGCTGGGATGATAGTCGAGATGGTCATGGCCGAGATTGAGGAAGGCGCCCGCCCGCAGCCGCACCCCGTCCAGCCTGTGCTGGTCGAGCCCGTGCGAAGAGGCCTCCATGGCGAGATGCGTGATGCCGTCCTGCGCCAGCTGCTCCAGCGAGGCATGCAGCGACAGCGGGTCAGGCGTGGTCAGCGAGCCGTAATCGGCGCCCTTCGCGGTCACCACCCCGATAGTGCCGAGGCTGGCGGCCTGATGGCCGAGACGCTGGTAGATCTGCCGGCTGAAATCGGCGACCGAGGATTTGCCGCTGGTGCCGGTCACCGCGACGATGGTCTCCGGCTGACGCGGATAGATCACCGCAGCGGCGCGCGACAATGCAAGCCGAGGGTCGGCCACGCGAGCGAAAGCGATGGAGGGCGGCAAATCCGCCGGCCTCTCCTGACCCGACACCACCGCGACCGCACCAGCCGCGACGGCATCGGCGATGAAGCGGCTGCCATCGGCCTTCGCGCCCGCCAGCGCCACGAAGACCTCGCCCGGACGCAGTTTGCGGCTGTCAAAGGCCAGACCACTGACGGCACGGTCCGTCTGCGCCGGAAAGGCGCCGGGAAACAGATCGGCGAGGGCATAGGACCGGTTCATGACGCCGGTCCCATAGCACAAGCTGCGCGCACAGAAAGCTGCCGGATTGCCTGCGGCACGCTCAGCGCGTGCCCCAGGCGCCAACCCGCGCCATCAGCGGGAACGGCGCGACCGGCGGATCGAAGCGCGGCGGGAGGCCGAGCAGGGGCGCCGCGCGTTCGATCAGCTTGCCTGTGGTGACGCCGGCATTCCAGGCGGCGGTCGAATAGCCACCGCTCTCGGCATAGCCCTTGGGCTCGTCATAAATCGCCAGGAACAGGTATTTCGGCTTGTCCGAGGGCGCGATGGCGGTGAACGTCGTGAAGTTCCTGTTCTTGGCGTAGCGGCCATTGATGACCTTTTCCGCCGTACCGGTCTTGCCGCCGACGAAGTAGCCGGGAATGTCGGCCTTTCGAGCCGAGCCCTTCTCGCCATTGATGCGCATGATGAAGCGCATCGCCTCCGAGGTTTCCGGCTTGATCACCCGCACGGCCGAGGCGCGCGCCTCTTCTTCGGAGCGCTTCAGGAAGGTCGGCGTGATCAGATAGCCGCCATTCACCAGCGCGCCCACCGCCGCCATCGCCTGGATCGGCGCAACAGCCAGACCATGGCCGAAGGCGATCGTCGCAGTGTTGATCTCGCCCCAGCGCTGCGGAACGATCGGCGCGGCGCTCTCGGGAAGCTCGGTCTGCATCCGGTCGAGCTGCATCATCTTGCGCAGGAAGGCCTTGTGCCCCTCCACGCCGACGGCGAGCGCCATCTTGATCGAGCCCATATTCGACGAGTGCAGGAAGACCTCCGGCACGGTCAGGGTGCGGCCGGTGCCGTGATATTCCTTGATGACCTGGCGGCCGAAACGCATCATGCCGCCGGCGGTCGAATAGCTCGAATTGATGTTGGCCTTGCCGGAATCCAGCGCCATGGCGATGGTCAGCGCCTTGAAGGTCGAGCCCATCTCGTAGACGCCGACATTCATCCGGTTGATCCGGTCCTTCTCCTGCGCTTCCACAGGATTGCCGGGGTCGTAATCGGGCAGCGACACCAGCGCGATGACCTCGCCGGTATTGACGTCCATGATCGCGCCGGCTGCGGCGATGGCGCGGTACTTCTCGATGCCCTTCAGCAACTCGTCGCGAACCAGATGCTGGACGCGCAGATCGATCGAGAGCTGCACCGGCTTCAGATCCGAGGCCTGGACAGCGAGCCCGGCACCGTTGAGATCCTGCAGACCCTTGGAGTCGATGTATTTTTCAATGCCGGCAATGCCGACATTGTCGACGCTGGCGAAGCCGAGCACATGCGCTGCCGCCGGCCCGTTCGGATAGACCCGCTTGTTTTCCGGCACGAAGCCGACGCCGGGAATGCCCAGGCGGTGGACCTCGCCCTGCTGGCGCGGCGTGATCTCGCGCTTGACCCAGACAAAGCCCTTCTTGGTGCCGAGCTTGTCGCGCAGGTCCTTGGCGTCGAGATCGGGCAGGACGGCGGTCAAAAGCTCGGTCGCCTCGTCCTTGTCGAGGATCTTGCGCGGCTCGGCGAAGACCGAGACGGTGCGGATATCGGTCGCCAGCACGGTGCCGCTGCGGTCGATGATATCGGGCCGTGCGGCGGAGATTGCGTTGGAGGTGGCGCGGCGCAGGCCGACCTGCTCGTTCGGCATCGTCGCCAGCATCACCAGGCGGCCGGTGATGGCGATGAACAGCGCGGAAAATCCGAGGATCACCAGGCCGACGCGCGGCTGGCTCTTCTCGCCGCTCATCCGGAAGACGTCGCGCAGCCAGCCCAGCCGGCGTACCGGCTTGGCCACCGCCTCCTGCGTCTCCTGCTCGCTCTGCTGCGGCATCTCGCTCATGGCCGGCCTCCGGGCGTGGTGACGCCGCTCGCCTTGCGGTCCTTGGGGGTCTCGGTCGGCAGGGCCAGCCCGAGATCCTCGAGCTTGCGGCCGATGGTGTCGACCTTCGGCCCGCGATTGGGAATGTCGGACGCCCGAACGATCTGCGTGATCTGCAATTGCTGCAGGTCGAGATGGCGGTCGGCCAGCGTCTGCAGCCGGTCGGGCCGGTTGAGATACTGCCACTCCGCCTTCAGCACGGCGATGGCATCGCGCTCGCGCTGCGCCTTGGTCCGCAGCTTCTGAAGCTGCTCGGCCTCGAGCGTCGTCTCATATTTGATCGAGTAGGCATAGACGGCGGACGAAACCAGCGCGCCGATGGCCAGGACATGCAGCAGCTTGATCATGCTCAGGGCCTCCGCCGGGGCTGGGGATCGGGCACTTCGGCCAGCGCGACCAGGCTGGGCTCCGCCTCTCGCGAGGCCGCCTGCGTCCGCTCAGCGGCACGCAGCTTGGCCGAGCGGGCCCGCGAATTCAGCCGCATTTCGGCTTCGGATGGCGCGACGGGACCGCGTGTCACCAGCTTGAAGGTGGGCTCGTCGACAGCCACGACAGGCGCATGGCGCGAACCGGCGGGCGCCCGGCCGGAGCGAGCGGTCATGAACTGCTTGACGATGCGGTCTTCGAGCGAATGGAAGGTCACGACCACGAGCCGCCCTCCTGGCTTGAGCGCGGCCTCGGCCCCATGCAGCGCCCGGACCAGCTCGCCAAGCTCGTCGTTGACGGCGATGCGCAGCGCCTGAAACACCCGCGTCGCGGGATGCGCGCCACCGGGCTCGGCCCAGACGATGGTGGCGACCAGCTCAGCCAGTTGCTTCGTGGTCTCGATCCTGCCCTTGCGCCGGGCCTCGATGATGGCGCGGGCGACGGCGCGCGAGCGCCGCTCCTCGCCATAATGATAGAAGATATTGGCGAGCACGCCCTCATCGGCTTCGTTGACGAGATCGGCAGCGCTTGGGCCATCCAGCCCCATGCGCATATCGAGCGGGCCATCGAAGCGGAAGGAGAAGCCGCGCTCGGCCTCGTCGATCTGCATCGATGAAACGCCGATATCGAGCACCACCCCGTCGAGCGGCGACATCTGGAAGCGCTCCGCCTCCTCCGCCAGCGCGCCGAAACAGGCTTGCGACAGCGTCAGCCGTCCGGCCATCGCGGCGACGAGATCGGCCCCGCCGGCAATGGCTGTCGGGTCGCGGTCGAGCGCCAGCAGCGTGCTGCCCGGCGCGGCGTTCAGGATGGCGCTGGTATAGCCCCCTGCCCCGAAGGTGCCGTCGAGATAACGCCCGCCGGCCTGCGGCTCGAGCGCCGCCAGCACTTCGGCCAGCAGAACCGGCACATGGCGCGCGTCGTTCTCCTGCGGCTCATGGCTCGCCTGCGCACGTTTCCTCATGATCCTGACGCTCCCTGTGGCGGAGGCGCGCCAAGCATCCGCTTCACATCGCGCAGCCGCGTCCGGGCCGTCTCCAGATGCGCCTCGAAGCGCTGGGGATCCCAGAGCTGAAATTTGTGGCCGAGCCCGACGAAGGTCACGGCATCGCCGATGCCCGCATGTGCCTTCAAGGCCTCGCCGAGCATGATGCGCCCCTCCGGATCCACCTTCAACACCTCCGACGCGCCGTTCAGCGCCGTCGACAGCAGCTCCCACTCGTCCGAGAAAGGCGAGAAGCGCGAGAGGATATCGTCGATCGTCGCACGCAGGGCGTGGCCGCCCGCATCGAGCGACGGCAGATCGAGCGCCCGGTGGACATAGAGCCCCTCGTAGCCGTCCCGGGCCAGGATCGCGCGGAAGCTGGCGGGGATGGAGACGCGCCCCTTGGCGTCGAGCCGGTTGGTGAAATTCGAGACGAAGCGGTCCGTCAACGCCGCCTCCCGGCCTGCTTTGGCAATGCGGATCAGGCCGGATGGCTGCCAGCAAAGCGTCACCCCGTCGAAGCAGGCATAGCGGCGCGAAGGGCCGAAATCCGCGCGGCACACGGACCTTGACCTGACTGTCGCCTGCCGGCTTCGACGGGATGATTTGGGATAGCATGGGTGGGTATGGGCGTCAACGAAATTGGCCTTGCGGACCAGCCCGCAGGACACTGAATCGGCATCACACCCCGTTAAGGTTAAGTATCCGTAAGCAGACGAAAATTGGCTCTCGCGCCGCCGTCGAACCGCCGCCGCGGCAGGAATTCGCGCGAAAATTATTTGTGGTTCAGTCTGAACCAATGGCCTTCTGCAGCGCCGCGCGCAGGCGGTCGAGCTGGGCCAGCAGTGCCCCGTCCACAACGCCGGCATCATCGATGGACGCGGCCATCTCACCGGGGACACAGCGCCCCTTGGCGCGCAAGGCCTCGCCCTGCTCGGTCAGCGCCAGCAGGAGCTGACGCTCATCCTCCTTGCTGCGCTGGCGGCGGATCAGGCCCGACGCTTCAAGCCGCTTGAGCAAGGGCGTGAGCGTGCCCGAATCGAGCATCAGCCTTTCGCCAAGGGCTTTCACACTGAGGCCGTCCTGCTCCCACAGGACCAGCATCACGAGATATTGCGGGTAGGTCAGCCCCAGCTCGGCCAGCACCTGGCGATACAGCCGCGTGAAGGCGTGGCTCGCCTGATAGACCGCAAAGCATAGCTGGTCCTCGAGCCGAGGGCTCTGCGCCTTGGTCGCTGACTTGCTCGGCATCGCCCTCTCCCGCCACCGCAACGCCACCTGGCGCATCATCAACTCCGCGTGAGACGCCGAGTTCGATCGTTGACAATTAGATTGTGCACAATCTAATCTGCGGCATCAAGTGATTTTCAATCGCAAAAGGAGCTCCTCATGAAAGTTCTCTACACAGCCCATGGTTCCGCCACTGGCGGCCGCGAAGGCAAGGCCGCGACCGATAGCGGCAATGTCGATCTCGTGCTCAACACGCCCAAGGAACTGGGCGGCGGCGGCGGCAATGGCACCAATCCCGAGCAGCTCTTTTCGATCGGCTATTCCGCTTGCTTCCTCGGCGCGCTGAAGTTCGTCGCCGGCAAGGAGAAGGTGAAGATCCCCGAGGACGCCCGCGTCAGCGCCGATGTCGGCATCGGCCCGCGCGATGATGGCGAGGGCTTCGGCATCGCCGTGAAGCTGACGATCTCGGTCCCCGGCGTCGACAAGGCCGTGGTCGAGGACCTCGTGCAGAAGGCCCATATCGTCTGCCCGTACTCGCATGCCACGCGCGGCAATATCGATGTGGATATGCAGGTCGCCTGAGCTGCAATTGTCCGACGTCTGAAACGCACAAAGGGCCGGGAACTTCCCGGCCCTTCTTGCATTGTAATGACAGGTGCCAGTCGGCCTGTAAGCCGGGTTCTGGATGGCCGGGGACTTTCACCCCCGACGTGACGGCCATTCCTCTGGGACGTGTATCGCTACGCGCCTCGAGCAACCAACCCGGACGACAAGGCCCAGAAACAGGCCCCTGCCCGCTTGCGCGGACAGCATCGTCCCTATTCGGTTTTGCTCCCGGTGGGGCTTGCCATGCCGTTCCCGTTGCCGGGTCCGCGGTGCGCTCTTACCGCACCTTTTCACCCTTACCTGCGGCCGAAGCCGCAGGCGGTTCGATCTCTGTGGCGCTTTCCCTGGGGTCGCCCCCGCCGGACGTTATCCGGCACCGTGTTTCCGTGGAGCCCGGACTTTCCTCCCCCGCAAGCGGGAGCGGCCGTCCGGCCGACTGGCAGCGGGTTCGTGCGCCTATTCGGCTGCGCGCGTCAACCCAAAGCCGTGAACTGGCTCAGTTGCTGTGCGGTGATGGTGCGGATTTTCGCGCAATAGACCCGGTTGGCGCCGCTCATGCGCTCGGCACCATGGCCGCTCTGGTACTTCATCACCGTCCGGCAAGTGTCGCCACCGGCGCTACTGATAGGCCTGGGCGAGATACTTCATGCCGTAGCGGGCGTTGGTCTCGGCATCGAGCAGGCCGCTGCGCCGGCCGGAATAGCCCATGCCGCGCGCCGTCTGGTGACGGATCTGCATCAGCCCGTAATTGCCGGCGCTGGAGGCGCGCGGATTGTAGCGGCTCTCGACACGCACAAAAGCGTCGGCCAGTGCGAAGGGTACGCCATTGGCGGCGGCATGACGCGCAACCAGGGCCTTCAGACCCTCGGAACCCACGGGAGCAGCGAGCGCGCGCTTGGCGGCGGTCGTCGGCTTGTCGGCCTTGGCGGTTTTTTCGCCGGCCTCGACGGCCTTTGCAGGCGATGCCTGGCCAGCCTCTTCGGCGGCCTTGGCGCGGGCAATCTCAGCCTCGCGAACGATGAAGGCCAGCTGGTCACGTTCATCATTGACCATTGCATGAGAAGAGCTGGCGCCAAGGAGGCAAATCGTGAACGCGGCAAGCGCGGCGCTGGAGGTATATCGCATTATCGACTGAACCCTTCAGTTCGATGTGACGTGAAGGGGCGGCTAAATGACCAGCAAATATGTTCATAATCTGACAGCATCCGAAGCAAATTTCATCAATACTCAGCGTTTGCCGCAGTCTGATCTTTACTTTGCTATGCAGTAATCAGAGGTATCGCGCACAACCTCACCGCGAATCACCCTCGTCAGCCAGCTAAAGGCAGCCGCCGAATTCATCGCCGCATTGCGGTCGCATTTCGCAGGCCGCATAGAGGGCGCGCAGTCGGCGATTTCGAGCCGCTGCGTTTGGACAGGGGGAACTACCGATGAAGAGAATTTTGGCAGTGGCACTGGTCGGCCTGAGCCTCGGCGCCTGCACGGCGCGTGAGCAGAATGCCGGCACGGGCGCGCTGATCGGCGCTGGCACAGGCGCCTTGATCGGCGGTCTCGCCACGGGCCGCGCCGGCGGCGCCCTTGCGGGCGCAGCGATCGGCGGAGCCGGCGGCGCGATCATCGGCTCGGCCACCACCCCCGATGAAGGCTATGAGTGCCCCTATGGCTATCGCCGCGACCGCTACGGCAATGTCTACTGCCGCTGATCGATCCTGATCGCCCGGCTGAAGTTCCAGCTTGAGCGAATATCCATCCGGTCCCGGCGCCCCATCGCGGCGCCGGGGCCGATCCTGCCCGGCGGATGCCAGTCCGCCAGGTCAGCCAAGCTGGAGCGCCCTGCGCAATGCCATCTTCTTTCTGGGGCGTTCTGAGCGGGGGCGGCATCGGCTTCGCGCTGGGAGGGCCGCTTGGCGCGCTGCTCGGCGCCGTGGCGGGCCATGTGCTTGTGGATCGCGAGGGCGCGCCCTTCGGTCCGGCCCCGCGCGAGCTGATCTTCACCACCGGTCTCGTCGCCCTCTCCGCCAAGATGGCGCGGTCCGACGGCGTGGTGACCCGCGACGAGGTCGCCGCTTTCCAGCGCATCGTCACCATGTCCACCGGAGCAGCAGGCGCGGATCGAGAGCCTGTTCGACCTCGCCAAGCAGACCAGCGCCGGGTTCGAGGCCTATGCCGGCCAGATCGCGACCGCCTTCAAGGACGAGCCGGCCCTGCTCGAGGATGTGCTGGACGGCCTGTTCCTGATCGCCGCCGCCGATGGCGCGATCCACGAGGCGGAGCACGCCTATCTCCGTGACGTCGCCAGCATCTTCGGCATTGCCGAGGCGCAGTTTCGCGCGCATCGAGGCCCGCCACGCCCGCCGGCCTGACGATCCCTATCTCGTGCTCGGCGCCCCGCGGAGATGGACGACGCCGCGCTCAAGCGCCATTACCGCCAGCTCGTCGCGCGAGACCCATCCCGATCGCGAGATCGCCCGCGGCCTGCCGGAGGAGGCGGTCGCGCATCGCAACCCGCCGCCTGGCTGCGATCAATGCCGCCTGGGACGTGATCGAGCCGGAGCGCGGCATCCGCAGCCGCGGCAGTCGAGCCGGCATAGCCAAGCCGCATGAGCATGAGCCAGACTGCCCCCGACAGCCGCTTCGCCGGCCAAGGTCTTCCCTTCGCCCAATCATGGCGAGCGCAGATTCGCCGACGGAATCGACCGGCCGCCGCGGCCCGACATGCTGATCCTGCATTATACCGGCATGACCGATGGCGGGCGAAGCGCTGCAATGGCTGTGCAACCCGGTCTCGCAGGTCTCGTCGCATTACTTCGTCTTCGAGAACGGCCATACCCTGCAGCTCGTGCCGGAGGAGCGGCGCGCCTGGCATGCCGGCGCCGGCCACTGGGCCGGCGAGACCGACATCAATTCCTGCTCGATCGGCATCGAGATCGCCAATCCCGGCCATCCCGGCGGCCTGCCGGATTATCCCGAAGCGAACAGATCGCCGCGACGCTGATCGCTCTGCCGCGACATCTGCGAGCGCTGGCCGATCCCGCCCGAGCGGGTGCTCGCCCATTCCGACATCGCGCCCGGCCGCAAGATCGATCCCGGCGAGACGTTCCCCTGGCGGCGTTTCGCCGAGGCCGGCGTCGGGCTCTGGGTCGAGCCCGCCCCGATGCGCGGCGGCCGCTTTCTCGCGCGCGGCGAGCAGGGCCAGCCGGTCGAGGCGCTGCAGGCGATGTTGGCCATGCTCGGCTACGGCGTCGCTGGTCGATGGGCTGTTCGACGAGACGGCTGGAGGCGGTGGTCGCCGCCTTCCAGCGCCATTGGCGGCAGGAGAAGGTCGATGGCGTCGCCGACGCCTCGACCATCACCACCCTGCGCGACCTGCTGGCCCTGACGGCGCCAGTCGCGCGCCGCCTGACCCCCTACTGGACGCCGAAGATCAGGTTCGGCAGCCAGAGCGAAATCGCCGGCACATAGGTGATGATCGCCAGGAAGACGAGCAGGATCAGCAGCCAGGGCGATGCCGCCTGGACCACCTGGCCGACACTCTGCCCGGTCACGCCCGAGGTGACGAACAGGTTGAGCCCGACCGGGGGCGTCACCATGCCGATCTCCATGTTCACCACCATGATGACGCCGAGATGGATCGGGTCGATGCCGAGCTTCACGGCGATCGGGAACAGGATCGGCGCCAGGATCAGGATGATCGAGGACGGCTCCATGAAATTGCCGGCGACCAGCAGGATGATGTTGACGATCAGCAGGAACTGCCAGGGCGACAGGCCCGCCGCGATGATGTGCGACGCGATGCTCTGCGGGATCTGCTCCGTCGTCAGCACATGGCTGAACAGGAAGGCGTTCGCGATGATGAACATCAGCATGATCGTGATGCGCGCGGAATCGGTCAGCACGCGCGGCACGCCGCATGAGCTTCAGGTCGCGATGCACGAAGACGGCGACGAAGAACGCATAGACGGCAGAGACGCCGGCCGCTTCTGTCGGCGTCATGATGCCGCCATAGATGCCGCCGAGCACGATCACGATCAGCAGCAGGCCCCAGATCGCCTTGCCGCCGCTCCTGAAGACATGGCGGGTCGCCGGCCAGAAACCGGGCCAGGGCTCGCGCGGCAGCTTCTTCCTGACCGCCACGATCAGGATCGTCGCCATCAGCATTAGCCCGAGCAGGATGCCGGGCACGACGCCGGCCATGAACAGGCGGCCGACCGAGCTTTCCGTCGTCGCCGCATAGACGACCATGACGATGGAGGGCGGGATCAGGATGCCGAGCGTGCCGGCATTGCAGATCAGGCCCGAGGCAAAGTTCAGCGAATAGCCCGAGCGGACCATGCCGGCGATGACGATCGAGCCGACGGCGACGACGGTCGCCGGGCTGGAGCCCGACACGGCCGCAAACAGCATGCAGGCGAGAACCGAGGCGATGCCCAGCCCGCCCGGCAGATGGCCGACGCAGGCGACGGCAAAATCGATCATGCGCCTTGCCACGCCGCCGGTCGTCATCAGATTGCCGGCAAGGACGAAGAAGGGGATGGCGAGCAGCGTGTAGCTCTCCTGCATCGCCTGGAAGAACTTGATCGTCAGCGAGGCCGAGGCTGTCGCAGCCGAACAGCAGGATGGTGAGCAAGCGCCGAAAGGCCGAGCGAAATCGAGATCGGCACGCCGACGATCATCAGCGCGAACAGCAGCACGAACAGGAACGCGGTTGATCATGCCAGCTGGCCCTCACCGCCACCGGCTGCGCCGGCCCGTGAATCTGCGCATCGGCCAGCGCATCGCTGCGCCTCGTCGGCGAGCTCGAAGCCCTCAGCCTCGCCGCGCAGGATGCGCCACGCCTCGAAACCAGCCTCAACCCGAGCAGGCCGAAACCGATCGGCATGATCGAGCTGAGCATCCAGCGCTCGAGCGGGAATGTCTTCCGCCTCGATGCCGACCAATGCAGCTTCTCGACATAGATGTAGGCGCCATAGGCCATCAGCGCCGCATAGAGAATGCAGGCTGCAATGGCGAGAGCCCCGCCATCGCGCCGGGCTCGGGCTCGCAAGCACTTGACTACGAGGTCGATGCCGAGATGAGCCCGGGTCCGGATGCCATAGGCCAGCCCGAACACGACGAGCCAGGCGAAGGCATAAAGCGTCGCCTCCTGCGCCCAGAGCAGGCCGGAGCCGAAGGCATAGCGCATCACCACCTGGGCGAAGGTGATGATGACCATGAAGGCGAGAAGAAGGGCCAGGAACCCTTCTTCCAGACGGTACAGGATGCGCATGATGCGACGCCAGCCGGCGCTTATCGTCTGCGATCGGCCTTAGCTCTTGGCCGGCGGGTTCAGTGCGGCCTTGAGCAGATCGGCGCCAATGCCGCTCTCGAACTGCTTCCAGACCGGCTCCATCGCCTTCTTCCAGGCGGCCCGCTGCTCGGCGGTCAGCTTGTGGATCTTGACGTTGGGCGAGGCTTCGATCTTGGCGCGAGCCTCATCGTTCAGCTTGGCGGCGACCTCGTTATTGACCTTGGTCGCGGCTTCCATGGCCTTTGTCAGCCCGGCGCGAACATCGGCCGGCAGGCCGTTCCACCACTTGGTATTGGTCACCACCATGTACTCGATCGCGCCATGGTTGGACTCGACGAAGTCGGTCTGAACCTCCTGGTACTTCTGGCTGTACATGTTCGACCAGGTGTTCTCCTGCCCGTCGACCGCGCCGGTCTGCAGCGCCTGATAGACTTCGGCGAAGGCGAGCTTCTGCGGATTGCCGCCCACGGCCTGGAACTGGGCCACCAGCACGTCGGAGGGCTGGACGCGGAACTTCAGGCCCTTGGCATCTTCCGGCATCAGCAGCGGCTTCTTGGCCGAAAGCTGCTTCAGGCCGTTATGCCAGTAGGCCAGGCCCGACAGGCCCTTCGACTCCACCGACTTGAGCAGGTCCAGCCCCGCCTTGCTCTGCTGGAAACGGTCGACCGCCGCTTCGTCGTCGAACAGGAACGGCAGATCGAACACCGCCAGCTTCTTGGTGAAGCGGTCAAACTTCGACAGCGACGGGGCGATGAAATGCACATCGCCCAGCAGCATCGCCTCAAGCTCCTTGGCATCGCCGAAGAGCTGCGAGTTCGGATAAACCTCGACCTTGACCTTGCCGGGCAGAAGCTTCTCCGCCTCGGTCTTGAACATCTCCGCAGCCTGGCCCTTGGGCGTGGCGGGCGCGACGACGTGGCTGAACTTGATGACGATGGGCGACTGCGCGAACGCAGCCGGCGCAGCGAACATGGCGGCGGCAAAGCCGAACGCGGCGAGACCGGTCTTGAACGACATGGTGAACCTCCCTGGTGCAGTGTTCTCGGCGACCACGACCATTCCGGCCGTATCCGCACTTGCCGCGACCATAGCCAGTGAATTCGCTGCTGAATACCGCCAATTACGATGCGCCACGCCAACTCGCACCGCGCCAACAGTCCCATCTGGTCAGCCCAGAATTGCGGAAACATTGCGGGAAGTTAACTCGCGAAGACGCGCGGTTTCTGGCACAGTCTGACCATTCGGCAATCCAAGGACGGAGGCCGCGTTCGAGGGCGACATCTTGCGGAAATGGCTGATCGGTACCTGTCTCGTCGCAGTCGCGCTGGGCGGCGGCTACTGGACTTTGCGTCCCACCGGCGGCGCGGCCAGCGATTCGCCCTATCGCCTCGCCCCGCTCGACCGTGGGCAGATCACCGCAGCCGTCCGCGCCAGTGGCACGCTCACCCCCGTCACCACCGTGCTTGTCGGCTCGCAGCTCTCGGGTCAGATCGTCGAAATCCTCGCCGATTATAATTCGCAGGTGAAGGCCGGCCAGGTTGTCGCCAGGCTCAACAGCGACCAGATCAAGACCCGCCGCGACGCTGCCGAGGCCGATCTGGCGCAGGCCCGGGCCGATCTCGTCGTCAAGCGCGCCCAGCTCGAGCGCGCCCGCTCGACCCGCCTGCGCGCCAATTCCACGGTGAAGGACCTCGAGGCGCAGCGGGACCGCACGGCGGCGCAACGCGCCGATGCCAAACGCACTTTCGACCGCCAGAACGAACTCTTCAGCCGCGGTGCCGGCGCCCAGCAGGGTCTCGACGCCGCCCGCACCCAGGTCGATGTGCAGACGGCGACGCTGGCTTCGAACGAGGCGCAGATCGCGGCTCGCCAAGGCCGAGCTGAATGGGCTCGACGCCGATATCCTGCTGGCGGAAGGGCAGATCCAGTCTGGCGAGGCGCTGGTCGCCCAGCGCGATGCCAAGCTCAAGGACATCCTGATCGATCTGTCGCGCACCGACATCCGCTCGCCCGTCGATGGCGTGGTGGTGCAGCGCCAGGTCGATCTCGGCCAGACGGTCGCAGCCTCGCTGTCGACGCCGACCCTGTTCCAGATCGCGCAGGATCTGCGCGTGATCGACATCTACGCCAATGTCGACGAAGCCGATGTCGGCCGGCTGAAGCCCGGCCAACCCGTCAGCTTCAGCGTCAACGCCTATCCCGGCCGCACCTTCAACGGCAATGTCGAGCTCGTGCGGCTCGGCGCCCAGACCATCCAGAATGTCGTGACCTATACCGGCGTCATCCGCGTCGAGAACCGCGACATGGCGCTGCTGCCGGGCATGACGGCCAATCTGCAGGTGGTGACCGAGGACAGGCGCGATGTGCTGCGCGTGCCCAACGCCGCCCTGCGCTTCCGTCCGGTCGGCACCGCAATCGGCCCCGCCCCGGTCGCCCTGCCCAATGCGCCGCGCCCGGCAGGCAATAGCGAGCGTGGCGCTGCCTTCCGCGAGCGCATCGAGCTCGAACTGCAGCCGACGCCCGAGCAGAAGGCCGCCCTCGCCGCGATCTTCGAGGAACGGCGCGGCGGCGGCGGCAGGGGCGCGATGGCTGGCCTGTCGGAGGAGGAGCGGCGTGCCGCCTTCCGCGCAGCGCGTGTCGAGATGATGGCCAAGGTCGCGGCAGCGCTCGACCCCGAGCGTCGCGCCAAATTCGAGGCGATGATGCAGGAGGGCCGTCCCGGCCAGGGCGGCCAGCCCGGCCGCGTCTATGTTGCTCGACGCAGCCGGCCAGCCCAAGGCCGTCGCCATCACCACCGGCCCGACCGACGGCGCCTTTACCGAGCTTTTGGGCGGGGACCTCAAGGAAGGTGCGCAGCTGATTATCGGCGGCGGGCCCCGCGGGGCAGCGACCGCGCCGGCCGGCGCGCCGATGCGCGGCCCGAGGCTGTTCTGATGGAGGCCGGCATCCCGGTCATCGAAACCCGCGAGCTGTCGCGGGTTTACGATCTGGACTCTGGCCGCGTCACGGCGCTGGACCGGGTCTCGCTGGCGATCGAGCCCGGCGAACTCGTCGCCGTGATGGGGCCATCGGGCTCGGGCAAATCGACCTTCATGAACCTGATCGGCTGCCTCGACCGGCCGAGCGGCGGCCAGTACCGCCTCGACGGCGTGGCGGTCGAGACGCTCGACAGCGACGGTCTCGCCACCATCCGCAACCGCAAGCTCGGCTTCGTCTTCCAGCAGTTCAACCTGCTGCCGCGCGTCGATGCCTGTGACAATGTCGAGCTGCCGATGGTCTATGCCGGCGTCGACGGCAAGACCCGTCGCAGCCGGGCTCTGGCGGCGCTGGCGCGGGTCGGCCTGGCGGAGCGCGCGCATCACCGGCCGATGCAGCTCTCGGGCGGGCAGCAACAGCGCGTCGCCATCGCCCGCGCGCTCGTCAACGAGCCGCGCCTGCTCCTCGCCGACGAGCCGACCGGCGCGCTCGACAGCCGCACGGCGCTCGAAATCCTCGGCCTGTTCCAGGAGCTGAACCGCGACGGCGTCACCGTCGTGCTCGTCACCCACGATGCCGAAGTCGCGCGCCATGCCCGCCGCGTCATCCGCTTCCGCGACGGGCGCCTGCTCTCCGACACCCGGCAGGAGGCGGCCGATGCGCGGGCAGCCCTTGCCACCTATGAGAGCCCGCAGCCTGCTCAGCCGGAGGTCGCGGCATGAGCCTGCTCGAAGCCATCCGCTCGGCGCTGTCAGCCATCGGCGCCAACGCGCTGCGCTCGGCGCTGACGATGCTCGGCATCATCATCGGCGTCGCAGCGGTGATCGCCATGGTCGCCATCGGCTCCGGTGCGCGCGAGCGCGTCACCTCGCAGATCAAGTCGCTCGGCGCCAACCTCGCCATCATCCAGTCCGGCAACGTCACTCAGGGCGGCGTCCGGCTGGGAGCCGGCGCCTCCTCCACCCTCACCGACGATGATTCCCGCGCCATCCTGAAGGAAGTCGAGGATGTCGTGGCGGCGGCGCCAATCATCGTCACCCGCGCCCAGGCGATCTTCGCCGGCAGCAACTGGTCGACGCAGATCACCGCGACCGACCTCGATTTCTTCACGGCGCGCGAGTGGAGCATCGGCGAAGGCCGGCTGTTTGAGCCGGAAGAACTGCGCCGCGGCGAGATCGTTGCGATTATCGGCCAGACGGTCGCCCGCAATTTGTTCGGCGAGACCGATCCGATCGACCAGCAGTTCCGCATTCGCAACGTGCCGTTCAAGGTCATCGGCGTGATGGCCCCCAAGGGCCAGTCGGCACTGGGGCAGGACCAGGACGATGTCATCTTCGTGCCGCTGGATACCGGCCGCCGTCGCATCGTCGGCCGCAACTATGCCCGCGACGCTTCGGTCCAGACCATCATGGTCAAGTTCGCCAGCGAGGAGGCGATCAATTCCGGCATCGAACAGATCAGGGCGCTGCTGCGCCAGCGCCACCGCATCGGCGACGAGCAGGACGACGACTTCGCGGTCCGCAACCTGACCGAGATCGCCAACACCGCGACGGCTGCCGCCACGACCCTGTCCTGGCTGCTGGCTGCGGTCGCCGGCGTCTCGCTGCTGGTCGGCGGCATCGGCATCATGAACATCATGCTGGTCTCGGTGACGGAGCGGACCCGCGAGATCGGCCTGCGGCTCGCCGTCGGCGCCCGCCAGCGCGACATCCTCGCCCAGTTCCTGATCGAGGCGACCACGCTCGCCACCATCGGCGGCGCCGTCGGGATTGCGCTCGGCGTGGCCGCGGCGCTGACGATCGCCAGCATCGCCGGCTGGCCCTCGGTCATCTCGATCGAGACCATCCTGATCGCCGTGGGCGTCTCCGGCATGATCGGCGTGTTCTTCGGCTTCTACCCGGCGCGCCAAGCTGCCCGCCTCGACCCGATCGAGGCGCTGCGGAGAGAGTAGAAACTCTGCAGTCCACACAACGCTCGCTTAACCGGTCCAATCTATAAGTGGAGAACAGGATTTATCCTTGATACGCATGGCTTAGGGATCGGAACTGCATGCTTCAGGCCCAGCGCGCTCTGACACAGGCTTTGTCCCCCGCAGCCATTGGCGCCTGGGAATGCCGGCTGGATGGCGAGGCGCTGAGCTGGACTGACGGCGTCTACGATCTGTTCGGCTTGCGCCGCGGCGCCCCCGTCTCCCGTTCTGCCACGCTCGACCTCTACGAGGAGCAGTCGCGGCGCGACATGCAGGCCCAGCGGGCCCGCGCCATTGCCAGCGGCCAGGGCTTCCTGATGGACTGCCGCATCAAGAGCGCCGATGGTCACGCCCGTTGGATGCGGCTGGTGGTCGGCGTCCAGCATGAATTTGGCCGGGCTGTCCGAATTTTCGGCTCGAAGCAGGATGTCACGGCAGAAAAAGGGCTGTGGCGCGCCCTCCCCACTCTCGTCGCTGCCGAGCCTTTGTCAGGCCTGACCGAGAAGCGCGGGCTGGAAGCGACGGTGCGGGATCTGGCCGAGCGCCAGACTGCGACCAGCGAGCGCTTCGCCCTCGTCGTGCTCGACATCGACGATTTCGCGGGGATCAACCAGCGCCATGGCCGCGCTGCCGGCGACGAGTGCCTGCGGAGCATCGCAGCCCGGCTCGCCCGGCTCTTCCCCGATGCGCAGGGCATCACCCGCATCGGCGACGATCAGTTCATGCTGCTGCTGCGTCTCCCCGGAGGTGCTGTGCAACTGGCGCCCATGCTCGAAGGCGCGCATAGGCTCCTTGGCCGGCCAGTGCCCCACGGCACCTCGGCCGTTGAGATCGGGGTGTCGATGGGTGCCGCACTGCTCGGCCCGGCCAATCGCACCGACCCGCGCAAGCTCTTCGCCCAGGCGGATTCCGCGCTGTATGTCGCGCGCGCCGCCGGCCGCAACCGGGTGCGGATCTTCGACGGCATGATCGCGCCGCGACAGGCCACGCTCGCCCAGCCGCAGCTGGTCTGAACGAAAAAGGCCGCGCCGGCTTGCGACGCGGCCCCGATCGGGTCGGCTCTGACTGAAAAGGCTGCCGATCAGCCCTTCACGCTCTTCACCACATCGGCGATGTTGGCGCCGAAGGCTTCGGCCGTCTTCAGGTCGCCGGGGATCATCTCATCGACGCTGGCGTCAGACGGCGAAACCACGAGCAGGCCCTGATAGCCGCCGAGATTGTTGAGGTCGTCGCGCGTGGCGGCCTTGTTGTTGGACGGGTGCATGCCGGTGCCGGCCCAGAGCATCTTGTGCTGCGCTGCGAGCAAGGCGAGGTAGGCGATGGTCGAGCCCTTGTCGCCGTTCAGCGTCGCGGAATTGGTGAAGCCGGCGGCAATCTTGCCCTTCCAGTCCATGGTGTACCAGGGCTTGCTGGAGGCGTCGGCGAACTTTTTGAACTGCCAGGACACCGTGCCCATATAGGTCGGCGAGCCGAAGATGATGCCGTCGGCGGCCTTCAGCGTGGCCCAGGCGCTCTCGGGCAGGTTGCCCTCGGCATCGATGGCGATCAGCTCGACAGAGGCGCCAGCCTTGGCCGCGCCGGCCTTGACGGACTCGGCGACCTTGGCGGTATGGCCGTAGCCGGAATGATAGATGATGGCGATGCTGGTCATGGGTGTCGCTTCTCCTGAATCCGCGCCCTTTGGTGCCAACTACATGTTGCAGCGCGGCAGAAGCTTCAATGGCGTTGCGATTGCGACCGTGCAGGACCACTTTGGCGGTTCGGCAATGACGCTTAGAACCGTTTGACAATGCGAGCCCTCATCCTGAGGAGCCGCGCAGCGGCGTCTCGAAGGATAGTCCAGCGGACCCCGGAGCCTTCTGGAGCATCCTTCGAGACGCCATTCCCAACGGAATGGCTCCTCAGGATGAGGGCTGAGGTTAGCTCAAACAGTGTCTAAGAAACCCGCTTCAGTCCAGGCGTTTGACGAAGACGATCTGGCCTTCGAGCTCGCGGCCCATATCGCGCCAGCCATGGGCGCGGTAGAACCGCTCCGCCCGCGTGCCCGCTCCGGTCGTCAGCCAGGCTTGCCGGTGCCCTATCGCTGTCAGCTCCGCCAGCGCCGCGTCGAGCAATGCGCGGCCAATGCCCTGTCCCTCATGACCGGCATCGAGGAAAAGCGCCCAGATCAGCGCAGTCTGGTGGTTGGCGCAGGCAAAGCCGATGACGGAGCCAGCCACCTCCGCCACCAGAAAAATCCCCTGCTCGCGATACCAGGCAATCTCGGCCTCCGTCACCCTCGACGGGTCTGACAGCACATTCTCCGTGACCGCCATGCGGATCTCGGAGATGCGGGGCTGGTCACCCGGCAGGGCGCGGCGGAGGCTGAAGCCCGTCATCGGGCTCAGCGCTTGCGGACGAATTCGGTGCGCAGGACAAGACCCCGGATCGCATCGTGGCGGCAGTCGATCTCTTCGGGATTATCCGTCAGCCGGATCGTCTTGATCACGGTCCCCTGCTTCAACGTCTGGCCCGCGCCCTTGACCTTGAGGTCCTTGATCAGGACGACGGAGTTGCCATCGGCCAGCAGAGTGCCCGAGGCATCCCGCACCTCGACAGCTGTCGCCGCCGTTGCCGCCGCCATCTCGGAAGCCGGCCGCCACTCGCCCGTGACCTCGTCATAGACATAGTCGTCATTGTCGTCGGCCATCTCGGCTCCGTCTGGTTGCGTCGGCTTGCGCCGTCGGCAAGCGACTAACCCGGCCTGCGCGAGAATTCAACAGCCGCGGGATGTGAAAACCGCGTTGGGATGGTGGAGGGTTGGCATGGCTGCGCTTTCAGCCCTCGCCCCGAGACGCTGCGCAGCAGCGGCTCGAAGAACGATCCAGCAGGTTCCCGCGCCTTGTAGTCCATCCTTCGAGACGGCCCTTTGGGCCTCCTCAGGATGAGGGCTTTGGAGGTTGAGTATCGGACGCTCCCGCCCCTACTCGGCCGCTTCGAGACGATACGACGCCGTGTCGTAGTTCAGGATCGGCGCCAGCCAGCGCTCGACCTCGTGGATCGCCATGCCCTTGCGGGCCGCATAATCCTCGACCTGGTCGCGCTCGACCTTGGCGACGCCGAAATAATAGGCGTCGGGATGCGACAGGTAGATGCCGGAGACCGACGAACCCGGCCACATCGCGAAGCTTTCCGTCAGCTTCACGCCAATGCGACGCTCGGCCTCCAGCAGGCTGAACAGGGTGGCCTTTTCGGTGTGGTCGGGCTGGGCCGGATAGCCCGGCGCCGGGCGAATGCCGCGATACTCTTCCCGGATCAGATCCTCATTGGCGAGGTTCTCATCGGGAGCATAGCCCCAGAACTCGGTGCGCACCTTCTGGTGCATGCGCTCGGCAAAGGCCTCGGCAAAGCGATCGGCCAGCGCCTTCACCATGATCGAGCGGTAATCATCATTGTCGCGGGCGAATTTCTCCGAGATCCGCCCCTCCTCCGCGCCGGAGGTGACCACGAAGGCGCCGATATAATCGGGCGCGGCTCCCTGCGGCGCGATGAAGTCCGAGATGCACATATTCGGCTTGCCATCGCGCTTCGAGAGCTGCTGGCGCAGGCCATGGAAGGTCGCGAGCCTCTCCTGCCGGCTCTCGCCGGTGTAGAGGTGGATGTCGTCGCCCACGGCATTGGCCGGCCAGAAGCCGATGACAGCCTTGGGGTTGAACCAGCGCTCCTCGACGATGCGCTTGAGCATCGCCTGCGCATCGTCCCACAGGGCGCGGGCCGCTTCGCCCTGCTTCTCATCCTCGAGGATTGCCGGGAAACGCCCCTTCATCTCCCAGGTCTGGAAGAACGGCGTCCAGTCGATCACCGGCACCAGATCGGCAATATCGTAGGTGCGGAAGACGCGGGTGCCGAGGAAGCTTGGCTTCGGCGGCTGATAGCTGGTGAAATCGGGCCGGAAGGCATTGGCCCGCGCCTTGGCCAGCGGCAGGCGCTGCTTGTCGGCCTCGGAGCGACGATGAGCCGCCGAGACCTTGGCGTATTCCGCCTGCACCCCGTCGATATAGGCCGGCTTCTGGTCCTGCGACAGCAGCGCCGAGACGACGCCGACAGCCCGCGAGGCATCGGTGACATAGACCGCCTGGCCCTGCTCGTAAGCCGGGTGGATCTTCACCGCCGTATGCACCCGGCTGGTGGTCGCGCCGCCGATCAGCAGCGGAATGTCGAAGCCCTCGCGCTCCATCTCGGAGGCGACCGTCACCATCTCGTCGAGCGACGGCGTGATCAGCCCGGACAGGCCGATAATGTCGACATTCTCCTTGCGGGCGGTATCGAGGATCTTCTGCGTCGGCACCATCACGCCGAGGTCGATCACCTCGTAATTATTGCACTGAAGCACGACGCCGACGATGTTCTTGCCGATGTCGTGGACATCGCCCTTCACCGTCGCCATCAGCACCTTGCCGGCCGCGGAGCGCTCGGAGCCGCCATTGAGGCGCTTCTCCTCCTCCATATAGGGCATGAGATAGGCCACCGCCTGCTTCATCACGCGGGCCGATTTCACCACCTGCGGCAGGAACATCTTGCCGGCGCCGAACAGGTCGCCGACGACGTTCATCCCGGCCATCAGCGGGCCTTCGATCACATGCAGCGGCTTCTCGGCCTGCTGCCGCGCCTCCTCGGCATCGACGTCGATGAAGGCGGTGATGCCGTTGACCAGCGCATATTCAAGCCGCTTCTCGACCGGGTTCTCGCGCCAGGCCATGTCCTTGCCCGAGAACGCGACGGAGCCATCGCCCTTGAAGCGCGGCGCAGCCTCCAGCAGGCGCTCGGTCGAATCCTTGCGGCGGTTGAGCACCACATCCTCGCAGAGCTCGCGCAGCTCCGGATCGAGATCGTCATAGGAGCCGAGCTGGCCCGCATTGACGATGCCCATATCCATGCCGACCTTGATGCAATGGTACAGGAAGACCGAATGCATCGCCTCGCGGACCTTCTCGTTGCCGCGGAAGGAGAAGGACAGGTTCGAGACGCCGCCCGAGATATGGGCATGCGGCAGGGTCTCGCGGATGGTCTTGGTCGCCTCGATGAAGTCGACGCCGTAATTGTCATGCTCCTCGATGCCGGTCGCGACAGCGAAGATATTGGGATCGAAGATGATGTCTTCCGGCGGGAAGCCGATGGTCTCGGTCAGCAGCTTGTAGGCGCGCGTACAGATCTCGACCTTGCGCTCGAACGTATCGGCCTGGCCTTTCTCATCGAAGGCCATGACGACCACGGCCGCGCCATAGGTCCGGCAGATGCGGGCCTGTTCGAGGAAGGCGTCCTCGCCCTCCTTCATCGAGATCGAGTTGACGATCGGCTTGCCCTGGATGGTCTTGAGGCCCGCCTCGATCACCGGGAACTTCGAGGAATCGACCATGATCGGCACCCGGCTGATATCCGGCTCCGAGGCGATCAGGTTCAGGAACTCGGTCATCGCCGCCTGCGAATCCAGCAGGCCCTCATCC
Source organism: uncultured Alphaproteobacteria bacterium (assembly GCA_963759925.1). Lineage (GTDB taxonomy): Bacteria > Pseudomonadota > Alphaproteobacteria > Rhizobiales > Beijerinckiaceae > Allobosea. The sequence goes on from CAVXBE010000003.1 coordinate 161,160, forward strand.
ATGTTGACGTCGATCACCTGCGCGCCATTGGCGACCTGGTCGCGCGCCACATCGAGCGCGGCGGCATAGTCGCCTTCCTTGACGAGCTTGCGGAACTTGGCCGAGCCCGTGACATTGGTGCGCTCGCCGATGTTTACGAACGGGATGGTCTCGTCGAGCGTGAAGGGCTCCAGCCCCGCCAGCCGCAGATAAGGCTTGATCACCGGCACGCTGCGCGGCGCCTTGCCTGCCACAGCCTGGGCGATGGCGCGAATATGCTCCGGCGTCGTGCCGCAGCAGCCGCCGACGATGTTCACCAGCCCGGCATCGGCGAACTCGGCCAGCATCTCGGCCGTCGCCTCGGGCCGCTCGTCATAAAGGCCAAACTCGTTCGGGCAGCCCGGCATTGGGATAGGCGCAGATCAGCGTGTCGGCGACGCGCGACAGATCCTTGATATGCGCCCGCATCTCGCGTGCGCCGAGCGCGCAATTCAGCCCGACCGTCAGCGGCGCGGAATGGCGGATCGCGTTCCAGAACGCCTCGGTGGTCTGGCCCGAGAGCGTGCGCCCCGAAAGATCGGTAATCGTGCCGGAAATCATCACCGGCAGCCGCAGCGCCTTTTCGCGATAGACCTCCTCGATCGCGACGATCGCGGCCTTGGCGTTCAGCGTGTCGAAGATCGTCTCGACCAGGATCAGTTCGGCGCCGCCATCGATCAGCCCGCGCACCTGCTCGGCATAGGATTCGCGCACCTGATCGAAAGTCACGGCGCGGAAACCCGGATTATTCACATCCGGCGAGATCGACAGCGTCCGGTTGGTCGGGCCGATGGCGCCAGCGACATAGCGGCGCCGGCCGTCAGTGGCCTGGGCGAGAGCCGCAGCTTCGCGCGCCACCGTTGCGGCTGCGACGTTCAGCTCATAGGCCAGCGCCTCCATGCCGTAATCGGCCTGGGCGATCTGCGTCGAGGAGAAGGTATTGGTCTCGACGATATCGGCACCGGCCTGGAAATAGGCGAGGTGAATATCGCGGATCGCCTCGGCCTGCGTCAGCACCAGCAGGTCGTTATTGCCCTTGAGATCGTGGTTCCAGCCCTTGAAGCGCTCGCCCCGGAACTCGGCTTCCGAGAGCTTCAGGTTCTGGATCTGCGTGCCCATCGCGCCGTCGAGCACGAGGATGCGTTCGGCGGCGGACTGGCGCAGCGCGCGCTCGATCTCGGCGCCGTCGACTGGGGTGGGCTTGAAATCGGTCATCGTCTTGCCTTCGTCGCCGTCGGATCGGTCGCGTGAATAAGCCATGATCCGGAAAGGTCGCGCAGCGAGCTTCCCTTAGGGTAGTGAACCGTCTGTTATCAAGCTGCCGCAGCGGCTTGCGTCGCGGCCTTCTCCGGCTTCAGCCCGACCAGATGGCAGATCGCATAGACCAGATCGGCTTTATTCATCGTGTAGAAATGCAGGTCGGACGACACCGCGGTCGATCAGGTCCAGCACCTGCTCGGCGCAGACTGCAGCGGCGACCAGACGGCGCGTGGCGGCATCGTCCTCGAGCCCCTCGAAGCGGTCGGCCAGCCAATCGGGCACGCTCGCCCCGGTCTTGCGGGCGAAATTCGCGGTCTGCTTGAAGTTCTGCACCGGCACGATGCCGGGCAGGATCGGGATGTCGATGCCGCGCGCCCGGACCTTGTCGAGATAGCGGAAATAGACGTCGTTATCGAAGAAGAACTGGGTGATCGCCCGCGTCGCGCCGGCATCGACCTTCTTCTTCAGCGCGTCGATATCGGCATCGAGCGAAGGCGCTTCCGGATGCTTCTCCGGATAGGCCGAGACCGTGACCTCGAAATCGCCGACGCGGCGGATGCCGGCCACGAGATCCGAGGTCTGGTTGATAGCCGAGCAGGATGCGGCTCATAGACCGAGCCCAGCCCGCCGGCCGGATCGCCGCGCAGCGCCACGATATGGCGCACGCCCGCCGACCAATAGGCGCGGATCACCTCATCGACCTCGTCGCAGCTGGCCGACACGCAGGTCAGATGCGCGGCCGGCTTCAGCGCCGTCTCCTCGACCATCCGCTTCACCGTGGCATGGGTGCGCTCGCGGGTGGAGCCGCCGGCGCCATAGGTCACGGAGACGAAGGCGGGGCCGAGCGGCTCGAGCCGGCGCACGCTGTCCCACAGCGCGGTTTCCATCTCCGCCGTCTTGGGCGGGAAGAACTCGAAGGAGACGCGCGGGCTTTGCGCGCTGTGGCGGCTGGGGCGAAAGGCGTTCATCAGGCTACCTCGAGCTTGGTCTGGCGCAGCGCAGGTTCGGCCGGCTTGCGCCGGTCGTGTCCGCGCCACAGCATCACGGTCAACTGGGCTGCGGCACCGCCGCCGGCCCTGATCTCCTCGGCCATATCGCCGTCGAGACCCGCCTCAGTGAACCAGGTGGCAATCTGCTCCCTGGCGAAACCGAGACGGCGATGCGCATGTTCGGTGCGCAGGAATTCCATGTCATGCGGTGCAAAATCGACCACGATCAGCGATCCGCCCGGCGCCAGCATCGCAGCCGCCTCACGAACCGCGCGGGCGGGATCGTCGAGGAAGTGCAGCACCTGGTGGATGATCACGAGATCGAACGAGCCGCGCGAAAACGGCAGCGCATAAATATCGCCCTGGCGCAGCTCGACCCGTGACAGCCCCGCCTTTTCGAGATTGGCGCGCGCCACTGCCAGCATGGCGTGGTTGGCATCGACGCCGACAGCGCGCTCGAACAGCGGCGCGATCTTCTGCAGCATCCGCCCCGTGCCGGTGCCAAGATCGAGCAGCGAACGCCGCCGCCCTGCCCCAAGCGACGCAGCGACGGCAGCCTCGACCGCTTCGTCGGGAACATGCAGCGAGCGCAGCCGGTCCCAATCCCGCGCCACCGACGCAAAATAGCTCTGTGCCACTTCGGCCCGCACCGTCCGCACAGTCGCAAGCCGCTCGCGATCGGCCGCCAGCACCGGATCGGCAGGATCGAGCCAGGCCGCCAGAGCGGCAGCCATCGCGCCGCCAGCCCCGGTCTCGTCGAGACGGAAGAAGGCCCAGGCGCCCTCCCGCGAGCGACGCACCAGACCGGCCTCGGCCAGAAGCTTCAGATGCCGCGAGATGCGGGGCTGCGACTGCCCGAGAATATCGGTGAGATCGGAGACCGAGAGTTCGCCCTGCGAAAGCAGCGCCAGGATCCGCAAACGCGTCTCCTCGCCGGCCGCGCGCAAACCGGCGAGCAGAATGTCCGAACTGACCTTGACCGGCTGACGCAAACTCTGACCTCGCCTACCCGCACCCAAAAAGATATAAAGATATCTTTATGTGAAAAGAGCCGGTGGCGCAAGCGCGTTGTGGGTGTGGCGCATGTTGTGGAGTGTTGGATCGCTAGTCTCTTCCCGCCCATCATCGAGAGCGCACGACGCAGGCCGGCTGTTGAGCCTTTCGGCGCCAGGGTGGTCGCTAGGGTTTTGGCAGTGACAGTTCGTCCCTAGCCCTTCGGGCGAGCCGGTGGGATCACCACCACGGCGTCGCCGGGCGTGATCGGCCCCGCCAGATCGACGCTCAGCACCAGGCCCCGCAACTCGGCGGCCTGCTTGACGAAAGCGAATTCGAAGGTGGGATCATTGCAGAAGCCGGCCAGCGCCCGCCCCGCCTGGCGACAGGGCAGGTTGTAGCCTTCGACCCGCAGGATCGCGCCGCCATCGAAGCGGCCCTTGCCCTGCCAGCTGCCACCGAAAGCCAGCCGGCTGCCCGGTGCAAGTTCGGAGAAATCCGGCATGCCCTCGACCAGCAGATTGCCGCCGATCCACTCCGGCTTCAGAAGCGGGATGGAGAGCCGCCGCGCGACCTCTTCCAATTCCTCGCGGGCGAGAGCCGAAACCTGGCGGTCGTTGCGGATGATCGTCCCGCGCGCCAGCCAGGGCTCGCGGGCACCGGAGCGCCGCGTCGCGCCGCCATGGACATCGCCGGGAATGCCGGACAGCTCGAGGTTGAGCACCGGCGTGGCAGCCGTGACGAAGTCAGGCTGCCCCAGCACTCCGGGCGCAGCACTATAAACGCCAGCCACGCGGCCAGGCATAGCCTTGCCGGTCATCGCAGCGGACACGCCGCGACGCCTGCCGGCGCTTTGAAGCCAGGCACGATCAAAGCAGCTGGAGCGACCCGGCCGCCGTCTTGCCGCGCTCGGTCTTGAGCTCGAAGGAAACCTTCTGCCCTTCCGTCAGCGTCATCAACCCTGCCTCCTTCACGGCCGTGATGTGCACGAACACATCCTTGCCGCCATCAGCGGGCTGGATAAACCCGAAGCCCTTCTCGGTATTGAACCACTTCACAGTCCCGGTCGCCATAGCCGCATCCCTCGAAGCCAAGCCGCCCGGGGCCTTACCGCAATCCAGCGAAAGCCCCGCGAGCAAAGGATTGACCGAAAAACTGAACTTGTCGAGATCAAAGCAGAAGCAGGCCAGCAATGTGGACGATCAAGACTTGGTCAACGTGAAGGCCGCCGCAACTGAGGCTGAAGAAGACCCGCCAAGATAGACCTCAAACGCGCCCGGCTCGACATGGTAGCGCCCAGCATCGTCGTGATAGCCAAGGTCCCGGGCCGGGATACGCAGACGAACCTTGCGGGTCTCGCCCGCTGGAATTAGCAGTTTCTCGACGGCTTTCAGCTGCCGCACCGGCCGCGAGCGGCTCGCCACGGGCTGGCGGACATAGAGCTGCACCACCTCCTGCCCATCGCGCGTGCCCGCATTGGTAACGCTCGACCGAGACCTCGACCACGCCATCGACCGGAACCTGCGCCCGCTCGACCCGCGCATTGGCATAGCTGAAGCGGGTATAGGACAGGCCGAAACCGAACGGGTAGAGCGGCTCGTTCTTCTCATCCATGTAGATGGACTCGTAGCGCTGGCGGATCTGCTGGGGGCGGCCTGTCGGCAGATGGTCGTAATAAACCGGGATCTGCCCGACCGAGCGCGGGAAACTCATCGGCGTCCGCCCCGACGGATTGACCTTGCCCGTCAGCACATCGGCGATGGCATTGCGCCCCTCCGTCCCGCCATGGAAGGTCTGCAGGATGGCGGCGACATGCTGGTCGGCCCAGCTCAGAACCAGCGGCCGGCCCGTCGCCAGCACCAGCACCACCGGCTTCCCCGTGGCGACGAGAGCCTCCAGCAAGGCCTGCTGGACACCGGGCAGGCCGAGATCGGTGCGGGAGGCGCCCTCGCCCATGAACTCGCAATCCTCGCCCAGCATCGCCACGACAAGGTCGCTGCGCGCCGCCAGATCGAGCGCCGCCTGCTTGTCGGCGAACGCCGTCCCGCAGGCCTTGCTGACGCCGGCGGCATAAGAGACCTGCGTCCCCAGGGGCAGCCGCTCCTGCAGCGCCTCGGGCAAGGCCTGCACGACGCGGCGCCCCAGCCCGGCCGGATCGGTCCAGACACGCTCATCCTCAGGCCGCGCCATCGCGCCGATGACGGCGACGGAGGTCACGGAGGGCTTGATCGGCAGGATGTCCTCGGCGTTCTTGAGCAGGATCACGCTCTCCTGCGCCGCTCTCAACGCCACGTCTCGCGCGGCCTGCGTCTGCATCAGGGCGGGCGCGGCGGCAGGATCGACATCGGGCCGCTCGAACAGGCCGAGATGATATTTCACCCGCAGCACCCGGCGCACCGCCTCATCGAGCGCCTTCACCGGCACGCGGCCCGCCTTCACCTCATCGGCGAGGTGCTTGTGGTAGACATGCCCCATCATGTCCATGTCGATGCCGGCGAGCAGCGCCTTGCGGGCCGCCTCCGCATCGTCCTTGGCAATGCCGTGCAGCCTCAGCTCGGTGATCGATCCGAAATCCGAGGTGACGAAGCCGCGGAAGCGCCATTGCCCGCGCAACAGATCCGTCAGCATCGCGGTATTGGCCGTGGCCGGCATGCCGTTCAGCGCATTGAAAGCGGCCATCGCCGTCATCGCGCCGGCATCGAACGCGGCCTTGAACGGCGGCAGGTGCAGGTCATGCAGCTGGCTTGTGGGTATCCAGGTGGAATTATAGTCGCGCCCGCCCTCACCCGCGCCATAGCCGACGAAGTGCTTCACCGAAGCGGCCACGCCGCCGCGCTGATAGCCGCGGGTCCGCGCCGCTGCGACCAACGAGGCGTAGTAGGGATCCTCGCCCGCCCCTTCCAGCACCCGGCCCCAGCGCGGATCGCGCGACATGTCGACCATCGGCGCGAAGGTCCAGTTGATGCCGGCGGCACTCGCCTCGCGCCCCGTCCAATAGGCGGCCTCCTCGATCAGCGCAGGCGTTGAACGTCGCGGCCTGGCCGAGCGGCAGCGGAAAATAGGTCGAGAAGCCATGGACCGCATCGAGCCCAATGATCAGCGGGATTTTCAGCCGCGCTTCCCGCGCCGCCTTCTGCACGGCCGCCACCTCGGCCGGCACGACGAAATTCATCACGGCGCCCATCTGGCCGGATTTGATCTGGCTGATGTCGAAGCCATCGCCGCGGCCCGACAGATGCAACTGCCCGACCTTTTCCGCGAGCGTCATCTTGCCCAGCAGCGCATCGATTCGGCGTTCGATCGCGGCGGCCTCGGAGCCGGTCTTCCAGCCGACCGCTCCCTGACCAAAAGCGAATGTCGCCATGCACATAGCGAACAGGACGGCGACGAGCCGCAGGATCATGGCAGGCCTCTGGGCTGAGAAAGCGTGGAGGTGAGTGACGAGCGCACGTCGCGGCCCTACAGGAATGGGCAGAGTGGCTCAACCTTCACATGGCAATGCCAGCCTGAATGCCGCCTGAATCGGAGCCTGACGATGTCACAGCCAACAGCCGCAACCCCGCCCGTGCCGCAGCGTCATCGCCTCTATGAAGATGCGCTGGCGCTCGGGCTGGCGACATTGCTGATCACCGTCGGCCTCGCCCTCTTTGCCAAGGCCACCCTGATGACCGGCAGCGCCGCGGGCCTGGCGCTGCTGCTGCAATATGCCACCGGCCTGCCCTTCGGACTGCTGTTCTCCGTGCTGAACCTGCCCTTCTACTGGCTGGCGATCACGCGCATGGGCCTGCCTTTCACGCTGCGGACCTTTGCGGCGGTATGCCTGATCTCGGTGCTGGTCCAGGCAACGCCGCGCTGGCTGGACATCGCCACCATCGACCCGCTCTATGCCGCTCTGGCCGGTGGCGCCGCGATGGGCATGGGCATGCTGGCGCTGGCCCGCCACCGCACCGCGATCGGCGGCGTCAACATCCTCGCCCTCTATTTGCAGGAAAAGCATGGCCTGCGGGCCGGCTGGGTCCAGCTCGGCATCGACGCGGCCATCTTCCTCTCGGCCTTCTTCGTCCTGCCGGCCGAAAAGGTGCTGATCTCGATCCTCGGCACGGTGGTGATCAATGCCATTCTGGCGATGAACCACCGGCCCGGCCGCTACATGGCCGTCTCCTGACCGGCGGCTTGGGGCGCGACATGCTTGGCGGTTGCACATGGCGTGGCGCCATGCGAGTCAACCGCTGAGGGAAGCGAAACGCGAGACGACCGACATGGCCCAGCCCCTGACAATCGAAGATTTGCGCATCCTGGCCAAGCGCCGGGTGCCTCGCATGTTCTACGATTACGCGGATTCAGGCGCCTGGACCGAGAGCACCTATCGCGCCAATGAGCGCGATTTCTCCGCCATCAAGCTGCGCCAGCGTGTCGCCGTCGACATGACCGATCGCACGCTGCAATCGACCATGGTCGGCCAGACGGTGGCGATGCCGGTGGCGCTCGCCCCGACGGGTCTGACCGGGATGCAGCATGCCGATGGCGAGATCCTCGCCGCGCGGGCCGCCTACAAGGCCGGCGTGCCCTTCACCCTGTCGACCATGAGCATCTGCTCGCTCGAAGACATCGCCAACCATGTCGGGCAGCCCTTCTGGTTCCAGCTCTATGTGATGAAGGACCGGGACTTCATCGCCAGGCTGATCCAGCGCGCCAAGGCTGCTGGCGTGACTGCGCTGGTGCTGACGCTCGACCTTCAGATTTTGGGCCAGCGCCACAAGGACATCCGTAACGGCCTGTCGGCCCCGCCCAAGCCGACGCTGATGAACATGCTGAACCTCGCGACCAAGCCGCGCTGGTGCCTGAAGATGCTGGACACCCCGCGCCGCGGCTTCGGCAACATCGTCGGCCACGTCACCGGCGTCGCCGACATGTCCTCGCTCTCCTCCTGGACCGCCGACCAGTTCGACCCCAAGCTCAACTGGGACGACGTCAAATGGATCAAGGACCAGTGGGGCGGCAAGTTGATTCTAAAAGGCATCCTCGACGCGGAAGATGCTGAAATGGCAGCACAAAGCGGCGCCGACGCGATCATCGTCTCCAACCATGGCGGCCGCCAGCTCGATGGCGCGCTGTCCTCAATCGCGGCCCTGCCGGCGATTGTCGATCAGGTCGGCGGGCGCATCGAAATCCTGTTCGACGGCGGCATCCGTTCCGGCCAGGACGTCATCAAGGCACTGGCGCTCGGTGCGCATGGCACCTTCATCGGCCGCGCCTTCCTCTACGGGCTCGGCGCCATGGGCGAGGCCGGCGTCACCCGCTGCCTCGACATCATCCGCAAGGAACTCGACGTGACCATGGCGCTCTGCGGCCTGCGCGACGTACGCGATGTCGACGCGCGGATCCTGGTGGACGGCAACAGGCTGCGGTCAGTCGGTCGCTAGCGTCAGGCCTTCAACGTCGCAACGCCATACTCCAGCAGGCGAGCGTCGCTCGTGATCAGTGTGAGGCCGCGCGTCAGAGCCTGCGCGACCATCATCCGGTCGAACGGATCCCGATGAATGGTAGGCAGAGCGGCAGCCCGCAGGGCATCCGCTAGCTCTACCGGAAGGAACGTGAATCCCGCCGCCTCAACCTGCGCCCAATCGTCGACCGGGAGTTTGAGCTTCCCGAGGGATCGCTTGATCTCAAGCTCCCAAACAGTCGCGATGCTGATGAAGACGGCCTCGGCCTCCGCAATTGTGTCGCGAAGCGGCCCTCGCAGCTTGTGGCTATCCATCCCGAGCCACCACAGGACGATATGGCTGTCGAGCAAGTATCTCATCGACTGACAGCATCGCCGGGTTCATCTGCGTAGACTTCGAAATGGTCCGTCAGATCGTTCTCCGGCTTCCACCAATCGGGATCGATTTCTTCGATCAAGCCTGCCCACAGTCCCGGTTCCCGCTTTGGCTTTACCGCAGGCATCGTCTCGACCTGAACCAGCCTCACCGCCGGCACACCATTGCGGGCGATCACGACCTCTTCGCCGCGCAAGGCCTGTTCGATCAGCCGCGAAAGCTGCGTCTTGGCCTCATGGACATTGACCACCGTCATCGCCAGCCTCCGTGTTAGCTATCCCTAGCTAACACGGATCCGGGACCCAACAGAAGCGCCTCAGCGCGAGAACTTCTTGTACTGGATGCGCTTGGGGATGGTGGAATCGATCCCCAGCCTGCGCTTCTTGTCTTCTTCGTAATCGGCGAAGTTGCCCTCGAACCATTCGACATGGCTGTCGCCTTCGAAGGCCAGGATGTGGGTGGCGATGCGATCGAGGAACCAGCGATCGTGGCTGATGATCACGGCGCAGCCGGCGTAATCCTCCAGCGCCTCTTCCAGCGCCCGCAGCGTGTCGACGTCGAGATCGTTGGTCGGCTCGTCGAGCAGCAGCACATTGGCGCCCGACTTCAGCATCTTGGCGAGGTGGACGCGGTTGCGCTCACCGCCCGAAAGCGAGCCCACCTTCTTCTGCTGATCGCCGCCCTTGAAGTTGAAGGCCGAGCAGTAAGCCCTTGAATTGATTTCTTTCTTGCCGAGATAGATGATGTCGTTGCCGCCCGAGATTTCCTCCCAGACGTTCTTCTTGTCATCGAGCGAGTCGCGGCTCTGGTCGACATAGCCGAGCTGGACGCTCTCGCCGATGTTGATGTTGCCGGCATCGGGCTTGTCCTGTCCGGTGATCATCCGGAACAGCGTGGTCTTGCCGGCGCCGTTGGGGCCGATCACGCCGACGATGCCGCCCGGCGGCAGCTTGAAGCTCAGCCCGTCGATCAGCAGCTTGTCCTGGAAGCCCTTGGACAGGTTCTCGAAATCGACGACGTTGTTGCCCAGCCGCTCCGCGATCGGGATGATGATCTGGGCGGTGTCGGGCCCCTTGTTGTTGGCCTTCTGCACCAGCTCGTCATAGCGCTGGATACGCGCCTTGCTCTTGGCCTGGCGCGCCTTGGGCGAGGCCGAGATCCACTCCTGCTCGCGCTCCAGCGTCTTCTGGCGGGAGACATCCTCGCGGTTCTCCTGCGCCAGGCGCTTCTGCTTCTGCACCGACCAGGCGGAATAATTGCCCTCATAGGGAATGCCCTGGCCGCGATCGAGCTCGAGGATCCAGCTGGTGACATTGTCGAGGAAGTAGCGATCGTGGGTGACGATCAGGATGGCGCCCGGATAGGTCCGCAGATGGCCTTCGAGCCAGGCGGTGGTCTCGGCGTCGAGATGGTTGGTCGGCTCGTCGAGCAGCAGCAGCTCGGGCTGCTCCAGCAGCAGCTTGCACAGCGCAACGCGGCGGCGCTCGCCGCCCGAGAGCTTGGCGACCTCCCAATCGTCGGGCGGGCAGCGCAGCGCGTCCATCGCCTGATCGACCTTGCTGTCGAGATCCCACAGGCCCTTGGCCTCGATCTCGTCCTGCAGCTTGGTCATCTCGTCGGCGGTCTCGTCGGAGTAGTTCATGGCCAGCTCGTTATAGCGGTCCATGATCGCCTTCTGCGGCGCGACGCCGAGCATGACGTTGTCGCGCACGTTCAGCGTCTCGTCGAGCTTGGGCTCCTGCGGCAGGTAGCCGACGCGCGCACCCTCGGCGACCCAGGCTTCGCCGGTCCATTCCTTGTCGAAGCCGGCCATGATCTTCAGCAGGGTCGACTTGCCCGCGCCGTTGACGCCGAGCACGCCGATCTTGGCGTCGGGGTAGAAGGAGAGGTGGATGTCCTTGAGGACCTGCTTGCCGCCGGGATAGGTCTTCGACAGGCCGCGCATATGGTAGATGAATTGACGGGACATAGGGCGTGCGGGCTCCGCTTGCGGACTGGGTGTCGCTCGTGTCGGGAAATCTGCCGCGTATGTAGCGAGCCGGGGCCGCTGCCGCAACAGCGGCCGCACCGTCAGCGCCAGCGCTTCACAAATCCGCCAGAACCAGCGTGCCGCAGTTCCACCCCAAGCGCTTTTGCGTCAGCTTCGTTGCAATCCACGCCATCGGATGTGCCGCAGGAGCGCCCATGACCCTGTCGACCCGCCTTGTTCGCCTGGCCCTACCCGCCTTGATCGCGCTGCTGGCGACACCGCTCAGGGCCGAGACCGGCGAACCCGGCTGCCGGCCGGAGATGGCTTCGCTGCAGATGCCGATCCAGCGCATCAATCTGGCGAAGGATGAAGTCCGGATCAGCTTCATCGGCCACGCCACCTTCACCATCGAGACGCCGGGCGGGATCAGGGCGGCGACCGACTACAATGACTACGTCCGGCCGCCAGGCACGCCCGACATCGCGACGATGAACAAGGCGCATTCCTCGCATTATTCACGCAGCCCCGACCCCGCCATCAAGCATGTGCTGCCGGGCTGGGACCCGGCCGGGACCGGCGCGGCCCGCCATGACATCACGCTGGGCGACATGCGCGTGCGCAATGTCCCGACCAATATCCGCTCCTATAGCGGCGGCACGGATTATGACGGCAACTCGATGTTCGTCTTCGAGATCGGCGAGCTCTGCGTCGCCCATCTCGGCCATCTTCATCACCCGCTGGAGCCCGGCCATTTGCGCGCGCTCGGCCGGGTCGATGTCGTGCTGTTTCCGGTCGATGGCGGCTATACGCTCGACCAGAGCGGCATGATCGACGTGCTGAAGATGCTGCAGGCCCGGGTGATGATCCCGATGCACTTCTTCGGCGGCTCGAGCCTGGAGCGTTTCCTCGTCCGGACGGATCAACAATGGCCGGTGGAGCGCAGGACGGAGCCCGTGCTGACCGTGACGAAGGCGGGGCTCCCGGCCAAGCCCAGCATCATCGTGCTGCCCGGCAATTGAGGCCTCAGCCGGTGCGCGGCGCCCGCCCTTCCAGCGGATAGGCCGGATCATTGTAGCCCGGTGTCGAGGGGTGGCCGGCCGGCACGAGCCTGTCGACCAGCGCCTCATCCTCGGCGCTGAAGCTGACATCGAGCGCCGCCAGATAGGCCTGCCACTGCTCGAGCGTGCGCGGTCCCGCAATCGCTGCGGTCAGGAAGCGGTTGTTCAACACCCAGGCCACGGCGAACTGCACCGGCGTCATGCCGCGAGCTGCCGCATGCGCCTTGATCTCCTGCGCGATCGACAGGCTTTCCTCGCGCCATTCCGTCTGCAGCATGCGCTTGTCGCCCCGTCCAGCGCGGGTGCCCTGCTGCGGTGCGCTTCCCGGCTCATACTTGCCGGTAAGCACGCCGCGCGCCAGCGGCGAATAGGAAGCGACGCCGAGCCCGAAATGGCCGCAAGCCGGCAGATGCTCGACCTCGGGCATCCGGTTCATCGCGTTGTAATAGGGCTGGCTGACCACCGGGCGGTCGATGCCCAGCTCGTCGCAAATCCGGCAGATCTCCGCCAGCCGCCAGGACCGGTAATTCGACACGCCGAAATAGCGGATCTTGCCCTGCGCCATCAGGTCGCCAATGGCGCGGATGGTCTCGGCCAGAGGCGTCGCGTGGTCCTCCTTGTGGAGGTAGTAGATGTCGATGACCTCGGTGCCGAGGCGCTTCAGGCTGTTCTCGCAGGCCTGCATCACCCATTTGCGCGACAGGCCGGAGCGGTTGGGTCCGGTGCTGCCGACAGGGTTGGCCACCTTCGTCGCCAGCACCCAGTCATAGCGATGCGCGGCGATGGCGCGGCCGGTGATCTCTTCCGAGACGCCATCCGAATAGGCATCCGCCGTGTCGATGAAGTTCACGCCCGCCTCGCGGGCATGGTCGATGATCGCTTGTGAATCGTGCTCGCTGGTCGCGCCGCCAAACATCATCGTGCCGAGACAGATCGGCGAGACCTTCAGGCCAGAGCGGCCGAGCGGACGGTATTCCATGGCGATGATCTCCCTGCGATGCGGGTGATCCTGCCCCAGGCGGCGAACGGGTGCCAGAGCGCCTCGCGCAGCCTCGCTTTGCGCTGGGCACTGCCGGCCATGGCCCCGGCGCAAGTGCAAGGAAATGCTTAAGCTTTGGTGGCAGGGTCTTGCGAGGTGGAAACCCGGCAAGACATGAATATCGCAAACCTCATCCAGAGCCAGACACTGGCGACGCTGCTGCAGGCGATGTCGCCCGGCGCTTCGCTTGCGCCTGGCGGGATAGCGGAGGCGACGCTGCTGTCAGTGGATCCCGATGGCCGGGCGATCGCGCAGCTGGGCGACTTCAAGCTCGCGCTGGTGCTGGCAGGGCCCGTCGCCAAGCAGGCCGTGCTCCAGCCAGGCGCAACCCTCGTTCTCAATTTCGAAGCGGCGGAGACACCGGGCGAGCCCCTTGCGCGCCACGCTCGTGGAGGTGCGGCCGCCGCCTGCGCTGAGCGGGGCCAAGCCTCAGACCGCCAGTGACGCGCCGGCCCGACCGCAGGCGCCCTCGCCCGCCATCCCGGCAAACGCTGCCTCGGCTACGCGCGCTGCGCCTGTCGCCTTCGGTCAGGCCAGCGCGCTGCCGGCTGCGGCAGCCAGCGAAGCCGCGCCATCGCCTGCGATTGCCACAGCTGCCACGCTGGCGGCGCCACGCCCTGGCGCCGTCCCCGCCGATCAGGTCTCGTTGCAGACGGGCCAGCCGGTTCGACCCGTCGCGGCACCGGAACAGCCCAGCTCTCCACGGGCTGCGGCCGGGCCATTGCTCGGCCGCGCCATGGCGGAGCAGGACAGCCTCGCGCCGCTCATGGCTAATCTGCGCGGCCTGTCTCAAGGCACACTCGCCTTCACCCTGCCGAAGACCCTGCTGCAGGCCTCGGACCGGCTGCTCGCCAACGCGCTCCCGGTGGAGCGGCAGGCACCGACCGCCGAGATGCTGAAGACGGCGGTGCAGCGTTCTGGATTGTTTCTGGAGGCGCACCAGGCCGACGGTCGGGCCGTGTCGCCACAGGCCGATATCAAGGCCGGATTGCTGGCGCTGCGCGATACGCTGGCGCCGCTGATCGCCAAGCTGGCCGAAGGCCCCGCACTTCGCGTCGGATCATCTTCCCCGAGCACGACTCCCACCAAGGGGGCTCCGGTCGAGGCGATTCCAGAGGCCGGCAACCAGCGGCCGCCCCCGCCGCGCCGCGATGGCCCGCCCGCCTTCCAACCGATCGCGGAACCGACGCTCCAGCCCGGCGAGAAACCGCTGGTCGTGGCTGAGACCCTGATGCGCCAGACCGAGGCCGCGCTCGACCGGGTGACGCTGTCGCAATACGCCTCCCTGCCACCGGACCAGCCGCGCGCCGATATGCAGGGGCCGCGTTGGTTGACCGAATTGCCGCTGGCCATGCAGGCCGGCATCGCCATGATGCCACTTCAGGTCGAGAAAGAGCCGCCGCGCCAGGGGCCCCAGGAGGCGCAAGGTCCGATCTGGCGGGTGCGTTTTGCGCTCGATATCGAGCCGATGGGTCCGCTGCAGGGCGTCGTCACCCTCCAGGGTCGCAATGTCGGGGTGACGCTCTGGGCGGTCCGGGAAGAGACCAGCCGCCTGCTGCGCCAGGCCGCGCCCGGCCTCGAGAGCGCTCTGCTGGAGGCCAGCTTCGCCAAGGGCGATGTCGAGATCCATCTCGGCCAGCCGCGCACGCTCCAGCCCACCGCCGGGCAATTCCTGGACCGGATGTCATGACGACACCGTCCGATCCACGGCAGATCGCCGTCGCGCTTGAATATGACGGCGCCAGCGCCCCCCGCGTCACCGCCAAGGGGCGTGGCGAGCTGGCCGAGCGCATCATCGAGACCGGCCGGGAGCATGGTGTCGCGGTCGAGCAGAACGTCGTGCTCGCGCAGGCACTGTCAGCCGTGGAGCTCGACGACCAGATCCCCGAGGAGCTTTTCAAGGCCACGGCGCAGGTCATCGGCTTCGTCCTCTCGCTGCGAGGCGGCTTGCGTCCGCGCCGGGACGGCGAGCGCTCGTGACCGCCGCCATCGTCGTCAGACGCCTCTCCCCCACCGCCTATGCGCGGCTGCAAGCTGAGGTCCGCGACCTCAGCCAACGGTCGCAGGACGCCAACCCGCACATGATCCCCGCCGCCATTGCGGCGGCCCGGCTGGTCTTGCCCGATGATCGCATCGTCATTCTCGCCGCCTATCACAGCGAGGCGCTGGGCTTTGAACGCCTCGCCGGGATCTGGGTTTTCGCCCGACGGCGCGACTGGCGCAGCTTTTTCGCCGAGGTGCTCGTTTCCCCGCTGCTGCCGCTCTACGAGGTCTCGTCGGCTCCCCTGATCGAGCGCGATCTTGCCGTGCCCGTGGTCAGCGCCATGCTGCGCCACCTCGTCGCCGCCAGCGATTTGCCGCGCGTCCTGGCCCTGCCCCTGCTGGCGCTGGGTGGCGAGAGCGAAGCCACGCTTGCGGCGGCCTGCGAAGCGACCGGCAGCCGCATCGACCGTGTCGAGAGCTGGCAGCGCCCGATGATGCTGCCTCAGCCCGGCGATACGCCCGACGCCTATCTCAGGCGCGCGCTGGGCCAGAGCTACAAGAAGCGGATGCAGCAGTTCCGCAGCATGCGCAAATACGGCGCGCTGTCCTTCCGGCGCGAGCGCGGGTTTGCGGCGCGGGACCGGCTGCCGGAGTTCCTGGCGCTGGAGGCGGCGGGGTGGAAGGGCGAGGCCGGCAGCGCCATCGCCCGTATTCCGGCCGACAACGCCTATATCCAGGCGCTGGTCGCCGAGTTTGCGGCCATCGACGCGGTCCAGATCGACAGCCTGCTGCTCGACGGTGCGCCGATCGCGATGGGGCTCCTGATCGAAAATGCCGGCACCCGCCACTTCCTGAAGATCGCCTATGATGAGCGCTATGCCCGGCTCTCGCCCGGTCGCTCGCTGACCATCGCCATGCTGCAGGCCGATCTCGCCTCCACCCCGCCGCTTGTGTTCGACAGCGGGGCGGGAGACGGCGTCGATGGCCGGACCTATGTCTGGGGGGAGCGGCGCGAGATCGGCCATCTCCTGCTCAGCCTCGGTGGCACCAGGCCGGGCCTGCCTCATATCGCTGCGCAGGCGAGGCACTGGCTGCGGCGCCTGCGCGCCAAACTGCGCGGCTGAAATCACGCTGGCTTCATGCCGCGCGATCGGCCACATCTGCGCCGACACCGACCCACAGCCCGGAGCAGGGACCATGAGCAGCGCCATCAAAATCGGCATCGTCACCGTGTCCGACCGCGCTTCGGCCGGCATCTATGCCGATGAGGGTGGCCCCGCGATCGAAGCCTATCTCAACCGCGCTCTGACCAGCCCCTGGCAGGCAGTGTCCCGCATCATCCCCGATGACAGGGCGCTGATCGCCGAGACCCTGCGCGCTCTTGCCGACGAAGAGGGCTGCTGCCTGATCGTCACCACCGGCGGCACCGGCCCTGCCCCGCGGGATGTGACCCCTGAAGCAACCGAGGATGTGGTCGAGAAGCCCATGCCGGGATTTGGCGAACTGATGCGCCAGGTCAGTCTCGCCAAAGTGCCGACCGCGATTCTGTCGCGCCAGACGGCGGGGATTCGCGGGCGTTCGCTGATCGTCAACCTACCCGGCCGCCCCCGCGCCATCGGCGAATGCCTCGACGCGGTGATGCCGGCCATCCCCTATTGCATCGACCTGATCGAGGGCCCCTACCTCGAGACCGATCCGGCGGTCATCAAGGCGTTCCGCCCCGCCAAGAGCTGACGCCTGTCGCTACTCAGGCGGGTTCGATCACGCCGACCTGCGCCGTGATCGGCCCGTAATGCTCGATGCGGCGGTGGCGCTTGAAGTCGAAGATCGTCTCCTTGCCGAAGCGGGTGGCGTCGAGATCGCAGGCGATGGACCAGCACGCCGTCCTCCTCGCCCTCGAGCTCGGCGACGATCTCGCCGTCGGGATCGACGATCACGTGCCGCCCATCAGGTGGTGGCCGTCCTCGTCGCCGGCCTTGGCGACCGCCACGACCCAGGTCGAGTTCTGGTAGGCGCCGGCCTGCGAGCGAGAGCTTGTGGTGGAACAGCCGCTGCTCCAGCCCCTCGCCCGCCCTTCTGCGAGTTCACCGAGGGCGTGTTGAAGCCGAGCACCACCATCTCGACGCCCTGCAGGCCCATCACCCGGTAGGTCTCGGGCCAGCGCCGGTCGTTGCAGATGCACATGCCGATCGAGCCCGCCCATCGTGCGCCAGACCGGGAAGCCGAGATCGCCCGGCTCGAAATAGCGCTTCTCGAGATGCTGGTGCGTGCGCTCCGGATCGAACTCGACATGGCCCGGCAGATGGATCTTGCGGTACTTGCCGACGATCTCGCCGGCTCTTGATCGACCAGGATCGAGGTGTTGAAATGCTGGCCCTCCGGCGTCAGCTCGGCATAGCCGAAGCGACATGCCCATGCCGTAGCTGCCGCGCCCGGTCGAACAGCGGCTGCGTCGCCGGGTTCGGCATCGCGGCCTCGAACCAGTGATCGGCCTCGGCCCGGTCCTCGTGGTGCCAGCGCGGGAAGAAGGTCGTGAGCGCCAGCTCGGGATAGACGATCAGGTCGGCACGCCTGCGCCTTGGCCTCGTCCATCAGCGCGATCATGCGGGCGACGACCTGCTCGCGCGTCTCGGCTTTCTGGATCGGCCCGAGCTGGGCGGCGGCAACGGTCAGGATACGGGTCATGGAACCTCGGCAAGGCGTTCAGCAACATCGGGACGGCTTGGGCGTGGCTGGAGCATCGCGCAGCTCACAGCTGCGCGCCAGCGTGAATTGCGCCGCCCCCGCGCCGCCCGCGACGCATGGCGCGCAACCAGGATGGTGCGCAAAAAGGGCGCAGCAAAAATCAGGCCGTGAGCTGCTGCCCGATCGCCTGCACCAGCTGCGGGCCGACACGGATCGGACTGCGTCGAGAAGCCCGCCACCAGCTCGCCCGTCCTGCCGACGAGGTATTTGTGGAAGTTCCAGCGCGGCGTTTCGGTCGGCCGGCGCGACGCCGCCCAGCGATAGAACGGATGCGCGTCAGGCCCCCTCACCCGCGTCTTCTCGGCAAAGGCATAGGTCGCGCCATAGCTGGCACGCACGGCGGTCGCGATCGCGGCACCGTCCAGCGGCTCCTGCCCGCCAAAATCATTGCTGGGAACCGCGATCAGCATCAGCCCGCGCGCCGGAATAGCGCTGCCAGAGCTGTTCGAGCGTGGCGAACTGGCTGGCAAAGCCGCAGGCTCGTCGCCGTATTGACGATCAGGATCGGCCGCCCGCGATAATCCGAGAGCTGGAAGCGCCCGCCATCCGGCTTGGCGAAGCTGAAATCATAGGCGCTTGGAGATCGGGCTTGAGGCGGGTCAGCCGGGGAAGCGCTGCTATCGGGCGCGGCTTGGGCCGGCATGGCGGCAAGGCCGCCGAGCATCGCGATGAAATCCCTGCGCAGAAGCGTCATCTTCGGCTCCTCTGACGTGGTCTGGGGCTATCCCTACCCAAACTACGCCGGAAGGCCCGTCATGGATGCGATCTGGACCACCTCAGCAGGCCAGCACCTTCTTCACACGCACTTCGAGATCGCGCAGCTCATAGGGCTTCACCACATAATGGTCGGCACCATTGGTGGTCGCCTCGTCCATCTTGTCGACGGAACGTTCCGAGGTGGCCATGATGATCTTGATCTGGTTGAGCTCGGGCACCGAACGGATGGCGCGCAGCAGATCGATGCCGCTCATCCCGTCCATGTTCCAGTCGAGCAGCAGCAGATCATAGCGCTTGCTCTGCATCTTCATCAGCGCCTCGCGGGCATTCTCGGCCTCGTCTATGTCCTGAAACTCGATCTGCTTCAGAAAATAGGTCGCAAGTCCGCGCATGCTCTTCTGGTCGTCGACCACGAGGATCCGGTATTCACTTCTCGCTTTCATCACGCTCTCCTCAAGCGCTGCGCAGATTTTGGCGGTCGCCGACGAGGTTGCCGACGGCCGCTCCAATCTGGTCGAGCGGCACAGCCCTGTCGGCGGCCCCGATCTCGAATGCCGCTTTAGGCATCCCGTTTACCACACAAGTTTCCCCACTTTGGATTAACGTCTCGGCGCCCGCTTTGCGCATAGCTAACAAACCGTCAGCACCGTCGCGGCCCATTCCGGTCAGCAGAACGCCGACCGCATTGGCTCCCATGCTGCGGGCAACCGAGTGGAACATCACATCCACGGAGGGCGAATGACCGCTGACCAGCGGCCCCTCCTTCAGCTGGCAAATAATCTCGCCACGCCGCTCATCGATCTCGAGGTGGCGCGGACCGCCCGGCGCGACCACCGCCATGCCCGGCTTCAGCCTGTCGCCATCGGCAGCTTCGCGGACATCGAGACCGGTGGCTGTCGCCAGCCGCGCCGCGAATTTGGCGGTGTAACCGGGCGGCATATGCTGCACCACGACGATCGGAATGCGCAGATTGGCAAGGTCGCGCATCACCACCTGCACAGCGGGGACACCGCCGGTCGAGGCGCCGATCGCGATCAGCGAGGTCCGGCCGCTTGTGCGGGTCGGCTCGCGCGTAATCATCGTCCGGGCCGGCTGGACTTCCCGCCGCGCCGCGAACATGCGCCGGCTGGTGGCGGCACGCTGCAGCCCGGAGGCGACATTGCGCATGAAATGGTCGAGCGTGTTGGCGTTGCCATCGGGCTTCTCGATGAAGTCGATGGCGCCGAGTTCAAGCGCCTGGATGGTGTTGTCCGCCCCCGGCCCGCCAAAGGCCGAGACGATCAGAACCGGCAGCGGATCCTGCTTCAGCACCCGGGCCAGCAGCTTCAGGCCATGACGGCCGGGCAGCTCCAGATCGAGCGTCACCACATCAGGCCGCAACTCCTGAATGGCGTCCCAGCCCTCCTCGGCGCTACCGGCGACGCCGATCACCTTGAAGCCGGGTGCGGAGTCGATGATCTGCTTCATCAGCTTCTGCATCAGAACAGAATCGTCGACGACGAGGACTTTCACGGGCGAGGCCGTGGATGGGATAAACCCGCTCATGAGAAGATCTCGATCTCGCCAGCCACAGGCTGCGTCTTGAGGCGGTTGAGGTAGGCGACCTCCTGCTCCTGACCGCTGTCACGCGAGGTCGGCTGGACATGCTGGACCCAGGCGCGACCGGTCGCGGGCTGGTAATGAATGCGCCGCGAGCGGGTTCCGCCAACATCCTTCGACACCACCGGAATACCCTCGCGTTTCAGGAATTCGGTGACGAAGGCGATGTTGCCATCGCCGATCGCCAGCATGGTGGCGCCAGACAGGACGCGCGCCCCGCCAAACACCTTGGCTTCGAGGTTGGCGCGCTTGGCACCGCGTTTCAGGAGCCCGTTGATCAGCACTTCCATGGCGGTATCGCCATAGCGTTCGCCGGCACCGGCATCGCTGGCGCCGTTGTTCTTGGGCAGCAGGAAATGGTTCAGCCCGCCGACACCGGCCGTGGGATCGCGCATGCAGACGGAGATGCAGGAGCCCAGCACGGTCGCCACGATCTCGTCCTTGGCGGCCGTGATCTCATGCTCGCCCGGCGCAACGGTGATGATTGTCGCGTCGAACCGGGGGTCGAAGTAACGGCGTGAGGATCGGGCGACACTCATGGCAGTCTCTCATAGATCGTGCGACCGATCAGCCGGAGCTGAGGGTGGGGTTGCGGTAGCGATTCCGAATGGCCGAGATAGAGAAAGCCGCCCGGCGCCAGCAGTGTCACGAAGCGGTCAAGAATCGATGCTTTGGTCTGTGTGTCGAAATAGATGAAGACGTTGCGGCAGAAGATCACATCGAACGGGCCGTTCATCGGCCACCGGTCGATCAGGTTGAGACGCTTGAAAGCAATCATCCGGCGCAGATCGTCGGTGATGCGTGACCTCGCCACGCCCATGCGGTTCGAGCTTGATCAGCGGCTTGATGTCCGAGGGCAGACGCTCGAACTGGTCCGTCGGATAGATCGCCGGCTTCCGCCTTCATCAGAATATCGGTGTCGATATCGGTGGCGAGGATCTTGAAGTCGACATCGCTGCGCGAGCCCAGCACATCCCGCGACACCGCCGCGATGCTGTAGGGCTCCTCCCCCGATGACGAGGCCGAGCACCAGATGCGGATGCGGCCGCGACGCGCGCTGCGCTCCTGCAGCAGCTTCGGCAGGACATCCTTGCGCAGATGGTCGAAATGATGCCGCTCGCGGAAGAACGAGGTGTGGTTGGTGGTGACCGCATTGATCAGCTCGGGGATCTCGTCGGCCGCCTGCGGGGTCTTCAGATAGGCGCAATACTCGGTGACCGAGCTCAGGCCGAGCGCCTTCACGCGCCGCGCCAGCCGCCCGCGCGTCATCGCTTCCTTGTGCTCGCGAATGACGATCCCGGCCTGCTCGTAGACGAGCTTGGCAATGAAGCTCATATCGTCGCGGGTCAGCGAGACATCGGCTACGACCTGGGGCGCCAACATGGCGTTGGATTTCGACATCTCAGCTTAAAACTCCGACCATTGCGCGGCCCTGCCTGCGCCAGCGGCGCGTTTGCGGGCCACGAATCCGTTCCACCGCCGTGCCGTCTGTCCGCGCAGGCTCGGCCCGCCGCGCAGCCGCAGGGCGCATCGCCTCCGCAGGCTTCGCAGGCCGTTGCCACGCGGTCTCGGCTGGGCGGCTCATTCCGGCGGAGCCGGTCTGGAAGAAGGCCACCAGCTCCCGCAGCGACGCGATCTCGTCCATCAGCTCGGCGGCCGAGCTGGCGCTCTGCTCGGCCAGCGCCGAATTCTGCTGGGTCGAGCCGTCCATATCCGCCACCGACTGGCTCATCTCGTGGATGCCCTGGGCCTGCCGTGCCGTGGCGGTCGATATCTCGGCGATGATCTCGGAGACCTTGCCGGCCGCCGTGACGATCCGGTCGAGCGCGTCGCCGGTCTGCGCGGACGATGCCGCACGCCCTCGCCGACCTGCTCGTTGGAGGACAGGATCAGCCCCTTGATGTCCTTGGCGGCCTGGGCCGAGCGCTGCGCCAGAGCGCGCACTTCGGAAGCGACGACAGCGAAACCCTTGCCGGCATCGCCCGCCCGCGCCGCTTCGACCGCGGCATTCAGCGCCAGAAGATTGGTCTGGAAGGCGATCTCGTCGATCACCGTCACAATGTCGGAAATCCGGGAGGATGAGGCCTCGATGCGCTCGATCGCACCCACCGTCTGCGACACGACAGCCTTGCCGTCGCTGGCCATGCTCATCGCCGTGCCGGCCAGCTCAGTCGCCTCGCGCGACCGCAAGGCGCTCTGCTTGACCGAGGCGGCGAGCTGTTCGGTGGTTGCGGCTGTCTCTTCGAGATTGACAGCGGTGGCTTCGGTCCGGGCCGCCAGGTCGCCTGCCCCGCTGCTGATCTCCTGCGCCGCCCGCGAGACATTGCCCGCCGTGGCCTGGATCGTCGCAACCGTGCCGCCGAGATGGTCGAGCGTGGCGTTGAGGCTCTGCTTCAGCTCACTGAAACGGCCGCGATAGTCGCCCTTCATGCGCTGCGTCAGGTCGCCCTCGGCGAGCCCGCCGAGAACCTGGGCGAATTCGCCGACCGCGCCTTCGACCAGCGCGTTAATCTGGTTCATCCCCTGCGCGATCGCGTGCAGCGTCTCCGGCTTGCCGACGAGCGAGGCGCGGCGCGAGAAATCGCCTTCGCCAGCGGCCGTCACCATCGCGGCCACTTCCGCCGCAGCGGCGAGCTCATCGGTCAGTTCGAGCCATTCGACGGAGGTGCCGAGCCGGGTGCCGCTTTTGTCGGCCACCGGGGTCAGCGACAGCGCGACGGTGCGGCGCCCAAGCGCGTAGCGGACAGTGGCGCTCCCGCCTCCCGCGGGCTCGCGCTGGACACCCTCCATCACCTTGCCGAGCATGTCCTTGGCGGAGCAGCCGGGAAAAGCGATGCGGAAATCTTCCTGCGCTTCGGTGAAGAACTTGAGCAGCGAGGCGTTGACGTAGACGACGCGGTTGCGCGTGTCGCAAACCATCATGCTGGTGCGGCAGCCATCGAGCGCGGCGCGGATGCGGGCGGCCTCGATCCCGGCATCATGAACCACACCCAGCGCCCGGGCGAGTTCGCCGATCTCGTCCTTGCGGTCCGTCGCCGGAATGCTGACGCTTTCGCCATCGGCGACGCGCAGCGCCGCATCCCGCAGCGCCGCCACGGGAGAGCCGATGCGGCGGCCAGCCAGAAATCCAGCCAGCCCGATGCCGGCCAGGGCCGCCAGCATGATCGCGATGAGCCGCGGCATGGCTGTTGCCACGGCGCCGTCGATTTGCGCTGCAGCCGCGCCAGCCTGGGCCATCACAGCCCCGTAGGCTGTGAACAGAGCCGCAGTGCCGATGACCAGGCACGCTCCCAGGAAGATGATGGGCAGGCGCAGGGACAAGCCCGAGAGGGAACCGGCGAAGTTGCCCATATTGTTAGTCGTTCTTTCTTGTCGACGGTTCTTCCCGATCTAGAAACGCAACCCTTTGTCGGAAGAGGACTGGAAATCAGTTAGGACGAGCGATCTTGGCGACCTGCTGCTCCACGCCGCCATCGCGGATCACCGCGGCGAGATCGAGCAGGGCGACGATGTCGGTGTCGAGCAGCACGAGGCCTTCGATCAGGCCATGCTCGTCACGCTCCAGATCGGGCGCAGGACGCACGGCGCTGACCGGCACATCGACGATGTCGGAAACCGAATCCACCAGCAGGCCGGCCGTCTTGTCATCAACATCGACGACGACGATGACGTGGGTGGCCGAGGCTTCGGTGGTGCCGAGGCCGATCGAGGTGCGCAGGTCGTAGACCGCCAGGATCACGCCGCGCAGGTTGAGCACGCCACGGACATGCGGAGCCGAGTGCGGCAGCGGTGTCGTCGCCTGCCAGCCCTTGATCTCGCGGACCATGCCGACATCGATGCCGAAGGTCCGGTCGCCGACGCGGAAGGTTACGATCCGGCGGACAGCCGATTCAGGCTGGGCCGATGAAAAATGCTTTTCGCCGAGTTGCAGGGTCATGGTCATCCAGCCAGTTTGAGTTCGATTGCGGGTGGGCGATTTCCGGTCGCCGCCAGGCGGAGCATCGAGTCGATGTCCAGGATCAGAGCGACGAGCCCATCACCCAGGATGGTGGCGGCGGAAGCGCCGTTCACCGCGCCGTAATTCGCCTCGAGGCTCTTCACGACGACCTGCTGCTGGCCGACGATCTCATCGACCGCGATGCCGACATTGTCGCCGCGCTCCGTCTCGGCGATGATGATGATGTTTTCGTTCGGGTTTCCGGTGGAGCCCATGACGGAGCCCAGCCGGTAGAGAGGCGTCACCTCGCCCCGCCAGCGCAGAACTTCCTGGCCAAAGGTCAGGTGCTCGATCGGCGTGGACGCCAGATGCTGCGTCTCGATCACGCTCGAAATCGGGATCACGTAGCGGTCGTCGCCGCAGCGGATGACCATGCCTTCCAGCACGGCGAGCGTCAGCGGCAGGGCGAGCGTGAACTTGCAGCCCCGGCCCGGCTCGGAATCGACGCTGATGCGGCCGCCGAGCGATTCGACGTTGCGGCGCACCACATCCATGCCGACGCCACGGCCCGACACGTCGCTGATCACTTCGGCCGTCGAAAGCCCGGCGGCGAAGATCAGTTGGTCGATCTCTTCCGGCGCCAGCTTCTCGTCGGCGCCAACCAGCCCGCGCGAACGGGCCTTGGCCAGCAGCCGCTCGCGGTTGATGCCGCGCCCGTCATCGGTGACGGAGATGACGATGCGGCCGGCCGCGGTGCTCGGCGACGAGCTTGATGGTGCCTTCCGTCGGCTTGCCGGCGGCAGAGCGCTCATCGGGCGTCTCGACGCCATGATCCATCGAGTTGCGGATCATGTGGGTCAGCGGATCGGCCAACTCCTCGATGATCGTCTTGTCGACTTCGGTGTTCTCGCCTTCGAGCACGAGGCGGACTTCCTTGCCGAGCGTCTGGGCGAGCTCGCGCACCAGACGCGGCATGCGCTGGAACACGGCCTTCACCGGCTGGGCGCGGACCGCCATGACGTGGTCCTGCAGCTCGCGCGTCTGGCGCGACAGGGTCAGGATGCCCTCGGCCGTCTTGGCATAGACGTCATAGGGCAGCGAGCGCACGCATTCGACCAGCATGGACTGGGTGATGACGATCTCGCCGACGAGGTTCATCAGCTTGTCGATGCGGTCGAGATCGACGCGAACGCTGACGGCCTGGCGCTGACGCGTCGCGGCAGCATCGTTGGCCGGGGCGCGGGCCGCGGCGCGAACCGCCGGAGCAGCCTCGCTGCGACCTGGCAGCCGCAGCGACGGGCGCCGGTGCGGGCTTGATATCGGGCTCGGGCGCGGCGGTCGGTGCGGGACCGAGCTTGGCGAGGATGGCGGAGAGATCGGCAGCGACGCCGGCCGGCACTTCCTGCGAGGGAGCGGCAGCGACAGGCGCAGCCTGCGGCGCGGCGGCAGGCGCAGCGGCCGCCTCCTCCAGCGACTTCGATCTCGAACTCCTCGGTGGCGAGGGTGAAGTCGAAGCGGCTGTAGATCTCCTCGACCGACAATTCGGTACGCAGCGTGACGACGAAGCGCATATGGCAGTCGGCGACATCGATAGCCTCGAGCGCCGGGACATGGCTCATGTCGCAGACGACGCTGACGATATCATCGGCCGGCAGCGCAGCGAGCACGACGCGTGGCTCGATCACACGACGGAACAGATCGGCTTCCGGGCTGATCCGCAGGATCACGTCGCGGCCGGGCTTGGCGGTGACGGCAGGCTCGTCATCCCAGCCATCCGAGACGGGCGCGGCAGGTGCAGAGGTCTTGGCCTCGACCATCGCCAGCAAATTGCCGAGTGCGGCGACGCCGAGAGGCGCATCATTGGCGGGGGCGGCAGGCGGCGCGGCGACAGCAACCGGAGCTGCTACAGGTGCCGGAGTCGGAGCCGGAGCGGCGACGGGAGCGGCGCCCGGGGCCTTGCCGACCTGCTCGAGAGCCTCGAGCAAATCAGGGCGCGGCCGGGCCGGCTCGTCATTGCGCGCGGCGGAGACGAGATCGGCGACCGCGTCGGAGCAGCGCAGGAACAGCGTGAAGGGTGCGTCCTCGATCGCGACGCGGCCCGACCGCAGATGGTCGAGCGAGGCTTCGAAGACGTGGGCGAAGGCGACGAGTTCCGAGCAGCCGAAGGCGCCCGCGCCGCCCTTGATCGAGTGGATCGCCCGGAACGCGGCATTGACGTCCTCAGGATCGGTGGAGCCCTCGTCAAGCGCCTGCAGCCGCTGCTCGAGCGCGCCGAGGAGCTCTTCGCACTCCTGGAAGAAGGTCTGCTTCAGTTCCGCAAGCGCGTCCATCGATCGACCTCAGTTCTGGTAGCGAGCGACGAGGCCGAGCAGAGTGTTCGGCTCGAACGGCTTGACCATCCAGGCGCTGGCGCCCGCACGGCGGCCTTCGGCCTTGATCTCTGCGCCATTCTCGGTCGTCAGCACGATGATCGGCGTGTTCTGGCCAGCGGGACGGGCCCGGCAGGCGCGCGTGAACTCGATGCCGTCCATCAAAGGCATGTTGAGGTCGGTGATGACCAGGTCAGGCTTGAACGCATCGAACTGCGTCAGCCCCTCTTCGCCGTTCTCGGCTGAAGCGACCTCGTGGCCTGCATTCCTGAGGGTCATGCACAGCAGGCTGAGCAAGGTCTTGGTATCGTCGATGGCAAGAATTCGCATCGATATCACTCCAGAACGAGAGCGCTTTGAGCGGGATCGAACCCGATCGCCTGCAGGGATTGGCGGCACTCCTCCGAGACGCGCTTCAGCGTCACGGACAAGCCATGGGCCTTGGCACTGCCGGCAGCGGAGTGAAGAAGCTGGATCCAGAGGCTCGGCAAAGCGGGGGCCTCGGCACAATCGATCGCAACGCTTTCCTTCTGCTCCATCGCGACGAGCATCTGGTTGCGAAAGGCCGCCGCTTCAGTGCGGCCCAGGAAGGGAGGGAGTGATACGGTAATGACCACGGCGGTGCGACCTCTCAGGACGGTATGACAATCAGGCCGCATTGGTAAAAATTTCGCTAACCATCCGGGATTGCGGCAATCCTTTCTGGTGTGTCAGCCTTAAAAAGCCGACCAGGAACTATTGCTGACCCGAAAGGAGCGCGGTTTACGGCAAGACGACCCAAGGGAAAAGCGCATGTTCGTCAGAACATATTGTTGCTAATAGCCCTCGGCACCAGCGTGATGCTACCGTTCACTTCCTTGTATTTCCGGGGGATGTTAATAACCCCTGAAAGATGAAGCCAAAGGTTGTTCGGGGAGATTGGCTTCGTGATGATCTCATGGGCACCTAGTTTGGCAGCTTGAACGACCGAACGTCTGTCTGGACGCTCCATCATCACGAGCACCGGTGCTTTCGCAAAAGGTGAAGTCTTGAACGAGCGCATTGAAGCGAGACATTTCGTGCTGCCAGAATCCGGCAGGTCCCAGTCCAAAACCACGATATTAGGTTGCTTTTGAATGAACATGGTCGCAGCGGAAGCGATGTCGGACGCTTCGAAAATGCGGTTCAGCTGCGCCTGATAGAGCATCGTCCTGATGATGCGCCGATAATGCGGGCTGGCATCGATCAGCAGCACGGACAGGTTGGGGAATGACGGCGCGATATGCATGACGGCAACTCAAACGCTCACGAACGCTACACTGGCCGGCGTGCCCGGCCCTTCCTGAGCGCCAATCTACCTGCCACCCGTTAATACGCCGCCAATTCGATCTCAGAGATTCAGGCCGAAGCGGAAGCCGCCCCAGTGCTTACCCTTGACCCAGATGGGGGCCGAGAGATCCTCCATCACCAGAAACTCGCCACCACCCATGTCGCGACGGTAGGTCTGCAAGAGGAAGGGCTTTTTATTCCGCGCAGCGGCAAGCCCGGTCCGGTCATTGAAGATCCGCCTGTTGCGGCAATTCGCGTTGTTCCAGACTGGATCGTGGCCCTGGCGCTGCGAGTACTTCTGGTTATGCGTCGGCAGGAAGCCGTTGCGATCGATCGCGGCGCAGAAGACGATGCGGCGGTTGGTGGTCAGCAGCCGCTCCTGGATCGGGGGCAGCAGCCTGTCGGTCAGCGCCACGAACCGGGTCATGAACTGCTGCGGATCGGTGCCGTCGATGGGCTGGTAGGTCTCGTCGAACAGCTCGGAGAGGCCGATCTCGCGGCGGTCCACCGCCTGCTCAAAGAGCTGGCCTATGCTGGCTGCGGTCTCCATCGCCGTCTCGATCAGCTCGGATTGCGCGGTCCGGACACCGGATGCGGCGATAGCGCCCAAAATTCCTTCGGAGATCGAGACCAGCGCCTGCGTCCGCTTCGTCGCCTGCTCCAGATTATCGCTGGAATGATCGACCCCGCTGACCAGATGGGTCAGGTCCTCGCGAAACCTGCTCGAAGGCGAGGCCGCTCTCCCGCGCCGGGGCGGAGATCGCGTCGATATTGCCGATCAGGCTGACGACTGAACGGCTGAACTGTTCGAGCTGGTCGATGTGCCGGCCGATGGCCTGGCTGCCCTCACTGGCGCGTCGGGCGGCTTCGGCACTCGCCTGGCTGCGGCGCGACAGTTCGTCCACGGTCTTCACCAGCGTGTCGAGCTGCTTGGCGCTCGTCGTCGTCGCCTCCCGCGTCTGCTCCGCAAGGGTCTTCACCGCCGCGGCGATCACGGCAAAGCCACGCCCGGCAGCCCCGCTGCGCGCAGCCTCGACGCCGGCATTGATCGACAGAAGCTGGATCTCGCGCGTGATCGACTGGATGGCATCGCTCGAACTGCGCACTGCATGGGCGTCCGTGACGGCATCGGACAGGGCGCGCGAAATCTGCTGAGCCCCCTCCGACAGGGCCTCGATGTCCGACTGGGCTGAGCTCAGCCCCTCCTTGACTGCGACAGTCACGCGCTCGAGTCCGCCCCGCACGATGGTGGCGGTCTCCTGCGCCCCCTCGGCGGCCGACTGGATGGCGTGGTTGGCGCGGGTGACCTGCTCGACAGCGCTCAGCACCCGATGCAGGCCCTGCGCCTGGCCCTCAAGCTGGGAGGTGACGTCGCCGATGCGGCCGGAAATGTCGGTGATCTCGCCGCCGAGCTTGCCGAAGCGCGAGGCGATATCGCGGACCGCCTGGGCCGCCTTGCCCGCAGCAGCCTCGTCCTGGACGGCAGGCTCGGGAATTTTCAACGCCAGCGCTTGCATGATCTGAAGAGACCCACATGAGGACAAGACGCGAATATAGTGAATGCTTTGTAAAGCGCCGGTTAACGCGCCAGATCTGCTTTATGACGCAGCCGTTTTAGTTGCGGCTTTCGGGATCATGATTGAGCCGGACGCCAGAACTATCAGCATCAATCCAAACCAGTCGCTGATCGCCGGCCGTTCGCCCAGTAAGACCACCGAGCCGACGACGCCGACCGCAGGCACCATCAGCGTGCCGAGACTGGCAAGCCCGGCCGGCAAGCGCGCGACGACGCTGAACCAGATGAAATAGCCGAGCGCCTGCGCCAGCACGATGTGATAGCCCAGCGCCAGCCAGCTGCGCTGCTCCAGCGGCTTGAGATGCGGCAGCCCTTCGAACAGCAGCATGCCGCAGCCGGCTGCGATCCCGCCGATCAGCAACTGCCAGGCGGCAACGGTCAGCGCCGGCGCCGAAACCGGCCAGCGCTTGGTGACGATGGTGCCGAGCGCCCAGCTGAAACTCGCGAGCAGCGCCAGCGCCAGCCCGGGCGACAAGGCTCCCGTGGCCAGCAGCGGCAGTCCCAGCACAGCCAGCCCCGCCGATCCGAGACCGAGCCCGAGCAGCTTGCGACGGTCGAGCGCTTCACCGAGCCAAAGCCGCGCCATCAGCGTCGCCCAGATCGGCATGGTGAAAGTCAGGATGGCGATGCGAGAGGTCGCCCCCATCAACTGGGCGAAGGCGAGCAGCACATTGAAGGCTGCGATTGACAGGATGCCGGACAGAACCAGGCGCGGCCACTGCGCCCGTGCGACATACAGGTTCTGCCGCGTCAGCAGCGCCAGCAACAGCAGGAACAGCCCGGCAAAGCTCATCCCCGCAGAGCGCAGCGTCCAGGGCGATATCTCGACCAGCGCGATCCGCACCGCCGGCCAGTTGAAGCCCCAGAGCAGACCGAGCAGCGGCACGAGCAGCAGGGCGCGCGAGTGAGGCAAGGGCATGGGCATGGGCATGGGCACCGACTATGGCAGAGCCAAACGCTCGCCGTCATGCAAAGCCGCGAGGGGCGCCCGTCGCGCAGCGGATGCGGAAATGGTTGCCGCAGCGCGCCCTGCCCTCTATCTTAGAATTATTCTAAGCAGGAGCCAGCGATGCTGTCGCGCTTTTCCCTTCCCGGCCTGAGCGGCAAGCGCCGTTTTGACGACCTCTCCGAGAAGGAAGTGCTGGCGCTCGCCATCTCCTCCGAAGAGGAGGATGGCCGGATTTACGCCATCTACGCCGACAAGCTGCGCCGGGACTTCCCGGCTTCAGCCGCGATCTTCGATGGCATGGCAGCCGAGGAAAGCCAGCACCGCGAGAGGCTGATCGAGCGCTATCGCCAGCGCTTCGGCAACACCATCCTGCCGCTGCGGCGCGAGCATGTCGCCGATTTCTACACGCGTCGGCCGGTCTGGCTGGTGGAAAACCTCGGCCTCGACCGGATGCGGGAAGAAGCGCAGGAGATGGAGCGGGAGGCGCGCGATTTCTATGTCGCCGCCGCCGGCCGCTCCACCGATATCGACACGCGCAAGCTGCTGGGCGAACTCGCCGCCGCCGAGGCCGGCCATGCCGGCAAGGCGAACGCGCTCCGCGAGACGCATCTGGAAGGCGAGGCCCGCGAAGAGGAGGATTTGGCCTCGCGCAAGCAGTTCGTCCTGACCTGGGTGCAGCCGGGTCTGGCCGGGTTGATGGATGGCTCGGTCTCGACGCTGGCGCCGATCTTCGCCACCGCCTTCGCCACGCAAAATCCCTGGACGACCTTCCTGATCGGCCTCTCGGCTTCGATCGGCGCGGGCATCTCCATGGGCTTCACCGAAGCGGCCCATGATGACGGCAAGCTCTCGGGGCGGGGCGCGCCGTGGAAGCGCGGCCTGGCGTCGGGCGTCATGACGACCTTGGGCGGGCTCGGACACGCCCTGCCCTACCTCATCCCGCATTTCTGGACCGCAACCGCGATTGCCCTGGCCGTCGTCTTCGTCGAGCTCTGGGCCATCGTCTGGATCCAGAACCGCTATATGGAGACGCCGTTCCTGCGGGCGGCTTTCCAGGTCGTGCTCGGCGGCAGTCTGGTGCTCGCCGCCGGCATCCTGATCGGCGGCGCCTGACTCAGACAGGCGCCTTGTCTGCCGCATCCTCCAGCGGCAGGGCCTCGGAACGCGGCGCGGGGGCCTTCTCCCGCCGCGGCCACTGCATAGCGATCACCGCCAGCGCCAAAGCCAGCCCGATCAGATCGGTGATCCAGCCTGGCTTGATCAGCGTGAAGGCTGCCGCCAGCAGCATCACCCGCTCCAGACGCGTGGCTCGCGCGACGAAGAAGCCGTGCAGCCCCGCCGCCAGCATCAGCGCCCCAGCGGTGGCCGTGATGGCGGAGGACGCAATGCGCGGCCACTCCCCGATCATCAGCAGTGCCGGCTCATAGACGAACATGAAAGGGACGATGAAGCCCGCAGCCCCGATCTTCACCGCCGCCCAGCCCGTATCCCAAAGATCGGACTTGGCGAGGCCTGCGGCCGCATAGACCGCCAGCGCAACCGGCGGGGTGATGGCCGACATGATCGCGAAATAGAAGGCGAACATATGGGCCGCCGGCGCGATGACGCCGAGCTTGATCAGGGCCGGAACCAGCAACGCCGTCATGATGATATAGGCCGGCGTCGTCGGCATGCCCATTCCGAGCATGATCCCTGCGACCATCGTCAGCAGCAGCGCCAGCAGCAGGCTCTGTGCCGCAAGGCCGATGACGAGCTGGGTGAAGACGATGCCCAGCCCGGTCAGGGATATCGCGCCGATGACGATGCCTGCGCAGGCGCAGGCGAGCGCGACGGCCAGCGTGCCGCGCGCACCATCGACGAGCGCGCCGATCAGATTGGCGAAGGTGACGTTGCCGCGCGAGGATTTGCGCAGCGCCGCGACCGGGAAACAGGCCAGCGTCCCGGCCAGCGCCGCCAGCGGCGCGCTATAGCCGGCATAGATCATGCCCAGGATGACCAGGACCGGCAGGAACAGATGCCCCTGCTCGGCCAGCACATGGCGCATACGTGGCAGGTCGGCCCGTGGAATGCCCGCCAGGCCGAGCCGGCGCGCCTCGAAATGCACAGCCCCGAAACAGGCGACGTAGAACAGGATGGCGGGGATCAGCGCCCAGATCGTCACCTGCGCATAGGAGACGCCGAGGAACTCGGCCAGCACGAAGGCGGCCGCGCCCATGATCGGCGGCATGATCTGGCCACCCGTCGAGGCCACGGCTTCGACACCACCGGCAAAAGCGCCCCGAAACCCGGTTCGCTTCATCAGCGGGATGGTCATCGTGCCGGTGACCATGACATTGGCCACCGCGCTGCCCGAGATCGTGCCGAACAGGCTCGACGAAATCACGGCAACCTTGCCCGGACCGCCCGAACTGCCGCCGGCAAGGCTCATCGCGAAATCCATAAAGAGGCGGCCCGTGCCGGTGCGCTCGACGAAGGCGCCAAACAGCACGAAAATCATCACATAGGCGGCAGAGACCGAGAGCGGGATACCAAAGATGCCTTCCGTCGTCATGTAGAGCTGGTCGAGAAGCCGCATCGGCTCGACCCTGGCGACCAGCAGCGCATGGGCGAGAAAGACCATGGCCGTGATCGGCAGCGCCC
Organism: uncultured Alphaproteobacteria bacterium; assembly: GCA_963759925.1. GTDB lineage: Bacteria > Pseudomonadota > Alphaproteobacteria > Rhizobiales > Beijerinckiaceae > Allobosea. The sequence goes on from CAVXBE010000003.1 coordinate 194,128, forward strand.
AGCCGATGACACGCCGCGTCGCCTCGATCACGGTGATCAGCAGCGTCACCGCCAGAACCATGTCGGTCAGGGTCAGGTCGTCGACATAGTAGATGCGATTGACCAGATAATCGTAGTTCAGGAAGAGGTAGAGGATCGGCACCGCGCCAATCACCGCCCAGGCATAGTCGAGCCAGGTCGGCGGTCCGGAATTATTGGCCGTGGCGCGGAAAATCAGGAAAGTCAGCAGCAGCGCGAACAGCAGATGGGTGCCGCGGAAGATCACGGCCTCCGGCGTGCCGGAGAGGATGACCCACATATGATAGAGCGACATCGCGATCGCGAGGGTGGCGATCAGCACCTCGCTCAGGGACAGATTGCGTAAGCGCTGCATGGCGCTGCTTTCATGACTGGTAGTCTGAGGCTGGAACGCCCCGGCGCGGCGAGCTGCAGCACCGGGGCGCGGTTGCGCCGGCGGCTCGCGTTACTGCGTCGCGACCGTCACACCCTTTTCCTTGTAGAAGCGCGCGGCACCGGGATGGAACGGCACGCCGACATCCTGCGACATCTCCTTCACATCGAGATTGGCCAGCGCCTTGCTGGTGGCCGACAAGGCCGGAACGCTCTCGGAGATCGCCTTCGTCATCGCGTAGATCTGGTCTTCGGGCAGCTTGCACGATGCCACGAGATGCGTCGCATAGCCGATCACCTGCACGTCGCTATCCTGCTTCGGATAGGTCCCCTTCGGCACCGTCACCAGCGTGTAACCGGGATTGAGCTTCTTCATGCCGGCCAGATCGCCGCTCATATCGAGCAGCTTCACATCGCGGGACGAGGCGAGGTCCATGATCGAGCCGGCCGGGATCGCGGTGCCAAGCGAGAAGGCGGAGGCTTGGCCGTCCTGCATCTGCTGCACCGAATCTGTGTAGGACACGAACGAGACCTTCACATCGCTGTAGCTCATGCCGTTGACCTTCAGCAGCTGGCCGGTGATGAGCTCACCCGTATTGCCGCGCGGCTGCGTCGTGATCGTCTTGCCCTTCAGGTCCTTGACCGAGTTGATGCCTGAATTGGTCGGCACGACCATCTGGAAATATTGCGGATAGAGCGTCGCGATATTGCAGATATTCGTGTGCTTCTTCGTGAAGGGCGCATTGCCGGCAAGTCCATCGACGGTGGAAATCGAGTTGCCGAAGCCGATCTCGGCCTTGTTCTCCTCGATGGCGCGGACATTGGCGATACCGGCGCCCGGGAGGGTCTGGATCGACGCGCCGGGTACGGCTTTCTCCCAGATATCCTTTAACTGGCCGCCGAGCGGCACCCAGACACCGCCCTGGGGACCGGTCATCAACCGGATCTCGGCAGCGTGAGCCGCGGACACCGACATCGCAGCGGCGACAGCGACAAGGCATAGCCTGGACGTGAAGTGGATCTGCATTGCGTTTCTCCCGGTTCTATCGTTGCTGGCGCCATGTCGTTGCTGCATGTGCGCATCCTGCGGCAGGAGACGTCGTTCCTGCTGCCACAGGCCTAAGCTACCGGGCAGGTTCGTCATGGCAAGCCCGGAATTCGCCCCCCTCTCCAGGGCACTCGCCGAAGCGGGCGCAGGCAGTTCGGCCCCGCTCACTTAAATATGATCGATTTGCCCAGCGTCACCGCGCATTCCGGAGCGCCTGCTGACTTGCCCAATGCCTGGCAAATACAGTAGGAACGGCTCTGATGAACGGCCTGACGCTCGTCTGGTCTTGCCCTGCAGCCATTTCCGGCAGGCGGGTCGAGCTGGGCGGGCTTGTGGCATGCGGAGGATGGGAAGGTCGATGCTTCGGACTAGTGCGATTGTTTTGGCGCTCATGGTTGCCGGCCCCGCGTTTGCGCGCGAGGAAGTCCCCTACAAGGGCAAGGGCGAACCCGGCGAGATCATCATCTCCACCAAGGAGCGCAAGCTTTACTTCGTTCAGGAGGGTGGTCGCGCCATCCGCTACAAGGTCGCCGTCGGCCGGCCTGACAAGCAGTGGATTGGCACGGTCGAGGTCGATGGCAAGCATGTCCAGCCGGCCTGGTCCCCGCCGGAGGAAATCAAGCGCGACAATCCCCGCCTGCCGGAAGTGATTCCTGGTGGCGCCCCCAACAATCCCATGGGCATGCGCGCCCTCACCCTGTCGGGCGGCGGTCAGTACGCGATCCACGGCACGAACCGCCCCGAGTTCGATCGGCAAGTTTGCTTCCTATGGCTGCATCCGCATGCTGAACGAAGACATCATGGACCTGTTCGACCGCGTCGCTGTCGGCACACCCGTCACCGTCAGGCGCTGAGCGGCCGTTTCAGACTGCGAGCCCTCATCCTCGGGGAGCGACGAAGTCGCGTCTCGAAGGATGGTCCAGCGGACGCCGGAGCCTTCTGGAGCATCCTTCGAGACGCCATTCCCAACGGAATGGCTCCTCAGGATGAGGGCTGAGGATCGCTCAAGCGATCTCTGAGCGGCCCAAGCCGCCAGCCAATCCCCTTCAGTACCGCCAAAGAAAAAGCCGCCCAAATGGGGCGGCTTTTTTTATGCTGGAAGGACGAGCGGCTTAGTCGCGGAAGCTCGCGGGCGTCTCGGCCTCGATAGCTGCTGCCGGCGCGCTGGCGCTTTCAACCACGGCGTTGCCACCGTTCATCTCCTTCATCGTGTTGATGAAGTCGGCCGGGTAGAGCAGATTATTGCTCGGCGCCTGCAGGCCCATGTAGTGGGCGACTTCCGCCACCCAGGTGTTGCAGTTGTAAAGCACGGCATGCCACATCGACGGCTTCGCCTGCTTCTGCCGGATATGTGCAACGACGCGGCGATAAGTCGGCTCATCGAGAACGACCCGGAAGCGCGCCGAGATGTACTCGTCTTCGGTGTCGCCGTCGCTGGCGCCGGTCTCGGCGGGCACGGGGACGACATGGCCCACGGACCAGAGCTGCGGGCCCTCGCCTGCAGGATGCAGCCCGGCGACCTGCTCGGCCGTGACCGTGCCGGTTTCGCCATTGGCATTCAGCTTGCCGTGGACCAGGAACGTGTGGCCGTAGCTCAGCGCATAGCGCGAGCGGAATTCGACGAAGTATTGCTTGGATGCTCGTTCAGGCTGGCGCACCGCCTGGCGGTGGACCTTTCCGTGACGAGCCTGAGTGGCAAGGTGGACCTGCCCGGATTGCTCCGCGGCAGCCGGCCCCTGTCCCAAAAAGAGCATAGCTCCGGCAGCGCAGGCGGCAATAACGCCGAGGCGCTTACGTTCAGCCAGATTCGAACTCACAGCGTGAACTCCATTCAAGAGACAGGGAGGCCCCAGCCCGCACTCTGGCATAACGCATGGAGAGCCAGAATGTGTCGCTTGTTGGAAAATAAAATACGGCCGGCAGAGCCGGCCGTATTTAGTCTTGAAGGGCTAAATCAGCCCTTGGTGACGATCGGAGCCGAGATCGGAGCGGCGGCCGGAGCCTTGCCCTTACCCTTGCCCTTGCCGATGGAGGCGCAGCCACCAACCGATGCGCCCAGCATGGTCAGCGACACAGCGACGACGAGAAACTTCTTCATGTGATCAACCTTTCTGCTCAGAATCTAGAGTTGCCGAGCGGTCAACCCTATCCATGAAATGACTCGGGCATCTAGTGCGAAATTGCAACATAGCCCACCGTTCAAACGACAAAGGACGGTTTCTGGATTATTGAGGTAAATTATCCAAAGAGCCCCCTAGCCTTGTCATCAGCCACCCAACGCCCGATCCGAACTTTGGTTTCCTGACTCTGGGAAACTTTCGTCCCGGATGATCTGGACGATGAGAAGAAGTGCCCGCGACTCGGCGTCAGCTCGCGCTCACAGCCACGGAATGACCCGGCCCGTGCGCGACATATAGTCCGTATACTCCGCGCCAAAGCCTTCGACCATCAGCTGCTCCTCCTGGCCGACGCGCAGCAGGTACAGCGTCCCGAAGCCAACCAGCCCCGAGAACCCGGAGATGAAATTAGGCAGCAACAGCGCCTGCGCGATCGCCCAGAGCCAGAAGGCGGAGTACATCGGGTGGCGGACATAACGGTAGACGCCGTGGGTGATCAGCTTGTGGCTGTCCCGCAGATCGAGCGAGACCGACCAGTTGCGTCCCAGCGCCCGGTGCGTCTTGTAAAACAGCAGCAGCGAGCCCGCCGCGACCAGAGCACCGAGCCAGGCTAGCAGCGGCTGGAACGGGTAGTTCGCGAATCGGAACGCTCCGGTCGCGACATAGATGAATGGAATCAAGCCGAGCCCCGAAAACGAGATCGACAGCAGGATGATCTCGCGCATGCCCCGCGCGCTGCGCGCCACCGGCGTCTTCTTGGCGCGCCGCTCATGCGGGATGCGGATGACATACCAACCCACCGCCATCAGCACATAGATGATCTTCGCGACGGTCAGCGTCATGGTCCATCCGTTCCGGCAATCAGCGCGCCGGGCCTGGCCGCGGCATCGTTTGAAATGTTGGCAGGCAATAGCTGACCCTCAGGCCCGATCAAGCCCATGGCCCCGTCCTGCGCCCGCAATTGCGCTTGCGCGCGCAAGGGGCCGCAGGCCAGCATGAAGTAGTCATAGGCCGCGCGCCGGTCATTGGCCCGCACAAACAGGCAATGCATCTTGTACGGGTTCATCCGGATCGCCGCATAGCGCTCGGGGCTGAGCATGCGGCGCAGGCTGACTGGCCGTACCACAGGCGAGTGGCAGCCTCGCATGCCCATAGCCGCCATCGGATCGGGCGTGAAGAAGTTGATCAGGTCCGAGCGCGCCTGGACATCGACCCAGAAGACGCTGGGGCACGCCGAGACACGCGCTAGGCAAGCCTTCAATGCCTTGGCGGCCCGATGCAGCCCGATCTTCAGGATCGACGAGCCGACCGTAAGCAGCACCAGACGCGGCGCCTCCCGCCCCGCCTCCGCCTCCAGCCGGATGGCGGCATCGACGATCTTGACCGCCAGCACGGCGCCGAGGCTGTGAGCGATCACCACCACCTCGTCGAACTGACCGGACCGGGCGGCAGCGGCAAGCTCGGCCGCCGCCCTGATAATCCGGCCCTCCAGCTCCTCCTGGCCGGAGCGGAGCAAGGCGCGTGCGAAAATCCAGTCATCGAACAACAGCCCGAGATGGATCTGCTTCTGCGCCAGCAGGAAGAGCCCGACCAGCACCGCGACCCCCAGCGCTGAGCCCAGCATCATCGACCCCGCCCATCCCGCAATGAGCATGGCGGCACCGACAGCCAGCGCCACGATGCCAAGGAAAGCCAGCACCGGAAACAGGAAGAACAGGGCATAGCGCCAGCTGTGCCAGAGATAGCCGCGCAGCGCGCCGCCAGCAATAAAATCGCCCAGGGCGAGCGCGCCCAGCGGGATCCGGCGCCATAGCGGCTGGTGATGCAAAGCGGTGATCAGATCGTCCCAGCGGAACAGGCAGATCTCCGAACGCGTCTGCCAACCCGGCCCTTCGCTGGTGACCGTCCAGCTGGCGCGGCTGGGCTCGGCTTCTGCCGGCGTCACCGAGGCGGAGAGAGACCAGACCTCCTGAAAACGCCTGAGGCCGCGGCTGAAGCGACCATGCACGGCGAGCGGCGGCTCCGGATCGAACCCCGCGACGTGATAGACGCGCCGTCTGGTCACGACGGTATCATCCATGGCCGGCTGCTCTGCCCTCTCGCGGGATCGATCGAGGCCGGATACGCCCCTGCGCGCATGCTTAACGGATCAGCGAGAAAGTTGGAATTCCGTTTGCAGACACACCACTACGAAATCCAAAGCCGTGACTGCCGCAGCAGCGTCGTCGCCTGGCGCGCTTATAAAAATAGGGCCGAGTCAAAAACAGCCCTTTCCTCGAATGTATCGATCCGTCGTCCCGCTGAGAACGACGGTTATGCGCGATGGCCGATATACGGTAAGATGGGCAGCTCGAGCACTGAGGTTTGGCGATGACGCCCAGCAATGGCGACCGGTTGGTCCTCTCGACGGTGAACGCGCCGTATCGGCGCCGCATCGACGCGGAAACGCTCGCCGACTGCGTGCGATCGGGAAATGCCGGAATCTGGACGGTTCACGTCGCGACGTTTTTCGTCGACGTCCGACCTGAACTTGTCGTTCGCTTCGCACAGCGGCACGCTATCGACATTGAGACGCTGGCGCGCTCCTACCTTTCCCTCCGGGATGTGACCGGTGAACGCAGCCCATCCTTGGAGGCCGAGTTTGTCCGATTGGAAGTGGCTGCTGAACAAGACCTTCGACGGCTTGCAAAAGCTGGCTGACAATGGCTCGCCCGGCCCGAGTGGGTGCTCGGCGGCGGCACATCGTTAATGATCGCGTTCCAGCATCGACTGAGCAAGGACATCGACGCCTTTATCGACGACCCCCAAACGCTTTGGGGATGGTGGGGGCGGCAGGATTCGAACCTGCGATAAATCCGTTATGAGCGGACGGCCTTAAACCGCTTGGCGACGCCCCCAAGCATCGCCCGAATGCCTTATCGCGGCCGGCCGCGCAACCCCGTCGGATGCGATCGCCTCGCACCCGATTGGAGCTGCGCCAGCGCCTTAGCTGTCTTTGCGGACATCGCGCTTGCGACCGCCGGCCTTGCCATCGTCGCTGTCGTCATCGCGCTTGCGGCGGCGGGACTGAGCGACCGACAACATGATGCCAGCGAAGAAGCTTCCGCCAATCGCGACACCGGCCATCGGCGTGCTCAGCGCTGACATCACCTTCTGGCCGATGGTCGGCTCGGGCTGATTGCGCATCCGCACGGTGGGGGCAGCCGAACCCCGAAGGGAATCGCTGCCGCCGGCGTCGAGCTGGGCGAGGCTGGGCTTAGGCTTGTCACCGCCGCGATCAGCGGTGGCGGGCGCAGGCGCGACAGCTGCGGTGCGGCCCAGCGTGCTGATCGTGCGGCGCTCGTTTGCTTCTTCCGTCTTGGCCTCGTCCAGGACGATAACGCCCGGCACCAGCCCGTCCGGCCCAACCTGCAGGGGAGAGAACGGCGCCTGCCGGCGCAGCCCCGGCTCGATTGCCGGCAGCGGACCGTTGCCGACAAGGCGCAGGCCTGGAGGCGAAGTCGTCAAGACACGGGCCGTCTGGTTCTTTGTGATCGTGGCGACATCGCCCGAGCGGAAATCGGCGACCTGCACCCGGCCCTCGATGACCTCGACATCGGCGCCGGTCGTGCTGACACTGACGCGGAACCGCGTGCCTTTCACCACGGCCGCCAGGAACGGCGTCTGCACCTCGAAATGCTCGACATCGCGCTTGTCGACCTCAAGCAGGATGCTGCCGGTCTGCTGCTGCACGCTCAGCTTGGTGCCATGATCATCCGTCGGCAGGACAATCGACGTGTTGGCGCTGACGAGAATGCTCTGTCCGCCGCGGGTCAGCAGGAGCCGCCCCGTACGGCCGGTGCGGATGGTCTGCCCAGGCGCAACCGTCATCTCATTGTTCAGCGAGACAGCCGTCGCTCGCGGCTGGTCGATCCAGACCTGGCCGCTGACCTTGCTCACCCGCCACGACCCGTCCTGAGCCGAGGCATTTGGCGAGGCAAAAACCATGACATGCAACAGTGCCATGAGCGACAGCAGCGAATTGCGCATCGTGAACATTGTGCTTTGTGCCGTCTTTATTGTTGCGTGACTCAGCCGACCACGGATGTGGGACTCCTTCCTTACGCTAGGTTCGCTTATCGAGTAATTAATTAGACTCGTAAGATCTGCAACCGGTGGCTGAAATCTGTTAGGCCAGATTGCCTAGTCGCCGAGGATCCAGCCCTGCCGGAGAGTCAAGCCTCGCGCCAGCGCCTGCAGCCTGCCCAAGAAAAAACCCTGCCGCGGGGGCGGCAGGGTTCAGGGTCGATGGATGATGCTGCTGTCAGCGTCAGGCGGCCTGCGCCATCTCCTGCTGATGCGGCGTCTCGGATGCATGCCCGGCGCGGAACTTGAAGCGGCCGATATGCTCGGTCAGCGCGCGGGTCTGCTCGTCCGTCAGGGCAAGCGCCGCATTGGTCTCTTCGACCAGCGCCGCATTCTGGTGGGCCATCGCGCCGATGCCGTCGATCTCGTTGTTGATCGCCGAGACGTCGCTGGCCTGGCTGCGGGCGGTCTGCGGAGATCCCGTTCATCAGCCCGGTCAGATCATTGACCGAGGCGACGATGGATTCGAACATCGACGAGGTCTCCTCGACCAGGCCGACGCCGACCTTGACGTCGCCATGCGCTGCTTCGATCAGGCGCTTCACATCGTTCGAAGCATCGGCCGAGCGCTTGGCCAGGCTGCGGACCTCGGTGGCAACCACGGCAAAGCCGCGCCCGCTATCGCCTGCCCGTGCCGCTTCCACCGCCGCATTCAGCGCCAGCAGGTTGGTCTGGAAGGCGATCTCGTCGATCATCGCGATGACTTCGGAGATCTTGCTGGACGAAGCCTCGATGCGGTGCATGGCGGCCAGAGCCGAAGTCACCACCTTCTCGCCCTGCTGGGCGCGATGCTCGGCGCTTTCGGCCATGCCCATCGCCTGCGCAGCGTCGGTCGCGGTCTTCTTCACCGTTCCGGCGAAAGCGCCAAGCTGGTTGGTGGCCATCGAGACGGCATTGCTCTCTTCGCTGGTGCGCTCGGCCAGATCGGTCACGCCGTCGAGAATCTCGCTGGTGGCGCTGCGCACGGCGGCGACCGTGTCGGAGAGGCGCGCCAGCGTGCTTTCGAACTCGCTCGGCCAGACCGTTGGTGCCCTGCTTCAACTCGGCGAAAGCACCCTGATACAGCCCTTCCACACGGGCGGAGAGGTGACCGGCCGACAGTTCGGCCAGCACCGAGCAGGTCTCGGACAGGCCAGTCTGCACGGTTTCAAGCAGGGTGTTGACCGAATGCGCCAGCGCATTCAGCTCCTCATCGGCGAAGGTTGCGGCAACGCGCTGGCTGAAATCGCCCGCAGCCGCCGCGGCGACCACCTGCCCGAAGGCATCGGCGAGCTCTTCCATCATCTGCTTGCGCATCTGTTCGGCCTTGAGATCGTCATCGATCTTGGCAGCCTCGGCGGCGCGCAGCGCCACCGCATTGTCACGGAACATCAGGACGCTGCGCGACAGATCGGTGATCTCGTCATTGCCCTTGACCTCGACCTTGGTCTCCAGCTCGCCAGCCGCGATGGCGCGAGTTGCAGTCCACAGCCGGTTCAAGCGGCCAACGATCATCGGCCGGACGAAGAACAGCGACAGGGCAAGCGCGATCAGCAGCGAGCCGATGCCGAGGCCGACCAGCACGGTCTTGCTCTGGTCGATCATCGACTTGGAGGAAGCACTGCCGGCCTGCGCCTCGCCGCGCGCCGACTTCACCAGCTTGTCGACCTCGGAGCGCAGGGCGGTCGAGGCCTTCTCCACTTCCGACAACCCGTCTGCCATCGAGGCGCGGGTCTGCAGTTCGCGCTTGCGAACCTCGAGCACGCCCGACGAGCCCTCCCCGGTCTCGATCACGGCCTCAATCGCGCGACCGCGCGCGGGATTGGTGGCGGCCGCCTCGGCCCGCTGCACATCCTTGCGGATGCGGGCGATCACGGCGGTGAGACGCTCCTCGGCTGTAACCAGCCGGGCGCGATCCTCGATCTGCGAGACTTCGCGGACAAGTCCGACGAGCTCATTGACCTGGGCCTCAAGCTTGCGGGCCATGTCGAAGCTGGGGAATTGCTGATCCGACAGCCGCGCGATGGCATCCTTCATCTCGGCCGAATCCGCCAGAAGCAGCGACTGGATGCCCATCACCACATTGAACTGCGCCTCATCGGCTTCCGCACCGACCACCTGCACGAAGTTTTCGCGGGCGGTGTCGAGCTGGCTGAGCGCCGACTGCATCTGCAGCCCGTTGCGCAGGCTTTCGCCGTTCAGCTCGCCGATATCGTTGATATGGCCAGACAGCCGGTCGGCCAGGGTCTGCACGGTCTTGGAATTGGCAACGCCCAGCGCGCCGAGCTTGCGGATCAGCTCGAACTGGCGGGCCTCGACGCTGTCCAGCTCCTGGGTCAGCTTGGCCCGCTGCACGACGGTGGTCACGTCCTTGAAGCGGGGCGCGATCACCGTCGACTGCGTGGCGGACTGGGAAAGCTCGAGCGCAAGCTCCACTGTCGGCATCTTGCGCTCGACCATGTCGGTGACGGTGTCGTCGACCCGGTCATAGGAGATGAATGCCACACCGGACGCACCGATGGTCAGCACCGTCAGCACGCCGAGCGCTGCGTAGATCCGGGCGGCGATCCCGATGCGCAGGGGCGTGCGTGTCCGCGGCGATGCTTTGGCAGTCGTCATGAGGCGTATCTCCTGAAACAGGGTAGCGAGCGTATCCGTCACGCCGTGAGGGTTGAGACGGATTTGAACTGTCCGTCGGCGCCGATGACCGTCAGGTAGACGTCATCGGAGCCGCGGTTATCACCGGGGCCGAAAGCGAGCTTGAAGCCGTCGAAGTCGAAGCTGCCGGAGGTCAGGGCCGCCATGAAGCTCTCGCGGGTGACATCCTTGCCGGCCTTCTCCAGCCCGGCGATGACCGTGCGCCCGACCAGATAACCCTCGAGCGAGACGAAGCCCGGCTTCTTGTCGGGGCTGAGTGCAGAAAGCGCCGCCTGATAGGCCTTGACCACCGGGATGCTGGTATCGGTCGGCAGCGGCACGACCTGCGTGACATAGACGCCGGCGCCCGCCGGGCCGAGTTCCGCCGCCAGGGCGTCAGAGCCGACGAAGGAGATGTTCATGAACACCGGCTCGAATTTGACCTGCTTGCACAGCTTGATGAATTCGGCGCAGGGCTTGTAGGGGCCGACCATGACGACGGCATCCGGAGAGGCCTTGCGGATTTCCAGCAGCGCGGCGCGGACATTGATCGTGTTGCGCTCGAAGGTGCCCTCGGCAGCGAGCGTCATCTTGCGCGCTTCCATCGCCTTCTTCACGCCGGCCAGCCCGGCGCGGCCAAAGGCGTCATCCTGATAGAAGATCGCGATCTTGGCAGCCTTCTTGTCCTTGGTCAGCCGCTCGATCCAGACTTCGGTCTCCTGGAAATAGGAGGCGCGGACATTGACCACATGCGGCAGATAGGGCTCGCGCAGCCCTTCGGCGCCGGTGAAGGGGCCGATGAAGGGCACGCCCGCATCCTTGGCGATGCCATGGGTCGCCATCGAGGTCGGCGTGCCGACCGGGCCGACCAGAGCGAAGACATCCTTCGCGATCAGCGCCTTTGTGGCGTCAATTGACCTGTTGGGTTCGTAACCGTCATCTTCGGTGATGAGCGACAGCTTGCGGCCATGGACACCGCCCTTGGCGTTGGCTTCGCCCAGGGCAGCCAGCAGGCCGTCCCGCATGCCAAGCCCAAGCGCGCTGGCAGGCCCGTCGAAGACAGCGGCCTGACCGAGGACGATAGCGTCCGCGCTCACCCCGACCTTCGCCAACGCACCAAGCGGAAGAAGCGACGCCATGGCGCCGGTAGCAAGGCCAGACAGAAGATCGCGACGATTGAGCATTCCGTACTTCCCCTTCGTTTTTCGTACCGATCTATGCCGGTCGGACGATACGATGGGGTGGCCCACTTAAAAAAAGTTTAAGCAATCGGATTCTTCTGAATCAATAGCTGGGGTCCGCTATTTATATCTCGTTAGTACTTAGACCAGTTAGAATTCATGGCTGAGGGGTCTGCAACGCCGGCACGGGTCGCGGGCGGCCGGTCTCATCGATGGCGACGAAGGTGAAAGTCGCATCCGTGACCTTGTCGTGCAAACTCGTCTGAAACCGCCGTGCCCAGGCCTCGACATGGATCTTCATCGAGGTCCGGCCCACGGATTCGACTTCCGTGTAGACACTTAGGACATCGCCAACTTTGACTGGCGCGATGAAAGTCATCGCTTCCACAGCGACGGTGACGACGCGCCCCTGGGCCCGGTCCACCCCGGCAATACCGCCGGCCGCGTCCATGCGCGACATCACCCAGCCACCGAAGATGTCTCCATTCGCATTCGTGTCTGCCGGCATCGCATTGATGCGCACCGTCAGCTCACCGCGCGGCTCTTCAGTAACCTGTCCGGCCTTAGTCATCATCTTGTCTCCCCTCCTCGACGTGGAAAGAGTGGAGCACACGATGCAGCACCGGCGCCAGCACAAATCCGGTGGCGATCACAACAAACAGACCTGAGAACAAAGCATAGAACCCGGCAAAAAGCTTGCCGGCGGAGGTTTTCAGTTCCGTCACCGGCCCCATCCCGGACAGGATCATCGCTGCGTTGACGAAGGCATCGATCGCGCTCATCCCCTCGGTCAGGGAATAACCTGTCATGCCGATCATCATGCCGATCACCGCCATGGCGCCCCACAGCAGCATGGCGCGGCCCAGCCGGGCGACGAAACGCTTGGTCGGGATGACAGGCTGCTTGCGATGCTCGAACCGGGTGAGGCCTGCCATGGAGTTCCTGCTGCGTCGCTAGCTTAGCCTAGCCCGGTCGGAGGTGACCGGGCCAGGCAGGCTAGCTCAAGAGGGTACGCCTTGCAGCGATGGGTGTTACCCTCAGCGCCCACCCAGCTCCTTGCGGACCAGGGCCGCGCCGGCAGCCAGGGCTGCAAGCTTGCCATAGGCGACGTCGCTCGACATCGGGGCGAGGCCGCAATTGGTGCAGGGGAACAGCTTCTCCGGCGCGACATAGGCCAGCACGTCGCGGATCGTCGCAGCGACCTCTTCCGGGGTCTCGATCGCATTGGAGGCGACGTCGATCGCGCCGGCCAGCACATCCTTGCCGTCGAGCAGCTTGATCAGGTCCAGCGGCACCCGCGAATTGCGGCACTCCAGCGAGACCTGCTTGATCGAGCTGCGCGCGATGGCCGGGAAGGTCTGCTCGTAATGGCGCCATTCAGCGCCGAGCGTCGCCTTCCAGTCGATATTCGCCTTGATGCCGTAGCCGTAGCAAATATGGACCGCCGTGGTGGCGGTGAGCCCCTGCGCCGCCCGCTCCAGGCAGGCGATGCCCCAATCCGGCACCTCCTTCATATAGACGTTGAAGGCGGGCTCATCGAACTGGATGACATCGACGCCGATGGCCTGCAGCTCATGCGCCTCCTCGTTCAGCGCTGCGGCAAACGCCATGGCGAGGTCCTCGCGCCGGCCGTAATGCTCGTCGGCGATGGTGTCGACGATGGTCATCGGCCCCGGCAGCGTGAACTTCAGCTTGTGCTGGGTATGGGCCCGCGCCGCGCGCGCTTCCATGCCATGCACCGAGCCCTTGCGACGGATCGGCCCGGTCACGGTCGGCACCTCCGCCTTGTAGCGGTTGTTGCGGATGCCCATCACGGTCTTCTTGGCGAAGTCGATGCCGTCGAGATTGGCCAGGAAGCCGTGCACGAAATGGACCCGCGCCTGCTCGCCATCGCCGACGATATCGATGCCGGCATCCTCCTGCAGCTTGATCGACAGGATGGTGGCGTCGCGCTTGCCCTCTTCCAGGGCCTCACCCTCGAGCCGCCACGGCGCCCAGAGTTTCTCGGGCTCGGCCAGCCAAAGCGGCTTCGGCAGGCTGCCGGCGATGGTGGTGAAAAGCATGGCGTTTCCCTCTGGTCGTGACGGTCGTTGTTGCCGCGAGATTGGTCAGTGCCTCTCTAGCGTCAATGTCCGCTTTCGCAAAAGACCATGTCAGAAAACGCAGATCGCCAGCCTCAGGCCACAGCCAGCTCCTGCCCTTTTCCGTTGCCTTGCCCCTGCCGGGGCCGCGCCCGCATCATCAGCCAGCAGACGATGGCGAGGTTGGCCAGGTTCCACGCAAGGCCGTTGAGGAAGGCGATGCGATAGGAGGCGAACAGGTCGAAGATCCAGCCCGAGACATAGCCGCCAAAGGCCATGCCGAGAATGGTCGCCGACATGACGATGCCGATCCGCACGCCCGCCTCCCGCGGCGGCAGATATTCGCGGATGATCACCGCATACATCGGCACGATGCCGCCCTGGAACAGGCCAAAGATCCCGGTGACGATGTAGAGCGAGGTCAGACCGTCGAACCAGAGATAGAGAAACAGCGCCATGCCCTGCATCAGCGAGCCCAGCGCCAGCGTCGCGGCGCCGCCGATGCGGTCGGAGACGAAGCCCGAGCCGATGCGGCTGACGATGCCGAGCAGCAGCATCAGCGACAGCATGTCGGCGCCCCGCGCCACGCCATAGCCGAGGTCGGAGCAATAGGCGACGATATGAACCTGCGGCATCGCCATCGCCACGCAGCAGCAAAACCCGGCGACCGCCAGCAGCGTCTGCAATTGCGCCGGGCTGAGGCCGAGATCGCCGCGCGCACCGGCGCTCGAAGCCTCGGCCGCCGCCATCGTCTCGGCACTCGGCCTGCGCCGGAAAAACAGGGCCAGCGGCAGCATCACCGCCAGCGCCACCAGACCAATGCCGATATGGGTGGTGCGCCAGCCATGATGAGCGACGCCCCAGGTGATCAGCTGCGGCCAGATCACCCCCGCGAGATAGCTGCCGGAGGCGCCGAAGACCACGGCGAGTCCGCGATGGCGGCGAAACCAATGCGACAGATCGGCGATCAGCGGCGCAAATCCTGCCCCGGTGCCGAAGCCGACGAAGATCAGATGGGCGAGTGCGAACTGCCAGAGCGATTGCGACAGACCGGCCAGCACATAGCCGATGCACAGCATCAGCCCGCCCATCACGATCGGCACGACAATGCCGAACCGGTCGGCGATGCGGCCCATCACGATGTTGCCGACGCCAAAGCCGATCATCACGCAGGTATAGGGCAGCGAAGCGCCTGCCCGCAGCGTCCCGAACTCGGCCTGCACGGAGGGCAGGACCACCACCACCGACCAGGTGCCGACGCAAGCGACACTGCCGACCAGCAGCGTCACTGCGAGCCTCAGCCAGGCATAGGGGGAGTCCGGCGCGAAGCGGCTGTCCTGGGGCATTGCGTTTCCTCAACCGGCCGCTTCTGGGAACGGCATTCTCTGGATGAGGATTAGCAGTCGCCGCTTTTGCCGCAAGCGCTGGCAGCGCAGGGCGATCAGGCGAAAACCGCGAGAGCAGACATGAAAAAGGCTCCGCCCAATGGGCGGAGCCTCTTCCTGGGTTGAAGACGAAGCCTCAGGCCGCGCGGCGCTGATGCTTGCCCTCATTGATCTCTTCGATGATCTTGGCGACGAAAGCCGGCAGATCGTCGGGCTTGCGCGAGGTGACGACGCCCTTGTCGGTCACGACCTCGCTATCCTCCCACATCGCGCCGGCATTGATCATGTCCTGCTTCATGGTGTTGTAGGAGGTCAGCTTCCGGCCCTTCGCGATGCCGGTATCGATCAGCAGCCACGGCGCATGGCAGACGGCCGCGACAACCTTGCCCTGCTCGAAGAAGCTCTTGATCAGGTCGAGCGCCTTGGTGTTGGCACGCAGCGTATCGGGGTTCATCTGGCCGCCCGGCAGGACGATCGCGTCGTAATCGGCCGCATTGGCGTCATCGAGGCTCTTGTCGACTTTGACCGCCCGGCCCCAATCCTTCTTGTCCCAGCCCTTGATCTCACCGGCTTCCGGCGAGACGACATGCACCGTGGCGCCCGCCTCTTTCAGCTTGGCCTGCGGCACTTCGAGCTCGGACTGCTCGAAGCCATGGGTGGCGAGAATAAGAATGGTCTTGCCTGACAGCGCGCTCATTGGCGGGCCTCCTTGCGGTTTGAAATGGGGTGATGCCCCGACAACCCGCGCGCGCCGCCTCCGTTCCTTAAGTCACGTCTTTGTCAGCGTCCCATCGCCTCGGCGTAGTCCTGCGCCGGGCAGGGCCGCCCCAGAAGATAGCCCTGCGTCAGGTCGCAGCCTTCCTGGATCAGGAAATCCAGCTGTTCCGGCGTCTCCACACCCTCCGCGACCACGCGGATGCCCAGCGCATGCCCAAGCTGGATAACGGCGCGGGTGATCGCCACCGATTCCAGCGTCTCGCCGAGCTTGGCGACGAAACTCCGGTCGATCTTCAGCGTCGTCAGCGGGAAGCGGTGCAGATAGGACAGCGACGAGTAGCCGGTGCCGAAATCATCGAGCGCAATGCCGATGCCCAGCGCCCGCAACCGGCCGAGCGTTGCCAGCGCCTTTTCCGCATCGCTGACCATAATGCTCTCGGTGATCTCGAGCTCCAGCCGCTCCGGATCGAGCCCCGTCTCCAGCAGCACAGCCTCGACCCGCTGCGGCAGATCCCCCACCAGAAACTCAAGCGGCGAGACATTCACCGAGATCGACAAAGGCTGGCGCCAGCTCGCCGCCTCGCGGCAGGCGGTGCGCAGCACCAGATTATCGAGCGCCGCGATCAGGCCGGCGGCTTCGGCCTCGGCAATGAAGTCGGCCGGGGAGATGTCGCCCTTTTCGGGATGCTGCCACCGCGCCAGCGCCTCGAACCCCGCGATCGAGCCATCGGCCTTGAACAGCGGCTGATAGGACACTGCGATCTGACCGGTTTCGATGGCCGTGCGCAGCTGCGCCCGCAGTAGCCGCTTCTCCTCCGCATGCGCCTGCTTGGACGGATCGAACATCCGGATCGACCCCCGCTCGGCGGTCTTGGCGAGATGAAGCGCGATGTTTGCGCCCGCCGTCAGCCGCGCCTCGTCGGCGGCATCCTCCGGAAAACGGGCAAGCCCGCCGCTGACGCCGATCTGGACCTCCCGCCCGCCATAAACCAGCGGAGCCCGGAACTGCGACAGCACGTGCTCGGCCAGCGCCCCCGCCTCCCGCTCCGCAGCATCGAGCCGGGCTGCAATGGCGAACTCATCCCCGCCCGAGCGCCAGATCGCGGCATCAGGCAGCGCCAGCTTCAGCCGCCGTGCAACCTCGATCAGAACCGCATTCCCACAGCCAGGGCCGAAATCATGGTTCAGCCCCTTCAGATCTTCGATATCGAGCCGCAGCAGGCAAAAGCTCCCGCCGCTTTGCTCGGCCGCAGCGATGTGAGCGGCCAGGTCCTGGCTCAGCGCCAGCCGGTTCGGCAGCCCGGTCAGCCCGTCATGACGGCTGGAGGCGGCAAGGCGTGCCTCGACCTGCTTGCTGTCGCTGACATCCTCCAGAACATTGAAGCCGCCGACCAGCTGGCCGGTGACGTCGAAGAGCGGCGTCGGGTGCTGGCGGAGCGCGACACGGCGCCCATCGGGCCGCTCCATGATCGTCTCGACATCGCTTTCGCCCGCCTTGCCGCCGCGCAGCACCTGCGCCATCGGGCCCTGCTCCAGCGGGATCGGCATGCCTGAAAGGCTGAACTGGCGATGCGCGATGCACCACCTGTCGGCGCTACCGATGGTGCGGCCGGCCAGCGACATCGCCGCCGCATTGGCATAGGTGATGAAGCCTTGGCTATCCGTAAGGTAAACACAGATCGGAAGCGCCCCGAGCACAGTCGCCAGTCTCTCCATGTCGGGCAGGCTTTGCCTGGACATCGAAAGCCCTGCACCCACCGCCAATCGCTCGACCGCCTGGAACGCCACGCTGTCAGCGGCGCCCATCTGGCGGGAGTCCAAAGCCTTTGCGGCGAAAGCCTGCAACATGAACCGACGGTACTTCTCTAGGAGCTGAATCTGCCCCAATCAGACTCCGAATTCATGAAACAACAGTTAAGCGTTAAATCGCGCGATGACGTAAGGGATACAGAACCGGAAATTGAAACACGGAGAATCCCACATCAAATTCTATGTATCGATTACGAGATCACCCAGCCAAAAACCGACAATAAAACGAATTGAACAGAAAAATATTCCGCCGCCTTCCCAGATCGGGTTAGAATGAACCAATTTTTATAAGATCGAAGAATGAAGTAGAGTCCGCCTCACTGAAATACAGCGTCAGCTCGCTCGTCTACCAGTTGCTGCCCTTTGAGGAGCGTGAAGTTCACCGCCTCATCAGCATTGGGAAATCGATCGGCGCGGACGAACCTATGCGTCTTGCGAACACCCTCGATCTCTTTTTCAACAACGCCGCAGAGTTGGTACTGCCCGCCATCCTGATACGGCGTCGCGTGGATGGTAAAACCCTTGTGCTCGATGCTCTTCATGGGCCCGGCGGGCGCGGTCTGGCCGGCGCTACCCCCAAATAATTTCTTCCAGAACGACATGCGACACTCCAGCTTGCACCGTCGAGAGGTAACGACTCCAGCCCGCCCTGCCAACCCGCCCGCCGGTTCGCAGCGAGCAAGACTTCAGCCCGCAACGTGCAGCACGATTTCGCGGCGGTGCGGTGCCTCCCGGTGTTCCACCAGATAAAGCCCCTGCCAGGTGCCGAGCGCGATCCTGCCCCTGATGACAGGGACCGAAAGGCTGACCGGCAGCAGAGCCGCCTTGATATGGGCGGGCATATCGTCTGGCCCCTCCGCCCGATGCACGAGATACGCCATGGCCGGATCGTCAGCCGGCGGCACGAGCCGGCGCAGGAAGGCCAAGAGATCGCGCTGAACATCAGGGTCGGCATTCTCCTGGATCAGCAGTGAACAGGAGGTGTGGCGCACGAACAGCGTCAACAGCCCGGTCTCGATCCCGGCATCGCCAACGAAATCCACCACTTTGTCGGTAAACTCATAGAGGCCCGGGCCGCGCGTCTGCAGCACGAGAATGGTCTGGCGCGACATGGATCCAGCTCCTGCTTGAGCGTCGATCACAACCCTTTCCCCAGCACCGGGCAAGACCACAATAGTTAGGCATTGACCTAAGTATCAGGGGCGACCTAGGATGCGCCATGCCTTCTGCACCAGCCCAGCCTCCGGCCGACCCTCAGCTCGACGCGACATTCCGCGCGCTCGCCGACCCAACCCGACGCGCCGTGGTCCAGGCGCTGGTCTCCGGACCGTCCTCGGTGGGCGATCTCGCACGGCCTTTCGAGATGGCCCTGCCGAGCTTCCTCCAGCATCTCCGGGTTCTGGAGCAAAGCGGCCTGGTCGCGACCAGCAAGACCGGCCGGGTGCGCACCTGCACCTTGCGGCCGGAGAGTTTGGTCGCAGCCGGCCACTGGCTGGAAGCGCAGAGGACCCTGTGGACACAGCGGCTCGACCAGCTCGACCGTCTGGTCCTGCAACTCAACCAAAAGGAAACGCCATGACAAACCCGTTTGCCAGCACCTTCGACCCCGCCCTCGACCTCGAATTGAAGCGCGAGGTGGCGGTCCCGCCCGATCTCGTCTGGCGCGCCTGGACGGAGCCGTCGCTGCTGACGCAATGGTTCACCCCTGCCCCGTGGAAGACCAGCCATTGCGAGATCGATCTGGTGCCCGGCGGCAAGTTTCGCACGGTGATGGAAGGTCCCGCCGGTGAACGGCACGACAACACCGGCTGCTTCCTGTTCATCATCCCCAACCGCCTGCTGGTCTTCACCGACGCGCTTGGCCCCGGCTACCGCCCGCTCGGCTCAGGTTTCATGACCGCCTCGGTCGCCATCGAGCCCACAGCGACAGGCACGCTCTACATCGCCCGCGCCCTGCACAAGGACACGGAAGGCAAGGCGCAGCATGAGGCGATGGGCTTCCACCAGGGCTGGGGCACGGCGCTGGACCAGCTCGTGGCGCTGGTGAAGGGCGATGTGAGCCCCAAAAAGAAAGGGCGCCGAAGCGCCCTTTCTGACCCGGTCAGTTATCCAGGAAGCTCCTGAGCTTCCGGCTGCGGCTCGGGTGCTTCAGCTTGCGCAGCGCCTTCGCCTCGATCTGGCGGATGCGCTCGCGGGTCACGCGAGAACTGCTGGCCGACTTCTTCCAGCGTGTGGTCGGTGTTCATGCCGATGCCGAAGCGCATGCGCAGCACGCGCTCCTCGCGCGGCGTCAGCGAAGCCAGCACGCGCGTCGTGGTCTCGCGCAGATTGCTCTGGATCGCGGCGTCGATCGGCAGGATCGCGTTCTTGTCCTCGATGAAGTCGCCGAGATGGCTGAATCTTCCTCGTCGCCGATCGGCGTTTCGAGCGAGATCGGCTCCTTGGCGATCTTCAGGACCTTGCGCACCTTCTCCAGCGGCATGGCCAGCTTTTCGGCCAGCTCCTCCGGCGTCGGCTCGCGGCCGATCTCGTGCAGCATCTGGCGCGAGGTGCGCACGATCTTGTTGATCGTCTCGATCATGTGCACCGGAATGCGGATCGTGCGGGCCTGGTCGGCGATCGAGCGGGTGATCGCCTGGCGGATCCACCAGGTCGCATAGGTCGAGAACTTGTAGCCGCGGCGGTATTCGAACTTATCGACCGCCTTCATCAGGCCGATATTGCCTTCCTGGATCAGGTCGAGGAACTGCAGGCCGCGATTGGTGTATTTCTTGGCGATCGAGATCACGAGGCGCAGATTGGCCTCGATCATTTCCTTCTTGGCCTGCCGCGCTTCGCGCTCGCCCTTCTGGACCATCAGCACGATCTTGCGGAATTCCTGGATCTCCAGGCCGGTTTCGGTGGCGAGCGTATGGATATCCTCGCGCAGGTCCTTGATCCGGTCCTTCTCGCGCGCGACGAAATCCTTCCAGCCGCGCGAGCCGAGCTTGGAGACGCGCAGCAGCCATTTCGGGTCGAGCTCGCCGCCGACATGCTGCTTGAGGAAGTCCTCGCGGCCGACGCCATAGCTCTCGGCCAGGCGCAGCAGGCGCGTCTCATGGCCGATCAGCCGCTTGTTGATGTCGTAGAGCTGCTCGACCAGCGCCTCGATGCGGTTGTTGTTCAGCGAAAGCGACTTCACCGCGGTGATGATGTCGTCCTTCAGCTTCTTGTATTTGCGGTCCTGCGCCGGCGAGAGCTTGGTGTTCTCCAGCCGGTTGGCGATGTCCTGGTCCTGCAGGCGGCGCAGCTTCTTGTAGTTGTCGGCGATGCGAATCGAAGGTCTCGAGCACACGCGGCTTCAGCTCGGCTTCCATGGCCGAGAGCGAGACGTTGTTCTCGATGTCGTCGTCGTCCATGTCGGCCGGCAGTTCGCCCTCGGGCGTCTCGCCTTCGCGGCGGCAGCAGCCGCGCTCGCCGGCGCGCCGTCGCCGCCCTCACCCGGCAGCTGCGGCCGGGTTCTTGCCGTCGGGGCCGGCATAGGTCGCCTCGAGGTCGATGATGTCGCGCAGCAGAACCTTGCCGTCGACGAGCTCGTCGCGCCAGATGATGATGGCCTGGAAGGTCAGCGGGCTCTCGCAGAGCCCGGCGATCATCGCCTCGCGGCCGGCCTCGATGCGCTTGGCGATGGCGATTTCGCCTTCGCGGGAGAGCAGCTCGACCGAGCCCATCTCGCGCAGATACATCCGCACCGGATCGTCGGTGCGCTCGGTCGGCTCGAGATTGCGCTTGACCTCGACCGGCAGCGCCGAGCGTGTCGCCTCGACGAGGTCGCCGCCCTCGGCTCTCCTCCTCGTCGCCGCCCGTGCCGGTGCGTGCCGCGGCGCGCTCCTCGCCGGAGGCTTCGGGATCTTCATTGTCGACGACGTTGATGCCCTGCTCGCTGAGCTGGCCAAGCACGTCCTCGATCTGCTCGGAAGAAAACTCCTCCGAGGGCAGCACTTCATTCAGTTCGTCATAGGTGACATAGCCGCGCTTCTTGGCGAGCTTGATCATCCGCCTTACGGCCTGATCGGTCAGGTCGAGCAAGGTCCATCGGAGGTCGGGGGGGCTTCCGGCGCGACCTGATCGGACTTTCCGTCGCTCGCTTTTGTCGCCATCAATAGCGCTCCGCACTCGGCGCCGCCGCGGCTCGGGACAAGCCACTTGCAGACGCATAAAAGGGCGACGCGGCCGCTGGTCCGGCGCGCTCACCCCACCCAAATCACCCGCCCAGATGGACCCGACCCATCCTTGATGAATCGTGAACGTCCCGACATCGAAGCCATGCGCACCTCAAAGGCGGAGCGACAGACCAGCTCAATCGCCCGACATGGCCTCCGTCCCCTCGATCGTCTCGAGGCGGGCCTTGACGTCCTTGATCCAGGCGAAATTGGCTTCTGTCGCTTCGTCAGCCAATGCGCGCTCGGCTGCCTTGAGTTCGCTATGTAGCGTCCGCGCGCGATGATGCAAGACAATAGCCTGTCGAATTGAATCAAAAACCGATTCAGGATCAGCCTCTTGCGCCAGTTTCAGCCGCTCGGCATGGCCCGTGACCGCCATCAGCGCGACCGAGGCCTCCCGCACCCGCGGCTGGTCCAGCCGCTCCGCTAGTGCCGCCTCGTCCAGCGTGCCCTCGAACGCGGCATCGAGCAGGGCCTGCCGGAAACGCTCGGCCGCCGGCCCTTCCAGCGCCAGTTCCGCAATCTCGTCGGCGCAACGCAGGATCAGCGCGGGATGGCTGGCCAGCGCCAGCAGAATGAAGGCCTCGCGCGCATCTTCGCCGCGCCCCTGCGCCATGATGCGCGAGCGCGTCAGCTGGCTGCTGGCCTTGAGCAGGCCATTGGCCCAGGGCGGCTGTTGCTGGCGCAAAGCGGCCACCGCCCCGGCCGCCCGCCGGGCGCCCGCGCTGGAAACCGCCCTCGCGCCGCTCCTGCCGCGCCGGGGCGGCACTGGCGAACAGCTGCGCCAGCCGCTCCTCCATTTCGCGCCGATAATGCTTGCGCGTCGTCTCGTCCTTGATCTGCCCCAGCGGCTCCTTCAGCCGGCGCTCGAAGGCGGCGCGGCGCTCGGGCGTGTCGAGCGGGCCGGCCTCGACCTCGCGCGTCCACAGCATGTCGACCAGCGGACGCGCCGGCGGCCAGCACCTCGGCGACGGCGGCCCGGCCGCCTGAGCGGGCGAGGTCATCGGGATCCTGCCCCTCCGGCAGCAAGCGCGAAGGCCAGCGACTTGCCGGGCTCCAGCATCGGCAGGGCGATATCGATGGCGCGGCTCGCCGCCTTGCGCCCGGCCTTGTCGCCATCGAGGCAGATCACCGGCTCATCCGCCATGCGCCAGAGCAAGCCAAGCTGGTCCTCGGTCAGCGCGGTGCCGAGCGGCGCCACCGTCTGCGGGAAGCCCGACAGCGCCATGGCGATCACATCGACATAGCCCTCGACCACGATGACCTGCCCCGTGTCATGCGCGGCCTTGCGGGCGTTGTGGTGGTTGAACAGCAGCGAGCCCTTGTGGAAGAGCGGCGTCTCCGGCGAATTCAGATATTTGGCCGAAACCTCGGAGCTCATCGCCCGCCCGCCAAAGGCGATGACCCGGCCGCGCGAATCATGGATCGGGAACATGATGCGGTCGCGGAACCGGTCATAGGGCACGGCGATCTCGTCGCCATGGACCAGCAGCCCCGCCTCCATCATCAGCTCGGCGCTCGACGCCCTTGCCCGCGAGATGATCGCGCAGGGCAAACCGGTCCGGCGGCCCATACCCGATGCGAAACTGACTGCGCGCCTGCGCCTCCGAGCCCGCGCCCGGTGAGATAGCGCCGCGCCTGCGCCCCGCGCTCGCCCAGCAAGCTCCGCCTCGAAGAAGTTGGCCGCGAGCTCCACCACCTCATGCAGGCCCTTGCGCCGCTCCTCCTGGACCTGCGCCTCCTGCGTCATGCGCGGCAGGGTGACGCCGGCCTCCGCCGGCGAGCTTCTCGACCGCTTCCGGGAAGGACAGCCCTTCCGTCTCCATCACGAATTTGAAGATGTCGCCGTTCTTGCCCGGAGGAGAAATCGAAGAACGAGCCCTTCTGGTCGTTGACGAAGAAGGACGGCGTCTTTTCCGCATTGAACGGCGACAGGCCCTTCCATTCGCGCCCGGATTTGGCCAGCCGCACCCGCTTGCCCACGACCGCCGAGACCGGCAGCCGCGCCTTGATTTCTTCAAGGATGGAGGGCGGGAACTTCATGCTGCTCTATGTGGGCTCGGGACACGGATGTGCCAACGGGTGATCCTAGCACGGGATCAGCCGGCGTTTCAGCTTTCAGGCGAGACGTTCGACGATCGCCTGTGTCACCTGGGCCAGCAGCGGCTCCGGGAGACGCCCCAGCTTGACCGCGTAGGGAAACGGGAGCCGGATGACGTCGCCGCGCGTGAACGGGTCAGAGTTTGTCATAGGCCTGCCGATCTGCAGCGCTGTCCCATTCGGAAAACGTCGCGAACGGGTCGTCGACCGGCGCCGATGTGTGAACGGCCCTGCGGATCGTCACGACCCCACCGGCACCAATCTCATAGGCGATCTCGTCTCCCTCGCTCAGATGCAAGGCATTGCGGACCGGCTGGGGGATCGTCGTCTGGGCCTTGGTGGTCAGCTTGCTGGTGATCATCGCCGTCTCCTGCGCCGGATACAATGTAAGGAAATTCCTTACATCGCTCAGGTCGCGAGGCAGTCCGTTCTATGCGCTGGCGAAAGCCATCGATTGCCGGCTGCTCTACAAATGTGATGATTTCGCGCAGACGGACATCGAGCGGGCTTGAGGGCCCGCTCGCGTCTCATCAACCGCCCAGGGCGGCCTTGACCATCGGGCTGACCTTGCCGAAATCCATCTGGCCGGCATAGTTCGCGCGCAGCACGCCGATGACTTTGCCCATATCCTTGACCGCGCTCGCGCCGGTCTCGGCAATCGCGGCGTCGATGGCAGCCTTCACCTCCGCCTCCGACATCTGCTTGGGCAGATAGGCCGAGATCACCTCGACTTCGGCACGCTCGCCATCGGCCAGCTCGGGGCGGCCATTGGCGTCGTAGATGGCGATCGATTCCTGGCGCTGCTTGATCATCTTCTGCAGCAGGGCGAGCAGCTCGTCGGCCGTGGTCTCGCCCTTTCCGAGCCCGCGCGCCTCGATATCCTTGTCCTTCAAGGCGGAGGTGATCAGGCGCAGGGTCGAAACCTTGGCCTTGTCGCCCGCCTTCATGGCGTCCTTGAGATCGGCCGTGAAGCGCTCGCGCAGGCTGCTCATCTGCTTATTCCCTTATTCTTTCGCTGGCATGCGCCAGCCTTGATTGACGGCAAGGAGGCGCGTCTTTAAGGCTCGCGCTCCAGATACATTTGCCCGAGAGACTGACAGCGGAGCGCGCATTCGCCGCCCCGCCGCTTGCCGCGCCTCGCGGCCTGGACCGAGACATAGACATGAGCGCTTCCGAAGGAAACCCCGCTGCCGGCGGCTGGACTGAACCCCGCGCGACCGCGCTCCTCGTGCTGGCGGACGGCACGGTGCTGGAAGGCTTCGGCCTCGGCGCCATCGGCGAAGCGCCGGGCGAGGTCTGCTTCAACACGGCGATGACGGGCTATCAGGAAATCCTGACCGATCCGTCCTATGCCGGGCAGATCATCACCTTCACCTTCCCCCATATCGGCAATGTCGGCGTCAACGATGACGACACCGAGACGGTCAACGCGGCCGCCTCCTCGGGCGTGCGCGGCGTCGTGCTGCATGCCGCCATCACCGAGCCCTCGAACTGGCGCGCCAGCCGGCATTTCGACGGCTGGCTGAAGAGCCGCAACATCGTCGGCATCTGCGGCATCGACACCCGCGCGCTGACCGCCCTGATCCGCGACAATGGCATGCCCAACGCCATCATCGCCCACAGCCCCGACGGCGTCTTCGACGTGGCCCGGCTGAAGGCGGAAGCGGCTCGCCTGCCGGATATGGCGGGTCTCGACCTCGTTCCGCTGGTCACCTCGGCCCAGCGCTATGAGTGGGAGGAGACGCCCTGGCGCTGGCCCGTCGGCTACGGCAAGCGCGACAAGGCCGCCCACAAGGTCGTCGCCATCGATTACGGCGTGAAGCGCAACATCCTGCGCCTGCTCGCCAAGGCCGGCTGCGATGTCACGGTCGTGCCCTCGACCGCCACCGCCGAAGACATCCTGGCGCTGAAGCCCGACGGCGTCTTCCTCTCCAACGGCCCGGGCGATCCGGCTGCGACCGGCGAATATGCCGTGCCGGTCATCACGCGCCCTGCTCGACAGGAAGATCCCGACCTTCGGCATCTGCCTCGGCCACCAGATGATGGCGCTCGCCATTGGCGGCCAGACCATGAAGATGAAGCAGGGTCACCACGGCGCCAACCATCCGGTGCAGGACAAGACCACCGGCAAGGTCGAGATCGTCTCGATGAACCACGGCTTTGCGGTCGATCCGAATTCGCTGCCGGCCCATGCCGTCGAGACCCATGTCTCGCTCTTCGACGGCTCCAATAGCGGCATCGCCTTGACCGACCGCCCGGCCTTCAGCGTCCAGCATCACCCCGAGGCTTCGCCGGGGCCGCAGGACAGCCACTACCTGTTCCAGCGCTTCGTCGAGCTGATGGAGACGGACGAAGGGCAAGGCGGCCTGAGCGCGGCAGCGCTCGGAACGCTTGATCCGGCGCAAGGCGGCAATGGCCGCCCTGTGCTGTGTCGGTCGCGGCGCCTGACGGCGCGTTGCGAGGCTCCCATGACGATGACAGCCAACCCGCTGACCCAGCCGGGCATTGCCCACTCCGCCATCGACGAGCAGATGATCGCGCGGCTGGTGGCGATCTTTTATGCCCGCGTCCGGCGCGACCCGGTGATCGGCCAGATCTTCAACGATGCGGTGAAGGACTGGGACCACCACCTCGCCAAGATCGCGGATTTCTGGTCAGGCGTGATGCTGCGCAGCGGCCGCTATCATGGCCGCCCGATGCAGCCTCACCTGATCCTGCCGCTCGAACCCCGGCATTTCGACGCCTGGCTGGCGCTGTTCGAGAACACTGCGCGCGAGATCTGCCCGCCCGAGGCGGCGGAGGCCTTCATCATCCGCGCCCGACGCATCGCCGACAGCTTCGAGATGGCCCGCGCGTCGCAGAAGGGCGAGTTCGGCCGCCCCCGGCACAGCATCGCCTGAAGCCTCGCGGCAGGCCCTAGACGGCCAGCGCGGGTTCGGCCGGCAGCAACTCCTTGAAGGCGCGCAGCAGGTCGCCATCGAGCTTGCCGTGCATGCCCTGCAGGATGGTGTAGGCGGCCTGCGGCGCCATCGGCGGCTTGTAGGAGCGCCGCTCGATCAGCGCCGCGAAGATGTCGCAGATCGTGATCATCCGGACGAGATCGCTGATCTGCGCGCCCTTCAGCCCATCGGGATAGCCGCTGCCATCGAGATATTCATGATGCGAGCGGGCGACCGCGATGATGTCGTCACCAAAGCCGCCCTGGCGCTGCAGCATCTGCGCCCCGAGCGCCGGGTGGGTGCGGATCAGCTCGCGCTCCGCCTCGTCGAGCGCGCCGGGCTTGGCCAGGATCTCGCGCGGGATTTTTGCCTTGCCGATATCGTGCAGGACGGCGGCGCAGGTCATGCGTTGCCGGTCGCTCTCCGAGAAGTGCAGGCGATGCGCAAAGGTTGCGGCGAGGCCGGCGACCAGCAGGCAATGCTGATAGGTCAGATCGTCATGGTTCAGGACCACCGCCAGCCAGGATTCGAGATCGGCGGTCTCGGCCGCGCGGTTCATCGATTCGACACTGCTGTCGATGGCGGCGCGCGGCAGGCTGCGGCCCGCAGCGGCAGCATCCAGCATATCGGCCAGCGCAGCCGTCGCAGCCAGGACCTGGCCTTGGAGCTGCGGCGTGATCAGGCTGGAGCCGCTGATATTCGGCGTCTGCATCATTTGCGCCGCGCTCTGCAGGATCACGGAAAGCGGCGCGTCGGCCGCCAACACATGGATGACCCCGATGGCGTTGGCCTGCAAGGTCGCCCGCACGGAATGCTCGCGCAGCAGGCTGAGGCACGGCTCTGACGGGCCGCGATGGCGGGCGATGGCGCGGCGCAACTGCTCGACCGCTCCGCGATCCGACATATCGACATCAGTCACGATCAGCCGGTGCGGAGTAACCGGCGCGGCCTGACACTGATCAATCGGCAGAACCTCGCAATGTCCCCAGACGGACATCGCTGCGGCGAGCGCAGCAGTATGAGCAGGGCGGTCCGTGATGACGAGCAAGATTGGGGGTTCCTAGGTCAGGCCTGTAGCCTAACCTCCATCTCTTGAAATTTTGACAACCAGATCACCGAGAGATCACACGAAACGCTTTACCCCTACGTCATGAAACGGCTTTGCCGGGCTGCGAGCGGTGCCGAGATAGGCTCAGAAGCCACGCTCTTTCAGCACCACCTCAGCGTCCTGAATATAGTCGCGGATGACCGGAACGGCGCTTTTGTGCTGGCCGAGCAAGAGCTGGAACACCATGTCGCCGCCAATATCGAACGAGATCGAGCAGGCGCTGAGGTAGAATTCCCACATCCGGGCAAAGCGCTCGCCCATCATCTCGACCACGGTTTCGCGCTTTGCCATGAAGCGCTCGCGCCAGGCTTCCAGCGTCCAGTGATAGTGCCGCCGCCAGAACTCGCAGTCTGACGACCATAAGCCCGTCTGCTCGACCGCCGCGAACACTTCCGACATCGCTGGCGCATAGCCGCCGGGGAAGATGTATTTGTCGAAGAACGGCCCGGTGAAACCCGGAGGGCCGACGCGGCCGATGCAATGCACCAGCGCAATCCCGTCCGCCGTCAGAAGCTCGCGGATACGCTCGAAATAGTCGAGGTAATGCGCGACGCCGACATGCTCCATCATCCCCACCGAGACGACCCGGTCGAACTGGCCTTCCAGCTCGCGGTAATCCTTGTTGATGAAGCGCACGCGCTCGCCGACGCCCGCCTCCTGCGCCCGCTGCTGCGCCGCCGCCATCTGGTCCGGCGAGACGTTCAGCCCGGTCACCTCCGCGCCGCAGGCCTTGGCGAGATAGATCGCCAGCTCGCCCCAGCCGGAGCCGATATCCAGCACCCGCATGCCCGGCTCGATCCGCAGCTTGGCCGCGATATGGCGCAGCTTCGCCTGTTGCGCCTGCTCGAGCCCGACATCGGGCGTGTGCCAATAGGCGCAGGAATAGGTCATCGTCTCGTCCAGCCAGAGCCGGTAGAACGAGGTCGGAATGTCGTAATGGTGCTTCACCTTCTTGCCGGCCACGCCGAGCGGATTGTGCATGCGCAGCCGCCGGAGGCGAAAGCGGACATTGCGGACCAGCCTCTGGAGCGGGTGCTTGCGCAGCTCCTTGCGCTGCATCCAGAACAGCGACAGCAGATCATGGATCGAGGAACCGTCCTCGAAGTCGATCCGCCCATCCATATAGCCCTCGGCCAGGGCGAGTTCCGGATTGAGGAAGATCTCGCGCTCGATCTTGTCGTCATGGAAGCGCACCGTGACGGCAGGCGCCATCTTGCTGACTCCCGCAAACATCACCTCGGCCGGGCCTGAGCCGAAGACATGGCGCTGGCCGTCGGGCGTGATCACCGTGAGGCGCCCTTGCTTGACAAAGCGCTTCAGCAGTTTTGGCAACAGCATCATAGGCGCAACCCGATCTGGCAGTTGATGGCGGAGCGGAATCAGAAAACCAAGAATTCCGCCTCGATCCCCATTCTTTAGATTCGCAGAACCGCATGCAATGGCGAAGGCAGCGCCGCTCCGGAAGAAGCGATCGCTTCTTCCGGTCCCGCTCAATTCGGGGCGAAGCCTTCCAACCGGGAGGGCTGAACTGGGCAAGCCTCGGCTCGCATCAGTATCGCATGCCATGATGACAGGCTGTCCCGCACCCGGGGCGCGGCCGATGCTGCGGTTGCACAAGGCGGCGCTTCCGGCTTAGTCGTGGCCGGCAGCACCTTGCTGCGGCACGGGTTGAGCGACGATGTCCTGGCGCGATTTCTGGAATGGCGAGCACGCGATCTATGTGTCGCCCCGGCACAAGGCCCTGCATTACCGGCAGATCGCAACGGACCTGATCGCCCATATTCCTGCGCCCGATGCCGTGGTTCTCGACCACGGTTGCGGCGAGGCGCTGAGCGCCGACCGCGTCGCTGCCCATTGCGGCAGGCTTTACTTGTGCGAAGCGGCGCCGAATGTGCGCGAGCGGCTGAAGGCGAGCTTTGGCCATCTCGGCAATCTCGCGGTGGTGTCGCCCGAAGAGGTCGAAGCGCTGGCGGATGACAGCCTCGACCTCGTCGTCGCGAATTCACTGATCCAGTATCTCAGCCGGGACGAGCTCTCCGCCCTGCTGACGCTCTGGCGCCAGAAGCTGAAGCCCGGCGGCGAGCTGGTGGTGGCCGATGTCATTCCGCCCGATGTCAGCCCCCTGACCGACGCCTCGCAGCTGCTGTCCTTCGCCTGGCGCGGCGGTTTCATGAAGGCGGCGCTGGCCGGCCTGGTGCGCACCGCCTTCTCGGATTACCGCAAGCTGCGGGCGCAATACGGCCTCTCGACCTACCGCGCTGAGGAGATCACCGGGCTGATCGCTGCAGCCGGTTACGAAGAGACGAGGCCGCAGCCGAATTTCGGCCATAACCCGCACCGCATGACCTTCAAGGCGCGCAAGCCGCAGCCGACCGCCCCGGCCCTATAGGCCCCGATCGGCGAAGCTGAAGCTTTTGTGCCCGAGGAAGGAAAACACCATGACGAGGCCGGTGGTGACCAGCTGCATCGGCAGGTAGGGCAGGCCGAGCCGCGCGACGAACAGGTGCATCAGCAGCCAGGTCAGCGCGAAACCGCCAGCCGCGATCACGGCAAAACGCCAGCCGGCCTGGGCATGGCTGCGCGTCGCATCGAAGGTCAGCCAGCGGTTTAGCGTGTAGGAGACCAGGGCGCCGAGCACATAGCCCGCCAGCGTCGCCGGCACCGGATCGACCCCCGCGCCCTCGACCAGCGCGATCAGCAATCCGTAATGCGCGAGCGCCGTGATTCCGCCCGCGAGGCCGAAGGCAAGGAGCTGGCGGGCAAGGAGCTGGCGGGAATGGCGTGGCAGGCGGCTGAGCATCTCGCCTCTGTACAGCCCTTGCCCAAACCAGCCTAGAGCGGAACGGGCCGGTCAGTCCGCGCTCCGTCAGTCGCCCTCCCCACCGGCCAGCGCTGTGGGAAGGCCTCCAACCGGCAGATCGAGGCCCTGCTTCAGGGTTTCGAGGCCATAATCGCGAATGCGTCCCCGGCCGGGGTCGCTGACATAGGCGGTGGGGCCGATCACGACCAGTGAGGGCGTCGGGGTGCGGGCGCCATAGCTGCAATCAAACGGCTCGACCGCCTGGAAAGACGCGACCTCTTTCCAGTCCGGCGCGATATCATACACCCGCAGCATGCCGTCGGCCGTGAGGTTGGCGACGCGTCGGCCATTCTCGGAGAGTTCGAACTGGCAGACGCTCTGGCCATTCGGCACGGCAAACACATCCTGCGCAACGAGGGTCTTGGCCTTGGGATCGATCCGCAACAGCGCGTTGTAGGGAGAGCTGTCGCCGTAGTTGCCGACGACATAACGCCCCGCCGCGCGTGCCTTGATCGTGCTGCTGCGCCGCGCATCGGGATAGGCGAGCTTGCGCGGGCGCAGCTTGCCGTCGGTCGTATCGAGGAGCAGCAGGCCACCATCGGCACCAGCCTCGCAGCCGAAGATGTCGAGGCTGCCCTTGCTGGCATGGCCGTGGAAGAGCGGACATCCGGTCGGCGGCTTCTGGCCCGCATCCAGCGTCGCCAACCGCAGCCATCCCGTTGCGACGGCCTTCACGACGCTAAAGCCACTGGGCCGCGACGAGGCCTTGCGGTCATCGCCCCGGACGTAGCTTGGGTTCGGCGTTGAAACCAGCAAACGACCACCCGCAAGCGGCACCGCAATGCCGTGCTGCGGGCCCGGGCTCGGCCAATCGAGCATAGCCGGTTTGGCACCGGTGAGTTCGGTTAGGGAGAAGACCGTGGCCTTGGCCGTGCTTGGACCGTCCCACGGCCTGATCCCGTCGAAAAACACGGCCGCCTTGCCATGCCCGGAGACGATATGGGCCGGCACCTGTCCGGTCAGCACGAGCGGCAACAGAGCGACCGTGCCCTTGTCGATATCGGTGTGATCGCCATGCGACTCGAAGCTCAGGCCGGTATCCAGAAATCGCACCTCGGAGCCTGACTTCACCGCGATGAACCGGCCGCCTTCGAGCGTCACGAGGGTGGGATTGGGCTTGGGAACCGCGAACTGATGCGTCACTTCACCGGAATCCAGGTCGAGCACCTGAATGAGCGGCTTCTCGTGATCGGCGAAGACAAGGCGTCCGCGTGACACGGCGTGGTCATGGGCGCAGGCGGCGCCCGCGCACAAAACCGCGGCAGCCAGCACTGCGGCACGAAGGATCGTGTGAGAGGTCAAGAGCGTCTCCAGTCAGGCAAGGGGGGGTGAAGGGCAGATAACCGCTCACGCGGCTTCCGCGCGGCGCCAGACCGGGAACGGGTCCGGCAGATGGCGGTAGCGCTCGGGCTTGAAGCCCAGCGTCGGGGTTTCGCCGAGCAGGCAGGCATCGAGCGCGTTGCGGATCGCCGCCTCGTCCATGCCGGCACCGATGAAGACCAGCTCCTGGCGCCGGTCGCCCCAGACACTGTTCCAGTGCCGGTTCAGGATGGCGCGCCATTCGGGATGATCAGGCCAGCGCGCCCGTGGCACCGCCGCCCACCAGAACCCCATCGCCTCGGTGCGGCAGATCGCACCCGCCAGCGACATTTCGCCGACCCATTCCGGCCGCGTCGCCAGCCAGAAATGCCCCTTGGCGCGGATCAGCCCCGGCCAGCTGCGGCCGAGGAAGCTGTTGAACATCTCAGGATGGAATGGCCGGCGCGCCCGGTAGACGAAGGACGAGATGCCGTATTCCTCAGTCTCCGGCACATGGTCTTTGAAGCCGTAAAGCTCCTTGTGCCAGAGCGGGTGCTGTTGCGCCTTTTCATGGTCGAACAGCCCGGTCTCCAGGATCGCATCGAGCGGGGCCTGGCCGAAATCGGTCTCGACCTGGCGGGCATCGGGGTTCAGCGCCCGGACGATCTTGCGCACCAGATCGCGCTGCTCGGCGCTGGCGTCGGAGATCTTGTTGATGACCACGACATCGGCGAATTCGATCTGCTCGACCAGCAGGTCGACGAGCAGGCGCTCATCGCCCTCCCCCGCGCTTTCGCCGCGATCCCTCAGGAAGTCCCGCGAGCCGTAATCCTTGAGCAGGTTCACGGCGTCGACCACTGTCACCATGGTGTCGAGCCGGGCGACATCCGAGAGCGAGGCGCCCTCCTCGTCGCGGAAGTCGAAGGTGGCGGCGATGGGGAGCGGCTCGGCGATCCCCGTGCCCTCGATCAGCAGGTAGTCGAACCGCCCTTCGGCAGCGAGGCGACGCACCTCTGCAAGGAGATCGTCGCGCAGGGTGCAGCAGATGCAGCCATTGCTCATCTCCACCAGCGTCTCTTCCGTCCGCGAAAGATCGCCGCCACCGGAGCGGACGAGGTCGGCGTCGATATTCACCTCGCTCATATCGTTGACGATGACCGCGACCTTGCGGCCCTCGCGGTTGTTGAGAACGTGGTTGAGCAGCGTGGTTTTTCCGGCTCCGAGGAAGCCGGAGAGAACCGTGACCGGCAGGCGATGATCCATGAGATAACCTGTTATGTAATGTTGTAACATCACATAAACGGGAGTTGGCGCGGCTGGCAAGTGGATCTTTCCTGCCGCCTGTGCGCGAAGCAGCCTTGCGTGCCGCTTTCCCCTTCCCCCCGCCGCCTGCTGCCTCTATAGCGAGCGCCTAGCATTCATCTCAGGCGCTCGCACCGGCCCGCTCGCACGATCGGACGGCGACAAGAGCGCGCGCGCCTGTCCCGGGACGAAGAAGTCGAGCCTCATGCCCAAGCGCACAGACATCAAGACGATCCTGATCATCGGCGCCGGCCCCATCATCATCGGCCAGGCCTGCGAGTTCGACTATTCCGGCACCCAGGCGGTGAAGACGCTGAAGGCCGAGGGCTACCGCATCGTGCTGGTCAACTCGAACCCGGCCACGATCATGACCGACCCTGATCTGGCCGACGCGACCTATGTCGAGCCGATCACGCCCGAGATCGTCGCGAAGATCATCGAGAAGGAGCGCAGTGTGCTCCCCGGCGGCTTCGCCCTGCTGCCGACCATGGGTGGCCAGACGGCGCTGAACTGCGCGCTCTCGCTCAACAAGAAGACGCTGACCGACGGCGCCGGCAACAAGATCAGCGTGCTGGAGAAGTTCGACGTCGAGATGATCGGCGCCACCGCCGAGGCGATCGACAAGGCCGAGGACCGCGAGCTGTTCCGCGAGGCGATGACCAAGATCGGCCTCGACACGCCGCGCTCGCACCATGTCAAGAATCTCGGCCAGGCCCTGACCGCGCTGGACGATATCGGCCTGCCCGCGATCATCCGCCCCTCCTTCACCATGGGCGGCACGGGCGGCGGCATCGCCTACAACAAGGGCGAATTCATCGAGATCTGCGAGCGCGGCTTCGACGCCTCCCCGACCAGCGAAATCCTGATCGAGGAAAGCGTGCTGGGCTGGAAGGAATACGAGATGGAGGTTGTCCGCGATCAGCAAGGACAACTGCATCATCGTCTGCTCGATCGAGAACCTCGATCCGATGGGCGTGCATACCGGCGATTCCATCACCGTCGCGCCGGCGCTGACCCTGACCGACAAGGAATACCAGATCATGCGCGACGCCTCGCTGGCGGTGCTGCGCGAGATCGGCGTCGAGACCGGCGGCTCCAACGTCCAGTTCGCCGTCGATCCCGAGACCGGGCGGATGATCGTCATCGAGATGAACCCGCGCGTCTCGCGCTCCTCGGCGCTGGCCTCGAAAGCGACCGGTTTCCCGATCGCCAAGGTCGCGGCGCGGCTGGCCGTCGGCTACACGCTCGACGAGATCGAGAACGACATCACCGGCGGCGCCACCCCGGCCTCCTTCGAGCCGACGATCGATTATGTCGTCACCAAGATCCCGCGCTTCGCCTTCGAGAAATTCCCCGGCGCCGAGCCGACCCTGACCACCGCGATGAAGTCGGTCGGCGAAGCCATGGCGATCGGCCGCACCTTCCAGGAAATCGCTGCAGAAGGCGCTGCGCTCGCTGGAAACCGGGCTCGACGGCCTCGACGAGATCGAGGTCGAGGGCATGGGCCAGGGCGACGACAAGAACGCGATCAAGGCCGCGCTCTCGACCCCGACGCCCGACCGCATCCTGCAGGTGGCCCAGGCCATGCGCTTCGGCTTCACCGACGAGCAGATCCATGAGAGCTGCCGGATCGACCCCTGGTTCCTCGAGCAGATGCGCGAGATCGTCGACACCGAGGAGAAGATCCGGGCCCACGGCCTGCCGCAGACGCCCGGCGCCTTCCGGCAGGTCAAGGCGATGGGCTTCTCCGACAAGCGCCTCGCCGCCGTGTCCGGAAAGACCGAGGCCGAGGTCAAGAGCCTGCGGCGCTCGCTCGACGTGCGCCCGGTCTACAAGCGCATCGACACCTGCGCCGCCGAGTTCGCCTCGCCGACCGCCTATATGTACTCGACCTACGCCATGCCCTTCGCCGGCAAGGCAGCCGACGAGGCCAACCCCTCCGACCGCAAGAAGGTCGTCATCCTCGGCGGCGGCCCCAACCGCATCGGCCAGGGCATCGAGTTCGACTATTGCTGCTGCCATGCCTGCTATGCGCTGCGCGACGCCGGCTTCGAGACCATCATGGTCAACTGCAATCCGGAGACGGTCTCCACCGACTACGACACCTCCGACCGGCTCTATTTCGAGCCGCTGACGGCTGAGGACGTGCTGGAAATCCTCGACACCGAGCGGTCCAGAGCGGCACGCTCCACGGCGTCATCGTGCAGTTCGGCGGGCAGACCCCGCTGAAGCTCGCCAATGCGCTGGAAGAGGCCGGCATCCCGATCCTGGGCACCTCGCCCGACATGATCGACCTCGCCGAGGACCGCGACCGCTTCAAGCGCCTGCTCGACAAGCTCCAGCTCAAGCAGCCCAAGAACGGCATCGCCTATTCGGTGGAGCAGGCCCGCATCATCGTCGGCGAGCTCGGCCTGCCCTTCGTCGTGCGCCCCTCCTATGTCCTCGGCGGCCGGGCGATGGCGATCATCCGCGACGAGGTGATGTTCGAGGATTATCTGCTCGGCACGCTGCCGAGCCTGATCCCATCGGAGGTCAAGGCCAAGTATCCCAACGACAAGACCGGCCAGATCAACACGGTTCTGGGCAAGAACCCGCTGCTGTTCGACCGCTACCTGTCGGATGCGATCGAGGTCGATGTCGACTGCCTCAGCGACGGCAAGGACGCCTTCATCGCCGGGATCATGGAGCATATCGAGGAAGCGGGCATCCATTCCGGCGATTCCGCCTGCTCGCTGCCGCCGCGCTCGCTCTCGCTGGCGACCATCGCCGAGCTGGAGCGCCAGACCAAGGCGATGGCGCTGGCGCTCGATGTCGGCGGCCTGATGAACGTGCAATACGCCATCAAGGACGGCGTCATCTACGTTCTGGAGGTCAATCCCCGCGCCTCGCGCACCGTGCCTTTCGTCGCCAAGGTCATCGGCCAGCCCATCGCCAAGATCGCGGCCCGGATCATGGCCGGCGAAAGCCTGGCGAGCTTCGGCCTGAAGCCTGCCGCGCTGGGCCATGTCGGCGTCAAGGAAGCGGTCTTCCCCTTCGCCCGCTTCCCGGGCGTCGACGTTCTGCTCGGCCCGGAAATGCGCTCGACCGGCGAGGTCATCGGCCTCGACAGGTCTTTCGACATCGCCTTCGCCAAGAGCCAGCTCGGCGCCGGCTCGAAGGTCCCGGTCAAGGGCACGGTGTTCGTCTCGGTGCGCGACGAGGACAAGCCGCGCATCGTTCCCAGCATGCGCATCCTCGCCGATCTCGGCTTCCGCATCCTCGCCACCGGCGGCACGCTGCGGCTGCTGCAGGATGAGGGCATCCAGGCGGCCAAGATCAACAAGGTGCTGGAAGGCCGCCCGCATGTGGTCGACGCCATCAAGAACGGCGAGATCCAGCTGGTCTTCAACACCACCGACGGGCCCCAGGCGCTGGCGGATTCCCGCTCGCTCCGCCGAACGGCCCTCTTGCACAAGGTGCCCTATTATACCACCTTGGCCGGAGCGATCGCGGCTGCCGAAGGCATCAAGGCCTATTGCAGCGGCGATCTCGAAGTACGCTCGCTGCAATCCTACTTCACGCGCGCGGCCTGATCGGCAGCGCGCGAGGACAGGGCTGAAGCAGCCTTTTACGAATGATCGAAGGCGGGGCGCGGGCTGCGCGAAACAGCAGCCGGCGGCAGACCGCTTTCGAAAACTGGGACGGGACGATGGATAAGGTTCCTATGACCGCGGGCGGCTTTGCCGCTCTCGAGGAAGAGCTCAAGCAGCGCCAGCAGGTCGAGCGCCAGCGCATCATTCAGGCGATCTCGGAGGCGCGCGCCCTCGGCGATCTCTCGGAGAATGCCGAGTATCACGCCGCCAAGGAGGCGCAGTCGCTCAATGAGGGCCGCATCCAGGAGCTGGAATCGCTGATCGGCCGCGCCGACATCATCGACGTCTCCAAGCTCGGCGGCGACACGATCAAGTTCGGCGCCACCGTCCAGCTCATCGACGACGATACCGAAGAGAAGAAGAGCTACCAGATCGTCGGCGAACCCGAGGCGGATGTCCGCTCCGGCAAGGTCTCGATCGGCTCGCCGATCGCCCGCGCGCTGATCGGCAAGAAGGTCGGCGACTCCGTCCAGGTCAATACGCCGGGCGGCGGCAAGTCGTATGAAGTGCTCAGCGTCGAGTTTCGCTGAATTCGCGACACGGCGCTGAACTGAAGCGCAGGAGGCCCCTGATGATTGCGCGTCGACAGTTTCTTGCATCCGTTCTGGCCGGCTCGGCCGCGCTGGCTCTGGCCATCCCCGCCGCCAAAGCCCAAACGCCCGCCATCGGCGCGATCCGCGTCGATGTCTCGGCCCTGCAAAGCCAGGGCTGGGGCGGGCATGCGCTGGCGATCAAGCTGGGCATGGAGCGCGAACTCGCCGAAGCGCTTGGCGCCGATTACCGCCGCGGCCGTGGCGCCACCCTGGTGGTGACCGTGCGCGGCGTCTTCCTCAACAGCTATGCCGGCAGCGGTGGCATGGCGGCGGCCGCTGGGGTGGCGGCGGCGGCGGCAACACCTCCGATTCCTTCGACAGCATCGCCACTGTGGTCGCGCCCGGCAACCGCGTGATCGCGACCTACCCGGTGCTCTCGACGATCTCGGCCGCCAGCGCCGGCCCCTGGTATCTGCCCGATATCGACCAGCGTCGCATCGACGGGCTGATCAGGAACAACGCCGCCTGGATCAAGCGCTACGTCACGGGCTGACGCCGGTTCGCGTGAAGACAACGGGACGCTGATCTAGAACGGGACGATCGGCTCGTCCTTGACCCGCTCCAGCGCCAGCGCCGTCCGCACATTGCGGACATTGGGCAGGCTCGTCAGCTCGGCCACGAAGTCCTGAAAGGCCTTCAGATCGGGCGCCACGCATTTCAGGATGAAGTCGATATCGCCCGACAGCGTCCAGCATTCGCGCACCGCGCTCCATTCGCGGATGCGCTTCTGGAACAAGGCGAGATCGGCCTCCGCCTGGCTGGCGAGATGCACGAAGGCAAAGCAGACCACCTCGATGCCGAGCTTGCGTTCGTCCAGCTGCGCGCGATAACCGCGGATCAGCCCCGCCTCCTCCAGCGCCCGCACCCGGCGCAGGCAGGGCGGCGGCGAAATGCCGACCCGGCTCGCCAGCTCGACATTGGTCATGCGCCCATCGGCCTGGAGTTCGCGCAGGATACGCTGGTCGATATCGTCGAGTTTGGAACGCACGAAAGGCCCCGGAAAAAGGTTGAGCTGGTGTAGACGCGGTGTGAAGGCGATACAAGGCGCATGCCGCGGCGGATCAGACCGCCAAAGTGCGCCGCTGCCAAGCAAAGGAACCTGCCTTGCCTGCCGAACCTGTCCCGCAGATCTGGGTGCTGACCGACGGCAAGGCCGGCGACGAGGTGCAGTGCATCGGCGTTGCCGAGCGGCTGGGGGTCCAGCCTGAGATCAGGCGCGTCGCGCCCCGCAAGCCCTTCGCCTGGCTGATGCCGCGCGGCCCGATCGATCCGCGCGAGGCGCCCGACCGGCCAGGCAGCCCGATCCGCCCGCCCTTCCCCGATATCGTCATCGCCTCGGGCCGGCGCGCCATCGCCTATCTTCGCGCGGTCAAGAAGGCTTCGAACGGCCGCAGCTTCACCGTGATGCTGAAGGACCCGCGCACCGGCACCGGCACCGCAGACCGGCTCTGGGTGGCGGAGCATGACCGGCTGCGCGGCGAGAACGTGCTGGTCACCACCACCTCCCCGCACCGGCTTGCGCCCGAGCGGCTGGAGCAGGCGCGGGCGAACCCGCCAGACTGGCTCAAGGCCCTGCCCTGCCCCGCGCGCGGCAGTTCTGGCCGGCGGCGACAGCCGGCACCATCGCTTCCGGCCGGAGGATATCGCCCGCTTCGCCACTGAGCTCGATGCGCTGGCCCGCTCCGGCGTCTCGCTGATGGGCTCGCGCTCGCGCCGGACCCCTCCGGCTCTGGATGCCGCCCTGCAGGAGGTGTTCGCGCGCCATGGCGGCTGGTGGTGGGATGGCACGGGCGAGAACCCCTATGTCGCTCTGCTCGCCCATGCCGATGCCATCGTCACCACAGCCGATTCGACCAATATGATCGGCGAGGCCACGGCCACCGGCGCGCCGATCCTGGTGTTCGAGCCGCATGGCGGCCATGGCAAGCTGGCGAAATTCCTCGAAGCGCTGAAGCGCCAGGGCATGGTGCATCATTTCGACGGGCAGCTCGCTGGCGAGCGTTACGCGCCCGTCGATGCGACCCGGGAGATTGCCGCCTTTGTGCGCGAAGGCTGGCTTATGCACAGGCAGCAGCTCGGCATCGCCTGATCTTGAACCAGCCCCGTCTTGCATCCGGGAGCTGTCATCGTATGTGACGGACAGAGGCGCGCTTGCACCCGCCACAGGAACAGGAACAGCACCATGGCCCACACCCATGCCCGCGTCATGATCGTCGGTTCAGGCCCGGCCGGCTACACCGCCGCGATCTATGCGGCCCGTGCCATGCTGGAGCCGGTGATGATCTCCGGCATGCAGGCCGGCGGCCAGCTGATGATCACCACCGATGTCGAGAATTATCCCGGCTTCGCCGATGTCGTGCAGGGTCCGTGGCTGATGGAGCAGATGCGCGCGCAGGCCGAGCATATGGGCACGAAGATGGTGTCCGATCACATCGCCCGCGTCGATCTCTCGCAGCGCCCGTTCCGGCTCTGGGGCGATGGCGGCGAGACCTATTCCTGCGATGCGCTGATCATCGCCACGGGCGCGCAGGCGAAGTGGCTGGGCCTGCCCTCCGAGCAGGCCTTCCAGGGCTTTGGTGTCTCGGCCTGCGCCACCTGCGACGGGTTCTTCTTCCGCAACAAGGAGGTCGCGGTCATCGGCGGCGGCAATACCGCAGTCGAGGAGGCGCTCTATCTCGCCAATCTCGCCAGCAAGGTCACGCTGGTTCACCGCCGCGACTCGCTGCGCGCCGAGAAGGTGATGCAGGACCGGCTGTTCAAGCACCCCAAGGTCGAGGTCGTCTGGGACAGCGAAGTCGCGGAGATCTGCGGCGGCACCCAGCCGCCCAACGTCACCCATCTGCGCCTGCGCAACCTCAAGACCGGTGCTGAGAGCGAGCTGAAGGCCGACGGTGTCTTCATCGCCATCGGCCACAAGCCCGCCACCGATCTCTTCACCGGGCAGCTGACGATGCGCGACTCCGGCTATCTCCATGTCGAGCCGGGCACCGCCCGCACCAACATCCCCGGCGTCTTCGCAGCAGGCGACGTCACCGATGAGCATTACCGGCAGGCGGTGACGGCGGCGGGCCTTGGCTGCATGGCTGCGCTGGACGCAGAACGCTATCTCGCAGCCTCGGCACAGGACCAGTTGCAAGCGGCAGAGTGAGCCGCCTGCAACCGGCGCGATCTGCATCACAGATCTTGATGGAGATCGTCACGAGATTCAGTGTGAAAAAGCGTACTGCCCGTTACGCAGACATTGACGCCGCTCGATTTTATACCCCAACATGCGCCCAACGCATAACAGGGGGAACGCGGTGGATTGGGACCGCATCAGAATCTTTTATACCGTCGCTGAATCTGGCAGCTTTACCAAGGCGGGAGACGTTCTAGGCCTCAGTCAATCGGCGGTCAGCCGGCAGATTGGGGCGCTGGAGCGCGAATTGCGGGCGCCGCTCTTCCATCGGCATACGCGCGGGCTGATCCTCACCGAGCAGGGCGAGCTGCTCTGGCGCGCGGCGCGTGAGATGACGCAGCGCCTGGAGCGGACGCGGGCGCAGCTGTCGGAGACGCGCGAGCATCCCTCCGGAGAGCTGAAGGTCACCGCGACCCGCGGCCTGGGCGGCCATTGGCTGACCCCGCGTCTGGCCGAGTTCCTCGACCTCTACCCCGATATCAAGGTCGACCTCATCCTCACCGATGAGGAACTCGACCTGTCGATGCGCGAGGCCGATATCGCCATTCGCCTGCGCCAGCCGCAGCAGCCGGACCTAATCCAGCGCAAGCTCTTCACCGTGCATTTTCACGTCTACGGCTCACCCGCCTATGTGAAGCGCTTCGGCGAGCCCAAGGGCTATGAGGATCTCGACAACCACCGCATCCTTTCCTTCGGCGGCACCTCGCCCTCCTACCTCACGGCCGTGCACTGGCTGGGGACGTTGGGCCGCGACCAGCGCAACCCGCGCCCGATCCATCTCACCGTGAACAACATCACGGCGATGAAGCGGGCGGTGGATTCCGGCGCCGGCATTGCGGTGCTGCCGGACTATCTGATCGAGACCGGATCGCCCCTCGTGCAACTGATGCGCGAGACCGAAATGCCGCAGCTCGAAAGCTATCTGGTCTATCCCGAAGAAATGAAATCCGTCGCGCGGGTTCAGGTCTTCCGCGACTTTCTGATCCAGAAAGCGCAACGCTGGACCTACTGAGCAAATAATTCGCACGCTGCCTGTTTGCTGCTCAAACGGCAGCGTGCCGCGCCTCACGCATATTCCTCAATGACTTATGCCCGATTCGGGCGAGAATGCGCCTCCTGCATGCGCCAAACGCAGGGCTGACCCAAGCTATGTTGCATTGCAAAAAGGCATGTGCTGCCCGATATGACAAACACGGTTGTTCGGAACGGGCTCCGCTACCTCCTCCCGGCGTTGAGTTCGTTCCAGCCGTTCCCCTCTGAGATGTTTGGCGCTTGCGCTGGATATTTCAAACTTCAAAGGCCGGCCCTCACGGGTCGGCCTTTTTTTCATGCCAATCAGGCTAGATCATTTTGTCGCGTTTTCTTCACGCGAACCGGTATCCACTTCGCTTGAAAACGCTATGCTTCTCAGCGCGGGCGGACAGCCAGTGGCAGCGCCTCGAACAGCCCCGGCTCGGCGCTCGTTCGCGCCTTCTCGATGGTCAGCAGGCGCAGCTTGGTCTCGACACCGCCATCGGCCGAGAAGCCTCCGGTGCGGCCGCTGGCAGCCAGGACGCGGTGGCATGGCACGATGATCGGAAACGGGTTCTGCCCCAGCGCCACACCCACGGCGCGCGCCGCACCGGGCTGCCCGAGCCGCGACGCGACAGCGCCATAGGTCAGCGTCTCGCCGGGCGGGATCGACAGCGCCACTTCATAGACCCGGCGGTTGAACTCCGGGACATCATCGAGCGCGATGGGGAGATGGGAGAGGTCGCGCTGCTGCCCCTCCAGCAGGTCGCGGATGTCGGCGATCGAAGTCCGCACGAAGTCCGGCGGCATGGCCTCGACAGCCTGTGGGAAGCGCCTGAGAAGCCGCTCGCGCGCGGTCGCCTCGTCCCGCTCTGGCAGTTGCGCACCGATGATCCTGTCGGCGCTCCACACGAGGGCGCAGAGCCCGATTGCGGTCTCGAACAGGGTGAAGCCAGAACTCGTTCATCATGCCTCCGGAGGAGCGCACAGTCTGCGCGCCCCACCGCGTTGCGTCCACCGGTGCGCGTGAGACAGCGCGACACATCAACCGACGATCCGGTGGGATCGATAACCCGTCTAGACGTAGAGGCGCTCGCCTTCGAGGCCCTTGTACATCTCCGCCACCTGCTCGGCATAACCGTTGAACAGCAGTGTCGGCCGGCGCTCGCGCGTGCCCAGCACCTGCTCGCTCGCCTGCGTCCAGCGCGGATGCGGCACGGCCGGGTTCACATTGGCCCAGAAGCCGTATTCGGAAGATTGCAGCGCCTCCCAGAACGTCTTCGGCCGCTCGGCGACAAAGCTGATCTTGGTGATCGACTTGACCGATTTGAACCCATACTTCCACGGCGTGATC
Organism: uncultured Alphaproteobacteria bacterium; assembly: GCA_963759925.1. Lineage (GTDB taxonomy): Bacteria > Pseudomonadota > Alphaproteobacteria > Rhizobiales > Beijerinckiaceae > Allobosea. The sequence continues at coordinate 237,175 of CAVXBE010000003.1, forward strand.
AGCCGGATCGGCGCGCCATGCTGGTTGGGCAGCGGCTTGCCGTAGACGCCCGTCACCATCAGCGTCAGGTCGTTGGCGGCCTCCGCCATGGTCAGCCCCTCGGTATAGGGCCAGGGGTACCAGCGCTGGGACTGGCCGGGTGCGATCTTCGGGTTCATGAAGGTCTGAATCTGCACGTATTTCGCGCCCGAGAGCGGCTTGGCGAGCGCGACCAGAGCCTTCAGCGGGAAGCCGGTCCACGGCACCGCCATCGACCAGGATTCGACACAGCGGAAGCGGTAAAGCCGCTCTTCCAGCGGCATCTTCCGGATCAGCTCATCGACGCCGATCTCGAACGGCTTCTCGACGAGGCCGTCGATCGCCACGGTCCAGGGCCGCGTCGGCATCCGGCTGGCAGCGCCGACGACATCCTTGGAGGTGCCGAACTCGTAGAAATTATTGTAGTTCGACGCCAGATCCTCATCCGTCACCGGCCGGTCGAGCGTGAAGCTCTCATTGCGCTTGGCGGGGTAGAGATCGGCTGTCGGATCCTTGGACTGGGCCGCCGCGATCTGCGGCAGGGCAGCGCTGGCTATCAGCCCGGCACCGGCGCCCAGCAGGGCGCGCCGGTTCAGGAACACGGATTCGGGCGTCGCCTCGCTTTCGGGGATCGCCCAACTCGGACGGGTCTTGATCAGCATCGGCAGCTCCTCTTCGGCTGCCGCGAGCTTAGCGCATGGCGGGGGGACACGCGCAACTCACGAGAGGGAGAGGCGTGTAGGGGGCGAATGTGAGGGGCGAATGGTGAGTGGCGAGTGGCGAATGGGGTCGCCCCCCTCTACTCGCCATTCGCCATTCGCCATTCGCCTAATTCCCCTACTTCGCTTCCAGCGCCTTGACGATGGCCTGGCCCATTTCGCTGGTCGAAACCGCGTTGGCGCCGGGAGCGGCGATGTCCTTGGTGCGCGTGCCGGAGCCCAGCACATCGGCAATCGCGCCTTCGAGACGGTCGGCAGCCTCGATCGCGCCGAAGGAGTAGCGCAGCGCCATGGCGAAGGAGCCGATCATCGCGATCGGGTTGGCCAGGCCCTTGCCGGCGATATCGGGAGCCGAGCCATGGACCGGCTCGTAAAGCGCCTTGCGCTTGCCGGTGGTCGGATCTTCCGCGCCCAGCGAGGCCGAGGGCAGCATGCCGAGCGAGCCTGTCAGCATCGCCGCCACATCCGACAGGATATCGCCGAAGAGATTGTCGGTGACGATCACGTCATACTGCTTGGGCCAGCGCACCAGCTGCATGGCGCAATTGTCGGCCAGCACATGCTCGAGCTCGACATCGGCATAGTCCTTGGCATGCAATGCGGTCACCGTCTGCTTCCACAGCACGCCGGTCTTCATCACATTGTGCTTCTCGGCCGAAGAGACCTTGTTGCGGCGCGTCCGCGCCAGCTCGAACGCGACGCGGCTGATCCGCTCGATCTCGGGCGTGGTGTAAAGCTGCGTATCGACGCCGCGCTTGGAGCCATCCTCCAGCGTGACGATTTCCTTGGGCTCGCCGAAATAGACGCCGCCGGTCAGTTCGCGCACGATCAGGATATCCAGCCCCTCGACCACCTCCGGCTTGAGCGAGGAGGCGGAGGCCAGCGCCGGATAGCAGATCGCCGGGCGCAGATTGGCGAACAGGCCGAGATCCTTGCGCAGCCGCAGCAGGCCGGCCTCGGGACGGTGCTCATAGGGCACATCCGCCCATTTCGGCCCGCCGACGGCGCCAAACAGCACCGCATCGGCCTGCTGGGCCAGCTTCATGTCGCTGTCGGAAATCGCCTGCTTATGCGCGTCATAAGCCGAGCCGCCGACCAGACCCTTCTCGATTTCGAAGGAGCCAAGCCCCTGCTTGCCGAACCAGGAGACGATCGTCTCCACCTGCGCCATCACCTCGGGGCCGATCCCGTCGCCGGGAAGCATCAGGAGCTTGTGGGTCGCCATGGTTCGTCGCCTCGCGCTTGTCGTGTTGCCGTGGCGGCTGATTAGGGCGCGCGCCGCGTCGGCGCAAGGTTGCGCAGCAGGGATCAGCCCCGCGCCAGCCGCGCCGTAACCTCAATCTCGACCTTCATCTCGGGCTTGAGCAGACCCGTCACCACATAGATCCCGGCAGCCGGACGGATCGCGCCGAAGACCTCGCCGCAGACCTGCAGCACCGGCTCGCAATAGGCCCGGTCGGTGACGAAATACTGCGCCCGCATCACCTGCTCCATCGAGGTTCCAGCTTCGGCCAGCACCGAGGCAATGGTGCGGAAAATATTGCGCGCCTGCTCGGCGGGATCCTCGGGCAGGGTCATCGTGGCGTAGTCATAGCCGGTCGTGCCCGAGACGAAGACGAGATCGCCATCGACGACGGCGCGCGAATAGCCGAAGGCGGTCTCGAATGGGGAGCCGGTGGAGATCAGGCGGCGGGTCATGGCGCGGATCCTCTGCGTGCAGCAAGCGCGGCGATCCCTGTCACCACATTGACCATGAGGCAAGCCGCATCCTTAGCGACGGCCGCTCTGCGACCTCCTCAGGACGAGGGCTGGAGTGAGTGCGCGCGCTTCAGACCCGCCCGCTCTTCAGGGCCCGCAGGACCTTCTCGCCCGGGCGGCCGGTCTGCGGCAGGCCGAGCTTGCCTTCGATCTGCTTGATCGCCGCGCGCGTCATCGAGCCCACAGCGCCGTCGGGCTCACCGACATCGAAGCCCCGCGCGATCAGGAGCCGCTGCAATTCGCGGCGCTGCTCGCGCGACAGCGGCAGATCATCGGTCGGCCATTCGCCCTGAACACCGGGCCGGCCACGCAGCCGATCAGAGAGCAGCGAGATCGCCAGGGCATAGGAATCCGCGCCATTATAGCTGAACGCGGCGTCATAGTTCTTGAACACCAGGAAGGCGGGGCCATTGCTGCCCGCCGGCATCAGCAATCCAGCCGAGCCGGCGCCCGACAATGCCGCGCCATCGAAGCGGGTGATACCCCGCGCGGCCCAGCTCGAGACCGGCTGCTTGGACTTGCGCCCGCTCGGCCCGGAATAGCCATTGGGCACCCGCACCTCATAGCCCCAGCTCGCCCCGCTGACCCAGCCGGCCTTGGCCATGAAATTGGCGGTCGAGTGCAGGGCATCGGGGATGGAATCGACGAGATCGCGGCGGCCATCGCCATCGCCATCGACAGCCAGCCGCAGATAGGTGGAGGGGATGAACTGGGTGTGGCCGAATGCGCCGGCCCAGGAGCCCATCAGCCGCTCGGGCCGGACATCGCCGCGCTGGATGATCTGCAGCGTCGCGATCAGCTCGCCCTTGAAGAAGGCATTGCGGCGCGGCGCGAAGCAGGCCCCGGTCGAGAGCGCCTGGACCAGCGGCATCCGGCCGCGCGCCTTGCCGAAATCGCTCTCGACGCCCCAGACCGCGACGATGGTGTGGCGATCGACGCCGAAGCGGCGCTCGGCGGCAGCCAGCGTTCCGGCGTGCTGGCGCAACATGGCGCGGCCCTCGGCGACCTTCTCCTCATCGACCAGCGTGCCCAGATAATCCCAGATCGGCGTCTTGAACTCCGGCTGATTGTTCATCAGCTCGATCACCTTCATGTCCGGCTCGACACCGGCCATGGCGCTGTCGAAGGTCGCGGACGAAACGCCCTTGCCCGCCGCCTCGGCGCGGATGCCTGCAAGACAGGATTGAAAGCTCGCCTGCGCCTGCGAAGCGGCAAGCGTCAAGGAGAGGGCGAGTGGCAGGGCCAGGTGTGAAGCGCGCATGAGGTCCTCCGAATCGCGTGAACGGGCAAAACTAGAGGCGAGCCGTTAAGGGAGGTTAACGCGAGGGTGCGGCCAAAGAAACCAGGTGCGAAACGGGCCGGTCTGGCCTAGGCTCATGCTCTGCTTCGACATGACGGGCCCATCGCCCGGCCGCGGCAGGCGAAAGCCGCCCATGAAGCCCGCAAACTCTCGCGCAACTCGACCAGCCGGCGGCGCCTGAACCGCCTGCGCCTGCCCCCCAATGAAGGCCGCACCCCGCAGCCTTCGCGCCAAGGACCCTGATCATGGCCAAGGAACAACGCAGCAACCGCGAAGCCAAGAAGCCGAAGAAGGACAAGCCGAAGGCCACCGCCGCAGCGCCCGCGACCTTCGCGGCCGTCGTCGCCAAGGCCGCCGCCGGGCAGCCGCGCAAAAAATGATCCGCTTCAGGACCATCGACCCGGCTGAAGCGGCCAAGACCCGCCTGCGGAGAAGCCTGCGCGCCAAGGCCGCCCCCGTTGCGCCCGCACCGGTTGCGGCTGAGCCAGAGGCCGACGCCTCCGCCAAGCCGAAGGGCAAGGGGCTGACGCGGAAAACGCCGCTGCGCGCCAAAAAGCCCGAGCCAGCCAAGCTCTTCGACACCTGAGCGCGACGCCACTCCCTCCCCCGCTTGCGGTGGGGAGGGTCGGGGTGGGGGCCTGCCGCTCGCCGCCGACGATCAAGGACAGAGCGCTGGCTTTCCCGCCCCCCATCCCTAATCCTTCCCCACCGCAAGCGGGGGGAAGGGGAACAGGGCGCGGCTGTCATGAACGAGCCAGCCAGCAATGCACCGATGGCCGCGAAGCGCGACACTACCCCCTCCCCCGCTTGCGGTGGGGAGGGCTGGGGTGGGGGGCGTGCCGCTCGGCCGACGAGCAAGGACAGAGCGCTGGCTTTCCCGCCCCCCATCCCTAACCCTTCCCCACCGCAAGCGGGAAACGCGATCAGCCCAAAACCTCACACCGCGTCGCGGACCTCGTCGGTCCAGACCTTGAAGCCCGTCAGTGTGTTGGGCCCGAAGGTGGTGGCGATCGCGACATCGGCCGCGTCGCGCCCGCGGGCGATCAGCACCCGGCCGACGCGCGGGGTGTTGTTGCGCGGATCGAACATCTGCCAGCCGCCTTCCAGATAAGCCTCGAAGGATGCCGCGAAATCGCCGGGCGGAAACGGCTCCGGCGTGCCGATATCGCTGAGATAGCAGGTGCAGTAGCGGGCCGGGATGTTCATCGCCCGGCAAAACGCGACGGCGAGATGGGCATAGTCACGGCAGACCCCGCGCCCTTCGCGATAGGCGTCCGACGCAGTCCGGCTGACGCTGGCGTCGTTGTAGTTGAAGGCGATGCGATCATGGACGAAATCGCAGATCGCCTGGACGCGCGCCCCGCCCGGCTGCGTATGGCCAAAGAGCTGCCAGGCGAGATCGAGCAACTGGTCACTGTCGCAGAAGCGGCTCGGCAGCAGGAAGACGATGCACTCCTCAGGCAGGTTCTCGACCGCGACCTGGCCGACGGAGCGGTCATAAGCCTCGGGCAGGCCGCTATCGGAGATCACCGCATCGGCGCTGATCCGCATCCGCCCCTGCGGCGCCAGCAGCCGCGTGCACCAATTGCCGAAGCCGTCGCGATAGGCGCTGACCGGGACAGACGGCGTGATCCGCATCTGGTCGGGCGCCGACAGATCAGACACCCGGCTGAAATGCACATGCAGCATCAGGATGACCGGGGTCGGCTGCGGGAAATCATAGTCTAGCTCGTAACCAATCCTGAGTTTCACGCGGATGCTTTCTGCGCGCCATGGCGCGCTGTCGATGGCTGTGAGCCCGACGCACACCATGCATGAATTCAGCCAGCTTCACGACTACTGGTTGCGCAAATTCCGACTTGAAGTGAGGCGGCCTTGTCCGCGAGCTATTCCAACCATTTGTGACTGGGATCACGCAGTCTCGCTTGCGGTCGCCGCCTGCGGGCCGTAAACCACGCGCGCGCCGCATCTGCGCATCCCTGTCCGCCCCGGAGAACAGTCCCATGGCCTTTCTTGCCGACGCCCTGAAGCGCGTGAAGCCGTCTGCGACCATCACCATCACGCAGAAGGCGCGGGACCTGAAAGCCCAGGGCAAGGACGTGATCTCGCTCTCGGTCGGCGAGCCGGATTTCGACACGCCGGACAATATCAAGGAGGCAGCCATCGACGCCATCCGCCGCGGCGAGACCAAGTACACGCCCGTTTCCGGCATTCCGCAGCTGCGCGAGGCGATCACCCGCAAGTTCAAGCGCGAGAACGGCCTCGACTACAAGCCGACGCCAGACCATCGTCGGCACCGGCGGCAAGCATGTCATCTTCAACGCCCTGCTCGCGACGCTGAACCCCGGCGACGAGGTCATCTGCGTCGCGCCCTATTGGGTCAGCTATCCCGAGATGGTGGCGCTCTGCGGCGGCACGCGCGATCTTCGCCGAGACCGACGATCGAGAACGAGTTCAAGCTGCAGCCGGAAGAGCTGGAGCGCGCCATCACGCCCAGGACCAAGTGGGTGATCCTGAACTCGCCCTCCAACCCCTCCGGCGCCGCCTATAGCCATGCCGAGATGAAGAAGCTCACCGACGTGCTGATGCGCCACCCCCATGTCTGGGTGCTGACGGACGACATGTACGAGCATCTCGTCTACGGCGATTTCACAGTTCGTCACGCCCGGCGCAGGTCGAGCCCGGCCTGTACGAGCGCACGCTGACCATGAACGGCGTCTCGAAATCCTATGCCATGACCGGCTGGCGCATCGGCTACGCGGCCGGTCCGCAGCACCTGATCAAGGCCATGGACCTGGTGCAGGGCCAGCAGACCTCGGGCACCTCCGCGATCTCGCAATGGGCCGCCGTCGAGGCGCTGGACGGCACGCAGGAGCATCTGCCGGTGTTCAAGAAGGCGTTCGAGCGCCGTCGCGATCTCGTCGTCTCCATGCTGAACCAGACGCGCGGGCTCGATCTGCCCGAAGCCTGAAGGCGCCTTCTACGTCTATCCCGATTGCTCCGGCCCTGATCGGCAAGACCATGCCGAACGGCAAGGTGATCGAGACCGACGAGGATCTGGTCATGGGCATTCTGGAGACGGAAGCGGTGGCCGCCGTGCACGGCTCCTCCTTCGGCCTCGGCCCGAATTTCCGCATCTCCTACGCCACCTCGGACGAGAAGCTGGAAGAGGCCTGCCGCCGCATCCAGCGCTTCTGCGCCGAGCTGCGCTGAGCCTCGCGCTTGCTTCGCAAGACAATTTGGGGCGCTGCCTTCATCGGCAGCGCCCTTTTGATTCAGCCGGCCGCCGGCCAGTCGGTGCTGGCGCCACGCGAGGCGCATGAGCAGGCACGGGCCGGCCGCCTCCTGCTGGTCGACATCCGCACGTCTTCCGAATGGGCCGATGGCGGCGTGCCGCTCGGCGCGGTGAGGCTCGATGCCGGTTCGGCAGGGTTCGAGGTCCGCCTCGCCGGCCTGCGGCTCGACAATGCCGGCAAGCGGATCGCCCTGATCGACCGGACCGGCGGGCTTTCGGCGAGCGTGCAGCAGCAGCTGGCACAACGCGGCTGGCGCGATCTCGCCCTCGTGCGCGGCGGAATGCTGGGGCCAGGCGGCTGGCTGGCTGAGAAGCTGCCGGTGGAGCAGTGACGGCTAGCGCTTTGGGCGGTAGGATATTATCTTACCTCGCAGGAACACGCTGGAGGGGCTTCAGATGCAGAGCGCGGAAAAGATCAGCATCACCATGACCCCGGAAATGATGCGCCTCATCAGAGAGAGCGTGGAGGCGGGGGACTATGCTTCAACGAGTGAAGCGATGCGCGACGCCGTGCGGGTCTGGCAGCGTGAGCGAGAAGAGCATCGCGAGCGCCTGTTAGCGATCAGAAGCCGCGTAAGCCGTTCAATCGCAGATCCGCGCCGCGATCTGACAGGGGAAGAGGTGGCTGAACGTTTGAAGGCCCTGGCATTGAGGTCGGACCTTGCAACGTCTTGAGGTCCGCTACCGGCCGGAAGCGGTCGATGATCTCGAAGCAATCTTCCTCAACATCCTTCATCTAAGCGCCAGCATCAAAACCGCGGCCGGCTTCGTCGAGCGCATTCGCCAGCGCTGCGAAAGGGTTGGCGATGCACCGCGCGGCGGGCGCCCACGTGATGATTTGTACCCCGGACTGCGGACAGTCCCCTTCGAGCGGACGGCAATCATCGCCTATCTCGTCCAAGAGCCGATCGTTCAGATCACCAACGTGTTCTATGGCGGCCGGGACTATGAGGCGCTTTATCGCGAAGGGGGAGATTGAGGTCTTCGCTCAGATAATCTCCGCAAGCCGCGTGTCCTGCGACAGGACGAGGCACCAATGCGGCTCGAAATCGGCGCCGAGCGGCCAGACCTGCTCCTTGAATATCTCCAGCATCCGCGCCTGGTAACGCTCGAACCACGAGCGCTGGCAGAGCACGAATTTCGTCGCGCCCACGATCGTCTCCCGGTCGATGATGCAGAGCGGCACGATCTCGGGATGGGCCTCGAGATAGGCCTGCACCGCCACCATCAGCGTCGGGTAGCCCGGGTGCAGCATGTCGTCGAGCACGATCAGCCCGCCCTCGCTCAGAGTCATGCGTCGCCAGTTCCAGATCCTTGGCCAGCGCGGCGCGCGAATGCTCGCCATCGACATGGACCAGCCGGAAGCGCTCGCCCCCGGCATGCGCCATCAGGCCCTCCGGCGTCATCGCGCCGCTATCGCCCTTCACCGTGACCCGCCGCTCCGGCCCGATCCCGTGCTTCAGGCAGTTCGCCTCAAAGCGGTCCTTCACCTCGGGATTAGGCCAGGAGAAGATGTCGACGCCGAGCGCGACCTCGCCCGGCTCCAGCGCATGGGCCAGGGCAATGAAGAAGCGCCCCTCGAAACAGCCGATCTCGGCGATCGGGCCGGCGACCCCCTCCTCCGTCTGCAGCCGCAGCAGCCGGGCGCAAATCGCGGCGGCAAAGCGCGAGGACATGCCGACGACGCTATCATAGCCGCCGTCGAGATAGGCCTGAACCGCCGCATGGCCGGGAGAGGGAAAATGGGTCATGCTCAAGCCCTTGCGTGGAGGAGGATGCGCGACATCAGCGCTGGCCGAATTTGAAAGCAGATGCCCTGTACATCAGCCATGGGAAAGCTTGCGCGGCCGCCCGCCCTTGGCGCCGTTGGCGCGCGCAGCAGCCGCTTTTGCAGGAGACGTCACCTGCCCTGCTCGGCGAGCAAGTTCACGGCCCATCCACTCCCGCGTCCCGAAAATGCCAGCAACCAGCGCCGGCACGTAGAGATCAACATCCAGTGCCGGTATGTGCAGATTGAACCCGGCTCCATCGATGGACAGCGTGGAAAGCTGCTCGGACTGGGCGCCTTGCAGTTCCTGCACGAGATGGACGGGAAAGGCGTAGCTGCAACCATTCATCAGATCGAGCACGATCCGGCCGCTGGCCTGGTCGTAGCGCGCCGATGCGGCCCTTGGCTCGGATTCCAGCATGGCGCGCCCTCGCGCCTCGGCAGCCTCGATCGCGGCCTCAGCGGACTGTGCCATGCATCCGTTCCCATTCCCGAAGAAGCCGCTCGCGCTGCTCCCCGACTTCCGCCAGGAGCCGGCGCAACTCGGGCCGTTTGATGCCGACGCTGAACACAATCACGGGCTCACCATCCTTGCCGAGCAGGTTGATCTTCGCCTGCCCTGAGCCGACCACATGCACATGAGCGGGTTCGTGATCTGAGGTGTAGATGACAAAGCGAAAGCCGTAGGCGCGGTGAACGACGACCATCGGCACAATAACCTAGCTGTTGGGTTTTGCAATCAGGGCCAAGCTTGCGTACTTCCCGACCGGTTGGTCATCGGCTCGCTTGGAAAATAAGGGCGGCCCCGGCCGCGATCAGCACGAACCCGGCGGCGTGGTGCCAGCTCAGCGGCTGCTTCAGCCAGAAGACGGAGAAGCCGGCGAACACCACCAGGGTGATCACCTCCTGCATCGTCTTCAGCTCCGCTGCCGAATAGACCGCCGAGCCGATCCGGTTAGCCGGCACGGCCAGCATGTATTCCGGCAGCGCGATCATCCAGCTCGCCAGGATCGCAAGCCAGATCGCTGTGCTCTTGTAGCTGAGATGCCCGTACCAGGCGAAGGTCATGAACAGGTTCGAGCCGAACAGCATCAGGATCGGCAGCAGATGGGCGGTGGTGATGGCTGGCATGGGAAACCTGTGAACCGCGTGATGAGAGGCCTCACCTAAGGCGCGAGCCGGCATTCAGCCATAGCGCAGCTTCATGCCGAGGATGATCAGGATCGGGCAGAGCGTGATCGCATTGGCCAGGATCAGCGGCCAGGACATCAGCAGCAACCCATAAGCCAGCCACAGGATGATCCCCAGCGCGAAAAACCCCTGCGTCGAGAGCGAGATCGAGCGCGTGTCGCGTGTCCGGATGGTCTGCACCGCCTGCGGGACCCAGCACAATGTCGTCAGCGTCGCGGCGGCGAAGCCGAGGATCTCGATCAGGGCAGGTGACATCAAGGGCTTCCGGAATCAGGGCTGGTGCTGGCGCTGCGATGACATTGCTGCGGGCGGCAGGCAATCGCCCGCACGCATTCCGGCATGATATAGGCTGCGACCATGACGGATGTGATTCAGATCTTCGTGGATGCGGATGCCTGCCCGGTGAAGCCGGAAATCTACCGTGTGGCCGAGCGCCACAGGATCAAGGTCTACGTCGTCGCCAACAGTTTCATGGCCGTGCCGCGCGAGCCCTGGATCGAGCGGGTCATCGTCTCCGACGGGTTTGACGCAGCCGATGACTGGATCGCCGAGCGGGCGGCACGCGGCGCTATCGTCATCACCGGTGATATTCCGCTCGCCTCCCGCTGCATCAAGGCCGGCGCCGATGTCATCGGCCATACCGGCAAGCCCTTCACCGACGCCTCGATCGGCATGGCGCTGGCGACGCGCGACATGATGGAGGATCTGCGTGCCATGGGCGCGGCCTCGGGCGGTCCGCGCCCGTTTGCGCCGAAGGACCGCTCGGCCTTCCTGCAAGCGCTCGATGTCGCGATTCAGCGGCTGAAGCGGGCCGGCCTGACCGCCTGATCAGATATCGGAGAAGTCCCCGCTCCGGCCCTTCCCGCTGGCGAAACGGCCCGCTCCGGCTGCCCCCTCCTCACCGATGGTGGCGACACCGCCCGCCCATTCGCGGGCCAGCGCCTCGCGTACCGGAAGGCCATGCCCGGCAATGGTGCTGCGCCTGTCGGCCAGCATCGCTCCTTGCGGGAAGCGCGCGATCTGCTGCGCCATCGCCTCGGCGGCCTGGCGGGCCCGGCCATCGGCCACCACCTGCTCGCACAGGCCGATCCGCAGCGCCTCCTGCGCCTCGACCTTGCGGCCGGTCAGGATGATCTCGAGTGCCCGCCCCTGCCCCACCAGCCGCGGCAGCCGCACCGTGCCGCCATCGATCAGCGGGATGCCCCAGCGCCGGCAATACACACCGAAATAGGCGCTCTCACCGAGGATCCGGATATCGCACCACAAGGCCAGCTCCATGCCGCCAGCCACTGCCGGGCCCTCGACCGCAGCGATCACGGGCTTCGACATCTCCAGCCGCGATGGCCCCATCGGCCCGCGCGGAACGGCGCCACCACCGGCCGGAAAGCCGAGCCCCTCGACAATCTCGCTCTGGAAACGCTCGGCCTCGGTGAAGGCCTGGGCGTATTTCAAATCCCACCCCGCGCAGAAAGCACCATCCTCCCCAAAGAAGACGATAGCGGACACCTCCGCATCCCTATCGAGAGCCTGAAACGCCTCCGTCAGCGCTTCGGCGCTTTCCGGGTCCATCGCATTGCGCGCCTCCGGGCGGCTATGGATCACGGTCGCGACCTTGCCTGAGCGCTCGATGCGGATCGTCATGTCTCGTCCTCCGAATGCGCCGCGGCTGCGGGCCCATGCAGCCTAACGTGCGGCAGAGGCAGCGTATCGGCGGCTGGACGCATGGCGGCTTTGCCCTTAACTCTGCCCTCAGCGAGCCCGCGCCGAAAGCGGGCCCTTGGGAGAGATCGATGTCGTTGACCCGCCGTTCCACGCTCGGCCTGATGGCCGGAGCCGTCCTTGCTCCCTCGGTCCTGCGGGCCCAGAGCTTCCCCTCGCAGGTCATCATGCTCGTCGTGCCCTATCCGGCGGGCGGGCCGACGGACGCGATCGCGCGGCTCGTCGCGCAGGATATGGCCGGCTCGCTCGGCCAGAACGTCATCGTCGAGAACCGGGCCGGCGCCTCCGGCGCGGTCGGCACACGGGCCGTCGCCAGGGCGACGCCGGACGGCCACACCATCATCTTCGGCAACAACCAGACGCATGGCAACAACATGTTCCTGCTGAAGGATCCGGGCTACGATGCGGTCAAGGACTTCGCCCCGCTTTGCGGCGTCGGCGCCTTCGAGCATGCCTTCGTGGTCCGCAACGATCTGCCGGCAAAGTCCATCGCCGAGCTCGTGGCGCTGGCCAAGGCCGATCCCGGCAAGCTGAACTACGGCTCCACCGGCGTCGGCTCCGGCTCGCATCTCGCCATGGAGCTGTTCATGCAGCGCACCGGCATCAAGATGACGCATGTCCCGTTCCGCGGTGCCGCGCCGCTGGTGCAGGAGATCATCGGCGGGCGCATCGACATCGCCAACTCGACCCTGCCCAGCGTGCTTTCGCAGATCGAGGCCGGCTCGATGCGCGCCATCGCTTTGGCCAGCCCCGAGCGCAATCCGCGCGCCAAGGACATCCCGACTTTGCGCGAGCAGGGCGTCAGCGATGCCGATGCCGATTCCTGGGCAGCCTTCTTCGCCCCGGCAGCGACGCCTGCCCCGGTGCTCGACACGCTGTCGAAGTCGATCATCGCCGCCATCGCCAAGCCTTCGGTCAACGATGCGATCGTCAAGCTCGGCTTCACGTTGAAGGTTCGCGACCCCGCCGCGTTCAAGCCCTACCACCAGCAGGAAATCGCGACCTGGAAGGGCATCATCGAAGCGGCTGGCGTGAAGCCGGAATAAGCGGAATGATGGCGCGCAGCCGCAGACGCCTGCTGGGCAGCACGCTTGCGCTCACGGTCACACTGGCCGGCGCCCCGTCCCTCGCGATCGAATCCGAGAGCGAGGCGGCCTGGCGGCTGCTGAACCAGCCCGGCAGCGTGGCGCTGATGCGCCATGCCGATGCACCCGGCACGGGCGATCCTGCGACCATCCGGCTGGGCGACTGCACGACCCAGCGCAATCTCGGCGCCGACGGGCGCGCCCAGGCCAGGCGCATTGGTGACGCCTTCAGGCAGCGCGGCATCGCCGTCTCAAAGGTTCTCGTCAGCCAATGGTGCCGGGCTCGCGACACCGCCGCCCTGATGGCGCTGGGACCTGTGACCGAGGCGCCGGAGGCGCTGAACTCCTTCTTCGAAAGGCGCAGCGAGCGGGACAATGCCATGGCGGCGTTGCGGCGAACCCTGCAGGCCCTGCCGGCGCAGGGCGCGCCGGTGGTGATGGTGACCCATCAGGTCAACATCACAGCGCTCACGGGGGTGTTTCCGCGCTCGGGCGAGATCGTGGTGCTGGCCCGCGACGCTGACGGCACTCACCAGCCGGTCGCGCGCATCCAGCCCCGCTGAACCCGCCTCACTTTGCCGTGAAACGGGACAGGCGCGGTTGATGCGGCGCCCTCCTTCGCCATCTCTCCTTACGAAACCTCATGCAGGAGGCCCCTATGGCCCGCTTTCTCGCCCCCCTCGCCATTCTGGTTGCGCTCGCAGCCCCGATGACCGCGCCGGCCCAGGCCCAGCAGCGCTTCCCCTCCAGCGCCGGCGAGCTTGTGGTGGAGACGGTGGCGAGCGGGCTGGAGAATCCCTGGGGCCTCGCCTTTTTGCCGGATGGGCGGATGTTGGTGACCGAGCGCCCCGGCCGCCTGCGGCTGGTGACGCCGCAGGGAGAACTGTCGCGACCGCTTACCGGCCTGCCCAATGTCACCGGCCGCGGTCAGGGCGGCCTGCTGGATGTCGCTATTGACCCCGGCTTTAGCGAAAACCGACTGGTCTATTTCTCGTTCGCGGAGCCGCGCCAGGGCGGCAACGGCACCAGCGTCGGGCGAGGCAGGCTGAACGCCAATGCGACCGGGCTCGATAATGTCACTGTCATTTTCCGGCAGATGCCGGCGATCAACAGCTCGATGCATTTCGGCTCCCGGCTGGTGTTTGACCGAAGCGGCGGTCTGTTCGTCACGCTCGGTGATCGGTTCGGCCATCGCGACGAGGCGCAGAACCCGCAAAACCACATCGGCAAGCTCGTCCGCATCAGCCCCGATGGCAGCGTGCCGGCCGACAACCCGAAGAAGCAAGGCTGGCAGCCCGAGATCTGGTCGATCGGCCATCGCAATGTGCAGGGCGCGGCCCTGCATCCCGGCACTGGCCAGATCTGGACGGTGGAGCATGGCGCGCGCGGTGGCGACGAGGTCAACACACCCAAGGCCGGGCTGAACTATGGCTGGCCGGTTATCACCTATGGCATCGACTATTCCGGCGCCAAGATCGGCGAAGGCACCGCCAAGGCCGGGATGGAGCAGCCGCTGTTCTATTGGGACCCGTCGATCGCGCCCTCGGGGGCGGCCTTCTACACCGGCGAACGTTGGCCGAGCCTGGAAGAACTCGCTCTTCGTCGGGGCGCTGGCCGGGCAGATGCTGATCCGGTTGTCGACCAATGGCGAAACCGTCACCGGCGAGGAGCGGCTGCTGACCACGATGGGCGAGCGCATCCGCGATGTCCGCCAGGGTCCGGACGGCTATCTCTACCTGCTGGTGGATGACGCCAAGGGCAAGCTGCTCAGGCTGAAGCCGGCGCAGTAGCAAGCCGTGTGCAGTGCGACACTCCCGCTCGACAACCCGTCCTTGCGAGCGCAGCGAAGCAACCCAGTGGCATCGAGCTCTGTGCTCCTGGGTTGCTTCGCTGCGCTCGCAAGGACGATTGTGGGAACCGCCGTCAACCTTTCCGGGCGGCCCAGAGATCGGGCCGGCGTTCGCGCGTGATCGCTTCCGCCTGCTCGCGCCGCCAGCGGGCGATGCGGGCATGGTCGCCCGACAGCAGCGCCTCTGGCAGGCCCCGCCCCTCCCACTCACGCGGCCTGGTGTAATGCGGGTATTCCAGCAGCCCGCCCTCGAAGCTTTCATCGGTGCCGGAGGCTTCCTTGCCCATCACGCCGGGAATGAGCCTGACGCAGGCATCGAGCACCACCATCGCCGCCATTTCGCCGCCTGACAGGATGTAGTCGCCGATCGAAACCTCGGTCAGTCCCCGCCCCTCGATCACCCGCTCGTCAACGCCCTCAAAGCGACCACAGACGATCACCGCCCCCTCGCTGGCGACAAGGCTGCGGACATAGGCCTGGTCCAGCCGCCGGCCACGCGGCGACATCAGCAGCCGGGGCCTGGTGTCATCGGCCG
Organism: uncultured Alphaproteobacteria bacterium; assembly: GCA_963759925.1. Taxonomy (GTDB): domain Bacteria; phylum Pseudomonadota; class Alphaproteobacteria; order Rhizobiales; family Beijerinckiaceae; genus Allobosea. The sequence goes on from CAVXBE010000003.1 coordinate 252,412, forward strand.
GGACAGCAGCATCGATTGCTGCCCCGAGCACGTCGCAGCGCAGGACCATGCCTGCCCCGCCGCCGGCCGGATTGTCGTCGACATTGCGATGGCGGCCGATGCCATGATCGCGGATCTGGTGGGTGTCGAGGCTCCACAGCCCCTTGCGCAGCCCCTCACCCGCCAGAGACGCGCCAAGCGGACCGGGAAACATCTCCGGGTAGAGCGTCAGGATGGTCGCGCGAAATGCCATGGCTCAAGCCAAGCGCAGCGCAGGCAGCCCGTCCAGCCCGGTGAAATCCCGCGCGCTGGCGATGACATTGTCGAAACCGGCGAAATCCGCGGCATCGAGCATCGTCAGCAGCGCCACCGCCCGCATCCCGGCGCGGCGCGCCGCCTCGACACCCAGCGGCGCATCCTCATAGACGATGCAGCTCTGTGCCGGCACGCCCATGCGCTCGGCCGCAGCCAGAAACATGTCGGGATGCGGCTTGCCGCGGAAGCCCTGGCTTGGCGAGACGATGGTGGCGAAGCGCTGGCGGATCGCCAGCGTATCCAGCACAACATCGATATTGGCCGGCGGCGCCGCCGAGGCGACGGCCATCGGCAGGCCCTGTTCCTCAGCCCGGGCCATCAGCTCCAGCAGCCCGCCCAAAGCCGCGACATGAGGCCGGTAATTCGTACGGTAGAGCTCTTCCTTGCTCTCCGACAGCCGCGCAATCGTCTCGGCATCGGCATCCGGGTAATAGCCGCCCAGAATCTCGGCATTGGCCTTACCGGCCGTCGCCTTGAAGAAGCCGTCGCGCTGGAAGGGCAAGCCCTGCTCCCGGTGCCAGATTTCCCAGGCATCGTCATGGAAGCGCATATTGTCGACGATGGTGCCGTCCATGTCGAAGATCAGGGCGCGCACATCACTCATCGGCATCGGCCTCGAACAGGCCGGCAGGCGGCAGCGCCTCGATCCGCCGTTCCGCCACCAGCACACGCGGCGCGAAGGCCTTGGTGAAGGGCATCAGGATGGAGCGGCCATCGGGCGTCGCAATGTCGAGCAGATCGCCAGCGCCATAATTATCGACCGAGGTCACCTTGCCGAGCACAGCGCCATCAGGCCCGACGACATCGCAGCCGATCAGATCGGCCTGCAGGAACTCGTCCTCATCCTCCGGCGGCGGCAGCTTGTCGCGCGTCACCTGCAATTTCACGCCGTTCAGCGCCTCGGCCGCCTCGCGGCTCGAAACCCCTTTCAGCCGCGCCACGACCACCTCCTTGGCGGGGCGGACATCGACGATCTCATGCAGCCGCCCGGTCTCGTCGACCAGCGGCCCGTATTCGGCAATGGCGAGTGGATCGGCCGTGAAGGTCTTGATCCGAACCTCGCCCTTGACGCCATGCGCCGCGCCGATGACGCCGAGCAGCACGAGTTGGTCTGGCAGGCTCATGATGAAAGCTCCAAGGCCATGACTGGCAGGACGGGCCGTCGGGCTGGCCCGCAGCCCTCATCCTGAGGAGCGCTGAAGGCGCGTCTCGACGGATGGTCCAGGGACTCTGGAGCCGCTTTCTGGACCATCCTTCGAGACGCCGCTGCGCGGCTCCTCAGGATGAGGGCTGCAGGTTTTTCAAAACTTGGCGGCGCCATAGCGCCAGAGGCGCGCTCCGGAAGACCGGGCGCGCCCCGTCACCATCACGCCTCGGCTTCGGCCGGGGCAGCGCTCTTGGCGGCGTTCTTCTCGGCGCGCTCCTTGGCCTTCTCGCCGGGAACAGCCTTGTTCGGGTTGTTGCGGGCCGGACGCTTGGCGAGGCCGGCGGCGTCGAGGAAGCGCAACACGCGATCGGTCGGCTGGGCGCCCTTGGCGAGCCAATCCTTGGCCTTCTCGAGATCAAGCACGACGCGCTCCGGCGAATCCTTGGCCTTCATCGGGTCATAGGAGCCGATCTTCTCGATGAAGCGGCCATCGCGCGGCGAGCGGGCATCGGCCACGACGATGCGGTAGTAAGGGCGCTTCTTGGCGCCGCCACGGGTGAGGCGGATCTTGAGGGACATTATCGTCTTCCTTGCTTGGCAGAGAGGACCCGCGGCGCGCGGCCGGGGTCGGGTTTAAGGGACATCAGGCTTTGTTATCGTCGACCAGTTGATCGATGGCGGCCCAGGGATCGTCCTTCATGCCTGTCGACGTGAAGATTTCGAGATCGATGGACCCGTCCTCGAGAACGTCGATTTCCCAATATTCCCCCGGCGCATGCACGAGGAAGGAGAAGGCGTCGTCCCGGTAGGATGAGGTTTCGTAGGACAGGTTGGCATCGTCTAGACGCGCCTTGACCTGCTTGAACACGTCGAACATGCCGACGCGCATTTCGGTGGGTTTTGTCATTTCTTCTTGCCTCCGAAGGGATTGGAGCCCCCAAGCCCCGGCAATCCACCAAGGCCCGGCAGCTTCGGCATCATGCCGGCCGGCGGCGTCACGCCCTTGGGTAGACCGGGAAAACCGCCCGGCGGCAGGCCGGGCATGCCGCCCGCGCCCAATTGCTTCTGCAAAGCCTCGAGCTGCGCCGGGTCCATCTTCGACGGGTCGAGCCCGCCGGGCAGGCCGCCGCCGCCGCCAAGTCCGAACATCGAGCCGAGCTTGCCGAGCATGCCGCCCTTCTGGCGCGCCATCTGCTTCATCATATCCGCCATCTGGCGGTGCATCTTGAGCAGCTTGTTGATGGCTTCCGGGTTGGTGCCGGAGCCGGCCGCGATGCGCTTCTTGCGGCTGTTCTTGAGCAGGTCCGGGTTCTTGCGCTCGGCAGCGGTCATCGAATTGATGATCGCGATCTGGCGCGCGATCATTTTGTCGTCGACCTTGGCATTGGCGAGCTGCTGCTTCATCTGGCCCATGCCGGGCAGCATGCCCATCACGCCGCCAAAGCCGCCCATCTTCTCCATCTGCTGGAGCTGCGTCTTCAAATCCGACAGGTCGAAATTGCCCTTGGCCAGCCGCTGCGCCAGCGCCTGCGCCTTGTCGGCATCGACAGTCTCGGCCGCGCGCTCGACCAGGCTGACGATATCGCCCATGCCGAGAATGCGGTTGGCGACGCGCGAGGGGTGGAAATCCTCCAGCGCATCGGTCTTTTCGCCGGTGCCGACAAGCTTGATCGGCTTGCCGGTGACCGCGCGCATCGACAACGCCGCGCCACCGCGGGAATCGCCGTCCATCCGGGTCAGCACGATACCGGTCAGCCCGACACGGGCGTCGAAGGCGCGCGCTGTATTGACCGCATCCTGGCCGGTCAGCGCGTCGGCGACCAGCAGCACCTCATGCGGCTGCGTCGCGGCCTTCACCTCCGCGACCTCGGCCATCAGCGTATCGTCGAGCGTGACGCGGCCGGCCGTGTCCAGCATCACCACATCATAGCCGCCAAGACGGGCAGCCTCGATGGCACGGCGGGCGATCTGCACGGCCGACTGGCCGGCGACGATCGGCAGCGTCGATACCCCAACCTGCTGACCGAGCACGGCCAGCTGCTCCATCGCAGCCGGGCGGCGCGTGTCGAGCGAGGCCATCAGCACCCGCTTCTTGTTGCGGTCGGTCAGGCGCTTGGCGATCTTGGCGGTCGAGGTGGTCTTGCCCGAGCCCTGCAGACCCACCATCAGGATCGGCACCGGCGGCACGGCATCGAGCGTGATGCCCTCGCCATCGCCACCCAGCGTGTCGATCAGTACGTCATTGACGATCTTGATGACCTGCTGGCCCGGCGTGACGGATTTCAGCACCTCGGCGCCGACAGCCCGCTCGCGCACCTTCTCGGTGAAGCTGCGCACGACTTCGAGCGCGACATCGGCCTCGAGCAGCGCCTTGCGCACCTCACGCAGCGCGGCGTTGACATCCTCCTCGGTCAGCGAACCCCTGCGGGTCAGCCCTGAAAGGATGCCGGATAGCCTGTCGCTGAGAGTGCCGAACATGCGGACCTGCTTGCTTGCCACGGAAGACCGCCATCTCCGCGACCCTTCCGCCAAACGGTTTCGCGCCCGAGGGCGCAGACGCGCTGTCGGGCGTTGACCTCCGGGCTCAGTGGGCTCTTCCGAGCGGCCCGGTCGGCGGATGTGGTCTCGACGATGTCGGCGAAACGAATGCCGGGGTTAAAGCGGATAAATGTGGCGGAAGTCAAGTTTAAGCCGATTGGGCAAGGCCGCTGCGCCCCTGCGCGATCGCTTCGGGCCCCGCGAGCCTGCAACCTTAACCACTCAGGAACTTAAGCAGATTCAGAGTGTTGCTTCATCACCCCCCGCCCCTGCTCCGGACCGATTGCATGACAAAGCCTGTTCTCGCGGCCTGCCTGCTTGCCGCTTCTGTCGCCCTTTCAGCCTGCGCCGTCGCCCCCGGCGGCCCGATGAGCGCCTCGTCGGCCCAGCGCCTGGCCTCGGTCAGGGTCGATCCGGTCCAGGCCGGACGGTTGATCAACGGCTATCGGGCCAGCCAGGGCCTGCCCCCGCTCAGGCTCGATCCGAAGCTGACCGCGATGGCGCAATACCAGTCCAACGCGATGGCCGCCGCCAACAGTCTGTCGCATGATGTCGGCGGCAGCTTCACCACGCGCATCCAGCAGGCCAGGCTCAACACCGGCCGGGCGGCGGAAAATCTTGGCGCCGGCTATTTCTCGACTGAAGAAGCCGTAGCCGGCTGGCGCGCCTCCTCAGGTCATGACGCCAATCTGCGCCTGCCCGATGTCACGCGCTACGGCATCGCGCTGACCAAATCGCCAAACTCCAGCTACGGCGCCTGGTGGACGCTGGTGGTCGCCGCAGGATCCTGATTCCCACTGATTTGATCCGGTCCGCATGAGTAGGGCGCTGCTCATGCGCAACTGCAATCCGCCCTTGCTGCGCTGCACTTTACAACCCTGTCTGGCTGGGTCTTTCTGGTTGCATCCCTTTGCGCCATACGGCCGAAAGCAGCAGTTGATGATCGATAAGACCGCAAACACCGTCCATCCCATCCTGCATCTGCTGGCCGAGCGCTGGAGCCCCCGCGCCTTCACCACGGAAGCCATCGACGAGGCCATGCTGGGCTCGCTGTTCCAGGCGGCGCGCTGGTCGCCCTCGGCCAGCAACATGCAGCCCTGGGGCTTCGTCCATGCCGCGCATGGCAGCGAGGGTTTTGCCCGCATCGTTGAGAGCCTCGCTCCCGGAAACGTCATCTGGGCCCAGCATGCGCCGCATCTGATCGTCGGCGTCACCGAGTTGAACAAGGCCGATGGCAGCCCCAACCTCTATGGCCGCTACGATCTCGGCCAGTCCGTCGCGCATCTCTCGATCCAGGCCACGGCGCTCGGCCTCCATCTGCACCAGATGGCCGGCTTCACCGCCGACAAGCTCAGGACCGCGATCGCCCTCCCCGCCAGCCATGAGCCGGTGGTTGTTATCGCGCTCGGCCATCGCGGAGAAGCCTCGCAATTGCCGCCGCCCTTCGATGAGCGCGAGCGCGCCGCCCGCAGCCGCAAGCCTGCAGACAGCTTCGTCTTCACCGATCGCTGGTCGGCGCCGCAGCCCTGAACGACGCCCCTCCTCATCGAACCGTGCCTTAAGGACATCAGATGAGCTTTGAAACATGGGCCGCCTTCGCAGCGGCAACGGCGGTGCTGCTGGTAATCCCGGGGCCGACCATCCTGCTCGTCATCTCCTATGCGCTCGGCCAGGGCTGGCGCACGGCGGTGCCGATGGCGATTGGCGTGGCGCTGGGGGATTTCACCGCCATGACCCTGTCGATGCTCGGCGTCGGGGCGCTGCTGGCAGCCTCGGCGACCGTGTTCACGGCGCTGAAATGGGTCGGCGCGGCCTATTTGGTCTATCTCGGCATCAAGCTCTTCCGCGCTGGCGGCACGCTCGATGCCAAGCCCCGGCAGGAGGCGACCCCGCCCTGGCGCATGCTTGGCCATGCCTGGCTGGTCACGGCGCTGAACCCGAAGGGCATCACCTTCTTCGTCGCCTTCCTGCCGCAGTTCCTCGACACCAGCCGCGATCTCTGGACGCAGATGCTGATCTTCGAGGCGACCTTCGTGACGCTGGCCTTTGCCAATGCCTTCGGTTACGCGCTGGTCGCCTCACGCGCCCGCTCCGTCATCGGCAATCCCCGCGCCATCGGCCTGTTCAACAAGGCGGGCGGAACGCTGCTGGTCGGCGCCGGCATTGCAACAGTCTCGATCCGCTCGAGCTAAGGCGCTCGTCACTTCGCCGCCCGCGCCGCCAGGCGCTGCTCGAACCAGCGACGCGCCATATCCGCCCATCCGGCGGGAATATCGTCATGGTCGGAGGGGTGCAGCGCCAGCACGATCTCACGGCCGCTCTCGCAGGCCTTCCAGCTGCGCATCCAGAACACCGGTCCGGTGTCGAACTGGTCAGGCCTGATACCCTGGCAGCCATTGACCTGCCGCCAGAGCTGCAGCCCCGCGAAAATATCGCCCTGAACGAGTTCGCCACCACGCAGCGGGCGGCCCTCCAATGGCACCGTCCGGTCCCGCCAGCCATGGCTGTGCAGCAGGTCGATTGGCCCCGCGCAGCGCTGCGGATGCGGCCGCCAGAACCCGCCTGCGACAGGCGCATAGGCCGCGCCGAGATCCGGATCCCGGCAGGCGAGATACCAGGTCAGGGAGGCGCCAATCGAGAAGCCGCTGATCAGGATGCGGTCGCGGTCGATACCGAAGCGCTGCACGGCATCGGCGATGACCTCCCGCGCAAACCCGAGCTCGTCGCGCTGCTGCGGCCCTTCCGGGCGGAAGGACCAGCCGGTGCCAAAGGCGTTCCCCGGTCGCATCAGCCCGTCGGCGCCAAGCACCACATAGCCCGCCTCCACGAACGGGTTGAGATGCGAGCCGGGTTCCAGAACGCTGCGACCCAATCCACCGGCACCGTGGAAGAACAGCACCGCCGGGCGCGGCCCGGAGGCAGGTGCGGTCGGCAGCGCGGCATGATAGGTGCCGCTGGCGACGCGGCAGGGGAGCTCTGCCCCGCCACAGGTCTCTGTGGCTGCAAGCGGCGCTGCGGACAGGAGCACCAGCGACAAGGCCAGCGCGGGCAGCGAAACCGAATTCATCACCATGCTTCGCTCAAATGCCCCTTGACGCTGCACGAGCCACGCCCACCTCTCAGGCCATGAACCGTCGCAAGCTGCTTTCCCTGCTCGGGATCCCCGCAATCCTCGCCAGCACCGGCTTTGCCTGGGCGTCCTATAGCCGCTCCCGCAATCCGTATTACCAAGGTCCCGTCACCGAGAATTTCGACGGCCTGCGCTTTACCGATGGCCGTGAGGTGAAGAAGGGGCTGCTGGACGTTCTGCGCTGGCAGATGGGCGAGCGCCAGCGCGAGCCGTTCCCGGAGCATTTCCCGACGCCGCCGCAGGACAAGCCGCCCGCCCGGTTCGACGGCTTCCGGATCGTGCATCTCGGCCACGCCTCGTTCCTCTACCAGATTGCCGGGCTCAACATCCTGATCGACCCGGTCTATGCCGAGCGTGCGAGCCCGCTGTCGTTTTTCGGCCCCAAGCGGGTCAACCCGCCCGGCGTCGCGTTCGAGGCGTTGCCGCCGATCGATGCGGTGCTGATCACGCATAACCATTACGACCATCTCGACGTCGAAACGTTGGCCCGCCTGCATGAGCGCGACAAGCCGCGGATGATCATGCCGCTCGGGAATGACACGATCGTGAGGGCCCGCATCCCCGACGCCCGGACCGAAGCGCATGACTGGCGCGGCAAGGCTCATCCTGAACGATGCGGTGAGCCTGACGCTGGTGCCGACCTATCACTGGTCCGCGCGCGGCGCCCTCGACCGGCGCATGGCGCTCTGGTGCTCGTTCATTCTGGAGACGGAGCAGACAAGGGTCTTCCATGTCGGCGATACCGGCTATCATGACGGCTCGCTCTACGACCGGCTGGGGCTGGAGTTCGGCCCGTTCAAGCTGGCGGTCCTGCCAATCGGCGCCTATGAGCCGCGCTGGTTCATGAGCGACAACCACATGAACCCGGAAGAAGCCGTGCGCGTGATGCAGTCGCTGCGGGCCGAGCGCGCGCTCGGCCACCATTGGGGCACGTTCCAGCTCACCGACGAAGGGATCGAGCGCCCGCCCGAGGCGCTGAAAGCAGCGCTCGACCAGTTCGGCCTTGAGCAGGAGCGCTTCCAGCCCATGCGGCCCGGCCTCAGCTGGACCGCATGAGGGTTCTGCGGCCTAACGCGGTTTCAAGCGAAGTGGATACCGGTTCGCGTGAAGAAACCGCGACAAATCAATAAACTGAAGCATTTTATCGATCCAGTTCGATCGATAAAATGCTTTAGCGCGGCTGGACGTAGACGTTGATCTCGAGATTGGGGTCGCCCGCGTCCTTGAGATCGCTGACATACTCCTCGAGGAAGGCGTCCTTCACCACCACGCTCTTGGCTTCGAGATAGGCGGTGATCGTCTCATAGGTCGAATCGATGTCGTCATAGGGGGCGACATGGACGAAGCGCAGGGACGGCCCGGCCGGGGTCAGGCCCGGCTTCACGCCGCGCCCGAACTCCGACTTGCGGGCGCCTTCCGGCGCGGAACCGACAGGCAGCATCGCCTCGAACCGGAAGCCATTGTCATCGGTCTCGACGAACAGCGTCAGCGGGCGCCCAGCAATTGGCAGATTGGCGCTGGCAGCTTCCTCGCGCAGCACGCGGAAGCTCTCGGTCAGCGACTTGAAGCCGTCATCCCAGCTCGAGCGGCCAGAGAGCACCAGCACCGGCTTTGACACCAGCTGCACCTCGTCGACATCGCTGATGTCGCCCTTCTTGCCCGCCAATGTCGAATTGGGATCGACAGTGCCCGTCTGCTGTTGCGGCGGCTGGGCGGGAGCCGGCTGGCCCGATTGCGGCGGGGGCACGGGCAGAGCGGGTGCGGGCAGAGCGGGCGGCGGCTGCACAGGCTGCGGCTCCACCGGCACTTGCGGCGTCGGCGCGGGCTGCACGGGCTGCGGCACGACCGGCCCTTGAAGCGTCGGCGGCGGCTGCACCGGCTGCGGCTCGGCCGGCACAGTCGGCGCAGGAGCGGCGCCCGGCGGCGGGGCGAGCGGTGCCGAATCCACCGGCGCTGGCGGCGAGACGCGCTGCTGCGCCATCGCACCCGTGAGACCGACGGTGCAGGCGAGGACGCCAGCGACCAGGTTGAACCTCAAACACCGCATGCACATGGTCCTGACTCGGGAAGAAGGATTCGCATCCCATCGCGCAACCATAAGGCGTCACGTGACGCTCAGGAACGGCCGAAGGGTGGCTTTTTCAGGTCGTCTCCGCCATATCACTGCAAAATCATCGGATATGTGAAGTGATGAACGCCCTCGCGCAGCGCCGGTTCCTGAAGATGAACGGTCTCGGCAACGAGATTACCGTGCTGGATCTGCGCGGAACCAAGCTTTTGGTCACGGAAGCCGATGCGCGCGCGATAGCCGCCCAGCCTCGCGCAGCCTTCGACCAATTGATGGTGCTGCACGATGCCGCGCACGCCGGGAATCGACGCCATCGTTCGCATCTACAATAATGACGGCTCCGAGGCCGGCGCCTGCGGCAATGGCACGCGCTGCGTCGCCTGGGCGATGATCGCCGACTCCGAAATGGGAGATGCGACGCGCGACCACCTGACCTTGCAGACGAAGGCCGGTCTGCTGCAGGCGCAGCGTGATGGCGATTGGCTCTTCACGGTCGATATGGGCAAGCCAAAGCTCGCCTGGGACGAGATCCCGCTGGCCGAGCCCTTCCACGACACCGCCCGTTTCGAATTGCAGATCGGGCCGATCGACGATCCGATCCTGCACACGCCCTGCGCGGTCAATATGGGCAACCCGCACGCGGTCTTCTTCGTCGACGACCCCTATCGTTTCAACCTGCAGCAGATCGGCCCGCTGCTGGAGAACCACCCGATTTTCCCCGACCGCGCCAATATCGAGCTGGCCAGCGTCACGGCACCCGACCACATCGTGCTGCGCGTCTGGGAGCGCGGCGCCGGCATCACCCAGGCCTGCGGGTCCGGTGCCTGCGCGGCGCTGGTCGCAGCCGTGCGGCGCGAACTCTCCGCGCGCAAGGCGACGGTGAGCCTGCCCGGCGGCGATCTCGTCATCGAATGGCGCGAGCGCGACGACCACGTGCTGATGACCGGCCCGGTCGCGCTCGAATGGGACGGCGTGCTGGAGCCAGCCTGGTTCGAGACCGCCGCGTGACGGCTCGGGTGCGGGACGCAGTGGCCGCCGACATCGTTACCTTCGGCTGCCGGCTCAATATCGTCGAGAGCGAGGCGATCCGGCAGCAGGCCGAGCGCGCCGGCCTGAGCGATCTCGCCATCGTCAACACCTGTGCCGTTACCAGCGAGGCGACACGGCAGGCGCGGCAGGCGATCCGGCGGCTCAAGCGCGAGCGGCCCGAACGCCCGGTCATCGTCACCGGCTGCGCGGCGCAGATCGAGCCCGAGGTTTTCGCGCGCCTGCCCGAGACCGATCTGGTGCTCGGCAACGCCGAGAAGATGCAGGCTGAAACCTGGACGAGGCTGGCGCGCTCCAACAGCCTGAAGGCTGCAGCCCTCTCGCCCGCCGACAAGCTCGATGTCGGCGACATCATGGCCGAGGCACAGGTCACGCGTCCCGCAGCATCGGCGTCCCGCGCGATCACACGCGCGGCTTCGTGCAGGTGCAGAATGGCTGCGACCACCGCTGCACCTTCTGCGTCATCCCCTTCGGGCGCGGTCGCTCCCGCTCGGTCACCGTCATGGAGGCGGTGGCGCAATGCCGCGCCCTGAGCGAGGCCGGTGCGAGCGAGATCGTGCTGACCGGCGTCGATCTCACCAGCTACGGCCATGACCTTCCTGGCACGCCGAGCCTTGGCAGTCTGGTGATGGCGATCCTGCGCGCCCTGCCCGATTTGCCCCGGCTGCGCCTCTCCTCACTCGATGCGGTGGAGGTCGATCCTGTGCTGCGCGACGCCATCGCCACCCAGCCGCGGCTGATGCCCCATCTCCACCTCTCGCTTCAGGCCGGCGACGACCTGATCCTGAAGCGCATGAAGCGGCGCCATTCGCGAGACGATGCCATCCGCTTCTGCGCGGAGATGAAGGCGCTGCGGCCTGATCTGGCTTTCGGCGCCGATATCATCGCCGGTTTCCCGACCGAGGACGAGGCGATGTTTGCCCGTTCGCTCGACCTGATCGCGGCGTGCGGCCTGTCCTATGTCCACGCCTTTCCCTATTCCGCCCGGCCCGGCACCCCTGCCGCCCGCATGCCGCAATCGCCGGGACCGCTGGTTGCGGAGCGCGCTGCGCGGCTGCGTGAAGCCGGCACAAGGCCCATGCGGCGCATCTCGCCCGGCGCATCGGGCAGCCGCTCAGCGTCCTGACCGAGCGCGGGAACACAGGCCGAGCCGAGGATTTCACGCTGCTGCGCTTTGCAGCCGATGTGGCGCCGGGCCAGATCCTCAGCGTCACCGCCAGCAGCGCGGACGGCAAGGCTCTGCTCGTCAGCTGAGGCAGCCGGCGCTCAGCGCACCGCGCCGTCGATCACCTGCGCCTGATTATTGCAGTAGCCGCGCGGGTTCCACGGCGCGGAGCCCAGCGGCTGCACCTCGCCCCTGACATCGCGCGCCTGCGCGACGATCCGCATCGGCCCGGCGGGACGCAGCCGGCAGGATGGCGGTGAAGGCCCGCCAGGCATAGGCACTTTCAGCCTCGCCGAGTTCGGCCTCGACCCAGCTTTGCCCGCTATCGCCGGAGACCCTGACGCCTGCGACCGCAACCGAGCCGCTCCAGGCAAAGCCGCGGACCACGACATCCTGGCCGCGGTCGACGACGAAACCGGGAGACGGGCTGGTGACCAGCGCCTTCACCTTCATGTCGGTGATCACAGCGAATTCGCTATCCGCCAGCGCCTCGCCCGGCACCACAGGCCTTATCGGCAGCCGGTAATTGCTGCCGAGCATCTTCTCGCCATCATGCACATGCGGGCGCAGCGAGACCCGGTCCAGCCATTTCTGCCAGGCTGAGCCGGGATAGCCCGGCGCGACGATGCGCAGCGGCCCGCCATGCAGCAGCGGCAGCGGCTGGTCGTTCATCCCGAAGGCGATCAGCGTTTCCGGCGACAGCGCCTTGTCGATCGGCAGCCCACGCGACAAGGCTGGGCGGCTGGGATCCGCGATCTGCCGGTCGGGCGCATAATGGCCGGTATAGACCGCACTCGCTTTCACGCCGGATGCCAGCAGCACGTCCCGCAGCCGCACGCCGGTCCAGCGTGCGCAGCCCACGGCACCCAGCCGCCACGGCACGCCATCGGTGGCGGGTTCGAACAGGGAGCGGCCATTGCCGGCGCATTCGAGCACGGCGGTCAGCGTCACCGTCTCGAAATGGCGCCGCAGCTCCGCAATCGACCAGGCTCTCGGCTCATCGACCTCGCCATCGATCTGCAGCCGCCACTGCTCGGCCTCGCCAACCTCCGGCAAGGTGCCGTTATTGCGGACGAAGAAGGCGCTGAACGGGGTGATCGGCTCACTCAGCGAGGCCGGATCGGGCTCGCCATTCAGCGCGGGATCGGCATGCAGGATGAGCCCCGGCTTCATCTGCGCCAACGCGGATCTCTCGGCAGCATCGTCGCGCAAGCGGGGCGCCTTCCAAAGCTCGGCGATCAGCGCCGCAACCTGAAGCTAGCGCATCCAATCCGAAAGGGGAATCCGCCTCTGACGACGAGCGACCCGCCCGCTCAGCGCAGTGGGCGATGCCACCTCTTCGCGCAGCGCCCGGCGCAGCACCTTGCCGACATTGGTCTTGGGCAGCGCATCGCGGAAGACGATCTGCTTGGGCACCTTGTAGCCGGTCAGGCTTTCCTTGCAGAAGGCGCGCAGTGCGTCGGCCGTCAGCGCTTCGTCCTTCTTCACCACGAAGGCCGTCACCGCCTCGCCGGAATGCTCGTCGGGCAGGCCGATCACCGCCGCCTCCAGCACGCCGGGATGAGCCGCCAGCACATCCTCGACCTCGTTGGGATAGACGTTGAAGCCGGAGACCAGCACCATATCCTTCATCCGGTCGACGATCTTGATCTGGCCATCGGGCAGCATCACGCCGACATCGCCAGTGCGGAAATAACCGTCCGGCCGTCATCACCTTGGCCGTCTCGTCCGGGCGCTTCCAATAGCCCGCCATCACCTGCGGCCCCCGGATGCAGATCTCGCCCGGCTCGCCCACCGCCATGTCGTTGTTCTCGGCATCGCGGATGGTCATGTCGGTGGAGGGCAGCGGATAGCCGATCGTGCCGGAGAATTCCGTGATGTCGGGCCGGTTGATCGAGGCCACCGGCGAGGTCTCGGACAGGCCGTAGCCCTCGACGATGGGGCGGCCGGTCACGTCCTTCCAGCGCTTGGCGACGGCGGCCTGGGTGGCCATGCCGCCCGCGACCGCGAAGCGCAGCTCGGAGAAGTCGACATCCTTGATCTCGGGGTGCTGGGCCAGCGCGTTGTAAAGCGTGTTGACGCCGGAAAACAGCGTGATGCGGCTCGTCTTGAGCGTCTTGATGAAGCCGGGGATGTCGCGCGGATTGGCGATCAGCAGCCCCTTGGCGCCGATGCGCAGCATGAACATGCAGCAGCAGGTCAGCGCGAAGATGTGGTAGAGCGGCAGCGCGGTGACCATCACATGCTGGTAATCGCTGCGCCCCAGCGGCGCTTCCAGCGCCCAGCCGAGCCAGAGCACGCATTGCTCGACATTGGCCGAGACATTGCGATGGGTCAGCGTCGCAGCCCTTGGCGACGCCGGTCGTGCCGCCGGTATATTGCAGGAAGGCGACGTCATCCGGCGTCACCGTCACCGGCGCCATCACCGCCTGGCTGGCGAAGATCGTCTTCAGCGAGACGAAGCCCGGCAGGTTGAAGGGCTTGACCACCTTCTTGATCTTGCGGGCGACGAAATTGACGATGCTGCCCTTGAAGCCCATCAGATCGCCGGCGGTGGCGACGATGATGGCGTCGAGCTTCAGGTTCGGCCGCGCCTCTTCGACGACATGGGCGAAGTTCTCGATCACGACCAGCGCACGGGCGCCGGAATCGTTGAGCTGATGCGTCAGCTCCCGCGCCGTGTAGAGCGGATTGACGTTGACGACCGTGTAGCCCCCGAGCAGCGCACCGAAGATCGTCGCCGGATAGGCCAGGATGTTGGGCATCATCAGGGCGATGCGGTCGCCCTTCTTGAAGCCCTGCCCCTGCAGCCAGGCCGCGAAGGACTGCGCGGCCTTGCCGGTTTCAGAAAAGCTGATGGTCTTGCCGAAGCTCTCGAAAGCCGCGCGGTTGGGAAAGGTGGCGCAGGCTTCCCGGATCAGATCGGCGAGCGTGCCGAGCTTGGCGGCATCGATCTCGCTCGGCACGGCAGCAGGGTAATGGGCGAGCCAAGGACGGACCGGCGTTGGGCCCGAGCTTGCATGCGTCACAGTCATCATCGTCCTCCCCGGATGCGGGATTCGGTGCGCTTGCGCCCGTTCCGCTTATTTTCTCCGGTCTACACTGAGGAACGCCGCGTTTCGACGCAAGCGCCGAAACGCGGCAGGACGCAAAAAAGGTTCACATGTAAACTTTTCAGCCACAGTCCTGGTGGATTGCTTCACTTCATCTCCCGGTGCCGCCGGCATGTGCATGCACCTGCGCATGCGCGGAGACGATGGCATCGGCGGATTTGCCGGCGAGTTCCGCCAGATGGTCGAAGCGGGCGCTGTAGGAGCCGACGCCCGCAGTGGCCGAGCGCAATTCGACGATCAGCCCGCTCATCTCCGCCTCGGGAATCAGCGCGTTGATCTGGTCCCAGCCGCGCCAGCCGGGCCGCGTGTCATAGCCCAGGATCTGGCCGCGCCGGCTCGATACCAGGGCAGAGGCCCGCGACATCGCTTCCGAGGGGATCGCGATCTCGACCGCCAGGATCGGCTCCAGCAGCACCGGCCTGGCCTGCGCCGTCGCTTCCGCCATCGCAATCCTCGCCGCCTGGCGGAAGGCCATGTCGGAGGAATCGACCGTATGATAGGAGCCGTCCGTCAGCGTCACCGCGAGATCGAGCAGCGGAAAGCCCAGCGGTCCCGACTGGCAGAAATCCCGCACCCCCGCCTCGACCGAGGCGATGTACTGCCTGGGCACGACGCCGCCGCTGATGCGGTCGATGAACTGCACGCCCTCCCCGCGCGGCAGCGGCGCGATCTCCAGCACGACATCGCCGAACTGGCCATGGCCGCCGCTCTGCTTGCGATGGCGTCCGCGCGCGCTGGCCGCCGAGCGGATCGTCTCGCGATAGCCCACCTGCGGCGGCCGGCTGGTCGACCGCCACGCCAAAGCGCCCTGCCAGCCGCTCCAGCGTCACGCGCAGATGCATCTCGCCCTGGCCTGACAGCCTCGTCTCGTTGAGTTCGGCCAGCTGCGCCACGGCAAGCGCCGGATCCTCTTCAGTCAGCCGCGACAGCGCCGATGCAAGCCGGACATCGTCCTTTCGATCGCGGATCGAGACGGCATTCGCGTGCACCGGCTCAGGCGGCGCGATGGCGCTGATCACCTCCGCCCGCACCTTGCCGAGTGCGATCGCCTCGCCCGTCAGCACGCCTTCGAGCCGCGCGAGCGCCACGACATCGCCCTCCTCCGCGGAAGCCTTGCGGCTGTGCTCGGCGCCTTTCAGCGACAGCACACCGGCAATCCGCGCCTCGGCGCCAGCGCTGGAGGTGACGACATCGCCTTCGCCCAGCGAGCCGCGCAGGATGCGGGCCAGCGAGATCTTGCCGCCATGGCTGGAATGCCAGGTCTTCATGATCTGCGCGAGCGGAGCGCCCTCCGCCAGCACGCCGATGCGCCCGCGCGTCTCGGCCAGGCCCGGCGCCTCATGGCGCAGCGCCTTCAGCAGCCGCGTCACGCCATTGCCGCGCTCGGCCGCGCCGATCAGCACGGGCACGACATGGCGGTCGCGCAGTTCGCGCGCGAGATCGTCGAAGATGCGGTCCTGCGGCGGCTCCATATCGCCAAGCAGATCTTCCATGAGCGCATCATCATGATCGGCGAGGGTTTCGAGCATCGAGAAGCGGGCTTCCTTCTCCCGCCCCGCCTCCTCGGCAGCGAGCGGCACGATCTCGCTCGGCGCATGTTCGCGGTAGATGAAGGCGCGTTCGAGCGCGAGGTCGATGAAGCCGACGGCGATGCCGCGCTGCCAGATCGGGATCTGCCGCAGCAGCAGCGGCGTGCGCGAAGCCCGCTGCAACAGGCCAAGCGTCTCGCGCACCCGCCGCGTCGCGGTGTCGATCTTGTTGAGGAACAGGAAGCGCGGAATATCCGCCTCCTCCAGCTCGCGCAGCACCAGTTCCAGCGCCGGGATCTTCCGTTCATCCGCCTCGCAGACGACGACGGCGGCATCGACCGCCGGCAGCACATGCCGCATCTCATGCATGAATTCGACGGAGCCGGGACAGTCGATGAAGTGGAAACGCTGGCCCAGGAAATCCACGCTCGCGACATTGGGCTCGACGCTCATCTGATGCGCCCGTGCCTCGGGCGCCGCATCGCCGACGCTGTTGCCGCCCTTGACCGAGCCGGGGCGGGAGAGCCCGCCGCAACGCGCCAAAATGCTTTCCAGCAGCGTCGTCTTGCCGCTCTGGAACGGGCCGACGATTGCGATGCATCGCGGCCCTTCGGCTCTGACGCCGGGGCTGCTGCCATCCCTGTCTGTTGTAGCCGACATCACGGTCTCCTTCGTTGGAGCCGCGTCGGGCATGGCTGCGACCTGTTGCACCCGCGCGGCGGAAGGCCGGCATGGGACATGCCGGTCGGGCGGCGGTCGCCGGGCCCGACCGGGTCGGGCGGCCGTCGAAGAGTGGTCAGTGCAAGGGAGGGTCGCGCCGTTTGCCGCCGGATGCAAGGACAAACCGGCCGCGATTGGGTCAGCCCTGGAGGGCGACTTCCATCTGGCGGGCGATGGACATAGCCGACAGGTGATCGCCTGCCCAGGCCGAGGCGAGTGCGGACGCGCGCGCCCAGCGCGCCACATCCTGGTGAAGCGCAGCGGCCAAAGCGATGAAATCGGTCTCGTCCTCGGCGACCATCAGCGCGCGCATCTCGTCTGGCAGCGCAATGCCCTCGGCGGCAATCTCGCTCATCACGCAAGGCAGCCCCTCGGCCAGGCTCAGCAGCACCTTGCCCTTGACCCCGGCGCCAAACCGCAGTGGCGCCAGCATCACCTTGATCCCCGCGAGATAGGGCCGCAACTGCGCGACATAGCCTCTGCCGACGACGCCGGCCTGGCGCGTATCGAAGCCCCCCAGCTCGAAATGCGAGCCGGCGATCTCGAAAGCCGCATCGGGGCAGGCCTCGTGCAGCGCCGGCCATTGCTGCGCCAGGAAATGCTGAACCGCATCGATATTGGGCTGGTGCAGGCAGGTGCCGACGAAGCAGAAGCCGAAACGCTGCGAGAAAGGCTGCGGCGAAGGGTTGACCGGATAGGACCAGAGCAGCCGCGCCACCCGCCGCTCCGGCACAGCCTCCGTGATCCAGGCCTCCTCATGCAGCGAATGCGTGATGACGATATCGGCCTCTGCCATGCAGTCGCGCTCGGCAGCCTCGGCCTGCTGGGCCTGCGCGAGCAGGGCCGCATCCGTCAGCTCAGCCTGCCGCCTCAGCCGCAGACCGTGCAGATCGGCGACATTATAAAGCAGCCGCGCCTGCCCTTGCGTCTCGCGGCACAGCGAGAGCAAGGCCTGCGCGACGCTCAGCCGATGCAGATAGATCAGCTCAAACTGCCCGGCGCGGCTGGCGAGCAGAGCCTGGACGTCAGCCTGCGGCGGATGCGCCTCGATGCCGCGCATGAACAGGCTGCGCCCGCCATCATGGGCCGAGCGGTCAGGCGTCAGGCAGATGAATTCGACATGGTAACCCAGCGCCACCAGCGCCTCGGCATGGCTCAACACCGCCGCCGACGCCGCGTCGCGATTGGCGTCCGGCAGCCGCTCATCCACCACCAGAGCGAGCTTTCGCGGGCTCCGCTTGGCCGCGGTTGAGACGGCCGGCAAATGCTCCCGCCACTTTGACAGGAAGGCGCGCTGGCCCCTGCCGGCGCCCTCCTGCCGATCGACCGTTCCAGTGACGGTGACATCGGCAAACCCCTGCACCAGCACGCGGGAACCCGCTTCGCGAAGGCGGAAGGCGATATCCGCCATGCCCAGCTCGCCCAGCGCGTCGATCCCGTCGAATCCTCCGATGGAATCGAGCAACGCGGCATCGAGCATGAAAGCGCGCGTCGGCACATCATCGCTCTCGCGCAGCACACGCAGCCGGCCCGTCTCGCTCAGTTCCAGCAGCCCGTTCGGCTGGCGCACCGCCATGGCATCGAACCGTGCCCCGGCCTCGACCACCCGCCCATCGCGCCCGATCAGCCGCGGCGCCACGATGGCGCGCCCCTCGCAGGCATCGAGCGTCTCCGACAGGGCGCCGATCGCACCGGGCGCGACACTGGCGAGATGGCCGAGGAAGAGCAGGCGCGAGCCCCGCGCCAGAGCGCGGCCCATGCGATAAGCCTCCAGAACCGGCGCGGCCTGGGCGGTCGCGACAAAGCGAATGCCGCCGCCGATGATGAACGGCGCCAGAGCCATGTCGCTGGTCCCCGTCACATCGACGAAGACGATCTCGTAATCGCGCAGCCCGCTCGAGGCCAGGACAGAGGCGATGCAGCCGTAATTCACGGCAAACTGCGCATGGCCGGCAATGATGATCGACAGGCGCGGCTGGCGATAGCACCGGCACATGCAGAGGCGGGCATTGGCGCTGCGCCCGTTCCAGCGCCTGCTTCAGCCGAGCCGGCAGGTCCGCCCGCTCCAGCGAGGCCACCGGCGCGCTCCCGGTCAGGTCGAGCAGGCGCGCCTCGGTGGCGAGCAGCTGCGACAGGCCATTGGCACACAGGGCGATGAGCGGCATCAGATCCTGCGGCTCGGCTGCCGCCTGGGCGCACTGATCGACCTGCCGGCCAAACCAACTCTGAAACCCCGCATCCAGTGGCGTCGGCTCCGGATAAACGCGCTGGGGCGAGCGCGTCAGCGCCGCACCGGTCTCCTTGAAGCGGACATGCAGCAGATGCACCGGCCCGGTGAGCAGCCCCGGCGGCAAGGCAAGTGAGAAGGCGTGGCGGCCATCGCCGATACCGCCCTCGGCAAGATCCGGCCTGAACAGATCCGCCCTGATCTCGGCGATAAAATCCCCGCCATCATACAATTCGAGGGTGACGCGCCGGGATGGATCCTCCTCATCCCAGGCCCAGCCGGCAATCAGGGAGGCATCCGCACGATCGATATGGCCAATCAACACGGTGGCGAGCCCTGAAATCAACGTGACGATCGTCGTGCGTTAGCAGAGTTAGAGGAGCAGGCAAATCGTTGACACTAATCCGGCGCGGTTCATCGATGGATCGAGAGGCGATGCTGCGATGGCGGACTTTTATAATGAGCTAAAATCTAATTTTTATGACGCAGTGAAATTTAAGATGAAATTCGACACCTCAAAAATAGCCAATAACCAGCAGATATACATATATTATTGACCATTTCGCTATTTTTCGTTAAGTCATCGGCAACTGAATATCGCGCTTGCGACCCCTGTTTCCAGCGCTTCCGCCGCGAGGACGACCCCATCATGGCCAATCCGACGAACGGCAATACGATCAACGGGACTAATGGCGACAATTCCCTGTTCGGCACGCCGGCCAATGACCTGATCTTCGGCTTCGGCGGCGATGACTACATCACCGGCGCTGGTGGCGCAGACACCATCGATGGCGGTGACGGCGACGATTATCTCGAAGGCGGCGACGGCGACGACCAGATCGTAGGTGGCAAGGGCGACGACAAGATCTGGGGCGGCGACGGCAATGACGTGCTGCGCGGCGGCGTCGGCAACGACACGCTGATCGGCGGTGACGGCGACGACAAGATCGATGGCGACGAGGACCATGACCTTCTGAGAGGCGGCAAGGGCAACGACTCCCTCTCTGGCGGCTCGGGCCATGACACGCTGTTCGGCGATGAGGGCAATGACATCCTCGATGGCGGCGACGGCAACGACCGGATTTATGGCGGCGCCGGAAACGACCAGATCTCAGGCGGCAGCGGCGAAGACACGCTGGATGGCGGGGATGGCGACGACTACATCAATGGCGGCAGCGGTAATGACCAGATCTCGGGCGGCGCGGGCGACGACAAGATCTTCGGCGGCGATGGCAATGACATCCTGCGCGGCGGCCTCGGCAACGACATCCTGTTTGGTGGCGACGGCGACGACAAGATCGATGGCGACGAGGACCATGACTTCCTAAGCGGCGGCCAGGGCAATGACACCCTGTCGGGTGGCTCGGGCCATGACACGCTGCTGGGCGACGAAGGCGACGACGTGCTCGATGGCGGCGAGGGCAATGACCGCATCTATGGCGGCAGCGGGAATGACCGCATCTATGGCGGCAGCGGTGTCGACACGCTGGATGGCGGCTCGGGCGATGACTTCATCGATGGCGGCTCGGGCAATGACGAGATCACAGGCGGCTTTGGCAACGACACGCTTCTCGGCGGCGATGGCGATGACAAGATCGATGGCGGCGAAGACCATGACCTGCTGCGCGGCGGACTTGGCAACGACACGCTGTCGGGGGGCTCGGGCCACGACACCCTCTTCGGCGACGAGGGCAATGATTCGCTCGACGGCGGCGAAGGCAACGACCGGATCTATGGCGGCGCCGGAAACGACCAGATCAACGGCGGCAGCGGCTCGGACACGCTGGATGGCGGCGATGGCAACGACGTCATCAATGGCGGCGACGGCGATGACACGATCACCGGCGGCGCCGGCAATGATCTCCTGTCGGGTGGAGCGGGCAGCGATCGCTTCATCTTCGGTCCCGGCTCGGGCCACGACACGATCAGCCAATGGGATGCCAGCGACAAGATCGATCTCAGCGCCTTCCCGAACCTGACCAACCAGTCGCAACTCGGCTTCCAGCAGGTCGGCTCGAATGTCTTGGTCACCCTGACCGATGGCAGCACGATCACCATCCTCAACGCCACCATCAATAAGGTGCATGATCTGATCCAGGTTCCGTGCCTGCTGCGCGGCACCATGGTGCGCACGCCTGCCGGCGAAGTCCCCGTCGACGCCCTCACCATCGGCGACAGCGTCCTCACCATCGATGGGCGGGCCGAGCCGGTGAAATGGATCGGCACCCGCGCCTATTCCAGCGCCTTCGCCCAGGGCAGCACGAAGATTGCGCCGGTCCTGTTCGCCGCCGGGTCGCTGGGGCCGTCAACGCCGCAGCGCGATCTCCAGGTTTCGCCGGAGCATGCCATCTTCGTCGACGGCGTTCTGGTGCCGGCGCTGCTGCTGGTGAACGGCTCGACCATCCGCCAGATCGCGGATTTCGAGATGGTGGAGTACTTCCACCTCGAATTCGAACAGCCGCAGGTGATTTTCACCGATGGCGCGCCGACGGAAAGCTATGTCGACCACGACAACCGCCGCATGTTCGAGAACTACCAGAGCTATGTCGATCTCTATGGCGAGAGCGCAGCCGGCCATACCCGCCTGCGACGCTTCGAGCTGGTCGAGGACGGCCAGGCGCTCGCCACCATCCGCAATCGCCTGAACGGCAAATGGGCTGCAGCGGCCTGAGCGCAAGCGGACTGCCAGCCGATATGCGGTCCGTCCGGAGCGGGCGGATCAAGCGCCCGAGCGAGCAGCGAATAAACCCGAGACCTGGTCAGCCTCACGGCTTCAGGCGGGACATTGCGGGCTGAGACGCCGCCACGGCAGTGGATGATGGCGGGGCGCCTGCCCCACGGCCCGGTGCGCACCAGCCAGCCAGAGCGCTCATGCCCTGGCTAGGGTCTGGCGCACCATCACACACAGCAGCCGGAAACCAAAACACCGCCTGCTGAGGCAGACCCCAGCCCCTCAGGCCACGCCTCTCACCTGTTGCGGCGCTCGCCTCGCAGTGTCGTCAGGCCGATGCCGACAGCATCGAAGCCGCCATCCACGGCCAGCGTCTGCCCGGTGATGTAGCTCGCCTTGTCGCTGCACAGGAAGGCGATGGCCTGCGCCAGCTCGTCCTCCAGCCCGTAGCGGTTGAGCGGGATCGCATCATGATAATCCGCGCGGATTTCCGGGCTGTGCACGGCCTTTGCCATGGCCGTATCGACCGGCCCCGGCGCCACCGCATTGACGCGGATGTTCAGCGACGCGAGCTCAGCGGCCTGCTGCTTGGTGAGATGCGCCAGCGCCGCCTTGCTGGTGCCGTAGGCGACGCGCAGCGTCGAGGCACGCAGACCCGAGATCGAGGTGATGTTGACGATCGTGCCACCCCCGCTCTCGCTCATCAGCGGCGCGGCGAGTTGGGTCGCCAGGAAGGGCCCGGTCAGATTGACGGCCATCACCCGCTGCCATTCCTCCAGCGTCGTCTCGAGCAGCGGCTTGAACACGGCCGTGCCGGCATTGTTGACCAGCGCATCCAGCCGCCCGAACCGCGCCATTATTTGGTCGAAGGCCTGCCCGAGCGCCCCGGCATCGGAGACATCGCAGGGCAGCGCCAGAACGCGGTCAGGCGCGGCCAGACCCGCGATCGCCTGCTGCAGGTTTGCGGCGTCGATATCGAGCAGCGCCACCTGCCAACCTTCGCTCAGGAAGAGCTTTGCGGTGGCGAGCCCGATGCCGCGCGCAGCGCCGGTGACGAGGACAGTTCTGGTAGGCTCTGACATGGTTCTCCGGCTCTCTCTGCGTTTGGCTTGCAGTCCGCTGACAGAGGTGAGTTTATGCACATCGCAGCGGCCCCAGCGAAAGCCCTGAAATTCCGGGCCGATCGCTCGACAAAGAGCCACGGCTGCTGTATGGCCCGGACCTCAACTGAAAACAGCGTGCCGAACGCCCGCGTGATCACACGCGACAACGGCCATGGAGAGACCCATGAACATCATCGAGCAGCTCGACAAAGAGCAGATTGCCAAGCTTAGCGAAGGTCGCGAGATCCCGCATTTCCAGCCCGGCGACACCGTGCAGGTTAACGTCAAGGTCAAGGAAGGCGAGCGTAGCCGCGTCCAGGCTTATGAAGGCGTCTGCATCGCCCGCAATGGCGGCGGCCTGAACGAGGCCTTCACCGTCCGCAAGATTTCCTATGGCGAGGGCGTCGAGCGCGTTTTCCCGCTCTATTCGCCGAACATCGACAGCATCAAGGTTGTCCGCAAGGGCAAGGTGCGTCGCGCCAAGCTGTATTACCTGCGCGATCGTCGCGGCAAGTCGGCCCGTATCGCCGAGCGCGTCGAGGCCCGTCCGCCGAAGGGCGAGAAGGCCGCCGCCAAGTAAGCGACGAGCCAGCCGCCACCTCAGCGGCAGCGGGTCAGCGGGGCTAAGCCCCCGGCGCCACCCGACACCAGATTTTCAAACGCGGTCCCTCCGGGGCCGCGTTTTTCTTTGTTCGCTACGGACGCAACCGCGTAACCTTTCCGTACGAAGAGATCAGTAATAACAGGTGGTTTGCGAGATTTAAGATGCTACGCTTTTCCTGTTAGGGGATAGCTGATCTGTGATGCTCGTGCATAATTTGCGTCAGTTGTGCGCTGGATTTCTGTTGCTATGCGCTGCCCCCTGCGCAGCCTTCGGCTCACCCACCAATCATTGCGATCATCGCGACCCGATCTGCGAAACCAAGCCTGCTGGTGCCGGGATTTTGCTGGCCCAGGCGCAGCCAAAGCTTCTGGATTGGCGGGAGACGGCCCGGCTGGAGCATGATGATCGCAAGCTCCGCTTTGCGCGGCTGGCGCGCGAGGGAAAAATCCCGACCCCGCTCTTTCTGGAAAGCCAGGTCGATGCGACCCGGCTGCCGGGCTTGCGTGCGCATCTGCCGGTCCTGCGCCTGGTCTATCCCGATGCCGTCTTCTTCGACACCGGCTCCCATGAGCTGAAAGCCGCCATGCAGGCGACGATCGCCGCATTCGCTTCGGCGATGCGCGGGGATGTCCCCGACGCTGCCGTCTTCGTCGTCGGGCATACCGATGCCAGGGGCAGCGACGATTACAACTACCGCCTTTCGGTCAATCGCGCCGAGTCCGTGTCGCGGGAGCTGTATCGGCTGGGAATCGGCCAGACCCGGCTTTGGCGAATGGGTTTTGGCGAAGCTGTTCCCATCGCGCCCAACGATTCCCCCGCCAACATGAGCCGCAATCGCCGGGTGGAGTTCATCTTCGCCGCAAAGGCCGAGGCTGTCGCGCTCTGGCTGTCTCAGCAATCCGTCAACATCTGCGACGGGCTGCCGCCGCCCTTCCGCCTGGACTGCCAGCGTCGGGTCACCGAGCTGCCTCCGGTCAGGGCCGAGCCTGTGGTGAACGCCCACCGGATCGAGGCCGAGGCGCTGGGCAGCCGCACCATCGCGCGGGTCGAGACCGGCCGCGACCTGATTGCTCCGGTGGCGACACGCCCAAGCATTGTCCAGGCCCCGGCATCAAAGTCCGAGACCGAAGCGGCACCGAGCCGCGACATCGTCACCATCGACAGGCTGTCGCCGGTCATCATCGACCTGCGCGAACAGCGCGTCATCGTCGGAGCACCGATTTTATGAGTTCCGCAGCCTACCAGGCCATGGACCTCTCCCCCTCAGGCGCGCTTGCGGCGGAGCTGCATGAGAAAGCTGCGGCAGAGGCGGCCCAGGAGCGGCTGACCCTGAATGCCGAGCATCTCGCCGATGAAAGCCGGCCTGCTTTTTTCACGCCGGAAATGCAGGTCTGGTATCGCTCGCACATCGTCGGCCATCGCAAGCCGGCGCTGCAGGAACTGCGCACACGGTTTCAGGCGATCGAACTCGGCAAGGGCCAGAGCGCGGCGCTGATCGAGGCCGAGCGGGATCGCATTACCCAGCGCAAATTCGAGCAATGGACGCATGAGCGCACGCAGTTCTTCAACAATGGGGTTGCCACCGCTCTCGCTGCCGAGCTGGAGGAGAAAGAGCGCCGCTACGAGCAGATCAAGGCTGAGAATGGCGGCGAGGATGCCCATACCTGGCCGAAGTCGCGCCTGTACCTGATCCTCGGCCTGCTGGCGCTGCCCGAAGTCCCGCTGAACTTCGAATCCTTCGCCAAGGTGCCCGGTATTACGCCGGCAATCGCCTCGGTGCTGGTCCTGATCGTGGCTCTGGCCATCGCCACGTCCAGCCACATCTTCGGCATCTGCATCCGGCAATGGGGCGAATTGTTCGGCGGGCACGTCGCTGCCACCGAGAAAAACCGTAGCCGGCGCTACCTCGCAATCGGCTCGGTGATCTTCACCTTCGCCATGGCGATGGTCACCTGGGGCCGGTCCCTGCTGTTTGGCGAGCAATTGCAGCGCAAGATCCTGATCGGGGAGGCGCTGACTCCGTCCGACTATATCGCCTTCGGCGGCTCTGTCGCCGGCAATGTGGTGATCTGGCTGCTGGGTATCTACTTCACCTACGCAGCCAGCTCCCACATCCCCGGCTTTGGCGAGTTGCGCTCGGAGCTCGAGGCGATCAGGGCGCGCCTCCAGAAGATGTTCACCCGGGATCTGCAGCCGCGGGTCGATCGGCATCTCAATGCTGCCCAAAAAGAGCTGAAGGCGCTGGACTTCCTCGAGAGCCGGAGCATGCGCTCGCTGCCCGCCTATGCCGCAGCCCGCACCGACTTCGAAGACTTCTGCAAGGTCGACAACCGGGTGCTGGCCATCGCCGAGGCCTATCGGGCTCTGCTGCTGGCAGCGGCGCGCCAGCGTGGCCACAGCCTGGTTTTCGTCATCGAGGACCTGACGCGCCAAAGCCTCACCCTCCAGACGGAGCTCGATGTCGAGACCGTCGCCCAGAAGAAGCTGGCCCTGCCCTATGCGTAACATCGGCAGCACCCTCCTCCTCGCTTGCAGCCTCCTGCTGGCGCTGCCCGCCAGCGCCCAGGACAGCGTCCGCGCCGATGCAGCCTGCACCAGCGGCCCGCCCGCTCTGCGCCAGAGCCTCGTCATCATCGACGAACACCTGATCCAGAAGGGCGATAACAGCCGCTGGATCAGGCCCGTGCTGGAATTCGCCGATGCGCTGGGGCTCGAGCAGCGCGGGACGATGGCGCCGCGCGAGCGGCTGACGGTTCTGGTCGCCCGCCGCAGCGGCACGGATCTGGCGACGATCTTCACCGGCTGCTCACCCAATATCGCCGAGGCGGACAGGCGCAAGCTGGAGTCCGAGAGCGGTAGCCTGACGACGTTCTTCACCGGCTCCGTGACCCAGCGCCTGCAGAAGGACCGGGAGAGCTTCGAGCGCAACCTGACCACCGCCTTCCAGATCGCCGTGCGATGGCAGGCGGAGGGCGCTGTCCGCGGCGAGCCGGGGGCGTTTCTGCAATCCCTCGCCTCCAGCCCCAAGCTGGTCGACCTCGCTCGCGGCATCCCGCGCATCCTGATCGTCTCACCGCTCGATCTGCTGCCCGCCTCCCCGTCTTCGCCCAAAGCGGCGCGGCTGGCGGGTTTCGAGCAGGCGGCCCAGCTCGGGCTCGATCTGCACCGGGCCGAGGTCTATGTCGCGGCTCTGGGCGCAGCCCCACAGCCCCATATCCGACCCTATCTCGAGGCACTTCTGCTGCGCGCGCGCGGCTTTGTCGTGGGGTGGCGCCAGGACGGCCTGCCGCCGATATCGGACGCCCCGGCTTCGGTCTCCGTCTATTCCGGCACCGTGCAATGGTCCGACATCACGGCGCCGGTGCAGATCAGGCTGGCTGCCGACGCCCAGGGCAACCTCGTCAATTCCTGGGTGGAAATCAGCGCCGGACGTTCCTTGGCCAGCCCCGTCACCGGCAAGCTGATCTGCCGCGCCGAGCGGCAATGCGAAGCGACGGGCGATGGTCGCAATCTCGGCCAATCCTGGAATCCGGAGCCAGGCGAGCGCCCGACCTTCGACCGCAGCTTTGCCTGGACGGGCCTGCGCTACTTCGCCCTCTCCGAGCAGCGCGACCAGATCGTCGCGCGGGTCTGGGATCCCGAGGCGCGGGTCAAGATCAATGACACGGTGCTCGACGAGTTCCGTTTCCCGCTCCAGCGCACACCCGCAATCCAGTTCTGAACCATGTCCTTTGGGGGGATCATCATGACGACGACATCGGCCAAGAGAAGGCGGAGCATGGCTGCAATGGCGCTGGTGCCGGCGCTGGCCATGGCAGGCTGCACCACCACCAGCGGCGGAATGGGCGGCGGCTGGCAGATCGACAGCGTCGCCTCGCGCTGCGTCGCGTCGATTGTTGGCGGCGCGCTGGTCGGCGGCCTGCTCGGCGCCGCCCGGGGCGGTGGGCGCAATATCGGGGCTGGCGCCGCCATTGGCGCAGGAGCGGGTGGCGCGCTCTGCGCCGTCATGGCCGCGCTCGACCAGCAGGACAGGGAGCGGATCAAGCAGGCGCAGCTGGCTGCTGCGCGGACAGGGACGATCCAGAACGTCGCTTACACGGGCCATGACGGGCTGCAGCGCCGGGTCACTGTCAAACCATCGGCTGCGATGCCCCGGACCACGCTGGTCAGCGCCACCACCCTCCCCGCGGCCAGTGCGCCCTCGACTTCCGGCCCGATCTGCCGCTCGGTGGAAACCAGCGCCAGCGTCGCGTCGAAGGGCTCTGCGGATGTGCCCGCGCAGATCGTCTGCCGCAATGAGAATGGCGAGTGGGGTCCAGCCTAGCGCTCAGCCGGCGCCGGACCCTCACGGGTTCGGCGTCGGGCTTAGAGACCGCTTGAGAATGAGAGCCCTTATCCCCGGGAGCGACGACGTCGCGTCTCGAAGGATGGTCCAGCGGACACCAGAGCCTTCTGGAGCATCCTTCGAGACGCCATTCCCGATGGAATGGCTCCTCAGGATGAGGGCTGAGGACAGCTCAAACGGTCTTTTTGGAGCGTCTTCAAGCGAAGCGGATACCGGCTCGCGTGAAGACAATATCTAGTCCTGGCCGCCGAAGGTCATGTCGCGGCGGGCTGTCAGGATGCTGATCGAATAGCCGGCGATGACGTCGACCAGCGTCATCAGCGTGATGATCAGGAAGGTGCCGGTGCCAAAGCCGGGGATCATCAGGAAGGCGATCAGGCTGGCGATGAAGACCAGCATCGACAGGCCGTGATTGAGGATCGAGCTCGAGCGCGCGCTCGTCGCGTTCATGATCTCGAAGAACAGCACGATGGTGGCAATCGACAGCACCACCTCGCTCACCGTCAGCGAAAACTGCGTGCCCGATGGCAGGCCGAAGGAGACGAGCTCCCGCGCCAGCGGCATGCCCAGCGCCCAGACGACGATGGCATAGGCCAGCACGGCCAGAACCATGAACGGGAAGAATCGCAGCATCGCATCACCTGTCTCGAACGCAGGCTGCACCGTGCGCGCTCGGCACTGCGATGGCAACGGGTCACGGCCGCATCGGCTTCGTTGCCCGCTCACTCTGGAACTGTTAGAAGCGCGCCATGATCAGAGCCCGACAGAGCAGGCATGGCAGGGTCGACGTGGTGCGCCGCGAGGAAAATCTGCGCCGCCTGCCGACGACGCGCGGCTTTGCGGCACTGGATGACCATGCCCGCCTGCCCTGGCGCTTTTTCGGCCGCTTCACCGCCTCCGCCATCGCGGCGCTTACCGGCGCCTGAAGCCGGACCAAGCGGTCCGGCGACAGGCTTGGGCGACGCTGGCTCGATGGCCCTGCGCCCGTATTGAATCTCCCCGCGATCGCTCGCGACACCAACACCCCGACAGAGGCCTCACGCCATGACGTCCGCAGCCGCCCCGACCACCCTCTACGACAAGATCTTCGAGGACCACATCGTCGACCGCCAGGAGGACGGCACCTGCCTGCTCTATATCGACCGCCACCTCGTCCATGAGGTCACCAGCCCGCAGGCTTTCGAGGGCCTGCGCATGACCGGCCGCAAGGTGCGCTCGCCGGAGAAGACGCTGGCGGTCGTCGACCACAACATCCCGACCACCGACCGCTCGCAAGGGCATCGCCGAGGAGGAGAGCCGCATCCAGGTCGAGGCGCTGGCGAAGAACGCGCGCCGATTTCGGCGTCGAGTATTTCAACGAGCGCGACAAGCGCCAGGGCATCGTCCACATCGTCGGCCCCGAGCAGGGCTTCACCCTGCCCGGCACCACCATCGTCTGCGGCGACAGCCACACCTCGACGCATGGCGCCTTCGGCGCGCTGGCCCATGGCATCGGCACCTCGGAGGTCGAGCATGTGCTGGCGACCCAGACGCTGATCCAGAAGAAGGCCAAGAACATGCTGGTCCAGGTCGACGGCACGCTTGCCAGCGGGCGTCACCGCCAAGGACATCATCCTCGCCATCATCGGCGAGATCGGCACGGCCGGCGGCACCGGCTCGGTCATCGAATATGCCGGCGAGGCCATCCGCGCGCTCTCGATGGAAGGCCGCATGACGGTCTGCAACATGTCGATCGAGGGCGGCGCGCGCGCCGGCATGATCGCGCCCGACGAGAAGGCCTATGCCTATCTCAAGGGCCGCCCCAAGGCGCCCAAGGGCGCAGCCTGGGATGCGGCCGTGCGCTACTGGGAGACGCTGCACACCGACGAGGGCGCGCATTTCGACCGCATCGTCAAGCTCGACGCCAACAACCTGCCGCCGATCGTCTCCTGGGGCACGAGCCCCGAGGACGTCGATCTCGGTCGCCGGCGCCGTGCCCGACCCGGCGCTGATCGAGGACGAGACCAAGCGCAAGTCGAAGCAGCGCGCGCTCGATTATATGGGCCTGACGCCCGGCACGAAGATGACCGACATCCCGCTCGACGTGGTCTGGATCGGCTCCTGCACCAATGGCCGCATCGAGGATCTGCGCGCCGTCGCCAAGATCGTCGAGGGCAAGAAGATCGCCGGCTCGCTCGACTATGCGATGATCGTGCCCGGCTCCGGGCTGGTGAAGGAACAGGCCGAGGCCGAAGGGCTGGACAAGATCTTCTCGGCCGCCGGCTTCGAATGGCGCGAGCCGGGCTGCTCGATGTGCCTCGGCATGAACCCCGACCAGCTCAAGCCCGGCCAGCGCTGCGCCTCGACCTCGAACCGCAATTTCGAGGGCCGCCAGGGCTACAAGGGCCGCACCCATCTGGTCTCGCCGCAGATGGCGGCGGCCGCGGCGCTGGCCGGCCGTTTCGTCGATGTGAGGACGCTGGGCTGAGACATGAGGACCGCGCGGCGCCGGAAGGGGCGCCGCGCGGTTTCATGCCGCCGTCATGAGAGAGGCTCACCCTGTCGGCCTCATCGGGGCGGACGGGAATGCCGACGATCCTGACGAAAGGGCCGTACCGCCTTTATTTTGTCAGCCATGACTGCCGCGAGCCGGCTCACCTGCATGTCGACCGCGATATGGCGACGGTGAAGTTCTGGCTTCAACCTTTGCGCATGGCCCATGCCGTCGGATTTTCGGCTCGCGAGCTGCGTGACATAGAGCGACTTGTGAGGGACAATCGCGAGCGCTGCCTGGAGGTCTGGAATGAGCACTGCGGAAGAGCTTCTGATCGAGGCGCGCGTTGACCATGTCCGCTGCACCGACGATCGCCTCATTGTCGACCTGACCGACGGACGGGAACTCTCCGTGCCCATCCGTTGGTATCCTCGTCTTCTGAAAGCGACACCGGCCCAGCGTGCCAACTGGCAGTTGTCGGGCGCTGGCTACGGTATTCATTGGCCGGAGATCGATGAGGACCTGAGCGTCAAGGGGCTCCTGATGGGGTGGGCCGCGCCCGGTGTCGTGAAATGACCGGCGATCCTCGTGAAGCTGCGCGCGCGGCCGAGGCCAAGGCCACGCTTGAGCGGCTGAAGCGGGACAATGGGAGCCTGCTCGGCTCCTCGATGAGCCGCGCCGCCGATCATTTCTCCGGAAAAGATGCCCCTCCCGATGACAAGATCGAGCTCTGGGGCCGGCGCATCGGCCGCTCGCTCTCGCTCATCGGCGTGCTGCTGCTGGTGGCTGGCTCGGGTTCCAGCTGAAGATCTGGTGATGGATAGCGTACCCCGGATCAGTGCAGCGCGCCGGCGCAGCCGCCGCGGACGAAACCCATGCTGGGACAGCGCCAAGGCGCCCGGCGTCGCTGCGTTCGAGCTGATGGCGCAGGAGGCCTTCGACCGTCTGCCGGAGGAATTCCGCGCGCTGTGCAGCGATGTGCTCTTCAACGTCACCGAGTTTCCCGAGGACGATGTCTGAAGGAGCTGGAGGCGGAGAGCCCTTTCGACATCCTGGGCCTGTTCTGCGGCGTCGGCCTGCCGCAGCAGGGCTATGCCCCGCAGACCGGCCAGATGCCCAACACCATCCATCTCTATCGCCGGCCGATCCTCGACTACTGGGCCGAGCATGACGAGACGCTGGGCGGCGATCGTCACGCCATGTGCTGGTCCACGAGATCGGCCATCATTTCGGCTTTTCCGACGAGGACATGGAAGCAATCGAAGCCGCCGCGAGTTGAATGGCGAAGCGCGGCCACCCGGCGGCCGGGCGCTATATTGCGGATATCTGATGTGCGGCTGCACTTTCCGCCGCTGCGCGCTTCGGCTAAAGACAGCCGCAGCAGGAGTTTGACAGCATGCAGCCCTTCACCACCCTGACCTCGACCCCGGCCCCGCTGAAGGTGATCAATGTCGACACCGACATGATCATCCCCAAGCAGTACCTGAAGACGATCAAGCGCACCGGCCTCGGCAGCGCGCTGTTCTCCGAGATGCGCTACAAGGAGGACGGCTCGGAGAACCCCGATTTCGTGCTGAACCAGCCGGCCTATCGCAAGTCCGAGATCCTGGTCGCCGGCGACAATTTCGGCTGCGGCTCCTCGCGCGAGCATGCGCCCTGGGCGCTGCTCGACTTCGGCATCCGCTGCGTGATCTCGACCAGCTTCGCCGACATCTTCTACAACAACTGCTTCAAGAACGGCATCCTGCCGATCGTCGTCAGCCACGAAGAGCTGGACAAGCTGTTCGACGACGCCGAGCGCGGCTCCAACGCGACGCTGACGGTCGATCTCGGCAGCCAGACGATCAAGGGCCCCGATGGCGGCGAGATCACGCTTCGAGATCGACCCGTTCCGCAAGCATTGCCTGATGAACGGCCTCGACGATATCGGCCTGACCATGGAAAAGGCGCCGAAGATCGAAGCGTTCGAGGCCAAGCTCGCCCAGCGCGAATGGGCCTGAGCCTGAAGCGAGCGCTCCGCCTCAAGTTTATCGATTGTCACGTCTTCACGCGAACCGGTCTCCACTTCGCTTCAAAACGTCTAGTCACCAACCCCCGCAGCGCCGCCACCCCGGCGCTGCCGGGAAAGACGCGCTCGGCCAGCACCGGGCCGGACAGGCCGAAGAGATCGCTGACCACTCCCTTCGCCACAGCCCGCAGATCGGTCGTGGGCTTGAGGTCGCGCTGCTCATGCAGTTGCTGCGGGCCTAGGCCGGGCCAATCGGCGATGATGCGGCCGCCCGAGACTGCGCCACCCACCAGAAACGCGACGGTCCCCGTGCCGTGATCGGTGCCGACCGTGCCGTTGGTGCGCGCCGTGCGGCCAAACTCGGTGGCCACCATCACCACCGTATCCTTCCAGACCGGCTTCAGCCCACGCTCCAGCTCGGCAAGCGCGCCGTCGAGCCCGCCCAGCAGGCTCGCCAGCCGGCCATTCGCCCCGCCCTCATTGGCATGCGTGTCCCAGCCTTCGAACGCTAACGCGGCGATACGCGGGCCGTCATCGGCGGCCATCAGGCTGGCCGCACCCTCGGCCATGCGCTGCATGCCTGACGCGCTGTCTGGCCCGCCGACACTGCCGCGCCCGCCATCGGCCATGCCGCTGCGCTTCGCGACCGTCTCGGTGGCGATGGCCTGGCTGAGCGCCAGCGCGAGCGCCGGGTCGCGATGATCGATAGAGATCCTGCAAACGCAGCATCAGATCCTCGCCAGCCCGTGGCATGCGCGGCGGCGCCCAGCCCAGCACGGGAGCGCCTCCCCGCACCACCAGCGGCGGCACGACACCGATCCCCAGCACACCGCGCCGGCCGACCCCCTCGCCTGCCGGCAGCGCGGCGATCATCCGGTTCAGCCAGCCGCTTTCGGTCAAGCCCGGGCCGTTCTGCCCGCTTTCCAGCACATCCTGCCCGTCGAAATGCGAGCGCTCGCGATAGCCCGTCGCCACCGCATGCACGATGCTGGCCTGCCGTTGCGCATAAAGCCGCGCCAGGTTCGGCATGGCGGGATGGAGGCAGAAGAAGCCGTCCAGCGGCAGCGCCGCATCCGCACCCTCCTTCTGCAGCGCGATGCCTTCGCGCAGGCCCTGATAGTTCGGATCGCCCAGCGGCGGCACGGCGGCCATGCCGTCGAGCCCGCCCCGCAGGATGACCAGCAGGAAGCGCGGGTCGCGGCTGCCAGCGGCGGCATAGGCGAATTTCGGGACAAAGCTTGCGGAGAAAAGCAGTCCCGCCGCACCCAGCACGGCGCGCCGGGACGGCGTCATCCGTTCGCAGTCATCATCGTCCAGACCGCTCATCGGCTCACCTCCGCTGGAATTCGGGCGACATCAGCAGCAGGGCCAATGCCTGCGGCTTGCTTGCCGCGCGCGCCACGGCCTGCCGGGTTTCGGCCGAGGCCAGCGGCCCCAGCACCATCTCCGACCAGCCCCGTGGATCGGGCGTCGATCCCGCATATTGCCAGCCCCAGCCCATGGCGACATCGGCCCGGGTCTTCAGCCCTTCGGCCGCCGCCCAGGCCGCGTTCGTGTCGGGATAGCCATTGGGGCCGCCAGCGTGCCAGAGCGGCTGGCCCATCGTCACCAGCCGGCTATGGCCCTCGGGAAAGGTCGGCGTCCGGCCCAGGGCGCGAAAGGCGGCAATCAGGAATTCCTGCGGCGAGCGGATCTTGACCGGCGGCGTCGACCACGCCTCGTCATCCTCGAGCAGCGCCTTCGTCACGGCAGCAAGGTCACCGCCGCTGCTGCTGAATGTGTCCGCCAGTCGCGTCACCAGCCGGGGCGGCGGCACGTCCGCCACGAAATGCGCTACGAGTTTGCGGGCCAGGAACTGCGCCGTCGAGGGGTGGTGCGCCAGCGCCGCGAGCGCAGCCAGCCCCTGCTCCTTGCCCGGTTGAGCGTAGCTGATGCCGAGCAGCGGATGCGCGCCGGGCTCGTGCCAGTTGATGTTGAACGCAAAGGAGCCAGGAAAGCCGAGCACCGCCTCGCGCCCCACCACGGTCCAGCCGGTGATGATCCGGGCGAGGCTGGTGACATCGGCCTGGCTGTAGCCGCCGGACACGCCAAGCGTATGCAGTTCCAGGATTTCCCGGGCGAGGTTCTCGTTCAGCCCGCGCCCGCGGCGTTTGCCGGCCGGCGAGCCCGGCCCGATCGAGATGCGGTTATCGAGGAAATCGAGCATGGCCGGGTGGCTGATGACAGCGACCAGCATGTCTTCGAAGCGGCCAAAAACATGCGGCCGGATCGCCTCCCGCTCGAGGGCGCCTGCCATGGTGTAGCTGATATTGCTCTTGGTGACGGCGACGCAGAAATGGTTGGTCCAGAATTGCACCAGCCGTTCGGCCAGGCCCGTCTGCGCTTCTATCGCCAGCGCAAATCGCGCCGCCACCTCTTGCCGGAACACGGTGGTTGGATAATGCGGCTCTGGCGTCGGCGGTGCATCCGTGCTGCTGATCAGCGGCGGGCGGCGCCGCGCCCCGGCCACACGATCCTCGAACGCATAGAGCGCGGCGCCAAGCTCTGCGGTTCCCGTCGCAAATGCGGGCTGCGCCACCTCGCGGCGCTGCACCTCCGCCAGCATCAGTTCGCGTGCGTCGCGCCGCGTCGATTTCGGGCTGGCCGAGGCGAAACCCAAGGCCGAAGCGCTGAAACCCGCGGGCTGCGGCCAGATCCTGAACAGCCATGCCCCAGCCTCCACCATCACATCCGGCCAAGCTCCACCGCAATCATGGCAAAACGAATACGCTTCGCACGAAAAATGGCCTGCCTTTCCCAAGGGAATGGCAGGCCACTGTTAACGAGCCGGAAAGATCAGCCGATCATCTGCAGCCGCGCTATGGAGCGGCTGCTGATTTCCTGGTGAGCTCAGGAAGCAGGCATCGCCGCGATGTCGCGCACGGTGCCCTTCACGCCCTGGAGCTTGCCGACCATGGTCGCCTTGCCCGTCGTGAGATCGACCTTGTGCAG
Source organism: uncultured Alphaproteobacteria bacterium (assembly GCA_963759925.1). Taxonomy (GTDB): domain Bacteria; phylum Pseudomonadota; class Alphaproteobacteria; order Rhizobiales; family Beijerinckiaceae; genus Allobosea. Next base: position 287,585 of record CAVXBE010000003.1, read on the forward strand.
CGCGCCATCGGCCACCAGCCAGCCGGTGTTGGAGCCGTCAGTGCCAGGCTCGATGTCGAAGGCAACGCTCTTGGGCATCACGCCGAGCTTGCCGACGGCGCCGAGCACGCCGTCATTCGGCGGGGCCTGCTTGATCAGCGCGCCGATCTTGCCGTCGATGTCGTAACAGCGCGGTCTCCTTGGTGCCCTTCACCGAGTTGGTATAGGCGCCAGCCACGATCATCGGCGCTTCGCCCTTGTGCATGTCGGTCTCGGCGAACTTCAGCTTGCCGTCGACCGTGGTCTTGCCGTCATCGACGTTGACGCGAAGATTGGTGCCATCCGACCCCATCACCCGCAGCCGGTCAGCGGCCGGGTTGAAATCGACGATCGCCATGGTGTTGGCCGGCAGGACCGTATCCATCTTGGACTTCATCGTCGCCTTGCCGGCAGCGTCCACCGTGTAGATCGTGCCGTCAGTGGCCAGCGCGTAGAGCATGCCATCGGCCGGGCGGACATCGATGCCAGCGACCTTGCCGCTGATGCCACTGATCTTCATCGACTTGCCGGCCTTCATTGTGGCGGTATCGATCATCGTCAGCGTGTTGTCGCCTTCGAGGGCAGCAAGCATGGCGGCCTGTGAAGCCACCGGCGCGGCGAAGGCGGCACCGGCAAGGGTGGAAGCGACGAGGGCGAGACGCGTTGTGCGGTTCATGGGTATCCTCCAAGTTTGATCGTTGGCTGGCGCCCTCTCACGGGGCGCCGTGCAACTGACAGGGCGGATAGACGCGGCGCAGCGCGGCAGATGCGGCTTCAAAAATAAAAAATCTTGCTGCATCCGCGAGCGCAAAAGCGCGGTAAACAACGACTGGCCTGCTCCCGCCGGGAGGCGGCAAGGGAGACGGGAATGGCGAGCGGAGCCGGAGCGGCTGGCGATGGCCGTGAGATCGACAAGGCGCTGCTGGCCTGCGCCGCCGGAGATAAATTCGCACTCCGCCGCATCTATGACGCGCAGTCGCCGCGTATGGTCGGTGTGGCCCAGCGTCTGCTGAAACGCCGCGCACTGGCCGAGGAGGCGGTGCAGGATGCCTTCGTGCTGATCTGGCGCCATGCCGCCCGCTTCGATCCCGAGCGTGGCAGCGGCCTGACCTGGATCTACGCCATCCTGCGCAACCGTTCGCTGTCCATCCTGCGCGACGAGAAGCGAACCGAGACCCGTGAAGAGCCTGTCGCCGAGGAACTGGCGAGCGAAGAGGACGATCCTGAGACGGTGATGTCGAAACTGTCGGATGCCAAGGCGCTGCGCGCCTGCCTCGAGACATTGACGCCGCAGCGGCGCGGCATCGTGCTGCTCGCTTTCGTGCAGGGGCTGACCCATGGCGAGATCGCCGGAAAGCTCGACATGCCGATCGGCACCGTCAAATCCTGGATTAGACGCTCGCTGATCTCGCTGAAGGAGTGTCTCGGATGATGCCCTCTCCCGAAACCCAGGCCGACCGGCAGGAGCGCGACGCGCGCGCCGGCGAATATGTGCTGGGTCTGCTGGAAGGTGCCGACCAGGCCGCCTTCGAACGCCGGCTGGACACCGACCGCGAACTCGCTGCCGCCGTCGAAGGCTGGCGCCGGCATTTCGCAGCCATCGATGCGACTGCGCCGCTGATCGTCCCGCCGCCCAGCCTGTGGCAGCGCATCGAGCAGGCGGTGGCTGGCACCTCGCAGCTCCCGGCCCGCCCGCGCCCGACCCGCGAGGGCGGGATCGCCGGATGGTGGAACAGCCTGTTTCTGTGGCGCGGAGCCGCGATGGCGGGCGCGCTGGCCGCGCTGCTGCTCGGCATCGGCCTGATCGCCGCACTCGACCAGGCAGCCCGCAAGCCGGTCATGGTCGCGGTGCTGATGACCGAAGCCAGCGTCGCCGCAGCGGTGGTGCACACCTATGCCGATGGACGGGTCGAGCTGCTGCCCTTGCAGGCGATCAACGTGCCGGAAGGCAAGGCGCTGGAAATCTGGACATTGTGGGACCGCACTGTTGGACCGCGTTCGGTAGGCCTGATCGAGCGTGCCCGCACCACGCCCTTGCGCCTGGATCAGTTGCCGCTGGGCAAGGACCAGCTCTTCGAGATCACGCTGGAACCCGCGACAGGCTCCCCCACCGGCCGCCCCACCGGCCCGATCATCGCCAAGGGCACGACCTCGCAGAGGCTGTGAGAGTTGGAACGGCTGCTAAGAGCACGAGCTGGTTGCTTCGCTCACGTAAGAGGGAGGACCGCGGTCTAGCCGAGCAGGATGCTGGCGAGTTTCGCGGTCAGCAAGCCGCGGTCCGCGGGACCCAGCACACCGATCTTTCGCGCAATGATCTGGCGCGAAAGCGTCATCAGCTTCCATCGGATGACGGAGGCGTGGTTGAGGCCGGTTGGAGCCAGATCGAGGATCGGATGGTCGCTCTCCCATCGGCTCCCCGTGCCTGTTGTGATCATGGCCGCAATTACCTGGCCGTGGACCTCGTTAAACTCTGCGTTAGACAACACCGCCACGGGGCGGGGTTTGCCGAAGGGTATGTCGGTGAACGGAAACGGCGCGATGACGACATCCCAACGCTCCAGGACCAGAACGTCAGAGGTCATCGTAGGCGTCCGCGTCTTCCTTGCTGGTCCACTCCGTCATCAGTTCTGAGATCGCTGCGAGATAAGGGTCCGCAAGCGGCGCATCATCCAGTTCGATTTCGACCGCCTCTCCCTTTCGTTCGCGATAGATGCGATTCCAGTATTCCTTGAACGCCTCATCGGGTCGGATGCCAAAGGTGGGGCGCCCGTCCCCCCCATCCTTCATTTTACGGAAGAGCATCGGCTTGCCGTCAACGCGCAGCGCGATCGGTGCGTTCGGCTTAAGCGCCGTGATTTTTGCGGCGATATGCTCATTTTTGATGTGTTTTACCCAAATTGCATGATCGGTCACAATGATCTGGGGCATAGGAACCTCCTCGACGCGCAGCGCCAATCATGCCCGCAGATCATTCTCAAAGCAAGGGGTGGGTGGCTCACCCCTCCCCTCCCCCACGCCAGCGCAGCAGCAGCCTCAGACCACTACCGTCACCGTCTCCGCGGCGCGGGTCAGGCCGGTGTAGAGCCATCTCGCCCTGTGCTCGCGGAAGGCGAAGCCTTCGTCGAACAGCACTACATCGTCCCATTGCGAGCCCTGCGCCTTATGCACGGTCAGGGCGTAGCCGAAGGTGAATTCGTCGGTGTGCTTGCGCAGCTCCCAGGGCACCTCATCCTCGGTGCCATCGAAGAAGTTCGGCAGCACCGAGACTTTCACCGGCTTGGCGGCGCTGTCGTCCTCCGGCGTCACCCGCATGGTGACCAGCCCCTTCTTCGAGGTCTTCAGCTCCTGCACGATCCAGGCGCCGCCATTCAGCAGCCCCTTGCTCTTGTCGTTGCGCAGGCAGACCAGCTTCTCGCCCGCCACCGGCACCGTCTCGGTCCGCCCCATCAGCTGCCGCATGCGGGCGTTGTACTGCCGGCGCGTCTTGTTCATGCCCGACCAGGACCTGATCGGCGCCGAGCACGATCTCCGGGTTGATGTCGGCGCGGCGAATGACGCTGCTGCGGCCATGCTCGCCAAAATCCAGCCGCCCACCCTCGCGAATGATCATCGACATCCGCACAATCGGGTTATCCGCCGCCTGCCGATGCACCTCGGTCAGCATGATGTCCGGCTCGGCCTCGGTGAAGTAACCACCGCCCTTGACCGGAGGCAGCTGCGCCGGATCGCCCAGGACCAGCACCGGCGTGCCGAAGGAGAGCAGATCCTTGCCCAGATCCTCATCGACCATCGAGCATTCGTCGATGATGATCAGCTTGGCCTTGGCGGCGTTGCTTTCGCGGTTCAGCACGAAAGTCGGGCTTTCCTCATCGACGCCACGCGAGCGGTAGATCAGGGAATGGATGGTCTGCGCGCCCACGCAGCCCTTGTTGCGCAGCACCAGCGCCGCTTTGCCGGTAAAGGCGGCGAAGACGACATCGCCATCGACCGCCTCGGCGATATGCCGGGCCAGCGTCGTCTTGCCCGTGCCGGCATAGCCGAACAGCCGGAAGAGCTGCGGCTCCCCGCTTTGCAGCCAGCGCGCAACGGCGCTCAGCGCGGCATCCTGCTGCGGAGACCAGTTCATCTGAGGGTACGGAGCATGAACATTGCGGCGCAACAGAGCCTGAATCGGCGTGGCTTTGCAAGCGGAATGCGCCCGCGCGGGGGCCCGACAAGGCTCACGCAGCGCGCAGCCTTTTGACGAAGACCTCGGCTTCCGCCTGCAGCGAGGCGATGCGGCGATCGAGCCTGCGCGCTTCGGCAGCGCCGATATCTGCTTCCTGCACAGACTGCACATTGACCGCAGCCATCTCCTTGATCGAGGCGGCCGCGTCGCTCGTCACCGCTGAAACACGCCCGACCGTCATGCTGACCGAGGTCAGCAGATCGGAATGCGAGCTCACCATGGTCGCGACTTCGGCCGCGGTCTGCTCGACGGCCTCGACCCGTTCGGCGACGCCCGACACCGCCTGCAGCGCCAGAGCAAGCGCGCTGTCCATCACCGCCATGCGCTCGCCGATCTGGGCTGTCGCCTCCGCCGTCTGCTTGGCCAGAGCCTTGACCTCGTTGGCGACGACGGCAAACCCACGCCCATGCGGACCGGCCCGCGCCGCCTCGATCGTCGCATTGAGGGCGAGGAGGTTGGTCTGCCGCGCGATCGTCTCGATCAGCCCGACCGTTTCGCCGATGCGCATCGCGTTTTCGGAGAGGCGGTTGCAGGAATCGGCCGCGCCATCGGCATCGCGCGCCACATCGAACGCCGCCTGTGAGGCGCGCCGGATTTCGTTGCCGATCTGGGACACGACATGTTCGAGGTCGTAGGCGGTGGCGCTGATGCCCTTGGCGTCATGCCCCGTCGCTTCGATGGCAGCCGCGGTGAGGTCCGAGGCCTGCGCCACCTGCTGCGCCCTGACAGCATTATGCTGCAGGGCCTGATGCAGAACCTGGCTCAGCTGGGCAATGTCCTGCAGCGTCACGCCGATCCGCGTCTCGAATTCATGCGCGATGCGCTCGATCTCGGTCGTCCGCTCAGCCGCCACGCGATGAGCGACATCGGCCTCGGCCTCGCGGGTCACCAGCGTCGCGCGCACTTCGCTGAAGACGCGGATGGTGCGGGCCAGCTGCCCGATCTCGTCGCCCCTGCGCTGATGCGGCACGGCGACGACCGTATCCGACGAGGTCGCTGTCGCGATCGTCGCCATCAGGTCGCGCAGCGGGCGGATCAGATGCGTTTGCATCAGCAGCATCGCCAGCAGGACGCCGCCCACCGGCAGCAGGACCGCCAGCGACACCGTCCGGTCCCGGATGACGGACGCCCGCTCGTGAGCGAACGCAGCCGTCAAGCCGGCGGCCGCCACCAATTGGCGCTGCATCGCGGATGTGGTGGCGATGATCTGGCGGACATTCTGTTGGGCCGCATCGGCGGCAGCCTCGACCATCGCGGCCTTGATCGAGATCTGTTTGCCGATCTGGACGATATCGCGCTGGAAAGAGATGAAGGTCTGGATGGTCTGGTTCAAGGTCGGATTGGCGGCGCGCATCAACTCCGGCAGCGAGTGTATCAGCCCGGTCCGGGCCTCATCGACTGCGGCTATCACGATCTCCAGCTGGAGCAGCGCCGCCTCGACATCCTCTCGCTTCGCATCGGGTTCGAAACGGCTCAGCAGTGACGCATGCGCGACATGGTTGGCCAGCATCGTCGCCTTGTTAGCCAGGGTAAGGCTGGCGAAGGCCTTGGCGTCGAGACGCTGCACCTCTTCCCCGCCCCGGATGGTGCTGAACAGCCCAGCCCCAGCCGCCAGACAGACGATCGAGATCAGAAGAACGATTTTCCAGGTTAAACCAATATGGCGCATCTGCACCCCCCCCGCCCACGCGCATAAAGACCGGGAAGGCTAGCGATTTGGTTAAAGCAAGACAGAAGATCGTTCGTTGAAATACTTAGCCGGAAACAGATATGGTCTCAGTTTAGAATAATACTAGTTTATACTGTGCCCTATTTCACTTTTTGTAGCCTACTATAGATTGCTTCAATCATGAGAGCAGGTTCTGCATTCTCTAATTCAACGCTGGGACCCGCACTCATCGTCTTCAAGCGGCTCTTTCTGCGAGGCGCCCTCTAGCTCATCAGGCTGTCGAGCCCGCGCCGCAGCCCGGGCTGCTCCGCGACACGCCGTGCCGCAAGCAACGTTCCGCCGACATAGGGAGCCGCAGAGGTGCCGGCATCATGGCGGATTACCAGCCGCTCATCGGGCAGTCCGAACACGGCCTCGCAGGACAGGACAAAGCCCGGCATGCGCAGCGAATGCACCTGCACCGGATGAGGTGCGCCAATGGCGCCGCCGCGGGTCTCGCGCACGCCGCCGAGTTCCGCTACCGGCTTGGATGTTGCCGCCATCCGCTCGACTGCGAGCGTCTCCGCCAGCTCGCGCCCGGTGCCGGACGGCGTGTCGGGCTTGGAGGGCGAGGCGTAGTCGATGATCTCGACATCGGGCACGTACTTCACCGCCTCGCGGGCAAAACGCCGCAGCAGGGTCGCGGTGATCGAGAAATTGCCAGCCGCGAGCACACCCACCCCTGCCGCAAGAGCCGCGCGTTCGATTTCGGCATAGTCTTCGCCGGTCATGCCGGACGCGCCGACCACGACATGGCGGCCGGCTGCGACCGCCGCCAGCACATTGGCTTTGACGCTGTCTGGCTTGGTGTAGTCGATCACCACATCGGAGGGCACGGCGAGCGCCTCGCCGATCGTGCCGAAAACCCGCACGCCAATGGCGGCAAGCCCCGCAGCCTCACCCATGTCCCGCCCGGCGGCCTTGCGCGACAATCCCGCCACGAGTTGCAAATCGGGCGCGGCGGCAATGGCCGAGACGAGGGCCTTTCCGACCCAGCCGGTGCAGCCGGCAAGCGTGATGCGGATCATCTCGTCGATCTCCAGATCTGAGTGGTTTCAAGTGGGCCGGAACGTCTGCCGCCTCACCAGGGAATGGTTTCGCCCTGCCAGGTCCGGAAACTGTTGGTCTGGGCCATCCCGGAGGCGTCGATGGTCTCGATCAGGCCGAGCGCGCTTTCATCAGGCGCGATATCGGCGCCGCCACCGCCCATATCGGTGCGGACCCAGCCGGGGTGGAACAGCAGCACGCTGACATCGCGCTCACGCACCGCATTGCCGAACACGACCATCGTCATGTTCACAGCCGATTTCGAGGCGCGATAGGCCAGCGATGCCGGAGGGGTTCAGCCCGATCGACCCCATCCGGCTGGTGATGGTCGCGATCTTGCGGCCGGCGCCTGCTTCGATATTCGGCAGGAAGGCCTGCGCCACCCGCAGCGGCCCGTAGACATTGACCTCGAACACATCGCGCATCGCGTCGAAATCCATGGCCAGCGCGCTCTCGGCCCCGCGAGGGCCGTGAATCCCGGCATTGTTCACGAGCACGTCGAGCGGGCGCCCCGCCAGCACCGCGCGCGCAGCCGCAACGCTGTCATCGGAGGTGACATCAAGCTCGAGCAGCGTCAGCGCCGCCATGTGCTGGCTGGCCAGTTCCGACAGCGCGCCGCCCCACGGGTTGCGCGCCGCCGCGACGACATGATCGCCACGACGCAGCAGCGCCATTGTCAGGGCCAGTCCGATGCCGCGATTGGCGCCGGTGATCATCCAGGTCTGGGACATGCTGCATCTCCATTGTCGCGCTGCAAGCTAGGGCAGCCGGGCGCGCAGGGGAATGGCGGCCTGCGCATGGGGAGCAGGCCATCGCCACGCAGTCACCCTAGCCCTTCGGCTTGCCGTAGCCGCCGGCTGTCGGGGTGATCACCGTCACCGCCTCGCCGGCTTCCAGCAGCACCTGGTCGCAGGGCTTCAGCTCCTCGACAGTGCCGGAAAGGCGGCGCACCATCGTCCTGCCGAGCTCGCCCGCTTCCCCACCCTTCATGCCGAAGGGGCGGATCTTGCGGTGCGAAGCCAGGATGGCGCAGTCCATCTGCTTGAGGAACCGGATGGTGCGGCTGGTGCCATCGCCGGCATTCCACTCGCCCCGCCCGCCCGAGCCCGGCCGGATGTGGAAATCCTCCAGCACCACCGGGAAGCGCGTCTCCAGGATTTCCGGATCGGTCAGGCGCGAATTGGTCATGTGGACATGGACGCCGGAGGTGCCGTTGAAGCCCGGCCCCGCCGGCGAGCCGGAGCAGATCGTCTCGTAATACTGGTACTCGTCATTGCCGAAGGTCAGGTTGTTCATCGTTCCCTGCGAGGACGACATCGCCTCCAGTGCGCCGAACAGCGTGTTGGTCACCGCCTGCGAGACCTCGACATTGCCGGCCACCACCGCCGCCGGATAGCGCGGCGCTGAGCATCGAGCCTTCCGGAATGACGATCCTGATCGGGCGCAGGCAGCCGGCATTCATCGGGATCGCGTCGTCGACCATGACCCGGAAGACATAGAGCACGGCCGCCCGTGTCACCGGCGCAGGCGCGTTGAAATTGTCGGCCCGCTGCGGCGAGGTGCCGGTGAAATCGACAGTCGCCTCGCGCTTGTCGCGGTCGATGGTGATCTTGACCTTGATCGCGCAGCCCTGATCCATCGGATAGGTGAACTCGCAATCATGCAGCCGCGTCAGCAACCGCGCGACGCTTTCGGCCGCATTGTCCTGAACATGGCCCATATACGCCTGGACGACATCGAGGCCGAAGGAGCGGATCATCTTGCGCAGCTCCGCCACGCCCTTTTCATTGGCGGCGATCTGCGCCTTCAGATCGTTGACGTTCTGCACGACATTGCGCACCGGATAGCGCGCGCCGGTGAGCAGCGAAACCAGCTCCTCCTCGCAGAAGCGGCCCTGATCGACGATCTTGAAGTTGTCGATATAGACGCCCTCCTCCTCGATATGCGTCGCCAGCGGCGACATCGAGCCAGGAGCGACGCCGCCGACATCGGCATGGTGGCCACGGCTGGCCGCCCAGAACAGGATCTCCCGCTCCGCATCGTCGAAGACAGGAGTGCAGACGGTGATATCGGGCAGATGCGTGCCGCCATTATAGGGGGCGTTGAGGCAGTAGACGTCGCCGGGCCGGATCACCGGGTTGTTGGCAATCACCGTCTCGACCGACTTGTCCATCGAGCCCAGATGCACCGGCATATGCGGGGCGTTGGCGACCAGCGCGCCGGTGGAATCGAAGACCGCGCAGGAGAAGTCGAGCCGCTCCTTGATGTTCACGGAATAGGCGGTGTTCTGCAGCGTCACGCCCATCTGCTCGGCGATCGACATGAACAGGTTGTTGAAGATCTCGAGCATCACCGGGTCGGCCTTGGTGCCGATTGCCGCGCTCTGCACCAGAGCCTCATTGCGCACCAGGACGAGGTGGTCCTTGCCGGTCAGCTTGGCGCGCCAGCCGGCCTCCACCACCACGGTCTGGTTCGCCTCGATGATGATCGCGGGGCCCCGCAATTCATGGCCGTGGCGCATCGCCTCGCGGCGGACGATGGCTGCATCATGCCACTGCCCCTTCGAGAACAGCCGCGTGCGCTCGCTGACCGCCGGCTCGCCGGCCTGCTCCTCGCGCACCGCCTCTTCGAATTTCGCGCCGCCACCGACAGCCTCGACCTCGACAGCCTCGATCACCAGCGCCTTGCCGGCATCCATGAAGCCGAACCGCGCCTTGTGCGCCGCCTGGAACGCCTCCCGCATCGCCTCTGCCGTTCCGGCGGCGATGGCGATGCGCCGTGTCGGTGCCGGCATAGCGGATATGGGCCCGGACGAAGGTCGTCGACCGCCTCGCCGGGCACGCCCTGCCGCGATCACCTCGCTGCTGGTCTCGGCACTGAGCCCGTCCGAGACGCGCTTGACCGCAGCCGGCGCCGCCGCATCCAGCGGCACGTCGAGCGCGGCCGTCCGTGTCGAGCGGATCTCGGCCAGCCCCATGCCATAGGCCGAGAGCAGCCCGGAGAACGGGTGCAGCAGCACGGTCTTGATGCCGAGCGCATCGGCCACCAGACAGGCATGCTGCCCGCCCGCGCCGCCAAACGAGTTCAGCGCATAGCGCGTGATGTCATAGCCGCGCTGCACCGAGATCTTCTTGATCGCCTCGGCCATGTTGGCGACCGCGATCTGGATGAAGCCGTCGGCGACCTCCTCCGGCGAGCGTCCGTCGCCGACCTCCGTCGGCCAGCGCCGCGAACTTCGCGCGCACCGTCTCGACATCGAGCGGCTGGTCGCGCTTTTCGCCGAAGATCGGCGGGAAATAGCCGGGGATCAGCTTGCCGACCATGACATTGGCGTCGGTGACGGCGAGCGGCCCGCCGCGGCGATAGGCGGCGGGGCCGGGATTGGCGCCAGCCGAATCCGGGCCGACGCGGAACCGCGCGCCGTCATAATGCAGGATCGAGCCGCCGCCGGCCGCGACCGTATGGATCAGCATCATCGGCGCGCGCATCCGCACGCCCGCGACTTCGGTCTCGAAGGCGCGCTCATACTCGCCGTCGAAATGCGCGACATCGGTCGAGGTGCCGCCCATGTCGAAGCCGATGACCCGGTCGAAGCCGGCCGAGCGACCGGTCTCGGCCAGACCGACGACGCCACCGGCCGGGCCGGACAGAATGGCGTCCTTGCCCTGGAACAGCTCCGCCGCGGTCAACCCGCCCGACGACATCATGAACATCAGCCGGATGGCGCATGCCGCCGCCGTGCGCGGCGATGTCGAGTTCGTCCGACACCTGCTGCACATAGCGGCCGAGAATCGGCGAGAGATAGGCATCGACCACCGCCGTATCGCCGCGGCCGACCAGCTTGATCAGCGGCGAGACCTCATGGCTGACCGAGACCTGCGGAAAGCCGATCTCGCGGGCGATACGCGCCGCGAGCTGCTCATGGGCGGGATAGCGATAGGCATGCATGAAGACGATCGCGACAGCGCGGAAACCGGCAGCGAAGCGCGCCTGCAGCTCGGCGCCGGATCGCCGCCTCATCGGGCGCCTGCGTCGACGCTGCCATCGGCCAGCACGCGCTCGTCCACCTCGACGACATCGTCGTAGAGCTGCTCGGGCTTGATGATCTCCTTGGCGAAGATGTCGGGCCTCGCCTGATAGCCGATGCGCAGCGCATCGCGGAAACCGCGTGTTGTCACCAGCAGCGTGCGGTCGCCCTTGCGTTCGAGCAGCGCATTGGTCGCGACGGTCGTGCCCATGCGGACCTCGCCGACCAGGCCGGGCGGGATGGCCTCGCCCGTGGCCAGCCCGAGATGATCGCGGATGCCCTGCACCGCCGCATCGCGATAGGCGCCGGGATTTTCCGACAGCAGCTTCCTGGCGTGAAGCTTGCCTTCAGGATCGCGGCCGATCACGTCGGTGAAGGTGCCGCCACGATCGATCCAGAAATCCCATTGACCGCGTGTCATGCGAAAGCTCCACTGCCAAATACGGCGGCTTCAAGACGTGTGAACATTTCATCGATAAATCGCCGATGAAAAGTTGACAACAATAAATCGGCGGATACCATCGCGAAACTGGTCGAGACATGGCTGAGGGGCCGGGCGATCATTATGGGGAGGCTGACATGACGGGAGCAATCCTGAGCGGGGCACCGGCGCCGTGGGCGATCGGCTGCGCGACACGATCATGGACCATCATGCCCGGCCAGGGATACCGCTCATGATGCGCCGCGCGCTCGATGGGCTCTACCTCGCCGCCGGCTATTTGGCGGGCGCCTGTCCTCGTCATCATCTTCGTCCTGATGATGCTGCTGTCGGTCGGCCGCGAGATCGGGCTCAACATTCCCTCCGGCGACGATTTCGCCGCCTGGTCGCATGGTCGCGATGGCGTTCCTCGGCCTCGCCCACACCTTCAAGCGCGGCGAGATGATCCGGGTCGGCCTGCTGCTCGAGCGTCTGTCGGCCGCGCGCAAGCGGCGTTCGCCGAGATCTGCTCTCGCTGACGATCGCGATCGCCTTCATCGGCTATTTCGCCTGCCAGGCGATGCAAGCTGACCTACGATTCCTGGCGCTTCAACGACATGTCGCAGGGCGTGGTCGCGGTGCCGCTCTGGATCCCGCAGACTCGGCTTTGCGTCGGGCTGGCCATCCTGCTGATCGCGCTCGATCGACGAAATGGTCATCGTCGCTGCGCGGCAGCCGCCCGAGCTATGAGCAGGAGCCGCCCGCGACGCCCGAGGAACTCGTCGAGCGCATCGCGCAGGGCGGGGGCGTCTGACGCATGACCCTGCGCCATGTCGATCTCTCGCTCGTCCTGCTCGGCTTCCTGGTCCTCGATCCTGGCCAGCGGCGTCTGGATCGCCGTCGGCGCTCGGCCTCGTCGGCCTCGCTCGCGATGGTGCTGGTCACCGACGTGCCGATCGGCACGGTGCTGGCGACGACGGTCTGGAGCGCCAGCGCCTCCTGGACGCTGGCCGCGCTGCCGCTCTTCATCTGGATGGGCGAGATCCTGTTCCGCACGCGCCTGTCGGAGCAGATGTTCCGGGGCCTGTCGCCCTGGCTGCAATGGCTGCCGGGCCGGCTGATCCACGTCAACATCATCGGCTGCGGCATCTTCGCGGCCGTCTCGGGCTCCTCGGCCGCGACCTGCGCCACCATCGGCAAGATCGCGCTGCCGGAGCTCGAAGAAGCGCGGCTACGACGAGAAGCTCAGCCTCGGCTCGCTGGCGGGCTCGGGCACGCTCGGCCTGCTGATCCCGCCCTCGATCCCGATGGTGGTCTACGCGGTCACCGCCAACGTCTCGGTGCTGCAGGTCTTCCTCGGCGGCTTCCTGCCCGGCCTGCTCGTGATGGCGCTCTATATCGGGCTACATCATCATCTGGTCGCTGCTCAATCCCGGCAAGACGCCGCCGCGCGATCCGCCGATGCCGTTCCTGCGAGAAGCTGCAGGCAGTCGGCCAAGCTCGCCCCCTGCCTGCTGCTGATCCTCGCGGTGTTCCTCGTCGCTGATGCTCGGCTTCGCGACCGCGACCGAATGCGCCGCCTGGGGCGTCACCGGCGCGCTGCTGCTGGCCTGGTGGAGCGGCACGCTGACCCGGGCGACGCTCTTCGAGAGCATCATGAGCGCCACGCGCCTGACCTGCATGATCATGCTGATCCTGGCGGGCGCCGCCTTCACGACCGCGGCGATGGCCTATCACCGGCATTCCGGCCGCGCTGGCCGAATGGGTGAAGGGCCAGAACCTCTCGCCGCACATGCTCGTGCTGGCGCTGACCGTCATGTACATCATCCTCGGCTGCCTGATCGACGGCATCTCGATGATCGTGCTCACCGCCGTCATCGTGCTGCCGATGGTCAAGGAGGCCGGGCTTCGATCTCGGTCTGGTTCGGCGTCTACCTCGTCATCCATGTCGAGATGGCGCAGATCACGCCGCCGGTCGGCTTCAACCTCTTCGTGCTGCAGAACATGAGCGGCAGGGACACATGGACGGTCGCCAAGGCGGCGTTTCCGTTCTTCATTCTGCTGAACGTCGCGGTGATCATCATCACGACCTTCCCGCAGATCGTGCTGTACCTGCCGAAGCTCGCCTTCCCCGACTGACGGCCGGCCAATACCAATCAACAGAGAGGGAAAGAAATCATGATGAACCGCAGACATCTTGCCGCCGCCCTCGCTCTTGGCGTCGGCGCCCTGGCCTTCGCCGCCCCGGCCTCGGCGCAGACCAAGTGGAACCTGCCGGCCGCCTATCCCGCCGACAATCCGCACAGCGAAAACCTCGTCGCCTTCGCCAAGGACGTCGAGGCCGCGACCGGCGGCAAGCTCGCCGATCACGGTCCATCCCAACGCCTCGCTGTTCAAGGCGCCCGAGATCAAGCGCGCCGTCCAGACCGGCCAGGCCCAGATGGGCGAAGTGCTGATGCTCGATCCACGAGAACGAGGATCCGATCTTCGGCATCGACGTCGTGCCGTTCCTCGCCACCAGCTTCCCGGACGCCAAGAAGCTCTACACGGCCTCCAAGGCCGCGATCGAGAAGAAGCTCGCCGCGCAGGGCATCAAGCTGCTCTTCATGGTGCCGTGGGCGCCGCAGGGCATCTACGCCAAGAAGGACATCAACACGGTCGAGGACATGAAGGGGCTGAAGTGGCGCTCCTACAATGTCGGCACGGCCCGCATCGGCGAGCTGCTCGGCGCGCAGTCGGTGACGATCCAGGCGGCCGAACTGCCGCAGGCGCTGGCGACCGGCGTCGTCAACTCCTTCATGTCCTCGGGCGGCACCGGCTACGACTCCAAGGTCTGGGAATCCCTGACCCATTTCTACGACACGCAGGCCTGGATCCCGAAGAACGCGACCTTCGTCAACAAGGCCGCCTTCGACGCGCTCGACAAGGCCGACGCAGGACGCCATCCTGAAGGCCGCCGCCACCGCCGAGGAGCGCGGCTGGAAGGCCTGGGAGGACAAGGCCGAACTGGTATCTCGACCAGCTCAAGGCCAAGGGCATGAAGGTCCAGCCGCCGAGCGCCGCAGCTCAAGGCCGGGCTTCAAGAAGATCGGCGAGACAGCTGACCGCCGACTGGCTGAAGAAGGCCGGCGCCGACGGCCAGGCCGTCGTCGACGCCTACAAGAAGATGTGAGGCATCAGGCCTCCAGCGCGTTTGCAAGCGAAGCCGATACGGTTCGCATCGAGGAACGCGACACATCAATAGCGATCGGACCCCGCCCTCTCCTGCGCGGACGGGCGGGGTCCACCTCCTGAGAACCCCTCTTGCCTGGGGTCCCGGCGCCTTTTTCGGATAGAAGTCGTGCCATCAGCCCCCCTCCCCGACGATCTCGGCCCTATCGTCTCTTCGGGACATCTCGCCTCGGGCGCGATGCCGGCGCTCTCCGAATTCGAATTCGCGCTGACGATGACGGTGCATGCCTTTCATCGCTGGGCCGTGCGCTGCATGGCTGCGGCCGGTGTGCCGGACCTGTCGCCGCTCGACGTGCTGGTGCTGCACAACGTCAACCATCGCGGCAAGGCCAAGCGGCTGGCCGATATCTGCCTCGTCCTCAACATCGAGGACACGCATCTGGTCAATTACGCGCTGAAGAAGCTGGAGCGGCTGGGCCTGCTGAAGGGCGGCCGCAAGGGCAAGGAGAAGACCGTGCAGGTCACGCCGGCGGGCGAGGACGCCTGCCGACGCTATGCGCAGATCCGCGAGCGCCTGCTGGTCAAATCGGTGCTGGGCTCGGGCATCGATCCGGCCCGCCTCTCCGAGATCGCAGCCACCATGCGCTCGCTCTCTGGCCAATACGATCAGGCCGCCCGCGCAGCAGCGAGCCTCTAAGAGACCGTTTGAGACTCCGAGCCCTCATCCTGAGGAGCGAGCAAAGCTCGCGTCTCGAAGGATGGTCCAGCGGACGCGGGAGCCCTCTGGAGCATCCTTCGAGACGCCATTCCCAACGGAATGGCTCCTCAGGATGAGGGCTGAGGATAGCTCAAACGGTCTCTAAGACGGATCAGGCGAAGAGGCGCGTGCTCAGACAGCCCTGCCCAGCTGGCGCGCCGCATACTCGGCCTTGAGGCTCTCATGCCGTGACCAGAACCCGCGCGGCGTCGCGCCATTCAACTGGTCTTCGAGCAGCCCCAGATGCAGGTGCCAGCCGCTGGAGACATTGGCCATCCGGTCCGCCGTCACCAATCGGCGATGGGTGAGCACCAGCTTCACCTTGTCGCCGGCTTGCGACAGCACGAACTCGACATCGGAATCGGGGTCACCCATGCCAGCCCAGGTGAAGGCCAGGCGGTGCGGCGGCTCGAAGGCGGTGATGGTGCCGCCCATCATCGCGCCCTCATCATTCATCTTGCGGTGCGATTCCGGCGGCGCCTCCGGCGTGATCAGGCTGTGCTTGAAGAACAGCGCGATATGCCCGCCCGCTTTGGCGTCCGTCTCGCCGCCGCAAAACCAGGTCGCCCGCTTCTCGGACTCCGTGAGATAGGCCCAGACCCGCTCGATCGGCCCCGGCAGCAGCCGCTCGAACCGCACGGCGCCACTCTCCAACACAACACCATACTCACTCATCGTCTCTCTCCCTGTTGGTCTCTGTGGGTTCAGCCTTGGCCAGCTGCCGCTCGAGCTCATCGAGATTGGCGTTCCAGAAGCCCCTGACCTTGCGCACCCAGGCGTCGAAATCATCGAGGCCGGCGGGGTCGAGCCGGTAGATCCGGCGCTGCCCCTGAACCGCGACGCTGACCAGCCCGGCCTCGCGCAGCACCTTCAGATGCTGCGAGATCGCCGGTGCGCTGATGGAAAAGCGCTGCCCGATCTCCCCCGCCGACAACGGTCCCGCCCCTAGCATCTCGATGATGCTGCGGCGGTTGGCGTCGGCAAGGGCAAGGAAGCGATCCATGGACGGAATAATTAGCACATCGCTTAATTAAGTCAATCACGAAATAATGTCGTGCGGCGCTGACCTCGCCTCCGGAATGGCGGCGATGCGGCCTGCCCCCTTGCCTGCGCCGGCGCAATCGGCGAAGCGGTCAGCCGCTTCACGAAAGGCCGCCCTCCGCCATGCCTATCCGCAACGCCACGCTGCTCGGCATCCTGATGATGCTGGTCGGGATCCTGCTGTTCTCGCTCAACGACGTCATGGGTAAGTGGCTGGTCGCGACCTATACGGTCGGCCAGGTGCTGCTGCTGCGCAGCGCCGCCGCCCTGGCTGTCATCACCCCCTTCGTTCTGAAGCAGGGGCTGATGCGGACGCTGAAGCCGGAGCGGCCGGGTCTGCAGCTGCTGCGCGTGCTGTTTGGCTCCGGCGAGGTGGCGCTGTTCTATTGGGCGGTGTCCTATCTGCCGCTGGCGGACACGATGACGATCTGGCTCGCAGCCCCCGTCTGGGCGGTGGTTCTGGCGGCACTCCTGCTGGGCGAGCGTGTCGGTGCCGGTCGCTGGCTCGCGGTCGCGGCCGGTTTCGTCGGCGTCGCAATCGCGCTCAACCCCTCCAGCGCCAGCCTGTCGAAGCCGGCTCTGATCGCCCTGGTCGGCAGCTTCCTGTTCGCAGCGATGATGATTGCCGGGCGGCAATTGCGGGGGACGCCCGATGTCACGCTGGTGGCCTGGCAGACGCTTGGCGCAATGCTGATGGGCGTGGCACTGCTCCCCTTCGGCTGGGTCACGCCCTCGCTGACCGATGCCGCCTTGCTCGGCCTGCTCGGTATCGTCGCGATGGTGGCGCATCTCTGCGTGACGCGCTCGCTCAAGCTCGCGGAGGCCTCCGTGGTGGTGCCTTACCAGTACACGCTGATCGTCTGGGCGCTGATCTTCGGCTGGTTCGTCTTCGGCGATTGGCCCACCCCCTTCATGCTCTTTGGCGCAGCACTCATCATCGTCGCCGGCCTCGCCTTGCTGGTGCTCGAGCGCCGAGCCAGCCAGTTGCGGCTGGCGCCGGGTGAAACCTCCGCCTGAGACATTGCCTCTCCGGGCCACCGCTCGGCGCCGCGCCTGACAGGCAAGTCTTGACCGGGGCTGCGCCTGCAGCCATCGTCCCGCCAGGATTCCCGACCTCAAAAAGGCTTCACCAGACCCATGCGCAGCGCCTGTCTCTCCATCGCGCTCCTTGCCGCGACCTGCCTCACGGCGGGCTCCGCCCAAGCTTCCGGCCGTATCGTCCACCCGGCCGACCGGGCCGAAGCGCGCATCATCCCGATGTATGGCAATCTGCCCGCCTGTGAGGACGCAGCGGTGATCGGCGAGCTCACCAGCTCCTTCGATTCGCGGGAGGCCAAGTTCTGGGGCCCGCTGCGCATCGTCGGCTTCGAGCATGTGCGGCCCCTGGCCTATCGGCCCTGGGGCGACGACTACATTCCGCGCCGCTTCTGCAGTGGCCGCCTCGTGCTGAATGACGGCACCTTCCATCGCGTCGACTATTCCGTGCGCGAGAATCTCGGCCTGTTCGGCACCGGCTGGAACGTCAACTGGTGCGTCAGCGGCCTCGACCGCCACCGTTCCTATGCGCCCGATTGCAAGATGGCGCGGCCCTGATCGCGCCCATGGCCCTGATGGTTGGGTGCCGCGCCTGGCTCGGCGGCGTCATCATAGCAGCGCTTCTGTCCGGCCCCGCGCTGGCGCAGCGCTTCGAGCGTGGCGGCGCACCGGGCCAGTTCGATTTCTACGTGCTGGCCCTGTCCTGGTCGCCCGGCTTCTGCGCGCTGGATGGCGACCGCGAACGCAATCGCGAGCAATGCGATGAGGGCTCCGGCCTGCGCTTCGTCGTCCATGGCCTCTGGCCCCAGAACGAGCGCGGCTTTCCCAGCGAATGTGGCCCCGCTGGCCGCAGCCCCACCCGTCTCCAGCTCGACCAGGCCCGCGGCTTGTTTCCGACAGAAGGCCTCGCCCGCTACCAATGGCGCAAGCACGGCACCTGCTCGGGCTCCAGCCCTGGCGAGTATTTCGCCGACACCCGCCGCGCCCGCGAGAAAGTGGCGATTCCTTCTGAGTTCGCGCAGGCCGATCGCGATCAGGACTGGACGGCGCCGGAGATCGAGCGCGCCTTCATCGCCGCCAATCCCGGCCTGCGCAGCGACATGATGTCGGTCGGCTGCCGGCGGCAGGTGCTGCAGGAGGTCCGGATCTGCTTCACCCGCGACCTCCGCAATTTCCGCAGCTGCCCGGAGGTCGACCGCTCCGGCTGCCGCTCCCGCGACATCACCGTGAAGGCGCCGCGCTGAGGCTTGCATCGGGCTATTTCATCTTTCCCGGCCGATGCTCTAAGACCGCGCCATGAATTACCGCCACGGCTTTCATGCCGGAAACTTCGCCGACGTGCTGAAGCATGTGATGCTGACGCGCATCCTGACGCATCTCAACGCCAAGGATACGCCCTACCGCGTCGTCGACACCCATGCCGGCGCCGGCCGCTATGATCTCGGCTCGGAAGAGGCGTTGCGCACCCATGAATGGAAAGACGGCGTGGCGCGGATCGACCGCTCGTCGCTGGCGCCGGCCGTCGAGATCCTGCTGAAGCCCTGGCGCGATGCGCTGGCCGGCGCGCGCGCTCTTTATGGCGAGGCTGCCTATCCGGGCTCGCCCTGGCTCTGCCAGCATCTGATGCGCGCGGGCGACAGGCTGATCGCTGCTGAGCTTCATCCGCTCACCCACAAGAAGCTGCTCGCCGTCATCGGCCGCGATTCGCGCAGCAAGGCACTCGCGATCGATGGCTGGAACGCGCTGCGCGGCAATGTCCCGCCCAAGGAGCGGCGCGGCCTGGTGCTGATCGACCCGCCCTTCGAGGAGAAGGACGAGTTCGAGCGGCTGGAGGCGGAGTTCATCGCCGCCCACCGCAAATGGCCTGCGGGGGTCTATGCGCTCTGGTATCCGGTCAAGGATCGCCACGCGGTGGCCAACCTCCTCAGCGCGATCATGGCGGCGGGCATCGGCCGGCTGCTGCGGCTGGAGATCGACGTCGATCGTCCTGAAGCCGCGGGTGGTCTGAGCGCGACCGGCATGCTGATCGTCAACCCGCCGTGGAAACTGGCGGAGGAGGCGCGGATTCTGTTGCCGGCTCTGTCGGAACGCCTCGCGCAGGGGCCGCGCCCGCGCTACCTTTGCGAGCCGATCCGACCGGACGGCTGACATTGATCGCCTGAGGCCCTGCCATGTTGACCCTGCGCTCCTCCCCCGCTTCCCCGTTCGGCCGCAAGGTCAAGATCGCCGCCCTGGAACTGGGGCTGATGGACAGGATTACGGTCGCGGTGGCCGACACCAACGACCCGTCCGAGCCGCTGCGCCAGCAGAACCCGCTCGGCAAGATCCCGACTCTGGTGCTGGAAGACGGCACAACCCTGTTCGATTCGCGTGTCATCTGCGAATATCTCGACTTCATCGCGGGCGGCCACCGGCACTTCCCCGAGGGCGAGGCCAAATTCGCCCAGCTGCGCCTGATGGCTCTGGCCGATGGGCTGGCCGATGCGGCACTGCTGCAGGTCTATGAAGTTCGTTTCCGGCCGGAAGAGGGTCGCAACGCCGCCTGGGTCGCCAACCAGTCAGGCAAAATTTCGCGCGCGCTCGCGGCACTCGAGGCCGCCCCGCCGGCCTATCCCGGCCAGCCGCGCATCGGTGAAATCGCGCTGGCCTGCGCGCTCGGCTATCTCGACCTGCGCTTCGAGGGCAAATGGCGCGCCGAGCACCCGAAGCTGGTGGCCTGGCTCGATGCCTTCGCCGCCAAGGTGCCTGCCTTCGAAGAGACGCGCTTCAAGGGCTGACCGAGCCTAGGGCGCCAGCGCTAAACTCGAAAGAACGCACGAAAAAACCCGGTGGCCGAAGCCACCGGGTTTCTTTCGATGCCCAACCGGGCGCGAAGACTAGAACTTGTAGTTCAGGCCAGCGCGAACCAGCGACATATCGGTGCCGACCTTGATGTTGGCAGTGCCAAACGGGGTGCGGACCGACTCGCGCTCGAGGTTGATGTAGAGGTACTCGAGCTTGGCAGTCAGGTTATTGGTGAAGGCGTACTCGAGACCACCACCGACGGCGTAGCCGTACTGGGTGTTGTCGTTGCTGATCGAAGCCAGCGGGGTCGAGAAGCTGCTCTTCACGTTGGCGTAGGCGAAACCACCGGTGACGTACGGCATGAAGCGATCCATGGCGTAGCCGACGCGGCCACGAACGGTGCCGAAGTAGTTGATCTCGTTCGAAGCCGTGAAGCCGGCCAGCGAACGGACATCGCTCTTCAGGTCAGCGCCCTGGATGTCGGCTTCAACACCGAAAACCAGCTGGCCCATCTGGTAGTTGTAGCCGATCTGGCCACCACCGACGAAGCCCTTGGGATCGCGCGGGGTCGGCAGAACGCCGAAGGTGGTCGAGTCGATGTTGGCCCAGCCGTAACCGGCGTTGGCACCGACGTAGAAGCCGGTCCAGGTGAAGACGGGGACGGCGGCGTAAACCGGGGCGGCAACGGGACCACGACGAGACGGCAGGTCGGCGGCGGAGACAGCGCCGGCCGCGAAGATGCCGAGGGCCGCAACGCTCGAAAGCAGATACTTGTTCATGTTAAACTCCTTGGTCGTCGTAGATGCCGGCTCGTCGCCAGGCGGTTGATTTCGATGGACCAGATATAAGACGATCCGTGTCCGATGTCTGTTGCGGCGGAAGCACATCTACCTCGAAGACCGCGGCAGAAATGCGGCACGAATGAGGATGACTATGGCAAAATTTCAAATTCGCATTAACAATTGATCAACCATAATGAAATGAGCAAGGAATACTATAGTTACCAGTGCCTTAATTCCCCGCGAATACCGATGAAACCCGCTTCCTGCCTCAAGGTTCCACGCCCTTTCGCAACAGCGAATGTGGCATGCTTGCGGCAAGCGCAGCCGCAGCTTAATCCCTGACCGACCAGCAGAGAGCGAGAGCCGCTTGCCGCCCCTATCGATCTTCATCATCGCGCTGAACGAGGCCGACCGGATCGGCAATACCATCGCCGCAGTGCGTGAACTGAGCGACGATATCGTGCTCGTCGATTCCGGCTCGACCGATGGCACCCAGGCGATCGCAGAGGGGCTGGGCGCGCGCGTCATCTTCAATTCGTGGCCCGGCTATGGCCAGCAGAAGCGCTTCGCCGAGGAGCAGTGCCGGCATGACTGGCTCCTCAATCTCGACGCCGACGAGGTCATTCCCGCCGATCTCGCCGCCGAAATCGCCGCGCTTTTTGCCAAAGGCCCGCCCCCGGCCGATGCCTACAAGCTCCGCATCGCCGAAATCTTCCCGGGCGAGCCTGCACCGCATCGCTTCGCCTATGCGCTGGCGCCGGTGCGGCTCTACCGCAAATCCAAGGGGCGCTACTCTGCCTCTCCGGTCCATGACCGGGTCGACCTCACCGACGATGCCCGCATCGCCCGGCTGAAGGGGACGGTGCATCACTTTTCCGTGCGATCGCTGGGCGAGCAGATGGAGAAGCTTAATTCCTACAGCGACGCGCAGGCCGATGATCTCGACGCGCGCGGCGCCACCGTCTCGGTCTTCCGCCTGATCGTGGAATTCCCGGCAAACTTCATCAAGGCCTATATCGGCCGTCGCCACGCGCTGCGCGGCGTCTATGGATTCATGACGGCGATGAACTACGCCTTCTACCGCTATCTGCGCGTCGCCAAACATTGGGAGCGCCGGCTGCAGCGGCGCGACCGCGCTCGCAAGAGCGATTGAACGTCATGGCGGGGGTGGCGCTGGTCACGGGTGGCGCGCGTCGAATCGGCGCGACCATCGTCGAAACGCTTGCAGAGGCCGGATTTGCGGTCGCGATCCATTGCAGCCAGTCGGTGGCGGAGGCCGAGGCACTGGCGGAACGCTTGCGCGCGCGCGGCGCGACAAGCTGCGTGGTCACGGCCGATCTGGGCGATCCTGTTGCTGTCGAGGGCATCATGCCTGCCGTCGAGGTGGCGCTGGGCCCGGTGACGCTGCTGGTCAATAATGCCTCGAGCTTCCTCCTCGATGACATCCGCAATCTCGATGTCGCGCGCTGGAACCGGCAATTCTCGGTCAATCTGCGCGCGCCTTCGGTTCTGGCTGGCGCGATGGCGAACCGCCTCCCGGAGGGGGTTCCCGGCGCCATCGTCAACATTATCGACCAGCGCGTCTGGAAGCTGACGCCGCAATATTACTCCTACACCCTGACCAAGGCGGCGCTGCTCACCGCGACACAGACCATGGCGCAAGCGCTGAGCCCGCAGATCCGGGTCAATGCCGTCGGTCCCGGACCCACCCTGCCAAACCCGTTCGACGGTGCCGAACTGATGCAGGCCGAAGCCGCCGGCACCCTGCTCGGCCACACGGTCGATCCCGCCGAAATTGCGCAGGCGGTGCTCTATCTCGCCCGCGCCCGTTCGGTGACTGGCCAGATGATCGCTGTCGATGCCGGCCAGCATCTGGGCTGGCGCACGCCCGACATCGTCAGCTGACCCCTCCACTATTGTGTGGCGTCGCTCCGATAGGGGCCGCGCCCGCTCGCCAGCGCATCGGCTAGCAGATCGAGCCGGTCCTGGCCCCAGAACACCTCCTCCTGCCAGACATAGCTCGGCGCGCCGAACACGCCCGCAGCAATCGCGGCATCGATCGTAGCCTGATAGCGCGCGGCCACCGGCTCGGACTGGGCAGCGGCCAGGAGCGCTGCGCCATCGAATCCGGCCTGGTCGGCCAAGGCGGTGAGCAGGTCCGGCTGCGACAAATCCTCATCGCGCGCCCAGACACCGGCCAGAACCTCGCCTATAAAGCCTGAGGCGTCGCCGCCCGCCTCGGACAGGGCGATGACCATGCGATCGGCCAGGCTCACATCGAACGGAAAATGCTTCGGCGACAGCACGAGCGGCAGGCCGCGCTTCTCGCGCCAGCGCTGCAGTTCGAGGATCCGGTAGCGTTGCCGAACCGGATGGCGCTTGGGCAGAGGCAGCCCGCCGGTCTCGTCGAAGACCGAGCGCAGTGGCGTCGGCCGGTAGCGGATGGCCAGCCCATGCTCACGCGCCAGAGCGACAAAGGCCGCGTGGCCGAGATAGGTCCAGGGCGAAAGCAGCGTGAAGTAGTAGTCGATCTGGCGTGGCATGGGAGGACTCGCGAGCATGGGAGCCGTCAGGCTAGCCGGCCGCCGCCTCCGGCTCCATCAAAAACGCGGCTGCTCGCCTTGCGTCGACACAGGCGAGAGGCCCATATACGCAAGTCCGGAACAGGCGGATGTGATGGGCAAGAATACTTCTGTGGTCCTGGGCGAGCAGCTCGTCTCCTTCGTCGAAGCGGAGGTTGCCCGTGGTCATTACCGGTCAGCCAGTGAGGTCGTACGCGCGGGCTTGCGCTTGCTTGAAGACAGGCGTTCGCAGGTCGAGACACTGCGGACCGCCCTGATCGAGGGCGAGCAAAGCGGCCCTGACACTGATTTCGACTTTGACGGGTTCTTGCGGGAAGAGAGCGCCAAGGCAAGCGGTTGACAGTGGGACGCACCGTCCTCAGCAAGCGTCGCCTTCAATCCAGCGCGATCGCCGAGATCAGCCTGCCGTAATCCCCTTCTTCGCGATGGGTCGCGCGGCGATAGCTGAAGAAGCGCTGCTCGTCGCCATAGGTGCACAAAGCCAGATCCACGAACAGACCGATGCCGGCCTCCTGCGCCTTGTGCGCTATGAACGCCGGCAGATCGAACATCGCATGCGCCGGCCGGTCCGAGGCCTTGAAGAAGCGCCCAAACGTCGCGTTCTCCATCTTGAAGCGCTCGACGAATTCGGGGCCGACCTCATAGGCGGCGGCGCTGATCGTCGGGCCGAGGACGGCGACGATGCGCTCCCGCCGCGCTCCCAGCTTCTCCATCGCCGTCACAGTCGAACCGACGACACCGGAGAAAGCCCCCTTCCAGCCGGAATGCGCGCCAGCGACGACCCGCGCCTCGGCATCGGCAAACAGGATCGGCCCGCAATCGGCGCTCGAGACGCCAAGCGCGACGCCGGGCGCCGTCGTCACCATGGCATCCGCCTTGGGGCGGTCGCCAAGCCACGGCCCCGTCACCACTTCGACATCGGGCGAATGCACCTGGTAGAGGCTGACGAGGTGATCGGGCGCCACGGCCATGTGCCGCGCCATGCGCGCGCGATTCTCGGTGATCGCCGCAGCCTCGTCCTTTGAGCCGAGCCCGCCATTGAGCGAGGCATAGATGCCGGTGGAAATGCCCCCTTCCCGCGTGAAAAAAGCATGGCGGATGCCGGGAAGCGCAGCGAGATCGGGAGACGTAATCAGCATAGGGGCGTCCATCTGCAGTGGTCGGCGGTGGTCAGCCCTGCTCTGGCAGCCGATGAAGGTCAAATCCGGGCAAGGGCGGCAGATCCTTGTGGGCAAGCGCGAGGCATTTGAACAGCCCACCCATCCCCGTCGGGCCCGGCGCAGTCAACCGGGTGACTGCGTCCCGCAGCGTTTGCGCCTGCGCCGGTGTGGCCCGGCGGGACAGCGCTTCCGCCCGCTCCGCCAATCCCAGCGCTGCGAGAAAATCGCCCTGCCGCGCGGGACCGTTCACCGCCGCGCCGGCTTTCAGCCCGGCCTGCGCCATGCGCGCGAAATCGACATGCACGGTCAGATCGGCCTCGCCCGGATCGGCCAGCACCGGCACGAATGCATGCCCCTTCATCGCCTGAAGCGTGTCGCCGAAACCTGAGGCCTCGCTGCCATAATCGATCAGCAGCGCCGCCCCGTCCGCAGACGCCAGATGGGCGGACAGTGCCGAGACGCAATCCAGCGCGGCGCGCGGCTGCTCGAAGATGCTGCCGAGAGGCGCTTGCAGAGCCAGCCCCGCCTCGGCGCCCGAGAGCCCGAAGCACAAATCGCCCTGCTCATCGAGCCCGACCAGCCGCTCGCGCCAGCCCTGCTCGGTCATGACGAACTGGTCGAGCGGCAGCGCATCGAGAAACTCGTTGGCGATGACGATAACGGGCCCCTCCAGCGCCGTCTCCAGCCGGTCATGCCAGATCGGCTCCGCCTGCCCCGACAGCGTCCGAGCCTGGATCTCGCGCAGCACCGGGCTCATCTCGACCAGATGCACCGACAAGGCTTCGCGGAAGCCGGGCAGGACGCGCGTGGCCCGCAGCATATCGGCCATCAGCGTGCCACGACCGGGCCCCAGCTCGATCAGGCGCAAGGCAGGCGGCGCGCCCATTGCCTGCCAGAGCTGCGCCGCCCAGACGCCCAGCAACTCGCCGAACATCTGGCTGATTTCGGGCGCGGTGGTGAAATCCCCCTGCGCACCGAACGGGTCGCGCGTCATGTAGTAGCCATGGACGGGGATGGCCGAGGCACAGCGCCATGTAGCGCGAGACCGGCAGCGGCCCCTCGGCCCTGATCAGGCGGACGAGCTCCGCCTGCAGCGCGCTCATGCGGCCACGCGCCGCGAGCGCAAGGCGAGGTAAAGCCCGGCGAAGAACAGCGGCAGCGACAGCAACATGCCCATGGTGATGCCGCCCGAGAGCGCATCGACCGAACGGCCGAACAGGAAGCCGAGCTGCGGATCAGGCTCGCGGAAGAATTCGCAGACGATGCGCGCCAGCGCATAGCCCATGCCGAACACGCCCGCGACCAGCCCCGGCCGCTTCAGCCCGCCCATCCGCACCAGCAGGCCGAGCAGGATGAACAGCAGCAGCCCCTCGGCGAAGGATTCGTAAAGCTGGCTCGGATGGCGCGGCAGCGGCCCGGCATCGGGAAACACCATCGCCCATGGCACATCCGGCGCCGGCCGGCCCCACAGCTCCGCATTGATGAAATTGGCGATGCGCCCAAGGCAGAGCCCGATCGGCACCACGGTCGCGACCAGATCGAACACGCTGAGTGGCGGGCAGCCGCGCCGCTTGGCGAACAGCCAC
The DNA here is from genome assembly GCA_963759925.1 of uncultured Alphaproteobacteria bacterium. GTDB lineage: Bacteria > Pseudomonadota > Alphaproteobacteria > Rhizobiales > Beijerinckiaceae > Allobosea. The sequence continues at coordinate 313,929 of CAVXBE010000003.1, forward strand.
AGGGCAAAGGTCGCGCCCGCCAGCCCGCCATGGAAGGACATGCCGCCCTGCCAGATCGCAATGATATCCTCGGGCTGCGCCAGATAGCGCTGCAGATCATAGAACAGGACGAAGCCCAGCCGCCCGCCAAGCACCACGCCGAGCGCCACGAACAGCAGCATATCGTCGAGCTCATCGACCTTGGGACGCGCCCTCCCGCCCCACAGCCCATCCGCTGCAACGAGCCGGCGCGCATACCACCAGCCGCCGAGCAGCCCGGCGACATAGGCCAGCCCGTACCATTTCACGGCGAGCGGGCCGATCGAGATCGCAACGGGATCAATGACCGGGAAGGGAATGGCGAAGACTGGCATGGGCGAGGTCCGGTGAGCGGGCGCAGGGTGATGGCCACCGCAACGCTGCAAGGTCAAGGGCTAAGGCACGATCAGGACGCTGTTTGATAGCAATGACTGCAGTATGATATCATGCGGCTCGGTCGTTCGGAGAACTTTGGATGCCTTCTGTTACAGTGCGAAAACTCTCCGATGAGACTCATCGCGCCCTGAAGATCAGGGCGGCGCGACATGGTCGCAGCACGGAAGCGGAAATCCGCCATATCCTTGATGCTGCGGTCACGCCGGCCTCGCAGATCAAGCTCGGCTCGCTGCTGGCAGAGATCGGTCGAGAAACCGGTGGCTTCGATACAGAAGGCCTTCGCGACCGGACGACCTCTGAGCCGCCGAGCTTCGTTTGATCCTGCTCGACACCAATGTCATCTCGGAGGCCTCAAGGCCGGGTGGCGATCCCCGCGTCGGCGCATGGCTCGACCGGCAGGCAACGGACACTCTGTTTCTGTCGTCGATCACTGTCGGAGAGCTGCTTTGGGGCATAGCCGTAATGCCCGAAGGCCGCCGCAAGAGCGCGCTCGCGGATCATCTGCGCGACCGCGTCCTGCCGGTCTTCGACAGCCGCATCCTGCCCTTCGATGTCATGGCTGCCGAAACCTATGCCAAGCTTCGCGCCCATTGCCGCACGACCGGCAAGGCCATCGCGACGGTCGATGGCTATATCGCGGCCATCGCGCTCGCCCATGGGCTGGCCGTGGCGACGCGCGACACGGCTCCTTTCATCGCGGCGGGCCTCTCCGTCATCGACCCCTGGGCGAGCTAGCGCGCCAACTGTCCGCTACAACTTGATGATCAGCTTCCCGAAATTCGCGCCCTCGAGCAGGCCGATGAAGGCCTCGGGCGCGTTGGCCAGCCCCTCGACGATATCCTCCTTGTAGCGAACCGCGCCGCTGGCGATCCATTGCGCCATCTCCGTCTCGAAAGCCGGACGCTGCGCTGCGAATTCGCGCTGGATGAAGCCGCGGATCAACAGGCTCTTGGTCAGGATCTGGCGCATCAGCACCGGCAAGCGGTCCGGCCCTTCGAAATCGCCGCTGGCGTTGTACTGCGCGATCAGCCCGCAGACCGGGATGCGCGCAACGCTGTTCAGCAGCGGGAAGACCGCGTCCCAGACCTTGCCGCCAACATTCTCGAAATAGACGTCGATGCCATCCGGGCAAGCGGCCGCCAGTTGCTCCGCCATATCAGGCGCACGATGATCGATCACCGCATCGAAACCGAAATTCTCGCGGATATAGGCGCATTTCTCCGGCCCGCCGGCGATCCCGACAGCGCGGGCTCCCTTGATCCGCGCGATCTGCCCGACGGCCGACCCCACCGGTCCGCTCGCGGCCGCGACGACGACCGTCTCGCCCCGCTTGGGCTGGCCAATGGTCAGCAGACCTGCATAGGCGGTGAAGCCGGGCATGCCGAGCACGCCTAAGGCCGTCGTCACCGGCGCCAGCTGCGGATCGAGCTTGCGCAGCTGCGCGCCCTCCGCCAGGGCGTGGCTTTGCCAGCCCGAGAAGGACAGCACGATATCCCCCTGCTTCAGGCCCGGATACCGGCTTTCCAGCACTTCCGAGACAGTACCGCCCTCCATCACCTGGCCGATCTCGACCGGGGCGGAGTAAGATTTCGCGGCGCTCATCCGGCCGCGCATATAGGGATCGAGCGAGAGATACAGCGTCTTGAGCAGCACCTGCCCCTCGGCCGGAGCGCCGAGCGGCGCCTGCTCGAGCCGGAAATGGCTGTGGTCCGGGCGCCCGGTCGGGCGGGCGGCGAGGACGATGCGCTGGGTGGTCGTCTGGCTCATAAGGCTGGCTCCTGGTGGCGGGCGTTTTCGCCCATGATCTGGAAGGCAGAGGGCGCGCTGCGGCGGCGCCAGGCCTCGATAATTCGTTCCGCATTGCCAGCCGCAGGCTGCGTGCCATCAACCTCGCAATCGTAGCGGCAGTAGCGATGGATCAAGGCGTGGTCGCGACGAGCGTCGCCAATGCGACGGTCGCCGCGTTCGCGCTCGCGTCGCTCCAGCTCGGCAAGGTCACAGCGCACACCAACAAAAAAGACATCCTGGCCCAGAAGCGTCACAGCCAGTCGCTGCGCCCAGCTTTCGCTTTCCATGATGTGTTCGACGATCAGGTTGTTGCCGGCCAGAACATAGGCCAGGAGTGAGCGTTCGAAGCCGAGGAAAAAACTGTCGCGCATGTCGCGCCAGGCAAAGTCGCCCCTCGCGATACGGGCATTTGGCAGCACACCGCCATCCCGCAAATGATCGATCGAGATATGCCAGAAGGGCCGCTCGATCCCGTCCTGAAGCGCCCGCGCCAGCGTCGACTTGCCGCTGCTCGATTCGCCGTTGAGGAGGATGATGCATCCCTTGGCCGTCGCCTGTTGCTCCATCAGCCTGGTCAACTCCGCTTTCGGGCTCTGCATTGGCGGACTGTGCGAATGCAGCGCCGTATTTGCACTCCTGACATGACGAAACGCTCGGCGCATCCTACATGCAGCCCATGAATCGCGAACGCCAGGCTGACCTGCCCGACACCGAGATCGAGACGGATGAGGAGGATACGCTCCCCCTCCCCCCGTTGCCGATCTCACCGAAGCCGCGCCCGGCGCGCTGAAGGCCGGCATCGAGGTCATTGCCGGCTTTGCCAAGCACCTGCCCAACCGGCCGGGCGTCTACCGCATGTTCGACCGTGCCGGTGAGGTGCTTTATGTTGGCAAGGCGAAGAACCTGAAGAACCGGGTCAGCGCCTATGCGCGCGGCATGGCCCACACCAACGCCGTGGCGCGCATGATCGCCGAGACGGCGAATATGGAGTTCGTCACCACCGGCTCCGAGACCGAAGCGCTGCTGCTCGAGTCCAACCTGATCAAGCAGCTGCGGCCCCGCTACAATGTGCTGCTGCGCGACGACAAGAGCTTTCCCTACATCCTGCTGAGCGGCGACCACGAGGCGCCGCAGATCGCCAAGCATCGTGGCTCGCGCCAGCGCAAGGGCGATTATTACGGCCCCTTCGCCTCGGTCTGGGCTGTGAAGCGCACGATCGATGCGTTGCAGAAGGCGTTTCTGCTGCGCTCCTGCACCGATTCCTTCTATGAGAACCGCACCCGCCCCTGCCTGCTCTTCCAGATCAAGCGCTGCTCCGGGCCCTGCACCGGCGAAATCTCGATCCCCGACTATCAGGGCCTTGCCGGCCAGGCCCGCGACTTCCTCGCCGGGCGCTCATCGGATGTGAAGAAGACGCTGTCGGCGCGGATGCAGGCTGCGTCCGAGGAGCTGGAATTCGAGAAGGCCGCGCGCTACCGCGACCGTCTGGCTGCGCTCTCGGCCGTGCAGGCCGGGCAGGACATCAACACCCGCGATGTCGAGGAGGCCGATGTCTTCGCCATCGACGAGCAGGCCGGGCAGTTCTGCATCGAGATCTTCTTCTTCCGCAACCACCAGAACTGGGGCAACCGCGCCCTGTTTCCGCGCGCCGACCGCAGCCTGACCCCGGCGGAAGTGCTCTCTTCCGTGATCAGCCAGTTCTATGACGACAAGCCGCCGCCGCGTCTGGTGCTGATCTCGCATCCGGTCGAGGAGATCGAGCTGATCGGCCAGGCGCTGAGCGCCCGCGCCGGCCGCAAGGTCGAGATCGCTCATCCCAAGCGCGGCGAACGGGCCGATCTCGTCGCCCACGCGCTGAAGAACGCCCGCGAGGCGCTGTCGCGCAAGCTCGCCGACAATGCCGGCCAGCAATCCCTGCTGGCCGCGCTCGGCGCGGCGTTCGGCATGGCGCGGCCGCCGCGGCGCGTCGAGGTCTATGACAACTCCCACATCATGGGCACCAATGCCGTCGGCGGCGATGATCGTCGCGGGCAAGGACGGCTTCATGAAGAGCCACTACCGCACCTTCAACATCTCGACCGACACCATCGCCGGCGACGATTTCGGCATGATGCGCGAGGTCCTGCACCGCCGCTTCGCCCGGCTCGCGAAGGACGGCGGGGGCTTGACTGCCGCCAGCCCTCATCCTGAGGAGGCCGCGCAAGCGGCCGTCTCGAAGGATGCTCCACAGAGCGCCGACGCCTCCACGACCATCCTTCGAGACGCGTCTGGCGGCGCTCCTCGGGATGAGGGCTCGGGTCGAATGCCCCCGGCAGACGATGGCGCCTTCCCCTCGCGGCCCGACCTCGTCATCGTCGATGGCGGCAAGGGTCAGTTCGAGGCGGCCCGCAAGATCATGGCGGGGCTTGGGGCCAGCGATATTCCGCTGGTCGCGATCGCCAAGGGCGTCGACCGCAATGCCATGCGCGAGACCTTCCACATGGTCGGCCGCGAGCCGTTCAAGCTGCCGCCGCGCGATCCGGCGCTGTATTTCATCCAGCGCCTGCGCGACGAAGCGCACCGCTTCGCCATCGGCACCCACCGCGCCAAGCGCAAGCGCGACACCATGAAAAACCCGCTGGATGAGATCCCCGGCATCGGCCCCAACCGCAAGCGCGCACTTTTGCTGCATTTCGGCACCATCAAGGCGATCAAGCGCGCCAAGCTCGAGGATTTGATGCGCACGCCCGGCGTCAATGCCGCGACAGCCAAGGCGGTTCATGATTACTTTCACGAGGCATAGGCGCAGTATGCAGGCGAGGGACTGGCGGCTTGATGCTCATGCGTGTTGACGCTGTCACATTGGCGCTGCTTTGGTGAACCCGTGACGACTCTGACAGATGCCATCAAGCGCCGCGGCCCCTGGTCGCTGCCTAATCTCCTGACCTACGGCCGGATCGTCGCGATCCCGGCCGTCGTTGCGTTGCTGTTCTGGCCGACCGATGATTGGCTGCGCTGGTGCGCCCTTGCCGTCTATGTGCTGGCCGCGGTCACGGATTATTTCGACGGCTGGCTCGCCCGCGCCTGGAGCCAGCAATCGGCCATTGGCCGCATGCTCGATCCCATCGCCGACAAGCTGCTGGTCTGCGCGCTGCTGCTGATGCTGGTGCATACCGAAACCATCAAGGGCTGGGCGATCTGGGCCGCCATCGTCATCCTCTGCCGCGAAATCCTGGTCTCCGGATTGCGGGAGTTTCTGGCGGAGCTGAAGGTCAGCGTGCCCGTCAGCAAGGTCGCGAAGTGGAAGACGACGACGCAATTGCTGGCGCTCGGCTTCCTCGTGGCCGGCCCGGCCGGCGACAAGGTCCTGCCCCACAACACGCAGATCGGGATCGTCATGCTGTGGATCGCGGCGCTGCTGACGATCTATACCGGCTGGGATTATCTCAACTCCGGCATCCGCTATCTCGTCGAGGAGGATGAGCGCGCGCCATGAATGAAGCCGTCGTACAGACCCGCCCGCTGAAGCTCGTCTATTTCGCCTGGGTGCGCGAGCGCATCGGCCTCGCCGAGGAAAGCGTGACGCCGCCAGCGGAGACGCAGACCATCGCCGACCTCGTGCGCTGGCTGAAGACGCGTGACGAAGGCTATGCCGCCGCCTTCGCCAATGAGGCGATCGTCCGCGCCGCCATCGACCACACCCATGTCAAACCCGATGCCAGCATCGCCGATGCGCATGAGATCGCGTTCTTCCCGCCGATGACGGGTGGATGAGCCACAGATGCTTGGCCACCGGGAGGTCAACCCGGGCCACAGCGACAAGATGAGCCGACCATGACCACCACGATCCGTATCCAGCGCGAGGATTTCGACCTCGCGGCCGAGGTCGAGCGGCTGACCGCCGCCCGCAGCCATATCGGCGCGGTGGTCAGCTTTGTGGGCTTGTGTCGCGATGAGGGCGGCCGGCTGCAGGCGCTGGAGCTGGAGCATTATCCCGGCATGGCGGAAGCCGAGATCATCCGCGTCGCGCAGGAAGCCGTCGAGCGCTGGCCGTTGAGCGGGCTGACCGCGATCCACCGTTACGGGCTGGTCAAGCCGGGCGAGCAGATCGTGCTGGTGGTCGCCACCTCCGCCCACCGCAGGGCCGCGTTCGAGGCCGCCGATTTCATGATGGATTACCTCAAGACCCGCGCACCCTTCTGGAAGCGCGAACATCTCGTCGATGGCACCATCGGTGGCTGGGTCGAGGCGAAGCAGGAGGATGATGATGCGGCGCTCCGCTGGCGTTGAAACGGCCCTGCTGGCCGCCCTGCTCGGCCTGGCGCTGACGGCCCCCGCGCAGGCCCAGAGCGGCGAGATGAAGACCTTCCGCGACTGGATCGCCGGTTGCGACAACACCCGCTCCTGTGCCGCGCTGTCGCTGCCGAAGGAGAGCGATGAGGATGTCGCTTTCCTGCGCCTCGACCGCAAGGCCGGGCCCGACGCGACGGCCACTCTCGCCCTGAAGCTGCGGGCGCAGAAGCTGGAGCCGCGCTTCGATATCGAGCTGGCGCTGGATGCAGCCCCCTTCCCCGCTGCCGGGCGTCGCTATGCGGCGACGAGTGTCGATGGTGAGGTGGCCGAGATCGCGCTCGCGCCCGCCGAGACCGAGGCTTTGATCGCTGCGGCACGCAAGGCGACGACACTGACCGCCCGGATCAAGGCGCGCAGCTTCAAGATCTCGCTCGCCGGCTCCGTCGCCGCCATGCTCTGGCTCGATGAGCAGCAGGGCCGGCTCAACACGCCGTCCGCCCTGATCCGCAAGGGCACCACAGGCTCGGCGCCGCCGGCCCCTTCCGTGCCTGTCATCCTCGCCCGGCCCTCCAGCGGCAAGCCTTTGGCCAAGGCCGAGGCGGCAGCTTTGGTCAAGGCGATGCGCAGCGAGATCAACCGGCGCGAGCCCGATTCCTGCGAGGATGTCCCGGCCGGCTTCAGCGACAGCGATGGCGCCTGGCCGCTCGACGACAAGCTGCAGCTCGTCGCGCTCGTCTGCTCGCGCGGCGCCTATAACCTCAACAGCCAGTTCTGGCTGGTGAACGGCCGCGATGTCGCCAAGGCCAGGCCCGCCAGCTTCGAAGGCAATGGCTCGCCCGAAAACGAGCTGGTCAATGCCGATTACGATCCCAAGACCGGGCAGGTTTCGTTTTATGCCAAGGGTCGCGGCATCGGCGATTGCGGCTCGTCGGGCGCCTATGGCTGGAACGGCACGCGCTTTACCCTGCTGCAGCTCAGCTCCATGGCCGAGTGCCGGCTGATCCCCGGCGACGACTGGATCACGCTGTTCAGGAGCGACGTAAAGGCTGGCGGATAAGCCCGCCATGGCTGCGAGGCTGCGCGATCTGTGGCATCGCGCAGCATCAGGCACAAAAAACCGCCTCAGCCGCGAAGGCTGAAGCGGTTCGGCAGAAGCCTTGATCAGGCAGCCTGCGATTGCGGCCGCACGGCAGCCGAATAATCTTCCATGATCACCTTGCCCATATTGCCGGTGATGAAGGAATAGGGCCCGATCTCGGAGACGAGCGTCACCTCGGCGGCAGAGCCGGTGATGAAGCACTCGTTGAAGGTCTCGAGCTCCTCCGGGCGGATGCGCCGCTCGATCACCTCGAAGCCGCGCTTCTTGCACTGCTCGATCACCGACTGCCGTGTCAGGCCGTTCAGGAAGCGGTCGGCCAGCGGAGTGTGGATCACGCCATCCTTGATGAAGAAGATGTTGGCGCCGGTGCACTCGGCGACATTGCCTTCCCAGTCCAGCATCATCGCATCGGCATAGCCGGCGCGCTCGGCCTTATGCTTGGAGAGCGAGCAGATCATGTAGAGCCCCGCCGCCTTGGCATGGACCGGAGCGCAGGCCGGGTCCGGCCGGCGATAGGCGGCGATGTCGAGGCGCACGCCCTTCAGCTTCTGCGCCATGTCGAACATGCTCGGCCACTCCCACACGGCAATCGCGGTGTGGATGGTGTTGTTCATGCCGGAGACGGCCATCATCTCGGAGCCGCGCCAGGCGACCGGGCGGACATAGGCGTCCTTCAGCCCGTTCTCCTTCAGGCAGAGATATTTGGCAGCATCGAGCTCGCTCCACCGTCCAGGGGATGGTGAAGTCCATGATCTCGGCGGATTTGTGCAGGCGCTGCGAATGCTCCGTGCACTTGTAGATCACGCCGTCATAGGAGCGCTCGCCCTCGAAAATGCAGGAGCCGTAATGCAGCCCGTGGGTCAGCACGTGTACCTTGGCGTCTTTCCAGGGCACGAGCTTGCCGTCGAACCAGATGACACCGTCGCGCTGGTCGAAAGGAATGACTGACATGGCGTGCTCCTTTTGCACATAAGATTTGCGAACCGCTTGGCCTGCCGCGAACGCCCAAAACAGGCCCCGGACAAGCGCGGAACGAGCCGCGAGACGCGTCTGCAACACGACATAATCCGTCGCCTCACGTGCTTGACCGGTAATCTTATGTCTGAGATATGTCAATAACACTGACATAAAATGGAGAATCCACGTGGCGCAGGCGCAAAGCCACCAAAACAAGTTAGCCGGACAGGACGAAAATGGTGGCGTGCCCTACGAGCTGATCGAGCTTCTCTTTTTCGCCTATCGAGATTTCGTCAGCGATCCCGACCGCATCCTGGCCGATTACGGGTTTGGCCGGGCGCATCACCGGGTGCTGCACTTCGTCGAAAGGCGGCCGGGACTGACCATCGCCGAATTGCTCGACATCCTGCAGATCACCAAGCAGAGCCTGAACCGTGTGCTGAAGGAGCTGGTCGAGACCGGCTTCGTCGAGCAGCGCACCGGTGTGCAGGACAAGCGCCAGCGCCATCTCCACACCACCCCGGCCGGCAAGGAACTGGCGCAGCGGCTGGTGCAATTGCAGGCCAAGCGGATCAATGGCGCGCTCGAAGGCATCTCGCCGGACGGGGCGCGGATGGTGGCGCGGTATCTCGCAGGCTTGATCGATCCCTCGGAACGCCACAAAGTGCTGCCCCATCTGCCGGAGCAGGCCTGACCGGCTGCATGCTAACGGTTAACGGCGGATTTTCTCGCCCGACGCAGCGGCGCCGGGGCAATGGGACCGGAACGAGACATGGCCGCACAGGCGCAGCGCAAGCCGCTTCCAGATGAAGCGCCCCATATCCTCGTGGTCGATGACGATCGCCGCCTGCGCGATCTGCTGGGCCGGTTCCTGGGGGATAATGGCTACCGCGTGACCACGGCCGGCAATGCCAGCGAAGCCGATTCCCGCCTGACCAATCTGGTTTTCGATGCGATCGTGCTCGACATCATGATGCCGGGCGAAAACGGCTTCGAATTCGCCCGCCGCTTCCGCACCGGCTCCACGGTGCCGATCCTGATGCTGACCGCGCGCGCCGACAGCAAGGACCGGATCAACGGCCTCGAACTCGGCGTCGATGATTATCTCGCCAAGCCCTTCGAGCCGCGCGAGCTGCTGCTGCGGCTCGGCAATATCCTGAAGCGGACGCTGACAGCCGACACGCCGGCCTCGGCCATCCGCCCGGAATATATCCGCTTCGGGCCATTCGTTTACGGGCTGGCACGCGGCGAATTGCGCAAGGGCGAGGAGGCGATCCGCCTGACCGAGCGCGAGCGCGAAATCCTGACCGCCCTGGCCGAGCGCGCGGGCGAAGTCGTGCCGCGCGAGGAGCTGGCGGCCCAGGGCTCAGCCGCCAATGACCGGACGGTCGATGTCCAGATGAACCGGCTGCGCCGCAAGATCGAGCGGGACCAGGCCGATCCGCTCTATCTCCAGACGGTTCGCGGCGTCGGCTATCGCCTGGTCACGGATCGCGCGTGAGCGCCATCCAGCCTCTCCAGCAGGCGGCCAGGGCTGCCGGTGCCGGGCTGACGCGCCTGTTGTCATGGCTTTCCAGGGGCGGCAAGCGCCTCAACCAGGCGCTGAAGCCGCAGTTGCGACGCGCCGGGCGGCCGCTGCACCTGATCGCGCGCTATATGCCGACCGGGCTGTATCCCCGCGCTCTGGTCATCGTCATCGCGCCGGTCGTGCTGCTGCAATCGGTGATCGCCTATGTCTTCATGGAGCGCCACTGGCAGACGGTGACGCAGCGGCTCTCCTCCGCCGTCTCAGCGGATATCGCGGCGCTGATCGATGTCTATGAGAGCTACCCGCAGGATCAGGATGCCAGCGTCCTCTCGCGCATCGCCGAGCGCCGCCTCGGCATGGATGTCGACATCCTGCCCGATTCCGATCTGCCGGCGCCGGGTCCCAAGCCGTTTTTCTCGCTGCTCGACAATGCCCTCTCGACCGAGCTGAGCCAGCAGGTCGCGCGGCCGTTCTGGCTCGACACGGTGGGCCGCTCCAGCCTGATCGAGATCCGGGTCAAGCTCGGCAAGGACGTGATGCGGGTGCTGACCCGCCGCAACCAGGCCTATGCCTCCAACAGCCATATCTTCCTGCTCTGGATGCTCGGCACCTCGCTGATCCTGCTGACCATCGCGGTGCTGTTCCTGCGCAACCAGATCCGGCCGATCCTGAAGCTCGCCGATGCGGCCGAGGCGTTCGGCAAGGGCCGCGATGCCGAGTTCCGCCCGCGCGGCGCGCGCGAGGTCCGCCGCGCCGGCAATGCCTTCATCGAGATGAAGCGCCGCGTCGAGCGCTCGGTGGGCGAGCGCACTACCATGCTGAACGGCGTCAGCCACGATCTGCGCACCATCCTCACCCGCTTCAAGCTCTCGCTGGCCCTGCTCGAACGCTCATCAGAGATCGATGCGATCGAGAAGGACGTCGATGAGATGAGCCGGATGCTGGAGGATTATCTGGCCTTCGCACGCGGCGATGCCGGCGAGGCGGCTGTCGAGACCGATATCCGCAGCCTGCTGGAAGAGCTGAAGGCCGATGTCGAGCGCCAGGGCCACCAGACCGAGCTGACCGTCGCCGGTGACCCGCTGGTGGTGGTGCGGCCCGATGCCTTCCGCCGCGTCCTCACCAACCTTGTCTCCAACGCCGCGCGTTATGGCGACCGCATCGCCATCCGCGCCAATCACGATGCGCGCTATCTCATCGTCATGGTCGATGATGACGGGCCAGGCATCGCGCCTGAACAGCGGGAAGACGTGTTCCGCCCGTTCTTCCGGCTGGACGAGGCCCGCAATGTCGATTCGGGCGGCACCGGCCTGGGCTTGGCCATCGCCCGCGACATCGCCCGCGCCCATGGCGGGGACATCATCCTGGCCGATTCCCCGCTCGGCGGCCTGCGGGCGACAGTGCGCCTGCCGGTCTAGGGGATCGAAGCGGAGAACGCGGCGCCGGAACGCGACAGGTTCGCGCGGCAACAGAGCGGCCCGGCGCCCCACCCTTACAGAATGTGGAGCCAGGCGTTCAGGGCCCACAAAGCGCCGAGCCAGACGAGCAGGCAGAACAGCATGCAAAACAGCAGGATCAACAAGCGCGTCCCCGCAGCGAAAAGCCCGCCCGATTGCGAACCCAACGCGTCGAGCTCGTCCGTCGCCCGATGCCGCGAATCCCAGCCGCCCATGACATGACCTAAGGTTGTTTTCGTAATGAAAGTCATATCGGGCTCTTAGACGGGAGTACAGGCGCCTCATCATCAAATGAACAGAAATGATTTCCGTTACGGCGCCGCTACAAAACGCGTTCGATCCCCTGTTTGCGCAGGCGCTTTGCTCGCTGCGCCGCAACGGCTGATCTACGAAGTGACGGGCAGCGCCCAAGGACGCCGCGCCGTTCCAGGGCCGCCAATCATCCGCTTTTAGAAAAGCCGGCCGCCCTTGGGGACATCGTGACCCGGGCCGATCAGCACGACCTCGCCATCGGCATCCGGCACACCGAGCGTCAGCACCTCGGAGATGAACTTGCCGATCTGGCGCGGCGGGAAGTTCACCACCGCCAGAACCTGCCTGCCCGGCAGATCCTCCGGGCGATAATGCCTGGTGATCTGGGCGGAGGATTTCTTGCGGCCGATCGGCTCGCCGAAATCGATCACCAGCTTGATCGCCGGCTTTCGCGCCTCAGGATAGGGCAGCGCCTCGACGATGGTGCCGACGCGGATATCCACCTTCATGAAATCGTCGAAGCCGATCAGGCTTGTGGGTTCAGCATGGTCAGTCACGGGGTCTCCTGTCGGTTGAACCGCGCAACACTAAAACGCCGGACAGGGGTTGTCCCCTGCCCGGCGCGCTGAACTGTGTCGAGGGATCGGATCAGGCCGCTTTGCTGGAGCGCTTTCCGGCTTCGCGCATGGTCTTGGCCATGGCGTGCAGCCGTGCCGTTCCGCCGCCTTCCTCGAGCCGGAAGCGCCCGACCAGCGCGGCAAGCCGGTCCGCCTCCTCCGAGAGCGAATGGGCAGCCGCGGTCGACTGCTCGGCCATCGCCGCGTTCTGCTGGGTCGCCTGATCCATTTCCGAGACGGCGCTGTTGACCTCGTTGAGGCCGGACGCCTGCTCCTGCGCCGCGCTTGCGATCGCTGCCACCAGCGTCGTTGCCTCTGCGATGCCCCCGGCCATGCGCTGCAGCGCGCCGCCGGTCTGGCCGACCAGCGTGACGCCCTTGTCGACCTCGATGCTGGACGCGCTGATCAGCCCCTTGATCTCCTTGGCGGCACTGGCCGAGCGCTGGGCGAGCGACCGCACTTCCGAGGCGACGACGGCAAAGCCCTTGCCGGCATCGCCGGCCCGCGCCGCCTCGACACTTGCATTGAGCGCCAGAAGATTGGTCTGGAAGGCGATCTCGTCGATCACGCCGACGATCTTCGAGATCTCCTGCGCGGATTTCTCGATACCGCCCATCGCGGCGATGGCATCGCGCACGATCCCGGTCGACTGCTCGGCCTCCTGCTTGACCAGACTGGGTCGCGTTGCTGGCCAGCCGTGCACTCTCGGCGGTTTGGCGAACGGTTGCCGTCAGCTCGTCCAGCGCCGTCGCCGTCTCCTCCACCGAGGAGGCCTGCTGCTCGGTTCGGCGCGCCAGATCGTCAGCCGCCTGGCTGATCTCGACCGAGCCCGACTTCATGCTGTCGGTATTGGTCGCAATCTCGCGCATCGTCTCCTGCAGCTTGGCGATGGCGCCGTTGAAGTTGTCCTTCACCGTCTCGTATTCGGGGCTGAAGGGCTGGTTGATGCGATGGCTGAGATCGCCCTCCGCCAGCAGGGCGAGACCGGCCGCCAGCTCTCGCACAACCAGGTCGAGCCGCTCGGCAACCTGCAATTTCTCGGCTTCGCTTTGCCGACGCTGCTGCTCGGCAGCGGCCCCCTGCGCATCGGCATGGGCGGACAGGCGGCGCGCTCTCGGCTTCCGCCACCTCCTTGGCGACCGCCGACTCGCGGAAGACGTCGAGCGCACGAGCCATGGTGCCGACCTCGTCGCTCCGCTCCTGATGCGAAACGGCTGCATCCAGATCGCCACCGGCAATCGCCTTCATGCTGCCGGCCAGCGAAGCCAGGACCAAGGCAATGCGACGGCTGAGGAAGGCACACATCCCGACCATCAGCAGGACCAGCGGAACCAGGATTTGGCTGAGATCCAGCAGCATCGACCGGAACTTGGCCTCGATGTCATGCAGGTGAAGCCCGGTGCCGACAGACCAGTTCCATTCGGGAATGCCGATCACGTAGCTGATCTTCAGGCTGGGCTGCTCATCGCCCGGCTTGACCCAGACATAATCGAAGAAACCCGCCCCAGAGCCGGAGGACGCCAGTGCGATCAACTCCCTGACGATGAATTTCCCCGTGGGGTCTTTCAGGTCGGACATGTCCTTGTTGGCCATGTCCTTGCGCGGATGCGTCAGCGCCAGGCCATTTTTAGAGAATACAAAGAAGTAATTGCTGTTTTCGAAGCGTGCGGCTCCGATTGCCTCCAGCGCCTGTCGCTTGGCCTCTTCGACCGGCAATTCGCCCCAGCGGCTTTGGCCCGGTAGGCGTTGGCGATCGTTGCAGCCACCTCCGAGGCATTCTTCACCTCAGCCCGCTTCAGATCGATCATCTCACGGCGCGCGCCGATCAAGCTGAAGGCAACGGCACCGATGGCAATGCAACCGGATAAGACGGCGATAAGCGATAGAGCACGACCAACTGAAAGACTTGAAAGAAATTTGAACATGGGACGCCTCGCAAAAATCGGCAGACCCGATATTTGCAAAAAACGCCTAACGATTTCCTAATTTCAAGCCGTTATCGTACAGAAAAGCAGCTTAATTTACATTCAATACTGAATGCTTTCCTGAATTACGTTGCTGTATGCACTGAATTAAAACAGCCATTTGGATGCCTGTGCCCCGACAAATTCAGATGGCCGGGGCATAATCGTCGTTCTCTTCACCAGGATAGCGCTCGCGTCGGCGCGCCATCGGACGTCGGCCGCCGCACAAGGCGCGCGCCAGCCCACGCAGTGGCGCGGTGAGGCGATGCACATCCTCGATCCGCGACATGATCTGCCCGGCATTCTTCAGCTCGCGATCGAGCCGCGCCATGGTCCGCGACAGATCCGGCTCATCATCCTCCAGCCAGACATCGGCGACCCGCGCCATCAGCAGCACCGCCCCCTGCACCCGCAGCGCGCCGAGCTGGTCCTCGGTCGGGATACCTGCCGAGGCCAGCATGTACCGCCAGGAATTGACCGCGCCGCGATTGAGCGCAGCCAGCGCGAGAGGGTCGCGCCGCACCATCGGCGTGATCCGCCGCAGCGCCGGCTTGTAGGGGGCCAGCGCATCGAGCCGGCGCATCACCAGGTCGAACAGCCGCTCCTTGATCGGCTCGCCCGCCAGATCGTCGGAGAGCTCGGCCAGCACGGCATCATCGACCATCCGCGTCAGCCCGCCGAGCATGGCGAGTTTGGAGGGGAACAGGCCGCGCAGCTTCAGCAGCGACAGGCCGGCCTCGGCAGCGATGTCGCCGAGCTCGATCTCATCCCAAGGGCGCTGGGCGGCCAGGCGCATCAGCGCCTCGACAGCCAGCTTGCGCGGATCGACAGCCGGCGTCGCGGGGCCGGATTCGGCAGCGGGAGAAGCAGGTTTGCGGGCCATGAGAGCACTCCGTCGCGGGTCAGTCCCCTCAAACCTAGGGTGCCACCATGGCGACCGGAAGGCCTCTCAGCCGGAAAGCTCGCCAGCGCGACGTTTGGCGGCAGCCACAGCCTTTACCATCAGCGGCGTCAGCGCGTCATCCGCCATCAGCACCGACAGCGCCGCCGCAGTGGTCCCGCCGGGCGAGGTGACGTTCTGGCGCAACGTGCCCGGCGGCAGGGGCGACTGGAACAAAAGCTCGCCGGCGCCCTCGACAGTGGCGCGGGCGAGGCGCTCGGCGACATCCTTGGGCAGGCCGGCTTGCGTCCCCGCCGCGGCCAGGCATTCCACGAGATAGAAGACATAGGCCGGGCCGGAGCCGGAGACGGCCGTCACGGCATCGATCAGCGCCTCGTCATCGAGCCACTCCACCCGGCCGATGCTGCCGAGCAGCGCATCGGCCATCGCCTTCTGCGCGCCGGAGACGCCTGCTCCCGCCGCAGCGCCCGTCACCCCGCGCTGCACCGAGGCCGGAAGGTTGGGCATGGCGCGAATGATGGCGTTCGCCGTCGGCAGCCGCGCCGACAGATTGCCCAGGGTCTTGCCCGCCAGGATCGAGATCAGCAGCGTCTTGGGATGGATGAAGGCCTGCACCGCAGGCGCGGCGGTGTCGAGCATTTGCGGCTTGGTCGCCAGCACCAGCACATCCGCAGGCGCAATCGATGCCGGGTCGGGGTTGAGCGCCATGCCCTTATCCTGCGCCAGCGCCACGATCTCGTCGGATGGGTGCGGATCGACGAGGCTGATGCCGGCCGGGTTCATGCCGATGCGCAGCCAGCCCTCGAGCATGGCGCCGCCCATCTTGCCGGCACCAAGCAAAACGAGCGATTGCGGAAGCGAAGCGGTCATGGCGGTCTCACGGTCTGGCGGGGCAGGAATCGCGAGACACTGGCCGCCGAAACGCGGCGCGGTCAAGCGGCGCGGACAGCCGCCGCCACCATCTCCGGATGCAGCGCGATCACGCGCACGTAAGCAACCGCGAAATCAGGCGCCGTCGCCCGAGCCTGCTCCCAATCCCGCAGAGTTCCCACCGGCACACGAAAGCGACTGGCGAACTCTGGCTGGGTGAGGCCGAGCGCCAGGCGCGTACGGCGGATAAAACGTGCACCATGCGCCCGGAGCAGCGCTTCATGCGTCGTATCGAAGTCTTCTGGGTCTGACGGATCAGCGGCTACAGCGAGCGCGTCGCTACCCATCCCTATTGCTCCCCTGCCGGCCAGCACGCATCGTTGCCGCAGCGTCAGCATAACCCTTCCAGCCCGCCTTGGCGACTGGAAGGGGCGATCTCTCACGCCTCTCCGACAGTCTCCAGCATCGCGCCTTCAAGGCCTTCCTTCGCCGTCTTGCCGGCCCAGACGACGAACTGGAACGCCTGGAAATAGCGCTCGCAGGCGTCGATCGCGGCCTTGATCAGGGCTGCGGCCTGCTCGTCCGTCGGTTCGGCGCCGCCGGAGAGCAGCAGAGCGTGGCGATACATCACCACATTCTCGGTGCTCCAGAGATCGAAATGGCCGAGCCAGAGCTGCTCGTTCACCAGGCTGACGAGCTGCAGCACTTCGGCGCGGCGACGATCGGGCACCTTCAGGTCGAAGGCGCAGGCGATATGGATCGCCTCCACTTCCGCCAGCCAAGTGATGGCGACGTGATAATCCGACCAGCCGCCGCTGACGGAGACGGAGAGCTCGTCGTCGCTGTCGCGATCGAAGCTCCAGCTGTTGAGGGCGGCCAGTCTTTCGATGAGGTCGAGGGGGTTGGACGGGCGATCAAGCTCGCTGTCCAGATCGAGATCCATCATGTCCTTAAGGTTCCAACTGCCTGCACCCGCTTGGCAGCAGGTCCGGCGCGCTCGAGAACGGGAACACGGCGACTGGAAAGCGCAAGGACGCAACTTGACTGCCGGAGCCCGGTCAAGGCGCTCCGTCTCCGCCGGCCGGATAAACGCTCCAGCCGTCGAATCACTTTCATCGACGATAGCGCAGGCACGGCGAAGCGCCCAACACCCCGCCAAGCTCCCCGGATTCGGGGGCAGGGCTCAATCCCTGCCTCGCCCTGTCCACAGCTCTTGGCTGTGGACGAAGCGAACCGAGCCTCAGGGCTGGTCGCGGCCCGCTGCCTCCAGCGCGGCGATGCGCGCGGCGAGCTTGTCATTCTCCTCGCGGGCCAGCAGCGCCATCTCGCGCACCGCCTCGAATTCCTCGCGGGTGACGACATCCATATCGCGCAAAAGCCGCTCGATCTGGGTTTTGACGACGGTTTCGACCTCGCGCCGCACACCCTGGGCCGCGCCGGCCGCATCGGTGGCGAGGCGGGCGATGTCGTCGAGGAAACGATTGCTGGTGGCGACCATGGCTCTCTCCTTGGGCCGGATATGCCCCTTTGCCTGACATATGGGCGATGATGCGCCGACCCGCAAACACCTGCGGCGAATAACCCACCGCCCAAGCCCGGACCGACCGCCCTGCACCATAGGCGCGCTACCCAAAAACCCGCTAGCATAGCCGGCATCGAGGAAGGGGATCGCACCGCCATGGCCCTGCATTTCACGCAACCGGAATTCGATCGCCGTCGCGAGGCGCTGCTCGCCGCCATGCAGCGCGAAGAGCTCGACGCGCTCTTCCTGTTCCAGCAGGAATCGATGTTCTGGCTCACCGGCTATGACAGCTTCGGCTTCTGCTTCTTCCAGTGCTTGGTGCTCAAGGCGGATGGGCGCATGGCCCTTCTGACCCGCTCGGCCGATTACCGTCAGGCGCAGCACACCTCGACCCTGCAGGACATCCGGATCTGGAAGGATGGGCGTGACGCCAATCCGGCCCGAGATCTCCTGGCCCTGGCCCAGGATTTCGGGCTGCGCGGGCGTCGCATCGGCGTCGAGTTCGAGGCCTATGGGCTCGTTGCCTCCAATGGCCGCAAGCTTGAAGCTGCCTTCGCCGGCCATGGCGAGCTGGTCGACAGCTCGACCATCGTCACCCGGCTGCGCGCCGTCAAATCGGCTGAGGAGATCGTCTATGTCCGGCGCGCCGCCGCCCTCTCCGATGCGGCCGATGCCGCCGCGCTCGCAGCGATCAGGGCTGGCGCCGATGAGGGCGAGATCCTGGCCGCCCAGCATCACGCGATCTTTGCCAGCGGCGGGGATTACCCGGCCAATGAGTTCATCATCGGCTCCGGCCGGGACGCCCTGCTCTGCCGCTACAAGTCAGGCCGGCGCAAGCTCGATGCGAACGACCAGATCACGCTCGAATTCGCCGGTGCCGAGCGGCATTACCACGCCGCGATCATGCGCACCGTGGTCGTCGGCGAGCCGCGACCGCTGCATCTGCGCTATCACGCCGCCGCACGGGACGCGCTGCTGGCTTGCGAGGCACAGCTTCGGCCGGGCCGCACGGCGGGCGATGTCTTTGCCGCCCATAGCCGGGTCTTTGCCGAGCACGGGCTGAGCGAGCACCGGCTCAATGCCTGCGGCTATTCGCTGGGTGCGAAGTTCACGCCCTCATGGATGGATTGGCCGATGTTCTATGAGGGCAATGACTGGCCGCTGGTGCCGGGCATGGTGATGTTCGCCCATATGATCCTGATGGATTCCGCCAGCGAGACGGCGATGTGCCTGGGCCGGACCTATCTCGTCGGCGAGGACGGAGCCGAAGCGCTCAACCTTCCCGATCTGGACCTTGTCCTGCGGTAAGAATAAAGCAAGCGCTGCAGGGATCGCTCGACACATCAACCCGTACGCACAACAAGGCGGGAGGCGTCATCATGAACACGCAGGTGAAGGGGCTCTTCTGGGGCCCGGCGCTGGCGCTTGCGCTGGCCGGTTGCCAGCAAACCTCGCAGACAGCGGAGCGCGCGCGCGTCGATGCGCCAGGGGTGCCGGTCTCGGTCCAGAGCATCACCGGTGCGCCGGATTCGGTGACCACCAGCTTCGCTGGCCTGCTGGGCGAGGCCGCAGCCGAGCGCAAGATGGAAATCGTGCCCGGCGACAGGCCGGCGCGGTTCCGGGTTCGTGGCTACCTCACCGCCCAACCCACCGAGGATGGCCAGACCGCCCTCGCCTTCGTCTGGGACGTTTATGACGCTGGCAAACAGCGGGCTCAGCGCGTCCAGGGCGCGAGCCTCGGCAGCCGTAGCGGTGGCGGCGATCCCTGGGCCGGCATCGACAGGACGGTCGTCGCCAAGGCGGCGTCCGAATCGATGGATGCGATCGCGAGCTTTCTCGTCACCACGCCGGCCGTCGAGACCTTGAAGACAGGCGCAGGCGCCAAACCCGCAGCCGCCAAGGCCCGCACGGCCGCCGCGACCGACACCAAGAAGCTGTGACAATGCCGCTGCGGCTTGGCTCTTCAACGGGTCAGGGGCGGCTTTGACATGTTGCGGGCGCAGGTTGGTTCCGAATGGTTCGACCTGTGCAGCGTTTTTTGCAGTGCAGCGGTCGACTCACTGTCATGCCGCTGTTAAGAGCCGTTCGAACTGAGCCGGCCGCACGGCTCAGGCCCAGCCAGACCAACGGTGCGCCCGGAATGCACTCTTCAATCAAAGTCGTCGCCGGCAATTCCAACCGGCCGCTTGCTGAAGCCATTTGCGCCCATCTCGGCATTCCGCTGGCCAAGGCCTCGGTCCGGCGCTTCGCCGACATGGAGGTCTTCGTCGAGATCCAGGAGAACGTGCGCGGCCAGGATGTCTTCATCATCCAGTCGACCTCGTTTCCGACGAATGACCATCTGATGGAGCTGCTGATCATCACCGACGCGCTGCGCCGCTCCTCGGCCCGGCGCATCACTGCGGTGATCCCCTATTTCGGTTACGCCCGGCAGGACCGGCGCGCTTCGGGCCGCACACCGATCTCGGCCAAGCTCGTCTCGAACCTCATCACCCATGCCGGCGTCGACCGGGTCCTGACGCTGGACCTCCATGCCGGGCAGATCCAGGGCTTCTTCGACATTCCGACCGACAACCTGTTCGGCGCGCCGCTGATGGCGCGCGACATCAAGGACAGGCTGGACTGGCGCAATGCCATGGTCGTCTCTCCCGATGTCGGCGGCGTGGTTCGCGCCCGCGCGCTCGCCAAGCGCATCGACGCGCCGCTCGCCATCGTCGACAAGCGCCGCGACCGTCCCGGCGAATCCGAGGTGATGAACATCATCGGCTCGGTCGAAGGGCGCTCCTGCATCCTGCTGGACGATATCGTCGATTCCGGCGGCACGCTCTGCAACGCCGCCGAAGCCCTGCTGGAGCAGGGCGCCCGCGAGGTTTTCGCCTACATCACGCATGGCGTGCTTTCGGGCGGCGCCGTGGCGCGCATCGCCAACTCCAAGCTGAAAGAGCTGGTGATCACCGACTCGATCATGCCGACAGAGGCCGTGAAGGTGGCGCGCAATATCCGCGTCATCTCGATTGCCAGCCTGATGGGCGAGGCGATCGAGCGCACCGCGACCGAATCCAGCGTCTCCAGCCTATTCGACTGAGCCGCAGGGCCGGAGCGACGTCGCAATGGGCACTTCGCGCGCGCTCGTGCTGTTTTCCGGTGGGCAGGATTCCACCGTCGCCCTCGCCTGGGCTCTGGAGCGTTTCGACGAGGTGGAGACGCTCGGCTTCGACTATGGCCAGCGCCACGCCGTCGAACTGACCTGCCGCCAGACCCTGCGCCAGCGCCTGCCTGATGTGCTGCCCTCTGCCCAAAAACGGCTCGGCCCCGACCATTGCCTCGATCTTGCTGTGCTGGGCGCCATGTCCGACACGGCGCTGACCCGCGACAGCGAGATCGCCTTCGCCGAATCCGGCCTGCCGACGACCTTCGTGCCCGGCCGCAACCTCATCTTCCTGACCTTCGCCGCCGCCCTCGCCTACCGCCGCGACTGCAAGCATATCGTGCTCGGCGTCTGCGAGACCGACTACTCCGGCTATCCCGATTGCCGGGACGATACGGTGAAGGCGATGCAGGTGGCGCTCGGCCTCGGCCTCGACCGCCGGCTGGTGCTGCACACGCCCCTGATGTGGCGCGACAAGGCGCAGACCTTTGCGCTGGCCCGCGCGCTTGGCGGCGACGCGCTGCTCGACCTCGTCATCGAGGAGACACATAGCTGCTACATGGGTGACCGGACCAAGCGTCACCCTTGGGGCTATGGCTGCGGCACCTGCCCGGCCTGCGAGCTCCGCGCCAACGGATATGCCGCCTATCTTGTGACACCGGACGATACGGGCCCCAGCCATGACACTTGACCGCCAGCGCCGCATCGAAGGGATCGTCGCCCTCGCGCTTTTCGCCCTGACCATCCCGCTCGCCAACTGGATGATCGGCAATGTCGGCGTGGTCTGCGTGCCCGATGGCCCGTGCCTCGTTCCGGTCGCGCCCGGCATCAAGGCGCCGAGCGGCGTGCTGATGATCGGTCTCGCCCTCGTGCTGCGCGATATCGTCCAGCGTCGGCTGGGTGCCCGGATGGGCCTGCTGGCGATCATCATCGGCACCGCGATCTCGGGGCTGATCGCGCCGCCGGCCATCGTCACCGCCTCGGTCGCGGCATTCCTGCTCTCGGAACTCGCCGATTTCGCGGTGTATACGCCGCTGCAGCGTAACCATTTCGTGCTGGCCGTGCTCGCATCCAGCCTTCTCGGACTGGTCGTCGACAGCATCGTGTTCCTGTCGCTGGCCTTTGGCAGCCTCGATTTTCTCCTCGGGCAGATCATCGGCAAGGCCTGGATGGTGCTGCTGGCGATGCCGCTGATGCATCTGCTGCGCCGCCGCGACGAACGGCTCGGGCTGGCGCCAGCCTGATCACGTCGTTAACGCGACAATTTTAGCTATCTGCGGAACGCCGGGTTCATAAGCCGGCCATAGGGTCCGCGCTCAACGAGAATGAGCGCTCCATGGCCCTGATGTCACCGACCGAACGGCTGCAAATTCTCCAGAACAAAACGCTGGAGGCGATCGCCTGCGGCGAGCCGCTGATCGCGATCATGGAAGCCCTGTGCCTGGGCGCTGAAGAGATCGCGCCGGGCACGGTCTGCTCCGTCATCACCGCGACCCCTGAGCGCTGCCTCAAGACACTGGCCGCCCCAAGCCTGCCGGCTACCTATTGCGCGGCGGTGGACGGTGCCCCGATCGGCCCCTCCTCGGGCTCCTGCGGCACCTCGATGTATCGCGGCGAACCGGTCGAGGTCACCGATATCGAGACCGACCCGCTCTGGGCCGAGTTTCGCGACGGCGCGCTCGCCATTGGCCTCGTCGCCTGCTGGTCGAGCCCGATCCGCGCGCGCGATGGCGGCGTCATCGGCAGTTTCGCCTTCTATTTTCGGGTAAAGCGCGGCCCGGACCCGGTCGAGCGCCGCATCGTTTCGACCTGCGCCCATCTCTGCGCCATCGCGATCGAGCATGAGCGGGTGCAGTCGCGCAATCACCGCCTCGCCTATTTCGACACGCTGACCGGGCTGCCGAACCGGGCGCAGTTCAACGAAGCCTATGAACGGGCAACCACCTCTTCCGTCCGCGATTTCGGGCTGATGCTGCTCGACATCGACAATCTCAAGACGATCAATGACGGGCTCGGCCACGCCGTCGGTGACGCGCTGATCGCGATTGTCGGCCAAAGGCTGAAAGCCGTGGTGGGCGATGGCCTGACCTGCCGCATCGGCGGCGACGAATTCGCGATCCTGCTGCCGCACTGCACCCAGGCGGCGCAGCTGCGCACGGTGGCGCACGCCATCCTGACCGCCATGACCCAGCCGCTGGACCATGACGGCCACACCATTATCCCGAGCGTGACGATAGGCGGCGTGCTGGCGGGAGCCGATGGCGAGGATGGCACGACACTGCGCCAGAACGCCGACTTCGCCCTGTACCACGCCAAGGAAACCCGCCGCGGCGGTTATGTCCGCTTCAAGGATGGGCTGCGGACCTCGATGACGCGCCGCATCCAGATCCTGCGCAATGTCGATGAGGCCCTGGCGAGCGGGCGCATCTTCCCGCACTACCAGCCGGTGATCGAGATCGGCAGCGGCGCCATCGTCGGCCTCGAGGCGCTGGCGCGGATGCGGATGAGCGATGGCCGCGTCGCCACCGCCAGTGATTTCCATGAGGCGATGCGCGATCCCAAGGCCGCCTTCCGTATCACCACGCAGATGCTGTCCAGCATTGCGGCCGATACGATCGGCTGGCGCGCGTCGGGCTTGAGCCCGCAGATCGGGATCAACGTTACCTCGGTCGATTTCCAGAAGGGCGATCTCTGCCAGCGCATCATGCGCGTTCTGGACAAGGCCGGAACACCGCCGGAGCATCTCGTCGTCGAGATCACCGAGCAGGTCTTCATGGGCGGGCGCCGCCATGCGGTGGCAAGAGACCATCCAGAGCCTGCGCGAGCGCGGCATCCGCGTATCGCTCGATGATTTCGGCACCGGTTTCGCCTCGCTGACACATCTGCTCGACTTTCCCGTCGACATCATCAAGATCGACCGGTCCTTCGTCTCGGGGATCGATTTGCAGGCCCGCAGCACCGTGATCATCGAGTCGCTGGTCACCATCGCCAACCGGCTTGGGCATGACGATCATCGCCGAAGGCATCGAGACCGAAGCGCAGGCCGAAAGGCTGAAGGCGATGGGCTGCCGCTACGGCCAGGGCTTCCTCTATTCACCGGCCGTGCCGGCCTGCGTGACGACGCAGCTCCTCACCCGCTTCGGACGCAGGCCGCTCTCGCCGGTGGCAGAGCTGACCGCCACGGCAGCCTGACCAAAGCCGGGCGGCGTCCATCGCCGCGAAAGCCTATCGCGCTTGTCCTGCAGCCTGTTTTCGCCTATGAGCCTGCCAGCGCCCGCTGACACCCTTGGAGGCACAGGCGCTGACCCGAAACGGCCGCCAATGGGCGGCCTTGTCTTTTAGAGCTAGGAAACAACACCATGACCGCCGTGAAGCAAATCGAGGCTTCGGCGCGCGCCCAGGTCGGCAAGGGGGCCGCCCGGGCAGTTCGTCGTCAAGGCCTGACACCAGCCGTGATCTATGGCGGGGGCGCCGCTCCCGAGGCGATCGCGCTGGACTCCAACAAGACCCGCCTCCTGATCTATGGCGGCCACTTCCTGACCACGCTTTTCGAAATCACCGTCGACGGCAAGAAGACGCGCGTCATTCCGCGCGACTACCAGCTCGATCCGGTCAAGGATTTCCCGATCCACGTCGATTTCCTGCGCGTCGCCGCCGGCCAGACCGTGACGGTCGAAGTGCCGATCCACGTCATCGGCCAGGATGCCAGCCCCGGCGTCAAGAATGGCGGCCTGGTGCAGATCGTCGAGCACTCGCTCGAGATCACCGTCGAGCCGGAGCACATCCCGGAGGCTTTCGAGGTCTCCGTGGCCGGCCTGCAGATCGGTGGCACGCTTGAAGCCAGCGCCATCAAGCTGCCCAAGGGCGCCAAGCTGACCGTCGGCTCCGACGCCACCATCGTCACCATCGTTCCGCCGATGGCCGAGGAAGAGGCTGCCGAAGCCGCCGGCCGAGGAAGCCAAGGCCTGAGGTTGCGGCGGCGTCCACGGACGCAAGCCGAGCCTATCGCCATCAGACGGCCGGGTTTTCCCGGCCGTCTTCGTTTGAGCCGGAGTGTCTCATGCTGATCTTCGCCGGCCTCGGCAATCCCGGCGCGCGCTATGCCCGCAACCGCCACAATATCGGCTTCATGGCGCTCGACGCAGATCGCCCGCGTCCACCGCGCCTCGCCCTGGCGCGCGCGTTTCCAGGGCGAGGCCTGCGAAGCGACGATCGGCACCGAAAAGGTCATCCTGCTCAAGCCGAAGACCTTCATGAACGAGTCCGGCCGCGCGGTCGGCGAGGCAGCCCGCTTCTTCAAGATCGCGCCCGGCCGACGTCGTCGTCTTCCACGACGAGCTCGACCTCGCCCCGGCCAAGCTCCGGGTGAAGCTCGGCGGCGGCAATGCCGGCCATAACGGCCTGCGCTCGACCACCGCCCTGATCGGCAACGAGTATCGCCGCGTGCGGATGGGCATCGGCCATCCCGGCCACAAGGAGCTGGTGCACGGCTATGTGCTGCAGCGATTTCGGCAAGGCGGAGCAGGCCTGGGTCGAGGATCTCTGCACGCGCCTGCGCCGACGACGCGCCCTTGCTGGCCGCCCATGACGATGCGGGCTTCCAGAACAAGGTCCACCTGTTCATGGAGGCGCGCGGTCACGGTGCCGTCAAACGCCTCGGCGAAAAGGCCGGCGATTGACACGGAAACGCGCACGACCCTGGCATATCGACAGCAGGAGGCTCGCACGATGAAGAACGTGACCGTCACGCTTGCCCGACGAGACATGCGCAGCGTGCACGCGTCGCCGCTGCCCGGGAGGGCAAGAGCCTGTCGCGGATTCGTCGGCGGAGCTTCGTGCGAGCAGCGTATCGGCGCCCCTTGGACAGCAGGCAGGCGCTCGACGCCGCTTTCTCGGCCGGTCCTCGCTCTGAAGCTGACGGACGAGAACGGAAACGCGCCGACGCGCGATCAGCTCTATGACCGGTGATCGCGCCTGTCTTCGTCGACACCAACGTCCTGATCTACGCGCGCGATCCCGCGTGCCGGCAGCAAGCGACGATCTGGCCAGAACTTGGCTAGATCGTCTGGCGCATGGCCGACGCAATGCCTCGCTCAACCTTCAGGTCCTGAACGAATTGACCCGCTGGATCCTGCGCAAGCGAGAGCGCATCCGGTCTCGGTCGCGCGCGAGGCCGATCGAGATGCTTCGGACCTTCGGGCGACAAGTCGATATCGCCCGACGAATCGACGTCGCCTGGGCTGTTCGCGGCCAGCTCGGCTACCAATGGTTCGACTGCCTGCTGATTGCGTCCGCTGCGAAAGCTGGCTGCAGCCACTTTCTGTCCGAAGACATGCGGCCATGAGCACGCGATATGGCGATCTCACAATCATCAATCCCTTCCGCGTCGACCCCGGCCGCCTTCCTCAAAGCGAACTGAGCCATCATGGGTTTCAAATGCGGCATCGTCGGCCTGCCGAATGTCGGCAAGTCGACCCTCTTCAACGCGCTGACGCAGACGGCGGCCGCGCAGGCGGCGAACTATCCGTTCTGCACCATCGAGCCGAATGTCGGCGACGTCGCGGTGCCCGATCCGCGGCTCGAGAAGCTCGCCGCCATCGCCGGCTCGAAGGAGATCATCCCGACGCGGCTGACCTTCGTCGATATCGCCGGCCTCGTGCGCGGCGCCTCCAAGGGCGAAGGGCCTGGGCAACCAGTTCCTCGCCAACATCCGCGAATGCGACGCCATCGCCCATGTCGTGCGCTGCTTCGAGGATGGCGACATCACCCATGTCGAGGGCAAGGTCGATCCGATCAACGACATCGAGATCATCGAGACCGAGCTGATGCTGGCCGATCTCGAGAGCCTCGAAAAGCGCGTCGTGCCGCTGGAGAAGAAGGCCAAGAGCGGCGACAAGGAGGCCAAGGAGCTGGCCGACCTGATGAACCGCTGCCTCGTGCTGCTGCGCGAGGGCAAGCCGGCGCGCCTGGTCGCAGGTCGCAGCCGGACGAGCGCAAGGCCTTCGAGATGCTCGGCCTGCTCTCCTCCAAGCCCGTGCTCTATGTCTGCAATGTCGAGGAGGCCAGCGCCGACAAGGGCAACGCCTTCTCCGAAGCGGTGAAGGCCCGCGCCGCGGAGGAAGGCGCCGTCGCCGTCGTCGTCTCGGCCAAGATCGAGAGCGAGATCGCCGTCCTGCCGCCGGACGACCAGAAGGATTATCTCGAGGCCGTCGGCCTCGACGAGCCCGGCCTCAACCGCGTCATCCGCGCCGGCTACGCCCTGCTCGACCTCGTCACCTATTTCACCGTCGGCCCCAAGGAAGCCCGCGCCTGGACGATCGAGAAGGGCACCAAGGGCCCCGCTGCCGCCGGCGTCATCCATACGCGATTTCGAGAAGGGCTACATCCGCGCCGAGACCATCGCCTATGCCGACTACGTCGCCTGCAAGGGCGAGAGCCGGCGCGCGCGAGGCCGGCAAGTTCCGGCTCGAGGGCAAGGAATACGTCGTTGCCGACGGCGACGTGCTGCATTTCCGCTTCGCCAACTGACGGAGCCGGCCATGCTGTATTTCGAGGATTTCGTCGCGGGCGATACGGTGCAGGCGGGCAGCATCACCGTCAGCCAGGACGATATCATCGCCTATGCCTCGCGCTATGACGCGCAGGACTTCCATACGGATCCGGAAGCCGCCAAGAGCAGCTTCGTCGGCACGCTGATCGCTTCAGGCTGGCATAGCTGCTCATTGCTGATGCGGCTCCTGGCGGAGAGCTTCATCAGCGGCTCATCCGGCATGGGCGCGCCGGGCATCGACGAAGTGCGCTGGCTGCCGCCCGGTTTTGCCAGGCGACACGATCAGCGCGCGACGCACGGTGCTGGAGAGCAAGCCCTCGCGCTCGCGGCCGGAGATGGGGCTGGTGCGCTTCCGTTTCGACCTGACCGAACCAGAAGCGGCGAGACGGTCGTCGAGCAGACCAACTGGATCATGTTCGGCCGGCGCGGCATGAGCCAGGGACAGCCCAAGGGCGATTGGCTGGCCCATTCCCCCCACTATGTGCCGCCGACTGTCATGAGCCCGCTGGAGGCTCCGTCTGACGAAGCCGAACCGTCGCGCTTTTTCGAGGAGCTCGATGTCGGCTCGCGCCATGAACTCGGCAGCCTCGTCTTCACACCCGACGAGATCATCGCCTTCGCCCGCTCCTTCGATCCGCAGCCATTCCACCTCTCCGACGAGGCGGCTCGCAACAGCCCGTTCGGCCGCCTCGCAGCCTCTGGCTGGCACACGGGTTCGGGCTGGATGGCTGCCATGGTCAGCCATCGCAAGCGCGGTCTGGCCGCCTGTGGCGACAATCGGGCTCCGCGTCTCGGTCCCTCGCCCGGCTTCAAAAATCTGCGCTGGTCGAAGCCTGTCTTCGCTGGCGACAGGATCACCTACTTCTCCGAGGTCACCGACAAGCGCGCCAGCGCCTCGCGCCCGGAATGGGGCCTGTTCTTCCACCGCAACACCGGGGTGAACCAGCACGGCGAAGAGGTCTTCAGCTTCGAAGGCTGCGTTTTTGTCGAGCGGCTGAAGCCCGCCAGCGCCTGACAGCCCAAGGGCACCGGGCAGGCTTTGAGCTTAAAAACGTTTAAAGATGCGAGCCCTCATCCCGAGGAGCGACGAGTCGCGTCTCGAAGGATGGTCCAGCGGACAGCTCTCGGGAGCATCCTTCGAGACGCCATTCCTGATGGAATGGCTCCTCAGGATGAGGGCTGAGGATAGTCGACGGTCTCGGAGCGCCCTCAGCCGACCTTGCCATAGCCGGCGAATTTGGCGCTGACCCGGGCCATTTCTGCATCGTCCAGGACCACTGGCGACAGGCCCGCCGCGAGGATGTCGAGATATTGCGCCGGCGAGGTTCTCGACCTCGGCCACGATCTGATGCGCGCCGGCCAGCGAACCGCCCGAGCGCGATGACGCCATGATTGGCGAGCAGCACCGCCTTGCGGCCCTCCAGCGCCGTCACCGCATGGGCGGCCAGTTCGGGCGTGCCGAAGGTCGCGTATTCGGCGCAGCGGATATCGGCGCCGCCGCACAAGCGCGATCATGTAGTGGAAGGCCGGGATGCCGCGCCTCGTGCAGGACAGCGCGGTCGCGCGCGGCGAATGCGTGTGCACGATCGCCTGCGCGTCAGGGCGCGCCTTGTAGATCTCGCTGTGGAACGGCCATTCCGAAGAGGGCTTGCGCGCTGCCGCCGAGCACAGCTGCCATCGAGCGCGAGGTGGATCAGATCCTCCGGCGTGGTCTGCGCATAGGGCAGGCCCGAAGGCGTGATCAGCAGCCCATCGCCGAAGCGGGCCGAGACATTGCCGGATTTCGAGGGGCAGAAGCCGGCGCGGTCGATGGCCTGGGCCACTGCCACGATCTCGGCCCGGAGATCAGCCTCATTCATGCCGCCACCGCCTTGTGGGCAAGATCGGGAAACATCGCCGCCAGCCCCGCGCCGGAGGCCGGGGCCACACCCCGTTCGGTGATGAGCCCGGTCACCAGCCGCGCCGGCGTCACGTCGAAGGCTGGATTGGCGGCGGGACTGCCCGGCGCTGCAATCCGGATGCTGGCGATGCCGCCCTGCCCGGTCAGACCCGCCATATCCGTCACCTCCCGCGCCGAGCGTTCCTCGATCGGGATCGCGAAGCCGTCGCTCAGGCTCCAGTCGATCGTCGGCGACGGCAGCGCGACATAAAACGGCACGCCGTAATCCTTGGCAGCCAGCGCCTTGAGATAGGTGCCGATCTTGTTGGCGACATCGCCGGTGGCCGTGGTCCGGTCGCGTCCCGACGATCACCATATCGACCTGACCGCGCTGCATCAGGTGCCCACCGGCATTATCGACGATGATGGTATGGGGCACGCCATGGGCGCCGAGCTCATAGGCCGTCAGCGCTGCGCCCTGATTGCGCGGCCGCGTCTCGTCGACCCAGACATGCAGCTTCATGCCGGCATTATGGGCGAGATAGATCGGCGCCAGCGCCGTCCCCCAATCGACCGTGGCGAGCCAGCCGGCATTGCAATGGGTCAGGATGTTGAACACGGCCGCCGGTCGGGCGGCTGCCGGCCAGCTCCCGGATGAGCTTATGGCCATGCTCGCCAATGGCATGGCAGAGCGCGACATCCTCGTCGCAAAGCGCCGCTGCCTCCTCATAGGCCGCATGGGCACGCTCGGACGGGGCAAGGGGCGCCAGGCGCGCTTGCATGCGGGCCAGCGCCCAATGCAGATTGACCGCCGTCGGCCGCGCCGCGCCCAGCAGCGCCAGCGCCGCCGTCAGGCTCTCGTCGGAGGCATCCTCCCGCATCGCCAGCGCCACACCATAGGCTGCGGTGGCGCCGATCAAGGGCGCGCCGCGCACGATCATGCTGCGGATGGCTTCCGCCGCCTGCTCGGCCGCTCTCCAGCGCCACGGTCTCGAACCGGAACGGCAGCCGGGTCTGGTCGATGACGCGCGACGCGCCAGCCATCCTCATCCAGCCAGATCGTGCGGTAATGCCGTCCGTCGATATTCATAGGCTGATCGTCCTGGAGCTAATGCCCGGAAAAGGAGACGAGCGTGCGCACCGGCACGCCAAGGCGCCTGATCTTGTCGGCGCCGCCGAGCTCCGGCAGATCGACAATGAAACAGGCCGCGACCACCTCGGCGCCCAGGCTGGTGAGCAGGGTCACGGCGCCCTCCGCCGTACCGCCGGTGGCGATGAGGTCATCGACCAGCAGCACACGCTCGCCCCGCGCCACGCAATCCTTGTGCACCTCGATTTCGTCGGTGCCGTATTCCAGCTGATAGGTCTGGCTGACCGTCTCATGCGGCAGCTTGCCCTTCTTGCGCACCGGGATGAAGCCGGCCGACAGCTGATGCGCCACGGCGCCACCGAGGATGAAGCCGCGCGCCTCGATCCCGGCGATCTTGGCGATCTTCAGCCCCGCGAAAGGCTGGACCAGTTCGTCTACCGTCCGCCGGAAAGCGCGCGCATCCCCCAGCAGCGTGGTGATGTCGCGGAAGACGATGCCGGGCTTGGGATAATCGGGAATGGCGCGGATGCTATCGGCGAGGTTCATGTCGCTTGGGTCTCGCAAGGCTGGTTCGGCAGGACTGCGATGTGGTCGGGCGAAAAGCCCGACCCGTCAAGGGGTCGACCCGGTCAGCCGCCCTGGCCGCCGCGACCCAGAACGCGGCCGGCGACGGCATCGAGCTTCGCCAGCAGGCTGGGATCCCGGTACTCCGGCGCGGTGACGATCGCCGTATCGAGCGCGTTATGCGAGCCTGCCGGACAGGGCTCGCGCTCGGCAGGAAAATCCGCAGCAAGCCGCGCCACCAGACGCCGCGCCTTCTCGGCATTGCCATGCAGCACGGCGACGACAGCCGCGACATCGACGGCACCATGCTCCTCGTGCCAGCAATCGAAATCGGTGACCATGCCGACGGTGGCGTAGGTGATCTCGGCCTCCCGTGCCAGCTTGGCCTCCGGCATCGCGGTCATGCCGATCAGATCGTAGCCGAGCGCCTTGTAGGTCAGCGATTCCGCTAGCGTCGAGAATTGCGGGCCTTCCATCGTCACCAGCGTGCCGCCTTTGACATGCGCCAGCCCTTCGGCCTTCGCCGCCGCGGCGAGCCTCGCCTGCAGCCCTGGCCCGACAGGATGGCCAAACGAGACATGCGCCACGCAGCCCTGGCCGAAGAACGAGTTTTCGCGCCGCGAGGTCCGATCGACGAACTGGTCGACCATCACGAACAGGCCGGGATACAGCTCTGCCTTGTAGGAGCCACAGGCCGAGAGCGAGACGAGATCGGTGACACCGGCACGCTTCATCACATCGATATTGGCGCGGTAATTGATCTCGGAGGGCGGGATGGCATGGCCCCTGCCATGGCGCGGCAGAAAGACGATCTTGGTCTTGCCGAGATGGCCGATGCGAAGGCGTCAGACGGCTCGCCCCAAGGGCTCTCGATGCGCTCCTCACGAAGATCGGTGAGACCCGGCAGATCGTAAAGCCCCGACCCGCCGATGATTCCAAGAACAGCCTGGGTCATCGTGTCGAGCGCTGGGCGGTCCAGTAGACGATGGCGCCGGCCAGGAGCGCAGCGATAGGGAAAGCCATCATCGACAGCAATTGGACGCTTGTCATAAGCGCAAGCCCTTCAGTAGCCTCGATGCCGACAGATGTAGTGCGACACTGATCGAAGTGCAAACCGCGAGCAGCGCAGCAGCAAAGCCCGCCTGTGCCGCGGAGGCCCCGGTCAGCACGGAAATCGAGGGCGCAAAGCCTCCAACCGCGATCAGCGCGATCGCGATCCCGTTCAGATACGTGGCCGACAGCTTCAACCGCTCATTGCGGACAAGGTTCGCTTGCCTCTCCGCGTTCTCTTCGGTCACCGCTGCCTCCAATAAAAAAGGCCCCGTTTCCGGGGCCTTTGATCATCCGCTCAGGCGGCGGCGGGCATCCGCGCCCAGATCTTCTTCTTGGTGTAGTAGAGCAGCCCGCCGAAGATGAAGAGGAAGATCATCACCATGCATGCCGGTGCGCTTGCGCGCCTCGAGATGCGGCTCGGCCATCCAGACCAGGAAGGCGGCAACGTCCTTGCCGTACTGCGCCACGGTCTCCGGCACCGGCGCCTTGCCGTCGGGGCCCTTGGGATACTCGACCTGCCCGTCCTGAGATCGGCTTCGGCATCGCGATGAGGTGGCCCGGCATATAGGTCGTTGTAGTACTGGCCCGGCAGCAGGGTCACGCCCTCGGGCGGCGGATCCTTGTAGCCGGTGAGGAGCGCGGCGATGTAGTCGGGCCCCTGCTCCTGGTACTGGGTGAACATGTCGAAGACGAACTTCGGGAAGCCGCGCTCATAGGTGCGGGCCTTGGCCAGAACCGACAGATCCGGCGGGTAGGCGCCGCCATTGGCGGCGCGCGCCGCCTGCTCGTTCGGGAACGGCGCCGGGAAGGCGTCGGCCGGGCGGCCGGGCCGCTCGAACATCTCGCCCTGCTCGTTGGGGCCGTCCTTGACCTGTGTAGGTCGCGGCGAGCGCCGTGATCTGGCCGGGCGTGAACTCCGGGCCGCCGGGCTGCGCCAGGTTGCGAAGCTTCATCAGCGACATCGAATGGCAGTTGGCGCAGACCTCCTTGTAGACCTTGAAGCCGCGCTGCAGCTGCGCGCGATCAAAGGTGCCGAACGGGCCGGAGAACGACCAGCTCTGGCCGGGCGGGATCGACCCGCTCCCCGGCGGCAAAGGCGGCGGACCGAGCGCAGAGAGGGCGAGACCGGCGGCGAGGCCGACAAGCGCGAGGCGCAACGTCCTGGTGTTCATGTTCCTCAGCCCTTGGCCTGCGGTTCGGCGGCGGTGGCGGTCGCGAGCCTTGCGCCCGAACCGCCCTTCATCGTGCCAAGCACGGAGTCGGCGATCGAGCTCGGCAGCGGCTGCGGCTTCTCGAACAGGCCGAGCAGCGAACAGAGCGACGAAGTAGCCGAAATACAGGCAGCGTGAAGATCTGCGAGGCGATGACGTAGCCGCCTTCCGCCGGCATGGCGCCGAGCCAGCCGAGGATGACGCAGACCACCGCGAAGGCCCAGAACAGGACTGCGGGCGACGGGACGGTAGCTCATCGAGCGCACCTTGGAGGTGTCGATCCAGGGCAGGAAGGCCAGCACCGCGATCGCCGCGAACATGGCGAGCACGCCGCCGAGCTTGTCGGGAATGGCGCGCAGGATCGCGTAGAACGGCAGGAAGTACCATTCCGGCACGATGTGCGCCGGCGTCACGGCCGGGTTGGCCGGGATGTAGTTGTCGGCATGGCCGAGGAAGTTCGGGATGTAGAACACGAACCAGGCGAACAGCGACGATGAAGCACACCATCGCGAACAGGTCCTTGATCGTCGCATAGGGCGTGAACGGCACGGTGTCCTTCGCGACGTTCTTCACCTCGACGCCGGTCGGGTTGTTCTGGCCGACATGGTGCAGCGCCCAGACGTGCAGGATCGACCACGCCGAAGATCATGAAGGGCAGCAGGTAGTGCAGCGAGAAGAAGCGGTTCAGCGTCGGGTTGTCGACCGAGTAGCCGCCCCACAGGAAGGTCACGATCGTCTCGCCGACCACCGGCAGGGCCGAGAACAGGTTGGTGATGACGGTCGCGCCCCAGAAGGACATCTGGCCCCAGGGCAGGACGTAGCCCATGAAGGCGGTCGCCATCATCAGCAGGAAGATCACCACGCCGAGGATCCAGAGCACTTCGCGCGGCGCCTTGTAGGAGCCGTAATACAGGCCGCGGAAGATGTGGATGTAGACGGCGACGAAGAACATCGAGGCGCCGTTGGCGTGCAGGTAGCGCATCAGCCAGCCATAGTTCACGTCGCGCATGATGTGCTCGACGGAGTTGAAGGCCATCGTCGGCATGCGGCGTGTAGTGCATCGCCAGGACGACGCCGGTGACGATCTGCGCCACCAGCATGAACATCAGGATGCCGCCGAAGGTCCAGAAGTAGTTGAGGTTGCGCGGCACCGGATAGGACACCGCCGAATCGTGCATCAAGCCGCACGATCGGCAGGCGGGCATCCGAGCCAGCGCTCGAAACCGGTCTTCGGAACGTAGGAGCTATGACCACTCATGGCGAAGGCCTCGAGGCTGTATCGACTGCACGGGAAAGCGGCGAACCAGGATCGGCTCAGCCGATCTTGATCTTGGTGTCGGCGGTGAAGGCATAGGGCGGCACCGGCAGGTTCCGCGGCGCGGGACCCTTGCGGATGCGGCCCGAGGAATCGTAGTGCGAGCCGTGGCAGGGGCAGAACCAGCCATCGTAATCGCCCTTGCTTTCGCCGGGCGCATTGCCGAGCGGCACGCAGCCGAGATGGGTGCAGTTGCCGTAGACGACGAGGAAGGCTTCCTTGCCCTCCTTGACGCGGGCCTGGTCGGCCTGCGGATCGGGCAGCGAAGCGACGTTGACCGAACGGGCTTCCTCGATCTCCTTCGGGCGTCCGGTGACGCACGAAGATCAGCTTGCCGCGCCAGAACAGCTTGATCGACTGCCCTTCGGCGATCGGGCCCAGATCGACGTCGATCGGGGCGCCGGCGGCGACCGTCTGCGCATCGGGGGCGAGCTGGCTGACCAGCGGGATCAGCAATGCGCCGACACCGATCGCGCCGGCAGCGCCGGTGGTCAGCATCAGGAAGTCGCGCCGTGTGGTTCCGGAAGATGTGTCGGTCGCGTGGGCCACGATCCAATCCTCTACTAATCGGCCGGGCCGTCGGACCCGCGAATGGTGCTTGTCGCTCTAATTAGAGCAGGTCGAGAACGCCGCAATGCGACGGCGCGTCACTGCGGCGCTCTTTGGCATGCAGATTGGACGAAGTCTACTCTTGCGCTGCTGCATTGCACGCATATCCGCCTCGGTGCCGGCGGCGCTCAGGACAAAGCGGTCTCGCCATCCACAGCCGCCAGGAAACCGCCCGACTGGCGCGACCATAGCCGCGCGTAAAGACCGCCGCGTGCCACCAGTTCCGCATGGCTGCCGGAATCGACGATCCGGCCCTGATCGAGCACGATCAGCCGGTCCAGCGCCGCGATGGTCGAGAGCCGGTGCGCGATGGCGATGACCGTCTTGCCCTCCATCAGCGTGGTCAGCTGGTCCTGGATCGTCGCCTCGACCTCCGAATCCAGCGCCGATGTCGCCTCGTCCAGGATCAGGATCGGCGCGTCCTTGAGCAGCACGCGGGCGATCGCGATGCGCTGGCGCTGGCCGCCCGAGAGCTTGACGCCCCGCTCGCCGACGCGCGAGTCGAAGCCCTTGCGGCCATCCTGATCGCTGAGCCCATGCACGAACTCGTGCGCCGAGGCCCGCTCAGCGGCCTGGGCAATCTGTTCGGCTGTCGCGCCGATCCGGCCATAGGCGATATTGTCGCCAATCGAGCGGTGCAGCAGCGAATTATCCTGCGTCACCATGCCGATCTGGGCCCGCAGACTGTCCTGCGTCACCTCCGCAATATCCTGCCCGTCGATCAGGATGCGCCCGCTCTCCAGCGGGTAGAGCCGCAGCAGCAGGTTGACCAGCGTCGATTTGCCGGCGCCCGAAGGGCCGACAAGGCCGATTTTTTCGCCGGGCTTGATCTCAAGATCGAGCCCCTCGAAGAGCCCGCCCTTGCGGCCGTAATTGAAGCTCACCTGCTCGAAGCGAATAGCACCGCGCTCCACCAGAAGCGGCTTCGCATCGCGCCGGTCCGTCAGGTCATGCGGCCGCGCGATCGTCTCCATGCTTTCCTGCACCGAGCCGAGATTCTCGAACACGCCGCGCACGAGATGGATCAGCCAGCTCGACATCTGCACCAGCCGCAGCACCAGCCCGATGGCGGCGGCCACGGCGCCCGGCGTCATCTCGCCCTGGCTCCAGAGCTGCAGGCAGAGCCAGGCGGTGACCACCACCAGCAGGCTGTTCATCGTCTGCAGGATGACGCTGACGCCGGTGATAAGCCGCGACAAATCGAGGAACGAGGCGTTCCACCGCGACAGCGAGTCGCGGACGGCCGAGCGCTCGGCATCGGCCCGTGCGAACAGCTTGACGGTGAGGATGTTGGTGTAGGCGTCGACGATGCGGCCAGTTGTGGAGGAGCGGCCGAGCGAATTGGCCTCCGAGCGCTTGCGGGCGCGCGGCACGAAATAGACCAGCAGCCCGACATAGGCGCCGAGCCAGATGATCACCGGCAAGCGCCAGCCACAGGCTGGTGGAGCCGAAGAAGCCGATCGCGACGGAGGCGAAGATCAGCGCGTACCAGAGGTCGTCGATGACTTCGATGGTGGCGCCGCGAATCGCCTGCCCGGCCTGGATGACGCGGGACGAGAGCCGCCCGGCGAAGTCGTTCTGGAAATAGCCCAGCGCGTGGCCCAGCGTATAGACATGGTTGCGCCAGCGGATCTGGTTGGTGATCTGCGGCACCACGACCTGATCGACGATGGCGTGGTTGGCAAAATAGATCAGCGGCCGCACCACCACCAGCAGGAAGGCGGCGCCCGCCAGAAGCCAGCCATGGTCGCGGAAGATCGTGTCGGGCGCCTGCGTCGACAGCAGGTCGACGAACCAGCCGACCATCAGATACATCGCCGCCTCGATGCCGCTGAAGCCGAGCCCGGTCAGCATGATCAGGGCAAGCCAGCCTTTGACCCCCTTGATATGGTGCCACATGAAGGGCCAGACGCCCTTGGGCGGAGTCTCGCGCTCATCGAAGGGCGCGAAGACGTCGATGCGGCTTTCAAGGAAACGGAACAGAGGGGCGAACATGGCGGACCGCCCTCCTGCGGATCGGCTGATGATGGGACCTGCCCGATATGGGGCGCGTCGGCTGCGATGACCACCATGCTTGACGCATGACGAATGGCCATTTCATGACAGGACGATGCTGCGCCTCGCTCTTTACCAGCCCGACATCCCCCAGAACGCCGGGACCATGATCCGCATGGCCGCCTGTCTCGGCGTGGCTGTCGATATGATCGAGCCTGCCGCCTTCGATGTCTCGGACCGCCATTTCCGCCGCTCCGGCATGGATTATCTCGAGCGCGCGGCCATCACCCGCCATGACGGTTTCGGCGCCTTCCAGCACTGGCGTTCGGAAACCGGGCGCCGCCTCATCCTGGCCGAGACGGATGGCGCGACGGCCCATACCGATTTCGCTTTCCAGCCCGGCGACATCCTGCTGCTCGGGCGGGAATCGGCGGGCGTTCCGCCGGAGGTTTATGCCGCCGCCGATGCCAGCGTGCATGTGCCGATGCGGCCGGGGCTGCGCTCCCTCAATGTCGCTGTTGCCGCCGCCCTGATTCTGGGCGAAGCCTTGCGGCAGCTCGGCGGCTTTGCAACGCTGGCGCAGCGGGCCGAGGGAGACGCCGATGAACGAGCATAGCGCAGGCATGATGGCAGAGGGCGACAGCGCTGCCGCAAACCAGCCGATGAACCTCGCGGAGGCGATGAAGCCGCGCGCCGCCACCTGGTTCGCCAGCCTGCGCGACCGGATCTGCGCCGCGTTCGAGCAGATCGAGGATGAAGCGACAGGCCCCTTCCCGCCTGAGACCGACACGGCCGGCCGCTTCCAGCGCACCCCGTGGCAGCGTCGCAATCATGACGGCAGCGAAGGCGGCGGCGGCGTGATGTCGATGATGCAGGGCCGCGTCTTCGAGAAGGTCGGCGTCCATGTCTCGACCGTGCATGGCACCTTCCAGCCGGAATTCGCCGGTCAGATTCCCGGCGCCTCGGAGGATCCGCGCTTCCACGCCACGGGCATCTCGCTGATCGCCCATCCCTGGAATCCGCATGCGCCGACAGTGCACATGAACACCCGCTTCGTCGTCACCACCAAGCCCTGGTTCGGCGGCGGCGCCGACCTCACCCCGGTGCTGGTGCGCCGACGCACCCAGGAGGACGCCGACTCCATCGCCTTCCACGCCGCGATGCGCGAGCCCTGCGAGCGCTTCGCACCGGTGGCCGATTACGATCGCTTCAAGCAATGGTGCGAGGAGTACTTCTTCCTGAAGCACCGCAACGAGCCGCGCGGCATCGGCGGCATCTTTTACGACTACCTCTGGTCAGGCGAGCCGGAGGGCGATTTCGCCTTCACCCAGGCTGTCGGCGAAGCGTTTCTCGACATCTATCCAGAGATCCTGCGCGCCAACATGGCGACGCCCTGGACCGAGGCGGATCGCACGAGCAGCAGGTCGCGCCGCGGCCGCTATGTCGAGTTCAACCTGCTTTACGACCGCGGCACGATCTTCGGCCTGAAGACCGGCGGCAATGTCGATTCGATCCTGTCCTCCCTGCCGCCGACGGTGCGCTGGCCCTGAGCCTCGGCCGCCAAGCCTCGCCTCACCCTGCCCTCACCTGGCCCTCACCCTCACCAGGCCCTCCCCCTCCAGCCCTCATCCTGAGGAGCTGCGAAGCAGCGTCTCGAAGGATGCTCCAGCAGGTTCCGGAGCCTCTCCGGCCATCCTTCGAGACGGTCGCTTCGCGACCTCCTCAGGATGAGGGCTTGTAAGGTGAAGCGCGTTGCAGCAGCGCGAGTTGCGCCGCTTTGCCTTCGGCACAACCCGCCTCGACCCACTCATGCCGCAGGCGCTCCAGCGTCACTCCGACAGAGGGGCCCGCTTGAATGCCCGCCTCGAGCAGGTCGCGGCCGCGCAGCAGGAACGGCGGCGTTTGCTCCAGCGCCGCGACCATGTCCTGCGCCTGCTCCCTCCCGGCGGACGCACTGAGCAGGGCGAGCGCACCTGACACGGCATCGGTCCCGGCCCGATGCGCGAGGTGACGCAGTTGCGCCAGCCCCGGCTGCGGCTGGCGACCCGCGAGGGCTTCCAGCGCCTGCGCCAACCGCGCGATCCTGTCGAACTCCGCATTGGATAGCTTCAGCCGCTCGCGCAGCCGCAGCGCATCCTCCTGCGTGGAGAGCGCCAGCGCCGCCAGCCGAAACGCCGGATCACCCGCGCTCAACCCTGCCACAGCCCGGAAGCGCGACAGCATCGGCACCACACCCAGCACCGGCAGCAGCAGCCCGCCACCCGCCATCTCCGCGAAAACCTCGGCGGCGCGCGGCGCTACCAGCAGTTTCAGCAGCTCCGCCCGGACCCGCTCACGCGAAAGCCCGGCCATCCCGTCGCGGCCGCGAATGCAGGCTGCAAAGCCCTCAATGTCCAGCGGACCCTCGCCATAGCTGAGCCTGGAAGCGGAAGAAGCGCAGGATCCGCAGATAATCTTCGCGGATGCGCGCCTCGGCGTCGCCGATAAAGCGCAGCCGCCGCGCCGCCAGATCGGCCAGCCCGCCGCAATAGTCGATGACTTCGCCCTCATGACTGAGCGCCAGCGCATTGATGGTGAAGTCGCGTCGGCGGGCATCGGCCTCGAAATCCGCACCGAAGGCGACTTTCGCATGGCGGCCGAAGGTTTCGACATCCTGCCGCAGCGTCGTCACCTCGAACCCGATGCCCTCGCGCACCAAAGTCACGGTGCCATGCGCGATCCCGGTCTCCACCGGCTTGTAGCCGGCCTCCTGACCGAGGCGGATCGTCTGCGCCGGCAGGGCGGTTGTGGCGAGGTCGACATCGCCGACCGGCTCATCCAGCAGCAGATTGCGCACTGCGCCGCCGATGATGCGCGTCTCGATGCCGTTGCGGTTCAGCGCCGCCAGCAGATGCGCGATCGCCGGTTGCGCCAGGAAGGCAGCGATGCGGGCCTGCTGGCCCTGGCTCATTTGAACCGGCCGGGAACGAGCACGCCATTCTCCATATGCGGCGGCTCGTAAGCGCCTTCATGACGGGGCGAGACCCAGCCGGCGATGACGAAGGAGGCGATCGCCAGCGTCATGCCGATCACCGACAGCACGAAGAGATGCGAGCTCCAATGCTCGACATCGAACGGGTTGCGCCGCCTGACAATGAGATAGCCGGCGAAGAGGCAGAAGGGCAGGACGAAGAGCAGAAACTCCTCGATCAGCGTGCGCAGCATGGGCTTCAGCGTCTCTCTGTTCGCCTTGCGTGAGGAGCCGGCTGCAGCTCCTCAGAAGGCTGGTCTCAGCCGGCGAGTCGCTCATAGAGGTTGCGGATCATGCCGGCGGTTGCGCCCCAGATATAGCGCTCGCCGAACGGCATCGCATAGTAAGTGCGATAAAGCCCTTTCCATTCCCGCCCCTCACGGCGGTGATTGGCGGGGTCGAGCAGGAAGGACAAGGGTGTCTCGAATGCCGCATCGACCTCCAGCGGGTTGAGCGTCAGCGAGAACCCGGCTCGACCAGCGCCACCACCGGCACGATGCGATAACCCGTGCCGGTGAGGTACGCGTCGAGGAAACCAAGCGTTCGCACATGCTGGCGCGACAGGCCGATTTCCTCTTCCGTCTCGCGCAGCGCCGTCACCACCGGCGAGCCATCGACGGCATCGACACGCCCGCCCGGAAACGCCACCTGCGACGAATGGCTGCGGAGCGCCGCAGCGCGCTGCGTCAGGATCACGGTCGGCCCGTCATCCCGCTGCACCACCGGAATCAGGACGGCGGCAGGGATCGCCTTGCTCTCGTCCGGCTCGCTCATCGGCTGCGGCTGCAGCTCATGGTCGCCGCGCGGCCGGCTGATCAGATCGCCGATCAGCGGCGGCTCCGGCCGCAGGCGCTGCGCCGCCAGCGTCGCGAATTCCTCCGTCGTCAAACTCAGCGCGCGCATCTACAGGCCTTCGATCTCGCTCGCCGGAACCGCCGGATAGAACACGCCTGCCACAGCGACGCCAAACATCGCCACGCCCTCGACAGGCGCGGATTTCGCCCAGCGCCAGCAGGTCATAGGTCAGCGCCCGCGTCAGCCGTGCCCAGAGCCCGCGGCGGATATGGACATAGGGTTTCAGCCCGCCGCCCTCCTCCTTGTCGAAGCGCAGGGCGTGGTCGGGGCCGACGCTCACGAGATCGTCAACCTCCGTGCGAAGCGCGATGGAGCGCCCCTCGCCCTCCCCCGTCACCGCCATCTCGACCGCCTGGAACGGCGCATCCTCGACCGTGATCCCGACCTTCTCGACCGGCGTCTCAGGAAATAACGGTCCTCTTCGCGCCACAGCACCGAGGAGAACAGTTTGACCAGCGCCGGCCTCCCGACCGGCGTTCCCAGGTAAAACCAGGTGCCGTCGGCCGCGATCCGCATGTCGAGATCGCCGCAGAACGGCGGATTCCAGCGCTCGACCGGCGGCGCGCCCCGGCCTGTGCCGGCGCCAAGCGCGGCCACCAGACGGTCCATCGCCGATGTGTTCGCGCTCATCGCCCGGCCGCCTTCCGCCAGATGCGGCATATTGGTTGCATCGCGTCCTCCGCCTTGAACTCTACATAATCGTGAAGCCGAGTTCTGTGTACCAGATGCAGCTAGCCCTTGAGCCGGCTGGACCACCC
Organism: uncultured Alphaproteobacteria bacterium; assembly: GCA_963759925.1. GTDB lineage: Bacteria > Pseudomonadota > Alphaproteobacteria > Rhizobiales > Beijerinckiaceae > Allobosea. The sequence continues at coordinate 355,607 of CAVXBE010000003.1, forward strand.
GTCCACACTCAACGGCGGAAGGCCAGCCCTGTTCACAGAGCGCAACGGCCGATGTGAGGAGACCGATATGGCGGCGCAGATCCGGGCTGAAGGCGAGGGACCAAGTCGACCAGCCGATCGACCTCGACACCGGCATTGTCGAGGCGGCCGAAGCCGCGCTCGGAGCGATTGGCGCGGCCCGCAAGGAAATCGGCCAGGTCATCTTCGGCCAGCAAAAAGTCGTCGATCTCTCGCTGATCACCCTGCTGGCCGGTGGCCACGGCCTGCTCGTCGGCGTGCCCGGCCTCGCCAAGACCAAGCTGGTCGAGGCGATGGGCACCGTGCTCGGCCTGTCCGCCCGCCGCGTGCAGTTTACGCCCGATTTGATGCCCTCCGACATTCTCGGCTCCGAGGTGCTGGACGAGAGCGCCGACGGCAAGCGCCATTTCCGCTTCATCAAGGGCCCGGTCTTCGCGCAGCTGCTGATGGCCGACGAGATCAACCGCGCCTCGCCACGCACCCAGTCGGCGCTGCTGCAGGCGATGCAGGAGCACCATGTCACCGTGGCGGGCGAGCGTTACGACCTGCCGGCGCCCTTCCATGTGCTGGCGACGCAGAACCCGATCGAGCAGGAGGGCACCTACCCGCTGCCCGAGGCCCAGCTCGACCGCTTCCTGCTCGAGATCGATGTCGGCTACCCCGATCGCGAGGCCGAGCGCCGCATCCTGCTGGAAACCACAGGCGCGGCCGATCACAAGCCGGTGCAGGCGATGAGCGCCGAGACCCTGATGTCGACGCAGCGCCTGGTCCGCCGCCTGCCGGTGGGCGAGGCGGTGGTCGATGCGATCCTCGATCTCGTCCGCTCGGCCCGGCCGGGCGATGGCGATCCCGCGATCACCGACAAGCTGTCCTGGGGTCCCGGCCCGCGCGCCAGCCAGTCGCTGACGCTGGCCGCCCGCGCCCGCGCGCTGGTCGAAGGCCGGCTCGCGCCCTCGATCGACGATGTCGCAGCGCTGGCCGTCCCCGTGCTCAAGCACCGCATCGCGCTGACCTTTGCCGCCCGCGCCGATGGCGAGACGGTCGAGGGTGTCATCGGCAAGCTCGTGGAGCGCATGGGATGAGGGCCGCAAGCTGATGCTGCGCACGCGCGTTCTGCCCGCCACGGAACGACAGCCGGTCAGGCCGGTCATCACAGCCTCGCTGGATCTCGCGGCGCGCCTGCCGCGGCTGATCCTTGAAGCACGCCGGGTCTCGGCCAGCGTGCACGGCATCCATGGCCGCCGCCGCGCCGGCCCCGGCGAGACCTTCTGGCAGTACCGTCCGCTCGTCACCGGCGAATCCGCCTCGCGCATCGATTGGCGCCGCTCCGCCCGCGACGGCCATCTGTTCGTCCGCGAGCGCGAATGGGAGGCCTCCCACGCAATCTGGCTCTGGATCGACCGCTCGGCCTCCATGGGCTTCTCCTCCTCGCTGGCCATGGCATCGAAAGTCGACCGCGCGCTGGTCGCCGGCTTTGCGCTGGCCGAGACGCTGGTCGAGGGGGGCGAGCGCGTCGGCCATCTTGGACTGACCCGGGCGCTTGCCTCGCGCCGCATCGTCGAGACGCTGGCGCAGGCGATCCTGGCCGATAGCAAGGGCCAGGACCTCGACATGCCGCCCCAGGCGCCGCTGCCGCGCCTGGCGGAGGCCATCATCATCACCGACGGGCTTTCCCCGGCCGCAGCGCTGACCGAGCGCATCGCCACCATGGCAAGCAGCGGCGCGCGCGGCCACCTCCTGCTGATCGCCGATCCGATCGAGGAAACCTTTCCCTTCACCGGTCAGGCCGAACTTTTCGACCTCGAAGACGGGCTTTCGCTGCGCGTCGGCGATGCTGGCTCCTGGGGCGACGAGTATCGCCTGCGGCTGGAGGCGCATCGCGATGCGCTGCGCGAGGCCTGCCGCAAGACCGGCTGGACCCTGACCCTGCATCGTACCGACCGGCCGGCGAGCGAAGGCGTGCTGCGCGTCGCGAGCCTAATCGCCGCCGCACGGGGCGCAGGCCGATGAGCGTGGTGCACCTCGCCCTTGCCTATGGGAGCAGGCCGCCATGCTGAGCGCCCTCCCCTTCGCCTTCTCGGCGCCGCTCGCGCTTGCTGCGCTGGCCCTGCTGCCGGCGCTTTGGCTGATCCTGCGCGTCACACCGCCCCGGCCGAGGCGGATCGACTTCCCACCTCTCAAGATCATGGCGGACCTGATCGCCAAGCGTGAGATGCCGGCGCATACGCCCTGGTGGCTGCTGGCGGTGCGCATGGCTGTCGCGGCGCTGGTCATTCTCGCCGTCGCTGGCCCGGTCTGGAATCCGGCCCGCGAGGCCGGCCCGCTGCGCGGACCGATGCTGCTGCTCATCGATAACGGCTTTGGCGCCGCGACCGACTGGCCCGAGCGCTTGGCCGTCGCCGAATCCCGTGTCGCCGCCGCTGCGCGCGAAGGCCGCCCGGTCGCGCTGCTCGGCCTCGCCGAAGCGCCGGCTGAGATCACGTTGTCGGAGCCGCGCGCCGCGCTCGACCGGCTGCGCGCCTTTGCCCTGCAACCGCATGCGCCCGACCGCGCCGCGCACCTCCCGCGTATCGAGGCTTTCCTGCGCACGGCCCCCAATGCCGAGGTGGTCTGGGTTGCGGATGGTCTTGCCGTCTCGGATGAAGCGCCTTTCCTGGCGCGGCTGCGTCAGGAGGCGCAGGATCGCCGTCTCTCCGTCCATGCCGGCCCGATCGATCAGCTCGCTCTCGCAGCGCCTGAAAACCTCGCTGGCGCGCTCACCGTCAAGGTGCTCAGGCCGACACCGGCAGCGGCTGCAACGGGGCTGGTGCGGGCGCTCGATCTGAAGGGGCTGCCGCTCGGCGAAGCGCCCTTCATCTTCGAGGGCTCCAAACTCGAGACAGCCGCCAAGCTGACCCTGCCCATCGAAGTCCGCAACGCCGTCTCCCGCCTCGACATCGTCGGGGAACGCAGTGCGGCAGCGGTTGCGCTGCTCGACGATCGGGCGAAGCGGCGCCGCGTCGGCATCGTCTCCGGCACCACCACCGACACCGCCCAGCCACTGCTCTCGCCGACCTACTACGTCTCGCGCGCGCTGCAGCCCTTCGCCGAAATCCGCGAGCCGCGCCCCGGCTCGACCGATCCGGTCGGGGAGTTGCTGGCGCAGAACCTCTCCGTGCTGGTGCTGGCCGATATCGGCGCGCTCGACCGCGACACGGCGGCCAAAATCTCGGCCTTCATCGAGCGTGGCGGGGTGCTGCTGCGCTTTGCCGGCGCGCGTCTGGCTGCGGCCTCCGACGATCTGACCCCCGTGCGCCTGCGCCGAGGCGGCCGCACCTTGGGTGGCGGCCTGTCCTGGGATACGCCGCGCAAACTCGCCCCCTTCACCCGCGAGAGCCCGTTCTTCGGTACACCGATCACCGACGATGTCCGCGTCACCCGCCAGATCCTGGCCGAGCCTGAGGCCGATCTCGCCCGCAAGACCTGGGCGGCACTGGAAGATGGCACACCGGTGGTGACGGGCGAGCGCCGCGGCGATGGCATGATCGCGATGATGCATGTCACCGCCGACACCACCTGGTCGAACCTCCCGCTCTCGGGATTGTTCGTCGAAATGCTGCGCAAGATCGTCAATCTCTCCGGCACCGGCCCGGCGGAGGCGCAAGGGGAGGATGCCCGCGTGGAGACACTCTCGCCGACCCGCGTGCTCGATGGCCAGGGCGCCTTCCGCAGCCCGCCCGCGACAGCGCAGCCCGTGCCCCGCAGCTTCGCCGGGCGCGGCACGCTCGCCCATCCGCCCGGCATTTATGGCCCGGCCGATGGCTCGCTGGCGGTCAATGCGCTGAACCCGACCGACACCCTGCGCGCCATCGATCTCGCATCGCTGGGTGCGCCGATCCTGCCGGTGGATAAGCCGATCGCGGTCGACATCCGGCCGCAATTGCTGGTGCTGGCGCTGCTGCTGCTGATCGCCGACACGCTGGCGACCCTTTGGCTGGCCGGCCGTCTCACGCTGCGTCGTGGCGCAAGGCGCGCTGCCACGGCGGCACTCCTGCTCGGGCTTGGCCTAGCCCTCACCGGCGCACCCGATCGCGCCATGGCCCAGCCTGCAGCCACGCCGCAAGAGGACCAGCGGCCCCCGATCCCGCGCGAACTCTTCGCTGCCGGAGCGGTGACCCGCCTCGCCTATGTCGTCACCGGTGACAGGAGTGTCGATGAGATCTCGAAGGCGGGTCTGGCCGGGCTCAACACCGTACTCGGCGCCCGCACCGCGCTCGAGCCGGGCGAGGCTGTCGGCGTCAATGCCGACCGCGACGAACTCGCCTTCTTCCCGGTGCTGTACTGGCCGATCGTTGCCGGCCGTCCGATCCCGGCGCCCGAAACGCTGCGCAAGCTCGAAGCCTATATGAAGGGCGGCGGGCTGGTGATCTTCGACACGCGTGACGCGATGAGCACCAGGCCCGGCGGCAGCGCGACGCCCGAAGGCGACCATCTGCGCCGGATGCTGCAGACCCTCGACATTCCAGAGCTGGAGCCGCTGCCCCGCGACCACGTCCTGACCAAGACCTTCTACATCCTCGACAGCTTCGTCGGCCGCTACGACACCGGCACGACCTGGGTCGAGATCCTGCCGCCCGCTGGCGAGGATGGCCGGCGCCCGGCACGTGCCGGCGATAATGTCTCGCCGATCGTCATTACCTCCAACGACCTTGCCGCCGCCTGGGCCGTGGGACGGCGCGGCGAGGCCATGCTTCCGCTTTCCGGGTCCGATCCGCGCCAGCGCGAAATGGCGCTGCGCGGCGGCGTCAACCTGGTGATGTATGCGCTGACCGGCAACTACAAGGCCGATCAGGTCCATGTCCCGGCGCTGCTCGAAAGGCTGGGGCAATGAGCGCCGCACAGAACAACACCCTGACCCCTCCCGGCTGTTTCCATTTGGTCATGGCGAGGCACAGGCGACCCGAAGGTTTGGGCCCCACCCTTCATCAGCAGCGCCAAGCGGCCCGGCCCCCCACCCCGACCCTCCCCACCGCGAGCGGGGGGAGGGAGTGGCGTTGCGCATCTACCGCGCGAAGCCGCAGCGCTGGCAGCCCCCGTTCCAGAGCAGCAACCTCATCCCCTTCCCCCCGCTTGCGGTGGGGAAGGGTTAGGGATGGGGGGCGGGAAAGCCAGCGCTCTACCCTTCACCGACAAAGCGGGACGGCACGGCCCCACGCCCCTACTCTCCCCTCCGCAAGCGGAGCGAGACAGCGGCCCCGCAACAGGAACAGCCTCTGATGTGGAGCCTTTCGCTAGCGCCGCTCATCCCGCTGCCGCTGCTGATCGGGCTCAGCCTGATTGCGGCGCTGGCGGCTGGCATTGCGCTCGTGCTGGCTGGCCGCAGCGCGATTCTGCGCGCGCTGGCGCTGGTCGTGCTGACTGTCGCCCTCGCAGACCCCTCCCTCGTCTTCGAGGAGCGGGAGCCGGTGAAGGACGTCGTCTCAGTCGTCGTCGACCGTTCGGGCTCAAACCGCCTGGCTGATCGCAGCGCCCAGACGCAGGCCGTCCAGGCCGAGGTCGAGCGCCAGCTGCGCGGCGTCGGCAATGTCGAATCGCGCATCGTCGAGGTCAGGGACTCGCAGGGCACCGGCGATGGCACGCGCCTCTTCGAGGCTCTGGCGGCGAGCGTCGCCGACGTGCCGAGCGAGCGTGTCGCAGGCGCGATCCTGATCACCGACGGCCTTGCCCATGATGCGCCGGCCCATGCCGATGCGCTCGGACTGAAGGCGCCGCTGCATGTGCTGACCACGGGCCGCAACAGCGAGATCGACCGCCGCATCGTGCTGGTCGATTCGCCACGCTTCGGCATTGTCGGCAAAGACCAGACCATCCGCCTGCGCGTGCTGGAGAAGAACGGGCCGGGACGCTCGGGTCTGGTGATCCGCCGCGATGGCGAGATCATCGCGCGGCGTGACGTGACGGCTGGCGAAATCGTGCAGGTGCCGGTGCGGATCGATCGTGGCGGCCCCAATGTCATCGAGGTCGAGGCCGCGCCGCTCGAAAACGAGCTGACGCTGGCGAATAACCGCGCCGTCATCACCATCGAAGGCGTACGCGACAAGCTGCGCGTGCTGCTGGTCTCGGGCGAGCCGCATCCCGGCGAGCGCACCTGGCGCAACCTGCTGAAGGCTGACGCCAATGTCGATCTCGTCCACTTCACCATTCTGCGCCCGCCCGAGAAGCAGGACGGAACGCCAATCAACGAGCTGTCGCTGATCGCCTTCCCGACGCGCGAGCTGTTTCAGGTCAAGATCAAGGAATTCGACCTGATCATCTTCGATCGCTACGCCAATCAGTCGATCCTGCCGCTGCTCTATTTCGAGAACATCGTGCGCTATGTTCGCGAGGGTGGCGCGCTGCTGATCGCAGCCGGTCCCGAATATGCGAGCGCGCAGTCGCTGGCCCGCACGCCGCTGAACCAGATCCTGCCGGCGCTGCCCGATGGGTCGGTGATCGACGAGGCCTATCGCGCCCGTGTCAGCGATCCCGGCAGGCGCCATCCCGTCACCCGCGATCTGCCGGGCTCCGAGGTCGAGCCGCCGCGCTGGGGCGAATGGCTGCGCATGGTCGGCGCCCGCGCCCGCACCGGCTCCCCGGTCATGACCGGCCCCGGGGACCGGCCGCTCCTGATGCTGGCGCGCGAGCAGAAGGGCCGCGTCGCCCTCTTCCTCTCCGACCATGCCTGGCTCTGGGCCCGCGGCTTCCGCGATGGCGGGCCGCATCTCGATCTGCTGCGCCGCCTCGGCCACTGGCTGATGAAGGAGCCCGATCTCGAGGAGGAGGCTCTGCGCGCCTCGGCTCGCGGCGGCGTCATCGAGGTCGAGCGCCAGACCCTGGGCGACAATCCCGCGCCTGTGACGATTACCGGCCCCGATGGCCAGACCCGCTCCGTCCCGCTCGAACCCGGACGGCCCGGCCTGTTCACCGCCCGCATTTCCTCCAGCGAATTCGGCCTGCATCGCATTGCAGCCGACAACCTCACCGCCTTCGCCAGTGTCGGCCCGGAAAATCCGCGCGAGCTGATGGAAGTGGTCAGCAGCCCCTCGCAACTGCAGGCGCTGGCGGAGAGTACCGGCGGATCATCGCGCCGTGTCGGTCAGGAGACCGGCTCGGGCGTCTCGGTCCCGCGCATCGTGCCCGTCCGCTCCGGCTCGCAATTTGCCGGAGCCGACTGGATCGGCCTGCGGATCAGCGATTCCGGGATCGTGCGCGGCGTCTCCGTCTCGCCGCTCTTCCTCGGCCTGCTCGGTCTCGTCCTGCTCTTCGGGGCATTGGTCGCAGGCTGGCTTGGCGAAAGCGGCCGCAGGCTGCGCCGCAACACCGACGCGGCCTAGGCTTATCGCCGCTCAGGCGCCTGGCTTGAGCGGCAGCACGGCGCCTGAGCGCTGCGCCAGCACACCCTCGACCAGTTCCAGCGCCAGGAACCGTCCCGGATCGGCCGGGCCGGGCAGAATCAGCTGACCGGGGCGGATCGGCTTGAAGCCGAAACGGGCATAATAGGGCGCATCGCCCACCAGCATCACCAGATCATGCCCGGCTGCCCGTGCCGCCTCGATCGAGCGGTTCATCAAGGCTGCGCCAATGCCCCGCCCCTCAAAGGCCGGATCGACCGTCAGCGGCCCCAGCATCAGCGCCCGATGCGCGCCGGCCATCACCTGCGTCACGCGCACCGAGCCCACCAGAAAGGTGCCGACATGGGAGGCGAAGCTCAGCTCCGGATCGGCGGGCACGCCTTCGCGCAGGCGGAATGCGGTGCGGGCGAAACGGCCAGGGCCAAAGGCCCGCTCATGCAGCCGCTCGATAGCGGCAGCGTCCACGGGAACTTCGTGACGAATGGTCAAAGGCAAGGATGTCATGACGGGCGACCTGCGGGCGGGATCGTGAAGGCATCGCCGCATGGCGCGGACATGCCGAAAAGCGCGATCAGCGCGTCGGTCGTCGCAGGGCGAGAAGGCAGGACCCGTTCGTCATCTCAGCGGCTTAGCAGAGCCTCACGCGGCCGTCCATCCGGCTGATGCATCACCAGTCTTCCGGTGCGGCCCGGCCCTCGACGATCTCGGCCAGCCGCCGCCTTGTGCCCGGCGTCGTCCCCTCCGGCAGGGCGTCGAGCGGAAAGAAGCCGGCCTCGGCGATCTCGCGATCCGGCTGCTTTTCACCCAGGATGGTGAACGCGCGCACCTCGAACACCGCGACATGGTCACGGCGCGACATTTTGCGGTTGAAGAAGACCCCATGCAGCCGCGCCGGCCCCGCCAGTGCGAGGCAGCCCTCCTCGCGCAACTCCTTGGCGAGGGCCTCCAGCAGCGTTTCCCCGGTCTCGACGCCGCCGCCGGGCAGATGCCAGCCGGCCGTATAGGTATGGCGGACCAGGAAGACACGCCCCTGCGTGTCGAGCACGGCGGCGCGGACGCCCAAGGTCATGCCGCGCGACAGGCGGAAATACAGGTGCAGAACCCGCCGCATCATCGAATGCCGCCAATGCGGTTGAAGCTCCGTTGACTCTGGCTTCAGTGAGTCGCTCACATCCGGACCAATCCGTAAGCTCGCGTTAATTGTCTATGCATATGACGCATGACAGACGCCCGAGCCGAGACGCGCCCTGTCACAAACGCGCCGCAAACTGGGCAGAGAAGATCGCTTCACCGCTGGGGTTATTCGTCATGCTGCTCTCATTCATCATCTCTCTCGTCTCGTCAAAGCCCGCTTACGTCTGGAAGCCGGCCGTCACCCTGACCGATCCGCGCATCATTTCCGAGCTCGCAGGCTCGGCCAACTGAGCGACTGGTCTCCGCTGGGCTGAGGGCGCTGCCGCAGAATTGCGCGCTTGACGCCGACAGCCTCCGGGGGCAAGCGCTCAGCCGTGTTCAAGCTCGCGCATCTATCGGACCCGCATCTTGGCCCGCTGGCGCGGTTTTCGCTGCACCAGCTCCTGGGCAAGCGCGCCACCGGCTATGTCAATTGGCGGCGCAAGCGTCGTCACGCCCATGACATGGGCATCCTGGCGCTGATCGTTGCGGATATGCAGGCGCAGGCGCCTGACCATTATGCCTGCACCGGCGATGTCTCGCATATCGGGCTGCCGAACGAGTTCAAGACGGCGATCACCTTCCTCGACACGCTGGGCTCGCATGAGAGCGTCAGCTTCGTGCCGGGAAACCATGACGCCTATGCCCGCTCCTCCCTGAAGCATCTGGCTGCCGACATGGCCCCCTGGGCCACCAGCGACGACGGCGTGCGCGGTTATCCCTGGTATCGCCGCCGTGGCCCGGTCGCGCTGATCGGCCTCAACAGCGGCGTACCGACCCTGCCGATGATGGCGACGGGGCGCCTCGGGCGCGAGCAGATCGCCAAAGCCGAAGCCCTGCTCGAGCGGACCCGGCAGGATGGGTTGATCCGCGTCGTCCTGATTCACCACCCGCCCTATGTCGGCGGCGCGCGGCGCTCACGCGAACTGGTTGATGCCGAGGCTTTCGAAGCGATGCTGGCCCGGCAGGGCGCCGATCTGGTGATCCACGGCCATAACCACATTTTCTCGCTGGCCTGGCGCAAGGGCCTCGGCCGCGACGTCCCGATCGTCGGCGTCCCCTCCTGCTCGATCGGCCCCCTGGGCCATGGCGAAAAGGCGAGCTGGCATCTGTTCAAGATCGATGGTGACGCCGAGCGTCCCCAGATCAGCTTCGAGCAGCGCTGCTTCGAGCCCGACGGCACTGTCCGGCTGCGGCAGGAGATCACCCTGCAGGCCAAGCCGGTCTGAAAGACCGTTCGAGCTATCGTCGGCCCTCATGCTTCGAAGCGCGACTTCGTCGCTCCTCAGGTGAGGGCTCGCACTCTTGCGCGGTTTTTCAGCAAGGACGATGAGGGCAGGTTTTGGCCCGCCCCCGCTCAATCGCGATTGCCGACCTGAACGTCCTCAGACGCAGCGCCCGCCATCCACGGCCAGTACGGTGCCGGTGACCATCTCGGACTCGTCGCTGCACAGGAACAGTGCGGCGTTGGCGATATCCTGCGGCGTCGAGAAGCGGCCCCACGGGATCACGCTCTTGAACTGCGCCCGCTTCTCCGGCGTATCCTCGCCCATGAAGGTCGCCAGCAGCGGTGTCTCACCCGCAACCGGGGCGATGGCGTTGACGCGGATCCGGTCCGGCGCGAGCTCGACCGCCATCGACTGCGACAGCAGATTGGCGGCACCCTTCGAGCCATTATACCAGGTCAGGCCCGGCCGCGGCCGCAAGCCGGCTGTCGAGCCGATGTTCAGGATGACGCCGCCGCCATTGGCCTTGAAATGCGGCACGACCGCCTTGGCCATCAGGTAGATCGACTTGACGTTGACGGCGAAAACCCGGTCGAATTCCTCTTCCGTCACCTCGACCATCGGCTTGTTGCGATGGGTGGTGCCGGCATTGTTGACGACGATGTCCAGACGGCCCAGGCGCCCCAGCACCTGCTCGACCGCCTTCTCGACACTGGCAGCGACCGCAACATCGCAGCTCACCGCGAAGCTCTCGCCACCCAGCGCGCGCGCCGCCTCTTCCGCCTTTTCGCCATTGAGGTCGAGCAGCGCCACCCGCGCTCCCTCGCGCAGGAAGGTTTCGGCGATGCCATAGCCGAAACCCTGTGCCGCGCCGGTGATCAGCGCCGTCTTGCCCTTGAGTCGCATGGTGTTTCCTCAGACGAGTTTTCTTGCAGGCGATCATGGCGGCCAAACCGCGCGCGCAACAAATGCGTTTTCGCGATTGGACGGATAGCGAAATCGTATGGGCTGCGCTTAAGCGCCGCCTGGCCCTGACCGCGAGCCGGTCATCACCGGCAGGGCCACATCAGGCGCCGATTTCCTCGCGCAGCATTTCCAGTTCGAGCCAGCGGCTTTCAGCATCGGCGATCTCGCGCGAGACCTCCTCCAGCCGCGCCGTCACCTTGGCGAACAGCTTCGGGTCACGCGTGTAAAGATCGCCTGCCATCGCCGCGCTCAGCTTCGCCGCCTCGGCCTGCAGCACCTCGACCCGCTTGGGCAAGGTTTCCAGCGCGTGCTTTTCATTGAAGGAGAGCTTGCGCTTGGCCGTGGGCGCAGGCGCAGCCGCCGTCGATTTTTCGGGAGCGGACTTTTCGACCGGAGCGCGCTGCCTTGCACCGACGCCCCGGCCACGCTGGGACAGCATGTCGGTATAGCCACCGGCGAACTCGGTCCAGACGCCGTCGCCATCTGAAATCAGCGTTGCCGAGACGACCCGGTCGATGAAATCGCGATCATGGCTGACCAGCAGCACAGTGCCCTGATAATCGGCCAGCAGTTCCTGCAGCAAATCGAGCGTTTCGAGATCGAGATCGTTGGTCGGCTCGTCCAGCACCAGCAGGTTCGACGGCTTGGCCAGCGCCCGCGCCAGCATCAACCGGCCGCGCTCGCCGCCCGACAAGGCGCCGACGGGCGTACCGCGCTGGATCGGCTGGAACAGGAAGTCCTTCATATAGGCGATGACATGGCGCGGCTGGCCACCGACGCTGACATGGTCGGAGCCGCCACCCGTCAGCGCATCGCCGAGCGGCGTCGCGGGGTCGAGGCTTTCGCGGCGCTGGTCGAGCGTCACCATCTCAAGCGAGACGCCGAGCTTCACCTTGCCGGAATCGGGCTTCAGCACGCCGGTCAGCAGATTGATCAGCGTCGTCTTGCCGGCGCCATTGGGGCCGACAATGCCGATGCGGTCGCCGCGCCCAACGCGCAGCGACAGATCCTTGACCACAACCGTCTCGCCAAAGGCCTTGGCGACGTCGATGGCCTCGATCACCAGCTTGCCTGACGTCTGCGCCTCGCTGGCTTCCAGCCGGACATTGCCCTGGGCGCTACGCGCCGTGCGGCGCTGGTCGCGCATCGCAGTGCAGTTCGCCGAGCCGCCGCTGGTTGCGCGTGCGGCGCGCGCTGACGCCATAGCGCAGCCAGTCTTCTTCGCGGGCGATCTTGCGGTCGAGCTTGTGCCGGTCGAGCTCTTCCTGCGCCAGCACCTCGTCGCGCCAGGCTTCGAACTCGCCAAAGCCGCGGTCCATCCGCCGTGTCAGTCCGCGGTCGAGCCAGATCGTCGCCCGCGACAGCGAGGTCAGAAAGCGCCTGTCATGGCTGATCAGCACCATGGCCGAACGCAGCGACTTCAGCTCCTGCTCCAACCATTCGATCACCGGCAGGTCGAGATGGTTAGTCGGCTCGTCGAGCAGCAGGATGTCGGGCTCGGGCGCCAGCACCCGTGCCAGCGCAGCCCGCCGCGATTCGCCGCCCGACATCGTCGCCGGATCTTCCTCGCCGGTGAGGCCGAGTTCGCTGATCAGATATTGCGCACGATAGGCATCGTCGCCGGGTCCAAGCCCGGCCTCGACATAGGCGAGCGAGGTCTTGTAGCCGGTGAAGTCAGGCTCCTGCGGCAGATACCGGATGGTCGCGCCCGGCTGCACGAAGCGGTCGGCATTGTCAGGCTCGACGAGGCCGGCGGCAATCTTCAGCAGCGTCGACTTGCCGGAGCCGTTGCGGCCGACAAGGCAGACGCGTTCCCCGGCAGAGACAGCAATCTCGGCCGCCTCCAGCAGGGGCTGTCCGCCGAAAGTGAGTGCGACGTCGCGCAGGTGAAGCAGAGGGGCCATGAGCTATCCGTTATGTCAGGCGCCGGGGATAGACCGGCAGGGCCGCGCTGTCACGCTGCGAGGCCTGATCAGTCGCGTGCGACGCTTAGCCGATCCAGAGCCGGCGGGGATCGTCGAGGCCAAAGCGCGCCGGATCGGCTGCGATGGCCGTAAGCCCCTGCTCCGCCGCATCGGGCGCCGTGATGACATGCAGCGCCACGCGCGCCATCAGATCCTCCATGGGCGGCTTGCCCGGAAGACCCGCTTCACGGTACTGAGATCGGCGAGCGGCAGCAGCCGGGGCACGATGCCGCCGGCAATATAGACGCCGCCGGTCGCCTTGAAGGCCAGCGCCAGATCTCCCGCCACCCGCGCCACCAGCCGCCAGAAGCAGACCACCGCCATCAGGGCCGAGGGGTCGCCATCGAGAGCCAGCATCGTCACATCGGCGGCACTGATATCGGGCTCGATCGATCCGCTGGTGCTGGCAACCGCGCGGTGCAGCCGCACCAGCCCGTCTCCGCTCAGCAGGCTTTCGACCGTGACGCGCGGCAGGCCGGCAGCGAGCGCCGGCCAGAGCTTGTCCTCGGTCGCATCCTCAGGCCCAAGCCCGATATGCCCGGCCTCTGTCGGCACCAGCACGCCCCGCGCACCTCTCTGCAGATAGGCGGCTGCGCCAAATCCGGTTCCCGGTCCGAGCACCAGCCGTAGGCCGCCCGGCTCCGGGTCTCCCGCAACGAGCGTCTCGACATCGGAGGCCGACAGCACCGGCAGTGAGGCGGCGAGCGCCTCGAAATCATTGACCAGCAGCCCCTGCTCCAGGTTCAGCGCCCGCGTAATCTCCGGACCGTCAAAGACCCAGCTGGCATTGGTCAGCTGCGAGCGCCGACCCTCCAGCGGCCCCGCCACGGCCAGAACAGCACTGCGCGGCCGGACCGACAGCGTCTCCAGCACCGATTCGAAGGCAGCTTCCGGCGTCGCATGCATGCCGGTGCCGATCCGCGCCAGCGCGCGATGCGGCTCGCCGGGAGCATCGACCAGCGAAAGCCGGCAATTCGTGCCGCCGATATCGGCCACCAGCACCGGATAGGAGAAGACGCTCATGCCTCGGCGGCTCGCTTCTTATAGGGCGAGAACCAGCCCAACCCTTCGAGCGTGCCGGCCTCGGGCCTGTACTCGCAGCCAACGAAGCCCTCATAACCCAGCCCATCGAGCTCATCGAACAGCAGCGGATAATTCGGCCCCGACGCATCGGGCTCATGCCGGCCTGCGGCACGGGCGATCTGGACATGGCCGACCAGCGGATAGAGATTCCTGAGCCGGGCGGAGACGTCGCCATGGATCAGCTCGCAATGATACATGTCGAATTGCAGCTTCACATTCGGCCGGCCGGATTCGCTGACATAGCGTGCCGCCTGCTCGAAATCGCAGAGGAAATAGCCGGGCATGTCCCTGCCATTGATCGGCTCGAGCAGCAGGTCGATGCCGTATTCGCCGAGCCGGTCGGCTGCATAGGCGATCGAAGCGCGGTAAGCGGCCTGCGCCGCCGGGTCCTGCGGATCGGCATGGCCGGCCATCATGTGCAGGCGCTTGACGCCGGTCTCATGCACATAGGCCAGAGCGGTCTCGATCCCCTCGCGGAACTCCTGCTCGCGGCCGGGGATCGCGGCCATGCCGCGCTCGCCCTTCGCCCAGTCGCCAGGCGGCAGGTTGAACAGCGCCTGCTCGACCTCCGCCCCGGCCAGCGCAAGGCCGACCTTCTCGGATGCATGCTCGTAGGGGAACAGGAACTCCACCGCCTCAAAGCCCGCATCGCCCGCCGCCTTGAAGCGGTCGAGGAAAGCCCATTCGGTGAACATCATCGAGAGATTGGCGGCAAAACGCGGCATGTCGGCCTCAAGCTAGAGCGGGAGCGCCACACGCTAAAGCATGATCTCGAAAACTGGGAACCGGTTTTCAAAACTGCATCATGCCCGGGTACCTCATGAGGTCCCGCCCCCGTCACGCTTCAACGCGACGGGAGCCGATGCGTTCCTCCGGCTTAAGCCGGCAAGGCTCACTAGCCGGCAACCCTCACTTCTTGGCGGGAGCGGCCGCGTCCTTGGAGAAGTTGCGGAAGACCATGTCGGGCGAGGAGGTGTTGTGCCGCGAATGGGTGGTGCGGCCCATCCAGATGTCGGTCGCCTTGCCGCCGGTGAAGGGCATCAGCGGCTCCTCGCGCCAGCCCTTCGCGCCGGGCTCGCGCACTGCGATGCGCGCGACGTCGTTGTTGAACTCGGTGACATACATCGAGCGCAGCGCCACGAAGGCCTTGCCGCCGGTCACCGGCTTGTCGAGCACGCATCGAGCACCATCCGGTTCTCATCGACGCTATCGAGCTTCAGCGTGCCGTTCGAGCCGTCCTTGAAGCTCATCTTGAACGACAGGGTGGCGGGATCGAACTCGATCTCCTTGATGTTCACCACCGGGCGCGCGCCATCCTGCTCGATCGGCCCGAACAGGAAGGAGGAGCCATAGGACGAGAAGCCGAGATGCGGCGGCGGCATCGGCCGGGCGCGCCAGTAGCCGTCCTGCGGGTAGACCACCAGAACCTCGTAGGACTTGTCCTTGCCGAGCTTCCAGAGCTGCACGAGATGCAGCCCCTTCTCGACGCGGTCGCCGACCTTGAAGGTCGTGTCGGCCGGGCGCCAGAAGGTCGGGAAGGTGTAGCCGACGAGCCAGTAATCGATGCTCTCATAGAAGGTGACGCGGCGCGGCGGCACGGGCGCCTTGAAGACTGGATCGCCCGTCATGTCGCAGGCGGTCCAGTCGGCCTCCCAATTGTCGCTTGCACCAGGCCGGCGATATAGGCCGGATGCGCCGCCTCGATCTGGAAACGCCGCACCTCGGGCGAGATCGCCTTGATCGTGACATTGTCCTTTTCGGCGCAAAGCACCGGCTCGGACTCGTTCTTCACATCGACAGCGACATCGCTGGCAGCCCGCACCGGCAAGGCGGTGGCCAGGAGCAGCGACAGGACCAGGGCGGTTAGCTTGGCTTGCATGAGTGTCTTCCGATGGAGGTGGGCGATGTGGCGAGGAGCGCGAGCGTGATGCGATGCTTTAGCAGAGCCAGAGGCCGCGCGGCGCAGCCTTGCGACCAAATGCCGGAGGCGCGCTTGATCTCAAGCCATGGCACAAGACCCTGGTGATACGGTATGCTCGGGCATGACCCGCTTGTTCAGCCAGGCCATCGCAATTCGCCCAGGAGCTGCCGCCTGAGGTGCAGGACGACCTCTGCGCGGCTGCTGTTCGCCGTAGCCGGCCACCAGGATGCCCCCCTGCAGCTCAGCAAGGCCGAAAAACAATCCCTCGCCCAATCGCTGGCCCAGGCTGAGCGCGGCGACATAGCTGGTGAGGACGCGGTGCGGGCTGTTTGGGCCAAGCACGGCTTATAATCCCCGTCGCGCCCTTCCCCTATGTCCTGTTCTATCGCCCACTGACCGACGCGGTTCTGGTCATCGCGATCCGCCATACCGCCCGCGATCCGGCTTCGATGCCAGATTGCTGACAGGCTCACGGCTGCAGCACCGCATAGACATCGCCCGAATTGGCGGCATGCGGCAGCTCCCGCAGGAACTGCCCCATCGCCTCGGCACTGGCTCCCTCGCTCAGTTCCAGCCGCTGGCTCTCGCCCAGCGCGACGTTGAAGCGATACGGCCCCAGCGTCTCCAGCAGGGCCAGGCAGGCCTCGGCCACATCGCGCTGGATGGTGGTGAACTCGAAGGAGATGACCGGGATCTGCCGGGTCAGCCCGGCCAGCACATGCGCCTCGAAACCCTCGACGTCGATCTTGATCAGCGCCGGGCTGCCATGGCTGGCGATCAGCGCATCGAGCGTGGTGCAGGGCACAGTGATGGCGCGTGTCCCAGACCTGGTCCTGCCAGCCATCGGCCCCGGCCGCCGCGCCGACGAAAGCGTCCGATGCGGTCGAAACGGTCGGGTTGGCGCTGTTGATCTTGATCTCGATCGCGCCTTCGCGGTCGCCGCAGGCGGCCTCGACCAAGCGTCACCTGCGGGTCGCGGCCATGGATCAGCCTGATCGCACGCGCCGGGCCGGGCTGCGGCTCCAGCGCCACGACGCGCGCGCCGAGCCGGCGGAAGGACGAGATCCGGTCGCCGACATGCGAGCCGATATCGAAGGCGAGATCGCCGGGCTTCAGGAACTGCGCCATACAGCGCGTCCATCGCCCGCGTTGCGCGCCGGCATCGCCATGATAGACCCGCAGCGAGCGCGACAGCGCCTTGGCCGTACCCTTGGGAAAGGCGACGCTGGGCATCATGCCGTCAGGCCTCGCTGCGAATGGCGAGGAGCTCGGCCGGCGGCTCGAAATCCTCCGGGATGCCGCAGAGCCCGGCCGCTGGCGAACCAGTCGCCCGAGCGCCGGCAGCGCCGTGATCATCGCGAAGGGGATCGCCAGCACATAGCCGGCCGTCAGCGGCAAGGACCAGATCAGCACGGTCGGCGACAGCACCGCGAGCGTCCCGAAGATGTAGAGGCCGAACAGGAGATGCGGCCACAGCCCGGCAAAAGCCGTGGCGAAGCGACAGCGCATGGGCATCGCGCGCCTGGCCGTTCCAGCCGATTTTGCGCGCGGCCGAAGGCCAGGCCGACCATGAACAGCGTGGTGCGGAAGGTCGAGACCGCGCCCTGCAGGAAGGCGAAGACGATCTCGATCAGCGAGGACAGCGATGAACCGCCCGGTGCCGCCATAGCGCGCCGTGCCGCCCCGCGTGCAGCAGGATATCGGCAAAGCCCGCGAGCTTCGGCGACGAGATACATGCCGAAGAACAGGACATAGAGCGAACGCGGCGAGCCCGGACGGATAGTCCGCGAGGCCGCGCATCCTCGATCACCTTCAGCGGCAGCAGCGCGATCATCAGCGTCCAGGCCGGCAGGCCGATGAACATCAGGATCGCCCAGACCAGCTGGAAGCGGCTCATCGGCTTCAGGCCCGGCAGGTCGAGCAGCTTCAGATATTGCAGGTTGCCCTGGCACCAGCGCAGGTCGCGCTTGGCGAAGTCGAGCATGGTCGGCGGGTTCTCCTCCCAGCTGCCCATCTCGATCGGCAGCACCCGGACCTCGTAGCCGGCGCGGCGCATCAGCGTCGCCTCGACCTGATCATGGCTCATCACGGCGCCGCCGAGCGGCGGCCCGCCCGGCAGGATCGGCAGATGGCACTCATCGCGGAAGGGCGCGATCCGCACCATCGCGTTATGGCCCCAGAACGGGCCGCAATCGCCGATCCACCAGGCCGAGCCCATGGTGTAGGGCCGCATGCCGTGGCGCATGCCGAACTGGAAGATGCGCGCGAAGGCCGAGCGCGCTCGGCATGCCGACGACGAGGCTCTGCAGGATGCCGAGCTTCGGGGATGCGCCTGCATCATCCGCGTCAGCTTCACGATCGCCTCGCCCGACATCAGGCTGTCGGCGTCGAGCGGCAGCATGAACTCGTAGGCCGTCGCCCCAGCGCTCGCAGAAGTCGCGCACATTGCCGGCCTTGAAGCCGGCATTGTCGGTGCGGCGGCGATAGATGCAGCCGTGCCCGCCTCGCCGAGCATCGCGCGCCCAGTCCGCGGCCAGCCGCCTCTTCGGCAGCGGCGACCGTCGGCATCGTTGGTGTCGGAGAGGACGAAATAGTCGAAGGCCGCGCCCTCGCCCGTCGCGTCGACGCTGTCGCTTGCACGACGCGCAGGCGACGGAAGGCCCGCGCCGGATCCTCGTTGCGCAAGGTCATCAGGATGGCGGTGCGGATCGCGATCGGCGCCTCGACGCTCGCCGGCGGCGGCAAAGGGCGCGACCTGCGTCGAGCCCATCGCGCGCGCCATGCAGCAGCCAGAGCCCGATCACCGCATTCCAGAAGCCGAGCACGGTCCAGGGCGCGCCGAACAGGAAGGCGACGAAGATCACGATATCGGCAACGCTCCAGCCGCCTGCGCCGAGCACCTGCGCCAAGCCCAGCAGCAGCAGCCGCCAGGGTCGCGAGATTGAGCGCCAGAACCAGCCAGCGCCGCGCGCTGAGCGTGCGCGACCGCCTGCAGCCCGGCAGGCGTCATGCCCGTCATGGCAAGCGCCGGCGCACCCGGCTGGCCTTGCGCGCGCCGGCTGGAACGTGGTCGGAGCGGGACGCTGGTTCATGGCGGGTTCCGTCATGGATGGCAGTAACAGGACTGGCGGTAAAACAGGGCAGCAGGGGAGACCGGCTCGATATGGCGCAGGAGCGGACATTCCGCAACAGTCTCGGCCACGGACCATGAGGCCCTGGCGCTCTGGTATGTGGGCGCGGGTGAATGCGCCCTGAACGCAGCGCCGCTCCCGGCCCTCGGCCCGCAGGATTGCCTCGTTCGCACGCTCTGGAGCGGCATCAGCCGCGGCACCGAGCGGCTCGTCTTCGAAGGCCGCGTGCCCGGCCGCCGAGCACGAGCGCATGCGCGCGCCCTTCCAGCAGGGCGATTTCCCGTTTCCCGTCAAATACGGCTATTGCGCCGTCGGCCGTGTCGAAGCCGGGCCGCAGGCGCTGCTCGGCCAGACCGTCTTCTGCCTGCACCCGCATCAGGACCTGTTCGTCGCTCCGCGCCGAGCGGCTGGTGGTGGTGCCGGAACAGGTGCCCGCCACGCGCGCCGTCCTCGCCGCCAACATGGAAACCGCGCTGAACGCGCATTGGGACGCCGGCTCCGGCCCGGGCGACCGCATCGTCGTGGTCGGCGGCGGCGTGCTCGGCCTGCTGGTCGCCTGGCTCGCCGCCCGGATGCCCGGCGCGGAGGTGACGGTGGTCGACGTCGACCCCGCCCGCGCCGCCATAGCCGCCTGCGCTCGGCCTCGCATTCGCCCTGCCCGAGGATGCGCCGGCCGAGGCCGACATCGTCTTCCACGCCAGCGCCTCGGCGCCAGGCCTGGCGACGGCGATCGCCGCAGCGGGTCAGGAGGCGCGCATCGTCGAGATGAGCTGGTATGGCGAGGGCGCGGTTGCAGCTCCGCTCGGCGGCGCCTTCCATGCGCGGCGGCTGCAGCTGGTCTCCTGCCAGGTCGGCTCGATCCCGCCTGCGCGCCGGCCGCGCTGGGACTATGCCCGGCGCAGCGCGGCTGCGATGGCGCTGCTCGCCGACGCCGCTGCTGGACGCGCTGATCACGGAGGAGATCGCGTTCACGAATGCGCCAACCGCCCTGCCAAAGCTCTTTGCGGCGGATTGGCCTGGCTCGACGGCCGTGTTGCGCTATTGACCTGAACGGGCGGCTTTGGCCAAGACAGGGTCCAGAGCCGCCGCCCCCGGTGCGCAGGAGCAATTCCAGATGTTTTCCGTCGAAGTCCGCGACCGCATCATGATCGGCCACTCCCTGCCGGATCCGTTCTTCGGCCCGGCGCAGAACATGCACGGCGCGACCTTCGTGGTCGATGTCGCCTTCTTCCGCGAAACGCTGACCAGGCAGAATGTCGTGGTCGATATCGGCGCTGCGCTCGACCGTCCTGAACAGCACGCTGAAGCCGCTGAACTACCAGAACCTCGATGTGCTGCCGCAATTCGCCGGCGTGCTGACCACGACCGAGTTCCTCTGCAAGCATATCTTCGACGCCATGGCGGCAGCGGCGCGCAGCGGCGCCCTCGGCGAGGACGCCTCCGGCCTGTCGCGAATCCGCGTCACGCTGCACGAAACCGATCTGGCGCGCGGCGAGCTACGAGGGTGCGCTCGCGTGAGCGAAATCGCCTTCGCCATCCCCGGCGATCTCGACCTGCCGACCGGCGGCTACGCCTATGACCGGCGCCTTCTGGCGGAATGGCGCGCGAGCGGCGTGGCTGCACGCCATCTCCCGCTGCCTGGCTCGTTTCCCGGCGCCTACACCGGAGCGATCTGGCGGAGACCGGCCGGGCGATCCTGTCGCAGCCCTTCGATTCCGCCTTGCTGATCGACGGGCTGGCCTATGGCGCCTTTCCGGAAAGCATTGCCGCCGGGCTTGCCGGCCGCGTCGTCGCCCTCGTCCATCATCCGCTGGCCTATGAGACGGGGCTGAGCGTCGAGCAGGCGAGTGCCCTGCGGCTGAGCGAGACCGGCGCCTTGCGCTATGCCAGCGCCGTCATCGCCACCAGCCCGGCGACCAAGCGCCTGCTGATCGCGGATTACGCAGCTCGCCGAAGACCGCATCACCGTCGCCGTTCCCGGCGTCGACCGGCGCCACGCGCCCATGGCTCCGCGACAGGCGCGCCGCTCGCGCTGCTCGCGGTCGGCTCGGTGGTGCCCGCGCAAGGGCTATGATGTGCTGGTCTCGGCCTTGGCGCAGCTTCGGGACCGTGACTGGCAGCTGACCATCATCGGAGCGATGGACCGCGCCCCGCACGACCACCACCGCGCTTACGGCAGCAGATTGCGCAGGCGGGTCTGGCCGAGCGCATCACCCTCGCCGGTGCTGTCGATGATACGGCTCTCGCCGCTGCCTATGCCGCTGCCGATCTGTTCGTCATGCCCTCGCTGTTCGAGGGCTACGGCATGGTCCTGACCGAGGCCCTGGCGCGGGGGCTGCCGATCGTCTGCACGACCGGCGGCGCCGCCGCCGAGACCGCCCCCGACACAGCGGCGCTCAAGGTGCCGCCGGGAGATGTCCCAGCTTTGGCAGCAGCGTTGCGCTGTGTGATTGACGAGGGCGCGAGGCGGGCGCACATGGCGGAGGCGGCCTGGGCAGCGGCATCGACTTTGCCGTGCTGGACCGAGACGGCCGCGATCGTTGCGCGGATCTGCCGGAAGGTGATGTGAATGGCTGGTTTTTCTCCCGATTGGCTGGCGCTGCGCGAGCCGGCCGATCACGCGGCCCGCAACCCCCAGGTCCTGGCCGCCGTGGGCGTGCATTTCGCGCCCCGCCACGCCATCTCCATCGTCGATCTCGGCTGCGGTGCCGGCTCCAATCTGCGCGGCACCTATGCCGCCCTGCCCGACCGCCAGCACTGGACCCTCGTCGATTACGATCAGCGGCTGCTCGATACGGCGCGCGAGCGCCTGCTCGCCTGGGCCGATGAAGCCCGTGAGCAGGGCGAGGAAATCATCCTGACCAAGCAGGGCAAGGCGCTGACGGTGGATTTCCGCCAAGCCGACCTGACCCGCGATCTGGAATGGATTCTCGGCTGGCAGCCCGATCTGGTCACGGCAGCAGCCCTGTTCGATCTCGTCTCCCGCCGCTGGATCGAGCGCTTCGTCGCCGCCTTGGCCAGCCAGAACCTGCCGCTCTACACGGTGCTGACCTTTGATGGGCGCGAGAGCTGGACGCCGCCCCACCCGGCCGACAAGCCGATGTTGCAGGCGTTCCTGCACCATCAGCGCGGCGATAAGGGCTTTGGCCCGGCAGCCGGCCCCGATGCCACCGAGGCAATGGCCGAAGCGTTTCGCAAGACCGGCTTCGCCGTCTCGACCGGCGACAGCGCCTGGCGTATCGGCGACGACCAGCGTGATCTGGTTGAGGCGCTGGCGCGCGGCATCGCCGATGCGGTGCTCGAAACCGGCCAGATCGATCCTGTACGGGTGACAGAGTGGCTGGAGGCCAAGCGCAGCGCCGCCGGCCTCATCGGCCATCTCGACCTGTGGGCCAGGCCGGTCTGACCCGGCTGGCGGCTCAGCCCCGCCGCTTCAGCCCCGGCAGCATGCGCTTCAGCACACCATCCCCGCGCAGGAAATGATGCTGCAGCGCCGCTGCAATGTGCAGCGCGGCCAGCACCATCAGCACCACAGCGAGCGTGCCGTGCACGTCCAGCACCTGCTCCGCCAGCCCCTGATTGGAGGCTGTCAGCGCCGGCAGGTTGAACAGGCCAAACAGGGTCAGCGACGGATAAAGCGAGGTTCCGATCCACCCCATCAGCGGCACCACCAGCAGCAGCCCGTAGAGCAGCCAGTGCACGCTGTGCGAGACCAGCTTCTCCCACGGCTTCAGGCCGGGCTCATCGGGCGGGGCGCCCTTCAGCAGCCTGTAGAGCAGGCGACCCGCGACCAGCCAGAGCAGCAGGAAGCCGAGCAGCTTGTGGGTCGAGAACATCGAATTGGTCAGCCAGTCCCAGACATCCATCGTGTTGCCGCGATAGGTCATGGCGAAACCCAGCGGCAGCATGATGAAAACGCCTGCGGCAGTCGCCCAGTGCAGATGCCGCGCTGCGGGTCGATAGACGGCCTGTGCGGGCGCCGTCTTCACCTGGTCATGATCCTGCGTCACGGCTGCTCCCGATCGCTGGCACTGTCGCCAGCAGAGATTGGACACTAATCATTCATCTGTCGTTCAACGTGTCACCCCTATACGCCCTGTCAACAGATTGGATGGCTGCGAATTCAGTCCGGAAAACTCGATCGCCATGGAACTCCGTCCGGCTCACCGCGTTTTGCACCGCGGCTCCGGAACGCATCCAGATCGAGCTTTCGCACGTAGATGCTACAATCCTCCGCCGTTCCCTCGGCGCAATCTGACGGATCCTTCCTCATGTCTCAGTCGCGTACCCTGTTCGGCCGCCCGCAGGACACTGACCTGGTCACCGTCGACCGCGCGATTTCCGAATTCCGTGCCGCCCGTCCCGTGCTGGTCCGCAGCGGCGCGACGCTGGCGCTCGCCATGTCGGCCGAGCTCTCCGAGCCCGGCCTGATCTCGCGGCTCGACGAGCTGGCGCAGGGCCATGGCTATCTCATCCTGAGCGCAGCCCGGCTGCGTCGCATCGGCGCCAAAGGCCGCACCGAAACCGGCATCTTCGCCATGCCCTCCATCGACCCGGTCCGTGTCGAGGCGCTGGCGATGAAGACCGACAGCAAAATGGACGCTCCCGTCGCTCCCGCGAGCGAGCTGGACAACGCCGCGCTTGAGCTGGCGCGCCTGTCGCTGGTCGTCCCCGCCGTGATCATGGTTCCCGTCACCGCCGAAGCCGTGGCCGGTGAGCCGCTGGTCGCGGTCGATATCGCGGCGCTCAACGCCTATCGCGACGCGCAGACCGAGACGCTGGCCATCGTCGGCCGTGCCCCTGTGCCGCTGGAAGGCGCGCCGGAAACCGAGTTCGTCGTGTTCCGCGGTGGCGAGGGCCTGCGCGATCAGGTCGCGATCATCGTCGGCAACCCGGATCTGACCCAGGCGGTCCCCGTGCGGCTGCACTCGGCCTGCCTGACGGGCGATCTGTTCGGCTCGCTGAAATGCGATTGCGGCGACCAGCTGCGCGAAACCGTGCAGTGGATGGCCGAGAATGAGGGCGGCATCCTGCTCTATCTCGATCAGGAAGGGCGCGGCAACGGCATCTCCAACAAGATGCGCGCCTACAAGCTGCAGAGCCAGGGCTGGGACACCTATGACGCCGACGAGGTGCTGGGCTTCGATCTCGACCAGCGCCATTTCGACTTCGCCGCCGAGATGCTGAAGCAGCTCGGCGTCACCCGCGTCACCGCCCTGACCAACAACCCGATCAAGATCGGCGCGATCAAGGCGGCGGGTCTGGAGGTCGCGGCGACGCAGCGCGTGCTGGGCCGCCCCAACGTCCAGAATGTCCGCTATCTCGCCTCCAAGCGCGACCGGGCCGGCCATTTCATCGACATGGACGCGCTGATGGCGCGGGCTGCGCCGAAGGATTGATCGCAGCTCCGGCTTCCGGCACACCCGCCTGATGCCTCAGCCTCACTCCAGCCCTGACAATAGGCATCGCCCACGCTGGCCCTTGGCCGGCGTGGTGCTGATCGTTTGCCTGGCCTGGTTCGCCCTGTCCTGGCCCTGGCTCTCGGGCCTCGTCACGATTCCCTGGGACGCCAAGGCGCATTTCCATCCGCAGCTGCAATTCCTCGCCAGCAGCTGGCACAAGGGCCTCTCCGCTTTCTGGACGCCTTACGTCTTTTCCGGCTCGCCGCAGGTCGCCGATCCGCAATCGCTGATCTTCTCCCCGCCCTTCGCACTCATCGCCGCGCTTAACCCCACGCCCGATTTCCGCTGGAGCGATGGCGCCGTGCTCGGCATGCTCCTGGCCGGCGCCCTCTCCTTCGTCGCTGCTGTTCCGGGATCGCGGCTGGCATCCCGCCGGCGCGGTGGTGGCGGCCCTGGCTTTTGCGTTTGGGGCATCGGCCGCCTGGCGCATCCAGCATATCGGCCAGGTCCTCAGCCTCAGCTATTTCGCCATCACCCTGCTGCTGATCTCGCGCGCGCTGGAGCGTAGCTCTGTCGCGTACGGTTTGGCTGCGGGTGTCGTGGCCGGTTTCATGGTGCTGGGGCGAGATCAGGTCGCGCTGCTCGGCGTCTATGTGCTGGCGGGCCTCGTCATCGCCGCCATCGCCATGGACCCCAAGCCCTGGCGCGCGCTGCGCACCAGCCTGCTGCCGCTGCTTGCAGGCGTGGTCGGAGCGGTCGCGGTGGCGACCGTGCCGATCCTGCTCACCGCCTTCCTCGCGCAGGAATCGAACCGCCCGGTGATCGACTTCGTCGGCGCCGGCAAGGGCTCGCTGCACCCCGCCGCGCTGCTGACCAGCCTCTTCGCCAATCTCTATGGCGCCGCCGGCCCGCTCGACAATTTCTGGGGTGCGCCAAGCCCCGGCTGGGAGGCCCGCTTTGGCCCGCTGGAGCTCTACCTCGCCCGCAATATGAGCCAGCTGTATTTCGGCATCCTGCCGGCGGGGTTGATCCTGACCATCGGCATTGTCCGTGGCGCCTTGTTGCGGCGGGAGATCATCGCGCTCAGCTGCGCGGCGCTGCTGCTGCTGATCTTCGCGCTGGGCCGGTATACGCCCGGCTTCCGGCTGCTGTTCGAGCTGCCCGGCATCGATTTCTACCGTCGCCCGGCGGATGCGCTGTTCAACCTCGGCGCCTTGCTGGCGCTGCTCGGCGGTTACCTCACCCATCTCGTCATGACCGACAGCGCTCCCGCCGCCAAACCGTGGCAGCGCCTGATCGAGGTCGGCATTTTCGCGGGAGCCACGGCGCTGGCACTCTGGCTGGCCTGGGCGGTGGGGCGGCTCGATGTCGCCACCCTGCCGCTGCTGACGGCCGGACTTTGCGGCCTGCTCAGCCTTGGAGCCCTGGTCACGGCGCGCGGCCTGAGCCTGCAAGGCGCTGGGCTGACGGCATCCGTCGTGCTCGCGGCGACGCTGACCATCGACCTTGCGGTCAATAATGGGCCGAGCGAATCCACCGCCCTCCCCGCCGGCATGTACGATGTGCTGCGCGCCGATAGCCGCAACGACACGATCGCCCTTCTGAAGCGTGAGACTGCCCGCACCGCCGCGCCTGACAGGCGCGACCGTATCGAACTCGCTGGCATCGACTTCCACTGGCCCAATGCCAGCCTGGTGCATGAGCTGGACAACACGCTCGGCTACAACCCGCTGCGGCTCGGCCTCTACAGCAAGGCGACGGGCGCGGGAGACCATGTCGCCCTGCCCGACCAGCGCAGCTTCTCTCCGCTGATGCCGTCCTATCGCTCGCTGCTCGCCGACATGCTGGGGCTGCGCTTCATCGCAACCGGCGTCCCGGTCGAGCAGATCGACAAGGCGCTCAAACCCGGCGAGCTGCCCAGATCGCCCGGACCAAGGACGCCTATATCTACGAGAACCCCCGCGCCCTGCCGCGGGTCATGCTGGTTCCAGACGCAGCCAAAGCGGATTTCGACGCGATCCTCGAGACCGGCCGCTGGCCCGAGCGCTTCGACCCGCGCCGTCAGGTGCTGCTCGACCGCGACGCGCAGGCCCGCCCGCCGGGCCCCACCCTTCCCGGCACCGCCAGCATCCTCGACTACGGCACCACCGAAATCACCATTGCCGTCGATGCGCCGTCAGGCGGCTATCTGGTGCTGAACGACGTCTATCACCATTGGTGGCAGGCCAGCGTCGATGACAAACCGGCCGAGCTGCTGCGCGCCAACGTCATCTTCCGCGCCGTCGCCGTCCCACCCGGCCGCTCGACCGTGCGCTTCATGTTCAGGCCGATGCAGGGCCTGTTCGCCGATGTGGGGAAGCGGCTGCGCTCAAGAACCGAGTTGAGCAGTACGACCGGGAAGTGATCGCGCGTCGCTCAGCGAACGCCAGGTCAGATGCGGCAGTGCATGAGCCCGCATCAGGCCGCTTCTCTGACCCTGATCTCAATATCGAGATGCGCTGAGGCAGCGATGTTCACGAGCGCATCCAGCGAGAATTTGGCGAGCTTGCCGCGCAGAAGATCATTCGTTCGAGGACGTGTCAGCCCAAGCCGACCCGCCGCCTCTTCTTGCGGGATATTCCAGCTCAGGACGACTTTGCGGATGGCATAGAGCAGCGCCGCACGCGCTTTCAGGTTGGCCGCTTCCTGTTCGTTATAGGCCAGGGCATCCCAGACGCTGTCATAGATCTCGGGGGTCATCGCTCCGCTCTCCATCGCTGCAGCCGTTGAGCGGCCAGATCAATATCTCTCCGCGCAGTCGCTTGCGTCTTCTTCTGAAAGGCATGGAGCACCAGGACACGATCCTCCACCTTGGCGAGATAGATGATGCGAAAGGCACCCGATGCATCTCGGATCCGGATCTCGCGGACACCAGGACCGACGGATTGCATCGGCTTCCAATTGTCAGGATCGTCTCCCCGCTGAACAAGATCGAGCTGCCAGCCCGCTGCGATCCGCGCTTCGTCCGGAAAGCCGCGAACGTCTGCCCGGCTCGTGCCCAGCCACTCGATCGGCTTCATCGAGGGACTGTATCGAATACGATACTCATGGGCTGGCCCTTAAGCAAGAGCCAGCATCGCCGCGATGGGCCGGGCCTTCTGTCCTTCCAGCACCTTCTCCACGCCGGCAGGGTCGAGAACCCCGTCGCGCACCGTCTCGTCGCGGTGGATGCCGCCGGCGATGAACAGGCTGTCGAAGCCCATCAGATGGGCGCCGGCGAGGTCGGTCCGCACCGCATCGCCGATCACCAGCACCGATTTCGGGATCGACTGCGCGCCCGCCACGCGCTTCGCTGGCTGCAGCCAGAGCCAGATCATAGGCAGGGCGATGCGGCTTGCCGGCCCAGGCGACGGAGCCGCCGAGCTCTTCATAAATCGTCGCCAGCGAGCCGGCGCAGGGCAGCAGGTCATGCCCGACATGCACGACGAGATCGGGATTGCCGCAGATGAAGGGCAGGCCGCGCGCCGCAAAGCGCTGCAGCAGCGGCCGGTACTGCTCCGGCTGCTCGGTGCGGTAATCGTTCAGCTCGGTAGCGACGACGATCTCGGCCTCGTCCTCGCCGACGACCTCGCATGCCGAGCCCCTCGAACACGGCGAGGTCGCTCTTCCAGCCGATATGATAGGCCTTCTGGTGGTGGCTGGCGGCGATCAGGGCCCGTGTGACATCGCCCGAGGTGACGAGCCTGTTCCAGCAGCCGCGCGGCACGCGCTTCTTGTCGATGACCTCCGCCACCTGGGCCGAGGGCCCCGGCGCGTTGGACAGCAGCACCACCGCGCCGCCCGCCTCGCGGTACCGCGTCAGCGCCGCGCAGGCCGGGTCGAGCGCCCACAGCCCATCATGAACGACGCCCCAGACATCGCTGATCAGCACCTCGTAACGGGCGAGCAGGGAGCCCGCTTCGGTCAGGATCGGCAGGCTCATCAGTGGCTGGCTCCGGCAAATTCCTGCGCCATCCGCGCTTCCACCTGGGTGCGGCTGGGCAGCGGCGCGACGGCGCCATAGCCCTGGGTCGAGAGCGCGGCAGCGACATTGGCATAGGCGCCCGCAGCGAAGGCATCGCCGCTGCGGATGATATTCGGCGAGGAAGGCGCCGTCATAGCAATCGCCTGCGCCCGTGGCATCGATCGCCTTGACCGCGATCGGCACCAGCCGCTCGCGCCGCTCCGGCGTCGCAACCAGCGAGCCCTCATGGCCGAGCGTCAGCGCCACGATCTTCGCGCCCTTAGTGAGGTAATGATCGACGATGGCGTCGGGCTGCTGCAAGTCCGGTCAGCAGGATCGCATCGTCGAGCCCCGGCAGCACGATATCGGCCATGGCGCAGGCCGCCTCGATGATCGCCCGCGCCCGGGTCAGCGGCCAGAGTTTCAGCCGCAGATTGGTGTCATAGGCCGTGAGCACACCGGCTCCGCGCGCCAGCTCGAAAGCCTCGAACACGGCATCGCAGGCGCTGGCGGAAATCGCCTGGCTGATGCCGGAGGCCTGCACGATCCGCGCCGATGCGATCGCCTCCCGCGGCAGGTCGCGCGGACCGTAAAGGCTCGCCGCCGAGCCGGCGCGCGCATAGGAGAAGACGTGGCCGCTGGGGCCGTGATCGACGAAATAAAGCCCTGTCGGAGCGGAAGCATGGGTGGAGACATGGCTGTCATTGACCTCCTCCTGCGCCCAAAGATCCCGGAACGCCCGCCCCGCCGCATCATCCCCCAGCGCGCCGACATAAGCCACGCGCGCACCCTGCCGCGCCGCCGCGACGGCGCAATTCGAGGTGTCGCCGCCATGGCCGAACTGGAAGGTGCCGGGCTCGCCACGGGTGGCATTGAACTCGCCCAGCGGCTCGCCGATGCACAAGAGATCATAGGTCGGTGCTGTCACGTCGCGGAACCATCAGCTGGCTGAACAAAAGGCCAGCCTTACTAGAACAGGAGCCGCCAAAGGGGAAACCGGTTTTGACCTGATCGCGGCGCCACTCCCTCCCCCCGCTGCGCGGTGGGGGGCGTCCGCTGGCTTTGGTAATGAAGGACAGGGCTGGCTTCCCGCCCCCCATCCCTACTCCCCACCGCGCAGGTCGGCGCGGCTGTTGGGCGGGGCCAGTGATGACGGGTAGCGGCCGCAGCTTGCGGTGGGAGGCTTGGTGCCGCGTGGCTTTGGCGATGAAGGACCGAGCACTGGCTTTCCCGCCCCCAGCGGACCAGCGCGCGGCTCTACCCGCTACTCCGCCGCCTCCTGGCGATGCGGCGTCGCCATCAATTGCTCGGCGACGCGGCTGATTTCGGCACGCAGCGCCGCATGATCCTGGCCCTGCCGCGCCTCACGCTTCAGCTGCAGACGGTCCTCGCGCGACTGGGCCAGCGCGCCCTGCAGGGTCTGGATCTCGGCATGCAGCACTTCGAGCCGCTCATCACGCTCCCGCATCTGCTCCTGCACGGCCAAAGCCTCCTCCTGCCGCAGGCTGCGCTCGGCGGCGAGGGCCGCTTCGCTGGCTGCAAGCTTGCGGGCGGTATCCTCGCTCCTGGCCTCGAGCACAAGATGCTGGGTGCGCCCCTCGACCAGCGCCACCCTCAACCCGTCGAGCTCGGTGCGCAAGCCGGCCAGCTCCTGCTCCCGCTCGGCGAGCGTCGTTTCGCCCCGCTCCAGCGTCTCGCGCAGACCGGCCAGCTCATTGTCGCGCGCGGCGAGATCGGCCGTGACGCGCTTCAGACTGGCCCGCGCTTCAGCAAGCGCCTGCTCAGTGCTGGCAAGTTCGGACAGGCGGGATTGCAGCGTTGCGTCAGTCTCGCGATGCGCCGCCTGCTCGCTGGCGAGCGCTTCACGCGTCTGCGCCAGCGCCTCGCGAGTGGTCGCAAGATCGGCTTCAAGCCCTGCTATCGTGACGAGATGAGCGGCGATCTCGCGCTTCAGCGCCGCGTTCTCCATGTCGCGGCGCCCGGCCTCCTGCATCGCGACCGCCTTGGCCTGGAAGCCACGCTCGGCCTGCTGCTCCAGCACCCGCTCGCGCAGGGCCAATTCTGCCCGCAAATGGTCGCGGTCGGCGGCAATCTCGGCAAGCGATAGGGGAAAGGCGGCCTCGGCCCGTCGCCGCGCCAGCCTGTCGGCCCGCCGCGCCAAAGCCGGCACCGCCGCCAGGGCGATCAGCGTCGCCGACAGGAAGCCGAACGTGACCAGCATGACGGCTTCGATCAAGGGCCGCTCCGCAACCAAACTAGGACAGTTGACGAATTTGGCACGCGGATCGCGCGAAAGCCAGCTTCTCCAATCCTTCGAGGACTAAAGCTTCGAGATCAGAAGGGGTTCCACGTCGCCTGCGGCGTAAATTTGAGATAGCCAAGATTGACGCCGAGCCGCCAGCCGACCCCGGTCCGGATTGGCACCAGCGTCACACCTTCGGCCGCCATGGCGGTGAAGCCGAAGCCGCCGATGAAATAGGCCGAACCGTCGACGCCGACAAAGCGCTGATACATCGCCTCCACCGCTGGCAGATTATAGACCAGCATCATGGTGCGAGCGCCCTCTCCGCCGAAATCGAACCCGACCGAAGGGCCCTGCCAGAACAGCTTGCGGTCGCCGGCATTGCGCGTGAACAGCTGGCCCTCGCCATAGCGCAACCCGCCGACGAAGGCGCCGGAGGCTTCCTGCCCGAGCACATAACCATTGGGCTCGCCCCAGCGGCGCACCGCCTCCTCGATGGTCAAGGCGAGGCCGCGCGAGACATTGCCGAAGAACTGGTGGCCGGAATTGACCAGCTCGTTCTGGCTGAAGGAACGCGTCGGCGGGCCGGCATTCTGGGCGAGAGCGGGCATCGGCAGCGCCAGCGCCGCCCCGGTGGCCGCCAGGCCGCCAGTGACGAAATTGCGACGGGTCTGTGTCATCGTGTCCTCTCCAGGATGGGCATCCGGTCTCGCCAAAGGGCCGGTGGACGGAAGGCGGCGACGCCCGCAAAGCGCGAGCTGTCAGGATGCATCGCTCGGCTGGGCCTGCCCCAACGCCTGGCCGCAGAACGGGGCGCGGAACAGGAAAATCGTAATGCCACTCGAATGCGCAGCTTTTCGGTAATGAGATTGATACCCTGCAAGTGTATCCAACCGGTGAACATTCCTGCGCCGAGCGCGCGGATGAAAGCAGCCTCAGGGATTTGACGGCATGAAGGCCAGAACATGGCATCGCTGGTTTTCGGTCGCGGGCGGGGCGCTGGCCCTGGCGCTGGCTGTCCAGCCTGCCTGCGCCTCGCAGCAGGTGTCCGCGATTCTGCCCGGACTGCCGGAGGGGCTGCCGGAGCTGCCGCGGCCGGGCGAAACCATGCAGCGCCATTTGCGCACCGGCATCGCCCTCAGCGGCTTTGACCCGATCGGCTATCACCTCAATGGCCAGCCGACCCCGGGCCGCCCCGAGTTCGAAATCCTCTATCGCGGCTCGATCTGGCGCTTTGCCTCGGCCGCGAACCGCGATGCGTTTCTCAGCGACCCCGAGATCTATTCGCCGGCTTTTGAGGGCTTCGACCCGACCGGTGTTGCCGATGGCAACGCCGTCGAGACCAGCCCGTCGCAGTTTGCCATCCTCGACGGGCGGCTGTTCCTGTTCCGCACCGCCGAAAACAGGCAGCAATTCCTGAAGGACAAGAACGTGCTCGCCCAGGCCGTCGCCCAATGGGCGGATGTCGCCAGGGCCGTGGTGCACTAAGCTCCGGCCGAGTAAGCGGCTGGCTCCGCGCCGGCAGGTTCAGGCATCAAGACGCAGGCGGCCCGCTTTTGGCTGGGCACTGACTGCGCAGACGCGGAACGCAGCGGCCGACGTGGAACGCCGCGCCCGAAGCGGAACGCAGGCCCGACGCGGAACGCAGGCCGGACGCGGAACGAAGCGCTGCGCGGCTGTCGACGCAACTACCTAACGCCGTCGATCGCTACACGCAGCCACACATCTGCCGGCCTACCGGCTCAAGCCGCAGCAATCACTTTTCGACCAGCGCCAAGGGCAAAACCGCCTCCCTCACCAAGTCCCAGCCGATAAAAAGTGAGGGCCGAATTCCTGGTCCGGCCCTCACAAGTCTGGTCTACTTCTGGAGGTTGATGACCGTAGGCGCCAACCAGCAGCTACCTTGCCACGGCGGCCCCAGCCGGTCGGTGATGAACTTCACGTAGCGCAGCCGGCGGAGCGGCCGGATTTGCCGCGATATCGCCGAGGTGGTCGCGCAGCACGGCCTGCAATTCCGCCAGTTTCTCGATGACGATGGTCTGCCCATCGAGGCTGATGATTCCGCTGCGCGCCAGCGCGCTCATCTGCTTCGTCACCGTCTCGCGCTGGGAGGCGATCCGGCGCGCCAGCTCCGCATGCGTCGGCGCCGGGGCGATGACGATGCGACCGCTATCGGTGCGCAGGCTGAGGCGGATCAGCTCCGCAAACAGCCGCTCCCGCATCGGCAGCACGCGGCTTTCCACATAGAGCTGATTGAGCAGGCGCACGCGGGTGCAGAGCCGGCGCGTATAGGCCTCGGCAAAAGGCGGCGAGAGCCGTAGCTGCTCGAGGAACTGGTCGCGCCGGAACAGGGCAGCGGTCGTCCGCTCCAGGGCTTCATAGCAGGCGCCCGGAACGCCCCCATCCAGCGCCGCGAGGTCGCCGACGAAGTCGCCCGGGCCGAACTCGCCCATCACCGCATCGGAGCCATGCGGGGTCATATAGAAGCACTGCGCCCGTCCGCTTTCGATCAGGTAGACCGTGTCGGACTCATCATCGGGCTGCTTGATGACGGCGCCTTTGTCGAAGCACCGGCGCGGCAGATGTTCGCTGGAAAATGCCAAGGCCTCGATGTTCAGCACGTTGCCCCCACTCAATGGCGCCTGAAGATTAAAACCGGAAATTGCTGTTCGGCGAAACAGTCACAACAGTATTTTCCAGGAGCCATGCAGAATTATTACAGTCACAATCTAAACGATATTTGAACGATTAACCGGAACTGCATCCGGCAACAGAACTGCACTGCCGGGCACTCCTGCACCGCAATACCCCGCACGGGCTGGCCGCACCGCCTGAAGCGAGAAGCAGCGTAACACTGCACCATGGATGACTTAACGTCAATACATGTTCACGAAACACAGAGTGCAGGAGTGTGAGATTTTTCACATGTGCCCATCAGGCAACGCTTAGATAGATTGAAAGATTGATGTGGAATAATTCACATGTGCAACCCAGCGGAAGCACTACCCCTGATCTCGGCAGATTCAGATTGCCGAACCAGATAACCGAACTCTTTTGGGGGTACCTGTGAAGAACATTACTTCTTATCTCGTCTCGACAGCCGCCGCGCTGATGGTTGTCAGCAGCGCCAACGCCGCCGACCTGCCGTCCCGCAAGGCCGCTGCGGTCGAATACGTCCGCGTCTGCACCGCTTACGGCGCCGGCTTCTTCTACATCCCGGGCACCGAGACCTGCCTGCGCGTCGGTGGCCGTCTCCGCGCCGAAGGCCTCTATGACCAGCCCTTCAAGAAGGATGCCGACGTCCATCGGCTTCCGCGCTCGTGGCCGTCTGAACATCGATGCCCGCACCGCGACCGCTTACGGCACGCTGCGCACCTATATCCGCTACGAGATCACCCGCAACACCGGCGCCTATGCCAAGGGCGGCTTCCAGGCCACTGCCGATGCGCCTGCGCTCGACAAGGGCTTCATCCAGTTCGGGCCGCTCACCGTTGGTCGCGCCCAGTCGATGTTCGACTTCTACGCCGACGATTTGAACTTGGGCACGCTGCGCGGTTCCGACCTGACCACGCAGATGTTCGCGTACACCGCCAGCTTCGGCAGCGGCTTCAGCGCCACCCTTTCGGTTGAAGATGCTTCCGAGCGTCGCAACTCCGGCTCGCTGGACTTCCAGGGCAGCAACCGCATGCCTGACCTGGTCGCCAACCTCAACGTCACGCAGGGCTGGGGCTCCGCTCAGCTGTCGGGCGCCGTCCATGAGATCACCACCAGCACCGCTGGCGCTGCTGTCAAGCTCGAGAGCAAGTACGGCTTTGCCGGTCAGGCTGGCGTGAAGCTCAACCTGCCCATGCTCGCCGCTGGCGACGTGCTCTGGCTGCAGGGCGCTTACGCTGAAGGCGCTCTCAGCTACCTCCAGGCTGGCAACGTCACCATCGGCGGCGTCAAGGTCTCGGCTCCCGACTCGGTCGCCGTCACCACCGGCACCAACACCAGCGTCAAGCTGACCAAGGGCTACGCCCTGACCGCCGGCCTGCTGCACTACTGGACCCCCACGGTTCGTCAGGCCGTGTTCGGTTCGTATCTCAACGTCGACAACGTGAAGTCGAGCAACTCAGGTCGACTTCA
Source organism: uncultured Alphaproteobacteria bacterium (assembly GCA_963759925.1). Classification (GTDB taxonomy): domain Bacteria; phylum Pseudomonadota; class Alphaproteobacteria; order Rhizobiales; family Beijerinckiaceae; genus Allobosea. The sequence goes on from CAVXBE010000003.1 coordinate 390,210, forward strand.
AGGAATACCGCGTCGGCTCCAACGTCATCTGGTCGCCGGTCAGCGGCCTGGATATCGGCGTCGAGGTTCTCTACGCCAAGCTCGACCCGAAGGGCCGTGTTGCCGACACCAACCGTGGCGGCAAGTTCACGCTCGGCAGCGACGATTCGATCCAGGCTCGCCTGCGCGTCCAGCGCGATTTCTGATCGCACTCACCAAGAGGCTCCCGGCGCAAGCCGGGGGCCTTTCGTCGTTTCAGCCCTGTCCCCGGACGTCATCCCGCCGGAGCGCTATCATGACCGATGAACAGTGCCGGCTCGCCCGCGCCATGCTGGGCTGGACCGCAGCGGAACTGAGCCGCCGCGCCCAGGTCGGGCTCCGCACCATCCGCGAATTCGAGGCCAATAACCGTCCGATCCTTGATTCCACCCGCAGCAAGCTTCGCGCGGTCTTCACCGTCAACGGCATCGAATTCCTCAACGACGCCGACGGCATCGGCATCAAGCGCCGCCTCTCCATCCACGAATATTGCCAGCGCAGCCCCGCCGAACAGCGTGTCTGAACCAAGGCGTTGAGCGGGCGCATACTCAAGCCGGTATCTCTGCACGTCGCCGCCCGAAAGCCCCTGGCCTCGCCACCAAGACTTCTGCACCATCGCGCGCTTGGCAAAGCCGCCGCAGTCGCCCTTTTCGCTCCGGCTTGACTTCGCTGACGCTCAAATGACGGATGGAACGTCACGGATGAGCGCTGCGAGACCCGGCTTCGGCCCTGCTCTTCCCATCGGGAGAATTCTGACGCGAGCCGCTCGCGCCCGCCCAAGTAGGCCAGGCCGCGGAACCGCTGAGAAACCGTTCCAGACTGCAAGCCCTCATCCCCGGGGAGCGCCGCAGGCGCGTCTCGAAGGATGGCTCCAGCGGGCCGGAGCCTTCTGGAGCATCCTTCGAGACGCCATTCCCATCGGAATGGCTCCTCAGGATGAGGGCTGAGGATGGCGCAAACAGTCTCTCACGACCCAGCGCGCAAATCCCGCCCGCTCAACCGGTCGGCGGCTTAAGCGCCTCCCAGGCCAGAGCTTCGCTGCCGGCCGCGACGAACGGCGGGTTGCGGAACTCGCGCTCCGTTAGTGACTGCCAGTCCTCATCCTGAGGAGCGCCGCAGGCGCGTCTCGAAGGATGGTCCAGCGGGCGGACGCCGGAGCCTCCTGGAGCCTCGTTCGAGACGCCATTCCCAACGGAATGGCTCCTCAGGATGAGGGCTGAGGGATATCTTAAACGGCCACTTACGACCCAGCGCGCAGATCCCGCCCGCTCAACCGGTCAGCCGCTTTCAGCGCCTCCCGGGCCAAAGCTTCGCTGCCGGCCGCGACAAAGGGCGGGTTGCGGAACTCGCGCTCCACATTGCCATAGACCAGCGGTTCGCCATCGAGGGTCAGCACCACACCACCGGCAGCCCCCAGGATCGCATCCCCCGCGGCGATGTCCCATTCCATGGTCTGTCCGGCGCGAATGTGGAGATCGGCCTCGCCGCCCGCGATCAGTCCGAACTTGACCGCCGAGGAGGCAGGCAGGGTCGAGGCGGAGCCCATGGCCAGCGCCACCCCATCGCTCAGCGGGTCGCCATGGAAACGGCTGACCAATGTCGTCGGCCCGGCATCGGGCGCGGCCCGGACATGAAGCTGTGACGGCGCTCCCCGCAAACTGCCATCCTCAGCCAGTGCTTGCGCATAGGCCGTGCTCCCGGCAAACCAGAGCCGCCCCATCTGCGGGGCAGCGATGGCACCGGCGACCGGCCGCCCGTCCCGCACGATCGCGATGGCGACGCAATAACTCTCGCCACCGGCCAGAAATTCGCGCGTGCCGTCCAGCGGGTCGAGCAGGATGAAGACCGCATCGGGCGCAACCGCCGTGGCGCTTTCCTCGCTGATCACGGGAAAGCCGGGCAGCAGCCGGGTCAGAACCTGCTTGGCGACATGGTCGGCGGCGAGGTCGGCCGAGCAGACCGGCGAGCCATCGGCCTTCAGCTTCACATCGCGAGCCGCGCGCATGGCCAGCAGCTTGGCACCCGCCAAGCGCGCCGCCTCGGCCAGTTTTCGGGCGAGAGCATCGCAATCACCGAAGATCGGATCATCCGCAGCGATCATCGCAGCTCTGCATCCCTCTCTGGCGACACGAAGCCGCGCGGGTTAACCACATGCAAACCAAGCTGGCACCATATCTGCTTGGACCGGCGCTTCCCAGCGCAACGCCAGAGTGCCGGTCTGCAGCCTTCGACGCCAGCCTGCAAACCGATTTTCGACTTCACGCCTTCGACCCCCGGGACCTCGCCATGACCGCCATCACGCTCGATCCGCTCGACCTGGCTGCGCTCCTCTGCAGCCGCGTCTGCCATGATGTGATCAGCCCCGTTGGCGCGGTTGTCAACGCGCTGGAGGTGCTCGAGGAGGATGATCCGTCGATGCGCGACTTCGCGCTGGACCTGATCAAGAAGAGCGCGCGCAACGCCTCCGCCCGGCTGCAATTCGCCCGGCTCGCCTTTGGCGCGGCCGGCTCGGCCGGCGCGATGATCGATCTCGGCGATGCCGGCAATGTCGCCAACGGCTTCCTGAACGACGAAAAACTCTCGCTGGACTGGGATGCGCCGCGCGCCCTCCTGCCGAAGAACCAGGTCAAGCTGCTGCTCAACCTGCTGACGCTGGCGACGCATGCGGTGCCGCGCGGCGGCAAGCTTGTCTCCCGCGCCACAGTCGAGGGCGAGCAGGGCCGCTTCGTCATCACCGCCACCGGCTCCCATGCCCGCATCCCCGCCCATGTCGAGGAGCTGCTCGCAGGCCGCTCCGAGACCGGGACGATCGACGCGCATGCGGTGCAGCCGCTCTATACCGGCATGGTGGCGCGGGCGGCGGGAATGACGGTCAGCTTCGCCATCGATGGCGACACCGTGACCATCACCTCCGAAAAGCAGGCCTGATTCGGCGTCCGCGGCGAATTCGTCAGCTTCGGCGCACGATCTCAACCGATCATAAACCCTTGTGCGGCTTAGATTGCCGGGCGAATGAGCGCGCGGGTCGATCTCCGGCATGGATGAGCTGCTACAAGAATTCCTGAACGAGACCGGCGAAAGCATCGACACGGTTGATCGGGAACTCGTGCGCTTCGAGCAGGAGCCGAACAACCGCGACATTCTCAACAACATCTTCCGGCTCGTCCACACGGTGAAGGGCACCTGCGGCTTCATCGGCCTGCCTCGCCTGGAAGCCCTGACCCACGCAGCTGAATCGGTGATGGGTCAGCTGCGCGACGGCGCCACCGTCAACGCGCTCGGCGTCACCGCCATCCTCGAGACCATCGACAGGATGAAGGACATCCTGGCCGAGCTCGCCGATAAGGGCGAGGAACCGGCCGGCAATGACGACCACCTGATCGCCGAATTGCGCGCGCTGGACGAACAGGCCAAGGAAGAGCTGGCGCGCACCCGCCCGCCCGACACCGAAACCCAGGATGCCGTCGCCGCCTATCTCGCCCGCCATGGCGGTGTCACGACCGGGGACGCGATCGACCTCGAATTCCGTGACGCGCCGGAAAAGCGCGGCCGCGATGGCCGGATCGACGCCCAGGCCGGCACGCCGCCAGGCGATGACAGCCAGCCCCGCGAGATCCGCGCCGCGACAGGCCCCGCCACGCTGCGGGTCACCGTCGACACCATCGAACACCTGATGACCATGGTCTCGGAGCTGGTGCTGACCCGCAACCAGCTGCTCGAGATCGCAAGGCGCCAGGAAGATGCGCAGCTCAAGGCGCCGCTGCAGCGCCTCTCGCTGATCACGGCGGAGCTGCAGGAAGGCGTGATGAAGACGCGCATGCAGCCGATCGGCAATGCCTGGTCGAAGCTGCCGCGCATCGTGCGCGATCTCGGCGCCGAACTCGGCAAGCGCATCGAGCTCGTCATGGAAGGCGACGACACCGAGACTCGACCGCCAGATCCTCGACCTGATCAAGGATCCGCTGACCCATATGGTGCGCAATTGCGCCGACCATGCCATCGAACTGCCGGAAGACCGCGTGGTCGCCGGCAAGCCGGCGCATGGCACCATCCGCCTCGCCGCCTATCACGAGGGCGGTTCGGTGACGATCGCCGTCTCCGATGATGGCCGCGGCCTCGATATCGGGCGGATCCGGCGCAAGGCCGTGCAGCGCGGACTGGCGCAGGAGGCCGAGATCGAGCGCATGAGCGATGCGCAGATCGCCCGCTTCATCTTCCATCCCGGCTTTTCCACGGCCGAAACCGTCACCGCCGTGTCCGGCCGCGGCGTCGGCATGGATGTGGTCAAGGTCAATGTCGACGCCATTGGCGGGCTGATCGACATCGCCAGCACGGCGGGCCAGGGCACCACCTTCACGGTCAAGATCCCGCTCACCCTCGCCATCGTCTCGGCGCTGATCGTCTCGGCCGGGGCCATGCGCTACGCCATTCCGCAGATCGTCGTGCGCGAACTGGTGCGCGTGAAGCCCGGCGCCGATCACCGCATCGAGCGAGATCAATGGCGCGCCGGTTCTGCGCCTGCGCGAGCGCCTGCTGCCGGTGATCTCGCTCGCGGCGCTGATGGACGCCCGCGACGCGGCGATGACCGACGGCTTCATCGTCGTCACCCAGATCGGCGAAAGACAATTCGGCATCCTCGTGGACAGCGTCTTCCACACCGAGGAAATCGTCGTGAAGCCGATGTCGATGAAGCTTCGCCACATCCCGATCTTCTCGGGCAACACCGTGCTGGGCGACGGCGCGGTGGTGCTGATCATCGATCCCAATGGCATTGCCCGCCATGTCGGCGCCTCGGTATCCGACAGCGTCCGCGAGCGAGGCGCAGGCCGCGCCTGATTCGGCCGTCGGCGAAAAGACGACGATGCTGGTCTTCACCACCGGGCAGGACGGGCTGAAGGCGCTGCCGCTCTCGCTCGTCACCCGGCTCGAAGAGGTCGATGCCAGCGAGTTCCAGATCAGCGGCGGCCGCACGCTGCTGCAATATCGCAACCGGCTGATGCCGATCGTCTCCGTCGGCGACACCCAGATCCGGCGTGAGGGGCTGCAGCCGCTGGTGATCATTTCCGAGGGCGAGCTGACCATGGCGCTCGCCGTCGATGCGATCATCGACATCGTCGAGGAAACCCTCGATGTCGAGATCCAGGAAACGCGGGACAAGACTGTCATCGGTTCGGCGATCATTCGCGGCCGCGCCACCGACATTGTCGACCTCGCCTACTATCTGCCGCAGGGCGATCCCGGCTGGCTGAGCGCCCGCCGCACTGAGGCCCGGCCGGCCAGCATCGCCCATATCCTGCTGATGGAGCCCTCGGATTTCCTGCGGGAGATGCTCAGCCCCGTCCTCAAGGCATCGGGCCAGCCGGTGCAGCTGGCCGCCGATCACCAGACCGCCGCGCGCCTCATTCTGGATGGCGGTGTCGGCGCCCTCCTCCTCGATCTCGACCGCGATTGCGAAGCCTCCTTCGCGCTGGTCGGCGAGATTCGCTCCCGCGATGAGGGCGCAACATCTCCGCATCATCGGGCTGACCAGCCTGGCGACGCCGGAGCTGCAAATGCGCGCCGCCCAGTGCCGCCTCGACGAGGTGGTCGCCAAGTTCGACCGGCGCGCCCTGTTGGGCGAGCTCAGCGAGCGCAAGGCCAGCGTGAGGCTAGCAGCATGAGCTACGGTTTCAGCCCCAAGCCCGGCCAGGCCAGCAGCAATGGCGCCGTTATGCCGTCGCTCGACTATGTCACCGTGATGATCGGCGACCAGATGCTGGGCCTGCCGATCGAGCGGGTCAACGACGTCTTCATCGCCAACCGCTTTACCCCCGTGCCGCGCGCCCCGCGCGATATCGTCGGGCTTTTGAACCTGCGCGGACGCGTGGTGACGGCGATCTGCCTGAGGAAGCGCCTTGGTCTCGATCCCATCGTCCAGTGCCAGGCCGATGGCCGCTGCGAAATGGTTTCGGTCGGCGTCGAGGATGCCGGCGAGCCCTATGCGCTGATCGTCGATGCGGTCGGCGAGGTGATGCGCCTCGACCGCTCGACGCTGGAGACCGTGCCGGTCAATCTCGACCGCGCCTGGGCCGCGCTGGCCAGCGGTGTCCACCGCCTCGAAGACCGCCTGCTGGTCATTCTCGACGTCAGTTCCGTTCTCGATATCGACATTCCCGTGGCTGCCTGATGCGCCGCCTCAACGCTCTGGAGACCAAGCCATGAAGTACTGCCTCGTCGTCGATGACTCCGCTGTCATCCGCAAGGTCGCCCGCCGCATCCTCGAAGGGCTGCAGTTCCGCATCTCCGAGGCGGAAGACGGCGCCCGCGCCATCGACGCCTGCAAGGGCGAGATGCCCGATGCCGTGCTGCTCGACTGGAACATGCCGATCATGGACGGCTACGACTTCCTGCGCGCCCTGCGCCAGATGCCGGGCGGCCGTCGTCCCAAGGTGGTGTTCTGCACCACGGAAAACGACATCGCCCACATCGCCCGCGCCATGCATGCCGGCGCCGACGAATACATCATGAAGCCCTTCGACAAGGAGATCGTGGCGTCGAAGTTTCATCAGGTCGGCCTGCTTTGAAAGCGATGGCGACAGCAGGCCCTGTCGCCTTTAACAGCGAACTCAACGGGTTCGCTGCGCGTCCGCTATCCGAGGGTGGCGAGCCCAAGCGGGCGCAACGGCTGGAGGGGCCCTTCGCCGCTCCGGCGAGCCGGCACAAGACCGTCGTCATCGCCGATGATTCCGTGGTGGCCCGCGGCCTGTTTGCGCGCTGGCTGGGCGAGAGCGGGCAGTTCCACGTCGTTGCCGTCGCAGGCGATGGCGAGACCGCCGTTGCCCATGCGACGCGCTTCCAGCCCGATGTGATGGTGCTCGACCTCAACATGCCCGGCGTCGATGGCGCGACCGCGCTGCCGATGATCCTGAAGGAAAGCCCCCATACCGGCGTGCTGCTGGCGACCACGCTGACCGAGACGCAATGCCCGGATCGCGCTGGAATGCATGACCAAGGGCGCGATGGATGTGCTCTCCAAGCCCGAGAGCCGCAACGGCATGACGCTCTCGCTCGATTTCCGCAGCGAATTCCTGCTGAAGCTCAGCAACATTGTGCAGGCCCCTGCAAGGCAGGGCCACCTGCCGCCGCAGCTCGATCTCGATGTGCCCCCTGCCGGCCCGGTCGATCTGCGCGCGCTGACGGCGGTCATGCCGCGCTATCTGCTGATCGGCGCCTCGACGGGCGGGCCGCGAGCGGTCTCCAAGGTGCTGGCCGACATCGGCGACGCGCTGAATGATTTGACGACGCTGGTCGTGCAGCACATGCCGCCGCTCTTCACCGCCTCCTATCGCCGAACAGGTCGCCGCCTTGACCGGTATCCCGACGCGCGAGCCCTATGACGGCGAGCGCCTGGCGCGCGGCGCGATCTATGTCGCACCCGGCGGGCGCCATCTCGGTATCGGCCGGACGCTCGGCCATCTCGTGGCGCGCATCAGCGACGAGGCACCGGTGCGCTACTGCCGCCCGGCTGTCGACGTCTTGTTCAAGGACGGCGCGCAGCCATCTGGGCGCCGCCGCGCTCGGCCTCGTCCTGACCGGAATGGGCAGCGACGGCACCGAGGGCGCAGGCGCCCTGCGCGCCGCAGGCGCAGCCGTCATCGCCCAGGACGAATTCTCGAGCACGATCTGGGGCATGCCGGGCTCGGTGGTGCGGGCGCGCCATGCCAGCGCCGTCGTTTCGCTCGATGATATCGGCGGTGCCATTCACGCTCTCCTGCGGGGAGCACGCCCGCTGTGATCGACGCTGATTTCGAGTTCCTGCGGCTCCTGCTCAGGCAGCGCTCCGGCCTGTCTCTCGGCCCGGACAAGCGTTATCTCGTCGATAGCCGCCTCGGCATGCTCTGCCGGCGCCGCGCCATCGGCTCCATCCCCGCGCTCGTCGCGCTGCTGCGTCAGGGCCAGGATGCGGCGCTGGAGGCAGCGGTGGTCGAGGCCATGACCACCAATGAGACGCTGTTCTTCCGCGATTCGCACGCCCTTCGACCTGTTTCGCAATGTGCTGCTGCCGGAGAAGCTGGCCGAGAACGCCGGCAGCCGGCGCCTGCGCATCTGGTGCGCCGCCGTATCCACCGGCCAGGAAGCCTATTCGCTGGCGATGATCCTCGACGAGATGGCTCCGAGCCTGGTCGGCTGGACTGTCGAGATCCTCGGCACCGACATCTCCGAAGAGGTTCTGACCAAGGCCCGGCGCGGCGTCTACACCCAGTTCGAGGTCCAGCGCGGCCTGCCGATGCAGATGCTGCTGCGCCATTTCAGCCAGACCGGCGAGAACTGGCAGATCGCCGAGCGCATCCGCAATATGGTCGAGCTCAGGCCGCACAACCTGCTGGAATCCAGTGCGCGCTTTGGCCAGTTCGACATCATCTTCTGCCGCAACGTGCTGATTTACTTCGACGTGCGACACCAAGGCCAAGGTGATGGCGGAACTTGCCGAGCGGCTGACGCCCGACGGCGCCTTCGTGCTCGGGGCGGCCGAGACGGTGATCGGCATCACCACCACCATCGCGCCCGACAAGACTGCAGCGTGGGCTTTACCGCCAGCAGGGGTCCCGCCGCGCCGCGACCGCGCTGGCTTTGCCGTTCCAGCCCGTCCGCAAGCTCGCCGCCTCAGCCTGAGGCCCTGGCCCGTCCGGCGGTCGTCCTGCGGCGTCCACGCTGCTGATTTGGCTTGCGCAACCCACAAACAAAAACCCCGCCTCGCGGCGGGGTCCCCGTCAGCCTGCCGTGTACATCCGACGGTCAGGCTCGATTGGTGTGTAGCGCTGCTCGATGACAGCGCTGTGACGCTCCGCTCAGGCGGGAATGCGCTCGCTCGACTTCGCTCGGCTCGCGCAGCACATAGCCGCGGCCCCAGACCGTCTCGATGTAGTTCTTGCCGTCCGACGCGTTCGCCAGCTTCTTGCGGAGCTTGCAGATGAACACGTCGATGATCTTGAGCTCGGGCTCGTCCATGCCGCCATAGAGATGGTTCAGGAACATTTCCTTGGTCAGCGTCGTGCCCTTGCGGAGCGAAAGCAGCTCCAGCATCTGATATTCCTTGCCGGTCAGGTGGACGCGGGCGGCATCGACCTCGACGGTCTTGGTGTCGAGATTGACGACCAGATCGCCGGTGGTGATCACCGACTGGGCGTGGCCCTTCGAGCGGCGCACGATCGCATGGATGCGGGCGACGAGCTCGTCCTTGTGGAACGGCTTGGTCAGGTAGTCGTCGGCGCCGAAGCCGAGACCCTTGACCTTGTCCTCGATGCCGGCGAGGCCCGGAGAGGATCAGGATCGGCGTCTTGACCTTGGCGACGCGCAGAGAGCGCAGAACCTCGTAGCCCGACATGTCGGGCAGGTTCAGATCGAGCAGGATGATGTCGTAATCGTAGAGTTTGCCGAGATCGACGCCTTCTTCACCGAGATCGGTGGTGTAGACGTTGAAGCTCTCCGATTTGAGCATCAGCTCGATGCTTTGAGCGGTTGCGCTATCGTCTTCGATCAGCAGAACCCGCATGTCACGTCCCCAATTTCGCCCCGAGGCAAGCTGATCCGCTCTTATCGTCCGAACCCCGCGGTCCTGGACGACGACGTGCTTGCCCGATGAAACGCCACGCGACACGCTACGGAGAAATGGTTAACAAACCGTGATTCCCGAGCGCAAGCGGTTCGTGGAAGAAAGTGAACGATCCTTGCCGAGGTGAGTCGAATTTGACACGGACCGGTAGCGCTCTCTCCCGCGAAACGCTCTTTCGCGGAGGCTGTGACCTGCAAACAGGGCGCAAAACACCCCGCGCCGCGACACAGCCTCGAAACATAGTGTTAATCACACAGGTAAACGAAAGGTTGACGGAAGCCTCATGAACGCTCCCCCGCGCGTCACCGATCGGCTTTCCACGCTCGCCGCGCGCATCGGCGAACTCGACACGTCCACGGTTTACGGTCGCGTAACGGCAGTTAGAGGCCTTCTGGTGGAGATTTCCGGGCCGATCGGCGCCATGAGCCTGGGCGGCCGGGTGCTGATCGAGATTGCTGCGGGCACCCGCGTTCCCTGCGAGGTCATCGGATTTTCTGGGGAAAAAGCGCTGGTCATGCCCTATGGCGGGCTCGATGGCGTGCGTCGCGGCTGCCCGGCTTATGTCGACCGGCACCCGCCCGGGCCTCAAACCCTGCAATGGCCTGGCTCGGCCGCGTCGTCGATGCGCTCGGCCGCCCGGTCGATGGCGGGCCGCCCTTGCCGGAGGGCGACCGTCTCTATGCATTTCGCAATGACCCGCCGCCAGCCCATGCACGCCGACGCGTTGGCCCCCCGCTCGATCTCGGCGTCAGGGCGCTGAACGCCTTCCTGACCTGCTGCATCGGCCAGCGCATGGGCATTTTCGCCGGCTCCGGCGTCGGCAAATCGGTGCTGCTCTCGATGCTGGCGCGCTATGCCCGCTCCGACGTCAACGTGATCGGGCTGGTCGGCGAACGCGGCCGCGAGGTCCAGGAGTTCCTCCAGGACGATCTCGGTCCCGAAGGCCTGGCACGCTCTGTCGTCGTCGTCGCGACCTCCGACGAGCCGGCGCTGATGCGCAAGCAGGCGGCGCTGACGACGCTGACGCATCGCCGAATATTTCCGCGACCAGGGCCGGCAGGTGATGTGCCTGATGGATTCGGTCACCCGCTTTGCCATGGCGATGCGCGAGATCGGCCTCGCCGCCGGCGAGCCGCCGACCACCAAGGGCTACACGCCGACGGTCTTCGCCGAACTGCCGCGCCTGCTGGAACGCGCCGGCCCCGGCATCGGCGACGGGCGCGATCACCGGCCTGTTCACCGTGCTGGTCGATGGCGGCGACCATGACGAGCCGGTGGCCGACGCGGTGCGCGGCATTCTCGACGGCCATATCGTGATGGAGCGCTCGATCGCCGAACGCGGGCGCTATCCGGCGATCAACATCCTGAAATCGGTCTCCCGCACCATGCCCCGCTCCTGCGACCCCTCCTATTATCCGGTCGTGCAGAAGGCGCGCGCCACGCTCGCGACCTATGCCGACATGGAGGAACTGATCCGGCTCGGCGCCTATCGGCAGGGCGCTTCGGCCGAGGTCGACGAGGCGATCCGGCTCAATCCCGCGCTGGAGGCGTTCCTGAAGCAGGCCAAGGACGATGCGACCTCCCTGCCCGAGACCTATGTCCAGCTCGAATCGATCATGAATTCCTGAGCCGGCCTAGCAGGACCAGCATCGCGCCGAGCGCCACCGCCTGCAGCGCGCCTGAGATCAGCAGCGCCCCGCCGGCCCCGAGCAGCTCGATCAGCCAGGCAAACAGCAGCGGCGCCATCGCAAAGGCGAGGTTCTGCGGCACGGTCAGCCGCCCCAGCATCGTCCCGAAGCCCTGCCGCCCAAACAGCACCAGCGGCAGCGTCGCCCGCGCCACCGCGATCACGCCCATCGCCGCATTGAACAGCAGCACGAACACCACGGCGAGGGTGAAACTGCCGGGACCGAGCGCCAGGATCACGCAGGCGAGCGGGCCGAAAATCAGGCCGACCAGCATGAAGATCTCGACCCTTATGCGCTCGCCAATGGCGATCTCGGTGAGGCGCGAGACCAGCACGCGCGGGCCCACCCAGCGAAGCGATGCCGACAGCGGCCTGCTGGTCGAGCCCGGCATTCTGCAACAGGCTGATCAGGTGCAGCGGCAGGCCCCAGGAAACGAGGCCGCTGAGCGAGAATACCAGCGCCACCAGCCAGAACACCGCCCGCCGCTCGGCCGCCGGCACGCGGCCGGCTTCCGTCGCGACCGCAGGTTCAGCCCCGCCCTGCCCCAGTGGCCGCGCCTGCCGAAAGCGCGGGATGAAGAGATGGATCGGCAGCACGATCACCAGATGCATCAGGGCAAAGATCAGCAGCGCCATCCGCCAGCCGAAGGATTCGGTGAGCAGCGTCGCGACCGGCCAGAAGATCGACGAGGACAGCCCGCCGACCACCATCATCAGCCCGATGACGCGGCGCGTCTTGTCTCCCATCAACTGCGCGACGGTGACATTGCCGACATTGGCGAGCGTCATCGCATGGCCGATGCCGATGACGATCCAGCTTGCGAGATAGCTGATCGGCCCCTGCGAAGCCGCCAGCGCCGCCAGCCCGATAGCGCAGATCAGCGCACCGACGCTCATCGCCCGGCGCGTGCCGCGCATATCGAAATGCCGCCCGAGCGCGGGGGCGATCAGCGCGCCCGTGACCAGCAGCACGGTGACCCCGCCGAACACCACGGCCGGGTTCAGCCCGATGTCGCGATGCAGGTCGAACACCAGCACCGACGGCGCCCAATAGGTCGTGCCCCAGCCGATGATGCGCGTCAGCGCCAGGCCGGTGAGCAGCGCCGTATGGCGCGGCGGGCGCCAGCCAATAGGCGAAAGAACAGGCGGGGGAGAGGCCAAAGCGTGTATCCCGGCGGGCGTTCCGCCTCAGAATCCATTTGTACGGATTGGAACTATCGGAGTTTGCCCCGGTCAGGCAGGTCCTGCGGCGCGGCCGCAGCATGCAAAAATGCACTGGATTGCAGTAAGGATCGGTCAACCTCCTTGCTTCATTGTGAGCTGGTCTCGCGGACAGAGTTCCGGCGGCGCGTCGAGGGGTCGATGCGCGGTCGAATGCGTAATCAGGAGTTACATTGACAATGAAGTCGCGAGACACCCTGCTGCGTCTCAAGCGCTTTCAGGTCGACGAGAAACGTCGGCGGGTGAGCCAGATTGAGATGATGATCGCCGAATTCCATCGGATGGCCTCCGATCTCGATCGCGAAATCCAGAGCGAGGAAGCGCGCGCCGGCATCTCCGACCCCGCTCATTTCGCCTATCCGACCTACGCCAAGGCCGCCCTTGGCCGCCGCGACAATCTGGTCCAGTCGGCTGACAACCTGAAGGGCCAGCTCGACGAAGCGAAGGCCGCTCTTCAGGAAGCCTTCGAGGACATGAAGAAGGTCGAGATCCTCGACGACCGCGAACGCGCCAGCGAACGCGCCGCCGAAGCCGCCCGTGACCAGGCGATGATGGACTCGATCGGCCTGCGCAGCCGCGCGAGCCTGTAGGCCCGCCACTCTCAGCCGCCGTCATTGCGAGCGAAGCGAAGCAACCCAGGGGAAAAAGCGCTCAACCCGTCCACTGGGTTGCTTCGCTTCGCTCGCAATGACGGCAGCGCCACAAGCGGCCCCCGCTGAGGCGTCCGTGACCAGGCGATGATGGACTCGATCGGCCTGCGCAGCCGCGCGAGCCTGTAGACCCGCCACTTCAGCCGCCGTCATTGCGAGCGAAGCGAAGCAACCAGGGGAAAAAGCGCTCAACCCGTCCTCTGGGTTGCTTCGCTTCGCTCGCAATGACGGCTGCGCCACAGCTGCCCCCGCTGAGGCGCCCCTGACTGTCTTTGAGCCCTCTCGGCTGCGCATCCCTCAGCCGATAACCGGGTGATGCGCCACGCTCCCGCGCGCGCAAATGCCCGCTGAGCCGAGGATCATCCGCTACCTCGACGCTGCGTTTGAAGGCAGTGAAGCCCGAGCGCTGGTAGAATTCCGGCGCAGCGGGATGGTCCAGCGTGCAGGTGTGCACCCAGAACCGGCTGATCGGCCGCTCCCAGGCCAGTGCGAGAGCCCGGTTCATCAGCCAGCGTCCCGCGCCCATGCCGATCACGCTGTCATCGAGGCCGAAGAAGGCGAGCTCGCCCTCCCCCGCCACGCGAAAATCAAGCTCCAGCAGACCGACATCGCGGCCTTTATGGCGCAGCGCGAAAAACAGCACGGCGGGGTCGGCCAGAATGCCCTGGATCTCCTCGACCGGCTTGACCAGGCGGCTGAACCACATCCAGCGTTCGCCAAGCACACGATAGATCGCGAGATAGCGCTGGGCATCGTCGCGCTCGATCGGCTCCAGCGCCAGCGCCTCGGTACCGGGCGGATCGGCCTTGACGGGCGGGCGGGCCGTCATCTCCAGCGAGGTGACGATGGCGGCGATCTTGCCGGGCGGCAGGTCGGTGGTGCCGTGGAGCGAAATGGTCAGGCTGTCGGACATGGGCTCTTGCATCGGGTTGCGGGTCTGGGCAGCTGGCCGCGATGCTGACATGATGCGGGAGTCAAAGTCACCGCCATGCACAAAGCGACCATCGATCGATGTCACAGGCCGCGCTTCGTCACCAGCCCCTCGCGGCGCCGGTGCTGGGCCCGTCTGGCGCTGGCTCTCATGGTGATGCTCGGTGCCGTGCTGCCGCATGTGACGCTGGCGGCGACGCTGCATCAAAACGCCTCAGCCCATCCCGTCATGACGCTTGCCACAGAGGCGGCCACGCCCTGCCATGATGACGAGCCGAACGCCACGCATCGTCACAGCGGCCTGATGGCGCCCGCCTGCTGCGCGCTCGGCTGCGGCCTGCTCGCCAGCTCGCTGGTTGCCACCCCGTCAGCCAGCCCCGCGCGCTGGCTGCGCCTGCTCCCCGGTCCTGATCGCGCAGAGACCGGCCTCGTCCCGGAACCGGCCGAACGCCCGCCGCGGGCCCATTCCTGATTTCGTCTTTCCAATCCCATACCCACGGCCGGCGGATGCACCGTCAGCCGACCACCCAACAGGATTCCAGCTTATGAAAACCCTGATCCTCCCCGCCCTCCTGCTCGGCGCTCTGGCTTTCGGCACCCCTGCCTTCGCCCAGCAGAGCCATAGCGGCCATGGCAGTCACGGCGCGGCGCCCGCCAAAGCCGGCGAGGCTCCGTCCTCGGCCGCCTATCGCGCGGTGAATACCAAGATGCACAAGGACATGGATATCCCGCTGACGGGGGATGCCGATGTCGACTTCGTCAAGGGCATGATCCCGCACCATCAAGGCGCCATCGACATGGCTCGCGTGGTTCTCCAGCACGGCAAGGACCCGCAGTTGAAGACGCTGGCCAACAGCATCATCGCCGATCAGGAGCGCGAGATCGCGATGATGCGCGACTGGCTGAAAGCCAAGGGCCACTGACGGCGCATCCGATTTCGGAATTTGGCGAGGGCGAGCGCTATCACAGGCGCTTGCCCTTGCCTGCGACCGCTGGCACAGAGGTTGGGGGGCGGCGCTACGTCAAGTGAGGCGGCGCCGTGGACGCAGACGCAAGGTTTCAACTGTGCTGACACTCTCGACCTGCCGGGCGCCGGCCTCGCTCGCGTTCTGCCCTCTCTCATGAAGCGTTATCTCGATTACCTCTGGCCGTTGATCGGCCTTGTCGCGGTGGTCTGGTCGGTGGACCTGCTCTGGGTCAAGCTGAAGACCGAGGCCGGCACCGATGCCGCTGTCCTGGCCCGGCTCGAGCAGGGCGGGCTTTGGGACAACATCGTTATCGTCGCCAGCCGCATCGGGCAGAAGATCGCCGTCATACCCACCGACGCCTTCCTTCATGCCGGTCTGGCCACGCTCGTCGCCTATGCCGCGCTGGCCTGGTACGACCGGATCGCGCTGATCCATCTCGGGCGCGACAAGGGCATTTCCTGGCTCTACATTTCCGTCTGCTCCTTCGTCACCTACGCCCTCTCCCATAATATTGGTGCGTCGGTATTTTCCGGTGGCATGGTCCGGTTCCGGGCCTACACCGCCAAGGGCCTGTCGGCGGCTGAGGTCGCGGTGCTGATCGCGCTGTGCTCCTACACCTTCGCCTTCGGCACCATCCTGCTGATGGGCCTGGTGCTGCTCTATGAGCCAGAAATCCTGCGGCCGCTGACCCGGCTCTCGACGCGTTTTGCGATTGGCGATGGCGCGGCCTGGTGGATCGGTGTCGGCATGCTTGCCTTCGTCGGGCTCTACACCATCGGCTCCTGGCTGAAGTTCAAGCCGCTGCGCTTCGGCAAGTTCGAGCTGATCTATCCGCGCCTGCCCATCGTCGCCCGGCAATATCTCGCGGCGCCGCTGGAGCTCGCGGGGGCGGCCGGCATCATCTATTTTGCGCTGCCGGAGCAGGGTAATCCCGGCTTTATGATCGTGCTCGGCGCCTTCCTGCTGTCTTTCTCGGCGGGGCTGCTCAGCCAGGTGCCCGGCGGTGTCGGCGTGATGGAAGCAGTGTTCCTGGCGGTGATGCCGCAAATCCCGGCGCCTGCCGTCTTCGCCGCGCTGCTGGTCTGGCGGATGTATTATCTCATCATCCCGCTGGTGCTTTCGTTGCCGGTGGTGCTGGCGTTCGAGCGGGCGCAATTGCGCAAGACCAAGCTTGCAGCCGCCGTCGCGCAGGCCGACGCCAAGGCCCGTACGCTCGATCCGCCGATCGTCTGACGCTCAGCGCTTCGACAGCGCGATCCCGGCCGCGGCGAACATCAGCACCGCTCCCACGGCTTCGGCGATGCCAAACGCTTCGCCCAGCACCACCATGCCGGCAACCACCGCGATCGCGGGGCTGATGAAGGCGTAGAGCCCGGCATAGAAGGCGCCCCAATCGCGCAGCAGCCGGAGATAGATCGTAAAACCGATTAGCGAGCCGGCCACAATGATGAAGCCGAGCGCCTGCGCCGTCGGCCACGCTGCCAGCGCCGCAAAATGCTGGGAGGTCAACGGCTCGATCGCCAGCGACAGCAGCACCAGCCCGACGGCGCCGATGGTCGATTGCCAGCCCGCCAATGTCAGCGTCGGGATGCCCGGCGCGATGGCGCGGGTCAGGACAGCGCCCGTGACATAGGTGAGCGTGCCGAGCGCGACCGAAGCCAGCCCCCACAGCTCCAGCGGATCGCGCTGCGCCGCCCCGATCCCGCCCGCCGCCCGCGTCCAGAATAGAAAGCACAAGCCGACCAGACCCAGCGCGACAGCCGAGATCTTCCGCCTTGTGATCCGCGTGCCTTCGATCAGGCGGCTGGCCAGCAGCGACCAGATTGGGATGGATGCGAGATTGACGATGGCCGCCAGCCCGGTCGGCGCATGAGCCGTGCCCCAGAACACCAGGCTGTAGCAGGCGGTGTTGACCAGCATCGCGGTGAGGATCAGCCGCTGCCACGAACCGGCAGGGACGCGCAGCGCATCGCGCCCCGCCCATGCCAGCAGCAAGGGCCCGGCGATGACGAACCGGGCTGCGGCAAAGAAGATCGGCGGGACATGCTCGGCGGCGATCTTCACCGGCAGGAAGGTCAGGCCCCAGACCAGGCACATCAAGCCGAAGAGCAGACCATTGCGGGAGGGCATCACGATCATAACAGGCGCTGCATCAGCGCGAGATCGAGCCAGCGATCGAATTTGCGACCGACCTCGCGCATCAGCCCGGTCTGGACGAAACCCAGCCGCTCATGCATCCGGATCGAGCCGTGATTGCTGGCATCGATCCCGGCGACCAGCACATGCAGCCCCTGCGCCTGCGCCAGTGGAAACAGGGCGGAGACCAGCGCGGTCCCCAGCCCGCGTCCCTGGCTGTCAGGCCGGATATGGACGCTGTGTTCGGCGGCGAAGCGATAGCCCGTGCCGGCGCGGAAGGCGCCATAGCTGGCATAGCCGACGACCTCATCCCCGGCCTGCGCCACCAGAACGGGATAGCCCGCCTCCTGCCGCGCCGCGAACCAGCCCAGCCTGTCCTCCAGCGAGACCGGCTGCTCATTGAAGACCGCCGTCGAGGTGGCGACGACATGGTTGTAGATCGCCCGGATGGACGGCACGTCCTCGACAGTGGCGTTCCTGATCTTGGTGGTGTCGAGCATGGGCTTGTGCTCCCGGTAATCTACTATAGAAGACGATACGCTATGATCGTGGACGAGCTGACGTCAAGGTTGGGGGAGCGCATACGGACCGAGCGCGAGGCGCGGGGCTGGAGCCTCAGCGATCTCGCCGCGGCCTCGGGCGTGTCGCGCGCCATGATCAGCAAGATCGAGCGCGCGGAAGCGAGCCCGACCGCCGCTCTGCTCGGTCGCCTATCGGGCGCCTTCGGTCTGACATTGTCGAGCCTGCTGGCGCGGGCGGAGGCCGCGAGCGAGCGCCTGCGCCGGGCCGAGCAGCAACCGGTCTGGCGCGATCCGCAAACCGGCTTTCGCCGCCGCGCCATCTCTCCGGCCGGTGAGGCCGGGATCGAACTGGTCGAATCGGAGCTGCCGGCCGGCGCGCGCGTCGCCTACCCCGCCAGCGCCTATGCCTTTATCCGCCAGCAGATCTGGCTGCAGCAGGGCCTGCTGGATTTTACCGAGGGCAGCCAGACCACCCGGCTCCTGCCCGGCGATTGTCTGGAACTCGGCCCACCCGCCGACTGCGCCTTCCACAACCCGGGCGATGAGCCGGCCCGTTACGTGATCGTGGTTGTGAGGCGCTAAAGGGCCTTCGCCAGGCCCGGGAGCCTATGCGTCCATCCTTCGAGACGCCGCTTCGCGGCTCCTCAGGATGAGGGCTGGTGGTGGGATGACTCCGGCAGAATCAACTTCA
>CAVXBE010000004.1:0-9995 GCA_963759925.1 uncultured Alphaproteobacteria bacterium
GAGGCCCGCCAGGGCCGTCTCGAAGGATGCCCCAGAGGGCTGGAGCGGTTTCCGCTCTGAGTGGCCGCCTAAACCGTCCCCACCGTCTTCAGCCGCACCCTTGGATGGATCTCGGCCTGCGAGATCACCGGCGTCTCGCGGCGGAAGCGCTCGATGATCTGGCGGGCGAAGGGCCGCACCATGCCCGATGTCACCAGCGCCGGCATTTCGCCCAGGCGCGCGGCATCCTCGAAGCGGTTGCGGACCTGATGCACGAATTCCTGCAGGCGTGAGGGCTGCATGGCGAGATGGCGATCCTCGCCCTGGCCGATGATGGATTCCGCGAAGACGCCCTCCCAGGCCGGGGAGAGCGTGATGATCGGCAAGGCTCGCCCTGCCCGTTCGAGAACTGCGCGCAGATCTGCCGGGCGAGGCGCGTGCGGACATGCTCGGCGATGTCGCGCGGGTTCTTCAGCGCGCCCGCCACCTCGGCGATGCCTTCGATGATCGTGCCGAGATCGCGGATCGAAATCCGCTCCGACAGCAGCAATTGCAGCACGCGCTGGATGCCGGTCGTCGAGATCTGGTTCGGGACGATCTCCTTGACCAGATCGGCATGGTCCTTGGGCAGCTCGCGCAGCAGCTTCTGCACTTCGCCATGCGAGAGCAGCTCCGGCATGTTGGACTTCAGCACCTCGGTGAGATGCGTCGAGATCACGGTCGCGGCGTCCACCACCGTATAGCCGCGCAACTGCGCCTCATCCTGCAGGGCGGCGTCGATCCAGGTCGCGGGCAGGCCGAAGGTCGGCTCCAGCACATTATGGCCGGGCAGGTTCACGCTGCCGCCCATCGGGTCCATCGCCATATACTGGCCGACATAGACCAGCCCCTGGCCGGCATCGATCTCCTTGATCTTGATGTAGTAGTGGTTGGCCTCGAGCTGGACGTTGTCGACGATGCGGACCGCCGGCATCACGAAGCCGAGCTCCGCCGCCAGCTGCCGGCGCAGCGCCTTGACCTGGTCGGTCAGACGATCCTGGCCCTGCTGGGCGTTGACCAGCGGCAGCAGCCCGTAACCGATCTCGATCTTCAGCTCGTCGAGCTTCAGCAGATCGTTCAGCGTCTCTTCCTTCGGCGTGCCGTCGGCCGCCAGCGGCGAGGCCTCCTGCGCGTCAGCGGCGCTCTTGTCCTCATTGGCCTTGGCGATCTTGCCGAAATGGTGCGCCAGCCATGCGGCACCGCCCGCGAGCGCCAGGAAGGGCACCATCGGAATGCCCGGCAGGATGGCGATCAGCAGCATCACCGCCGCCGACATGCCGAGCGCCTTGGGATAGCCCGAGAGCTGCTTGCCCAGCGCCTTGTCGGCCGCGCCGCGCACGCCCGACTTGGAAACGAGCAGGCCGGCCGCGGTCGAGACGATCAGCGCCGGAATCTGGCTGACCAGGCCGTCGCCGACGGTGAGCTGGGTATAGGCGCGGGCCGCATCGCCAAAGCCCATGCCCTGCTGGGCGACACCGATGATGATGCCGCCGAGCACGTTGATGAAGGTGATGAGCAGGCCGGCAATCGCGTCGCCGCGCACGAATTTCGAGGCGCCGTCCATCGAGCCGAAGAAGTTCGCCTCGTCTTCCAGCGCCTTGCGCCGGACCTTGGCGACATCCTGGTCGATGAGGCCCGCCGAGAGGTCGGCGTCGATCGCCATCTGCTTGCCGGGCATCGCGTCGAGCGCAAAGCGCGCGGCGACTTCCGCGATACGACCGGAGCCCTTGGTGATGACGACGAAGTTCACGATGATCAGGATGGTGAAGACGATCACCCCGATCACGAAATTGCCGCTCATCACGAAGTTGCCGAAGGCCTCGATGACATGGCCCGCCGCAGCGCCGCCCTCATGGCCATGCGCCAGGATCAGGCGCGTCGAGGCCAGGTTGAGCGACAATCTCAGCATGGTGACGATCAGCAGCACCGTCGGAAATGCCGAGAATTCCAGCGGCTCCTCGATGAACAGCGCCGTCATCAGCACCAGCACCGAGAGGATGATCGAAACCGCCAGCAGCAGGTCGAGCAAAATCCCCGGCAGCGGGAAAATGAGCACCACGAGGATGCCCATGACGCCGATGGCGAGGAACAGGTCCGGCCGGTTGAACAGCTTTGCGAGGCTGTTCCCCTCCGGCAGCTTGATGCCACCCGCGCCTGCCGTCACATCGGTCATCGACCGTCAGCTCCTTCGTGCCCGCACAACTCGGCGCAACTAGGCAAGTCTTGCCGGGCTTATGGTGAATGACTGGTTAAGATTTGCCGGAAATCGGCACCGGGAACCTTTGCTGGAACGGGCTGTTATTGGATGGCCGCTCATAGGCCTGAATTCATATGCAGCGGGGCTTCTCATCGGCCTTTTAGGCCGCAGCTCTGGAGATTCCTGAATGAACCGACGTTCTTTCGTCATCAGCCTTTTCGGTGGCCTGACGGCCGCGAGCCTTGGCGGCGCTGCCTTCGCCCGCAATGCACTGGCGGACGCTCCCCTCGCCACTCCCGATGCTGAGCTGGCTCCTGCGACCAAGGCGGCTCTCGACCAGGCTGACGCGGATTTCAACCAGGTCGTCGTCCGTGAGCGCGTCGTCCGTCGCCCCAATGGCCGGGTCGTGCGCCGCACCGTTGTGCGCCGTCGTCGCGGGCCGGTGGTGAGGGAGCGGGTGATCGTCCGTCGTCCGCGCCGCGTCGTTCGCCGCCGCGTCATCGTCCGCTAAGCCGCGACATATCAACGGGCAGCGTCACCACGCTGCCCGTTTCCGCACGCCAGAAGGACCGTTGAGCCACGATGGAGCCGCAGCGCATGATGCCGCAGGAGACGGTCATCAGCACCAGTATTCCGGCGCGGCTGGACCGTCTGCCCTGGTCACCGTTCCACACGCTGGTCGTGGTGGCCCTCGGCATCACCTGGATTCTCGACGGTCTCGAAGTGACGCTGGCCGGCTCCGTCTCCGGCGCGCTCAAGGAAAGCCCTGTCCTTCGCTTCACCAACACCGAAGTGGGCATTGCCGGCGCCGCCTATCTGGCTGGCGCCGTGTTCGGGGCGCTGTTCTTCGGCTGGCTGACCGACAGGCTCGGCCGCAAGAAGCTCTTCACCATCACCCTCTTCGTCTATCTCGTGGCAACCGCTGCCACCGCCTTCTCCTGGAGCTTCTGGAGCTTCATCATCTTCCGCTTCTTCACCGGGATGGGGATCGGCGGCGAATACACCGCGATCAATTCGACGATCCAGGAGCTTGTGCCCGCCCGCGTCCGTGGCTGGGTCGACCTCGTCATCAACGGCTCCTTCTGGATCGGCGCTGCGCTCGGTGCCGTCGGCGCCATCGTCCTGCTCGACCCCGCCCATGTTGCGCCCGACCTGGGCTGGCGGCTCGCCTTCTTTCTCGGCGCAGCGCTCGGCCTCGTCATCCTGATCCTGCGGCAATGGATCCCGGAAAGCCCGCGCTGGCTGGTCTCGCATGGCCGCGTGCAGGAGGCCGAGACGCATCGTCGCCGCAATCGAGGCCCGGGCCGGGGTCGTGCATCGCGCGGATGAGAACCTCGCTCTGACGCATCTGCGGCCCCGCCGCGCCACGCCGCTCACCGAAGTCGCGCAGGTGCTGTTCGTTCGGCATCGGTCGCGGGCGCTGGTCGGGCTGGCGCTGATGGTGTCGCAGGCCTTCTTCTACAACGCGATCTTCTTCACCTACGCGCTGATCCTCACCGATTTCTACGCCATCCCCTCCCAGAACATCGGCTGGTTCATCCTGCCTTTCGCCGCCGGCAACTTCTTGGGGCCGCTGATCCTGGGCCGGCTGTTCGACACGCTCGGCCGCCGCACCATGATCGCCGTGACCTATGCGATGTCCGGGGTGCTGCTGACTGGCACCGGCTATCTGTTCTGGCAGGATCTGCTCAGCGCGCCGCAGCTCACCGCCTGCTGGAGCGTGGTCTTCTTCTTCGCCTCGGCGGCTGCGAGTTCGGCCTATCTCACGGTCAGCGAAACCTTCCCGATCGAGATGCGGGCGCTCGCCATCGCGGCGTTCTACGCTGTCGGCACCGGCATTGGCGGTGTCGCCGGCCCCTGGCTGTTTGGCGCCCTGATCGACACCGGCTCCCGCGCCAGTGTCTTTGGCGGCTATCTGTTCGGCGCTGTGCTGATGCTGGGGGCCGCTCTCATCGCGGCTTTGCACGCGGTGCGGGCTGAGGGTCGTGGCCTCGAGGAGATCGCCACACCGCTCAACGCCGTGTCCGAGAACGGGCAGTACGCGCCCACGCACAATCCGGCTGGAGGGGCGCTGGGAAAATTGAATAAAGCAATCTGAACAATTCGATTGCCAAATGCATTTCAAGAGACGTGAATTGGAAGACTGAAAAAGCACGATGCTCGCAACCGGAGAACTCCGATGGACAGACGCTCTTTTCTGATGACGCTTCTCGGCGGCATGACAGCTGCCAGCATGGGTGGCCTGGCCGCCGCCCAGGCCGCGCACTCCGACCCCCGTCCCCGAACCCGCTCATGTGCCGGAGGTGCCTGAGGAGCAGGTCCCCGAGACCGTTGCGCAGGGTCTGGACGAGGCTGAGACCGAATTCAGCCAGCTACTATTACTACCGGCGCCGGCCGCGCTATTACGCCCGCCCGCGTTACTACCGGCCGCGCTATTATCGGCGTCCGCGCGCCTATTACCGCCCGCGCTACTATTCGCGTCCGCGCTATTATCGCCGTTACCGTCGCTGGTGATACAGGGCGCCTGAGCCCATCGCCGCGCCTTTACGGAGGCGCGGCAGCCTGATCAGGCCGTGCTGGTGCGCGCCTGGCCCGGCTCAGCCACGGCAATGCCGGCCGCGCCATATTCGCTCAGCTTGTTGCGGAGCGTCCGGATCGAAATGCCCAGGATCTTGGCGGCGTGGGTCCGGTTCCCCAGAACATGGTCGAGCGTGTCGAGGATCAGCTCGCGCTCGACATCGGCGACGGTGTGACCGACCAGCGAGCGCGTCATCGCTTCCGCCGTTTGCACGGCGCGCGACGCTGCATCCTGCCCCGCAACCGGCCCCAGCGTTTCACCCTCCGGCGTCAGCACGGCGCTGGCGCCGATCTCGACACCCTGCGCCAGCAGGACGGCGCGGTGGATAGTGTTCTCCAGCTCGCGCACATTGCCCCGCCAGGCGTTCGAAAGCAGCAGCTTGCGCGCATCCGCCGCGATGGGGCGCAGCGGCAGACCGTTCACCTCGGCGTATTTCTTGGCGAAGTGATCGGCCAGCGCCAGAATATCGCTGAGGCCTTTCCCGCAGCGCCGGCAGGCGCAGATGCACCACGTTCAGCCGGTAATACAGATCCTCGCGGAACGAGCCCTCGCGCACCGCATCACCGAGATTGCGGTTTGAGGTGGCGATGATCCGCAGATCGACCTTGACCGGCTGCGAGCCGCCGACACGGTCGATCATCCGCTCCTGCAGCGCGCGCAGCAGCTTGGCCTGCAGGCGCACATCCATCTCGCTGATTTCGTCGAGCAGCAGCGTGCCGCCCGATGGCTTCCTCGAACTTGCCGATGCGCCGCGCGATGGCGCCGGTGAAGGCGCCCTTCTCATGGCCGAACAGCTCCGATTCCAGCAGGTTGTCGGGAATGGCCGCGCAGTTCACCGCCACGAAGGGCTTGTCCTTGCGCAGCGATTTCTGGTGCAGGTGGCGCGCGATCACCTCCTTGCCGGTGCCGCTCTCGCCGGTCACCAGCACAGGCGCATCGGACCGCGCAATCTGCGCCGCCAGCTGCACGACACGCTCCATCGCAGGATCGCGCCAGATCAGGCTGGACTGGTCGGCGGCGACGGCCTCCAGCACGGCAGCGATCAGCTCCGGATCGGGCGGCAGCGGCACATATTCTCTGGCACCGGCCTGAATGGCGGCGACAGCCGCGCGCGCATCGGTCGAGGTGCCGCAGGCGACGATCGGCGTCCGGATCCGCTCCGCTTCGAGCGCCGCGACATAGGCCGCGATCGGCTGGGCGACGTCGATCATCAGCAGATCGGCGCCCTTGGCGCGCAGCACGGCCAGCGTCTGTTCCAGGCTTTCGGTATGGGTGACCGCAGCGCCATGGGCGATGGCGATCTTGGCGGCCGCGATGATCTGTCCCTTGAGACCGCCGACGATGATGAGGCGCATGGCTCAGGCCTTTCCGCGAGTAGGTGTCAGGGGCTGGCGGGCTCTCACCGGTCAGCCTTGATGATTTCCGTCATGGTGACGCCAAGGCGCTCCTCGACGACCACGACTTCACCGCGCGCCACCAGCCGCTCATTGACGAAGATGTCGATGGCTTCGCCGACGCGACGGTCGAGCTCCAGCACCGCGCCAGGCACGATCTGAAGCAGGTCGCCAATGGCGATCCTGGAGGAGCCGAGCACCGCCGAGACGGTCACCGGCACGTCGAACACCTGCTCCAGATCTTCAGCCGTCTTGACCGGGATCGGCCCGGACTGGGCCATCGAGCCGGCCTGGCTGTCGAAGGAGAGATCCGCCTGGTTCAGCGGCGGCAGGTTGAGATCATTGTCGCTCATCGCACTGCACCTTCTGCTGCGATAGTGGCCGTGCTGCGCCCGAAGACGCTGGCCACCGCCTGCTCGACCTGCTGCGACAGGAGCTGCCGGTCGAGGGCGAGACCGCCATCGGCCCATTCGATCCGCCCGTCGCCGGGTCGGATATCAGGCTCGCCCAGCACGATCAGCCGGCCGGCATAGCCGGTCTGCTGGGCCAGGCGCTTGAGCAAACCTTCGACCGATTCAACGGCCGCCTCGTTGACGCGCACCACCAGATGGGCGGCCAGCCGCGCATGCACCAGGCACTCGCGGACGGCCGCCTCGATATCGGCCATCGGCTTCTCGGCCAGAGCTGCACCACCCAGGGCGCGCGCGGCAGCCAGCGCGACCTGCGCCGCCTGTTCCTCGACGGCCTGGGCGCGGGCGTCGTCCTGCGCCAGCAATTGTTCTGCGGCCCGCGAGATCTGCGAGGCCAGCGCGAGAAGCTGCGCCTCGGCCTGCTGGCGGCCATGGATCTCGCCTTCGCGAAAACCCTCGGCGCGCGCCGCAGCGACATCCGCCTCGCCGGCAGCCCTGCGGCCGCCTTCGCGGAAATCCGCCCCGAACATGAACTTCGTCGCAGCAGCCATCAGTAAACCAGCTCGTCTTCGGAATTGCCCTTGGACAGGACGATCTCGCCCTTATCCGCCAGCTCCTTGGTCAGCGTGACCATCTTGGTCTGCGCCTCATCGACTTCCTTGAGCCGCAGCGGGCCCAGGCTCTGCATGTCGTCCTGCATGTTCTTGGCGGCGCGGGTGCGACATGGCGGAGAAGAAGAAGTTGCGCATATCCTCGTTGGCGCCCTTCAGCGCGCGCGCCAGCGTGTCCTTGTCGACCTGGCGCATCAGCGTCTGCAGGCCGGCGGGATCGAGCTTGCCCAGATCGTCGAAGGTGAACATCAGCGCCCGAATGCGCGCTGCCGCATCCTGGTTCGAGGCATCGAGCGCCGAGAGGAAGCGCATTTCGGTCTGCCTGTCGAAGCCGTTGAAGATTTCGGCCATCATCTCATGCGGGTCGCGACGGCGCGTTTGGGTCAGCGTCGAGACGAATTCGGTGCGCAGCGTGTTCTCGATGTGGTCGAGCGCTTCCTTCTGCACCGCCTCCATCCGCAGCATGCGACTGACCACATCCACCGACAGATCATTGGGCAGGTTGCGCAGCACGTTGGCGGAATGATCCGGGCGGATCTTCGACAGGATCACGGCGATGGTCTGCGGATATTCGTTCTTCAGGAAGTTCGCGAGCACGACAGCATCGATATTGCCGAGCTTCTGCCACATGTTGCGGCCTGCCGGGCCGCGAATTTCTTCCATGATCAGGGCGACCTGATCCTGCGGCAGGATCTTCTCCAGCAGCGAGATCGTGCGGTCGAAGGAGCCCGTCACGGCGCCGGCGCTGGACAGCTTGCCGACGAAATCCAGCATCAGCCGCTCGACCTCATCGGCGTCCACAGTGCCGAGTTCGGCCATGGCGCGGGTGATGATGCGGATTTCTTCGTCGTCGAATTCCTGCCAGATCGGCCGTCCATGGTCTTCGCCCAGGACGAGCAGGATCACGGCCGCGCGCTGCGGGCCGGTCATGTCCGCTATCTGGGTAACGCCGCCATAGTTGTCGTCGTCGTCCCGACCGGGATTGCGTGTGGCAACCGAACGTTCAGCCATTGCTCAACATGCCCATCATGCTGCGGCCTTCTCGTGGATCCAGCCGCGCAACACGGCGACCGTGTCGGCGGGGTTCTGCGAGACGAGCGCGCCGATCTTCTCGACCGACTGGGCCTTGAGCTGGCCCTTGATCTGCGCCACCGCGAGCATCCGCTCGGACGGGGCTTCCAGCGGAATGCCCGGCGGGCCACCGGTGCCGCTGACCGCGGCGAAGCCGGAGCCGCCGGCCTCTGCGTCCCCGCCGCCTTCGATCACCACCGTGCCGTTGCGGACGAAAGACGGCAGCTGCCGGGGTGCCGCAGGATCGGCCGCCAGCATCTGGCGCACCAGAGGACGCACCACCACCATCAGCACGATCAGGGTCAGCAGCGAGATGACGAGCAGCTCGACGCCGCGCAGCAGGTCTTCCTTGGTGAACGACATCAGCTGCTGGACCAGCGACTGCTCGACCAGCTCGGTGATCGCAGGCGGGGCCTCGGCAAAGCGCAGGTTCACGACCTCCACCTTGTCGCCACGGGCCTCGTCGAAGCCGACGGCGGTGCGCACGAGCTGCGCGATGCGCTCGAGCTCCTCGGGCGGCCGGGGCTGGTAGGTCACCTCATTGCCGTTGCGGGTATAGGAGCCGTCGACGAGAACCGCGACGGAGAGCTTCTTGACGCGGCCGCCTTCCAGCACCTCGGTGCGGGTGGTGCGCGAGATTTCGTAGTTCACCACCTCCTCATTCTTCGAGGAGGCGTCCTTCGGGTTCTGCTGCCCGCCCTGGTTCTGCTGCGCCCCGGGGAGCTCATTGCCGACCGTCACCGCCCCGCCACCTTCCGTGGTCGTGGCGTTCTCGGTGCGGTTCTGGCTGGAGCGGACGACGCGGCTTTCCGGATCGAAGGTCTCGGAGCGGCTCTCGACGCGATTGGCGTCGATCAGCGCCGAGACCTGCACCCGGGCGCGGCCATGGCCGACAATGCTGGCGACGATATCCTCGATCTGCAGCTTGGTGCGCTTCTCGACAGCGGTCTGGCGCTCTTCGATGCCGAGCCCCGCCATGCCCTGATCGCCCTGCGCGCCATCGGCCAGCAGCCGGCCGCGCTCATCGACGATCGAAACCCGCTCCGGCTTCAGCCCATCCACGGCCGAGGCCACGAGATGGCGCACGGCACGGACCTGCGCCGCATCGAGCTCGCCCTGCAGCTTCAGCGCGATCGAGGCGCGCGGCGGCTCGCGATCCCGCTCGAACAGCCGCTTCTCCGGGATCACCAGATGGACGCGCGCCGCCTGCACCCGGCCGATCGAGCGGATGGTGCGCGACAGCTCGCCTTCCAGCGCCCGCAGGTGATTGATGTTCTGGACGAAGCTGGTCGAGGAAAAGGCGTCGCCCTTGTCGAAGATTTCGTAGCCGACGCCGCCGCCGGCCGGAATGCCCTTGCTGGCGAGATCGAGCCGAAGGCGCGGCACGGCCGATTTGTCGACCAGCACGGTCTGCCCGTCGCCGCGTAGCTCGTACTTCACGCCGCGCGTGTCGAGATCCTTGAGGATCGCGCTGACATCGCTTTGCGACAGATCCGAGAACAGCACGCCCATGGTGGGCTGGGACATCTTGAACATGACGAAGGCGAAGAAGCCCACCAGCGCAAGCGTCACCCCCAGCATCGCCGCCAGGCGCGCCGCTCCGAACTTCGAGAATTGATTGACGATGCCGTTCACGCCGTCATCCGTCCCACAAGGCCAGAACTCGCCGCACGGGAGAGTGCGGCGACTAGGCAAGTTTTTCCCAGTGCATGGTTA
>CAVXBE010000005.1:2500-656049 GCA_963759925.1 uncultured Alphaproteobacteria bacterium
GAGGTCATCAAGGTCCGCCCCTTCGTCCGGCTGGCCTCGAGCCTGTCGCTGACCACCGGCGTCTATGCCACCAACATCCCGCCCTTCAATCCGCTGCGCCTGTTCGCCGAGGGCGGGCAGCCGGCCGAGCGTTATGCCGAGCCGACGGTCGACGTGCCCGATGCGGATGTCACCATCGTCAAGCGGGACCTGACCGAGATCGTCGTCCCTCCCGGCAAGCCGCGGCTGGGCGATGCCGAGGTGATCACGCAAATCGAGGAAGAGCGCGCCAATCTCGCTGCCGCCGGGCGCCAGGCGCCGCTGCCGATTCCGCCGCAGCTGATGCTCAGCCGCACCCTGAGCGGCACGCCGGCCCAGCCCGATACGCTCCTGGGCTATGCTCCGGCCACGGACACCACGCGTTTTTCCGGCATCGAAGTCCGCGTCGTGCCGGAGAATGTCACCAACGCCCCCAAGACGCCGATCGCCGCCTCGCGCGAGCCGCTGGTCGAGGACAAGCTGATCGTCGCGCGGCGTGGCGAGAATTTCGAGCAGGTGATGCGCGCCGCCGGCGCCGCTCCCGACCAGATCCGCGCGATGATCCAGGCCTTTGCCGGCAAGGTGCGCGTCGCCGCCCTGCCCGATGGCCAGGTCCTGCAGGTTCTTTATGCGCCGGGTCCGGGACCGGGCGAGCCCGCGCCAGATCTCGCGCGTCTCGTTCCTGACCAATGGCCAGCCCGATGGCACCGTCGCAGTCAACGATGCCGGCGCCTTCGTCTCCGTCACGCTTCCCCGCGCCGATGTCGTCGGTCCCTTGCGTGGCACCCGCAAGGCGGTCGGCCCCGAGGGCGAGGAAATCGAGGATGAGGAGAGCTCCGGCGGGGCCAAGCTCTATGAGAGCATCTACGAGACCGGCCTTCGCCATGATCTGCCGCGCCCGCTGATCGACGAGCTGGTCCGGATCTTCTCCTATGACCTCGACTTCCAGCAGCGCGTGCGCGGCGGCGATGCGATGGAGGTCATCTTCACCGAAGAGGATGAAGGCGAGCGCGCGGAAATCCTCTCGGCCTCGCTGACCGTGGGTGGTGAAACCCGCCGCGTCTTCCGCTTTCTCTCGCCCGAAGACGGGCTGATCGATTATTTCGACGATGAAGGCCGCTCGCTGAAGAAATTCCTGCTGCGCAAGCCGATCAGCGATGGCGAGATGCGCTCGGGCTTCGGCATGCGCTACCACCCGATCATGCGCTATTCGAAGATGCATACCGGCGTCGACTGGGCCAACCGCATCGGCACGCCCATTCTCGCCGCCGGCAATGGCACGATCATCAAGGCCGGCTGGGATTCCGGCTATGGCCGGCGCATCGAGATCCAGCACGCCAATGGCTATGTCACCAGCTACTCCCACCAATCCGGCTTCGCCAAGGGCATCGCGCCGGGCGTGAAGGTGCGCCAGGGCCAGGTCATCGGCTATCTCGGCTCGACCGGCCTCTCCACCGGCCCGCATCTGCATTACGAGGTTCTGGTCAACGGCAATTTCGTCAACCCGATGAAGATCCGCGTGCCGCGCGGCCGCGAACTCGGCGGGCGGGTGCTGGCGGAATTCAAGCGCCAGCGCGACGAGATCCAGGGGCTGATCGTCAAGGCCGGCGGCGCGGTCGCGCAGCTGCGGCCCTGAGCCAAGCCTTGTCGGCTTCATCGCAAAACTTGACTCTCGCCGCCTGAGCGCACACCCGGACAGCCGGTTTCGGTTCCCCCTCCCGCACGGCGCCCGCCCATGCTCGCTTCGCTTCTCGTCGTCCTGCCGGTCTTCGGCCTGATTGCGCTCGGCTATGTCGCGCGCTGGACGAAGCTGGTGCGCGAGACCACCGGCGAAGGCCTCTCGGATTTCGTCTTCGTCCTCGCCGTCCCCTGCCTGCTGTTTCGCACCCTGGCGCGGGCCGATATCCCGGACTCGCAGCCCTGGGGCTACTGGATTGCCTATTTCGGCGGGCTCGCCGTCGTCTGGGCGCTGGCCATGCTGTTCGCGCGGCGGCTCTTTGCGCGCTCGGGCCCGGAGCTGGTGGTGTCGGGTTTCGCAGCCGCCCAGTCCAACACCGTCTTCGTCGGCATCCCGATGATCCTGAAAGCCTATGGCGAGGCCGGCGCCGTGCCGCTCGGCCTGCTGCTGGCGGTGCATCTGCCGGTGACCATGACCTTCGCCACGCTGATGGCCGAAGGGCGCTCGACCTCGCTCGGCCTGCTGGTCAAGCGGCTCTTCACCAACCCGATCATTCTCGGGATCCTGCTGGGCTCGGCGGCGCGGCCCTTCATCGCGCTGATCCCGACACCGGCCTGGACGATCGTCGATCTGCTGGCGGGCGCGGCTGTCCCTTGCGCGCTGATCAGCCTCGGCATCGCGCTGCGGCGCTATGGCGTGAGCTCCTGGGGCCTGCCCGCCATTCTGAGCGGGCTGAAGCTCGGCCTGCACCCGCTCATCGTCTATGTGCTGGCGACGCAGGTGTTCCAGATGCCGCCGCACTGGTCCGGCGTGGCGGTGCTGTTTGCCGCCTGCCCCTGCGGGATCAACGCCTATCTCTTCGCCGAGCGCTATCGCCAGGGCGTCTCGGATGCCTCGAGCGCCATCGCGCTCTCCACCGGCCTGTCGCTGTTCACCACCGCCGCCTGGCTGACCTGGCTGGGCGTGGGTTAGGGCTGGCGCCTAGCCGAATCCGAGGCGCCGGCGCAGCGCCTCGGCCGTCAGCCCCTGCGCCCGCAAATCCGCCAGGCTTTCGGAGCCGCGGCTCTTGGCCAGTTTCTGGCCGCTTTCATCCGTCAGCAGCGCATGGAAATGATAGAGCGGCACTGGTAGGCCGAGCAGGCTCTGCAGCAGCACATGGATATCGGTGGCCGCCTCCAGATCCTGCCCGCGCACCACATGCGTGACGCCCTGCAGCGCGTCATCGACCACCACCGAGAGATGATAGCTCGTCGGCGTCTCCTTGCGGGCCAGCACGACGTCGCCCCAGCGTGCTGGATCGAGACGGACCCGGCTCAGCTGACCTTCGGCATCGAAGCGTGAATAGGCCAGCGGTGACGGCAGGCGCTCCAGCGTCTTTGCCATGTCGAGCCGCCATTGAAACGGCTCGCCGCCTGCGATTCGCGCCGCGGCCTCACCCCGTGTGAGGGCCCGGCACAGCCCCGGATAAAGCGGTGCCCCATCGGGATCGACCGGCCAGCCCTGCCCGGCTTCAGCCGCACGCTGCGCGACAGCAAGCTGGATCTGCTGGCGCGAGCAGAAGCAGGGATAGGCTAGCCCTTGCCCGACCAGAAGCTGCAACGCCGCTTCGTAATCGGCAAAATGCTGCGATTGCCGGCGCACCTCCCCGTCGAATCGCAGGCCCAGCCAGGCCAGATCCTCCTGAAGCGCGGCAATGTACTCGGGGCGGCAGCGGGTGCGGTCGATATCCTCGATTCGCAACAGCAGGCGCCCGCTCAACCGCGCCGCCAGATGCTGATTCGTCAGCGCCGACAGCGCATGGCCGAGATGCAGCCGGCCATTGGGGCTGGGCGCGAACCGGAAAACGGGTGGACCTGCAAGCGTGCCTGTTGCCATGTCAGTCGTTTAAAGGGTTTTTGGCCGCAAGGCAGCCGGCCCTGCCTTGCCTGCGCCCGAAGCCGAAACGGACACTGATGATCCCACTCATCACCTGCACGGATGATCTCGAAGCCGGCATGGCGCATCTGGCAGCGCTCGATCCGGCCTGGCAGGCCGTGATCGGCCGCACCGGGCTGCCACCGCTGCGGCGCCAACCGGGGGGCTTCGCAGGGCTCGCCAAGATCATTGTCGGGCAGCAGCTCTCGGTTGCCAGTGCGCAAGCCGTCTGGCGCCGGGTCGAGGCCGTGTTCCAGCCGCTGACGCCGCAGCGGGTTCTGGCGGCGACCGACGATGATATGCGTCTTTCGGGCCTGTCTCGGCCCAAGCAGCGCACCTTGCTGGCGGTCGCGACCGCCCTCGTCGAAGGCCGGCTCGATCTGGAGGCGCTGATCCATCGGACGCCGGAGCAGGTGCATGAGCAAATGCAGGCGATTTCCGGCATCGGCCCCTGGACCGCCGACATCTACCTGCTCTTCTGCATCGGTCATCGCGATGGCTTCGCAGCGGGCGACCTCGCCATACAGGAAGCCGCACGCCAGGCCTTTGGCTTGCCGGCCCGGCCGCGAGCCGCCGAGCTGGAGCTGTTGGCCGAGGCCTGGCGGCCCTGGCGCGGCGTCGCGGCACGGCTGCTCTGGGCGTATTACGCCGTGCTGAAAGCGCGCGAGGGCGTGGTCAGCCCCTGACGCTGCGGATCGCAGCCTGGGCGCCGGTGCGCAGCATGACAGTATCGCTCATCAGCGTCACCATCTTGGCACCGAGGCGGAAGAAGTCCTTCGCCCGCTCCGGCGACTGGGCATAGACCGCCACCGGCTTGTTCACGGCCGATGCGCGCGCGACGATGTGCTTGATCGCCTCGTCGACCTCGGGCGCCGTGGCATCGACCCGCTTGCCGTCCGACAGCGCGATCGAGAGATCGGACGGGCCGACGAAGACGGCATCAATGCCCGGCAGCGCCAGGATGTCGTCGAGGATCGCCATCGCCTCGCGGGTCTCGATCATCGCGAAGCTCAGGGAGAAGCCGTTCGCCTGCTGCAGATAGGCGTTCTGGTCGAGGCCGGACGCGCCGAGCCCGCCATAGCTGCCCCAGCTGCGCTCGCCCATGGGCGGATATTTCGAGGCGGCGGCAAAGGCGCGGGCATCGGCCATGGTGTTGATCATCGGCGCGATCACGCCCGACACGCCGGAATCGAACAGCTTGGAGACGTTCTGGAACTCGCCGACCGGTGTGCGGGCCAGAGCGGGCTTGCCGGCCGCATTGATCAGCGGAATGGCGCGGATGACCTCGCCGAGCGTGATCGGCCCATGCTGCATGTCGAGCGTCACCGCGTCGAATGCCTCCTGCGCCAGCATGCCGCTGATCACCGGGTCGGCGATACCGCACCAGGCGGAGAGGATCTCATCGCCCTTCGCCAGTCGCGCTGCAAGCGAGGCAAGCACGGTCGGCTTGGTGATCGGGGTCGGCGTGGCGGGTGCTGAAGACATGAGCGCGTTCATCCGGGACAGGGACCCGCTCTTCTTTGGCGGGGTCACCCAACGTGGACCGGAGCGCTCCCGAAAAGCAAACGGGCGCCCATGCGCCCGTTTCAGACGCGATCTGCGTCGACGACAATCAGCCGGAGGCGATCAGCGGCCGGCCTGAACCTCTTCCGCCGCGCGGATCAGCAGTTCCGTCATCACACGGCGCAGCTCGATCTCGTCCATCGCGACCGAGGCGGTGGCGAAATCGCTGCGCAGCTTGCGCACCACATCCTCGTCGCCGGCCTCTTCGAAATCGGCCACGACGACAGCCTTGGCATAGGCTTCCGCATCGGCGCCGCTCTTGCCGAGCTTTTCAGCGGCCCAGAGGCCGAGCAGCTTGTTGCGCCGCGCCGTCGCCTTGAAGCGCAGCTCCTCATCATGGGCGAACCGGTTCTCGAAGGCGTCCTTGCGCTGGTCGAACGTCGTCATGCGGTCACTATCCTCTTGCGGGGGCGCGGCCGGCCTGTTGCAGGGCACGGCCAGATGGCTCGGAAGGCAATACAAGCAGGCATATAGGATGCCACCGCGCGCAGGGCCAGAGCCGATTACCCCACCGCTCCCGCCGGATTTGTTGCGTTTGCGGTGCAGAAGCCCCATATAGCGCTCGCAACGCCGGCCTCCCGGGCTGGCAGCGCATTGAGCCGGCCGATGGCGCGGGCTAGTCTGGTTCCGTTTGGTTCGGAATCAGCGCGAGCTTGCAACGTTTCCGGCCGATCAGGGGCCCCGATCCCGCCGCGGGCGACCGCGACCGAAGAAAGGCCGACCTTTGGATTTCCTCAAGCCACGGTACATCCCCATGAATCGCCGCCGTCGCATTTACGAAGGCAAGGCGAAGGTCCTCTATGAGGGTCCGGAGCCGGGTACGCTGATCCAGCATTTCAAGGACGACGCGACGGCCTTCAATGCGACCAAGCATGAAGTGATCGACGGCAAGGGTGTGCTCAACAACCGCATCTCCGAGCACATCTTCTCGAACCTGAACGATATCGGCGTGCCCACGCATTTCATTCGCCGGCTGAACATGCGCGAGCAGCTCATCCGCGAGGTCGAGATCATTCCGCTCGAGGTCGTGGTCCGCAATATCGCCGCCGGCTCGCTGGCGACGCGGCTCGGACTCGAGGAGGGCACGCAGCTGCCGCGCTCGATCATCGAGTTCTATTACAAGAATGACGCGCTGAACGACCCGATGGTCTCGGAAGAGCACATCACCGCTTTCGGCTGGGCCACGCCGCAGGAGATCGACGACGTCATGGCGCTCGCCATCCGCGTCAATGACTTCCTCTCCGGCCTGTT
Source organism: uncultured Alphaproteobacteria bacterium (assembly GCA_963759925.1). GTDB lineage: Bacteria > Pseudomonadota > Alphaproteobacteria > Rhizobiales > Beijerinckiaceae > Allobosea. Next base: position 8,925 of record CAVXBE010000005.1, read on the forward strand.
CCTGGGCGCCGGCATCCGTCTCGTCGACTTCAAGATGGAATGCGGCCGGCTCTGGGAAGGCGAGATGATGCGCATCGTCGTCGCCGACGAGATCAGCCCCGATTCCTGCCGTCTCTGGGACATCAAGTCCAAGGACAAGATGGACAAGGATCGTTTCCGCCGCGACATGGGCGGGCTGATCGAGGCCTATACCGAAGTGGCCCGCCGCCTCGGCATCCTCGGCGAAAACGAAAAGGCCGGTCCTGCCGGTCCGCGCCTGGTGCAGTAGACCGCGCCCCCGTGTCGCCCACGGACAAGCTCAGACATGTCGAACGGGGGCCTTCGCGCTCCCGTTTTGCTATGGCCGCCGCGCTTCTGGTCCTGGTGCTGGCCGGCTGCAGTAACCATTTGGGCTGGCCGATCGCCGCCCTGCCCTATGATGCCGGCTGGCGGCCGCTGCCGATCAAGGCCTGGGTGCTGAATGAAGGCGTCGAGGCGCAGGCGATCTCGATCTGTCTGCAGGAGAGCTGCGCCCAGCCGGGGTTTGCCGCGCTCCTGCGCTTCGATGGCCCCCGCGCCGACGCCATGGAACGCGCGCTGGGCAGCGACACCGCGACCCTGATCCGCGCCTTCACCAAACCGTCCGATCCCGTTTCAAGCAAGAGCAGGCCGAAAAGCCGCGGCCGAAAACCACGACACGGATCGAGCGCTTCACCAGCGCCGAGGCCAACGGGCTCCTCGTCGAAATCGTCGGCGCCGAGACCGGCAAACGCGCCTTCACAGCGATCTTGTTCGGGCGCGGCGCCAACCGCCTGATCGTCGCTCTCGCCGTCAGCTCCGATGCGGCACGCGGCGCGACAGCGATGCCACCGCGAGCTGGCAGAGCCGCTGATTCGCCTGAAGAGGTTGAGCCGGCAGCGATTCGCGGCTAAGCCACCCGCAATCCCCCGCTCCGGAGAGCCCTGATGAAAGCCCGCGTCACCGTCACCCTCAAGACCGGCGTGCTCGATCCGCAGGGCAAGGCCATCGAAGGCGCGCTGAAGTCGCTCGGGATCGCCGGTGTCGAATCCGTGCGCCAGGGCAAGCTCTTCGATATCGAGCTGGCGGGCACGGACAAGGCCGCCGCCGAAGCCGCGCTGAAGACAGCCTGCGACAAGCTGCTGGCCAACACCGTCATCGAGAATTACCGCGTCGAGATCACGGGTTGATCGACGCTGCCGGCCGCTGCTCCGGTTTTGGAGCGCGCCAGCCCAGGAGGATGCGCCCATGAAAGCCGCCGTCATCACATTTCCCGGCTCCAACCGCGAAGGCGATGTCGCCGCGCGCTGAAGCACGCCGGCGCAGAGGTCACCGCCGTCTGGCATGCGGATACGGAATTGCCACCCGGCACCGACCTCGTCGTCGCGCCCGGCGGCTTTTCCTATGGCGACTATCTGCGTACCGGCGCGATCGCCGCCCGCGCCAACATCATGGATGCGACCCGCGCCCATGCCGCGCGCGGCGGGCTGGTGCTGGGCATCTGCAACGGCTTCCAGATCATCTGCGAGGCCGGGCTTGCTGCCCGGTATCCTGGTGCGCAATGCCGATCTCAAATTCGTCTGCCGCCGCCAGCATCTGACGGTCGAGCGCGCCGATACCGCCTTTCACCCGCCGATACAGCAAGGGCCAGGTCATCGATGTCTGCATCGCCCATGGCGAGGGCAACTACATCGCCGACTCCGAAACGCTGGCGCGGCTCGAAGGCGAGGGGCTGGTGGCGTTCCGCTATTGCGATGCGCAGGGCAGCGTCACCTCGCAGGTCAACCCGAACGGCTCGCTCAACAGCATCGCCGGCATCTACTCGCCGAAGCTGCAACGTGCTCGGCCTGATGCCCCATCCGGAAAACCTGATCGACTCCCTGACCGGCGGCACCGACGGCCGCGGCCTGTTCGACAGCTTGATGGCGGCCTGAACGAGAAGATCGCAACGAACAGCGCCGGTTCGTTCATGTTTGAAGTCCGGCAATCCGCAGTTTTCAGCGCATGGCTGGCCGAACTTCGGGACTTGTCTGCTCGCCTGCGCATTGCTGCCCGTGTGAGGCGGATGGAAGAGGGTCATCTGGGCGACACTAAAACGGTCGGCTCTGGCGTCCGTGAGCTAAGGATGAATTTTGGTCCGGGTTACCGCGTCTACTATGTTCAGCGCGGTCAGCGTATCGTGGTGCTGCTCTGCGGGGGCGACAAAGATTCGCAGAAATCGGATATCATTGCAGCGAAGCGGATGGCGAAGGAGGTTTGACATGGCGATGGCAACAACGCGCTTCGACATTCAGGACCATCTCAAATCGCGCGAAGAGCAGATCGCTTACCTCGAAGCCGCAATTGCAGAAGACGACCCTGACTTTCTCGCTGTCGCCCTCGGTGACATCGCCAGAGCGCGCGGCGTGAGCAAATTTGCCGAAGAAGCCGGCATAAGCCGGGACATCATCTACAAGACGTTTCGCCCGGGCGGTAACCCGCGGCTGAACACATTGTCTGCTGCGACAAAAGTGCTGGGGCTGAAGCTCACCTTGACCGCGGCCTGAACGGCGACCCCGCTACCGCCCAGCCGTCGCCCGCGCCAGCAGGCGCGCTGCGGCTGTGCCGTCCAGCGGGCCGACATGCTTCTCCAGGATGCGGCCATCGGCGCCGATGACGAAGGTCTCCGGCACGCCGTAAACGCCCCATTCGATCGCCGCGCGGCCGGCACTATCGGTGCCGACGGCGGAATAGGGATTGCCCAGCGCGCCCAGGAAGCGCCGCGCATTCTCCGGCTCATCCTTGTAATTCAGGCCGAGCAGCGCGACGCGGCCGGCCTTCACCGCCGGGGCTTCCGATAGCGCCACCAGAAACGGATGCTCGACCCGGCAGGGCGCGCACCAGCTGGCGAAGACGTTGACGATGGCGCCGCGGCCTTTGAGATCGGCCATTGCCGAAGCTCGGCACCGGCTGGCCATCGCGCTGCAGCCCGTCCAGCGGCGCGAGCGTGATCGTCGGCGCCGGCTTGCCGATCAGCGCCGAAGGCACTTTTGAGGCATCGCCCTGATAAAGCCCGACCAGAAACAGCACCGCCAGCCCGCCAAACAGGATCAGCGGGATCAGGAAGACGAGCTTCGAGCGACGCCCGGTCTCCTGCTCCGGCGGCAGCTGCGTCTCGCTCATGATGCGGCCCTGTCGGAGCGGCGCCCGGCGCCGCGCTGCTCCAGCGCGGCCAGCGCCCGCTTCTGCGCCTGATGATCGCGCAGGATCGCGGCGATCAGCCCGCCCAGCACCAGCACGACGGCGGCATAGGAGGCGAGGATGAAGCTCGGCATGCGGCCCAGAGTTCGCTCATGCCGCCGCCCCTTGCGCCGCCAGCCGGTCGAGCCGCTCGGCTTCCAGAATGGTCAGCGTCCGCACCCGGCGGCGCATGATCTCCGCCCGCATCGCGACGAGATGCAGGCTGAGCGCCCAGCAGCGTGAAGCCGATCGCCAGGATCAGCAGCGGCCAGAGCATGGACGGGTGGATCGTCGGTCCGCCCATCCGGAAGACCGAAGCCGGCTGGTGCAGCGTGTTCCACCAATCGACCGAGAACTTGATGATCGGAATGTTGACGAAGCCGATCAGCGTCATGATCGCGACCGCGCGCCCGGCGCGCGACGGGTCGTCCAGCGTCCGCCACAGCGCGATGATGCCGAGATAGATCAGCAGCAGCACCAGCATCGAGGTCAGCCTGTGCGTCCCAGACCCAATAGGTGCCCCACATCGGCTTGCCCCAGAAGGCGCCGGTCAACAGGCAGATCAGGGCAAAGCAGGCACCGATCGGGGCGGCTGCCTTTTGCGCGACATCGGCGAGCGGATGGCGCCAGATCAGGGTGCCGAGGCTGGACAGCGCCATCATCGAATAGAACATCAGCGCCAGCCACGCCGCCGGCACATGCACGAACATGATGCGGATGGTCTCGCCCTGCTGGTAATCGGCCGGCGCCACGAACCAGGCGAGATAAAAGCCGACAGCAAGCGCGAGCGCCATCGCACCCAGCATCCAGGGCAGCAGCACGGCCGAAAGGCGCATGAAGCGCGTCGGATTCGCCAGTTCGATCAGGCTAGCCATGGGGCGGCGCGCGGCCCTTCTTAGGATTGGTCGGGTCAGCATGTAGCAACAGGGCGATGGCGCGACAATGTCGGGCCCGGGCCGCTGTCGTCGCAGGCCGGCTCATTCGGCCTGCCGCAGCGCCGCCGCCGCGGCGACCACGCCAACCACCATCGCCAGCAGCGACAGCGCGCAAAGGATCAGGAAGGGCGTCAGGAAGGGGATCGGTGCCGCCAAGCGCGCTATTGGAAGCGGAGACGCCGAAAATCAGCACCGGAATGGTCAGCGGCAGCCACCAGCACCGGCAGGATCAGCCCGCCCCGGCGCAGGCTCGCAGTCAGCGCCGCGCCTGCCGCGCCGATGAAGCTCAGCGCCGGCGTGCCGACCAGCAAGCGTCGCCGCCACCGGCAGCATCGCCTCGCCCGGCAGCGCGACCAGCAGGCCGAGCAGCGGCGCAGCCAGCGCCAGCGGCAACCCCGTCACCAGCCAATGCGCCAGCCCCTTGGCCAGCACCGCGAGCTCGAGCGGCAGCGCCGAGGCGCGGATCAGATCGAGCGAGCCATCCTCCTCATCGCCCTGGAACAGCCGGTCGAGCCCGATCAGCATCGACAGCAGCGCGCCGATCCAGAGGATGGCCGGGCCGATGCGCGACAGCAGGTTGAGATCGGGCCCAAGCGCAAAGGGCACCAGCACGACGATCGTCAGGAAGAAGACCAGCGCCAGCTCGCCGCCGCCGCCCGCCCGCGCCGCCAGCGCCAGATCGCGCCTGAGGATGGCGAGGAAGGCGCGGCTCATGCGCCAATCCTCAGTTCGCGCGCATTCGCCAGGCCGAGCGGCCCATGCGTCGCCGCCAGGATCGCGCCGCCCTGGTTGCAGATGCTCCTGCATCAGCCCGCTCAGCATGGCCTGCGGCCGCGACATCCAGCGCCGACATCGGCTCGTCGAGCAGCCAGAACGGCCGGCGCGAAACCAGAAGCCGCGCCAGCGCCACGCGCCGCCGCTGGCCGGCCGAGAGATAGCCGACGGGCAAGCGCCGCGACATGGGGCAGGCCGACCCGCTCCAGCGCTTCGCCAGCGGATCGAGGCCGGGATCGCCCAGCAGATCCTGCGCGAAGCCGAGATTTTCCTGCGCCGTCAGTGCCGTCTTCAAGCCGTCGCGATGACCGACGAGATGGCTGAGTTCGCGCCAGCGGCACATCCTCGCCGCCCTCCACCGCAAAGCGCCCGGCATCGGGCCGCAGGCGCCCGCACAGCATCGCGATCAGGCTGGACTTGCCGGCGCCGTTGCGCCCGGTCAGCGCCAGCGCTTCGCCGCCCGCCAGCGCAAAGCCGAGATGATCGAAGATCAGCCTGCCGCCGCGACGGCAGGCAAGCTCGGTCGGCGACGAGCCGCAGGGGCGCAAACCGGTGGGGTGCTGACACTGGCCTACCGCTCCGCCTCTTCCCCAAAGTTTCTCGTCCCGCAGGCCTTTCGACCATGTAGCGGGCTTCTTGGAATTGATCTATAGAGCGCGTGGCTACGCCGCACGCCGATCCGGCGCGGGGCTCGGGCACTCCCGGGGCGGCGCGCGCGACCTGCGCAATAGGCCTTCGATTCGGCGGACTGCAAGGTCCATCGGCTCGCGACCGCAACCCCTTGATCAGGATCCGTCCGCATGGCTTCGCTCGATTCCTTCAAGTGCCGCAAGACGCTGACCGTCGGCACCAAGAAATACGTCTATTACTCCCTCAAGGCTGCCGAGAAGAACGGGCTCGACGGCATCTCGCAGCTGCCCTACTCGATGAAGGTGCTGCTCGAGAACCTGCTGCGCAACGAGGATGGCCGCTCGGTCACCAAGGCCGACATCGAGGCTGTCGCCGCCTGGCTGACCGACAAGGGCAAGGCCGGCAAGGAGATCGCCTTCCGCCCGGCCCGCGTGCTGATGCAGGATTTCACCGGCGTTCCCGCCGTCGTCGATCTCGCCGCGATGCGCGACGGCATGAAGGCGCTCGGCGGCGACCCGCAAGAAGATCAACCCGCTGGTGCCGGTCGATCTCGTCATCGACCACTCGGTCATCGTCGACGAATTCGGCACGCCGAAGGCGCTGAAGCAGCAATGTCGAGCTCGAATACGAGCGCAACGGCGAGCGCTACAACTTCCTGAAATGGGGCCAGCGGCGCTTCGACAATTTCCGCGTCGTGCCGCCCGGCACCGGCATCTGCCACCAGGTCAATCTCGAATATCTCGCCCAGACCGTCTGGACCAAGCGAACGAGGACGGCGAGATCGATCGCCTATCCCGACACCTGCGTCGGCACCGATTCGCACACCACCATGGTCAACGGCCTCGGCGTGCTCGGCTGGGGCGTCGGCGGCATCGAGGCCGAAGCCGCCATGCTCGGCCAGCCGCGTGTCGATGCTGCTGCCGGAAGTGATCGGCTTCCGGCTGACCGGCAAGCTGAAGGAAGGCGTCACCGCCACCGACCTCGTGCTCACCGTCACGCAGATGCTGCGCAAGAAGGGCGTCGTCGGCAAGTTCGTCGAGTTCTTCGGCCCCGGCCTCTACAACATGACGCTGGCCGACCGCGCCACCATCGGCAACATGGGCCCGGAATACGGCGCGACCTGCGGCTTCTTCCCGGTCGATGGCGAGACGCATGCGCTATCTCGACCATGTCCGGCCGCGACGAGACCGCATCGCGCTGGTCGAGGCCTATTCCAAGGCGCAGGGCATGTGGCGCGACACGCGCGACGCGCCGATCCGGTCTTCACCGACACGCTGGAGCTCGACCTCTGCGACGGTCGTGCCGTCGATGGCCGGCCCGAAGCGCCCGGAAGGCCGCGTCGCGCTCGAAGGCGATCGCGGCCGGCTTCGCCGCGGCGATGGAGACCGAATACAAGAAGGCGCGTCGAGCTCGTCGCGCCGCGTACGCGGTCGAGGGCAAGGACTTCGATCTCGGCCATGGCGACGTCGTCATCGCCGCCATCACCTCCTGCACCAACACCTCGAACCCGTCCGTGCTGATGGCCGCCGGCCTGCTCGCCCGCAACGCCGTCGCCAAGGGCCTGAAGCGAAGCCCTGGGTCAAGACCTCGCTGGCGCCGGGATCCAGGTCGTCGCCGAATATCTCGAAAAGGCCGGGCCTGCAGAAGGATCTCGACCAGATCGGCTTCAACCTCGTCGGCTTCGGCTGCACCACCTGCATCGGCAATTCCGGCCCGCTGCCGGCGCCGATCTCCAAGACCATCAACGACAAGGGCCTGATCGCCGCCGCCGTCTCTCCGGCAACCGCAACTTCGAGGGCCGCGTCTCGCCCGACGTGCAGGCGAACTATCTCGCCTCGCCGCCGCTGGTCGTCGCCTATGCGCTGGCCGGTACGGTGCAGATCGACCTGACCACCGAGCCGCTCGGCGACGACCAGGACGGCAAGCCGGTCTTCCTCAAGGACATCTGGCCGACCAACCAGGAGATCCAGGACTTCATCACCGAAGAACGTCACCCGCGCGACTGTTCGCAGGCGAAATATGCCGACGTCTTCAAGGGCGACGACAACTGGCAGGCGGTCAAGGTGCCGGCCGGCCAGACCTATGCCTGGGACGACGACTCGACCTATGTGCAGAACCCGCCCTATTTCGTCGGCATGGGCAAGCAGCCGGCCGGCGGTCACCGACATCAAGGGCGCGCGCATCCTCGGCCTGTTCGGCGACAAGATCACCACCGACCACATCTCGCCGGCCGGTTCGATCAAGGCCGCCTCGCCTGCCGGCAAGTACCTGATCGACCACGGCGTCGACGTCGCCGACTTCAACCAGTACGGCACGCGCCGCGGCAATCATGAGGTGATGATGCGCGGCACCTTCGCCAATATCCGCATCCGCAACCACATGCTGGGCGCGAACGGCCGCGAGGGCGGCTACACCATCCACTATCCCTCGCAAGGAAGAGCTGCCGATCTACGACGCGGCCATGCAGTACCAGCAGGAGAAGCGTGCCGCTGGTCATCTTCGCCGGCGTCGAATACGGCAACGGCTCCTCGCGCGACTGGGCGGCCAAGGGCACCAACCTGCTCGGCGTCAGGGCCGTGATCGCCCAGAGCTTCGAGCGCATCCACCGCTCCAACCTGGTCGGCATGGGCGTCGTGCCGTTCGTCCTCGAGGAAGGCACGAGCTGGGCCTCGCTCGATCTGAAGGGCGACGAGACCGTCACGATCGAGGGCCTGGCCACGGTCAAGCCGCGCCAGAAGATGGAGGCCGAGATCACCTACGCCGATGGCACGGTCAAGAACGTGCCGATCCTCTGCCGCATCGATACGCTGGACGAGATCGACTACTTCAAGAACGGCGGCATCCTGCAATACGTGCTGCGCGATCTCGCCGCCTGAGGCGACGACCGGCTGAGACGAATGGAAGGGGCCCGGTGGGCCCCTTCTTCATGAGCCCTTGAGCCGAACGCCGGCTAGAGTTGTCCATTTGCGCCTTGCGGTGTAAGGGGGCTCCACAACCTTCCTCGGCGGGGGGCTTGGGGCAGACGCAGGGATCCCCGCGTCCGGATGCCAACCGCCATCATCGACACCAGACGGGAGCACCCGCATGTCCGCCACGTTCGAGACGGTCGCCGGAATCATTTCGGAGACCTGCGATATTCCGCGCGAGAAGATCACGCCCCAGAGCCATGCGATCGACGATCTCGGCATCGACTCGCTGGCCTTCCTCGACATCGCCTTCGCCATCGACAAGGCCTTCGGCATCAAGCTGCCGCTGGAGCAGTGGACGCAGGAAGTGAACGAGGGCAAGGCCCCCGCCGAGCAGTATTTCGTGCTCGAGAACCTGTGCCGCCGCATCGACGAGCTGGCGGCGGCCAAGAAGGCCTGAGCACAAGCTGAAGCCCCCGGGCTATAAGCCTGCGGCTCCCCGCGCCATGAGCGCCGGGAGCTGCGACAAATCCCTTGCCCGGCGTTTTCAGCGCCCCCGCCTTGAGCCGGGGCGCTGCACCCGTTAGAGCATAGCCGCGACGGGCCGGCCTGCGGTCCTTCGGCTTTGCGCGCCGCGCCTCGCGCGCCCTGTGACGATCGGAACCGCATGCGCCTCGAATATTTCGACATGATCGACACGGTCGTGGCATTCGAGCCGGCGCAGAAGCGCATCATGACCCGCTCGACAGTGCCTGGCGCCACGCAGACGCCGGTGTTTGAAGGGCATTTCCCCGGCCATCCCCTGGTGCCGGGCGTGCTGCTGACCGAAACCATGGCGCAAGCCTCGGGCTATCTGCTGCTGGCGCTCAACGGGCTGACGCAGATGCCGTTCCTGATGACGGTGGACAAGGCGCGCTTCCGTACCTTCGTCGAGCCCGATGCGGTGCTCGACGTCACGGCGGAGCTGGTGATCGAAGGCTCGGGCTATGCGGCGACCAAGGCCAAGATCACCATCGACGGCAAGCCGATCTGCGATGCGGAGCTGCGGTTCCGCCTGATGCCATTCCCGGCCGATATGCGCACGCTGATGGAAGCGCGCATCGAGAAGATCGGCCTGCAGCCGGAGCCTGCCCGATGATCCAGCGCGACGTCGTCATCACCGGCATCGGCCTTGCCTCCAGCCTCGGCGAGGGTGTGGAGCTGCATGCGCAGGCTCTCGCCAACCCGCCGGCGCCCACCGTCGATACCGAGAGCTTCGCGCCCTATCCGGTGCACCCGTTGAAGCCGCTCGAACTCGACCGGCAGATCCCGAAGAAATCCGACCAGCGCCAGATGGAGCCCTGGCAGCGCCTCGGCGTCTATGCCGCAGGCCTCGCCCTCGATACGGCCGGGCTGAAGGAGGATGCGCAGGCCAAGAGCCTGCTGCAGGTTATCGTGGCGGCCGGCGGTGGAGAGCGCGATCATGCCGTCGACTCCGCCATTCTCACCGGCATGCGCGAGGCCAACGACCAGGGCGCCTATCTCAACGAGCGCCTGATGAGCGATCTGCGGCCGACCCTGTTCCTCGCCCAGCTATCCAATCTGCTGGCTGGCAATATCGGCATCGTCCACGGCATCACCGGCGCATCGCGCACCTTCATGGGTGAGGAGCAGGCGGGCGTCGACGCGATCCGGACCGCGCATGCCCGCATCGCAGCCGGCCAGGCCGATGTGATGCTGGTGGGCGGCGCTTATAATGCCGAGCGCCGCGACATGCTGCTGCTGCTCGAAACCGGCGGCTACCTGCGCAAGGGCACCTTTGCCCCGGTCTTCGCACGGCAGGATGCGCCCGGCCTGATCAGCGGCAGCGCCGCGGCTTTCCTGGTGCTGGAGCCGGCGGAGCACGCCAGGGCGCGCGGCGCCACCATCTACGCCAAGCTCGCCGCAGTCGGTGCAACCCGCAGCAAGCGCAGCCCCGGCTCCGCCCAGCAGGCGCTGGCTGGACTGCTCAAGGGCTTTGGGGCCGCCAGGCCCGATACGCTCGCCATCTCGGCGGCCAGCGGCGCCGCCGATGTCACCGCTGAGGAGCAGGCGGCGCTGACGCAGTTCGGCCCGGCCCGGCTCATCGCCTCGGGCGATCTCGTCGGCCATGCCCTGGAAGCGGCTTTCCCCATCGCTGTCGCCTTGGCCGCCTCGGCGATCGCTACCGGACAGACGCGCGATGCAGTGGTGACGGGCGCAGGCCATTGGCGCGGCGAGGGCGCCGCCCATCTGGTTGCAGCGTGAGGGTGACGAGATGAGCAACACACAGCACCGCGACGCCAAGGGGCGTCCGATCGTCGCCGTCACCGGCCTCGGCATCGTCACCTCGCTCGGCCAGGGCAAGCAGGCGAATTGGGACGGGCTGACGGCGGGGCGCTCCGGCATTCACCGCATCACCCGCTTCCCGACTGAGGGCCTGCGCACCACCATTGCCGGTACGGTCGATTTCCTGTTCGACGGCCCGGTCACGGCGCCCGAGCTTTCGGAGAAGCTGGCGACGCTGGCCGCCGACGAGGCGATCGGCCAGAGCGGCCTTGGCAGCCCCGGTGACTTCCCCGGCGGACTCTTCATGGCCGTGCCCCCGGTCGAGATGGAATGGCGCCAGAAGCAGGATCTCGCCCAGTCCATCGCGGGCGAGGTCGATTATGACGGGCTGCTCGCCACAGCGGCGGCCCAGCGCCACAAGCCGTTCCATGAGCTTTTCCTGTTCGGCGCCGTTGCCGACCATATCGCCGAGCGCTTCGGCACCAGGGGCTCGCCGATTTCGCTCTCCACCGCCTGCTCTTCGGGTGCAACCGCGATCCAGATGGGTGTCGAGGCGATCCGCCGCGGCGAAACGCAGGCCGCACTCTGCATCGGCACGGATGGCTCGGTCGGTGCGGAATCGCTGGTGCGGTTCTCGCTGCTCTCGGCGCTATCGACCCAGAACGATCCGCCGGAAGCCGCCTCCAAGCCGTTTTCGAAGAATCGCGACGGCTTTGTCATGGGCGAAGGTGCCGGCGCGCTGGTGCTTGAGGATTACGATCACGCGCTGGCGCGCGGCGCCACCATTCTCGGCGTTATTGCCGGCTGTGGCGAGCGTGGCGACGGCTTCCATCGCACGCGCTCAAGCCCGGATGGCAAGCCCGCCATCCTCGCCATGCAGGATGCGCTGGCCGATGCCGGGCTGAAGCCGGACGATGTCGATTACGTCAATGCTCACGGCACCTCCACGCCCGAAAACGACAAGATGGAGGCGATGAGCTGCGCCGCCGTCTTCGGCGAGCGTATGGCCAGCCTGCCGATCTCGTCGAACAAATCGATGCTCGGGCATACCCTCACGGCAGCGGGCGCGGTGGAGGCGGTGATTTCCTTCCTGACCATCGCCCATGGCCGCATCCCGCCGACCATCAATTACACCAATCCCGATCCCGCGATCCCGCTCGATGTCGTGCCGAACACGGCGCGTGATGCGCAAGTCCGGACCGTGATCTCCAACTCATTCGGCTTTGGCGGGCAAAACACCTGCCTCGTCCTGACTGCAGGACCGGTCGGGGCATGAGCCGGGTTCTGGTCACGGGTGGCGCCAAGGGCGTCGGCGCTGCGATCGTGCGGGCTCTGGCTGCGGCCGGGCACGATGTCGATTTCACCTATCGCTCATCGGGCGAGCAGGCGCTGGCCCTGGCCGAAGAGATCGCTTCCGCCCATGGCGGCCGCACGATCCGGGCCCTGCCGCTCGATCTCTCCGACAAGGCTGCGCTCGACGCATTTTGCGAGGAGCGCGAGGCGGAGAGCTATTTCGGCTTCATCCACAATGCCGGCCAGCCCTATGACGCGCTGGCGGCGATGATGGCGCAGGACAAGGCCGAAGCCGCGATGCAGGTCAATTTCTGGGCCTTCACGCGGATCGCCAAGACCCTGATGCGGGCGATGATCCGCGCCAGGGCCGGTCGCATCGTCGCCATCGGCTCGGTTGCGGCCTTGCGCGGCAATCCCGGCAACGCCGCCTATGCCGCGTCGAAGGGGGCGCTGATCTCCTACGCCAAGACCCTGGCGATCGAGACCGGCAAGCGCGGCGTCACCGTCAACGTCATCGCGCCGGGCTTCGTCGACACCGACATGATGGCGCCCTACGCCGCCTATCGCAGCAAGATGGAAGGCCAGATCCCGGCCGGACGCTTTGCCCGACCGGAGGAGGTGGCGGGCGTCGCCGCCTTCCTGATGAGCGAGCCGGCCGCCTATCTCACCGGCGTCGTCCTGCCGATCGATGGCGGGCTGACGGCGCAGATGGGTGTGCATCGCTGATCGGAGTATGGTAGGTTCGCCTAGAACCGGAGCGAACCGCCATGACCGCAGCCTTCACCATCCGCCTCGACGACGAGATGCTGGCCAAGCTCGATGCGCTGGCCGCCGACACCGACCGCTCGCGCAGCTGGATCGCCGCCAAGGCGATCGAATCCTATGTCGAGCTCAATGCCTGGCAGATCGCCAAGATCAAGGAAGGCATCGCCCAGGCCGACCGCGGCGAATTCGCCACGGAAGAGGAGCTGGATGAGATGTTCGACAAGTTCAGGACGAAAGCGTGAAGCTGATCTGGACCCGTCGGGCGCTGGCCGACCTCGACGCGATTTTTTCCTATATCGCGCAGGATAACCGCGATCTGGCGGAGCGATTGACGTTTGAGATCGAGGCGCGGGTCAGGACTCTCGCGGATCATCCCGAAATCGGACGCCCCGGACGCGCGGACGGGACGCGGGAGTTCATTATCACCGGGACGCCCTACATCCTCCCCTACCGCGTCCGCGACGGGCGCGTCGAAATTCTGGCGGCGCTCCATGCCGCGCGGCAATGGCCGGACCAGTTCTGAAAGGCTGACAGCACTCCATGCGTTCCCTCCAGCTTCATGGCGATCGTGACCTCCGTCTCGAGGAAATCGACCCGCCGCCCCCGCCGCCCGCCGGCGAAGTGCAGATTCGCATCCGCGCCGTGGCGCTGAACTACCTCGATGTCTGGGGCTTTCGCGGCATGGCTTTCGCCAAGCGCAAAATGCCCCAGGCCGCCGGTGTCGAGGCTGCGGGCGAGATCGTCTGCGTCGGCGAAGGCGTCACCGGGCTGAATGTCGGCGATACCGTCACCGCCTATGGCGCTGAAACCTGCGGCCAGTGCAAGGCCTGCCGCGAAGGCCGGGACAATCTCTGCGAGAACGTCGCCGGCATTATGGGCTTCCACATTGACGGCTTCGCCCGCGAATATCTGAACAAGGCGGCGCGGCTTGTGGTCAAGGCGCCCGCAGGCGTCTCGTTCGAGCATGCCGCCTGCGCGCCCATCGGCTTCGGCACGGTGCAGCACATGCTGTTCGACAACGCCAGGCTGGAGCCCGGGGAATCCGTGCTCGTCCATGCCGGCGGCTCCGGCATCGGCACGGCCGCGATCCTGATGGCGAAGGCCATCGGCTGCACCGTCTTCACCACCGTCGGTGACGATGAGAAGGGCGAGAAGGCGCGCGCGCTCGGGGCCGATTACGTCATCAACTACAAGACCGAGCGCTTCGAGGGTGAGGTCCGCCGCCTGACCAAGCGCAAGGGCGTCGATGTCGTGTTCGAGCATGTCGGCGCCGATACCTGGAACGGCTCGCTGCTCTGCCTGAAGCGCGGCGGCCGGCTGGTGACCTGCGGCGCCACCTCCGGCGCCACCGCCAGCATCAACCTGATGCAGCTCTTCCAGCAGCAATACCGGATCACCGGCTCCTTCGGCTGCCGGATCGAGAACATCCGCCAATCGCTCGACAAGATGGTAGCCGGCATGAAGCCGGTCATTGATTCCGTGTTTCCGCTCGCGGAGTTCGAGAAAGGACTGGCGCGGCTGGAGGGCCGGCAGGTCTTCGGCAAGGTCATCGTGACCTTCTGATCGCGCTCTTCTGTCCGGTGAGGACTTGACGGCGGGTTTTTCCTGCCGCAAGTCGCGACTTTACAGCCCGACGCCGAGATGAGCGGGCAGGACAGGACCCGCAAGCTGGTGAGACGACTGAAAGCGATAGCCGCGCGGCTCGGCGCGACGGTGGTCATCGGCCTGGTGCGCGGCCTGTTCGGCTTCCTGCGTTGGCTCGGGCCGGAGCGGTCCAGCGATCTCGGTGGCTGGCTGCTGCGCTCGGTCAGCCCGCTGATTCCGGTCAACCGTATCGCGCTCGCCAATATCCGCGCCGCCTTCCCCGAAAAGGACGAGGCCGAGGTAAAGCGCATCGCGCGCGGCGCCTGGGATAATCTCGGCCGCACCGTCGCTGAATATGCCCATCTCGGCACGCTGTTCGATTGGGATGACCAGAACCCCGACGCCCCCTCCCGCGTCGAGGTTTCCGGCATCGATCATTTCATCGCGCTGCGTGACGACCAGCAGCCGGGGCTGATCTTCTCGACCCATCTCGGTAATTGGGAGCTGCCGGCGATCTGCGCCCAGGTCTACGGGCTCGACACCACGGCCGTGTTTCGCGCGCCCAATGATCCGGCCATTGCCAGCGTCGTCCATGAAATCCGCTCGGGCGCGATGGGTGGCCTGGCTGCGGCCAAGCAGGGCGCGGCCTTCGCCATGCAGAACGTGCTGGAGCGCGGCGGCCATCTCGGCATGCTGATCGACCAGCATTTCACCCGCGGTGTCATCGTCCCCTTCATGGGCCGGCCCGCTTTGACCAACCCGATCATGGGCAAGTTCGCCCGGCGCTTCGAGTGCCCCGTGCATGGCGTGCGCGTCATTCGCCTGCCCAACCATCGTTTCAGGCTGGAGCTCACTCCGCCGCTCGACCTCCCCCGCGATGCCGGCGGCGAGATCGACGTGGCCGGCGCCATGGCGATGATGACGGCGGTGGTCGAAGGCTGGGTGCGCGATCATCCGGAGCAGTGGCTGTGGATGCACAGGCGCTGGCGGCCGGCCATGATCAAGGGCGATATTCCCGATCTGGAGGCGCTTGCGCTGGCGACAAAGCCTGCTTTCAAGGCAACGTGATTTCCAAGTGAGCCCGACAAGGCGCTTTGGTAAGGGATTGGCGCGATCATTGGGCGCTGAAGCGGTGTTCGAGCGGGCTGGCCCCAGCGCGCGTGACGAGACCGCGTCGAGACAAAGAGGCTGGAGCCTATCGCCCCCAGCGGGGTTGATGGTTCTGGAGTAAGTGAATCATGACCGCCCGCCTTGCCCTGACGATCCTCGCCGCAACAGCCGCCCTCGCCCTCACTGGCACCGCTCCGGGCGCGCAGACCCTGCCGGCGCAACAGCCCAAGGCGGTGGTCGAGCTGTTCACCAGCCAGGGTTGCTCCTCCTGCCCCGCCGCCGATGCGCTGTTCGTCGAGCTGGCCAAGAACCCTGACCTGATCGCCCTGACCCTTCCGGTGACCTATTGGGATTACCTCGGCTGGAAGGACACGCTCGGCCAGGACGCTTTCACCAAGCGGCAGAAGCAATATTCGAAGGTTCGTGGTGATGGGCAGGTCTACACGCCCCAAGCCGTGATCAACGGCGTCAGCCACGCCATCGGCTCCAATCGCAGCGATATTGAGCAGGCGATGGCGCCGAACCCCTTTGCTGCGCGGCTTTCGGTCAAGGAAGAGGGCTCCTCCCTGACCATCTCGCTCTCCCCCCTGCCGGGTTCTGCAGCGAGCGAGGGCGCGATCTGGGTGCTACCGACGACCGGGCAGGTCACAGTTCCGATCGCGCGCGGGGAGAATGGCGGCCGCACCGTGACCTATGCCAATGTCGTGCGCGGCCTGCACCGTGTCGGCGAATGGAAGGGCGGCGAGACCGCGCTCAACGTACCGCTGGAGACGGTCAAGACCGCCGGAGCCGATGGCTATGTCGTGCTGCTGCAGGCGGAGCAGCCGGGCCGATACGGAATGATGCCGGGCGCGATCCTGGCCGCTGCCCGCACCCGCTGAACCGTCAGCGCGCGTTCTTCACATCGATATGAATGATCTCCGCGCCGCTTGCGGCCTCCTCGGCCTGCGGCGCATCCCACAGGGCAAACCCGTTCTCGAGCACGCCTGCAGCGGCGACTGACTTGGTCGGGCCGCCCTGCCAGTCCTGATCCGTGGTCAGCTCGCTCTCGAAGCGCCACGGCCCCTGCTCGGCCGGCAAACGCGCGCCACTGCGGTCGTCGCTCAGGGCCATCAAGCCGGGCTGCCGGGTCGATTGAAACCGGAAATAGCGTTGCATCGCTTGCCTCCTGTCGCGCGCTCGCGGGATCTCGCCTGCACGCAACCGCTGGCTCAGGACGCTGGTTCCGCTGGAGACGGATCCCTACAGGACCACCACCCGGTCGGGCAGCTCGTCGATGTCACCCTCCTGGCGCGGAGCGTGCTGGGCCAGGATCACGCCCAGCCGCTCGACGGCCGCAACCAGCCCGTCCCGCAGGCGTCCCCCTCGTGCCGCATCGAGCAGCGGGTCGACGACACCCTGCCAAACCTTCGGCTCGACCCGCTGGTCGAAGGCGCTGTCGGCGATGATTTCGGCGTAGCGCTCCTGCAGCGCCACATAGAGCAGCACCCCGGTCCGGCCGCTCGTCCGCGACAGGCCGCGCTTCATGAACTCGCGCAACGCCGCCTCATGCGCCCGCCGACGCTTGATGAAGCCCGGCACCATCCGCCCGCCCTTGCCGTACCAGAGGAAGCTGCCGAGCAGGAACGCCGCCATGATCAGCTGCATCAGGAAGATCCGGGGCGCGCTGGTTGCCGTCAGCAGCAGCAGCGGCCAGGGCGTCAGCAGCGACAGGACCAGCGCCACCACCAGCGAGACGCTGCGATAGCTGCTGGCGGCCCGGTCGACCACCACCACGATCTCGCCTGCCGTTCCGGCCTCGGCCAGCTTCACAGCCTGCGTGATCGCCTTCTGGTCCTCAGCATCCATCACCAATCTCCCGACGCGCCGCCGCCGCCCGACGACCCGCCCCCACCGGAAAAGCTGTCGGAGCCGGAACTCCAGCCGCCACCCGAGGATCCAGAGCCCCAGCCGGACGAACCTGTGCTCCAGCCTGCGCCCGTGCTGGCCGGCACTGTTACCCAGCGGCCATTGCGCAGGCGATGGCGCCGGACACCCGCGCCCTGCCTAAAGCCGTTGATGACGATCGAGGCCATGACGAAGACCACGATCAGCACGAAGATGACGGCGGCGATATCGCCACCCGTCTGGGTGTCGTCGCGGATCGCAGCCCGGCGCTGCCATTCCTCGGCATCCCCGGCCAGGATCGAGAGGATGGCATCGACGCCGGCCTCGATGCCGCCGGGAAAGTCGCCGCCCTTGAATTTCGGAGCGATCGCGGTGGTGATGATCACCTTCGACAGCGCATCGGTCAGCGCGCCTTCCAGCCCGTAGCCGACCTCGATGCGCAGCTTGCGCTCCGTCGGCGCGACCAGCAGCAGCACGCCGTTATTGCGCGCCTTCTCGCCAAGCTTCCAGAACCGGAACAGCCCATTGGCGAAATCCTCGACCGAAATGCCCTGCAGCGACGGCACGGTCGCGACGACGAGCTGGTCGCTGGTCTTGTCCTCATGCGCCTTCAGCTTCGCCTCGATGCGCTGGCGCGCCTCGGGGTTCAGCAGCGAGGCGCCATCGACGATTCGTCCGGTGAGGGCGGGATAGTGTCGACGGCGGCCAGCGCCAGAAGGGGCAGCGCACAGCAGCAGTGCTGCGCCGAGCAGCGCCGGCACGCCTCGCCAGCCGCGCCCTGACAACCTGCTGCGGACCCGGCCGCCCGGCGCCATCGCTCAGAACTTGACGGCCGGCGGGCGCTCCGCCCCGGCCGTGGCCGCAAAGGTTTCCATCGCCTTGGCGCCCCAGAACAGCTTGGCCCAGATCACGCCCGGAAAGGTGCGGATCTCGGTGTTGAAGGCCTGCACCGCCTGAATGTAGTCGCGCCGCGCGACCGTGACGCGGTTCTCGGTGCCCTCCAGCTGCGATTGCAGGGCGAGGAAGTTCTGGTTCGACTTCAGATCCGGATAGCGCTCGACCGTCACCAGCAGGCGGCCGAGCGCGCCGCTCAGCTGGTTCTGCGCATCCTGATATTCCTTGAACTTGGCGGGGTCGGTGATGGTGGAGGCATCGACCTTGACCTGCGAGGCCTTGGCCCGGGCTTCGACGACTGCCGTCAGCACCTCGCGCTCCTGCGCCGCATAGCCCTTCACCGTTTCCACCAGATTGGGGATCAGATCGGCGCGGCGCTGGTACTGGTTCTGCACCTCGGACCAGGCGGCCTTCGCCTTCTCCTCCAGCGTCGGCACATTGTTGACGCCACAGCCGGCCAGAGCCAGCCCGAGCAGGCCGACCAGCGCAAAACGCAGGCCGCGATAGGCGGAGATCGATAGGGAAAGCGACATGCTGGCCTCTCTGAAGCGACCCAAGCGGGCGGCGCGACCATAGCCCCACAGACTGTCTGCTCCAAGCCTTGTAAGAGATCGTTTGAGACATCGAGCCCTCATCCTGAGGAGCGACAAAGTCGCGTCTCGAAGGATGGTCCAGCGGACGCCGGAGCCTTCTGGAGCATCCTTCGAGACGCCATTCCTAACGGAATGGCTCCTCAGGATGAGGGCTGCGGATGGCTCGAACGCTCTCTAAGCGCAGTCCCCGTCCAACTTGCCAAGGATGGACTTGTTCGGGAGTGGCGCAGCGTCACAAAGCCAGTCTAGTCTGAACACAGCACCATCCGGAGACAGTGAGATGCGCCGCGCTAACAGGCTGACCAGCACACTTGCCGTGCTTGCCCTGGCCATCGGGCCGGGCTGGCTCGCGACGCCGGCTCAGGCGCAGCAGGTCCTGGCACAGCAGACTCTGGCGCCCGCGCCGGAGGCCGCCACCGGCCGCATCGCCAAGACCACCGGCACAGGCCCAGCGCTACATGGTGGCGGCCGCCAATCCGCTCGCCGCCGAGGCCGGGCGGGACATCCTGCGCGCCGGCGGCAGCGCGGCCGATGCGGCGATCGCCGTCCAGCTCGTGCTCAACCTGGTCGAGCCGCAAAGCTCCGGCATCGGCGGCGGCGCCTTCCTGGTGCATTGGGACGAGGCGCGCAAGCAGGTGCTCGACCCTCGACGGCCGCGAGACCGCGCCGGCCGCCGCCACGCCGGACCGCTTCCTGGGCGCCGACGGCAAGCCGATGAAGCTTCATCGACGCGGTGGTCGGCGGCCGCTCGGTCGGCGTGCCCGGCACGTTGCGAGCTGCTGGAGGAGGCGCATAAGCGCTGGGGCCGGCTGCCCTGGGCCGAGCTGTTCGCGCCCGCGATCAAGCTCGCCGAGGACGGCTTTGCCGTCTCGCCGCGGCTCAACGGCCTGCTGGCGCAGCGAGAAGAACCTGATCAAGCGATGCCCGCGCCGCCGCCTATTTCTACGAGGCCGACGGCAAGCCGAGGCGCGTCGGCACCATCCTGAAGAACCCGGCCTTCGCCGCGACCCTGCGCAGCATCGCCGAGAAGGGCGCCGGCGCCTTCTATGCGGGCGCGATCGCCCAGGACATCGTCGCCACCGTGACCGGCCATGCCGACCAATCCCGGCGACATGACCCTCGCCGATCTCGCGGGCTACCGGGTCGTGGAGCGCGAGCCGGTCTGCGGCGCCTACCGCGTCTACCGGATCTGCGGCATGGGCCCGCCAAGCTCCGGCGCAGTCGCCGTGCAGCAGATGCTCGGCATGCTCGAGACGCAGGACCTGGCACGCCTGGGCGCAGGCGCCGAGGCCGCGCACTGGTTCAGCGAGGCCGGCCGCCTCGCCTTCGCCGACCGCGCGCTCTATCTCGCCGATCCCGCCTTCGTCAGCGTGCCCGTCGCAGGGGCTGATCGACCCGGCTATATCCGCTCCGCGCCGGCGCTCGATCGACCCGGACCAAATCGCATGGGCAAGGCCAAGGCCGGCGAGCCGCCCGCACAAGCGCGCCATGCTGCTCGCGCCCTCCGACGGCATCGAGAACGGCACCAGCCACATCTCGGTGGTCGACGCCGACGGGCAACGCCGTCTCGATGACCACCACCATCGAGGACGGCTTCGGCTCGCGCCTGATGACCGAGGGCGGCTTCCTGCTCAACAACGAGCTGACCGACTTCTCCTTCGCGCCGCAGGAGGACGGCAAGCCGGTCGCCAACCGCGTCGAGCCCGGCAAGCGGCCGCGCTCCTCCATGGCGCCGACGATCGTGTTCGACGCCTTCGGCCGGCTCTATGCCGTGCGTCGGCTCGCCCGGCGGCAGCCAGATCATCGGCTATCGTCGCCAAGACGCTGGTCGGCCTGCTCGACTGGAAGATGGACCCGCAGGACGCCGTCGACCTGCCCAATTTCGGCAGCCGCAACGGCCCGACCGAACTGGAGAAGGGCACCGAGGCGGAGGCCTGGAAGGCCGCGCTGGAGGCCAAGGGCCACGAGGTCCGGCTGATCGAGATGACCTCCGGCATCCAGGCCATCGTCATGACGCCCGAAGGCTTCGTGGGCGGCGCCGATGGCCGCCGCGAGGGCGTGGCGATCGGCGATTGACGGCCATCGGCTTCAGCGCGGCAGCGGCTCTCGCGCCTCGCCGCCCGCGCTGCGCCCGGCGATCAGCCAGTAGACGAAGCCCGTCACCGCCCCGACCAGCACCAGCGCGCCGATGATGCGCACCTCCGACTGGCTCGGCGCGCGGGCGAGCTGCAGCATCGCCAGCGGCAACAAGGCGGCGAGCACGCCGGTCATCCCGCTCTGGATCAGCAGGCTGCGGATCCTGAAGATCTCGCAGAACACAGCGGTGAACAGGACGGGCGCGACGATGATCGCGAGGCCGAGCCGGCCGATCAGCGCGAATGCCGCCTGTGCCGCCGGGGCGGGATCGTAACCGGCCTCGGCCATGCCAAACAGCGCGTCCATCAGCCGCCCGAAGCCGCCACCGATCAGCAGGGCGACTTCCGGCGAGACAACGCTTGCCAGCATCATCGCAAACAGCCCCATGCCCATCGCGAAGAGCAAGGCGAAGGGGATCAGCAGCAGCCAGCGCAACATGGTCAGTGCGCCGCCTGCGCCGCCGCTGTCTCATCCTGGTCGAGCATCAGCCGCGCCCGGGCCGAGAGCTTTTCCGTCTCGCTTTTGAGCTGGCCGCAGGCGGCGAGGATGTCGCGTCCGCGCGGCGTCCGCACCGGGGAGGCATAGCCCGCGCGGAAGACGATTTCGGAGAAGCGCTCGATCCGGTCCCAATCCGAGCATTCATAGCGTGTGCCGGGCCAGGGATTGAACGGGATCAGGTTGATCTTCGCAGGGATGCCCTTGAGCAGGCGGACCAGCTCGCGCGCCTCGGCATCGCTATCATTGACGCCTTTCAGCATGACATATTCGAAGGTGATGCGCTTCGCGTTCGACAGGCCGGGATAGTTGCGGCAGGCCTCCAGCAGCTCGGCGATCGGGTATTTCTTGTTGAGCGGCACCAGCTCGTTGCGCAGATCGTCGCGCACCGCATGCAGCGAAATCGCCAGCATCGTCCCCATCTCGGCGCCGAGCGGCCCGATCTGCGGCACCACGCCCGAGGTCGATACGGTGATCCGGCGGCGGCCGAGCGAGAGCCCTTCATTATCGGTGATGACGTCGATCGCGTCGCGCACCCCATCGAAATTATAGAGCGGCTCGCCCATGCCCATGAAGACGATATTGGAGACGAAGCGCCCGCCATCATTGGGCACGAAAGCGCCGTCCGGAGCGGACCGGTTCGGGAAATCGCCGAGACGGTCACGCGCCACCATCAGCTGCGCCACGATCTCTTCCGTGGTGAGGTTGCGGACCAGGCGCTGCGTGCCGGTGTGGCAGAAGGTGCAGGTCAGCGTGCAGCCGACCTGGCTGGAGACGCACAGCGTGCCGCGATCGATTTCCGGGATGTAGACGCATTCGATCTCGGCGCCGCGGTCGCGCGGGCCGGTCGGCGCCATCCTGATCAGCCATTTGCGCGTGCCGTCGGTCGAGACCTGCTCGGCCGTGACCTCGGGCAGGTCGAGCGTGAACCGCTCGGCCAGAGCGGCGCGCAGCCCCTTGCCGATGGTCGTCATCGCCGCAAAATCGCGGACGCCATAATGATAGATCCAATTCCAGAGCTGGCCAACGCGCATGCGCCGCTCTTTCTCCGGAACCTCGATCTCGGCCAGCGCCTCGGCCAGTCCAGCGCGGGTGCGCCCGATCAGCGAAGCCTTTGCCATGGCGGTTTGCGCCGCGGGGGCGGCGGTGTCAGCGGCGGAAACGATCATCGGAACTCTCGGAAAACGGCCGTTGGCGGCCCCATTTGGCGCAGTCCATAGCATGGCGCGGCGGCATCGTGAAATCCGCACCGCCGCCGCAGGCCCACCCGTTCCATATGGGGAGCGTCCTGCTCCGAGAAAACTGTGCCTGCAACGCATCGGCTGCGCCCGACCGTCTCGCCACGGTCACAATAACTCGGCTATGATTCGCTCATGCCGAGGCTGTTCACAGCTCTGGAAATTCCCGCCGAGGTCGCCTCGGCACTGACCCTGCACCGGGGCGGGCTCGTCGGCGCGCGCTGGATCGAACCCTCCGATTATCACATCACCCTGCGCTTTTTCGGCGATGTTGACCGGCGCATGGCCCATGATGTCGATGAATTCCTGGGCGAGCTGCGCAGCTATCCCTTCGACATCACGCTCGATCAGCTCGGCACCTTCGGTGGTGACAAGCCTCGCGCCGTCTTCGCCCGCGTCCAGCCCTCGCCGAAGCTCAGCGAGCTGCAGGCCGATATCGAGCGGCTGATGCGCCGGCTCGGCATGCCGGCCGAGGGGCGCAAATTCGTGCCCCATGTCACCCTCGCCCGGCTACGGGACACCTCGCCGGTCGATGTCGCTCATTATCTGACCATGCACCCGATCATCCGGCCGATCAGCTTCACGGCGCGGCGCATCGCGCTGATGTCGTCGCGCGATTCGATTGGCGGCGGTCCCTATGTCGTCGAGGCGGCCTATCCTCTGGGTCCGGCCTATCCGAACCGGCTGCCGCGCGGGGATGTGCAGCGGAGATGAGCATGCCAAAGCGATTGGGCCCGGATGCGCGCAACGAGGTGCTGGCCACGCTGGCCGGCTGGCGGGCCGTGGAGGGGCGCGAAGCCATCGCCAAGCGCTTCATCTTCCGCGATTTCAGCGAAGCCTTTGGCTTCATGACCCGCGTCGCCCTGCTGGCGGAGACGATGAACCACCACCCCGAATGGTCGAATGTCTACAAGACCGTCGATGTCACCCTGACCACCCATGATGCCGGCGGCCTGACCGAACTCGACGTCAAGCTGGCAAGGGCGATGGACGCCATCGCCGCCTGACCCTCAGCGCCTGGACCAGCCCCGAGCCGCCAATTGCAGCATCGCTGCGGCCGGCGCGCTCTTGGCCGCCTGCCGGGCCAGAGGCCGCAGATGCGGCAGCCCGGCAAGGCACAGCAGGCGCCCGACCGGGCTCAGCGGCACGGTGAGGTCGCTGACCTCCGTGGCACCATCGGCATGGTCGAGCTTGTAGGGATCGGCCGGGGCCAGCATCTCATAGCGGCGGCTGCCCCGCGCCTGAGCGCCGGCAAAACTGTGCTGGATCAGCAGCCGTCCCAGCCCGTAGCTGGCGAAATCGGGGTTGGCGGCGTTGACATGGCCGAAGCTCACCCCCTTGCAGTCCAGCGAAAGATCGAGCCCGGCCGCCACCCCGGCGACATGGATCGCCGTCAGGCGCAATGGCGAGGCGCCGGTTTCGTCTCCCGCGAGATCGGCAAAGAACGCCTCGAAGCGCGGGTCGGCCAAGGCCGGGGAAAAGATCCCTTGCCCCGCAAGCCCACGCCGCTTCAGCCGCCACCGCCTCGCGTGCCATCATTGCTGCCGACGGGCCGGGCTCGACAGCGGAGACCACGACATCGCCAAGCTCGGACAGGCGCCGCAGCCGGCGGCGATGGTTGGAGCGGTCACGGGGCGAGTAGGCCGGCCCCGGCCCATCCGCACCGACGCGCCTGTCGCATTCCGCAAAAGGCGCCTGCTCGCGCTCCGTCACCACGACCTCCGTGGGAAAGGCGGCCACAGCCAGGCGCGCATCATCCCGCAGCTTGCGGATCTCCAGCATGTCGGCGCCCGAAGCCATCACCGCCTGCCAGCCCGCCGCAAGCAAATCCGGCTCGTCCTCAGCCAGCACATCGCTGAACTGCGCGATCGGCCCGCCCATGAAGCGCAGCGTAACAAAGCCGAGCCGGCGCTGCCGGACGAGAGGCCAGGCCATGACGAGCCGGCCTTCGCGCCGGGCGCAGATCACCGCCAGCCGGTCGCCCTCGCAGAGATAATGGCTAAGCCAATGCCGCAGCATGACATGGCTCTGGAACAGCTGATGCGGCCGGCCGACCCGGGCAAACAGGCTGTTCCATTCGCGCTCCAGCGCCAGGAACCCGGCAGGCGTCTCGATCAGCGAAAGCGCGATCGCCGGGCGCGACGTGTCGCGTTGGTGATGGCAGACGGCGCGCGCTGGCAGGGACATGAGCTCAGAAAGCCGGGCGCAGCTGCGCATAGAGTCGCTTCAACCCGCTCAGCCGAAATCGGAACAGATAGGGCAGCAGCAGCAGCGGGTTGCGCAGGGCAAACGGCGCATCATGCTCCACCAGATGGCGCACCGCGATCACCGGCAGCGGCGCCCGCAGCGGCCGAAAATCCGCGTTCCACAGGCCGGCTTCCTGCGAATCCGCATGCATCAGGCCGATCATCCGAAAGCGCTTCAACGAGTAGAGCGTGTGCTGGGACTGCACCCGCTGCAGCATCGCCACGCCCTCTCGGCTGGCGCAGCCGGGAAAAGCGATGATCACGGTGCGGTAATGGCTCATGCCGGGCGCGACCGGGATCGCGTCCAGCGCTGCAAAGCTGGCGCGCACCCGGGCAAACACCGCCTTTTCCTGATCGGGACCCGCCCCATCGACGGCAAGGCGCACAGCATCGAGCCTGGCCGCCTGCCGCGTGAACGGGCAGACGTGCCCGCTCCTCCCGAGATCGGGATGGCCCTTCATCAGGTAATTCTCCACCCAGCCCAGCAGCGTCGCCATCGCCGGATCGCCCGTCTCGCGGGCCTGCGCGATGGTCGAGAGGTCTGACGGTTCCGGTGCGGACGGGGTGGCGGCAGCGAGCATGTCAGCCTTGAGCCTGGAGGAACGGTGCTCAGGCTCTAGCATCACTGCGTTAGAGATTGATTGACTGGCGAAGCCGGAACGCGCCGCCCCGTTAAGCTGCCGGCAACCAGCCGCAGGCCGCGAGGCCCGCCAGCATATGCGGCGGAGGCGGTGCTTCCGTCAGGATCGGCGGGCGCTTCTTGTAGAGCGGCACGGTGATGCTGCGGGCGTGGAGCTGCAGGCCGGGCCCGCCTTCGCGCGGGGCCGAGCCATAAATTTCGTCGCCGAGGATCGGAAAGCCCGACGCGGCGCAGTGCACGCGCAGCTGATGCGTGCGCCCGGTCAGCGGCTCCAGCCCCAGCCAGCAGAGCGGGCCGCCATCACGCCCCACGCCGCGCCCCAGCACGCGAAAGCGCGTCTGCGATGGCAGGCCGTCGGGGTCCGGCTTCATCCACCAGCCACGCTCGGGGGACTGCTTGCCGAGCGCCAGATCGATCAGCCCCTCCTCCTGCTGCGGTCCGCCCTCGCAGATCGCCCAATAGGTCTTGTCGATGCGGCCATCCCGAAACATCTGGTTGAGCTCGGCCATGGCGCGCGGGTGGCGGCCGAGCACGAGGCAGCCGGAGGTATCCTTGTCGAGGCGATGCGCCGCTTCGGGCTTGCGCGGCAGGCCAAAGCGCAGCGCATCGAGATGGTCGGTGAGAACGGGGATGACCCGGCGCTTGGCCTGCGGGCCGCGATGGACCGGCAGGCCGGCGGGCTTGTCGATCACCAGCATCATCGCGTCGCGGTACAAAAGCGGCACCGGCAGCGCCACCTCTTCAATCGGCTGCTGCGAAATCTCTGGTTGATCCGGCGCTGTCATGGCATTGCGCTAGCCAAGCCGGCTCCCGGACGCAACCTCCAAAGTTTTTGCTCCCGGGCCTGGCCCTCGTGCTTTGAGGGCGGGGCCAGCCTGGGCTACAGGACGAATGATGAGCGAGACCGACCCGAAAAAGCGCGGCTTCTTCTCAAGGCTGTTTGGCCTGGAAGCGGAGACGCCACCCCCTCCAGCCGTAGCGCCCGAGAGTGAGGCGCCGCCTGCGCCGGAACCCGACGCGCTGATCGCGCCGGATGTGATGATGGGCGAGAGCGCGCCGCTGCCTTTGGTGTCGGCGGAGCCCGAGCCGAGCGTCGTCCCGCCTGTCGAGGTGCCGGCTCCGGCTGCAGCAGGCAAGCGCAGCTGGTGGCGCCGGCTGACGGAAGGGCTCTCGCGCACCTCCTCGGCCCTGACCACCGGGATCAGCGACCTCTTCACCAAGCGCAAGCTCGACGCCTGCGACGCTGGAGGATCTCGAGGACATCCTGATCCAGGCCGATCTCGGCCTTGCCACCTCGGCCCGCATCGCCAAGGCGGTGGGTGACGGCCGCTACGACAAGCAGATCGACCCGGCCGAGGTGAAGGCGATCCTCGCCGCGAGGTCGAGGCGATCCTGACGCCGGTGGCGCAGCCGCCTGACCATCGACGCCACGAAAAAGCCGTTCGTGATCCTGATGGTCGGCGTCAATGGCTCAGGCAAGACGACCACCATCGGCAAGCTCTCGGCCAAATTCCGGGCGGAGGGCAAATCGGTGATGCTGGCGGCAGGCGACACCTTCCGCGCCGCGGCGATCGAGCAGCTCAAGGTCTGGGGCGAGCGCACCGGCGCCAGCGTCGTCTCCGGCCAGCAGGGTGCGGATGCCTCGGGCCTTGCCTTCGAGGCGCTGCAAAAGGCCAAGGCGGCCGGCACCGACGTGCTGCTGATCGACACCGCCGGGCGCCTGCAGAACAAGACCGGGCTGATGGACGAGCTCGCCAAGGTGGTGCGGGTGATCCGCAAGATGGAGCCGGAGGCGCCGCATGCCGCGCTGCTGGTGCTGGACGCGACCGTCGGCCAGAACGCGCTGAGCCAGGTCGAGGCGTTTCAGCAGACGGCGGGCGTCACCGGCCTGGTGATGACCAAGCTCGACGGCACGGCGCGCGGCGGCATTCTCGTGGCGCTGGCGGCGCGATTTGGCCTGCCGGTGCATTTCATCGGCGTCGGCGAAAGCGTCGACGATCTCGAGCCTTTCGAGGCCCGCGACTTTGCCCGCGCCGTGGCCGGGCTGGGAGAAACGACTTGAACGAGACCACAGCGACCAAACCGGCCGCGAGCAAAGCCAGCCCGCTGCTGAAGCTTGCGCTCGAATTCGGGCCTCTGGCGATCTTCTTCTTCGCCAATTCCTATGGCGACCGCCTGTTCGGCATCGCCAGCGACCGGCGCATTTTCGTCGCCACCGGCATCTTCATCGTCGCGTCGCTGGTTTCGCTGGCGCTGTCGCGCATCCTGATCGGCCATCTGCCGCGCATGGCGATCGTCAATGCCGTCGTCGTCACGGTCTTCGGCGGGCTGACGATCGCGCTCGACGACGCCTTCTTCATCAAGGTCAAGCCGACCATCGTGAACACGCTGTTCGGCTGCATCCTGCTGGGCGGGCTGTTTTTTGGCCGCTCTCTGCTGGCGCTGGTGCTGGAGACGGTGCTGCAGCTCGACGAGGAAGGCTGGCGCAAGCTGACCTTCCGCTGGGGCCTGTTCTTCTTCGTGCTGGCGGCGCTGAACGAGGTGGTCTGGCGCACGCAGACCCAGGATTTCTGGGTCGCCTTCAAGGTCTGGGGCGTGATGCCGCTGACCATGGCCTTCGCGCTGGCGCAGGCGCCCCTGATCCTGAAGCACGAGATCAAGGCGCCCGCGACGGCCGAGTAAGCAGCGCCTAGCGCGGCGCCAGCCGGATCGCGCCATCTAGCCGGATCGAGGTGCCGTTGAGCATGTCATTCTCGACGATGCTGCGGACCAGGGCGGCATATTCGGTGGCGCGGCCCAGCCGGGAGGGGTGCGGGATCGAGGCCGCGAGCGAGGCACGCGCGTCATCCGGCAGGCCGGCGAACATCGGCGTCTCGAACAGGCCGGGCATGATCGTCACCACGCGGATGCCGATCTGCGCCAGATCGCGCGCAATCGGCAGCGTCATGGCCGCAACGCCGCCTTTCGAGGCGGAATAGGCGGCCTGGCCGATCTGGCCATCCTCGGCCGCGACCGAGGCGGTGCAGATGAACACCCCGCGCGAGCCATCCTCGGTGATCGGGTCCAGCGTCGCCAGCGCCACGGCCGACTTCGCGATGATCCGGAAGGTGCCGACAAGGTTGATCGGCCAGCGTCTTCTCGAACATGGCGGTGTCATGGGCGATCAGCTCGCCGGTCTCGCGCTTCTTCGAGACGATACGGCGGCCGGGCGCGACGCCAGCGCAGTTCACCACGATGCGGGCGATGCCATGGGCTTCGCGAGCCTTGGCCAGCGCGGAATCGACCGCCGCCTCATTGGTCACGTCGCAGGAGCAGAACACGCCCCCGATTTCAGCCGCGATCTTTTCGCCCCGTTCGGCGTTCATATCGAAGAGTGCAACCTTGACGCCCTGGCTGGCGAGCAGGCGGGAGGTGGCTTCGCCGAGGCCGGAGGCGCCGCCGGTGACGACGGCCGAGAGCGAGGAATCGAGCTTCATGAGGCTTTGTCCTGTTTTTGCTGCCGCTGGTTTAAGCCGACGCAGCGGCATTTCAAGCAGCAAGACGCGAGAGCGCCTGTGCAGGAAGGCTCATCTGCAGCTCGGTCTCATCGGGCCTGGCCGGAACAGGGCATCTTGCAGCCGATCAGGCGCGCGACCACATGCTCGCCGCATCACAAGGAGTGTTGACGAGATGAGCGAGGGTTTCACCTCCCGCTTTACGCCCGACGAGATGGCGGAGATCCGCAAGAGCCTGCGCGACGAAAAGCGCTTCGGCGAGACCTTCATCGCGCGGCTCAAGCGCGTCGCCAAACGCATCCCCTTCACCGAGGATCTGCTGGCGGCGTGGTATTGCACCCGCGATCCGGCCACGCCGCGGCGTGTGCGCATGACGCTGCTGGCGGCGCTCGGCTATTTCGTGCTGCCGCTCGATGCCATTCCCGATTTCCTGCCCTTGCTCGGCTTCACCGACGATGCAGCCGTCATCGCTGCGGCCCTGACTGCGGTGGCGAGCGCCATCAAGCCGGAGCATCGCGAGGAAGCGCGCAGGACGATGGACGAGCTTTAGCGCGCCGGCTCGCTGGGGCGTTCTCAAGCGGAGCTGACGAACGATCTAGAAGGTCAGGACGATCTTGCCCCTGGCCTTGCGGTCGCCGATCAGCGCGTAAGCCTCGACCCAGCGCTCGACCGGCAGGGCCGCATGCACATGCGAGCGGATTTTTCCCTCCGCCGCCCAGCCGAGCAGCCGCTCCATATTGGCGCGGTGGCCGGCCGGATCGCGCCGCACGAAATCGCCCCAGAACACACCGCGCAGATCGCAGCCCTTGAGCAGCAGCAGATTGAGCGGGATTTTCGGGATCTCGCCGCCCGCGAAGCCGACGACGAGATAGCGCCCCTGCCAGGCCATCGAGCGCAACGCCGGCTCGGCCATCTCGCCGCCGACCGTGTCGTAGAGCACGTCGATGCCGCGCCCCTCGCTCAGCCGGCGCAAGCCCGCGCGCAAATCCTCCGCCTGGTAATCGATCGTCTCCTGCGCGCCATGGTCGCGGGCCAGCGCCAGCTTTTCGGGCGAGGAGGCGCAGGCGATGATCCGCGCGCCGAGCAGCGCGCCGATCTCGACCGCCGCCAGCCCGGCCCCTCCCGCCGCGCCGAGAATGGCCAAGCGTCTCGCCTGCCACCAGCGCGCCGCGCTGGATCAGCCCATGCATCGCCGTGCCATAGGTGACGAAGAGCCCGGCCGCCTGCGCATCGTCCAGCCGCTCGGGGATCGCGATGGCGGCCTCGGCATCGACGATGACCCGCTCACGCGCAGCGCCATAGCCCAGCCAGGCGGCGACACGCTGACCGATGCTGAAGCCGGTGACGCCAGTGCCCAAGGCAGCGACGACGCCGGCGCATTCG
The DNA here is from genome assembly GCA_963759925.1 of uncultured Alphaproteobacteria bacterium. Taxonomy (GTDB): domain Bacteria; phylum Pseudomonadota; class Alphaproteobacteria; order Rhizobiales; family Beijerinckiaceae; genus Allobosea. The sequence goes on from CAVXBE010000005.1 coordinate 39,430, forward strand.
GCCGAGGGCGAGAAGGGCAGGGTCGGCTTGGTCTGGTAGCGCCCCTGAATGATCAGCGTGTCGAAGAAGTTGAGCGCTGCCGCCTTGACCGTGATGGCGATCTGCCCCGGGCCGGGCTGCTCATCGGGCAGATCGCGCAGCACCAGGCCCTCGGCCGGTCCCAATTGCTCGCAGAGCAGTGCCTTCATTGCGCTTCACCCCGCCTCGACGACGCCATCCGCTTCGAGTACCCGCCGCAACCGGGAGAAAGCCAGCCGGATCCGCGACTTGACCGTTCCCAAAGGCAACCCCGTTCGCTCAGCAACCTGCGCATGCGAGAGACCCTCGAAAAACGCCAGCTTGACCAGGGATAATTGCTCGTCCGGCAGCGAATCCAGGGCCAGGCGCAGGGCTTCCTCGCGCTGCTGCGCATCCATCAGCCGGTCGGGCTCGGCCTGCGGCGCCGGATGCAGGATCGGATCTTCCGGGTCGATCCGGTCGGAGCGGTCACGCCGCGCCAGATCGATCCGGCGGTTGCGGGCGATGCGATAAAGCCAGGTCGACAGCGACGACTTCGAAGGGTCGAACAGCTCGGCCTTGCGCCACAGCGTCGTCAGCGTGTCCTGGACGATCTCTTCGGCCAAGGCGGCATCGCAGCCCTGGCGCAGCAGGAACCCGTTCAGCCGCGGGCCGAAATGGTCGAACAGCCGGGCAAAGGCCTCCCGGTCGCGCTGCTTGGCGACAGCCTCCACCAGCGCGGCAAACTCAGCCGGAGCGGTCACGATAGCGCTCTCGTGCGGTGCATCACAGCCAGCAGGCAACGTTGAGGCAGGCCAAGCGGCAGGGCTCCGTCATCAGCGATCTCTCCCGACCTGCGTCACGGAGGTGATCCGAGGTTTCGCGTATCGACCATGATTCGCGTTTCCGATCCATAGGCGCCCGCGTCGCATGGTCAACCCCGCAACTCTGCCATGGCCAGCGCACGAACGGAACCGGCACTGCGCTCGCATTTCCGCCAGGATCGTGACATTCTCTGTCCGTCTCCAACACCTTCGCGCCAAGCGGCAAGGTGCCCGCGACCAATTGGTCGATCCCCCGGTCCTGGGAAGACGATGTTAAGATTTTTAATGATTGATGCAGGCATGATTAACAACGATCGACGTCGCGGCCGCATGGCCTCCTCCTCCGTCGCCGCATCGGCTCTGGCTCTGATCGGCCTGGCTTGCCTTGCGACCACTCCCGCCCAGGCGCAGCGCGCCGCAGCCGGCCAGGCCCAGGCCATGCTCCTGGAAACCTCGGGGAAATGGCAGGCCTTCTCCTCGCAGCAGGGCCGTTCCAAGGTCTGCTACGCCCTGTCGAAAGCCGAAAGCCGCGCGCCGGCCAATCTCAAGGATGTCGAGGCGATGCTGTTCATCTCCAGCCGCCCGGCGGAGAATGTGCGCAATGAAATCAGCCTGGTGCTGAATTTCGACCTCAAGGAAAACGTCGAGCATCAGGCGATCATCGGCTCGGACCAGTTCGCCCTCGTCGCCAAGGGCCAGAACATGTGGCTGAAGAACCCGGCCGAGGAGCCGCGCATGCTCGATGCGATGCGCAAGGGCTCGACGCTGGAGATCAAGGGCACCTCCAAGCGAGGCAACGCCACCACCGATAAATACTCGCTGGCCGGCGTGACCCAGGTGATCAAGCGCGCCGAAGACGCCTGCAAGTAAGACCTGCAAGCAAGACACTCACAATTAAGACGCGGCCGGCGCTGAGCCGGCCACGCTTCAGGCTGTGACGCTCAGGGGCAGGGATTGCCCACAAGCTGGTGGATGGCGTCGATCTTCGCCTCCAGATCGGCAGGCAGCTCAATCTGGGCCGAGGCGATATCGGTCTTCAGCTGCGCCATCGACGTCGCCCCGATGATGTTGGCGGTGACGAAGGGGCGCGAATTGACGAAGGCCAGCGCCATCTGCGCCGGGTCGAGCCCCGCCTCGCGCGCCAGCGCGATATAGCGGCGGATCGCATCCTCGGCGCCCGCTGTCTCGTAGCGCTGGCCGCGGTTGAACAGGGTCGTGCGCGCACCCGGCAGGCCTGGCGCCGTCGAGATATTTGCCGGTGAGGATAGCCCTGCGCCAGCGGCGAATAGGCGAGCAGGCCGACATCCTCGCGCATCGCGATCTCGGCCAGCGCCATCTCGAAGGTGCGGTTCAGCAGGTTGTAGGCGTTCTGGATCGACTGGACGCGCGGGCCGCCGCGCGCCTCGGCCTGCGCGCACGAAGCTCATCGTGCCCCAGGCGCTCTCGTTCGAGAGGCCGAGATGGCGGATCTTGCCGGCCTTGACCATCTCGGCGAAGCGCGTCGAGCTGCTCGGCGATCGAGGTCTCGTCCGCCGGCGCGCTCAAAGGCAGCCTTGCTGAAGCGCGTCGGGTTCGAGCCCCACGGCATCGGCCGCTCGGGAAAATGGATCTGGTAGAGGTCGATATAGTCGGTCTGGAGCCGCTTCAGGCTCTTGTCGACCGCTTCCGCGATCTGCTTGCGCGTCACCCGGGTCGGGCCCTTGTCGTCGCGGAACCAGTCATTGGCCGAGCGCCCGACGATCTTTGAGGCCAGGATCACCTTGTCGCGGTTGCCGCGCGCCTTGAACCAGGTGCCGATGATGCGCTCGGTCGTGCCTTGGGTCTCGGCCTTGGGCGGGATCGAATAGAGCTCGGCCGTATCGAAGAAGTTGATGCCCTGATCGAGGGCATAATCCATCTGCTCATGGCCTTCGGCCTCGGTGTTCTGCTGGCCCCAGGTCATGGTGCCCAGGCAGATCACCGAGACCTGCAGATCGGTGCGGCCGAGACGGCGGTATTCCATGGCGAGGCAACTCCGGAAGACGGGCGCGGAGGCGGCGCTGGGATGGGCAGAGCGGAGCCTCGGGCCCGATCAGGATTTCGGCCGGCAGCGTTGCGATGAAGCGCTCGCACGGTCGGCAGGATGGTCTGGACGATGACGCGAACGCCCTCGGCCGTGGGGTGCAGCAGATCGGGCTGGTTCAGCCGGCGGTCACCCGCGACGCCTTCCAGGAAAAACGGGTAAAGCACCAGCCCGTGCTTTTGCGCAAGCTCTGGATAGATGCGCGTCGAACCGCGCCATAATAGGCCTCGCCGAGATTGCGCGGCGCGTACATGCCGGCCAGCAGCACCGGGATGTTGCGGGCCTTGAGGCGGGTGATGATGCTGTCGAGCGCCTTTTCGGTCAGCGCCGGGTCGATCCCGCGCAAGGCGTCATTGGCGCCGAGCTCGAGGATGACGCCGTCAGTCCCATCCGGCACCGACCAGTCCAGCCGCTCCAGCCCGCCCTGCGAGGTGTCGCCGGAGACGCCGGCATTGGCGATCTCGACCGACAGGCCTGCAGCCCGCAGCGCCTTCTCCAGCACCGAGGGGAAAGCCGCATTGGCCGGCAGTCCATAGCCGGCTGACAGGCTATCGCCGAAAGCGACGAGCTTGAGCGGGCGGCTTTGGGCCTCGGCCATGGCAGTCATTCCCAGGGTGAAGCAGGCATAAACCAGAAAAACCGCCGCCAATGATTGGACAAGCGCCAGGGCGCGCCCATATCGGCCAGGGGCGGGGCGCCTCCTTGCAGGCTGAATGGGTGCGGATGCACGGTTCGGTACTGTCGCGAAGTTTGAAATCAGGATCATCTCACAATGAGCGATAAGCCCGCTCCGGCCATCGAATTACGGGACGTCCAGCTTAACTTGGGACGTGGTGCCGCCCGCGTCCATATCCTCAAGGGCGTTTCTTTGGCGCTGGCCGCCGGCGAGGCGACCGGGCTGGTCGGCCCGTCCGGCTCCGGCAAATCGACGCTGCTGATGACGATGGCCGGGCTGGAACGGCCCGATTCCGGGCTGGTGAAGGTCGCCGGTCAGGATCTCGGCCAGCTCGACGAGGACGGTCTGGCGGTCTTTCGCGGCCGTCATATCGGCATCGTGTTCCAGTCCTTCCACCTCGTGCCGACGATGACGGCGCGCGAAAATGTCGCGCTGCCGCTCGAACTCGCCGGTGCGCCGGACGCTTTCAGCCGGGCCGAGGCCGAGCTGCGCAATGTCGGCCTCGCCGATCGCATGCATCATTATCCCGCCCAGCTATCGGGCGGCGAGCAGCAGCGTGTCGCCATCGCCCGCGCCGTCGCGCCCGATCCGGCGATCCTGGTCGCCGATGAGCCGACCGGCAATCTCGACGAGGCGACAGGCCGCTCGATCGTCGACCTGATCTTCGCCTTGCGGCGCGAGCGGGCTGCGACCCTGGTGCTGGTGACGCATGACCTCGCGCTCGCCGCCCTGTGCGACCGGACGGTGCGCCTGCGCGCCGGGCGGATCGACACCGCTGAAGCAGCGATGGCGGTCGCCTGATGCACGCGCCTGTCAAACCGCAAGGCGCCGCTCCTGGCGGCGCAGCCTTTCTGCCGCTTGCCCTGAAACTGGCCTGGCGCGATCTGCGCGGCGGCTTCCGTGGCTTTGGCGTCTTCATCGCCTGCCTGGCTCTGGGCGTGATGACCATCGCCGCCGTGACCTCCGCCTCGCGCGGCCTCACCGAGGGGCTGTCACGCGAGGGCCGCCGCATCCTCGGCGGCGACGCAGCCTTCCAGCCTGGTGCATCGCGAAGCGACGCAAGCCGAGCTCGCCTTCCTGCAATCGCGCGGCACGGTCTCCAGCATCGCCACCATGCGCGGCATGGCCAATGCCGGCGAGAAGGGCGCGGCCCTGGTCGAGATCAAGGCGGTCGACGCCGCTTATCCCAGCCTCGGCACCGTCGCGACGGAGCCGGCTGCGCCGTTGCGCGAACTGCTGGGCAGCCGCGACGGCGTCTATGGCGCCGTCGCCGACCCGGTTCTGTTCGGCCGGCTCGGCCTGGCTCCCGGCGATGAGGTCATGGTCGGCGCGGCCCGCATCCAGCTGCGCGCCAATCTGCTCTCCGAGCCTGACAAGATCGCAGCCGGCGTCGGTTTCGGCCCGCGCCTGCTGATGACCGAGGAGACCTTGCGCGCCACCGGGCTGCTCCAGCCCGGCAGCCTGGTGCGCTGGACCTACCGCGTCGTGCTGCCGGAGGCCCGCTCCGATGACGCCGCGCTGGAGGCGCTGATCGCGGCTGCGGGCACAGAGCAGCGCGAGGCCGGCTGGGAAATCCGCTCGCGCTCCAACGCCGCCCCGAGCTTCCAGCGCAATCTCGAACGGTTCACGCAGTTCCTGACGCTTGTCGGGCTCACCGCTTTGCTGGTCGGCGGCGTCGGCGTCGCCAATGCGGTTCGGCGCTTTGTCGAGGCCAAGAAGCTCGATTTCGCGACGATGAAGGCGGTTGGCGCCAGCGGCGGCCGCGTCGTCGCCATCCATCTCACCGAGGTGATGCTGGTCGCCGTGATCGGCACCGGCATTGGCCTAGTGCTGGGTGCAGCCGCCCCCTTTGCCCTCGGTTACATCCTGGCCGGCATCCTGCCGGTGCCGTTCGAGGCCACCGTCGCGCCCGCCGAACTTGCCATTGCCGCGCTCTACGGGCTGCTGACGGCGCTGGTCTTCGCGATTTTGCCGCTCGGCCGCGCCCATGACGTCCCGGTCTCGGCCCTGTTCCGCGATCAGATCCAGCCCGATTCGCGCCGCCCCCGCCTGCTCTACCTGCTGATCGGCGCTGCCGCTCTGGCGGGGCTGATCGGCGTTTCGCTCGGCTTTGCCTATGAGCGTCGCATCGCGCTGATCTATATTGCCGTCATCGCCTGCGTCTTCGTGCTGCTGCGTGGCGTCTCGACCGGCTTGATGGCGCTGGCCCGCGTGCTGCCCCATCCCAGGCAGCCGGCGCTGCGCATGGCGCTGGCGAACAGCCACCGCCCCGGCGCGCTGACGCCGTCTCTCGTCCTGTCGCTCGGGCTGGGTGTCGCGCTGCTTTCGGCGCTGGCCTTCATTGATGTCAGCATCACGCGGCAGCTGACGCAGGCCCTGCCGGAGAAAGCGCCGAGCTTCTTCTTCCTCGACATTCCCAACAGCGAATCCGGCCGGTTCGATGCCTTTATTGCGCAAGAGCGGCCGGGCGCGGTCCTGCAGCGCGTGCCGATGATGCGCGGGCGCATCGTCGCCGTGAACGGCACCCGCGCCGAAGAGGTCAAGGCGAGCGAGCAGGCCGCCTGGGTTTTGGACGGCGACCGCGGCATCACCTATTCCGAGACGATGCCGGAAGGCTCGAAGCTGGCCGAGGGGCAATGGTGGCCGGCCGATTACCGCGGCGAGCCGCTGGTTTCCTTCGACGCCGTGATTGCCGCAGGCATCGGCCTGAAACTCGGCGACACCATCACCGTCAACGTGCTCGGCCGTAACATCACCGCCCGCGTCGCCAATCTGCGGACAGTCGAGTGGCGCTCGCTCGGCATCAATTTCGTGATGCTGTTTTCGCCCAACACCTTCGCCGGGGCGCCGCACACCAACCTCGCCACGGTCACCCCGGCAGGGGGGACGCAGACCAGCAGCGACGCAGCGCTGCTGCGGCGGCTCGCCACCGATTTCCCGGCCGTGACGGCGGTCCGGGTCAAGGACGCGCTCGAGGCGGTCAATACCATCGTCGGCCAGCTCGCCACCGCCATCCGGGGCGCGTCAGGCCTGGCGATTGCCGCGAGCCTGCTGGTTCTGGGCGGCGCACTGGCGGCGGGACAGCGGGCGCGTCTCTATGACGCGATGATCCTGAAGACGCTGGGTGCAACCCGACGTTTCATTTTGCTGTCCTACGCCCTCGAATACGCCGTGATCGGTCTTGTTTCTGCGCTTTTCGGGGTGATTGCCGGTGCGCTGGCCGGCTGGGGTGTTGTCGCGCAGGTGATGAAGATCACCTTCGTGCCCGACCCGACCGGCGCTATACTGGCGGCCACTGCCGCCATCGGCGTGACTATTCTGTTTGGGCTCGTGGGCACTCTACAAATACTGTCGAAAGCGCCAGCTTCTCACCTAAGGAATTTGTAAATTCGAATCGGCACCGGCACCTGCTACACATCAGCGCCGGCCCGTTAAGCATAGAGAAGCATCGACGTTTCTTGGCGGCGGGCGCAGCTATTCATGACAGCCCTTGAAAGCTGCGGCGATCCCCCTCATATTCTCATCGTCGCCACGATCGTGCGCGACGATGAGGTTCGCCGGAGGCGATCCCGTCTTCGGTTTTAACGTCAGGGGAACTCGCTCGATGAGCAACTTCGACCGCAATGCTCCAGTCTGGGGTGCCGGCCGCGCACAGCAGACCAGCGCCGTCGAGATGGATCAGGGCCTGCGCTCGTTCATGCTCGGCGTCTACAACAACATGACGATCGGCCTGGCCATCACCGGCCTTGTCGCCATCGGCATCTCGATGCTCGCCGTCGCCGGCGTCTCGCCGACCGGCAAGGTCACGGCGCTGACCCCGCTCGGCACCGCGCTTTATGCCAGCCCGCTGAAATGGGTTGTGATGCTGGCCCCGCTCGCCTTCATCATGTTCTTCTCCTTCAAGGCCGAGAGCATGAGCTCCTCGACCGCACGCGGCATGTTCTTCGCGTTCGCGGCGGTGATGGGCCTGTCGATGTCGTCGATCTTCCTCGTCTTCACCGGTGAGTCGATCGCGCGCGTCTTCTTCATCACGGCGGCGGCCTTCGGCGGTCTCAGCCTTGCCGGCTACACCACCAAGAAGTCGCTCTCCGGCATGGGCTCCTTCCTGATCATGGGCCTGATCGGCCTGGTGATCGCCTCGCTGGTGAACCTGTTCCTGCAGTCGAGCGCGCTCGGCTTCGCGGTCTCGGTCATCGGCGTGCTGGTCTTCGCCGGCCTCACCGCCTGGGATACCCAGCGCCTGAAGGAAATGTATCTCTACTCCGACCTCGATACCGAGTCGGCCGCGAAGCTTTCGGTGAACGGCGCTCTGTCGCTCTACCTGAACTTCGTCAACATGTTCCAGATGCTGCTGAGCCTGTTCGGCAACCGCAGCGAATGAGCTGAAACCCTGCCTCGGCAGGCAAGCGAACCCCGGCCTCGCGGCCGGGGTTTTTTATTGCTCGGGCGAGCTGCAAGGGATACGTTTAGCTGACGACGCTGAGCTTCTTGTCCAGCACGCGCAGCACGCGCGAGAGATCGGGCCCGCGCTTCATCACCAGCCCGGTCGCGGCGACGACGGAATAGGCGCCCTGCCGCTTGGCCAGCGCCGGATCCTTGACGATCCGGTAGATCGGGACCTCCGACGAGCGCCGATAAACCGAGAACTGCGCCGTGTCCTTCAAGAAATCGATGGCGTAGTCGCGCCATTCGCCAGCCGCGACCATGCGCCCGTAAAGGTTCAGGAGCTCTGATAATTCGCGGCGGTCGAAGGTGACGGTCGCAGAACGGGACGGGGTGGGGAAGGCCACCACACCGCCAGACGCCGTCGCTTGCGGCGTTTCGCTGTCACTCATGGCGCCTCCCGATCGGCGGCGCGAAGACGGCCACCCGGCGGTTCAGGTCGGGAATGATGCGCCCCGCTTCCTTCGCTGGCAAGATAGAGACAGGCCTTCACCGCCGCGCCTATCAGCACCGGTCACGGCTTCGTCAGCCCTGCCGCAATTTCGCCGGAAACGCGCCCATTGGCCGCCGCAGTAGCGCGTTCAATTCTAGTCCGTTGCCTCGACGGCCCGGCCTGAGGATCTTCGGATCGTCAGCCCCCCAGCCCCCCGAAGTTCGGCAGGCCGGGCCAGCGTAGTCGAAGCTACCTTACGGCCAGCGGCCTCCGCTGGCCGTTTTCTTTGAAGCGTGCAGCCGTCGCCGGCGCGCAAAGCCTCAGCGCTGCTGCGCGTGATATTGCGGGTTCGGCCGCATATCGACCGCCGATGCCATCCGGTTCGACATGTTGAAGAACGACGCGACGGCGCTGATGTCCCAGAGGTCGCGCGCGCTGAAACCGGCGGCGCTCAGGCCGGCGCGGTCGCTCTCGCCGACCAGATGCGGCGTCTCCGTCAGCTTCACCGCGAAATCCAGCATGGCGCGGTGGCGCGGCGACAGGTTGGCGGCGCGATAATTCATCACCATCAGCTCGCCGAGAACCGGATCGCCCGAGAGCTGGCGCACCGCCGCGCCATGCGCCGTCAGGCAATAATAGCAGCGGTTCACGCTGGAGACGGCGACCGCGATCATCTCCCGCTCCAGCTTCGACAGCCCCGACGGCGCCAGCATCAGATCGTTGTAGAGCGTCGCGAAGGCGGTCAGCTTCGCATCGTCATGGGCATAGGCCAGCAGCACATTGGGAATGAAGCCGAGCTTCTCCTGGCACTTTTCGAAATAGGCCTGGTTGACCGGGCTCAGCACCCCCTGCGGCAGGGCCAGGGCCGTCACCATCGGCGGCTCATCCTGGCGCGCCGGCACCTCCCCGACGATAGGTTTGTCATGCTTGGTGGCCATAACTGCTCCTGACCGGGCTGCGTCGCCTGGTGATTCGCCGCAAGCCGACGCGTCACTCAGGCGGTTTCAATCGATTTGCCGTGCATTCTGCGACGAAAGTTGAAAGGCTCCTCAGCCTATGCCATCGCTGCGGCAAAATAACAGAGGGTGGGATATGGCCAAGCGTTTGACGAATGCGACCCTCGCTGCGGTGGCGGCGATCGAGGCCGCGGCTTCTCCCGACGCTCTCCTTGCCGCCGGATTTCATCCGCCTGCTCTATGGCCGCGTCGTCGCCGAGGATCTGGTGGCGCTGCCTCCGGAAATGCTGGCCCGCTCCGCCGCTGCGGCCTTCGCCCATCTCAGCAGCCCGCGCCCGCCTGACGCGATCACCCTGCAGTTTCGCGATGAGGCCTTCGAGCGCGACGGGTTGCAGCGCGAGCTGACCGTGCTCGAGGTCGTCAACGACAACATGCCCTTCCTGCTCGATTCGACGCTGGCCGAGCTCGACCGACCAGGGCTACGAGCCGCGCCTCGTCGCCCATCCGATCCTGGCCGTGGAGCGCGACGCCGACGGGCGGCTTCGTCTCGCTGGCGGGCGAGGCGGCCGGCCGCGCGCCCGAAGGCACGCGCCGCGAGAGCCTGCATCCACATCCATCTCGACCGGATCGACACGGCGGAGGCGCGCGAGCGCCTGACGACCGGGCTGCGAGCGCGTCTATGCCGATGTCGGCCGCGCCGTCGAGGATTGGGCCGCCATGCGCGGCCGCATCACCGAGGTCATCCAGGCCTACCGCGCCAACCCGCCGCCCCTGCCGGAGGACGAGGTCACTGAGGCGCTGCATTCCTCGAATGGATTGCCGGCGACAACTTCACCCTGCTCGGCATGCGCGCCTATCGCTTTCCGGACGGCGACGTCGCCGCCGATCCGATCGAGGGCTCCGGCCTCGGCATCCTGCGCGATCCCGCGGTCAAGGTGCTGCGCGCGGCCGCGAACTCGTGGCGATCACGCCCGAGATCCGCGCCTTCCTGGCGCAAGCCCGCAGGCGCTCATCATCACCAAGGCCAACGTCAAGTGCCGCGTCCACCGGCGCGTCTATCTCGATTATGTCGGCGTCAAGCTGTTCACGCCCGACGGCCGGCTCGAGGGCGAGCTGCGCATCGTCGGCCTGTTCACCTCGAACGCCTATACCGGCAGCGCCGCCACCGATCCCCTATCTGCGCCGCAAGGTCGCCCGCGTCGCCCAGCGCGCCGGCTTCGACGCCGCGAGCTATTCCGGCCGCGCCCTGATCGAACGTGCTCGAGGCCTTCCCGCGCGACGAGCTGTTCCAGATCGACGACGAGACGCTCGAGCGCTTCGCCGCTCGACATCCTGCAGCTGACCGAGCGGCCGCGCATCCGGGCGCTGGCCCGCGTCGACGAGTTCGACCGCTTCGTCTCGGTCCTCGTCTTCATCCCGAAGGACCGCTACGACACGCAGGTCCGCCGCCGCGTCGGCGAGTTCCTGGCGCGGATCTATCGAGGGCCGCGTCTCGGCCGCCTATCCGGCCTATCCGGAAGGGCCGCTGGCGCGCACCCACTACATCATCGGCCGCGACGAGGGCAAAACCCCGACGCATCGACCGCGCGACGCTGGAAGCCGGCATCGCCGCCATCGTCCGGACCTGGGGCGACGGGCTCGAAGGACGCGCTCGACCGGCAGAAGGCCGGGCCCGCGCGCCCGCGCCCTGGCCGACCGCTACGCCGACGCCTTCGGGGCGGCCTATCGCGAGCGCTTCTCGGCCGCCGACGCGCTCGCCGACATCGAGCATGCTCGAGCAGCTCTCGACCGAGCGACAGGCCGCGCGCCGTCGACCTCTACCGCCGCGAGGGCGACCCGGCGACGCGCGTCAACCTCAAGGTCTTCTCGCGCGGCGCAGGCGATCTCGCTCTCGGCGCGCGTGCCGGTGCTGGAGAACATGGGCTTCCGCGTCGTCAACGAGCGGACCTACAACATCATGCCGCAGCTCGGCGCCGGCCGACGGACGCCGAGGCCCGCGTCTGGCTGCACGACATGACGCTGGAGCGCGCCGACGGCGGCGCCGATCGACGTCGCCGCGCTCGACCCGGCCATCGAGGCCGCGCTGATGGCGCTGTTCCGCGGCCTCGCCGAATCCGACGGCTTCAACCAGCTCGTGCTCGGCGGCGGGGCTCGGCTGGCGCGAGGCGGCGCTGCTGCGCGCGCTCGGCCGCTATCTGCGCCAGGTCGGCGCGCCCTATGCGCAGGACTACATCGCCGACGCGCTGGCCCGCCATGCCGGCGCTCGCCGCCGGCGCTGGTCGCAGCTTTTCCTGCGCGAAGTTCGATCCGCGCCTGGCCGATGCCGAGCGCGACAGCCGCATGGCGGCAGCGACCGCGCCGACATCGAGACCGCGCTCGACGCCGTCACCAGCCTCGACGAGGACCGCATCCTGCGCCGCTTCGTCAACCTGATCGATGCCGGCGCTGCGCACCAACTTCTTCCAGATCGGGCCGGACGGCCATCCGCGCGGCACGATCTCGTTCAAGTTCGACTGCGCCCAGGTCGACGGGCTGCCGCTGCCGCGGCCGCTCTACGAGATCTTCGTCTACTCGCCGCGCGTCGAGGGCATGCATCTGCGCTTCGGCAAGGTCGCGCGCGGCGGCCTGCGCTGGTCCGACCGGCCGCAGGATTTCCGCACCGAGGTGCTCGGCCTGGTGAAGGCGCAGCAGGTCAAGAACGCCGTCATCGTGCCGGTCGGCGCCAAGGGCGGCTTCGTGCCCAAGCATGCTGCCGCCGCGCGAGCGACCGCGCCGCCTGGCTGGCCGAGGGCACCGAGAGCTACCGCATCTTCATCGCGCACGCTGCTCGAGCTCACCGACAATCTCGACGGCGAGACGCGTCGTGCCGCCGCGCCGACACCGTGCGCCACGATGGCGACGACCCCTATCTCGTCGTCGCCGCCGACAAGGGCACCGCGACCTTCTCCGACACCGCCAACGCGCATCTCGCTCGAGAAGCGCCACTGGCTCGGCGACGCCTTCGCGTCGGGCGGCTCGCAGGGCTACGACCACAAGGCCATGGGCATCACGGCGCGCGGCGCCTGGGAGGCCGTGAAGCGCCATTTCCGCGAGATCGACATCGACATCCAGACGCACGCCCTTCACCGTCGCCGGCGTCGGCGACATGTCGGGCGACGTCTTCGGCAACGGCATGCTGCTGTCGCCCGCGACCAAGCTGCGTCGCCGCCTTCGACCATCGCGACATCTTCCTCGATCCGGATCCCGATCCGGCGGCGTCGCTGGCCGAGCGCCAGCGCCTGTTCGCGCTGCCGCGCTCGTCCTGGCAGGATTACGACAAGGCGCTGATCTCGCAAGGGCGGCGGCGTCTTCTCGCGCCAGGCCAAGAGCATCCCGCTCTCGCCCGAGATGCAGGCGCTGCTCGACCTGCCCAAGCGCCGAGGTCACGCCGCCGAGCTGATGACGCGCGATCCTCAAGGCCCGCGTCGACCTGCTCTGGTTCGGCGGCATCGGCACCTATATCCGCGCCACCGACGAGACCGACGCCGCAGGTCGGCGACCGCGCCAACGACGCGATCCGCATCACCGGCCAGCGACATCCGGGCGCGCGTCATCGGCGAGGGCGCCAATCTCGGCGTGACCCAGCGCGGCCGCATCGAGGCGGCGCGCAAGGGCGTCAGGCTCAACACCGACGCGATCGACAATTCGGCCGGCGTCAACACCTCCGACGTCGAGGTCAACATCAAGATCGCGCTGGCCGAGCCGGTGCGGGACGGCGCGGCTCGCGCGAGGACGAGCGCAACGCGCTGCTCGCCGACGATGACCGACGAGGTCGGCCTGCTCGTCCTGCGCAACAACTACCTGCAGACGCTGGCGCTCTCGCTGACCGAGGCGCAGGGCACGGCCGCGATTCCGGCGCCTGCGCCGGCTGATGCAGACGCTGGAAGCGGCAGGGCCGGCTCGACCGCACGGTCGAATATCTGCCGAGCGACGCCGTTCTGGCCGAGCGCGAGAAGCGCGGCGAGGCGCTGACCCGGCCGGAGCTCGCGGTGCTGCTGGCCTATGCCAAGCTCGCGCTGCACGACGCGCTGCTGCGAATCGGCCGATGCCCGACGATCCCTATCTCAACAGCGAACTCGTCCGCTATTTCCCCAAGGCCCTGCGCGACGGCTATGCCGGCGACATCGCCAGCCACAAGCTGCGCCGCGAGATCGTCGCGACCCAGCTCGCCAACGCCATCATCAACCGCGGCGGCCCGGCCATCGTCACCGTCGCTGATGGACCAGACCCGGCGCGGAGGCGCCCGACCATCGCCGCCGCCTACGCCATCGCCCGCGATTCCTTCGACCTGATCGCGCTCAACGGCGCCATCGATGCGCTCGACGCGCAGGTGCCCGGCGCAGATCCAGCTCGGGCTCTATGCGCGATGCGCAGGAGCTGGTCACCGACCGGATGCGCTGGTTCCTGCGTCGTGGCGTTGCCAAGCCCGGCGCGATCGAGGCAGACCGTCGCTCATTACGCTGCAGGGCGTGACGGCGCTGGCGGCCGAACTCGATACCATCCTGCCAGAAGCCGCCGCCCAGGCGCGCACGGCCCGCATCGCGGTGCTGACCGGCCGAGGGCGTCCCCGAGGCGCTCGCCAGCCGCATCGCCAGCCTGCCGGCGCTCGGCCCAGGCGACGGATATCGTCGATATCGCCGAGCGGACCGGCCGCAGCATCGGCGAGGTCGCGCGTATTCATTTCGGCGTGGATACGGTATTTGGCCTGTCGCAGCTCGGAACACGCGGCCTTGTCGGTGCCCGCCACCGATGATTACGAGCGTCTGGCCCGCGACCGCGCCGTCGAGACCCTGATCGACGCCCATGCCGGGCTGACCCAGGAGATCGCCACCGCCTCGAACGGCGCCCGGTGCGCTGGATGGCTGGCTGCACCAGCGCGGGGCGGAAGCCGAGCGCACCCGCAGCACCGTCAACGCCATCACGCTATCGGGCCTGTCGCTTCCCAAGCTGATGGTCGCGGCCGGTATGCTGGCCGATCTGCCGCGCCGCTGAACCCGTCAGCGCGCGCCTCTCAACAAAGGCAAGACATCATGGATACCGAGACCGCACACCACCCGCATCGACCCGAAGCTGCTGGAAATCCTGGTCTGCCCGGTGACGAAGACGACGCTGGAATATGATGCCGGCAAGCAGGAGCTGATCAGCCGCGCGGCCAAGCTCGCCTATCCGATCCGCGACGGCATCCCGATCATGCTGCCGGAAGAGGCCCGCCAGCTCGAAGGCTGAAACGGCCGCTCCCTTGCGAAGCAAGCCATGACGGCAGGCGCTACAGCGCCTCGCCCTTCAGAAGTCGCGGCGTCTTGCCGGCAAGGCCGGAGGCTTCGCGGATGAAGAAGCGCTTCAGCCCCGGCAGCCGGTCGACAAGGCCGAGCCCGAGATCGCGCACCAGCCGAACCGGCGTCACATCGTTCGAGAACAGCCGGTTCAGCCCGTCGGTGACGGCGCCCATCGCCACCGTGTCGAAGCGGCGGGCGCGCTCATAGCCGGCGAGCACATCCGCCGAGCCGGGATCGAGCCCCAGCCGCGCCGCATCGACGATGCGTCTCGGCCAGCGCCGCCACATCCTTCAGCCCGAGATTGAGCCCCTGTCCGGCAATCGGGTGGATCAGATGCGCGGCATCGCCGAGCAGCGCCAGCCGCTCCGCGACGAAGCTGCGGGCCACGCCAAAGCCGAGCGGATGCGCCCGGACAGCACTCTCCAGCGCAATCTCGCCGAGTTCGAGGCCAAAGCGCCGCTCGATCTCGACCAGCACATCGGCCTCGTCCAGCGAGAGCAGCGCCGCGACATTCTCCGCCTTCTCGGTCCAGACGATGGAGGAGCGATGGCCGAGCTTGCCGCCATCCCGCAAAGGCAGGATCGCAAACGGCCCCGAGGGCAGGAAATGCTCGACCGCGCGCCCGTCATGGGGCCGCTCATGGCTCAGCGTCGCGACGATGCCGGACTGCCGGTAATCCCAGCCGACCCAGCCGATCCCGGCCTGCTCGCGCAGCTTCGAGCGGGAGCCATCGGCAGCCACCAGCAGCGCGGCCGGCAAGGTCTCGCCCCCGGCAAAGATCAGCGACACGCCATCCTCATCGGCCTCGAAGCGGCGCAGGGCCTCCGCGCGCATCACGACGCCCGCTTCGCGGCAGGCGCCCAGCAGCGCCGAGAGCAAGGCTCCGTTCTCGACCATATGCGCGAAGGCCTGCCCGGGCTCGACCTCGCCATCGAAGGTCAGGAAGACCGGTCGCACAGCGTCGCCATTGCGGCTGTCGGTGACGATCATCTCCGTCATCGGCTGCGCCGTGACCGCGATCTCGTCCCAGACGCCCAGCGCCTCCAGCATCTTTTGCGCGGCTGCGGCCACGGCATAGGCGCGACCATCGCCGCGCGGCGCTGCGGCCAGGCCGGGATCGGCCAGGATGATCTCGAAATCCGGCACCGAGCGCCTGTTTCAGCGCCAGCGCCAGCGCCAGCCCGGCGATCCCGCCGCCAGCGATCGCGATCCTGTTCCGCGCAGCACGCTTTGCCGACGCCATCTCAACCCTCTCTCTCCGGGGCCGCTTGCCCCGGCCTGGCCCGCACCGGCTTGACGCCGGATCATGGCTTGGTGCTGATGCACCTGCGCAGGTCTTGTGCGGCTTGCCACCCGCACTGTCACCTGCTGCCGTCTGAAATCCTGTCTGCCAAGAGCTGCCGAACCATGTCAGAAATCAGCGACTCCCTGCTGTCGATCCTCGACCTCGAGCCGCTGGAACGCAATCTGTTCCGGGGTCGCAGCCCCCGCGTCGGCTGGCTGCGGGTCTTCGGCGGCCAGGTCATCGGCCAGGCGCTCTACGCCGCCTGCAAGACGGTCGAGGGCCGCCAGCCGCATTCGCTGCACGCCTATTTCCTGCTTCCGGGCGATCCCGAGATCGCCGATCATCTACGAGGTCGACCGGCTGCGCGACGGCCGCTCCTTCACCACGCGGCGCGTGCTGGCGATCCAGAAGGGCGAGGCGATCTTCGCCATGTCGGCCTCCTTCCAGGCTGAGGAAGAAGGCTACGACCACCAGATGCCGATGCCCAACGTGCCGATGCCGGAGGAGCTGCCGGATCGCGACGCGATGCGCGACACCATCCTGCCGCGGATGCCGGCCGCCGTCCGGGCCTATTACCTGCGCGAACGGCCCATCGAGATCCGGCCGGTCGAACTCGAGCGCTATGCCGGCAGCGGCGAGCCGCGAGCCGAAATTCAACGTCTGGATCAAGGCGACCCAGCCTCTGCCGGATGATCCCGCGATCCATCAGAGCGTGCTCGCCTATGCCTCGGACCTGATGCTGCTCGATTCCAGCCTGATCGCCCATGGCAAGACGGTCTTCGATCCCGACATCCAGGGCGCCAGCCTCGATCACGCACTCTGGTTCCACCGTCCCTTCCGCGCCGATGAATGGCTGCTTTACGCCCAGGACAGCCCGTCCTCGTCCGGCGCGCGGGGCTTTTCGCGCGGTCTCGTCTTCGATCGGCAGGGGCGTCTGGTCGCTTCGGTGGCGCAGGAGGGGCTGGTTCGCCCCAGACCTGACCGAGCGTCATGAGCTCGATCGGCCTGATTGCGCGGCAATTGCCTAAACCTTAGGCAATCAGCAGCCGACTATCCCCAATTTCTGCAGGAAATCGCCCGCTCTGCCAGCATTGCTGCAGCGCGGCAGTTGGCATGCGCCTTGAATTGCACGGCTCGACGCGGGCCCTGCTCAAGAGGCTCGCGATGCGCAACAGGATCGCCGGGGCTGACGACCGGGCGGCGGAACGGGGAAACCCTGCAATGAAAATCGTGATGGCTATCATCAAGCCGTTCAAGCTGGAGGAGGTGCGCGACGGGCTCACCGCCATCGGCGTGCACGGCCTGACCGTGACCGAGGTGAAGGGCTATGGCCGCCAGAAGGGCCACACGGAAATCTACCGTGGCGCCGAATACGCCGTCAGCTTCCTGCCGAAGATCAAGATCGAGGTCGCTGTCTCCGACGAGCTCGTCGGCCAGCGTCATCGAGGCGATCACCGCCGCTGCCCGCACCGGCCAGATCGGCGACGGCAAGATCTTCGTCTCGCCGATCGAGAAAGCCGTGCGCATCCGCACCGGCGAGACCGACGGCGACGCCCTCTGAGCCCTCGCGATCCATTCCAGGAGTTCAAGACATGAATTTCCAAGACCTCTCTCCGGGCAGGGCTGGCCGGGCTGGCCCTCGCGCGCGCCTGCGCCGCGCTGCCGCGCTGGCCCAGCCGCGCCGGCAGCGCCCGTGCCCAACAAGGGCGACACCGCCTTCATGATGACCTCGACCGTGCTGGTCCTGCTGATGACCATTCCGGGCCTGGCGCTGTTCTATGGCGGCCTCGTCCGCACCAAGAACATGCTCTCGGTGCTGACCCAGGTCTTCGCGATCGTCTGCATCGTCTCGCTGATGTGGGTCGTCTACGGCTACTCGCTGGCCTTCACCAATGGCGGCGGCCTCAACGACTATGTCGGCGGCTTCTCCAAGGCCTTCCTGCGCGGCGTCGACGCCGACCAGCGTGGCGGCGACCTTCTCGAACGGCGTCGTCATTCCGGAATTCGTCTACATCTGCTTCCAGATGACCTTCGCCTGCATCACGCCGGCCCTCATCGTCGGCGCCTTCGCCGAGCGCATGAAGTTCTCGGCGCTGCTGCTGTTCATCGTGCTCTGGGTCACCTTCATCTACTTCCCGATGGCCCACATGGTCTGGTACTGGGGCGGTCCTGATGTCGTCGCAGACGCCGCCAAGGCGCTGGCCGATGCGCCGGCGCGACGGCAAGGCCGCTGCGCAGGCGGCTCTCGACGCCGTCAACGCCGATGCCGGCATGCTCTTCAAATGGGGCGCGCTCGACTTCGCCGGCGGCACCGTCGTGCACATCAACGCCGGCATCGCCGGCCTGGTCGGCTGCATCCTGATCGGCAAGCGCATCGGCTACGGCAAGGAGCTGATGGCCCCGCACTCGCTGACCATGACGCTGATCGGCGCCGCCCTGCTCTGGGTCGGCTGGTTCGGCTTCAACGCCGGCTCCAACCTCGAGGCCAACGGCACCGCGGCGCTCGCCATGATCAACACCTTCGTCGCCACGGCGGCGGCGGCCGTGGCCTGGCTGTTCGTCGAATGGGCGGTCAAGGGCAAGCCCTCGCTGCTCGGCATGGTCTCGGGCGCCGTCGCCGGCCTCGTCGCGGTCACGCCGGCCGCCGGCTTTGCCGGTCCGATGGGCTCGATCGTGCTCGGCCTCGTCGCCGGCGTGCGTCTGCTTCGTCTTCTGCTCGACGCGTCAAGAACGCGCTCGGCTACGACGACTCGCTCGACGTCTTCGGCATCCACTGCGTCGGCGGCATCATCGGCGCCATCGCCACCGGCATCCTGGTCAACGCCGATCTCGGCGGCGCCGGCATCCCCGACTACACCAGCAAGCCCGGCGAACTGGCGGTCGGCGACCTACGAGTTCGGCGCCGGCGGTGATGGCGCAGATCAAGGCCGTGCTGTTCACGCTGGTCTGTCAGCGGCGTCGGCTCGCTGATCCTCTACAAGATCGTCGATGTCGTCATCGGCCTGCGCGTCGCCCCCGATCAGGAGCGCGAAGGCCTCGACATCGCCGAGCATGGCGAGCGCGCCTACAACTCCTGAGCCGGTCGCAGACAGCACGACTCACGTGAAACACCCCAGACCCCGGCGGGCAACCGCCGGGGTTTTTGCATGACGGCAGCAGAGAGGCATGCGAAGCCGCCAAGGTTAAGCGGGTCTTAACCTGCGCTTCCTAACGTGAACGACAGGGCGGATTGCGACTTCTCTCCGGCCCTTGCCATCATGGCCACCAGCCCAAACGGCACCAGAGCATGCGCACGATCCGACGTTCTTCCTCGCTGATGGACCGCCTGCCCGATCCGGCGCGGGAGTTTCTGTCGCGGCGTGCGGCCGAGATCACCGGCCTCGGCCTGCTCGCTCTGATGGGCGCGATCGCGCTGTCGCTCGCCACCTGGTCGGTCGACGATCCCAGCCTGAACAATGCGACCAGCGGCGCCGTCCGCAACTGGCTCGGCCGCCCCGGCGCCATGCTCGCCGATCTGCTGATGCAGTTGCTCGGGCTCGGCGTCGTGGCGCTGCTGTTTCCGCCGGTGATCTGGTCGCTGCGGCTGATTCGCTTCCATCTGTTCGATCGTGGCGCGCTCAAGCTCGGGCTCTGGATCATCGGCATCGCCGCCACCGGCGCGGTTGCCAGCGCCCTGCCCGCCACCCCGCGCTGGCCGCTGCCGACCGGCATGGGCGGCGTCATCGGCGACGGGCTGCTGTTTGGCACCCGCAACCTCGTCGGCATCGCCGGCCAGGCCTTCGGCAGCCTTGTCGGCTTCCTCTATGCCGGCATCGCCATCCTCTCGATCACCGCCGCCGCCGGCTTCGGCTTCGTCACCGACGAGGATCCGCTGCATGAGAGCGATGAGGACGATGAATCCTGGAGCGAGACCGAGGAGCGTCGCGATGACGAGCCCGGCCTGGCCGTCATCCTGATCGGCTGGGTCGCGCATGGCGCCATGGCGCTGCGCGGCATGATCCTGCGCCGCCTGCCGCAGCCGCCGCAGCCGGTGGCCAGCGCTGTCGGCCGCGCCGTCGAGCCGGCAGGCAGCATGAGCCGCGTCCGTCGCGAGCCCCAGTTCGGCGAGGCCGCAGCGCGCAACGCGCCAGCCTTCGCGCCCGAGCCGCTTCCCGGCGCCCGGCCCGCAGCCGATTACGCCTATGATGATGAGGACGAGGCGCAGGACCTGCGCGATCTCAACGCGCCGCGCGTCACTGCCGCCTCCGGTCGCGCCCAAGCCCGGCAAGCGCATCCAGCGCGAGGCCCAGCCCTCGCTGCTGCAGGAAGGCTTCGAGCTGCCGCCCCTGACCTATCTGGCCGAGCCCAAGAAGCTGCCGGCGACCACCGTCTCCACCGATGCGCTGGAGCAGAACGCCACGCTGCTCGAAGGCGTGCTCGAGGATTTCGGCGTCCGCGGCGAGATCACTCAAGTGCGTCCCGGCCCGGTCGTGACGCTCTACGAGCTGGAGCCGGCGCCGGGCACGAAGTCGTCGCGGGTGATTTCGCTGGCCGATGACATTGCCCGCTCGATGAGCGCGATCTCGGCGCGTGTCGCGGTGATCCCCGGCAAGAACGCCATCGGCATCGAGCTGCCCAACGCCAAGCGCGAGACGGTCTATCTGCGCGAGCTCCTGGCGAGCCAGGATTTCGAGAGCACCAAGCACAAGCTGGCGCTCTGCCTCGGCAAGACCATCGGCGGCGAGCCGGTGATCGCCGATCTCGCCCGCATGCCGCATCTGCTGGTCGCCGGCACCACCGGCTCGGGCAAGTCGGTGGCGATCAACACCATGATCCTGTCGCTCCTCTACCGGCTGAAGCCGGAGGAGTGCCGGCTGATCATGGTCGATCCAAAAATGCTCGAACTCTCCGTCTATGACGGCATCCCGCATCTCCTCACCCCCGTCGTCACCGACCCGAAGAAGGCGGTCGTCGCCCTGAAATGGGCGGTGCGCGAGATGGAGGAGCGCTACAAGAAGATGTCGAAGCTCTCGGTGCGCAACATCGACGGCTTCAACGCCCGCGTCGGCGAGGCCAAGGCCGCCGGCGAGATCATCACCCGCACCGTCCAGACCGGCTTCGACCGCCATTCCGGCGAGGCGGTCTATGAAGAGCAGGTGATGGACCTCGAGCCCCTGCCCTACATCGTCGTCATCGTCGACGAGATGGCCGATCTGATGATGGTCGCCGGCAAGGAGATCGAAGGCACGATCCAGCGCCTCGCCCAGATGGCGCGCGCCGCCGGCATCCATGTCGTGCTCGCCACCCAGCGCCCCTCGGTCGACGTCATCACCGGCACGATCAAGGCGAACTTCCCGACCCGCATCTCCTTCCAGGTCACCTCCAAGATCGACAGCCGCACCATTCTGGGCGAGCAGGGCGCCGAGCAGCTGCTGGGCCAGGGCGACATGCTCTACATGGCCGGCGGCGGCCGCATCACCCGCGTCCACGGCCCCTTCGTCTCCGATGCCGAGGTCGAGAAGGTCGTCGCCCATCTCAAGACCCAAGGCCGCCCGGACTATCTCGACGCCGTCACCTCGGAAGAGGAGCCGGCGGCCGAGGAGGAGGATGGCGCCGTCTTCGACAAGACCGGCATGGGCCAGGCCGAGAGCGAGGACCCCTACGACCAGGCGGTCGCAGTCGTGCTGCGCGACAAGAAGGCCTCGACCTCCTACATCCAGCGCCGCCTGCAGATCGGCTACAACCGCGCCGCCTCGATCATGGAGCGCATGGAAAACGAGGGCATCGTCGGCCCCGCCAACCATGCCGGCAAACGCGAAATCCTGGTCGAGACCGGCCGGGCCAGGGAGGACGAGGATTGATTCCGCGTCCTGCGTCCCGAAATTGCCACGACAGCGGTGCAACATTCTGACGCTGCAAGGCGTTAAGTGGCTTGAACCGGCCGGGCTGGCCCCCAAATGCTGGCCTTGCGACCCTTGCATCGCGACCCTTGCAGAGCGTCTGCCAAGGCGTGATGATCCCGGCCCCTGCGGCCGACAACCCGGAGCTCGCTGGCTCATGACCTTGCTTACCGGAATGCGGACCTTGAGCGCAGTGGCTGCGCTTGGTCTGGCAAACGTCTCGCTGCCCGCTCTGGCGCAGCCCCTCTCCCTGCAGCCCGCCTCCCCGGTGGCTGCGGCGCCCAAGCAGGCCGCTCCCAAGGCTGCTCCGCTTCGCCTGCCGCCGATCCGGCCCCGAGGGCCTTGGCCTGCCGCGCGGCTCCGCTGCAGCCCCCGCAGCCGCGGCCGAGCCGGTGCAGACCGCTGCCGCCAGCCCGCTCAAGGCGACACCGGTCAAGGCCGCGACCCGCTCCTCAGGGCCGCTGAGCCCGCAGGAAGCGGTCGAGAAGCTCAACGCCTATTTCAATGGCTTCACCCATCTGCAGGGTGATTTCATCCAGTTCGCCGCCAATGGACGGCGCCTGGAAGGGCGGCTCTACATCCAGCGGCCCGGCAAGATGCGCTTTGAATACGAAGCGCCCGCGACCACCGAAGTCATCGCCGATGGCACCTCGGTCGCGATCCGCGACAAGAAGCTGGCGACGCAGGATCTGTATTCGATCGGCCAGACGCCGCTGAAATTCCTGGTCAAGGAGCGCATGGACCTCGCCCGTGATTCGGTCGTGACCGGCGTCAGCACCAAGGGCGACATGCTCTCGGTCAAGATCGAGGACCGCTCGACGCTGGGCGGCACCTCCAAGATCACGCTGAACTACGATCTGCAGGCCAATGAGCTGCGGCAATGGGTGGTGGTCGACCCGCAGGGCTACGAGACCTCCGTCTCCCTCTACAACCTCGACACCCAGCGCCGCGCTGATCCCAGCAAGTTCGTGATCAATTACGAGCGGGTGCTCTGACAGAGCGTTGCACTCAACAGGATGAGGGTCGGTAGCGGCTTGCTGCGGCTTGCAATTTAGCCGCGCACCGACCAGTTTCCGGCTTTCCCCTGCGCCGGACGCCCTCGCCTTGCAACTCACCGTCACCAGCTGGAACATCAACTCGGTCAGGCTGCGCATCGGCATGGTCTGCGACTTCCTGACCAGCCATGCGCCCGACATCCTGTGCCTGCAGGAGACCAAGACGCCCGATGAGCAGTTTCCTGCCAAGGCCTTCCAGCAGATCGGCTACACCCATCTGAGCTTCATCGGCCAGAAGGGCTATAACGGCGTCGCCATCGTCTCCAAGCTGCCCTTCAGCACCCATGAAGCGATGCCAATGTGCGGCCGGCCCGATGCCCGGCATATGAGCGTGGTGCTGGGGGCTGGTGCCGGGGCTGCAGCCGGCATTGCGGTGCATAATTTCTACGTCCCGGCCGGGGGCGATATCCCCGACCCCGAACTCAATCCGAAATTCGCCCATAAGCTCGCCTTCCTCGACGAACTCGGCGTCTGGGGCATGACCAAGCGGCCGACCGACCGGCCCAGCATCCTTCTCGGCGATCTCAACATCGCGCCCTACGAGCATGATGTCTGGAGCCATAAGCAGCTGCTCGATGTCGTCAGCCATACGCCGCTCGAGACGCAGACTCTGGAGACCCTGCGCAGCGATTTCGGCTGGACGGATGCGGCGCGCGCGCTGCGGCCGGAGCCTGAGAAGCTCTATAGTTGGTGGAGCTATCGCGCCTCCGATTGGAAAGCCTCCAATCGCGGCCGCCGCCTCGACCATGTCTGGCTGTCGGACGGGCTGAAGCCGACCCTGCGCGATCTGAGCTTCCTGCGCGAGGCGAGGGGCTGGCAGCGCCCCTCCGACCATGTCCCGGTGACGGTGACGCTGGAGCTGTAGGCGCCGTTCAGCGCCGGTCGATCGCTTCCAGCGCCGCTTGCACGGTGGTCAGCTCCTCCGCGAAAACGCGCAGCCTTGTGGCTACCGCCTGCGCCAATTGCTCGGCCGAGGCCGGAAACTCCGCCAGCACCCGCCGCATCACCGCCCGCGACAGCTTCATCACCTGCGTCGGCTCGCGCACGATGGCCGTCACCGGCCGCCGCAGCCCGGTAAACAGCGCGAGTTCACCGATCAAGGCTCCAGGCCCGGCGATTTCCTTGGCGGGTTGACCGTCATCGCTCGCCGTCAGCGCGACAGCGCCGGTCAGCACCAGCAACGCGCCATCGCCGACATCGCCGGCACGAAACAGGATATCGCCGGCGCGCAGGCTGCGGGTTTCGGCGGAGAAGGCCAGCAGGCGAAGCGCATCGCGCTCCATGAGACCGAGCAGCGGTTGCCGTGACAGCACCGCAATATCATCGTCGAGCGCCATCGCGGCTTAGGGATTGAGGCGATAGCCACCCGCATCCGTCACCAGAAGACGGGCATGGGCGGGATCGGGCTCAATCTTCTGGCGCAGACGGTAGATATGAGTTTCGAGCGTGTGGGTGGTCACCTGGGAATTATAGCCCCAGACCTCCTGCAGCAGGATTTCCCGGGCAATCGGCTTGCGACCAGCGCGGTACAGGAAGCGCAGGATCGCCGTTTCCTTCTCGGTCAGCTTGGTCTTGGAGCCTTTCTCGCTGACCAGCAGCTTCGAGCCAGGATGAAAGGTATAGGGACCGACCTGGAAGATCGCGTCCTCGCTCGCCTCATACTGGCGCAGATGAGCGCGGATGCGGGCCAGCAGCACGGCGAATTTGAACGGCTTGACGACGTAATCATTGGCGCCGGCTTCCAGCCCGAGCACCGTATCGGCATCCGAACCCTGGCCGGTGAGCATGATCACCGGGCTCTTGAAGCCATTCTTGCGCATCATCTTGACGGCTTCGCGCCCGTCCATATCCGGCAGGCCGACATCCATCACCGCCAGGTCGAAGCGCTCCGCCTGCACGATCTTCACGGCCGCCGTCGCGGTGCCGGCGGTCGAAATCTTGAACTCGTCGTAAAGCCCGAGCTGTTCGGCAAGCGCATCGCGCAGCGTCTGGTCGTCGTCGCAGAGAAGGATATGATGGACGGCGGACATGTAGGCTCGATTTTCGCTGTTGGACGGATTGCACCATGAGCCCGCTGAATCCTCACCGCAAGTCACGCAATCTGGAAATCCCGTGAGAATCAGTGAAAAACCCGGCGCAGGCCGGCCTCAGAGCCCACCGCGTCGCCTGACCCGCCTGCAGGTGATCCCGTCGGTGCATGACAGGAGCAAGGGCTTTCTGGTCGCCGGGCAGGCCGTCTTTCCCTGCGCCATCGGCCGGGGCGGCATCATCGTCGCCAAGCGAGAGGGCGATGGCGGCACGCCCCGCGCCATCTTGCCCTTGCGCCGCCTGTTCTACCGCGCCGACAGGCTGACGCGGCCGATCAGCCTGCTGCCGATCCGCCGCATCGCCCTGCGCGATGCCTGGTGCGACGATACCACCGACCGTCGCTACAACACGCTGATCGACCGTGCGCCGGGGACCGCCGAAGAACGGCTGACGCGCGAAGATCCGCTCTACGACATCATCGTCGAGCTCGGCTGGAACGATGCGCCGATCCGGCGCGGGCGAGGCAGCGCCATCTTCTGGCACCTGGCCCGCCCCGGCTTCACGCCGACGGCAGGCTGCGTCGCGGTAGAGCGGCAGGTCTTCGCCAAGGTGCTGCCGCGGCTGGCCAGGCGCTGCGCCATCCGCATCGCCGGCGCCGGTCGCTGATCAGCCTCTCGCGCATCAATGCTCTCGCTATTGCTGTGTCGCGTTTTCTTCACGCGAACCGGGACCCACTTCGCTTGAGACCGCTCTGGCGCCAAAAATCGCGCTGCCGATGCGGACATGCGTCGCGCCGAGCTGGATCGCCGCCTCGTAATCGCTGCTCATCCCCATTGAGAGGCCGCGCAGCTTGTGCCGCGCCGCGATCTTCGCCAGCAGCGCGAAATGCGGCGAGGGCGGCTCATCGGCCGGCGGAATGCACATCAGCCCCTCGATCGCCAGCCCGTGATGGACGCGGCAGGCATCGAGGAAGGCGTCGATATCGGCCGGCATGACGCCGCCCTTTTGCGGCTCCTCGCCGGTGTTCACCTGGACGAACAGCGTCGGAGCCCTGCCGGCCCGGGCGATTTCGCGCGCCAGCTCCTTGGCCAGGCTCTCACGGTCGAGCGAATGGATCGCATCGAACAGGGCGACAGCCTCTCGCGCCTTGTTGGACTGCAGCGGCCCGATCATATGCACCTGCGCATCGGGGAAGCGCTGCTTCAGCGACGGCCATTTCGCCTTCGCCTCCTGAACGTAATTCTCACCGAACACGCGCTGGCCCGCCTCCAGAGCCGCCAGCACAGCCTCCTCCGGCATCGTCTTGCAGACGGCGATCAGCGTCACATCCGCAGGCTGGCGCCCCATATCTTCGGCGGCGCGCGCCACTGCCTCCTGCGTGGCCTTCAATCGCTGCACGATATCGCTCATGACGTGACAAATCCTTTCTTTGCATGGGCCTGCGGCCCTTGCCCGGCGTTGACCCGGCGCGCGCAATCGTGTCCTAGTCCCGCTCACTTCGCTCACGCAACAATCACATGCTGACATGGCCGTAGAACGTTACAATCCCAAGGAATCCGAGCCGAAATGGCGGCGCGTCTGGGATGAGCGCAAGCTCTTCGAGACCCGCAACGACGACCCGCGCCCAACCTATTACGTGCTCGAGATGTTCCCCTACCCCTCGGGACGCATCCATATGGGGCATGTCCGCAATTATGCGATGGGCGATGTCGTCGCGCGCTACAAGCGTGCCAAGGGCTTCGCGGTGCTCCACCCGATGGGCTGGGATGCATTTGGACTGCCGGCGGAAAACGCGGCGAAAGCCAACAAGATCCACCCGCGCGAGTGGACCTACGCCAATATCGCGACGATGCGCACCCAGCTGCAATCCATGGGCCTGTCCCTGGACTGGAGCCGCGAACTCGCGACCTGCGACCCCGCCTATTATCGCCACCAGCAGAAGATGTTCCTGGACTTCCTCAAGGCCGGGCTCGTCGACCGCAAGACTGCCAAGGTGAATTGGGACCCGGTCGACGAGACCGTGCTGGCCAATGAGCAGGTGATCGACGGCAAGGGCTGGCGCTCCGGCGCGCCGGTCGAAATCCGCGAGCTGACGCAGTGGTTCTTCAAGATCACCAGCTTCGGCCAGGAACTGCACGACGCGCTGGACGGGCTGGATCGCTGGCCTGACAAGGTGCGGCTGATGCAGAAGAACTGGATCGGCCGCTCGGAAGGGCTGATGATCCGTTTCGGCCTCGAATCGAATCCCTTCGGCCAGGACGAGCTCGAGATCTACACCACCCGCCCGGACACGCTGTTTGGCGCCAAGTTCATGGCGATCGCGCCCGATCATCCGCTCGCCAAGGCCGTGGCCCAGAATAACCCGGCGCTGCAGGCCTTCATCGAGGAATGCAAGCGCACCGGCACGGCCCAGGAAAACATCGACAAGGCTGAAAAGCTCGGCTTCGACACCGGCATCCGCGCCGTGCATCCGCTCGATCCGAGCTGGACGCTGCCGGTCTATGTCGCGAACTTCATCCTGATGGAATACGGCACCGGCGCGATTTTCGGCTGCCCGGCGCATGACCAGCGCGACCTCGACTTCGTCAACAAATACGGGCTCGGCAACCTGCCCGTCGTCTGCCCCGAGGGCACGGACCCGGCGAGCTTCGTCATCACCGACACGGCCTATGTCGACGATGGGCGGATGATCAATTCGCGCTTCCTCGACGGGATGAGCATCCCGGAGGCCAAGGAAGCCGTGGCGCGCCGGCTGGAAGCGGAAACCCGTGGCAACCGGCCTGTCGCCCAGCGCAAGGTCAATTTCCGCCTGCGTGACTGGGGTGTCTCGCGGCAGCGCTATTGGGGCTGCCCGATCCCGATCATCCATTGCGAGGCCTGCGGCACCCTGCCGGTTCCCGATGCCGACCTGCCGGTCAAGCTGCCTGACGATGTCTCCTTCGAGAAGCCCGGCAACCCGCTCGACCATCATCCGAGCTGGAAGCATGTCGCCTGCCCGCAATGCGGCAAGCCGGCGCGTCGCGAAACCGACACGATGGACACCTTCGTCGATTCCTCGTGGTATTTCGCCCGCTTCACCGATCCGTGGCGGGCGGAGAGCCCGACCAACCGCCCGGTCGTCGACCGTTTCCTGCCTGTCGACCAGTATATCGGCGGCGTCGAGCACGCGATCCTGCACCTGCTCTATTCGCGCTTCTTCACCCGCGCCATGAAGGCGACCGGCCATGCCGGGCTGGACGAGCCCTTCGCCGGCCTGTTCACGCAGGGCATGGTGGTCCACGAGACCTACCGCGCCGCCGATGGCAGCTGGGTTGAGCCCGGCGATGTCCGCATCGAGGTGAACTGGCAGCGAGCGGGCCGGTTTCCATGTCGATACCGGCGCGCCGATCGAGATCGGCTCGATCGAGAAGATGTCGAAGTCGAAGAAGAATGTCGTCGATCCCGACGACATCATCGCCTCCTACGGCGCCGACACCGCCCGCTGGTTCATGCTGTCGGATTCGCCGCCGGACCGCGATGTGATCTGGACCGATGAAGGGCGTCCAGGGCGCGGCGCGCTTCGTGCAGCGGGTCTGGCGCCTGGTCGGTGAGATCGCCGAGAGGACGGGCGCTGGGCGCCCTGCTCCCTCCAGCCTCGGTGAGGCTGCCACGACCCTGCGCAAGGCCACTCACAGGGCTCTGCAGGCCGTCGGCGCGGATATCGAGCGCCTCGGCTTCAACCGCTGCGTCGCCCATATCTACACGCTGACCAATGCGGTCGGGAAGGCGCTGGATGGCGCCGCCGAACAGGCCGAGCTGCCCGACGATCTCGGCTTTGCCCTGCATGAATCGGCGACGATCCTGACCCAGCTGATCGCGCCGATGATGCCGCATCTGGCCGAATCCTGCTGGGCGGTGCTCGGACAGCCCGGTCTCGTCGGCGAGGCCGCCTGGCCGGTCGCCGAAGACGCCCTGCTGAAGGACGACACAATCTCGCTGCCGGTCCAGATCAACGGAAAGAAGCGGGCGGACGTGACGGTGCCGGCCGATGCGGATACGGTAGCGGTCGAGGCTCTGGTTCGCGCGAACGAGGCCGTGATACGGGCGCTGGATGGCCGCGACATCCGCAAGATCATCGTGGTGCCGGGGAGAATCGTGAATGTCGTCGCCTGAATTTGCCCAGACGCTCCGCTCGACACGGCTGCTGCCCCGCCGCGCCATGCTGGCGGCGGCGCTGCTGGCTGCCGCCTTCACCGGCGGTTGCTTCCAGCCGCTCTATTCCGAGGCGACGCTCAGCCCGGCGACCGGCGGCAGTGTCCGCAGCGCGCTGCGCAGCATCGAGATCCCCGAGATCAAGGGGCTGATCGGGCATTATCTGCGCAATGAGCTGGTCTTCGAACTCGATGGCAGCGGCGAGCCGGACGCCACCAAGCGCCTGGTGTTCTCGGCCTCGGTCACCGAATCCATCGATGTCGTGACGGTCGATTATCTCAACGCCCGCGCCGATTCGGCCGTGCTCGTTGCAAGCGCCACCTGGAGCCTCAAGGACAAGGCCGGCAAGGTCGTCAGCTCGGGCGTGAATACGATCCGCATCCCCTATGAGCGGTCGTCCCAGCGTTTCGCCACGGTCAGAGCGGCGCGGGATGCGCAGGTCCGGGCTGCCAAGAGCCTCGCAACCATCATCCGTGGGCAAATGGCCGCCGATCTCGTCACCGGCTGAGGCTGGCGATGGCGACCATCAAGGCGCATGAGGCGGAGCGGGCCCTCGCCCGGCCCGACCCCGCCCATCGGCTCTTCCTGTTCTACGGTCCCGATGCCGGGCTGGTCTCGGAACGCGCCTCCGCCCTGGCCAAAGCCTCGGTCGATGATGCCGGGGACGCCTTTCAGCTCGTCCGGATGAGCGGCGACGACATCGCTGCCGATCCGATGAAACTGGTCGATGAGGCCAACACGATCGGGCTGTTTCGGCGGCCGCCGCGCCATCCGCGTCTCCCCCACAGGCAAGATGCTGCTGCCCGCCGTCGAGCCGCTGCTGACCACCCCCTCGCAGGACGCCATCGTCATCATCGAGGCCGGCGAGCTGCAGAAGAGCAACCCGCTGCGGGTCGCTTGCGAGCGGGCAAGGACGGCACTCGCCATCCCCTGCTATGGCGACGCGGCGCGCGATCTCGGCGGGATCATCGACGAGATGATCCGCGCCGCCGGCAAGTCGATCGACCGGAGCAGGCGCGACAGGCTGGCCGGGCTGCTCGGTGGCGACCGGCAGACATCGCGGCGCGAGCTCGAGAAGCTGCTGCTCTATGTCGGCGATGCCGCCTCCGTCACCGAAGACGATATCGACGCCATCGTCGGCGACACCGCCCAGCGCGAACAGGCTGCGCTGGTCGACGCGGTCTTTGCGGGCAAGATTGCCAGCATCGATCTCGCCCATGTCAGGTTGGCCAAGGAAGGCCTGGATCCCGGCGTCATGCTCGGCGCGGTGTTGAGGCAGGGCCTGGCCTTGCTGAAGGCGCGGCAGGCGATCGATTCAGGGCGGGGGATCAAGGAGGTCGTTGGCGGGATGCGGTTGCCCTGGCCACGCATCGCTCCGACAGAAGCCGCGCTGGGGGCCTGGAGCAGCGAAAAACTCGAACGAAGCCATCGGGTTGCTCGGCACGGCTACCCTTGCCGTGCGCCGCGATTCCGGCCTCGCTCAGGCGACGGCCGCGCGTGTGCTCTGGAGCCTCGCCCGGCTGGCGCGGGCGGGCTCGCGCTGACTGGAATTAGGCCTTGAGCCGACGGCAGAGCGCGTCGAGCTGTTCCAGCGTCTTGTAGCTGATCTTGACGTCACCGCCGCCATTGGCGCGATGACTGATCGCCACCGAGAGCCCCAGCGCCTCCTCCAGTGCCTTCTCCAGAGCCCGCGTATCCGGGTCCTTGTCCGGCTTCGCCTTGCTCGGCACGGACTTCGTTTCGCCCCTGGCCTCTTCCTGCACAACCCGCTCGATATCGCGGACGCTGAGCCCCTGATCGACAATTCGGCGTGCCATCAGTTCCGGATCCGAAACAGACAACAGTGAGCGCGCGTGCCCGGCCGAGACCAACCCGTCGGAGACCATCTGCCGGACCGATTCCGGCAGTTTCGACAGCCGAAGCGTGTTGGCGACATGGCTGCGGCTCTTGCCGATGACCTGTGCCAGATCGTTCTGCGTATAGCCAAACTCGGCGATCAGCCGCTCATAGCCGGCCGCTTCCTCAATGGCGTTGAGGTCGGCGCGCTGGACGTTCTCGACGATCGCGATTTCAAGCGCTTCGCGGTCATCGGCCTCGACCAGAATGACCGGAACATCATGCAGGCCGGCGCGCTGCGCCGCTCGCCAGCGGCGTTCACCGGCGATGATCTCATAGGCGTCGAGCATGCCGGAGATCGAGCGGACGATGATCGGCTGCAGGATGCCGCGCTCGCGGACGGATGCGGTCAGATCCTCAAGATCCTCCTCGACGAAGCTGCGACGCGGATTGCGCGCGCTCGGCCGCAGGAACTCGACCGGTACACGGCGCTGGCCACGCGCCCGCTCCAGCGCGCCGATCTCGTCACCGACATCGCCGATCAGCGCAGCCAGACCACGCCCCAGGCGAGACCGCCCCTGTTCCTCGGCCATCGACATCCTCAAACTCTCCCGCAAATCTCAGATCAGGCAGCGGCGCGCAGGGAGCGCTCGCGCTTGATGACTTCCGACGCCAGCTTCAGATAGGCTTGGGACCCGGAGCAGCGGAGATCATAGAGCAGCGCCGGCTTGCCATAGGATGGCGCCTCCGAAACCCGGACATTCCGCGGGATCACGGTCTCATAGACCTTGTCGCCGAGGAAACTCGCGGACATCGGCCATGACCTGGCCCGACAGATTGTTGCGCGGGATCGTACATGGTCAGAACGACGCCCTGGATGATCAGCCGCGGATTCAAGCCCTGCCGCACCTGCTCGACCGTCTTGAGCAACTGGCTCAGGCCCTCCAGCGCGAAGAACTCGCACTGCAGCGGCACCAGCACCGCATCCGCCGCCGTCATCGCATTGATGGTGATCAGGCTGAGCGAAGGCGGGCAATCGATCAGGATATAGGTCAGCTCCTGACAGCGCTGGTCATAGACCAGCTCGTCGATCGCCTTCTTCAGACGCATGCGCGCGATCCTTGGCGCCAGCGATCTCCAGTTCGACGCCGAGCAGATCGAGCGTCGACGGCGCCAGGAACAGGCCCGGAACCGCCGTCTCCTGCAGCGCCTGCCCGAGTCCGACATCGCCGCACAGCACATCATAGGTCGAGGATTTGCCGGCTGCGTGCGGTCGATGCCCAGACCGGTCGAGGCATTGCCCTGCGGGTCGAGATCGACGATCAGGACCTTCTCGCCAATCGCCGCAAGCGCCGTGCCGAGATTGATCGCGGTCGTGGTCTTGCCGACGCCGCCCTTCTGGTTGGCGAGCGCCAGCACCCTCGGGCGCTGCGGCACAATAATCGGCGTCAGCTTGGTCATGAGTCGGTCCGCTTCTCAGCCGCATGGATCATCAGGATCCCCGCGGCGCTGTCCGTCAGCGAAGGAAGAGTTGAGGCCTGAATCTTCCAACATTTAGACGACTCGGTCAATTCGCTCTCTAGATGTTGTCCCTTTGGAAAGAGCGCCACAGTGCCGGTTCTCAACAGCTCTTTGCACCAGTCGAGCAGCTGCGGCAGGGGGGCAAGCGCACGAGCGGTGACAACGTCGATTTTGCCCTCAAATCCTGCAATCACGTCCTCAATCCTGGCGTTATGGACGGTGATCGGAGCGCCCGTGAGCCGGGCGACATGCCGCAGGAAGGCGCATTTGCGGGCGTTGCTTTCGACGAGGTCGATATGTCCTCCGGGAATCCCGACCAGGCAAATACCGATGACCAAACCCGGAAAGCCGCCGCCTGAACCGAGGTCGAGCCAGCGCTTCGCGTCGGGCAAAGCCTGAAAAATCTGCAGCGAATCGGCAATGTGCCGCGTCCAGACCTCGTCGAGCGTGGCCGTCGAGACAAGGTTTTTCGCCGCCTGCCAGCGCTTCAGCTCGGCCACCAGCAGCTCCAGACGCTCCTCTGTTTCACGTGAAACAGGCGTCAAGCGCAAAGCCTCGCGGCGGTCCGAGTTATCAACAGTCATGGGCTCGCATTCGCAGGAATCGGCGCGCGCCGTCGCGCCTTGCGCGAATGGGCCGCCAGGAGGGTGAGCGCGGCGGGCGTCATGCCCTCGATCCGGGCAGCCTGCGCCAGATCAGCGGGACGCTGCGCCATCAGCTTCAGCCGCAGCTCGTTCGAAAGCCCCGGCATCGCGTCGAGATCGAGTTCCGGCGGCAGCTTCAGCGCCTGGTCGCGCCGATAAGAATCGATCTCTGCCGCCTGCCTGTCGAGATAAACCGAATACACCGCATCAGCCGTCACCCGCGCAATCACACCCGGAGCAAAGGCGGAGAGTTCCGGCCAGATCGTGGCCAACCGCTCGAACCCGATATCGGGATAAGACAGCAGTTGATAGGCGCTCCGTCGCAGGCCATCGCGATTGAGCTGCAAGCCGCGTGCACTGGCCTCGGTCGGCGTGAGCGACAGCTGCTGCAGCCTCTGTCGCAGCGCGTCGATCTGGCCGTTGCGCTGCTGGTAATGGGCCAATCGCTCCGCGCCGACCAATCCCATTTCGGTGCCGAATCCAGTCAGTCGCTCATCGGCATTATCGACCCGCAGCGAAAGCCGGAACTCGGCCCGCGAGGTGAACATCCGATACGGCTCCGTAACGCCGTGCGTGGTGAGGTCATCGACCAGCACCCCCAGATAGGAGCTGGTGCGATCCATGGCCACGGGATCGCCGCCGCCAGCCCGCCGCGCTGCATTGAGGCCCGCCAGAAGCCCCTGCGCTGCGGCTTCCTCATAGCCCGTCGTGCCGTTGATCTGCCCGGCCAGGAACAGGCCACGCAGACGCCCGGGTCTCCAGCGTGTTGTGCAGGGCGCGGGGATCGACGAAATCGTACTCGATGGCATAGCCAGGCTTGAGCATCACGGCGCGCTCAAGCCCCGGAATGGTCTTCAGCAAGCCAAGCTGCACATCCTCCGGCAGCGAGGTCGAGATGCCGTTGGGATAGACGGTGTCGTCGTCAAGCCCCTCCGGCTCGAGAAAGATCTGATGTCCGTCGCGATCGCCGAAGCGGCCGACCTTGTCCTCGATGGACGGGCAATAACGCGGCCCGCGCCCTTCGATCTGGCCGGAGAACATCGGCGCGCGGTGCAGATTGGCGCGGATCAGATCATGCGTCGCCAAGCTCGTGCGGGTGATGCCGCAGGAGATCTGCGGCGTGGTGATCGCCTGCGTCAGCGCCGAGAAAGGCTCGGCGGAACCTCGTCGCCCGGCTGCATCTCCAGCGACGCCCAATCGATGCTGCGCCCGTCGAGCCGGGGCGGGGTGCCCGTCTTCAGGCGGCCAAGCGGAAAGCCATGCCGCTCAAGGGTCGCCGACAGGCCAAGCGATGGTCCCTCACCGACACGCCCGGCAGGGATCCGGGTCTCACCGATATGGATCAGCCCGCGCAAGAAGGTGCCAGTCGTCAGCACGACCGTTCCGGCTGCGAATCGACGCCCATCCGCCAGGATCACGCCCGTCACGCGCCCGTCGTGCTCGATCAGGTCGAAGGCTTCTCCGGCCACCACCGTCAGGCCAGCCTGAGCCGCAACAAGCGATTGCACCGCCTCGCGATAGAGTTTCCGGTCCGCCTGAGCTCGAGGGCCACGAACCGCCGGACCTTTGCGCCGGTTGAGCATGCGGAACTGAATGCCGGCCCTGTCGGCGGCGCGCGCCATGATGCCGTCGAGCGCATCGATCTCGCGGACCAGATGACCCTTGCCGAGCCCGCCAATCGCAGGGTTGCAGGACATCACGCCGATCGTCTCAGGCCGATGCGTGAGCAAGGCCGTGCGGGCGCCGACACGGGCGGCAGCCGCGGCCGCCTCAACCCCGGCATGGCCGCCACCGACGACGATGACATCGTAATGGGCTGCAAAATCTGACATGGGCTGTGGCTAGCGAAGCCTGCCCCACCGGTCAATGCTGCTGCGTCTCGATCGCAAGCCGCAGAAAGCTATTTGCCGATGCAGAAGCCGGCGAAAAGCTGGTCCAGGACGCTCTCGACGCCGATGCGCCCGATCAGGCGCTCCAGCGCGACCACCGCTTGCCGCAGATCTTCGGCCATCAGTTCCGTCTCGGTTTGGGCCGGGTGAATCGCCCGCTCCAGCGCCGCGATCGCTTCCGCCACCGCGAGCCGATGGCGCTGGCGCGTCAGCAGCGCCGGCTCCCCCTGTGGGCCTGCTGACAGCTGCGCCGCGATAGCGTCCAGAAGCTCTGGAAGCCCGTCACCGGTTTGGGCCGAGACAGCAAGTTCGCCGGGCAGAGGCGTTACGCCGAGATCGGCTTTGGTCGCGAGGTTCAGAACAGTGCCAGCGCCCAGCAATCGGTCCGGCTCCGAATCGACAGCGCGGATGCGCAGGATCAGATCGGCGCGCTCAGCCAAGGCCAGCGCCCGCCTGACGCCCTCGGTCTCGATTTCATCACCGCTTTCGCGCAATCCGGCTGTATCAATCAGGATGACGGGGAGGCCCTTGAGATCGAGCCGCACCTCGATGGCATCCCGCGTCGTGCCGGCGATGGGCGAGACGATGGCAACGTCCCGCTGGGCCAGCGCATTGAGCAAGCTCGACTTGCCGGCATTGGGCGGGCCCGCCAGCACCACCACAAACCCTTCCCGCACCCGCTCGCCTTGAGCGAAGCTGCCGAGTGCCTGGCGCAATTCGTTCAGCGCCGTGCCTGCCAGCCCGCGAGCCTGTTCGACCAGCGGCCCGTCAACATCGCCCTCATCGGAAAAATCCAGATCGGCGGCGAGCAGCGCCATGGCCTGCACCAGAAGCTGCCGCCAGTTGCCGCTGACCCGGCCGATGGCGCCATCCATCTGTCGCAGGGCCTGGCGACGCTGCCATTCCGTTTCCGAATCGATCAGGTCTGCCAGCCCCTCGACCTCGGCCAGATCGAGCTTTCCGCTCTCGAAGGCCCGGCGTGTAAACTCCCCTGCCTCAGCCAGACGCAAGCCCGGCAGCGTGGTCAGCACCTCCAGCAGCCGCGCAACCACGGCGCGGGCGCCATGGATCTGAAACTCCGCCACATCCTCGCCGGTGAAGCTGTGTGGGGCGGGAAAGAACAGCACCAGCCCCTTGTCGATATCCGCGCCATCCAGGTCCTGCAGACGTGTGAACTGCGCCATCCGCGGCTGGGGTACGCCGCCAGCAATTGTTTCGAGAACGAATCGGACTTGGGGACCGGAAACCCTGACGACCGCCACGCCCGCCCGGCCAGACCCCGAGGACAGGGCGACGATTGTCGCGTGAGCAAAACTGCCGATCGGAGCGGGTATGACCAAGGTGGTATGACCGGGTTGAGGGGCAGGTAGGGCCAGCAATATCCGAGGCTTACACGCCAAAACGGCCGGTCAGCAAGTGACCGGCCGTTTGAGGTATGACGCTGGCAGTGGCTGCGAGCCGCTGGCTCAGGTGTTCATGGAATCGAAGAATTCCGAGTTCTGTTTGGTCTGGCGCAGCTTGTCCATGAGGAACTCGATCGCGTCCTGCGGACCCATCGGGTTCAGGATGCGGCGCAGCACATAGGTCTTCTGCAGCACGTCCTTCGGGGTGATCAGCTCTTCCTTACGGGTGCCGGACTTCAGAATGTCGATGGCCGGGAAGATGCGCTTATCAGCGACCTTGCGGTCGAGGATGATTTCGCAGTTACCGGTGCCCTTGAACTCTTCGAAGATCACCTCGTCCATGCGGCTGCCGGTATCGATCAGCGCCGTCGCCACAATGGTCAGCGAGCCGCCCTCTTCGATATTGCGGGCGGCACCGAAGAAGCGCTTCGGCCGCTGCAGGGCGTTGGCGTCGACACCACCGGTCAGCACCTTGCCGGAGGAGGGGACGACCGTGTTGTAGGCGCGGCCGAGGCGGGTGATCGAATCCAGCAGGATCACCACATCGCGGCCATGCTCGACCAGGCGCTTGGCCTTCTCGATCACCATTTCCGCGACCTGGACGTGGCGCGAGGCTGGCTCGTCGAAGGTCGAGGAGACAACCTCGCCCTTCACCGAGCGCTGCATGTCGGTGACTTCCTCGGGACGCTCGTCGATGAGCAGCACGATGAGGTAGCATTCCGGGTGATTGGTGGTGATCGACTGCGCGATGTTCTGCAGCAGCACGGTCTTGCCGGTGCGCGGCGGCGCCACGATCAGGGCGCGCTGGCCTTTGCCGACCGGGGCGACGATGTCGATGACCCGTGCCGAGAAATCCTTCTTGGTCGGATCCTGCACTTCCATCCGCAGTCGCTCATCGGGATAGAGCGGCGTCAGATTGTCGAAATGGATCTTGTGCTTGATCTTCTCAGGGTCTTCGAAATTGATCGTGTTGACCTTGAGCAGCGCGAAATAGCGCTCGCCATCCTTGGGGCTGCGGATCGGACCTTCGACTGTATCGCCGGTGCGCAGGCCGAATTTCCGGATCTGCGAGGGGGAGACATAGATGTCGTCAGGGCCGGGCAGATAATTGGAATCGGAAGAGCGCAGGAAGCCGAAGCCATCCTGCAGCACCTCGACGACGCCCTCGCCCAGGATTTCCGTGTCCTTGGCGGCGAGCTGCTTGAGGATCGCGAACATCAGCTCCTGCTTGCGCATCGTGCTGGCGTTCTCGACCTCGACGCCCTCGGCGAAGGTGAGGAGTTCGGTCGGGGTTTTGACCTTGAGGTCTTGGAGTTTGATTTCCCGCATGGGGCACCTGGATCGTGACAGTCCCGGCGCGGGGCGCGGAGACAGAAGAAAAACTGGAAAGGACGACGGACCGGGATACGGAGCAGCGCGAGAGGCTCGCACCATGAGCTGCATCTGCAGGGCGCAGCGGGCTCAACAACCATCGACAACAGGAAGGACGCTGGAGAAGCGCAAAACCCTGATAGCGGGATTCGTCCCCGCGCTCAACTGGAATCATCAGGCCCGCAGCGGCGTCGACCGGCGCTGTTGGCCGATCAGAACGGCTTGACGATCACCAGCACCACGATGCCGATCATCAGCACCGCCGGCACCTCGTTGATGACGCGATAGAACCGGCCGCTACGGCTGTTGCGATCCTGAGCGAAATCACGCACCCGGCCGATCAGGAAGCCATGCATGCCCGACATCAGCAGCACCAGCGCGATCTTGGCGTGGAGCCAGCCGCCGCGCAGGCCAAAGCCAGCCCAGGCTAGATAGAGCCCGACGACCCAGCTGACGATCATCGCCGGGGTCATGATCCCGTTCAGGAGCTTGCGCTCCATGATCTTGAAAGTCTCCGACTGCTGCGAGCCGACGGGCGCATCGACATGATAGACCATCAGTCGCGGCAGATAGAGCAGGGCGGCCATCCACGAGATGACCGCCAGCACATGCAGGGCCTTCAGCCATTCATACATCGGCGTCGCTCAGGCGCGCACGGCGGCCAGCAGCCGCTCGACATGGGGGATCGGGGTGTCCGGCAGAATGCCGTGACCGAGGTTGAAGATGAACGGCCCACCACCGAACGCCTCACGGATCGCGGCAACCTCCGCCTCGAGCTCAGGACCGCCGGCACGCAGAACCAGCGGGTCGAGGTGACCCTGGATCGGCACCAGCGACTGGATCTCGTCACGGGCAAAGCTGCGGTCGATCTCGGTCTCGAGCCCGGCGGCATTGACGCCCGTCGCCTTGACATAGGCCGGGATGAGCTTGCCCGCGCCCCGCGCAAAGCCAATGATCCGGGCCTCGGGATGCTGTGCCCGCACCAGATCGACCAACCGCTTCGTCGGCGCGATGCACCAGCGCTCGAACTCTTCGGGCCCGAGCGACCCGGCCCAGCTATCGAAAATCTGCACGACATCGACGCCGGCCTCGATCTGGCGGCAGAGATAGCGCGCCGAAGCATCGACGATCAGATCGATCAGCGTCTGGAAGAAAGCGGGATCGCGCCGGAAGAGCTCCTTGGCCGGCTCCTGCCCAGGCGTGCCACGCCCTGCCACCATATAGGTCGCCACGGTCCAGGGGGCACCGCAGAAGCCGATGAAAGCCGTCTCACGACCCAGACCCTGCTTCACCCGCTGAACCGTCTCGATCACCGGGCTGAGCTTGGCATCGTCGGCCTCGCGGGAAATCTCAGCAAGCCTGGCATGATCGGCGACCGGTTCGAGTCTCGGACCCTCGCCCTCAACGAACCAGAGCTTTTGTCCCAGCGCATGCGGGATCACCAGAATGTCCGAAAACAGGATCGCGGCATCGAAGCCGAAGCGCCTGATCGGCTGCAATGTGACCTCGGCAGCCAGTTCAGGATTATAGCAGAGATCGAGAAAGCTGCCGGCCTTGGCGCGTACAGCGCGATATTCGGGAAGATATCGGCCTGCCTGTCGCATCATCCAGATGGGTGGCGGAACCTGGGTCTGGCCATCCAGAACGCGCAGGAATTTCGATTCGTCTCGCCTCGGCATGCTCACCCCAGCCATCCCCAATCCCGATCTCTCTTCTTAAATATGATTCTTGAGAGAGAATCTTCTTTTTTGACTCTTGGAGGGGGGCAGATAGCCCGGCGCAATCTCGTCCACAACCAGTCCACAGGCGTGGAGTCCGCCAAGCGCGTCGGTCCGGGCGGCCAGAACGCCGGTTAAGAGTTTCTTAACCAATCTGAATCCGCTCCGGTTCCTCGGGCCGAAAAATGATTCACGTGAAACACCGCGCTCATGCTCCCGCTCACCGCGCCTGTTGATCAATGCGGCGGGTTATACAGACCCGCCAAAGCCTCTCCCGGCAGTGTCCGCTTATCCACAGCGCTCCCCAGCCCCATACCGACCGCCAGCGCCAGATGCGGGCGCGGCCAAGGCTCGGAAAACGGGATTCCCAGCGGCAGGTGAATTGCCGTAAAGCAGGGGACGCCCCAACGCCGGAGAGCCAGTGCCCCGCAATTATTTCCACCTGCACCTCGTGTCGGACGCGACCGGCGAGACCTTGATCGCCGTCAGCCGCGCGGCGGCGGCCCAGTATGAGACCGTCTCGGCGATCGAGCATGTCTATCCGCTGGTTCGCTCGGAGGCGCAGCTCGCCCGTGTGCTGGCCGAGATCGAGGCCTCGCCCGGCGTCGTGCTCTACACCCTGGTCGAGCCGGAATGGCAGGCACGGCTCGAGGCGTTTTGTGGCGAGCTCGGCTGCCCCTGCCTGTCGGTGCTGCAGCCGGTGCTCTCGCTGTTCCAGTCTTATCTGGGCCAGGCATCGGCCCCGCGCCCCGGCGCTCAGCACGTGTTGAACGCCGAATATTTCCGCCGCATCGATGCGATGAACTACACGCTGCTGCATGATGACGGTCAGCTCGGCGGCGACCTCGACAATGCCGATGTCATCCTGGTCGGCATCAGCCGCACCTCGAAAACGCCGACCAGCATTTACCTCGCCAATCGCGGAATCAAGACCGCCAACATCCCGCTCGTACCGTCTGTGCCGCTGCCGGTGGAACTCGACCGGGTGAAGAAACCGCTGATCATCGGCCTCGTCGCCAGCGCCGACCGCATCGTCCAGATCCGGCAGAACCGCCTGCTGTCGCTGAAGGCCGATGAGGAGACGCCCTATGTCGATCCGCAGGCAGTTGCCGACGAGATCCTGCAATCGCGTCGCCTCTGCGCCCGACGCGGCTGGCCAGTGATCGATGTGACCCGGCGCTCCATTGAGGAGACGGCTGCTGCCATCCTCGATCTACTGCGCGACCACCGCATGAAGTTCATCGCGACATGAGCCCCCTGACCTCCTCGCTCTGGTTGGCCGAGGTGCCGCTGGTGCTGGCCTCCGGCAGCACCACACGACGCGATATGCTCTGGGCTGCCGGTATTCCCGTGGAGACGATCAAGCCCGGCATCGATGAGCGCGAGGTCGAGCAGCCGCTGCGCCAGGAAGGCGCCAGTGAGGATGCCATCGCCGGCGCCCTGGCCTGTGCCAAAGCACTGGCCGTCTCCCTGGCAAACCCCGAGCGCTTCGTGCTGGGAGCCGACCAGACCCTGGCCTGCGAGGGCGTCGCTCATCACAAACCGGCCGACTTCGCCGCTGCCCGCGCGCAGCTCGCTGCGCTCTCGGGGCGTACGCACCAGCTGCATTCGGCCTTCGTCCTGGCGCGCAATGGCGAGATTGTCGCCGAGGGCATGCAGAGCGCGACCTTGACCATGCGGCCACTGAGCGAGGCCTTCATCGCCTCCTATGTCGCCACCGCCGGCTCCGCCATTCTCTCCAGCGTCGGCGGCTATCAGCTCGAAGGGCTGGGCGGGCAGCTCTTCGAGATGGTCGAGGGCGACCATTTCACCGTGCTCGGCCTGCCCCTGCTCGCCGTGCTCCAGGCTCTGCGCGAGCAGGGACTGCTGCTATCCTGAGAGGCCTGTCGTGACCACGCGCTGCTTCGTCATCGGCCACCCCATCGCCCATTCGCGCTCGCCGCTGATCCATGGGCGCTGGATCGCGGAGCATGGGCTTGATGGCTCCTATGAGCGGATCGATGTCGCGCCCGCCGAACTTGCAGGCTTCATCGCCAGCCTTCGTAACGGCACCTTCGCCGGCGGCAATGTCACCGTCCCGCATAAGGAGGCGGTCCTCCCCCAGCTCGACCATGTCAGCGAGACGGCCCGGGCCATGGGCGCCGTCAACACGGTCTGGCGCGAGGGCAACACGCTGCATGGTGACAACACCGATGCTGCGGGGTTCCTCGGCCATCTCGATGCCAGCCAGCCCGGCTGGCAAAGCGAGGTCCGGACAGCGCTGTTGCTGGGAGCCGGCGGCGCGGCACGAGCCATCGCCTATGGGTTGAAGCAGCGCGGCGTGCAACGGATCGTACTGGTCAATCGCAGCCTTGAGCGGGCGCAGGAGCTGGCCAAGCTGCTGGGCGCGCCAATCGAGGCGGCCGATTGGCAGCGTCGGGATCAGCTCGTCCCCATGGCCGATCTGATCGTCAACACCACCTCGCTCGGCATGAAGGGCCAGGCGGCGCTCGACCTCGATCTGACGGGGATGAGGCCCGGCACCATCGTCGATGACATCGTCTATGTGCCGCTGAAGACGGCGCTGCTAGCAGAGGCGGAGCGGCGCGGTGGCCGCATCGTCGACGGGCTCGGCATGCTGCTGCATCAGGCGGTTCCCGGCTTTGCGCGGTGGTTTGGCGTCACGCCCGCCGTCACGCCCGCGCTGCGCGCCGTGCTCGAAGCCGATATCGGCGGCTGAGATAGGGGGCGTCGCCATGACCTTCATCCTCGGCCTCACCGGCTCGATCGGCATGGGCAAGTCGACCACGGCCGGCCTGTTTCGCCAGAACGGCATCCCCGTCCACGATGCTGATCTCAGCGTCCACCAGCTCTATCGCGGACGCGCGGTACCGCTGATCGAGGCGGCCTTTCCGGGCACGGTTCAGGCCGGCGCGGTCGATCGGGCGCGCCTCTCCGCAGCCGTTCTGGGCAACCCCGAGGCGCTGAAGCGGCTGGAGACGATCGTGCATCCGCTGGTGCGCAGCGAGGAAGAAGCGTTCATCGCGCGCTGCCGCCAGCAGGGCGCAGGGCTCGCCGTGCTCGATATCCCGCTGCTGCTGGAGACCGGCGGCGAAGCGCGCTGCGACGCCGTTCTGGTCATCACCGCGCCGGCAGCGATCCAGGCTGAGCGGGTTCTGGCGCGGCCCGGCATGACGCCGGACAAGCTCGCGGCGATCCTGGCCCGACAGATGCCCGATGCCGAGAAGCGCCGCCGCGCCCACTTCCTTGTGGACACCAGCCGCGGGGTTCTGGCCGCGCAGCGCCAGGTCGGCTCTATCCTCAAGGCGCTCGCCGGGCGTCCTGGTCGACGCAGCTGAGAGAACTCGCATGCGCGAAATCGTTCTCGATACCGAAACCACCGGCGTCGAGGCCAATGGCGGTGACCGCATCGTCGAGATCGGCTGCGTCGAGCTGGTCAATCATTGCCCGACCGGCCGCAGCTATCATTGCTACATCAATCCCGAGCGGCCGATGTCGGAGGGCGCCTTCGCCGTCCACGGTCTGTCGGACGCGTTTCTGGCCGACAAGCCTGTCTTCGCTGGCATTGCCGATGCGTTCGAGGAGTTCATCGGCGATGCCCGGCTGGTGATCCACAACGCGGCCTTCGACGTCGGCTTCCTCAATATGGAGCTGAAGCGGCTCGGCCGTGGTCCGCTGGCGCAGATCCGCGTCGTCGACACGCTGTCGATGGCGCGCCGCAAGCATCCCGGCGCCTCCAACAGTCTCG
Source organism: uncultured Alphaproteobacteria bacterium (assembly GCA_963759925.1). Lineage (GTDB taxonomy): Bacteria > Pseudomonadota > Alphaproteobacteria > Rhizobiales > Beijerinckiaceae > Allobosea. The sequence goes on from CAVXBE010000005.1 coordinate 82,704, forward strand.
ACGCGCTGTGCCAGCGCTATGGCATCGACAATAGCCGCCGCACCAAGCACGGCGCCTTGCTCGATGCCGAGATCCTGGCCGAGGTCTATATCGAGCTGATCGGCGGCAAGCAGACCTCGCTTGGCCTCAGCACAGTCAGCAGCGGCGGGCTCGGCTCGCTCAGCGGCATCGTCCTCGAACGCCCGCAGCGCCAGCGCCCGCTCGCCCCCCGCCTGGCGCCCGAGGCCATCGCCGCGCATGAGGCTTTCATCCTGACGCTCGGCAAGGCGCCGCTCTGGAAGGGCTATCTCGGCATCACCGACGAGGCCTGATCACGGACACCTACAGCTCATGAAAAAGGGCCCGCAGAGCGGGCCCTTGATCGTCTCAGGAGCTGGCTTGCAGCTCAGGCGTTCGGAGCGCCCTGGGCCTGAAGCTCGGCCATGCGCTGCTGGAACAGCTGGGCGAAATCGATCGAAGGCACATAGAAGGGCGGGAAGCCGCCATTCTGCACCGCCTCGGCGATGATCTGGCGGGCGAAGGGGAACAGCAGCCGCGCGCAATCGATCACCAGCACCGGATGGATATGCTCCTCCGGGATGTTCTGCAGGCGGAAGACGCCGCCATAGCTCAGGTCGAATGCGAACAGCGTCTCGCCGGCCAGTTCGGCCTTGCCTTCGAGCTGCAGCACGGTCTCGTAATCCTCACCACCAAGGCCGGTGCTGGAGACATTGACCTGGAGCGACATCTGCGGACCCTGCTGGGCCTGCTGGCCGAGCGCGCGGGGCGCCTTGGGATTCTCGAAGGAGAAATCCTTGATGTACTGAACCAGCGCGTTCATCGTCGGCGCCGCATCCGCGGCGGCCGCGCCGTTGCCGTTGGGAGTGTCGTTGGCCATCGGACCCATCTTTTTTGCAGGCTGTGTCGGGGATCCCGCGCCGGATAAGGACTTTCGGCACCGGGCGCACCGGTCAGGCGGCGCCGGCGTCGGCTATCATGGACGCCCGCGCGGCACAAGAAGCCGCCTTCACAAGCGGGGGGGTGGATGTTACGAGCCATGGACACCATATCAGCGCTGCTGACGTGCAGAATTCCGCTCGCGGAGCTGCCACGGCCAGGACGACGCGACTGACAACTGGGGCTCCGGATCAGGCTTCGATGCAAAATTCCTTCGACATGACGACACTGATCTTCCTCGCTCTGGCCGTCTTCGTCGCCTGGAAGCTCCGCTCCGTGCTCGGCCAGAAGACCGGGTCCGAGCAGCCACCGGCCGACCCCTTCACGCGCCGCGAGGCGCCGCCCGCCCGTCCCGACCAGCCGGAGCGCAAGCGCGACAACGTCATTCGCCTGCCCGGCGCCGCCAACGACGCCATCTCGGCCGAGACTGTGCCGGCCGCCGAGCGCTGGAAGGGCATCGCCCCGCCGGATTCGCCGATCATCGCCGGCATCGAGAGCATTGTCCGGCAGGAGCCGGGCTTCGACCCGCGCGAGTTCATCGGCGGAGCCAAGGCGGCCTATGAGACGATCGTCACCGCTTTCGCCCGCGGCGACCGCAAGATGCTGAAGGGCCTGCTGGCCAAGGAAGTCTATGAGGGCTTCGAGCAGGCGATCACCGACCGCGAGAAGCTCGGCCAGAAGGCCGAGACCTCTTTCGTGTCGATCGACAAGGCCGAGATCGTCGGCGTCGAGGTCAAGGGCAAGACCGGTCAGGTCACCCTCAACTTCGTCTCGCAGCTGATCAGCGTCGTGCGCGATGCCCAGGGCAACGTCGTCGATGGCAGCGCCGAGGCCGTTTCCGAAGTCAGCGACATCTGGACCTTCTCGCGCCAGCTCGGCAGCCGCGACCCGAACTGGCTGCTGGTCGCCACCGAAGCCGCTGCGTGACGCGCTGCGCCAGCCCACTCCTGGCGCTGGCATGGATGATCGGATGTGTGGCGGGCGCGATCATGACGAGCGAGGTTCTGGCTGACGCGCCGCCTTTGCCTCCCGGCGCCCGGGCGGAGCGGCTTGAGGCCGCAACACTGGATGGCTGGACGCAGGACGATCAGGCCAAGGCCCTGGCGATCTTTGCACGAGGCTGCCAGGCCGAGCCGCCCCTCCGGTCATCCGTTCCGGTCCCGCCCGCTCTGGCGGCTGTCTGCCAGGAAGCTGCGAACCTGCCGGCCGATCATGCGACGGCGGCACGGCGCTTTTTCGAACAACATTTCAGCTTCTGGCGGATCACCCCCGCCGGCTCGGCCCAGGGCTTCATGACCGGCTATTTCGAGCCGGAGTTCGAGGGCTCGCTGACGCCATCCCCTGATTTCCCGACGCCGCTCTATGGCCGTCCCGACGATCTCGTCACCCTCCAGCCCGGCGATGAGCGTCAGGGGCTGGATCCCGCTCTCACCTCCGCCAGGCGCACCGCGACAGGGCTCGCCCCCTATCCGGACAGGACGGAGATCGAGACCGGCGCGCTCGACGGGCGCGGTCTGGAGATCCTGTGGATGCGCGATCCCGTCGATCGCTTCGTCCTGCAGGTCCAGGGCTCGGGCCGGATCCGGCTGCCGGATGGTCGCGTCACGCGGCTGGTCTATGCCGGGCGCAACGGCCACCCCTACACCTCGCTGGGGCGGGCGCTGAGTGAGCGCGAGAACATCCCGCCCGCCGAGATGACGATGGACCGGCTGATCGCGCGGCTGAAGGCCGATGCCGATTTCGCCCGCGATCTCATCCGCCTCAACCGCTCCTTCGTGTTCTATGCGCGGCGCGACGATCTCCCGGCCGATCAGGGGCCGATCGGCGGCGCCGGCCTGCCGCTGACGCCGCTGCGCAGCATCGCCATCGACCGCGCGGTGTGGCCCTATGGGCTGCCCGTCTGGATCGACGCCACGATACCGGACGGCAAAGGCGGCGATGAGCGCCTCGCCCGGCTGATGATCGCCCAGGATACCGGCTCCGCCATTCTCGGCCCGGCGCGGCTCGATCTCTTCGTCGGCTCGGGCCCGGAAGCCGGCCACAGGGCGGGGCTGATCCGCCATCCCGTCGCCTTCACGGTGCTGTGGCCGCGCAAGGCGACGCCATGATGGTGCGCCAGCGTCGCGGAAAAGTACTGACCGCGGCCGATATCGCGCTCTGGCGCGAGGTGGCGCGCTCGGTCAAGCCGCTGCCCGGCCGCGCCCCGATGCAGCCGGAAGCCGAGCCGCCAGCGCCCGCCCAGCCCCTAAAGGAGCCCGCCCCGGCTCCCATGCCCCGGAGCGCGCCGCAGGCGCAATCCAAGCCCGCACCGCCCCCTCTGGCGCCGCTGGAGCGCCGATTGCGCACGCAGCTGCGGCGCGGCCAGCAATCAGTCGAGGCGGTGATCGATCTGCACGGCATGCGCCAGGACGAGGCGCATCTTGCCTTGCGCTCGTTTTTGCGGCGCGAGCAGGGGCGCGGCACGAAGCTTGTGCTGATCGTCACCGGCAAGGGCGCGGCCGGCGACAGCCTGTTTGGCGAAGAGCGTGGCGTGCTGCGCCGCATGGTGCCGCATTGGCTGCGCCTGCCCGATCTGCGCCCGCTGGTGGTCGGGTTCGAGGAGGCGGAGCAGCGCCATGGCGGCTCGGGCGCGCTCTATATCCGCCTGCGCCGCCAGCGCGAGGGCGGGCTGTGACGCCGTTTGGCCGCCGCGTGCGCGAACTCAGGGCGGCGCGCGGGGTCACGCTGGCCGAGATGGCCGATGTGCTCGGCGTCACCCCGGCCTATCTCTCCGCCCTCGAGCACGGCAAGCGCGGCCGCCCGACCTTCACCCTGATCCAGGGCGTGATCCATGTGCTCGGTGTGATCTGGGACGAGGCGGATGAGCTGGTGCGGCTGGCCGACCTCTCGCATCCGCGCGTCACCGTCGATACGGCGGGGCTCGAGCCGGAGGCGACATTGCTCGCCAACCGCCTGGCCCGCGAGATCGCCCTGCTGGAAACGCCGGAGCTGCAACGGCTCGCCCAGGTGCTGGACGAGGCGCAGCAGCGCCGGGCTGCGGCACCGCAGGCTTGACCGCGGCAGAGGCGGATGCCAAAGCCGCGCAACTCTTTCACCAGCCGGACACCCCTTCATGACCGCATCGCGCATCGACGTCCTCGCCCTCGGCAATGCCATTGTCGACGTCATCGCGACGGCTGAGGAAGATTTTCTCGCCCGCTATGAGCTCGCCAAGGGCTCGATGGCGCTGATCGACGAGGCCCGCGCCGAGCTGCTCTACAAGGCGATGGGTCCGGGCAAGGTGATCTCGGGCGGATCGGCGGCCAATACCATTGCCGGGCTCGCTTCCTTCGGCGGCAAGGGCGGCTTCATCGGCAAGGTCAAATCCGATGAGCTCGGCGCGCATCTATCGCCACGACCTGACCTCGCTCGGCGTCAGCTTCGGCACGGCAGCGGCGACGGACGGGCCGGCGACGGCGCGCTCCTTCATCATCGTCACCCCCGATGGCGAGCGCACGATGAACACCTATCTCGGCGCCTGCCAGGGTCTCTCCGTCGCCGATGTCGATGAAGCGGCGATTGCCAATTCCGATATCGTCTATCTCGAAGGCTATCTCTGGGATCCGCCGGCGGCCAAGGAAGCCTTCCGCAAGGCGTCGGAACTGGCCCACAGCTCGGGTGGCCGCGTCGCCCTCACCCTGTCGGATTCCTTCTGCGTCGACCGCTACCGCGATGAGTTCCTCGGCCTGATCCGCAATGGCATGGTCGACATCGTCTTCGCCAACGAGCATGAGCTGAAGAGCCTCTACCAGACCGCCGATTTCGAAACGGCGCTGTCGGGGCTGACGGCGGAGAAGGTGCTGGCGGCGGTGACGCGCTCGGAGAAGGGTGCCTTGGCGGTCACGCCCGACGGCATCATCGCCGAGCCGGTCTTTCCGGTGGAGCGCATCGTCGACACCACCGGCGCGGGTGACCTGTTCGCGGCAGGGTTCCTGTTCGGCCTGACCTCGAACCGCGAGGTGCGCGATTGTCTGCGACTGGGAGCGCTCGCCGCGGCCGAGATCATCAGCCATGTCGGCGCCCGTCCCGATGTCAGCCTGAAGGTGCTGGCCGGGAATGAAGGCCTGCTCTGAGAGCAGCCGGGCTGCGGCTCAGTACAAGGTCGCCTTTACCCGCTCCGGCAGCGCGGCATCGTAAGCCGCGCCGTCGACGGTCTCGATGGCGGCATTGCGGGCGGTGATGTCGTGCAGGATCGTGCCGGCGCTGGGCAGGGTGCTGCGCGCCCGCTGCCGCTCCGGGTTCCAGAGGTCGGCGCGGACGACCGCGCGCGAGCATTGGAAGTAAACCTGCTCGACCGAGACGATGATGACGCTCGCCGCCGGCTTGCCGCCCATCGCCAGCGCCTCACACAACTCAGGATCGCAGGAAAGCGTCGCCGTTCCGTTGACGCGCAATGTCTCGCCCATACCAGGGATCAGGAACAGCATTCCGATTCTCTCATCGAACAGGATATTCCTGAGCGAATCCAAACGGTTATTGCCTTTTCGGTCCGGAATCAGGAGCGTTTTCGCGTCCCGGACCGTGACGAAGCCCGGCTGATCCCCACGCGGCGAGCAATCCAAGCCCTCCGGACCACAGGTTGCGAGCACCATGAAGGGCGATGCGGCGATCAGCGCCGCGTAGTTGGCATCGACATGGTCGATCGCCTTGGCGAGCGAGGCCGGTGCGGGTGGGTTGGGGTAGAGCTGCGCCAGAGCGTCGGGCGAAGTCACGAGATGATCGGGCATGCGAGTCTCCGGCGGGAATGTCTAGACTAAGACAATCCCGCCCGATCTGCCAGATTTATCCCGCTTGACCGGGTCCAGCCTCAGCTGGCGATGCGCAGGCCCTTGCGAGCCTCGGTGGCGTTCACCTCGCGCCGGCTCTTGGCCGCGTCCATGTCGAGGCTGACCATGAAGTCCGAAATGCGCGGGGCGATTTCAGAGCGGAAGCGCGAGCCATTGAATACGCCATAGTGGCCGACACCCATCTGCAGGTAATGCACCCGCTTGTCCTGCGGAATGCTGCTGCAGAGATCATGCGCGGCTTGCGTCTGGCCGACGCCGGAGATGTCGTCGTTCTCACCCTCGACCGTCATCAGCGCGACCCGGCGAATGGCTGTGAGATCGACCGGCTTGTCGCGATGCATCATCGTGCCCTTCGGCAGGGCGTGCTCGACGAACACCGTCTCGACCGTCTGCAGATAGTATTCGGCCGTCAGATCCATCACCGCCAGATACTCGTCATAGAAGTCGCGATGCTTCTCGGCCGAATCGCCATCGCCTTTGATGAGATGCTTGAACATGTCGTAATGCGCGGTGACATGCCGGTCGAGATTCATCGCCATGAAGCCCGAGAGCTGCAGGAAGCCGGGATAGACCTCGCGCATCATGCCGCTATGCGGGAACGGGACGCGGGTGATGCAATTGCGCCGGAACCACTCGGTGCCGCGCTCCATGGCGAGCTGGTTGACCTGCGTCGGCGAGCGGCGCGTGTCGATCGGCCCGCCCATCAGCGTCATCGAGCGCGGCGCGGCCGGGTCGTTCTCCGCCTCCATCCGGGCGATGGCTGCGAGCACAGGCACGGAAGGCTGGCAGACGGCCATGACATGGGTGTCCGGCCCGAGCTTCTGCAGCATGGCGATGACGTAATCGATGTAATCGTCGAGGTCGAAGCGCCCTGCCGCCAGCGGCACCAGCCGCGCATCGACCCAATCGGTGATGTAGACGTCATGGCCGGGCAGGAACGCCTCAACCGTGCCGCGCAGCAGTGTCGCGTAGTGGCCCGACATCGGCGCGACCATCAGCACCTTGGGCTGCGGCTTGCGGCGCCCATCGATCTTGCGGTCGAAATTGATGAGGCGGCAGAAGGGCCGCTCCCAGACGATCCGCTCCTCGACATCGACCTTGACGCCGTTGATCGTGGTCTGGGGCAGATCGAAGCTCGGCTTGCCATAGCGCCGCGTCGTCCGCTCGAACAGCTCGCACGAGGCTGCGACAGTGCGCCCCAGCGGCGTGTAGGTGAAGGGATTCGCGGGGTTTTTGAAAGTGAGATGCAGCGCGTCGGACATCGTCCGGGCCGGGCTCACCATCATGTGGACCGCCTCATAGGCATGATAGGCGAAAGACATGGTGGCCTTGTACATCAGATATACTGTCCTTCCTGTCGCTGCGAAGCGATGGGTGCACCGCAGCAGAAGACTCACGTTAAGTCGAATCCGATTTCATTCAATCGGGCAAAGGGCTAAGAATCTCTTCAAATGGCCGAACACCACAGTTTATTCCGCGCTAATCCTTTCCAGCCTGGATACCACGCGCCATGACGGCGATCGATTTCGCCGCGCGGGTGTCGCCTGTCTCCAGCCGCCATTTGCGCCTGGATACGCTGGTTCGCCTGCGCTGGCTCGCCATAGCGGGGCAGAGCCTGGCGGTAGCGGGCGTCCATTTCGGGCTGGGCTACACGCTTCCCTTTGGTTGGTGCTTCGCTGTCATTGCCGTCTCTGCATGGCTCAACATCGCGCTGCGCATCCGGTTCCCGCTGAGTCACCGTCTGCGTGAAGGCGCCGCGACGTCGCTGCTGGCCTTCGACATCATCCAGCTGGCGGCGCTGCTTTACCTGACCGGCGGCCTGCAGAACCCGTTTTCCATCCTGTTCCTGGCCCCGGTGATGATTTCCGCCACGGCGCTGCCGCCGCAGCGCACGCTTGGTGCTCGGCATGCTCGTCGTCGGCTTCGCGACAGCTCTGACCAGCTTGCACCTGCCGCTGCCCTGGTCGGGCGAGCCGCGCCCGGTGCTGCCGCCCGCCTATCAGCTCGGCAACTGGACCGCTCTGGTGCTCGGCCTCGCCTTCACCGGCACCTATGCCCGGCGGGTGGCCAAGGAAGCGCGCGATCTCTCCGACGCCTTGACCGCCACCGAGTTGGTGCTGGCGCGCGAGCAGCATCTCTCGCAGCTCGATGGACTAGCCGCAGCGGCGGCGCATGAGCTGGGCACGCCGCTCGCCACGATTGCTTTGGTGGCGCGCGAATTGTCGCGGCTGGCGCCGGCCGAGGGCGAGATGGCGGAGGATATCGCTCTGCTGCGCGAGCAGGTCGAGCGCTGCCGCGGCATTCTGGGCAAGCTCGAATTCGCTGCAGGACGACGATGGCGGCCCGCTCGACCAGCTCTCCTTGCGCCTGCTGATCGAGGAAGCGGCCGGGCCGCAGCGGCCTTTCGGCGTGCCGTTCGAGATCGTGATGCAGGGCGAAAAGCCGGAGCCGGTCTGCCGCCGCAATCCCGGCATGATCTACGGTCTCGGCAATATCGTCGATAATGCCGTCGATTTTGCCGGTTCTGCCGTCAGCGATCACCGCAAAATGGGACGAAACCCATATCACGCTGAGCATTTCCGACGATGGCCCCGGCTTCTCTGCGGAGGTGCTGATGCGCGCCGGCGAGCCCTATCTGTCGCATAGTCCGGGCGAGGGGCGCGCCGGTGGCGGGCTCGGCCTCGGCCTGTTCATTGCCAAGACCTTGCTCGAGCGTAGCGGCGCTGCATTGGAGTTTTCCAACAAGCCCTCGCCCGCGACCGGCGCCGTGATCCGGATTTCATGGCTCAGAACCGTGTTCGAGGCCGATTCCAGAGGCGCTGGACCCTACCAAGCGCTGAGTTGAAGCACTACATAGCGTTAAAGCTGATCCAGGCAGGTGCGCTCTTGCGTATCCCTACGCCGCGGAAGTGGCTGTGTATTCCGGTGGAAGGGTCCGCCGGAAGGAGGGTTCGATGCAAGAGGTTCTGACTCAGGCAGTCCCGGTCACTGTGCCGGCTGACATGTCGCTGCTGCTGGTCGATGACGACAGCCCCTTCCTGACGCGGCTCGCACGGGCCATGGAGGGGCGCGGCTATCAGGTCCGCACCGCCGATTCGGTCTCGGCTGGCCTTGCGGCCGTCGAGGAGGCGGCGCCGGCCTTCGCGGTGATCGACCTGCGGCTCGGCGACGGCAACGGGCTCGATGTCATCTGCCCTGCTGAAGGAGCGCCGGCCCGAAGCGCGCGGCATGGTGCTGACCGGCTATGGCAATATCGCCACCGCCGTCAGCGCGGTGAAGCTCGGCGCCTTCGATTATCCTCGCCAAGCCCGCCGATGCCGACGAGATCCATGCGGCGCTGGCGGCCGCGCGCGATTCCCGTCCGATGCCGCCGGAAAACCCGATGTCGGCCGACCGGGTGCGCTGGGAGCATATCCAGCGGGTCTATGAGCTGTGCAATCGCAATGTCTCGGAGACGGCGCGCCGGCTCGGCATGCACCGTCGCACGCTGCAGCGCATCCTCGCCAAACGCGCCCCGCGCTGAATCGCAAAATCTGATCTAGAGGCCGGGATCGTCCACCAGCGCCAGCCGCGCGGCCGCCAGCTTGGCAAAGGCGATGGTCAGCGCCTTGCGGCGCGCCGGGGCGAGGGGGTGGCGCGGCGGATCGCGCAGCCATTCGCCGCCATAGGCATCCGCGACGATCAGTCCGACATCCTCGGGCAGCCGCTCCATCGGAAAATCCGGCGAGACGGCAAACAGGAAACCGTCGCAATAATCGCGGTAATCCGGCCATTTGCCGTCGACGCGATAATCCTCCAGCCCCGATTTCACCTCGATCACCAGCAATTCGCCGGACGCCGATAGCGCCACGATATCGCCGCGCCTTCCATTGGCGAAGGTCATCTCCTTGACGATGGCATAGCCGCGCGCCCGCAAATGCCGACCCGCGCCGCGACAGACTGCGCGGGTGATGTCGGGTCGAGCCGGGACAGGAGAAGCGGCGAGGGCGGAGCGGGCTGCTGGCATGGACGCCATGTTCTGCTTTTGTGCCGATTCACGCAACCCTGACCGTAGAAAATTTGCGTAGTGGGCTCCCGCTGCCGGCCGCTGGCTCTGGTCAAGCGCGTGGTCTCGCTTATGGTGCCGCCGCCTTGGACACGCTTATGACCTCCTTACTGATCGCTGCCTCCGCTGCCATCGCCTCGGCGACGCTGTGCGTGGTCTTGCTGCCGCTGCTGCTGCGCTATGCGCTGGCGCGGCCCAATGCCCGGTCGAGCCATACCATCCCGACCCCGCAAGGCGGCGGTATCGCCGTACTGGGCGGATGCTGTCTGGCGCTGGCGCTTGGGCTGGCCCTGACGGCGACGCCGGGCCGAGACATCGCCATCGTCATGGGCTGCGCCAGCCTGCTCGCTCTGGTCGGCGCCTGGGACGATATCAGGCCGCTCCCCGCCAGCGTCCGTCTCGCGCTGCAGGGGATCTGCGTCGGGCTGGTGCTGGTGTTCGCCGCACCGGGCCTGCGCCTGTTTCCCGAGCTGATGCCGGTCGCAGTCGAACGTGGGCTGGCGCTGCTGGCGGGGGTCTGGTTCGTCAACCTGACCAACTTCATGGATGGGCTCGACTGGCTCACAGTGGCTGGCCTCGTCCCCCTGCTCGGCGCTCTCGCGATCAGCGCCGGTTTTGGCCTGCTCGACCCCGCCACCGCCTGGATCGCGGCCGGTCTCTGCGGCGGGCTGCTAGGCTTCGCGCCCTTCAACCGCCCGGTGGCCAGGCTGTTTTTAGGCGATGTCGGCTCGCTGCCGATCGGCCTGATCACCGCCTATCTGCTGTATCGGCTGGCTGGCGAAGGCGCGCTCGCTGCGGCGCTGATCCTGCCGCTCTACCACATCACCGACGCCACGCTGACGCTGATCCGGCGGTTGGCGCGGGGCGAGCGCGTCTGGGAGGCGCACCGCTCGCATTTCTACCAGCAGGCGACCACCAACGGGCACAAGGTGATGGCGGTCGTCGGCGCTATTGCGCTGCTGAATGGCGTCCTGATCGCGCTGGCTGCCTGGTCGGTGCTGGCGCCGGGCCTGAGCATCCAGCTGGTTTGCCTGTCTCTGGCGCTGCTCTTCACAGCCCTGCTGCTGCGGCACTTCTCAAGGCCCAGCCGTCACCATGGCTGAGCGCATCCTGATCACAGGCGCCAGCGGCTTTGTGGGGCGCCATGTGGTTCCGGCGCTGGCACGGGCCGGATTTCGCCTGCGCCTGGCCCAGCGTCGCCCGGAGCCGGTTCCAGAGGGGCTGGAGGCGGTGGTGACGGGTGATCTCAGCGCGGCCATCGATTGGCGCGCGGCGCTCGATCAGGTTGACCATGTCGTCCATCTCGCCGGCTTGGCCCATGCCGGCCCCGGCCTCGATGAGGCGCTGTACAAGCGCATCAATACCGACGCGACCCTGGCGCTGGCCGATGCGGCGCAGGCTGCAGGCGTCCGCCGTTTTGTCTCACTCTCCTCGATCAAGGCCATCACCAGCGCCCCGGAGGGCGTCGTGAACGACCGCGACGCGCCTCGGCCGCAGGATGCCTATGGCCGCTCGAAATGGGCGGCAGAGCAGGGCCTGGCGCAGCGCGATCTCGATTGGGTCTCGTTGCGCCCCGTGCTGGTCTATGGCGAGGGCGTCAAGGCCAATATGGCGGCCCTAAAGCGGCTGGCGCGGCTGCCGATTCCGCTCCCCCTGGGCAGTCTCACCACGCCGCGCTCGATGCTGGCGGTGGAGAACCTCTGCTCCGCCATCGCTTTCGCTTTGACGCCCGCCTGCCCGGCCAGGCGCTGCTACATCGTCTCCGATGCGGAGACCGTCAGCGTCGCCGGGATCTTGGCCGCGCTTCGCAATGGCCAGGGCCGCGCGCCGGGATTGCTCGCCGTGCCGCCGGGCTGGCTGGCCGGGCTCGCCCGCCTGGTGGGGCGGCAGGAGATGTTCGAGAAACTGAGCGGCGGGCTGGTGGCGCCGCCGACCGATCTGCTCAGTGCTGGCTGGCAGCCGCCGCTGGCGGCGCAGGAGGCGCTGCGACGCCTTGGGCAAGCGCCCGGCGGCTGAAGTCCGGGATCGCTTCCTCGAGCACGGCCTGGGCCGCCTCACGGTCACCCGCCTTGACCCCGGCTTCGAGCCGGGCAAGCCAGCCCTGGATACGGGTCCGGCCGGCAAAGCTCGGCTTGGCGGCCATGACGCCGTCGAGGCCGGTTTCGGCCTTGGGCTCGTCCTGCGCGAACAGGATCTCGTTCAGCCGCTCTCCCGGCCGCACACCGGTCACCCTGATCTCGATATCGACATTCGGCTCGAAGCCGGCGAGCCGGATCATCCGCTCGGCCAGATCCATGATCTTCACCGGCTGGCCCATCTTCAGGATGTAGACGGCGGCGCGCTCGGCCTCCGGCACTTCGGTCCTGGCATGGGAAGCGGCCGTCAGGACGAGGTCGCAGGCCTCGCGGATCGTCATGAAGTAGCGGATCATGTCCGGGCTGGTCACTGTCACCGGGCCGCCGCGGTCGATCTGCGCCTTGAACTTCGGCACCACCGACCCAACCGAGCCCAGAACATTGCCGAAGCGCACGGCCACCAGCCGCATCCCTGCAGCCGCGGCCACGAATTCCGCATCGCGCGATTGAGCATACATCTCGGCAAAGCGCTTGGTCGCACCCAGCATCGACACCGGTTCGATCGCCTTATCGGTCGAGATCAGCACGAAGATCTTGGCACCGGCGCTAATCGCAGCATCGGTGACATTCACCGAGCCGAAGATATTGGTCTTGATACCCTCGCTCCAATCCGCCTCGAGATAGGGGACATGTTTCAGGGCAGCGGCATGAATGACGATATCAGGCGCGAATTCGCTGAACAGCGGCGTGATCCGGGCGCGATCGCGCACATCGGCCAGCGCGCCGGAGATGATCGTCTCGTGGTTGGTCGCCGAAAGCTGCTCGGTGATCTGGAACAGCGCCGGCTCCGAGCTCTCGACGACCATCAGCTCGGCGGCACCGAAAGCAGCGCAGCGCAGGCAGATTTCCGAGCCGATCGAGCCGCCGCCGCCGGTGACCAGCACGCGCTTGCCCTTCAGGAAAAGGCCGAGCCGCTCCTTGTCGATCGACACGGTCGGCCGCACCAGCAAATCCTCGATCTCAAGCGGCGCCAGCTCCGTTTCGCTGACGCCATCGCCAGTGTCGATCCGCGAGATCGGCAAGGCGAGCTTGCGGGTCCGCGCCAGCCATTGGTCAGGCTCGGCTTCCGGCAAAAGCGCGCTGCCGGTCACGACGATGCGGCGGAAGGCCTCTCCGCGCTCGGCTGCATCCATCGCCACGCTCTCGATCTGGCTGAGCATGCCGAGCACCGGCACGCCACGGATCGACTGGCCGAGATCGTCGGCGCGTGAGGTGAGGATGCCGGTCGGGCGCAGATTGCGCATCGTACCGGCCTCCATCGAGCGGATCGCCATCTCGACCTCGACGCCGCGACCCAGCAGCAGCGCCGGCAGCGCGTCCCCCCGCACCGCCTGATGGCGCGAGCGGGAGTATTTGAAATAGCGATAGGCAAGGCGCGGGCCGCCCAGCAGCGCGTTCTGAACCAGCCAGTACAGGGCAATCGTGATCTTGCCGAAGAAGAAGGAGCCGTAGAGGCTGGGCGAGAACAGGATGTAATCGACGATCAGCAGGCTGAGCGTCAGCACGGTGACGGCGCGCACGATGTTCGAGAGATCGGGCAGCGAGGCGAAGCGCCATTTCGAGCGGTAGAGCGAGAAGAACCAGTAGACCACGCCCGCATAGGCCACGAAAAACGGCAGCGTCGCCGGCAGGTGCTTCAGATGCTCCTGTAGCGGTTCGCCCTCGAACCGAATGACGAAGACGAGCAGCATCGCCAGCGCCGTGACCACAAGGTCATGGACGATGACGGCCAGCCGTTTGAAGTTCTGCTTGGCGGGATGGATCATGTCCGGGGCGGTATCCCGCTCCCTCGTCAGCTTGTCAACGAAGCCTGTCGCAGCGGGATCAGCCGTCAGCCGGCTTGCGCAGCCCCGACAGCACGAATTCGATCAGCTCTTCCGCCGTCGGCCCGGGAATGCGGGCGCATTGGTTGATCAGCAGCGGATGCTGGAAGCGCAGCATCGCGGTCTGGATGCAGCGTGTGGCGGCGCCGGGATCGACCTGCCGGAACTCACCATTGGCGATGCCTTCCGCCACCACCGCCGAAAGCAGGGCATCGAGCCGGGCGATGTGCCCGAGAATGGCGTCCCAGCTCTCCTCCATCGCCGCGCAGACCATTTCCTGCATGCGCTGCTGGTCGGAAAAGCGGGCCTCGTTCAGCCGGTGGCTGGTCAGCAGCATCTTGCGCAGCCGCTCGCCGGCGCTGCCCGGACCGGCCGCCACCTGGGCCAGAGCCTCTTCCTGCTCGCCCTTGTAGCGTTCGAGAACCGCTTCGTTGATCGACTTCTTGGAGTCGAAGAAGCGATAGACATTGGCCGGGCTCATCCGCAGCGACCGCGCAATATCGGCAACCGTCGTCTTCTGGTAGCCGATATCGCGAAAGAACCGCTCGGCCGTGTCGATAATGCTTTGTCGCGTATCGCGCTCAGGCTGGCTCAACAGGGCACCTTACGAGGTGATTGACGGTAGGTTCAGCCGCCATTGACGGCGTATGACGATCTTTATCATTCGTCAACTCAATGAAGCGGTTGAGTTTTCCACATCTGGACCAACGCACGGTCGTACGCATTGTTGCATGTCAACGATGATGCCCGCCCGCATCCAACGGCAAGAACAGCGTTCAATTCTGAAGCCTGCCCCAGCGCCAGTTGGGCGGGACCAGCGAATGCGTCGCCAAGGGCGCGCTGAAGCGCCGCTAGACTTAACTACCCCTTAAAACCGCCATGTTTAGCTTCTGTTTGACGACAGGATCATGGAAACCTCGCGCGGGATGGGCGAGGTCAGGGCTGGCCAGGCCGAACGGGGCAGAATGAACGACCGGACAAGACGCGGAGAGCGGCGGGAACCGTCATTCGAAAACGGCCGCGGCGACAGAAGCGATCATGGCGATTTCCGCTTGTCTGCGGAGGATCGACCTGCGCGCGCCTCATCCGGCCGGCCCAGCAAAGGCAGCAGCGAGCGCGAGCCGCCGCGCCGCGACAAGCGCGCCAACCGTCGCGGCCGTCGCAAAGGCCGGTCGCTGCTCGGTCACCTGTTCTACTGGACGCTGGTTCTCGGGCTCTGGTGCGCCATCGGGCTGGGCGGCCTCGTCGCCTATCATGCCGCGCAACTGCCGCCGATCAACCAGCTCACCGTGCCGAAGCGGCCGCCCAATATCGCGATTCTGGCCGCTGATGGCACGTTATTGGCCAATCGCGGCGAGACGGGCGGGCGCACCATCACCATCGGCGAGGTCCCGCCCTATCTGCCCAAGGCCTTCGTCGCCATCGAGGATCGTCGTTTCTACGAGCATTTCGGCATCGACCCGATCGGCCTCGTCCGTGCCGTCGCCAACAACCTGCGCGGCCGTGGCGGCCTGCAGGGCGGCTCGACCCTGACTCAGCAGCTCGCCAAGAACCTGTTCCTGACGCAGGAGCGCACCGCCGCCCGCAAGATCCAGGAAGCCATCCTGGCGCTGTGGCTGGAGCGGACCTACTCCAAGGACCAGATCCTCGAGCTTTATCTCAACCGCGTCTATTTCGGCTCGGGAGCCTATGGCGTCGAGGCTGCCGCTCAGCGCTACTTCAACAAATCCGCGCGTTCGGTGACCATTGCCGAGGCCGCGATGCTGGCCGGCCTGGTGCAGGCGCCCTCGCGGCTCGCGCCCAACCGCAACCCGGCGGCCGCCGAAAAGCGCGCCCAGCTCGTCATCGCCGCCATGGCGGATCAGGGGCTGATCTCGGGCACCGCCGCCAAGACGGCGCTGGTGGCCCCGGCCGAGGCGGCGGAGCGGATTGGCGCCGGCTCGGTCAATTATGCGGCCGATTACGTCATGGATGTGCTCGATGATTTCATCGGCGCGATCGAGGGCGACGTCACGGTGCTCACCACGATCGACCCCAAGCTGCAGTCGCTGGCCGAGACCACGCTGGTCGAGGCGCTGGCGGCGCAGGGGCCCAAGCAGGGCGTCAGCCAGGGCGCTGTGGTCACGATGGCGCCCGATGGCGCGATCCGGGCGCTGATCGGCGGGCGCGATTACACCAAGAGCCAGTTCAACCGGGCCACGGCCGCCAAGCGCCAGCCCGGCTCCGCCTTCAAGCCCTTTGTCTATCTGACGGCGCTGGAGCAGGGGCTGACCCCCGATACGATCCGCGACGATGCGCCGGTCTCGATCAAGGGCTGGCAGCCGGAAAACAACACCCGCACCTATCGCGGACCGGTGACGCTGCAGACCGCCTTCGCGCATTCGCTGAACACGATCTCGGTCAAGCTCAACCAGGAGGTCACGCCGCGTGAGGTTGTCCGCACGGCGCAGCGCCTCGGCATCACCTCGGCGCTCCAGGCCAATCCGTCGCTCTCGCTCGGGACTTCGGAGGTGACGCCGGTCGAGCTGACGACGGCCTATGCGACCTTCGCCAATGGCGGCCAGGCCGTGCTGCCCTATGTCATTCGCGAGGTGAAATCCTCCGCCGGCAAGGTCGTCTATGCCCGCAAGGGCAACGGCTTTGGCGCGGTGGTGCAGCCGCAGACCCTGTCGATGATCAATGCCATGTTCCACGAGGCCATGGTCAGCGGCACCGGCAGCAAGGTGAATATCAAGGGTTGGGAAGCCGGCGGCAAATCCGGCACGACCCAGGATTTCCGCGACGCCTGGTTCGTCGGCTTCACCTCGAAGCTCGTCACCTCCGTCTGGCTCGGCAATGACGACAACACGCCGATGAAGCGGGTCTATGGCAGCGGGCTGCCGGCGCAGATCTGGGGCAAGTTCATGCAGACGGCCCATAACGGGCTGCAGCCCTCGCCCTTGCCCGGCGGGCTCTGGCATGGCGGGCCGAAACTGGTTCCTGATGGCGCCCCTGTTGCCGGCATAGCCCCGCAGACCCGGACCGAGACCGCCAATAGCGACCGCGCCTGGGTGGCGCCGGCCGCACCGCAGGAAAAGAACCTGCTGCAGAAGCTGTTCGGCGGCTGAGAGCCGCCCTCAGCTCTTGGCGGCGCGCAGGCGTTTGCTGGCGTGGAAGATCGCGAAGGCGACGACGCCCAGCGCCGACATCACCAGCGGCAGCGGCAGCGCCGCGCCGCGCAGCAGCTGCCCGACCAGCAGCCCGACGCAGGCCGCCAGCAGCATCTGGCACAGTCCATTGAAGGATGAGGCTGCTCCGGCGCGGTCCGGAAACGGCATCATCGCCGAGGCCTGCGCCTGCGGCATGGTCAGGCCGACGCCACAGGCATAGAGCGCCATCGGAACCACCACGCCCAGCGCGCCGCCAAGGCCGGTGGCGACGCAAAGCAGCATCAGCAGGCCGCCGCCGGCCAGGCAGGCGACGCCGAGCCCGATCACGCCATCCATGCCACGCCGCCCTACAAGCCGCTGGGCGATGATCGTGCCCAGGATGAAGCCCAGCACCCCGAAGCCGAAGGACAGCCCGTAGCGCACCGGCGAGAGCCCGTAGAGCCCGATCAGGACGAAGGAGGATCCGGAGATGAAGGCGAACAGCCCGGCATAGGCCAGCGCCGTCAGGGCGACATAGACGCGGAAGGCGCGGTTTTGCAGCAAGACGCCATAGCCCCGCAGGATCGAGAGCGGCGACAGCGCCTGGCTCGACCGTGCCCGCAACGTCTCCGGCATCGTCAGCAGGATCACCAGCAGCAGCGCCATGGCGAAGACGAGGCTGGCGAAGAAGGTCGAGCGCCAGCCGAACCAATCCTGCAGCACCCCGCCCAGGACCGGCGCAATCGCCGGGACCAGCCCCATGATCATGCCCATCCGCGCCAGCTCGCGGCCAGCGCGCGGGCCTTCATAAAGGTCGCGCACCATGGCGCGGCCGAGCACGATCGGGCCCGAGGCGCCCAGCGCCTGCACGGTGCGCGCTGCCGTCAGCCAGCCGATCGAGGGCGCAAAGGCACAAGCCAGCGTCGCCAGGATGAACAGCCCGAGCCCGAAGAACAGGATCGGCCGTCGGCCAAGCCGGTCGGACAGCGGCCCCCAGAGCACCTGCCCGCCGGCATAGCCGAAGAGAAAGGCCGAAAGCGTCGCCTGCGCGCCGGCAACATCGCTGCCCATCACCCGGGCGATATCGGGCAGCGAGGGCAGGTAGAAATCGGTCGAGAGCGGGCCGAGCGCCGTCAGCATGGCCAGCACGGCGGTCATCGCCAGCGTATCGGGGCGAAGGGTCAGGGCTGTCATGGAAGCGCTACTCTGGAAGGTCCGGATGGGAGCCGGAATGGGGGGCCGGGACGCTGGCGAGAGGCGGCGCCTCAGCCATAGCCATGCAGGCCGGCACCGTGCCGCTTCAGCCAGGCTTCCGCCTCTTCCGTGCGCGGGCAGAGCTTGTGGGTGAGCGCCCAGAAGCGGTGCGAGTGGTTCATCTCCTTGAGATGGGCCACCTCATGCGCCGCCAGATAATCCAGCACCAGGGGCGGCGCCAGGATCAGCCGCCATGAGAAGCTCAGATGCCCCTTGGCCGAGCAGGAGCCCCAGCGGCTTGTGGTATCGCGGATGGTGATCTTGCGGGCCGGTATGCCGAGCGCCGCCGTGTGCACAGCCACCGCCTGCTCGATATCCTGCAGCGCCGCCTTGCGCAGGAAATCCTGCACCCGGCGCGGCACATGCGCGCCATCGCCGGAGACGGCGAGGATCGGCTCGCCCTCCTTGTCCGTGGTGGCATGGGTGACGCCCCGCACCTTCGACCAATGCACGATCCGGTGCGGCACGCCCCGAAACGGGATCAGCGCGCCGGGCTGGAACGGCACGCTTTGCGGCCGCTTGGCGATCCGCGCGGCAATCCAGCCGCCATGCTTTTCGGCAAAAATCCGGCCGGCGCCGAAATCGGCGCGCTCGGGCAGGGTCAGCGTGATCTCGCCTGTCGCCTGCGACACACGCAGCGTCATGCGCCGCGCGCCGGCCCGCCGCTTGACGCTGACGGGAAAGCTTTGGCCGGCATGGGGCACCTCGATCCGGTCCGGATCGGGCTGGCGCTTGAACAGGGAAAACCGCATCGACATGATCGTGCCGGATTCGCGCGGCCGGCGAAAGGGGTTTTGGATCGCCCCCTCGAGCCTTCATCTGCGGGGAGGCCTGCAGGCCGTCTCGAAGGATGAGGGCTTCAGAGGTGGGCGGGCCGCTCTTTCCGCACGGAACGATCCGTCTGAACGCTAATCCAACCCTCAAGCCCTCATCCTGAGGAGGTCGCGAAGCGGCCGTCTCGAAGGATGCTCCAGATAGTGCGCGAGCCTCAGCGATCCTCCCACGAGACGCCGCTGACGCGGCTCCTCAGGATTAAGGCGCGGACTGCAAAGACCCGCACCGCACCCTCAAAAGTAAAACGCCCCGCATCGCTGCGGGGCGTGATGTTTCACGTGAAGCGTGAGTGGCTTACTCGGCCTGGCTCTTTTCGCGGGACTTCTCCGCGTCGCGCTGGGCCTTCAGCTTCTCGGTCAAATCCTCGCCGGTCTCCTGGTCGACGACCTTCATCGAGAGGCGGATCTTGCCGCGCTCGTCCTGGCCGAGGAACTTGACCTTGACCTTGTCGCCTTCCTTGACGACGTCCGAGACCTTCTGGACGCGGTTGGCGGCGAGCTCCGAGATATGGACCAGCCCGTCCTTGGCGCCGAAGAAGTTCACGAAAGCGCCGAACTCCATGATCTTCACGACAGTGCCGTCATAGATCATGCCCGGCTCGGCTTCGGAGACGATCGACTTGATCCACTTGATCGCCGCTTCGATCGACTTGCCGTCGGCCGAGGCGATCTTGATGGTGCCGTCATCCTCGATATTGACCTTGGCGCCGGTCTTTTCGACGATTTCGCGAATGACCTTGCCGCCGGAGCCGATGACTTCACGGATCTTGTCGACCGGGATCTTCATCGTCTCGATGCGCGGCGCATATTCGCCGAGCTGGCCACGCGAGGTCGCAAGCGCCTTGCTCATCTCGCCGAGGATGTGGTCGCGACCGCCCTTGGCCTGGTCGAGGGCGACCTTCATGATCTCCTCGGTGATGCCGGCGATCTTGATGTCCATCTGCAGCGAGGTGATGCCGGTGGCGGTGCCGGCGACCTTGAAGTCCATGTCGCCGAGATGGTCCTCGTCACCCAGGATGTCGGACAGAACGGCGAAGCGCTTGCCCTCGAGGATGAGGCCCATCGCGATGCCCGCAACCGGCGCCTTCAGCGGCACGCCGGCATCCATCAGCGCCAGCGAGGTGCCGCAGACGGTGGCCATCGAGGAGGAGCCGTTCGACTCGGTGATCTCCGAGACGACGCGGATCGTGTAGGGGAATTCCGACTTCGCCGGCAGCATCGGCCGGATCGCGCGCCAGGCGAGCTTGCCATGGCCGATTTCGCGGCGGCCGGGCGAGCCCATGCGGCCGGTTTCGCCGACGGAATAGGGAGGGAAGTTGTAATGCAGCAGGAAGGTTTCCTTGTAGGTGCCTTCCAGCGAGTCGATGAACTGCTCGTCATCGCCGGTGCCGAGCGTGGTCACGACCAGCGCCTGGGTCTCGCCGCGGGTGAACAGCGCCGAACCGTGGGTGCGCGGCAGGATGCCGGCCTCGGCGACGATCTTGCGGACCGTCTTCAGGTCGCGGCCGTCGATGCGGGTGCCGTCATCGAGGATGGTCCAGCGCACGACCTTGGCCTGGGCTTCCTTGAACTGGCCGCCGACCTGCTCCTTGGTGAAGGTGGTCTTGCCGTCCGGCGTGTCGGAGATCAGCGCCTGGACCTTGGCCTTGGCGGCGTCGATCGCCTTGTAGCGCTCGGCCTTGGTGGTGATCTTGTAGGCAGCGCGCAGATCGGCATCGACCAGCTTCAGAACCGCCTCGAGCACAACCGAATTATCGGCCGGCACATAGTCGCGCGGCTCCTTGGCGGCCTTCTCGGCGAGGCGGATGATGGCCTCGATCACCGGCTGGAAATGCTTGTGGCCGAACATCACGGCGCCGAGCATGACATCCTCGGGCAGCTCCTTGGCCTCGGACTCGACCATCAGCACGGCGTCCTGGGTGCCGGCGACGACGAGGTCGAGACCCGATTCCTTGATCTCGTCGACCAGCGGGTTGAGCTTGTAGGCACCGTCGAAATAGCCGACGCGGGCCGCGCCGACCGGGCCCATGAAGGGCACGCCCGACAGGGTCAGCGCGGCAGAGGCGGCGACCATGGCGACGATATCGGGATCGTTCTCGAGGTCATGCTGCAGCACGGTGACCGACCACCTGGGTGTCGTTCTTGTAGCCTTCGGCGAAGAGCGGGCGGATCGGACGGTCGATCAGGCGGGAGACCAGCGTCTCCTTCTCGGACGGGACGGCCTTCGCGCTTGAAATAGCCGCCGGGAATGCGGCCGGCTGCGAAGGTCTTTTCCTGGTAGTTCACGGTCAGCGGGAAGAAGTCGAAGCCCGGCTTCGGCTCCTTGGCCGAGACGATGGTCGCGAGCACAACGGTCTCGCCATAGGTGGCGAGCACGGCGCCGTCGGCCTGGCGGGCGATCTTGCCGGTTTCGAGCACGAGCTTGCGCCCGCCCCACATCAGTTCTTCGGTCTGTACATCGAACATGGATTTGTCTTTCGGATCGGATGCGACCCGAAGGTCGGCACCGGCCCATGAGCAAGACGGCGAAGCGCTCGGGCTTGAGACGCTCGAGCGCTTGGCGATCCTGCCATGGACGTCGGTGACGGCCTGGCGGATCATGCGGGAAGCCGCCCCATGCGGCGCCCGCCTCAAAGCTCAGGAGTGTCGCCCCATTGCGACATGGTCCTGAAAGGCAGCCGCCCGGAGCGAAGATCGCACCGGGCGGACAATCTCTGGCGCGGTGATCAGCGGCGGATGCCGAGCTTCTCGATCAGCGTGCGGTAGCGCTGCTCGCTCTTGCTCTTCAGATAGTCGAGCAGCGAACGACGCTGCGACACCATCTTGAGCAGGCCGCGACGCGAATGGTTGTCCTTGACGTGGGACTTGAAGTGGCCGGTCAGGTTGTTGATGCGCTCCGTCAGGATCGCAACCTGGACTTCCGGCGAGCCGGTGTCATTCGGCTTGGTGGCGTATTCGCTCATGAGCGCAGTCTTGCGCTCGGCAGTGATCGACATCGGGAGATCCTTTTGATTGGGTTGATCTGGCAGGCCAGGCCGGGATGTCGTCCAGCAAGGTCCGAATAGCGCCGCCCCCTCATCACGGAGAGGATGCGCGGCCAGCGCAGAGGCCGGTTGCGGCGGATATACACGAAATCGCAGGAAACGCCAGCGCGGCCGTACGCCGGGATTGGCTGAGGGTGGCGAAGCGCCCCTTTTGTCATTGCGAGGAGCGATAGCGACGAAGCAACCCAGGGGGACGCAGAGTGCGACGCCCCTGGGTTGCTTCGCTACGCTCGCAATGACGGGTGGAGGGTCTAGAACTCCTCCCAGTCCGCATCACCGGCGGTCTCCGCTATCGCACGCAGGCGCTCCGGCTCGGAAGACGGGATTTGGCTGAGGGTGGCGAAGCGCCCCTCTGTCATTGCGAGGAGCGATAGCGACGAAGCAACCCAGGGGGACGTAGAGCGCTACGCTACTGGGTTGCTTCGCTACGCTCGCAATGACGGGTGGAGGGTCTAGAACTCCTCCCAGCCCGCTCGGAAGCCGGGATTTGGCTGAGTGTGGCGAAGCGCCCCTCTGTCATTGCGAGGAGCGATAGCGACGAAGCAACCCAGGGGGACGTAGAGTGCTACGCCACTGGGTTGCTTCGCTACGCTCGCAATGACGGGTGGAGGGTCTAGAACTCCTCCCAGCCCGTATCACCGGCGCGGCTGTTGGCGACCTTTTTGGCCGGGGCGCGAGCGGGAGCGAAGGCGGTCTCGGCCATCGCACGCAGGCGCTCCGGCTCGGAAGCCGGGATTTGGCTGAGCGTGGCGAAGCGCCCCTCTGTCATTGCGAGGAGCGATAGCGACGAAGCAACCCAGGGGGACGTAGAGTGCTACGCCACTGGGTTGCTTCGCTACGCTCGCAATGACGGGTGGAGGGTCTAGAATTCCTCCCAACCCGTGTCACCGGCGCGGCTGTTGGCGACCTTCTTGGCCGGGGCGCGGGCCGGCGTGAAGGCGGTCTCGGCCATGGCGCGCAGGCGCTCGGGCTCGGAAGCCGGCTTGCGCGGAGCAGGTGCCCGCACAGGGGCTGCCGCGCGCACCGGCGCAGCGGCGCGAACGGGAGCCAACGCAGCACCGTCCTGCCCGGTCTGGAACGCCGCCACCAGATCGTTGAGCTGGCCGATCTTGCCGGAAAGCGAACCAGCTGATGCCGCGCTCTGCTCGGCCAGAGCCGCATTCTGCTGGGTCATTTCGTCGAGATGCGCCACGGCCTGGCTCATCTCATCGATGCCGTTGGCCTGCTCGCCAGAGGCCGAAGAAATGTCGGCGATGGTCGCCGCGACTTTCTGCGAGGCTGCCAGAATGCGCTCAAGCGACTCACCCGCCTGCCGCACCAGCTTCACACCCTCGCCGACTTCCATGTTCGAAGACGAGATCAGCGCCGAGATATCCTTCGCCGCCTCGCCGGAGCGCTGCGCCAGGGTCCGCACTTCGGAGGCGACCACCGCAAAGCCCTTGCCGGCATCACCTGCCCGCGCCGCTTCCACCGCCGCGTTCAGCGCCAGCAGATTGGTCTGGAAGGCGATGTCGTCGATCACCCGGATGATGTCCGAGATCTTCTGCGAGGCGGTTTCAATGCGAGCCATCGCGTCGACCGCCTGACCGGCGATCGCGCCACCAGCCAAAGCCGCCTGCTTCGCCTCATCGGCAATCGCAGCCGCTTCACGCGAAGCCTGTGCCGAGGCCTTCACCGAAGCAGCCAACTCTTCCGTCGTCGCAGCGGTCTCTTCCAGCGAGGAGGCCTGCTCTTCCGTGCGCTTGCTGAGATCGTCGGCGCCCATATTGATCTCGCGAGCGGCGAAGCCGACATCGGCGGATGTGACCTGGATCGTCCGCACCGTCTGCGACAGGCGGTCCACCGTCTCGTTGATCGCGCCCTTCAGGTCGGCAAAGCGGCCGTGATAGGCCGTATCGATCCGCTGGGTCAGATCGCCTTCGGCCACCGCCTGCAGCGACTGCGCGAACTCCGTCGTGGCGGAATCCACCACCGCATTGATCTCGTTGATGCCGGCAACAAGCTTCTGCATCTGCGGATCGGCATCGGTGATCTGCAGCCGGGCCGAGAAATCACCGGCTGCGGCGGCGGCCACGATATCCGTGACATCGGACACGATCGCCTCGACCGATTGCGCCCGGGCGAGGCGCCGCGCCGCTGCGGCGCGCTCCTGCTCTTCCAGAGCCCGAACCTTGGCGAGGTTTTCGCGATAGGCCTCGAGCGCGTTGCTCAGGGCGCCGACTTCGTCGGGGCAGGGGGCGGCGGCGACGGGCTCGTCGACATCGCCGGCCTGCATCCGCGCCAGGGCGGCATTCATGCTGACCAGCGGGTTGGCCAGCCGCTTGCGCACGCCCCGCCAGCTCAGCAGGCAGAGCCCGAGCAGGGCAAGCAGCAGCCCGCCGATCAGGGCCAGCCGCGTCATCGCCTGGCTGCTCTGCTCCGTCGTTGTCACCAGCATCTCATCGAGCGACTGGGTGACGGCATCGACAATCGCGGTGAACGGCTTGTTGCAGAGCCCGGTCCAGTCCTGGGCAGCAATCACCGGCCCCGCATTCTGGCCGAGCTTGCCGACAAGCTGGTCCATCGCCTGGTTAGCGGCCGAAACCTGCTGGTTGGCCGTCGCAACCTTGCTGGCCAACGCCGCCGGGATGCCGGGCCGGGAAACGAGCTCCGTCAACGCCGTCTGCGCATTATTGCTGGCGCCGCGCAATTCGCCGAAACGCTGCATTTGCGGCGGGGTCAGATTTTGGCCCGAGCTCAGCGCTGGGCGCAGGACCGAGCATTGCAGCCCGTAATTCGACCGCATCTGCCAGCCGGCAGCCTTGATCGCCTGCAATTCCGCGAGAACCGGATCCTCGAGCCGCACCGCCAGTGAGGCAGCCGCGGACGCTTTGGTCAAGCCGGCTTCGATATCGCCGACGGCATCATACCAGGGCATGGTCGCCGCGAGGCTGCGCTGTGCTTTCGGCTTGGCCGCCTCCGCATCGAGGTCGCCAATGCGGGCCTCCATCGCCTTCTGCGCCTTGGTAATGGCTGCGCCCAGCGTGCCGCGTTCGGCCAGATCGGCCGCGTTCAGCTTCGAAAGGGCAGTTGCAATCTGGTTTTGGCCGGTCGTGACGACGGAGCGGATGGTCGGCAGCGGATCGTCCTGCGCCTGCAGGCTCGTCTGAACCTTGCCGCGGTCGGAGCGGATCGCATTGCCGGTGATCAGCAGCGCCCTGTCGGCCTCGACCAGACCCGCAAGCCGGTGATTTGTGCGGATATCCGACACGGCGGCATAGCCGAGATAGCCCAGCGTACCGATCGCCGGAGCGCTGATGGCTACCATGGTCGCCAGCAGATAGCGGCGGACAGACGTTGCGAAAATCATGCGTGTGCGTTCCGAACAGGTCCCGTTTGCGGGTGCAAAAGGGATAGGCCATTCGTAAAATGCACTTAGACCAGTTAATATGTCCTCAAGCAGGGCCCATTCGGCCACCGCGCCCTGTCTTTACAGGTTGAACACCCGGTGCGGGACGAACTCGCCGCTATCGACAGAGCCGGTCGCCACCAGCACACCGCCCGACGTCGCATAGACCGCGTCGGTTGCGATCGGCGCATCGCGGCCGCGCAGCAGCACGCTCTGGCCGCGCTTCAGACGCAGCATGCCGTCGCGGTTGACGACGATTTCGGGGATGGCGGACAGCGCAGCCTTCACGGGCAGCAGGGCCGCCTGCGCCTGCTCCGGCCCCTCGCGCAGCACCTCCACCGACACCGCGTCGGCAATCGAGAACGGTCCGACCCTGGTCCGGCGCAGATGCGCGACATGGCCGAGGCAGCCGAGCGCGAGGCCGAGATCCCGCGCGATGGCGCGGACATAGGTGCCCTTGCCGCATTCGGCCTCGAATGTCGTGGTCGCGTCGTCATGGCTGACGATCCGCAACGCGTCGATCTCGACAGGCCGTGCCTCGAGCTGCACATCCTCGCCATCGCGCGCCAGATCATAGGCGCGCTCACCGGCGATCTTGATTGCCGAAAACTTCGGCGGCACCTGGCTGATCGTCCCGGTAAAGCGCGGCAGCAGCGCCAGGATCGCCGCTTCCTGCGGGCGCGCCTCGCTGGTCGCGATCACCTTGCCTTCGGTGTCGTCGGTATCGGTCTGCGAGCCCCAGGTGACGGTGAACTGGTAGGCCTTGCGGCCATCCATGACGAAGGGAACGGTCTTGGTCGCCTCGCCCAGCGCGATCGGCAGCAGGCCAGACGCCAGCGGATCGAGCGTGCCGGCATGGCCGGCCTTCTTGGCGGCAAAAGCCCGCTTCACCACGGCCACCGCATGGGTGGAGGTCATGCCGACCGGCTTGTCGAGCACGACCCAGCCATGGACATCGCGCTTCTTGGGTCGCGGCGCGGGGAGCTCACGCTCATCCAGCAACGGAGCGGTATCGGCCGATGGCGCGTCAATCATCGGAGGTCTCGTCGCTGCCCGGCCTGGCGTCAGTGTCGGATTCAGGCGAAAGCGGCTCGTCCTGCGGCAGCCTGAGCGGCTGCTTCAAAATATCCCGCCGCACCTTGTCGGAGTAGAGCAGCGCATCGACACGCTCGGCCTCGGCAAAGCTCTCATCGGCCAGGAAGCGGATATCGGGCGCGTATTTCAGATTGACCTTGATGGGCGATCTCGCCGCGGATATAGCGCTTGTGGTCATTCAGCGCCTTCAGCACGGGTTTCACATCGCCGCCGCCAAGCGGCATGATGAAACAGGTGGCGAGCTTCAGATCGGGCGCGATACGCACCTCCGGCACCGTCACGACATGCTTCGACAGCACCTCGTCATGGATGTCGCCACGGGCGAGCATTTCCGCCAGCGCATGGCGCACGAGTTCGCCGATGCGCAGCTGGCGCTGGTTCGAGCCGGATGATTTTGCAGGTTTTGCCATGGGTCTCGTTCTCCGGGATCGGACCGGATGAGCGGTTCAGGAATGTCTCAATGCGCGACCTGTGCGGCCGCAAGCCGGGCGTAAGCCCTTCTCGGAGAGGTCGCCAGAGCCAGAGCGGCCGGTGCTCCGGGGCCCGCTATCGCGAGGCCCCGGATAAACCGGCCTGAACTCAGAGCGTCCGCTTGATCTCTTCGACGCGGTAGCACTCGATGACGTCGCCAGCGCGCATGTCCTGGTAGTTCTCGAAGGACATACCGCACTCCTGGCCCGCCACGACTTCCTTGGCGTCGTCCTTGAAGCGCTTGAGCTGGGCGAGCTTGCCCTCGTGAACCACGACGTTGTCGCGGATCAGGCGGACATTGGCGCCACGCTCGATCGTGCCGTCGGTGACGCGGCAACCGGCGATCTTGCCGACCTTCGACACTGCGAAGATCTCGAGGATCTGGGCATTGCCGAGCATGGTCTCGCGCAGGGTCGGCGCCAGCAGGCCCGACATCGCCGCCTTCACATCGTCCACGAGGTTGTAGATGATGTTGTAGTAGCGGATTTCGACGCCGGCCCGCTCCGCCGCCTCGCGCGCTTCCTTATGCGCACGGACGTTGAAGCCGATCACCGCCGCGCCAGAAGCTTGGGCGAGGGTAATGTCGGATTCGGTGATGGCACCGACGCCTGACTGCAGCACGCGGGCGCGCACCTCGTCATTGCCGACCTTCTCCAGCGTGCCGACGATGGCCTCGACGGAACCCTGCACGTCACCCTTGATGACAAGCGGGAATTCCTTGCGGCCGGCGCCTTCCTTGAGGTCGCGCATCATCTCGGCGAGCGAACGCCCGCCACCCGATGCACCACCGCGCGCGGCGAGGCGATCACGACGCTGACGCTCGCGATAATCCGTGACCTCGCGGGCACGGGCTTCGGAATCGACCACAGCGACGCGGTCACCAGCCTCGGGCGTGCCGTTGAAGCCGAGCACCTCGACCGGCATGGAGGGCGGAGCCTCCTTGATCTGGGCGCCGGTGTCGGCGATCAGCGCGCGGACGCGGCCCCATTCGGCGCCGGCGACGACGATGTCACCGGTGCGCAGCGTGCCGCGCTGGACAAGCACGGTCGCCACCGGACCCCGGCCACGATCGAGCTTGGCCTCGATGACCGTGCCTTCGGCCGGACGATCGGGGTTGGACTTCAGGTCGAGCAGTTCGGCCTGGAGGGCAATCGCCTCGAGCAGCTTGTCGAGGTTCTGGCCGGTCTTGGCCGAAACATCGATTTCGAGCGTTTCACCGCCCAGCGACTCGACCTGGATCTCGTATTGCAGCAGCTCCGAGCGCACCCGGTCGGGGTTCGCGTCGTTCTTGTCGATCTTGTTGATCGCCACGATCAGCGGCACCTTGGCCGCCTTGGCGTGGTTGATGGCCTCGATCGTCTGCGGCATCACGCCGTCATCGGCCGCAACCACCAGCACCACCACGTCCGTCACCTTGGCGCCACGGGCGCGCATCGCCGTGAAGGCGGCGTGGCCGGGCGTGTCGATGAAGGTCACCTTGGCGCCAGACGGCGTCGCCACCTGATAGGCGCCGATATGCTGGGTGATGCCACCGGCTTCGCCGGTCACGACATTGGTCTTGCGGATCGCGTCGAGCAGCGAGGTCTTGCCGTGGTCGACATGGCCCATAATGGTCACGACGGCCGGGCGCGGCTCGAGCATCTCGTCGGTATCGGGCGTGTCGAACAGGCCTTCCTCGACGTCGGATTCGGCGACGCGCTTGACGGTATGGCCCATTTCCTCGGCCACCAGCTGCGCAGTGTCGGCATCGATCACATCGGTGATCTTGTGCATCGCGCCCTGCTTCATCAGCAGGCGGATGACATCGACGCCGCGCTCCGACATGCGGTTGGCGAGTTCCTGGATGGTGATCGTCTCGGGGACGATCACCTCGCGCATCACGCGCTCCTTGGCGACGTCGGAGGCGCGGTGACCGGTCATGCGCTGGACGCGACGGCGGAAAGCGGCGACCGAGCGGGTCCGCTCGTCATCACCACCCGTCGCAGTCGACAGCGTCAGGCGGCCACGCGGCTTCTCGCCGACCTTGGGTGTCTTGGGCGCAGGCGCCGGAGCGCCACGGGCGCCGGCCGGGCCGCCACCGGGACGACGGAACGCGGGACGCGCCTCGCCATCATCGGGCCGGCTGCGCGGCGCAGCGGTCGAGGGCGCCTGGCGGGTCGGGCGCACCACGGCCGGCTCAGCCGGTGCAGTGGTATCGACCGGGCGCGGCGGACGCGGCGAATCCAGACGCGGCGGACGCGAATCCAGCCGCGGCGGACGGGCGCCGATATCGCGCATCGGGGTCCGCGGAGCGAAATCGCGCGGGCCTGACGGAGCCGGACGGGGCGCCTGGGCATAGGGCTGAGCCGACGGAGCGGCGGGCGCCGGCGGCGGAGCGGCCTGGGCCGGAGCATCGGCGGCCGGAGCAGCCGGACGCGGAGCCGGGGGCTCGTCCATGCGCTGGCGGGCTGCGCTTTCGGCGCGGCGCTTGCGATCTTCTTCCTGGCGACGGCGATCATCTTCCTCGCGCTGGCGGGCCAAGGCGGCTTCCCGCTCCTGGCGCTCACGCTCGATGATGGCGGCGCGCTGGCGCGCCTCTTCCTCGGCCATGCGGCGGGCTTCCGCCTCACGGTCGCGCGCATCGGAGAGGGCGCGCTGACGGGCGTCCTTCTCGTCCTCGGAAAGGGTGCGCAGCAGCATGCTGCCGGCCGGCCTTTGCGGCGGCGGCGGGGCTGGCGGCGCAGGGCGCGGGGCGGCCTGCTGGACCTGGGGCTGGGGCGCGCGCTGAACCGGCGCCTCCTTGACATCGGGTCCGGCCACGCGCCGCTTGACCTCGACGACGACCTGCTTGGAGCGCCCATGCGAGAAGCTCTGGCGAACAGTGCTCTGCTCGACAGGCCGCTTCAACGTCAGCGTCTTCGGGGGACTGACGGTCAAGGTCTTGTCGCCCGGGGTCTTGGTATCGCTCATTATGCTTTCGGTCCTGCCGCTTTCGGTCCTGCCGCTTCGGTCGTCTGGTCGTTGGTCTCGTCGGGATCGGAGGTGTCTTCCGGTCCCGCGTCCCCGGCATCGTCCGTCCTGTAGCGGACGAGCCGACGCCAACGGGAGAGGAAAGCCTCAGCCGCCGGTCCCGGAGCAAGCGCCGCATGTATCACATGTGGTCGCCCCAACGCCAATTCCAAATCAGTTGCCGCGAAAAATGATATGACGGGGATCTTTCGCGGCTTCAAACCCTCGGATTCCCGAGCCAATTCGGCCCGGTGCAGCGCCTGGGCCATCTTCCGGCGCCCGTCTTCCGCTCCATCGCTGGCTTCGATCACCGCTGCACAGCGGCCCGACCCCGCCAAGGCCTCGACCTTGGAAAACCCGGACTGCACCAGCCCCGCCTTGTTGGCCATGGCAAGCGCCTGAAGCGCATCCCTCGCCATCAACCTGTCGATCATGTCAGGCAAATCCGCCGGAACGATGACCTTCGTCTTCAATCCGCGATCAAACGCTTTCCGTTTGATCGCCTCGCCGACGATCCTGGCGCTGAGGCTGGTCCAGACGCCGCGGCCCGGCAGCTTGCGCCGGAGATCGGGCGACGACGACACCATCGGGACCCGCGACGAAGCGGATCAGATCCTCCGGCGCCTTCACCGCACGGGTGACGACACAGCTCCGCTCCGGCCCGTCATGACGGGCTTCGCGCAGAATGGCCGATCGTCCCATCGCAGCGGTCCTCGCTCAGGCCTCCGCCGCCTCGCCTTCCGCCTCGGGCTCCTCGAGCGCGGCGGGGGGCGCCTCGATCCAGCCGGCCTTGACGCGGGCGGCCATGATCATCGCCTCCGCATCCTGGCGCGACAGGTCGAAACCGTCGAGATAGCCGGCATGGCGGGTGGCTCTCGCCATCCTTGCGCTCGGTCCAGCCGACGAGATCGTCGGTGGCGCAGCCAGCCAGATCCTCGACAGACTTCACCTCGTTCTCGCCGAGCGAGACCATCATCGCGGTGGTAACGCCCTCGACCTCGCGCGAGATCGTCCGCGACGCCCAGCGCACGACGCTTCTCGTCGATGCTCGGCCTCGATCGCGGCGAGGTATTCCTGCGCGCGGTTCTGGATCTCGGCTGCGGTATCCTCGTCGAAGCCCTCGATCGAGGAGAGCTCGGTCGGCTCGACATAAGCCACCTCCTCGACCGTGCGGAAGCCTTCCGAGGCGAGCAGCTGGCCGACCGTCTCGTCGACGTTCAGCGCGTTCATGAAGATCTCGGTGCGCTGCAGGAATTCCTTCTGGCGGCGCTCGGATTCCTCGGCCTCGGTCAGGATGTCGATATCCCAGCCGGTCAGCTGCGAGGCGAGGCGGACATTCTGGCCGCGGCGGCCGATGGCGAGCGAGAGCTGCTCGTCGGGCACCACCACCTCGATCTTGTCGGCTTCCTCGTCGAGCACGACCTTGGCGACTTCCGCCGGCTGCAGCGCGTTGACGACGAAGGTCGCGACATCGGGCGACCACGGAATGATGTCGATCTTCTCGCCCTGCAGCTCGCCGACCACGGCCTGCACGCGCGAGCCGCGCATGCCGACGCAGGCGCCGACGGGGTCGATCGAGGAATCGCGGCTGATCACCGCGATCTTGGCGCGGGAGCCCGGATCGCGCGCAACGGCCTTCACCTCGACGATGCCGTCATAGATTTCCGGCACTTCCTGGCCAAACAGCTTGGCCATGAACTGCGGATGGGTGCGGGACAGGAAGATCTGCGGGCCGCGCGGCTCGCGGCGCACATCGTAGACATAGGCGCGGGCGCGGTCGCCGACCTTGAAGGTCTCGCGCGGGATCATCTCGTCGCGGCGGATGATCGCTTCGCCACGGCCGAGATCGACGAAGACATTGCCGTATTCGACGCGCTTGACCGCGCCGTTGACGATCTCGCCGATGCGATCCTTGTATTCGTCATACTGACGGTCACGCTCGGCCTCGCGCACCTTCTGCACGATGACCTGCTTGGCCGACTGGGCCGCGATGCGGCCGAAATCGAAGGGCGGCAGCGGATCGGCAATGATGTCGCCGACCTGGGCTGCGGGATTGTGGCGCTTGGCCTCGTCCACCGTGATCTCGACCGCGCCGTTCTCGACCTGGTCGACGACCTGGAGATGGCGGGCGAGCCGCAGCTCGCCGGTCTTGGTGTTGATCTCGGCATGCACGTCGGTCTCGGCGCCGTAGCGGGAGCGGGCGGCCTTGGCGATCGCGTCCTGCATCGCATCGACGACGATCTGCCGGTCGATCGATTTCTCGCGGGCGACGGCATCGGCGATCTGCAGCAGTTCGAGCCTGTTGGCGCTGACGACCATGGCGCTCACTCCTCTTCTTGGTTGTCTTGGGAATCCGTCGCGCGGGCCTTGCCCGGACGCGGACCGAGAGATTTGCCGCGGCCCTTCTTGGGCGCCGCGATGTCGTCAGCGGCCGGCATCTCGGGCGGTAGCCCGGATTTGCCGCGTCGCAGCGATTCCGTCACCAGCGCATCGGTGAGGACGAGCCGTGCATCGTCGATCAGCCGCATCGGAATGGCGACGTCGCGCTCTTCCTCGCTCTTGGCATCGTCGCGGGAGAGCAGCGCATCACCGCCATCGACGCCGCGCAGGATGCCGCGGAAGCGCTTGCGGCCCGCCACCGGCTCGCTGGTCTCGATCTTGGTGAGGTGTCCTGCCCAGCGCGCGAAATCCCCGGCGCGGACCAGCGGCCGGTCGATGCCGGGGGAGGAGACCTCGAGATGATAGGGCACCTGGATCGGATCATCGACATCGAGCGCCGGCGACACCGCCTGGCTGACGGCCTCGCAGCCCTCGACATTCATGGTGCCATCGGGCCGCTCGGCCATGATCTGCACGGTGCAGCCATTCTGGCCCGAGACCCGCACCCGGACGAGCCTGTAACCGATATCGGCGATCACCGGCTCGACGATGGCGGCGACGCGCGAGGCTACGCCGCCTTCAAGGACGATGCGCTCATCCTGGCCGTAGCTGTCGGTCGGCTCGTTCATGGTGCGGCTGCCTGCCTGGAGCCCGATTGGCTCCACTAATGTGAATCCCTGAAACGGGGCGCGAGCGAGACGGACATCTCCGCTCCGCGGCCGCGCCCGCTCCGGCGGGGTTGGGGCCAATAAAAAAGAGCGGGCCGGTGGGCCCGCTCTTGATCATCGGCATTCACCGAAACCAGAGCTGTTGGCGCGTATTTAGTCCGGTTTGGCCGCGCATGCAAGGTCTCCCTCGCCCGACTCTGCGCGCAGTCAGGCAATGCAATGCTTCATTGCAGACAGGCGGAGGACAGATTCGGAAATGACGCTAACCCGCTGGTCATTCTTATCCGGCAATCTGTCTGGCGTTGCGTGAGACGGGATTGCTTGCATGAGTTCGGTGAATGCGCTGTTGCGCGACCTCGAAGCGACGATGATGCGCGGCTCGCAGAGCGAGCGGGCGCAGATTCTGTCGCGGCTGACCGATCTTTTCATCAGCACTGCCGGTGCCATGGAGGATGAGCAGGTCAGCGTCTTCGACGTCGTGATCGGCCGTCTCGCCCGCGCCATCGAGGTCAGGGCCCGTGCCGAGCTGGCCGAGCGGCTGGCGCCCGTGCCCAATGCGCCGCGCGGCGTCGTGCGCCTGCTCGCGCTGGACGAAATTTCCGTGGCGCGTCCCGTGCTCGTCGGTTCGGCCCGCCTCAACGACCAGGATCTCGTCGCCGTCTCCGCCGCCAAGGGCCGCGATCATATGCTGGCGATCACCGAGCGGCCCGATCTCGGCGAGCCGGTCACCGATTTCCTGATCCTGCGGGGCGGCCGCGTCGTCACCCATGCCGTCGCAGCCAACCAGACGGCGCGCTTCTCCCGCCACGGCATGGGCGTGCTGGTAATGCGCGCGGTGCAGGACGATGCGCTGCAGGCGACCCTGGGCTCGCGCAGCGACATCCCGCCGGAGCTGGTCGAGCAGCTGATGGTCGCCGCCAAGAACGCCGCGCGCCGCCGCCTCAGCGCCACGCTGGAGCCGAGCGCCGCCAGCGCCAGCGCCGTCGACGGCGCCGTGGAGCGCGGAGCCGAGGCGATCGGCGCCAAGGACCAGATCCGCGACGATATCGGCAAGGTCAGCGCCGCGCTGATCGAGATCAACCGCCTGCATGAGGCCGGCCAGCTCGACGAAGCCAAGGTTGCGGAATTTGCCGCCGCCGGCAGCTCCGAACAGGCGATCTGCGCCATGGCCGTGCTCGCCCAGCTCAGCCTGCCCGCGACCGAGCAGATCATCCTGGGACCGGACCGCGACGCCGTGCTGCTGGCCGCGCGCGGCCTTGGCTGGTCCTGGGAGACGACGCGCACCCTCATCGGCCTGCGCAAGGATCACGGCAAATCCGACGCCGCGATCGAGCGCGCCCGTCAGAGCTTCCGCAACCTCAACCTGACCACGGCGCAGCGCGTGCTCGGCTTCCTCAGAATGCGCGACGCACAGCCGTAATATAGCTCGGCACTCGCCCAGCCTTCGACCGCCTTGGCCTCGTAGCGGGTCCGCACCCAGCCGGGATAGGGCTGGCGCCAATCGTCAGGGCGCTCATCCGTCCAGTCGAAATCCGGCGAGGCCAGGAGCCGTGCCAGGGTCCAGCCGACATAATCGTCGATGTCGCTGGCAAAGCGGAAGCGCCCGCCCGGCGCAAGGCGCGGGCAAACAGCTGCAGCGTCCGCTCCGAGACGAAGCGCCGCTTGCGCTGCCGCCGCTTCGGCCAGGGATCGGGATAGAGCAGGTCGATCGCGTCGAGCGAGCCCTCCGGCAGGCGCGGCAGCATCAGCGCCGCATCGCCATCCCAGAGCCGGATGTTGCCGAGCTTCTCGCGCTCGATCACGGCCAGGAACTTGGCCATGCCGTTGATGAAGGGCTCGACGCCGATAAAGCCGATCTCGGGGCTCTCGCGCATCCGCGCCAGCAGATGCTCACCCCCGCCAAAGCCGATCTCGAGCCGGACCGCCGTGACCTTCTGCGCGAACAATCCCGGCAGGTCGGCGATCTCGCCCTCGGGCAGCCGCAGTCGCGGCAGAGTGCCCTGCATCAGGGCGCTTTGGCCATCGCGCAGGGCCTTGCCCTTGCGGCGGCCGAAAAAGGCGCGGTCGGGATTATAATCGTCGGTCATGGCGTGACTTTGCATCGGATGCGGGGAATGCCAAGCGGGACAGCCCGGCCAAGGGGAGCCGCCAAAGCAAAAGGCCGGGCTTGCGCCCGGCCCCTGCTGAACGCTGCGGAGCGCAGCCGGTTCAGGCGACAGCCTTCTTCAGCGCGTCGATCAAGATCGGTCTTCTCCCAGGAGAAGCTGCCGTCCCGGCCAGCCTTGCGGCCGAAATGGCCGTAGGCGGCGGACTTCGCATAGATCGGCTTGTTGAGCTGCAGATGCGTGCGGATGCCGCGCGGGGTCAGGTCCATGACCTGGCCCAGAGCCGTCTCGAGCTTGGCCTCGTCGACCTTGCCGGTGCCATGCAGGTCGACATAGATCGACAGCGGCTTGGCGACGCCGATGGCGTAGGACAGCTGGATCGTGCAGCGATCGGCGAGCTTGGCCGCGACCACGTTCTTGGCGAGATAGCGCGCGGCATAGGCTGCCGAGCGATCGACCTTGGTCGGGTCCTTGCCGGAGAAGGCGCCGCCGCCATGGGGCGCCGCGCCGCCATAGGTGTCGACGATGATCTTGCGGCCGGTCAGGCCGGCATCGCCATCGGGACCGCCGATCACGAACTTGCCGGTCGGGTTGACGTGCCAGACCGTCTCCTTGCGTGATCCAGCCTTCCGGCAGGGTCTCGCGGATATAGGGCTCGACGATCTTGCGGACGTCGGCCGAGGACAGGCTCTCGTCGAGATGCTGGGTCGAGAGCACGATCTGCGTCACGCCGACCGGCTTGCCGTTCTCGTACTTGCACCGTGACCTGGCTCTTGGCATCGGGGCCGAGCTTGGCGGCCGGGCCTTCGCCGGAGTGGCGGGCCTTGGCCAGCACTTCGCAGGATCTTGTGCGCGTAGTAGATCGGCGCCGGCATCAGCTCCGGGCGTCTCGCGGCAGGCATAGCCGAACATGATGCCCTGGTCGCCCGCGCCTTCGTCCTTGTTGCCGGCGGCGTCGACGCCCTGGGCGATGTCGGCGGACTGGGCGTGCAGCAGCACGTCGATCTTGCACTTCTTCCAGTGGAAGCCGTCCTGCTCGTAGCCGATCGCCTTGATCGCCTTGCGCGCGGCCGACTTGACCTTGCTCTTCATCGCCTTCTCGTCGAGCGAGGTGCGGACTTCGCCGGCGATCACGACGCGGTTGGTCGTGGCCAGGGTCTCGCAGGCGACGCGCACCTGGGCGGCATCCATGCCGGCCTTGGCGGCTTCCTTGAAGAAGAGGTCGACGACCTCGTCCGAAATCCGGTCGCAAACCTTGTCGGGGTGGCCTTCAGCGACGGACTCGCTGGTAAAGAGGTAGTTCTGGCGGGACACGGTTCTGAGATCCTTGCAACCAGGGCCTGGGCTACTCGCAACAATCCGGTAGTCGGCTTGCGTCGGAGCGCGCCGTCTTTACAGCGGACAGGTTCGTCGTCAAGCGCCGAAATTCCGGCGAGAGGGAAGTCCGTTCGTCCTGCCGAACGGGAAGAGCCCGAAATCAGGCCGAAGGCGTGTCTTCTTCCGCAAGCGATTCGACGAGATCGATCAGCTTGCGGCGAACGCGGCTGCTTTTGATCTTCACGAAGGCCTTGGTCAGCTGCACGCCTTCGCTGGTCGCCAGGAAGTCGGAGACATAAGCCGAGGAGGCAGCGTCCGAAAACCCGCCCTGGGGCATGTCGCCGGTCGGCGCGCCATCGAAGAAGAAGGAGACCGGCACGTCCAGCATCTTGGCGATCTGCTGCAGCCGGCTGGCGCTGATGCGGTTGGACCCCTTCTCGTATTTCTGCACCTGCTGGAAGGTCAGGCCGAGGGCCTCGCCGAGCTTCTCCTGGCTCACTCCCGCCAGCATGCGGCGCATGCGGACGCGGCTGCCGACATGGCGGTCGATCGGATTGGGGATCTTCTTGATCATCGTTGCGTGGTCCTCGTTTCCGGCCGTACCCGCTGCCCCAGCGCACGACGAGACTGCAAGCCTAGAAATACAGTGTTCGATTGGAACTTCCAGAGCGCCTTTATAGGAAAAAGGTTCCACATGGGATGATCACTTGCGTCGATGCCTAAGAAATACGAAAAATAATAGCAGAATGGCCAAAAGGCCTAGCTCTCCTGACCGAGCATAAATCGTCTCAGGGCCCGCCCGCGGCAGACCTGTATCCAGCACGCCCTGCTGACCCAAGCGGCAGACTAGCAATAACGCGGCCATATCCGTCGACAACTCCGGAAATACCCGTATTGGCGACGCGGACCAGGGGCAGCCCCTGCTCGATGGCGCGCAGGCGCGCCTGGGCAAAATGCTGGTAGGGCCCGCTGGTCTGGCCGAACCAGCCATCATTGGTGAGGTTGAGCATCAGGCCCGGGCGCACGCCCTGCTCCGGCATCACCTCGCCCGGAAAGATCGCCTCGTAGCAGATCAGCGGCGCCACCGGCGGCAGGCCGCGCACGGAGAGGCTGGCGCGGTGGGCGCCGGAGGCAAAGCCGCCGGGAATGGAGACGAATTCCGAGAGGCCGACACTGCGGATCAGCGTGGCGAACACCGATGGCAGGTACTCGCCGAACGGCACCAGATGCACCTTGTCGGCGCTGGCGATGATCGCGCCCTCATCGTCGACCACCTGGATCGCATTGTAGATCGGTGGCCGCGCCTCGCCGGGCAGGGCCTCGCCCGCCCGCGCCGCGCCGGTGATCAGCGTCGCCTTCGGCGGAAGCAGCGCGGCGATCCGCGACAGGGCGACCGGGCGTGCGTCCGAGCAGGAACGGAAAGGCCGATTCCGGCCAGATCAGATGCGTCACATCCTGAACGCCCAACGTCGTCGGGCTGGTCGCGCGGTCGCTGAGCGCCAGATACTGGTTGAGGATCGCCTCGCTGTTGCGCGGGCTGAACTTGGCGTCCTGCGGCAGATTGGGCTGCATCAGCCGCAGCTTCACCCCCGCCACCAGCGGCGTCGGGGCGGCCGGAATGCGCCAGGCGCCGTAGCCCGCCATGCCGACCAGGGCGAGGAGGGCCAGCAGCGGCGCACGCCAGCGCGCCGGGCCGCTTTCAGCCGTGCCGAGCATGGCCGGCGCCGCCCCGATGGCGACAGCGACGAGAGTCAGCCCGTAAATCCCGACGAGCGAGACGAATTGCGCGAGCTGCAGCTGACCAGCCAGCATCATGCCATAGAGATTCCACGGAAAGCCGGTGAAGACATGGCCGCGCAGCCATTCGAAGGCGGTGAGCGTGATCGCCAGCACGAGAATGCGCCGCGCACCCGGCAGCCAGGCGATGCGCGCCAGCCCGAAAGCCAGCGCCGGAAACACCGCCAGCAGCGCCGGCAGGGCGACGACGCCAAGCGGCATCGCCCAGGCGAATTTGTCGGCCTCGACCAGAAAGGCGGCGCCGAGCCACCACAGCCCAGCAACGAAGAAGCCGAAGCCCCACCACCAGCCGACAGCGGCCGCAGCCCGAAAGCGCCGGCCCAGCGTTTCGCCCACCGCCCCGTCGATCAGCCAGACCGCCAGCGTCATCGGCAAAACGATCAGCGGCCAGAGATCGAGCGGCGGCAGCGCCAGCGAGCCGCTCGCCCCCGCGACAAGGGCAATGAGGCGGCGCCGCCAGCCCCAGGAGAGGATAACGGCGTCGGCAACACGGGAGAGATGCATCAGACCGGTTCCAGCTGCGCCAGGGCCTCGTCGCCGGGTTCGGGCCGCTGCGAGATGCGCACGCGCTTGATCCGGCGCGGATCGGCGTCCAGAATGGCGAAAGCGAGGCGCTCCGGCCCCTCGACCGTCTCGCCTTCATTGGGCACGCGTCCGGCCAGCGTCACCACCAGCCCGCCGATCGTGTCGATATCCTCGGCGACTTCCAGGCCCGACAGGTCGATCCCGGTAATCTCCTTCAGCTCGTCCAGCGTCGCGCGGGCATCGGCGGTAAAGGCCCCTTCGCCATCAGCCGCGATGGAGGGCGCCTCGTCCTGATCATGCTCGTCCTCGATTTCGCCGACGACGATCTCGACCAGATCCTCCATCGAGACCAGCCCATCGGTGCCGCCATACTCGTCGATCACCAGCGCGATATGGGTGCGCGTCGCCTGCATCCTGACCAGCAGGTCGACTGCGGGCATGGAGGGCGGGACATAGAGGACCGGCCGCAGGATCTTGGCGTCGGCCAGAGTCTGCGACAGGTCGA
Source organism: uncultured Alphaproteobacteria bacterium (assembly GCA_963759925.1). Lineage (GTDB taxonomy): Bacteria > Pseudomonadota > Alphaproteobacteria > Rhizobiales > Beijerinckiaceae > Allobosea. The sequence continues at coordinate 121,966 of CAVXBE010000005.1, forward strand.
GCGCGGCGAAATCATGCCGGACCGCCTCGCTCACCCCCTCCTGCGTCGTTGCCCTTGCCTTCTCGGCGATGAATTCGAGGAAGTCGCGGATGTGGACCATGCCGCGGGGATCGTCCAGCGAATCGTCGAAGACCGGCAGGCGCGAGTGCCCGGCCGTGCGAAACAGCGCCAGCAGCTCATCGAGCGTGGTGTCTGACGGGACGGCAATGATGTCGGCACGAGGAACCATGACATCGCCGACGCGGGTCTCGCGCAGGCTGAGCACATTGGACAGCATGGCGCGCTCCTGCGCGCTGAGATCGGCGAGCTGGCCACTGCCCTGGGCCAAGGCCTCGGTGATTTCTTCCCGGATCGTGCCGCCGCTGCGCAGCCCCAGTCGCTCAAGGAAATGGCCCAGCCAATGCGCCAGTCCACGCGGCGCTTCGGAGGTGGTTCGACTGTCGTCGCTCATGATGCAGGGGACAGGTTCTGGTTAGGGGAAAGCGGTTCGCTATCCGCATAGGGGTCGTCAATGCCGAGCTGGGCGAGGGCGGCAATTTCCAGCGCCTCCATCCGTTCCGCATCGGGCGCCGTCTCATGGTCTTCGCCGAGCAGATGCAACAGGCCGTGGATGATGAGGTGGCTGAGATGGTCGCCCAGCGTCTTGCCCTCGTCCTGCGCCTCCCGCTCCATCGTCTCATAGGCGAGGACCAGATCGCCCAGCACCGGGCTCTGCGACACCCGGTCGACCGGTGCGGCGGGAAAGGACAGCACATTGGTCGGCTTGTCGAAGCCGCGCCATTCGCGGTTGACGGTGCGGATGCGCTTGTCGTCGGTCAGCAGGATGCTGAGTTCGGCCTCGTTCATCGGCTTGTGGCGCGCGACGGCGACGGCCGCCCGGCTGGCGCTGTCGATCCGGGCTCTGAGATCGGGCAGCTCCCGCCAGCGCCGGAACTGCACCCGCAGCGCAAGCGCCAGCTCAGGGCCGGCTTCGACAGTCTGGCTGCGCGGCGCCTGGCGCCGCACAGGAGGTCGGTCGCTCATCGCGGCCGCTCCCGCGACAGGGTGCGGCGCAGCCCCTCCGCCTCATCCTCGATCGGCGCGTCGGGCATGGCGGCGCGCATCCGCTCCTCCCGCTCCTCGCGCTCGCGGCGGGCGGCGCCCTCATAGGCCATGACGATCCGGCGCACGAGGTCATGGCGCACGACATCGCCCTCCTCGAACTTGGCGTAGCCGACGCCCTCGACGCCCGAAAGCAGCCTCACAGCCTCGATCAGGCCGGAGCGCTGGCCCGGCGGCAGGTCGATCTGCGAGGGATCGCCGGTGATGATCATGCGCGAGCCTTCGCCGAGGCGGGTCAGGAACATCTTCATCTGCACCGAGGTCGCGTTCTGCGCCTCGTCGAGCAGGACGACCGCATTGGTCAGGGTCCGCCCGCGCATGAAGGCGAGCGGCGCGATCTCGATCATCCCGGTCTGCAGCGCCCGCTCGACATGGCGCGCTTCCATGAAATCGTTGAGCGCGTCGTAGATCGGCCGGAGGTAGGGATCGACCTTCTCGCGCATGTCGCCGGGCAGGAAGCCGAGCCGTTCGCCGGCCTCGACCGCCGGGCGCGACAGCACCATGCGCTCGACCACGCCCTGCTCGATCAGCGAAACCGCATGGCCCACGGCCAGCCAGGTCTTGCCGGTGCCTGCCGGGCCTTCCGCCAGAACCAGCTCATTGCGCTTCAACTGCCGCAAATAGGCATCCTGCGCCGCATTGCGCGCCCGCACCGGACCCCGCTTGCGGGTGACGATCGCCTCGAAACTGGCTTTTCCGGCGTTATCGGCGGGAAACAGCGAGCGCTGGACGTTGCTTTCCTCGATCGCGCCATCGACTTCGCCGAGCGTGACGGCAGCGCCGACCTTGGCCCGGCTATAGAGCGTCTTCAGCACACGGCTCGCCTGCTCGGCAGCCTCGGGAGAGCCCTTGATCGTCACATGGTTGCCATTGGGGCTGATCACCAAGCCGAGCCGACGCTCCAAATGCGCCAGGTTCTGGTCGTAATGACCGAAAACCAGGCTGGCCAGCCGGTTATCCTCGAAGGACAGGGTCAGCTCCGTGGCTGGCAGGCCCTCGCCTGCAACGCCTCCGCGCGACACGCCGTCACGCGGCAGCGTGTCGGCACGCAAGGCGCCCTCGCGCCGCAGGCTGCGCTCGGGGCGGGTGTTCAGCTGGTCAGGCTGTGCCAAATGCGTCGTCTCCCTGGCGGGTGGTCCGGGCGGGCAGGAGCGTCCGACCGGGCTTGCAGTCCATAACGAGATAAGAGGTTTTCAACCTGATGACAGAGCCGCGCTGGAGAAAGAGCGGGGCGAGAGCGGCATGCCGGGCGCTGATCGCGTTCAAGCGGCCAACTCCTCCGGCTCGGCCTTGCGGCCAAACAGCGAATTGGACCCTGCCCGCTCGATCACCACCTGCACACGGTCGCCGATCTGATTCGCCTGTGTCTCGATCTGCACAGCCTGAAGATAGGGCGTCTTTCCTGCAAGCTGGCCGGGGTGGCGCCCCGCCCGCTCCAGCAAGATCTCCACCGTCCGCCCGACCATGGCATGGTTGAAGGCCTGGCGGTGATGCTCGATCCGCTCCTGCAGCCGGTAGAGCCGCTCGTTCATCAGCTCCGGATCGATCTGCTCGCCGAGCTCTGCCGCCGGCGTGCCGGGGCGCGGCGAATATTTGAAGGAATAGGCGCTGGCGAAGCCGATCTCGTCGACAAGCCGGATCGTCTCCTCGAATTCGGCCGCCGTCTCGCCGGGAAACCCGACGATGAAATCGGACGACAGCGCGATATCGGGCCGCGCGCGGCGGATGCGCTCGATCAGCCGGCGATATTCATCGGCGGTATGCTTGCGGTTCATCGCCGCCAGCACGCGGTCGGCCCCGGCCTGCACCGGCAGATGCAGGAAAGGCATCAGCTGCGGCAGGTCGCGATGGGCGGCGATCAGATCCTCGCCCATGTCGCGCGGATGGCTGGTTGTGTAGCGAATGCGGCAGATTCCCTCGACCTCCGCGACGCGGTGCATCAGCCGTGCCAGACCCCAGATCGCGCCATCGGGACCCTCACCATGATAGGCGTTGACGTTCTGGCCGATCAGCGTGACGTCCTGGACGCCGGCCGCCGCCAGCCGCTCGATCTCGGTCAGGATCTGCTGGACAGGCCGCGAGAACTCGGCGCCGCGCGTATAGGGTACGACGCAGAAGGCGCAGAACTTGTCGCAGCCCTCCTGCACCGTGACAAAAGCGGAAATGCCACGTGCCTGGATCGTCGCCGGGCGTGGCGCCGGGAGATGGCCGAACTTGTCGTCGATCGGCAGGTCGGTATCGACGGTGCGGCGCGCGCGCGCCTGCTGCAGCAGCTCGGGCAGGCGGTGATAGGCCTGCGGCCCAACCACCAGATCGACGGCCGGCTGGCGGCGCTGGATCTCGGCGCCTTCGGCCTGGGCGACACAGCCTGCTACGACGATGCGTGTATCCTGGCCCTGCGCCTTCTGCGCCAGCTTCAGGTCACGCAGCTTGCCGAGCTCCGTATAGACCTTCTGCACGGCCCGCTCGCGGATATGGCAGGTGTTGAGCAGGATCAGGTCGGCGCCTTCGGGCGTCGCCGTTTCCTCGAAACCCTGCTCGCCCAGAATGTCGGCCATGCGCTGCCCGTCATAGACGTTCATCTGGCAGCCGAAGGACTTGATGTGGACTTTCTTCATCATCTCGGGTCGCGGGCTTCAAAGCGCTTCCATACTCCGGTTCGCGCCGCGAGGAAATGCACTGGGTTAAACTGCGTCGGCTGCGGGGTTGCCGGGGCTGATACTGCGCTGCCGCGCCTGCCTGATGCTGGCTTCCGCCCGGCGCGTCGCTTCCTTGCGAGATACTGACGGCCCCATCATGATCGGCTCGCCCCAATGCAGCTCGACATCGATCGCGCCGGCATTGAGCACGGCGCGCAGATGCGGCGCGAGCTCGGTATCGCCATACCAGGCCAGCAAAGTCCGCTCGAAACGCCCGCCCGCCAGCCCGTGAAAGCCGGTATAGGTCAGCGCCAGCGGATAAACCGCGACTTCGCCATCCGATCCGCCGGCCAGCGCTTCATGGGCCGCGCCGAGCAGCGAGGAGCGCATCGGCAGGATGCGGGTGCCATCGCCCGTCGTCCCCTCGGCAAACAGCACCACCGCCTCGCCCGCCTGCAATCGCGCGCCCATTTCGGCAGCGACATCGGCGGTATGGGCGCGCCGGGCGCGGTCGATGAAGACGGTGCGCTGCAATTTGGCGAGCTGGCCGATCACCGGCCAGGCGGCGACTTCGCTCTTGGCGACGAAGGAAAGCGGCCGCTCGGCACCGATCACCGAAATATCCAGCCAGGAGACATGGTTGGCGACGATCAGCCCGCCTGTGCCAGGTGAGGGCGGCGTTCCCCGCACGATGCGGCGCACGCCGAGCAGCCGGCAGGTGAGGCGGTGAAACAGGCGCGGAATGGCGCTGCCCCGACCGATGCGGCTAGCGAGCAGCTGTGCCGGCAACAGCACGAGCGTCACGCCTGCCAGCACGGTCAGCCGCGCCAGCCCCCCCGGCTTCAGGCTTTTCATGCGAGATCGAGCCGCATCGTCACCGCGCTGGCGCGTGTCCCGTCGCTCTTCAGGTAATAGCTCTGGCGCCGCCCGACCTCGCGGAAGCCGAGCGAGCGATAAAGCTGCTCCGCCGGGCGATTGCCATCCTCGACCTCGAGATAGACATGGCGGATGCCGCTGCGGGCGAGCTGGTTGAGATGGTCGCCGAGCAGGATGCGGCCCAGCCCCTCGCCGCGATGGGCGGGCGCGACCACGATGCTGAGGATTTCCGCCTCGTCGGCCGCCTTGCGCGACAGCACGAAGCCGCAGGGATTGGGTGCAGAGCCGGCAAAGACCCCATCCGATACGACGGCAGGGTCAGCGATCAGCGCAGCGCATTCGCCGGGCTCCCAGCCGCGCGCGAACCCGCCCTGATGATGCAAGGCCGCGACATGACGCGCAAAGCGCACATCGAGCATCTCTGTCCGGGCCGGACTCGCACCGGGTTTCAGCAGTTTACGCAGCCAGTCCATGGCGCTTGTTGAGCACAGCGCGGGCGGCAGGCAAGCATAATCTTGCCGATGCGGGTGCGAAGGCCGCCCCGGGACGCCGCTTTAAAGCCGAAAAAGGGGCTAGCGGCGCGGCAGCCGCGCCTTGTCCTGCGGCGTGGTTTCCGGCGCCTTCAGATAAAGCGGGCGCGGCGGAGCGCTCTGCGGATCGGCGATCATGCCCAGCCGTGCCACCCAGGTGATATCGGGCGCCTTGGCCTCATCCAGCACCAGCGCATCGAGACCGATCGCCCAGGCCTCGTTGGCGATCGCCATGGCGGCGGAGCCGACAATGCTGACCGGCCCGGCCCCGATGGCGCGCGCCGCATCGCGGTGGTTGACCTGCCGCACCGAAACCAGCGGCTTGCCTTCGGAACTCAAAGCCTGGAACCAGACCTGCCCGTGCCGTGCGTCCAGCGCAGCGGCAATCACCCGGCCGGGCTCGCGGCCGATCAGCGGCGCGGCGGTGGCTGCGAGTGTGGTGACGCCGATGGCGGGAATACCGGCAGCCAGTGCAATGCCGCGCGCCGCGCTGATCCCGACCCGCAAGCCGGTATAGCTGCCGGGACCGACGGTAACTGCGACGCGGTCGAGGCTGGCAAAACCTCCTTCGACGCTCTGCATTACCCGCTCGATCAGCGGCATCAGCGCCTCGGCATGGCCGCGATCCATTGCGATCTGCTCGATGGCGAGCGGCGTCGCGCTTCCGGCTTCGAGAACGCAGGCCGAGCAGGCGCCAAGCGCAGTGTCGATCGCTAGGATACGCATGGTCGGCAGCAGGTCCTGGATATGCGGCGCGCCTCAAGACCGAGGCACTAACGGAGTGTCAGCGACAAGAAGGCCAAAATGGCGCGGCAATCAAGCGCCGCTCCGCCTCCCGCCCCGTCAAAAACCGCTTCAGACCGCCTCGACCTCGCGCACATCCGGCAGGAAATGCTTCAGCAGGTTCTGGATGCCGTGCTTCAGCGTCGCGGTGGAGGAGGGGCAACCGGCGCAGGAGCCCTTCATCGCCAGATAGACCGTGCCATCCTTGAAGCCTCGGAAGGTGATGTCGCCGCCATCGCCGGCCACGGCCGGGCGGATGCGGGTCTCCAGCAGATCCTTGATGGTCTCGACCGTCTTGGCATCTTCGGGCGCGAAGAACTCGCCTTCCTCGATGATGTCGGCAGCGGAGCCCGACGCCAGCACCGGGGCGCCCGACATGAAATGCTCCATGATCGCGCCGAGGATCGCGGGCTTCAGATGCGGCCATTCCCCGTCGGATTTGGTGACGGTGATGAAATCCGCGCCGAGGAAGACGCCGCTGACGCCGTTGACGCCGAACAGCCGCTGGGCCAGCGGCGAGCGCTCCGCCTGCTCGGGAGCGCGCAATTCCAGCGTTCCTTCCGGCATCACGGCGCGGCCAGGAATGAATTTCAACGTAGCGGGATTGGGAGTGGCTTCGGTCTGAATGAACATGGTCGCCTCCGGCGCGGGCGGTTCAAGGCCGCCGTTGCGCTTTCGATATAGGCTCGCGCTGGCCAGGATTCCAGCAGAAGCTTTGCATGGCGGCCGGCCTCAGCCGCGGGCCAGCCCGATCAGGCGAGCGCGTCGATTTCCTCATCCGCGAGGTGGCCGGGCACGATCGCCACCGGAATCGGGAAGGTTGCGGCCGATTTGCCGGCGAGCGCGCTGACCAGCGGGCCGGGACCATCGCGGCCGGAGCTGGCGGCCAGCACCAGCAGAGAAATATCCTCATCGGCCTCGATCAGCTTGACCAGCTCATCGGCCTTGACCCCGGTGCGGACAACCTTTTCGGGCTCCATTCCCGGCGAGAGCCCGCACCGATGCGGCCGCTTCGTCGATCAGCGTCTGGGCCTCGGCCTCGGCTTCCGCCTGCATCACCTCGCCGACACCGAGCCAGGTTTCGTGCTCGGGCGGCGTGATCACGCCCAGCAGCACGATTGCGGCGCCGACACGAGCGCAGCGCCGCGCCGCAAAGCGCACGGCCTTGGCGCATTCGGGACTGTCATCCACGACCGCGAGAAATTTCGGACGATGGCCCGTTTCATAGGCCCGCCTGCGTTTCACCATCTGTCTCTGGTCCTGTCGCCGCTTCCAGGAGGCGGCATGGTGGCTTGCGACCCAAGCGCAATGCAAGCCCCGTGCTGCAGGGGCGCTCAGTGCTCAGCGCCTGACGAAGCCCATAATGTCCTTGACCTCGCTCATCACCGGCTCGGCGATGGCGCGCGCCCTGTCGGCGCCGTCATGCAGGATCGCGTCGACATGGCTGACATCGGCCAGCAGGCGCCGCATTTCCCCGGCAATGGGGGCGAGCTTGTCGACCGCGAGATCGACCAGAGCGCTCTTGAAGGCTGAGAACTGGCCGCCGCCGAACTGCGCCAGCACCGCCGCCTTGTCGCTGCCGGACAGCCCGGCATAGATGCCGACGAGGTTCTCGGCCTCGGGCCGGCCTTCCAGCCCCTTTTCCTCGGAGGGGAGCGCCTCGGGATCGGTCTTCGCCTTGCGCACCTTCTGGGCGATGGTCTCGGCATCATCGGTCAGGTTGATGCGGGAATAGTCGGACGGGTCCGATTTCGACATTTTCTTGGTGCCGTCGCGCAGGCTCATCACCCGCGGCGCCGGACCCTGGATCATCGGCTCAGGCAGCGGGAAAAAGCCGGCATCGCCGGTGGCGAGGCCGCGCTCGGCGATCTCGGCGCCGAAATCATTGTTGAACTTCTGGGCGATGTCGCGCGCCAGTTCCAGATGCTGCTTCTGATCCTCGCCGACAGGCACATGGGTCGCCTTGTAGAGCAGGATGTCGGCCGCCATCAGCACCGGGTAGTCATAAAGCCCGACGGAGGCGTTCTCGCGGTCCTTGCCGGCCTTCTCCTTGAACTGGGTCATGCGGTTAAGCCAGCCGAGACGCGCCACGGTGTTGAACACCCAGGCGAGTTCGGCATGGCCCGAGACCTGGCTCTGGTTGAAGATGATGCTGCGCTTGGGGTCGACTCCGGCGGCGATATAGGCGGCCGCGACTTCGCGGGTGGCGCGCTTCAGCTCCTTGGGCCCGCCCCAGACATCCATCCCCTGCGTGATCGCATGGAGATCGACGACGCAATAGATGCACTCATGCGTCTCCTGCATCGCCACCCAATTGGTCAGCGCGCCCAGATAATTGCCGAGATGCAGCGTCGAAGTCGGCTGCATGCCGGAGAAGACGCGCTGGTGAAAGGCCGCCATCGGGCGCTCCCGCGAATGGGTGAAACCGGAGTGGCGCGTTCTGGCGGAAGCGCAAGGGGAGCGCAAGGGGGAGAGGAGGCGCAGGCTAGGCCACGGGCTTACCCAGCCGCCCGAGTTCGCGCAGATGAAAAGCCCCCAGCAGCCGCCCGGCCATAGCGAAGACCAGCAGCCCGAAGGCGCACAGGCCGATCAGCGCGAGCATGCGCAGGGACAGCCCGCTCGGCTCCGACAACAGAGAGCCAAGGCGCGGCGTCGTGACAGCCAGCGCCGCCAGCATCGCGGCCGTGGCAGTGAGCAGGCTGAGCAGCGGCTTCAGCAGCGCCAGACGCGGGTGCCAGAGCCGGTCGCGGATCAGGAAAGCGGCCAGCACCGAACTCTGCACCACAAAAGCCAGGCTCGCCGCCAGCGCCGCGCTGGTCGCAGGCAAGGCGGAAATGCCGCTGAGCCCGGCCCCGATCGCGACAGCCAGCGCGGTCAACCCGGCATAAACCGGCAGCCTCGGTGTCTGGCGGGCGAAGTAGACCTGGGCGAACACCTTCGCCATCACCGCGAAGGGCAGGCCGGCAGCAAAGGCGGCGAGTGCCGAGGCCGTCCGCATCCGGTCGAGCGTAGCGAAGCGTCCGCGCTCGAACAGCACCGAAACGATCGGGTCGGCCAGGTAGGACAGGGCAGCCGCCGCCGGGAGTGCCAGGGCAAGACCCAGCACCAGCGCCCGGTCGACCGTCTGTCGCCGGCCGGCATCGTCATGGGCGGCCTCCTGCCGGGCGATGGCTGGCAGCAGCACCACCCCCATCGCCACCGCGACGAAGCCGAGAGGCAGCTGGAAGATGCGATCGGCGTAATACAGCCAGGACACGGCGCCGGGTTGCACCGAGGCGATCTGTGTCGCCACCAGCAGGACGAGCTGGGAGGTCGAGGCGGCGAGCAGCGCCGGCCCGCCAAGCTTCATCAGCCGCGTCATCTCCGGCGACCAGCGCAGCCGCGGCACCGGCAGGCCCGGCTGGCGCCATTTCAGCGCGGTCGCGATCATCACGAGATGCAGAAAGCCGCCAAGGCTGACCGCGATGGCGACCATGGTCGCAGCCCCATCGGCCTGAACTCCGAGCGCCAGAGCCAGCAACAGCGCCGCCAGCAGCACGATATTGAGCAGCGAGGGCGCCAGCGCGGCCACCAGAAATCGGCCTTCCGCATTCAGCATCGCCGACAGCAGGGAGGCCAGCGTGGTGAAGGCGAGGAAGGGCAGGGCGATGCGGGTGTAGTCCGTCGCCAGCGCATAGGTCAGCGGCGCATCGCGAAACCCGCCGGCAATCCCGAGAACCAGCCAGGGCGCAACCAGCAGGAACAGTGCGGTCAGGCCGCCGCTCGCCAGCGCCAGCCAGGCAAAGGCCTCGCCCGCGAAGCGCCGCGCCGGACCGGGACCGGCCTCGCTGCGAATGCCTAGATAAACCGGCACGAAAGGCGCATTCAACCCGCCTTCCCCCAGCACCCGGCGCACCAGATTGGGCAGGCGGAAGGCGACGAGGAAGGCATCGGCGACCGGGCCGGCGCCGAGCAGCCGCGCGATCAGCATGTCGCGGGCGAAGCCGAGCAGCCGCGACAACACCGTCGCCAGCCCCACGACCAGCGAATTGCGGGCGAGCGTGGACGAATCAGCCGGCATCACCCGCTCCTTCCCCTTGGTCAGATCATCCTACAGGATGAAGCGGCTGAGGTCCGTATTTCTCGCGAGATCGCCGATGCGCGCCTCGACATAAGCCGCGTCGATCAGCACGGTTTCGCCGGAACGGTCGGGGGCGGTGAAGGACACATCGTCCAGAATCCGCTCGATCACGGTCTGCAGCCGGCGCGCCCCGATATTCTCGACCGAGGAATTCACCTCGACGGCGATGCGCGCAATGGCGTGGATCGCATCGGGGGTGAAGCTGATCGCGAGCTCTTCCGTCGCCATCAGCGCTACCGATTGCTTGATCAGGCTGGCTTCGGTCTCCGTCAGGATGCGCTTGAAATCCTCGATGTCGAGCGGCTGCAGCTCGACCCGGATCGGCAGGCGCCCCTGCAATTCCGGCAGCAGGTCGGAGGGCCGCGAGACATGGAAGGCGCCCGAGGCGATGAACAGGATATGGTCGCTCTTCACGACGCCATGCTTGGTGGCGACGCTGGTCCCTTCGATCAGCGGCAGCAGATCGCGCTGCACGCCTTCGCGTGAGACATCCGCCCCGCCCTTGCCCTCGCGGGCGCAGATCTTGTCGATCTCGTCGAGGAAGACGATGCCATTATCCTCGACCTCGCGGATCGCGGCCTGCACGATCGCCTCCTGGTCGATCAGCTTGTCGCTCTCCTCGGTCAGCAGCGGCCCATAGGCATCCTTGACCAGGATGCGCTTGGGCTTGCCCTTCTGGCCAAAGGCTTTGCCGAACATATCCGACGAGGTTGATCGCCCCGATGGAGGCGCCCGGCATGCCCGGCACCTCGAACATCGGCGCCGCCGGAGCCCCAGCGGCGATCTCGACCTCGATCTCCTTGTCGTCGAGCTCGTTGGCGCGCAGCTTGCGGCGGAAACTGTCGCGCGTCGCGGGGCTCGCCGTCGCGCCGACCAGCGCGTCCAGCACCCGCTCCTCGGCCGCCAGATGCGCCTTGGCCTGCACATCCCGGCGCTTGGTCTCGCGCACCAGCGAAATCGCGACCTCGACCAGATCGCGCACGATCGATTCGACATCGCGGCCGACATAACCGACCTCGGTGAACTTCGTCGCCTCGACCTTGAGGAACGGCGCATTGGCGAGCTTGGCCAGCCGCCGGGCGATCTCGGTCTTGCCGCAGCCTGTCGGCCCGATCATCAGGATGTTCTTGGGCGAAACCTCTTCGCGCAGCGGCCCCTCCAGCTGCTGCCGCCGCCAGCGATTGCGCAGCGCGATCGCGACAGCGCGCTTGGCATCGTTCTGGCCGACGATGAACCGATCAAGTTCCGAGACGATCTCGCGCGGGGAAAAACTGGTCACGTAGTGTGCCCTCTGATGGCTTTCATTGTGGGGCTTTGGCCGGCAGCGCTGCCGCGGGCCGTGGCGAGGCGGGATGCGCTCACGCCGCCTCCAGCGTCTCGATCACCAGCGAATGATTGGTATAGACGCAGATATCGCCGGCGATCTTCATCGCCTTGCGGACGATGGTTTCCGCATCGGGCTCGACATCGACCAGCGCGCGGGCGGCGGCGAGCGCAAAATTGCCGCCCGATCCGATCGCCATGACCGAGCCATGCTCGCTCGCTTCGGGCTCCAGCACATCGCCGGTGCCGGAGATCAGCAGCGAGACCTCCTTGTCGGCGACCAGCAGCATGGCCTCGAGCCGGCGCAGATAGCGGTCGGTGCGCCAATCCTTGGCCAGCTCGACACAGGCGCGCAGCAATTGCGTCGGATATTGCTCCAGCTTGGTCTCCAGCCGCTCGAACAGCGTGAAGGCGTCGGCGGTCGCGCCGGCAAAGCCTGCGATCACCGCGCCCTTGGCGAGGCGACGCACCTTGCGCGCATTGCCCTTCATGATGGTCTGGCCGAGCGACACCTGCCCGTCTCCGCCGATCACGACCCGCCCGCCCTTGCGCACCATCAAAATGGTGGTGGCGTGCATGGAGGGCTGGGTAGGGCTGGCGTCTGACATCGCGGTTCGGGTCCTGGCGGCGGGACAAGCGGAAGCCGCCAACATGTTCAGGCAAGGGCTCGGTATCAAGAGCGATCGAGCAAACGCCGGGAGGCGCGCGCCCAGGCGGCGCGAGCTTTCCAGGCAAGGCAGGTGCAGAAGCCTGAGAGCTGCGCCGCGCAAACGCATTGGCCTTGGCCCCATCCGCCTGCTAAAGCCACGGCCACGAAATCTCGCGATCGACAGGGGTTGTCATGCGTTCGGGCGAAGTGAAGCGCCGCACCAACGAGACCGATATCGCGGTCAGGCTCGTGCTGGATGGCACGGGCAAGGCCGAGATCGCCACTGGCGTCGGCTTCTTCGACCATATGCTGGATCTCTTTGCCCGGCATTCGCTGATCGACCTCTCCGTCAGCGTCAAGGGCGACACCCATATCGACGACCATCATTCGGTCGAGGATGCCGGGATCGCGCTCGGCGAAGCGCTGAAGCAGGCGCTGGGCGACAAGAAGGGCATTCGCCGTTATGCCGATGTGCATCTGCCGATGGACGAGACGCTGACCCGCGTCGCCGTCGATGTCTCCGGCCGGCCCTTCCTCGTCTTCCGCACCCAGTTCAGGGCGGAGAAGATCGGCACCTTCGACACCGAGCTGGTGCGCGAGTTCTTCCAGGCCTTCGCCATGAATGCCGGCCTGACCCTGCATGTCGAGACGCTCTACGGCGACAACGCCCACCATATCGCCGAGAGCTGCTTCAAGGGCCTGGCGCGGGCGCTGCGCATCGCGCTCGAGGTGGACCCGCGCGAGGGCGGCCGCGTTCCCTCCACCAAGGGCGCGCTGTAAGGAACCGACCATGGCCTTCTATACGGTGATGATCCCGCCGCCGGGCTCCGGCGGCCGGGTGGAGGAGATCGAGCGGGCGCGCCTGCTGCCGGAAACCTTCTCCTGGTGGGCGCTGCTGCTGACCGGGATCTGGCTGCTGGCCAACCGGCTCTGGCTGGCGACGCTGCTCTTCCTGCTGGTCTGGGGCGGGCTGGTCTATCTGCAGAACCGGCTGGGGCTCGACCCCGGTCTGATGATGCTGGCGCATCTCGCCATCGGCCTGTTTCTCGGCCTTGAAGGCCGCAACCTGATCGCGCGCAAGCTGGCGCGTCAGGGCTGGCGCCTGGCCGATGTCGTCGAGGCGCGCGATCTGCCCGAGGCGGAGCGGCGCTTTTTCGAACGTGCGCTGGCGGGGGAAAGCCCGGCACCGCGCCTGCCGGCCACGCCGCCGCGCCCGCGCGACACCGGCCCCGTCCCGGTCATCGGGCTGTTTCCGGAGGCGCGGGGACGATGAGCCAGAGCGTCACCATCATCGATTACGGCTCCGGCAATCTGCACTCCGCAGCCAAGGCCTTTGAGCGTGCGGCGAGCGAAGCCGGCATCGCTGCGACGATCCGCGTCACCAGCGATCCGCAGGAGGTGCGCCACGCCGACCGGATCGTGCTGCCCGGCGTCGGCGCCTTCGCCGATTGCCGCCGCGGCCTCGATGCGGTGCCCGGCATGGTCGAGGCGCTGGAAGAGGTCGTGCGCGGGCCGCAGCAGCGGCCGTTTCTCGGCATCTGCGTCGGCATGCAGTTGTTGGCCTCGCGCGGGCTCGAGCATGTCGTCACGACCGGGCTTGGCTGGATTCCCGGCGATGTCGCGCTGATCACGCCCGACGATCCCGAGCTGAAGATCCCGCATATGGGCTGGAACACGCTGACCCAGCAGCGCGCCCCATCCGCTGCTCGAGGGCATCCCGACCGGGCCTTCCGGACTCCACGCCTATTTCGTCCATTCCTACGCGCTGAAGGCCGAGCGTCCGGACGATGTGCTGGCCCTGACCGACCATGGCGGGCCGGTCACGGCCATGGTGGCGCATGGCAATATCGCCGGGACGCAGTTCCATCCCGAGAAGAGCCAGACCCTCGGGCTCAAGCTGATTGCCAACTTCCTCAGGTGGAAACCGTGATTCTCTTTCCTGCTATCGACCTGAAGGAAGGCCGTTGCGTTCGGCTGAAGCAGGGCGACATGGCCCAGGCCACGATCTTCAACGATGATCCCGCCGCGCAGGCCCACGCCTTCGAGCAGCAGGGATTTCGCTGGTTGCATGTGGTCGATCTCGACGGCGCCTTCGCCGGCAAGCCGATGAATGCGGCGGCTGTCGAGGCGATCCTCGCCCGCGTCGCCTTCCCGGTGCAGCTCGGCGGCGGCATCCGCGATATGGCGACGGTCGAGGCCTGGCTGGAGAAGGGCATCAGCCGCGTCATCATCGGCACGGCCGCCGTGCGGGACCCCGCCTTCGTGCGCATGGCGGCACGGGCCTTTCCCGGCAAGGTCGCGGTCGGCATCGATGCGCGGGACGGCTATGTCGCGGTCGAGGGGTGGGCCGAGACCTCGGCTCTGGCCGCTGCCGATCTCGGCCGGCGCTTCGAGGATGCCGGTGTCGCCGCGATCGTCTACACCGACATCGCCCGCGACGGCATGCTCCAGGGCGTCAATTGGGACGGCACGATCGCGCTGGCCCAGGCCCTCACCATCCCCGTCATCGCCTCAGGGGGCCTCGCCTCCATGGCCGATATCGACCGGCTCTGCGCGCCCGATGCCGCCATGCTTGCAGGGGTGATTACCGGCCGCGCGCTCTATGACGGCCGTATCGATGCCGCCGCCGCCCTCGCGCGTCTTGCGGGCCGTAGCGCTGCCGCAGCAGCCACGCCTTGATTTAAAACAATCAAGCCTGCTTCTTGTCGGAACCGCAGAAGAGAGAGCCCGCTGCACTTGGGCTTTCTCGGGTCTTACTCATAGAAAATTTCACATAATAGCAGGCGTATACTCTTTGTATGACACAAACCCAGCGTCCACAAGCGCCGGTTGGTGGAGGCGCCCTTGCGGCCATGGTAGCTAAGGTCATCATCTCGCATCAAAGCTGTGATATATGACAATCCTCGCCCGGCTAAGGAGCGTCCCCGACGAGAGCTCACAACAGGGGCTCCCAGGGTTCATCGCGCTTGAAGATGACTATCATGGCTGGGCGCAGCAGCAGGCCGCGTTCCTCTCCTCCGGCGAAGTCGATCGGCTCGATCTGGCCAATCTCGCCGAGGAAATCGCCGAACTGGCACGGTCCGAGTTCCGCAGCCTCTCCGAGGCTTATCACCTGCTCCTGCTGAACATTTTGCGCTGGGATCACTCGCAGGCCAAGCGCACCCGCCAGCGCTGGCGGGCGATCGAGCTTCAGCGTGAACGGGTGAAGGACCTGCTGATCGACAACCCCAGCATGTCGCAGCGGCTGGACGAGGCGGGCGCGCGCGGCTATCGAAAGGCGCGGCTGAAGGCGGCGCAGGAATTGGCCTTGTCTCTGGACGAGATCCCCGAAACCTGCCCCTATTGCAGCCTCTCCATCCTCTCGCGCCGGTTCGAACCGGGCTGAGCGAGCCCGTTTCGAGCCTGGCGACGCATGACCCTGAAGACCCGCATCATCCCGTGCCTCGACGTCAAGGACGGGCGAGTCGTCAAGGGGGTCAATTTCGTCGATCTCATCGATGCCGGCGATCCCGTCGAGGCCGCCAAGGCCTATGACGCGGCCGGCGCCGACGAACTCTGCTTCCTCGACATCACCGCCAGCAGCGAGGATCGCGGCATCCTCTTCGACGTCGTCACCCGCACGGCGGAGGCCTGCTTCATGCCGCTCACCGTCGGCGGCGGCGTCCGCACCGTCGAGGACATCAGCGGCGCTGCTGCTGGCGGGCGCCGACAAGGTCTCGATCATGACTGCGGCGGTGAACCGCCGCGAGTTCGTGCGCGAGGCGGCGGAAAAATTCGGCGCCCAATGCATCGTCGTCGCGATCGACGCCAAGCAGGTCGGCGCCCGAGCGCTGGGAGATCTTCACCCATGGCGGGCGCAAGGCCACCGGCATCGACGCCGTCGCCTATGCGCAGCGAGGTGGTCGCGCTCGGCGCCGGCGAAATCCTGCTGACCTCGATGGATCGCGATGGCGCCAAGACCGGCTTCGATCTCGACCTGACCCGCCGCGGTCGCCGATGCCGTGCCGGTGCCCGGTCATCGCCTCGGGCGGCGTCGGCACGCTCGACCATCTCGTCGAGGGCGTGACGCGACGGCCATGCCAGCGCCGTGCTGGCCGCCTCGATCTTCCATTTCGGCACCTACACGATCCCGCAGGCCAAGGCGCATATGGCGCAGGCCGGGCTGGCGATGCGGCTGGATTGAGCCATGACCGCCTTCACCCTCTCCGATCTCGAGGCGCTCATCGCGGTGCGGGCCAAGGCCTCGCCCGACGAATCCTGGACCGCCAAGCTCCTCGCCGTCAGGCCCCGAACGCTGCGCCAAAAAGCTGGGCGAAGAGGCCGTCGAGGCCGTCATCGCCGCCGTTAAGGGCGATCAGGACGAGCTGATCGCGGAATCGCGCCGATCTGCTCTATCATCTCTTAGTCGTGCTTTTGTCACGCGATGTTGCATTGCAGGACGTGTTGGGCCAGCTTGAAGCTCGCACCGCGCGCTCCGGGCTGGCGGAGAAGGCGGCGCGGCCCCGTTGATGTCGAGGATTGTTGCGCGTTGAACCTCGAAGCCTGGAATGCGGGTCGTCCCATGGACCAGCGTCTCGTCCCGGCCCCGGCCGATCCCGATCTGGGCTCTCCCTACCGCACCTTCACGCGGGATGAGTGGGCGCATCTGCGCGCCGACACGCCGCTGACGCTGTCGGTCGACGACCTGACCAAACTGCAATCGATCAACGATCCGATCTCGCTCGACGAGATCGTGGCGATCTATCTGCCGCTCTCGCGCCTGCTGTCGCTTTATGTCGCGGCGACGCAGGGCCTGTTCAAGGCGACGCAGCGCTTCCTGATGGCCGAGGCCGAGGTCAAGGTCCCCTATATCATCGGCGTCGCCGGTTCGGTCGCGGTCGGCAAATCCACCACCGCGCGCGTCCTCAAGGCGCTGCTGTCGCGCTGGCCCAACACGCCAAAGGTCGAACTCGTCACCACGGACGGCTTCCTGCTGCCCAATGCCGAACTCGACCGGCGTGGCCTGATGCAGCGAAAGGGCTTTCCCGGAGAGCTATGACGGCTCGGCGATCCTGCGCTTCCTCTCCGATGTGAAGGCCGGCAAGTCGTCGGTCTCGGCGCCGGTCTATTCGCATCTTGTCTATGACGTCGTGCCCGGCGAAAGCGTCACCGTCGAGCGGCCCGACATCCTGATTCTCGAAGGGCTGAACGTGCTGCAGCCCAGCCGCATGCCCAAGGATGGCACGGTCATACCCTTCGTCTCGGATTACTTCGATTTCTCGGTCTATCTCGATGCCGACGAGCATGATCTGCATCGCTGGTACGTCAACCGCTTCATGACCCTGCGCCAGACCGCCTTCCGCGACCCCCGCTCCTTCTTCCGCAAATATGCGGAGATCGGCGAGGAGGAGGCGATGACCATCGCCGAGCAGCTCTGGACCGGCATCAACCTGCCCAACCTCCAGGAAAACATCCTGCCGACGCGCCAGCGCGCCAGCCTGATCCTGACCAAGGGTGCCAGCCACCGGATCCAGCAGGTCTCGCTGCGGCGGCTGTGATGGAGGCGCTGGCCGCGATGGCGGCAGCCGCCTTTGTTGCCGCGACCTTGCTGCCGGCCCAGTCGGAGGCGGTGTTTATCGGCCTGCTCGCGACCAAAGCGGCCGATCCGCTCGCCTTGTTCCTGACCGCCTCGCTCGCCAATACCGCCGGCTCGGTGGTAAACTGGTTTCTCGGGCGCCTCATCGCCCGGCACGGGCTGGAGCGGCTCCCCGCGAGGCTTAGACCGGACCCGTCCGGACTGGCGCGGGCGCAAGGCTGGTTTGCCCGGTTCGGCTGGCCCTCCCTGCTGCTGGCCTGGCTGCCGGTGGTCGGCGACCCCCTCACCTTCGTCGCCGGCACGATGAACTACCCGTTTTCTCGGTTCGTCCTGCTGGTCCTACTTGGTAAGACCGCGCGCTACGCCGCGCTCTGGGCGGGGTTTGCCGCCGTGGCGGGCTGAGGCTGAGGCATGCTTTCAGGGCGCTGGACCTTTGGGCTAAGCTGTGTGAGCTAGGCACTCGCGGCCAGCGGAATGCAGCCAGGACAGTTTGCGAATTCGCCCGCCGCGGGTTACCAGCAACACGCTTTTCCTCAGGAGTATTGTGATGTCCATTCAACGCATCGGCGTCGGTCCGCGCATGTCGAAGGCCGTCGTGCACGGCAACACCGTCTATCTGGCGGGCCAGGTTGCGGACAAGGCGGCCGGCAAGAGCGTCGCCGAGCAGACCCAGGAGATTCTGGGCATCATCGACGGCCTGCTGGCGGAAGCCGGCACGGACAAGACCAAGCTGCTGATGGTCAACATCTGGCTGTCGGACATGTCGACCTTCGCCGAGATGAACGGTGTCTGGGACAAGTGGATCCCGGCCGGCCAGACCCCGGGCCGCGCCACCGTCGAGGCCAAGCTGGCCGCGTCGCAGTTCACGGTCGAGATCGCGGTCATCGCCGCGAAGTAAACCAATCGGCGGCAGGGCAGCAGACAGGCGGAGCGGTTGATGGAGATGCAGGCGGATATCCTCGCCTCTTCGGTCGCGCAGGTCTCGCAACAGCGCGGGCTGCCCCATATTGCCCTGCTCGCCATGATCGCGCCGCTCGGTAAGGCGGCGATGGATCTCGGTCAGGCGCGGCTTGACCGGCTACTGGCGCGCAAGGCGGCTGATTTCCTCAGCCTGCGCGCCCGCCTGGCCAGTTCCGGCCGGCCGGCTGCACTGGCCGATCTGCTCACTGGCGCTGGATCTGCGCTGGAAGCCGGTCGCTTCAGCGAAGTCGACCGGCTGCTCGCCCAGGCTGAGCTGAAGCTCCTTTCCGGTCTCGGCGATATCGCCGCCATGGCCCCGGAAGACCGCGTTGCGGCGGGCGAAATCAGGGCTGATCGCGGCGCGACGAGCCTGTTGACGCTCAACCTGCAGAGCTATCGCGATGCCGCAGCACGGCTGGGCGAAGCCTCGGCCCTGGTCGGTCTGGCCGATCCCGCCCGCAGTCACGGGCTGGCGCTGACGCAAGGCGAGATCATGGTCCGCCTGACGGATGATCTCGCCGATCCGTCAGGGCTGGACGCCGCCATTGCGCATCTGCGCATCGTGCTGAACGGCCTCGATAATTTCGACGATACCGTGCTGTGGGCGACCACGCAGGAGCGTTTGGGACTGGCGCTGGCACGCCAGCCTGGGGCGCGCGGCCTGACGGAGGCGGCAAGCTGCTTCCGTCTGGCGCTCGAGGATCTGCGCCAGGCGCAGGAGCCCGCCCTCTGGACACGGTTGCAGCGCCATCTCGGCAAGACCTTGCTGACGCTCGACAAGCAGAAGTCGGCCTCGCAGGATACCGATCTGGTCGAGGAGGCGATTGTTGCGCTGCGTGCCGCGCTGGGCGGGACCGCCAAGGCGAGCGACCCGCAGGCCTGGGCCCGCCTGCATCGCGATCTTGGCCGCGGCTTGTTCTCGCTCGGCCGCCGGACAGGCGCCATGGCCGAGCTTGAGGCAGCCTTCAACAGCTACCAATCCGCCGCCAGCGTCTGGACACGGGACGGCGCGCCCGACCGTTGGGCCGGGCTGAACCACGGCATGGGCATGGTCCTCAGCGCCATGGGCGAGCGTTATGCCGAGCCGATCGTGCTGGAAGAGGCCGTCTCGAATTTCGGTCTTGCTCTGGAGCAGCGGCCGCGTGAGCGCTCCTTGTCGAGCTGGGCGGAAAGCACAGCCGAGCAAGGGCTGGCCAAGGCGAAGCTCGCGGTCCGCCGGCGCGATATCGGCGCGGCGCAGCAGGCGCTCACGCAGATCCTGGGGGCGGTTCAGGCCGTCCAGGCCGCCGGGCTGACCTCGCTGCTGGGCGATTTGCAGAAGACCTTGGCGAGCGCCGGTGCGCTGGTCGAAGCGACCAGCAAGGCGCCGCCCGTAGCGCGCCGCCGCGAGCTGTGAGCCGGGAGCGCTTCAGAACTCAGCCGGCCGTCCGCGCCCGCCGCTCGCCCAGCCTCTCGAGCGCTGCGTCCAGCGTTTTGTCATGCTTGGCAAAGCAGAAACGCACGATCGTCTTGACCGCGCCCTCCGCGTAGAAGGCGCTGACAGGAATGGCGGCGACGCCGCTCTCCATCACCAGCCGCTTGCAGAAATCGACATCGTCGCTTTCTCCCAGCGGCGCGATATCGACATTCAGGAAATAGGTGCCGACGCTGGGCAGCACCGTGTAATCCAGCGCCTTGAGCCCCGCCGCGAACCGGTCCCGCGAGCGCTGGAAATCGGCCCGCATCGTCTCGAAATACGAATCATCCTTGCCAAGGCCATAGGCCACAGCCGCCTGCAGATTGGGAGGTGTGGTGAAGGTGATGTACTGATGCGCCTTGGCCAGCACGCGCATCAGCCGCGGTGCCGCCATCACCAGCCCGACCTTCCAGCCGGTCAGCGAAAAGATCTTTCCGGCCGAGGAGATTTTGACGGTGCGCTCGCGCATGCCGGGGCGCGACAGCATCGACACATGGCGGCGCCCGTCGAACACCACATGCTCCCAGACCTCGTCGCAGATCGCGACAGCATCATGTTTGACGCAGAACCGGGCCAGCAGGTCGAGATCGGCTTCGCTGAAGATCGTCGCTGTCGGGTTCAGCGGGTTGTTGAATAGCACGACCCGGGTCTTGGCGCTGAACGCCTGCGCCAGCGCCGCTTCGTTCAAGCCGAACGCTGGCGGTGTCAGGGTCACGAACTTCGGGATGCCGCCCGCCCGGCGCACCAGCGGCACATAGGCGTCATACATCGGCTCGAACAGGACGACCTCGTCGCCGGGCGTGATCAGCGCCATCAACGCGCCTGCAATCGCCTCGGTCGCGCCGGAGGTCACCATGATCTCGCTGGCGGGATCGAGGTCGAGGCCCTGCCAGCGCTTGTAATGCGCCGCCGTCGCCTCGCGCAGCTCCGGCAGGCCCATCATCGGCGGATACTGGTTCCAGCCCGAGATTACGGCGTCAGCGGCTTTGCGGCGGACATCCTCAGGCCCCGGATCATCAGGGAAGCCCTGCCCGAGATTGACCGCGCCGGTCTCGCGCGCGAGCTGCGACATCACTTCGAAGACGCTGGTCTGAAGGGCGGAGAAGATCGGGTTCATGGCAAGGCTGCTTCTGGAGCTTCAGGCAGAGCGCGCCTTACCATGCCGCGGCGGCCGGCGCACCCATCCGAGCAAAAAGCAAAAAATGCCGAATGATGAATGTTGACATTCATCAGGAGTCAGTATTGTCTGGCACTTGCCGGTTCGCGCCGGGTCGGCCGGGCGACATCGCCCCTTTGGCGTCCAGCCTCTCTAGCGCGAACCGGTGACGCCTTCATGGCAGGAGCAGCCAGCCGATCCGGGCGGCGGTCCGGCTCGCAGATTCCGCTTTGCGCGCTGCCGGATGCTGGCTAGGCAAGGCTCATGACACCGCCGCGCCCGCCCGCCATCATGATCCTCGGCACCGGCTCCAATGTTGGAAAGTCGCTGATCGTTGCCGGGCTGTGCCGGCTCTTCGCCGATCGCGGGCTGAAAACGCGCCCGTTCAAGCCACAGAACATGTCGAACAACGCCGCGGCCACGCCGGGTGGCGAGATCGGCCGGGCCCAGGCGCTGCAGGCGCGGGCCGCGCGCATCGCCCCGCATACCGACATGAACCCCGTGCTGCTCAAACCCGAGAGCGCCACCGGCAGCCAGATCATCCTGCAGGGCCGCGTCGCCGGCCGCCTCTCCTCCGGGGATTATCAGCGCCGCGGCGATTTTCTGCCGCAGGTGCTGCAGAGCTTCCAGCGGTTGGGCGAGGGCGCCGATCTCATGATCGTCGAGGGCGCTGGGTCCCCGGCCGAGACCAATCTGCGGGCGCGCGACATCGCCAATCTCGGTTTCGCCCGCGCCGCTGGCGTGCCTGCGGTGCTGATCGGCGATATCGACCGTGGCGGCGTCATCGCCAGCCTCGTCGGCTCGCATGCGGTGCTCGACGAGGAAGATCGCGCGATGATTCGCGGCTTCGCCATCAACCGCTTTCGCGGCGATGTCAGGCTCTTTGCCCCCGGCATCGACACCATCCGCAACCGCACCGGCTGGCCCTGCTTCGGCGTCGTGCCCTGGTTCGCCGAAGCCGCTCAATTGCCGGCCGAAGACGGGCTCGATCTCCGCTCCGGAGCCCGCAAACCGGGCGCCCGGCTGAAGATCGTCGTGCCGATGCTGCCGGGGATTGCTAATTTCGACGATCTCGACCCGCTCAAGGCCGAGCCGGAGGTCGATCTCGCGCTGGTGCCGCGCGGCCAGCCTCTTCCGGGCGATGCCGATCTCGTCATCCTGCCGGGCTCGAAAACCACGCTGCGCGATCTCGCGACCCTCCGCAGCGAAGGCTGGGACATCGACATCGCCGGCCATCATCGTCGCGGCGGCCATGTGCTCGGCCTCTGCGGCGGCTATCAGATGCTCGGCCGGGTGGTGCGCGATCCGCTGGGGCTGGAAGGCCCGCCCGGCGAAGCGCCCGGCCTGGGGTTGCTGGCCATCGAGACAGTGCTCGACCGCGACAAGACGGTGCGGGAGGTGAGCTTCCGCCACGCTGACAGCGGCCGGGACGGGCAGGCCTATGAGATCCACCTTGGACGCAGCGAAGGCGAAGACCGCGCCCGCGCGCCCTTCTGCGTCACTGAGCTGCCGGAGGGCGCGACCAGCCCCGATGGCCGCGTGATCGGCACCTATCTCCACGGCCTCTTCGCCAGCGATGCCGTCAGAGGCGCCTATCTCGCAGGCCTCGGTGCCAATGCGCAGATTGCCTATGAGGCAGGGGTCGAGGCGGTGCTGGACCGGCTGGCAGCGCATCTGGAGCAGCATCTCGACATTGAGGCGCTACTGGCGTTGGCGGTGACAGGTTCTTCGGCGAGCGGGGAAAGCTAAAATGTCGAAGGCTACTGGGGAGCTGCTTCATCTCACCGAGGACGCTGCAACAGGCGATCGCTTCCTGATTTACGCCTCGGAGCAGGGGCCGCAGATCGAAATTCGCTGCCAGGGCGAAGAGCTTTGGATGACGCAGGCTCAGATCGGTCAGTTATTCGGACGAGATCAATCGGTCATCTCGCGGCATATCCAAAACATTCTGAAAGACGCCGAATTGGACGAAGAGAGCATTATGCAAAAATTGCATATTGCTGGCTCCTCGCGGCCCGTGGCGTTTTACGGCCTCGATATGGTCATTTCGGTCGGATACCGCGTCTCATCCGTCCAAGCGACGTTATTCCGCCGCTGGTCAACCAGTGTGCTCGTCCAGTTCGCTCGCAAAGCGTATGTGGTCGATACCAGGCGCCTCAGAACACCCGATGGCTTCGACCATCTCACGGAACTGCGGGAGATCATCCGCGATCTCCGCTCCGATGAAGCCAATCTTTACCGAGAGCTTCGGCGCATATGCTCCATGTGCCAAGATTATGATGGCTCTGCCGTCTCGTCGCGGGAGTTCTATCAGCGCGTTCAGGCCAAGCTCGTTTATGCGGTAACCTCGCATACGCCTTCCGAAATCATCGCTGGCCGTGCCGATGCCCATCACCCATCGATGGGGCTGCAGAGCTGGCCCGGAAATGAAATTCGTAAGCAGGACGTCACAATTTCGAAGAACTACCTGGCTGAGGCAGAGATCAACGAACTGAACCGACTTACTTCGATCCTGCTTGATATCTTCGAAGACCAACTTGATGTCGGTCGGCTCGTCACAATGCAGGACGCCATCCTGCTACTCGAGCGGCAATTGGCACAACTCGGACGCGCTGTTCTTGGAAGCGGCGGCTCGATCCGCACAAGCGAAGCCAAGCTTCACGCGGAGCGCCAGTACACTGACTACAGTCAGCGCCGGAAGACCGAACGGCTGGCGCAGGGGGATCAGATGATCTCGGAGCTGGCAGCAGCCATAAAGCTGCTGCCAAAAAAACCTCCGAAATAGTCTGGAAAGCCGCTCAGACCGAGCCGGCGATCCAGCGCGAGAGGTCGCTCTTGGGGGCTGCGCCGACCTTCTGCGAGGCGAGCTTGCCGTCCTTGAACAGCATCAGGGTCGGGATCGAGCGGATGCCGAACTGGGCGGGGACCGCCTGGTTCTCGTCGACATTCATCTTCACGATCTTGACCTTGCCGTTCATCTCGGTGGCGATCTCTTCGAGCGCCGGGCCGATCATGCGGCAGGGGCCGCACCATTCAGCCCAGAAATCCACCACCACCGGCTCGGAGGAATTGAGGACATCGGCCTCAAAGCTCGCATCGGTTACCTTGCTGGTCGCCATGGCCATCGCCTTTCAAATCATCTGTCGCAGCCGCGCTGCGTTCGGTTGGAAGCTATGAAGGCCCATGCCCCCGGTCAAGGAGCGCGGGCCGTGCATCGGAGCAGGTCTACCCCGCCATTCCTGCAAGTACGGCGTCCAGCGTGGCTTCATCCAGGGTGAAAGCCGTCAGGCTCGCCGTGTAGATCACCAGCGTCCGGATCGTCCGGCCAGGATAAATCTGCGTGAGCAAGGCCCGATAGACCGCTAGCTGCGCCAGGGTGCTGGCGGGAATGGCGCTCGCTTCCCGCGGCGGCGTGGCGGCGGTCTTGAAATCGGCGATGATCACCTCGGTCGGGCTGACCGCGAGACGGTCGATCTGGCCGCTGACCAGCCGGCGCGAGCCGTCCTGCAGCGTGATGGCGCCGGTCACCGGCGTCTCGGCCAGCGATCCCTCGGCGAACAGGGCGGCGAAATCCGCCCGCTCGAGCAGGGCCAGCGCGTCTGCGACGATCCTGTCGCGTCGCTCCACCGGCAGCGCCGCTCCGCGCGAGGCGCCAGTGCTGCAGCGGTCGCCTCGCGCTGGGGTGGGGCGATGTCAGGCAGGAGTTGCAGCAGCAAATGCGCCAGACGCCCAGCAGCAGCCGCCTCGGCAAGGAACGGCCCATCGGCCGGGCGCTCGCTGCCATCGGCGGCGGCCAGCGCGCTGGACGGCTTCAGCGGCGGCGCCGGCTCCGCCTCATGGGGTGCGGCGCGATAAAGCCAGTCGGGCACTGCGACCCTGGTCTTCTCCACCGGGTCTGCGGCGGATTGCGCCAGCCCCGCGGGCGTGACGCTGAAGCGCTCGATCTCGCCCTCGCCATCGGGAGCGGGCACACTGGCCAGCCCCTGCGGCGCCTGCGACAGGCCCTCCTTGATCATGCCGTACCAGCTGGTCTCGGGGATCTCGCCCTTGGCCTGCGCCCCGCAGATGATCAGCCGGTCCTCGGCCCGCGTCATCGCGACATAGAGCAGCCTGTGATGCTCCTCGACCATCTGCACCACCACCGCGGCCTTGGCCTCGCGTGTGGGCTTCGCGTCCTCGGCGCTGCCGGGCGGCCATAGCGGCACGGGCGCGCCGCGCGGCGGCTGAACCGCCAGGATCTTGGGCAGCCGCTTGGCGCCGGGCTCCGGGCCGAGATCGGCGAGGATGACCAGCGGCGCCTCCAGCCCCTTGGCGCCATGCACCGTCATCACCCGGACTTCGCCGGCGCTGGCCGAGAGGTCGCGCTTCACATCGGTGGCCGTGGCGGCGATGCGATGCAGGAAACCGGCGAGCGAGGGGCCAAACCGCCGTTCATGATCGAGCGCGGCGTTGAGGAAAGCGTCGAGCGCATCGCCCGCCTCGGCCCCGAGCCGGGCCAGCGCCAGGCTGCGCCCGCCGCCGGGGCCGAGCAGCCCGGCGAAGAAGCGGAACGGGCCGCAGCGCAGCGCTTCCGCCGCCATCGCCACCAGCCTGGCCTCGATCGCCGCATAGCGTGGCTCGCTCTGCGCCGCCTGTTGCAGCGCCTGGCGCAGCGAACCGGTGCGCTCCGGCGCCAGCCGCAGCAGATCCTCGTCGTCGAGGCCGATCAGCGGCGTCTTCAGGGCGGTGGCCAGTGTCAGATCGTCATCGGGCAGCAGCAAGGTGCGGCCCAGCACCAGCAGATCCTCCACCGCCGGATGGTCCGCCAATGTCAGCCGGTCGCGCCCGGTGACCGGGACATCGGCATCCTTCAGCGCCTTGACGATCGCCTCGAACAGCGCGCCGCGCTGGCGCAGCAGGATCATCACATCGCCGGGCTTGAAGCTCCGGCCGAGATCGTCGCGCCCGGCCTTGCGCCAGCGCGAGAGGACAGAGGCAATCCGCAAGGCGAGCTTGGCCGTGCCGCTGCGCCGCTCCACCGCATCGACCGGCGTCGTCCAGGCATCGGGCGCTTCGGCAGCGTCATCGGCTGAAATCGGCCAGAGATCGACGCAGCCGGGGTCGTTGCGGCGCACCGTCTCATGCGGCTCCGGGCGCAGATCGCCGCCAAAAACCAGCCCTTGCGCATGCTCCTTCACCGCAAAGACGGCATCGACCGCCTGCATGATATCAGGCGTCGAGCGGAAAGAGGTGTTCAGGCTGACGCTTTCGAAGCGCTGCCCGGCTGCGGTCGCGCGGCTGTAGAGCCGCTGCCGCTGCTCGCCGAAGGCCTTCGGCATCGCGCCCTGAAAGCCATAGATCGACTGCTTTTCGTCACCGACGGCAAACACCGTCCGTGGCCGCGGCCCTTCATCGGCAGCGCTGAACTCCTCGGCCAGCTTGCCCAGAATCGCCCATTGCGCCTCGCTGGTGTCCTGCGCCTCGTCGAGCAGGATATGGTCGATGCCGGCATCGAGCTTGTAGAGCACCCAGGCCGCCTCGACCCGCGAGAGCAGCGAGCGGGTGCGTGCGATCAGATCGTCGTAATCCAGCAGCGAGCGCTGGCTTTTCAGCCGCTGGTAGCTCGCCAGCATCTGCGTCACCAGCAAGGCCAGCGCGTGGCTGCGTTCGCGGGTGGCGATGGCGGCGAGCTGCTCGCCGGCCCGGATCAGGCTCTCGGCCAGGCTCTCCAGCGTCTCCAGCAGATCGGGCGCGAACTCGGATTTGCCCTTGCCGCGAATGTGCTGGTTGATCGCCCCCGCCTCGGTGATGAAGCCCTTGCGGCAGTGGCCGACGGGATCCCCGCCATCATCACAGGCGATCAGCGCGCGCAAGGTCGCGGCGAACCGCTTGCGCGTTTCGCTGCCCGCCTGCAGCGCTTCGACCAGCGCCGGCAGCCCGCCCAGCGCGGCAACATCGGCCCTGAAGGCGTCATGGACATCATCGGCCGTCAGCTCCGGCGCAATCTGCAGGAAAGCCGAAAGCCCGGTGCGGATCTCCCGGGCGTCGCGAGCGCGGCCCTGCGCATCGCTGAACAGGCTGCGCTGATGCAGCGCCTCCCGCATCATCGCGTCAAAGGTGTCCTGCGCCGCCTGCCGCGCCAGCAGCTCCAGCGCATGAGCCAGCTCGCCCTCGGGGTCCGCTGCGGCTTGCGCCAGCAGGGCGCGGCGCGCCTCGCGCAGCATCTCCGCCTGCGCGACATCGTCGGCAATCTCGAAGCGCGGCGGCACATTCGCTTCGAACGGCGCCGATTGCAGCACGCGGGTGCAGAAGGCGTGGATGGTCTCGATCTTCAGCCCGCCCGGCGTCTCCAGCGCCTGGGCAAAGAGCCGTCGCGCGGTCGCCCGCTGCGCCACGGAGACCGCGCTGCCGGTGAGCTTGACCAAGGCCTTGTCGAGCGTCGCCTCGTCCAGCGTCGCCCATTCGCCCAGCACCCGAAAAATCCGGTTCGCCATATTGGCGGCTGCGGCCTTGGTATAGGTGATGCAGAGCATCCGCCCCGGCGCGACACCGTCGAGCAGAAGCCGCAGCACGCGGTTGACCAGCACATGGGTCTTGCCCGAGCCGGCATTGGCCGAGACCCAGGCGCTCAGCCGCGGCTCGGCCGCCAGCGCCTGGCGCTGGTCGCGTGAGCAGGGGGACGATCCAGCCCGGCTTCATGCGTCGTCATCCTCGCCGGCGGCAGCCGACCATTCCTTGACCCGGGCGAGATGGTCATAGGGGCTGGCGAATTTGATGTAGTCGGGCGCGCGGCGGGAGAGATAGGCCTCGCGTCCGCTGCGCAGCGCCTCGACATGCTCCAGCAGCTTGGCCAGATGCCGCGCAGCGACATCGGGCAGCGCCTCGTCGCCGAAGCTGAGCGGCTTGTCCTCGGCCCAGGCTTTGGCATCGTGATGCAGCTTGAGATAGAGCACCGCCTCGACCGGCGTCGGCCCCACCGCCCCCTCGAAACCCGCCCGCGCCGCGAGCTCCGCCTCCAGCGTCAATTGCGGGGCAAAGCCCTTCTGCACCTGCGCCTTTGTCGGCGCGCCACCAGTCTTGAAATCGATGATGCGCAGGCGCGGCTCGCGCGTGATTTCGATGCGGTCGGCCTTGCCGCTGAGCCAGAGGCTGGTGCCGTCCGACAGCGGAAAGCTTTGCCCGGTGAAGGCCTCGACCGCCACGCGGGCCAGGCCGTCGCGCCGCTTCTGCTCCCAGCCAATGAAATGCCCGGCTGTCAGCAGGAAGCGCGGCCACCAGAACGCCTTCACCTCCGGCGTCCCGGCAAAGCGTGAAAAGGCGGCGGCGCCCATCGCCAGAAGCTGCGCATGCGCGTCGGCCGGCAGGTGCTCAGGATAGGTCCGGGCGAAGGTCTCGACGATCTCATGCAGCAGGCTGCCGCGATCCTGCGCGGTCGGATCCTCGATCAGCGGAGCAAGCGCGATCGAGCTTCAGGATCTTGCGGGCATGGATCTGGTAGGGGTCGCGATAGAGCGTCTCGACATCGGTGACGCTGAGCGAACGCGGCTGCAGATGGCGCGGCGGCCGTGGCGCCGGGCGCGTCACCGGCTTGACGCCCGGCGTCGGCGCGCTGAGCTCGGCTGCCAGCGCCGCGAGCCGGTCTCCCGCGTCGCAGGCTTTCGTCCACAGGCCGGGCGGCGTCACAGCCTTGAGCCGCAGCCAAAAGCGCGAGGCGATCGTCTCGGATTCGCCGGCCTTGCGCGCCCGCGTCAGCGTCACCTGCCGGCCCATCAAGGCCTGCACGAAATCATGCGCGGTCTGCCCGACCCGGCGCTCGGGGGCGGAGAGGCCGAGTTCCGCGCGCATCGGCCGGTTGAGGAAGGCGTCGGTCTGGGTTTTCGGGGGCCAGACATCCTCGTTCAGCCCGCCGAGGACGACATGGTCGGCCTCGAGCAGGCGCGCTTCCAGCAACCCCCAGATCTTGACGCGCGGATGGCCGCCGCCGCTGCGCCGCACCACCTGCTCCGCCAGCAGACCATCGAGGATGGCGACGAAATCAGCTGCGCGCCCGCCCTGGGGCATGGCGTCCCGGGCAGCAGCCAGATCGTCGAACAGCGCGTTCAGCCCCTCCCCGTCAGGGCCGCTGAAGCACAGCGCCCGGCCGTCCTCGTCCCGGCTGATGATGTCGAGCGCCTGCCGCGCCGCCATTGCGACCGTCGCCAGCGCCGGCTCGACGGCATGCAGCGCTTCGCAGAGCGGGGTCATGCCCGCCCGCAGCGCCGCCAGCACATCGCCTGCCGCTGCCTCATCGGCTTCCGTCAGGCGCTTGCGCGGGCCTGGCACATGCCGCTCATCGGCTTTCGGGCGTAGTGTGGAAAGGCTGGCTTCGAGGCCGGACAGGCCCTTGCCGACGCTACGGCCGCGCCAGGCACCGATCTCCAGCGCCGCCGCGCCGCGCTGCCCCTCCAGCCGCGACATGCCGAGCCGGCAAAGCGGATGCGCCAGCAGCGGCGTCACGGTTGCTGGCGTCATCTGTGCCAGCGCCGCTTCCAGCACCAGCCGCAGCAGCGCTCCGGCCGGCCAGCGCGCCAAAGGCAGGCCAGCGGAATCGTCGACGCTGACGCCCCAGCGCTGCAGCTCCACCGTGACGCGCTCGGCCAGACCGCGATCGGGCGTTACCAAAGCCGCCTGCTGTCCCGGATTCTCCAGCGTCTCGCGCAAGGCGAGCGCGACGCTCAACGCCTCTTCGCGCTCGGCCGCGGCCTCGATGATGCGCAGCCCGGCAAAGCCCGGCGCACAGGCCGCCTCATCCATGCGCTGCCGGAGGTCGGCCCAGCCTTCGCTGACTGAGGCCGGCAGCAGCGCCTCGCGCAGCAGCGCGCCGCGGCTGGCCCGCTCGGCATCGGGCAGGCCGAGCGGCATGACATCGTCGCGCTCCGCTTGAAGCGTCACCAGCAGCTGCCGCAGCGCTGCCTGTGGGTGCGACGGCGCAGGCTCATCCCTGATCGCCTGCCAGGCCGGCTCGGGCAGGCCGAGATCGAGGTCGGGCAGCACCACCGCCCCATTGGGCAGGCGCGCGATCGCGGCCAGCAGATCGGCGGTGGCCGGGACGGTGCCGGTCGAGCCGGCGGCGATGATCGGCCCCTTGCTCCCGCCGGCCAGCAGGCGCTCGCGCTCGGCCGCCAGCATGCGGTTGCGGAAGGCGGCGGGGTCGCAGGCGCCACGCTCGGCCAGCAGCGCCGGCCAGGTTTCGCCGAGAATGGCCAGAAAGCCGGCGTTGAGCTGCCAGATCTGGTCGAAGCGCGTGGCATCGAGCTGCCCCAGCCGCTCGACCGGGATCCGCTCGGTCTGCATCTGGTCGAGCAGGGCCGCGAGATCGCCCGCCAGACCATAGGCTTCCGCCAGGGTCGAGGGGACCAGGGCCGGCTCGCCGGGGTCGAGCCGCAGATGGCTGCGATTGGCGGCCTTGCCCCAGGCATCGACCAGCTGCGTCAGCAGCATGCGCCGCTCCAGCGGCGCGATCGGGGCCAGTTGCTCGGGGCCCCAGCCGCCCGCACCAATCAGCGCCGTTTCCGCCTCATCGACATCGCCCAGCGGGACGATGCGCGGCAGCAGCAGCGGCTGTCCCGCCAGCTTGTCGGAGAGACAGGCGGCAAAGGCCCGCGCCGCCCGCCGTGTCGGGAGGTAAAGCGTCGTCCGCGCCATGAGGGTGGGGTCGGCGGGATCATGGACGGGGCCAAACCGCCCATCCAGCATGGCCTGCGCCAAAACGTCGAGAAACGGCGCACCGGCCGGGATGCTGAACAGGTTGAGCTGCGCCATCGCTCAGGCAGCGCGGGCGCTGGCGGCGGCAAAGGCAGCGTCTGCCGGGGCGATGGCCTCGGGCGTGCCGACATGCAGCCATTGCCCTTCCAGCACGAGGCCGAACAGCCGCCCGGCCGCGATCGCCCGGTCAAACAGCAGGTTGAGCGAGAACGGCCCCTCCGGCGTGTCGGCAAACAGGGCAGGCTTGAGGATCGCCACGCCCGCATAAACGAAAGGCGCGCTCGCTGCCGCCCCGCGCCGGGCCAGCCGACCGTCCTCATCGCGGAAGAAGTCGCCAGCGCCGTCAAAGCCGATGCTGTCCTGCCGGTTGGCGAGCAGCAGCAGCATGTCCATCGCGCCCTCATCCCAGGCTTGCGTCATCGCACCGAGATTGGAGCGGCCGGTTTCGCTCCAGAGCGAATCCGAATTGACGTGGAAGAACGGCTGCTCGCCGAGCAGCGGCAGCGCCTTGCGCACGCCGCCGCCGGTCTCGAGCAACTGCGCCCGCTCGTCGGAAATGGTGATGCGGGGGCTGCTGCGGCTCGCCAGATGGCTCTTCGATGCGCTCGGCGAGGTGATGGACATTGACCACCGCCTCCTTGACGCCGGCCTCGGCCAGCCGGTCCAGCGCATGGTCGAGCATCGCCTTGCCGCCGATCTCGACCAGCGGCTTGGGCAGTGTGTCGGTGATCGGGCGCATCCGCTGTCCCAGCCCCGCCGCCAACACCATCGCCCGGTCGATCTGCGTCACGCGAATCTCTCCTGTTTGCGCTGATCATACAGGGATTCACGCGGCGCGGTCAGACGCAGTCGTCCGCAATCCCACCGCACGAGCCCGTGTCCTGAGGAGGTCCGCAGGGCGTACCGCAGGATGATCGCGCAGGCTCCTGTGCCCGCTGGAGCATCCTTCGAGACGCCGCTGGCGCGGCTCCTCAGGATGAGGGCTTGTGGGATGATAGGACCTATTGTCCCGCTTCCCTCCAGCCCTCATCCTGAGGAGGTCTGAAAGACCGTCTCGAAGGATGGTCCAGAAGGCGGTGGCCGCCGAGCGGACGGCTCAGTTCGAGTCTCCGGGGGCCGCTTCCTCGCTCGCAAACAGCTTCGGAAGGTGCGTCTGGTACCAGGCCTTCAGCTCCGCCAGCGCGGGATGGTCGAGGTTGCGGCGGAGATAGGCCTCGATCCGCGGCAGGTGCTTGAGATAGACGGGTTTGCCGTCGCGCTTGTCCAGCCGCGCGAAGATGCCGGCGATCTTGGTGTTGCGCTGGGCGCCGAGGATGGCATAGGCGCGGGCGAAATCGCCAAGGTCGAAATCAGCCGCATCGGCCCGTCTTGCCGCGCCATAGGCGGCGAGCAGGCGCAGTTCCAGTGCCGCCGGAACGTCAATGCGCGCATCCTGCCCAAGCGAGACCAGATCATAGGCGGGGTGGCCGAGCACCGCGTCCTGGAAATCGATCAGCCCGATCTTGGCGTGCCCGGTCCGCTGCGGCAGCCAGATCAGGTTCGGCGAGTGGAAATCTCGCAAGGTCCAGCTTTGCGGCGCCGCCAGCACCTCGTCGAACAGCTTGCTCCAGATCCGCGCGAACTCAGCCTGCGTCACCGCCGGGAGCGTGACACCGGCGATATGCGGCGCATACCAGTCGAGGATCAGCTCGGTCTCGATCGCCAGCGCGCCGCGGTCATAATCGGGCACGACATGGTCGCGCCCCTCCGCCACCGGCAGGATCGTCGGCAGGGTGTGGCGGTGCATATCGGCGAGCAGCCGCGCGGCGGCCTCGTAACGCTCGGGGATCGGCCCGCTCTCATCGATCACGCCCTCGTTGCCGAGGTCCTCGATCAGCAGCAGCCCGGTCGACAGGTCCTGCGCGTAGATCTCCGGGGCGGAATAGCCGAGCGAGCGCAGCCCGCGATCCATCGCCACGAAGGCGTCGACCGTCTCGGCCAGATGCGCCAGCGCCGAATAAGGCTTGCCCTGGCGGATCACCGGCCCGTCCGGCCGTGGCGGCGAGATCATCAGCACGGCGCTGGTGCCATCGGGCCGCGTCAGCCGTTCATAGGCGCGGCTCGAGGCATCGCCCTGCATGAAGTCGCGGCGCGACTCGGTCCAGCCCGCCCCGTCGATCAGCGCCCGGCTGGCGAGCGCGATGGCAAGCCGCTGGCGCCATAAAACCCCGCCCGAGAGCAGCGCGATCCGCCCCGTCTCCGGATGGTCCTGGTCGACATCGAGCACGATATCGAGCCGCCGCCCGGCCGGGAGCCGTTCACCGGCGCGATCGGGCCATTCCACCAGGGTGATGCTGCGTTCCAGCTCCTCGATCAGCCCGATATCGTCGAGCTCATCGGGCGAGCGAACGCGGTAGAGGTCGCCATGCAGCACCGGCCCGCGCGGCGTGTCGTAGCTCTGCACCAACGTAAAGGTCGGGCTCGGCGCCTCCAGCGCCGGATCATCGGCCAGTTCGCGCAGGATGGCGCGCGCCAGCGCCGATTTGCCGGCTCCGAGCTGGCCCGACAGCGCCAGGATGTCGCCCGGCTTGAGGATGTTGGCGAGGTCGGCGGCCAGCCGTGCTGTCGCGCCTTCGTTCTGCAGCAGCACGCGGTGCTGCCCGGTCCTTGCGAGATCGGTCATCACTCCGCAGCATCCGAGAGCGGCAGGCCTTCGGAGGGGAAGACGGCGGTAACGCGCGTGCCCTGGCCCGGCTCGGAATCGAGCTCGACCCGGCCGCCATGCAGCTCGACGATGGAGCGCACGATCGACAGGCCGAGGCCGACGCCGCGATGGCTGGAGCCGAGCGAATGGCTCTCGAACCGGTCGAAAACCTTGTCCTTGACCTCGGCGGGAATGCCGCGGCCCTGATCGGCCACCGTCAGCCGCACCTCATGGCCGACCCGGCCGGCCGCAACCGTGATGGTCTGGCCGGGCTTCGAGAAGCCGATCGCGTTCGAGATCAGGTTGAACAGAACCTGCCGCACGCGCTTGCCATCGGCCCGCAGCGGCCCGGTCTGGGGCGCGATATCGACCTGCAGCTTCAGCTGGGTATCGGTCAGCCGGTCATGCAGCCCGGCCGCAGCCTGGGCGATGGTCTCGGCGACGTCGACATCCTGCAGATCGAGCGTCAGCGCGCCATTGTCGATGGTGGCGAGGTCGAGAATATCGTTGATGATCGCCAGCAGCGCGCCCGAGGAGCGCATGATGTGGGAGGTGTAGTCGCGCTGCTTCTCGTTCAGCGCGCCGACGGCTTCGGTGCCGAGCAGCTGGGCGAAGCCGATGATGTTGGTCAGCGGCGAGCGCAGCTCATACGAGACATGGTGGACGAATTCCTCGCGCAGCCGCGAGACCTTCTCCAGCGCTTCGTTCTTTTCGGTCAGCGCCCGCTCGACATTCACGCTGGCGGTCACGTCGGCGAAGGTGATCAGCGTCGCCCCGTCCGGCAGCGGTGCGGCGGCGCAGTCGAGGACGCTGCCATCGCGGCGTTGCATCCGGCAGCCATAATCCTCGCGCGCGTCGCGCACACCGGTGACGACGCTCTGCAGCTCGCTCCAGACCTCGTCCTGCGGGAAGAGCGGCCGGCAGAGCCGCACCACCTGGTCGATATGCGGCGCGGCGGTGGCGAGATCGGGCTGGATCCGCCAGGCCTGGGCGAAGGCCGGGTTGAACAGCTTGAGCCGCCCATCCGAGCCGAACACGGCGACGCCTTCGCGCAGGGATTCCAGGGTTTCGCGCTGCGTCCGCGACAACGCGTTGAAGCGCGATTCCAGCGTGAACCGCTCGGTGACGTCATCGAGAAGATAGGTGACGCCGCCCTGCGGGTTGGGGCTGGCGACGACATGAATGGTCCGGCCATCGGGCAGGTACCACCAGTCCTCATTGGCGCGGGTGGCGGTGTAGGCCGACTGCACGCCGGCCTTCCAGCTGCGATAATCGCCGAGCTCCGGCAGGCGGCGTTCGGCCCTCAGCCGGTCCAGGATTTCGCTGTCGCTGGGATGGCCATCGAGGAAGGCGGGGTCGAGCGACCACAGCGCATCGATAGCCGGAGTTGCGATAGAGCAGGCGCTGCGAGGCGTCGAACACTGCGACCGCCGTCTTCAGCCGGTCCAGCGTCGCGACATGCGCATCCATCTGGCGCTGCAGATCGGAACGCACCGCCTCCAGCTCGCTCATATCGGTCGCCATGCCGGCAAAGCCGGACGGCGTCGGCAGCTCCAGGATATCGAGCGTGCGGCGCTGACCCGCGACCACGGCCGGCGCGCGACGGCTGAAGGCCTGGCCTTCGCTGCGCGCCCGGGCGGCGCCTTCGCGCTCGCCACGGTCCAGCAGCTCGAGCCCTTTCAGCACGGCATCCTCGCCGCTTGCCGCTTCGACGGCACGGGCATAGGCGGCATTGCACCAGCTCAGCCGGCCATCGGGACGGCGCAGCCAGGCCGGTTGCGGAAGACCCGACAACAGCCCGGTCAGCGCGGCATGATCATGGCCGAGCCGCTCCAGCTCCGCCTGCAGCTTCAGGACCTGAGCGCGCTCGCCTGTCACCTCGCGGAAGCGGACGACAGCCCGGCCGGTCACCGGGCGCCCTTCGACATCGACAAAGGCCCCGGCCTTCGAGCGCAGGGTCAGGACGAAGGCCTCGCCCCGCTCCTTCAGCGCATCGGTGGCAAGTTCCAGCTTCTTGGCTTCGAGATGCGGCGCCCAGGCGCCATAGGCCAATGCCAGCGCGCCACCGGGCGCACCCAGAAAACCGCTATCGCCTTCGATAGACCGGGTCCGCCTGGCGGCCATTCCAGCTCACCACCACCTGCGGGTCGGCGCCGAGCAGCGCCGTCAACCGGTCCTGATGGCCCCGCGCGGCCTCGAGATCGCGCGCCATTTCCGATTCGCGCTTCTGCCAGCGGGCGCGCTCGCGCACATAGAGCAGCGAGGTCGTGGTCGCGAAGACGGTCAGGCCGACGAGCAGGACCGACAAGGTCCCGGCGCTGAGCAAATCCGGTTGCAGCGGCGAGGTCCACTCCGCCTGCGCGGCACTGGGAAGGGCGATGAGACCGGGCAGCATTGTGCGGCGACCCCATCCGCCACCGCTCCGATCTCGCCGCTGCCGTCTCATTCTGCATCCGTCTTGGTTGAAGGCCGCGGCGGGTATCCGCCGGGCATAGAGGTCTCATGCGTTGCTACCGGGCCCCGAAAGAGGCCCGCACTACGCCCGCCACCACGCCAGTTTCATCCGCTTGCCGATCCGGGAGGCCACGCGGCCACAGGTCCGAATCATCGCCACTCTACTCATCGGGAGAGTCCGGCAGGAAGTGCTTAATCGAAGGTAAACCGGGCGATTTTTTCCGCTACGGGCAAGATCGGCTCAAGATCGCAAGCTGTAGAGGTTATTGCTCAGGCAGCCTCTATTAGTTGTGTCTGATGCCGAATTGACTCAGGTCATCAGCAAAGAAAAAGGGCCCGGCGCGAGCCGGACCCTGATCATTTCACACCCTGTGCGGATGTCAGTAGCGGTAGAGCTCGGGCTTGAACGGGCCGGTCTGCGGCACGCCGATATACTTGGCCTGCGCATCGTTCAGGACGGTCAGCTTCGCGCCGACCTTGGCGAGATGCAGGGCCGCGACCTTCTCGTCGAGATGCTTGGGCAGGGTGTAGACCTTGTTCTCGTACTTGGCGTGGTGCTTCCAGAGCTCGACCTGGGCCAGCGTCTGGTTGGAGAACGAGCAGGACATCACGAAGGACGGGTGGCCGGTCGCGTTGCCGAGGTTCACCAGGCGGCCTTCCGAGAGCAGGATGATGCGCTTGCCATCGGGGAACTCGATCTCGTCGACCTGCGGCTTGACGTTGTCCCACTTGAAGTTCTTCAGGCCGGCGACCTGAATCTCCGAGTCGAAATGGCCGATATTGCAGACGATGGCGCGGTGCTTCATCGCGCGCATATGGTCGACGGTGATCACGTCGAGGTTGCCGGTGGCGGTGACGAAGATGTCGGCGCGCGGGGCGGCGTCATCCATGGTCACGACCTCATAGCCCTCCATCGCCGCCTGCAGCGCGCAGATCGGATCGACTTCGGTGACCATGACGCGGCAGCCGGCCTGGCGCAGCGAAGCGGCCGAGCCCTTGCCGACATCGCCATAGCCGGCGACGACGGCAACCTTGCCCGACATCATCACGTCGGTGCCGCGGCGGATCGCGTCGACCAGCGACTCGCGGCAGCCATAGAGGTTGTCGAACTTCGACTTGGTGACGGAGTCGTTGACGTTGATCGCCGGGAAGGGCAGGCGGCTGGCCTTGGCCAGCTCGTACAGGCGGTGCACGCCGGTGGTGGTCTCTTCCGAGACGCCCTTGATCGCGGCGCGGGTCTTGGTGAACCAGCCCGGATTGGCCTTCAGCTCGCGCTTGATCAGGGCGAAGAAGATGGTCTCTTCCTCATTGCCCGGCTTGTCGAGGAAGTCGGCCTTGCCGGCCTCGGCCTCGGCGCCGAGGATGATCAGCATGGTCAGGTCGCCGCCATCGTCGAGGATCATGTTCGGGGTGCCGCCATCGCCCCAGGTGGCGGTGCGCAGCACGTATTCCCAGTACTCTTCCAGCGTCTCGCCCTTGATGGCGAAGACCGGCGTGCCGGTCGCGGCGATCGCGGCGGCGGCATGGTCCTGGGTCGAGAAGATGTTGCAGGAGGACCAGCGCACATCGGCGCCGAGTTCCTTCAGCGTCTCGATCAGCACGGCGGTCTGGATGGTCATGTGCAGGCAGCCGGCGATGCGCGCGCCCTTCAGCGGCGACTGGCCCTGATACTCCTCGCGGATCGCCATCAGGCCGGGCATTTCGTCCTGGGCCATGTTGATTTCCTTGCGGCCGTATTCCGCGAGGCTGATGTCCTTGACGACGTAATCGGTCTTCGACACGGGGCGTGCTCCTGCTGGTCTTGCGATGATGCCGGGTCCATAGCAGCGCCCGCGCCCCGTGGCAATCAAAGATATAAAGATGTCTTTATGTGTGGGTCGGGAGAGGTTAACGATTCACCTGACGTCATGCGATCGGCGGCAAGCGCCATCCGTCCGGCCCGGGGCTCGCCCCGAACTTCGACGCCTTCATCAGCCACAATGAAATGTGCGCGCCGCGTGCTTGATGGCCACGATCGCAGCCGACCAAAGCCGAGCGTCTACTCGCCCTCGCCGAAGCGGTCCGCGACCAGCGCTTCGAGCGCCTTCAGCGCCGCGAGCGCCTCAGTGCCCTTGGCCACGACGGTGATGGTCGAGCCGATGCCGGCGCCCAGCGTCAGGATGCCCATGATCGAGGTCGCGCCGACCGTCTCGCCGCAGCGCGTGACGGTGATGTCGGCGTCGAAGGCGGAGGCGCATTGCACGAATTTCGCCGTGGCGCGGGCGTGCAGCCCCTTCTTGTTGACGATCGGCAGTTCGCAGTAGAGCGCGCCTTGCGGGATCACGGTCTCGGGGCAGTCGCAATCCTCGCCGTCGCTCACCGTGACACCCTCATTTGCCGGCCAGAACGCGGCTGGCGACGTTGATGTATTTGCGGCCGGCATCCTGCGCGCTGGTGACGGCTTCGTCGAGGGTCTTGTCCTCGCGCACGCTGCCCAGCTTGATCAGCATCGGCAGGTTGATGCCGGCGACGACCTCGACCCGAGCCGGCTTCATCACCGAGATGGCGAGATTGGAGGGGGTGCCGCCGAACATGTCGGTGAGGACGATGACGCCGTGGCCGGTATTGACGGCCTCACCGCGGCCATGATGTCCGCCTGCGGCCTTCCATGTCGTCATCGGGCCCGATGGTGATCGTGTCGAGCTGCTTCTGGGGGCCGACGACATGCTCGAGCGCGGCGCGGAACTCCGTCGCCAGCTGCCCATGCGTCACAAGCACCATTCCGATCATTCACAACTGCGCCTGAGAGCGCCTCAAGCGCCCGGACAAGGTCGCGGTTTATGCGGCAGGTGCGCGGCAAGCGCAAGCCGTTTGCTAAAACTTGTCCAATGTCCGGTTAGCCCTGGTCGAGAAACAGCCGCAGGGCCGCCAGCACCAGCCGCTCCTGGCCGGGACCGGCCGCGACGCGCAGCCGCGGCAGCGCCACCCCGTCGAGATGCTCGACCAGATCCTCAGGCTCGGGCATGCGGGCCGGCGCCTCTTCGCTGAGATCGACGACAGCCTGACGATGACGGCCGGCAGATGCGGCTCCGGCGTCAGCCCGAGCCCGCGCCGCTCGATCACGCCCTCCAGCGGCGGGACCGGCCGCGCCACCAGCCGGCCATGCCGGACGCTGATCTCCGTGCGATCATCGGCCACAAGCCGGGCAAAGCCGCCATGGCCGCGCGCATTGTCGATCAGCGCCAGCGCCAGTGAGGATTTGCCGATGCCGGAGGTCCCCGGATCAGGATGCCCGCTTCGCCGATGGCAAGGGCGGTGGCGTGGATCCGGTTGCTCATGAGGGTCGCGAGGCCTGGGGGGCTGCCGGCAGCCGCACGGTGAAGCGCGCGCCGAGCCGTGGCCGCTCGCCATCGGGGCCGGCCGGCCCGAGCCGGTTCTCGGCCCGGATCGTGCCGCGATGCGCCTCGACGATCTGGCGCGAGATCGACAGGCCGAGGCCGGAATTCTGGCCGAAGCCCTGTCGGGCCGGTCGGTGTAGAAGCGCTCGAAGATGCGCTCCAGCGCATGCGGCTCGATGCCCGGGCCGTCGTCCTCGACGGTGATCATCGACCTCCTGGCCGCTCGCGCCGCAGCATCGACCCGCACCGGCCGTCGGGCGGCGAGAAGGAGCGGGCGTTGTCGATGAGGTTGATGATGACCTGGCCGAGCCGGCGAGTCATGGCCGAGCACGAGGAAGCCGTCGCGCAGGCCGCCGGGCCGCTCCCGGCGCTCGCTGACGAGGTCGATCCGGGCTGCGCCCTCGCGCCGCGTCTCGTTGGCGAGGGCGACCACCGTCTCCAGCACGTCGCCGAGATCGACCGGCTCGGCATCGTCGCGCGCGAGCTCGGCATCGAGCCGGGAGGCGTCGGAGATGTCGCTGATCAGCCGGTCGAGCCGGCGCACGTCGTGCTGGATGACCGCCAGCAGCCGCCCGCGCGAATCGTCGGACTTGGCGAGCGGCAGGGTCTCGACCGCGCTGCGCAGCGAGGTCAGCGGGTTCTTCAGCTCGTG
Source organism: uncultured Alphaproteobacteria bacterium (assembly GCA_963759925.1). GTDB lineage: Bacteria > Pseudomonadota > Alphaproteobacteria > Rhizobiales > Beijerinckiaceae > Allobosea. The sequence continues at coordinate 162,023 of CAVXBE010000005.1, forward strand.
CGCGACGTCGGCCGCGAAGCTCTCGATCGCCTCGATGCGGCTGTAGAGCGCCTTGCGTCATGTCGCGCAGCGCGCCCGACAGATGGCCGATCTCGTCGGCGCGGTGGTGAAATCCGGGATCTCCTGGCGCGACTTCGACGCCGTGGCGCACCCGCTCGGCGCGCCTCGGCGAGCGCCGGACCGGATCGGCGATGGTGCCGGCCAGCAGCACCGACAGCACGATCATGACGACCGGCCGCGACGAGCGAAGACCTGGAGGATGGCGAAGCGCTCGGAGGCGATGATGCGCGTCGATGTCGCCGCCCTGCGTCGAGAGCAGCAGCGCGCCCCGCACCGCCCGGAAGCGCTGGATCGGCACCGCGACGGAGACGATGGTCTCGCCGCGCGCGTTGACCCGCACGACGACTGGCCGGCGCGCCGGTCAGCGCGCGCGCCACCTCCGGACAGGATTTGCCGTTGGCCGGTCCGAACTCCTCGTAGAGCCGGCACGTCGCGCTCGCCGAAGCGGCTGCGCAGCGTGTTCCAGGTGCGCTCGAGCAGGGTCGGCTCGTCGGCTCGCCGAGTCGGCGGCAGATCGAGCCGCAGGATGTCGCCGCGCGAATAGAGATTGCGCGAATCGAGCGTCAGCAGCCCGTCGCGGTCGTAGATGCGGGCCCGCGTGCGGGTCGGCGTCACGAGCCGGCGCAGCAGCGGCGCGACCCGCTCGGGGTTGATCGAGAATTCGAGCGGCGACGGTCTCGTCGGCCAGGCCCGCGCTCTCGCCGGCCTGCAATCTGCAGCAGCTTGTCGGGATCGATGGTGATGCTGTCGGTCTCGACCGTGGCCGAGGCGGCGATCGCGCCGGCGATGATCTCGCCCTGGGTCAGCAGGCTCTGCACCCGCGCCTCGATCAGGCCCTCGCGGAACTGGTTGAGGTAGAGGAAGCCGACCAGCAGCGCGACGAGGCCGGCGAGGTTGAGGACGACGATGCGGCGCGTGAGGCTCGACGGCAGGAGCGCGCGGGCGGCGCGCCGGCCGAACGCGCCGCAGCGCCGCGCGCAGGGCCGGACGTGCCGGCCGGGATGTCCCGGCGCTGCTCTCGATCGTCGCCGGTCGATCCGGCGTTCGGCCGTCGTCGGGCGCAGCGTCGCCGCGCGACGCCGGCTCGCCGGCTCGGTGCGCCGGCTCGGCGGGGCCGGCTCAGGCTTCCTTGAAGCGGTAGCCGACGCCGTAGAGCGTCTCGATCATGTCGAAGTCGTCATCGACCTGACCTTGAACTTCTTGCGCAGCCGCTTGATGTGGCTGTCGATGGTGCGGTCGTCGACATAGACCTGGTCGTCATAGGCCGCATCCATCAGGGCGTTGCGGCTCTTCACCACGCCCGGGCGCTGGCCAGCGCCTGCAGGATCAGGAACTCGGTGACGGTCAGCGTGACCGGCTCGCCCTTCCAGGTGCAGGTGTGGCGCTCGGGGTCCATGCTCAGCTGGCCGCGCTCCAGCGCCTTGGCGTCGCTCTGCGCGGGCGCGGCCGCCGGATCCTTGGGCGCCGGCGCGGCGCAGGACCGCCTTGACGCGCTCGACCAGCAGGCGCTGCGAGAACGGCTTCCGGATGAAGTCGTCGGCGCCCATCTTGAGGCCGAACAGCTCGTCGATCTCCTCGTCCTTCGAGGTCAGGAAGATCACCGGCAGGTCGGATTTCTGGCGCAGGCGGCGCAGCAGCTCCATGCCGTCCATGCGCGGCATCTTGATGTCGAAGATGGCGAGGTCCGGCGGGTGTCTGCTTCAGCCCGTCGAGGGCGGAGGCGCCGTCCGTGTAGGTCTGGATCCGGTAGCCCTCGGCCTCGAGCGCGATGGAGACGGAGGTCAGGATGTTGCGGTCGTCGTCGACGAGGGCGATGGTCGGCATCAGAATGGTGTCTCGCGTCGAAATGACGATGCGGTCGACTCTCGCGCGGAGAGCGGCCAGACCATGGCCGCAATCTAGCGACGGCGTGACGTACTTGCTACCGCGCACCCAGAATAAGAGATGGCAGGCGCAGATGGTTCCATGAGCGGACGACCAGTTCAGCGGCTGAAGCCGGCGGCCCGCCGCCCGAACGGATCGACCCGATCCGCCCGACGGATCGACGGCGCGCGGACGCTGGCGCGCGACCTGCTGCGCCGGGCGCGCTCGGGCGCTCTGGCGACGCTGGGTCGCGACGGGCACCCGGCCGCGAGCCTCGTCAGCGTCGCGACCGATAGCGACGGCACGCCCCTGATCCTGGTCTCGGCACTGTCGGGCCACACCGGCAACCTGCTGGCCGATCCGCGTTGCTCGCTGCTGCTGGCGAGCTCCGGCAAGGGCGATCCGCTGGCCCATCCGCGCCTCACGCTGACGCTGCGGGCGCGGCAGATCGCGCGGGAGACGCCGGAGGGGCCGCGCATCCGGCGCCGCTTCCTGGCGCGGCAGCCCGAAGGCCGCGCTCTACGCCGATTTCGGCGATTTCGCTTCTTTCGCGCTCGACGATCGAGAGCGCCAGCCTGAATGGCGGCTTCGCCCGGGCGGTTCGAGCTCGACAGCCGGCCGATATCCTCAGCGACCGTCACCGGGGCCGAGGCGCTGGCGCCGCCGAGGAGGGCGCGGTCGCTCATATGAACGAGGACCATGCCGACGCGATCGCGCTCTACGCGACGGTCCTGCTGACGGCTCGCAAGGGCGCCTGGCGCGTCACCGGCATCGATCCGGACGGGATCGATCTGGCGCTGGGCGACGACACGCTGCGCGCTGCCTTTCCCGGACGCCGGTCGACAGCGCAGCTGCGCTACGCGCGCAGCCTGGCCGCCCTGGCGCGGCAGGCGCGGGAGTGATGGAAGGACCTGGCTGCGCCTCTCCAACCGTGACGCCTACAAGCCGCCCGGCATTCAATCGATTTAGCAATTTTCAGGCCTATCAAGACCTTCGCCATCTTGAGCCGGCGTGTGCGAGCCTAAGAGCCGATCATCTATCGCTCAAAGAGCGCGCGGGCTCCGATGCCGCCCGCCCGTCACTGCGCAGACAGCAGCGGCCGCAACTGAGCGATCGCGCCCGGGAGGATCCAAGTGGACAATATCGGCGTCATTACAACGCCGCCCACGGCGCCGACACGTTCGGCTTCCGCAAGCTCAAATCGGTCTGCTGGAACCTCGAGGCGCCGCGCGCTCTATCGAGGAGTCGCTCGCAGTCGCGGCGAGGCCATGCTCGTCCAGGGCGGCGCGCTCGCGCGCCGAGACCGGCATCCATACCGGCCGCTCGCCCAAGGACAAGTTCATCGTCCGCGACGCGACCACCGAGAACGAGCGTCTGGTGGGAGAACAACGGCGCGATCACGCCGCGAGCAGTTCGACACGCTGCTGGCCGACTTCCTCGGCGCATGCCGAGGGCAAGGAGCTCTTCGCGCAGGACCTCTACGGCGGCGCCGACCCGGCGCACCGCGTCAAGGCGCGCGTCTTCACCGAATACGCCTGGCACTCGCTGTTCATCCGCAACCTGCTGATCCGGCCCGAACGCGAGCGAACTGCCGGGCTATCGTGCCGGACCTGACCATCGTCGACCTGCCGTCCTTCAAGGCCGATCCGGCCCGCCACGGCTGCCGCTCCGAGACGGTGATCGCCTGCGACTTCACCCGCAAGATCGTGCTGATCGGCGGCACCGTCCTATGCCGGCGAGATGAAGAAGTCGGTCTTCACCTATCTCAACTACATGCTGCCCGGCGAAGAAGCGTGATGCCGATGCACTGCTCGGCCAATGTCGGCGACCGACGGCGACGTCGGCGATCTTCTTCGGCCTGTCCGGCACCGGCAAGACGACGCTCTCGGCCGATCCGAACCGCACCGCTGATCGGCGACGACGAGCATGGCTGGGCCGCGAACGGCGTCTTCAATTTCGAGGGCGGCTGCTACGCCAAGACGATCCGGCTGTCGCGCGAGGCCGAGCCCGAGATCTACGCCACCACCGAGCGCTTCGGCACGGTGCTGGAGAACGTCGTGCTCGATCCGATCACCCGCGTGCCCGATTTCGACGACGCGCTCGCAAGACCGAGAACACGCGCTGCGCCTATCCGCTCGACTTCATCCCGAACGCCTCGCGCGACCGGCCGCGCCGGCCATCCCGAAGAACATCGTGATGCTGACCGGCCGACGCCTTCGGCGTGCTGCCGCCGATCGCCAAGCTGACCGGCGCCGAGGCGATGTACCACTTCCTGTCGGGCTACACCGCCAAGGTCGCCGGCACCGAGAAGGGCGTGAAGGATCCGGAGGCGACCTTCTCGACCTGCTTCGGCGCGCCCTTCATGCCGCGCCACCCGTCGGTCTACGGCAACCTGCTGCGCGACCTCATCGCGCAAGCACCACGTCGATTGCTGGCTCGTCAACACCGGCTGGACCGGCGGCAAGTACGGCGTCGGCCGGCGCATGCCGATCCGCGTCACGCGCCGCCTGCTCACGGCCGCGCTCGACGGCTCGCTCGACCGGGCCGATTTCCGCCGCGACCCGTATTTCGGCTTCGCGGTGCCGACCTCGGTGCCGGGCGTCGAGCCGCACATCCTCTACCCGGTCAAGACCTGGCAGGACAAGGCCGAGCCTTCGCCGAGACCGCCAAGCGGCTCGTCGCCATGTTCCGCGAGAACTTCAAGCGCTTCGAGAGCCATGTCGACGATGAGGTGAAGGCGGCCGCGCCGGTCAACTCGATCGCGGCTTGAGCCACGTCGTCCGCAGCGCCAGCCCCCGGAACCTGCCGCCATGGCGCTGATCGGTCTGGCGCTGCGCCTGTTGGCCAGCCTTGCCTTGCTCTGCGCGGCAGCCTGGGGCGTCGGGCTGTTGCTGTTTCGCCTGCCACAGCCGGTCGCCAGTGCCGCGGCGATCGGTTTCGGCCTCGCCGCGCTGGCGGGGATCGCCGGCCTCTGGACGGGGGCGTTGCGCCTGCCTTTGGCGTTCACGCTGCTGCTGGTCGGGCTGATCGGCTGGTGGAATTCGCTGCAGCCCTCGCATCAGCGCGACTGGATCCCCGAACTCGCCCGCCTGCCGCGGATCGAGCGGCAGGGTGACAGGCTCGCCATCGAGAATTTCCGCCACTTCACCTGGCGGACCGAGGCTGATTACGACATCGCCTGGCAGGAGCGCAGCATCGCGCTCGATGCTGTCGAGGGTGTCGATCTCTTCCTGTCCTATTGGTCGGGCGAGGCGATCGCCCATCTCCTCGTCAGCTTCACCCTGCGCGATGATGTGCCGCTCACCTTCTCCATTGAGGTCCGGCGCGAGAAGGGCGAGGAATGGTCGTCGCTGGCGGGGTTCTTCCGCAGCTATGAGATGGCCTATGTCGCCGCCGATGAGCGCGATGTCGTCGGCCTGCGAACCCATGCGCGCCGCGAGGATGTCCGCCTCTTCCGCCTCGCCGCCTCGCCGCAACAGGCGCGGGACCTGCTGCTGGCCTATGTCGCCGACATCAACCGGCTGGCGCAGAAGCCGCGCTGGTACAACACGCTCGGCACCAACTGCACCACCGTGGTCTACCGCCTCGTCGAGCAGGTCGCGCCGGGCTGGCGCTTCTCGCTGCCGCTCGATCCGCGCGTGCTGCTGTCGGGCTATCTGCCCGGCTACCTGCAGCGGATCGGCGCCGTGCGCCAGGATCTGCCGCTGGCCGAGCTGGTCGCCAGGGGCAGGATCAGCGAACGCGCCAGGACGCTCGCGATCAGCGATCCCGCCTTCTCGCGGGCCATCCGGGAAGGTATCCCGAACGGCACTCCCTGACGCAACGGCGCCGCCCGCCAGCTCAGCCTGACCCCGTCAAGGCTGGAATATGACAGATTTATGTCACATACTGCCCGCAAGCCCCCCTCTCAATGGGGCGTTCCAAGGGAGAAGCAAGTGACTGTTTACAAGCTCGGCGCTGCGATTGCGGCCCTTCCCATGCTGCTGATCGGCGCATCCGGTGCGGCTCTGGCCCAGGATAGCTGCCCCAATCGCGGCCAGCTCGACACCCGCTATTGTGACGCCAACAAGGATCTCGTCGCCGATGCGCCGACCGATCCGAAGGAGTGGAAGGATCCCTCCGCCCTGGTCTGGGCCTATACGCCGGTCGAGGACCCCGCCGTCTACGCCAACATCTTCAAGCCGTTCACCGAGCATCTGACGAGCTGCGTCGGCAAGCGCATCGTCTACTATCCCGTCCAGTCGAACTCGGCCGAGATCGAGGCCATGCGCTCCGGCCGCCTGCATTTCGCCGGCTTCTCGACCGGCCCCACCGGTTTCGCCGTCAACCTCGCCGGTGCGGTGCCCTTCGCTGCCAAGGGCGTGGGCACCGAGGTCCGCGGCTATAATCTCGTGGCGGTGGTCAAGGCTTCGAGCCCGTACCAGAAGCTCTCAGACCTCAAGGACAAGAAGGTCGCCCACACCTCGCCCTCCTCGAACTCGGGCAATCTGGCGCCGCGCGTGCTGTTTCCCGATCAGGGGCTGACGGCCGATACCGATTACAAGCCGCTGATGTCGGGCGGGCACGACAAGTCGCTGCTCGGCGTCGTCTCCGGCGACTACGACATGGGCGCCATCGCCAGCGATGTCTTCGACCGGATGATCACGCGCGGCACGGTGAAGAAGGAGGATGTGCGCGTCATCTATCGCAGCCCCGTCTTCCCGACCTCCTCCTTCGCCTATGCGCATGATCTGAAGCCCGAGCTGGCCAAGAAGCTGACCGACTGCTTCTTCTCCTTCCGCTTCACGCCGGAGATGACCAAGGAGTTCAACGGCGACGACCGCTTCCTGCCGATCAGCTACCAGAAGGACTGGGCGGTGGTGCGCGATGTCGCCGAGAAGTCCGGCACGCCCTACAACAAGAACGCCTATGATGCGGAAGCCAAGCGCGAGGCCGAGGCGCTCGCCAAGAAGAACCAGCAGGCTCCCGCCAAGGCTCCCTGAGCCCCAAGCCCCCCGCGCCTAAGACCCCCGCGCCCAAGACTGCCGCGCCTAAGGCTCCAGCGAGAAGTTCAGTCAGATAATGAGCGCTTTGCCAAACGAGGCGCCCGGCACCTGCCGGGCGCTGATCATTCGCAACCTCGTCAAGGAATACCGGGCCGGCCAGCCCGTCCTGCGGGACGTGTCCCTGACGGTCGACGAACCCGGCACGGTCGCCATCATCGGCCCCTCCGGCACCGGCAAGTCGACGCTGATCCGCTGCATCAACCGCTTGGTCGACCCGACCTCGGGCTCGATCATGCTCGACGGCGTCGATCTCGCGCGGCTCGAAGGCCAGGCCCTGCGCCAGGCGCGGCGCCGCCTCGGCATGGTCTTCCAGGAGTATAATCTGGTCGAGCGCCTGACGGTGATCGAGAACGTGCTGTGCGGCCGCCTCGGCTATGTCCCGGTCTGGCGAGCCTGGACGCGCCGCTTCCCGGAAGCCGACATCGCCCGCGCCTTTTCCCTGCTGGAGCAGGTCGGGCTCGGCGATTTCGCCACCCGCCGCGCCGACCAGCTCTCCGGCGGACAGCGCCAGCGCGTCGGCATCGCCCGCGCCGTGATGCAGGAGCCCGATCTCGTGCTCGCCGACGAGCCAACCTCCTCGCTCGACCCCAAGACCTCGGTCGAGATCATGGAGCTGCTGGCGGCAGTGGGCCGCGAGCGCAACATTCCCGTGCTGGTGAACATCCACAACGTCGCGCTGGCGCGCCGCTTCGCCCGCCGCATCATCGGCATGTCGAAGGGGCTGATCGTCTATGACGGCCCGCCGGCCGGCCTGCAGGATTCCCATCTCGCCGAGATCTATGGCGGCGAAGGCTGGATGGAATGAGCGCCCTGCCCAGCACCGGCGCAGGCCTGCGCGCCCGCGCATTTCCGCCGAACTGGCCGCTGCGCATCGCCGCGCTGATCTTCCTGATCTATGTCGGCTACGCCGCCCAGATCCTCGACCTCCGCTGGGAGCGTTTCGTCCTCGGCCTCGATAATGGCGCGCGGTTCCTCGGCCGGATGTTTCCGCCCAATATCGCCCCCGACAAGATGCGCCTGCTGTTCGACGGCATGCTCGAATCCCTGCAGATCGCCATCATCGCGACGGCTGCCGGCGTCCTGCTGGCCCTGCCGCTCGGCCTGTTTGCCGCGCGCAACCTGATGCCGCTGCCGGTGACGGTCGCGGCCCGGGGCGTGATCGCGATCTGCCGGACCTTCCACCCGGTCATCGTCGCCATTCTCTTCGTCAAGGCGGTGGGCTTCGGCGCGCTGGCCGGCGTGATGGCACTGGTCGTGGCGACGCTCGGCTTCATCGCCAAGCTGATCGCCGAGGCCATCGAGGAAATGTCGATGAAGCCGATCGAGGCGCTGCGCGCCGCCGGCTCGCCCTTCCTGTCGGTGGTGGTGATGGGTGTGGTGCCGCAGGTCCTGCCGCGCTTTATCGGCTTTGCCGCCTATCAGCTCGATTCCAACCTGCGCAATTCGGCGCTGGTCGGCCTCGTCGGCGGCGGCGGCATCGGCGCGACGCTGTTCACCGCCTTCCAGCGCTTCGACTATGATTTCGTGCTGTCGATCATCATCGCGATCATCGTCACCGTGATGGCCGGCGAAGTGCTCTCGGCCTTCATGCGGCGCATCTATCAGGATGAGGCCCCCTCGGGTGCGGTGGAGCAGGCGCCATCGGGCCCGGTCTGGCACCGCTTCACCACGGCTGAGCGCACGGTGCGGCTGGTATTCTGGGCGATTGCGGCGCTGGCGCTCGGCTGGTCCGTGCAGACCATCGAGGTCATTCCGGAATTCCTCTACGACGCGCCGGAACAGACGCTCGACCTGTTTGGCCGGATGTGGCCGGTCGACTGGAGCTACTTCCAGCGCACCGTCGGTGCGGCGCTGGTCGAGACGCTGCATACGGCGACGCTCGGCACCATCCTCGCCATCGCCCTGGCGACGCCGGTGGCGCTGATGTGCGCCCGCAACGTCTCGCCCTCCGCCTGGGTCAACACGCTCGGGCGCTTCATCCTCGTCGGCACCCGCTCGGTGCACACGCTGGTCTGGGCGCTGCTCTTCGTTGCGGTGTTTGGGCCGGGCGCGCTGGCAGGCGTCCTGGCCGTTGCTGTGCACTCCATCGGCTTCACCGGCAAATTCCTGGCCGAGGCCATCGAGGAGGCGCGCGCCGGGCCGATCGAGGCCTTGCGCGCTGCCGGTGCGCCCTGGCGCTCGGTGCTGCTCAAGGGCTTCTGGCCGCAGGTCAAGCCCGCCTTCCTGGCGGTCAGCCTGTTTCGCTGGGACATCAACGTCCGCGAAAGCGCAGTGCTCGGGCTTGTCGGGGCTGGCGGCCTCGGCGTCGCGCTGCAGGCGGCGATGGATAATCTCTACTGGGATCAGGTCGGCCTCGTCCTGATCGTCATCTTCGTCGTGGTCGTGATCACCGAGATCGTCACAGCGACCATCCGCTCCCGCGTGATCTGAGCGCTGGCCGCATTGAGGCGGGGACCAGGTCCCCGCCGGCTCAGCGGAAGAACACCAGGGTCTGGATCAGGAAGATCGGGATCAGGATCGCCCCCGACCAGAGCATATAGCCAAAGAAGCTCGGCATCCTGACCTTCCGGTCCTTGGCGATGGCGTAGACCATGAAGTTCGGCGCATTGCCGATATAGGTGTTGGCGCCCATGAACACCGCGCCGGCCGAGATCGCCGCCAGCGTCAGCGCCCCCGTTGTCATCAGCGCCTGCGCATCGCCGCCGGCCAGCTCGAAGAAGACGAGATAGGTCGGGGCATTGTCGAGGAAGGATGACAGGATGCCGGTCAGCCAGAAATAGGCGACGGTGTTGTGGCTGCCATCGGGATTGCTGACCAGGGCAACGAGGCCGGAGAAGGCGCCGTTGCGCCCGGCCTGCAGCATCGCCAGCACGGGAATGATGCAGACGAAGATGCCGGCGAACAGCTTGGCCACCTCCTGGATCGGCCCCCAGCTGAATTCGTTGCCGGCGCGGACCTGCTTCGGCGTCAGCTTGAGCGAAAGCCCGGCCAGCGCCAGCAGGATCAGGTCGCGCACCAGGTTCTGCAACTCGACATGTGAGCCGGCGATGGTGAAGACGATGCCGGGCTTCCAGCTCGCGGACATCAGGATCGCGGCGATCACGGCGCCGAGCAGGATGAAATTGACCATGCCGTAAAGCTTCAGATCCCGGTCCGGGGTCGGGTCCTTCAGGCTCGGCATGCCCTCTTCCTTTTTGTAGAACCAGTGGTCGAGCGCGAAGAACAGCGCCAGCAGGATGCCCACCGCCAGCAGCGTCTCGGGAAACAGATGCGTCGTGGTCCAGAAGAAGCTCGACGCCGCGCAGGAAGCCGAGGAACAGCGGCGGGTCGCCCAGCGGGGTCAGCGAGCCGCCGATGTTCGATACCAGGAAGATGAAGAAGACCACGACGTGGACGTTATGGCGGCGGCTGTCATTGGCCCGCAGCACCGGCCGGATCATGATGATCGAGGCGCCGGTGGTGCCGACAAAGCTCGCCATCAGCGTCCCGATCGCCAGCAGCGCGGTGTTGGTGGCGGGCGTGCCGTGCAGATTGCCCATGATCAGAATGCCGCCCGCGATGGTGAACAGCGCGAAGAGCAGAATGATGAAGGGGATGTATTCGAGCAGCGCCGTGTGCGCCAGCGCGCCAAGCGCCGGCTCGAAACCGCGCAGCAGAACCAGCGGCACCAGCACCAGCAGCGCCCAGAAGGCGGCGAACTTGCCGTAGTTCAGCTCCCAGAAATGCGGGAACAGGATCGGCCCGAGCGCGATCGACAACAGCATGCCGGCAAAGGGCAGGGCCCACATCACGCCCATGGCAGCGCCGTCGATTCCCGTCGCGGCAAAGGCAAGGCTAGGCGTCAGGCAGGCGGCGAGAACCGCACCCAGAAGCGTCTTCAATCCCGTCAAGGCTCATCCCCCTGCGCTCTGGCGGCGCTTGTCGTCGTTTGAAATGTGGCCGGCCTCGTCCCGCAGGCAGGAAAAAGCCAGTGACCCTCCGGTTCTACGTCAGGAGAGTACGCGTTGTGAAGGAAGCTTCTCAGTGAGGGACCAAGCCCAGACACGGGTGTCGAGGAGGATGCTCCTCACGGGCTTGTTTCCCAAAGGGCCAGTTCCTCCTCACTCATAGGGGCCAGGAAATCGGGGCCTTGATCCTGCAAGCTTGTCCTTCAACAACCCAATTTTGAAGCCGCTGCGCGCGGCGATTGGAACGATCCTCACCACGGGGCGCTTGCCCTTCGCAATCACCACCTCCTCGCCCTGCAGCGCTGCTTCGATCAGTTTGGAGAGGTTGGTCTTCGCGGCGCGGATAGACACCTGCATGTTAGTCTCCCAGCTAGTTTAGCTAGTTGATGATGCAGGGACGTGTCTGACAAGCGCTGTGCCCCTTTTCAGCGCCCCCACCCATTCATTATGCCGTCATTCATGGTTTTCGGATAAGTCTTCGCCAAAGCCCGCCGCGATTCGAAGGCCCGCCATGTGCCGTTTTCTCGCCTATTCCGGTGCTCCCGTGTTTCTGGAGGATCTGGTCGCTGCGCCCTGCCATTCCCTGATCCACCAGTCGCTGCATGCCGAGGAGACCAAGACCGGCACCAATGGCGACGGGTTTGGGGTCGGCTGGTATGGTGATCGGCCCGAGCCTGGCCAGTATCGCGAGGTGCGGCCCGCCTGGTCGGATGAGAACCTGCTTTCGATCGCGCGGCAGGTGCGCTCGCACCTGTTCTTCGCCCATGTCCGCGCCGCCACCGGCACCGCGACCACCCGCGCCAATTGCCACCCCTTCGCCCATGGCCGCTATCTCTTCATGCATAATGGCCAGATCGGCGGCTATGGCCTGATCCGCCGCAAGATCGAGAACCTGATCCCTGACACGCTCTACAGCGCGCGGGTCGGCACCACCGATTCCGAGGCGCTCTTCCTGCTGGCGCTGGCGCGGATGGCAGAGGGCGCCACACCGGGCGAGGCGATGGCATTTGCGTTGGAACAGGCGCTGGCGCTGATGCAGCAGGCGGGCATCCGCGAGCCGCTGCGTTGCGCGGCGGCCCTGGCCGATGGCGAGACGCTTTACGCGGTGCGCTGGTCCTCCGACGCCAAGCCGCCGACGCTTTATCTCTGCGACCGCGGCGACAGCGTTGTCATCGCCTCCGAGCCTATCGACGCCGCCCGCGACTGCTGGCAGGCGCTGCCTTGCAATACGCTGGTCAGTGTCCGCAGCGGTGCGGTCAGCCTCACCCCCTTCGGCGCTGGTCTGCAAAAGGCAGCCTGACCGGCCCCGCTTGCGCCTGGCTGCGGCTTGCGCCACATCGCGCAGGCCATGCGCACCTTCGACACGCCCCTCCCGATCGATGCTGCCCTGCCCGCTCTGTGCGAGGCGCTTCAGGGCCGGCCCAACGCCGTGCTGGTGGCGCCGCCTGGCGCCGGCAAGACCACGCGCGTGCCGCTGGCCCTGCTCGACGAGCCCTGGGTCGGCAAGGGCAAGCTGATCGTGCTCGAGCCACGCCGCCTGGCCGCACGAGGCGCAGCCAACCGGATGGCCCAGACGCTGGGCGAGCAGGTCGGAGAGACCATCGGCCTGCGCGTCCGGCTCGGCTCCCGCATCGGCCCGAAGACCCGCATCGAAGTGGTGACCGAGGGCGTGTTCGCCCGGATGATCCTCGATGACCCCACGCTCGACGGCGTCGCGGCGGTGCTGTTCGACGAGTTTCACGAACGCTCGCTCGACGCCGATTTCGGTCTCGCTCTGGCGCTGGATGCCCAAGGCGGCTTGCGCGAGGATCTGCGGATTCTGGTGATGTCGGCGACGCTGGACGGGGCGCGCGTGGCCAGGCTTCTGGGCAATGCTGCGGTTGTCGAAAGCGAAGGCCGCGCCTTCCCGGTCGAGACGCGCTACCGCCCGCGTGACCCTTTGAAGCGCATCGAGGATCAGATCGTCGAGGCAGTGATGCTGGCGCTGAACGAGCAGCACGGCTCGCAGCTGGTCTTCCTCCCCGGCCAGGGCGAAATCCGCCGGGTCGAGGAGCGGCTGCGCGAGCGGATCCGCGACAGCTCCATCGAGATCGCCCCGCTCTATGGCGCGCTCGACCAGCGCGAGCAGGACCGGGCGGTGCAGCCGGCCGCACAGGGCCGCCGCAAGATCGTGCTCGCCACCGCCATCGCCGAGACCTCGCTGACCATCGAGGGGGTGCGGGTCGTGATCGATTCCGGCCTGGCGCGTGTGCCGGTCTATGAGCCCGATATCGGCCTGACACGGCTGGAAACGAGGCGCGTCAGCCGCGCCGCAGCCGATCAGCGGCGCGGCCGCGCCGGCCGCACCGAGCCCGGCATCTGCTACAGGCTCTGGGACGAGGCCGGCACCGGGGCGCTGGAGCCCTTCGCCCGGCCGGAAATCCTCTCGGCCGATCTCGCGCCGCTGCTGCTCGATTGTGCCGCCTGGGGTCTCAGCGATCCCACCCGCCTCGCCTTCCTCGATCCGCCGCCCGCCCCGGCGCTGAAGGAAGCGCGCAGCCTGCTGCTTGGGCTGCACGCGCTCGGACGAGCAGGGCCGGATCACCGCTGAGGGGAAGGCGCTGCAAGCCTTGCCGCTGCCGCCGCGTCTGGCGCGCATGGTGGTCGCCGCCGCTCGGTTCGGACAGGCCACAGCGGCGGCCGAGCTGGCGGCGCTGCTGGTAGAGCGCGGCCTGGGGGGCGATGCGATCGACCTGTCCGAGCGCGTCGAGCGCTTCGCGCGCGAACGCGGCGGCCGGGCCGGCGATATGCGCCGCCTCGCCGAGGGCTGGGCTCGCAGTGCCCAGCAACGGCTAGCCCAGCCACAGCGCCGCGAGCTCAGCCCGGGCTTTCTGCTGGCGCTTGCCTATCCCGAGCGCATCGCCAAAGCGCGCAGCCCCGGCTCCGGCCAATACCTGCTCGCCAATGGCCGAGGTGCGGGACTGGAGCCGGCCCAGAGGCTGGCGCGCGAGCCCTGGCTGGTGGTCGCGGAGATGACCGGTGCAGCCCAGCAGCCGCGCATTCAGGCTGCCGCCGCACTGAGCGAGGAGGAGTTGCTGGCGCTGGCCGGCGCCGGTCTCGGCGCGTTCCCGCTCGAGGAGCGCAGCGAGACCAGCTTCGATCGGCCGGCGCGGGCGCTGCGCACACGGGCCGTGCGCCGTTACGGAGCGCTGTTGCTGGCGGAGCGGCCGCTGCCGCCCGATACGGGGCCCGAGGGCGCGGTCGCGCTGGCACAGGGGCTGGCGGCGCTGGGAATCGGCCTGCTGCCCTGGAGCAAGGCCCAGCTGCAACTGCGCGAGCGTGTCGCCTTCCTGCGCCAGGCCCTCAGCGCTGCTGCCGACAATCCCTGGCCCGACCTGTCGGATGAGAGATTGGCCGAGAGCGCCGCCGACTGGCTCGCCCCGCATCTCGAAGGCCGCTCTTCGCTCGCCGCCATCCGCGTCGAAGATCTCGATGCCGCGCTGGCCGAACGCGTTGCCCTGGGATCTGAAGCGGCGGCTCGATCAGGAGGCGCCGACGCATTTCACCGCGCCGACCGGCTCGAGCCTTGCCGTCGACTACGGAGCCGAGGCCGGCCCGACCATTTCGGTGCGGGTGCAGGAGCTGTTTGGCCTCTCCATCCATCCGGCGCTGGCCGGGGGCAGGGTGCCGCTGGTGCTGGCCTTGCTCTCGCCCGGCCACAAGCCGATCCAGATCACCCGCGACCTTCCGGGCTTCTGGCGCGGCTCATGGTCGGCGGTGAAATCGGAGATGAAGGGCCGTTACCCGCGCCACCCCTGGCCCGACGACCCCGCCGCAGCACCACCGACCACACGGGCCAAGCCACGCGGGACGTGAGGCTTATGCTCCGCTGTCATTCCGGGGCGGGCTGAAGGCCCGAGCCCGGAACCCATGCACATGCCGCCTGCTTGAAGAGTGGAACGGGCGTGGCCAGCGGTGGGGACCGGTGTTCATGGGTTCCGGGCTCGTCGCTTCGCAACGCCCCGGAATGACGGGTGGCGTTCCCTGTGCCAGCCTTCATCGCCCTGATGACCGCGCTTTCAATTCCCCATCCGGTCGCGCCACTGCCGCTCGCCCTGCAGGCAGGAGACGCGGGGCTGCTTGGCTTGCGCCTTCTGGACGAGGGCTTCCGCTCCGGCTGGCGCCTCCGCGATTTCCCGCACCAGCTTGGTGCGTGTGGCGTCGACGAACTGGCTGCGTTCGCGGATCGGGATGACGAAGGCCCCGACGCCGGTAATGACGCAGTCCTCATAGTAGAGATCGAGATTTTCGGTGTCGAAATAGCCGGCCTGCTTCAGCATCACCGGCAGGCCATTGATGCTGATCCCCTTGTCGCGCGCCTCGTCTCGCGCAGTCTCCACCGGCCGCCCATCATTATTGGCGCCGTCTCCGGAGATATCGATCACCTTGCGCATCGGCGTGACCTTGGCCTGATCGAGCAGGGCCATGCTGAGCTCGATCGCGCCGGAGATCGAAGTCCGTCGACCGCGTCGTGTCGGCGCTTCGCCCAGCTCCTCGGCGAAGGCGATGGCCGATTGCGGGGAATCGATGATCGTCCAGGGTTTGACGATGTGCTGGAAATTCCCGCCCGCCCATTCGAAATAGGTCACGGCGATCTTGCCGATGGCGCCCTTGGCAATGGCATCGTGCAGCAGCTTCGAGCGGAACGCTTCGATATAGCCGTTGCGCTGCAGGGCGAGCTCGTCAATGTCCATGGAGTAGGAGACATCGACCGCCAGCACCAGGGCGACATCGACCTCCTCGGCCGGCTCGGCGGCCGCCTGTGCACGGGCTGGGTCGCCGCTACTGCCGAGCAGCCCGGCCAGCAACACACTCAACAGAGCCAACAGCCAGCGCCGCATAGCCACCCCCGTCGTCAAGTCGCGAAGGAGAGTGTGCGCCGGCTCAGAAGTTCCGCCAAGCGCTTCCTGTTGCCGTTCGATCACAAAGAAGTGGCTACTTCAGTTGGCGCGTCGTGCCTCGACAATAGCGATCGCCGCCGCCAGCACCTCGTCGATGGTCAGGGCCGATGTATCGAGCAGCACGGCGTCATCGGCGGCTTTCAACGGTGCGTCGCTGCGCCCGGAATCGCGCGCGTCGCGCCGGCGGATATCGGCCAGGATTGCATCCAGCGTCGCCGGCTCGCCGCGACCGGTCAGTTCCTTGTGGCGCCGCGCCGCCCGCACTTCAGGCGTGGCGGTGACGAAGAGCTTGGCCCCGGCATCGGGGCAGATCACGGTGCCGATGTCGCGCCCGTCCAGCACGGCCCCGCCCGGCTGCGCGGCAAAGCGGCGCTGGCGTTCGATCAGCCCGGCGCGCACGGCCGGCATCGCTGCAACGACGGATGCCGCCTCGCCGATCTCGCGCCCGCGCAGCGTCTCCTCCGCAAAATCGCGACCGTCCAGGCCGGCGACCGCAGCTGCGGCCTGTTCGGGGTCGCGAATATCGAGCCCGTCATCGATCAGCGCCCGCGCCACCATCCGGTAAAGCAGGCCGGTATCGAGATAGGGCAGGCCGTAATGCGCCGCGAGCCGGCGCGCCAGCGTGCCCTTGCCGGAGGCCGCCGGGCCATCGACCGCGATCACTGACGATAGGCCGGGTCGACGCCGCTCATGCGATATCGCCGCCGAGCTGGCGCATCAGGCCGATGAAGCTGGGGAAGCTGGTGGCGATCATCGCGCCATCATCGACCTGAACCGGCTTTTTCGTCGCCAGGCCCATCACCAGGAAGCTCATGGCGATGCGGTGGTCGAGATGGGTGGCGACAATGCCGCCGCCCTCGACATCGCTGCCGCCCTGGCCCTCGACGATGAGGTCGTCGCCCTCGATGGCGCAGCGCACGCCGGCCGCCTTCAGACCGGCCTCGACGGCGGCGAGCCGGTCGGATTCCTTGACGCGCAGCTCCTGCAGCCCGCGCATCCGCGTCGTGCCGCTGGCGAAGGAGGCCGCCACCGCCAGCACCGGATATTCGTCGATCATCGAGGGCGCGCGCTCGGGCGGCACGGTCACGCCCGTCAGCGCCGAGACGCGCACGCGCAGATCCGCCACCGCCTCGCCGCCTTCATTGGCCTCGCGCTCCACCGTGATCTCGGCGCCCATCTCCCGCAGCGTGGTCAGCAGGCCGCTGCGCAGCGGGTTGGTCATCACGCTCTCGATCAGGACATCCGAGCCCGGCACGATCAGCGCCGCGACCAGCGGGAAGGCGGCGGAGGAGGGGTCGGCCGGCACCACGATCGGCGCGGCGCTCAGCTCCGGCTGGCCGTTCAGCGCGATCCGCCGGCCATGCTCGCCCTCCTGCGTCACCGTGACCTCGGCGCCGAAATGCGCCAGCATCTTCTCGGTATGGTCGCGCGTCGCTTCGCTCTCGATCACGGTGGTGATCGCCCGGCGCGGCCAGACCGGCCAGCAGCACGGCGGATTTGATCTGCGCCGAGGCGACCGGCGTCCGGTAGGTGATCGGCACCGCCTCCTGCGGCCCGCGCAGGGTCAGCGGCACGCGCCCGCCCTCTTCCTGCGCTGACGATGACGGTGCCCATCTGCTCCAGCGGGTCGAGGATGCGCCGCATCGGCCGCTTGCGCAGCGAGGCGTCGCCATCGAAGGTGGTGGTGATCGGGTGGGAGCCGCAGACCCCCATCATCAGCCGCGAGCCGGTGCCGGCATTGCCGAAATCGAGCACATCGGCCGGCTCGCGCAAGCCGCCGACGCCGACGCCGGTGACGCGCCAGGCGCCCGGCCCGTCATGGTGGACGATCGCGCCCAGCGCGCGCGCCGCAGCCGCCGTGCGCATCACGTCCTCGCCCTCGAGCAGGCCCGAGACGCGGGTCTCGCCGATCGCCAGCAGGCCGAAGATCATGGCGCGATGCGAGATCGACTTGTCGCCGGGCACGCGGACGCGCCCCTTGAGCGGGCCGCTGCGGCGGGAGGTGACGGGAATGGGGTGCTCGGCGTGGGCCACTTTTATCTCTGCGGGCTGGAGAAACGGGGACGCGCCGCTGCCTAACACGGGGCGCGCAGCCGGCGTCAGCGCGGAGCGCGCGCGCAAATCAGGATTTGACAGCGCGCGCTGCCACGACTAACGGACGCGCCTGCTTTTCAAAACAGTATGATTGAAGGTCCGACGCAGTGGCGAAACCGGAACTTGGTACCAAGCGCGTTTGTCCCACGACGGGGCGCAAATTCTACGACCTGAACAAGGACCCGATTGTCTCGCCCTATACGGGACAATCCTTCCCGCGCTCGATGTTCGAGCCGCAGGCCAAGGCGGCTGCTGCCGCCAAGCCCGCCGATGACGAGGAAGAGGCCGAGGTTGCCGATGGCGCCGTCGAACTCGTCTCGCTCGACGAGGCGGATGCCGAGGCAGCCGAGAAGGACGTCGTCGTCACCAGCGAGGACGATATCGAGGTCGAGGACGACATCGCGGCCGAAGACGACACCTTCCTCGAAGAGGATGAGGAAGGCGATGACGACGTTGCCGACCTGATCGACGGCGATATCGAGGGCGACGAGGACGTCTGACGCCCTCCCGGCCAAGCCGGCGACCCTAGCCTCGCAAGAATGTCGATGAGATGACATTTCGAGGCTTGAGTCTTCCGGCGGGCCCGCCTATAGAGCGCTGCGTCGCCGCTTCGGCGCGGCAGGCAATGACCGGATCGAACGCCGCAAGGCAGGGTCCGCGAGCCAGGTAGACCCGGACTGATCCCCAAATCAGTCCATCAGTGGGGCCATAGCTCAGTTGGGAGAGCGCTTGAATGGCATTCAAGAGGTCGGCGGTTCGATTCCGCCTGGCTCCACCAAATCTTCTCCCGATCCCGAGAGATTGCGATCTGACAGAGTGCGCCGCCGCTCTTCCGCTCCCGTGAGCCGCCGATCCGTCGTATAGGCCTGCCTGACGAATCGCTTCAGGAGAGGCCCGTGCCCAAGCTCTGCAAATTCACCTCGCCCATCGACGGCAAGCCCGTCTACGTCAACGCGGCGCAGGCCAGCGTCGTCTACACCTTCAAGGGTGAGCCGCCCGATACCATCATCGCCTTCGGCAAGGATTTCATGCTGGGCGTGAAGGAGGGGCTGGAGGAGACGGTTGCCATCCTCGACGGCGCCCTCGCCGACGAAACCACCTGAGGCGCCCTGGTTCGGGGCGCTCTCCTTCGGACCGAGGCTCGCCTTTAGCGCTTGTTGCCGCGCGGGCCGGTCAGCACTGGCGTCCGCGCCTTGTTCTCGCCCTGCAGCTTGCGCCAGCGCGCCAACCGGTCGGGATCGAGCGTCCCGGCCCTGATCGCCGCCTGGACGGCGCAGCCCGGCTCATGCTCATGGCTGCAATCGCGGAACTTGCAGGAGGGCGCCAGTTCGGTGATCTCGGCAAACAGCGTCTCGATGCCCTCGCCGACATCGCTGACATGCAGCGTCCGCATCCCCGGCGTGTCG
This sequence comes from uncultured Alphaproteobacteria bacterium, assembly GCA_963759925.1. Lineage (GTDB taxonomy): Bacteria > Pseudomonadota > Alphaproteobacteria > Rhizobiales > Beijerinckiaceae > Allobosea. The sequence goes on from CAVXBE010000005.1 coordinate 181,378, forward strand.
ATCACCCAGCCGCCGCCCGCCATCGCATGGAGCGAGCGGGAGGTGGTGGTGTGGCGGCCCTTGGCATCATGTTCGCGAATGCCGCCGGTCTGCTGCGGCTCGTCCTGCTCCGGGCCGACCAGCGCATTGACCAGCGTCGACTTGCCGACACCTGACGAGCCCACCAGCGCCACCGTCTGCCCGGCCCCGCACCAGGGCGCCAGGGACGCGGCGACATCGTCTCCGCGCGGATTGACCAGCACCACCCCCAGCCCCCGCTGCAGCGCCTCCGCCTGGCGGCGATAGGCCTGCGGGTCTTCGCCATGTCGGCCTTGGTCAGAAGGATGACCGGCGTCGTCCCCGCCTGATTCGCCAGCGCCAGATAGCGCTCCAGCCGCGCGACGTTGAAATCCGCATTGCAGGAGGTGACGATGAACAGCGTGTCGATATTGGCGCCTGCCAGCTGCGGCACGCGGCTGCCCTCGGTGCGCCGCGACAACACGGTGCGGCGCTCCAGACGGCGCAGCAGCGCCAGGCTGTCAGGATCGAGCAGCACCCAGTCGCCCACCGCGTAATCGCCGGTCTGCGCCTTCTCCGGCAGGACCGGACGCACCGGCCCCTCGGGCGTGATCCCGGTCAACCGCGCCCGGTGCACAGTGGCGATGCGGGCGCGCAGGCAAGACTGCTCGCCGGCCTCGACCTGCTCCTCGAAGAACCCTGTCCAGCCCATGGCGGCGAGTGCCGCCGCAGACGCATCGGCGCCAGCGGCGCTCATGCGCCAGCGGCCGCAAAGGCGGTGGCGATCATCGACCGGGCTTCGTCCTGGATGGTCGCCAGATGCGCCTCATCGCGGAAGCTTTCGGCGTAGATCTTGTAGACCTCCTCGGTGCCGGAGGGGCGGGCGGCAAACCAGCCATCCTGCGCCACGACCTTGAGGCCGCCAATCGCCGCGTGATTGCCTGGAGCATGGCTCAGCACATCAAGGATCGGCTGCCCGGCGAGGCTGGTGGCGCTGATCTGCTCGCGGCTCAGCCCCTTCAGCACGGCCTTCTGCGCCGCACTGGCCGGCGCGTCGACGCGGGCATAGACCGGCGCGCCGAGTTCGTCCGTCAGCCCCTGGTAAAGCTCCGAAGGGTTCTTGCCGGTCACCGCCATGATCTCGGCCGCCAGCAGCCCAAGGATCAGGCCGTCCTTGTCGGTGCTCCAGCTCGCGCCATCGCGGCGCAGGAAGGAGGCGCCGGCGCTTTCCTCGCCTGCGAAACCGAGCGAACCGTCCGAGAGCCCCTGGACAAACCATTTGAAGCCGACCGGCACCTCGACCAGCGGCCGCCCGAGCTTGCGCGCCACCCGGTCGATGATCGCGCTGGAAACGGCGGTCTTGCCGATGCCCGCATCCGCCCGCCAGCCGGGACGATGCGCGAAGAGATAGGCGATGCTGCTGGCGAGATAGTGGTTGGGATTCATCAAGCCATGGCTGCGCGTGACGATGCCGTGGCGGTCGGCGTCGGTGTCGTTGGCGAAGGCGACATCGAAGCGCTCGCGCATGCCGATCAGGCTGGTCATGGCATAGGGCGAGGAGCAATCCATCCGGATCTTGCCGTCCCAATCGGCCGTCATGAAGCCGAAGGCCGGGTCGACCGTCTCGTTGACCACCTCGGCCTTCAGCCCATAGCGCTCGATGATCGGGCCATAAAAGCCGATGCCCGCCCCGCCCAGCGGATCGATGCCGATGCTCACCCCTGCGCGGGCAATCGCCTCCATGTCGAGGATGCTGCCGAGTTCGGAGACATAGGGCGTGACGTAATCATGCCGCCGCACTGCCGAGCTGGCCAGCGCCTGCGCATAGGGCATGCGCTTGACGCCGTTGAGCCCGGCTTCGAGCAGCGCATTGGCGTGGCGCTCGATCCAGCCTGTCGCGTCGGTGTCGGCAGGGCCGCCATGGGGCGGGTTGTATTTGAAGCCGCCATCGCTCGGGGGATTATGCGAGGGCGAGATCACCACGCCATCGGCCAGCCCCTCCTGGCGCCCGCGATTAAACGAGATGATCGCATGCGAGATCACCGGGGTCGGCGTGAAGCCCAGCGCCGCGTCGACCATCGTCGTCACGCCATTGGCGGCGAAGACCTCGAGCGCGCTCTCGAAGGCCGGGCGCGACAGCGCATGGCTATCGATGCCGAGGAAAAGCGGGCCGGTGAAACCCTGCTGCGCCCGGTAGGCGCAGACAGCCTGCGCGATCGCCAGGATATGCGCCTCGTTAAAGGAAAGCTGGAAGGAGGTGCCGCGGTGGCCCGAGGTCCCGAAAGCGACGCGCTGGCTGGCTGTCGCCGGGTTGGGCCTCTCGAAATAAGCGCTTTCGAGCTTGGCGAGGTCGACCAGCGCCGAAGCGTCGAGCCTGTGTCCGGCGAGCGGGCTGACATTGCTTGTCATGGAGAATCCTGTCGAGCGGTGGCATCGAGTCTGGCGCAGCGGCGGCGGAAGCGCCAGGGGACCGCGCCAGGCTTTGGCGGGCCGGTTACATTCCACACCGGCGCCGCTTCTGCAAAGCCGTGACCCTGGTTCGCGGTTCCAGCCAAGGCAGGCGCTGATTGGACAGGGGCCCTTTAAGCGGCGTAAATGACCTAACGTCAGACGAGCCTCGGGTGTTGCGTGTCGGAGCCCACTAGCAACGCTGCGACGCGCTCCCTCGGCCGCCATGCCCGCGCTGCCGCCGGAGCTTGGCTTTCTGACGGAACGGCTGAACCGCGCCGATTTGCTGGCCTGCGCCAGGGCCGCCGCCCGGCTCAGGGTCTCACCAGCGCGGCAGGCGATCGCCTCCGGTCTGATCGATGAGAGCGCCTATTACAGCGCTCTGGCCGCGGCACTGGGACTGACCTTCCTGGCGCAGCCGCCCGAGCTGGTCCCGGGCGGAAGCTATGGCGCGATCCTGCGCGAGGGCGTGGCGCTATGCGCGGGGGCGGGGCGCCATCGTCTGGTGGTCGCGCCGGAGGATGGCGCGCTGCATCGCCTGATCGAGGCCGGGCCGCGCCAGCGCGACGATGTGGCGGTGACGACGCCGCGGGCTCTGGCGCAGGCCCTGCGCCTGGCCAATGCCGGCAATCTCGCGCGCCACGCCGCCGGTTGCGACAGCGCCGGGCTTGCACGGGTCAGCGCCCGCACCGGCGCGAGCCGAAGCCAGCAGATCGCGGCAGGGCTGGTCATGGCCAGCCTCTCGGTCTGGGGGGCGATGGCGCCGCTCGCGACGTTCTTCAGCGTCGCAGCGCTGCTCGGCCCGGCCTTCCTGGCCCTGATCACCTTGCGCCTGGCGGCCTTGTTCGAGCCGCCGGAGCCCGATCTGTGGCAGCGTCACGGCTGGCGCCTCGATGACAGCCGTTTGCCGGTCTATACGGTGGCTGTGCCGCTTTATCGCGAGGAGGCGGTGCTGGAGCAGCTTCTCGCGGCGCTGTCGGCGCTGGACTACCCCGCAGCCAAGCTCGACATCCTGCTTCTGGTCGAAGCCGACGATCTGGGGCTGCGCCATGCGCTGGCGCAGCAAGCGCTGCCGCCGCAGATCGGCGTGGTGATCGTCCCGGCCGGTGCACCCCGGACCAAGCCGCGTGCCCTCAATCTGGCGCTGCTCGAAGCCCGTGGCACGCTCTTCGCGATCTATGATGCCGAGGATATTCCCGACCCGCAGCAATTGCGCCGCGCGGCCGCCGGTTTTCTGCGGGGGCCGGCCCGGCTGGCCTGCCTGCAGGCGCATCTCGTCATCACCCATCAGGGCGAGGGGCTGCTGCCGGCCTTGTTTGCGCTGGAATATGCCGCGCTGTTCGAGGTGCTCAATCCCGGCCTGATCCAGCTGGGGCTGCCGATCCTGCTCGGCGGCACCTCCAACCATTTTCGGACGCAGGCCTTGCGGGCCGTCGGCGGCTGGGATGCCTGGAACGTCACGGAGGATGCCGATATCGGCCTGCGGCTGCTCCGGGCCGGCTTCGAAATCGCCGATCTGCCCTCCGCCACACGAGAGGAAGCGCCGCTCGCCCTGCGTGCCTGGCTGAAGCAGCGGGCGCGGTGGATGAAGGGCTATATGCAGACCAGCGTCACGCATCTGCAGGACGTACCGCTGCTGCTGCGGGAGCTCGGCGTGGCCTCGACCCTGGCCTTCATTGTGCTGGCGCCCTGCGCCGTGCTGTCTGCGCTGTTCTATCCGCTCTTCCTTGGCTTGGCCGTGGCGGCGTGCAGCGGCATCGGGATATGGCCTGAGGAAGGATCGGTGAGCTGGCTCATCGTCACCTTCGCCATGACGATCGCGGCCTTCGGCCTGCTGGCGATGCTGGCACCGGCGGCGCTCGGCGCCCTGCGCCGGGGCTCACCCGGCCTGCTGCGCTATCTGCCTGTCCTGCCATTTTATTACGCGCTGATCTCGGTGGCGGCCTGGATCGCGCTGTACGAATACGCCGCCCGGCGCTTCACCTGGAACAAGACGATGCACGGCTCGGCCCGCATCGGCGCGCGCAGCCCGGTCAGAGGTGCCGCAGCCATTCCGCAGCCGCCTCGGCCGGCGGCCGCTCGATATTGAAGGCGCCGACGAAGCCGCCGCGCTTGTCCATCAGATAGACCAGCGCGGTGTGGTCCATGGTGTAGTCGCTGCCCGCGAGCGGCACCTTCTTCGCATAGGCGCGATAGGCCTTCACCACCGCATCGATCGCCGCGCGGTCCCCGGTGAGGCCGATGATGCGGGGATCGAAGGCGCCGAGATAGCTCTTCATCACCTCCGCCGTATCGCGCTCCGGATCGACGGTGACGAACAGCGCGCGCAGCTTTTCGCCCTTGCCGCCGGCCGCCCGGAGCGTCTCGGAAATCTCGAACAGCTTGGTCGGGCAGATGTCGGGGCAATGGGTGAAGCCGAAGAACACCAGGAAGGGCGCGCCCAGCAGATCCTGGTCGGATAGCGGCTTCCCCTCCTGGGTGGTGAGGTTGAAAGGCCCGCCGACGCTGGAGGGCGCGCTTTGCCCGGCCCGGTTGGGCGCAAAGGTGACGAAGGCCGCCAGAGCCAGGGCGCTAGCCCCGAGCAGGAAGACGATCAGCGGCAGGAGGATGCGACGGTTCATGACGGGATCTCTCGGGAGCGAGGCGCATGGTCCATGCCGCCTCAGCCGGGATGCTCCTAGAGCATTCGTCGCGGCAGGGGAATTCTCGGCCTGCGCCGGCCCCCTGCGTCACGGGGCTGCGGCGCGTCAGAAGCAGGCGACGATCGCGGCGATCATGCCATCGGTGAAGAGGCGGTCGCCCTCCCGCCACCACAGCAGCAAACCGGCGAGCAACAAGGCCGCAGTGCCGGAGCCCAGAAGCATCAGGCTCAGGCGCGAAGGCGCGGGCTCGGTAGCGTCTGTCCGTGGGTCCATGGTTTCCATCAAGCCAGCATAGCGCAACCGGCCTGAATGTGCAGCCGGGACAGCCTGCCGCGACAGTATCAGATTTTGTTAGGGAATGCGACCTAAGGGAATGTGTATTGTCGCTAACGAACCTCCGACCCTGAGGAAGCGACCCCGATAGTTCCATATAGAACTATCTTACGTTCAAAACGGCCACCGATAACGCAAACTGTCGCGGTGCGCGCTAAAAAAATCCCGTTCCTCGGTTTAGCGTTAAGAGTTTGGAGTCAAGTTCGATTCAAATCTCAGCGGTAAGTACTTTAGGTCAAGCCAGTAAACCGTAAGCATCAATTCGCGTTGCGAGAGTCCTTCGATCTCCATAGGCACTTGGCTCCAAGGCAAGTGTGAAGATCGGCGGCCGGTGTTCAGGCTGGAGAGCCATGGCGAGGGCAATTGAGATGCAAGTAGTGAAATGCGAGGGCGAGTGGACCCTCAAATCAATCGGCGCTGCTCACGCTGCAGTGCTGGAAAGCCTGCGCAGTAATACCGACGTCTCACTGGAGTGCTCCGGTGTCACGGCCTGTGATGTGACGGGCGTTCAGCTGATCGTCTCTGCTTTCGGGAGCTTCTCTACCCAGGGAAAGCAACTCAGCATCACCAATTCATCGCCCGCCCTGTCCCAGAGCATGACCAGGGCCGGTCTTTCTTTGTCGCCTTCGGGCGGCGCGCTTATTTGCGGCGGGAACTGACGGACATGGCAACAATCCTCACAGTCGACAACTCCCCTAGCGTTCGTCAGATGATCAAGCTCGTGCTCGGGCCGGCGGGTCATGCGGTCTCCGAGGCCGGTGACGGGTCCGAAGGGCTGGCCAAGGCCAAGTCCGAGAGCTTCGATCTCGTCATCACCGATCTCAACATGCCCGTGATGAACGGGCTGCAGATGATCAAGGCGCTGCGTGCCGTGCCCCAGGGCGTCGGCGTCCCGATCGTCTTCCTCACCACCGAATCCGACGATGCCGTGAAGCAGGAGGCCAAGGCCGCCGGCGCCACGGGCTGGATCACCAAGCCATTCAAGCCGGAGCAGCTGCTCGCGGTGGTGGCAAAGCTTGTGAGGGCATGATGGAACTCGATCCCGTCGCCACTTTCCGCCAGGAGGCCGGCGGATCTCCTCGACAGCCTGGAGAGCGTGCTGCTCGATCTCGGCCAGACACCCGCCGACCGGGATCTGATCGACGCCGCTTTCCGCGCGCTGCATACGATCAAGGGCTCCGGCGCGATGTTCGGCTTCGACCGGGTCGCCGCCTTCACCCATGATTTCGAGACCGCCTTCGATCTGGTCCGCAAGGGCAAGATCGACGCCAATCATGACATCGTCACCGTCTCGCTCTCGGCGCAGCGATTACATCCGCGCCCTGATCGAGGATCCCGACGCCACCGACCCGATCATCGGCGAGGCCATCGTCGAGGAACTGCAGCGTCTGATCGGCCGCGGCGATGCGCCCGCAGTGCCCGCCGCCGCAGCCCCGGTCGCAGCGTCGTCCGCGCCGGCCCAGGCCGGCTGGCAGATCGCCATCGGCTTCGAGCGAGCAGGTGCTGCGCAACGGCGCCAACCCGCTCGCCCTGCTCGACGATCTGCGCGAGCTCGGCCCCTGCACGATCGTTCCCGACCTCGCCAGCGTGCCCGGCCTCGCCGAGCTCGAACCCGAAAGCCTGCCAGCTCGGCTGGAGCATCACCCTCAACGCCGATTGCACCCGCGATGCGATCGAGGACGTCTTCATGTTCGTCCGCGACGAGATGGAGCTGGAGATCGCGCCGCTTGCCAGCGACCGCTGCCCCTGCGGGCTTCGCGCTGGATATGGCCGAGGCCGGCACCGCGGAGAATGCCGCCGCCGTCGCAAGCCGAACCCGCTCACGCGCTGCCCCAGCTGGTGGCGTCGCAGACGGCGGTCGAGCGCATCGAGCCCAATCGCCGCTCGGAGGACAAGGGCTCCACCGTGCGCGTCCCGGCCGAGCGCCTCGACGAGCTGATGGACCGCGTCGGCGAGCTGGTCATCGCCCAGGCGCGGCTGACCCAGCTCGCGCATTCCGGCACCGACCTCGCCATCAAGGCCATCGCCGAGGAAATCGAGCGCCTGGCTTCGGGCCTGCGCGACACCACCATGGGCATCCGCATGGTGCCGATCGGCTCGCTGTTCGGCCGCTTCCGCCGCCTCGTCCACGATCTGTCGCGCGATCTCGGCAAGCCGGTCGATTTCGTCACGATCGGCGAGGATACCGAGCTCGACAAGACCATGATCGAGCGCCTCGCCGATCCGCTGGTCCACCTCATCCGCAACGCCATCGACCACGGCATCGAGAGCGCCGATGCGCCGCAGCCGCACCGGCAAGACCGGCAACGGGCCGGATCGAGCTCTCGGCGCGCTATGTCGGCGCCGAGGTGCTGGTCACGGTGCAGCGACGACGGCGCCGGCCTCGATACCGCCCGCATCCGCGCCAAGGCCGAGGAGCAGGGGCTGATCGCAGCCCGGCGCCGCGCTCACCGAGCACGAGATCCACCAGTTCCTGTTCCATCCCGGCTTCTCGACCGCCAAGACGATCTCGGCCCTGTCGGGCCGCGGCGTCGGCATGGACGTGGTCAAGCGCACCATCGAGGCGATGCGCGGCGCCATCGATCTCACCACCATGCCCGGCCAGGGCTCCTCGGTGACGCTGCGCCTGCCGCTGACGCTCGCCATCATCGACGGCCTGCTGATCCGGGTCGGCGAGGGGCGCTACATCATCCCGCTTTCGGCGGTCGAGGAGTGCGTCGAACTCACCGGCCGCCGATGAAGCCCGGGCCCGGGGCCGCAGCTTCCTCATCGTGCGCGGCGAACTCGTGCCGTTCCTGCGCCTGCGCGACCTGTTCGACGCGCAGGGCGCGGCCGGATCCGCACCAGAAGGTCATCGTCACCGCCATCGGCGACACCCGCGTCGGCCTGGTCGTCGACCAGATCATCGGCAACCACCAGACCGTGATCAAGTCGCTGTCGAAGCTGCATGCCGACGTCGAGATGTTCTCCGGCGCCACCATCCTGGGCGACGGCACCGCCGCCCTGATCCTCGACGTCGCACAGCTCGTCAGCCTCGGCCAGGGCCGCGCCGACGACAGAACCCCGGAGGCCGCGTGATGAGCCAGCTCCAGTCGATACAGCCGGTAACGATCGCCCCACCCTCTGCCGATGCCACCCGGCTGCAGGTGCTGATGGTCGGCATCGGCAACGAGATCTTCGCGATCGAGACCGCGCTGGTTCGCGAGATCATCGATCCCGTCCCCGTGACCCGTGTCGCTGGGGCGCGGAATTACCTCCCGGCGCTGATCAATGTCCGCGGCAATGTCGTGCCGCTGGCCGATCTCAGCCTGCGCTTCGGCATGGCCAGTGCCGACCAGACGCCGGACACCCGCATCGTCGTCGTCGAAGTCGAGATCGATGGCGACCCCGTCACGCTTGGTCTCGTCGCCGACAAGGTCTACGAGGTCACCGAGATAACAGGGGCAAACAGCCAGCAGATGCCGCGGCTCGGGAGTCATTGGAAGCCGGAGTTCATCCGCTTCATCACCAAATGGAACGACGAGTTCGTCATCGTTCCGGAGCTTCATAAAATTCTGGAATGACGAAAAGTCACCGCCTGAACATCTTTCGTAATCTCTGACTGAGGAACTTCGTTATGCGTTTCACGATCAAAGCCAAGCTGGCGCTCGCCTTCGGCGTCATCATCGTTCTCTTCGCCCTTGCGGGCTTCTTCTCCATCAGCAGCCTGTCCGGCTCCAATGACCGCATGCAGGCTTTCGCCAGCAAGCCCTTCGCGCAGGTCCAGCGCGCTATGGAAATCGAGAAGGTCGGCGTCGATTCCGCGCGTATCGTCGCCCGCTCGCTCTCGGAAGCCGAAACGGCTGCGCGGGTCCGTCTGCAGAACGATTTCAAGACCAATGACACCAAGATGCGCCAGCTGGTGAAGGAATACGCGGCTCAGCTTCCTCCGAGCGAGCAGGAGCGGGGTCGCCTGCTTGAGGCCAATTGGGGTCAGCTGGCTGCCAACGCCACTCAGGCTCTGGAATTTGCGGTGCAGAACACCGCCAATTCCGCCAGCGCATTGGCCATCGGCGAAACCCGCAAGCTGGCTGGCGAAGTTGAAAACGCGATCAAGACGGTTCAGGCCCGCAAGGACCTGAACGAGGCCAGCCGGCAGCATCTGGAAGAGTTCGCCCTCAACCTCGCCTATCTTCGCCGCGACCTCTACGCAGCCATCGTCATGACCAATGCCGAACAGATCAAGGTCGCGGATGCCGACTTCAAGTCCCGTCTGAAGGAGACCAATGATCAACTCGGCAAGATCGTCGCCGAGAGCGCCGGCACCGCCTTCACGGCAGAGGTCAATACGATCACCAACACGTTCCGCGTCTTCGAAGTTTCGCTCGTCAAGGCTGTCGCGCTGGGTTTCGCCAACACCGATGCGATGGCGCTCGACATCTACCGCGGTTCCTTCACCAAGGCCCGCAATGCTCTGAACGAGCAGGTTCAGGCCATCACCCAGCAGGAGCGTCAGGTCGCCCAGAGCTACGTCAAGGAGACCGAGGCCGCCTACGACTCGACCCGCATCATGCTGCTCGGCCTCGTGGCGACTGCGCTCGCCGTCAGCGTCGGCATGGCGCTCTGGATGGCGCTGTCGATCTCCAAGGGCCTCTCGGGTGCTCTCGGCGTCGCGACCAGCATCGCCGAGGGTGACCTCTCCCGCGATGTCACCATCTCCGGCCGTGACGAAATCACCGATCTGCAGCGCGCCTTCCAGAGCATGGTCGAGAAGCTGCGCGAGGTCGTCGGCCAGGTGAACGCTGCGGCCGAGAACATGTCGGCCGGTTCGCAGGAGCTCTCCGCCAGCGCCGAGCAGCTGTCGCAGGGCGCGACCGAGCAGGCGTCCTCCACCGAGGAGGCCTCCGCCTCGATGGAGGAGATGGCCGCCAACATCAAGCAGAACGCCGAGAACGCCGCGCCAGACCGAGAAGATCGCCCGCCAGTCGGCCAAGGACGCCGAGGCCAGCGGCGACGCGGTCGGCACGGCGGTCGACGCCATGCAGACCATCGCCGCAGAAGATCACCATCGTGCAGGAGATCGCCCGCCAGACCGACCTGCTGGCGCTGAACGCCGCGGTCGAGGCGGCCCGCGCCGGCGAACATGGCAAGGGCTTCGCGGTCGTCGCCTCCGAAGTGCGCAAGCTCGCCGAGCGCAGCCAGGCGGCGGCGGCCGAGATCGGCACGCTGTCGGCCGACACGGTGAAGGTCGGCCCAGGAGGCCGGCGAGATGCTGGCCAGGCTGGTGCCCGACATCCAGAAGACCGCCGAACTGGTCGAGGAGATCACCGCCGCCTGCCGCGAGCAGGATGTCGGCGCCGGCCCAGATCAACCAGGCGATCCAGCAGCTCGACAAGGTGACCCAGCAGAACGCCGGCGCGTCCGAGCAGGTGTCGGCGACCTCCGAGGAGCTGGCCGGCCAGGCCGAGCAGCTGCAGGCCACCATCGCCTTCTTCCGGCTCGACGACGCCGGCGGCACGCCGCGGCCGCCGGCCGCGTCGACCAGCGCGGTGAAGCAGCTGCGCGGCAAGGCCGCGGCCATGTCGGCCGCCGCCGAGCCGCAAGAAGCCGGCCGCCCGGCCGCCGCCCGGCCAGAAGGTCGCCAATGGCGGCTTCGCCTTCGACCTGGACGATGGCGGCGACCAGCACGACGCCGACTTCCAGCGCGCCTGATCCGACTGCGACCTCGCGGCTCCGCTCGCCGGCGGAGCCGCACGGCTCTCCCGATTCGCCAGATCGAGGCGCCGCCATGGCCGACACAGCCCAATATCTGACCCTCGGCCTCGACCAGCGAGCTCTTCGGCATCGATATCCGCAATGTCCACGAGATCCTCGACATGCGGCCGATCTCGAAGCTGCCGCACGCGCCGGACTTCCTGCTCGGCATGATCGATGTGCGCGGCGCCGGCTATCCGATCGTCGACCTGCGCACCAAGCTCGGCCTGCCCGGCGTCGCAGCCGACCGACGCGACCCGGATCATCATCCTCGACGTGCCCGTCAACGGCCGCGCTGATCGGCGTCGGCTTCGTCGCCGACCGGGTCTTCGAGGTGACCGGTGCTCGACGAGCGACCAGATCGAGGCCGCCCCCGATGTCGGCGGGCGCTGGCAATCGACCTACATCGCCGGCATCGGCCGCAAGGGCGACGCCTTCGTCGTGATCTTCGACCTGCGAGCGCCTGATGGCGACCGAGGACGTCCCGGCCGCCTGTCGCCGACCGCGCACGGCCCGAGGCCGCCTGAGCATGATCGAGCCACGGACCGATGCGCGATCACCTCACCGACCGGCACTTCCAGCGCATCGCCGCAGATCATCGAGGGCAGGGTCGGCATCAAGCTGCCGCCGACCAAGCGGACCATGGTCGAGGGCCGGCTGCGCAAGCGCGTGCGGGCGCTCGAGCTGCCGGACCTTGCCGCCTATGGCGACTTCCTGTTCGAGCAGGACGGGCTCGACGCCGAGCTCGTCCACCTGATCGACTGCGTCACCACCAACAAGACCGACTTCTTCCGCGAGCCGAGCCATTTCGACTTCCTGCGCGACGACGCCGTGCCGGCACTGCTGCGCCGGCGGCGCGCGCACGGCCGCTGCTCAAGGTCTGGAGCGCGGCCTGCTCGACCGGCGCCGAGGCCTACACGATCGCGATGGTGCTGGCACGACATGCGCGCAAGGCCGGCGCGCGATCCGACTTCGCGATCCTCGGCACCGACATCTCGACCGAGGTGCTGGCGACGGCGACGCCGGCGATCTATCCGCGCGACATGGTCGAGCCCGTGCCGGCCGCGATGCGGCAGCGCTACCTCATGCGTCGCGCGACCCGGCGAGCGACGCGCGTGCGCATCGTCCCGGAGCTGCGCCGCCGCGTCCAGCTTCGCGCGCCTCAACCTGATGGACGCGACCTATCCGTTCGACCGCGACGTCGACGTCATCTTCTGCCGCAACGTGCTGATCTATTTCGACAAGCCGACGCAGGAAGCGGTGCATCGACCGGCTCGTCTCGCATCTGCGGCCCGGCGGCTACCTGATCCTCGGCCATTCCGAATCCATGGCCGGCAGCCGGCTGCCGACCTGCGGTCCAGGTCGTGCCCGACGATCTATCCAGCAGCCTCGCCAGCAGCCGCATCAGGAGGGCCGCAGCATGACCGCAAGCCGATCCGCGTCCTGATCGTCGACGATTCCGCCTCCGTCCGCCAGGTCCTGAGCCGGCATCCTGAGCGAGGATCCCGGCATCGAGGTGATGGGCGCCGCCGCCGACCCCTTCGCGGCCGCGCGGCGGCTCCAGGACGAGATGCCCGACGTCATCATCCTCGACATCGAGATGCCGCGCATGGACGGCCTCACCTTCCTGCGCAAGATCATGGCGCAGCGGCCGATCCCGGTGATCATCTGCTCGTCGCTGACCGAGGCGGGCTCGCGACACGCTGTTCGAGGCGCTGGAGGCCGGCGCGGTCGACGTCCTGCCCAAGCCGCGCGTCGACACGCCGCAATGCGCTGATGGAAACCGCCGATCGCGCTGCGTCACGCCGTGCGCGGCCGCGGCCCAGGCGCAAGCTGCGCGCCGCGCGAGGCCGCGGCGCGCCGATCGAGAAGCCAAGCTCACCGCCGACGCGATCCTGCCGCCGCCAGTCGCCGGCGCGGGTCTGCGCCAGGCGACCGAGCACGATCGTCTGCATCGGCGCCTCCACCGGCGGCACCGAGGCGCTGCGCGAGGTGCTGGAGACAGCTGCCGGCGCAATGCCCCGGCATCGTCATCGTCCAGCACATGCCGGAGAAGTTCACCGCCGCCTTCGCCAAGCGGCTCGACGGCATCTGCGCGATCGAGGTCAAGGAGGCGGAGGACGGCGACGCGGTGCTGCGCCGGCCGCGTCCTGATCGCGCCCGGCAACCGCCACATGCTGCTGCAGCGCAGCGGCAGCCAGCTACCGCGTCGCGATCAAGGACGGCCCGCTGGTCTCCCGCCACCGGCCCTCGGTCGACGTGCTGTTCCGCTCCGCCGCGCAGTACGCCGGCGCCAACGCGCTCGGGCATCATCATGACCGGCATGGGCGACGACGGCGCGCGCGGCCTGCTCGAAATGCGCAAGGCCGGCGCCGCACCGTGGCGCAGGACGAGGAGAGCTGCGTGGTCTTCGGCATGCCCAAGGAAGCGATCGATATCGGTGCGGCCGAGCGGATCGTCAGCCTCGCCAAGATCCCGCAGGAAATCATGGCCTGGCCGAACTCCTCGATCTTGGCCCAGGCCCGCAGCGCCTGAAACATGCCGCAACGTAAGAGAATGGCAAGCTTCCTTGGCTAAGAGAGACGCTGGACCAGGCGGCGCAGCTCGGTCCAGCAGAACATGACGCGCAAGATCGAGTGAGAGAACGTCAGCATCTGCGCTCGTTTCGCGCAGATGACCAGGCGGCAGTGAGGGAGTAGCGTCAGGTGTCACACATCCACAGAGCCGAGCTGCCGCGCCTGATCGGAGCGCTCGAGGTCAATGCCCGCGAGATCGACCTGACCTTCGCGCGGGCGGGCAGCGAACTCGGGGAAGGCCTGTCGCTGTTCGAGGCGCTGAAGGAGCGCTTGAACGACCTCTCGGGAGAATTGTCGGGCGAACGCCTGAGCCAGGCGGGAGAAACGCTGGCCGAGCTGGCGCGGGCCCTGCGCGGCATCGGCCTTGGTCTGGCGCGCGAAGCTGCGTCGATGCGGGATTTGGCAAGCCATAGCCACGACGCCACCGATCTGCTCGACAGGCTGCTCGATCACATGCGGCTGATCACCATCCTGGCGCGCAGCGCCCGGATCGAGGCGGTTTCAGTTCAGGCCATCGGCCAGGATTTCGGCAATTTCACCCAGGAGATCGTCACGCTCACGGTGGAAGCGAGCCGGACGATTGACCGCTCCCTGCGCGACTACCGCCATCTGGCAACGCTTTTGGTCACCGCGCTCTCGGCCCAGCGGGACTTCGAGAGCCGCTATGGCGTGGCGCTTGCCGGTTTGGCCGACGAGCTGAGCGAGGCGCTCGCCGAAGTCGCCCAAAGGCAGCAGCGCGGCGCCGTCCTGACCAAGGACGCGGCCGTCCATTCCGGCAAGATCGCCATGGCGGCAGGCGGCGCCATCATCGCCTTGCAGGCCGGCGACAGCATCCGCCAGCGGCTGGAACACATTATCGCGGCGATGCGCCTGTCAGAAGCGCTCGGCAATGGCTCCGAGACGGCGGGGCTCGACGAGCCCGGTCGTCAATGCGCCATCCGCCTGCTCCACCGGCTGGAATCGGCCCAGTTGCAGGAAAGCGCGCAGACGCTGGGCGGCGATGCGGCCGAGATCGAGGCTGCGCTCGCCATTCTCTCGAACGATACCGGGCACCTGCTCGACCTCGTGCGCGCGCTCTATCGCGGCGGCAATTCCTCCGACGATTCCTTCATGGCCGCGCTTGAGCAGAAGCTCGCCCAAGCCTCCGAACTGTTGGCGGGCTGCGACGGCGCCCGCATCGTCGTCGACCGGGTCAGCCGTACCTTGACCAGCGTGCTCGAGACCTGCCGTGGCACGGTCAGCGCGCTCAGCCATTCCGTCTCGACGATCGAGCTGATCGGCATGAATGCCGGCCTGCGCGCCGCGCGCGTCGGCACCGAGGGTCGCAGCCTCGTGGTGATTGCGCAGGAGATGAAATCGGCTGCCGACCTGATCTCCAAGGATGCCCGCGGCCTCGCGCCCGTCTTCGCCAGCATGGAACAGGCCGCAGCCGATCTCGACCAGGGCGGATCCCTCGATTCCAGCCGCTTCTCCGCGATGAATGCCTCCATGCAGGACGCTCTGGGTGCCATGAAGGACACTGGCGAAAGGCTGGCCGCAGCGCTGGCCCTGCTGGTGCGCGATGGCGAGGGCTTCGAGGCCGTCGTCGCCAAAGCGCGGCTCTCCTTCTCAAACGCCGCCGCCATGGGTGACCAGATCGCGGCCGCCGGCGATGAGCTGTCGCTGGCCGCAGGGGAGCCGGAAACGGTGCCCGACGCTTTGGTTGCGCCACTAGGAGGGCTGCTGCAAAGCCGGGTCTGGCCGAGCTACACCATGGTGGCCGAACGCAATGTCCACCAATCCGTGGCGCGCGAGCACGGCCTGCTGCAGCAGGAAGCCACCGTCACCATCGCCGATGCAGCGCCCGCAGCCGCAGAAGACGTCGACGATTTCCTGTTCTGAGCCTGATCTGGCCGCGCCTGAAAGCACCGCCCGACCACCCAAGCCGGGCGGGTGGCAGCGCGCTGATGAGCAGGGATGGCAAGAGATTGGAGCGGGCGATCGGGATCGAACCGACGACATTCAGCTTGGGAAGCTGACGTTCTACCACTGAACTACGCCCGCATCGCCCGCGCTGCGAAGCAGCTTGCGGGGGATCGGTGTCTCTCTTAGCGGGATCGAACCGCCGAGTCATCTGCCATTCATCGCGAACAGGCATGATTTCGCCAAATTGCCAGCGCCTGTTGCCGGCAGTCACCGAGGGATCTTTCATGCGTCTGACATCTGCTCTCGCCGCCGCGCTGTTCAGCGTCGGCCTCCTTGGCGCCGGCACGGCCGTGCAGGCACAGGGCATCGAGTTCGGCCCCGGCGGTGTCCGGATTGATCCCGGTTTCCGCCGTCCGCCCCCGCCGCCGCCGCTCTATGATGAGGGGATTTCGGAGCGCGAGGCGATGCGCATCGCCCGCCGTCAGGGCGTCATCGATATCGAGGTTGTCCGCCCGACGCAGCGCGGCGGCTGGCAGGTCATCGGCGTCGATCGCGAGGGCGAGGATATCCGCGTCATCATCTCGCGCTTCGGCGAGGTCGTCAGCGTCCGTTGATCCCGGCGCGGCCTAGACGTCATCAAGCGTCGGGCCGTGTCGCCCAGCGCAGGATGACGACATAGACCAGCAGCAAGAGCGGCGCCGCGATCAGGCCGATCAGGTGATACGTACTCATCGGGACAGGCTGGCGTGCGATTGCAGTACAATTGCGGCAGGTTGCCGCTGGTCAGGCGATGAAGTGCTTCGACAGCTTCAGCGCCTGGCCCTGATAATTCGAGCGCAGCCCGGCCCCGTAAAGCGCCTCGGGGCGTGACGCCATCGCCTCATAGACCAGCCGCCCGACGATCTGCCCATCCTCGATGATGAAGGGCACATCGCGCGAGCGCACTTCGAGCACGGCGCGCGCGCCCTGGCCGCCAGCCGCGCTATGGCCGAAGCCGGGGTCGAAGAAGCCGGCATAATGCACCCGGAATTCGCCGACCAGCGCGTCGAACGGCGTCATCTCGGCGGCAAAATCCGGCGGCACATGCACCGCTTCCTTCGAGGCCAGGATGTAGAACTGGCCGGGATCGAGGATCATGGCGCGCGAGCCATCGGCCGGGATCGGCTCCCAGAACTCGCTGGCACGATAGGCGCCGACGCGGTCGACATCGATCAGCGCGGTGTGGTGCTTGCCGCGATAGCCGATCAGCCCGTCGAAACCCGAGAGATCGACGCTGACCGCGACGCCGCTCTGGAAGGAGGGGGCAGCCGCTCCCACCAGCGTCTCGCGCTCATGCAGGGCCGCCAGCGCCTTGTCGTCCAGCCGGGTCTCGCCGGCGCGAAACCGGATCTGCGACAGGCGCGAGCCCGAGCGCACCAGCACCGGGAAGGTGCGCGGGGAAATCTCGATGAAGAGGGGTCCTTCATAGCCCTCCTCGACCAGATCGAATTCGCGGGCCCGGTCGGTGATGACGCGGGTGAAGACATCGAGCCGCCCGGTCGAACTTTTCGGATTGGCCGCCGCGCGCAGGCCTTTCGGCAGCTTCAGCCCTTCCATCAGCTCGGCGACATAGACGCAGCCGGTTTCCAGCACGGCGCCCCGGGTCAGGTCGATCTCATGCAGGGCGAGCGCCTCGAGCCGGTTCTTCACCGTGCGCTCGCGGCCGGGCAGGAAGCTGGCGCGCACGCGGTAGCAGCGCTCGCCGAGGCGCAGATCGAGGCTGGCGGGCTGGATCTGCCCCTCCGCCGGCGGCTGGGCAAGCCGGATCGTGCCCTCATCGATGAAGGCGCGGATGCGGCTGTCGGGCTGGATGCCGGGCTGGAAGGACGACATGCGATCTCCGGGCGGATCAGGAAGCGGCGACGGAGCCTGAGGAGCGCGCCAGCCGACGCTGCTTCATGCCGCGTCTGCAAAGGTTTTCCAAGCGAGAATGCCACGGCCAAGCGCCGTCACCAGTGTCAAACCCGCAAAAGCATAAGCCAGAACCGGAAACAGCGCCGGCCACAGCATCATTGCGGCAAAGCAGGCGATCGTCTCGCCGCCTTCCGCCAAGCCGGCCGTGAAATACAGCGATTTGGCGCCGCGCTGCGTCGTCGTCAGCCCGCGCTTGGCAGCCATGATCGCAAAGGCGAGAAAGCTCGCCCCATTCACGTAGAAGCTGAACAGCAGCACGGCGGCAGGCAGGGCAAAGCTCGGCTCGCGCGCGGCAAAAGCCAGCGGCACCGCGCCGTAGAACACGAAATCGCAGGTGATATCGAGAAACCCGCCGCGATCGCTCGGCCGGGTGGCGCGGGCAATGGCGCCGTCCAGCCCATCGCTGAGCCGCGAGGCGGCCAGCAGCGCCAGCGCCAGCCCGTTATTGTCAAGCGCCACCGCCAGCGCGCAGCCGAGCCCCAGCGCCAGCCCGAGCAGGGTGACCGCATCGGCCGACACATGCCGGCGGGCCAGCGCGCGGCCCAGCCGGTCGAGCGGCGGGTCGATCAGCAGGCGCAGCCGTCCATCGAACATGAAGTGCCTCCCGATCCCTGTTCCAGCGGCAGCGCTGCATCCGGCAGAAGCAAGGCCGACTGCGTCCTACGGCATTGACGCTGCCGACGATGCGCCCATAACAGAACCGGCGCCTTGCGGACATCTCGCGCAAGCGCAGATGAGCGTCGGAGTGCCCTGTCATGTATCAAGCGGAGACGCATGGCGTACGCGTGACCGCCGTGCCGAAATTCATGGAAAGCGAATCCTCGCCGCAGCAGGGCCGGTACTTTTGGGCCTACAGCATCGAGATCGTGAACCTTTCGGCGCAGACCGTGCAGCTGATGACGCGCCACTGGTTCATCACCGATGGGCGTGGCGAGGTGCATGAGGTGCGCGGCGAGGGCGTCATCGGCCAGCAGCCGGTGATCCGGCCGGGCGAGAGCTTCAGCTACACCTCCGGCTGCCCGCTGATGACCCCCGACGGCTCGATGAGCGGCTTCTATGCCATGCTGGGCGAGGATGGCGTGATTTTCGACGTCGCCGTGCCGCTGTTTCCGCTCGATTCCCCCTATGTGAAGAAGGTTCTGCATTGACCGACACGACCCTGACCGGGCAGCGCTACACGCCGCTCGAGATGCTGGCCCGCCTCGTCGCCTTCGACACGGTGAGCCACAAATCCAACCTCGATCTCATCGCCTTCGTCGAGGCCTATCTGGCCGGCTGGGGCGTCTCCTCCATCCGCATTCCCAATGAGGCGGGTGACAAGGCGGCGCTGTTCGCCACGCTCGGCCCGCAGGATCGCGGCGGCGTGCTGCTGTCGGGCCATACCGATGTCGTGCCGGTCGAGGGCCAGGCCTGGAGCCGTGATCCCTTCACCCTGCATGTCACTGAAGACCGGGCCTATGGCCGTGGCGCGGTCGATATGAAGGGCTTCATCGCGCTCGCCCTGGCGCTGGTGCCGGATTTCCTGGCGGCCGAGCTGAAGACGCCGATCCACCTCTTCTTCAGCTATGATGAGGAGGTCACCTGCCTCGGCGTGGTCGATGGCATTGCCCGCATGGGCGTCGACCTGCCGCGGCCGCGCGCCGTGATCGTCGGCGAGCCGACCTCGCTCGATCTCGCCGATGCGCATAAGGGCATCCGCACCTTCTTCACCAGCATCACCGGCTTTGCCGCCCATTCCTCCAAGCCGCATCTCGGCGCCAGCGCCGTGCATGGCGGCGTCAGGCTGGCGGCCGAGCTGGTCAAGATGGCCGATGAGCTGGAAGAGCGCGTCGATCCCAGCGGCCGCTTCGATCCGCCCTATGATACCGTCCATATCGGCAAGTTCCATGGCGGCATCGCCCGCAATATCCTGGCCGACCGCGCCGATCTCTCCTGGGAGGTTCGCACCCTGCCGGGCTCCGACCCCACGACCGTGCCGGCCCGCTTCGCCGAGATCTGCGAGCAGGTCGAGGCCCGGATGCGCCGCACCGCGCCCTCCGCGGCGATCACCACGGTGATGAGTTCGGATGTGCCGGGTCTGGCGCCCGATCCGGGCTCGGAGGCGGAGACGCTGGTGATGCGGCTTGCCGGCCGCAACAGCACCATCGCCGTGGCCTACGCCACCGAAGCCGGCCACTTCCAGCGCGCCGGGCTTCCCACCATCGTCTGCGGGCCGGGCTCGATCGATCAGGCGCACCAGCCCGACGAGTTCATCACGCTGGAACAGCTGCGCGCGGGCGAAGCCTTCATGCGCAGGCTGATGGGGGAATGCCGGGGCTGATCGCAACCCGTCATTGCGAGGAGCTACGCGACGAAGCAACCTAGGGGGGCGTAGCGCTCGGCGAGCTAGGTTGCTTAACTCCCGCTCGCACATGACGGCGCAACCCGTCATTGCGAGGAGCTCTGCGACGAAGCAACCCAGGGGGACGTAGCGCTCTACGAGCTGAATTGCTTCGCTTGCGCTCGCAATGATGGCGCAACCCGTCATTGCGAGGAGCTACGCGACGAAGCAACCTAGGGGGACGTAGCGCTCTACGAGCTGGCTTGCTTCGCTCCCGCTCGCAATGACGGCGCAGACCGTCATTGCGAGGAGCTATGCGACGAAGCAACCCAGGGGGACGTAGCGCTCTCCGAGCTGGCTTGCTTCGCTTGCGCTCGCAATGACGGCGCAACCCGTCATTGCGAGGAGCTACGCGACGAAGCAACCTAGGGGGGCGTAGCGCTCTACGAGCTGGGTTGCTTCGCTTCCGCTCGCAATGACGGCGCAACCCGTCATTGCGAGGAGCTCTGCGACGAAGCAACTTAGGGGGACGTAGCGCTCTACGAGCTGGGTTGCTTCGCTCGCGCTCGCAATGACGGCGCAACGCCGTCATTGCGAGGAGCTCGCGACGAAGCAACCCAGGGGGGCGTAGCGCTCTACGAGCTGGGTTGCTTCGCTTGCGCTCGAAATGACGATGCAAACCGTCATTGCGAGGAGCTCTGCGACGAAGCAACCTAGGGGGCGTAGCGCTCGGCGAGCTGGGTTGCTTCGCTCCCGCTCGCTGACGGCGCAAACCGTCATTGCGAGGAGCTCTGCGACGAAGCAACCTAGGGGGCGTAGCGCTCTACGAGCTGGGTTGCTTCGCTCCCGCTCGCAATGACGGCGCAACCCGTCATTGCGAGGAGCTCTGCGACGAAGCAACCCAGGGGGATGTAGCGCTCTACGAGCTGGGTTGCTTCGCTTGCGCTCGCAATGACGGCGCAACCCGTCATTGCGAGGAGCTACGCGACGAAGCAACCCAGGGGGGACGTAGCGCTCTATGAGCTGGGTTGCTTCGCTCCCGCTCGCAATGACGGCGCGCCGTTACTTCGGCTCAAGCCCTTCCTCGACCTCATCGGCGCGGAACGTATAGCGCCGCGAGCAGAATTCGCAGGTGACGCCGAGCGTGCCGTCATCGGCCACCATCGCCTTGCGATCCTCGCTGGAAAAGCCGCGCAGCATGCCGAGCACCCGCTCGCGCGAGCAGCGGCAGTTCTCCTGCACCATCACCGGCTCGAACACCCGCGCACCGCGCTCATGGAACAGGCGGTAAAGCAGCCGCTCGCTCTCCAGCATCGGGTCGAGCAGTTCGTGATCCTCGACCGTCTCGACCAGCGAACGCGCCTCCCGCCAGGCATCGTCGCTGATCCCGTCGGGATCGTCATTGCTGAGGATCTCGTGGCCTTCCGGCGCATCGCCGGGGTGGAGATCGGCCGCCCGCAGCCGGTCGGGCGAATGCGGCATGAACTGCACCAGAAGCCCGCCCGCGCGCCATTGCCGGCCTGAGCCGCTGACCACGGCGCCGACACTGAGGCGGATGCGGGTCGGGATCTGCTCCGACTGGCGGAAATACTGGTGCCCCGCCTCTTCGAGGCTCTGCCGCTCCAGCGCCACCACGCCCTGATAGCGCGTCATCTGCGAGCCCTGGTCGACGGTCATGGCGAGATGGCCTTCGCCCAGCAATTCGCCGGTGGTCAGCGCATCCTGCTCGATCGCCTGCTGAAGCTTGGCCTCGTCGATATGCACCACCGCCCGGTAGGAATCGGGCGCGTTGAAATCGACCACCATCATCGAGATCGCCCCGTCGCTCTTGGTCTGGAGCTGGAAGCGGCCCTCGAACTTCAGGGCGGTGCCGAGTAGCACGGTCAGCGCCGCAGCCTCGCCCAGCACCCGCGCCACCGGCTCGGGATACTCATGGCGGTCGAGAATCCGGTCGAGCGACGGGCCCAGCCGGACGACCCGGCCGCGCACATCGAGATCGGGCACGGTGAAGGGGACGACGCGGTCGTCCAGCGCTGCCAGATCGGCCTCCTCAGCCATCAGGCCTGCACCCCGCCAAAGCACCAGGCGAGAATGCCCTTCTGCGCATGCAGACGGTTCTCAGCCTCGTCGAACACCGCCGATTGCGGCCCGTCCATCACCGAATCCGTGACCTCCTCGCCACGGCAGGCGGGCAGGCAATGCATGAAGATCGCGTCCTTCTCAGCCCGCGCCAGCAGCCGGTCATCGACCTGGTAGGGCCGCAGCAGATTATGGCGGGTGCCTTCCTCATCGCCCATCGAGACCCAGCAATCGGTGATGACGCAATCGGCGCCCTCGACCGCCGCTTCCGGCCTCGTCATGACCTTGAGCTTGGCGCCTTGCTTGCGGGCCCAGTCGAGCAGGGCCGGCGGCGGGGCGAGTTCTTCCGGCGTCGCGATCGCCAGCTCGAAATCGAGCCGCCCGGCCGCATGGACCCAGGAGGTCAGGACGTTGTTGCTGTCGCCGGTCCAGGCGATGCGCTTGCCCTGGATCGAGCCCTTGCGCTCCTCGAAGGTCATGACATCGGCCATCACCTGGCAGGGGTGCTGGCGCTTGGTCAGCCCGTTGATCACCGGCACGGTGGCGTGGCGGGACATTTCGACAACGGCATCATGGTCGAGCATGCGGATCATGATCGCATCGACATAGCGCGACAGGACGCGGGCGGTGTCGGCGATGGTCTCGCGCTCGCCCAGCTCGATCTCCTGCCCGGTCACCATCATCGGCGAACCGCCAAGCTCGCGAATGCCGACATCGAAGGAGACGCGGGTGCGCAGGCTGGGCTGCTCGAAGATCATCGCGATCACCTTGCCCTCGAGCAGGCGGTCGGCGGCGGCGTCGGGCGTGCGGCGTCGGGCTTTGATTTCCCCGCCCTTGCGCAGGATGGCGCGCAGCTGCTCGGCGGAGAAATCGGAAAGATCGAGGAAATGGCGCGTCACGGGCGCGTCCTTCACATCTGGACTGGAGGGTATGGCGAGCGGGTCAATCTTGCGTCGAACCGGGAAAAGCGCCGTCCGGCGCTATTCTGCGGCGGGGCGCTTCAGCGTGGCTTCGACGGCCTGCGCCGCCCGGTCAAGCCGCGCCACCGCATCCTGAACCTCGGCCTCGCCGATGATCAGCGGCGGCAGCAGGCGCACCACATTGTCGCCGGCGCCGACGACGAGCAGGCCCTGGGCCCGCGCCTCGGCGACGAACTCGGTGTTCAGCGTATGCAGTTTCAGCCCGAGGATCAGGCCTTCGCCGCGGATTTCGGCGATGACATCGGGATGCTGGTCCTTCAGCTGGGCCAGCGACTGGCGCAGCCGCAGGGCCGTCTGCGCCACCTTGTCGAGGAAGCCCGGCGCCAGGATGACATCGAGCACCGCATTGCCGACCGCCATCGCCAGCGGATTGCCGCCGAAGGTGGTGCCATGGCTGCCCAGCGTCATGCCGGCCGCCGCCTCTTCCGTGGCGAGGCAGGCGCCCATCGGGAAGCCGCCGCCAATGCCCTTGGCGATCGACATGATGTCGGGCGTCGCACCCGCCAGCTCATAGGCGAAGAACTTGCCGGTGCGGCCGACGCCGGTCTGGATCTCGTCGAAGATCAGCAGCAGGCCATGCTCGTCGCAGAGCTCGCGCAGGCCGCGCAGGCATTGCGGCGGCACCGAGCGCAGCCCGCCTTCGCCCTGGATCGGCTCGATCATGATCGCCGCCGTCTCGGGCGTGATCGCAGCCTTCAGGCCCTCATGATCGCCGAAGCCGACCTGGTCGAAGCCTTCGACCTTGGGACCGAAGCCGTCGATATACTTCTGCTGGCCACCGGCGGCGATCGTCGCCAGCGTCCGGCCGTGGAAGGCACCTTCGAATGTGATGATGCGGAAGCGCTCGGGATGGCCCTTCGCGGCATGGTATTTCCGCGCCATCTTGATGGCGGCCTCATTGGCCTCGGCGCCGGAATTGGTGAAGAACACCCGCTCCGCAAAGGTCGCCTCGCAGAGGCGGCGGGCCAGCCTCTCGCCATCGGGCATCGTGTAGAGGTTGGAGGTGTGCCAGATCTTGTTGGCCTGCGTCGTCAGCGCCTCGACCAGATGCGGATGGGCATGCCCCAGCGCATTGACCGCGATGCCCGCACCGAAATCGAGGTAGCGCGTGCCGTCGGCGGTGATCGCCCAGGGACCTTCGCCGCGCTCGAAAGCGACAGGCGCGCGTGCATAGGTCGGCAGCAGCACGGAGGCTTCGCCGGATTTCGCCAGATTGGAAGGGTTGGAAACGGAAGACATGGACGCAGTCCTATCGACAGGCGAGGCGTGAAAGGATGAGGGCTGGGGTGGTACGACGGTCCGGAGCGGCAGGGATCATGCCGACACAATGCGACCCGACGACGACTTTATCGTCGCAGCCAGCTTCCGGCCTCTCGTCGCATAACCACGCGCATCGATGGAGTTTCCGCAAAAACAAGCGCCGCCCGGAGAGGGGCGGCAAGGTCTTGATTATGCGAAGTCACTTGGCCGCTGTCAATTCCGCGCCCTTCGCTGCCCCGGCCGCCCGAAAGCGCGCTGGCCGATGGGCTGCTTTTGGGTCCAGCCGGGCTAGGCCGCCTGCGTCAGCTTGACTCAGGGGCATTGGAATGGGCTGGGGAAAAGACAAAAACTGATTCGAGGACTCTTGTCGCCGAGTCCCGCCATCTTGTATGGTCGGGTCAGTCAGATACGACATCTCGTGCGGCGTCCCCAGTACCGACAGTTTCGGCTGTAACAGTTCCCGTTTGGCTCGGGCGCTGCCGGTCTTGGATTCCGCCATGATCCGCCCCTAGGCCAGCCCCGCATGGGGGTGGCTGAGATTGAACAGGTGAAGCCGATGAACGAAGCCGGAGCATGGACGGAGGAGCGGGTCGAACTGCTCAAGAAGCTCTGGAGCGACGGGCTCAGCGCGAGCCAGATCGCCACCGAGCTCGGCAGCGTCACCCGTAACGCGGTGATCGGCAAGGTGCACCGCCTCGGCCTGTCCGGCCGCGCCAAGAACCCGGCTGCCCCGGCCGCGCCGCGTAACGCTGCGCCGCGCAAGGCGCCGACGCGCTCGCCGAGCGCCCCTGCCTCCGGGCCGGCGGCAGGCATGACGCGCGGTGCCAATGCGCTGGCGCCGCAATATCTCGACGAGGCCGAGCCGGAGATGCAGGTCGATCAGGCCCCGGCGCCGTCCGAGGATGTGGTCATCCCCTTCTCCGAGCGCGTCACCATCATGGATCTCAGGGAATATATGTGCCGTTGGCCGATGGGTGATCCGACCACCCCGGAATTCCGCTTCTGCGGCGGCCGTTCGCAGACCGGCATGCCCTATTGCAGCTACCATGCCCGCATCGCCTACCAGCCCGCCGCCGATCGCCGCCGCGATCGCAGCAAGCTGGCCGCCCGCGTCTGAGACGCGGCGCAGGGCGCTGAAAGAGCCGGCCTTCGGGCCGGCTCTTTTCGTTTCACGAGTCTTTTCGTTTCAAGGGTCTTGTCGGTTCAGTTGCCGAAGATGGTATTGAGCTGGCTTCCGACCATGATGAAGGTGGTGCGCTTGGGCATCTCCTTCAGCCGCACCGCGCCGATATAGGTCATCGCCGAGCGCACCCCGCCCATCAGTTCGAGCAGCGTCCCCTCCACCGGGCCGCGATACGGCACCTCGACGGTCTTGCCCTCGGAGGCCCGGTATTTCGCGACACCGCCGGAATAGCGCTTCATCGCAGTATCCGAGGACATGCCGTAAAAGGTCATGCCAACAGCGACCTTCTCATGGCCATGCTGCTCGTAGCGGATCTCGCCCTCGCATTCGTCATGGCCGGCGAGCATGCCGCCCAGCATGACGAAATCGGCACCCGCGCCATAGGCCTTGGCGAGATCGCCCGGCACAGTGCAGCCGCCATCGCCGCAGACCAGCCCTTTCAGCCCATGGGCGGCGTCGGCACATTCGATGATCGCCGAGAGCTGCGGATAGCCGACGCCGGTCATCTTGCGGGTGGTGCAGACCGAGCCGGGGCCGATGCCGACCTTGACGATATCGGCGCCGGCCAGGATCAGCGCCTCGGTCATATCGCCGGTCACGACATTGCCGGCCATGATCGCCGCCTTGGGAAAGGCCTCGCGGATCGCCTTGACCGTATCGACGAATTTCTCGGTATAGCCATTGGCGACATCGAGGCAGATCTTGCTGATCGGCGCCTGCGCATGCACCGCCATCAGCTTCTCATGGTCGGAGGCGGTGGTGCCGAGCGAGTAGAAGGCGTTGGCGGAGTCCGGCTCCTTGAAGAAAGCGATCAGCTCGTCGGCGCTGTAATGCTTGTGCAGCGCCACCATCGCGCCATGCTTCAACAGCGCCCGCGCCATCGGCATGGTGCCGACCACATCCATATTCGCGGCGATCAGCGGGAAGCCGCTCCATTCCGTGCCGGTATGGGCGAAGCGGAAGCTGCGGGTGACGTCGACATGGGCGCGGCTGCTCAGCGTCGAGCGCTTGGGCCGGATCAGCACGTCGCGGAAATCGAGCTTGGGATCGTTTTCAATGCGCATGGCGGCCTCGCGGATCAGGCAGCACGCAATTGCGTGCGCCGATTCATAGCCGGGGGGCGGCGGCGGAGGCAAATCCGCTTCACGCCTCAGCCCAGTCGTTGGCCGGCATTCCTGCGGATGGTGTAGAGCGTCGCGCTGATCACGATGGCCGCGCCGATCCAGGTCGCCAGCGCCGGAATCTCGGCGAAGAAGACGAAGCCGGTAAAGCTCGAGATGATCAGCCGGCTGAAATCCAGCGGGGCCAGCGCCGCCGCCTCGCCGACCTGATAGGCGCGGGTGATCAGCCATTGCCCCGCCGTCCCGAACAGGCTGAGCACCATCAGCCAGATCCACTGCTCCGTCGTCGGCGGCACCCAGAGTAGCCAAGTCGGCACGGCCAGCGCCAAAATCAGCACGCCCCCCTGCCAGAGCAGGATGGTCTCGGTCCGCTCGGTCGCCGCCAGCATCCGCACGCTGATGGTGATCGCGGCGCTGAACAGGGCCCCGCCCACTGCCATCAGCGCATAGATGTTCAGCCCCTCGCCGAACGGGTTGAGCATGATCAGCACGCCGACAAAGCCGATCGCGGTGGCTGCCCAGCGCCGCGCATCGACCTTTTCCTTCAGCACCAGCACGGCAGCGATGGTGACGAACAGCACCTGGCTGAAGCCGATCGCCGTCGCCTGCGCCAGCGGGATCATGATGATCGCGGTGAAGCCAAACAGCATCGAGATCAGCGTCACCACGCCACGCACCACCTGCAGCACCGGCCGCGTCGTGCGCAGCAGGAAGGGCAGGGCGGTGCCCGCGATCGCCATGATCACCAGGCTCATGATGATCTGGCGGATCAGCAGGATCTGCACCAGCGGAATCGCGCTGCCGACATGCTTGATGCCCCCGACCATCACCGCATAGACCAGCATCGCCGAAAACATGTAGATCGAGCCGCGCAGATTGGGGCTCGCGCCCTGCCACCGCTCGGCCAGAAGCAGGCGCAGCCTCGCAAGCGGCCCCACCGGCACGGCTGCAGGGGCGGCGACCAGCAGCTCGGCCGGCACCGGCATGATCGGCGGCTCGGGGGGCGTGTCGAGCGTATCCGGCCGGGGCAGGAACGCGTCCGGCAGGAATACCTCGCCATCATCGGCCTCGAAGCCGGCGCCCGGCCCGCGCCCGCCGTCTCGTTCCTCGCTCATCGCCAACCATTCATCGGGCGCCCTTTGCAGAGTCTGGCCCGGCAGCGTTGTCCACCCTGCCAAATCATTGAGGAATCGAGCGCTTCGCGCCAGCCATGTCGCGGCATGGCGGGGTTGTCCCAGGCTGCGGTCGATCCGACCTGCCGGCACAGGCCCCATGCCCGCCCGACCCTGTCTGGCTGAGCCGAAGCGGTGTACGAGGCTCGCAGCGGCGGCGCCGACCGGGCCGCCCGACTGCGCGCGAACGAGCTTTGAGACGATGAGGGATCTGCTGACGGGTTTCGTGGCCGGCCTGCGCTCGCTGGCGCCCTCGCGCTTTCCCTATCGGCGCTTCAGCCTGGCCCTGCTGCTCGGCGGGCTGGGCGGCTGGCTCTTCGTGCAGGGCCGGCTGCCTTTGCCCTGGATGCTGGGTTCGATGGTGTTTTGCACGACAGCCGCCCTGCTGCGCCTGCCCGTGGCCGCGCCCTCCGTCATCCGCCCGCCCATGACCATGGTGATCGGCGTGATGCTGGGCGCCGGCTTCAAGCCCGACATCGTCGCGCAATTGCCGAACTGGCTGCCAACCCTGGCGGGTCTGGTGCTGTTCATGGTCGCCTGCGCCTTTGCCTGCGTCGGCTATTTCCGGCGCTTCGGCGGCTTCGACCCGGTCACCGCCTTCTTTGCCGGCATGCCGGGCGGGCTGATCGAGATGGTCACCGTCGGCGAGGAAAAGGGCGGCGATGCCCGCATCATCGCCCTGATACACTCCGCCCGCATCCTGCTGGTGGTGATGACGCTGCCCTTCATCGTGCAATGGATCGGCGGCGTCCCTCTCGGCGGCACAAGGCCCTCCGGCCCGTCCATCGCCACCACCCCGGTCTTTGCCGAGTTGACCCTGCTGGCCTGCGGGCTGGCCGGCATCGTGCTGGCGCACTGGCTGCGGATGCCGGCAAAATTCCTGCTCGGGCCGATGGTGGTCAGCGCCGCCGTTCATATGCTGGGCTTGAGCGATAGCGTCCCGCCCTTCGAGATCGTCAATGCCGCCCAGCTGATCCTTGGTGTCACCATTGGCTGTCGCTTCGTCGGCACACCGCCGCGGCTGATCCTGCGCATCCTGGCGCTCTCGGTCGGCTCCACCATCATCCTGCTCGGGCTGACCCTGACCTTTGCCTTTCTGGTGGCGCGGTTCTCGGTGCATGGCCATGTCCCGCTGATCCTGGCCTATTCCCCGGGCGGGCTGGCGGAGATGAGCCTGATCGCGCTGGCCCTGCATATGGAGGTCGCCTTCGTCGCGGCCCATCACATCATCCGCGTCTTCCTGGTGATGATCAGCGCCGGGCCGCTTTTCGGGCTCCTGATCGGCCGCACCACCCCCACGCCTGCATCGGGACCCGGCGAGGGCGGCGGCCAATAGGCCTGTCCCGAAACGAAACAGCGGCACCGCTGGCGAAGCATCGCGCCCCGGCAAAATCGGCGCCTCGACGCGTTCTGGAGCAAAATCCGGCGGCACAGGGCTTGCGGCAGCGCAGCCTGACGCGGCGTCGGCTTTCGCCGGCACGGCGTCCCGAGCAGGCCCGGCCGGCCTGCCGCGCCGGGACCATCACCTCCGATGAGCGTCAACGATCTCGATTATCCAACGCTCGCCGCAGGAGACGAGCGGGTCCGCGGTTCGCGCCCCCTGATCGGCCTGGCGACGGCCCTGATCGACGCGCTCATCGTGCTGCTCGTGGTGGCGGTGGTCACGGTTGCCTACCATCTGCTGGCCTATGATTCCGTCGGCGATCCGCGCACCGGCACCGAGCTCGCCCTGATGCTGGCCTCGATCTTCGTCTTCACCAACCTGCTGCGCGGGCGCTACCAGCTCGCCAATTATCTCTCGACCCAGCGCCAGATCGCCTCGGCCTTCGCGGCCTGGAACATCACCCTCGTCGCCTTCATCGCCATCGTCTTCATGGCCAAGATCGTCGACCAGTATTCGCGCGCCGTGGTGCTGGTGACCTATCTCGCAGGCATCCCGCTCATCACGCTGGCGCGTTCGGCTCTGGTCCGGGCGGTGTCGCTGGCGAGCAAGACCGGGCGCCTGACCGCCGAGCGCGTCTTCATCATCGGCCGCGAGCCGGAGGTGATGTCGTTCGTCTCGCGCCACCAGCCCTGGAATATCGGCTTCGCCATCGTCGATGTCGCCTTCCTGCGCAGCAATGACTCACGCCGCATCAACGATCCTGCCGCGGCCCTGAAGGCCGATCTCGCCAGCGCCGCCGCCCGCTGCCGGCAATTGCGGCCGGACGCCGTGTTCATTGCCGTGCCCTGGGCGGATCAGGAGACCATCGATGCCAGCGTCGATGCCTTCATGAACCTGCCGGTGGCGATCCATCTGACGCCGGAGCGGATCATGGACCGCTTCGACAACCCCCACATCGTGCGCATCGGCTCGCTGGCCAGCCTGCGGCTGACCCGCCCGGCGCTGAACCCGGTCGAAATCCTCGCCAAGCGTGCCTTCGACCTGATCGCCGCCTCGCTGATCCTGCTCGTGGCGCTGCCCTTGCTGCTGATCGTCGCCTTGCTGATCCGGCTGGATTCGCCTGGTCCGGCGCTCTTCCTGCAGCGTCGCTACGGCTTCAACCAGCAGGCCTTCCGGATCGTGAAGTTCCGCACCATGACCACCAGCGACGATGGCGATGTCGTGGTGCAGGCCACCCGTAACGATCCCCGCATCACCCGGATCGGCCGCTTCCTGCGCCGCTACAACATTGATGAGCTGCCGCAATTGCTCAATGTGCTGGCGGGACAGATGTCGCTGGTCGGGCCGCGGCCGCACGCGCTGGCGCATGACCACGAATACCAGCGCAAGATCGCGCTCTACGCCCGGCGCCACAACGTCAAGCCCGGCATTACCGGCTGGGCGCAGGTCAATGGTTTCCGCGGCGAAACCGATACCGATGAGAAGATGGCACGGCGCATCGCCTGCGATCACTGGTACATCGATAATTGGTCGCTCTGGCTCGACCTCGCCATCCTGCTCCGGACCGTTTTCAGTTCTCAGGCTTATCGCAACGCAGGCTGAAGGATGGCTGCGACGCAGCGCCCGTCCGCTCCGGGCGCAACACGGGATGGCTTCAGGCATCTGGCGGAACAGCCAAGCCGCGGCTAGCGTGGCTGATCTGTCAGTTAAGAGAGCCAGCCATGAATCAAATCGATTTAAAGGGTCGCGTCGCCATCATCACCGGTGGCGCCCAGGGGATCGGCCGCGCAGTCGCGGCGCGGTTCGCCGCCAGCGGCGCCAAGGTCGCGATCTGGGATGTCGATGGCGCGCTGGCTGAGCAGGCCGCAGCCGAGATCGGCGGCGAGACGACAGGTCACGCTGTCGACGTCACCGACGCGGCAGCGGTCAAGGCTGCGGCCGACGCGCTCGAAGCGCGCCATGGCAGCGTCGATATCCTCGTCACCAGCGCCGGCATCGCCGGGGCCAACCACAAGACCTGGGATTATCCGCTGGAGGAATGGGCCCGCGTCATGCGGCTCAATGTCGATGGCACGCTGCATTGCTGCCAGGCCGTGATCCCCGGCATGATCAAGCGCAATTACGGCCGGCTGGTGCTGGTCGCCTCCATCGCCGGCAAGGAAGGCAATCCCAACGCCTCGGCCTATTCCGCCTCGAAGGCGGCGGTGATCGCGCTGACCAAATCGCTGGGCAAGGAACTGGCGACGCAGGATATCGCCGTCAATTGCATCACCCCGGCCGCGGCCCGAACCCGGATCTTCGACCAGATGAGCGAGGAGCATATCGGCTACATGCTGGCCAAGATCCCGCGCGGGCGCTTCCTGCTGCCCGATGAGGTCGCTTCCATGGTCGCCTTCCTCGCCTCGTCCGAGAACAGCTTCACCACCGGCGGCGTCTTCGACCTTTCGGGCGGCCGGGCGACCTATTAAGCTCGTCCCATGACCCAGACGCTCCCCACCGCCGCCGTCCTCGGCGCCCGCGCCTTCGCCGCCCTGGCCGGCCTCAACCGCTTCAGCGACGAGCAAGGCAAGCTGACGCGGCTTTATCTGTCGCCCGCCCATCGCCAGGCGGCGGAGTGGACCAAGGGTGCGATGGAGGTCGCGGGCCTCACCGCGCATATCGATGCGGCGGGCTCGGTGCAGGGCCGGCGCGAGGGCGCGGTTCCGGGCGCTGCCTCCGTGATGATCGGCTCGCATATCGACACGGTGAAGGATGGCGGCCGCTTCGACGGCAATCTTGGCGTCGTCGCCGGCATTCTGGTGGCCCAGGCCATCCGCGATGCCGGCATCAGCTTGCCCTTTCCGCTGGAAGTGGTGGCTTTCGGGGATGAGGAGAATGTCCGCTTCCCGACCTCCTTCTCGACCTCGCGCGCGCTGACGGGCCACTACAAGCCGGAATGGCTGGACAGCCGGGATACCGACGGCACCAGCCTGCGCGAGGCGCTGATCGGCTTCGGCTGCAATCCGCAAGGGATATCCGGCCTCGCCAGGGCTCCGGCCTCGGTCGCGGCCTATCTCGAGTTGCACATCGAGCAGGGCCCGGTGCTGGAAGCGGAGGATGAGCCGGTCGGCATCGTCACCGCGATCAATGCGCAGAAGCGCGCCAGGGTCCGGATCACCGGCGAGGCGGGCCATGCCGGCACGGTGCCAATGCGTCTGCGCCGCGATGCGCTGACGGCTGCCGCGGAAATGGCGCTGGCGCTGGAAGAGATTGCGCTGGCTCATGATCAGGCGGTCGGCACGGTCGGCGTCTTCAGGCCCGATCCCGGCGCCACCAACGTCGTGCCCGGTGCGGTCGATTTCACCATCGATTTCCGCTGCCCGCGCAACGACACACTGGCCAGCATGGACCGGGCGGTCGAAAGCCGCTTTGCCGAGATTGCAGCGCGGCGCGGCGTCTCGCTGTCGATCGTGCCCTATTCCCTCGACGAGGCGACGCCGATGGCGGATGCGCTGCAGGAGGCGTTCGCGGCCGGGATCGCGCGCACCGGCGCCAATCTCAAGGCTCGTCGCCTGCCCTCCGGGGCCGGGCACGATGCGATGGCGATGGCGAAGCTCTGTCCGGCGGCGATGCTGTTCGTGCGCAACGAAAAGGGCATCAGCCACTCGCCACTGGAGGCGATGACCGAGGCCGATGCCGGCATCGCCATTCGCGTCATGCTGGAAACGGTGCTGGAACTGGCGCGGCGGGCCGCCTGAGGCGGCCCCACCTCCCGGTCAGGCGGCCGCCCGGCCGAGGCAGGCATTGATCTTGCCGAGCAGGCGCGGCAGGTCGATCGGCTTGGTATCGAAATCGGCGCAGCCGACCTCGACGCTCTTGGTGCGGTCGCTCGACAGCGCATGCGCCGTCAGGGCGATGACCGGGATCGACGCGGTCTGCGGCGAGGACTTGATCAGGGTGGTGGCTTCCCAGCCATCCATCGCCCCCAGCGCCACATCCATCAGGATCAGGTCGGGACGCTCACGCGAGGCCATGGCGACGCCGGTGGGGCCATCGGGCGCGCAGCAGACCGTAAAGCCCTGCCTTTGCAGCCGGCGGGTCAGCATGTCGCGGTTCATTTCATTGTCTTCGACGAGCAGGATCTTAGGCATGGTTCGCCATTGACTCCCTGTTAGAGCTAGAATGGGCGGCGCTGGGCGAGAGGCTGCCATGGCTGGCAATGGCTGCCAGCCTGGCGCCGAAACGGGTGGCGGGTTCGGCAGCGGCTGCCGGCAGGTCGCTGCGCGGGTGGGCGGGCATCGTACCATCGACGGGGGGAGCGACCGGCACCCGGATGGTGAAGGTGCTGCCGCGGCCCTCCTGGCTCTCGACGAGGATATCCCCGCCCATCAGCCGGCAGAGCTTGCGACCGAGCGCGAGGCCCAGCCCGGTGCCGCCATATTTGCTGGCGCTGGAATCGTCGCCGACGGTGAAATGCTCGAACAGTGTCGGCAGCTGGGTGGCGGAGATGCCGATGCCGGTATCGCGGACCCAGATGGCGAGCTGCTCGCTGGCGCCATGGCCCAGGCGCTCGACCCCGATGATGATATGGCCGCCATGGGTGAACTTCACGGCATTGTCGAGGATCTGGAACAGTGCCTGCCGCAGCTTGATGCCGTCGCAGGTGATGGCGCCAATCTCGTCGGCGCATTGCACGGCGATGGTGTTGCCGGCGCGCGATGCGGCGGGGCTGAAATGCTGGTGCGCATCGGCAATCATCGGAGCGATCTCGATCAGGCCCTGATGCAGCTCCATCTTGCCGGCCTCGATCTTCGAGAGGTCGAGCACCTCGTTGACCAGCCGCAGCAGATGGTGCCCGGCGCTGTGGATCCGCTCCAGGTCGGACGCGGTCTCCTCATCCTGCTCGTCGGCCGCATCCTCCAGCAGGATCTGGCTGTAGCCGATCACCGCATTGAGCGGCGTGCGCAGCTCATGGCTCATCTTGGCGAGGAAATCGGCCTTGGCCGCGCCGGCGCGCTCGGCCTCTTCCGTGGCGCGGCGCAGTTCGGCAGCGGTGGCGAGGTGGCCGCGCATCTCGGTCTCGAGTTCGCCCTGCGAGGCCAGCACCCGGGCGTAGAACAGCGCCATCATCGTCGACATAGAGCGAAGCCGCGACGGTCGAGACCAGGCCCAGACCCTGCAGCGCCGCAAAGTCCAGCTTCGGCTCCGAGGCAGGCGCGATCATCGAGGCCAGCCAGAACACCGCGAAATTCGCGGCGAACATCACCAGCACGATCAGCCGCAGCCGCGGCGCCCTGCCGAGATAGAAGAAGGCGAGCAGCGGGATCGTCAAAACCCAGGGCAGGGTCGGCGAGGTGACGCCGCCATAGAAGAAGCAGCTCCACAGGATGCAGAACATCAGGTTCTGGATCGAGATCAGCGCCAGCAAATAATAATGCCCGATCGCGCGCAGCACGAAGGGAAACACCCAGAACCCCGAGATCGAGATGCCGAGCACCGCCACCGCATAGCCGGGATTGGGGTCGAGGATGTACAGAGCCAGCGGCACGACATTGCCGAGGAACGGGCCAAACAGATGGCTGATCAGGAACATCCGCGCCTGTTTGCGCATCTCGCGGTCCCCCGCGATCTCGCCGGGGATGAACCAGTCGACGAGGTCGTTCAGGGCGGCCTGAGAAAGCGGGAACGGGAGACCCATGGTGGTCCGTCTGGCTGGACCCACCGGCGGGGGTCTTCAATCGCGGCACGCAGGCTGTCGCCTCACGCAGAGATGACGATGAGGCCTGCACATTAATCCTCGGTAAACCGGCTAGGCTTTTCGGCCTGTTCTGACGCTGGTCTTGGCGCTGGTCTTGGCGGCGCCAGTCATTCCGGGCCAGTCCCGCGTTGTGCTGCGGCGCATCGGGCGGGCAGACTTGAGGAGACCCTTTCTTAACTGAAGGCGGCTACGAATGCTCGCCATTGCGGGATAGCCGCGTCCCAGAGACGGTTGCATGAACAGGCTCTATACCTTCATCGACTGGTTCATTCCCGATGCGGCCAAGTTCGAACGGTCTGAGCTCAGCCTCGCCCGGAACTTCGTCTTCACCCACCTTTTCGGCCCGCTGATCTGCCAGTCGATCGCGATCTTCCTGTACATAACCGATCCCGATCCGGGCTTCGCCTGCTGGACCATCATCGTCAGCACCTGGCTGTTCTGGCTCCTGCCCTTCCTGCTGAAGGCGACGCGCAATCTCCAGCTCGCGGCGCTGCTCTCGGTCGAGCTCTTGGCCTTCACGGCGCTGTTCGGCGCCTTCCATTATGGCGGCGTCTCCTCGCCCTTCCTGCCCTGGCTGATCGTCAGCCTGCTGCTCGGCTTCTTCTATCTGTCCGACAAGCCGCTGCTGGTGATCGGGCTGTTTGCGCTCAATATCGGGTCGTTCTACGGCGCCTATGTCGTCTACGGCTTCCCGCAGCTGGTGCCTCTGGTCCATCTCACGCCGGTCGGCTGGATCTCGATCCTGTCCGCGACGATCTACATGTCCTGGATGGCGATCTACTACGCCAACATCATGTCGATGCGCTCCGACATCGAGCGCGAGACGGAGCGCCACCGCGCCACCGCGATCCGCCTGCGCCAGGCCAAGGAAATGGCCGATGCGGCCAACCGCTCGAAATCGATCTTCCTCGCCAAGATGAGCCATGAGCTGCGCACGCCGCTGAACGCCGTCATCGGCTATAGCGAGATGCTGCTCGAGACGGTCGAGCCCGATGGCAAGAATGACGGCAAGCGCGCCGACCTCGCCCGCATCAACGCCGCCGGCAAGCATCTGCTGTCGCTGGTCGCGGACGTGCTCGATCTCTCCAAGATCGAGTCCAACCGGATCGAACTCAAGCTGCAGCATTTCGATCTCGCCGAATTCGCCCGCGACATGATCACCACCACCCAGCGGCTCGTCGCCGAGAAGGGCAATGCGCTGACGCTGAACTGCATCGGCCAGCTCGGCGAGGTTCGCACCGACCCGACCAAGCTGCGGCAGGTCGTGCTCAACCTCATCAGCAACGCCGCCAAGTTCACCGAGGGCGGCACCATCACCGTGACAGTGCGGCGTGACCGCAAGGCGGCGGGCGACTGGATCGAGATCCAGGTCCGCGACACCGGCATCGGCATCACCCAGGAGCAGCGCCAGCGCCTGTTCCAGAATTTCGGCCAGGCCACCTCCGCGATCTCCGGCAACTATGGCGGCACGGGCCTCGGCCTCGTCATCAGCCAGAAGTTCTGCGCCCTGATGGGCGGCGGCATCAGCGTCAGCAGCGAGCCCGGCCGGGGCTCCTGCTTCACCGTGCGGGTCCTGGCGGAGGTCTCCGACGAGGCCGCAGCCGCGCCCGAAGGGGCCGAGCAGGCTCCCGACCTCGTCCCGATCCTTGCTTGAAGCTTTCTTGCGACGCTGCGCGCGCTTTCCTCTACCCTCAGTCGGCGCAGCCGTGAGGTAAAGCCTGACAGCGCCTTTCAGCGCCGGGGCGACTAAACCCTCGGGCGTCTCCGCCAGACACAAAGCGAAAGCGTTTAAGGGCTTATTAACGTTAACAAGCCAGAATCACCTTCGGGTTCAAGAAGGACCCGTGGATTCGGGTTCGACATGACGCGCTTTCAATCGGGTGTGCTTGCACTTCTTCTGGGCCTGGGCGCCTCAGGCCACGCCGCTGCGGCCGATTTCCCGCTGCGTGGCAGCGTCACGCCGCCGCCGCCGCTCGAAATTCCGTTCCAGCGCTTCTACATTCATGCTGGCCCGGCCGGGTTGTTCTATAGCGAATCCGCCAAGATGTCGGCAGCAGGCTCGCCCATTCCGGGCGCGGATGTGCGCATCCCGAATTCGCTCAGCTTCGCCATCGAAGCCGGTTATTTCTTCTCCCCGAATTTCGCCATCGGCTTTGCAGGCGGCTACCCGCCGCTCGTCAAGGTCGAGGCCAAGGGCTCGATCACCGGCCTCGGCACGCTCGGCAAGGTCGCCGGCGGCCCGACGGCGCTGACCGCGCAGTACCATTTCACCGGCCTCGGCAATTTCCAGCCCTATGTCGGCGTGGGTCCGAGCCTGATGGTGATCTTCAACGATCAGGATGGCGCCGTCCGCCAGCTCAAGACCGATCATGCGCTCGGCCTCGCCGTGCAGGCCGGCTTCAACTACATGTTGAATGAGAACTGGGGTGTCTTCGTCGACGCCAAGAAGGTCTTCCTCGAGGCCAAGACCCGCGGCACGCTCGGCGGGGTTCCGATCCGCGCCACCGTGACGCTCGACCCGCTGGTCGTGCATTCCGGCGTCACCTACCGCTTCTGAGCCGGCCCGGAGCCGCGCTTCAGCCGCAGCCAGAGATCGGCGGCATGGGCGATCCCGCCCAGGCTGAGGCCGAGCAGGATCGGCCAGGGGCCAGCCTCCATCATCGCGGCCCGCAGCGCCACCAGCAAACCAAGCCCCGCCAGCGCGATCAGCACGATATCGCGCCCCGCCAGCCCATGCCGTCCGCGCAGGGCCAGCAGCAGCGCCGCCTCCATCAGCAGGATGGCGATGGCGAGATCGACCAGATGAACCATTGAAGCTCGTCGCTGCTCTCGAAAAGGGGGTGGCGGCTCAGCCCGTTCAGCTCCGCGCCAGCCCGAGCAGATGGCCGATATCGTTGAAGAAGACGCGGATGTGGGACATGAAGCGCCCGCGTACGAGCTGCTTGTTCATGTAGGATTCCCAGGTCAGCTTCTGCACATCCGGGTCGCGGCACAGCTTGACGAACTGCTCCCGCCTTTTGTCGTTGCGGTACCAGATCCATTGCAGCAGCCCGAGCACCCAGAACACGCGGCCATGCTCCGCCATGAAGCGCTTGCGGGCCGATTGCAGCGCCCGCGCATCGCCGCTCGCCAGAGCGAGATCGACCGCCTCGCCCGCCAGCCGGCCACAGAGCATGGCGTAATAAATGCCCTCTCCGGAGGCGGGCGCGACCACGCCGGCCGCGTCGCCCGCCAGAATGACGTCGCGGCCATTATCCCAGCGCTTCATCGGCTTCATCGGGATCGGCGCGCCTTCGCGGCGGATGGTTTCGGCCTCCGCCAGTCCCGTCGCGTCACGCAGTCGCGAGACCGCATCCTTCAGCGAGAAGCCCTTGCGGGCGCTGCCCGTGCCGATGCTGGCGGTGTCGCCATGTGGAAACACCCAGCCATAGAAATCCGGTGAGACGCTGCCCTGGTAGATCACGTCGCAACGGCGCGGATCGTAATCGGGCCCGCTGCGCTGCGGCGCCCGGACGATCTCGTGATAGGCGAAGACGAAGGGCGGGCGCTTGGCATTTGGCATGGCCGCCTTGGCCAGCGCCGAAATCGCGCCATCCGCGCCGATGACCATGCGCGCGCGGACGCTCGATTGCGTGCCGTCGCTCCTGCGGAAATGCAGCCGTGCCGTGCCATCGCCATCGCGCGCGAACTGCTCGAAGGTTCCGGTTTCGCGTGCGGCGCCGCTGGTGGCGGCCCGCTCACGCAGGAACGGGTCGAAATGCTCGCGGTCGACCATGCCGACGAAGCCGTTCTCGATCGGCATGTCGACGCCGAGCCGGGAGGGCGCGACCATCCTGGCCGAGCTGATCCGCGCGACGATCTGGGCCGGCGGAACGGCGAAGTCGCGGATCGCGCGCGGGGGAATGGCGCCGCCGCAGGGCTTGATGCGGCCACCGCGATCGAGCAGCAGGACCTTGCGGCCCGCCGCAGCGAGATCGGCTGCAGCCGTGGCACCGGCGGGCCCGCCGCCGACGATCACGACATCGAAGGTTTCATCCTGCGGCTGGTCCATGGGCATCATCCCGGGCTGGGGCGCAGCGCCTGCGCCCTGGGTTCGTCGCGGCTTGCAGAAGTGCCCTGTCGCGCCACCGCCAAAGCGAGCGCCGCAGAGACGAGAAACAGCGCCGCCTCGGCCGTGAAGACGGCGGCATAGGCAGCGACGGGGGAGGAGAGCAGCTGGCGCGCCAGATCGGTCGCGCCGGCGCCGAGCAGGCCGCCTAGGCCAAAGGCAACGCCCTGCGCCGCGCCCCAAAGCCCCATCCGCACGCCCTGCCGGTCAGCCCTGCCAGAGCCGACCAGGCGCATCATCTGGCCAATAGCCGCGACAGCATAAGCGCCATTGGCGAGGCCGAGCGCGAACACCACGGGCCGCAAGGGGAAGGCCGGGCCGACAAAAGCCGCGACCGACAAGGCCGCTAGCGCCACGGCCGAAGCCAAACAACCGCCGACAGCCCAGATCCGCAGCGAGCCGGCGCGGGGGCCAGCAAGGCTTGTCACCGCCGCCACCAGCAGCATGCCGGCGAGAACGCCGCCGCTTTGCACGCCTGCAAGCTTGGTGCTCTCTCCGGGGGTAAAGCCGAAGACGGTGCCGGCGAAGGGCTCGAGAATAAGGTCCTGCGCCGAGTAGGCCACCATCGAGACAAAGACGAAGATCGCAAACAGCCGGGCCTGAGGCTCCGCCCAGACTTCGCGCAGTGCAACGGAGAAGCGGGTTTCCGCCGCCTCCTGCCTTAAAGCCGCGACCTGCGTTGCCCCCTCCACGCCATGCACGGCGATGCAGGTCAGGCAAAACGCGATCAGGCTGACTGCGCCGGTGATGATCACGAGGCGCGTCGTCGAAAACGGGTCGAGCCAATGGCCGGCGAGACCGGCGGTGATGATGAAGCCGCAGATCATCATCACCCACACCACCGTCGCAGCGGCTGGGCGACGTTCATCCGCGACCCGACGCGAGAGCAGGACCAGCAGGCATGTGCCGCTGGCGCCGACGCCGATACCGATCATCAGGAAGGCGAGGCTGGCCAGCGCCACCCCGGCCCAGAATTGCGTCGCCATCAGCGCCGTAGCCAGCGCGGCCCCGAAGCCGCCCAGCGCCAGCACGGCCATCCCGCCGATGATCCAGGGCGTCAGCCGCCCTCCGACATCAGAGCCATGACCCCAGCGTGGTCGCAGCACCTGCACTGCATAATGCAGGGCGACCAGCAGCCCCGGCAACACGGCGGGCAGGGCGAGCTCGACGACCATGACCCGATTG
This sequence comes from uncultured Alphaproteobacteria bacterium, assembly GCA_963759925.1. GTDB lineage: Bacteria > Pseudomonadota > Alphaproteobacteria > Rhizobiales > Beijerinckiaceae > Allobosea. The sequence continues at coordinate 221,494 of CAVXBE010000005.1, forward strand.
ATGGTCGATGTTGTCAGCACCACGATGGCGCCCAGCGCCGTCTGGACCAGGCCGAGCCTGAAAATGCCGAGCCAGCCCAGCGGCTGAGCCTGCCCGCCCGCCATCACAGGCCTCCTACAGCGAGCCCGCGCAGCGCAAAGGCGCTGGCCAGCATGCCCAGGACATAAAGCGTGGTGCCCGTGGCGTTGTACCAGGCCGCCCGCTCGCGCGGAGCCCGCAGCAGGCGCAGCATCAGCACGATTTGCACGGCGAGCAGGGCGCCGACCACCAGCGCAAAGCGCGGTTGCCCCCAGCTCCAGAGCAGCAGGATCACCGCGATCTGCGGCAGGGCCATGACCCAGCAGGCGAGGCGCGCAGCCCGGTCGACGCCGAGCTGCACCGGCAGCGAATGCAGCTGCATCTGCCGGTCGCCCTCGACCGATTTGAAGTCGTTGAGCGTCATGATGCCATGCGCGCCGAGGCTGTAGAGCAGCGCCAGGCACACCGTGCGGCCATCGGGCACGCCGCCGAGCAGCGCGGCCGCACCCGTGAACCAGGGCAGGCCCTCATAGCAGAGGCCGACGGCGGCATTGCCCCACCAGCCATTCTGCTTCAGCCGCAATGGCGGCGCGCTATAGATCCAGGCCAGCACCAGGCCGAAAGCCGCAGCGGCGAGGACAGCCATGCCGAGCAGGCTCGCCACCAGCAGCGAAACACCGGTCCAGGCCAGCGCGATCCACAGGCCCCAGCGGCCGGGAATGCGGCCCGAAGGGATCGGCCGCCCCGGCTCGTTGATGGCGTCGACATGCCGGTCATACCAGTCATTGGCGGCCTGGCTGGTGCCGCAGACGAGCGGGCCCGCGAGCAGGATGCCCAGCGCAATTTCAGGAAGATGGGTGCTGAGCGCCTGCCCGGAGGAGACGACGCCGCAGCCATAGGCCCACATCGGCGCGAACCATGTGATTGGCTTCAGCAGTTCGAGAACCGCAGCGGGGGCGGGGCGGGACGGCAGCGAGGCGGGGATGCTAAGGCGCGTCATGCCCTCAGGCTAGGCGGGCTCGCAAAAACCGTCAACTGAAATTGACACCGAAGTGTCAATCAGACCGAACACATGATGCGTTCGGCACGTTGGGCTAGTTGATCTCGCTCGGATCAGTATCATCGAGGTCGCCGAGGCCGTAGCGGCGCAACTTGGCGTAGAAGCTCTGGCGGCTCAGGCCCAGCATCTGGGCAGCCGAGGCGCGGTTGTCCTTGCTGAGTTCCAGCGCCGCCTCGATGCAGAGCTTCTCGATGACGTCCGTGGTCTCGCGCACCAGCTCCTTCAGCGACACGCGCCCGACCAGATCGGCGAGATGCTCGACCGAGCGGGGCAAGGCCCGGCTGCGCTGGCTCTCGATGGCGCTGCGTGCGCCCTGGCTGCGAATGACGAAGCCGAAGGCCGGTGCGTCCCCTGTGATCGCCGGAACGGCCGAGACCTCGACCTCCTCGGTGCCGCCAAAGGCGCCCCGGATCACGGTCGTGAAATTGCGGACGACGCCATGCTCGGTCAGCGTCACCATCAGCAGCGGCAGGTCGATACCCGGCCGTCCCAGCCAGCGCTCCAGCGATTCCCCGACCGCCTGCTGCTTAGAGGCGAGCTGCGCCATGTCGAGGAAGGCGCGGTTGGTCTGCAGGATCGCCAGATCCTGGCCGATGACGACGAACCCGTCAGGGAACTTGTCGACCATCGCGGTCAGGCGCCGGGCCGCCCCGTCATCGGTGGCGACAGCGCCGCCAATCGGCGTGAAGCGCAGCAGCAGATAGCTGCCGCCATCCTGGCGGAAACCCGATGCCGAGGCATTGAAGCGACGGCCGGAGCTGGCGAGCGCGACATCGACGCCCTCGGCCGCACCCGACAAACGCGCACCGCGCAGCATGCCCTGCAGGGCTTCGCCGCCATCCCGCCCAAACCCGCTCAGGATCGACAGGCTGGCGAGGCGGCCGGGGTCCAGCTCGAGCTGGCGCAGGGCGGCGGGGTTGGCTTCGATGATCTTGAGGCTCGCCGCTTCCAGAATGACAACCGGCTCGGAGGCCAGGTTGAACAGCATGCGATAGCGCGTCTCGGCCATGCGCAGCCGCGCATATTCGCGCTCCATCGCCTGCTGCGCCTCGACAAGGCGCTGCTGCAGGCTGGCGTAATGGCGCAGATCGCGCCCCAGCGCGATGACTGGTCCCTCGCTGCTGATCCGCACGGCGCTATAGCGCACCGGTGCATCAGGACCATCGGCGCTGGGATGATTGATTTCACGGTAGTGGATGGTGGCGGAGTGCCCGGCGCCGTCGAGCAGGTCCTGAACCTTCGGGCGGCTCTCGACCGTCACCACGTCGCAGAAGCGCTTGCCGACCCAATCCTCGAAGCCTTCGCGGCGCAGATCGTCGCTGGCGAGCGCCACATCCCGGATCGTGCCGTCATTGTCGAGCACCAGCGCGATATCGGCGGCAGCCGTGATCAGGCTCCCGGCAATAGCGGGCGCAAGTCCCTTGAGCCAGGAGGTCTGGCCTTTGAAACCGAGCGCCGGAGCTTGGGGCGTAAAGACGTTCATGACAACGAAGGCCCGCTTTCTGTCTGTTACGGCCCGCGATCGGTGGCTTTAGGCAGATAACGATGCATGGTCCAATCAACAAGCAATCTTTTTAGCCTGGATCAGGCCCCTGACCTGGATCAACCCGTCATTGGCGTCGCGCGCACCGCAATCGGCGCCGAGCTCGCGGGCCAGTTCCGGCCGATCATTGAACAGAAATCCCCCCATCACGACCTGCACCGAGCGGTTTAGCGATTGTGTCCGCAACGCAATGATCAGCGCCGCAATCGTCGGCAGCGCCGTCTCTCCGCTCGCCGAGAGGCCGACGACATCGAACCATTCGCTACCAAGCCGCTCGATCAGGCCGGGCCGGCTCGCGCCGATCTCGACCTCGACCAGCCAGCCGGCGCGGCGGAAATATTCCTCGACCACCGATAGCCCGAAGGTGTGCTGCTCACCGGGGATCGAGGCCAGGAGCACGCGCGGGCTGGGTTCGCCGACCGTCTTGTCACCCTCAAAAGCGGGGCCATAGACGCGCAGCAATTGCTGCAGGCGCGACAGCCCCACCGTCACGTCGACAAAGGTGCAGCGGTCCTCTTCCCAAAGCTTGCCGAGAAGGCGCGCCGTCTCCGACAGCACCGAGGCGATGATGGTTTCCAGCGGCATGCCACGGCCGCGCAACCCGTCAATATAGTCGCGCGCCATGCTCAGCGGCTTGCGCACGATGATCTCGCAGAACTGCTCGATATCGCCCGGCGACAGCAGGATCGGCGCGGCAGCTTGCGGTGCCGGCGCCGGGTTGCGCGTGCCGCTGGAGAGCCGGTGGGCCAGCATCAGCCGCGGGATGATCTCACTTTCGATGGTGCGGGCCAGATCGTCGCGCAATTCAGGCAGCGGCTCGATCGGCAGCTCCGCGCACCAGGCCGGCAGGCCAAGCGCCTTGTAGGCTGAAGCATCGTCCATAGCCATTGCGCGATCAGGCGTCTCACGTCCCGGATCAGCCATGGCGCCACCTCCCTCGGGCGAGACGCTGGCCGGCGCAGGGACTCTGTCGGTCCTGTCATGATGCGGCTGCGGGATAGCAGCCGACCGTCCGGAAAGCACATTCTCTCGGCCTGTTGCCGTAGAATGAAGCATGCCGTCGGGTCCCCGGCAATGATGAAGCCGCGAATTTCTTCGGGCGTCGGGAGCTGATCGGCTCCGGTAAGGGCTGTGCTTCGGCATGGGGCCGCTCATCAATGGCCGGGGAGCCGGCTTCCTGCATCGTCAGATGCGGCAGCCCACCCCGAAAGGACATGACAGCAGCGTAACGCGAAAACGCAAACTGTCTAGTAGCCGTGACACGGCAAACAAAAATAGTGTCCAGTCAGATTGACACTTTCAATTCCCGGCGCCAATCTGCCTCTCAGATGAGCGCTGCCGCTGAATGGTGGCGCCGGGTTCGGGGGCGTCCAATGCCGCGAGATGCAGGCGAACGGACAGGCAGCGGGAGCAAGGCGCTTTACACGCCCGAGCAGCGCCGTCGCCGCGACCAATCCCGCTGGACCCTGGTGCAGGGCGTGCTCGCACCGCTGCAATTCCTGGTGTTTCTGGTCAGCCTGGTGCTGGTGCTGCGCTATCTCGGCACCGGCGCGGGCTATCAGGCCGCTACGCTCTCGATCATCGCCAAGACGCTGGTGCTCTATACGATCATGGTGACAGGCGCGCTGTGGGAGCGCGATGTCTTCGGGCAGTACCTCTTCGCCCCGGCCTTTTTCTGGGAAGACGCGGTCAGCTTCATCGTCATCGCCCTGCACACCGGCTATCTCGCCGCGATCCTGACCGGCGCACTTTCGCCCGCTAGCGAGATGCTGCTCGCTCTCGCGGCTTATGCGATCTACCTCGTCAACGCCGTGCAGTTCCTGGTGAAACTGCGCATGGCCCGCCTGCAGGCGCGCAATTGGGCGCCGGCTTCCGAAGCTGCTTTCGGAGGCCGCTCATGAACGCGCTCGCCCCTCTCACTCCGGTTCAGGGCTGCGGCGTCAAGCCGGTCCTGCGCGAGCGCGGCCAGCGTGAGGTCTTCTGCGGCCTCACCGGCATCATGTGGTTGCATCGCAAGATCCAGGACGCGTTCTTCCTGATTGTCGGTTCGCGCACCTGCGCTCATCTGATGCAATCGGCTGCCGGCGTGATGATCTTTGCCGAGCCGCGCTTCGCCACTGCGATCATCGAGGAAAAGGATCTGGCCGGCCTCGCCGATGCCAATACCGAGCTCGATGCGGTGGTGACGCGCCTGCTGGAACGCCGGCCGGAGATCAAGCTGCTCTTCCTGGTCGGCTCCTGCCCGTCGGAGGTGATCAAGCTCGACCTGTCGCGGGCGGCGCAGCGCCTGTCGCAGCGCTTCACCCCGCATGTCCGGGTGCTGAACTATTCCGGCAGCGGCATCGAGACCACCTTCACCCAGGGCGAGGATGCCTGCCTCGCCGCATTGGTGCCGATTCTGACGGAGCGGCCGGCTGGGACGGAGCGCCATCTCCTGGTCGCCGGTGTGCTGGCCGATGCGGTCGAGGACCAGTTCCGCCGGCTCTTCGCCGCCATGGGCATCACCGATGTCTCCTTCCTGCCGGCACGGCGCGCCGGCCTGATGCCGGAGGTCGGGCCCGATACGGTCTATCTCCTGGCCCAGCCCTTCCTCACCGACACGGCCCGCGCGCTGGAAAATCGCGGCGCGACGCGCCTGGCCGCGCCCTTTCCGCTTGGCGCCGAAGGCACCACCGCCTGGTTGAAGGCGGCCGCCGACGCCTTCGGCGTCTGCCCCGCCGTGTTTGAGGCCGCGATCACGCCGGGCCGCGAGCGGGCCCTGCGCGCGCTCGAGCATTCGCGCCAGAGCCTGGCCGGCCGGCGCATCTTCTTCTTCCCCGATAGCCAGCTCGAAATCCCGATCGGCCGCTTCCTCTCGCGCGAAATGGGCATGGAGCTGGTCGAAATCGGCACCCCCTATCTGCACCGGGACCATCTCGCCGCCGATCTGGCGCTGCTGCCCGCCGACATCCAGCTCAGCGAAGGCCAGGATGTCGACCGCCAGCTCGACCGCTGCATCGCTGCGGCGCCCGATCTCACAGTCTGCGGGCTCGGCCTCGCCAACCCGCTGGAAGCGGTCGGGCTGACGACGAAATGGGCCATCGAGCTGGTCTTCACGCCGATCCAGGGCTTCGAACAGGCCGGCGATCTCGCCGAGCTGTTCGCCAGGCCGCTGATCCGCCGTGCGGCGCTGGAGGTGTAGCCATGCACCTCACCGTCTGGACCTATGAAGGCCCGCCCCATGTCGGCGCCATGCGTGTCGCCACCGCGATGCGGGATGTGCATTACGTGCTGCATGCGCCGCAGGGCGACACCTATGCCGATCTGCTTTTCACCATGATCGAGCGGCGCGGCCAGCGCCCGCCGGTGACCTACACCACCTTCCAGGCGCGCGATCTCGGCGGCGATACGGCCGATCTGTTCCAGCGCGCTGCTCATGAAGCCTTCGAGCGCTTCAAGCCGGCCGCGATGCTGGTCGGCGCCTCCTGCACCGGCGAGCTGATCCAGGACGATCCGGCGGGGCTGGCCCGCGCGCTCGGCCTGCCGATCCCGGTGATCCCGCTCGAACTGCCCTCCTATCAGCGCAAGGAAAACTGGGGCGCGGCCGAGACCTTCTACCAGCTGGTCCGCCATCTCGCCGGGCCGCATGCGCTCAAGCCCGGTACGGCCCGCGCGCCCCGGCCGCTCGGCCAGCCGGCCTCCTGCAATCTGCTGGGGCCGACGGCGCTCGGCTTCCGCCATCGCGACGATGTCCGCGCCGTCACCGAATTGCTGCAGGAACTCGGCATCGCGATCAATGTCGTCGCCCCCTGGCAGGCCAGCGCGGCCGATCTCGCCCGGCTCGGCGAGGCTGATTTCAACGTTGTGCTCTATCCGGAGATCGCCGGCCAGGCGGCGCAGTGGCTGAAGCGGCAGTTCGGCCAGCCCATGGTCGCAACCGTCCCGATCGGTGTCGGCGCGACCCGCGACTTCATCATCGAGGTGGCGCGGCTGGCAGACATCGACCCCGCCCCGGCACTGGCCGACGCGGCGTCCCGCCTGCCCTGGTATTCGCGCTCGGTCAACTCGACCTATCTCACCCGCAAGCGCGTCTTCATCTTCGGCGATGCGACCCACGCCATCGCCGCCGCCCGCATCGCCAGCGAGGAACTCGGTTTCACCGTGGTCGGGCTCGGCAGCTACAGCCGCGAGCGCGCCCGCGATGTCCGCGAAGCGGCCCAGCGCTACGGGCTCGAGGCGCTGATCACCGATGATTACCTCGAAGTCGAGGCGGCCTGCGCCGCCCTGCAGCCGGAACTCGTTCTCGGCTCGCAGATGGAGCGCCACATCGCCAAGCGCCTCGGCGTTCCCTGCGCCGTGATCTCCGCACCGGTCCATGTCCAGGACTTCCCGGCGCGCTATTCGCCGCAAATGGGTTTCGAGGGCGCCAACGTCATCTTCGACAGCTGGGTCCACCCGCTGATGATGGGGCTGGAAGAGCATCTGCTCGGCATGTTCCGCGACGATTTCGAATTCCATGACGGCGCCGGCGCCTCCCATCTCGGCCATGGCGCCAAGCCGCGCCCGACCGCGCCGGAGCCGCAAACCCCCGCCGTCGAGACGGCTGCCGGGCGCTCTCACGCAGGGCCGGAAGAGGGTTCGCTGCTGGTCGAGGACCGGCCGATCATCCTCGCCTGGGCCGTCGAGGCAGAAGCTGAACTCAAGAAAATCCCCTTCTTCGTCCGCGGAAAGGCGCGGCGCAACACGGAGAAATTTGCAGGCGAACGCGGGATCAACCCGATCACGGTGGAGACGCTCTACGATGCCAAAGCCCATTTCGGCCGCTGAGGCGGTCCCGATCCGCATCGTCATCGTGACGCTGGACAGGCATCTGTCGAGCGCCGTCGATCGCGCCGCCGCCGTGCTGCGTCGCGAGCTGCCCGGCCTCGTCCTGACCCTGCATGCCGCCGCCGAATGGGGCGAGAACCAGGCCGAGCTTGTGCAGGCCCGCAGCGATATCGAGCGCGCCGACATCGTCATCGCCAACATGCTGTTCATGGATGAGCACATCCAGATGGTGATGCCGGCTTTGAAGGCGCGCCGCGAAGCCTGTGATGCAATGATCTGCGCGATGTCGGCTGGCGATGTGGTGAAGCTTACCCGGATCGGCGGCTTCCGCATGGACGCGCCCGAAAGCGGCATGATGGCGCTGCTGAAGCGGCTGCGCGGCGCCAAGAAGCCCGGCGGCAATGCCGGTGCGCAGCAGCTCGCCATGCTCAAGCGCCTGCCGCAGATCCTGCGCTTCATCCCCGGCAAGGCCCAGGATGTCCGCGCCTATTTCCTGGCGCTGCAATATTGGCTGTCGGGCTCGGATGCCAATGTCGCCAACCTTATCCGCCTGCTGGTCGACCGCTATGCCGATGGGCCGCGCCGGGTGTTGCGCGGCACGCTGAAGGCCGCCCCGCCGGTGCATTATCCCGAGCTTGGCGTCTACCACCCGGAGATGCCGGGGCGCATGGCCGAGCAGGCGACGAAGCTGCCAAAGCGCACTGGCGCCCGCGGCACTGTCGGGCTTCTGGTGATGCGTTCCTATCTGCTGGCCGGCAACACCGCCCATTATGATGGTGTGATCGCGGCGCTGGAGGCACGCGGCCTGGCTGTCATCCCCGCCTTTTCCGGCGGGCTCGATGCGCGCCCCGCCGTCGATGCCTTCTTCAAGCGCGATGGTGTGCCGGTGATCGATGCGCTGGTCTCGCTCACCGGTTTCTCGCTGGTCGGCGGCCCTGCTTATAACGATGCCGGCGCGGCCGATGCGATGCTGAGCGGGCTCGATGTCCCCTATATCGCCGCGCAGGCGCTGGAGTTCCAGACGCTGGAGGGCTGGAGCGCCTCGGATCGCGGCCTGATGCCGGTCGAGGCGACGATGATGGTCGCCATTCCCGAACTCGACGGCGCCACCGGCCCGATGGTTTTCGGTGGCCGCAGCGAAACCAGCCGCGACATGCAGCTCTGTGTCGAACGCGCGGCCTTGCTCGCGGCGCGGACGGAGAAGCTTGTTGCCCTGCGCCGGACGCAGCGCGCCAACCGCAAGCTCGCCATCGTCCTCTTCAACTTCCCGCCCAATGCCGGCAACACCGGCTCGGCCGCCTTCCTCGCCGTCTTCGAATCCCTGTTCAACACGCTGCGGGCGCTGAAAGCCGGCGGCTACAGCGTCGAGCTGCCGGACACTGTCGCGGCCCTGCGCGAGGCGGTGCTGCATGGCAATGCCAGCCGCTTCGGCGCCGATGCCAATGTCCACGCCCGCATCCCGGTCAATGATCACGTTCGCCGCGAGCGCTATCTCGCCGAGATCGAGGCGCAATGGGGCCCGGCGCCCGGCCGCCAGCTCAGCGACGGCAGCTCCCTGATGGTGCTCGGCCAGAGCTTCGGCAATGTGCTTGTCGGCATCCAGCCCGGCTTTGGCTATGAGGGCGACCCGATGCGCCTTCTGTTCGAGAAGGGTTTTGCGCCGACCCACGCCTTCTCCGCCTTCTACCGCTATCTGCGCGAGGATTTCGCCGCCAATGCCGTGCTGCATTTCGGCACCCATGGCGCGCTGGAATTCATGCCCGGCAAGCAGGTCGGCCTGTCCGGCCAGTGCTGGCCCGACCGGCTGATCGGCGATTTGCCGAACGTCTATCTCTACGCCGCCAACAACCCTTCCGAGGGCACCATCGCCAAGCGCCGCAGCGCCGCGACCCTGGTCAGCTACATGACCCCGCCGGTGGCCAGCGCCGGGCTCTATCGCGGGCTGGTCGAGCTCAAGGCGTCGCTGGAGCGCTGGCGCCAGCCGCTCGATGCCGGCTGCGAGCGCGGGGATCTCGCCGAACTGATCCAGGCCCAGGCCTCGGCGCTCGATCTTGCGCCCGCCGAACCGGCCTGGGAGGATGCGGCAGAGGCGACGATCGCGCAGCTTCATGCGGCCGTGCTCGAGCTGGAATACACGCTGATCCCGCACGGGCTGCATGTCGTCGGGGCCAAGCATAGCCTGGAGGAGAAGGTCGATACGCTGTTGGCGGTGGCCGAATCCTCGCATGGGCTGAAGCCGGCCCGGGCGGCGGTCGAAGCCCTGATGCAGGGCTCCACCCCGGTTGCCGCGCTGGCGCAGTCCGGGCTCGCGAGCGAGACCAGCCATCTCGCCGCTTTCGCCCAACTCGCCGATATCGGCGAGATGATCGACCGCGACAGCGAGATCGACGGACTGCTGACCGCGCTCGATGGCCGCTTCGTTCGGCCGGCGCCCGGCGGCGATCTGCTGCGCACCCCGGCCATCCTGCCGACCGGGCGCAATCTCCACGGCTTCGACCCCTTCCGCATTCCCAGCCTGTTTGCCATGCGCGACGGCGCCAAGCAGGCCGATCGGCTGCTGGCGCGCCATATCGAGAGTGGAAACCCGCTGCCCAACGCCATCGCCATCGTGCTCTGGGGCACCGACAACCTGAAGAGCGAGGGCGGCCCGATTGCGCAGGCCCTGGCGCTGATGGGGGCAAAGCCGCGCTTCGACGGTTATGGCCGGCTCTGCGGCGCCGAACTCGTCTCGCTGGCTGAACTGGGCCGCCCGCGCATCGATGTAGTGATGACCCTGTCGGGCATTTTCCGCGACCTGCTGCCCCTGCAGACCCGGCTGCTGGCCGAGGCCGCATTGCTTTGCGCCCAGGCCGATGAGCCGGCTGAACAGAACTATCTGCGCCGCAACGCCCTGGCCTATCAGGCGCAGCATGGCTGCGACCTCGAAACCGCGGCCCTGCGCGTCTTCAGCAACGCCGACGGCACCTATGGCGCCAACGTCAACCATCTCATCGAGAACAGCCGCTGGGAGGATGAGGACGAGCTGGCCGAGACCTATCAGCGCCGCAAATCCTTCGCCTATGGCGTCACCGGCAAGCCGGTGCAGCAGAAGGAACTGCTGGGCACGATCTTCGCAGGCGTCGATCTTGCCTACCAGAACCTCGAATCCGTCGAGCTCGGCGTCACCACCATCGACCAGTATTTCGACACGCTGGGCGGCATCAGCCGCGCGGTGAAGCGGGCCGGCGGCGCAACGGTGCCGGTCTATATCGGCGACCAGACGCGCGGCGAGGGCACGGTTCGCACCCTGTCCGAGCAGGTTTCGCTGGAGACGCGCACCCGCATGCTCAACCCGAAATGGTATGAGGGCATGCTGAAGCACGGCTATGAGGGCGTGCGCCAGATCGAGCACCATGTCGCCAATACCATGGGCTGGTCGGCGACGACGGGGGCTGTCCAGCCCTGGGTCTTCCAGCAGGTCACGCAGACCTTCCTGCTCGATCCGGTGATGCGCGAGCGGCTCGCCGCGCTGAACCCGACCGCCTCCGCCAAACTCGCGAACCGACTGATCGAGGCGCATTCCCGCCAATACTGGCAGCCGGACGAGGCGACGCTCGATGCGCTGCGCCTCGCCGGCGAAGAACTCGAGGACCGGCTCGAAGGAATCGGTGTGGAGGCCGCAGCATGACGACCCTTTTCCAGCACCCGACCTTGCCGAACTACATTCGCAGCAAGACGCCGCCGCCTCCGGGCGAGGATGGCGAGGGCAGCGTCCAGGTCCAGATGGACCAGCTCATGGCCTGCGAGACCGCCAAGGTCTTCGCCGTCTACGGCAAGGGCGGCATCGGCAAGTCGACGACCTCCTCCAACCTCTCCGTCGCCTTTTCCAGGATGGGCAAGCGCGTCCTGCAGATCGGCTGCGACCCCAAGCACGATTCCACCTTCACCCTGACCAAGAAGCTGATGCCGACGGTCATCGACGTGCTGGAAACCGTGAACTTCCACTCCGAGGAGCTGCGCGTCGAGGATTTCTGCTTCGAGGGCTATAATGGCGTGATGTGCGTCGAGGCTGGCGGCCCGCCGGCCGGCACAGGCTGCGGCGGCTACGTCGTCGGCCAGACGGTGAAGCTCCTGAAGGAGCATCACCTGCTCGAAGACACCGACGTCGTCATCTTCGACGTGCTGGGCGATGTCGTCTGCGGCGGCTTTGCCGCCCCGCTCCAGCATGCCGAGCGCGCGGTGATCGTCACCGCCAATGATTTCGACTCGATCTTCGCGATGAACCGCATCGTCGCCGCCATCAAGGCGAAGTCGAAGAACTACGAGGTGCGCGTCGGCGGGGTCATCGCCAACCGGTCGGCGGGCACCGATGAGATCGACCGCTTCAACGCCGCCACGGGGCTGAAGCGCCTGGCGCATTTCCCCGATCTCGACGCCATCCGCCGCTCGCGACTGAAGAAGGCGACGCTGTTCGAGATGGGCGATGCGCCGGAGGTTCTGGCCGTGCAGCGCGAATACATGAACCTCGCCGAGCAGCTCTGGGCCGGTGGTCCGGCTCTCGACGCCCGCCCGATGAAGGATCGCGAGATCTTCGATTTCCTGGGGTATGAGTGATGGCGGACATCTCCTATGCGCGCCGTCGCGGCGAGCTGAAGACCTATTTCGATCGCACTGCCGTCGAGGCCTGGTCGCGGCTGACCTCGGATGCGCCGGTCAGCGGCATCCGCGCCACCGTCCGCGCCGGGCGCGACGCCATGCGCGAAACCCTGCTCGCCTGGTTGCCGGAGGATCTGAGAGGCGCCCGCATCCTCGATGCCGGCTGCGGGACAGGGGCGCTTGCGGTGGCCGCGGCCCTGCGCGGCGCCCATGTCGTGGCGATCGACCTGTCGCCGACTTTGGTCGCGCTGGCGCAGGACCGGGCGCCGCGCAATCTCGCCGGCGGCTCGATCCAGTTCCGCAGCGGCGACATGCTCGATCCCGCGCTCGGCCGCTTCGACCATGTCGTGGCGATGGATTCGCTGATCCATTACGAGGCCGCCGATATCGTCAGCGTGCTCGCGGGGCTCGCCGCCCGCACCAGCGCCTCGATGCTGATCACCCATGCGCCGCGCACCCCGGCCCTGGCGCTGATGCATCTCGTCGGCCGCGCCTTCCCCCGCGCCGATCGCGCGCCTGCCATCGAGCCGGTGAGCGAAACCGTGCTCGCCCGGCAGATCCAGCAGGAGCCGGGGCTGAAAGTCTGGCATCCGGCCCGCACGCGCCGGATTTCGAGCGCGTTCTACAAATCCCAGGCGCTGGAGCTCGTGCGCGCATGAACCCGGTCTCGGCTGCCCTGGTGAAAGGTTTGACGCGGATCGGTCCGCGTTGGCTCCCCTTTGCCGATGCCGCCACGGCCGAATTGCCGCTCGGCCGCATCATGCGGCTGTCGCTGTTCCAGATCTCGGTCGGCATGGCGAGCGTGCTGCTCGTCGGCACGCTGAACCGGGTGATGATTATCGAATTGTCGGTGCCGGCCTGGGTGGTGGCGCTGATGGTCTCGCTGCCCTTCCTGTTTGCGCCCCTGCGCGCGCTGATCGGCTATCGCTCCGACACCCACCGTTCGGTGCTGGGCTGGCGGCGCGTGCCCTATATCTGGTTCGGCTCGCTGATGCAGTTCGGCGGCCTCGCCATCATGCCCTTCGCGCTGCTCGTGCTCTCGGGGGATGGTGTCGGCCCTGTGGTCTATGGCCAGATCGGCGCGGCTTTGGCGTTCCTGCTGGTCGGCGCCGGGCTCCACACCACCCAGACCGCCGGGCTCGCGCTGGCGACCGACCTCGCCACGCCCGCCACCCGCGCCCGGGTCGTCGCGCTGCTTTATGTGACGTTGCTCGGCGGCATGGTGCTGAGCGGGCTCGCCTTCTCCTGGCTGCTGGCGGATTTCACGCCGCTCAGGCTGATCCAGGTGGTGCAGGGCGCGGCCGTCGCGACCATGGCGCTGAACATCGTGGCGCTGTGGAAGCAGGAGGCGCGCAACCCCTCCCGCACAGCGCCGGGCAAGCCCTCGCGTGCCTTCAAGGACGTCTTTTCCGACTTCCTCAGTGACAGGCGCAGCCGGCGCTTCCTGATTGCTGTGGGTCTCGGCACTGCCGCCTTCAACATGCAGGACATCATCCTCGAGCCTTTCGGCGCGCAGGTGCTGCAGCTCAGCGTCAGCGGCACGACGATCCTCACCGCGCTGCTCGCAGCCGGGGCGCTCGCCGCCTTTGGGCTCTCGGCGCGGGCGCTCGCCACCGGCATCGACCCCTATCGCCTCGCCGCGCTCGGCATCGTCTGCGGGCTCCTCGCCTTCCCCTGTGTGATCTTCTCCGGCGCGGTCGACGCGCCCATGCTGTTCCGCTTCGGCGTGGTGCTGATCGGCTTTGGCGGCGGGCTGTTTGCGGTGGCGACGCTGACCACCGCCATGGAGCTTGAGAGCGGCGGGATGAACGGCCTCGCCGTCGGCATCTGGGGCGCGGTCCAGGCCAGCGCAGCGGGCCTCTCGATCGCGCTCGGCGGCGCGCTGCGCGACATCGTCGCCGGCCTCGCCGAACGCGGCATGCTGGGCCCGGCCTTCAGCGATCCCGCCATCTCCTACAGCGTCGTCTACCATCTCGAGATCGCGCTGCTTTTCGCCACGCTTATCGCCATCGGCCCGCTGGTTCGCAGCGCCGAGACGAGACGCGCCCCCACTACCGCCCGTTTCGGCCTTGCCGAATTCCCGAGCTGAAGCCTTGCGCCCAAGGAGGGCCCTCGCATGCGTGAGATCATGGGATATATCGACGTTGGCCAGGTCACGATCTGGCTGTTCTGGCTCTTCTTCGCCGGGCTGGTCATTTATCTCCGCCGCGAGGATCGGCGGGAAGGCTACCCGCTGGAATCAGACACCCATCCGGGGCGTCTTCTGCCGGCGAGCCTGATTTTCTATCCCTCGCCCAAGACCTTCAAGCTCTCCAGCGGCGCGCGCGTCAGCGTTCCCAATGGCCAGGCCGACCGGCGCGTGCTGGCTGCCCGCCCGACCGCGCCCTGGCCGGGTGCGCCCCTGACCCCGACCTCGGACAACCCGATGCTGGACTCGATTGGACCGGGCTCCTGGGCCGAGCGCGCCGACATGCCGGAAATGACCTATGACCACCATCTCAAGATCGTCCCGGTCAGGGTGGCGAGCGGCTATTCCGTGTCGCATGGCGGCGATCCGCGCGGCTATGACGTCATCGGCGCCGATCACAAGGTCGCCGGCAAGATCTTCGATATCTGGGTCGACCGCTCGGAAGCCCTGATCCGCTATTTCGAGGTTGAGCTGACCAGCGGACGCCATGTCCTGCTGCCGGTGAACTTCTGCGTCATCAAGGCGGGCGGCGCCCGCAAGGGTGTCGGCTCTGCGACGGTCCACGCCCTGCTCTCGCACCAGTTCGAGCATGTCCCCGCGACCCGCACGCCGGATTCGGTGACGCGGCTCGAGGAAGAGAAGATCTGCGCCTATTATGGCGCCGGGACGCTCTATGCCACGCCACTCCGGGTGGAGCCGTTGATATGAGCGACGATTTCGCCTTCGAGCCGATCCGCGGCCTGCCTGAAATGCCGCCGGAGGGTGAGCGCATCCTCTGGCAGGGCTCGCCCGATTGGCGCGCCCTGGCCTGGCGCGTCTTCCACATCCGCGAAGTCACATTCTACTTCGCGCCCTGGTCGCGGCCCAGCCGCTGCTGGCGCTGATGGAGGGCAGCCTAGCCGCGCCACGCTGGCATCGATGGGCTGGATCGCTCTGGCCGGCAGCCTCGCCATGGCCAGCCTTGGCTTCATCGCCTGGCTCTCGGCGCGCGGCAGCGTCTACACCATTACCAGCCGCCGCCTCGTGCTGCGCATCGGTGTCGCCTTGCCGATCACCATCAACCTGCCCTTCGCGCTCATTGCCGGTGCCGGCTTGCGGCTGCGCCGGGACGGGACGGGCGATCTGCCGCTGGCCCTGAAGCCGGGCGAGCGCGTCTCCTACGCCGTGCTCTGGCCCCATGCCCGGCCCTGGCGCCTGTCGCGGCCGGAGCCGATGCTGCGCAGCGTGCCCGATGCCGCGGCAATCGGCGATCTTCTCGGCCGTGCTTTGGCGGCTCATCATGGCCAACCAAGCCCGCGCGCGCATCGCTTCGCCCGCGGCCAGCAACGATGCCAGCCTGCCGCAAGGCGCGGCGGCGGCGGGTTGAGGGAGAGCGCGATGAGCCACGCCACCGCCAGCGAAGCCACGCCAGCCCGCCGAACTGGCCGATCGCCGGCCGCGGCGACGATGCCGCGCTGGCCGCTTTCGGCATGGCGGCGCTGGCGTTGGCCGCGCTGGCGAACCGGCTTCGCCCGTGGCACCGGTATCGGCGTCACCGGCGTGCCGGAGAGCCCGACAGTGTGCAGTCGACCTCGTCTTCGCCGATCGCGACGACGGCTCCGCGACGGTGAGCACGCCCTCGGGCGAGCTGCTGGCGACCTCGTGCCGGTCAGCAGAGGGTTTCATTCGCGGCGCGATCCGCGCTCTGGTGCGCGACCGCAAGCGCCGCGCATCGGCCCCGAGCCCCGTTCCGGCTGGAGCGCCGCGCCAATGGCCGGCTCGGCCTCAGTGACCCGCCACAGGCGTCCGCATCGAACTCGACGCCTTCGGGCCCAGCAATTCCGGCGCCTTTGCGCGCTTTCTTCCACCTCAGGAGGCCGGTGATGACCGATCTTTCGCTGACCAATCGAGCCTGGCGGAGGCCAGGCAATTCGATGTCGGTGCACGGTCGAGATCTCGCACACCTTTGAGAGCCTGCACGCCCATGTCGACCCTCGATGGCGACATCGAGATCCGCCCCGGCGACGAGGTCATCGTCCATGGCGAGCCGATCAAGGTGCCCTATGGCGAGGTGCAGACCTTGCGCCGCATCGCGACCGTGACGCGCGCCAGCGCATCGGAGCAGCTCTGGACCAAGATCACCGGGCGCGCCGAATTCATGGAATTGCTGGAATTCAGCTTCTCGGAAAGGACCAAGCTATGAGCGCCGCTGCACTCTCGGCCGCCGATATGCGTGCGGCGCCCAATGAAGCCACCCGGATGGCGCAGCAGGACACCATGCTGACGCCCGCGCTTCTACACCACCGATTTCGAGGAACTCGACAAGATCGACGTCACGCCGGTGCGCGCCGAATGGGACGTGCTGATCGCCGAGATGAAGAGCGACCCCAACAAGGGCCATTTCACCGCAACGACCGAGTGGAAGCATCGAGCTGGAGACGATCGCCCGAGCCGCTGCGCAAGGAGTTCATCGATTTCCTGGTCTCCTCGCTGACCGCCGAGTTCTCGGGCTGCGTCCTCTACAAGGAAATGAAGCAAGCGCGGCAACAACCCCGACATCTGCGAGCTGTTCAACTACATGAGCCGCGACGAGGCCCGCCATGCCGGCTTCATCAACGACGCGCTGAAGGAATTCGGCATCGGCGTCAATCTGGGCTTCCTGACCAAGGCCAAGAAGTACACCTACTTCCGGCCGAAATTCATCTTCTACGCGACCTATCTGTCGGAGAAGATCGGCTATGCCCGCTACATCACGATCTTCCGCCATCTGGAAGGGCACCCGGACCAGCGCTTCCACCCGATCTTCAAATGGTTCCGCGAGTGGTGCAATGACGAGTTCCGCCATGGCGAGGCGTTCGCGCTGCTGATGCGGGCCAACCCGCATCTGCTGAACGGCCTCAACAAGCTCTGGGTCCGGTTCTTCCTGCTGCGGTCTACTCCACGATGTATGTCCGCGACCATGCCCGGCCGGAATTCCACAAGGCGCTGGGCATCGACCCGACCGAGTACGACTTCAAGGTCTTCCGCACTCACCTCGGAGATCTCGCGGCAGGTGCTTCCCGCTGATGCTCGACATCGACCACCCGACCTTCCGGGCGGGTCTGGAGCGGCTGTGCGCATCCTGGCAGGCAAGATCGCCGAGGTTTCGGAGCAGGGCGGTCTGGCGGCCAGCCTGCGCAAGCGCTTCGTACCAGGCGCAGGTCGGGGCGACCTTCGCTGCGGCTCTACATGCTGCCGACGATCAAGAACGAGATCCCGAAAACCAGCCGGCTCCAGCCGGCCTATTGAGAAGAGACGCTCCGTGGCGACCTATGGCGTGCCCATTCTCGTCGACGCTGATCGCCTGGTGGTTTTCCACCGGGGCGATCCTGTATCTCGACGGGCTGGCGCGCCGCACCTTCAAATGGAGCTTTACGGTCGCCTCGCTCCTGGCGCTCGTGGCGCTCTGGGGTGTGGTCGCGACGGCCAGCGACACCAGCGCGAGAGGGGCCTATCTCGCCATTGCCAGCGCCCTGATGCTGTGGGGCTGGAACGAGATGGCCTTCCTCTTCGGCTTCATCACCGGCTCGCGGCGTGAGCCATGCCAGCCCGGCGCCCGCGGCCTTGCCCGCTTCCTGCAGGCGACACGCGCCATCCTCCACCATGAGCTGGCGCTGCTGGTGACGCTGCTGCTGGTCGCGCTGCTCAGCTACAAGGCGGAGAATCGCTTCGCCCTGGCCTGCTTTGCCCTGCTGTTTGCGATGCGGCTCTCGACCAAGCTCAATATTTTCCTCGGCGTGCCGAATACCACCATCGAATTTCTGCCGCCGCATCTTGGCTATCTGACTTCGTATTTCCGTCAGAAACCGATGAACCTTCTGTTTCCGCTCTCGGTCACCGCATCGACGATCTTGACCTCGATCATTGTCGAGCGGGCGCTGATCGACGATGCCTTTCTGGCTACGGGTTTTACGCTGCTCGCGACGTTGGCGGCGCTGGGCCTGATCGAGCATTGGTTTCTCGTCCTGCCGCTTCCCGTGGCCGGGCTTTGGAGTTGGAGTTTAGCTTCGCATCGTGACCTGAAGGCTGCGCCGCTCCCGGCGCTGGCCCCGGATCCCGCGACACCGCGTGCCATTCCCCACTCATCACTGGTTGCGTAGAACCGAGGCATCGGTCGAAAACGAGCTCCCGCTTGCGTGGGAGAGCCGATGCAAGAAAGAGCGTCAGATCGCCAGATCTGGTGATCGTTAAGACCCGCAGGAGGCTACCGATGGACTACGAGGCGTTTTTCCAGAAGGAGCTGGACGGACTTCGCAAGGAGGGCCGCTACCGCGTCTTCGCCGATCTCGAGCGTCAGGTTGGCAAGTTCCCGCGCGCGACCTTTCACGGCACGGACGGCCCGCGACGACGTCACCGTCTGGTGCTCCAACGATTATCTCGGCATGGGCCAGCATCCCGACGTGCTCGATGCCATGCACAGCGCCATCGATGGCTGCGGCGCCGGCGCCGGCGGCACCCGCAATATCGGCGGCACCAATCACTACCATGTGCTGCTGGAGCAGGAGCTTGCCGATCTCCACGGCAAGGAAGCCGCGCTGCTGTTCAACTCCGGCTACATGTCGAACTGGGCCTCGCTCTCGACCTTCGCCGCCCGCATTCCCGATTGCGTGGTGCTGACGGATTCGCTGAACCACGCCTCGATGATCGAGGGCATCCGCCACTCCCGCGCCGACCGCGTCATCTTCGCCCATAACGATCCCGACGATCTGCGCCGCAAGCTGCAGGCCATCGATCCGCGACGTCCCAAGCTGATCGCCTTCGAGTCGGTCTATTCCATGGATGGCGATATCGCCCCGATCGCGGAATTCTGCGACCTTGCCGAGGAATTCGGCGCGATGACCTATATCGACGAGGTCCATGCTGTCGGCCTCTACGGCCCGCGCGGCGGTGGCGTCAGCGAGCAGGAGGGCCTTTGCGACCGGCTGACGGTGATCGAGGGCACACTGGCCAAGGGCTTCGGCATCATGGGCGGCTATATCGCCGCCTCCGCCGCGACCTGCGATTTCATCCGCAGCTTCGCCTCAGGCTTCATCTTCTCGACCTCGCTGCCGCCGGCGCTCGCCGCCGGTGCGCTGGCCTCGATCCGCCATCTCAAGCAAAGCCAGGCCGAGCGCCTCGGCCAGCGCGAGAACGTCGCGGCCGTTGCGCGCCCGGCTGGACGCGATCGGCATCCCGCATCTGCCCAATCCCAGCCATATCGTGCCGGTGATGGTCGGCGATCCCGTGCTCTGCAAGCGCATCAGCGACGAGCTGCTGGAGCGCTTCGACATCTATGTCCAGCCGATCAACTACCCCACCGTGCCGCGCGGCACCGAGCGCCTGCGCATCACGCCCTCGCCGCTGCACTCGCAGGCCGATATCGACCACCTCATCGGCGCGCTGACGGCGATCTGGGGCCAGGTCGGGCTGAAATTGGCGGCGTAAGCGGGCAGTTTGGCCGCCGCGCGTCACTTCCGGGGCCGACGCGGAGCGTCGAGCCGGGAACCCATGACCGTGACCGCCAGGAGATGACGCACGGTCGGTGACATCAGCCGGGTGTGTCATGGGTTCCGGGCTCGCGCCTGCGGCGCGCCCCGGAATGACAGCCATGGGGTTAGGTCGCATCTGCCACCGCCGCCCTGATCAGATCGCGGCGAGCGCCTGCTGCAGGTCGGCGATCAGGTCGTCCTCATGCTCCAGCCCGATCGAGAGCCGGATCATCCCGTCGGTCACGCCCATCGAGGCGCGCACCTCGGGCGAGAAGCGTTGATGCGTCGTGGTCGCGGGGTGGACGATCAGGCTTTTGGCGTCGCCGAGATTGTTTGAAATCCGGATCAGCTTCATCGCATTGAGCAGGCGGAAGGCGGCGTCCTTGCCGCCCGCAACCTCGAAGGCGATCAGCGTGGAGGGACCGGTCATCTGCTTGGCGATGGTCGCAGCCTGCGGATGGTCGGCACGGCCGGGGAAGATCAGCCTCGTCAACTTGTCCTGCCCCGCCAGCCAATCCGCAATGCGCGCCGCGCTGCGGGCCTGGCGCTCGATCCGGAGCGGCAGGGTCTCCAGCGCCTTCAGCATCACCCAGGCGTTGAAGGGGGACAGCGCCGGGCCGGTCTGGCGCAGGAAGGTCTGGACATGGGTGGTGATGAAGGCCTCTGAGGCCAGGATCAGGCCACCCAGACAGCGCCCCTGCCCATCGATATGCTTGGTGGCGGAATAGACCACGCAATCCGCGCCGAGTTCGAGCGGGCGCTGGAAGAGCGGCGTGGCGAAGACGTTATCCACGACCAGCGTCGCACCGACCTCCTTGGCGAGCGCGGCGACGGCGGCGATATCGATCACCTCCAGCGTCGGGTTGGAGGGGCTTTCCAGGAAGAAGACCTTGGTGTTGGGCCGCACAGCCGCCCGCCAGGAGGCGAGATCGGGCCCATCGACCAGCGTCGACTCCACGCCATAGCGCGGCAGATGCTCCTCGACGACATACCGGCAGGAGCCAAACAGCGCCCGCGCCGCCACGACATGGTCGCCGGCCTTGACCTGCCCCATCACCGCCGCGGTGACGGCTGCCATGCCGGTTGCAGTCGCGCGGCAGGCTTCCGCGCCCTCGAACGCGGCCATCCGCTGCTCCAGCATCGCGACGGTCGGGTTGGAAAAGCGGGCATACTGGAAGCCGGGATCCTTGTTCAGGAAGCGGGCTTCGCATTGCTCGGCGCTGTCATAGACATGCCCCTGTGTCAGGAACAAAGCCTCGGACGTCTCGCCGAATTGGGAGCGCATCGTGCCGGCATGGACGAGGCGGGTTTCCGGGTGCAGCGCTTTCGCGCCATCCTGCGAATTCGACATGACGAAACATTCCAAGCGTTCGATAAAACGGACGAATGGAATAACACCACGCTCCGGCGCCGTAAAGCGGGATCAATTTTCTCGAAGCGGCGCCCGCAGGGGATTGATCCGCGAGCAGCGAGGTTGATTGCAGCAGATCAGGGCTGCGGCGCCGTCGCGGCCAAGGGCGAGAGAAAACCGGTCAGGTCATTGGTGACGTAGTGGACATGGCCGGCCTCGACGGCCGCCTGCTCCCACGCCTCGCGGAACGGGTCTGGCGTCCGTGGGATGATCAGCACGGTCTTCATGCCCAGCGCGCTCGGCACCAGCAGGTTCTTCTCGATATCCTCGAACATGGCGGCGCGGCCGGGATCGACGGCGTGCTTGGCGAGGAAATGCTCATAGGTCTCGCGCTCGGGCTTGGGCCTGAAGCCGGCCTCGACGATGTCGAAGATGTCCTCGAAATGGTGCAGGATTCCGAGCTTGCCCGCGACATTCTCGGCATGGCCGCGCGAGCCATTGGTCAGGATCAGCTTGCGACCGGGCAGGGCGGCGATCGCGTCTCCGAGCTTCGGATCGGGGTCGAGCAGGCTCAGATCGATCTGGTGGGCGAAGTCGAGGAAATCGTCGGGATCGACATTATGCTCCTCCATCAGCCCCTTCAGCGTCGTGCCATAGCGCTGGTAATAGTATTTCTGCAGGGCGCGCGAGGACATGCCGTCGAGACCAAACAGCTCGGTCAGGAACAGCGTGATCCGTTCATCGACCTGCGGCCAGACTTTCGCCTCATGCGAATACAGCGTGTTGTCGAGGTCGAAGACCCAATGGTCGACATGGGCAAACGCCTCCCGCTGCAAGGGCGGCAGGGCTGCGGGGGAGAAAGCGTGGGTGTTCATGATCGTGATGCGCCAGTGCGGCCCGCAAATGTGGGGCGCCGATACTGACATGCAAGTCCTTACCTAAGAGGCAAGTCCTGACCTGAGAGACTCCCTCGCTACCGTGAAGGGCGAGGGAGGCCGCCAGGCGGTCCTTCAGCGCCGGATGATCGTGCCGGAGCCGGTATCGGTGAAGAGCTCGATCAGCGCGGCATGCGGCACCTTGCCGTCGAGAATGACCACGGCCTCGACGCCCTTTTCCAGGGCATAGATGCAGGTTTCGATCTTCGGAATCATGCCGCCCGAGATCGTTCCATCGGCGATCAGCCGGCGGCACTGCTCGATGGTCAGCTCCGGGATCAGGTTCTTTTCCTTGTCGAGCACGCCCGGCACATCGGTCAGCAGCAGCAGCCGCTTGGCGTTAAGAGCTCCGGCGATGGCGCCGGCGAAGGTGTCGGCATTGACGTTATAGGTCTGGCCATCGGCCGCGGCGCAGACCGGCGCCAGAACCGGGATCAGCTCGGCCTTGAGCACCGCGTCGAGCACGGTGGTGTCGACCCGGTCGGGCTCGCCGACAAAGCCGAGATCCAGCACCTGCTCGATGCGGGAATCGGGATCGACAATGGTGCGCTGGACCTTGCGGGCCGTGACCATGTTGCCGTCCTTGCCGCAAAGCCCGATCGCCTTGCCGCCCTCGCGAGTGATGGTGCCGACCAGTTCCTTGTTGACCGAGCCGGCCAAAACCATCTCGACGACATCGACAGTCGCCGCATCGGTGACGCGCAGCCCCTGCTTGAATTCGGATTTGATGCCGAGCTTGTCGAGCATCCGCGCGATCTGCGGACCGCCGCCATGGCAGACCACCGGCTTCAGGCCGGACTGCTCGAGCAGCACCACATCCTCGGCGAAATCCTCGGCCGTGGCGGCGTCACCCATGGCATTGCCGCCATACTTGATGACGATCACTTCCTGATCGTAGCGCTGCATATGCGGCAGCGCCTGCACCAGCAGGTCGGCGGCTTGGGAGGGCGTCATATGGGCGGGGGGAATCATCGGCAGTCTCCGCGCGACCGCAGGAAGGGTGCGGCGCGCTTCTAGCCGAACTTCGCCCCGGGCGGAAGGACGCTAAGCGCAGCCCAGCCCCGAAAGGCTCAGATGCAACTTTAAATTGCATCAAGTAAAGAATCGCGCTCAGATATATGACCGGTATTGGTGCCGGCGCGAGGACTGAAACCATGAGCACGACCATCAGCTGCAGGGATACCAACGGCGATCTCTGGGAAATCTATCCGTCATCCGGCCAGTGGCGCTGGCGCCGGACAGCACGCAACGGCAATATCGTGGGAGCGTCGGCAGAAGCCTACGTCAACAAATCCGACTGCATCGCCAATGCCCGGCGCAATGGCATGACGTGTGATCCAAAATGCCACCCTGCGAGCCCAGTCATTGCGACTGCGGCTAGCTCCGCCGCTCAGACGGTTCGCCGCGCCGTCAGCGCGGCGGCCGCGAGGCCGAGCCAGCCGCCGAGCATGAACCAGCCGCCGGTCGGGGCTGCCATCCTGAACAGCCCGGCGCCGCCAAAGGCCCGGCGCGCCAGATCGGCCGAGAACAGCGCCGCGCCCAGGATCAGCGCGCTGATCGCCAGCCGCGCCGCGAGATCGCCGAGATGCCCGGCCTTACGGGCTGCCGTCGCCGCCATCACGGCAGAGGCGTGGAACAGCAGCATCTGGCCGGCGGTCTGAACGGTTTGCGTGCCCGTCACATGGGCGGCGGCGGCCAACAGGGCGACGCCCGCGAACCCCATCAGGGCCGCGAGCACGAGGTGTATCCGGGTCGCGGTGATCAAGGAGTTCTGTCCTCTCGGCCCGGGATCGAGAATGATCTGACCCGGGCGATTTTACTGCGCGTCGAACCAGCTCTTCCATTGCGGCACGGCGGTGGCGAAGGTGCCGCGATGGCTGGTCGGTCCGGTCGAGACAGCCTCGATCTTATCGTTGCCGATCGCCTTCTGATAGGTCATCGGCAGCTGGCCGAGCCCGATGCTGATCGCCTCGTCGGTTTCGCCGTAGAAGGTCCGCACCGGGGTCTTCACCACCCAGCGATAGGCCTGCGTCTTGGCGACGATCCGGCCATAGGTCGAATTGGCGAGGTACTGCGCGTCGAAATACTCAGGCTTGATCAGCTTGCGCAGATCGGTCGGCACATCCGCCGCGTTGAACGGCTCGCGCAGATAGGCCTTGCGCGACACCTCATAGCTCTCCTCCGTCAGCAGCGCCTTGGCCAGGCCCGGCACGCCGTAATACTCCTCGAAGGAGAAGGCGGTGAGGATGAAGATCGTCGGGATCCATGCCGCATCGATCTTGCGCGGGAAATTCAGGAAGCCGTTGAAGGCCACGAAGGCGTCCGAGGGGGCGCTGGCCGTTGCCGCAGCCTTCACCGCGACACCATCGGCCTCGAGCTTCTCCAGCATCGCCAGCGTCACGAAACCGCCCTGCGACCAGCCGCTGAGGAAGAGCTTGCTGTCGGAGAGCTTGAGATCGGCCAGGACGGCGCGGCTGGCGCTGACCATGTCGGCGGTCGCCTGCTGGTGGCTGCCGGTGACGAGATAGCCCTCGCGCTCGGGCGAGCTGCCCATGCCGAAATAATCGGCGCCGATCAGCAGGTAGCCCTGTCCGGCGAACTGCGCGATCATCAGCTGCGTCTCTTCCGACTGGTCGGGGAAGGACGGCACCTGCTGCTTACCGTAGACCGTGCCGTGCTGGTAGGAGACCATCGGGAAGCTCGATCCCGCGACGTCCGGCACGGCCAGAAGCCCGGTCGCCACCGTCGGCTTGTTACCCTTCTCGGGGATCACCGAGGGGTAGGTGACGCGGTAGAGCTTCACGGCATTGCGGGCCGGGGTGTAGCTGACCGTGATCCCTGCGAATTTCGGGGTGCCGACCGTCAGGATCTGGTTGAGCTTGTCGACATCCCAGCGCTGCATCAGCTCATAGGTCACGCCCGAGGCGGCCCGCACCGGGGCAGCCTGCTGGGCAAGCCCCGGGGATAGCCCTCCCAGCAGCAACAGCAGGGCGGACGTAACCTTGGATAGTAGCGACATGATGCTTCCCCAGCCTTGCGGGCTGCGGAAACCGGCAGCGCGCGGCTGGACGCTAGGGACTTCTGGTAAAAATTCCGTAGCGTCAGCCGCGTTCGGCCAGAACACGACCAATCGCGGCGCGCAGTTCAGGAATACCGAGACCGCTTTCGCTCGATGTCAGCAGCACCTCGGGAAAGGCAGCCGGACGGCGCTTGATCTCGTCATAGGTGGCCTCGATCATGAATTGCTGATCGGCCTTCTTGATCGCATCGCCCTTGGTCAGCACGATCTGGTAGGAGACCGCCGCCTTGTCGAGCGTCTCCAGCACGGCGCCATCGACATCCTTGAGGCCATGGCGAGCGTCGATCAGCACATAGACGCGCATCAGGTTGGAGCGTCCGCGCAGATATTCATGGATCAGATTGGTCCAGGCGGCGACCTTGTCGCGCCCCACTGCCGCATAGCCATAGCCCGGCATGTCGACGATGGTCAGGCGCTCATCATGGTCGACCTGGCGGAAGAAGTTCAGCTGCTGCGTCCGCCCCGGCGTATGCGAGGTGCGCGCCAGCGCATTGCGCCGGGTGATCGCATTGATCAGGCTCGACTTGCCGACATTGGAGCGCCCGGCAAAGGCGATCTCCTGCCCCACCATCGGCGGCAGGTCGTCATGCCGGGTGGAGGCCCAGACGAAGTCCCAGGGACCTTCGAAAAGCTTGCGGGCCGCCTCGATTTCCTCGGGCGTATAGGGTGTGGTCAGGCTGCTGGTCATGGCCTTCCCTACACGGCTGCGCGCAGCGCGTCGATGTCGGCGGCTGCAATCGCCTGCATATTCCGGCCGATCCGGTCCGCATCCCAGTGCCACCAGGCAATCGCCAGCAGCTCCGCCACGATCTCGGCAGGGAAGCGCATCCGGATGACACGGCCGGGATTGCCCGAGACCGACACAAGCGGCGCGCCGATCATCGGGGCAGGCCTGTAGTCGGGCTTATCGGAGCGCTCTATCCAGTCGAGAATGGTTTGCAGGTCGCCTTGGAGCGTGACCTTCAGTCCCTCGCGTTATCCGTCGTCATCACATCACACCTTTCGCGCAGCCGGTGGCGGGAAATGCAATGCACCAGCGATGCGGTTCCAAGCATTAATGTTGGCAATGGCAACCGTCAGGTTCAGGACTTCCTCCGCCGAGAAATGGTCGTGAAGAGCGGCGTAAGCAGCGTCGTTTGAATGAGGGTCCGCCAGCCTCGTGACCTGCTCCGCCCATGCGAGCGCCGCCAGTTCACGAGCCGAATAGATGTCGGCATCTCTCCATGCGGCCACGAGGTCGAGCTTGCCAGCATCGATTCCGATGCGGCGAGCGATTTGGAGGTGGAACTGGATGCAGAACGCGCACCCGTTGATTTGAGAAACACGAATCTTGACCAGCTCGGTCAGCGCCTTCTCCAGCCCGGAATCGTCAACCGCTTTGCCCATCGCCAGCAAGGCCGCCAATGCGGCGGGGGCGATTGTCTGGAAGCGCTCGTAGGAAAAGCCTGCCTCGGCAGGCGTGGCCGCCATGTTCATCTGGGAATCCGTTCATCTCGTGGTATTGTCAGAATACGAATAACATATCAGGGTTCTTATAATGGTCAATATGGACGATCCTGCTCTGCCCGAGGCAGGCGAAGGCAAGCGTGGTGAAGACGGGTATTTGGGCTATCTGCTGCGGCAAGCGGCGAACGCTTATCGGTATCGCGTGGAGCAGGCTTTGAGCGACCTGCACCTCACGCAACCGCAATTCGCGGTCATGACGATGCTCGGAGCTTATCCGGGCCACTCAAGCGCAGACATGGCGCGCCTGGCCCTCCTGACGCCCCAGACGATGAGCGTGATCATCGCCAATCTGATGAAGATGGGCCTCGTCGATCGCCGCGCCCATCCCATTCATGGTCGGATACAGAAACTGGAACTGACCGATCGGGGAACAGACGTGCTCCTAGCCGCCAAGTCGCGGGTCTACGGCCTGGAGAACGCCATGCTCACTGCTCTGTCCAAGAATGACGAGGCCGCTATCAGAAGATGGCTCGTCAGGGTCGCCGCAAATGGAGATGAGGGACCGGGCATAGGGGGCGAATAGAGAGTGGCGAGTGGCGAGTGGGGAAAGCGGTTCTGCTCGCCATTCGCCACTCGCCATTCGCAACCTTATTTCTTGTTACTATTCGCCGGCTTGCCCGGTGCGGCGACGGCGGTTGCTGTCGCCGGCTTCTTGCGGAACATGCCCCTGATATTGTCGAACAGCTCGATCTTGGCGCCATGCTTCCGCATGATGAAGCCCTGCTGCAGGATCGAGAGCAGGTTATTCCACGACCAGTAGATCACCAGGCCGGCGGGGAACGAGCCGAGCAGGAAGGTGAAGAACACCGGCATCCAGGTGAACATCATCTTCTGGACCGGATCCGGCGGCTCCGGGTTCATCTTCATCTGCACGAACATCGTGATGCCCATCAGGATCGGCCAGGCGCCGATATGCAGGAAGGCAGGCACGGCGAAGGGCAGCAGGCCAAACAGGTTGAAGATCGAGGTCGGATCCGGCGCAGCCAGGTCGCGGATCCAGCCGAAGAACGGCGCATGCCGCATTTCGATGGTCACGAACAGGATCTTGTAGAGCGCGAAGAACACCGGGATCTGCAGCAGCACCGGCCAGCAACCCGCGATCGGATTGATCTTCTGGGTCTTGTACAGCTCCATCAGAGCCTGCTGCTGCTTCATCTTGTCGTCGGCATAGCGCTCGCGGATCGCCACCATCTCCGGCTGAACCGCCTTCATCTTCGCCATCGAGGCGTAGGATTTGGAGGCGAGCGGGAAGAACAGCCCCTTCAGCAGCAGGGTGACGACCAGGATCGCGATGCCGAAATTGCCGACATGCTTGTAGATCCAGTCCATCACGTAAAACATCGGCTTGGTGATGAAATAGAACCAGCCCCAGTCGATCAGCAGCTCGAAACGCTTGATGCCGAGCGTCTTCTCATAGCCGTCGATCGCGGCGACTTCCTTGGCGCCGGCGAAAAGCCGGGCCTGCGCGCCGCCTGTGGCGCCGGCCGCGATGGTCACGGGCTCGGCCAGGAAATCGGCCTGATAGGTGCGCTGGCTGCCGGTCTGCACCGAGGAGTAGCGCCCCTCATATTTGCGGGACTGGTCGGGGACCACCGCAGCGGCCCAATACTTGTCGGTGATGCCGACAAAGCCGCCGACAGCGTCCTTCCAGACCTTGCCATGGGTGCCGGCGGTGAGCAGCGGCTCCTTGTCGATATGGTCGTAGGTGTATTCCTGCAGGCCCTGCTCGCCGAGGTTGCCGATCAGGCCCTCATGCAGCACGTAATAGCCGAGTGTCGGCGGCTTGCCCTGGCGCACCACCTGGCCATAGGGGAACAGCGTCACCGGCGCGGCCGAGCGGTTCTCGACATCGTCGCGGATCGTGAACATCGCATTGTCATCGATGGTGATGACGCGCTTGAAGATCAGGCCCTGGCCATTGTCATAGCTCAGCGTCAGCGGCGTGCCGGGGCGCACCACCTGCGCATCCGCGGCCCAGACCGTGGTGGCGTTGGGCAAAGTGACATTGCTGCCCGGCGCGGCGACCCAGCCGAAATCGGAGTAGTACGGGTTCGGCCCGCCCAGCGGCGAGAGCAGCACGATGTTGGGGCTGTCAGCCGAAACCGTCTCGCGATAGGCCTTGAGCGAGACGTCGTCGACACGCGCACCGGTCAGCGAGATCGAGCCCTGGATCTTGGGGGTCTCGATGCGGACGCGGGGGCTGCGGGCCAGCGCCTGATCGCGGGTCTCGGCGGTCAGGGTCGCGGGCGCGGCCGTGCCGGGCGCGCTCGTGGCCGGCTGGCCCGGAACGGCGGTGCCCGGAGCCGTCCCCGCCTGTCCGGGCAAGGTCTGGCCCGGCAAGGTCTGGCCCGGAGCCGGCACCGGCGCGGTCTGCGCCTGCTGGTTTTGCTGGGCGATCTGCTTCTGCTTCTCGGCCTGGGGCTGCGCGTAGAAGTACTGCCAGCCGAGCAGGACGACCACCGAGAGGGTGATCGCGAGAAGCAGGTTGCGATTGTCTTCTTTCATCATGATCGAAAATCGGTCTCGCTCAGGCCCGGGCGGGCTCAGGGTTGGACGGTCGCTGCGCCGTCTGCAGGCTTGCGGCGTCGGTCGCGGCTGGATGGGCCAGGCTTGGCCGGTCGGGCGCGATCGAGCGCGACCGAAAGCTCGGAAACGAGCAAGTGGAAGGGAGCGGTCAGGGTTTCCGGCCGGGCGACCACGACGATGTCGCAGGGGCGTGTCGCCTGGGGGCCAAGCGCAATCGCCGCCGCAGCCCGCAGGCGGCGACGGATGCGATTACGCTTCACGGAATTGCCGACCTTGCGGGAGGCGGTGAGGCCGAGCCGCAAACCATCCTGCCCCTCCTCCGGCGCGGCATCGCGCACCTGGGCGGAGAAAGCGGACGAACGAAAGCGGCGGCCATGAGCGGCCGCCGCCAGAAATTCCTTGCGTTGCTTCAGCCGTGAGAGACGGGTCGAGCGGTCTGGACGCATGGCGCTGTGCCAATCTTCGTCAAAACGGCGCGTCGCCCTCACGCGCCCGCGGCTCAGGCCGACAGGCGCTTGCGACCATGCGCCCGGCGGGCGGCGATGACCTTGCGGCCACCCTTGGTCGCCATGCGGGCGCGGTAGCCGTGGCGGCGCTTGCGCACCAGCTTGCTGGGTTGATAGGT
The DNA here is from genome assembly GCA_963759925.1 of uncultured Alphaproteobacteria bacterium. GTDB lineage: Bacteria > Pseudomonadota > Alphaproteobacteria > Rhizobiales > Beijerinckiaceae > Allobosea. The sequence goes on from CAVXBE010000005.1 coordinate 251,252, forward strand.
TCTTTTCACGGTCCGACTCCGGGGGCCTTGTCAGCATCGGGACCGCAGCCTTCCGGGGAAAGCCTGGCCTGCCGAGCCTGTCATGCAAAAATCTCCGCGCCGCCCGTGAGGCTGCGCAAGTGGCGGGCTTATGACGGAAGGCATGGCCCAAGTCAATGCCGAACCGGCCTCCTGCGACGCTGAAGACAGCAACGCTTCAGGCGCGTCCCGTCCCCTCCCGATGACAGGGCCGGGAGGCTGAGGCTCGCCTGCTGACGATGAGCCGAACCAGCAACTTGCAACTCGAGCGCAACATCCCCGATATAGCGCCCGGGAGGTTGGCGAGGGACGTCTCACTCGCCAACCGGGTCAGGTCCGGAAGGAAGCAGCCCTAACGAGACCGAACGGGTCTTCGTCCAGCCTCCCACCGTGGCCGCGTTGCAATCTGCGGCAGCGCCGCCCGGGGAAGCGCCGCAACTGCCATGCTCTGGCGGCATCCGGCGTTGACCGCCGCCGCGCGATTGGCGAAAGCAGTCAGATGACAGACGCGATCGACACTGCGGATGAACCCGGCTTTGCCGGCTTTGCTCCCGCGCCGGCGCCACAGGCCGCTCCGGCTGCGGCCTATCGCGTTCTCGCCCGCAAATACCGTCCCGCGCATTTCGGCGATCTCATCGGCCAGGATGCGATGGTGCGCACCCTGACCAACGCCTTCGCTTCGGGCCGGATTCCGCAGGCCTGGATGCTGACCGGCGTGCGCGGTGTCGGCAAGACCACCACGGCCCGGATCCTGGCGCGAGCGCTTAACTTCCAGACCGCCGATGGCAGCGGCGCGCCGACGACCGATCTCAAGGAATTCGGCATCCATTGCCGCGATATCATCGAAGGCCGTCATATCGATGTGATGGAGATCGACGCCGCCTCGAATAATGGCGTCGACAATGTTCGCCAGATCAATGACGCGGTGCGCTATGCCCCGGTCTCGGCGCGCTACAAGGTCTACATCATCGACGAAGTCCATATGATGACGACGCAGGCCTTCAACGCCCTGCTCAAGACGCTGGAAGAGCCGCCGCCCCACGCCAAGTTCATTTTCGCGACGACCGAGATCGGCAAGGTGCCGATCACCGTGCTCTCGCGCTGCCAGCGTTTCGACCTGCGCCGCGTCGAGGCCGGCGTGCTGGTCTCACATCTCGGCAATCTCTGCCGCACCGAATCCGTCGAGGCCGAGGCCGAGGCGCTGGCCGCCATCGCCCGTGCCGCCGAAGGCTCGGTGCGCGATTCACTCTCCATCCTCGATCAGGCAATCGCCCATGCCGCCGGTGCGATCACGCTTGACGATGTGCGCTCCATGCTCGGCCTCGCCGACCGCGCCCGCATCATCGACCTCTTTGAGAGCGTGATGAAGGGTGACATTGCGGCCGCGCTTGGCGAACTGCGCGCGCAATATGATGCCGGTGCCGACCCCAGCGTGGTGCTGAGCGATCTCGCGGAATTCACCCATCTGGTGACGCGGCTGAAGCTCGTCCCCGAAGCGGCGCGGGACGATACGCTGAGCCAGGCCGAGCGGGTGCGCGGCGGAGATTTCTCCGAGCGGCTCTCGGTGCGCGTGCTGGCCCGCACCTGGCAGATGCTGCTCAAGGGCATCAGTGAGGTCAAACAGGCCGACAGGCCGATCATGGCCGCCGAGATGGTGCTGGTGCGCCTCGCCCATGCTGCCGATCTGCCGACACCCGACGAGGCGCTGAAGCTGCTGCGCGACGGGGCCGGCGCCGTGCCCTCCGGCAATGGCGGCGGCGGGGCCGCGCCACGGCCGCCCATGGGCGGTGGCAATACCGCGCTGGCCGCCCGCCCGGTGCTGGCCAGTGCCAACCCGATGCCGGCTCCGCAGGCGCAGGCGGCGCCGCTGGTGCAGCTCGCCACGCTGGAAGATGTCGTGGCGCTGGCCTCGCAAAACCGCGACATCACCCTCAAGCTGGCCTTGGAGCGCGATGTCCGCCCGGTGCGCTTCGAGCCCGGCCGCATCGAATTCTCGCTGACACCCGGCGCGCCGCGCCATCTCGCCACGGACCTGTCGCGCAAGCTGAAGGACTGGACCGGCCAGACCTGGATGGTCGCGGTCGTCAACGCCGAGGGTGGCGCCACGCTGCGCGAGCAGGCCGAGGCACTGAAGGACCGGCGCGAGAGCGATGCCGCCTCCCACCCGGCCGTCAGGGCGGTTCTGGAGCGCTTCCCCGGCGCCCGCATCGTCGATGTCCGCGATCCCAAGGCCGCCGCCGCCGAGCCGCCCCCTGGCGCCGAGCCGGAGGATGCCTATCTCTCGGATGGCGAGCCGCTGTTCGACGATAGCGAGCCCGATTTCGACGGCATCGATTTCTGATCCATCGGCCCGGAAGCTGGAGAGCGGTTTTCGAGACAGCCGATGCAACAAACCCTTCGAGATAAACCCGACAGGAGGCTTTGAACCATGCGCGATATGATGGGCCTGATGAAGCAGGCGCAGCAGATGCAGCAGAAGATGGCCGATGTTCAGGCCGAGCTCGACACCATCGAGGTCGAGGGCGCTGCTGGCGGCGGCATGGTCACGGTGACGATGACCGCCAAGGGCGCGCTCAAGGGCGTGTCGATCGATCCCTCGCTGATGGTGGCCGATGAGCGCGAGATCCTCGAGGATCTGATCGTCGCCGCCTGCACCGATGCCCGCACCCGCGCCGAGCGCGTCATGGGCGAGCGCATGGCCGAGATCACCAAGGGCCTGCCGATCCCGCCCGGCATGAAGCTGTTTTGAAGCGAGGCGAAATGCGCGAGCTTGGCGCGTAGCGAATGGCGAATAGACAGAGCCTTCCTCCCGCCACTCGCCACTCGCCATCGCCACTCGCCATAGAACGAACCCACCATGTCCCGCGCCATCGCCGGCCCCGAGATCGAACGCCTGATCCAGCTGCTGGCCCGTCTGCCGGGGCTTGGGCCGCGCTCGGCCCGGCGGGCAGCCCTGCACCTCGTCAAGAAGCGTGAGGCGCTGCTCGGCCCGCTGGCGGAGGCGATGGCGGTCGCCAGGGAACGCATCGTTGTCTGCTCGACCTGCGGCAACATCGACACCAGCAACCCGTGCGCGCTGTGCTGTGATCCGCGCCGCGACGCCGGCCAGATCGTCGTCGTCGCCGATATCTCGGATCTTTGGGCGCTGGAGCGCTCAGGCGCCGTCGCCGGGCGCTATCACGTGCTGGGCGGCGTGCTCTCGGCGCTGGACGGGATCCGGCCGGAGCATCTGACGCTGGACGCGCTGGTGGCCCGCGCCAGCGACCCGCAGGTCAAGGAAATCATCCTGGCGCTGAACGCCACCGTCGACGGCCAGACCACCGCGCATTTCATCACCGACGCTCTCGCCCACCTTCCGGTCAAGGTGACGAAGCTCGCCCATGGCGTCCCCGTCGGCGGTGAGCTGGATTATCTCGACGATGGCACGCTCGCTGCGGCCATCCGCCAGCGCACGGGTTTTGACCGCCAAGCAAGAGTAGGGCGCAACGCAAAACGCTCCCCCCGGCCCCGGCAGGCCGGACAGGGAGGAGCGTTTCAAGCCGATTGTGCGAGCGTCAGAACTTGTAGGCGACGCTGGCGCGAACCGCATGGGTGCGCGGGTTCTGCTCGGCCGTCAGGCCAAGGAAGGCGCTGCGGGCGACATAATCGAAGCGGCCGTAATCGGTGTAGCGATAGTCCAGACCGAAGATGATGTTGTCGGTCATGGCGTAGTTCGCGCCACCGCCCACGGTCCAGCCGGTGCGGGAGAACTTGCCGGCCTCGCCGGCATTCACCAGCGGGAACGGGTTGAAGTAGCTGTATTCGAAGCGCGAGAAGCTGACACCGCCCGAGCCGTAGACCATCATCCGGTCGAAGGCGTAGCCGAGGCGTGCCCGCACCGAGCCCTGCCAATCCTGCTTCACACGGACGATTCCGCCCGGATCGATGGTCGGGCCGGGACGTCCGCCGGGATCGTTGAAGCCGCCGCTGGCATTGGTCGCTTCGAGGTCACCCTCGATACCGACGACGAGCGCGCCCATCTGGTAGTTGAAACCGAGATGCCCGCCACCGATCAGGCTGTCGGCGCTGTAGTCGTAGATGTAATCGGACCGGACCGGCACGCGACCGGCGGTGAAGAGTTCCTTGGTCGTATCCTGACCCCAGGAATGGCCGATCTGAACACCGGCGTAAAAGCCGGTCCAGTTAAAGAAGGTCGGCAGAGGCGGAGCCTTCGGCAGATATTTGCCTGAAGGCAGATCGGCCGCTGACACGGCGCCGCTGCCCAAAATCATCAAGGAGGCCAGCGCGCTTCTCAGATGCGTTTTCATCGCGATCTCTACTCTCAGACGAAATCGGAGGCCCGGCTTATGTGCCGCGACGGCTGATCGTGCCACCGCAACCGGCTGAGCCCTTCCGCGCGTTCGTCACACGCGTCGGTCTGTCAGCATATGAAAGCGTTAAGGTTAACAATCGGCTAAAGCCCGGCCAAAAATCACGAAACCGCGGGTGGGGCTGGGCCGCCTGCCGGGGCCGGAACATTTGGAGAAGGTTGCCGTTGCTGGCAGGCTGTCGCTCGAGCGGCGGAGATACCGGGCTGATGGCACAGACAAAGCGGATCAACTTCCTGAAGCGGGTCACAGGGGCAGCTGGACTCGGCGTCGCCCTCGGCTTTGCGCTGGAAAGGCTGCAGCACCGATTGGGCCGCACCAGCCAGGAGGTGGCGCGCGGGCGGGAGGCGTGCTCGCCGCTCGACATGACCTGGCTGGGCTGGAAGGACGTCTCGCTGCGCTTTGCCAATAATGTGATCGAGAACCGGCTGATGTCGCTTGCCGGGGCGGTCGCCTTCTTCGCGCTGTTGTCGATGGTGCCGGCGCTGTCGCTCTTCGTCACCGTCTATCGCTTCTTCACCGACCCCTCGACCATCGCCGCCCAGCTCGACGGGCTGATGACGGTGTTCCCGCAGGCGGCGCGGGACCTGATCCATGAGCAGGCGATGCGGCTGGCGCTGCAGAACGTCGCGACCCTGTCGCTGACCTTCCTGATCAGCTTTCTCGTCGCCGCCTGGAGCGCCAACGCCGCGGTGAAGGCGATCTTCGACGCGCTGAACATCATCTATCGCGAGAGCGAGAAGCGCAGCTTCATCAAGCTCAACATGGTCTCGCTGATGACCACGATCAGCGGCGTCTTCCTGCTGATGATCGCGCTGATCGTGATTGCCAGCGTGCCGGTCATCTCGGCGCTGTTCCCCTCCCAGTTCAATCTCGAGCGCGTCGTGCGGCTCGTGCGCTGGCCCGCCTTCTTCATGGTGGCGATGATGTCCATCGCGACGCTGTACTGGATCGGTCCCAGCCGCCACCCGGCCCGCTTCTCCTGGGTGCTTCCCGGCGCCTTTGCCGCAGCGCTGCTGTGGGGCGGCGCCTCCTGGGCCTTCTCCTGGTATGTCAGCACGCTCGGCAACTACACCGCGACCTATGGCTCGCTGGCGACCGTCGTCGTCTTCATGACCTGGCTCTGGCTCTCGGCGATGATCGTGCTCGCAGGAGCCGAACTCAACGCCGAGCTCGAACACCAGACAGCCAAGGATTCCACCATCGGCCGCCCGAAGCCGATGGGGCTGCGGGGTGCCACCATGGCCGACACGCTCGGTCCGCCCGTCGCCGAGGAGTGACAATGCTCGATCCCGATACCACCCGCCATGCCGATCTGCGGAGCGGCAATCCCCCCTGGCTGGCCGGCGTCTCCCGCCCGGTCGGCTCCGCCCCTCAAGCCGATATGCGCTGCGACGTCGCGATTATCGGCGGCGGGATCACCGGCTGCATGGTGGCCGAGCATCTGACCGCAATGGGCCGGGATGTGGTCGTCGTCGATCGCGAACGCGCCGGCTTCGGCAGCACGCTTGCCAGCACGGCCATGCTGCAATGGGAGATCGACCTGCCCCTGCGCCGGCTGGCGGCGCTCTATGGTTTCGAGGCGGCGGCCGATGTCTATCGCCGCAGCTTCAGCGCCGTCGGCCGGCCTGATCGACCTCTCGACCGAACTCGGCCTGGTCCTGCAATTTCTCGCCGCGCGATACGCTTTATCTCGCTGCGGGCGAGGTCGGTTGGCATGAGCTGCAGGCGGAATGCGAGCTGCGCCATCGCGCCGGGCTTCCCGGTCAACTCCTCGATCACAAGACGCTGCTCGGCAATTTCGGCCTGGACCGCGAGGCAGCGATCATTTCGCCGGGCTCGGCCGAGGCTGATCCGCTCAGCCTGTGCCACGCCCTGCTGGAGGTTGCCGCCCGGCGTGGAGCCCGCATCCTGCGTGAGGAAGCGGTGGGCTTCGACGGCACCACCAACGCGGCCGCCGTGGTCCTCTCCGGGGGCCAGGTCATCGAGGCCGATCACATTATCCTCGCGACCGGCTATGTCATGCCCGATTTTATCGCCACCGACCTGCACCAGATCGCGTCGAGCTGGGCCGTTGCGACAGTGCCGCAGGCGCCGCAGGATTTGTGGCCGAGCCGCGCGCTGATCTGGGAAGCGAGCGAGGACTACATCTACTGCCGCACCACCAGCGAAGGCCGCATCGTCTTCGGCGGCGAGGATGAGGAGCATGACGACCCCGCACGCCGCGAGGCGGTAGCCGAGTCGAAGACAGCGGCCCTGCAGGAGAAGCTCAAAAACCTGCTGCCGACTGCCAATGATCGCATCAGCCATCACTGGTCGGGCGCCTTCGGCAAGACCAGCGACGGCCTGCCGCTGATCGGGCGGGTGCCGGGCCAGCCGCGCATGCTGGCCGCCTATGGCTATGGCGGCAACGGCATCACCTTCAGCTATCTCGCCTCGCGCCTGCTCGGGGCATTGATCGCAGGTGAGGAGCGCGACTGGTTCCGCCACTTCGCGCTCGACAGGTCCAACCCCGTCTGACACCGCCCGATTGCGGCAGCGCAATCGCGGGTTTGCCGCGCCGGGGGGCGACAAGTGGGGTCGCGACAGCCATCTTCAGAGCCAAGGCAAGGACGCCGCGGCAGGAGGCTGCAATGCAGATCGACAGCGAAACTCTGGCTCATCCGGCCAGGCTCGAAGCGCATGACGCACCGTTTTACATCGGCGCCGTCATCTTGCGCGTTTTCGACCTCGCGAAGCTGACCGCGTTTTATCGCGATGCGATCGGCCTTTCAGTGCTGGCGCAGACGCCAGAGGAGGTCGCGCTCGGCATCGATGGCGTGCCGCTGGTCCGGCTTCTGGCCGGCGCGACCCGACCATCCTCGCCAGCAGGGCTGTTCCATCTGGCTCTGCTGCTGCCGACCCGGCAGGATCTCGCCAATTGGCTGGCCCATGCCGCGCAAAGCCGGATCGCGCTCGAGGGCGCGTCAGACCATCTGGTCAGCGAAGCCTTGTATCTGTCGGACCCCGAGGGCAACGGCATCGAGATCTATCGTGACCGGGCGCGGGCGGAGTGGCCGCGCCGCGATGGCGCGATCAAGATGGCGACCGACCGGCTCGACCTGCAGGCCCTGCTCGGCGAGGCCGATGGACGGCCTTATCCGGGAATGCCGGAGGGCACGCGCATGGGCCATATCCATCTGCGCGTCGGCGATACGGCGGCGGCAGAGGCGTTCTATGTCGGCAAGCTCGGCTTCGAGCTGATGGTCCGCTATCCCGGCGCCAGCTTCATGGCGAGCGGCGGCTACCACCATCACATCGCCGCCAATATCTGGAACAGCCGCGGCACCGGACCGCGCCAGCCAGGCGAGGCCGGCCTGGAGCAGTTCGAGCTCAAACCGCGCGATCAGGCGGCTTTCGAGACGATGGCGGCCAGCATCCTGGCCGCTGGCGGCACGGACGGTCAGGACGGGCCGTCTCTGGCCGATCCCTGGGGCAACCGGCTGGTGCTGACTCGCTGAGGCCAAGCTCAGCCATTCCGGCTCGCTGCCGCGCGACGTGACGGAGCGGCTTTATCCTTAGCGATGCACCGAAACCGACGCGCCGCGCTTGTGGCGCGCCAAGGCGTGGCCGATCAGCACATCCATCAGGGCGCTCTGGGACAGGCCGCTAGCCTCCCAGAGCTTGGGATACATGCTGATATTGGTGAAGCCGGGCAGGGTGTTGGCCTCGTTGACCAGGATCCTGTCACCACTCAGGAAAAAGTCGATCCGCGCCATGCCCTCGCAACACAGCGTCTCGAATGTCTTGATCGCCAGCGCCTGAAACGTCTCGACCATCTCCGGGCTCAGCCGCGCCGGGATCATCAGCGCCGCTCCATCCGCATCGGTATATTTGGCGGTGTAGGAGTAGAAGCCGTGCTTGTCCGCTGGCACGATCTCGCCCAGCACCGAGGCCCGCAGCCGGCCCTCGCCATCCTCCAGCACCGAGCATTCGATCTCGCGGACGTCCGGAACACCTTCCTCGATCAGGATCTTACGGTCGAAGCGGAAGGCCTGCGCGCAGGCGGCCTCGAACTCCTCGGCCGAGCGCGCCCGTGAGACGCCGACCGACGAGCCCATATTGGCCGGCTTGACGAAGAGCACCGTGGAGCCGACCGCCGCGACCGCCTCCTCATAGCTGATCGATGCCGGGGCTTTCAGCGTGATGAAGCGGGCGCTCGGCAGGCCGGCATCGCGCAGCAGGCGCTTGGCGACATCCTTGTCCATCGCCGCAGCCGAGCCGACGACGCCGGAGCCGACATAGGGCACATCCGCCAGTTCAAGCGCGCCCTGCACCGTGCCATCCTCGCCATGCGGGCCATGCAGCACCGGGAACACCGCGTCCAGCGCCGGGCGCTGACCGGATTCCGCGAGAAGCCGGCCCTGTCCGCCGGGGACGAGCGAGAGTTGCGGGCCGGTTTCGGGTACAGTCAGCTCGGCTGCGCCGTCTCCGGCACCATTGCCGGCATCGGCCTCGATCCAGCGGCCATCGCGCGTAATCCCGACCAGAACCGGCTCGTAGCGCTCCTGATCGAGCGAGCGCAGCACATTGGCAGCCGAGGCGCGCGAGACATCATGCTCGGCCGAGCGCCCGCCGAAGAGGATGGCGACCCTGAGCTTGCGGCGTTCCATGGTCTGGCTCCCCCTGCGCGCCGGCGTCGGCAGCGCCAAAACTAGCGTGGCGCGAGTCAGGGACCCGCGCCACGATCTTCAAGCATATTCGAACCGGTTTGCGAATCCCGGCCGGGAGATCAAAGCCCTTCGAACAGCGCGCTGGAGATGTAGCGCTCGGCGAAGGAGGGGATGATCACGACGATGGTCTTGCCGGCGTTCTCCGGCCGCGCCCCGACCTCGAGCGCCGCCGCGACGGCGGCGCCGGACGAGATGCCGGCCGGGAATGCCTTCCGACTTCGCGCGAGCGCGCGCGCGGTCTCGAAGGAGGTCTGGTTGCCGACGGTGACGACCTCGTCGATCACCGAGCGGTCGAGCACGCCGGGCACGAAGCCGGCGCCGATGCCCTGGATCTTGTGCGGGCCGGGCTGGCCGCCCGACAGGACCGGCGAATCCTCCGGCTCGACGGCGACGATCTTCAGCGCCTGGCTTGCTTCGGCTTCAGCACCTGGCCGACGCCGGTGATGGTGCCGCCCGTGCCGACGCCGGAGACGAAGATAGTCGACCTCGCCGTCGGTGTCGTTCCAGATCTCCTCGGCCGTGGTGCGGCGGTGGATCTCCGGATTGTGCGGGTTCTCGAACTGCTGCGGGATGATCGCGCCGGGAATCTCCGCCTTGAGCTCCTCGGCCTTGGCGATGGCGCCGCGCATGCCGGCCGGGCCGGGCGTCAGCACCAGTTCGGCGCCGAGCAGCGCCAGCATCTTGCGGCGCTCGATCGACATCGTCTCCGGCATGACCAGGATCAGCCGGTAGCCGCGCGCGGCGGCCACGAAGGCGAGCGCGATGCCGGTGTTGCCGGAGGTCGGCTCGATCAGCGTGTCCGCCCGGCTTCAGCGCGCCCGAGGCTTCCAGCGCGTCGATCATGGTGACGCCGATGCGGTCCTTGACGCTGGAGATCGGGTTGAAGAATTCGAGCTTGGCCAGGATCGTCGCCTTGACGCCCGTTCGGCCGGCAAGCCGGTTCGAGCCGCACCAGCGGGGTGTCGCCGATCGTGTCGGTGATGGAGTCGTAGACCCGGCCGCGGCCGGGCGCCTTGGTGGGGGCGGGTGTGAGCTTGCGGGCGGCTTCGGCCATGGGGCTCTCCTGGAAAAGTGAGCATCGATGGCCGTAGGCTACGCCTATTCACACAGTCTGTCGATAAATTAAATAATCCACAGTTCTAGATAGTGAAATCAGCCTGCGGCTCCGCATCCCGCACCAGCGCGCTGCCCTCCGCCTCGCCGGCAGAGATCCTCGACGGTCACGCCATCGAGCATCGCGAGGAAGGCTTCCGCCGGCCCGGCTGACCTGCGGCCCGACCACGGCATCGATCAGCGCCGATTTCGGCAGCGGCCCTAGCACCTCGTCGCCCGCCTCCTGCCATCGCGGCGCGGACGATGTCGCCGGCCGTGATGCGGCGGCGCTCGCGCGCGAGTTCATAGCCGCCGCGCGGCCCCCGCACGCCCTTGAGGATGCCGGCCCGGACCAGCGCCTGCAGCAGGGTCTCGAGATGGCGGGGCGGCAGATCGTGACGCGCCGCCAGCATCTTGGCGGCAACGGGGCGGGCCGCGCATGCAGCGCGATATCGACGACGGCCGCGATGGCGAGCAGGCTGCGGCGCGAGAGCAGGTTCACGGATCGGTCCTCTTGCTGGTCTCTGTCAGCGCCGGTGGAGCCGAAGCCACCGGCGCCGCGCAGCGTTTCGTCCAGGCTGGCGGTTTCGGTCAGCCGGGCGCGGCGTCACAGGCGCGACCACCAGCTGGGCGATCCGGTCGCCATGACTGATGACGAAGCTCTCGCCGCCATGATTGATCAGGAGCACCTTGACCTCGCCGCGATAGTCGCTGTCGATCGTGCCCGGCGCATTCAGCACGGTGACGCCGTGCTTTGGCAGCAAGGCCCGAACGGGGCCGGACCTGGCCCTCGAACCCATCCGGCAGTTGCAGCATCAGCCCCGTCGGCACCAGGGCACTGCGCCTGGACGGCACCAGCTTCAGGCTCTCCCCGGCCCCCAGCGCAGCCCGCAAATCCAGCCCCGCCGCGCCGGCGGTTTCATAGGCCGGCAGCGGCAGGTCCGCGCCATGCGGCAGCCTTCGAACCGCGATCTCGACGCTCACGCAGACCGGCCTGGACAGACCGGCGAGATGCGCGACCAGACGCTGGGCCACCTCGTCCTTCGGCAAGGTCGGCCAGGTCTCGACGCCGGCTGCGGAGACCAGATGCACAGTGTTGGCGTCGCCGCCCATCACGCCCGTTCCGCCGACATCGTTGGCGACGATCAGGTCGCAGCCCTTGCGGGCGAGCTTGGCGCGGGCATGGTCGAGGACATTCTCGGTCTCGGCGGCGAAGCCGACGACGAGAGGCGGCCGTCCTGCTGTCATCGCGGCGACGCTGCGCAGGATGTCGGGATTTTCGACCAGCGACAGCGCCGGCGGCCCCGAGGCGCCCTTCTTCATCTTTTCGGGCGCCGCATCGGCAACGCGCCAATCCGCCACGGCGGCGGCGAAGATCGCGATATCGGCCGGCAGCGCCTGCTCGACCGCCGCCAGCATCTCGCGCGCCGATTCGACATGGATCGTCGTGACGCCGGCCGGATCGGGCAGGGTGACCGGTCCCGAGACCAGCGTGACGCGCGCGCCCGCAGCGGCAGCGGCAGCGGCGATGGCGTGGCCCTGCTTGCCCGAGGAGCGGTTGGCGATATAGCGCACCGGGTCGATCGGCTCATGCGTCGGGCCCGAGGTCACCAGCACATGCCGCCCGGCCAGCGCCTGGTGCCCGCCATCGGCGATACGGCCGAGAAAACCGATGGCGCGCGGCTCGACCGTCGTCTCCCCGGCCAGCGCCAGCTCGATCGCCGCCAGGATCTCGCTGCGGCTCGGCCATGCGGCCGACACCGCTTTCGCCGCGCTCGGCCATGGCGCCGGAATTCGGGCCGACCACCAGCACGCCGTCCTGGCGCAGCTGGGCGAGGTTGCGCCGCGTCGCCGGGTGCGTCCCACATGCGCGGGTTCATCGCCGGCGCGATCAGCACGCGCTTGTCGGTGGCCAGCAGCGCGGTGGAGGCGAGGTCGTTGGCGAGCCCGGTCGCCATCTTCGCCATCAGATCGGCGGTGGCGGGCGCAACGACGAGCAGGTCGGTGGAGCGCGACAGGGCGATATGGCCGATATCGGCCTCGTCGGTCAGCGAGAACAGATCGGTGAAGCAGCGCTCCCCGGCCAGCGAAGACACAGCGAGCGGCGTTACGAACTGCTCACCGGCCTTGGTCAGGATGGCGCGCGTGGCGATACCGCGATCCTTCAGCCGCCGGATCAGCTCCAGGCATTTATAGGCGGCAATGCCGCCGCCGATGATCAGCAGGATGGAGCGGGAGGGTGACAAGGGCGTAAAGCTCCAGATGCGCAACGGCAGTGTCGTAGCATCAGCCGGGCCGGGCTGGAAGGCGCTCAACCCTAGCGGAAAGGCGGCTCGTCGAAGCTCCTGAGCTTGCGGGAGTGGATCGTCGAGCCCGCCTCCTTCAGCTTCTCCAGCGCCGCGAGGCCAATGCGGAGGTGTTCGCTGACGGCGCGCTCATAGAAGGCGTTGGCGGCGCCGGGCAGCTTGATCTCGCCATGCAGCGGCTTGTCGGAGACGCAGAGCAAGGTGCCATAGGGCACGCGCAGCCGGTAGCCCTGCGCCGCGATCGTGCCGGATTCCATGTCCACCGCAATGGCGCGGGACAGGTTGATCCGGCGCCGCTCCTTGGTCCAGCGCAGCTCCCAGTTGCGATCATCCTGCGTCACGACGGTGCCGGTGCGCAGACGGTTCTTCAGCCGGTCGCCACTTTCGCCGGTGATCTCGGCCGCCGCCTGCTGCAGCGCGACCTGCACCTCGGCCAGCGCCGGGATCGGCATCTCCGGCGGCACCAGCTCGTCCAGGATATGGTCCTGGCGCAGATAGGCATGGGCCAGCACGTAATCGCCGATGATCTGGGTCTGCCGCAGCCCGCCGCAATGGCCGACCATCAGCCAGCAATTGGGCCGCAGCACCGCGAGATGGTCGGTGATGTTCTTGGCGTTGGAGGGGCCGACGCCGATATTGATCAGGGTCACGCCCTGCCCGTTCTCGCGGATCAGGTGGTAGGCCGGCATCTGGAACCGGTGCCATGGCGCGGCCATGACGCGCTCGGCGGCGCTGACATCGACGCCGTCGCGCTCGATCCTGACGCCGCCGGGCGTCACCAGAGCCTGCGCCGTTCCGGCCTCGATCTCGGCGAGGCCCAGCCGGACGAACTGATCGACATAGCGGTGGTAATTGGTCAGCAGCACCCAGGGCTGCACCGCCCGCCAGTCCGTGCCGGTATAATGCACCAGCCGGCGCAGCGAATAATCCACCCGCACCGCATCGAACAGCGAAAGCGGCCGCGGTTCGCCCTCGACCAGATCGAAGGTGCCGTCGGCGATCTCGTCGCCGACCAGCGAGAGCAGCGGTGTCGGGAAATGCCGCGCCAGCTCCGAGGCCGTGACCTTGCCGCGCCCGAGCTCGTCGCCGCCCTCCAGCGCATAGGGGTAGGGGATTTCCTGCTCGCTGATGCCGGTCTCGATCACCGCGCCATAATCAGCCACGAGCGGGCGCAACTGGTCGAGCAGATAGGCTCGGAACTCCTGCGGATGCGTCACCGTCGTCGAATAGACGCCGGGCGTCGCGAATTTCGCATAACCCCGCCGTGTCGCTGCCGGCAGTTGCGACGGCTCATAAGTCACCCGCAGCAGCGGATAGCGATACCGGCTGCGCTGCTGGCGTCGGGCGGGGTGCCGGTGGCGAAGAACTGGTGGAGGTCGTTGCGCAGCGCCGTCTTCGCCTGCTCATACAGCGCCTCCAGCCGGTCGACGGCGGCTTCGGGCGTGGCGGCGGTCTCGAAACGCATTGCGGCTGACATCCTCTGGTTGCAGGAAGCCTAGAGCAAGCTCAGGCCGAAGCAAACGACCCCCTCAGCCGAAGACCGCGAAGGCCACCAGCGCCGCAATCACCCACAGCGCCCAATTGCCCCAGCGATTGCGCTGCGCCTCGGCCCGGCCGATCGCCTCGATGCTGCGCTCGTCCAGCGCAAAGCCACGGCGCGACGCGTCCTCGATCTGGCCCAGCACACGCTCGGCCCGCGAGACGGTTTCGGGCAAGGCGGCGAGGCTGAAGAGCAGCGATTTGGCGCCGCGCCCGGCATCCTCGATCTTGCCGAGCGGCCCGAGATTGCGGGTGATCCAGTCGCGCACCACGGGCTCGGCCGTGGTCCACATGTCGAGATGCGGATCGAGCGTGCGGGCGACGCCCTCGACCACCACCATCGTCTTCTGCAGCATCACCAGTTCGGTGCGCGTCGCCATGTCGAACAGGCCGGTGATCTCGAACAGCAGGGTCAGCACCTTGGCCATCGAGATCTGGTCGGCGCTGCGGTCATGGATCGGCTCGCCCACCGCGCGGATGGCCTGGGCGAAATCCGCGACGGAGTGATGGGCCGGGACATAGCCGGCCTCGAAATGCACCTCGGCGACGCGGGTATAGTCGCGCTGGATGAAGCCGAGCAGGATCTCGGCCAGGAAACGGCGCTCCTTGGGGCCGAGCCGGCCCATGATGCCGCCATCGACGGCGACGAGCCGGCCCTGCGCATCGACGAACAGGTTGCCCGGATGCATGTCGGCATGGAAGAAGCCGTCGCGGATCGCGTGCTTCAGGAAGGACTGGATCACCGTCTGCGCCGAGCGCGGCCAGGTCATGCCCGGCCGCCTGCAGCCCGGCGATGTCGGACAGGCGCACGCCGTCGATCCACTCATCGACCAGCATCTCGCGCGCCGTCAGCTGCCAATCCGGCTCCGGCACGCGGAAATCGGCGTCCTCGCTGGTGTTCTCGGCGAATTCGGACAGGGCGGCCGCTTCCAGCCGCAGATCCATCTCCATCGTCACGGAGCGGGCCAGCGTGTCGACCACGCCGGTGAAGCGCAGCCGCCGGGCTTCGGCCGAGCGCCGCTCCGCCCATTCCGCGCCAAAGCGCATCGCAGCGAGATCGCGCTGGAACCGGTCGCGAATGCCCGGCCGCAGCACCTTCACCGCGACCTCGCGGCCATCCTTCAGCCGGGCCCGGTGCACCTGCGCGATCGAGGCGGCGGCCACGGGCGGCCTGAATTCCGCGAAGACCTGCTCGGCCGGCATGCCATGGGCGGCGGCGATCGTCGGCCCGCGCCTGCTCCATCGGGAACGGCGGCATCCGGTCCTGCAGCGCCGAAAGATCGGCGGCGATCCGCATGCCGACGACATCGGGCCGCGTCGCCAGGAACTGGCCGAACTTGACATAGGACGGTCCCAGCCGCGTCAGCGCCGCGGCCAGCCGGGTGGCCGAAGAGCCGGCGCCCGGCCGCTCGATCAGGCGCCCCAGGCGGATGCCCGCCCGCGCCAGCGGCGGCAGCACGGACGGATCGACCAGCGCGAGCGCACCTTCACGGGCCAGCACGAAGCCGATCCGCGCGGTGCGGGCGAGGTGGAACAGCGACGAGATCATGGCGACGAGATCATAGGCTTGCCAACGCTGCGCTGCTCACAGCTTCCAGCCCGAATGGAGCGCCACGACCCCGCCGGTCATCGGCGTATAGCGTGGCGCGGCGGAAGCCGGCCTCCTCGATCATCGCCGCGAAAACCTGCGGCTTGGGGAATTTGCGGATCGATTCGACGAGGTACTGGTAGGGCTCGGCCTCGCCCGTCACCATCCGCCCCATGCGGCGGGATCACGTTGAAGGAATAGGCCTCGTAGATCTGGTCGAGCAGCGGCACGTCGACATGGCAGAATTCGAGGCAGAGGAAGCGCCCGCCGCGCTTCAGCACGCGGTGGGCCTCGGCCAGCGCCATGCTCGATGCGCGGCACGTTGCGGATGCCGAAGGCGATCGTGTAGGCGTCGAAATGCGCGTCCGGCAGGCCCAGCGATTCCGGCATTGCCCTGCACGAAACCGATGCGATCATCGGCGGGGAAGCGCTTGGCGGCGCGCTCGCGGCCGACGCTCAGCATGTCGCGCGTTGATGTCGAGCACCGTGACGTCGGTCTGCGGCCCGCCGGCCTCGAGCACCCGGAAGGCGACGTCGCCGGTGCCGCCGGCCACGTCGAGATGGTGGAAGGGGCGGTCCTTCGCCGGCTTCAGCGTCGTGATCAGCGCGTCCTTCCAGAGCCGGTGCAGGCCGCCCGACATCAGGTCGTTCATCAGGTCGTAGCGGCCGGCGACCTTGTGGAAGACATCGTCGACCTTGGCCTGCTTCTCGGCGAGCGGCACGGTCTCGATAGCCGAAATGGGTGGTCGTCGGAGGCTGCTGTCACGGTCGGGCTGCTCTTGTGCTTGCGCTCTGGCGATGCATAGCGAAACTGTCCGGGCTTGTCGCGGCCCGTCTCGACGCAGGCGCGGAGCACATCAGAACAGCATGCCCGAACTTCCCGAGGTCGAAACCGTCCGGCGCGGTCTGGAGCCCGCCATGGTCGGGCAGGTGATCGCCCACGTCGAGCTGCGCCGGCCCGACCTGCGCTTCCCGTTGCCTGAGCGCTTCGTCGAGCGCCTGACCGGACGGCGCGTCGAGGCCTTGTCGCGGCGGGCGAAATATCTGATCGCCGATCTCGACGACCGGCGACGCGCTGATCATGCATCTCGGGCATGAGCGGGCGCTTCGTGGTCGAGGCGCCCGGGCACGCCGCCGGTGGAGCCCGGCGCCTTCTACAGCGAGATCGGCCGGCATCTGTCAGCATGATCATGTGGTGTTCCATCTCGGGAGCGGGGCCCGCATCACCTATAATGACGTGCGGCGCTTCGGCTTCATGGATCTGATGCCGCGGGCCGAACTGGCGACGAGCCCGCATTTTCGCCGGCATGGGGATCGAGCCGCTCGGCAACGAACTCTCCGGCGAAACGCTGGCCCGGCTCTTCGCGGGCAAGTTCGCCCCGCTGAAGGCGGCGCTGCTCGACCAGCGCCTGGTGGCCGGGCTCGGCAATATCTATGTCTGCGAGGCGCTGTTCCGCGCTGGCCTGCATCCGCAAGCCCCGGCCGGCAGTCGTCGCGACCGCCACGGGCCGCCCGCGCGAAGTCGCCCATCGCCTCGCCGGCATCATCCGCGAAGTGCTCGAGGAGGCGGTGGCGGCCGGCGGCTCGACGCTGCGCGATTTCGCCCATGCCGACGGCTCGCTCGGCTATTTCCAGCATCGTTTCCGCGTCTATGACCGCGAAGGCGAGCCCTGCACCACGCCGGGCTGCACGGCCCTGGTCAGGCGCATGGTCCAGTCCGGCCGCTCCACCTTCTATTGCGAGACCTGCCAGCCACGCCGCTGAGGCTGGTGTCATCGGGCATCTTGCCCTGATCGGCTCTGCACGCGCACCGATGGACCCGCCCTCGGCCTGCCGCTACATCTGCCCCCAGCAACAACAGCGGGAGGCCGACATGGCTTATGAGACCATTCTCGTCGAGGTGAAGGGCAAGGTCGGCCTCATCACCCTCAACCGGCCGCAGGCGCTCAACGCGCTGAACGGCCAGCTCATCGCCGAGGTCAATGCGGCGATTGACGGTTTCGAGGCGGATCGCGGCATTGGCTGCATGGTCATCACCGGCTCGGAAAAGGCTTTCGCGGCCGGCGCCGACATCAAGGAGATGCAGTCGCGCACCTTCCCGGAAACCTATCTCGACGACAAATTCGCCGATTGGGACCGCATCGGCCAGCGCCGCAAGCCGATCATCGCCGCTGTCGCCGGCTTTGCTCTCGGTGGCGGCTGCGAACTCGCCATGATGTGCGATTTCATCATCGCCGCCGAGAATGCCAAGTTCGGCCAGCCCGAAATCAATCTCGGCGTCATTCCCGGTGCCGGCGGCACGCAGCGCCTGACCAAAGCGATCGGCAAGGCCAAGGCGATGGATCTCTGCCTGACCGGGCGGATGATGGATGCTGTCGAGGCCGAGCGCGCCGGGCTCGTCGCCCGCATCGTCCCGCTCGCCGATTTCATGACCGAGGTGATGAAGGCCGCCGACGGCATCGCCGCCAAGTCCCTGCCATCCGTGCTGATGACCAAGGAGGCGGTCAACCGGGCCTTCGAGGTCACGCTGAGCGAAGGCCTGCGCTTCGAGCGCCGGATCTTCTCGGCGCTGTTTGCCACGGAGGACCAGAAGGAAGGCATGGCTGCCTTCGCCGAAAAGCGCAAAGCCGACTTCAAGAACCGCTAACGGCATTTTTCCGACTGATCAGCCTCCTTCATGCCGGTGTCCGCGGAGTTTCACTTGAGCTCACGCGGCGCCGGCCGCACTCTGCGGCGCGCTCCCAGGCGAGCGTGCCGTTCGAGCAGGAACCTCTCCATGACCGCCGCCAAAACCGCCGCCCGCACGCAGACCGCTTCCGGCCTGACCCTCCCCACCTATGCCGATGTCGAGATTGCGGCCGGTCGGCTCAAGGGCGTGGCGCATCACACCCCGGCCCTGACCTCGCGCACCGCCAATGAGCGGACGGGGGCGAGCCTGGTCTTCAAGCCTGAAAATCTGCAGCGCATCGGCGCCTTCAAGTTCCGCGGCGGCTATAATGCCATCGCCGCGCTGTCGCCGGAGCAGAAGCGCGCGGGCGTGCTGACCTTCTCCTCGGGCAACCATGCCCAGGCCATTGCCTACGCCGGCAAGCTTCTGGGCGTCCCCACCACCATCATCATGCCGGAGGATGCGCCGCAAGCGAAGACCGCGGCGACCAAGGCCTATGGCGGCGAGGTCGTGCTTTACGACCGCTACACCCAGGACCGGCTCGAAATCGGCAACAGGCTTGCCAGCGAGCGCGGCCTGACCCTGATCCCGCCCTATGACCATCCCCATGTCATTGCCGGGCAGGGCACGGCGACCAAGGAACTGATCGAGGATGCCGGCCCGCTCGACATGCTGCTGGTCTGCCTCGGCGGCGGCGGGCTGCTTGCGGGCGCGGCGCTGGCGGCCAAGGCGCTGAACCCCGCCTGCCGCGTCTTCGGCGTCGAGCCGGAAGCCGGCAATGACGGCCAGCAATCGCTGCGCAGCGGCGCGATCGTCAAGATCCCGGTGCCGAAGACCATTGCCGACGGGGCGCAGACGCTCTTCCTGGGCGACTACACCTTCCCGATCATCCAGGATCTGGTCGAGGACATCGTCACCGTCAGCGATACGGCGCTGATCGAGACAATGCGCTTCTTTGCCGAGCGGATGAAGCTGGTGGTGGAGCCGACCGGCTGCCTCGCCGCTGCTGCGGCCTTCACCGGCGCCGTGCCGGTCAAGGGCCACCGCGTCGGCGTGATCATCAGCGGCGGCAATGTCGATCTCGCCAGCTTTGCCCGCTTTATCGCCCCCTCCGCCTGAAAGCGGTGCGGCTGACGCATTCGCCCGTTGACGACAGCAGCATGACGGACTATACGGCTGCCTCTCGCAGCGGCCTGCCAAGGCAGGGTCCGCCGCACAGCATTTTCAATCAAGGTCGCGGTCCGGCGCGGTTGGCATGACGCCAGCTTGCCAAGACACGAAGATGACAAGGACGTTTTGGGATGGCCAATACGACGTCGGCCAAGAAGGCCACGCGCAAGATCGAGCGCCGCACCGAGGTGAACAAGGCGCGCCGCTCGCGCATGCGCACCTTCCTGCGCAAGGTCGAGGAGGCGATCGCCTCCGGTGACCAGGGCGCTGCCGCCGCCGCTCTGAAGGCCGCCCAGCCGGAGATCATGCGGGCCGCTCAGAAGGGCGTGGTTCACAAGAACACCGCCTCCCGCAAGGTCTCGCGCCTTGCCGCTCGCGTCAGCACGCTGGGCGCCTGAGCAGACATCTCTTCAGGGTTCTCTTGACCTATATCAAGCCCGGCCGAAAGGCCGGGTTTTTTGTTGGCTAACATCCCTGTGGTCGCTTCGCCACACCTTCGCGAACTCCAAAAATTCTGTCTCGCCAGACGCGATTCGCAATCTTTCGCCGGGCTTATGCCCTTGACTCCGTCTCCGCTTTTGCGGCGGGAAACCGGCCCCGCGGGGGCCCTTGGCCGCGCAGGAAATCCTTTTTAAGTTCAGGACGTTAGTGGGCAAAGGATTTCGGCCTATGGATTCAGGGCGACTCCATCCGGGCCAGCGGCACCTTCTGAAAAAAAGATTCGCGGGCCTCTCCGGGCAGGCGGTGTAAACAAAATCTTAAGGTTCCCCAACCAATTGCGAGCCGCCCTCCGATCTCCTGTGGATGCCTGGAAAGGGGCGAGTCTCGGAAGCCGGCTTGGAGACGTATTGCCCCCCGTCGAGCGCGCCCTGTAAGGTCTTTTCATCGCCGGCCGGACAGCGATGTCCGCCGGGGATTTCCAGAGATAAATCGGCACAGCGGCTCGCGACCTTGGGGGGTTGGAGATGGATATCCTTTTGTCTTCAAGGTCGGGCTGAAGCGCTGCTTCAGGCCTGAGCGGGCCTCAAGAGGCTAACCACGATAGCGGGAGATTTTGCATTCCGAGAGCGCCTGGCGCTTTCGGGCAAGGCCTCCCTTTGACCGGGCATTGGCGCCGGACCGGCTTTCGTCAGCGGAAGCCGCAGGCCGCGCGCGTCTTGAATTTGAACTGAACGAGGCAAGGCATGTTTGAACGGCTGGGCACGATCGAGGCGGAAGCGGCAGTTGCGGGGGCCTCCCCTGAGCTGGCCCTGTTGGCCGCTGGCGATCTGCGGGCTCCGGCTTCGGCTCCCTCCGAAGCGATGCTCGAAGGCTCCCCCGCCGAGGCATGGGACCGGGTCCGCCGCCGCCTGCGCGCCGAGCTGGGCGAGGATGTCTTCTCCAGCTGGTTCGCCCGTGTCGAGCTCGGCTCGGTGACCAGCGGCATCGCCTATCTGACCGTGCCCACCCGCTTCCTGAAGAGCTGGCTCGAGGCGCATTATATCGAGCGCCTGCGGGTCAACTGCGCCGCCGAGCTGGCAGCCACCGCCGGTGTCATCCTCTCGGTCCGCCAGGTCGCCCGCGACACCTCCCGCGATCCCGTCATCGTCTCCGGACGGCCGGCGCCTGCCCCGCAGGGTCGCACGGCGCCGACCGCTGTCGCTGCCGCCCCTGAGCCGCGCCAGCAGCCCGTCCAGCCGGGCCAGAGCGATGGCGAGGCGCTCGATGTCTGCGGTACGCTGCTCGACCGGCGCATGACCTTCGAGAGCTTCATCGTCGGCAAGTCGAACCAGCTGGCCTATGCCGCCGCCGAGCGCATCGCCGCCGCGCCGGCCGGCTCGACGCCCTATAACCCGCTCTATCTCCATGCCGGTGTCGGCCTCGGCAAGACGCACCTGCTGCAGGCCATCGCCCAGGAGGCGCGTCGCCAGGGCAAGCGCGTCGCCTATTTCACCGCCGACCGCTTCATGTACGGTTTCGTCGCGGCGCTGAAGTCGCAGACGGCGCTCGCCTTCAAGGAGAAGCTGCGCGGCATCGATCTCCTCGTCGTCGACGATGTCCAGTTCATCCAGGGCAAGTCGATCCAGCAGGAATTCGGCCACACCATCAACGCGCTGATCGATGCCGGGAAACAGATCGTCGTCGCCGGCGACCGGCTGGCCAATGATCTCGAGACGCTGGATGAGCGCATCCGTTCGCGCCTCGGTGGCGGGCTGGTGGTTGAGGTCGGCGAGCTTGACGAAGGGCTGCGCGGCAAGATCCTCGCCTGCCGCCTTGCCACGCTGCAGGCGACCCACGCTAATTTCCACTTCAGCCCGGATGTCGTGGCCTATGTCTCGCGCGTCGTCGCCACCAATGGCCGCGATCTCGACGGCGCCGCCAACCGGCTGCTGGCCCACGCCACCTTGTCCGGCCAGCCGGTGACGCTGGAAACGGCTGAGGCGGCCATCCGCGACCTCGTCCGCACCCGCGAGCCGCGCCGCGTCAAGATCGAGGATATCCAGAAGCTGGTGGCGACCCGCTACAATGTCAGCCGGGCCGATATCCTGTCCGAGCGCCGCACCGCCGCGGTGGTCAAGCCGCGCCAGATCGCGATGTATCTCTCCAAGGCGCTGACGCCGCGCTCCCTGCCCGAAATCGGCCGTCGCTTCGGCGGGCGTGACCACACCACCGTGCTCCACGCCGTCCGCAAGATCGAGAAGGCCATCACCGAGGATCGCTCGCTGCATGAGGAGGTCGACCTCCTCAAGCGCATGCTGCAGGAGTGAGGCGGCGTCGCGGCTTCTGCTGTTGAACGCGGCAGAAGCGCCCCTTGCGCCGCTGACGCGCCTCCGGCAATGTCGCGGGCCATTCCGCCGCCCGCGCAGTCTTGCCCGGGCGCCAGCACGCCAGAAGACCAAGAAGTCATGAAGGTTACCGTCGAACGCTCCACCCTGCTGAAGTCGCTCGGTCACGTGCATCGCGTGGTGGAGCGCCGCAACACCATCCCGATCCTGTCGAATCTGCTGCTCAGCGCTGGTGAGGGCGGGTTGCGGCTCAAGGCGACCGATCTCGACATCGAAGTCGTCGAGACCATCGCGGCCGATGTGGCCGAGCCCGGCGCGACGACCGTTCCGGCGCATACGCTCTACGACATCGTCCGCAAGCTGCCCGATGGTGCGCAGGTCTCGCTGGAAACCACCGGGGATAGCGGGCTCGTGCTGCGCTCGGGCCGTTCGCGCTTCCAGCTGCAGACCCTGCCCGAGAGCGATTTCCCCGATATCACCGCTGGCGAGATGGCGCATCGCTTCACGCTGCCGGCCGGCGAGCTGAAGCGGCTGATCGACAAGACGCAGTTCGCGATCTCGACGGAAGAGACGCGCTATTATCTCAACGGCATCTACCTGCATGCCATCGAGGTCGAGGGCCGCAGCCTGCTGCGCGCCGTCGCGACCGACGGGCACCGGCTCGCCCGCGTCGATACCGCCGCGCCGGCCGGCGCGGTGGGCATGCCGGGCGTGATCGTGCCGCGCAAGGCCGTGTCCGAGATCCAGAAGCTGCTCGAGGATGGCGAGACGCGAGGTCACGCTGGAATTGTCGGCCACCAAGATCCGCGTCGCGACGCAGGATGTGGTGCTGACCTCCAAGCTGATCGACGGCACCTTCCCCGATTACCAGCGCGTCATTCCCAGCGGCAACGACAAGCGGCTGATCGTCGACAAGGGCGATTTCGCCGCCTCCGTCGACCGTGTCTCGACCATTTCGTCGGAGCGCGGCCGGGCGGTGAAGCTGTCGATGACCGATGGCCGCATGACGCTGTCGGTGACCAATCCCGATTCCGGCTCGGCGACCGAGGAGATCGAGGTCGAATACGATGCAGCCCCGCTCGATATCGGCTTCAATGCGCGCTACCTGATGGACATCGCGCAGCAGCTCGACGGCGACACCGCCCTGCTGAAGCTGCCGGATCCGGGCTCGCCGACGGTGATTCAGGACCGCGAAGGCGCGTCGGCGCTTTACGTGCTGATGCCGATGCGGGTCTGACGCACGCACGCCGTGACGGCTGTCGCACGCCTGATCCTCCAGGATTTCCGCTCCTACGAGACCCTCGACCTGCCGGTCGAGGGTCAAATCATTGCGCTGTCGGGCGAGAACGGCGCCGGCAAGACCAATGTGCTGGAGGCGCTGTCGCTGTTCACGCCCGGTCGCGGGCCTGCGACGGGCCGATCTCGCCGACATGGCGCGCCAGGAGGGCGGCGGTGGCTTTGCCGCCTCGATCAGCCTGGCGGATGAGGGCGCAAGGCTGGGCATCGGCTTGTCGGAGCCCGATCTCGACGGGACGGCGCAGCCGCATCGCCCGCATCGACGGCGCTTCCGCCGGATCGGCGCTGGCCTTCAGCGAATATCTCCGGGTGGTCTGGCTGACGCCGGATGCCGACGGGCTGTTCCGCGCCTCGGCCGGCGAACGGCGGCGCTTTCTCGACCGGCTCGTGCTGGCGGTCGATCCCGGCCATGCCACAAGGTCCAATGCGCTGGAACGGGCGCTGCGCTCGCGCAACCGCATTCTGGAGGAGACGCCGGGCCAGACGCAGTGGCTCGATGCGGTGGAGCGCGAGATCGCCGAACTCGGCATCGCGGTTGCGGCCGCGCGGGCGGAAACGGTGGCGCGGCTATCGGCGATCATCACCGAGACCCGCGACGAGGCCTCGCCCTTCCCGCAGGCCGAGCTGGCTTTGGCCGGGGATATCGACACGCTGGTGGCGCATCTGCCGGCGCTCGATGCCGAAGAGGCCTATCGCGGCCGGCTGCGGCAGAACCGCCCGCGCGACAGGGCAGCCGGCCGCACCCTGATCGGCCCCCAGGCCTCGGATCTGCAGGTTCGCCACGTCCAGAAGAACATCGCCGCCGAACTGGGCTCGACCGGCGAGCAGAAGGCGCTGCTGATCGGCCTCGTCCTCGCCCATGCCAGGCTGGTCGCGGCGATGAGCGGGCTGACCCCGCTCGTCCTGCTGGACGAGATCGCAGCGCATCTCGACCCGCGCCGCCGCGCTGCGCTTTATGAAGATCTACTGGCCTTGGGCTGTCAGATCTGGATGACCGGAGCCGATCCGGCACTCTTTGCGGAACTGCCGGGACCAGCCCAGCGCTTCGTCGTTACGTCAGGGCAAGTTCGCGCTTCAGTTTGAGCAATCGATTAACCATTATCGTGCAATTTCGCGACGATGGACCTTACGCGACACAAATTCTCTGAACGCGAAAGCGAGATCGCGGCTCATCTGCGCGCGATTCTCGATCCGCATTTCGAGATTGCGATCCAGCGCCTTTACCAGCGCAGCTTCGGCAATGATGTGTCGGGCGAGGCGCGCCAGCTCCATCTCGACGAGGCCAGCAAATACCGCCGGCTGTTTTCGCTGCGTTTCGACGCCGATTACGCGCAGGCCAAGCGCCGGATCGTCACCCATGCCAACCGCCGCGACATCCTGCTGGCTGATTATCCGCTGTTTTTCCTTGAGGATTTCTCGAATTTCCTGCCTGTCATCGTGCGCAAATGGAAGCGCCGCTGGGGCCCGGTCGACGAAGCGATCCGGGTTTTCTGCCGCCTGATGCTGGTCGATATCTCCCATTCGCTCAGCTGCTTCGACGAGGAGATCGAGCTTGCCACCGAAGAGCGCCTGAACGGGCTGGAGCGCGCGTTTCGCGACGGCATCGCCGAGCGCATCTCCGCCATCGATACCCGCATCAGCCAGATCGCCGGTGTCTCGGGCGATCTCTCGAGCAAGGCGAATGAGACCCTCCACGCCGTCGCCGCCACGCAAAGCCGGCCCGAGCAGGTCTCGGCCTCCGTCGCCGAAATCGTCGATGCGACGCGCCGCTTCGGCAGCTCCTGCTCGGAGATCATGAAAGAAATCGCCACCTCCAGCCAGGCTGCGGACGAGGCTACCGCGGAATGCCGCGGCATTGCCGACAGCGTCGGCGTGCTGCAGCAGGCCAATAAGCGCATTGGCAGCGTGGTCGAACTGATCCGCAGCCTTGCGGCCCAAACCAACCTGCTGGCGCTGAATGCGACTATCGAGGCGGCCCGTGCCGGCGAGGCCGGGCGCGGTTTCGCCGTTGTCGCGGCCGAGGTCAAATCGCTGGCGACCGCCACCAATGCCGCCACCGATACGATCCAGGCCGGTATCACCGAGGTGCTGAGCTCCGGCCGCGCCATCGAGGAGGCGGTGTCGCAGCTGGCGCACACCATGAAGGCCATGCAGGATAGCGCCCGCATCGTCGCCGCCTCCGCCACCGGCCAGTCCGACCGCATTCGTGAGATTGCCGGCCAGGCCGAGGTCTCCTCCATCGGCGTCGACGAGATCGCCCGCCATGCCACACTCGTTGAAGGCCTCGCTGCCGAGGCCGCGGGGCTGGCGAGCCATATGGACGGCCATGTCAGGGCTGCCTCGACGCTCGCTCACCAGCTCGAGAATTCGATCGGTACGTTTCTGGGCGATGTCGCCACCGCCCGTGCCGGCCGCCATGGGGCGATCATCCGCTCGCAGACGGGCTGACAGCCGCCGCCTGTCCTCTCCGCGGCTCTTGTCGCGATCAGGGCTGGTCTTGGCGGGCGGCTTGCGGCACACCCCTTGCCCATGGCGCAGACCCGCGAATCAGACGCCCGGACGATCCTGAAATCCGTCTTCGGCTATGATGATTTCCGTCCCGGCCAATGGGAGGTGATCGCGGCTGCGCTGGAGGGCCGTGACGTGTTCGCGGTGATGCCGACCGGCTCCGGCAAATCGATGTGCTACCAGCTGCCGGCCCTGGTCGCGGGCGGGCTGACGCTGGTGGTCTCGCCGCTGATCGCCCTGATGCGCGACCAGGTCGGCCAGCTGACCCGGGCCGGCGTCGCGGCCGCCTCGCTGAACTCGATGAACACCGAGAGCGAAGCGGCGCAAGCCTGGGACAAGCTCAATGCCGGCGAGCTGCGCCTGCTGTTCGTCTCGCCCGAACGGCTGGCCGGCGAGGGGCTGGTGGCGCGGCTGCGTCGGCTCGGCGTCACCCGGCTCGCCATCGACGAGGCTCATTGCGTCTCGCAATGGGGCCATGACTTCCGGCCCGAATACCGGCTGCTGGCCAAGACGCGCGAGGCGCTGGGCAACGTCCCGGTCACCGCCCTGACCGCGACGGCCGACCGCCAGACGCGCGAGGACATCGCCCAGCAGCTCTTTCCGAAGCCGCCGCATCTCGTCGTCCATTCCTTCGACCGGCCCAATCTCAAGCTCGCCTTCGCGCCCAAGGACCAGCCGCGCCGGCAGATCGCCGATTTCCTGAAAGGCCATCGCGGCGGCAGCGGCATCGTCTATTGCTCGTCGCGCGGCCGCACCGAGCGGCTGGCCGAGGGGCTGCGCGAGAAGGGCTACGGCGCGCTGCCCTATCATGCCGGGCTGGATCAGGCCGTGCGCAACCGCAACCAGGACGTCTTCCTGCAGGAGGACGGCGTCGTCGTCTGCGCCACCATCGCCTTCGGCATGGGCATCAACAAGCCCGATGTCCGCTTCGTCGTCCATGCCGACATGCCGGGCTCGATCGAGAGCTACTATCAGGAGATCGGCCGCGCCGGCCGCGACGGCCTGCCGGCCGACACGCTGACGCTCTACGGCGTCGACGACATGGCCCTGCGCCGCCGCCAGATCGACGAGAAGGCGATCGACGACGAGCGCCGCCGCATCGAGCACAAGCGGCTCAACGCGATGATCGATCTCTGCGAATGCGCGCTGTGCCGGCGCAGCGCGCTGCTCGCCTATTTCGGCGAGGAGACGCCCTCCTGCCGGCATGAGCGCACGCGCCGTTCCGCTGCGATCTCTGCGCCAGCGAGGCGACGCTGGCCGACGCCACGCTCGACGCGCGCAAGCTGCTGTCGGCGGTGGCGCGGTCCGGCCAGCGTTTCGGCGCGGCCCATCTCGCCGACATCCTGACCGGCACGATGAGCGAAACGATCCGGCGCCAGAACCATGACGGGCTGAAAACCTTCGGCGTCGGCCAGGACAAGCCCAAAAGCGCCTGGACGGCCCTGACCCGCAAGCTCTTCGCCGCCGGCGCGCTGGCCGAGGCCAGCGTCGAGCATGGCGGCTTTTGCCTGACCGGCAAGGGCGAGGACATCCTGTTCGGGCGCGAGGCGATCGCGCTGCGGGCCGATCCGCACGCCGACCGTCGCAGCCGCCGCGCCGGGCGCGAGGCGGCGCGCGCCGACGGGCTCGACGAAGGCACGGCCGCTTTGTTCGAGCATCTGCGCCGGCTGCGCCTCGACATCGCGCGCGAGGAGGGCGTCGCGGCCTATATCATCTTCACCGACCGCACCCTGATCGCCATGGCGCGCGAGCGGCCGCTGGGCCTGAGCGAGATGCGCGCGCATCGAAGGCGTCGGCGAGCGCAAGCTGACGCAATATGGCGAGACCTTCATTGAGGCGATCGCGGGGTTTGGCGGCTGATCAGGCGGCCGCCTGAACCTCGATCTCGAAGCTCTTGCCAAGCGCGGCCATGGCAGCCTCGATCTGGCCGACCCGCGAGGAATGGTCGAGCCGGAACAAACGATCCACCGATTCCCGCTTCCAGCCCAGCCTGCGGGCCAGCTCCGCCCTCGTCATGCCGGAGCGCTGCAACTCGTCATAGAGCGCCACCTTGAGCGTGGTCAGCAACGGCAGCCGGACCAGGTCCCGCTCTCATCGGCGGGCGGTATGACTTCACCATCGGCAATCATGCTGCCCAAGGCGGTCTCGATCGCGTTGCGGGCCTGCAGCAGCGCCTCCTGTCGCGTCTCGCCAAAGCTGGCGACCATGGGCAGGCTGGGACACAGGACCAGCCATGTGTCGTTGTCGTCAGGGCTCAGCTCGACATGATAGGCCAGCATCATTTCAGTCCCAGCTGCTTCTTGATCGCGTTGACGAGGCCGGTCCCAAGCTCTTTCCGGCCACCATGCATCGGGATCTCGCATTTGTAGGCGCCGCGCCGCACGACCAGATGGCCCGACCCGCCCCGTTTCGGCTCGAAGCTGCAGCCTTGGGCAGCCAGCCACTTCTTCAGCTCCTGAGCGTTCATCACCCTACACCATTCAACACATCTGTTGAAGTCAACATAA
The DNA here is from genome assembly GCA_963759925.1 of uncultured Alphaproteobacteria bacterium. Lineage (GTDB taxonomy): Bacteria > Pseudomonadota > Alphaproteobacteria > Rhizobiales > Beijerinckiaceae > Allobosea. The sequence goes on from CAVXBE010000005.1 coordinate 279,788, forward strand.
ATGTTGAAGCGGATGTTTTTCCGTTCTGAAGCAGCAGATTTCCCACCCCCTCGCGCACGTGCACGCGTACGCGTGAAAAAGCCGCAAGGAACCCCTATATTCGTGGTACGAATCAAGAAAGCGCGCGGGTGTCTCCACGCCCGCCTAAGGACCCTATCATGACGAATGCCGCCCGCGACCTTGAAGACGCTGCCTATGGCGCCGATTCCATCAAGGTTCTCAAAGGCCTGGATGCCGTCCGCAAACGCCCCGGCATGTATATCGGCGACACCGATGACGGCTCGGGCCTGCACCACATGGTCTATGAGGTCGTCGACAACGCCATCGACGAGGCGCTGGCCGGCCATGCCACGGAGCGTCACGGTGACGCTGAATGCCGATGGTTCGGTCACCGTCACCGACAATGGCCGCGGCATTCCCACCGATATCCACAGCGAGGAAGGCATCTCGGCGGCCGAGGTCATCATGACCCAGCTCCATGCCGGCGGTAAGTTCGACCAGAATTCCTACAAGGTCTCGGGCGGCCTGCACGGCGTCGGCGTCTCCGTCGTCAACGCGCTCTCGGTCTCGCTGAAGCTGCGGGTCTGGCGCGGCGGCACGAGCATTTCATGGAGTTCCGCCATGGCGAGGCCGTGGCGCCGCTGAAGATCGTCGGCCCTGCCGGCAATCAGCCGCGGCACGGAGGTGACCTTCACCCCGAGCCAGGAAACCTTCACGATGATCGAGTTCGACTACAAGACGCTCGAACACCGCCTGCGCGAACTCGCCTTCCTGAATTCCGGCGTGCGCATCATCCTGACCGATGCGCGCCGCGCCGAAATCGTGCGCGAGGAGCTGATGTACGAGGGCGGCGTCGAGGCCTTCGTCCGCTATCTCGACCGCGCCAAGACGCCGATCATCTCCAAGCCGCTGATGCTGACCAACGAGAAGGACGGCATCACGGTCGATGTCGCGCTGTGGTGGAACGACAGCTACCACGAGAACGTGCTGTGCTTCACCAACAACATCCCGCAGCGCGATGGCGGCACCCATCTCGCCGGCTTCCGCGCCGCGCTGACGCGCCAGATCACCGGCTATGCCGAGACCTCCGGCATCTCGAAGAAGGAGAAGGTGGCGCTGACCGGCGACGATTGCCGCGAAGGCCTGACCGCCATCGTCTCGGTCAAGGTGCCCGATCCGAAATTCTCCTCGCAGACCAAGGACAAGCTGGTCTCCTCCGAGGTGCGCCCGGTCGTCGAAAACGTCGTGAACCAGGCGCTCGCGACCTGGCTCGAGGAGCATCCGGCCGAGGCCAAGCAGATCGTCGGCAAGGTCGCCGAGGCCGCCGCCGCCCGCGAGGCCGCCCGCAAGGCGCGCGATCTGACCCGCCGCAAGGGCGCGCTCGACATCGCCTCCCTGCCCGGCAAGCTTGCCGATTGCCAGGAGCGCGATCCGGCCAAATCCGAACTCTTCATCGTCGAGGGTGACTCGGCCGGTGGCTCCGCCAAGCAGGGCCGCGCCCGGGAATACCAGGCGGTGCTGCCGCTGCGCGGCAAGATCCTCAATGTCGAGCGGGCGCGCTTCGACAAGATGCTCTCCTCCGAGCAGGTCGGCACGCTGATCACGGCGCTCGGCGCCGGTATCGGCCGCGAGGAGTTCAACATCGAGAAGCTGCGCTACCACAAGATCATCATCATGACCGACGCGGACGTCGACGGCTCGCATATCCGCACCCTGCTGCTGACCTTCTTCTTCCGGCAGATGCCGGAGGTGATCGAGCGCGGGCATCTCTTCATCGCCCAGCCGCCGCTCTACAAGGCGGCGCGCGGCAAGTCGCAGACCTATCTGAAGGACGAGCGCGCGCTCGAGGATTATCTGGTCGAGACCGCCTTGGACGGCGCCGTCTTCCGCAACAGCGATGGCAGCGAGCGGGCCGGTGCCGATCTGCGCGTGCTGATCGAGGAGGCGCGCGGCATCCGCCAGACGCTGTCGCAGCTCCATACCCGCTATGACCGCCGCGTCGTCGAGCAGATGGCGATTGCAGGCGCGCTGCATCCCTTCAACGAGGGCGATGAGGGCAAGGCCAATGAGGCGGCGGCCTACGTCGCCAAGCGCCTCGATGCGATCTCCGACGATCTGGAGCGCGGCTGGGAAGGCCATTTCAGCGAAGGCGGCTTCCTGTTCTCGCGCATGGTCCGCGGCGTCAAGCAGGTCGCCATGATCGATACTGGCCTGCTCGCCAGTGCCGAGGCCCGCAAGCTCGATGCGTCCGCCGTCTCGCTGCAGGAGGCTTACGCCAAGCCTGGCGGTGCTGAGCCGCAAGGGCGACGACCAGCCTGTAAACGGGCCGACCGACCTGTTCGACGCCGTCACCGCCATCGGCAAGAAGGGCGTCTCGCTGCAGCGCTACAAGGGTCTCGGCGAGATGAACCCGGACCAGCTCTGGGAAACCACGCTGGATCGCGATGCCCGCTCGCTGCTGCGGGTCAAGAACGACCAGAACGACGAGGCCGACGACCTCTTCGTCAAGCTGATGGGCGATGTGGTGGAACCGCGCCGCGAGTTCATCCAGACCAACGCTTTGAACGCGACGGTCGATACCTGAGGGCTGGCGGGCCTACCCCGCCACCAGCAGCAGCGAATCCGTCTGCAGGTCCAGCACGGCCTCGGCGCCGGCTTCGATCAGGCTGCGGCCCGAGGTGAAGCTGGCGTCGACGGCCACTTCCGTGCCTGCGACCGTCACATAATAGCGCACCGTCGAACCGAGGAATTCGCGGCTGGTGACCGTGCAGGGCAGGGCTGTGCCCGTCGCGACCGCGCCCTGCGGCAGCAGCCTGGCGTGCTGCGGGCGGAACACCAGCTTCGCACCCTCCGGGCTTGGCCTGTCGCCAATCGGGATGCTCGGGCCCTTGTCGAGGACGAAGCGGCGCTCGCTGGCGGCTCCCTCGACGCGGCCGGACAGGATATTGGCGGTGCCGAGGAAGCTGGCCACGAACAGGTTGGCGGGTCGCTCATAGAGCTCCATCGGCGTGCCGACCTGCTGGATCTGGCCGTCATTCATCACGGCGATGCGGTCGCAGATCGTGTTGGCCTCTTCCTGATCATGCGTCACGAAGATCGTGGTCAGGCCGAGCCTCTGCTGCAGATCGCGCAACTCCCGGCGCACCTGGACCCGCATCTTGGCATCGAGATTGGAGAGCGGCTCGTCGAGCAGGAGCACCTTCGGCTCGACCGCCACGGTGCGGGCGACGGCGACGCGCTGCTGCTGGCCACCCGAGAGCTGCGAGGGCCGCCGATCGGCGAGATGTTCGAGACCGACAAGGCCCAGCGCGACATCGACCCGCCGCGCCACCTCGGCCCGGCCGACACCGCGCTCCTCCAGCCCGAAGGCGACGTTGCGGCGCACGCTCATATGCGGCCAGAGCGCGTAGGACTGGAAGACCATGCCGACATCGCGCTTCCACGGCGGCAGACCCGAAATATCCTTGCCGGCAATCGTCACCCGCCCGCTATCGGCCTGATTGAAGCCGGCGATCAGCCGCAGCAGGGTTGTCTTGCCGCAGCCGGAGGGGCCGAGAAAGGCGAAGAACTCACCGGGCGCGATCGACAGGTTGATCCCCTTCAGCACATGATTGGCGCCGTAGGAGAGGTTCACGCCCTCGATCTCGACGGAGACGGCGGGCGTCGACAGGGTCGCGGCCGCATCACGCGGGCTGATCGTCGTGGCGTTCATCTCAACTGTCCCATGCGCTTGCTCACGGCTTTGAGGCTTTTCATGACGTGGCGCCCTTGGCCCGCTGGCTGCGTTCGATGATGTAGTGCGACAGCAGGGTGCAGGCGGCGACGAGCAGCACCGCGACGACGCCGAGTGCCGCGCCCGGCCCACGCCCGGCCGCCGATTGCATGAAGACATAGAGGCCATAGGCCAGCGGCGCGTCGGAATTGGACTGCACCAGCATCAGCGTCGCCGAGAGCTCGACCGCCGCCGTCGAGAACGAGGTGACGAAGCCGGCGAGGATGCCGCCGGCCATCAGCGGCACGACGACGCGACGCACGGTGCGGGCCTTGGTGGCGCCGAGATTTTCCGCCGCCTCCTCGAGCGAGACGGAGATCTGCTGCAGGGCCGCGTAGCAGGCGCGCAGCGCATAGGGCAGCCGCCGGATCGCCAGCGCCAGCACGATGGTGATCCACAGCGTTGCCAGCGGCGTGCCGTCGGGCAGGGTGACGCCGTAGAAGGTGCGGAGATAGCCGATGCCGAGCACCACGCCGGGAATGGCCAGCGCGGCGGTCGCCATCCAGTCGAGCCATTCCCGCCCGATCAGCCTTGTGCGCAGCACGAGATAGGCGATCGCCACGCCCAGGACCACGTCGATGCCGCCGGCGATGCTGGCATAGATCAGCGTGTTCTTGATGTAGATCGAGCTTTCGCCGAAGACGCGGCTGTAATGGGCGACGGTGTAGGCGTCGGGCAGCGGCGAGAACGACCAGATCGTCGCGAAGGACAAAAGCAGCAGGCCGAGATGCGGGGCCAGCACCAGCGCCAGGATGAGCGCCACGACGCCATAGCCGAACACCGCCTCGCCGGCCGTCATGCGCCGCCGCGCCAGCCCGCCGCCGCCGCGCTGGGTGGTGGCGTAGTCGCGGCCCTTCATCGCCCGCGCCGACAGCCACATGGCGAGTACGGAGGCGACAATCAGCACCACCGAGATCACATAGCCCATCGGATCGGCAATGCCGATCGAGGTGACGCGGAGATAGGCCTGGGGCGCCAGCATGTCCTTGACGTTGAGGAGCAGCGGCGTGGCGAGGTCATCGAAAACTTTTACGAAGACCAGCGAGGCGCCGGCGAGATAGCCCGGCATGGCGAGCGGAAACACAATGCGGCGGAACAGGCGAAAGCCGGAGCAGCCGAGATTCTGCGCCGCCTCCTCCATCGCCCTGTCGATATTGCGCAGGCTGGCCGAGAGGTTGATCAGGATGAACGGGAAATAATGCACCGACTGAACGAAGATGACGCCGTTCAGCCCTTCCATGAAGCCGATCTTGAAGCCGAAATAATCGTCCAGCAGCAGGTTGACCGAGCCATTGCGGCCAAAGAACAGCTGCATCGCCACCGCCCCGACGAAGGGCGGCATGATCAGCGGCAGGAAGCCGAGCGTCTGGACGATGGCCGCGCCACGGAAGGCATAGCGGGTGGTGAGATAGGCCAGCGGCAGGGCGAAGACCGAGGCCCACAGCACCGACATCGCCGAGACATAGAAGGAGTTCCACAGCGAGCGCATGAACAGCTCGGTGCGGAAGAAGTCATAGAAGTTCACGAGGGTGAAGGTCGAAGTGCCCTTCTCGGTGAAGGCGACATAGATCACCGTCGCGACCGGCAGCACCAGGAACATCAGCAGGAAGACGGTGATGGCAAGCGCCAGCGCGATCTGCCCCGGCGTCGCCGAGAGGCGGCGCGCGCGCGGCGCGACGGGAGCGGTGTGCGAGAGAGCCATGCGTGTCCTGGTCGATCGAGGCAGGCGGCGGCAGGCGCCACCCGAACTTCACCGCGCTGCGGCAATTCCTGGGCGGCGCCCGCCGAATGGGAAAAGCGAGATCAGCCCTGAGCGGCTCAGCTCGCGGCCTTCAGCGCCTCCTCCGCCTTGGCCTTGGCCTTGGCGTAGCTATCGCGGGCGAAGCTCGCCCATTGCTGCTCGATCTCGGCCTGGCGCGCGCCCTTCTGCTTGTCGCCGGTGAAGGCGCCGCGCAACTCGGCGCTGGCGGCTTCAGCCTCGCTGACCGGCATCGCCGCCATCAGCTTGCGGGCCTCCTCGGCGAGCGCCTTGGCCTTGTCGTTGGGCTTCTTGGCCAGGGCCGCATCGACCTCGTGCAGCACCTTGTTGACGCCCTTCAGCGCATCGAGCTGGAACGAGATGAGCTGGTCGAACAGCGTGTCGACGACGGCCGTGCGCTGCTCGGATTTGTCGACATCGAAGCCGATCATCTTCTGGAAGCGCGGATCGGTGAAGGGGTTGGGGTAATCAGGCCCGGCCTTGGCATAGACGGCCGGGTTGACCGGCAGGCGGCGGATGCCCTTGTCGAGCAGCACTTCCTGCCCGGTGGGCGAGAGCAGGAATTCGATGAAGGCCTCGGCCGCCGCCTTGTTGGGCGCGTTGGCGACGATGCCGACATTGGCCGGCACCACGGTCGTGACGCTCGGATAGACGAACTTCACCGGGAAGCCCGAGGCCTGCGCCGAGAAGGCGAAGAAGTCGATGACGATGCCGACGCCGACCTGGCCGGAATTGACCTGCTCCGGCACGCCGAAGGAGCGCTCGCTGATCGCGCGGAAATTGCCGGCCATCTCCTTGATGGTGCGCCAGCCCTTGTCCCAGCCCTCGCCCTGCAGGATCGTCTCGATCGTCAGATGCGTGGTGCCGGAGCGGGACGGAGCCGCGATCGAGACATGGTCGTAGAAGGCGGGCTTGGCCAGATCCTGCCAGTCCTTCGGCTCCGGCAGGCGGTTGGCCTTGGCGTAGCGCTCATTCCACATGATGCCATAGCCCGAGGCCGCGAAGCCGGAATAGAAGCCGTCGGGATCGTTGATCGGATAGGAGCCGATCTTGTCGGGGATGCCGGCCGCCTTGGGCTTGTAGGCGGTCAGCAGCTTCTTGCCCTTCAGCACCTCGAACGCGTCCGGCGCCGAGGCCCAGAACAGGTCGACCTGATTATTGGCGCGGGTCTCCTCGATGAATTTGACGCCCGCATTGGTGTTGCGGTTCTGGACCTCCAGCGTCACGCCCGAAACCGCGGCCTCGAAGGCCTTCTTGATCGGGTCGGTGACGTCCTTGGAGAAGGAGGTCACCACCGTGACCTTGCCGGCAGGCGCCTGCGCGAGCGCGCCCGTAGCGCTGAACAAGCCGATTGCGGCCGCAAGCGCGACCCTTCGCGTAACCATCATGCGTTCCTCCCTGGCTCCCCCGGGCGCGAGCGCGCAACACGGGTGAGTTCAAACCGCCATGCTGCGGCCTTGGACACAAAACTGTCATGAAACGACAGCCTGTGTCACCCTCGTATTTGCTGGCTAATGTTTAGAAGCGAGGCGCTGCAGCTTTGCTCTACTCGGAGCGTTCGGAGGCAGGGGCCAAAAACTCTCGGGTGATCAGGCTTAAGCTTGCTCGCTTCTGGGCAAACACCGACCATCCGGTCGCTTCCGCCAGGCGCTCCAGCGCCATCGTGCCCAGCATCGAGTTGCCATTGGCGTTGAGCCCCGGCGACCAGACGGCGATCGAGGCCTTGCCGGGCGCGATCGCCAGGATGCCGCCGCCGACGCCGGATTTGCCGGGCAGCCCGACGCGGAAGGCGAAATCGCCCGAGGCGTCGTAGTGCCCGCAGGTCAGCATCAGCGCGTTGATCCGGCGCGCCCGCTGCGGCGAGACGACCCGCGCACCGCCCGGTCCATGCGTGCCGCCAGTCATCAGGAAGCGCCCCGCCATGGCAAGCTGCCGGCAGCTCATCGCGATCGCGCATTGGTGGAAATAGACGCCCAGCGTCAGCTCCGGCGGATGCTGGATATTGCCGAAGGCCTTCATGTAGTTGGCCAGCGCGACATTGCGGAAGCCCGTCGCCTGCTCGGCCCGCGCGACCGCCTCATCGATGATGATCGTGTCGTCATCGGCGAGGTAGCGCACGAAGCGCAGCAACTCGCCAATGGCGAGCTTGCGGCTCATGCCCGCCGAGATTGACGTCGGCGACGACCAGCGCCCCGGCATTGATGAAGGGATTGCGCGGGATGCCCTGCTCGCGCTCGAGCTGGACGATCGAGTTGAACGGTGTTCCCGAAGGCTCGCGCCCGACACGCCGCCACAGCCCGTCGCCGACCTTGCCGAGCGCCTGGGTCAGCGCAAACACCTTGGAGACGCTCTGGATCGAGAAGGGTTCTTCGGCATCGCCGGCCTGATGCACGGTGCCATCCGCCAGCACGACGCAGAGCCCGAAATGCCGGGGATCGATCCGCGCCAAGGGTGGGATGTAGGTCGCGACCGAGCCACGCTCGCTGCAGGCGGCCATCTCGGCCGCGATTTCCCGCACAAGCCGCGCCAGATCCGTCACGACGCGGCTCCCGCCGTCAGTTGGCGCGGCGATAGACCCAGACGCGGGCAGGGGGAATGTTGCGCAGGACCCAATCCGAGACCTGCGACTTCAACCCGGCACCCTTGCGCGGCACCGGCGAGATCACGGAATAGGTGAACTGGATGAAGGGCGCGCCCTCAACCGCCAGCGAAAATGCGTCCTTGACGAGCGCGCTGCGCAGGGCCGGCGGCCGGTTGAACAGCGGCAGGCTGGACACGATGGCGCTGGCTTTCTCAGTGAGGTGCCCCGCCAGCGTGGTCGAAAGCGCATAGGCATCGCCCTCGATGATGGTGGCGCGGGGGAAGCGCTTGCGCAGCAGGGTGCAGAATTCCGGGCTGTATTCGACCAGGATCAGGCGGGCCTCATCGATGCCCCGCGCAATCAGCGCTTCCGTCACCGGTCCGGTTCCGGGGCCGATCTCGATCACCGGGCCGGGGCTCGCGGGATCGACATAGGAGGCCATGCGCCGCGCCAGGAATGGGCTGGAGGGCGTCACCGAGCCGGTGCGCAACGGATCGTCGATCCAGGACTTGATGAAGCGCGCCTCGTCGCCAAGCTTGGCCCTGGCCTCGCCCGCCGCGCGCGAAACCCGCCGTTTCAGCTTGGTCGCGGTGCCTCGCACCTCATCCTCGACCTTGTAGCGGACGGCACTCACCTTCAGCCGCGCCTCGGCGACGCTGTCGATGAAATCGGCGGCGGTCACCCGCACCTCACCCTCGATCCGCGCAGCCATGCTTGAGCCGCCGAGTGGCACTTGACGGGCGCGGCGTTGGGGAAGGGTTGTGGACATTGAGCCTCGTGTCTCGCAGCGACAGCAGCGACAATGACAGTGAGATGACGTTAACCAGCCGTTATATGGGGTCAAGAGCCTTGATAAGCCAGAGGCTTTTCAATGGTTCCACCCGGACACCCGGATTCGCGCCGTTAGAGCAGCGGTCGCGGCTCCAGCTCACGGTCGAAGAGCGAGGCCATTCGGGCCGTCAAACGCGGGTTGAGCAGGGTCAGCCGCCCGCCCGACATGGCAAACAGGCCCGCCCGCCGCAGCCGCGCCCAGGTCTTGCTGGTATGCACCAGAGACAGACCCAAGCGCATCGGCAAGCTGCTGCTGCGTCAGCGGGAACTGGAAACTATGGTCGGTGACGAGGCCCAGCGCATCGGCCCGGCGGTAGAGCGAGATCAGCAGCGCCGCGATGCGCTCCGACGCATTGCGCTGCCCGACCGATGTCAGGTTCTCGTCGATCAGGCTCTCCTCGCGGGAGCCGAGCCAGGCCACTTCATAGGCCAGCGACGGCATCTTGACGAAGAGATCCCAGATCCGTTTGCGCGGAAAGGTGCAGAGCTCGACATCGGTCAGCGCCTCAATGCCGTGAGCCGAGGCGCTGAGCAGCGAGGCCTGTAGCCCAACGAGATCGCCCGGGAGCAGGAAGTTCAGGATCTGCCGGCGGCCATCGGCCAGGGATTTGTAGCGAAAGGCCCAGCCGGCAAACAGCGTATAGAGTTCGGCATCCTCCTGGCCGGGATGGATGATGTCGGTGCCGGCAGGGACGAAACGGTGCTCGAGCTTGGTCGCCTGGATGAAGCGCACCTCATCGTCGGACTTGTCCTTGAACGCAGGCTTCATCCGCAGCGGACAGGCGAGGCAGGGCACGGCAGGGCGGCCGCGAGTATCCGGCTTCATCATCGTCTAAGAGAACTCCCGTCCGTCACGTCACCCTTTGCGCAATTGCTGCCCCAGTTCAATAACACGCGACGCATTTTCCGCACTTAGCGGGACCCTGTCAGAACGGCGCCAGTCTGGCTGACGCGACGGAACCCTTCTACCCCAGCGACGTTGTTATTCGCGTCGAAAACTTGCGGCGATCCGGTAAGAAGCTCCCTCATGACACCGATACCTGCCGCCACGAAACGCTCCCGCATGGGGCGCTTCTTCCGGACCGCACTTCGCTTCTGGCGCGGCCGCACCCGAGTGCGAGCCTGGACACTGACCGGGGTGGTCCTGCTCTTCGCCGCAGCGCAGATCGCCACAGCCGTCGCCGTCAATGGCTGGAACCGGCTGTTCTTCGATGCGCTGGAGAAGCGTGATGTGCCGGCAGTCTGGTCGGCGGTGGGCTGGCTGCCCTTGCTCGTCGCCGCCTCGGCGCTGACGCTGTCGGCCCTCGTCATCAGCCGCATGCTGTTGCAGGCGCGCTGGCGCGAATACCTGACCAATCGGCTGGCAGGCTGGTGGATCGCCGATCAGCGCTATTACCGCATGCAGTTTACCGCCACCGAGCAGACGGCTCCGGAATACCGCATCGCCGAGGATGTGCGCCTCTCCGATCGAGCCGCTGGTCGAGTTTGCGCTCGGCCTGATCACGCGCAGCGGTGACGGCAGCAACCTTCGCCGCGATCCTCTGGCATGTCGCCGGCTCGGCCCGCTTCACGCTCGGCGGCACCGAATTCGTCATTCCCAGCTACATGGCGCTTCGCCGCGATCATCTACGCGGTCATCGCCTCGCTGGCCGCCTATTTCGCCGGCCGGCCGCTGGTCAGACGGATCTCCGCAAAGAACGAGGCGGAGGCGCAGTTCCGGGCGGAGATGACCCGGCTGCGCGAGAACGCCGAAAGCATCGCGCTGATCCGCGGCGATGCCGACGAGCGCCTGTCGGTCGGCGAGAATTACGGCCGCGTCCTCGCAGCCTGGCTCGGCGTCATTCGCCAGCAGGGCGTCATCGCCCTCGTCCTCAACACCAATGGCGCGCTGTTCCCGATCGTGCCGCTCCTGCTGATCGCGCCGAAATATCTCTCCGGCGAAGTGACGCTCGGCGCCGTGATGCAGGTGGTCGCGGCCTTCAGCGCGGTGCAGGCGGCCCTGATCTGGTTCGTCGACAATTTCGTCCGGCTGGCCGAATGGTTCGCCTCGGTCGCGCGCGTCGATGAGTTGCAGGAGGCTCTGGAAGCGCTCGATGTCGGCACCGTCATGGAAGGCGAGACGCAGATCAGCCTGAACGAGAGCCAGGACGGCGCGATCCACCTCGAAAACCTCTCCATCGCCCATAGCAATGGCCGCGTCGTCATCGCCGATGCCTCGGTCATCATCAATCTCGGCGAGAAGGTGCTGGTCGTCGGCGAAAGCGGCACCGGCAAGAGCACGCTGATCCGGGCGCTGGCGGGGCTTTGGCCCTGGGGCTCCGGCAGCGATCTCGGTGCCCAGCGGCAAGTCGATCGCCTTCGTGCCGCAGAAGCCCTATCTGCCGATCGGCACCCTGCGCACGGTGCTGCTTTATCCCGAAGCCGAGAAGCCGGTCGCCGACGAGGTGGTCGTCGCCGCGCTGAAGCGCTGCGGCCTGGCCTATCTCGCCAAGCGGCTGGACGAGACGGACCGCTGGGACCAGATCCTGTCGGGCGGCGAGCGCCAGCGCATCGCCTTCGCCCGGCTGCTGATCCAGCGGCCCGACATCATCATCATGGACGAGGCGACCTCGGCGCTCGACGAAGACAGCCAGGACTTCGCTGCTGCGGCCTTTTCGATCAGGAGCTGTCGCATGCGACGCTGATCAGCGTCGGCCATCGGCCCGGGCCTCGAGGACTACCACGACCGCAAGATCACGCTGGAGAAGCGCCTGGCCGGTGCCCGCCTCAGCTCGCGGCGCCTTGGCAAATCCCTGTGGCGCCTGTTCCGCAATCATAACGCAGCCAATGACACGGCAGCGTGATCGGTCTCATCTGGAAGACATGCGGAACCAAGCTGATTAATCGGCGTTAACTCCTGCAGAAACCGGCCATATCGGCCGATTGATTGCGCCGGGAGAGACAGATGTTGAATAACAGCCTTGCCCCCATCAAGCGCGGCCTCGCCTTCTTCGGCGTCATGGGGGCTGCTGTCGCTGCCCTGACATTCGGCGCCGACCTTCAGATCCCGACCGACCAGAGCTCGACCACGGTCGCCCAGGCCAAGCTCGAGCGCAAGGTTCCGGCCGATGTGCGCTTCGCCGCCGTCGATCCCGCCCAGCGCAATGTCGGCGTCACCAAGCGCGCCATCGCCGGCCCGCAGCAGGCCGCCAATTTCACCGGAACCTCATCGTATATTATGCGGTGAGGCCGGGAACTTTCCCGCCTCCACCACGTTGACATGACAGCGCTCCCCTCGCGCGATCCACTTCAAAGCCGCCTTCCGGGCGGCTTGTTTTTTTGGACATGAAGCGAAGGTCGCGGCAGCACCGAGGGTTTCATGTATCTCCGCATCCGCCACGCAACGACCTATAATTATGCCGGTCCCGTCCAGTTCGGGCCGCACCGGCTGATGCTGCGCCCGCGCGACAGCTTCGATCTGCGTGTCGTCGATACGGCGCTGACGATCACGCCCAAGGCGCGGCTCCGCTGGATGCATGATGCCTACGGAAACTCCGTCGCCATCGCGAATTTCACGGACTCCGCAGACAAGCTCGACATCGTCAGCGAATTGCTGATCCAGCGCTTCGGCTCGGCCATGCCGCGCGCCCAGATCGAACCCGACGCGGCGATTACCGGCGTGGTCTATTCAGAGGCCGAGCGCGCCGTGCTCCAGCCCTATCTCGTCGAGGCGGCCGCCGATCCCGATCAGGTACTCGACCGGCTGGCTCTCGGATTTCCGCGCCCGCATCGGCCAGGGCAGTGGCCATTTGCTGCGCGATCTCGCCCACGAGATCTACACCGGCCTGTCCTACGCGCTGCGCTACGATGAAGGCACGCAGCACCCGGCCGATACCATCCGCCAGGGCAATGGCTCCTGTCGCGACTATGCCTGGCTGTTCATCGAGCTCGCCCGGCGCATGGGCTTCGCCGCCCGCTTCGTCACCGGCTACATCCATGATCGCTCGCCCGATGCCAGCGGCCTGGTCTCCAGCGTCGGCCTGACCCATGCCTGGGCCGATGTCTTCATTCCCGGCGATGGCTGGGTCGAGTTCGACCCGACCAACGATCTCGTCGCCGACCGGCAGCTGCTGCGGGTGGCGGTGGCGCGCATCCCGGAGGACGCCTCCCCGGTGCAGGGGAGCTTCACCGGCCTGACCGGCTCGTTCCTTGGACTGAGCGTGGGTGTGACGATCGAGGCGGTGGACGCGCCCGCCTGAGGCGAACACGGTCGCTTCGCCGCCCGGTCAGATCCGGTGGCGGACCTGCCAGGCTCCCAGCAGACGCCCCTGCGGCGCGCGGCTCTGAACCGCCTCGACCTGGGCCAGCAGCCCCGCAAACAGCTTCGGCGGCGCGCTATGCTCGATCTCGCGATCGGCCTCGATGGTGATCTCGATCGTGTCGGCGTCGAGATCCAGCACAGCCAGTTTCAGCGTCAGATCCGGTGCGGTGCGCAGGCTGCGGGACGCGACATCGACGATCAGGAAGCCGAGCGGAATGATCCGGTCGACCGACAGCACCGCTTGCGTCTCGACCGTGGCCGATAGCCAGTTGTCGCGCGGATCGAGCAGATTGGCGATCATCGTCGCCACATCCTCGATGAACAGCTCGACCCGTACCGGCTGCATCTCGCCATCGGCGAGGGTGAAGCGATAGGCGGCAGAGAGGACATGGACGCGGCATTCCGCATCGGCCAGCGCCATGCGCGCCTCGCCGCGATAATCGCGCTTGGTCAGGCCGATATAGCTTTGCACGACCTGCAGGCTGTTCTTGACGCGGTGATGCAGCTCGCGAACCAGGAAGCGATTATCGTCAAGCGCGGTCTGCAACCGGCGCTGACGCACCTCCTGCTCATCGACCATCGTATTGAAGGCTTCGGCCACGCTGCGGATGTCATAGGGCATATCGGGCGCAACGACCGCGCGCGCGGTCGAGAGGGTGGTACGCGCCCGTGCCGCCGCCTCGATATTGCGCAGCCAGTGGATGCAATGGCGGTCGATGGCGCGCAGATAGACCAGGCAGAGCAGCACGAGGGTCAGCAGCGGCGCGAGCAGCAGCACCAGGAACTGCGTCCGGGCCGCGCGCTCGAGCGCGGTGTCGAAGCTGGCGATGACATAAAGATCGGGCTCGGCGATCATGCGGGCGCCGTAGATCCGCGCTTCACCGCTGCGGCTCTTGGCTTTCCAGCGGCCGGTCTCCGGCGGCGGACCGTCCTGCGCCGGCAGCCAGTCCATGCCGCCACCGACAGCCCCGCGCGCGACCGACGACCCCCGACGCCGTGCTGACCAGCGCAGCCTGCAGGCCTGGCTCGGATTCGCCGAAATTGAACACCTGCTGCAACAGATCAGGATCGACGAGAAGCAGCCCCTCGTTGAAAGGCTTTGTCGCGTCCTCGTCACGCGCATAGACCGCAAGATGCCTGCGCCCGCCCAACTCCACGAAGTCGTAGCGCGCCTGGGTCAGCAAGGCGCCCGACCAGACCTCGACCGCCGGCTTTGCGCGCAGCGCTGCCATGGCCTGAACCAGCTCCGCGGCCGGGATCGCCGGATCGGTGGATGCAGTACAAGTCTTCTGCTCGCTGATGACATAGAGGGCGCGGTAGCCCTTCACCTGTTCGAGCACCCGCGCCGCGGCGCTGGAGCACTCTTCGGGCCCGGTATCGCCATTGCGCGCCAGGGTCGAACCGCTGGCCAGGAGCGAGCGCAGCAGCCCGCGATACCAGAGGCGGGCGCGGATGACGTAATCGTCCCCGGTGCGCTTCTGGGCCGTCTCGATTCCGGAGGTGACCGTTTGATACGTCGTCGTCGCCGTGATCGCCGTCAGGCATGCGATCGGGAGTGCGATCCCGATCAGCAGCGCCAGAAGTCGGCCACGGACAGTCCTGAACGACGCCAGCCTCATCAGAGGCCGACGATTTCCGAGCCGCCCCGTTGGATCGCGGCCGTGCTCTTGCGATCCGGACCAAGGTCATCGACCCCGCCGATCGACAAGAGTTCGGCCAGCTTCGTCCGCGCCCGGTTGACGCGGCTCTTGATGGTGCCGATGGCGACGCCGCAGATCTCGGCCGTCTCCTCATAGGAAAGCCCGGTCGCGCCGACCATGATCAGCACTTCGCGCTGCTCCTCGGGCAGCTTCGCCAGCGCCTTACGGAAATCGGCGAGGTCGAGATGGCTCTCCTGATTGCCGTGAGTGGCCAAGCGCTCGGCATAGGTGCCTTCACTGTCCTGCACCTCGCGCCCGCGCTTGCGGTAGAGCGAGTAGTAGGTGTTGCGCAGGATCGTGAACAGCCAGGCGCGCAGGCTGGTGCCGGGCTCGAATTTCTCGGAATTGCCCCAGGCCTTCAGCAGCGTATCCTGGACGAGATCGTCGGCAAGCTGCATCGAGCCCGAAAGCGAAGCCGCGAAGGCCCGCAGGTTCGGGATTTCCTTGATCAGCCCGTCTTTGAAATCAGTCGCGGCGCTCATCGAGACGTTCCCGCTCTTGGCACGCATCTCCTGCGCTTCCAGCTGGGCCAGAAGCACGAGAAACTTGTCGGGGACTGGCGTGTTGACGATGTCGTCATAATGCGCCTTCAGCGAGCGCCCGATCGACTCCTGAATGCGGGGTCGAGAACCAGTTCCATCTCGTCGCCACCATCGCCTCTGGAGCCCGCCACAGGCACATTGCTCTTGTTCATGTCAGCCCTCGCACCAAAGCAGGCCCGCTTTTCCAGCAGGTCCTGCACACATTCTCTATGATCGGGGCTTCGGAAACACCAAGTCCACCGGCGGTTGGCCGCCAGGCGCAACCGACACTTCCGCGCGTAGACAATGGCTTGTTCCGAAAAAAGTTCCGCTCTCAAAAAAAAATAAAATGCTTGTCTTGATGGGATTGTCAGTGCTCATTTCCGGCGACTTCAACGGGATTTTCTGCATGTCGATCGCGAAAGAAATTGCGCCTCATCTGCCCTATCTGCGCCGGTTCGCCCGTGCGCTGAGCGGCACCCAGGCCAGTGGCGACGCCTATGTCGTGGCGATGCTTGAGGCGCTGGTGCTGGACCCCGCCTCGTTTCCCACCGGGCTCGAGCCGCGCATCGGCCTGTACCGCATCTTCCTGAAGATGTGGTCCTCGGTCAGCCTCAACACCACCGGCACACCGATGCCGGAGCTGTCGCGGAATTCAGCCGAGCGCAACCTCGAAGCTTTGACGCCGCGTCCGCGCCAGGCCTTCCTGCTGCGCACCGTCGAGGGCTTTTCGATCGATGAAGTCGCGGCGATCATGGACGTCTCGGCCTCTGAGGCCAGCGCGCTGATCCAGGCTGCCGGCCAGGAAATCGCCGAGCAGGTCGCGACCGACGTGCTGATCATCGAGGACGAGCCGATCATCGCGCTCGACATCGAGACGATGGTCGAGGAACTCGGCCACACCGTCACCGGCGTCGCGCGCACCCATCGCGAAGGCGATCGCGCTGGTCGCGTCGAAGCGGCCGGGCCTGGTTCTTGCCGATATCCAGCTTGCCGATGGCAGCTCCGGTCTCGACGCCGTCAACGAGATCCTGTCGTCGATCGACGTGCCGGTGATCTTCATCACCGCCTATCCGGAGCGCCTGCTGACCGGCGACCGTCCGGAGCCGGCCTTCCTGATCACCAAGCCGTTCCAGCCCGAGGCTGTGAAGGCTGCGATCAGCCAGGCCCTGTTCTTCGACCGCCGCGCGGGACGCAAGGCGGCCTGAGCGCCTCCGCCGTGACCAACACCGACGGGCTAGTGGCCGGCGCTGAGCAGGCCCTGGCCCGCGTGCTGTTGCAGGTGCCTATCGCGGAACCCGGCCGTTGCGGGGCTCCAGCCGGCGCGGAAGCGCATCAGCGCGTCTGTGCTGCTGACGCGGCCCGCAGCCAGCAGGTCCAGAGCCTGCTCAAGCGAGCAGCCCGTCGCCAGCAAGGCCTCGAGTTCGTGAAAGGGCGCCGCGTCTGCGGCCATGCCGCCGCGCAGCAGAATTGGCTGTCCAGTCGGCTTCAGGAAGAGATGCGCTACCAGCATGGACCTGTCCGTGGGATGGTTAACAACGAACGTCGAGACCTCGCCACGGTTCCTGCCTATTCTGGGATTATGAGCGGTTTGCGGCGTTTAAGCGCCGAATTGACGTCAGGAGCACAGGCATGCTGATTTGCTCGTCTTTTGTCCTTATGGCCTTGGCCCTATGCGGTACGGCGGGGCTGGCCCAGCCGGCTGCCGCGCAGGCCGGCGCACCCTCGGGGCGGCTCTCTTGCAACATCAGCCAGGGGCTGGCGCCGATCGCGAGCGGCCAGAAGCCGGTGAACTGCCGCTACTCGCCACGCCGCGGACCGATCCAGCGCTATAGCGGTGTCGTTCGCAATTTCGCGATCGACCTGGGATCGATCAAGGCGACCACGATGAGCTGGCGCGTCTATGGCCCCTATGCCCGCGCCCCACTCGGTGCGCTGGTTGGGCGCTATGCCACCGGCAGCGGCGTATCTGGGACAGGCTTGGCGGGTGGCCCGGATGGCGGTGTTGTGCTGCTGCCGCTGGCCCTGCAAGGGGCGCGGGGCGTCAATGCAGCAGTGGGCGTGACCGGATTTGAATTAAAGAACCGCGAAGCCCGTCGTCGTTGAGCGATAGTTACAATTTGCTAACGATAAAGTCGCAATTTAAATCAAATGCGACGTACTGGCGGCTCCTGCGCCGTCTTGGACAGGAACATCGTCGAAAACCTCACGTTGTCCTGTCACGTTGCCAATGCCTGTTTGTAGAAGGAGGGCGGATTGATGTCTGATGTCCGTATCCTGATTGTTGAAGACGACCCTTTTATTGCGATGGACATCGAATCCGCGGTGGCCGAGCAACTGGGGGATGACGCGGTCATGCTGATCGTCGCCTCGGTCGAAGCCGCCAAGCGTGAGGCGGCCAAGCACTGGTCCTGCGCGCTGCTCGACATCGACGTCGTCGGCGGCAAGACCTTCGATGTCGCTGACCAGCCTGCTGCAGAACGGCGTGCCCTTCGCCTTCGTGTCCGGCTCGACGCCGCTCGACGTGCCCAAGCCGCTGCGGGACGTGCAGTTCCTGCGCAAGCCGTTTTCGACCACCGATATCGTCAGCTTCGTCGCCAGCGCGGTCGAAACGCGCTGAAGCCTGCCCGCCCAGATTGGCTGTGCTCAGCCTCTGCGCGGGAATGACAGGCTGATCCGGGTTCCCGGCCGGCCCGCCTCAGGATCGACAGGCCCACTGCTCATCGTAGCCTGCATGCTGCGCAGCAGCGAGGCGATGACGGTCTGGCCCAGCCCCTTGGCTTCCACATGATCCGCCATGCCGACCCCATCATCCTCGATGGTGAGCAGCAGCGCGCCCTCCGTATCGCCCTCACCGGCTTCCTCATGGAATTTCACCAGGATCCGCCCCGCAAGGCCGGCGGGGAATGCGTGCTTGATGGCGTTGGTCACCAGCTCATTGACCAGCACGACATAGGATACTGCGTCCTTGCCCGGCAGCCGGATGGCGCCCATGTCGAGCTCGACCGAGATCGGCCGCCCCTCGGCCGCGCGGCCGATCTCGGCCAGCAGATCCTCCATATAGGGCTGCGCATCGATCTCGTCGGTGGCCAGGTTGAGCCGCAGGCGTCTTTGCCCGGCAGCGATGGCCTGGATGCGCGACTGCGCCTGCGCCAGCGCATCCTTCACCGCGGGCTCGTTGGTCTTCCGGCTCTGCACGTTCAACAGCGCCGAGACCATGGCGAGGTTGTTGCCGACGCGATGGCTGACATCGCCCAGCAGCGCCTCGATCCGCAGCCGCTCGTTCTCAAGCTCCTGCGTGCGCTCCCCCACCAGCCGCTCCAGCTCCGCATTGCTGACAGCCAGCAGGCGGCTGCGCCGCTGCCGCATCTGCAATTGCAGCAGGGCCGCAAAAGCCAGCGCAGCCAGCGCGATGACGATGCCGATGGTTGCGAGCAGCCGGCGATGGGCTTCGCGCTGGTTCAAATCCACCAGCCGCATGTTCTCCGCCAGCTGGATTTGCTGCGTCGTGGTTCGCAGCGTCGTCATCGCATCCTCGCCGCCACCGGAGCGCAGTGCTGCCACGGCCTGCGCCGCGCGCCCGCTGCGGGCCAGGGCGATGGCCTTCTCAAGCTCCGCCAGCTTGCCGGTCGAGACGCGGCGCAGTTCCTCAACCCGCTCGCGCTGCAGCGCGTCCTCAGTGACCAGGCCTTCAAGCGCTTCCAGCTCGGGCAAGGCGCGCGCGCGGCCATTGCGATAGGGCGTGAGATAGGCCTCGTCCAGGGTCAGCAGGAAGCCGCGCTGGCCGGTCTCGGCATCGCGCAGATGCCCGAGGAAGCGCTCGGAGCGCTCGCGGATCGCGATGGAATGGGAGACGTCGTTGGCGGCCTTTTGCGCGCCGCCATCAATCCACGCGGCGACGATGATCGCCACCGCCACGACCGCGATGGCCACGATCGTCGGGGTCGCTGACCGAACTCTCGAGCCAAACAGCGGCAAGAGCGGCAGTGCGAGGCGGCGTGGAAGGGCAAAAAGGCGAATCAGGGCAGAGCGGCCTTGCGGCCTGGCGTGCGAGTTCATTCCCGCTTTTAGACGATTCCGCCCCCGGCCCCTATGTAAAAAGACGCATCGCACCGGCTGGCGCGCTGCGTCTCGTTGTCAGTCCTGGTCGCCGCGGAACATCCGCCGGCCGATGATCAGGCCCAGCACGGCGATGCCGCCGACAGCGGCCGTGCGCCAGTTCATGTTCTTGGACTTGGCGAACTTGGCCGCAAAGGGCGCGGCCATCATCGCCGTCTGCGCCACCGGAAGGGGGCGGGACGGACGCGGCTTGTTCTTCACATAGGCCGCGAGGCCGACGCAGATCAGAGCGAAGACGAACAGCCCACCGGCGATCCACAGGCTGGCTGCGACCACGCCCTGGCTGAAGGAGATGTAGCTGTGCAGCGCACTCAGCCCGTAGCCGAGCGCGCAGAACATCAGCAACCCGGCCAGCCCGTAAAGCCCGAGGACTGTGACGTTTCGCTTGACGACGCCGGAAACCTCCGACGCCACATAGCTTCCGAGCGCCCCGAACATGGCTTAGCGCGAAGCCAGGAAACCGACGAACAGCCCGACGGCCGCCGCGAGGCCCAGCGCCCGCATCGGACGCTCCTGAACTTCCTGCATGATCATGCGCTGCAGATCGCTGGCCTGCTCGCGCGCGACGTCGCCGAGGCGGTCGGTATCGACGCCAACCGAGCGCAGCGTGGCGTTGACGCCGGCGGCGACTTCTTCGGCGCCGCGGCTCAGGCTGGCCTCGAGATCGCCAGCCTGGCGCTTCATCTCCTGGCCAGCATCGCGCGCCTTGTTGGCAGCGGTCTCGGCGGCATTGCCGATCTCGTCCTTGGCGCGCTCGAAGCTGCTGCCGGTTTCGGATTTATTGGAGGAGGGGTTGGTGTTGGCCATGTCGCGGTTCCTGTCTCTGCTCTCGAATGCGGTGGCGCGGCCGGAGCCTGGGGCGCGGATAGCGCTACAGGCCATGGCGGCGCGTCTTGGGCTAACGCGGATGCAGTCGCTTCGTTCCCGGCCGCAACCCGGCTGATGAGCGGGAAACGAGCGGCGCCGCGCAGGGTCGCCGCCTCGTCAGCCGAGAGTCAATGCGGGAGGTCGTCGAGGCAACCCGGTCAATGCGCCTCGTCCCAGTTTCCGGCGGCACGCGCATCGACCTGCAGCGGCACGCGCAGCTGGACGGCGGGATGAGGCGCGTCGACCATCACCTTGCGGATCAGCGGGATCGTCACCTCGACCTCGTCATCGGGCACCTCGAACACCAGCTCGTCATGCACCTGCAGCAGCATCCGCGCATCGAGCTTGGCGGCGGTGAGGGCGCTTTCCATGCGGACCATGGCGCGGCGGATGATATCGGCCGCAGAGCCCTGGATCGGGGCATTGATCGCCTGGCGCTCGACGAAAGCCCGCTCCGACGGGTTTTTCGAGGCCACCGCTGGGAAGTGGCAGATCCGGCCGAAGACCGTGGTGACATGGCCATTGGCCCGCAGGAAGGTCTTGGTCTGCTCCATATAATCGCGGATGCCGGGGAAGCGCTCGAAGTACTTGCGGATATAGGCGCCGGCCTCCTCGCGGCCGATGCCAAGCTGGTTGGCCAGGCCGAACGCCGAGATTCCGTAGATGATGCCGAAATTGATCGCCTTGGCCCGGCGCCGCACTTCGCTTGGCATGCCCTCCACCGGCACGCCGAACATCTCCGAGGCCGTCATCGCGTGAATATCGATGCCATCGGCGAAAGCCTGCCGGAGTTGCGGGATCTCGGCGATATGCGCCAGCAGCCTGAGCTCGATCTGGCTGTAATCGGCCGAGACCAGCTTGAAGCCCTTCTGCGCGACGAAAGCCGTGCGGATCTTGCGCCCGGCCTCGGTGCGGATCGGGATGTTCTGCAGGTTCGGCTCGGCGGAGGACAGCCGGCCCGTGGTCGTCGCCGCCAGCGCGAAGCAGGTATGGACCCGCCCCGTGCGCGGATGGACATAAGCGGGAAGGGAATCGGTATAGGTCGATTTCAGCTTGGCGAGCTGGCGCCACTCCAAGATCCGCCCCGGCAGCGGGTGGCCCTGCTCGGCCAGCTCCTCCAGCACACCGGCGCCGGTGCCCCATTGCCCGCTCGCGGTCTTCTTGGCGCCGGGCAGGCCCATTTTGCCGAACAGGATGTCGCCGAGCTGCTTGGGGCTGCCGATGGTGAACTTTTCCCCGGCGAGCTCGTAGATCTCCTCCTCGAGCCGGGCGAGCGACTGGGCGAAATCGCCCGAGAGCCGCGACAGGATCTGCCGATCGATGGCGATGCCGCGCTCTTCCATCCGCGCCAGCACCTGGACCAGCGGGCGTTCCAGCGTCTCATAGACCGTGGTCATGCTCTCGGCCGCCAGCCGCGGCTTCAGCACCTGCCACAGCCGCAAGCTGACATCGGCATCCTCGGCGGCGTATTCGGTCGCCTTGTCGAGCGCCACCTTGTCGAAGGTCACGGCCGCCTTTCCGGTCCCCGCCACCTGCGCGAAGGTGATCGGCTGGTGGCCGAGATGCAGCTCCGCCAGCCGGTCCAGCCCGTGGCTGTTGGTGCCGGCATCGAGTGCGTAGGAAATCAGCATGGTGTCGTCGATCGGCGTCACGGTCACGCCGTGCTGCTCCAGCACCTGCAGGTCGTATTTGACGTTCTGGCCGACCTTCAGCACCCCCGGATCGCTGAACAGCGGCTTCAGCGCCGCCAGCGCCTCGGCCATCGGGATCTGCCCTTCCAGCAGCCCGCCGCCGAACAGGTCGCTGCCGCCGCGATGCGCCAGCGGGATATAGCAGGCGCGACCGGGCGCGACGCTCAGCGAAATCCCGACCAGCTCGGCCTGCATTGCATCGAGCGACGTCGTTTCGGTGTCGAAGGCGACGATGCCGGCCTCGCTCGCCCAGCTGATCCAGCGCAGCAGATCGGGCATGGTGCGCACACATTCATAGACCGAGCGGTCGATGGGCGCGGCCAGAGCCTGCGCCTTGCGCTGCGCTGCCAGCACGGCCGGCCCGGCCCAGTTGTCGCCGCCTGTCGGATCGGCAGCGGCGAGGTCGGCGGGTGTGGTGATGGCGAGCCCCGGCGCCTCCACCACCTCCGTGCCGGCATAAAGCGCTTTCAGCTCCGCCGCCCGCGACCCGCCCGGTGCCAGCGCCGGATCGGCATCGATCGCGGCTGCATCGCAATCATAGGCTTCGCTGGCGCGCTTGGTGATCGTGGTGAACTCCATCGCCTTCAGGAAGGCGATGAGCTTGGCCGGGTCCGGACGGCCCAGCGTCAGATCGGCGATCGGCGTCTCGACCTCGACATCATCGACGAGGGCCACGAGCTTGCGGGAGATGCGGATGCGCTCGACGATCTCGGGGTTCGTCAAAGTCTCCCGGCGCTTGGGCTGCTTGATCTCGCCGGCGCGGGCCAGCAGGGTTTCGAGGTCCCCATATTCGCCGATCAGCTGCGCAGCCGTCTTGATGCCGATACCCGGCGCGCCGGGGACATTATCGGTCGCATCGCCCGACAGCGCCTGCACATCGACCACCTTGTCGGGCGTTACGCCGAAATACTCGACGACCTCGGGCTCGCCGATCTTGCGCTCGGCCCGGAAGCCCTTGCCCTTGCTGGCATCGCCGGAGGCGGGATCGTACATCGCGACGCCGGGTCCGACGAGCTGCATCAAATCCTTGTCGGCCGAGACGATCAGTACATCGGCGCCAGCTTCCCGCGCCTGCCGGGCATAGGTCGCGATCAGATCGTCGGCCTCGTAGACGTCCTGCTCGACCGGGATCAGACCGAAAGCACGGACCGCCTCGCGCATCAGCGGGAATTGCGGGATCAGATCGGCCGGCGGCTCCGAGCGATTGCCCTTATAGGCGGGGTAGATCGCCTTGCGGAACGAGTTCTCGGATTTGTCGAAGACGATGGCGAGATGCGTCGGCTTCACGCCGAGAACCCCGTCCTTGACGAACTGGAACAGCTTCGTTGCAAACAGCCGCACGGCGCCGGAGGGCAGCCCATCGGAGCGCGAGAGGTATTTCCGGTCCTGATTGATCGACTGGAAATAGGCGCGGAAGATGAAATTCGAGCCGTCGACCAGGAAGAGGTGGTCACCGGGCTTCAGCCCAGGCCCCGCAGCGGGCGAAACGGAGGTCTGGGACGGATCTTGCGCAAGCTTGCTCATGCCGCGGACTTTAAGCGGCGGGCGCCGGCCGGTCCATTGCGCAATCCCCGCGAACCGGGGAAAGCTCCGACAAAACGCGTCAGGAGAGACGATCATGGCCGCAGCAGCGCCGACCATTCCGCTTGATTTCCAAGCCGTGCCGGAAGAGGAGATGCTTCCCCGCGCGCAGTCGCTGCTGGCCCAGATGCGCCGCCGTCGCACCATCCGCGATTTCTCGTCCCGTCCCGTGCCGCGCGCCCTGATCGAGACGGCGGTGGAGATTGCCGGCACCGCTCCCTCGGGCGCCAACCAGCAGCCCTGGCATTTCGTCTGTATCTCAGATCCCGCCCTGAAACAGGCGATCCGCGCCGGGGCGGAAGAGGAGGAGCGTGCCTTTTATGCCGGCCGCGCCGGTGAAGAATGGCTCGATGCGCTCAGCCATCTCGGCACCGATGCCGACAAGCCCTTCCTGGAAACGGCGCCCTGGCTGGTCGTGGTCTTCGCCCAGCGCTGGGGGGTGGATGCGCAGGGTCAGAAGGTCAAGCATTACTACGTGCCGGAATCGGTCGGCATCGCCACGGGCTTCCTGATCACGGCGCTGCATGATGTCGGGCTCGCCAGCCTGACCCACACGCCCGCCCCGATGAATTTTCTCAATAAACTCTGCGGCAGGCCCGACAATGAGAAGGCGGTGATCCTGCTGGTCATAGGCTACCCGGCCGAGGGCTGCCGCGTTCCCGCGATCACCCGAAAACCGCTGCCGGAGCTGATTTCGGTGCTGGAATAGGGCGGCGCTACAGCGTGAGGGCCAACGCCCCCATGGTAAACATTCCGCTGCCAGAACCCCCCGGATAATCCGCAATCATTTTGAAAAGAATGTAATATCTCCAATTGTATAGGCCATGAAGGCCAAGAGAAAATTTATCTTTTGAAAACGGAAAACTGAAAGGTTTCTCCGGCCGACGCGGACTGGGCGAACACGCCGTCTGCGGCCCCGTTTCGACCGGAGATGTCCATGCGACTGCGTCTGCCCGACCTGAGGATTGGGCCGAAGATCCTCGTCCTGCTCGGCTCAGTAGCCGCCCCCTTTGGACTGATGACGTATCTCTACGTCGCCCAGGCCTCGAAGGACATCGCCTTTGCCGATCTGGAGCGGAACGGCGTCACCTATATCGAGGTGCTGTCGCCGGTGGTCACAGCGCTCGCCACCGAGCCGGCGGGAGCCGTGCCGGCCGCGATGGAGGCCCTTGCCGATCGGGCCAAACTCTTCGATCCGATGTTCAAGTCGCAGGAGGCGGTGGAGGCGCTGCGCCGTGCCGCCTCCGGCAGCGACCGGAGCCAAGCTCTGGAAGCGGCCAAGGCCGCGATCCAGAAGGTTGCCGACGGCTCCAACCTCACACTCGATCCCGATCTCGACAGCTTCTACCTGATGGACGCCGTCGTCCTGCGGATGCCGGAACTGGCAGCCGCCACCAACACCCTGCGCGGCGCGCTCCAGCGCTATCTCGATGGCCGTCCTGGTCTGGCCGAATTTTCCGATCTGGCCATGAGCTCCAGCCGCTACGAGGCCGCTGTCTCGGCGCTGCAATCCTCCCTGACCTCCGCCATGGATAATAATGCGGACGGATCGGTGAAACGCGCGCTGACCGAGCCGGCAGCCAAGCTGCGTGATGCGGCCGGCAGCCTGTCAGCGGCGCTTGACGCCGGACGTGCGGCGCTCCTGCGCGGCGAAGCCCTGTCTGGCGCCCGCCAGATCATCGGCGCCGCCGACAGCCTCATCGCCGTCAATGGCCAGCTGATGCACCCCGTCGAGCGCGATCTGGAGCGCCTGCTGCAGCGGCGCATCGACGGCTTCAAGGCGGATATGCGCCTGAAGATGGGGATCGTGCTCGGCTTCTTCCTGCTGACGATCATCCTCGGCGTCGCCATCCTGCGCTCGATCAAGCACCCGATCAGCGATCTCATCGGCACCATCCGCCGCTTCCAGGACGGCGACTACTCATCGCCTGTGGCGCATGCGGCCAAGCAGAGCGAGATCGGCGAGATCGCCCGCGCCTTGCAGCAGTTCCAGCAGCTGGGCGCCATCCAGGCCCTGAACAATGCTGCGATCGAGGCCTCGGGCACCTGCCTGATGATCACCGATCCCGATGAAAAGATCGTCGTGCTCAGCAATGGGCTCCGGTCGCTCTTGTCCGAGCTGGAGCCGGATTTCCGCTCGGGCGATCCCGCCTTCTCCGTCGCGGCGATGCCCGGCCAGCATATCGACTGCTACCGGCTCAACCCGCGCCTGACCCGTTCGGTGCTGACCGATGACGGCAAGACGCGACAGGTGAAGTACGAGATCGCCGGCCGCACCATCCATGTCGCGATGAGCTATATCCTGGGCACCGATGGCCATGTCATCGGCCATACCCTGCTCTGGAACGATGTGACGGCGGATCTCGCGGCCCAGCAGGAGATCGCCTGCGTGGTCAGCGATGCCGGACGCGGCGAATTCAGCCGCCAGCTCGACCTGTCGAGCAAGACCGGCGCGGCGCTCGAGATCGCGCAGGGTCTCAACAGCGTCTCCGCCACTGTCCAGTCGGCGATGATGGAGTTCGCTGGAAGCCTGGGGGCGATCGCCAAGGGCGATTTCAGCCAGATGATCACCACCGACTATGCCGGCCTGTTCGGCATGCTGCGCGACGAGATCAACGAGACCAATCTGCGGCTGTCGCAGACCATCGCCAAGGTCCAGCAGACTACGCGCACCGCCAGCGGCTTCTCGGAAGAGATCCGCAGCGGCTCGGATGATCTGGCGGCCCGCACCGAGGCTCAGGCCAGCGCGCTGGTCGAGACCGCGGCCACCATGGAGGAGCTTGCAGCCTCCGTCCGGTCCAGCGCCATGTCGGCGAAGTTGGCGGCGGGGCGTGCGAGCGAGACCATGGTGCTGGCCGAGCGTGGCGGTGCGATCGCGGGAGAAGCCGTGGCCGCCATTGGCCGCATCGAGCAGACCTCGCGCCGCATCACCGACATCACCTCGGTCATCGACGAGATCGCCTTCCAGACCAATCTGCTCGCCCTGAACGCGGCGGTCGAGGCGGCCCGCGCGGGCGATGCCGGCAAGGGCTTCGCGGTGGTCGCGTCGGAGGTGCGGGCCCTGGCCCAGCGCTCCAGCACGGCGGCCAAGGATATCAGCGCGCTGTTGGCGACGTCGGAGGAGGAGGTCGCCGGTGGCGTCAAGCTGGTGCGCTCCGCCGGCCAGTCGCTCGCCGAAATTCTCACAGCGTCGCAATCGGTCTCGGCCGCGGTGCAGGAGATCGCAGCCGCGAGCGGCGAGCAGGCGACCGGGATCGAGGAGGTCAGCCGCACCACCGAGCATCTCGACGAGACGACGCAGCGCAATGCGGCACTGGCCGAACAGAGCCTCAGCGCCGCGCGCCAGCTCTCCAGCCAGATGCGCGACCTCGATACGATGGTGGCGGGCTTCGTCACCACGGCGGCGCCCCGCGCGGCCCGTCCCGCAGCGCCGATCCCGCTGAAGCGGGCATCCTAAAACGAGAAAGGCGGGCGCCGCTCGCGCGGGCCCGCCTTTGAAAACGCGCAGATGACCGGCGTTACTTCTTCTTGCCGTCCATATCGAACTGCTTGAGATAGGCCACCAGATCGTTGATCTTGGGGTCTTCCTTGATGCCGGGGAACACCATCTTGGTGCCCGGCGTCACGCCGCGCGGGTCCTTGATGTAGACCCGGAAATTCTCTTCGTTCCAGGTCTTGTCCAGCGCCTTGTAGGCGGCAGAGTAGGTGTAGCCGGGCGAGGTTCCAGCCTTGCGCTGGCCGGACAGGATACCGTTCAGCTGCGGGCCGACGCCATTCTTGGCGGTTTCGCCGACCTGGTGGCAGGCACGGCACTGCAGGAACACCTTCTCTCCTGCGGCAGCATCCTGGGCTTGGGCCTGACCGACCATCCCCGGCGCGAAGGCCAGCACGGCGGCAGCAACGGCATAGGCAAAGTTCTTCATGACGGGCGTCCTCCTGGAATCAGTCCGATTCTAGACTAGGGCGCTCCTCCAGCGGAACAAGCCTCCAGTCAATGGCATCTGACCCCCGGACCATGACCAATGGTGAGCCCGGGCGGCCCGCGGAAACTCCGCCATCGACCTCCTGAAAGGCCCGCAAGGCGATTGCATCTCCTGCAACTCCTTCGTACTGTATCGCCAGCCTTACATCAATGTGTTAATTGAACTTGACACCTTGAGGCAGACACGGACGGGGACGACGAATGCCGCACACCCCCTTGCTCGACCGCATCAGCCATCCCGCCGATATGCGTGGCCTGTCGCCCCAGGAGCTGGCGCAGCTGGCGCAGGAGCTGCGGGCCGAGACCATCGACGCGGTCTCCGTCACCGGCGGCCATCTCGGCGCGGGGCTTGGCGTCGTCGAACTCACCGTCGCATTGCATCATCTCTTCGACACGCCACGCGACACGCTGATCTGGGATGTCGGGCATCAGGCCTATCCCCACAAGATCCTGACCGGACGGCGCGACCGCATCCGGACCCTGCGCCAGGGCGGCGGCCTGTCCGGCTTCACCAAGCGCAGCGAGAGCCCGTACGACCCGTTCGGTGCAGCCCACACCTCGACCTCGATCTCGGCGGCGCTCGGCTTCGCCGTCGCCCGAGACCTAAAGGGCGAGGAGGGGCATGTCGTGGCCGTCATCGGCGATGGCGCCATGTCGGCCGGCATGGCTTATGAGGCAATCAACAATGCCGGTGCGCTGGGCAAGCGGCTGATCGTCATCCTCAACGATAACGACATGTCGATTGCGCCGCCCGTCGGCGCCTTGTCCGCGCATCTCGCCAAGCTGCTCTCCGGCAAGGCCTATCTCTCGCTGCGAGACCATGGCCGCCAGCTGACCCGCCGCTTCGGCAAGCGGCTCGACCGCAGCATCACGCGGGCTGTCGAGCATGCCAGGGGCTATCTCACCGGCGGCACGCTCTTCGACCAGCTCGGTTTTTATTATGTCGGCCCGGTCGACGGCCATAACCTCGACCATCTCCTGCCGGTGCTGCGCAATGTCCGCGATGCCGGGCAGGGGCCGATCCTGGTCCATGTCGTCACCCAGAAAGGCAAAGGCTATGCGCCGGCCGAGGCGACGGCCGATAAATACCACGCGGTGGTGAAGTTCGATGTCGCCACCGGCGCGCAGGAAAAGGCCGTCTCGGTCGCGCCCTCCTACACCAAGGTCTTCGCCAAGGCGCTGGTGCAGGAAGCGGCGCAGGATCAGGGCGTCGTCGCCATCACAGCCGCCATGCCCTCCGGCACCGGTCTCGATCTCTTCGCCAAGACCTATCCCGACCGGTTTTTCGATGTCGCCATTGCCGAGCAGCATGGCGTGACCTTTGCCGCCGGTCTCGCCTGCCAGGGTCTAAAACCCTTCTGCGCGATCTACTCGACCTTCCTGCAACGCGCCTTCGACCAGATCGTCCATGATGTCGCGCTGCAGAACCTGCCCGTGCGCTTCGCCATCGACCGCGCCGGGCTCGTCGGAGCCGATGGCGCGACCCATGCGGGCGCCTTCGACACCGCCTATCTCGGCTGCCTGCCCAATTTCGTGCTGATGGCGCCGTCCGACGAGGCCGAACTCGTCCACATGGTCGCCACAGCCCGCGCCCATGATGCCGGGCCGATCGCTTTCCGCTATCCGCGCGGCGATGGCACGGGCGTGGCCGTGCCGGAGCAGGGCGTGCCGCTGGCCATCGGTCGCGGCCGCGTCCTGCGCGAAGGGACGCGCGTGGCGCTGCTCTCCTATGGCACCAGACTGGCGGAATGCCTGCAGGCGGCCGACCAGCTCGAGCGGCTGGGGCTTTCGACGACAGTCGCCGATGCGCGCTTTGCCAAGCCGCTCGACAGGGCGCTGGTCTCGAACCTCGCCTTGCACCACGAGGCGCTGATCACGGTGGAGGAAGGCTCGATTGGCGGCTTCGGCTCGTTCGTGCTGCACGCGCTGGCCGATGCCGGGCTGCTCTCGCACGGGCTGAAGCTGAAGACGCTGACCCTGCCGGACCTGTTCCAGGACCATGACACGCAGGGCCGGATGTACGCGCAGGCCGGCCTCGATGCGGCCTCCATCGTCGAGACCGCCATGCGGCTCTGCCGGCCTTCGCTGGCTGCGGCGCGCAGCGCCTCGGCCGGGGCGGTGGCCCTGCGGCTTGTTCAGGAGCCGGCGCGATGAGCCGGGCTGCCCTGCGCCCTCTGACCGTGCTGCTGGCGAAGCCGCGCGGCTTTTGTGCCGGCGTCGTCCGCGCCGTCGAGATCGTCGAGCGCGCGGTGGCGCAGCATGGCGCCCCGGTCTATGTCCGCCACGAAATCGTCCACAACACCCATGTCGTCGAGGGCTTGCGGGCCAAGGGCGCTGTCTTCGTCGGCGAAGTCGACCAGATCCCGCGCGGCGCCACCACCATCTTCTCCGCCCATGGCGTGTCCCGCAGCGTCGAGGCTGCGGCCGCAGCGCGCAAGCTCGATGTCATCGATGCCACCTGTCCGCTGGTCAGCAAGGTTCATAATCAGGGCCGGCGCTATGCGGAGCTGGGCTATGATGTCGTGCTGATCGGCCATGAGGGTCATGCCGAGGTCGAGGGTACGCGCGGCCAGATCTCCGGTCGGCTGCATGTGGTGGGCACCGCCGAGGAGGTCGAGGACCTCGTCCTGCGCAATGAAAGCCGCGTCGCCTACATCACCCAGACCACGCTGAGCCTGCAGGATACGCGCGATGTGATTGCCGCGCTGACGAGGCGTTTCCCGGAGATCGTCGGGCCCGATACCCGCAATATCTGCTACGCGACCCAGAACCGGCAGGCGGCGGTGCAGGCGATGGCACCGCATTGCGAGCTGATCCTGGTTATCGGCTCGCGCTCCTCCTCCAATTCGAGCCGGCTGCGCGAAGTCGGTGCCCAATGCGGCGTCGAGAGCCATCTGATCGAGGGGCCCGACGCCATCGACGAGCGCTGGTTCGCGGAGGTCGAGACGGTTGGCTTCAGCGCCGGCGCCTCGGCGCCTGAGCGGCTGGTGCAGGAGACCATCGACCATCTCCGCAGCTTTCGTGCGGTGACGATCCGCGAGCTCGCGGGCCAGGATGAGGATGTCGTCTTCCGCCTGCCGCCACGCCTGGCCGAGGCGGTGGCGCCGTGATCGCGGCAGCAGTGCCGGCTTACTCCACCAAAGCCGGCTGACGGAGTCTCTTCATGGCTATGCCTTTCCCGTTCTCGGCCATCGTCGCGCAGGAGGAGATGAAGCGGGCACTGCTGCTGGCGGCGATCGACCCGAGCATCGGCGGCGTGCTGATCTTCGGTGATCGCGGCACCGGCAAATCCACCGCTGTCCGCGCTTTGGCCGCGCTGCTGCCACCGATGCGCGCTGTGGTCGGCGATCCCTATAACCGTGCGCCCGATCCATTAGCTAAAGGCGAGAAGACCCATCTCGTTCCGGTCCCGGTCGTCGATCTTCCGCTCGGCGCGACGGAGGACCGCGTGGTGGGCGCGCTCGATCTGGAAAAGGCGCTGGTCAGCGGCGAAAAAGCCTTTCAGCCGGGGCTGCTCGCCCGCGCCCATCGCGGCTTCCTCTATATCGACGAGGCCAATCTGCTCGAGGATCATCTCGTCGATGTCCTGCTCGATGTTGCCGCATCGGGCGAAAATGTCGTCGAGCGCGAAGGCCTGAGCATCCGCCATCCTGCCCGCTTCGTGCTGGTCGGCAGCGGCAATCCCGAAGAGGGCGAGCTGCGCCCGCAATTGCTCGATCGCTTCGGTCTCTCCGTCGAGGTGACGACCCCGACCGATCTGCCGACGCGCATCGAGGTGGTGAAGCGGCGCGATGCCTTCGACCGCGATCCGCAAGGGTTCACAGCGCTCTGGCGCGCCAAGGACGAGGCGCTGGGTCGCAAGCTGACCGCCGGCCGCAAGCGCCTGCCGGGGCTGGTCGACCTCCGACGCCGCTCTCCACCGCGCCGCCGAACTCTGCCTGCATCTCGGGACGGACGGGCTGCGCGGCGAACTCACCTTGATCCGCGCCGCCCGCGCCCTTGCCGCGCTGGAGGGCAAGGCGGAGGTGCTGGACAGCCATATCCGCAGCGTCGCGCCGATGGCCCTGCGCCACCGCCTGCGCCGCAACCCCCTCGACGAAGCCCGCTCGACCCTGCGCGTCGACCGCGCCCTGGAAGAGGTGTTCGGGCCGTGACCCCGCAGGAGGCGGCGGAGATGCCGTCGCTCTGGCGGCGGGCGGAACTGGCCATCGCCCTGCTCGCGCTCGATCCGGCTGCGCTCGGCGGTGTCACGCTCCGCGCCCCGGCCGGCCCTGTACGCGAGGCTTTGCTGGCGCTGCTGGCGGAGTTGATGGCGACGCGCCCGCTGCGGCGCCTGCCCGCCTCCATCAGCGATGCGCGCTTGCTCGGCGGGCTCGATCTCGCCGCCACCCTCGCTTGCGGCCGCCCGGTGGCGGAGCGGGGCCTGCTGGCGGAGGTCGATGGCGGCGTGCTGGTGGCGGCGATGAGCGAGCGCATGAGTCCCGACCTCGCCGCGCGCCTCGCCGCAGTGCTCGACACCGGCGATATTGCTGCGTCACGCCAGGGGAGCGGCCCCAGCCCGCGCAGCCATTTTGGCATTTTGGCGCTCGATGAAGGCGAGAGCGCCGATGAGCGTCCGCCGGCCGCCCTGACCGACCGGCTGGCGCTGATGCTGGACCTCACCAGCCTGTCGCATCGCGATATCGCGCCGCAAGGCATAACCGCCGAGGATCTGGCCGTAGCGCGGGCGCAGCACAGCGCTGTCGGTGATCGGTGACGACGCCATCACGGCGCTCTGCACGGCCTGCCTTGCGCTCGGCATCGGCTCTGCGCGGGCCTCGCTGCAGGCGGTGAAGGTGGCGCGGATGATCGCAGCCTTGCAGGGCCGTGAGCAGGTCGCGCAGGAGGATGCGGCGCTCGCAGCCGCCTTGGTGCTGGCACCGCGCGCCACCCGCATCCCGGCCGAGCCCGAGGCCGAGCAGGCTCCGGAACAGCCGCCACCCGATGCCGAGCCACCAGCTGACAGCCAAGCGGCGACGCAGGACGCGCCTGCCGATCTCGACGATCTCGTCCTCGAGGCGGCCCGGGCCGCGATCCCGTCGGGGCTGCTGGCGCAGCTTCTGGCGCAAGGCAAGCGGGCGCGCGCCGCTGCGGCCGGCAAGGCCGGGCTGTTCCAGGCCGGCGCGTCGCGCGGGCGCATCATCGGCTCGCGGCAGGGCGATATCGGCCGCGGTGCAAGGCTCGATGTCGTCGAGACCCTGCGCACCGCCGCGCCCTGGCAGGCGCTGCGCCGGCGCGAGCAGCCGGGCCGTTCCGGGCTGATCGTGCGGCGCGAGGATTTCCGCGTCGCCCGCTACCGCCAGCGCAGCGAGACGGCGACCCTGTTCATCGTCGATGCCTCCGGCTCGTCGGCGCTGCAGCGGCTGGCGGAGGCGAAGGGTGCGGTCCGTCTGCTGCTGGCCGAATGCTATATTCGCCGCGACGAGGTGGCCCTGATCTCGTTTCGCAAGGCGCAGGCCGAGCTCGTCCTGCCGCCGACACGCTCGCTCGTCGCCGCCGAGCGCGCGCTCGCCGCCTTGCCGGGCGGCGGTGCGACGCCCCTCGCCACCGCGATCGCCGCCGCCGCAGCGCTGGCCGATTCCGTCAGCCGCAAAGGCCGCACTCCGGCCTTGGTCTTCATGACCGATGGCCGCGCCAATATCGACCGGGACGGCCAGCCCGGCCGGGTCAAGGCCCAGGCCGATGCGATGCAGGCAGCGCTTGGCCTGCGCGCCGCCGGCTTGCGCGCCTTGCTGATCGACACCTCGCCGCAGCCGCAGCCCCATGCCGCCGCTTTGGCCCAGGAAATGGGCGCGCGCTACGTGCCCTTGCCTCATGCCGATGCGGCCAGTGTCAGCCGTGCCGTCAGCGCGCTGTTGCCGGGGCGCTGACGATGATGCCGACGCCAGCACAAACGGGGAAGCCATGACAGCGCTGTCCTGGCAACGCGATGGCCGCGACTGGCCCAACCGCGAGGCGAGCCGCTTCGTCTCGGCAGCGGGCCTGCGCTGGCATGTCCAGATCATGGGGCAGGGACCTGTGCTGCTGCTGCTGCACGGCACTGGCGCCGCCACCCATTCCTGGCGTGATCTCGCGCCGCTGCTGGCCGCGCATTTCACCATCGTCGCGCCCGATCTGCCGGGGCATGGCTTCACTGAGGCGCCGGAATCCGACCGCCTGTCGCTGCCCGCGATGGCGCGGGCCGTGGCCGGCCTGCTGAAGCAGCTCGCCCTCAGCCCCGATGTCATGATCGGCCATTCCGCCGGGGTCGCCATTGCGCTGCGCATGGTCGCCGACAAGGCGGTGACGCCGCGCGCCGTCATCAGCCTGAATGGCGCCTTGCTGCCGTTCAAGGGCGTGGCGTCGCAGCTGTTTCCGTCGCTGGCGCGGCTGATGGTGCTGAACCCGCTGGTGCCGCGCTTCTTCGCCTGGCGGGCCGGCAGCGCCGGCGCGGTCGAGAACCTGCTGGAGGGCACCGGCTCGCAGATCGATGCCGCCGGCATCCGCTTCTACCAGCGCCTCTTCGGCAGCCGGGTTCATGTCGCCTCGACCCTGGCGATGATGGCGAATTGGGACCTGCAGGCGCTGGGGCGGGATTTCGGAAAGCTCGACCTGCCGATCCTGCTGATCGCAGGGGCCGCCGACAAGGCGGTGCCGCCTGCGGAGGCGGAG
The DNA here is from genome assembly GCA_963759925.1 of uncultured Alphaproteobacteria bacterium. Classification (GTDB taxonomy): domain Bacteria; phylum Pseudomonadota; class Alphaproteobacteria; order Rhizobiales; family Beijerinckiaceae; genus Allobosea. The sequence continues at coordinate 314,182 of CAVXBE010000005.1, forward strand.
CAGGCGGCTGCGCGTTTGCCGCGCGCCCGGCTGCAAAAGGTCGAGGGAGGCCATCTCGTCCATGAGGAAAAGCCGGGGCCGATTGCGTCAATCATCCGCGACTTCATTGCCGAGCAAGATGGGTTGCGTCCGGATGAATGACATATACGATGTCAACTTATGTTGACGCGCTTCAAGCCACGACGCCCCCGGTCCCGCGCGGCTCCTGCCAAGCCCGATCTGCGGCCGCATGCCGTGGTGATCGGCTCCGGCTTTGGCGGTCTCGCAGCTGCGATCCGGTTGGGCGCGCGCGGCTACCGCGTCACCATCCTCGAAAACCTCGACCAGCCCGGCGGTCGCGCGCGTGTCTTCCGGCAGGACGGCTTCACCTTCGATGCCGGCCCCACCATCGTCACCGCGCCCTTCCTGTTCGAGGAGCTATGGGCCCTGTGCGGCCGGCGCATGGCCGATGATATTCGCCTGACACCGCTCGATCCGTTCTATCGCCTCTATTTCGACGATGGCTCGACGCTGGATTGCTCCGGCGACGATGCTGCCATGCGCAGCAGGGTGGCAGCGCTGTCTCCCGGCGATGTCGCGGGTTATGAGGCGTTTCTGCGCCAGGCCGAGGCGATCTACCGGGTCGGCTTCGAGCAGCTCGCCCATGTCCCCTTCGACACGCTGCGTGACATGCTCAAGGCCTTGCCCGGCATGGCGCGCCTGCGCGCCGACCGCAGCGTCTATGCCTTGGCCGCCCGCCATGTCCGCGATGAGCGGCTGCGCACGGCGCTGAGCTTCCACCCGCTGTTCATCGGCGGCAATCCCTTCGCCGTCACCGCGATCTACGCGCTGGTCATTCATCTCGAACGCGCCCATGGCGTTCATTTTGCCCATGGCGGCACCGGGGCGCTGGTGAACGGACTGCTCAAGCTGGCGCAGGGGCAGGGTGCGAGCATCCGCTACGGCGCGGAGGTCACCGAGATCACCACCGTTGGCGGCCGCGCCACGGGCGTCATCCTCGCCACGGGCCATGTGCTGGCCGCCGACGTCGTCGTCTCCAATGCCGATGCCGCCTACACCTATGAGAAGCTGCTGCCCTCCGTCACCCGTCGCCGCTGGACCGATCGCAAGCTCGCTCGCGCCCGGCACTCGATGAGCGTCGTCGTCTGGTATTTCGGCACCAATCGTCGCTACGAGGATGTGCCGCATCACGCCATCCAGTTTGGCCCCCGCTATCGCGGGCTGATCGACGACATCTTTGAGAAGAAGGTGCTGTCGGAGGATTTCAGCCTCTATCTCCACCGCCCCACGGCCACCGACCCGTCGCTCGCGCGCGAGGGCTGCGACGCTTTCTACGCGCTGGTGCCCGTGCCCAATCTGCAGGGTGATACCGATTGGCAGGCGCAGGCCGAGCCGATCCGCCAGCGCATCCAGGCGCGGCTGGAGGCGAGCCTGCTGCCCGGATTGGGCGACGCGCTCGTCACTTCGCGGCTGATGACGCCGCGCGCCTTCGAGCATGAGCTGCTGTCCGTCCATGGCGCAGCCTTCGGCCTCGAGCCGCGCCTGCTGCAAAGCGCCTGGTTCCGCCCGCATAATCGCAGCGAGGAGGTCGACCGGCTCTACCTCGTCGGCGCCGGTACGCATCCGGGTGCAGGTCTTCCCGGCGTCCTCTCCTCGGCCAAAATCCTCGATACGGTGGTGCCCCATGCGACAGAACTGGCCTGAGCCCGCCCCGGCCGATCTCGCCGCCTGCAACCGGCTGCTGCGGGCCGGTTCCAAATCCTTCTATGCCGCGTCCCTGCTGCTGCCGCGCGAAATTCGCGGCCCGGCCACGGCGCTCTATGCCTTTTGCCGCCTTGCCGATGACGCCATCGACGATGGCCCGGCCGATCCGGCGACTGTCGAATTGTTGCGCCGGCGCGTCGCCGATGCCTATGCAGGCCGCCCTCAGGACCACCCGGCCGACCGCGCCTTTTCGGCGGTCGTCCGGCGCTTTGCCCTGCCGCCCGCGATTCCGCTTGCCCTGATCGAGGGGTTTGCCTGGGATGCGACCGGGCGGCGCTATGAGAGCTTCAGCGATCTCTGCGACTATGCCGCGCGCGTCGCCGGCAGTGTCGGCGTGATGATGACGACGGTGATGGATCGCCGCGCGCCGGAGGTGTTGGCGCGGGCTGCCGATCTCGGCGTCGCGATGCAGCTGACCAATATCGCCCGCGATATCGGCGAGGATGCCCGGCGCGGCCGGCTCTATCTGCCGCTCGACTGGTTGCGGGCCGAGGGCATTGCTCCCGATGCCTTGCTGGCAGATCCCGTGCCGTCAGCGGCCCTGGCGCGGCTGGTCGAGCGCCTGCTGGACGAGGCGGACCTGCTGTACCGCCGGGCCGATGCCGGCATCGACCGCCTGCCGGTCGGCGCCCGCGCCGGCATTCGCGCCGCCCGGCTGATCTATGCCGAGATCGGCGAAGAGGTCAGGCGCGCCAATTGCAATTCCATCTCGCGTCGCGCCGTGGTCGGCAAGCGCCGCAAGCTCGCTCTGCTGGCAAGGGCGATGCTGCCCTCGATGGCCGATGCGGCGCGCCTGGCCCTGCCGCCGCTCCCGGCCAATGCCGCGCTGGTCGAGGCCGTGGCCACCACCCCCTATCTGCAGCGCCCGGCCCTGCAGGTCAGCGGTGTGCCGTGGTGGAATTTTACCGGACGCGCCAAGGCGGTGATCGACATGTTCGAGCGGCTGGGCCGGATCGACCGAACCGCCGTGCGGGGGCCCTGAGCGAACCCGCCATGCAATCGAGCACGCTGATCATCGCGGAAATGCTGCTGACGCTGGGCCTCTGCCTGGGCTTCGGCTTCTGGCAGCTCTGGGATCTCCGGCGCGAGAAAGCAAAGGACGCGGCCAAAGCGGCTGCTGCCAAGGGCGACAGCCAGGTCAACCGCGACGCGGCATCCTGAAGGGCAGCATCGCCTGCACCACCGGGCTGGCGAAGCGGTCCAGCGCCAGGCTCTCATGCATGGCGGTCACCGTCTCGCCCTCCAGCTGCGTGCGCACCAGCGAGCGGGCATAGAAGGGCGTATCCTCCAGCGTGCGGATGATCCGGGCCTCACCGCCCCTCTCGCTGCGGGTCTCGCGTCCAATCAGCCAGCCGCTGCGGCGCAGCTGGACCGGCGGTGGCGGCACCAGCGCCGTCGCCTGTCCATCCTGCCCGAAGCGCCAGCCCCAATCGAAGGGCGAGCCGTCCCGGCGGGTGCCGCCATAGAGCACGGCCGCGCCGTCTCGCGTCGCGCCGCGCGACCAGTGCCACTCGCGAAAACCCTCCGCCAGCGGTGCATCGCCCTGGTTCATGTCGAGATAGCCGGGCCCGCTCCAGCGCAGCTCCGGCGCCTCCAGATCCACCGCGACCTCGGACACCGGCGCAATCGGCCACCAGCGATGCGCGCCCGTCTCGTTCAGCAGGACATGATGGTCGGTGATCGCCTTGGGCGTGATGCGGATGGTGCCGCGTACCCGCCGCGGGATCGGCAGCGGCATGCCGATCTCATCGATCGTCACCGTCAGCGTCTGCCCATCCCAGTGCAGCGCGCTGGGGCCGATCACGAACCGCTCCGGGCTGATCGAGACATGGCGGCGGCCGCGTTCGGTCATGGTCCAGCGGCTGACGCCCGGCCCATACAAGGCGACGTTGAGCGCGCAATGGTCGAGCGGGTCTGAGCTGCCGCGGCGGTGCGACCAGGCGTAATAGGGAGAGAAGACGCTGCCGATGAAGGCGATCAGGCTGATGCCATAGCGACCATCCTCGCTCAGCGCATCGGCATACCACCAGGCATAACCGCCGGGCGGGACGGTCAGGTCGAAGCGAGGTCCGCGGCGATCGCCTGCGCCGCCAACAACCCCGATAGCGCCGCCATCGGCACGCCCGGTCCCGGATGCACGCTGCCCCCGGCCCAGTACAGCCCCTTCAGCGTCGACCGGCTGCCCGGCCGCGCGAAGCTCGCCATCGCTCCATGCGTCGCCCGTCCGTAAAGCGCTCCGCCCGTGCCCGGAAACAGCCGCTCCCAATCCGCCGGCTGCGTCGTCAGCATGGGCCCGGGCGCGATGGTCAGCCCGATTTGCGACAGCCTTGCCATCACCCTGTCCCTGCATTGCTCGATCTCCGCTTGTGGCAAGGGCGCGCTATCGCCGGTTGCTGGCGCATTCACCAGGATGAGCAGGCGCTCCGGCCCGATGCCGGTTCTGGCTCCGTCGCCATCGCGATCCTGCGCGCAGATATAGATGGTGGGGTCATCGGGCAGCCGGCCCTGTCCGAAAATCGCGTCGAACTCGGCGCGGTAATCGCCGGAGAACACCACATTGTGCCGCTGCAGCGCGAAGCCCTCGGTCGGCGCCAGCGTCGCCCAGGTCACGGCCGAGAGCGAGCGCGCCCTGGGCGGGATCGGCGGGGTGTGGCGGGTCACGCCGCCACCCAGCTTCCCGCTGGCCAGCGCGTTGACATCGGCATTGCTGACGACGATCTCTGCCGGAATCTCTTCGCCACTGCCCAGCTTCACGCCGCTGACCCGGCCATTGGCGATGAGGATCTCGCTGACCGGTTGGCCGAGGCGCAGGCTGGCGCCCTGCTGCTGCGCCAGCCCAGCCAAAGCCAGCGCCAGCTGGTGCATGCCACCCTCGATCAGGAACACGCCCTCCTGCTCGACATGCGCGACCAGCATCAGCGTCGCTGGCGCAGCGAAGGGCGAAGAGCCGCAATAGGTGGCGTAGCGGCCAAAGAGCTGACGCAGGCGCGGATCGCCGAAGCGTCGGCCCAGCGCGTTCCAGAGCGTGCCGAACGGGCTCGCCCGCAGCAGCGGCCCCAAGCCCGCCTGCCGCACCAGACCGAGCGGGCCCGGCCGCTCGCGCGCCATGAAACTATCCTTCAGCGCATCGTGGATGGCGCCCGATTGGCGGCAGAAGGCGAGGTAATTCTCCGCCTCCTTCAGCCCGGCAAAGGCCGCGATCGCATCGGCGGATTGGCGCCGGTCGGCGAACAGGTCGAGCTGCTCGCCGCTCGCTCCAGGCATGGCGGGCGAGCGTCCCCGCCTTCTCCAGCCTGACATGCGCGTCGAGGCTGGCACCGACGCTGGCAAAAATCCGGTCGAAGACCCAGCGCATCGTCATCACCGTCGGCCCGGCATCGAGGCAGGTATTGCCGAGCGGGACCCGGCGCATCTTGCCGCCAGGCTGAGCCTCCTTCTCGACCAGCGTCACAGCGTGGCCTTGCGCCGCCAGCAGCAGCGTCGCCACCAGCCCGCCAATTCCGGCTCCGATCACCACGATGCGCTGAGGCTTCAACCCGCTCCGCCTGTTTCAGTGCCCTGCTGGCGCGCTGTCCTGCGCCGATTGACAAGGTCTCCGCATATGTCCAGATTACTTTACACATAGAATGACAATCGAGATCAACAGTTGTTACGGGAGAGGGCGATGGACGCAGGCTCACGCATTGAACAGGCTCTCGATTCCGCCCTGGCTTCCGCGCATCGCCAGAATTGTCCGCCGCTTCTGGCGCAGGCGATGCGGCATGCGGTTTTTCCCGGCGGCGCCCGGATTCGCCCGCGCCTGACGCTGGCGGTGGCCATGGCCTGCGGCGACACCCAGCCCAGCACCGCCAATGCGGCAGCGGCAGCCATCGAGTTCCTGCATTGCGCGTCGCTGGTCCATGACGACCTGCCCTGTTTCGACGATGCCGACATCCGGCGCGGCAAGGCTGCAGTCCACAAGGCGTTTGGCGAACCGCTCGCTGTGCTGGCCGGCGATGCGCTGATCGTGCTGGCTTTCGAGACGCTTGGCGGAAGCCGGTGCGCTTCAGCCGCAGCGGCTGTCTGCCCTGGTCAGAGTGGTGGGCGCCGCTGTCGGCAGCCGGGGCGGCATTGTCGCCGGCCAGGCCTGGGAATCGGAGACCGAGGTCGATTGCAGCCTGTATCACCAGGCCAAGACCGGGGCTCTCTTTGCCGGCGCCACCATGGCTGGCGCTGCCGCAGCGGGCGTCGCCCATCATGGCTGGCGCGCTCTCGGCGAGAAGCTGGGTGAGGCCTTCCAGATCGCCGATGATATCCGCGATGTCGCGGCGACGCCGGAAGAACTCGGCAAGCCCTGCGGCCAGGATGCGGCACATCTCGGCCCAATTTCGCGCTGGAGCGCGGGCTCGGGCCGGCCATTGCTCATCTCGACCGGCTCGTGCAGGAGGCGATCGACTCGATCCCCGCCTGTCCCGGCCGTGTCGAGCTGCGGCACCCTGATCGGGCTCACCGCGCGCAGCTTCCTCCCGGCAGGTCTGGCGCGCCGCGCCGCCTGATGCGCGACCGCCTCGCCGCCTGGCGTAATCGGCTCGTCGCCAGCCCGGCCTTCCAGCGCTTTGCCGCCGGTTTCCCGCTGACCCGGCCGATCGCGACGCGGCAATCGCAAGCGCTGTTCGATCTCTGCGCCGGCTTCGTCTATGCGCAGATCCTCGCAGCCTGCGTCAAGCTCGACCTGTTCGAGATGCTCGAGCCGGCGCCGCTCGACCTGCCAACCCTGGCTAGCCGGACCGGGCTCTCCGAAGCTGCCGCCGAGCGGCTGTTGAAGGGGGCGGTCGCCCTCAAGCTGCTGGAGCGCCGCAGCGGCGGCCGCTATGGCCTCGCCATGCTGGGCGCCGCGATGCGCGGCAATCCCGGCATTGCCCGCATGATCGCCCATCATCATCTACTTTATGCCGATCTGGCTGACCCGGTCGCCCTGCTACGCGGCGAGGTCAGCCCGACGCAGCTCTCGACCTTCTGGGGCTATGCCGTCAGCCCCAACCCCTCGGCCGCAGCGCAGGAGGCTGTCGCCGCCTACAGCGCCCTGATGTCGGCTCCCAGCATTTCGTCGCCGACGACATCGTCGCGGCTTATGATTTCAGCCGCCATCACGAGGTGCTGGATGTCGGCGGCGGGGAGGGGGCCTTTCTCAGCGCCATTGCCCGCCACGCCCCCGCTCTCAGCCTCACCCTGTTCGATCTGCCCGCCGTCGCGGATCGCGCCACAGCGCGCTTCGCTCAGGAAGGGCTCTCCGCCCGTGCCCGTGCGCGCGGCGGCGACATGCATCGCGATCCGCTGCCTGAAGGTGCCGATCTGGTGACGCTGGTCCGGGTCCTGCACGATCATGACGATGAGGCCGTGCGCGCGCTGCTTGCCCGGCTGCGCCGGGCCATGGGCCGGGTGCCACCCTGCTGATCGCCGAGCCGATGGCCGGCCTGCCTGGCACGGAGCGGATGGCGGATGCCTATTTCGGCTTCTACCTGCTCGCCATGGGCAGCGGCCGGGCCCGCAGCCCTGCAGAACTGTCCGAAAATGCTGTCCGACGGCGGGTTTTACCCGCATCGAGCGGCTGCGCACACGCCGGCCGCTATTGATGGCGGCGCTGACGGCGCAGGTGCCTGACACAAAAAGTGTCAAATAGAATTGACATATCGTTTTGTTGATCTAACTTGACACTACAGGTGACAGGGACCGCTCAGGCGAGCGGCGTCCCGGCCCGAGGTGCCCCGATGCAAGCTCTGGCCGTCCTCCTCGAAAGTCCCCGGCATCTGGCCCTTAGCCAGCTCGAGCTGGTGACTCCCGGCGAGGATGATGTCGTGGTCGCCACCGAGTGGAGCGGCATCTCGACCGGCACGGAGCGGCTGCTCTGGTCGGGCCGCATGCCGCCCTTCCCCGGCATGGGATATCCGCTGGTCCCCGGTTATGAATCCGTCGGCCGCATCGTCACCGCCGGCCAGAACGCGCAGACATCGCCTCGGCGAGCGCGTCTTCGTTCCCGGCTCGCGCGGCTTCAAATCGGCGCGCGGCCTGTTCGGCGGCGCTTCTTCTCATCTGGTGGTTCCGGCGGCGAAAGCCGTGACGATCCGCGACGAGCTCGGCGACAGCGCGCGTGCTGCTGGCCCTGGCCGCCACCGCCCATCACGCTCTGGCCGGCCATGCGCTGCCGGAACTGATCGTCGGCCATGGCGTGCTCGGCCGCCTGCTGGCGCGCATTGCCCTGGCGCTCGGTGGCACGCCGCTGGTCTGGGACAACAACCCGCTGCGCCATGCCGGTGCCGAAGGCTACAGCGTCGTCAGCGCCGAGGCCGATCCTCGCAAGGATTACCGCGCGATCTACGATGTCAGCGGCGATGCTACCCTGCTGGACGCGCTGATCGCCCGGCTGGCTCCGGGCGGCGAAATCACCCTTGCCGGCTTCTACGAGCAGCCGATCTCATTCGCCTTTCCGCCCGCCTTCATGCGCGAAGCCAGACTGCGCATCGCGGCCGAATGGCGCGACGGCCGATCTGCAGGCCGTCACCGGCCTGATCGCATCCGGCCGCCTCTCGCTCGAAGGGCTGATCACACATCGTCAGACCGCGAGCCAGGCGGAGAGCGCCTACGAGACAGCCTTCACCGACCCGCTTTGCCTGAAAATGGTCCTGGACTGGAGAGCCTGCGCATGAACATCCAGATCCGAAATCCGGTCCCGTCGCCCGCCGCCGCCATGGCCGCCCGGCTGCGCGAAGAGGCGGCCCAGCCGCAGGATGCCATCGTTACCGCGGCGCCGACCAAGGAAACCCAGATCATCGCGATCTACGGCAAGGGTGGCATCGGCAAATCCTTCACCCTGGCCAATCTCAGCTACATGATGGCCCAGCAGGGCAAGAAGGTCCTGCTCATCGGCTGCGACCCCAAGAGCGACACCACCTCGCTGCTCTTTGGCGGCAAGGCCTGCCCCACCATCATCGAAACCTCCTCCCGCAAGAAGGCGGCGGGCGAGGAAGTCGCGATCGGCGATGTCTGCTTCAAGCGCGATGGCGTCTACGCCATGGAACTCGGCGGCCCCGAGGTCGGGCGCGGCTGCGGCGGGCGCGGCATCATCCATGGCTTCGAGCTGTTGGAAAAGCTCGGCTTCCATGATTGGGGTTTCGATTTCGTCCTGCTCGACTTCCTCGGCGATGTCGTCTGCGGCGGCTTCGGCCTGCCGATCGCCCGCGACATGTGCCAGAAGGTCATCGTCGTCGGCTCCAACGACCTGCAGTCTCTTTATGTGGCTAACAATGTCTGCTCGGCGGTGGAATATTTCCGCAAGCTCGGCGGCAATGTCGGCGTGGCGGGCATGGTCATCAACAAGGATGACGGCACCGGCGAGGCTCAGGCCTTCTGCGACAAGGCCGGCATTCCGGTGTTGGCGGCGATCCCCGCCAATGACGACATCCGCCGCAAGAGTGCGAATTACGAGATCATCGGCAGGCCGGGCGATGTCTGGGCGCCGCTCTTCGAGGAGCTGGGCCTGAATGTCTCGGAAGCGCCGCCGATGCGCCCGAGGCCGCTCTCCCAGGACGAGCTGCTCGGCCTGTTCTCCAGCGAAAGCACCGGCCGCGACGTGGTCCTGGTTCCGGCGACGCTGGAAGACATGTGCGGGCCGTCGGCGCTGAAGAAGGCGACCCTCGAAGTCGTCTACGATCAGGTCTGAGGCGCGCCATGACCGTGCACCAGCCTCTCCCCGATGCAGCTTCCGCCCCCGCGATCAACGCGGCGGCGACGCAGGGCGACGGAATGGGCTGCCATTCCGGCAAGCAGGCGCTGCGCGATGCGGCGGCCGCCGCCGGCAATAGCGAGATGCTGGATCGCTACGCCGAGGATTACCCGCTCGGCCCACATGACAAGCCCCAGAGCATGTGCCCGGCTTTCGGATCGCTGCGCGTCGGCCTGCGCATGCGCCGCACCGCGACCGTGCTCTCCGGCTCGGCCTGCTGCGTCTATGGGCTGACCTTCACCTCGCATTTCTACGGTGCCCGCCGCAGCGTCGGCTACGTCCCGTTCAACTCGGAGACGCTGGTCACCGGCAAGCTGTTCGAGGACATCCGCGAGGCCGTCTTCAAGCTCGCCGACCCCGCGCTCTATGACACCATCGTCGTCACCAATCTCTGCGTCCCCTCGGCCTCTGGCGTGCCGCTCCGGCTGCTGCCCAAGGAGATCAACGGCGTCCGCATCATCGGCATCGATGTGCCGGGCTTCGGTGTTCCGACCCATGCCGAGGCCAAGGATGTGCTGGCAGGCGCCATGCTGGCCTATGCCCGCAAGGAAGCCGAGGCCGGCCCGGTCCAGGCGCCGCGCGCCGGCAAGCCGGAGCGGCCGACCGTCGCCCTGCTCGGCGAAATGTTCCCCGCCGATCCCGTCGGCATCGGCATGTTGCTGGCGCCGCTCGGCCTCGCCGCCGGCCCGGTCGTGCCGACGCGCGAATGGCGCGAGCTTTATGCGGCGCTGGATTGTGCGGTGGTTGCCGCCATCCACCCCTTCTACACCGCCTCGATCCGCGAATTCGAAGCGGCCGGGCGCAGCATCGTCGGCTCCGGCCCTGTTGGCGTCGAGGGAACGGCCGCATGGCTTGCCGCCATCGGCGCGGCCTGCGGCGTCCCGGCGCCCCTCGTCGAATCCGCCCAGAATGCCATCCTGCCCGCCATCAAGGCGGCGCTCGCCGCCAAGCCGATCCGCGGCCGCATCACCCTGTCGGGCTATGAAGGCTCGGAGCTGCTGGTCGCGCGCCTGCTGATCGAGAGCGGCGCCGATCTGCGCTATGTCGGCACGGCCTGCCCGCGCACCCCCTGGTCGGAGCCCGACCGGGCCTGGCTGGAGCAGCGCGGCGTCCACGTCAATTTCCGCGCCACGCTGGAGCAGGATCTGGCGGCGATGGCGGAGTTCTCGCCCGACCTCGCCATCGGCACCACGCCCGTGGTGCAGGCGGCGAAACAGCAGGGCATTCCCTCGCTCTACTTCACCAACCTGATCTCGGCGCGTCCGCTTTTCGGACCCGCCGGCGCCGGCTCGCTCGCCCAGGTCGTCAATGCGGCCATGGCCAATAAGGGCCGCATGGACGCGATGAAGAGCTTCTTCGAGGGCGTCGGCACCGGCGATACCGCCGGCATCTGGCAGGATACGCCCAAGCAGCATCCGGATTTCCGCGAGAAATTCGCCCGCAGGGCCGCCAAGGCCAAGGCGATGGCCGAGGAGATCCCGTGATGCTGGTCCAGGATCACGATCGTGCCGGCGGCTATTGGGGGGCGGTCTACGTCTTCTGCGCCATCAAGGGCCTGCAGGTCGTCATTGACGGCCCGGTCGGCTGCGAGAACCTGCCGGTCACCTCGGTGCTGCATTACACCGATGCTTTGCCGCCTCACGAACTCCCCATCGTCGTGACGGGGCTGGGTGAGGAAGAGCTTGGCCAGCATGGCACCGAAGGCGCGATGAAGCGGGCCAATGCCGTGCTCGATCCGCATCTGCCCAGCGTCGTCGTCACCGGCTCGATCGCCGAGATGATCGGCGGCGGCGTGACGCCCGAGGGCACCAATATCCAGCGCTTCCTGCCGCGCACCATCGACGAGGACCAGTGGCAATGCGCCGACCGGGCGCTGTTCTGGCTCTGGAAGGAATATGGCGCCAAGCGCGGCATCGTGCCCAAGGCCAAGCCCCGCAAGGAGGGCGCGAGGCCGAAGGTCAACATCATCGGCCCGGCCTATGGCATGTTCAACATGCCCTCCGATCTCGCCGAGATCCGCCGCCTGATCGAGGGCATCGGCGCGGAGGTCCACATGACCTTCCCGCTCGGCAGCCATCTCGCCGAGGTGCAGCGCCTGGCCGATGCCGAGGTCAATATCTGCCTGTACCGCGAATATGGCCGCCTGCTCTGCGAGGCGCTGGAGCGGCCCTATCTGCAGGCGCCGATCGGCCTGCACTCGACCACCGCGTTCCTGCGCACGCTGGGCGATCTGCTGGGGCTCGATCCCGAGCCCTTCATCACCCGCGAGAAGCACAGCACGATCAAGCCGCTCTGGGATCTCTGGCGCTCGGTGACGCAGGATTTCTTCGGCACGGCGAGCTTCGCCATCGTCGCCAACGAGACCTATGCCCGCGGCATCCGATATTTCCTCGAGGAGGAGATGGGCCTGCCCTGCACGCTCGCCGTCTCGCGCCGTCCCGGCGTCAAGCCGGACAATGACGCGGTGCGCGAAAGCCTGAAGCAGAGCCCGCCACTGGTGCTGTTTGGCAGCTATAATGAGCGGATGTACATGGCCGAGGCTGGTGGCCGCGGCATCTACATCCCCGCCTCCTTCCCGGGCGCCGTGATCAGGCGCCACACCGGCACACCCTTCATGGGCTATTCCGGCGCGACCTATCTGGTCCAGGAAGTCTGCAACGCGCTGTTCGACGCGCTCTTCCACATCCTGCCGCTCGGCACGCAGATGGACGCCGTCGAGGCGACGCCCGCCAGGCTGCACCGCGAAATGCCCTGGTCGGATGAAGCCCGCGCGCTGCTCGACCAATTGCTCGAGGCGCAGCCCGTCCTGGTCCGCATCTCGGCCGCAAGACGCCTGCGCGATGCCGCCGAGGCCCGCGCCCGCCATGCCGGCGAGGAGCGCGTTGCCGCCAGCCATATCCGCGAAGGAGCGCTCGCATGATCGCCTTCGCCAACTCTTTCGGCCGGTCCGGAGCCTGCTCCGGACGGAAACCGGAACGCCTTCCAAAGGGGGAGACACGCCCATGACCATGCAGTTCACCGCACGAAGCACTGGATCCTCGCAGGCGCGCTGCTGGGCGGCCGACCGTCGCATGTGCCGCCGGCTCGTCACCATCACCCTGCCGTTCTTCCTGGCCGCCGCCGCCGTGCGGCGTGTCCTGCCGGCGGCGCAGCGCGACCAGCGCTCCGGCCCCCGCCCCACGCTTTACGCCGAGGCGCGCGCCAACGCCTACGCCACCATTCCCTTCATCTTCATGGGCTGACGCCCGGAAGCTGAGGGAGACGCGCTTCCCGCCGGTTCGCCGATGGGAAGGAAGGCCGGACGTCAAACTCCGGCGCCCCGCCGCACGGGATCCGTGCGGTACCGGCCGCAAGGCCAAGTGAGAGGACTGATCATGGCAGAGAGAGACACGCTGTCAGGGTTGACCGAAATGGAAGCCAAGGAATTCCATGGCTTCTTCATCACGAGTTTCATCGGCTTCACGGTTATCGCCGTGATCGCGCATTTCCTCGTTTGGTCGTGGCGGCCCTGGCTGCCCGGACCCAACGGCTATGCGTCGCTCGATGAAGGCGTGAGGACGGCCCTGTCCACCGCCGTTTCCCTGATCTCGTAACGAGGAGCGGAGCATATGTGGAAAATCTGGCTGCTGTTCGATCCGCGTCGCACGCTGATCGCACTGTTCACCTTCCTGTTCGGGCTCGCCATCCTGATCCATTTCATCCTGCTCTCGACGAACAGGTTCAACTGGATCGAAGGCCCGCGCAAGGCTGCCGCAGCGCTGCAAATCGAGGCTCCGGCCTCGGATGTGGTGATCCGGCGGATCGGCTGAAAACCGATCCTAAAACTGGCGGACGAGGTGAAGCGCCTTCAGGCGTGGGGGCCCCGTCCGCCGATTACCGGAAACCCTGACAACATCGGCACGAGGCGCAAGCTGGCACAGGCTGCGCCCGGGGGAGGGACTGCGCCATGGCCTTGCTGAACTTTGAACGAAAATACCGCGTGCGGGGCGGGACCCTGATCGGCGGCGACCTCTTCGACTTCTGGGTCGGGCCCTTCTATGTCGGGTTCTTCGGCGTCGCGACCATCTTCTTCGCCGCGCTCGGCACATGCCTCATCCTCTACGGTGCGTCGCAAGGGCCGACCTGGAACCCCTGGCTGATCAGCATCGCGCCGCCTGACGTCAAATACGGCCTGTCGCTCGCGCCTCTGATGGAGGGCGGCCTCTGGCAGATCGTCACCATCTGCGCCATCGGCGCCTTCTGCTCATGGGCGCTGCGCGAGGTCGAGATCTGCCGCAAGCTCGGCATCGGCCTGCATGTGCCGGTCGCCTTCGGCGTCGCCATCTTCGCCTATATGACGCTGGTGGTGTTCCGCCCCTTCCTGCTTGGCGCCTGGGGCTACGGCTTTCCCTATGGCATCTTCAGCCATCTCGAATGGGTCTCGAACGTCGGCTACCAATACCTGCAGTTCCACTACAATCCGGCGCATATGATCGCGGTGACGTTCTTCTTCACCACCGCTCTGGCGCTCTCGCTGCATGGCGGCCTGATCCTGTCGGCGGTCAACCCGAAGCCGGGCGAGGTGGTGAAGACCCCCGAGCACGAGAACAGCTTCTTCCGCGACACCATCGGCTATTCCATCGGCACGCTCGGCATCCACCGCCTCGGCCTGTTCCTGGCGCTGTCTGCCGGCTTCTGGAGCGCGGTCTGCATCATCATCAGCGGCCCGTACTGGAGCGAAGGCTGGGCCGAATGGTGGGATCTCTCCCGTCACTTCACCATCTGGCGCTGAGCCGGAGCCACGCTTCCCCCGTACCGCCGCCAAGGGATCAAGACCATGGCCATCTACCAGAACATCTTCACCAGTGTGCAGATCCACGGCGCGCCCGATCTGGGCGTCCCGCTGGCCAACAGCCACTCGAAACGCGGCACCACGACCCGGGTCAATGGCTGGCTCGGCATCATCGGCGACGCGCAGATCGGCCCGATCTATCTCGGCTGGACCGGCGTCACCTCGCTGGTCTGCGGGCTGATCGCCTTCGAGATCATCGGCCTCAACATGCTCGCCTCGGTCAACTGGGACCCGATCCGCTTCGTGCGCGAGCTGTTCTGGCTGCAGCTCGCCCCGCCGCTGCCTGAGCATGGGCTGAAGATCCTGCCGCCGCTCAAGGAAGGCGGCTGGTGGCTGATCACCGGCTTCTTCCTGACCACCTCGATCATGCTGTGGTGGGTCCGGACCTATATGAGAGCGCGCCAGCTCGGCCTCGGCACCCATGTTCCCTGGGCCTTTGCCTCCGCGATCTGGCTGTTCCTCGTGCTGGGCTTCATCCGCCCGCTGATGATGGGCTCATGGAGCGAGGCCGTTCCCTTCGGCATCTTCCCCCATCTCGACTGGACGCAGAATTTCTCGCTGCGCTACGGCAACCTCTTCTACAATCCGTTCCACGCGCTCTCGATCGCCTTCCTCTACGGCTCGGCCCTGCTCTTCGCCATGCATGGCGCGACCATCCTGGCCGTCTCGCGCTACGGCGGCGACCGCGAGCTGGAGCAGATCACCGATCGTGGCACCGCGACGGAGCGCGCCGCCCTGTTCTGGCGCTGGACCATGGGCTTCAACGCCACCATGGAATCCATCCATCGCTGGGCCTGGTGGTTTGCCGTGCTGGTCACGCTGACCGGTGGCATCGGCATTCTGCTGACCGGGACAGCCGTCGACAACTGGTACGAATGGGCGATCAAGCATCGCTACGCCCCGGCCGATCCCAGCATGTGGCAGCCGATTGCAGTTCCGCCCCCGAAACCCTGATCCCGAGCAGGGCGGTGCGGCGACTGGGGAGGCTGGCAACAGCCTCCCCTTTTTCGTTTGAGACGAAGTGGCGTGTGGTGCCGTGTGCAGGTTCAGGCGGTGATCGTGTCGATTTCCGAAAGCTCGTCGGGCGTCAGCACCCAGGAGGCGGCCGCGACATTGGCCACGATCTGCTCGGGCTTGGTTGCCCCGGCGATCACGCTCGAGACCACAGGCTGCGCCGCCAGCCACGAAAAGGCCAGTTCCACCAGCGTCTTGCCGCGCGCCTCGCAGAAGGCCGCCAGCGCCTCGATCTTGGTCCAATTGGCTTCGCTGAAGATCGTCTCCGCCCGCTGCGGCAGCTTGGTCAGCCTCGCCCCCTCCGGCATCGGCGCATTGCGGCGGTATTTCCCGGTCAGCGCCCCATTGGCCAGCGGGAAATACGGCAGCAGCCCCATCCCGAAATGCTTCGCGGCCGGGATCAGGTCCCGCTCCGCATCACGCACCAGCAGGCTGTACTCATCCTGGCAGGAGGTGAAACCGGATAGTCCGAGATCCCGCGCCGTCCAGTGCGCATCGGCCATCTGCCAGGCCGGCATGTTGGAGCAGCCGATATAGCGAACCTTGCCCTGGCGCACGAGGTCCTCCATCGCCCGCAGGGTCTCGTCGATCGGCGTCAGCGGGTCGGGCTTGTGGAACTGGTAGAGGTCGAGCCAATCGGTCTTCAGCCGCGTCAGCGATTCCTCCACCGCGCTCATGATGTAGCGGCGCGATCCGCCTTCGCCACCATGGAACATCCGCATGCCGAATTTGCTGGCCAGCACGATATCCTTGCGCCGTGCCCCCAGGACCTGGCCAAGACAGGTCTCGGAGCCGCCCTTCTCGCCATAGATGTCGGCGGTATCGAACAGGGTGATGCCATTCTCGATGGCGGCATCGACGACCTTGCGCGTGGCATCAAGATCGATCCGCCCGCCGAAATTATTGCAGCCGAGGCCGATGAGCGAAACGCGAAGGCCGGAGCGGCCGAGATTGCGGAATTGCATGGGGTCCGAGGCTTTCGTGATGCAGGATCAGGCGAGCGCCAGATCCGTGTGGGAGAAGTCGCGTCCCTTGAACAGAATGGGGACGGCCAGGTTTCTCGCGCAGGCATAGGACATGCAGTCTGCGAGGTTGAGCTGGGCAGGTGAGCCGCGTCCCTTGCCGAAGCGGCTGAAGGCGGCAACGGCCTCGCGCCCCATCGCATCTGTCACGGGGACTAGGTCGATGTTCGCCAGAGCGAGGAATTCGTCGATATCGGCCTGGACGTCGACGGGATCCCGGGCCAGCCGCGTCGCAAGGACCATGCAGGCTTCCAGTCGCACCAGCGGCGAGCTGTAACGAACGGGCGCGGCCGCGAGCTTGTGCGAGAACACAGCCGCGTCCTCCTCCTTGCAGAGAATCGCGACGAAGACCGAGGTATCGACGAACATCAGCGCGTCCACATCGTGTCGCGCTCATCCTCCGTGATCGCCCGGCCATCTGTCCCGGCTTTTGCAAGCGTCCGGTCCGCCAAGGCAGCCAGCTTGTCCTCCAGGACAACTGCGGCGCGCGCTCTCGCCAGCTCCGCATGGAGGGCCTCGACAACAGCATCTTTGACCGAGATGCGACGCAACTCTGCCAGTTCACGCGCCAGGACGTGAGCTTCCGGATCCTTGATCGTAAGCGCGGCTGGCATGGCGAGACCTCGTACTGCCAAGGAGTCTAGGTCTGTGGGCGAAGCGGTGTCAACGCAGCCATCTCCGCGCCTGCTATGACCTCAGCACAAAAAACAGGGCGCCGTCCGGCGCCCTGCTTGAATGATCTCAACCCTTAAAGACGGGCGAAAGCGGCCTCAGGCCACTTCGGCCTTCATCTTCTGCGAGCGCTTGCGCTCGTTGGGGTCGAGCACGGCCTTGCGCAGGCGGATCGACTTCGGCGTCACCTCGACCAGCTCGTCATCGTCGATCCAGGCCAGCGAACGCTCCAGCGTCATCCGGATCGGCGGGGTCAGGCGCACCGCCTCATCCTTCGAGGTGGTGCGGATGTTGGTGAGCTTCTTGCCCTTCAGCACGTTCACTTCGAGGTCGTTCTCGCGGGTGTGCTCGCCGACGATCATGCCCTGATAGACCTTCCAGCCGGGCTCGATCATCATCGGGCCGCGATCCTCGAGGTTCCACAGCGCATAGGCCACGGCCTCGCCGGTCTCCATCGCGATCAGCACGCCATTCCGGCGCCCGCCGATCTCGCCCTTATAGGGGAGGTAGTCGTGGAACAGGCGGTTCATGATCGCCGTGCCGCGCGTATCGGTGAGAAGCTCGCCCTGATAGCCGATCAGCCCGCGCGTCGGAGCGTGGAACATCAGGCGCAGACGGTTGCCGCCGGAGGGGCGCATTTCCAGCATGTCGGCCTTGCGCTCGGACATCTTCTGCACGACGACGCCGGAATGCTCCTCGTCGACGTCGATGATGACCTCTTCGATCGGCTCCAGCAGCTGGCCGTCCGTGTCGCGCTTCAGCACGACGCGCGGACGCGAGACGCCGAGCTCGAAGCCCTCGCGGCGCATCTGCTCGATCAGGATGGCGAGCTGCAATTCGCCACGGCCGGAGACGATGTAGCTGTCCTTGTCGGAGGCTTCCTCGATCTTCAGCGCGACATTGCCCTCGGCCTCCTTGAACAGGCGGTCGCGGATGACGCGGGTGGTGACCTTGTCGCCTTCGGTGCCGGCGAGCGGCGAGTCGTTGACCATGAAGGTCATCGACACGGTCGGCGGATCGATCGGCTGGGCCTTGATCGGGGTCTCGACCGAGGGGTCGCAGAAGGTATCGGCAACCGAGCCCTTCACCAGGCCGGCAATCGAGACGATATCGCCCGGGATCGCTTCCTCGATCGGGGTGCGCTCAAGGCCGCGGAAGGCGAGGATCTTGGTGATGCGGCCGGTTTCGACCACCGAGCCGTCGCCGGACAAGCACCTTGATCTGCTGGTTCGGCTTGGCCGAGCCGGAGACGACGCGGCCGGTGATGATGCGGCCGAGATAGGGGTTGGCCTCGAGCAGCGTCCCGATCATGCGGAACGGACCTTCCTCGATGCGCGGCTCCGGCACATGGCTGAGGATCAAATCATACATCGGGGCGAGGCCCTGATCCTGCGGACCTTCCGGCGAGGGCGCCATCCAGCCCTGCTTGCCCGAACCGTAGAGGATCGGGAAGTCGAGCTGCTCATCGGTGGCGTCGAGCGCGGCGAAGAGGTCGAAGACCTCGTTGATCACCTCGGTGACCCGGGCGTCGGGCTTGTCGACCTTGTTGATCGCCACGATCGGGCGCAGGCCCAGCTTCAGCGCCTTGGAGACCACGAACTTGGTCTGCGGCATCGGCCCTTCGGCGGCATCGACCAGCACGATGGCGCTGTCGACCATGTTCAGGATGCGCTCCACCTCGCCACCGAAATCGGCGTGGCCGGGGGTGTCGACGATATTGATCCGGGTATCCTTCCAGACAACCGAGGTCGCCTTGGCCAGGATCGTGATGCCACGCTCCTTTTCCAGATCGTTGGAGTCCATCACGCGCTCGATGATGCGCTGGTTGTCGCGGTAGGTGCCGGACTGCTGCAGCAACTTGTCGACCAGCGTGGTTTTGCCGTGGTCAACGTGGGCGATAATGGCGATATTGCGCATGGACATGCGGAGAGGGCCTTTGTCATGGCCACAAGCCGGCGAGGATCGAAGCCCTGCCGGCGCAGCCTGTTCATGAGGAATCTGGAATTCGCTGCGCTGCACATAAACCCTGGAGGCCCATTCGGCAACCTCGGCTTGGCGATCCCTTGGATCGTGCTTTACGCCTCGGCCAGGATCCGCTGCCTTTCGGCCACCGCGCGGCCGACCTGGTCCATCACCAGCCGGTAGGCGGCGAGGCCCGATCCGTCGAGATCGCCCCTGGCGAAGTCGCTCAGGACATTGGTCAGGATGATGTCGGCGCGCCCCTCGAACGCCATCAGCTCCGCCTCGTCCTCGCAGACCCGGATGGCGGGTAACAGCGCCAGCAGATCGTCCAGACCCTCCATGGCGCGGCGCCGCCTGGCTGCGCTCTCGCGGCTCAAGAGCGCCGCCCCGCCGGTGCCGACCATCGAAAGGCCCATGACGCCGAGATAGAACCAGTCGCCATAGCGGTCGAAGAAGGTCTCCTGCTCGCCATCGATATAGGCGGCCGCACCGGCATGCACCGGCAGCGGGGCGTCCTTGTCGGTAGCAGGGCGTCTCCAGCCCCTGGATCAGCGGCAGCTCCCCGGCCAGCTTCACCCGCAGGCCCAGGATCGTGCTGACCAGCGTTCCCACCAGATTGTCGTCGAGGTCCTGCGAGGCCACCAGCCGGGAGGTAATGGCGATGGTCGGCAGGTTCTCCGCCGGTCGCGGCGGGTCGCCACCCAGCGCGCCGCGCACAATTTCGCCGGTTTCGATGGTCCGGACGCGGGCCGCCAGCGCATCGGCTTCGCGGATCGGGATCAGCAGCGGGTCGTCGCCGAAGCCATTGCGCAGCCGGTTGACGCCTTCGCCGCCGGTGCGGGCGCCGACAGCATTGATCGCAAACAGTGCGTCGATGCGCCCGGCGCGAGCCGAGGGCACCACCTCATCGGGCGTCAGCCCGACGATCTGAACCTCATCGGCCCCGACCTCATATTGCGAGAGCACCAGCTTCAGGAGGTCGATATTGCCCGCCGGCGTGCGTACGACTCCGATGCGCTTGCCGCGGAGATCGGCGATGCGCGCAATGTTGCTTTCTTTCCGGGCGATGAAGAATGGGAAGGAGCGTCGCGTGATCAACGCCGTATCGGCCTTGGCCGGCAAGGCGATGTCGGGCCGGACGATGGCGAGGTCGGCCGCGCCCTCGTCGACCTTGTGGGCGCTCTCGGCGGAGCCTTCCGTCAGCACGAGTCGGATACGGATCGAGGCCTTTTCACGGTTCAGCCCCTGCACGAAGCCCGCCGCCATCCGGGCATCCTCGGAGCCGAGCGGCCCGACAGCGAGCCGCAAGGTGCGTGGCTGGTTTGCCAGATAGAACGCGGCCGCAGCCACGCCTAACGTTGCCAGCATGCCCGCCAGAGCCAGAAATCCGCGCCGCCCCATGCCCTGCCATCTCCGACGCCGGCCGCCGTGACCCGACAGCTCCCCTGAGAGAATGGCTTCGCGAGCGATCATGTCGCAAGTGCGGCGACGCCTCAACTCGTGCTACAGGGCCGGGATGACCATCAGCCATCAGCCATTCCAGGTGAAGATCTGCGGGCTGTCGACGCCGCCGACGCTTGCTGCGGCGCTCGACGCCGGCGCCGACATGATCGGCCTCGTCTTTCACCCCAAAAGCCCGCGCTTCGTCACGCTGGACAAAGCCGCAGAGCTCGCGGCGCAGGCGCGCGGCCGCACCGCGATCGTTGCGCTGCTGGTGAACCCCGATGACAGCGCGATTTCGGAGCTGGTGGCAAAGGTCGCGCCCGACTGGCTGCAATTGCATGGCAGCGAGACGCCCGAGCGCGTGGCTGCGATCAAGTCAGCGACCGGACTGCCGGTGCTGAAAGCGGTCGGCGTCGCGGCGGTCGAGGACCTGGCGGCGATCGAGCCTTATCGGGCCGTGGCCGACCTCATCCTGCTCGATGCCAAGCCGCCCAAGGATGCAAGCTATCCCGGCGGGCATGGCAAATCCTTCGACTGGGGCATCCTGGCCGGCCTCGACCCCGCCTTGCGCTTCATGCTATCGGGCGGGCTCGACGCGGCAAGCGTCGGCGCAGCGATCAGGCGCGTCAGACCGGCCAGCGTCGATGTCTCCACCGGCGTGGAAAGCGCGCCCGGTATCAAGGATTGCGGCAAGATCACCGAATTCATCGCAGCTGCGCGCGCCGCAGCCGCAGACATCTCCGTTTGAGCGTATCGAAAGCAGGCAGCAGATGAACGCCCCGCAGAACCCGAACACCTATCGCTCCGGCCCCGATGAGAACGGCCATTTCGGCATGTTCGGCGGCCGTTTCGTCGCGGAAACCCTGATGCCGCTCGTGCTCTCGCTGGAGCAGGCCTATGAGGCGGCCAAGGCCGATGAGGGCTTCCAGAAGGACATGCTGTCCTATCTGAAGCATTATGTCGGCCGGCCCTCGCCGCTCTATTATGCCGAGCGGATGACCCAGCATCTCGGCGGCGCGAAGATCTACTTCAAGCGCGATGAGCTGAACCACACCGGCGCGCACAAGGTGAACAATGTGCTGGGCCAGATCCTGCTGGCGCAGCGCATGGGCAAGAAGCGCATCATCGCCGAAACCGGCGCTGGCCAGCACGGTGTCGCCACCGCCACGCTCTGCGCCCGCTTCGGGCTCGAATGCATCGTCTATATGGGCGCTGTCGATGTCGAGCGGCAGAAGCCCAACGTCTTCCGCATGAAGATGCTGGGTGCCGAGGTGGTGCCCGTGCAGTCCGGCACAAAGACGCTGAAGGATGCGATGAACGAGGCCCTGCGCGACTGGGTCACCAATGTTGCGACCACCTTCTATTGCATCGGCACCGCCGCCGGCCCGCACCCTTATCCGGCAATGGTCCGCGATTTCCAGTCGGTCATCGGCCGCGAAACGCGCGAGCAGATGCTGGAGGCGGAAGGGCGCCTGCCGGATTCGCTGATCGCGGCGATTGGCGGCGGCTCCAACGCCATCGGCCTGTTCCATCCCTTCCTCGACGATCCCGAGGTGAAGATGTGGGGTGTCGAGGCGGCCGGCCACGGCCTGTCCTCCGGCCTGCATGCGGCCTCGCTGACCGGCGGTCGCCCCGGCGTGCTGCATGGCAACCGCACCTATCTGCTGATGGACGATGATGGGCAGATCACCGATGCCCATTCGATCTCGGCCGGCCTCGATTATCCCGGCATCGGCCCCGAGCACGCCTGGCTGCACGATTCCGGCCGGGTCAGCTACATCTCCGCGACCGACCAGGAGGCGCTCGACGCGTTCCAGCTCTGCTCGAAGCTCGAGGGCATCATCCCCGCGCTGGAGCCGGCCCATGCCCTGGCCAAGGTCATCGACCTCGCCCCGCAACTGCCCAAGGACCATCTGATGGTGATGAACCTCTGCGGCCGCGGCGACAAGGACATCCCGCAGGTGGCGGAGATCCTGGGCGGGATGTGAGGCGCAAGCCCGTTTATCGCGGCTGACCATCGGTCGGGCTTTCGCGGCAGCGAAGGCCCGGAGCCTGTGATCAGGCTGCGCTTCTAGCCTCACGTCATCGGTTCGAGCCTCAAGCCGCCCGATGGGTGGACTGAAGTTGTACGGACCGCTCCAGACGCTGAAAACGGGCCCCCTCTCGCCAAGCCAGCCTCCGCCATGCTAACCGCACTGCCATGACAATGACCGGCCATACCCGCATCCAGACCCGTTTCGCCGCCTGCGCCAATGAGGGCCGCGCTGCCCTCGTGACCTTCGTCACGGCGGGCGATCCGGATTTCGACACCGCGACGGCGATCCTGCACGCCCTGCCGGGCGCTGGAGCCGATATCATCGAGCTCGGCGTGCCCTTCACCGATCCGATGGCCGACGGCATTCCGGTGCAGCTTGCCGGCCAGCGTGCCTTGAAGGCGGGCCAGACCCTGGCCAAGACGCTGCAGATGGTCACGGCCTTTCGCAAGGCCGGCCATGACACGCCGATCGTGCTGATGGGCTATTACAATCCGATCTATGTCTATGGCGTCGAGCGCTTCCTGCAGGATGCCAAGCTTGCCGGTGTCGATGGCCTGATCGTCGTCGATCTGCCGCCGGAAGAGGATGTCGAGCTGTGCCTCCCGGCACTGGCCGCAGGCGTCAACTTCATCCGCCTGGCGACGCCGACGACCGATGCCAAGCGCCTGCCGAAGGTGCTGCAGAACACCTCGGGCTTCGTCTATTACGTCTCGATGACCGGCATCACCGGCGGCACCATCGCCAATTACGACGCGGTCGGCGATGCAGTGGCGCAGATCAAGCGCCATACCGATCTTCCGGTCGCGGTCGGCTTCGGCGTCAAGACGGCCGAGGATGCCGAAACCATCGCCAAGGGCGCTGACGGCGTCGTGGTCGGTTCGGCTCTGGTCGAGCGTGTCAGGCTGTCGCTGGATGGCGAAGGCAAGGCCACGGAAAAGACGGTTTCGGCTGTCACCTCGCTGGTGGCGGAACTGGCGG
The DNA here is from genome assembly GCA_963759925.1 of uncultured Alphaproteobacteria bacterium. Lineage (GTDB taxonomy): Bacteria > Pseudomonadota > Alphaproteobacteria > Rhizobiales > Beijerinckiaceae > Allobosea. Next base: position 337,663 of record CAVXBE010000005.1, read on the forward strand.
CCGGCATACGCCGGGTCGCCAAGGCCGCCGCCTGACGGCGGCACGGCAGCAGGAGTATGCGATGAACTGGATCTCCGAAGTCGTTCGGCCGCGGATCAAGACGCTGTTCAAGCGCGAGACGCCCGAGAACCTCTGGATCAAATGCCCGGATTCCGGCCAGATGGTCTTCCACAAGGATGTCGAGGCCAATGGCTTCGTCATTCCGGGCTCCGACCATCACCTGCGCGTCACGGCGGTCAACCGGCTGCGCATGACCTTCGACGAAGGCAAGTGGCTGGATGTGCCGCTGCCGGAGGTGGCTGTCGATCCGCTGAAATTCCGCGACGAGAAGCGCTATGTCGACCGGCTCAAGGATGCGCGCGCCAAGACCGGCGCCGTCGACGCGTTCCGGGTCGGCTATGGCCGGGTCCAGGGCCTGCCGATGACGCTGGCCGTGCAGGATTTCCATTTCATGGGCGGCTCGCTCGGCATGGCTGCGGGCGAAGCCTTCATCAAGGGCGCCGAGACCGCGCTCGAGAAGCGCACGCCCTATGTCGTCTTCGCCGCCTCGGGTGGCGCCCGCATGCAGGAGGGCATCCTCTCGCTGATGCAGCTGCCGCGCACCACGGTCGCCGTCCGGCGGCTGCGCAAGGCCGGCCTGCCCTATCTCGTCGTGCTGACCAACCCGACGACCGGCGGCGTCACCGCCTCCTATGCCATGCTGGGTGACATCCACATTGCCGAGCCGGGCGCGCTGATCGGCTTTGCCGGGCCGCGCGTCATCGAGCAGACCATCCGGGAGAAGCTGCCCGACGGCTTCCAGCGCGCGGAGTACCTCAAGGATCACGGCATGGTCGATATGGTGATCCACCGCCACGAACTTCCCGCGACCCTCGCCCGGCTGGGCCGGATCCTCACGCGCCAGCCTGCGCTGAGCGATGGCGCGGCAGCCGAGGCGGCCTCCCTGCCGGTGGCCGAGGCGGTCTGAGCCTCAACGACAAGCGGGTAGCCGAGCGCGCAAATGGGGTCGTCCGATACGCTTCTGGCGCGCTTCATGGCGCTGCATCCCAAGCTGATCGACCTGTCGCTCGGCAGGAGCCTCAGGCTGCTCGAGCGGCTGGGCGATCCGCAGCAAGCGCCTGCCGCCGGTGATCCATGTCGCCGGCACCAATGGCAAGGGCTCGACCATCGCCTTCATGCGGGCGATCCTGGAGGCGGGTGGCCTCAGCGCCCATGTCTACACCTCGCCGCATCTGGTGCGCTTCCATGAGCGCATCCGGCTGGGCGCCCAGGGCGGCGGCCGCTTCGTCGATGAGGCCGTGCTGGTCGAGGCGCTGGAGCGCTGCGAGCGCGCCAATGCCGGCGAGCCGATCACCTTCTACGAGATCACCACGGCAGCCGCCTTCCTGCTCTTCCTCGAGCACCCCGCCGATGTCGTGCTGCTCGAAACCGGGCTCGGCGGCAGGCTCGACACCACCAATGTCATCGCCAACCCGGCCTGCGCCGTGGTGACGCCGATCTCGCTCGACCATGCCGAATATCTCGGCGACACCGTCACCAAGATCGCAGCCGAGAAGGCCGGCATCTTCAAGCGCGGCGCCCCGGCCGTGATCGCGCCGCAGGAGCCGGAGCCGACGGCTGTGCTCGAAGCTGCGGCCGAGCGCGTCGGCGCCTCCAAAATCCTGATCGGCGCGCAGGATTTCAGCGTCCACGAGGCCGGACGGCCGGCTGGTCTATGAGGATCAGGACGGGCTGCTCGATCTGCCGCTGCCCCGGCTTGCCGGCCGCCACCAGCACATCAATGCCGGCACCGCCATCGCGGCACTTCGGGCTGCGGGCTATGGCGGGCTGCCGGCGCGGGCTTTCGAGCAGGGCATGGTCAGCGCCGACTGGCCGGCGCGGCTGCAGAGGCTGGCGCGCGGCCATCTCGTCGACCTCCTGCCCCAGGGCGCCGAGCTCTGGCTCGATGGCGGCCACAATCCCGATGGCGGCCGGGTACTGGCCCAGGCCATGGCCGATCTCGCCGACCGTAACCCCGCCCCGCTGGTGATGATCGCGGGCCTGCTCTCGACCAAGGATGCGCGCGCCACGCTGGCGCATTTCAAGGGCCTGGCCCAGCTGTTACTGGCGGTGCCGATTCAGAATTCGCTGGTCGCCCGCCCGGCCGAAGAGGTGGCGGCGCTGGCACGGGAATCGGGCGTGACTGCCGAAGTCGCAGGCTCGGTCGAGCAGGCGCTGCGTGACATTGCCGGGCGGCGCTGGCCGGCCCCGCCGCGCATTCTGATCTGCGGCTCGCTTTATCTGGCCGGCGAAGTCCTCTCCGCCAATGGAACGCTGCCCGCCTGATCCCCGTTGGTGCCCGATCACGAGGAGGCTGCGATGACCATGCGAGCATTCGGCGCCACCGGCCGCACCATTCCCAGCATCGGGCAGGGCAGCTGGAACATCGAGCTGGCCGACCGCGCCAAGGCGATTGCGGCGTTGCGGCGCGGGCTGGATCTCGGGCTCAGCCATGTCGATACGGCCGAAATGTATGGCTCGGGTCGCTCGGAGGAGATTGTCGGGGAGGCGATCGATGGCCGCCGCGACGAGGTTTTCCTGGTCTCGAAGGTGCTGCCGCACAACGCCTCGGCATCGGGGACGATACGCGCCTGCGATGCCTCCCTGCGGCGGCTGCGGACCGACAGGCTGGATTGCTATCTCCTGCACTGGCGCGGCTCCTATCCCCTGGAGGAAACCTTCTCCGCCTTCGAGACGCTGAAGCGCGACGGCAAGATCCTGTCCTGGGGCGTCAGCAATTTCGATGTCGACGATCTCGAGGAGGCGCTGTCGCTGGTGCCTGCGGCGGCAATCGCCTGCAATCAGGTGCTGTATCACATGCGCGAGCGGGCGATCGAGCATGCGCTGCTGCCGTTTTGCAGCCGGAACACCATCGCCCTGACCGCCTACAGCCCCTTCGGCCAGGATGATTTTCCCGAGCCGGCGAGTTCCGGCGGTCGGGTTTTGGCGGACATAGCAAAGGCAAATGGCGCCACGCCGCGACAGGTCGCGCTCGCTTTCCTCACCCGCGACGACAATGTCTTCGCCATCCCGAAGGCCTCGACGCCCGACCATGTCGCGGATAACGCCGGCGCCCTGTCCCTGACGCTCAGCGCCGCCGATATCGAGCGGATCGAACAGCGCCTTCCCGCGCGGCAAGAAGCCGCGTTCGCTGCCGATGCTTCAGTCGGACAGCGGCTGCTCACCAGAGAGCCCGCCGCAGCAGGTCGAGGCCGACCAGCGTCAGCACGGCTTTGATGGTCAGCAGGAACCAGCGCTCCGGCAGCTTTTCCAGCAATCTGTGCCGGCGATCGTCCCTGCGAAGCCTGACAGGATCATCACCGCCACCAGCACGAACCAGTCGCTGAAGGAAAAGCCGACAACCCCGAAGGCAAAGACCTTCAGCAGGTGCTGGATCGTGGTGCAGACGGCATGCGTCGCGATCAATTGCCGCTTTTCCAGCTTCAGCGGCAGCAGCAGCGCCTGCACGAAGGGCCCGGTCGCGCCGACGAACATGGTGATGAAGCTGGAGAGGCCGCCTCCGATCAGCAGGCCGCTCGAGGCCAGGCCGGGAATGCGCGGCTTCGGGATCCAGGCCATGACCAGGATAAACACGCCGAGCAGGCCGAGCAGCACCCGTTCCGGCACCGTGACCACAAACAGGGCACCGAGGCCGATGCCGACCAGCGAGCCTCAGGGTGAACCGCGCCACCAGCGGCCACAGCGCATGCGCCCGCTGGACATAGGAGCGGCCGAGATTGGAGCCGACCTGCACCAGCCCATGCACGGCGATAATGACACTCGGCGGCACGGCGCCGGCCAGCGCGCCGAGCATGACGGTGCCGCCACCAATGCCGAAGGCTGCGGTGAAGGCGGAGGTGAGGAAGCTCACCGCGATCAGCAGCAGCGCGGTCACCGGGGAGACGCCGGCAGGCAGGATCAGATCAAGCATGGCAACCGGAGGCGGGCGAGGGGGCAGGCAGAACAGGCGATCGGAAAGCGGTCCCTACACCCGGCGCAACAGGACGCAAAGCGAAGCCGCACCCTGCCGCTTGCAGCGGCGGAAACCACATTTGCGGATCGCGCTTTACAAAGAGGGCGGTGCCGGAGTTTGCTGAAGCCATGGCGGCGGCGCTTGAGGCGCTCGACAACGCCGAAGTCACAGGGTTGCGTTTCGGAGTTGTAGCATGCGTCGCGTTCTCGGCATCCTGGCCGTCATGGCCTTATCGTTGTTCGCCGCCCCGGCAGCCCAGGCGGGGGTCGATGTCCGCGTCGATATCGCCAGCCAGCGCATCCAGGTCACCACCACCGATGGCGAAAGCTATGATTGGGCGATCTCGTCGGGCGCAAGGGCTATCGCACGCCCAATGGCGTCTTCCGCCCGACCCGGCTGGAGAAGAACTGGTACTCGCGCAAATATGGCGGCGCGATGCCAAGCGCCGTCTTCTTCCATGGCGGCTATGCCATCCATGGCACCTCGGCCGTGCGCGCCTTGGGCCGTCCGGCCTCGCATGGCTGCATCCGGCTTCACCCGGCCAACGCCGCCAAGCTCTTCGCCCTCGTCAAGAAGCATGGCGCGAGCCAGACCCGCATCGCGCTGAACGGCGTCGCTCCCGATGGCTACTCGCAGTTCGCCAAGGCCAAGGCCACGAGCAAGGCCAAGATCGCCAAGGCGAATGGCCAGAGCAGCAAGATCGCCAAGGCCAAGGCCAAGCAGCGCGCCGCCCTGGCCCAGGGTGGTCGCAAGGCCCCGAACTGGAACGCTGCCCGCGGCGAAATTCTGCTGCGTCCGGCCCTGCCGGCCGGCGCCCTCGGCTACCAGCCGCAGCAGGCCTGGCCGAACTGGCGCTAAGGTTGCGAAGCGCGCGTCAGTGGTGAAGGGGGCTTGGCGTCCAACATTTGCCGGACGAGCGGGTAAGCGTTAGCGTGTCACGCAGGAGGCCAGGCTATGCAGTCGCTCAAACCATCTGACGCTCTGCAGCGCGGTCGAACGGTCATTCGCGATCTCGCCGCCCGGCATCGCACGGCCAACCCCCGCATTTTTGGCTCGGTCCTCTCGGCGCACGATACCCTCGATAGCGATCTCGATATTCTGGTGGAGCCACTGCCTGAGACGACCTTGTTCGATCTGGGTGCGCTTCAGGAGGCTCTGGAATCGGCTTTGGGCGTCCGCGTCGACGTCAAGACGCCCATGGACCTGCCGCCGCATATCAGAAGCGCTGTCCTGCAATCGGCTGCGCCGGTGTGAGGTTGAGCGGCCGGCTTACTGACTATCTGAATCAGATGCTTGGGGCCGCTCAAGATGCGCAGGCCTTCGTTGAGGGAATGGACACGGACGGCTTCAAAGCCGATCTCCGGACCCAGCGCGCAGTGATCATGTCCCTCATGATAATTGGGGAAGCAGCCAACCGGGTGCTATCGGACTATCCTGCTTTTGCCGATGCGAATGCAGATATTCCCTGGCGCGCAATCCGGGGGATGCGAAACCGGATCGCCCACGGCTACTTCGATGTAGATCTGGACGTAGTTTGGCAGACGGTGCTGACTGAACTCGCTCCGCTCGTGGCGCGTCTCGCTATTTTGACGGCTGCTCTCGATGCAGAAGGCGCAGGCTGAAGCGGTAGACCGCTCTACCCCTCACTGACCCAGCGCACTCGCCGCAATCCGGATCCACCCTTCCAGCGCCTCGCCCGGTTGCAGCCTTGTGAGCGGCGAGATCGCGCGGGCGGCTGGTTCGCTGGGGGAGCCGATGGCGTGGCTTTGCGGCTCGACACAGAGGAAATCCGCGCCTGCGGGCGCCCAGACGACAGGGCAGCGCAAGCTGTCGCTGGCCGTCAGGGTGATGGCCAGGCCGGTCGAGGGCGTCTCGATCCGGGCGACACCCTCCCATGCCGAGAAAGCTCCAGGCCGTCTCCCGGCCGGTGGCGAAAACGGTCTGCTGCGCATAAGGGCCGCCTGCAGCAAGGCTCTGATGCCCCGTCGCGCGGAAAGTTTCGCCGAGCACGAGCGCCGCCTCCGCCCGCATCTGCAGCGTCGTGTCGGTCGCACTGCAAAACCAGGGATGATGGCCAAAACCGAACGGTAGTGCCGTTTCCGCGAGGTTTGTGACGGTCATACCGATGGTCATACCGTCGCGACCCAGCCTGATCTCCTGCCTTGCGCGGTAGCGATAGGGGTCGGGTCCTTCGCTGCGGGTATGTTCGAGCACGGTATGGCCGATCGTTTGCTCAAGCACCTGCCATGGCGCCTGCCAGCCAAAGCCGTGGATGGTTCCGCCCGAGCCATTGGCCGGCACCGTGAAGGACTGCGTCCCGTCATCGACCACGCTGCCGAAGGCGCGGTTGGCGAAGGGCAGCATCGCCCAGGTGCCGAACTGGTTCGGGCTCTGCGTCGAGGGCGGGCGCTCCCCTTCCGGCCGCAGGATCGGATGCACGCGACCATCCGGCCCCTGCCAGCGCAGCGCCCCCACCATGCCGCCTGCCGCAGGGTGGATCAGCGCGGTGTAACCGCTGCCGGTGAGTTCGAAAGCGGGCATGGGCGTGTCCATGGCAAAACCTATCCGATCAGCGGCCGCAACAGCGCCTGGGTCTGGCGCATCTTCGGCAGGAACAGCCGCACCATCTCAGCGGCCGAGTGGCGCTGCGCCTGGGCCGAGAGGTTGAACGCGGCGACGACATCGCCGCGCGCATTGAGCAGCGGCACGGCCAGCGACACAAGCCCGAGTTCGAGCTCCTGGTCGACCAGCGCGAAACCCTGCTGGCGCACCTCCGCCAGCACTTGCATCAGCTGTTCGATGTCGGTGACGGTGCCGGGCGTCTGCCGGGGCAGCCCGCCCGCCAGCATCAGCCCGCGCGCCTCATCCTCCGGCCGCGCTGCCAGCAACACCCGCCCCATCGAGGAGCAAAAGCCTGGCAGGCGCGAGCCGACGGAGAGCCCGACCGACATGATCCGCCGCTGCGCCGAGCGCGCGATGTAGACGATCTCATGCCCGTCCAGCAGCGAGGCGGAGCAGGATTCATGCGTCTCCTCGGACAGGCGCTCGAGAAAGGGCTGCACCAGCTGCGGCAATGCGGTCGAGGACAGCCAGGCATAGCCCAGCCGCAGCACACGCGGCGTCAGGGTGAAATACTTGCCGTCGAAGGCGGCATAGCCCAGCCGCGTCAGGGTCAGCAGGCAGCGCCTTGCCGCCGCGCGCGACAGATCCGTGGCGCGCGCGACATCGGCGATGGCGAGGCGCGGATGCCTGGCATCGAAGCAGGCGATGACGGCGAGCCCCTTTTCCAGCGCCGCCATATGATCGCGGTCAGGGAGGTCCACCATCATGTTGACCTTCGAGGGTCCAATGCTAAAGTGCGAATATCAGAACAATGTGCGATAAACGCACACGACGAGGAGATGTCAAGGTGGCGGAATTCCTCTCCCTCAGTGCGGGTATCGAGGCTGTCCTCAGCGATGGCTGTTCGGTTGCCATGGAGGGCTTTACCCATCTGATCCCGCACGCAGCCGGCCATGAAGCCATCCGCCAGGGTCGCAAGCGCCTGACCCTGATCCGGATGACGCCCGATCTGGTCTACGACCAGATGATCGGCATGGGGCTGGCCGAGAAGCTGGTCTTTTCCTGGGGCGGCAATCCCGGCGTCGGCTCGCTCCATCGCTTCCGTGACGCGGTCGAGAATGGCTGGCCGCACCCTCTGGAGATCGAGGAACACAGCCATGCCGCGATGGCCAACGCCTATGAGGCGGGCGCGGCGAACCTGCCCTTCGCGGTCTTCCGGGGCTATAAGGGCGTCGATCTGCCGAAGGTGAATCCGAGGATCGCCTCCGTCACCTGCCCCTATACCGGCGAGGTGCTGGCGACGGTGCCGTCGATCCGGCCCGACGCGGCCATCATCCATGCGCTGAAGGCCGACCGCGAGGGCAATGTCCTGCTCGAAGGCATTGTCGGCGTGCAGAAAGAGGCTGTGCTGGCCGCCAAACGCTCGCTCGTTACGGTCGAGGAGATCGTCGAGGATTTCGGCCCGCGCAACGCCAATGCGGTGATCCTGCCCTCCTGGACGGTGACCGCCATCGCCCATGTCCCGGGCGGCGCCTATCCCTCCTATGCGCAGGGCTATTACAAGCGGGCCAATGATTTCTACATCGCTTGGGACGCGATCTCGCGCGACCGCGACAGCTTCAAGGCCTGGATCAAGGAGAATGTGCTGGAGAAGGGTCCCGGGGCCTTCGCCGAATACATCGCGCCAAGGCGGGAGGCAGCCTGATGAGCCCGACAGCCACCCCATCCGAAATGATGACCATCGCCGCAGCCAGGCTCCTAACCGATCAGGATGTCTGCTTCGTCGGCATTGGCGCGCCCTCGGCCGCCTGCAATCTGGCGCGGCTGACGCACGCGCCCAAGATCACGCTGATCTACGAGTCAGGCACGCTATCGACCCGCCCCAGCGTGCTGCCGCTCTCAATCGGCGACGGCGAGCTCTGCGATACGGCCCTCACCACCGTCTCGGTGCCGGAGATGTTCCGCTATTGGCTGCAGGGTGGGCGCATCACCATCGGCTTTCTCGGCGGCGCGCAGATCGACCGCTTCGCCAACCTCAACACCACCGTCGTCGGCCCCTATGACGCGCCGAAGGTCCGGCTGCCCGGCGGTGGCGGGGCTCCCGAAATCGCCATCCATTGCCGCGAGATCTTCATCACCATGGCGATGGGCTCGCGCGCTTTCGTCGAAAAACTGCCCTTCATCACCTCCTTCGGCCATGGCGCAGCCAAGGGCGACCGGGCGGCGCTTGGCCTGACCACCCTGGGTCCGACCAAGGTGATCACCGATCTCTGCGTGTTGGAGCCGGCACCCGATACCGCAGAGCTGACGGTGGTGTCGCTGCATCCCGGTGTCACGCGCGAGCAGGTCCAGGCGGGATGCGGCTGGAGCCTGCGCTTTGCGCCCGAGCTCACCGAGACGCCCGCCGCGACCGAGAGCGAACTGAGCGTGCTGCGCGATCTCCACGCCCGCACGCGGCAGGCCCATGGGGTGGCGGCATGAGCCTGATCTATCCCCGCAACTCCCTCAAGGCGCACCCGCTCAACGCATCGCCCGAGTATAAAAGCACGCTGAAGCGCGCGCCCTCGCAGCCGCTGATCCTGCTGCCGCAGACGCTGTCGGAGACCACCGGCCCGGTCTTCGGCCACTCCAGCGTGGCGGAGGGGGATGCCGACCTCACCCGCCAGCATGCGGGCGAGCCGCTGGGCGAGCGCATCATCGTCAGTGGCCGCGTGCTGGACGAGGATGGCAGGCCCATCCCCCATACCTTGCTCGAAATCTGGCAGGCCAATGCCGCCGGGCGCTATGTCCATGTCCGGGACCAGCACCCGGCCCCGCTCGACCCGAACTTCACCGGGGCAGGGCGGGCGATGACCGATGCCGAGGGGCGCTATCGCTTCGTCACGGTCAAGCCCGGCGCCTATCCCTGGCGCAACCATCACAATGCCTGGCGGCCGGCCCATATCCACTTCTCGCTGTTTGGGCCGAGCTTCCTGTCGCGGATCATCACGCAGATGTATTTCCCGGGCGATCCGCTCTTCGTCTACGACCCGATCTTCCAATCGATCGCCGATGCGGCAGCGCGGGAGCGGCTGGTGTCGCGCTTCGATCTGGCGACCACGGAGCCGGAATGGGCGCTCGGCTACCGCTTCGACATCGTCCTGCGCGGCCGCCAGGCGACACCGGTGGAGGAGCCCCATGACCACTGACGCCAGCGGCGGCATCACCCCGTCCCAGACCATCGGCCCCTTCTTCGCCTATGCCCTGACGCCCCGCGCCTATGCCGGCGCGGAACTGGCGAGCGAGCGCCTTGCCTCGGAGGGCGTCGCTGGCGAGCGCATCCGCATCGAGGGCCGGGTTCTCGACGGCGATGGCGCGCCCGTCGGCGATGCCATGCTCGAGATCTGGCAGGCCGATGCGCAGGGCCGCCACCAGCCGCAGGGCAATGCCGGCTTCACCGGCTTCGGCCGGGCCGAGACCACTGCGGAGGAGGGGCGCTTCGTCTTCGAGACCATCAGGCCTGGAGCCGTGCCGGGGCCGGGCGGGACGCTGCAGGCGCCCCATCTCAGCCTCTCGGTCTTTGCCCGCGGTGTGCTGGTGCGGCTGATGACGCGGATCTACTTCGCCGATGAGCCGGCCAATGCCGCCGATCCGGTGCTCGCCCTCGTTCCGCAGGCCAGGCGCGAGACGCTGATCGCCCGGCGGGATCAGAACGGCGTCTATCGCTTCGATATCCGCTTGCAGGGAGAGGGTGAGACGGTGTTCTTCGAGGCCTGATTAAGTCAGCAGGATCCGCCTCCCCCCATGATCATCGTCTTCGGCTCGCTCAATGTCGACCTCGTCACGAAGGTGGCGCGCCTTCCCGGCCCCGGCGAAACAGTGATTGGGCCGGAATACCAGCTGCATCCCGGTGGTAAGGGTGCCAATCAGGCGCTGGCGGCGCGCCGGGCCGGGGCGCAGGTGGTGCTTCTGGGCGCAGTCGGGAGCGATGCTTTTGCCGAGATCGCCGTGTCGTTGCTGCAGGGCGACGGTGTCGATCTCTCGCATGTCGCGCGCGTCCCGGCGCCGACCGGCGCGGCCTTCATCAGCGTCGATCAGGAAGGCGCCAACCAGATCGTGGTGGCAGCCGGCGCCAATGCCTTGGCCGAGCCTGCCGCGCTGGCCACCCAAAAGCTGAGCGAAAAGACCATCCTGCTGTTGCAGCGGGAGACCAGCGATGCCGCCAATCTCGCTGCCGCGCAGCAGGTGAAGCAGGCGGGCGGGCGCGTCATTCTCAATCTCGCCCCGGCCGGCGTACCGGAGCCGGCCCTGCTCGCCCTCGTCGATATCCTGATCGCCAACGAGCATGAGGCGCTGGTTCTGGCGCAGGCGCTGGGCTGGCCCGATCTCGACCCGATGGAGATTGCCAGACGCGTCGATGCCGAGCGCGGAGTCATCTGCGTCGTCACGCTGGGCGCCGATGGCGTTGTCGCCTGGCAGGGCGGCGTGCTGCGGCGGCTGCCGGCGCCGACCGTCGCTGTCGTCGATACGGTGGCAGCCGGCGACAGTTTCGTGGGCGCGTTTGCAGCGAGCCTGGCGGCGGGATACGGGCTCTCCGGCGCACTCCAGCGCGGCCTCGCGGCCGGCTCGCTCGCCTGCACACAACAAGGCGCCCAGCCCAGCGTGCCATACCGCGCCGAAATCGAGGCGATGGTCGGCAGCTCCTTCCTGTAGGTTGGCTTAAGGCGGGTTCGGCTCGCTCCACCACAAGAGGCCGTTAATCTTGCCGGCGAGAATGTGGACGCGGCCCCTTCTCCGTGCCGGTTTCCGCGATGACATTCACCGTTCCTCAGGGTCTTCTGGGCTCTCATTGCCGCAGGATCAGACGGAAAAGGTGCCGACCAGATGTCTCAACGGCCAATCCTTTGGGCGCTTGGCATTGCAGGCTCGGTCGCTATGGGCGCTGTGGGTTTCAGCCAGAAGGCGGCTAGCACGCTGGGGCTGGAGCCCGAGCCGGTGCAGGTCGCGAGCCGGGCCCCGACTCCAGCCAATCCCACCCTCGCCGTCTCGGCCGATCTGCGCGGGCATTATCTCGTCCGCCCCGAGATCGAGAACTTCCGCATCCAGATGATGGTCGATACCGGCGCGAGCCTCGTCGCGCTGAAAGCGAGCGATGCCAAGGCGCTCGGCATCCGGCCCTCGCCGCGGGATTATACGATGTCGCTGAGCACGGCGAATGGCAGCGTCAGGGGCGCGCGCGTCACCCTTCGCGAAGTCAGGCTCGGGGACATCGTCATCCGCAATGTCGAGGCGGTGGTGCTGCCGGAAGGCGCTCTTGGCGTCAGCCTGCTCGGCAATTCCTTCCTCAGGAAGCTCAAGGGCTATGAGGTGCAAACCGGGCGGATGGTGCTGCGCGGCTGACGTCTGAAAGCCTGATCGTCAGCCTCGAACCTGCCAGCCCGAGATCAGAAGGTCGGGCAAAGCGCCACGCCGATCCGCTCGATCTGCTCGATGCCCTCTGTCCCGCCGACGCTGCCGGTGCGCGGACGCATATACATGGCGTCATTGCCAAGCGTGATCGCGCCGGTCATCAGATAGCCAACAGTCGGTACGAAATTATAGCTGGCCTTGGCCATGATCAGCGATGTGCCGGGGACTTTAAGCGCGGTTGGCAGCGTGACGGTGGCGCCGCGCGCAAGGGCCGTGGAGTTGCTCTGTTCGCTCCAGCAGACGCGGGCATTGCCGCTGGCATCGATCACGACGCTGGTGATCGTCATGCTCGGCGGGGAATCGGTATAGGGCATCATCACGGTCTTGGCCGCGTTGAAGATGTCGGTGATGCCATCGGTCGACAGTGCTGTGCTTTGGGAGGCGAGGTCGCCCAGCGCCCGCGTCAGCTGCGTGACCTTGCGATCGGCCATGACCCCCTGGCCGATCTCGACGATGCCGAAATAGGCCGTCAGCATCACCGGCAGCACAAAGGCGAATTCGATGGCCGCGACGCCGCGTTGTCCGCGTGCCAGCTTGCGGGCGAGACGGCGGAAGGCGGCACGATTGCGGCGGAGCGAAAAGGCACGGGTCATGGCGAGCCTCAATTGCCGATCGTGAAAGGTTCGGTGCGGAAGGTCGTGGAGGCGACGATCGCGCGCTTGCCGCCGCTGAGATTGGCCAGCGCCGAGCTCCACTGCGTGAAGAACAGCGGGTATTCCAGCACGGCGCGCACGACCACGATCTGGTTCGGCTGCGGCTGATAATAGCTGAAATAGGAGGTGTTCAACGCGCCACCGCTGACGGGGCTGAGAGTTCCGGTCTGGGCGGCGGCGAAGCTGGTATGGGTGCGCACATCGATCTGCAGCTTGCTGCAATCGACCAGCCCAAGGCCCGAGGCGCAAACGGCATCGCGAAAAGCGTCGGTATTGGCCGCGGTGCTGCCCTTGTACAGCGCCTGGGACTGTCCGGTGAGCAGCGAGCGCGAGGCCTGGGCGACGCCCTCCTCAAGCACCTGGCTGGTCCAGAGCACCAGCGCCATTTCCACAATCGCGGCGAGGAGCATGAAGAAGGGCAGGGCCACCAGCCCGAACTCAACCGCTGTCGCTCCCTTCTGGGAGCGACGGAAACGCTTCAGCAGGCGCGGCAGGGCGAACCGGGACGCGCCCCGGGCGGGGCTGGCAGGCGGCGGGGTGATCTGGTCTTCGCTCATGCTGGCAGACATCCATCGTGATGACTGGAGAACTGCGGCGCCGATCATCGAGTGAGGCAGCGCCGCGGCCTCGCCCGCAACCGGGCCAAGCTGGCATGATGTCTAGCGGAAAAGAATTTCGGATCCGTTATGCCGGCAATTGCCGCTTTCAAAGCATGCTTAAGACGGCGCTAACCTTCGCTTGGCGGTCAATTGCCCTTGCCGCTGGCCAGCGAATTGCGCGTGCGGGTCTGCCCGCCGACATCGCTGAAGAATTTCTGCGCGTCGCCGAGCTGGACGGCCGGTTGGCAGGACGGGGTGCAGGAATAGCTTTCCCGCTCCAGGCCGCGCTGCACGGTCAGCATGGAATCGGAAGACGCGCCCACGCGCACGAGGGATTCCGCCAGAAGCGCGCCGCTGGCATCGAGCGCGATCAGGTTGGTGACGCCGAAGCTCTTGCCCGTCACCACCATCACGCCATTGCGCTGGACCGAGACATCCGCGATGCCGGGATTGCCGACGATCACCGTCTGCGCCTTTTCCGGCAGGCGAACGACCTTGGCATGGTCGACGACGACCTCGACCGTCTCGCTCGCAGGAGCGGCCTGGGCGACCGTGGTCAGCAGGCCGAGCGTCACAAGACCAGCGGCAGCGACGCCGGCAGCCGTGCGCGACACCGCCCTGGCTCGCCTGAAAAACGGTTGCGGACTGAACATGCGCGAAGCCCCAAGAATTACACCGTCGCCAGCAAAGCGCAGAATGATGAACAAATCTCTAAGCCGATCTCTGCGGCAGGTTTCTCGGAGGATTCTGGCGCTTGAATACCTCTAAAACGACAGGTTTTATCCGGCGATGCCGACTCAAGAAGGCAGTTATCGGCAATGATAATCGTTGAAGACGGCTGCGAGCGCCAAAAAATCCAAATAGAAAAAGAGTGACGCTGCGAAATTTAAAAGTTTCTATGAATGGAATTATCCATTAACCACCAAGCCAGCCGTTTCGCGTGGCGTCCAATTCTTTGTTTGTTTTAACCGATCAGCAAGAGGTGCGGGGTAATGTCCATTTGTCGCTGACCGAAGCCGACAGAGCGAAGGCAGCCGTCAAACCGTGGTGTAAAAGGAGTACTGACATGACCAACCTGTTCAAGAGCTTCATCAAGAACGAGTCCGGCGCCACCGCCATCGAGTACGGCCTGATTGCTTCGCTCGTCGCCGTCGCCGCGATCACCGCGATGTCGACCGTCGGCACGAACCTGATCGCCACCTTCAACAAGATCAGCGCCAAGCTCGGCTGATCCTGGCTCCGGGCCTCGGTCCGGAGTGGTGGATGGACTGCAGACGCCCCGGATCACCGGGGCGTTTTGCGTTTCAGCCGCCGTCTGTACCGCGCGCAATCCCGGAGAATTCCGCGCGCGCGGTATGAATTCGTCAATCCCGCCCTGCTAAGGGTAAGGGCAGATCGAAGGGAGATGAGCCGATGTCGATGCCATTCCTGGCCATGCTCGTGGTCTTCCCTGGCGCCATGGCCTATGCCGCCGCCAGCGATCTCATCACCATGACGATCTCGAACCGTCTCTGCCTGTTTCTGTTCGCGGCCTTCATCGCCTGCGCCACGCTGGCGGGGCTTTCGCCCGAGCAATTCGCCTCGCATTTCGCGGCCGGGGCGCTGGTCCTCAGTCGTCTGCTTCGGCATGTTCGCTGCAGGCTGGATCGGCGGCGGCGATGCCAAGCTTGCTGCCGTCACCGCGCTCTGGTTCGGCTTCGACCAGCTCGTTGCCCTATCTTGCCTATGCCGGCATCATGCGGCGGCATCCTGACCTTCGCGATCCTGTTACCTGCGGTCCGCGCCCTTGCCGGCAATTCGCGGGCTGGCCCTGGGCTGCGGCGCCTGCATTCGCCGAACGAGGGCGTTCCCTACGGCATCGCCCTGGCCTTCTCCGCTCTTCTGGTCCTGCCGGAGACTGCGATCTGGCGGGCCGCGATACTGGCGCTGATGAGGGCGGCGATAACGTCGCTGTGAGCGCAGGCGTTACCGGTTCGGCAAAAAAAGATACGTCCGATTAACCATAAGTTGACGATTTCCAGCTGCACGATCCTCGCCGAGACGCCAATAGGTTTGGCCGAGGGTCAGTCGCAATGAGTCCCGCCCGTATCATCATTCTCGTCGTCGCGCTCGTGGCTGGCCTCGGCGCGGCGCTGCTGATGCAGCGCTCGCCCGAGCAACCCGTCGCAGGTCACGACAGCCGTTCCGGCGCCCACAGTGCCGGTCCTGGTCGCCGCCGCCGACATCCCGCTCGGCAACAAGGTGGCCGCCAGCGATCTGCGCTGGCTCGACTGGCCGCTCGCCAGCGTCCCTGCCGGCGTGATCCGCAAGGACGAGACGCCCGAGGCCGGAGCAGGAGATCGCCGGGCAGCTGGCCCGCTACCCGCTCGCTCGCCTCCGAGCCGATCCGCCGCGAGAAGCTGATCAAGCACCGACGGCACCGGCTTCCTCTCCGCCGTTCTGCCGGCTGGCAAGCGCGCCATCGCGATCAGCACCGACAACCGCGGCGCCGCACGGCCGGCGGCTTCATCCTCCCAATGACCGCGTCGATGTCGTCAGCACGATCAGGCGCCGAGGGTACCTCCGGCGGAGGTCGCCGTCCTATGTCAGCGAGGTCGTGCTCCGCAACATCCGCGTGCTGGCGATCGGCCAGAACATCCAGGAGCGCAACGGCGAGAAGGTGGTGATCGGCGAGACCGCCACGCTCGAAATCGACCCCAAGCAGGTCGAGGTCATCGCCGAAGCGCAGAAGACCGGGTCGCTCTCGCTGGCGCTGCGCAGCCTCCAGGACGCGGGCGAAGTCGTGAACAGCACCGATGAGGGCGGTCTCACATTCGTCCGTTACGGCGTCACCACCAAGGGCGTGAAACCATGATCGCTGATCGTCTCCTCCTCTCCGCCGCCCTTGCCGTTCTGCTGGCCGTCCCGGCCCAGGCGCAAACCGGCCGCGCGAGCTCCACGGGCCCGGCTCCGGTGCTGAATGTCGGGACGAGCGAGCATGCCATCGCTCGCAAGCTCGATCTCTCCATCGGTCGCTCCATCGTCGTCGAGCTGCCGCGCGACGCCAAGGAAGTCTTCGTCGCCAACCCCAAGGTGGCGAATGCGGTGGTGCGCTCCGCCCGCAAGATCTTCATCATCGGTATCGCCGATGGTTCGACCTCGATGTTCGTCATCGACAGCGAAGGTCGTCAGATCTCGGCGCTCGAGATCGAGGTCGGGCGCGATCTCAACGTGCTGCGCCAGACGCTGCGCTCAGCGCTGCCGAGGGCGCAGATCGAGGTGAAGCCGGCCGGCAACTCCATCCTTCTCGTCGGCGACGTCACCAACGCCTCAGAGGCGACCCAGGCCGTCGACATCGCCAACGCCTTCGTCGGCCAGTCCGCAGGCTTGTTCAGCTCGTCCAAGGGCGCGGTGATCAATTCGCTCTCGATCCGCGGTCGCGACCAGGTGATGGTCAAGGTCGTCGTCTCGGAAGTCTCCCGCAAGGCGATCAAGCAGCTCGGCATCAACTCCAATGGCGAGTGGCGGCTCGGCAATTTCTCGATCACGCCCAGCATCGAAAACCCGTTCCCGCTGCAGCCGCAGGCGCTTGCCGCCACGGCGATCGGCGCCGGCATTGGCAACTCCACCAACTTCACGCTGAAGGCGCTCGAGCGCGCCGGCCTGTCGCGTGTCCTGGCCGAGCCGACGGTCACGGCGATCTCGGGCGAAAGCGCCAAGTTCACCGCCGGTGGCGAAGTGCCTGTGCCAAAGGGCCAGACCTGCGATCCCGCCACCCGCGTCTGCCAGCTCCAGATCGAATACAAGCCGGTCGGCGTCGCCCTGAACTTCACGCCGATCGTGCTGTCCGACGGCAAGATCAGCATGCGCATCGCGACCGAAGTGACGGAACTCGACTTCGAGAACCAGCTCCGTCTCAGCGGCTCCAGCCAGCGACATCAACGTCCCGGCCTTCCGCGTCCGCAAATCCGACACCACGGTCGAGCTGCCGTCGGGCGGCACGCTGGCGACGGCCGGCCTGATCCAGCGCGTCTGGCCGCACCTCGCTCAACGGTTTCCCCGGCCTGATGAACATCCCGATCATCGGCACCCTGTTCCGCTCGCGCGATTACCAGCGCGAGGAGACGGAGCTGATGATCACGGCCACCCCCTACATCGCCAAGCCGATGGAGCCCAACCAGGTGCAGCGCCCCGATGACGGTTTCGTCGAGACCCATGATGCGCAGGCGATCCTGCTGGGCCGTCTGAACCGGCTCTACGGCTCCGGCGCCGGCGCGCGCCCCCAGGCCTATAAGGGCCGGGTCGGCTTCATCGCGGATTGAGCGCCCAAGGCAGGCGAAAAGGACAGACGGACCATGACGGCTCGATCCAGCAAGGCGCAGACCATGCCTCGTATCACCGCAGTTCTGCTCATCGGCGCCTCGCTTGGCGCCTGCGTCGCCAAGGGCGATCTCTCGGCGTCGCTCGCCCCCGATGATGTGCGCGAGCGCCATCCGATCGTGCTGCGCGACGCGCCGAAATCGCTCGATGTCTTCGTCGGCCGCGCCGGTGGCGGGCTGGACGAGCGCCAGGCCGAGGATGTCGCGGTCTTCGCGCAGGATTACCGCCGCACCGGTCGTGGCGGGCTGGTGGCTCAGGTTCCCACCGGCACGCGGCGGGATGCGGCTGCCAGCTACACCCTCGACGGCATCCGTGCCGCGCTCTCCCGTGGCGGTGTGCCGAGCTCGGCCCTGTCGGTGCGCAGCTATCCTGTCAGTGATCCCGGCCTCGCCTCGCCGATCCGCCTGACCTTCGCTTCGCTTCAGGCTGCCGTGCCGCATCAATGCGGGCAGTGGCCGGAAGATCTCGGCTCGGCCAATTACAAGACCTCCGCCAGCAACGAGCCCTACTGGAATCTGGGTTGCGCCACGCAGGCGACGCTCGCTGCCCAGGTCGCCGATCCCATCGATCTGGTCCGCGGCCGCGCCGAGGGTCGCCCCGACATCGCCAAGCGCATGGGCGCGATCAGCAAGCTGCGCGAGGGCAGGGATCCTTCGACCGAGTACCGCCAGCAGACGCCGCAGATCAACAGCGCGGTGGGTGGACGCTGATGGACACGCTGCAGGATCAGGATCTCCGCTCCGAAACCTTGGCCGGCGACGCGCTTATCGCGCCGTTGCCGCGGGTCACCATCCAGGCCTTCTGCGAAACGCCCGGCGTTGCCGCAATCATGCAGGCTGCGGTCGCCGACCGGCGCATGGCAAAAGCGCATGCTCGCATCCAGATGGGCGGACCGGCCGCCGCGGTCGAAGCCTTTCGCACGGCACCGACCCCTAATGTCATCGTGCTCGAGACCGTGTCCGACCCCTCGGCGCTGGTCGCGCATCTCGATGCGCTGGCGCAGAGCTGCGATTCCGGCACGAAGGTCGTGGTCATCGGCCACGTCAACGATGTCCAGCTCTATCGTGACCTGATCCGCCGCGGGGTCAGCGAATACCTGATCGCGCCGCTGGGCACGCTCGATGTGCTGCGCACCCTGTCGGAACTCTATGCCGCTCCGGGCGCACAGGCTGTCGGTCGCATCATCGGCGTGATGGGCGCCAAGGGCGGCGTCGGTGCCTCGACCTTGGCCCATAACATTGCCTGGACGATCGCCTCGAGCCTCGATTCCTCGACCGTCATCGTCGATCTCGACATCGCCTATGGCACCGCCGGCCTCGACTTCAACCAGGACCCGCCGCAGGGCATTGGCGAGGCCGTGTTCGCGCCTGAGCGCCTTGACGCCAACATGCTCGACCGCCTGCTCTCCCGCTGCAGCGACAATCTGGCCTTGCTGGCGGCGCCCGCCATGCTGGACCGGACCTGCGACCTTCCGGAAGATGCCTTCGACCAGCTCTTCGACCTGCTGCGCGCCAGCGTGCCGACGGTGGTGCTCGACATCCCGCATGTCTGGACGGCCTGGGCCAAGCGCGCCCTTCTGAGCGCCGACGAGGTGATTGTCGTGGCGGAAGCGGAGCTCGCCTCCCTGCGCAACACCAAGAACCTGCTCGATCTGATGCGCACCACCCGCCCCAATGATTCCCAGGCGCGGCTCGTGCTCAACAAGGTCGGCGTACCCAAGCGGCCGGAAATCGACGCGGGTGAGTTCTCGAAAGCGGTTGGCACCGATGTGCTCTGCTCGATCCCGTTCGATGCGCAGGTCTTCGGCACGGCCGCCAATAACGGCCAGATGATTGCGGAGGTCCAGGGCAAGGGCAAGATCAACGAGGCCCTGCTCCAGATCGGCAGCGCCGTGACCGGGCGCAGCGAATCGAAGCGCAGCCGCGCGAGCCTGCTGGAGCCGCTGGTTGCCAAGCTGATGCGGCGGAAAGCCTGATCGATGACCAGATCATGCCCAGCCGTCGCCCCTGTCGCCAGAGAGGGTTGAGATGTTCGGAAAGCGTTCCACCGGTGCCAGCGCGCCCATTCCGGTGGCGAGGGAAGCGCCACGCCCGCCTGTTGCCCGCGTAGCGCCGGCTGCGCCGGTTCCGGAGCAGCGCCGCGCCCCTCTGGTCGTCGAGAATCCGCATTCCGACGAATACTACCAGATGAAGAGCATGATCTTCGGCGCGCTGATCGAGGCGATCGACCTCTCCCAGCTCGCCAAGCTCGATGCCGAATCCGCGCGCGAAGAGATCCGCGACATCATCAACGAGATCATCTCGCTGAAGAATGTCGTGCTTTCGATTGCCGAGCAGGAAGAGCTGCTCGACGACATCTGCAACGACGTGCTGGGTTATGGCCCGCTCGAGCCCCTGCTGGCGCGCGACGACATCGCCGACATCATGGTCAATGGCGCGGCGCGGACCTTCATCGAAGTCGCGGGCAAGATCACGCTCACCAATGTCCGCTTCCGCGACAACGCGCAGCTGATGAACATCTGCCAACGCATCGTCAGCCAGGTCGGCCGCCGCGTCGATGAATCCTCGCCGATCTGCGATGCGCGTCTCGCCGACGGGTCTCGCGTCAACGTCATCGCGCCGCCGCTCGCCATTGACGGCCCGGCACTGACCATCCGCAAGTTCAAGAAGGACAAGCTGACGCTCGACCAGCTTGTCCGTTTCGGCGCGATCTCGCCTCCGGGCGCGGAGCTCCTGAAGATCATCGGCCGCGTGCGCTGCAACCTCGTCATCTCCGGCGGTACCGGCTCCGGCAAGACGACGCTGCTGAACTGCCTGACGAACTACATCGATGAGGACGAACGCGTCATCACCTGCGAGGACGCGGCCGAACTGCAGCTGCAGCAGCCCCATGTCGTGCGCCTCGAAACCCGCCCGCCCAACCTCGAGGGCACGGGCGCCATCACGATGCGCGATCTCGTCAAGAACTGCCTGCGTATGCGTCCCGAGCGGATCATCGTCGGTGAGGTGCGCGGCCCGGAAGCCTTCGACCTGCTCCAGGCCATGAACACCGGCCATGACGGCTCGATGGGCACGCTCCACGCCAACACCCCGCGCGAGTGCCTCAGCCGTATCGAATCGATGATCACCATGGGCGGCTTCACGCTGCCCTCGAAAACGCTGCGCGAGATGATCTGCTCCTCCATCGACGTGATCATCCAGGCCCAGCGCCTGCGTGACGGCTCGCGTCGCATCACCCACATCACCGAGGTGATGGGTATGGAAGGCGAGGTCATCATCACCCAGGATCTGATGACCTATGAGATCATGGGCGAGGATGCGGCGGGCAAGCTGATCGGCCGCCATCGCTCCACCGGCGTCGGCCGGCCGCGCTTCTGGGAGCGCGCCCGCTATTACGGCGAAGAGCAGCGTCTGGCAGCCGCCATCGACGCGCTCGAGATCGAAGGCGACGGCGTCGCGGCCTGATTTCCGGGGCGCAGGGAGAGCGACAGACCATGAGTACCAGCGTCATCGCCGTCATCATCCTGTCGACGCTTGCGGCGGCAGGCGTGGTCTACGCGCTGTTTTACCCGATGCTGAGCGGCTCGGCGCGCGCCGAGAAGCGGCGTAAGGAATTTGCCGCGCCGGTCGCCGCTCGCGGCGTCGATCGGGATACACAGACCCGCGCCAAGCGCGGGCAGATCGCCCAGAGCCTGAAGGAGATCGAGGCGCGCGAATCCGAGCGGCAGAATGTCTCGCTGGAAATGCGCATCCTCCAGGCCGGCCTGACCTGGGACCGCAAGAAATATCATATGATCTGCGCGGTCACCGCCGTGGTGCTGGCGCTCATCCTGCTGATTGCCAGCGGCAGCTTCATTCTGGCTGCTGTCGGTCTGTTCGTTGGATTTTTCGGCCTGCCGGCCTGGTATCTGAAGCGCTGCAAGGCCAAGCGCCTGAAGAAATTCGGCATCGAGTTTCCCAATGCCGTCGACGTCGTGGTCCGTGGCATCAAGGCGGGCCTGCCGCTCAATGACTGCCTGCGCATCGTCGCGGCCGAGGCGGCCGAGCCGGTGAAGAGCGAGTTCAGGCTGATCATCGAGAGCCAGTCTCTGGGACTGCCGCTCACCGACGCCGCCAACAAGCTGTTCGAACGCATGCCCTGCGCGGAATCCAACTTCTTCGGCATCGTTCTGGCGATCCAGCAGAAGACCGGCGGGAACCTCTCCGAGACGCTTGGCAACCTGTCGCGCGTGCTGCGCGAGCGGCGCAAGATGCGTGACAAGATCCAGGCCGTGTCGATGGAGGCCAAGGCCTCCGCGGCGATCATTGGCGCGCTGCCACCCGCCGTCGCCGTGCTGGTCTATCTGACGACGCCGAAATACATCGAGCTGCTCTGGCTGACGCAGGCCGGCAAGGTTGCGATGTTCGCTGGCGGCATCTGGATGCTGATGGGCATCCTGGTGATGCGCAAGATGATCAACTTCGATATCTGAGGCCGCGCCATGATCGATCTCATCGCCGGCAAACTGGCTGATACGCAGTTCCTCCTCACCATGCTGGTTGCCGTGGCTGCGGCTGCGACGGTCATCACAGTCGCCATCCCGCTGACCGAGGGCAGCCACCTCCAGAAGCGCATGAAGAGCGTCGCGACCGAGCGCGACAAGATCCGCGCCCGCGAGCGCGAGAGGCTGAACCGGCAGAAGGAAAAGGTCAGCCTGCGCCACGAGCCCAAGGAGTTCATGCGGCGCATCGTCGACCGGTTCAAGCTGGGCGACTGGCTGGGCACGGAATCGGCCAAGAAGCAGCTGATCATGGCCGGCTATCGCGGCCCGCAGGCCGAGATCGCCTTCCTGTTCTTCCGGCTGGTCATGCCGATCAGCCTGTTCCTCATCGCCCTGTTCTACGTCTTCGTCATCAACGGCTTCGGCCAGCCGCCGCTGATCAAGTTCGGCATGGCGTTGTTTGGCGCCTATCTCGGCATCAAGGCGCCCGAAATCTTTCTCTCGAACCAGATCTCGAAGCGCCAGCTCTCGATGAAGGGCGCCTTCCCCGATGCGCTCGACCTGCTGCTGATCTGCGTCGAATCCGGCATGTCGATGGAGCACGCCTTCCGCAAGGTGGCGCAGGAGATTGGCGGGCAGTCGGTGGCGCTGGCGGAGGAGTTTGCCCTCTGCACGGCCGAGCTCTCCTATCTCACCGAGCGCCGGCAGGCTTATGAGAACCTCGCCCAGCGTACCGGGCTGGAGGGCGTCAAGTCGGTCTCCACGGCGCTGATCCAGGCCGAGCGCTACGGCACGCCGCTCGGCACCGCCCTGCGCACCCTGGCGCAGGAAAGCCGCGACCAGCGCATGATGGAGGCGGAGAAGAAGGCTGCCGCCCTGCCGCCGAAGCTGACCGTGCCGATGATCCTGTTCTTCCTGCCGGTGCTCTTCGTCGTCATCATGACGCCGGCGATGATCCAGGTCTTCAAGTGGAAATGACCGCCTGAGCCTGCAGAAGACGCGGCGAAAACGCCGATGAGCGACGGCACAAGGTTTCTGATGTCAGCCCGTTAGCTGGAGCAGCCACCTATCAAAAAAGCCAGGCTCGTCGCCGAGCCTGGCCTTGCCTTGTGCGGCGTGAGCCTTGGCCGATCAGCCTTCGCTGGCGGCTTGTGCCTGGGTCTGGGCCGGGCGCGCGCCCTGGGCCTTGCCGGCCGCGCCGGGTTTGCCGCCGGCCTTCAGCATGTCCCAGCTGTTCTGCTGGCTGACGCTGCGCTTGAGATACGCGACGGTTGCAGCCGCCTCGGCCGGGCCCTGGTCCTGGCGCGCCAGCGTTTCCGCCTCGGCGAACCGGCCCTGCAGGCCGAGCACCAGCACGAGGTTCTGGCGGATGCGGGCATCGCCGCGTCCGGACGCGGCAGCCTCCTTCAACACGCGCTCGGCTTCCGGCAGCTGCTTGGAGAGTGCCAGCGACAGGCCGAGATTGGACATCACGGTCGGCTCGCCCGGCGCCAGCTTCAGCGCGGCGTGGTAGAGCTGCTGGGCGCGGGCATTGTCGCCGAGCTGGTCCGCGACGGTGCCCTGCGCCGAGAGCACCCGCCAATCCGGCCGCTCCGGCGAATGGGCGCGCGAGAGCACGTCCTCGGCTTCCTTCAGCCGGCCGTTTTCGGCCAGCGAGCGGCCATAGGCGCCAAGCAGTTCGAGATCATTGCTGTGGACCAGCACGGCCTTCTGCAGGATCGCGAGCGCCTGGGCGTTCTGGTCGAGGGCGCGCAGGGCGCGTGCGTAGAAGAAGGCAGCGTCCCGCTCGCGCGGATTGGCGTCATAGCGCTTGCCCCAGCGCTCGCTCTCGGCGCTCCAGTCCGCAGGGCTCTGCGGATGGGTGACGGCGCTGCGGCCGATCGAGCCGGTGATATCGCCGAGGCCACCCCGGCTCTGGCACCCGCCGGCGCCGATTGCGACGAGGCAGATAGCGGTCAGCAGCCCGGCGCGCAGGCGAGGGCGGCGGGTTGCATGGGCGCGCATTGAAACGGCGGGCATTGCAAGGGCGGTCGGGCCTGGCGAGCAAAGGGACATGGCGCGATGAGCCTCGCAGCAATGGAAGATCTGATGCCCCGGTGATAAAACGTTAACCCTAACGCATCCTTAACTGGTGCCTGAGCATCCGCCCTCCAGATGGTTCGTCCTGCCCGTGCACAGCCTCCTCACAACCGCCTCTGACTCTGCCATCCCGCTCCATGTCGTCTCCAAGGCCGGCTGGGCCGCGCTTCAGGACCAACTGCCGAAGGAGGGGCGCGCTTTCGCTTCGGCGCAGGGCTTTGCAGCGCGGCCGGGTCAACACCTCGTCCTGCCCGATGCGACGGGCGCCATTGCGGCGGTCCTGCTCGGCGTCGACAGCCCGGAGGCGCGGCGGCGCGATCCTTTTGCACCGGGGCGGCTCGCGAACCTGCTGCCCCAGGGCGATTACGTGCTCCATGGCGAGATCGACGATTTCGGCCTCGCGGCGCTGGCCTGGCTGCTGCAGGGCTACCGCTTCGACCGCTATCGCAAGCCCTCGCTGCCGCTGGCGCGGCTGGTCGTGCCCGAGGGCGTCGATGGTGACGAGCTGACGGCCATTGCGAGTTCCGTCATGCTCGGCCGCGATCTCATTAACACCCCGGCTAACGATCTCGGTCCAGCCGAGATCGAGGCGGCGATCCGCGAGCTTGGCCGGGAGTGCGACGCCACCGTCGTCAGCATCGTCGGCGGCGATCTGCTGGCCGGCAATTTCCCGATGATCCACGCTGTCGGCCGCGCCTCTCCGCGCGCGCCGCGCCTGATCGATCTGGTCTGGGGCGATGCCGCGCATCCCAAGCTCACGCTGGTCGGCAAGGGCGTGGCTTTCGATACGGGCGGGCTCAACCTCAAGCCTGACGCTTCGATGCTGCTGATGAAGAAGGATATGGGCGGGGCTGCCGCAGCGATCGCTGCCGCCCGGATGATCATGCTCGCCGGCCTGCCCGTGCGGCTGCGCCTGCTGGTGCCGGCGGTCGAGAATGCGGTGTCCGGAGCCGCCTTCCGCCCCGGCGATGTTCTGCCAAGCCGCAAGGGACTGTCGGTGGAGATCGGCAATACCGACGCCGAGGGCCGCCTGATCCTCGCCGATGCGCTGGCGCTGGCCGATGAGGAGGAGCCCGAGCTGCTGATCGATTTCGCGACCCTGACCGGTGCCGCCCGCGTCGCTCTTGGCCCGGAGCTGCCGCCCTGCTTCACCCATGATGACGGGCTGGCGCAGGAGATCATGCGCACCGGCACGGCGGTCAACGATCCGGTCTGGCGGATGCCGCTCTGGCCGCCCTATGACAGCCTGCTCGATTCCAAGATCGCCGATGTGAACCACGTCTCCAGCGGCGGTTTCGCCGGCTCGGTCACGGCCGCCCTGTTCCTCAACCGCTTCGTCGAGAAGGCGCGCTCCTATGCGCATTTCGACATTTATGGCTGGGTGCCGACGGCAAAGCCCGGTCGGCCTGATGGTGGCGAGTGCCAGGCCGCGCGCCTGGTCTATGCGCTGGCCAAGCAGTTCTACCCGCCGGCCCGGCCCGCCGGTTAAGCCTGTTCGCCGAGAGCGATTGCACGATGGCCCGGCTCAGCTAATGATACGGACCCGTAACGATCGGGATCTGTCATCATGCCCTTGGAGATCAGGCCGTCCCAGGCCCTCAAGCTCTGGCGGCATGTGCATCTCGACCTCGTCCGCGATGGGCAGGCCGATCTCTCGGCGCGGCAGACCGCGATCCTGCTGACGATCTATCTCGAGCTTCCGCCGCACACGGTGCGCGGCCTCGCTCAGCAGCTCGGCGTCACCAAGCCGGTCATCACCCGCGCCCTCGACACCATGGGCAAGCTCGGGCTCGTGACCCGCAAGCGCGACGAGTTCGACCGGCGCAATGTGGTGATCCAGCGGACGGTGGCAGGGGCCCTGGCGGTGGAGCGGCTGGCCGATCTGATCACCGACCATGCCCGTGATATTGGCGGCAATTGAAGCAGGGCGTTTCTGCCATGCCAACCGCATTACGAAACCGCTAAACTCCCGGCATGACACTGATTCTCGATCCCCGCCTCACCCCCGCGCGGCCCGATCTCGCCGCCAGCCATCTGCGTGGCCAGGTCGAGGCGCGCAGCTTTGTCGAGCCCGAGCCGGGTTGGGTGATCGCCCCATCCGTGCCGCTGCGGCGCGAGCCGCGCCCCGATGCGCCGCTGGATACGGAAGCGCTTCGCGGGGAGGCGGTGCAGGTCTATGAGCGCTTCGAGGGCTGGGCCTGGGTCCAGCTCGGGCTCGATGGCTATGTCGGCTACCTCCCCGATACGGCCCTGCGAACGGAAGCGCCGGCCCCGACGCATCGCGTCAGCGCCTTGCGCACCTTCATCTACCCTGGCCGCTCGATGAAGCTGCCGCCACTCGAGGCGCTGTCGATCGGTGCACGTGTCGCTGTGACCGGCGCCATCGACGAGTTCCTGATCCTGGCCGATGGCGGCTACGTCATTGCTGCGCATCTGGCTCCTCTGGACAGCGCGGAGCCGGATTTCGTCGCGGTCGCCGAGCGCTTCCTGCATGTTCCTTATCTTTGGGGCGGGAAGACCAGCCTCGGCCTCGATTGCTCGGGGCTGACGCAGGTCTCGCTGGCGGCTGCGGGCATTGCCGCGCCACGCGATACCGATCTGCAGGAGGCGGCGCTTGGCCAGCCCGTGGCATTCGATGACAGCTTGTCAGGCCTGCAACGGGGCGATCTGATCTTCTGGAAAGGCCATGTCGGGATCATGCTCGACCCGCAGACCCTGCTCCACGCCACCGCCTATACGATGACGGTGATGAAGGAGCCGCTGCGGGAAGCCCGCGACCGCATCGCCGCCAAGAGTTTTGGCGCGATCACGAGCATTCGGCGCCTGGGCTGAACCTTCACCTTTGGCAAAGATTGCCAAAAGAGTTAGGGTGTCCGCAAGGAGGCCGCCATGGCGACGATGAACATCTCCCTGCCAGCTCAGATGAAGGTCTGGGTGGAGCAGCAGGCCGATAGCGGTCGCTACGGCAACGCCAGTGACTATGTGCGCGATCTCATCCGCAAGGATCAGGAGCGGCGCGACGCGATCGAGCGCATCCAGGCCGCTGTTGACGTTGGTTTGCAGAGCGGTGTGAGCACGCTCAGCAAGGAGGAGCTTCTCCGCGACATCCGGCGACGAGCCGGAGTGGACGATGGCATTTGAACTCAGCCGAAAAGCAGTCGATGACCTCGAACAGATTTATCGTGAAAGCCTCGCCCAGTTCGGGTTGAGGCAGGCGGAGCGATATTACGAGCTGATCTTCGAGAAATTTGAACTCTTATCCGACTATCCGCAGCTCGCTCGGCTGCGTCTGGAGTTTGCACCGCCTGTTCGCGCGCAATTATGCGAAAGCCACGTCATCGTTTACGTGGAAAACGGCCACGACATCCTGATCGTACGCCTCTTTCATGCCAGGCAGGATTGGGCGCATCTCCTCTAGAGACTGTTCTCACCCCAACGACTTCAGCCGATACAACGCCTCCAGTGCCTCGCGCGGGGTCATCTCGTCGAGGTCGAGCCCGGCCAGCGCCTGGCGCAAGCCATCTTCGGCAGCAGGGGGCGGCGGGGGCGCGACCGGTCGGCGCAGTGGCGCTGCAAACAGCGGGAGATCGTCGACGAGCGAGGCGACCGGCTTCTCGCGCTCGGTCTTTTCGAGTTCGCCCAGGATCGCCCGCGCCCGCTCGACCACGGCAGGCGGCAGGCCGGCAAGTTTCGCGACCTGAATCCCGTAGGAGCGGTCGGCCGCGCCGGCCACCACTTCGTGCAGGAAGATCACCTCGCCATTCCATTCGGTGACGCGCACGGTGGCGTTGCTGACCCTCGCCAGCCGGTCACCCAGGGCCGTCAGCTCATGGTAATGCGTCGCAAACAGGCTGCGGCAGCGATTGACCTCATGCAGATGCTCGATCGCGGCCCAGGCGATGGAGAGCCCGTCAAAGGTCGCGGTGCCGCGGCCGATCTCGTCGAGAATGACCAGCGCGCGCGGGCCGGCCTGGTTGAGAATCGCGGCCGTCTCGACCATCTCCACCATGAAGGTCGAGCGTCCCCGCGCCAGATCGTCAGCCGCGCCAACGCGGGAGAACAGCCGGTCGACGATGCCGATATGCGCGGTCTCGGCCGGGACATAGGCTCCCATCTGCGCCAGAACCGCGATCACAGCGTTCTGCCGCAGGAAGGTCGATTTACCGGCCATGTTGGGGCCGGTGATCAGGCAGATCCGGCCGCCATCGGCCCGCTCCGGCGGCGACAGCTCGGTGTCGTTGGCAACGAAGGGCCGACCCTCGCGCTTCAGCGCCGCCTCGACCACGGGATGGCGCCCGCCCCTGATGCAGAAGATGGCGCTGTCGTCGATGACGGGCCTTGTCCAGCCCTCGCTGGCTGCGAGCATCGCCAGCCCCGCCGCGACATCGATCTCGGCCAGCGCCTGGGCAGCAGCCTTGATCGGCTCGGCCTGCGCCATCACCGCCTCGCTCAGCTGCGCGAAGACCGACAGCTCCAGCTTCAGGGCCCGGTCGGCCGCCGAGGCGATCTTGGCCTCGAGCTCACCGAGCTCGACGGAGGAGAAGCGCATCGCATCCGACATGGTCTGTCGATGCACGAAGACCTCACGCCACGGCTCCTTCAGGAAGGTCTCGCCGAAGGCCTGCGGCACCTCGACGAAATAGCCGAGCATGGCGTTGTGCTTGATGCGCAAGGTGCGGCAGCCGGTGTCGGCGGCGTAGCGCGCCTGCAGCTGCGCGATCACCTTGCGCGAATCCACCTGCAGCAGGCGCAGCTCGTCCAGCGTCGCGTCGAAACCCTCGCGCAGGAAGCGCCCGTCGCGTCGGTTCAGCGGCAGCTCATCGGCCAGCGCCTCGCTCAGCAGGCGCGGCAAGGCCGGGTCGATGCGGGCCAGCGCCTCGGCTGCGTCCCGCAAGGCGCTCGGCAGCGTCGCCTCACCGCCAAGCCGGTCGGCGATCTCGCGCGCCGCATCGAGCCCAGAACCCAGCGCCGCCAGGTCACGCGGACCGCCCCGCTCCAGGGCCAGGCGAGACAGCGCCCGGGCGATATCGGGCACCCGCGCCAGCGCCGCCTGCAAGCTTTCGCGCAATCCCGCCTGATCGAGCAGCAGCGAGACTGCGTCCTGCCGGTCGCCGATTGCGACGGGGTCCGTCAGCGGGCCGGCCAGTCTTTCCGCCAGCAGGCGCGCCCCGCCCGGCGTCACGGTTCTGTCGATCACCGCGAGCAGGCTGCCGCTGCGCTCCCCGCCCAGCGTCCGCGTCAGTTCGAGATTGGCGCGGGTGGCGGCGTCGATCAGCATCATCGCGCTGCCGGCATCGCGCACCGGCGGCGACAGGGTCGGCCGCGCCCCGAATTGCGTCCGCTCGACATAGGCGAGCGCCGCGCCCGCCGCGGCGATCTCGGCCCGCGAGAAGCTGCCGAACGCGTCGAGCGTGGCGACGCCGAAGAAATCCCGCAGCCGCCGCTCGGCCGAGGCGGCATCGAGCCCGTCCCGCGCCAGCGGCGTCACCGGCAGCGACAGATCCTTCCAGAACGCCTTGAGTTCGGGATCGTCATGGATCGCGTCGGGACAGATGATCTCGCGCGGTTCGAGCCGGGCGAACTCGATGGCCAGCCGGTCCTGCGTGGTCTCCATCACGGTGAAGCGGCCGGTGGAAATGTCGATCGCCGCCAAGCCATAGAGCGCTGAGGAATCGCTCAGCCTGCGCCGGGCGAGCGCCAGCAGCAGGCTGGCCCGCCCCGGCTCCAGCAGCCGCTCCTCGGTGATCGTGCCCGGTGTCACCAGCCGGACGACATCGCGCCGCACCACCGATTTGCCGCCGCGCTTGCGCGCTTCCGCCGGGTCCTCGGTCTGCTCGCAGACGGCGACGCGGTGGCCGGCGGCGATCAGGCGCTGCAGATAATCGTCGGCGCGGTCCACCGGCACGCCGCACATGGCGATGTCCTCGCCGAGATGCTTGCCGCGCTTGGTCAACACGATGCCGAGCGTCCGCGAGGCGATTTCCGCGTCGGTGAAGAACAGCTCGTAGAAATCGCCCATCCGGTAGAACAGCAGGCAATCGGGATTGGCGGCCTTGATCTCGATATACTGCGCCATCATCGGCGTGACGCGGCCGGAATCAGGCGTCGGCGCGCCGTCGCCACTGGCCGGGGATTGTCTGTCGCTGGAGCCATGCATCGCCGCGGACGCTAAACCAGCCGGCCTCCGTCAGGAACCCGTTTTGCGTTGCGAGCGAGGCGTCGCCCACAGGCGTGGTGGCGCACTGTCTCGCCGGAATCGGTACGGAGCGATCCAAGTAGAACGTGAATACTGAAAGGCAGTTTATCCTTTATCAAAGGTTTCTGCCTAAAGAGGACCGCGATCCGAGATACGGAGACGGCCTGTGTTCGCCCCGCCATGTTGATCGAGCTTCTGCGTAGCCTGTCCTATCTGTTGATCGCGGCGGTCCTCGTTCCCCTGGCGTCGCAGCATCTGGGCGAGCGCCATTGGCTTCGGCAAGTCGTGATCGGGCTGATTTTCGCTGCGGGAGGCTGCCTCAGCATGCTCGACCCCTTCATCGTGAAGGATGGGGTCTTCGTCGATGCGCGCAATGTGGTGACGGTGCTGGCGGGCCCGCTTGGCGGCCCGATCACCGCTGTGATCACCGCCAGTATCCTGGCGGGCTTGCGCGCCTGGCTCGGCGGTGGCGGTGTCGTCTCCGGCGTCGTCGGCATCCTGCTCTGCACCTGCGCCGGCTACGGCTATTATCTCTACCTGCGTCGGCAGAGGCGGCCGGCCCGCCTGCGCGATCATGCGGTGCTGGGGCTGGTGGCGGGGGTCGCGCCCTTGCTGATGCTTTCGCTGCTGGGCGACCGGGCCTTGGCCTGGGATCTGGCGGCCAGCATCGCGGCGCCGATGGCGATGACCATGTCGATGCTGGCAGCCATTCTGGTCGGCTTCGTCATCAGCACCGATCAGGAGCGCGTCGAGGCCAGGCGCCAGCTCGAAACCTTCACGGCCAATGCGCCGGGCGCCCTGTTCCGCAAGATCATGAAGCCCAACGGCCAGATTTCCTATCGCTTCATCCGGGGCGGCATCGAAAAACTGCTGGATATCGATGCCGGAACGCTGGAGCGCGACCCCACCAGCTGGCTGCGCTTCATGGACCCGGCGGACCGCGCCCGCCTCGACGAGGCCAATGAGCGGTTGCGCCACACCCGCAGCCTCGAGAACTGGCGCTTCGAAGCGCGCCATAATCTTGAGAACGGCACCACACGCTGGATCCGCTGTGACGCCGCAGCGCGGCTCCTGCCGGACGGCTCGATCTGCTGGGACGGGATCTTGAGCGATGTCACGCCTGAGCGCCTGCTGGAGAGCCAGCAGCGCGAGGAGCAGGAGAGGCGCAATCTGGCGCTGGAAGAGCTTGCGACGCAGCTGGAGCTGACGGTCGGCAAGGCGCTCCAGGCTGCCGGCGAATCCTCGCTCGCCATGCATGATGCCGCCAACCAGCTCGCCGCCAGCGCCGACAAGACGAGCCTGCGCGCCATCGATGTCACCCGCGAGGCGGAGGCCGCCTCGGAGCGGGTCGTCAGCGTCGCCGTCGCCGCCGAGGAGATCCACGCCTCGATCCGCGAACTCACGCGCCAGACCAGCCACGCTGCGGCAGACAGTGGGGGAGGCGGCCAGCTATGTCCGCAGCACCAGGCGGGATGTGACAGGCTTGAGCGAGGCGGCCGACAAGGTCAGCTCGGTCCTCGATTTCATCGCCGAGATCGCCGCAGCGCACCAATCTGCTGGCGCTGAACGCTACGATCGAGGCCGCCCGCGCCGGCGCTGCAGGCCGGGGCTTCGCCGTGGTTGCGGGCGAGGTCAAGAACCTGGCCGAGCAGACCCAGAAGGCGACGCGCGACATCTCCGAGACGCTGCAGGAAATCCGCTTGGCCACTGCGACGGCCTCCGAGGCTGTCGCCCATATCGAAAACACCATGTCGACGATCGAGGACACCTCCGGGATCGTCGCCGATGTCGTCAGCCGCCAGGCCGGCATCGCCTCGGCCATCGCCGCCGATGCGCAGGCGGTGGCCGGCAGCACCGGCAGCGTCACCCAGAGCGTCAGCTCGGTCAGCGGCGAGGCCCGGCTGACCGGACGAGGCCGCCGCCCGCGTCGTCGAGGCGAGCAGCCGGGTCAGCGAGCAGACCGTGGTGCTGGAGCGCTATGTCGGCGATTTCGTCCGCAGCCTGCGCGGACGTCTCTGACCGCCTCCACCGGTCCCCATCCCTCACCGCCTCGCATGGCGACCGGCTCCCCGGCTCACTTGTAGCGCGCCGGGGGCTTGCCTATGGTCCCCGAACACGTTGGGGAACGCGGCGCTTGCGCCAAACTCTCCCAAGAAGACGCCGATAGTGCGCTTGAACGCATGCGGCAGACTGGCCCTGGAAACGCGCGAAGAAGAGCCCATCGATGACCGACCGCCCGCCGATCAAACACGCCCGCCCGACCTTCACGGATCAGGAGGCGCTGCTGTTCCACTCGCAGGGGCGGCCCGGCAAGCTCGAGATCATCCCGACCAAGCCGATGGCGACGCAGCGCGATCTGTCGCTGGCCTATTCGCCGGGCGTCGCCGTGCCCGTGCTGGCGATCGCCGAGGATCCGTCCAAGGCCTACGACTACACGACGCGAGGGCAACCTGGTCGCCGTCATCTCCAACGGCACGGCGATCCTGGGCCTCGGCAATCTCGGCGCGCTGGCCTCCAAGCCGGTGATGGAGGGCAAGGCGGTCCTGTTCAAGCGCTTCGCCGACGTCGATTCGATCGATCTCGAAGTCGATACCGAGGATGCCGACAAGTTCATCGATGCGGTGCGCTATCTCGGCCCCTCCTTCGGCGGCATCAATCTCGAGGACATCAAGGCGCCGGAATGCTTCATCATCGAGCAGCGCCTGCGCGAGCTGATGGACATCCCGGTCTTCCATGACGACCAGCACGGCACCGCGATCATCGCCGCCGCCGGCCTGATCAACGCGCTGGACCTGACCGGCCGCGACATCAAGCGACACAAGCTGGTCGTGCAACGGCGCCGGCGCGGCCGCCATCGCCTGCACCGAACTGCTCAAGGCGATGGGCTTCACGCCCGACAACGTCATCCTCTGCGACACCAAGGGCGTGATCTACCAGGGCCGCACCGAGGGCATGAACCAGTGGAAATCGGCCCATGCGGCGGTGACCGACCGGCGCACGCTGGCCGAGGCGATGGAGGGCGCGGACGTCTTCTTCGGCCTCTCGGCGAAGGGCGCGGTGACGCCCGACGATGGTCGCGCTCGATGGCGCCGAACCCGATCATCTTCGCGATGGCCAATCCCGATCCGGAGATCACGCCGGAGGAGGTCGCACGCCGTGCGCGACGACGCCATCATGGCGACCGGCCGCTCGGACTATCCCAACCAGGTCAACAACGTCCTGGGCTTCCCCTACATCTTCCGCGGCGCGCTCGACGTGCGCGCCACGACCATCAACATGGAGATGAAGATCGCCGCCGCCGAGGCGCTGGCCGACGCTGGCGCGCGAGGACGTGCCCGACGAGGTCGCCGCCGCCTATCAGGGCTCGCGCCCGCGCTTCGGCCGCGACTACATCATCCCGGTGCCGTTCGATCCGCGCCTGATCCACGTCGTGCCGGTGGCCGTCGCCAAGGCGGCCATGGAGACCGGCGTCGCCGGCAAGCCGATCGTCGACATCGCCGCCTACAAGGCCCAGCTCTCGGCGCGGCGCGACCCGGTCGCGGGCACGCTGAACCGCATCTTCGAGCGCGTCCGGCGCTATCCCAAGCGCGTCGTCTTCGCCGAGGGCGAGGAGGAGCAGGTCATCCGCGCCGCGGTGTCCTTCGTCAACCAGGGGCTCGGCCACGCCATTCTGGTCGGGCGCGAGGAGCGGATCAACGAGACGGCGGCGCACGCCGGCGTCGATCTCGACGGCCAAGGGCATCGAGATCCACAACGCCCGGCTGTCGCATCGCAACGCGGCCTATGCGCAGTATCTCTACGAGCGGCTGCAGCGGAAGGGCTATCTCTTCCGCGACTGCCAGCGCCTGATCAACCAGGACCGCAACCATTTCGCCGCCGCCATGGTGGCGCTCGGCGATGCCGACGCGATGGTGACCGGCGTCACCCGCAACTACTCGATCGCGCTGGAGGAGGTCCGCCGCGTCATCGACGACCGAGCCGGGCCACCGGCTGATCGGCGTCTCGATCGTGCTCTGCGCGCGGCCGCACCGTGCTGGTCGCCGACACCGCCATCACCGAGATGCCGACGGCGCAGGAACTGGCCGAGATCGCCATCGAGGCGGCCGGCGTGGCGCGCCGCCTCGGCTACGAGCCGCGGGTCGCGATGCTGGCCTTCTCGACCTTCGGCCATCCGGCCGGCGAGCGCTCCGAGAAGGTGCGCGAGGCGGTCAAGATCCTCGACAGCCAGCGCGTCGATTTCGAGTATGACGGCGAGATGGCGGCCGACGTCGCGCTCAACCGCGACCTGATGGCGCACTACCCGTTCTGCCGCCTCACCGGCCCGGCCAACGTGCTGGTGATGCCGGCGTTCCACTCGGCCTCGATCTCGACCAAGATGCTGCAGGAGCTCGGCGGCTCGACCGTGATCGGCCCGCTGATCGTCGGCCTCGACAAGCCGGTGCAGATCGTCCCGCTCGGCGCCAAGGACAGCGACATCGTCAACATGGCGGCGCTGGCGGCCTTCAATATCGGCGGCTAGGCGACCTCTCTGAGTGACGCAGCTCTCGGGCTCAGTGCTGTTTTCGGCCTGAGCCCGATTTCTTGCCGCCGCCATCCTGCTTGTTGACGGTGGCCCAGGCGCGGCTTTCGGCCTCATCCTTCGAGACGCCGCGCTCCTCATAGCCCTGCTCGATATGCTCGGCCTTGCGCTTTTGCTTGGCGGTATAGGCGGATTTGTCACCCTGGGGCATGGCGCTTCTCCCGGCTTTGGCTATCCTGCCAACCCAACGTCGGCGGTCAATGCCAGTTCCTGCCGGCCCGGGAGCGCGCCATGAGCTATGAATTCCTGCTGACGACGCTGGTCATTGTCGCCTCGCCCGGCACAGGGGCGATCTACACCATCGCTGCAGGTCTTTCGCGCGGCGCCAGGGCCAGCCTGATCGCAGCGCTGGCCTGCACGCTCGGCATCATTCCGCATATGGCGGCGGCGATCACAGGCCTCGCAGCGCTGCTGCACACCAGCGCGCTCGCCTTCGAGATCATCAAATACTGCGGTGTCGCCTATCTGCTCTACATGGCGTGGGTGACGCTGGGCGAGCGTGGCGGCCTCACTGTCGAGGCGGAGCAGGCGCCGCGCTCGGTGCGCCAGGTGCTGACCACCGGCATCCTGATCAACATCCTGAACCCGAAGCTCTCGATCTTCTTCTTCGCCTTCCTGCCGCAGTTCGTGCAGGCGGGCGAGCCGCAGGCGCTGGCGCGCATGCTGGAGCTGAGCGGCGTCTTCATGCTGGTGACCTTCGTCGTCTTCGCGCTCTATGGCGTCTTCGCCGCGGCGATGCGCAACCATGTCATCTCGCGCCCGCGGGTGATGCTCTGGATGCGCCGCAGTTTCGCTGCAGCTTTTGCCGGCCTCGGCCTCAAGCTCGCCTTGACCCAGCGCTGAATCTGCGTCCTGCCGCCGTCGCGATGTTGCAACGGCACCATGGGCTCGGCTAGTGCTGGGAGGCAGTCCATTCCAGCACCAAAGGCAATGCGATGAAGAAGGTGTTTCCTGACGCCAAGGCGGCCCTCGCCGGTGTCATCAAGGATGGCATGACCATCATGGCCGGTGGCTTCGGCCTGTGCGGCATTCCCGATATCCTGATCGAGGCCGTTCGCGAGAGCGGCGCCAAGGACCTGACCTTCATCTCCAACAATGCCGGCATCGACGGCGCCGGCCTCGGCATCCTGCTCGAGACGCGCCAGATCCGGAAGATGATCTCGTCCTATGTCGGCGAGAACAAGCTCTTCGCCCAGCAATATCTCGCCGGCGAGCTGGAGCTCGAATTCAACCCGCAGGGCACGCTGGCCGAGCGCATCCGCGCCGGCGGCGCCGGCATTCCCGGCCTTCTTCACCAAGACCGGTGTCGGCACGCTGATCGCCGAGGGCAAGGAGGAGCGCGAGTTCGATGGCGAGCGCTACATCATGGAGCGCGGCCTGTTCGCCGATATCTCGCTGGTGCACGCCTGGAAGGGCGATACCGAGGGCAATCTCGTCTACCGCAAGACCGCCCGCAACTTCAACCCGATGATGGCCACGGCCTCGCGCATGACCATCGCCCAGGTCGAGCATCTGGTCGAGGCCGGCGAGATCGACCCGGACCACATCCACACGCCCGGCATCTTCGTGAAGCGCATGGTGCACGTCGCCAATCCGGTGAAGCGCATCGAGCAGCGCACCACCCGCAAGCGCGCTTCCGAGCCCGCGGCCGCTGCGAGCCGGCGGCGGCCCCATCTGAGAAGGATCCTCATGCCCTGGACCCGCGAACAGATGGCGGCCCGCGCCGCGAAGGAACTGAAGGACGGCTATCTACGTCAATCTCGGCATCGGCATCCCGACGCTGGTCTCCAACTATATCCCCGAGGGCATGAGCGTTCAGCTCCAGTCGGAGAACGGCATGCTCGGCATGGGCCCCTTCCCCTACGAGGGCGAGGAGGATCCCGACCTGATCAACGCCGGCAAGCAGACCATCACCGAGCTGCCGACCACGAGCTTTTTCTCCTCGGCCGATTCCTTCGGCATGATCCGCGGCGGCCATATCGACCTGTCGATCCTCGGCGCCATGCAGGTGGCGGAGAATGGCGACCTCGCCAACTGGATGATCCCCGGCAAGATGGTGAAGGGCATGGGCGGCGCCATGGACCTCGTCGCCGGCGTCAAGAAGGTCGTGGTGGTGATGGAGCATGTCGCCCGCAACAAGGACGGCACGGAATCGCCGAAGCTGCTCAAGGCCTGCGACCTGCCGCTGACCGGGGCCGGCGTGGTCGACATGGTGATCACCGATCTCGGCGTCTTCAGCATCGACAAGAATGGCGGCGGCATGACCCTGCTCGAACTCGCCGACGGCGTGACGCTGGACGAGATCAAGGCCAAGACCGAGGCCGATTTCAAGGTCGCGATCTGAGCCGCGCAAGGACGCTCCGTCCTTGCGAGGAGCGTCAGCGACGAAGCAACCCAGGGGCCGCAGAGCGCCGCGAACTGGATTGCTTCGCTGGCGCTCGCAAGGACGGTTCGCTCAGCGACGAAGCGATCCAGTGGACGTCTCCCAGCCGGCGCGCACCAGTTCCGGCACATCCTGCTCGTCCTCCGGCCAGCCGAGGCAGAGATAGGCGATCAGCTTCCAGTCCGCCGGCGCGCCCAAGGCCTGCCGCACGGTGTCTGGTTCGAGGATCGAGACCCAGCCGAGCCCGACACCCCGACCCGCGCCGCCAGCCAGAACTGGGTAATCGCGGCGACGACGGAGTAATCGAGCATCTCCGGCATGGTCTTGCGGCCGAGCCCGTGGCCCTGCGCCGTGCCATGGTCGCAGAACACCGCGATCTGCTCCGGCGCCTCGCTTCAGTCCCGTCAGCTTCAGGCCGGCATAGAGCCGCGCCCGCTCGCCCTCGTAATCGGCCAGGGCCTCGGCATTGCAGCGCTGGAAGCTCTCCTGCACCGCCACGCGCTGTTCATCAGCCTCGACACGCACCCAGCGCCAGGGCTGGGAATAGCCGACGGACGGTGCAAGCTCCGCCTGTTCCAGCAGGCTCTCGACCAGCCCGTCTGGTAGCGCATCGCGCCGGAAACGCCGGACATCGCGTCGCCAGGCCAGCAGGGTCGCGAAATGCAGCGGCAAATGCGTCATCGAAACGGGGCGGCGCGCTCATTCCGCCACCGCGATGGCGTGGAAGAAGGAGCCGGTCACCAGCCCGCGGCGGCTGCCGGCCGGCTTGGGCGCGGCGCCATGCGGGTCGGTCACCATCGCCAGAGGCGCGTCATCGCCCAGCTGCGACGATGGTGGCGTAATGGAATTCATGGCCAGTCAGCCCGCTGCCGGCCAGCGCCCAGCGGCCCATCCGCCTGCAGCACCGCGCGGCGATAGCCCAGGTTCATCTTGCGGGTTGCAAAGCTGGTCTCGACCCCGAGCAGATCGGCCATGCCATGAACCACGCCCTCCGCATCGGTCAGGCTGCGGCCCAGCACCATATAGCCGCCGCACTCGCCATGGACCGGTCGCGTCTCGGCGAAGCTCCGCAGGCCCGACAGAAAGCGCTGTGCGGCGGCCAGACGCGCCGCATGCAGCTCGGGATAGCCGCCCGGCAGCCAGCAGGCATCGCAATCCTCGGGCGGCGGCTCGTCGGCCAGCGGCGAGAACGGGACGAGCGTCGCGCCTTGCGCCCGCCAGCCGGCCTCGACATGCGGATAGACGAAGCTGAAGGCGGCATCTCTCGCCAGCGCAATGCGACGCCCCGGCGCGGGCAGGGGGTGGGCGGCATCAGCCGGGGCGGCAAGCGCTCGTCGGCCCAGCGGCAGCCATCACCGCGTCGAGATCGATGGCCGCGCTCATGGCATCGGCCAGCGCCTCGAGCCGCGCCTGCAGATCCTCGGTCTCGCCAGCCTGCACCAGCCCGAGATGGCGCTCGGGCAGGATCAGGCTCGCCTCGCGCGGCAGGGCGCCGAGCACCGGCAGGCCGATCCGCGCCATGCCCTGGCCGACGCCAGCCGGCGATGCCGTTCGCTGGCGACCTTGTTCAGGATGACGCCGGCAATGCGTGATGCGCGGGTCGTAATGCATGCAGCCGAGCGCGATGGCCGCGGCCGATTGCGCCTGGCCGGAGACATCGATGACCAGCACGATCGGCCAGCCCAGCAGCGCCGCGATATCGGCACTGGCGCCGGTGCGCGCCTTCCGGGCCGGGCACGCCGTCGAACAGCCCCATCGAGCCTTCCGCGATGACGAGATCGGCTCCGCTCGGCCGCGTCGCCGGCGATCTGCGCGCAGCAGCGCCGGGGCATGGCGAAGGAATCGAGGTTGGCGCTCGGGGCTCCGGTCGCGGCGGCATGAAAGGCCGGGTCGATATAGTCAGGCCCGCATTTCAGCCCGCGCACGGCAAGCCCGCGCCGCACCAGCGCCCGCTGCAGGCCCGAGCGTGATCGTGGTCTTGCCGGAGCCGGAGCGCGGCGCGGCGATGAGCAGCCCGCTTGCGGTCATGAGTTGGCTCCGGAGCGCGCGACTGGACCTCCTTCAGACGCCGCTGCCGGCGGCTTCAGGATGAGGGCAAAATGGAGGCCCGAGGGCCGTCCGTGCCCAGTGGCTCCGCGCGCTGGACCCTCCCGACACGCGCTGCCGCAGCGCAAGCGGGGGAGGGAGCGGCTTCGCGCCACGCTGACGCCGCTTGCGCCTGCGCTATGCAGCGCTCATGGCGAGCTCATAGACGAGATGCCGACAGGGACCGTTGCGACGCGGCTGGACGACCGGGGCCTGTGCCGCGGCGGCGGCCAAGGCCGCCTTCAGCGGCTGGGTCACGGGCCAGTTCCCCGATCCCGTCAGCATCACCTTGCCCGGCGGCCAGCAGCCGGCCTTCGCGCTGGCGCGGCATGAGCGGCTGGCCGATGGCGCCCAGGCGGGCATCGTCAAGGATGCCGGCGACGACCCCGATGTCACCCATGGCGCACTGGTCATGTGCAGCATCGGCCCGGCGCCCGCCGGTTCCGGCGTGAATTTTCGGGCAGGCGAGGGGGTCGGCACCGTCACCCTGCCCGGCCTGCCGCTGCCGGTCGGCGAACCGGCGATCAATCCGGTGCCGCGCGAGATGATCCGCCAGGCACTGGCGCAAGCGCGGGCCGAGCTCGGCGGCCCGGCCGATGTCACCGTCACCATCTCGATCCCCGGCGGCGAGGCCATCGCGCAGAAAACCATGAACCCGCGCCTCGGCATCCTCGGCGGCCTGTCCATCCTCGGCACCACGGGGATCGTGATCCCGTTCTCCTGCGCGGCCTGGATCCATTCGATTCATCGCGGCATCGATGTCGCCCGCGCGGCGGGGCTCGGCCATGTCGCGGGCGCCACGGGCGCGACCTCGGAAGCCGCCGTGCAGGCGCTGCACGGCCTGCCGGAACAGGCCTTGATCGACATGGGCGATTTCGCCGGCGGCATGCTGAAATATCTGCGCACCCACCCGGTCGGCCGGGTCACCATTGCCGGCGGTTTCGCCAAGATGGTCAAACTCGGCCAGGGCATGCTGGACCTGCATTCCCGCGCCGGTCCGGTCGATCTCGCCTGGCTGGGCGAGCGGGTGAGGGAGGCCGGCGGCAGCGCGGCGCTGGCGCAATGGGTGCCGCAGGCCAATACGGCGCTGGAGGTGCTGCAGCGGGCGCAGGCCGAGGGAATCGACCTCGCCGCCATCGTCGCCGAGCATGCCTGGACCCGCGCCGCGCGCACGCTGAACGCCGAGGCGGCGCTGGAGATCGCGGTGTTCGACCGGCAGGGCGCCCTGCTGGCGCGCACGCCGTTCCGCAAGCCGGGCTGAGGCCGCGTTCATACCCCGCCACCTGGCCTGGAAGCGCCGGTCATAGCCGGCTGAATAGAGCGCGCTGTCCGAAAATCATCCTCGCCCAGCGCCGGCCCGACCAAGATCAACGCCGTCCGCTCCAGACCGGCCTGCTGCACCGCGCTCAGCGATCGTCGCCAGCGTCCCGCGCAGGATTCGTCTCGTCCGGCCAGGAGGCGCGAAAGACGATGGCGACCGGGCAGGCGGCGCCATAAAGCGGCGTCAGCTCCGCGACGACCTGGTCGATGACATGGATCGAGAGGTGGATGGCGAGCGTTGCGCCGGTCGCGGCAAAGGCGGAAAGCGTCTCCCGCTCCGGCATGGCCGAGGCCCGGCCCGAGGTCCGCGTCAGCACCAGCGATTGCGCCACGCCCGGCAGGGTCAGCTCGCGCTTCAGAGCAGCGGCTGCGGCGGCGAAGGCCGGCACGCCCGGCGTGACGCTGTAGGGGATGCCGAGCGCCGTCCAGCCGGCGCATCTGCTCGGCCGTGGCGCTCCAGATCGAGAGGTCGCCGGAATGCAGCCGCGCCACATCCTGCCCGGCCTGATGCGCCGCCTGCATCTCGGCGACGATCGCATCGAGATCGAGCGGCGCGGTGTCGATGATGCGCGCGCCCGGCGGGCACCAGCCGAGCATCGCCTGCGGGATCAGCGAGCCGGCATAGAGGCAGACGGGCAGGCGCGATCAGATCGCGCCCGCGCAGGGTGATCAGGTCGGCCGCGCCGGGGCCGGCGCCGATGAAGTGGATGGTCATGGCGCCGTGCTGTCTGTCGCCGCGCTCCTGGCCAGCGCGCAGGTGACGCGGGCGGTCGCGATGCGCGGCTGGATCAAGGTCGCCGCCCGGCCCCGCCGCCGCCAGCGCCGCCGCC
This sequence comes from uncultured Alphaproteobacteria bacterium, assembly GCA_963759925.1. GTDB lineage: Bacteria > Pseudomonadota > Alphaproteobacteria > Rhizobiales > Beijerinckiaceae > Allobosea. Next base: position 379,248 of record CAVXBE010000005.1, read on the forward strand.
TCCGCCACCGAGCCGACGCCGTAGAGCGCGGCTGATCCGGGTCGAGCGCGTGGCGCAGGCGGCCTCGAACCCCTGCAGCGCCTCGTCGGGGATGGCGACGAGATCGCGTCCAGCGCCGATGCCGCTCGCAGGCCCGGCTCGTCGAGCCGGCTGGCAGCGTCGCGATGCGGCGGGGCTCGAGTCCGGCCTGCGTCAGCGCTGCGTCGAGGCAGGCGCCGATTCCGGCGCCGGTGCCGGGACGCAGGCCGATGCCGGCGATGAGGCGCGCAGCGACATCCTGACCGATCACACTCGCGTCGTCATCCTGGACAAGCCGCGCAGGGGCACCGGGATCCATCGAAGGCATCCGGCGGCCTGCGATGGATCCCGGGTCGCCGCTGCGCGATGCCCAGGATGACGCGCGGGTCGGACACGCGTCGCTCACGACTTCACCACCCGCCATTGCGTCACCGGCATCGCGCTGCGCCAGCCATGCATGGTGCCGACCGGGTCGAGATGGCCACGCCGATGCGCCGGAGCGTGCCGCCATGCGCCTGGAACAGCGCCGCCAGCCGCGCCTCGCCCTCCAGCGTCACGACATTGGCGACGAGCCGCCCGCCCGGCTTCAGAGCGCGCAAAGCCGCCTCGAACACGCCGGCATCGCCGATGCCGCCGCCGATGAAGACGGCGTCGGGCGCCGGCTGCCCGGCGAAGCCGGCCGGCGCGGCGCCTGCGACGATCTCGACCGGCAGCGCGCCGAGCGCCAGCCGGTTGCGCGGCGATCCGCGCCGCCCGCTCGGCGCGCTCCTCGAAGGCGATGGCGCGGTTGCGCGGATGGCGCAGGCACCATTCCAGCGCGATCGAGCCCGAGCCGGCGCCGATATCCCAGAGCAGCTCGCCCGGCGCGCGGCGCGAGCGCCGAGAGCGTGATCGCGCGGATATCGGCTTTGGTGATCTGGCCGTCATGGGCGAACCAGCTCTTCGTCGAGCCCGGCTGCAAGCGGCAGCATCGCGCGCCTCGCGCGGAGGCCGCGACGCGTCACCGCGATCAGGTTGAGCGGCACGATATCGGTCGAGCGCAAAGGCATCGGCGCGCTGCGTGCGTGATGTGCTCGCGCGGCGCCGCCGAGCGATTCCAGCACCGTCGATCTCGCAGGCTCCCAAGCCGCGCGCGCTCATAAAGCTCCGCGACAGCTTGGCCGGCGTCGTTCCGTCCCAGGACAGCGCCAGCATGCGCGCGCCGGGCTGCAGATGCGGAATGATCCGCTGCAGCGCCCGGCCATGCAGCGAGACCAGCGCGCAATCCTGCTGCGCCCAGCACAGCCGGGCTGCAGGCCAGCGCGAAGGCGGAGGGCTGCGGGATATCCGCATCTCGCCGGCCGCAATCGCCCGCCAGCTGCACGCCGACGCCGTAATGAAACGGGTCGCCGGTCGCGAGCACGCAGACCGTGCGCCCGCGCTCGGCCAGGATCGCCGGCAAGGCCTTGCTGAGCGGGCTCGGCCAGGCCCGCGTCTCGGCCGCGATGGGCCCGACCAGCGCCAGATGCCGCTCGCCGCCGAAGACCATCTCGGCGCTCATCGAGCGCCGCCAGCGCCGCGGCGGAGAGCCCGGCGCGCCCATCCTCGCCAAGCCCGACCAAGGCGAGCCAGGGTCGCGCGGACGGGGCCGCTCGACAGGCCGGGCGATTTCAGGCGAGAACTAGCGACATGACCGTCCTCATTCTCGGCGGAACGAGCGAAGCTGTCGCGCTTGACCAGCACCTCGCTGAGCAGGCCCCGGATATTCGCGCCATCATTTCGCTGGCTGGCCACACCGCCGATCCCAGGCCGATCAATCTGCCGGTCCGTATCGGCGGCTTCGGCGGCATCGACGGGCTGCAGGCGTTATCTCGTCGACGAGGGCATCATCGCGGTCATCGACGCGACGCATCCTTTCGCCGCGATCATGCCCTTCCATGCGCAGGCCGCCTGCAAGGCCGAGAGCGTGCCGCTGCTCGCCATCCGTCGCAAACCCTGGACGCCGCGCGCCGGCGACCGCTGGACAATCGCGTGCTGGACATGGAGGCGGCGGTCGAGGCGCTGGGCACGAGCCGCGCCGCGTCTTCCTCACGGTCGGCCGGCTCGAACTGCCGCGTCTTCGCCGATGCGCCGCAGCCACCGCTATCTCGTCCGCGTCGATCGAGCCGATCGGCGACCGGCTGCCGCTGCATGAGGTCACGGTGATCCAGCAGCGCGGCCCGTTCCGATGCCGATGACGAGGAGGACCTGATGCGCCGCGAGGGCGTCGAAATCCTCGTCAGCAAGAATTCCGGCGGCGATGCCACGGCGGCCAAGCTGGTCGCGGCGCGCCGGCTCGGCCTGCCCGTGATCATGGTGGAGCGCCCGCCCAAGCCCGATGTCGAGACCGTCGATCATATCGATCAGGTCCTGCCCTGGCTGGTGGCGCAGGGGCTCTTCGTCACCGAGCGCGGCGTATAGACGATCGGCGGTCGATGCCGGCCGCGCGATCAGCCGGGTGGTCGAGGCGCCGATCATCACCAGCGTCGCCATGTCGGCCATCTCCGCCCGCGACCGCCTCTGCCAGCGTCAGCGATGCGCAGCGCCTCGTCGGGCCGCCCGACGGCGCGCGCGAACAGCACCGGCGTCTCCGGCGCGCGGTGGCTTAGCCGCCAGCTCCAGCGCCTCGCCGCAGCTGCCAGGGCCGCGCCTTCGAGATCGGATTATAGAGGCAGATCACGAAATCGGCCGGCAAGCACCGCCGTCCAGCCGGGCGGTGAGCAGCTCCCAGGGCTTGAGATTGTCCGACAGCGAGATCGCGCAGAAATCGCCGCCGAGCGGCGCGCCGGCCTTGGCCGCCGCCGCCAGCATGGCGGTGATGCCGGGCTCGACCGTGATCGGCAGCGCAAGCCAGGCCGGATCGCCCGCCTCCAGCGCCTCGAACACGGCCGCCGCCATGGCGAAGACGCCGGGATCGCCGCCCGAGACGACCGCGACCTGGTCGACCGGCCGCGGCGAGTGCGCAGCGCATGCTGGGCGCGCTCGAGCTCGACGCGGTTGTCGGAGGCGTGCTTGCGTCTGGCCGGCCCGCTCCGGCACCCGGTCGAGATAGGGGCCGTAGCCGACGAGGTCGGTGGCCGCGTCGAGCGCGGCCTGCGCCGCCGGCGTCAGCCAATGCGCGCTCGCCCGGGCCGAGGCCGACGACGGTGAGCGAGCCGCGTCACAGCCGCCGCCCTTCGCCGGGCACCAGCACCATCGAGAAATACGGCGCCTCGTCGTCGGGCTTGTCGGCGAGGCGGGTGATGACCTGGCCGGCCATGGTGCGCACGCTCGACATAGATCGCGCGGCGCGATCAGCCCCGCCGACCTCCAGCGCGCGCCGGACCTTCGGCAGGTTGCGGCCGAGCTTCATGATCACCGCCGCATCGGTATCGAGCCAGGCGGCGGGTCGAGTTCGGCTTCCGGCAGCGTGCCCGGCAGCACGGTCATGACGTCGTCGCCCCAGGTGATCGGCGCCTGCGCCCGCGCCCAGGCGCCGGTCATGCCGGTGACGCCCGGCACCACCTCGGTCGGGAAGCGATGCGCGAGCCGCCGCCACAGATGCATGAAGGAGCCGTAGAAGAACGGATCGCCGTCGCAGAGCACGGCGCAGCTCCGCCCCGCCTCCATCTCGGCCGCCAGGAGCTGCCGGCCGCCTCATCGTAGAAGGCGGCGATCGGCACGGCATAGCCATCCTCCGTCTACCGGCACCTCGATCGTGACCGGGAAGGCCAGCTCGATTTCGCGCGTCGGATCGGGCGGCACCACCGCATCGGCCGTGGTGCGCGCATGGCCGCGCTGCCGATCTTGCAGAAATGCACCAGCCGGTCGGCCTTGAGGATGATGTCGCGGGCGCGCACGGTCATGTAGTCGGGCTCGCCGGGGCCAAGCCCGACGCCGAAGAGCAGCGGTGTCAGCCGGCTTCGCATCCACCGGCTCATTCCTTCTCTTGCGCCAGCGCATTGACGGCTGCTGCCGCCATGGCCGAGCCGCCGCGCCGTCCATGCACGACGATGAAGGGCACACGCCGATCCTGCGCCAGCGCCTCCTTCGATTCAGCCGCACCGACAAAGCCGACGGGAATGCCGATGACGGCAGCCGGGAGCGGCGCGCCTTCATCCAGCATCTCGAGCAGCCGGAACAGGGCGGTCGGCGCATTGCCGATGACGATCACCGCGCCTGCATGCGCTGCCGCCACAGCTCCATCGCGGCAGCCGAGCGTGTCGTGCCGAGTTGTGCCGCCAGCCCCGGCGTACGGGGGTCGTCGAGCGTGCAGATCACCTCATTGCCGGCCGGCAGCCGCGTCCGCGTCACGCCATTGGCCACCATCTTGGCATCGCACAGGATCGGCGCGCCGGCCCGCAGCGCAGCCTCGGCCGCCTGCGCAAACCCCTGCGGACATCTCCACATCGCGCGGCAGGTCGGTCATGCCGCAGGCATGGATCATCCGCACCACCACGCGCTCGGCGGTGCCGGAAAAGCGCGAGAGATCGGCCTCGCTCGGATGATCGCGAAGGAGCGCTCATAGATCGCCGCTCCGTCATGGATGTAATCATAGCGCGTGGTCAACGCATGCGGGTCCCGAAGGCCGCGCTCGAGCCGGCTGTACAAATCCTGTCCGGGGCGCAGTCGCGCGCAGAATGGCGGGAAGGTCAAGCCGCGCGATCGATTGATCCCGTGTCGCCCCGGACATCACGAGGTCATAGCCACCGCCTGCGCCGACCAACGTCAGATCGGCAGCGGCGGGATGGGCGCAGGACTTGATGCAGGCGGAGACATGCAGCGAGAGGCCGTCAGCCAGGAGCGGGGCGAGCCTCTCGGCCAGCACGGCTGCATCGCCCATGGCGTCGGTTTCCGCCCGCAGGCAGGCGGGCTTGCCGGCGCAGGCCTGGATGCCGAGCCGGGGATCGGCGTCGGCCGTGACCAACCCGAGCGCCGCGGCTCCATCCAGCCAGCGCCGGGCGCCATCTTCATCCAAGCCGAGACAGGCCAGGCCGCGCCACGGCGTCAGGCGGATCACCTCGCCTCCGGCTTCCGCCGCCGCCTCGCCCAGGCGGGCGAGGGTCGAGGCCTGGCAGCGCCCGAAGGGCAGGGCGATCATCGCCGCAAAATCTCCCGAGGCCGCCGCAAACAGGCCGGCACGTGCGGGTGACGGCCGCTGCACGGGGGCTGCACAGGCGGGCCTTGCGATCATCTCTGACAACTGGCCGGCGCTGCAGTCGCGCAGGCGGCGCAGCTCGGGCGCCTGCTGTCGCAACGACGCAAAACCCTGCAGCAGCGCCAGCGCCGCCGCTAAACCGGCCTCGGGAGCGAGCGGGCCAAACCACAGCCCATGCGGCAGGCCGATCACCAGATGCCCCGGCGCGACCCCGACCAGCCGCAGATCGCAGGGGATATCGTCGAGCGCCAGCCTGCCGCCGCCATCGACCACAATCGAGAACTTGGCCGGCAGACCGGCCATCTCACGCCCCGCCATTTCGAGATCGCGTGCCAGCGCAGCGGCATCGATGAGATCGCCAAAGTTGAGCCCAGCCTTGGCACCGGGCCTTGGCAGCAAGGGCGAGCTCAGCACCAGCCGCTGCGGGCCATCGCGTTCCGGCTCATCGACCAGCCGCTCCTGCAGCAGCGCCTCGACCAGATCCGGATGGGTGAGCGCGCTGACGCCGCGCAGCTGCAGATTGGCGCGCGCCGAGATCTCGACCAGCCCATTGCCGTAGCGCTCGCGCCAGCGCAGCGATCGTGACCAGCTGTCGGGGCGAGAAGCAGGCGCCGGGCGGGTGCAGGCGCACCAGCCAGCCATCGCCGGTCTCCATCGGCCGCAGCGTGCTTGGGCACCAGCCGCGCCGGAGCGATCGCGGGAGAGGCTGCGTTCATTCCGCCGCCTCCCGCGCCAGAAAGGCACCGACCGAGTTGCGCCGGCTGGTCCAGAGCCCGCGCCGCTGCGCCTCGGCCAGCCGCGCCCGTATCGCGGCGGCGGCCGGCGCATTGGCGCTCTCCAGCGCCGACCAGACCTGCAGCGTCGGCGCACCAGGCCTGGAACACCGCGTCGAACAGCCCATCTGTGACGGCATCGCTGCTGGCGGCGAAGACAAACAGCGTATCGACCGCTTCCGCCAGCTCCGCCGCACCGCGCCAGCCATGGGCGAGTTGCGCCGGCGATCCAGCGCGGATGTGTCAGCCGACCATGCACGATGCGGGCGATATCCTCAGCCAGGCTGCGCACTTTCGGCGTCTCTGGCCTTGAGGTGTCCAGGCTGTAGAGCGCTGGGTCGGCGCCGAGGCTTTGGGCCGCCGCCGCCAGCCCGCCTATCGCATCGGCAGCGCTGCTCGCCTCCAGAATATCCCGCCCGGCCGTATCGCTGACATGGATGAAGGCGTCAGACGCCGCAATCCTCGCACCGAACCCGGCATCGGCGCTGGCCATCCCGTCAGCCCCGCCATAGGCGTGGTCGGAGGCTGCGAGATAGCGCGCAGCCAAGCTCCGCTCGATCTGTCCAGTCTCCGTCGAGCGCCAGATCGGCCATGCCGGCGCCATAGCGCCCCGGGCGCTGCCCCGAATATCCGGGCGCCGCTCTCGCCGCGGCGGCGTGCAGCGGCCGGCTCGTTCCAGTCGTCGGGCTCGTCCAGCGCCGCGACCGCCCGTGCGGCTGCGTCGAGCAGGGCGATCTGCGCCGGAAAGGTATCGCGGAATGCGCCGGAGATGCGGATCGTCACGTCCAGCCGGGGAAAGGCCAGCTTCGGCTGCGGGATGATGCTGAAACCGGTGATGCGGGTCGAGGCATGGTCCCAGAGCGGCGCCACGCCCATCAGGGCCAGCGCATGGGCGATATCCTCGCCCCCCGAGCGCAAGGTCGGCGAGGCCCAGAGATCCATCACGATCCGGCGGGGATAATCGCCACGATCCTGGAGATGGCGCGTCACCACCGCCTGCGCGGCAGCAGCGCCGAGCGTGTGCCGCGGCGCGCGTCGGGATGGCGCGGGGATCGAGCGTCGAGAGATTGCGCCCTGTCGGCAGCACATCGCGCCGCCCGCGATGCGGCGAGCCGGCGGGGCCGGGCGCAATGAAGCGCCCATCCAGCGCGCGCAGCAGGTTGTCGCGCTCGGAGCGGGCGGATTCCGGGTCATGGGCCGCTTGCCCAAAGACATGCAGCCCATCGCGGAAGGGCAGTTCCGCAATATCGCACAGCTGCGCATCGAGCCGCGTCAGCGCCTCCGACATCTCCATCTCGTCGGTCACGCCACACGCCGCCGTCAGCCCTGCAGCCTCGGCCCGGGCGCGGATCTCGCGCGCCACAAGCGCTGCCCGCCGCGGATCCATCACCTGCGCCTGCGAAAACTCCTCGACCAGATCGCGCAGCAGCGCGGTTTCTCCGCCCGTGCCGAGCTGCGCCAGCTCGGGCGGGAGATGGCCGAGCGTGATTGCCGAGAGCCGTCGCTTGGCCGGAGCGGCCTCGCCGGGATCATCGACGACATAGGGATAGATGACCGGCAGACCTCGCGTGACGATGCGGGGCCAGCAGGCCCCCGACAGCGCCACCGCCTTGCCCGGCAGCCATTCCGTCGTGCCATGCGTGCCAAGATGGATCAGCGCGTCGCTGCCGGCGCGGCGCAAGGCGAGATAGAAGGCGAGATAGCCATGGCAGGGCGGCATGTCGGGGTCGTGATAGCCCGCCTTGCGGTCGCCGCTGTCACGCGGTGGCTGCAGCGCCACCATCAGCTTGCCGAAGTGCAGCGCCCGGAAGCGGAAGCAGCCATCGCGGAACGCAGGATCGGCCTCGGCCGCGCCATGGCTTTCGAGGAGGCGCGGCGCGAGCAGCTTCGGGCAGCTCCGCGAGCCAGTCGCGATAGGCTTCGAGCGGCACCGTCAACTCCAACGGCCCGGTGAGCAGCGCCTGCATCAGCGCGTTCGGCTCGCTCGCTAAAGCCGGGCCGGCTCCGGCATCATAGCCAGCCTCCGCAAGCAGCCTGCGGATGGCGGCAACGCTGGCGGGCGTATCCAGGCCGACTGCAAAGCCCGCCCTGCCGCCGCGCGCCGGATAATCCGACATCACCAGAGCCAGCCGTCTCTCCTGCACGGGCTTGGCCGCCAGCGAAATCCAGCCGGACGCCAGCCCGGCCAGCGCCGCGATCCCCTCCGCATCGGGTACGAGCCGGCGGGTGACCAGGCCGGTCGCGGGATCCTCGCTCTCCGCCTTGAAGGCGACGGGGATGGCGCCGATGCGGCCATCGAATTCCGGCAGCGCCACCTGCATCGCCAGATCGACGGCGGATAATCCGCGCGGCGAGGCGGCCCAGGCCTCGCGCGACGAGCCGACCGGCACCGCCTGCACGATCGGGCAATCGGCGGCGTCCAGCACGAACTCCGCTCCATCCCGGGCCGAGAAGGCGGTGGTGGTGACGATCAGTGCCGGTTTGCGGAGAGCGATCAGCTCGCCAAGCTCGGCCAGGACTGCCGGGTCCTTCAGGCTGGTCAGCGCCAGAGGCAGCGGCGCATGGCCGCGCGCCACCAGGGCGGCAGCAAGCGCCTCGCCCATGGCGGTGTCGCCGGCGCTGATCGCCGAGCGGTAGAGCAGGATCGGAACCAGCGCCTTGTCGGTCGGCAACGCCGCCAAAGCCTCGCGCCAGGGCTTGGGCTCGCTGTCCGACAGGGCAAAAAGCGCGGGCAGGGTGAGCGGCTGCAGCGGCTCGGGCATGGCAAAGCGCGCCTTGCCAGCCGCGTCGCCCATGCCAAGCACACGAGCAATGCCGCCGAGCAGGCGCGTCATCGAAGCGGCGCCGCCGCCATCCCGGAAATAAGCCAGCAGCGCCTGCGCGCAGGCGGGCGGCACGGTGCCGAACTCCGCAAGCCGCGCATCCTCGCGATCATCCCCCGGCAGCACGGCGAGCGGGACACCATGCTGGCGGCAGGCCAGCGCCATCTGCTCGATGCCATAGCGCCAGTAATCCAGCCCGCCGAGGCAGCGCAGCAGCACGAAGCGGCAATGCCGCGCCGTCTTCTCGATCAGCAGATCGACCGAGAGCGGGTGCTGCAGCCGCCGCAGGGAGGCGGCCCTGACGCTGAGGCTGCCTGCGCCCGCCGCCGCGGCCAGAGCCGCAAGATCGCTATCCCCGAAGGACAGGACCAGCACATCCCCCGGCGGCAAGGCGAGATCGACGGCGTCTGCACCGTCGTCGAGCCTGATCTCGCTGGAGGGGAGGAGGTGCATCGGACATCAGCCAGCCAGGGCCGCCTCGACAGCCTTGCGGTCGAAGCCCTTCAGGCCGATCACCACGAGCCGGCCATCGCGCGCCTCATCGGCAGCCCAGGCCCGGTCGAAATGGTGGCTGAGCCGCCGGCCGACGCCCTGCACGACGAGCCGCATCGGCTTGCCGGTGACGGAGGCAAAGCCCTTCAGCCGCAGCACGCCATCGGCCTCGGCCGCCTGCGCCAGCCTCTCGGCCAGCACCTCGGGAGAGGAGACGGCCGCCAGAGGCAGCGCCACCGAGTCGAAATCGTCATGGTCGTGATCCTCGCCCTCGCCATGATGCGACGGGCGGGCCGCGAGATCGCCCTCGGCCGCCGCACCGAGCCCGATGATCAGGGCCGGCTCGACGCGGCCATGGGCGGTCTCGACGATCTTGATCGCCTTGGGCAGATGCGCCGCGATCTCCTGCTTGACGCGGGCCTTGGCGGCCTCATCGATCAGGTCGCTCTTGTTCAGCAGGATCAGGTCGGCGCAGAGGATCTGGTCCTCGAACACCTCCTCCAGCGGGTTGTCATGGTCGAGCGAGGCATCCTGCTCCCGCTGCGCTGCCAGCGCCTCGGGATCATCGGCGAACTGCCCCTCCGCCACCGCCGGCCCATCGACCACGGCAATCACGCCATCGACGGTGACGCGCGCCCGGATCGCAGGCCAGTTGAAGGCCTGGACCAGCGGCTTGGGCAGGGCGAGCCCCGAGGTCTCGATCAGGATGTGCTCGGGCGGATTGGGCCGCGACAGCAGCTTTTCCAGCGCCGGCACGAAATCATCGGCCACGGTGCAGCAGATGCAGCCATTGGGCAGCTCGACGACATCCTCCTTGGTGCAGCCGGCAATGCCGCAGCCCTCCAGAAAATCGCCGTCGAAGCCGAGATCGCCGAACTCGTTGACCAGCACAGCCAGGCGCTTGCCGCCGGCATTCTCGAGCAGATGCCGGACCAGCGTGGTTTTCCCGGCTCCCAGGAAGCCGGTGATGATGGTGCAGGGCGTCTTGGCCAGGGCCGGTGTGGGATTGAGGTTTGTCACGTCGCTCTCGCAATCGGGAAAGGGGGCAGGCGCGCAATGACGCTCTTGCGGATGATCTCGGGGCGTTCGCGCCAGGGCACGACGCCATCGGCCGTCGCGCCATATTGCCGGGCGAAGGCCAGCAGCGTCTGTGCCCCGGTCTCAGCGTCGAGATCGCCATAGATATAGGTCCAGCGCCCCTCGCCGCTGACAGCGACCGTGCAGGGCCGCTTGCAGACGGAGAGGCATTCGACGGTCTCGACGCTGATCCGGGCATCGCCCTCCAGCGCCAGCCCGGCCGAAAGCTCGGCGGCGAGCCTCGCGCCGGGGCGCGGAGCATCGGCATCAGCCCCCGCGGCGCGGCAGGTCGCGCAAACCAGAATGCGCACGATGTCCACGCCCGTCTCCGGGCGCGGTGTTGCCAAAATCTCGCTCATGGCCTGGTTCAGGCGATGCCGGGCAGGGCAGAGACGAGGAAGGCGAGGCCGACAGCCGCCAGCGCGCCGCCGCCAAGGCGCAGCATCATTGGCGTGGCCGTCTGCGCCGCAAGCAGGCGGCGCACCAGCAGGATCGTCCCGACGGTGATGCTGGCCTGGATCGCCACGAGGCCCACCAGATAGGCGCCGACCACGGCCGTATCCGCGCCGATGATCGATTCGGCCAAGGCGTGGCCATGCGCAAAGCCGGCCGCGGCAAAGATCAGGCCTAGCACGCCGAGCGGCAGGGTCGGCTTCAGCAGGGCGAGAACGCCGAGGCCGATCAGGCTACCCGCGACGAGGATCTCGCCGCCCGGCAGGTCGATCGCCTGCATATGGGCGAAGGCACCGAGCGCCATGCCGACGATCCACAGCACCGGCAGCACCAGCGCGCCGCTGGCAAAGCGCGAAGCCAAGAGACCGACCGCGATCAGCGCCGCGAGATGGTCGAGGCCGAGAATCGGATGGCCGAGGCCTGACAGCAGGCCTTCCATCAGCGTCGAGGGCGTCTTGCCGCCCATCGGGTGGTGGGCCAAGGCCGGGCTGGCAGCCAGCATCAGGCCGGCAAAGGCAAGGCAAGAGAGCCGGATTGGGGAAAGGCGGTCGCGCTTCGTCACTGTCATCTCCGTCACAAGCAGCCGTGCCTGTTACAGGCCCAGCCAACGCTCCCACAGACGGAGCCGCGCGACGCGAGTTCGCACGGACACAGCCGCCGTCGGAACACCCCGTCCGATGGGCCCATGAGAAGCAGTTTCGACGGCAGGTCTCCTGGCTCACGGGTCCGGGTCTTGCGCCGCCTTCCCGGAGCGCTGCCCCAGTGGCCGATGGCGAAAAACTCACCGCTTACAGTTGCGGGGGCAGCCGTGGCGTCTCACCACGTTCCCTTTTCACCCCGTTGCCGGGGCACCGTCGAAGCCAATCATTAGCCATCTGCAGGCGGCTGTGCAATGGAGCCAGGCTGGATTGGCGCGCAAACGGGTCCCGTCATGGCGACACTCACCCTCATTCTAGGCGGCGCGCGCTCCGGCAAGAGCCGCCACGCCGAGCAGATCATCGAGGCCTTGCCGGCGCCCTGGACCTACCTCGCCACCGCGCAGGCCTGGGACGAGGAAATGCGCCAGCGCATCGCCGAGCACCGCGCCCGCCGCTCGCAGGATTGGCTGACGGTCGACGCGCCGCTGGCCCTGCCCGAGGCGATCGCAGCCAATCCGGCCGGTCGGCCGATCCTGGTCGATTGCCTGACGCTCTGGCTGACCAATCTGATGCTGGCGGAGCAGGATTGTGCGGCTGCCTGCGAGGCTTTGCTGCGCGCCTGCGCCGCCTGCGACAGCCCGGTCGTGCTGGTCGGCAGCGAGGTCGGCCTCGGCATCGTGCCGGAGAACGCCTTGGCCCGGCGCTTTCGCGATGAGGCCGGGCGCCTGCATCAGCGGCTTGCGGCGCAGGCCGACCGCGTGGTCTTCATGGTCGCCGGCCTGCCCATGCAGGTGAAGTGAGCAAGGTTTGAGACGATGACCATCGAAGATGCGCGACGCCGACCGCCACAAGGCCAAGATGGCCAAGCGCAAGGCTGTGCAGGACGCCGAAGTCGCCTCCAAGACCGTCGAGAAGGGGCTGCTGATCGTCAATACCGGCCCGGGCAAGGGCAAGTCCACGGCCGCCTTCGGGCTGATGCTGCGTGCGCTCGGCCATGGCTGGCGCGTCGGCGTGGTGCAGTTCATCAAGGGCGCCTGGGAGACCGGCGAGCGCAAGGCGCTCGATGCCTTCGGCGACCAGATCACCTGGCACACCATGGGCGAGGGGTTTACCTGGGAAACCCAGGACAAGGCCCGCGATATCGCGGCGGCCACCCGCGCCTTCGCCAAGGCGCGCGAGCTGATGGAAGACGAAACCATCCGCCTGATCGTGCTGGACGAGCTGAACATCGCGCTCCGCTACGATTATCTGCCGCTGGATGAGGTGGTGGCCGCGCTCTCAGCCCGCCGGTCCGACCTGCACATCGTCGTCACCGGCCGCAACGCCAAGCCGGAACTGATCGCAGCCGCCGATCTGGTGACGGAAATGACGCTGGTGAAGCACCATTTCGCAGCCGGCGTGAAGGCTCAGCAGGGGATCGAGTTTTGAGCCGGTTTAGAAGTGGCTGTCACGCAACGCGTTGACGTGTTCCAGCGTCACGACCGCTGCCGGGTTGCTGATCGGCAGCATCGGCAGCCCGTTCCGATATTCGACCCGGCCAGACCGGGGCAGCGCCCTCCTGACGAGATCCGAGATCACATCGTCGAGGCTGCGATTCTGCTCCTGCGCCAGCTTTTGGGCCGCGCGGGCGACATCGTCGTCGATGGTGATGTGCGTGCCCATGGCAGACCCTCCGGACGACATCATAGCCGATCCCGACCCGCTGCCCAAGCACCTCACCGTCTCAGTGAAAAGCCTCACATGACCAGCGCCAAGGCCGCCCCGACACCGGCGAGCCCGGCCAGAAGCAGGCAGGATCGGCGGTAGAGGCGCAGCGCTCGCCGGATATCGGCCGCAGTGGCATCGGCCCGGCCATCGCCCATCCAGCCATCATCGACGGTGACGGCGCCATAGACCCGCGGCCCCGCCAGCCTCAGCCCCAGCGCCCCGGCCATCGCAGCTTCCGGCCAGCCGGCATTGGGCGAGCGATGCCGGCCCGCATCGCGACGCACGGCCCGCCAGGCGCTGGCGGCATCGGCTTCCCGGTCGAGGGCTGCGGCCGCGATGATCAGCAGGGCCGTCAGCCGCGAGGCGGGGAGGTTGACGAGGTCGTCGAGCCTGGCTGCCGCCCAACCGAAGGCGAGATGGCGCGGCGTCTTGTGGCCGATCATCGAATCGGCCGTATTGATCGCCTTGTAGAGGGCGATTCCCGGCAGGCCGGCGAGCCCGAGCCACAGCGCCGGCGCCACCACCCCATCCGAAAAATTCTCAGACAGGCTCTCGATCGCGGCGCGCGATACGCCCGCTTCATCCAGCGTCTCGCGGATTGCGGCCGACGATCATCGCCACGGCTGCCCGCCCCGCCGTGAGCCCGCCCTGCTCCAGCCCCTGCGCGACCGCTGCGACATGCTCATGCAGGGAGCGCTGGGCCAGCAGGCTCGATGCCAGCAGCGCCAGAGGCAGCAAGGCCAGCGGACCCGCCTGCCGGCAGAGCCAGCTCAGGGCCAGCGCACCGGCTCCGGTGACCAGGAGCAGCACGACCAGCGCGACAACGCCCGCAAGGCGCCTTTTCGCAAAGGATGCGCTCTCGCGGTTGAGGCTGCGATCGAGCCAGCCGATCAATCCACCGATCCAGGTGACGGGATGGCCGATCCGCGCATACAAGGCTTGCGGATAGCCCAGCGCCGCCTCCAGCAGGAGCGCGCCGAACAGCAGGGGCAGGGTGTCGGGCAGGCTCATGAGGGGCAGGGCCATTCGTGGCTTTAGGGGGCTGCAGGTGTTTTGGGGGCTAAGGGTGTTTTGGGGAGCTAAGGGTGAGTGACGGCATCTGGCATGGCGGCGATCTGGCCCAGGCGCGCGCGCTGTTTCCGGATGCGCCCGAGCCGTGGGTCGATCTCTCCACCGGCATCAATCCCATCCCCTATCCGCTTCCGCCCGTGCCGTTAAGCCTGTGGCAGCGGCTTCCCGGCCAGCAGGAGGAGGCGGCGCTGCTGGCGGCCGCCCGCACGGCCTATGGCGTGCCACCCGATGCCGGGATCGTAGCCGCGCCGGGCACGCAGATCCTGATCGAATTGCTGCCAAAGCTGCTGGGGCAGGGCGCCGGTCGCCGTGCTCGGCCCGACCTATGCGGAGCACGAGGCGGCCTGGCGCAAGGCGGGCGAGCCCGTGCAGGTGGTGACGCAGCTGGCCGATCTCGGCCCGGCGCGCATCCTCGTGCTGGTCAACCCCAACAACCCCGATGGCCGCATCGTCTCGCCCGCCGAGCTGGCTCTCTGGGCGGAGCGGCTGGCGGCGCGCGATGGCTGGCTGATCGTGGACGAGGCCTTTTGCGATTTTTCGCCCGAAGCCAGCCTGATCCCGACCCTGCCGGAGCGCACCATCGTGCTGCGCTCCTTTGGCAAAACCTATGGGCTGGGAGGGCTGCGCCTGGGTTTTGCGGTCGGCGATGCCGGCGTGGTCGCCCGCCTGCGCGCGGCGATGGGCCCCTGGGCGGTGGCGGGCCCCGCGCTCGCAGATCGGGACCGATGCGCTGTCGGACCGGGCCTGGCTCGCACAGGCAGCGCAAGCACGGGCGGCCGATGCGGCCCGGCTCGATGCGCTGCTGGCGCCTCATGGTCAGCTCATCGGCGGCACCAGCCTGTACCGCCTGCTGGCTTGCGAGAAGGCCGCCGCCCTGTTCAGCCATCTCGGCCGGCACGGGCTTTACGTCCGCCGCTTTCAGCATCAGCCCGCTCATCTGCGCTTTGGCCTTCCCGCCGATGCAACGGAATGGCGACGATTGGCGCAGGCGCTGCAAGCCTTCGCCTGAGCAGCCCCCGTGGATTGCGTCGCAGCAGCATGCACCAGACGCTGGGACTTCACCGGCAAGCCCGGCTAACCTTTGCGTCAACAGCAAAGAGAGGAACGAGACGACATGCCCGCCCTGCCGCCCGAAAACGACCTGACCATCTGCTTCGCCCATGCCGCCTATCAGCTGCAGGCCGAGTTCAACGCGCGCGGACGCAGCGCGCGGAGTTTCGAGGTCCGTTCGCTGGACGAGCTGAAGGCGCGCGCGGCCGAGGCGGATGTGATGGTCGTCTCCGGCATGTGGCGCAATGAGCTGATCGCGCAGTGCCCGAAGCTGCGTTTCGTCCAGTCGGTCAGCGCCGGCACCGACCAATATGACAAGGCGGCCTTCGCCGCAGCCGGTATCCGGCTGGCGAGCGCGCAGGGCGCCAATGAACGCGCCGTCTCCGAACATGCGATGGCGCTGATCCTGTCGCTGACCCGGCAGATCCATCTCGCCCGCGACAACCAGATGGCGCAGCCACTGGCGGCCGATGATCGGCGATCGCGCCCGACGCGAGGACGAACTGGGCGGCAAGACGCTGGTGATTATCGGCCTCGGCCGGATCGGCTTGCGATTGGCGGCGCTGGCCTCGGCCTTCGGCATGCGTGTCATCGGCGTGCGCCGCAGCCCGGAAAAGCAGCCCCATGTCGAAGCCGATGGTGCGGCCCGACCAGCTTCTGGAGGTGATGGCGCAGGCCGATATCGTCGCGCTGACCTGCCCGCTGACGCCCGAGACCGAAGGGCTGATCGGAGCCCAGGCGCTGGCCGCGATGAAGCCCTCGGCGCTGCTGATCAACGTCGCGCGCGGCAAGGTCGTGGATGAGGCGGCGCTTCTCGCGGCGCTGCGGGACAACCGCATTGCCGGGGCCGGGCTCGATTGCTTCCATGAGGAGCCCCTGCCGGCGAGCTCGCCCTTCTGGACCCTGCCGCAGGTCGTCGTCACGCCCCATAGCGCCGGCGAAACCCGCGCCTATGAGGCCAATGTCGTCGATCTGCTGGTCGAAAATCTCGGCAGGCTGGCCAAGCGGCGAGACAGCCTTGCGCAACCAGATCGTCTGATGAGCCGGGCAGCGTGCGCGACACCTCATCCTGAGGCGATCGCGAAGACCGTCCGGGATGCCAGAGGCTCGACCTCGGGATCCCGAGCGCGCTTCGCAGCTCCTCAGGATGATGCGGGGATTTTTACCAAAGACACTCCGGCCCTAGCCGCTGCGCAGGCGCAGCCAGAGCAGGCGCGCCCGCTCACGCGTTGCAACAGCGAAGGCTCGCGCAGCCTGGTACAGCGCTTGCCGCCTGACCCAGTCCAGCGCCAGCCCGCGCAGCCGGCTGAGCAGGCCAATGCCAGCGGCGAGCCAGCGATAGCTCAGCAGCTGGGCCTCGCCGGCCCGGTAGATCCGCTCGACGATCAGGAAGCTGGCGAGATAGGCGAGCGCCAGCACGAACAGCCCGGCCCAGATCTGGCCGCGCCCGATCATCACCAGCCCGACCAGCTTCAGCGGCTCGGCGATGATGAAGGGAATCGCGAGCAGCACCAGCATAGCCAGGCGCGGCAGCGTCGCAATCCAGCCTTCGATCCGCTGGACGAGCCGTAGACTCGCGATCCAGCGCGAGAGCGGCCGGTAGAGCGGCCGCGCGACCTCATCGAGCAGGATCAGCGCCGTCAGCAGCACGCGCAGCGGCCACAGCGCGATACGGGCGAGAAGGCTGGGCCGCGCCGGCGCTCATCGGGCGCGCGCATCCTCAAGGATCATCGCCGCGCCCTTCTCGGCGATCATCATGGTCGGGCGGCGGTGTTGCCCGAGGTGATGGCGGGCATCACCGAGGCGTCGATCACGCGCAAGCCCCGTGACGCCGCGCACCCGCAGCCGCTCATCCACCACCGCCATCGGATCGTCGTCGCGCCCCATCTTCGCCGTGCCGGCGGGGTGGAAGATCGTCGTCGCCAGCGGCTCCGCCGCCTTCAGCAGATCCTCGTCGCTCTCGATGTGCGGGCCCGGGCAGATGCTCCTCCGGCCGGAAGCGCGCCAGCGGCGCTTGCGCCACGATGCGGCGGGCCAGCTTCAGCGCATCGACCGCGACGCGCTTGTCCTCATCGGTGTCGAGATAATTCGGCGAGATCGCCGGGCGGCTCGGCGGCATCGGCGCTGCTGAGATGGACGCTGCCGCGGCTCGACGGCCGCAGATTGCAGACGCTGGCGGTGAAGGCGCCGAAGCGATGCAGCCCGTCGCCCCATTTGTCGAGCGAGAGCGGCTGGAAATGGAATTGCAGATTGGCCGTGGCGTAATCGGGCGAGGATCTGGCGAAGGCGCCGACCTGCGAGGGCGCCATGGTCAGCGGCCCGGTGCGCAGCACCGCATATTCCAGCGCCATCAGCGGCCGACGCCAGAGCTTGGCATAGTCGCTGTTCAGCGTGCGCACGCCATCGACCTTGTAGACCGGCCGGATCTGCAGATGGTCCTGCAGGTTTTCGCCGACGCCGGGCAGGTGCGCACCGGTGTCGATGCCGAGCGCCTGCAACCGCTGCGCCGTTGCCGAGCCCGGAGCGCTCCAGCAGGGCAGGCGAGCCGACGGCGCCTGCGCTGAGCATGACCTCGCCCGCGACCTCGACGCTGCAGTTTCTCGCCGCCATGCGTGAACTCGACGGCGCTGGCAGCGGCCATCCTCGACCACGACGCGCTCGACCAGCACATGGGTCTCCAGCCGCAGATTGTCGCGCCGGTCCAGCACCGGCCTCAGGAAGCGGCGAAGGCGCTCCAGCGCCGGCCGCGCCGCTGGTTGACCTGGAAATAGGCCGAGCCCTCATTGTCGCCGGTGTTGAAATCCTCGATCTTCGGCGATGCCCGCCGCCTCAGCCGCATCGCGCACCGCGTCGAGAATATCCCAGCGCACGCGCGGATGCTCGACCCGCCATTCCCCGCCTGAGCGGTGATACCCATTCGGCCCGGGCGCGACATGGTCCTCATGCTTGAGGAAATAGGGCAGGACATCGTCCCAGCCCCAGCCGTCGAGCCCGCGCTGGCGCCAGCCATCATAATCCGCCGCCTGGCCGCGCATATAGATCATCGCGTTGATCGCCGAGCAGCCGCCGACGACCTTGCCGCGGGGATAGGCGAGCTCGCGCCCGCCCAGCCCCGGCTGCGGCTGCGGTCTTGAACAGCCAGTCGGCGCGGGGATTGCCGATGGCGTAGAGATAGCCGACCGGGATGTGGAACCAGATCCAGTCATCCTTGCCGCCGGCTTCCAGCACCAGCACCTTGCGCTTGGGATCGGCTGAGAGCCGGTTCGCCAACAGGCAGCCGGCAGAGCCAGCCCCGATCACGACATAGTCGAAGCGGCCAACACTGCGGCGTTGCGGATCGGTCATGGCGCTGTTCCGGGCCTTGGGCCGTGAGGGGGATAAAGTATTGCGGGAGCGATGGTTAGGCTGCTTGCGCGGCAGCGGCAATCCCATCATCCGGCTAAGCAGGCGCTAGCCGCCAACCAGCCCCGGCAGCTCCGCCAGCGAGCCGATCACCCAATCCGGCTGGTGCCCGAGATGCTCTTCCTGCATGCGCAGCGCCTTGAACATCGTCCTGGGCGGCATCGGGCTGGCGCTTTCGATCTCCGCCTTGAGCGCGGCTTGCGAAACCCGCCCGATCCGCGCCACCCTAAACCCGAAATGCTTGGCTCCGGCGACATCGAAGCCATTGGAGGAGACGAACACGACTTCCTCTGGCTGCAGCCCAAGATGCTCCCCGACCAGCCGGTAGCAGCGCGCATCGGGCTTGTAGACGCGGGCGGAATCGGCACTGAGCACGGCCTCGAAGCGGCCCTCGAGCCCGCTCTGCGCCACCAGCGCCGCCAGCATGGTCGGGCTGCCATTCGACAGGATCGCCAGGCGATGCTGCGACAGGGCGGTCAGCGCCGCTTCGCTGTCGGGATAAAGCGTCAGCCGGTTATAGGCGCCCGCCAGCCCTGCAATCGTCTCTGCCGAAGCAGGCAGCCCCAGAACCTCCAGCGTATAGGCGAGCGAATCCTGCGTGACCTGCCAGAAATCGCAATAATCGCCCATGCCGGAGCGCAGCCAGGTGTATTCGAGCTGCTTCATCCGCCAGATCTGGGTGATCGTCTCGCCATGGCCGGGGAAGGCAGCCTCGGTTTCGGCCGCGACCGACTGGACATCGTAAAGCGTGCCATAGGCGTCGAAGACAAAGGCCTTGATGGACATGGGCTGCTCCCGGGTCAGGCATGACAGGCGGCGGCGGATCGCGCTAAGACACCTATACTAATACACGCAGCCCTCATCCTGAGGAGGCCGCGACGGCCGTCTCGAAGGATGCTCCAGTTGGTTCGGGAGCCTCCTGGATCATCCTTCGAGACGCTGCTGCGCAGATCCTCAGGATGAGGGCTGAAACGACGATGCGGGGGGGCAGTTTCCCCTTCGCAATCACGCAGCCCTCATCCTGAGGAGGCCCGCGAGGGCCGTCTCGAAGGATGCTCCAGTTGGTTCGGGAGCCTCCTGGATCATCCTTCGAGACGCCGCTCACGCGGCTCCTCAGGATGAGGGCTTCAGAAGCAAATTCTCTTAGCCAACGGCCAGACATGACCAGCCTGAAATTCGGAACCTCCGGCCTGCGCGGCCTCGTCAGCGAGCTCGTCGGCCTGCCGAGCTACGCCCATGTCCGCGCCTTTTGCGGCATGCTGAGAGAGGATGGCGGCGCAGGGGCTGGCGAGGTGCTGATCGGCCGCGACCTGCGCTCATCGAGCCCGCTCATCGCCGCCCAATGCGCCCAGGCCGTCGCCGATTCCGGGCTGACCCCGGTCGATTGCGGCGCTGTCCCGACCCCGGCGCTGGCGATGGCCGCGATGCAGGCCGGCAGCCCCGCCATCATGGTCACCGGCAGCCATATTCCCGATGATCGCAACGGCCTGAAATTCTATCGCGCCACCGGCGAGATCGACAAAGCCGACGAGCAGCGCATTCTCGCCCATCACGCCAAGCTGGCGCTGTCGTCCATGCCCGAGGTCCACGGTCGCTCCCGCTGGCCGCGACGTGCTGGCCCCGTACCGCGCCCGCTACGCCGACTTCTTCGGCCGCGCGCTGCAGGGCCAGACGATCGGCGTCTACGAGCATTCCGCCGTCGGGCGCGACCTTGTCGGCGAGGTTCTGCGCGCGCTGGGCGCGCAAACCATTAGCCTCGGCCGCAGCGACCGCTTCATCCCGGTGGATACCGAAGCGTTGCGCCCGGAAGACGAGGAACTGGCCAAGGGCTGGGCGAGAGAGCACAGGCTCGACGCCATCGTCTCCACCGATGGCGATGCCGACCGTCCGCTGGTCGCCGATGAGAATGGCCACTTCCTGCGCGGCGATTTGCTGGGGGCGCTGACCGCGCGGTTTCTCGGCGTCCAGACCATCGTCACCCCTGTCACCTCCAATTCCGCGCTGGACCGGCCGGGCCTGTTCGCTTCGGTCATCCGCACCAAGGTGGGTTCGCCCTTCGTCATCGCCGGGATGCAGCAGGCCAAGGCGGAGGGAGCCGAGACGATCATCGGTTTCGAGGCCAATGGCGGCCTGCTGCTCGGCAGCGACATCACGCGCGATGGCAAAACCTTAGCCGCGCTGCCGACCCGCGACGCGATGCTGCCAATCCTGGCTACGCTCTGCCTCGCAGCCGAGACCCGCCAAACCCTGAGCCAGCTCGCAGCCGAAGCGCGCTTCGCGATCGCGCTATCAAACCGGCTGCAGGAGGTGCCGCAGGAACGCACAGCGGCCCTGATCGCCCGGCTGGACGCCGAGAACCCGAGCTTTCGCGAAACAGAATTCGCAGCCCAGGGCGGCGTGGCAGCGCGCGACAGAAGCGACGGCCTGCGCCTGACACTGGGCAATGGCGCGACCGTGCATTTCCGGGCGTCAGGCAATGCGCCGGAACTGCGCGTCTATGTCGAAGCGGCAGACCAGGCGGCCGCCGAGGCGCTGCTGCAGGACAATCTGGCATTCGCGGCGGCGCAGACGCGTTCAACGTGATCTGTAGCGGTGCATACCAGCCGCCACTGTGCCGAAGCATTGACAAGAGCGCCTTCAGCCGGGCCATTGCGAGCCCCATTCTGACGGGCCGGGCGTTTGCTCTGGCCTCAAGCCGGTGAGCAGCCCATGACAACGACAGACTTGATCGTTCCCGTCATCATCTGCGGTGGCGCGGGTTCGCGCCTCTGGCCGGCCTCTCGCGAATCCTTCCCCAAGCAGTTCATCGCGCTGCTTGGCGAAGAATCGATGTTCCAGAAGACGCTGGGGCGTGTGAAGGGCCCAATGTTTGCTGAGCCCGTTATCGTCACCCACGCGGATTTCCGTTTCCTCGTCGCCAGCCAGCTGATGCAGATGGGGATGCAGGGTTCGCTGCTGCTGGAACCGGCTCGTCGTGAGTCCGGCCCCGCAATCGCCGCTGCGGCAGCCTTCGTTGAGACCCGCTACCCCGGCGCGCGCATGATCGTTCTGCCCTCGGACCATCTGGTGCTGGACGAGCCCGGCTTCCTGTCCGCCGTCGCCAAAGCGGCGGAGGCCGCTCGCAGCGGGCGGATCGTCACCTTCGGCATGATCCCCGACCATGCCGCCACCGGCTATGGCTATATCCAGCCGGGCGAGGCGACCGGGGCCGGCATCCACAGCGTCGCCCGCTTCGTCGAAAAGCCGGATGCACCGACCGCCGAGCGCTATATCCAGGACGGCTATTTCTGGAACAGCGGCATGTTCCTGTTCCGCAGTGACGCGTTCCTGGCCGAACTCGCAGGCTTCGAGCCCGAGATGGTCAAGGCCGCCAAGGCGGCGGTGGCCGGGGCGGAAGAAGATATCGGCTTTGTCCGGCTCGATGCCGAAGCCTTCGGCCGCGCCCCGAAAAAATCCATTGACTACGCACTGATGGAGCGGACCAAGCTCGCCAGCGTCGTGCCGGCCTCCTTCGGTTGGTCAGATGTCGGCAACTGGTCGAGCGTCCATGCCGCCTCGCCCAAGGACGAGGCCGGCAACGCCTCGAGCGGCGAAGTCGCGCTGCTCGACAGCCGCAACAACTATGTCCAGACCACCGGGCCTCTGACCGTGCTGATTGGCGTCGAGGACCTCATCGTCATCGTCGAGAACGACGCGGTGATGGTCGCCCATCGCGACAAAGCCGAGGCCGTGAAGGGTGCCTTCGAGCAGCTGAAGAATCAGGGCCATCGCAGCGTGACCGCCTCGCTGCGTGTCTATCGTCCCTGGGGCTATTACCAGACGCTGGATCTGGGCGGCCGTTTCCAGGTCAAGCGTATCCTGGTCGATCCCGGCCAGAAGCTTTCCCTGCAAAGCCATCACCACCGCGCCGAGCATTGGGTGGTGGTGCAGGGCACGGCAGTAGTGACCCGCGACAAGGATGAGATCCTGCTACGCGAAAACGAGTCGATCTACCTGCCACTAGGCTGCGTCCACCGCCTGGTGAACCCCGGAAAAATCCCGCTGGAGATCGTCGAAGTCCAGTCCGGGAGCTATCTCGGAGAGGACGATATCGTGCGCTTTGAGGACGTTTATAAGCGAATTTGATTTTGCCAGATATGCAACTTAGCCTTGCAGGCTTCCTTCATGTAGCAGTGCTATATAAGGCTCACAGCCATCAAAAGCTGTGGCATCCCGAGATCCCGTTCGTAGGTATTTGTTTAGTCATAGCTGGTTCGACGGTCGCGTTAAAAGTAAGTTTCCGGAACGGTAGAAGGGATTTGCTTACAAAATATGCGTCAGAAACATTTTGTTGCAGGTTGCTCAGTAAATATAATATAAATTTATACGAATAGAGAAGAGCTTACCTAAGTGAGCCAGCAGACACATTATATTTCGAATCGTCTGCTGTTTTATATTCAGTATAGTATAGGTAACGTTCGTGTTTAATTAGGCCTTCAGACAGACGATTGATAATGATCTCTACTGAACTCCTCTACGCCAAACATCGATAAATGGATCAAGCATAAGTCGCAAGCCAAGTAGCGGTCCATTTGCCCAGAATCTAGCGCTTATCATTACTTTCGAGCGGCAAGTTCAGTTATCCAAAAGCGCGTAAATTTGACAGTCAAATCATCAAGACTATCGCAATCATTGCCGGATCGGTTCGAGAGCCCAACTTCGGTGGACATCATCAACAAAATTGTGACCGGCCAGCGGAGGCAGCGGAAACTTACCAGGCATTTTCTGCCGCGGGCGATTCTGTGGCGGGCTCTACTACGCTCCCTAGCGCAGTGCTTCGGCACGCTGAGCCGGACATGCCATGTCTTGATAAACTGTCACAATCGCTCACCAGTTGATGCAGGTCTGGGGAAAACGAGGGCAAGCAGCCTATCACCAATGTGCCGCCAAGCTCGGTCAAGTTGATCTGCGTCACGATTGACTACAGCTTGAGGATTATGGCTTTCGATCATGCTCATAAGCTCTCGCGCAGAGCGTTTTCGGCAGCGGCAAGATCCGTGAGGCATTGGACTGGTCGGCCGAAGCGAGACCTCCTTGGGCGGGAGAAGAAACAGCCGCGCCCTATTCTGTCAAGCATTGGCGGTCAGGCAAACCCGGAAGGCGCCGGACCCAGCCGACCCCGCAACCCATCCCTAAGCCCCGCCCGGACGGGACTCAAAGATCCCGGGTGTCCCTTCAGGGCCAGGAGCGCGATCTGCGCCGCGAGACTCGCGCAGGATCTGATCCGCCAGCGCAGGGGCACATGGCGCAGGCACGCCACGGCAACGACGTTGCGGGCATAGTAATAATTGCGGATCGGGCTATGGCGAAGAATTTGCGCCTTTCCCAATTCGTCTTCGCTGACCGCCTCGCCCCAGCGGTGAGCCATGGCGAGGTCGGTCGCGATGAGGGAGCTCCACCCGCGCTGCCAGGCTCTGAAGCCCCATTCGACATCGATCCCTGCGATGAAGAAATCCTCTCGGAACGGCCCAATCTCGGCAAAGGCAGCCGTACTGATGATTGAGCCCGAGGTGGGCGCGAAGTCGACGGCGGCGACAGTCGCGCCTTGCGTATGGCTCCTCCACTCGTACCGGATCGGTTTGTAGAAGCCCTGGTCGGGCGGCACGAGGCGAGGCGCCAGAACCGCGATCCTGTCTCCTTTGCGTTCCAATGCAAAAAACCGCTCAGCCAATTCTTCGAGCAGTCCCGGCGGCGGCTCACTATCCTGGTCGAGCAACATCACATGGGTAAAACCCTGGCGAGCCGCTGTCTCGACCACCTGGTTCAGCCCACGCCCAAGGCCGACATTGTCGGGGCTCGTGATCAGCCGAAGATCCGTCGGAGCCAGAGCCTGCAGGACTTCAGGCTCCACGGGTCCATTCGCAAAAGCAAACAGGGTGCGGCCCTTCAGGCCTTCGGCCTGCCGTGCCAGCAAGGCTGCATCGGCGCCGTATAAGACGACGCCGGCACAGGAACGCCGGTCTTGCGCATGCTCGTCCTGTGGTACCGTCACGTCTTTGTCCCCGAAGCTCCTGACTTCGATAGGCACATTCGCGCCGCGACATCAACGGGACGGGGCCAGGTGAACCGCCGACCACCTTGCTCGTTTCGTGAACAGGCCGGCCGGGAGCGCTTCGCTTCATCCAGCAAGCATTGCATTGCCCCGGACGTGCCCTCTGCGCGATACTCACCAGCAGCCAGGCTCTTGCCGCGGCACGACGGCCTTCTGAAAGTCTTCTCCGCATGACCTTTCACAATCTCCACAGCCACGGCTTCATCCGCCTCGCCTGCGCCGCGCCCCGGCTCAAGGTGGCTGACCCCGCTTTCAATGTCGCGCAGACGCTCGCCATGCTCCGCCAGGCGGATGCTGAGCATGCGATGGTCGCGCTGTTTCCCGAACTCGGCCTCAGCGCCTATGCGATCGACGATCTGCTGCAGCAGCATGCTTTGCTCGATGCGGTCATCGAGGCCATCGCCACGCTGGTCGCCGAAACCCGCACGCTGCGCACGGTCGCGATTGTCGGCGCGCCCCTGCGAGTGGCGGGGCGCCTGTTTAATTGTGCGCTCGCCATTCATCGCGGGCGGATTCTCGCGGTGACGCCGAAAACCTATCTGCCGAACTACCGGGAGTTCTATGAGCGCCGGCAGTTTGCGTCCGGGGAGCGGGCAGGGGTCGCGAGCATCAATTTGTGCGGCCAGGAGGTCCCGTTCGGCAGCGATATCCTGCTGAAGGCGAGCGATGTCCCCGATTGCGTATTGCATATGGAGATCTGCGAGGATGTCTGGACGCCCGTCCCGCCATCCTCCTTCGCGGCTCTGGCCGGCGCGACCGTGCTGTTCAACCTCTCGGCTTCCAACGTCACCATCGGCAAGTCGGAGTGGCGCCACGCCTTGTGCAAGGCCCATTCCGGCCGTTGCCTCGCGGCTTACGCCTATTCTGCCGCCGGGCCGGGCGAATCCACCACCGATCTCGCCTGGGATGGGCAGGCGATGATCTATGAGAACGGTGCGTTGCTGGCTGAAGCCGAGCGCTTCGCGGCGGAGCCCCAGCTTATCGTCGCCGATATCGATCTCGAGCGGCTGGTGATGGACCGCATCCGCCAGAACACCTTTGGCGACAATGCCGACGCCATGCGCGATCGCCTCAACTTCCGCACTGTCAGCTTCGAAGCCGAGCCGGACCGCGAGAGCGATCTCGGCCTGAGACGGGCCGTCGAGCGCTTCCCCTTCGTCCCCGCGGACGATGCCAGGCTGAACGAGCTCTGTTTCGAAGCCTACAACATCCAATCGCATGGGCTTCGCAAGCGCATGGAAAGTGCGCGGATCGAGAAGCTGGTCATCGGCATTTCGGGCGGGCTGGATTCGACGCAGGCGCTGGTTGTCACCGCTCACACCTTCGATGCGCTGGGTCTGCCGCGCAGCAATATCCTCGCCTATACGCTTCCGGCCTTCGCCACCTCCAAAGGCACCAAGGCCAATGCTTGGCGGCTGATGAAGGCGCTCGGCGTCACCGCCACCGAAATCGACATGACGCCGGCCTGCCGCCAGATGCTGGAGGATATTGGCCATCCCTTCGCCCGGGGCGAGCCGGTCTACGATATCACCTTCGAAAATGTGCAGGCGGGCGCGCGCACCTCGGTGCTGTTTCGCCTCGCCAACCAGCAACATGCGCTGGTGCTCGGCACGGGCGATCTCTCGGAGCTGGCGCTGGGCTGGTGCACCTATGGCGTCGGCGATCACATGTCGCATTACAACGTCAACGGCTCGGTCTCGAAAACCCTGATCCAGCATCTGATCCGCTGGGTCGCCCAGTCGCGCCGCTTCGGCGAGGAGGCTTCGGTCGCGATGCTCGATATCCTCGCAACCGAGATCTCGCCGGAGCTGGTGCCGGGTGAGGGCGAGGGGCCAAGCCAGAAGACCGAGGATTTCGTCGGCCCCTATGCGCTGCAGGATTTCAACCTGTTCTACATCACCCGCTATGGCTTCCGGCCAAGCAAGGTCGCCTTCCTCTCGCACCATGCCTGGTCCGATGCGACACGCGGCTCATGGCCGCCGCATATGGAGGCCGACAAGCAGCGCGCCTATGATCTGGCGACGATCAAGCGCTGGCTCACCGTTTTCGTCAGGCGGTTTTTCGAGACCAGCCAGTTCAAGCGCTCGGCCGTGCCAAACGGGCCCAAAGTCTCCTCAGGCGGCTCCTTGTCCCCCCGCGGCGATTGGCGGGCGCCAAGCGACGCATCCGCAGCAGCCTGGATCGCCGATCTCGACCGGATCCCGGATTGAACGCCGTCATTGCGAGCGTCAGCGAAGCAACCCAGGGGGAGGTCGAGCGCGGCGGCTCTGGATTGCTTCGCTGCGCTCGCAAGGACGGGTGGGGGAGCGGGACGCTTTGCTGTATCGCAGTGACCGCCATCCCTTGCCGTCATTGCGAGCGTCAGCGAAGCAACCCAGGGGGACGTAGAGCACGACAGCTTTGGATTGCTTCGCTGGCGCTCGCAAGGACGGGTGGGTGAGCGGGACGCTTTGCTGTATCGCAGTGATCGCCATCCCTTGCCGTCATTGCGAGCGTCAGCGAAGCAATCCAGGGGGACGCAGAGCACGATAGCCTTGGATTGCTTCGCTGACGCTCCCCAGCACAGGTGATACAACCGCGCCGCCACCACCATTGGCGCGCATGGCGGGCTCTGCTAAAGCCCTCGCCAGCCGGGATGCTGCCTTCGCGCTCCCGCTCCTGACTTCTGCCTGCGCCTCCG
Organism: uncultured Alphaproteobacteria bacterium; assembly: GCA_963759925.1. Taxonomy (GTDB): domain Bacteria; phylum Pseudomonadota; class Alphaproteobacteria; order Rhizobiales; family Beijerinckiaceae; genus Allobosea. Next base: position 406,677 of record CAVXBE010000005.1, read on the forward strand.
GTGAGGCTTCTGGAGATGATTGATGCGTCTTGTGATGGTTGGCTCGGGCTATGTCGGGCTCGTCTCCGGGGTCTGCTTTGCCGATTTCGGTCATGATATCGTCTGCGTCGACAAGGATCCGGCCAAGATCGCGCGGCTGAAGGCGGGCGAGGTGCCGATTTTCGAGCCGGGCCTCGATGTGATGATGCAGGCCAACATGAAGGCCGGCCGCCTCTCCTTCACCACCGATCTCACTGAGGCTGCGGCCGAGGCCGATGCGATCTTCATCGCGGTCGGCACCCCGACCCGCCGTGGCGACGGCCATGCCGACCTGTCCTATGTCTATGATGCCGCGCGCGAAATCGCGACAGTGGCGCCCGATGGCTGTGTCGTCGTCACCAAATCGACCGTGCCCGTCGGCACCGGCGACGAGGTCGAGCGGATCATCGCCGAAACGAGGCCCGGCGCCGCGATCAGCGTCGTTTCCAATCCGGAATTCCTGCGCGAAGGCGCGGCGATCGAGGATTTCAAGCGGCCGGACCGCATCGTCGTCGGCACCGATAGCGAAGCCGCGCGCAAGGTGATGACCGAAATCTACCGCCCGCTCTTCATCAATCAGGGGCCGCTGCTCTTCGTCAGCCGGCGAACCTCCGAGCTGATCAAATATGCCGGCAACGCCTTTCTGGCGATGAAGATCACCTTCATCAACGAGATCGCCGATCTCTGCGAGCAGGTCGGGGCCGAGGTCCAGGATGTCGCGCGCGGCATCGGGCTCGACAACCGCATCGGCTCGAAATTCCTGCATGCCGGCCCGGGCTATGGCGGCTCCTGCTTTCCCAAGGATACGCTGGCCCTGGTCAAGACGGCGCAGGATGCGCAAAGCCCGATGCGGCTGATCGAGACGGTGGTCGAGGTCAACGATAGCCGCAAGACGCGGATGGCGCAGAAGATCATCGCGGCCTGCGGCGGCTCGGTTTCCGGCAAGCGCATCGCCGTGCTCGGCCTCGCCTTCAAGCCCAACACCGACGACATGCGCGATGCGCCCTCGCTGGCGATCCTGCCGGCGCTGCAGCGCCAGGGCGCCGAGATCATCGCCTATGATCCCGAAAGCATGGAGCAGGCGCAGCCGCTGCTGCCCGGCGTCGACCTTCGCCGCAGGGCCTTATGCCTGTGTGGACGGTGCCGATGCGCTCGTGATCATCACCGAATGGAATGCCTTCCGCGCGCTTGATCTGAAGCGGATCAAGGCGGCGCTGCGGACGCCGGTGGTGGTCGATCTCCGCAACATCTACCGGCCGCAGGAAATGCAGGCGCTCGGCTTCGCCTATCACGGCGTGGGGCGGAAGGCGTGAGCGATACCGGGCCGGCACATGGGCGCCGCATCGCGATCATCGGGCTGGGCTATGTTGGCCTGCCCGTCGCGGTCGCTTTCGGGCGCTCCGGTGTGCCGGCCATCGGCTTCGACATCGATCCCCGCCGCATCGCGGAACTCTCAGCCGGCATCGACGTCACCCGCGAGGTGGAGCCGCAAGCGCTGGCGGCCTCTGCGATCCAGTTTTGCGACACGTCGGAGCCTCTCAGCGAGGCTGATTTCTTCATCGTCACGGTTCCGACCCCGATCGATGAGGCGCGGCGGCCCGATCTGACACTGCTTGGCAAGGCGTCCGAGACGGTCGGGGCTGCGCTGCGGCCCGGCGACATCGTCGTCTACGAATCGACCGTCTATCCGGGCGCCACCGAAGAGTTCTGCGTTCCCGTTCTGGAGCGGACCTCCGGCTTGCGCGCCGGCGCCGATTTTTCGGTCGGCTACAGCCCGGAGCGCATCAATCCCGGGGACAAGGCGCATCGCTTCGAGACGATCCGCAAGATCGTAGCCGGGCAGGATCAGGCGACGCTGGAAACCATCGCCGATGTCTACGGTTCGGTGGTGACCGCCGGCGTTCACAAAGCCGCCAGCATCAAGGTCGCCGAGGCGGCCAAGGTGATCGAGAACACGCAGCGCGATCTCAACATCGCGCTGATGAACGAGCTGTCGCAGATCTTCCATCTGCTCGGCATCGACACGGCGCCGTGCTGGAGGCGGCCGGAACCAAGTGGAATTTCCTGCCCTTCACGCCGGGGCTGGTCGGCGGGCACTGCATCGGCGTCGATCCCTACTATCTGACGCATCGCGCCGAAATCGCGGGTTACCACCCCGATGTGATCCTGGCCGGGCGGCGCATCAACGACGGCGTTGGCGCCCGCGTCGCGCAGGAATGTCTGCGCCTGCTGATGCGTCGGGGGCTGGCCCGGCCGCGCGTCACAGTGCTCGGCCTGACCTTCAAGGAAAATATCACCGACATCCGCAACTCCACGGTCATCGACATCATCCACGGCCTGCAAGCCGCCGGGGTGGCCGTGACGGTTTGCGACCCCTATGCCGACGCCGAGGAGACGCGCCGGGCCTATGGGCTGGAGCTTGTGGCGATGGAGGCCCTGGCTCCCGCCGATGCCGTCATCTTCGCCGTGCCTCACCGCGAATTCCTCGACGGCGGATGGGCTTTGGCCACACAGTGCCTCGCCGGTGGCGTCGGCGTCGTGATGGATGTGAAATCGCGGCTGGACCCTGATGCGGCCCCGCCTGGCGTCGATCTGTGGCGTCTTTGATGTGCTGAAGGACGGACGCGCATGCGCATTCTGGTGACTGGCGTCGCAGGCTTCATCGGCTTCCATACCGCCCAGGCGCTGCTGGCGCGCGGCGACGAAGTCATCGGCATCGACAACCTCAACGATTATTACGACCCGGCGCTCAAGCAGGCGCGCCTGGCTCAGCTGACGGGGCGGCCGGGCTTCAGCTTCCAGAAGCTCGACATTGCCGATGCGCCGGGCATGGCGGCGCTGTTCCGCACAATGCGGCCCCAGCGCGTGGTCCATTTGGCAGCGCAGGCCGGTGTGCGTTACTCCCTGACGCATCCCGAGGCCTATACCGAAGCCAACATCACCGGCTTCCTGTCGATCCTCGAAGGCTGCCGCCAGACGCAGGTGGAGCACCTCGTCTATGCCTCATCGAGCTCGGTCTATGGCTCGAATACGCGCCGACCGTTCTCGGTCTCGCATTCCGTCGACCATCCCGTCAGCCTCTATGCGGCGACGAAGAAGGCCAATGAGCTGATGGCGCATTGCTACAGCCATCTTTATCGCCTGCCGACCACCGGCCTGCGTTTCTTCACGGTCTATGGGCCTTGGGGCCGGCCGGACATGTCGGCCTTCATCTTCACCCGCAAGATCCTCGCCGGCGAGCCGATCGAGGTCTTCAATCAGGGCCGCCATGCCCGCGACTTCACCTATATCGACGATATCGTCGAAGGCGTCGTCCGCACGCTCGATCATGTTGCTGAGCCTGATCCGGCATGGTCTGGCGACGCGCCCGATCCTGCGAGCTCGAATGCGCCGTGGCGGGTCTATAACATCGGCAATTCGAGCCCTGTCGGGCTGCTCGACTTCATCGGCGCCATCGAGAAGGCCTGCGGGCGCACGGCGCAGAAGATCCTGCTGCCGATGCAGCCGGGCGATGTCGAGGCGACCAGCGCCGATGTCTCGGCGCTCGAGGCGGCCGTCGGCTTCAAGCCTGACACGCCGATTCAGGAGGGGATCGACCGGTTCGTCGCGTGGTACCGGACCTATCACGGGATTTGAGGCGGAACTCGACTACCCCTGCAGTTCAGCCAGCGTCGCCGCCACAAGGGCGTTGGCGTGGCCATGGCCCATGCCGTGTTCCTGCTTGAGGAAAGCCACCAGCTCCATGTGCCTGGCCGGCAGGCGCTGCTTGATCAGGGCCTGCCAGGCCGCGATGGGCTGGCCATAGGTCTTTTCAATCGACGGGAAATACGAGGCTGGTCCCTTGACCGGTTTGTCCGTCATGCCCGCGTCCCCTTGCGGCGAGCCGGCCAAGCGGGGCCGGCTCCTCTGGGCGGAGACCTCAGGCGGCGACGCCGACCACCGCCGGCTTTTCCCATTCCTCGCCCCAGATCATCACGGCATGGCCCGGCGAGACCTCGCGGAACTGGCGCTCCGGCGGGACGATAGTCGGCGGCGCGGACCGGGCTCTTGATCTCGTCGTTGGAGACCGGCGCGCTTCTCGTGGCGGCGCGCCGGATCGGCGATCGGCACCGCGGCCAGCAGGCGCTTGGTGTAGGGGTGCTGCGGATTGCCGAAGATCGCCTCGCGCGGGCCGATCTCGACGATCTCGCCGAGATACATCACCGCGACGCGATGGCTGACGCGCTCGACCACCGCCATGTCGTGCGAGATGAAGAGATAGGCGAGCTTCATCCGCGCCTGCAGCTCGAGCATCAGGTTGATCACCTGCGCCTTGACCGAGACGTCGAGCGCCGAGACCGATTCGTCGGCGACGATCAGCCGCGGCTCGACGCGCGAGCGCGCGCGCGATGCAGATGCGCTGGCGCTGGCCGCCGGAGAACTCGTGCGGGAAGCGGTTGGCCATGTCGGGCGACAGGCCGACGCGGCGCAGCAGCTCGGCGACCTGCTCGCGCGCCTCGGCTGCGCGTCGCGAGCTTGTTGATGAGCAGCGGCTCGGCGATGGCGGCGCCGACATTCATGCGCGGGTTGAGGCAGGCGAAGGGGTCCTGGAAGATCATCTGCATGCGCTTGCGCTGCTCGCGCAGGGCGTTCTGGTCGAGCTTCAGCACGTCGACGCCGTCGAGCAGCACCGAGCCCGCCTGCGGCTCGATCAGCCGCATCACCGAGCGGCCGGTGGTCGACTTGCCGCAGCCGGATTCGCCGACCAGCGCCAGCGTCTCGCCGGCCTGCACGCTGAAGGAGACGTTCTCGACCGCATGGACGCGGCCCGTGACGCGGCCGAACAGGCCGGAGCGGATGTCGAAGCGCGTCGTCAGGCCCGAGACCTCGAGCACCGGCCGCTCGGCCGCCTCGACCGTGTCGGGCGTCTCGACCGGCACGTCCGACTCGCCGGTCAGCGCGGTCGACGACCGGGAAGCGCATCGGCCGGCGTGCGCCCGTCCATCGAGCCGAGCTTCGGCACGGCCGAGAGCAGCGAGCGGGTATAGGGGTGCTTGGCGCGGGCGAAGATGTCGTCGGTCGTCGCCGGTCTCGACCGCCTCGCCGTTATACATCACCACCGTGCGGTCGGCGATCTCGGCGACCACGCCCATGTCGTGGGTGATGAAGAGCACGGACATGCCCTCCTCCTCCTGCAGCAGCTTGATCAGCTCGCAGGATCTGCGCCTGGATCGTCACGTCGAGCGCCGTGGTCGGCTCGTCGGCGATCAGGAGCTTCGGCTTGCAGGCCAGCGCCATCGCGATCATCACGCGCTGGCGCATGCCGCCCGAGAAGCGGTGCGGATATTCGTGGAAGCGCGACTTCGCCGCCGGGAATGCGGACCTTCTCGAGCAGGCGCACCGTCTCGGCCTCGGCCTCCGCAGCGCGACATGCCGCGATGCAGGATCAGCGCTTCGGCGATCTGGAAGCCGATGGTCAGCACCGGGTTCAGCGAGGTCATCGGCTCCTGGAAGATCATCGCGATCTCGTTGCCGCGGATCTCGCGCATCTCGCGCGTCGGGCAGCGTCAGCAGCTCCTTGCCGTCGAGCTTGATCGAGCCCTCGATCCGGCTGTTGCCCGGCGGCGTCAGGCGCATGATCGAGAGCGCGGTCACGCTCTTGCCCGAGCCGGACTCGCCGACGACCGCGACGGTCTCCTTCGGCGCGATGTCGAAGGAGACGTTGCGCACGACGGGCTTCCACAGCCGCCCTCGACCCGGAAGGCGGTGGTGAGGTTCGAGACCGAGAGGATCGGTTGGGTCATCGCATTCGCCTTCAGTGCGGGATCAGATCACGCGGCGCGGGTCGAGCGCATCGCGCAGGCCGTCGCCGATGAAGTTGATCGAGAGCACGGTCAGGAAGATCGCGGCGCCGGGGAACAGCGCCCAATGCGGTGCCAAGTCGAGATGGTCCTTGGCGTCGAACAGGAGCCGGCCCCAGGTCGGGATATCCGGCGGGAAGCCGAGGCCGAGGAAGGACAGCGTCGATTCCGCGATGATCGCGGAGGAGACCTCGATCGTCGCGGCGACGATCACCGGGCCGATGCGCGTTGGGCAGGATATGCACGCACCATCTGCCGCAGCTTGGTCGCGCCCTGGGCGCGCGCCGCCTCGACGAATTCCTTCTCGCGCAGCGAGAAGAACTGCGCGCGCACCAGCCGCGCCACCGGCATCCAGCGCAAGCCCGCCGATGACGAGGACGATCAGGATGAAGACGCCGCCCTCGACGCCGAAAGCGGCCTTCAGCTGCTCGCGGAAGAGATAGATCACCAGCAGCAGCAGCGGCAGCTGCGGCAGCGACAGGAACAGGTCGGTGACCCACATCAGGAAGGAATCGACGATAGCCGCGCGACATGCCGGCGATGCGCGCCGATCACGACGCCGACGAAGGTCGCGACGAACATCGCGGCGAGGCCGACCGCGAGCGAGATGCGCCCGCCATAGATCATCCGCGCCAGCAGATCCTGGCCGAGATCGTCGGTGCCGAAGGGATGGGCGAAGGAGGGGCCCTGCAGCTGCGCCGAGAAGTCGATCTCGTTGATCGCCACCGGCCAGAGCCAGGGGCCGATGATGACGCCGAGCACGAGCATGGTCAGCACGAAGGTGCTCGCCATGGCGAGCCGGTGCCGGCGGAAACGGCGCCAGGTCTCGCGCGCCGGCGAGATCGGCGGCGCGCTCCGGCGCGGCCACCAAGGGCTCAGCGGAAGGAGATGCGAGGGTCGAGCCAGCCATAGAGCAGATCCGCAATGAGGTTGAACAGGACGACGAGGCAGGCGAAGACGAAGGTCACGGCCATGATCACCGGCGTATCGTTGGCGAGGATCGCGTCGATCAGGAGCGAGCCGATGCCGGGGATCCGGAAGATCTGCTCGGTGACGATGGCGCCGCCGAACACGGCCGGCATCTGCAGCGCGACCAGCGTCACCACCGGGATCAGCGCGTTGCGCGTGATGTGGCGCAGCGTCACGGTGCGCTCGCCCAGGCCCTTGGCGCGGGCCGTGGTGACGTAATCGAGCCGGATCACGTCCAGCACGGCCGAGCGCACATAGCGGGTGTAGGACGCCGCCTGGAACAGGCCGAGCACCGTGATCGGCATGATCGCCTGGCGGAACATCTCCCAGTACCAGCGCCAGCCGGTGGCCGCGAGGTCGGAGCGATAGACGAAGGGGAACCAGTCGAGCGTGACCGAGAAGACCAGGATCAGCAGCAGGCCGGTGAAGAAGGTCGGCAGCGAGAAGCCGACGAAGGCGAGCGTGTTGGCGATCTGGTCGAACACCGAATAGGGCCGCGTCGCGGCATAGATGCCGACCGGCAGCGCGATGCACGAGCGCCAGGATCTGCGACGAGCCGACGACGAACAGCGTCGTCGGCACGCGCTGCAGGATCAGCGTGTCGACATTGATGCGGCTGGCGAAGGAGAAGCCCCAGTCGCCCTGCGCCATCGCGGCGAGCCAGCGCAGGTAGCGCACCATGATCGGGTCGTTGAGGCCGAAGCTGGCGCGCAGCGCCTCGCGGACCTCAGGCGGGACATTGGGATTGGTCGCCATCTCCTGGAACGGATCGCCCGGCGCCAGCGCCAGCACCGTGAACAGGATCAGGCTGATGCCGAGCAGGCTCGGGATCGCGATGAGCAGTCGCCGGAGGAGATAACTGGCCATGTGTGGGTCTCTGTCAGGGTACGGCGGCTAGCCGCAGGCCGGAGCGTCGGATCGGGGTCGTCACGCGCAGCCATATCCGGTCGAATCGGGCCGGGACGGGCCTGCCACCGCCGCTCGCGCAGCGGTGGCAGTGAGCTTGCGTCAGGTGGCGCGATACCAGGCGGCGACGTTCCAGGTATCGACGTCCCAGCCGCTGTGGTCGTGCATGAGCGTGTTGGCCGCAGCGGCGACGCGCGTGCGCGACAGCAGCGGCAGGATCACGTTGGCCTCGCAGAAGATCTCGTTGACCTTGATCAGCAGCGCGGCGCGCTTGGCCGGATCGAGCTCCTTCTGGGCGGCCTTGTAGGCCTCGTCGGCGGCCGGATCGGAGTAGCGCGAGACGTTGCGGCCCAGCCACTTGTTCTCCTTGTTGGCGATTTCCCAGGAGACGAACTGGTTGAGGAAACGCTCCGGATCGGGCTGCGGCTGCGTCGTCGTGTACATCTCCATGTCGCAGTAGAGCTTGGTGTAGGTGTCGGGGTTGGCGACGTCCGACGAGAAGAACACCGAGGCCGTCACCGACTTCAGCTCGAGATCGATGCCGGCGCGCTGGCAGGCCTGCTTGATGATGGCCTGGGTCTTCTGGCGCGGCGCGTTGATCGAGGTCTGGAAGACGTATTTGAGCTTCTTGCCGTCCTTCTCGCGGATGCCGTCGGCGCCGCTTCTTGTAGCCGGCCTCGTCGAGGATCTTGTTCGCCTTGTCGATGTTGAACTCGTATTTCAGCTTCTTCGACTTGAACTGCTCCGGCTCGTTGACGAAGCTCGCCGTCGCGACGCCGCCGCGGCCATAGATGAACTTCTGGATCGAGTCGCGGTCGATCAGCAGGTTGATCGCCTCGCGCACCTTCGGATCGCGACAGGGTCGGATGCTTGGTCTTGACGCTCGAGCGCTCGCCATCGACCTCGGTCCACGGATCGGTGGTGTTGAGGATGATGAACTCGATATCGCCGCGACGGAACGGCGCTGACCTTGCCGCGGCCGCCCGCCTCCATGCGCTTGAGGACCTCGTCCTCGACCTGCAGGTTCCAGGCATAGTCGAACTCGCCGGTCTGCAGCACGGCGCGCGCCGCCGAGACGGCGTCGCCGCCGCCCTTGACCTCGATCGTGTCGAAATGCGGCTGGTTCTTGACGTGGTAATCGGCGAAGCGCTCGCCGTGCAGGATGTCGCCCGGCTTGAAGTCGACGAACTTGTAGGGGCCGGTGCCGACCGGCTTCAGGTTGGCCGGCGCCTCGCGCGACTTGGCGCCCTTGTAGTCGCCGAAATGATGCTTCGGGAGGATCATGGCCGGCGACGCCGACGAAGGGGTCGGCCCAGAACGGCGTCGGCTGCTGGAAGATCACCTTGACCGTGAGATCGTCGACCTTCTCGACCTTGATGTCCTTGTAGGAGCCGGTGGTGTAGGCGGCGGTCGCCGGATCGGCGGCGTATTCCCAGGTGAAGACGACGTCGTCGGCGGTGAACGGCTTGCCGTCATGCCACTTCACGCCCTGCTTCAGCTTCCAGGTCACCTGGCGTGCCGTCGGCGGAGAGGCCGCCATTGGTCTTGCTCGGCACTTCGGCGGCGAGTTGCGGCGATCAGATTGCCGTCCTTGTCCCAGCCGGCGAGCGGCTCGAAGAAGATGCGCGAGGCGATCTGGTCCTTGGTGCCGCTGGCGAAATGCGGGTTGAGCAGGGTCGGCGCCTGCCAGAGCAGGATCTTGAGCGGGCCGCCGCCGCCGGCCTTGGTCGGCTTGTAGTCGAGAGTGGCATTGGCCCAGGCGACGTCGTTCCACGCCAGCAGCTGTCCGGCGAAGGGCGCAGCCAGGCCGACAGCCCCCATCCTCTTGATGAAAGCACGACGCGAAATCGCGCCCTCCTTCACATCCGCGATCAGTCGTCGCAGGTCCTGCTCGTTCATGAACTCGTCCTCCGGAAAATGGCATACAGAGACAGTCGGCGCTTCAGCGCCTTTTTGACTCCCCGTGCCTCAGCAAGCCACGTGCCAACAAAAGCGTCAAGCCTGTGACGGCCCGTGGCAGAATTGTGAAAAAAACACGCCGAGATGGCGAGGTATTTTCAGGCTCATCGGAGTTGGCTGCATTTTGTGCCAAGTTCACTGGCTGAGGACTAGTTGCTCAGGCGCGTGCCAGATCAGAATTAGGCTTTGATCCTGGCTCTCTGCGTTTTCGTCGCCAGCCCATGCCATCACATCATGCAAAAAGGCTGTGTCCCGCTCATTCGCTTCAGAAACCGTTTGAGAATGCGAGCCCTTACCTCAGGAGCGACGAAGTCGCGTCTCGAAGATGGTACAGCCGACACCGGGGCCTTGGAGCATCCTTCGAGACGCCCGACGGAATGCTCCCCAGGATGAGGGCTGAGGATAGCTCAGACGTCTCTCAACTGTTGCGATACCAGGCTGCCAGGTTCCACGTGTCCGCGTCCCAGCCACTATGGTCGATCATCAGCGAATGGGCAGCGGCCGCGACCAGTTTGCGGGCGATGATCGGCAGGATGAAGTGCGACTGGCAGATGATGTCGTTGGCCTTGATGAGCAGCGCCGTGCGCTTCACCGGGTCGAGTTCGGTTTTAACGGCCTGGCGGAGTTCATCGACGACCGGGTTGGAGAAACGGGCGGCATTGGGGAACAGCCATTTGTTCTCCTTGCTTGCGATCTGCTCGGTGGCGAATTGATCGAGCGCAGACGCCGGATCCGGCTGGGTCTGCGTCAGCGTGAACATCTGCCAATCCACATAGAATTTGCCCAGCGTCTCGGGATTGCCCGCATCCGATGAGAAGAACACCGAGGCTGTCGTCGCCTTGATCTCGACCTCGATGCCGGCGCGCTGGCAGGCTTGCTTGATGATCGCCTGCGTCTTCTGCCGCGGTGCGTTGATCGAGGTCTGGAAGACGTATTTCAGCTTCCTGCCGTCCTTCTCGCGCACGCCATCGGCGCCCTTCCTGTAGCCCGCCTCCTCAAGCAGCGCGTTGGCTTTCTCGACGTTGAATTCATAGCTCAGATTGGGAGACGCGAACCGTTTCGGCTCGTTGATGAAATTGGCGGTGGCGACGCCGCCTCGGCCATAGATGAACCTCTCGACCGAAGCGCGGTCGATCAGGAGGTTGATCGCTTCCCGCACCTTCGGGTCAGACAGGGTCGGGTGTTTGGTCTTGATGCTGGAGCGCTCGCCATCGACTTCGGTCCATGGGTCGGTCGGGTTCAGCCTGATGAACTCGATATTGCCGCCGGAGACGGCGCTGATCCGGCCGCGCCCACCGGTTTCCATGCGCTTGAGGACCTCGTCCTCGACCTGCAGGTTCCAGGCATAATCATACTCACCGGTCTGCAGCACGGCGCGGGCGGCGGATACGGCATCGCCACCGCCCTTGACCTCGATCGTATCGAAATGCGGCTGGTTCTTGACGTGGTAATGCGGGTTGCGCTCGCCCAGCACGATGTCGCCAGGCTTGAAATCGACGAAGACATAGGGGCCGGTGCCGATCGGCTTCAGGTTTGCCGGCGCCTCGCGCGACTTGGCGCCCTTATACGGGGCGAAGGCATGCTTCGGCAGGATCTGCCCGCCCGAACTGACGAAGGCTTCGGCCCAGAACGGCCTCGGGTTGGGAAAGATCACCTTGACCGTGAGATCGTCGATCTTCTCGACCCGGATATCCCGATAGATCGCGTGGGAGTAGGTCGCGCTCTCCGGGTCCGCAGCGAACTCCCAGGTAAAGACGACATCATCGGCGCTGAAGGGCTTGCCATCATGCCACTTCACATCAGGCTTCAGCCGCCAGACAACCGAGGTCCCATCGGCTGACAACCCGCCATTGGCTTTGCTCGGCACCTCGGCCGCCAATTGCGGGATGAGGTTGCCCTCCTTGTCCCAGCCGGCCAGCGGCTCGAAGAAGATCCGCGACGCGATCGCATCCTTGGTGCCATTGGCGAAATGCGGGTTGAGCAGGGTCGGCGCCTGCCAGAGCAGGATCTTGAGCGGACCACCGCCACCGGCCTTGGTCGGCTTGTAGGCGAGCGTGGCATTGGCCCAGGCGACATCGTTCCAGGCCAGCAACTGCCCGGCGGCTGGCGCAGCGATCCCAGCCGCTGCCATTCGCTTGATGAAGGAGCGGCGCGACATCGCGCCTTGCTTCACATCGGCGATCAGGCGTCGCAGGTTCTGCTCATCAAGCATCGTACCACCCTCTTATGGGCCAAAGGCGCGGCGACAGTTAAACGCCGCAGCATCACAGTGCTTGAAAGAGGGCATGACTATAAAGATAGGTCAAGCGTAAAATGACCTTAGGAGATGCAAGCAAGCGCCGCAGTTTTTGAACGCTTTTGACTAACGAGCCAATTTAGTTTTACCACCTGCGTCAGCCTTGGCTTCAAGCAAAAGCTTGGCTTCCAGTTCGCGCAGGGCGAGCGCCAATTCTGGCTCGTCCACCAGCACTGCGGCATCCTCCGGCGGCAACCAGCGGCTGGTGCGCTGCTCGCGCTCGGCCCAATGCTCAAGCTGATTGTCCACCTGCAGCAGATAAAGTGTCACCTTGCAGAGCTGGAAATGGTCCGGCATCCGCTTCCAGTAATGGTACTGGCCAATCGGCTTCTTGCGGACCTTGCCGGTTACGCCGGCCTCTTCCAAGGCCTCACGCGCGGCGGCGTCATGGTCCTTCAGGCCCTTGATGCGCCAGCCCTTCGGCACGATCCAGCGCCGTGTGGTGCGCGAGGTCACCAGCAGAACTTCGATCCCGCCCTCCTCATTGCGCCTCACCGGGAGTGCCGCCACCTGCAGGCGCGCTGTCTCCGGCGCAGGCTTCGTCTTCTTCATCGTAGCGGGGGTCTCCTTTGCGCCTGCGGGGTGCCGACCGGCGAATCGAATGGAACGGAGCGCAAGAGTACGCTCAGCCAGAGCGGGAGCGATCATTGATCTTGCACTGTCAAAGCCCTGGCAGCGAAACATACATCCTTTGATTGTATGACAAAAGGTAATTCTCTCTTATTGACCAAAGGTTGTTCGTCCGGATCAGGCGCTTTCGGTCTGTGCCGGGACGGTGCGCGGCTGTGGTCGGGCGGGCTCGACCGGGTCGCGCAGCAGCAGGTCGAGATGAGCCAGCGCGGCGCGTTTCGCCTGGTGCAGCCGGCTGAGCTGCGGTTGCAGCGCCTCGCCCTCATGCGGGCTCTGTTCCACCACACGGGCCGCCGCCGCCAGCGTCGAGAACCCGAGCAGACCGGCGGTCGAGACCATCGCATGCGCATCGGCCTTCAGCGCGACCGTGCTGGTGGCGCCGAGCCGCTCCGAAAGTTCGCTTCTGAACCGCCTGAGCAGGTCCTGGACCTTGTCGGCGCCGATCAGCCCCGCCAGTTCCTGCAGGGCAGCGCGGTCCAGCACTGGAGACGCCTCCTGCTCCGGCGCCCTGCCAAAGCCGATCGGTCGCGTCTCGCTGGTCCAGCGCGCCACCATCTCCAGCAGCGCCTCCCGGTGGAAGGGCTTGCCGATATGGTCGTTCATGCCGGCGCGCCGATAGCTCTCGATCTGCTGCGCGAAGACATTGGCGGTGAGCGCGATCACCGGCACGGCCTTGGCCTGCGCATCGATGCGGCGCAGATGGCGGGTGGTGTCGAGCCCATCCATATCGGGCATCTGCACATCCATCAGGATCAGGTCGTGGCGCTGCTCGCGATAGGCGGTGATCGCTTCCGGCCCGCTCGTCGCCACCGTGACCCGGTGCCCGGCCGAGGTCAGCATGCCCGAGACGATCTCCAGGTTGATCGCGAGGTCGTCGACCAGAAGGATCGAGCGCGAGGCTTCCGGCCCGCGCAGGACCGGCGGCGCCGGGGGCGGGCTCAGCTCGGCAGGCGCCGGGCGCAAGGGCAGCTCGACATGGAAGGTCGAGCCCTGGCCCTCGACGCTGTCGACGCCGATCTCGCCACCCATCAACAGGATCAGCCGGCGTGAAATCGAGAGGCCAAGCCCGGTGCCGCCATAATGCCGGCTGATCGAGCCGTCGACCTGGACGAAATCCTGAAACAGATAGGGAATGCGGTCCTGGGGAATGCCGATGCCGGTGTCTGTGACGGCAATGCGCAGGCTGGTCCCGTCGGAGGAGACGGTGACGGCGACGGATACAGTGCCGCCGGCTGTGAACTTCACCGCATTGTTCAGCAGGTTGAGCAGCACCTGGCGCAGCCGGGTCTCATCCGCCACGATCCGGTCAGGCAGGTCGGGCGCGATCTCGCCATGCAGCTCCAGCTTCTTTTGCGCCGCCAAAGCCCGCATCAGCGAGAGGCAATCGTCGAGCAGGCCGCGCAGGTCGAGCGGGCGCTCTTCCAGCTCGACGCGCCCGGCTTCGATCTTGGCGAGGTCGAGCACGTCGTTGATGATGGTGAGGAGCGAGTCGCCCGCCTTTTCAATCAGCTCGATATGGCGGCAGAGCTCGCCATCCTGCTCCCGGCCCTCCCGCGCCAGGGCGGCAAAACCGAGGATGGCATTGAGCGGGGTGCGCACCTCATGGCTCATCGAGGCCAGGAACTGGGTCTTGTACTGGCTCGCCCGCTCCGCTGCCTCCTTGGCCCGGCTCAGTTCCAGCGCATGCGCCTGGCGGGCCGAGATATCGCGGGCGACGACGAAGAGCCGGTCGAGCGGCCGGCCGATCTCATGCACCGGCGTGATGATGAATTCCCACCATTTCGGCACGCCGCCCAGCGTTGGGCACATCCGGGTGAAGCGGTCGGTATGGCCATTGCGGACCCGGCGCAAAGCGAGCTCGACGCGTTCATGATGTTCGGGCGGGAAGAGCATGGTGAAGGGCTGGCCAAGCACCTGCTCGAAATCGGCGATTTCGAACAGCTCCTGCCCCATCTCGCTGATGAAGGTGATCTTGCCGTCGAGATCGAGCAGCTTGATCGCGTCAGGGCTGGAATTGACCAGTGAATTGGCGAAGGCGGTCGAGGCATGCATCTCCTCGATCGCCTTATGGCGCTGCGTGACGTCGCTATAGGTCCGCACCAGGCCGCCCTCGGGCAGCACGGTGGTCCGCACCTCGATCACCGTGCCATTGGGGCGACTGCGCTCATAGCTGCCCGCTTGCGGGTTGCTCGCATCGCGCTGGATGCGCTGCCTGAGCTCCGCCTCTGTGCGGCCAAATTCGCCCTGCTCCTCCTGATAGGTCAGCACGGTGGCGGGGGTCGGCCGCGTGGCCAGCAACGGCTCGGGCAGGTCCAGCAGGTCGAGCAGGCGCTTGTTGTAAACCTCGATCCGCCCGCTCGCCCCGACCATCAGCAGCCCCTGCGCCATATGGTCCAGCGTCGTGCGCAGATGCAGGTCCGAGCGATCGCGCGATTTGACGAACCGCACCAGGATCAGCCCGAGCAGCGCCAGCAGGAACGCGCAGACACCGGCAAGCAGGAAGTCGAGCGCCAGATCCTCGCGCCAGCGCGCCAGCACATCGGCGACCGACAGCGCCACCACCGTGACGAGCGAGGTGTCGCCGGCGCGGTGATAGCTGACGATGCGCTTCACCCCGTCCATGGTCTGGCTCGAGGTGAAGGTTCCGGTATCGCTGATGGAGAGTTGCGTCCCAAGCTCGGGTGGGCGCGCGATGTTCTGGCCGATGAAGTGGTCGACATAGGGCCGCCGCGCCAGCACCAGCCCATCATTGCGCAGCAGGACGAGGGAGCCCTGCGAGCCGATATCGAGCGCGTTATAGGCGTCCTGCAACTGCGACAGCGACAGGCTGACGGTGATGCTCAGGCTGCGCCCGTTGGCATCGGGCTCGGTCCGGCGCGAGAGCGGCAGGATCCAGGCATCCGAGGTCTCATCGCGAACCGCTGCGCTGACAGAAAACGGCAGGCCGGCTTCCTGAACCGCGCCCTTATCCCCGCGCAATGCCCGGTTCGGATCGCCACTGCGGGAGAACCCATAAAGCAGGGCGCCAGTCTCGGCATCGACGATGCTGACGGAATGGAGATGCGGCAATTCGCCGGTCACCGCCGCAAGCCAGGCATCGAACATCTGGCGCCGGCCGGGATCGTCGGGTGCGCCCGCGAACTGGCTCTCCGCCGTGCGCAGGACCAGCCGCACGGGGTCGATCATCCGCAGCAGGTGCCGTTCCATAACGGTGACGAGGTTTTGCGTGCTGGAGGCTGCCGATAACAGCGCACGCTGGCCCGACTGCCAGACAAGCCAACTCGTGGTGCCGATCAACAGCAGGCTGGCCAGCAGGATGCCGACCAGAATCACCGGAACCAGTAATCGTCCGGTCTGGTTGCGCCCGGCACTCCTCGTCATCGAAGTCTCCCCGCAGCTCCGGGCCAAATCGCGCACCGGAACCTTCCCACACCAGAAGCAGGCGCATGATTGCCCCGTCTCTGGCAAGTCTTCTCTCGCAGACAAGACTTGTTCTGCAGGCAAGTCTTTAAGCCGGTGGCAAAGTGGCCGGGCTTCGGCAGCCCGGAAAAAAGCCCCACAGGCGGGCACAACCTTTCGGGAGGTGGCGCAGCGGAGACTCGCCATTCCTGAAAAAAAGTCCTAGCCAACTGTAATAGGCCATTTAGTCGTGCTTGCGTCTCGTCCCGTTCCCGTTAGGCAGAAGAAGTCGCGCGCGTCGCGTCCCGCAAACATCAACGGTTTCAGCGAGCTCAGTATCATGTCATCCAGAACCTGCGCCCTGATCGCCGACGACGACGCCTTCTTCCGAATTGCGCTCTCCGCCATCCTGACGCGACAGCTCGGATTCGAGACCGTGCTCGAAGCGGGATCGCTGGACGATGCGCTCGATCTGCTGGGAACGCGGCCCGATATCACCCTGGCGCTGTTCGATCTGTCGATGCCGGGCATGAAGCAGGCAGCCAGCCTGTCGGCGGTGCGCGAATGCGCCGAGCATGTCACGCTCGCGGTGGTCTCCGGCTCGACAGCGCGCCAGGACATTCTGGGCGCCCTCGCGGCCGGCGTTCATGGCTATGTGCCCAAGGCCCTGGGGCCGACCGAGCTGGTGCGCGCGTTGCAGATGATCATCGCCGGTCAGATCTACGTGCCGCCGGTTCTGGCCCATGGCGCGTCTGCCGATCCAGCCACGCTGCCGGGCGGCGGCTCGGGCGACCCCGGCCGGGACGCCCTGGCACGGCTCACCCAGCGCCAGCGCGATGTGCTGCAGGAGCTGATCAGCGGGCGCTCCAACAAGGAGATCGCCCGGCAGCTCGGCCTTGGCGAGGGCACGGTGAAGATTCATGTCGCGGCGCTGCTGCGGGCGCTGCAACTGCCAAACCGCGCCGCGGCTGCGGCCTTCGGCGCAAGGCTGGCGAGCCGGGTCTAACCTGCTTGCGCCCTTTTTCCCGTCATTAGGCCTGCCGAACCGGCTCGGACTTCGCGATGCGGAGCAGCACCCAGCCGAGCACGCCCGAAATCAGCGACCCTGCGAGAACGCCGATCTTGGTCTGGTCCTGCAGGACTTGCGAATCCGGATAGGCGAGCATGCCGATGAACAGGCTCATGGTGAAGCCAATGCCGCACAACAGCGCGATCCCGTAGAATTGCAGCCAGCTCGCCCGCGCCGGCAGATCCGCCAGCCCCAGCTTGATCGCGGCCCAGCCGAAGCCGAACACGCCGATCTGCTTGCCAATGAACAGGCCCAGCGTCACGCCGAGCGGCACCGGCGCCAGCAGCGCCGACGGGCCGACCCCGGCGAACGACACGCCGGCATTGGCAAAGCCGAAGATCGGGATGATCAGGAAGGACACGTAAGGGTGCAGCGCGTGCTCGAGCTTCAACAGCGCGCATTCGCTGTGCTCCGGCGCGGCCGGTGAGCGGGTCAGCGGAATGGTGAGCGCCAGGGCGACGCCGGCCAGCGTCGCATGCACGCCGGACTTCAGGACGAAGAACCAGAGCAGCGCCCCGAGCAGCAAATAGGGCAGCAGCCGCGTCACCCCGGCCCGGTTGAGCACGATCAGGGCGGCCAGCGTGGCGAAGGCGAGGCCCAGCATCTGGCCGGAGAGATCGCTGGTATAAAACACCGCGATGATGATCACGGCGCCGAGATCGTCAAGGATCGCGAGCGCCGTCAGGAAGACCTTCAGCGAACCCGGAACCCGGTTGCCGAGCAGCGACAGAACGCCGAGCGCGAAGGCGATGTCGGTTGCGGCGGGAATAGCCCAGCCCCGCAAGGTCTCGGGCGTCCCGCTGTTCAGCGCCACAAAAATCAGCGCCGGGGCGACCATGCCGCCCAGCGCCGCAAAGCCCGGCAGGGCCCGCCGCGACCAGCTCGACAACTGCCCGTCCAGGAACTCGCGCTTGATCTCCAGCCCGACGAGCAGGAAGAACACCGCCATCAGCGCATCATTGATCCAGTGCAGGACCGACAGGCCAAAAACGTATTGTTTGAGAACGCCGAAATACAATCCGGACGCTGGCGAATTGGCGATAATGATAGCAGCAAGAGCAACGGCCATCAGCACGATGCCGCCAGCAGAGCTGCTGGCAAAGAAGGCGCGCAAGACGCTTCTTGGGCGAGGGGCGGTGATCTGTGCGTTCATTAATTGACCCAATCCTGAAACAAAGCTCACGGCGAGCGTAAAATCCGGCTCGCCAGACTGGGTAAACCTAACGAGACAGGGACGCGCAGCCAAGCAGAACCGGGCGGCAAGATGCCGCAGCGTGAAGACGCAGGTGTGAAAGCGCTGCTGCAGGCGACGATATCAGCCGGTCAGGCTCTCGACGCCGCACCATTCCGCGACGAACAAGGCCATGGCGCCGGTGATGCGCTTGACCGAGGCGATGCTGACCCGCTCGTCGAAGCCGTGGATATTCTCCGAGATCGGCCCGTAGCAGAGCGCCGGGATCTTGTCGTAGAGCGCATAGACGCGGGTATCGAGATAGGCGGGCGTGACGAAGCTCTGCAATGGCGAGCCGACCGCCGCCTGATGCGCCCGCCCGAGCACCGCCTCCGCCTCGCTGCCGGGCTGCAGCACATAGCCCTCGGCCCAGAAGCCGTTGAAGCTGACCTGGGGCGGGTTGTTGGCCAGGAACCGGTCCTGGCGTGAAAAGCGCGAGACGCAATCCTCGATCCGCCGCGACAGCTCCTGCGCGCTCATGCCCGGATACATCGCGATGCGGCAGTCGATGCGGCACCAGCACGGCACCGAGGAGGCCCAGTCGCCGCCCTCGATCTTGCCGATGTTCAGATTGATCGGGTGCTCGAGCTCCTCGAAATACTCGCGCCCGGCCTTCTCGGTGTTCAGCTCGGCCTCGAGCTCGCGCAGGGCGCCGACCACGCGATAGGCCGCATCGATCGCATTGGCGCCGGCGCCCATCTCCCTGACATGCACGGGCACGCCGCGCACCATCACCTGGAACCACATCACCCCGCAATTGGCCCGCGCCAGCATCTCCTGCTCCGGCTCGGGGATCAGCACCGCATCGGCGCGATAGCCGCGCAGATGCGTCATCAGCGCGCCATTGCCGGTCGATTCCTCTTCCACCACCGACTGCACATAGACGGTCGCGGCCGGCTGCAGGCCGATGCGGCGCAGCGCGTCGAGGCAGCCGAACATCGCGGCATGGCCAGCCTTCATATCGGCGCCGCCGCGGCCATAGAGCCAGTCGCCCTCGATCACCGGGTCGAACGGCCGGTGCGTCCACTGCTCGTGGGGACCTTCAGGCACGACATCGACATGCGATTGCAGGATCAGCGACCGGCCGGTCTCTTCGCGCGGGTGGTGGATGCCGACGACGATCGGCGCGTCGGAATGCTCATCCGTGACCGGCGCACCGCCCGGATGGGCCTTGATCGCAGCCGGGTCCATGGCGAAGCGGTCCATGGTGAAGCCGCGCTGCTTCAGCGCCCTGAACACGAAATCCTGGCAGGCATGCTCCTGGCCCCGCAGCGAGCCGAACCGGATCAGCTCCTGGGTGAAGGCGATCTGCTCTTCGAAGCCGGCATCGACGGAGGCGAGGATCTTGTCGCGCAAAGCAGGGTCGAGAGGCATGGCGGCTCCATCGGAAAGATTTCAGCGGCGACTATCTACAGCATCATCACGGGCGAGAAATATTGCTCGACAGCGGCCATCAGCGAGCGACCGACGATCCAGGATGTCTTTGGATTATCAGGCGAGGGCTTGTTGACGATGCTGAGCCGCAGCGAGCCGAATTCGCTGTCGGCCAGCACGACATGGGTATTGCCGCCGGCTTCGGGGTCGCAGATCACCTCGACACCCGTGGCCTCGAAACCCTGTCCGGCCAAAGCCAGCGCCGCGGCGACATTGAGATTTTGCGGATAGAGCGCCGCCGCTTCGCGCGCATTGCCGGCAAACAGCGTCACGGGCGCAGCCAGCGTCGCCGCATCATGGCCCAGCGCCGCCAGTTCCTTCGCCCAGGCCGCCGGCGGCTTGCGCGATTGATAGCGCAGCGAGAGCGATCGGGCCTTCCGCACGGCCCGGACATAGTCCAGCGCGCCCAGCGCGCCTGATGGCAGCAGCAGCCGTCCCTCATGCGCGAGCGCCGTCGCCACCAGCCGGTCATAGAGCGCGGAATCGTGCAGCGCGCCGATCGAGGAGATCAGCACCGCAAGCCCGAGCTTCGAGACAAGCCGGCACCACCTGCCGCACCGCCTCATGCCCCGCCGCCTCGATCACCAGCTCAGGACGCAAAGCGGCAAGCTCGGCCACATCCGAGACCAGGCCGATCCCGTTCCGCACGCGGCTGCGCGAGGCTGAGCCCGGCTTCAGCAGGACATGGACCTGATGGCCCGCCGCCAGCAGGGCCTCCCCGAGCTCGGCGGCAATCGCACCATAGCCGATCAGGGCAATCCGCCGCTGCCGCATCAAAGCGCGCCAGCCCATTCCGCGACATGGGCGGTGAAGGTGTCGGGCCGCGAGATCGGGAAGAAATGTCCGCCGCTGTCGAACATCGTCTTGCGGGCGCCGGGCAGCGCCGCAGCCAGCTCTTCCTGCAGGAAGCAGGGCACGATCATGTCGTCGCGCGCACCCAGCACCAGCACCGGCATGGTCAGCGCCGCGACGCTGCCGGAGCCATCGAAGGAGAGCAGCGCGTCGATGCGCTCGGCCACGACCTTGCGGGCCTCCTCGCTCATCGGCGCGGCCGCGACGGCGGCCTCGAAGGTCGCCCAGTTCGCCTCGATCCAGGCCGGCGGATAGGCGGTCAGCGCCGACAGGGCGGCATAGGCCTGCGGGTTTTGCAGCAGCACGGCCCGGCGCGAGGTAAACAGCCCGCCCATATAATGGCTCGGCTTCAGCCAGGTGGCGCTGAGGATCAGCCCGTTGAGCCGCTGCGGCGCGATCCGCGCCAGCGCCTGGCCGATGCAGCCGCCGGTGGAGTGGCCGAGCAGCGCCGCCTTTTCCAGCCCGGCCGCATCGAGCACGCTCAGGCAATCGCGCGCCAGCTGGTCGATGGTGCAGGGCGCGGTGCCGCGCGTGCTGGCGCCGATGCCGCGCTGGTCGAAGCGGATGACGCGGCAGGAGCGGGCCAGTGTCGTGGCACTGGCATCCCAGAATTTGGCGGTCCCGCCGAGGCCGCTGACGAGCAGCAGGGCCGGGCCTTCGCCCTGGACGCTGGCCTGCAGCACAGCGCCGTCGGGGGTGCGGGCGGAGAAGGTTTTCACCGGAACGGAAGGAGAGGCGGCGTTCATTGCAGCGGCGAGTAGGCGACGGGGTTGAGGATGCGGGTGGTCTGGATGTCGATCAGCCCATCGACGCGCTTGAGGTAATCCTGCCAGCGCGGATCGGCCATCATCGCCTTGCGCTTGCTTGCCCGCGCATCGAGGCTGTCATAGCCCCAGAGCGCCACGACATGGTTCAGCTCGCCGATTTCGGTGGTGAAATAGGCGATGAAGCTGCCGAGATGCTCCTTCTGCAGCGGCAGGCCATGTTCGCCATAGATGGCGACGAACTCGGCCAGCTTGCCGGCCTTGATGCGGTAATCCCGCTCTTCATAAATCACTGCCGTTCCCCCTGTTCGGTCTGTGCCGCTCAACCCATGCGTTTGCCGCATCGGGCCAAGGGCCGGCGCCACCGCTGCCGCGTTCCTCATGTCGCAAAAGCATGGCGCACTCAACGTCAGCCCGCCATGCCGGTAATGGCGGGGCCGGGCCGCAGGCAGCGCAGAGCAGGCAGGCAGCGCAGAGCTGGCAGTGAGGGGACGGGCTCCCTCTTCTCCCCTGGCGGGAGAAGTTGGCAGCGCGCAGCGCTGACGGATGAGGGGGGTCCGTGAGGTCTCAGCTGAACACAGTGTCAGCCTGTTAGCGCACGGCCCCCCCTCATCCACCCCTCCGGGGCACCTTCTCCCGCGAGGGGAGAAGGGAAGGGGAGTTGCGGTTCCTTGCGCAGGCACCCCCCTCCCACCCGTCATGCTCGGGCTTGTCCCGAGCACCCACGTCTTGAACACCGCGCTCGACCAGGGAAGACGTGGATGGTCGCCACAGGGGCGACCATGACGCGGTTAGATTGCGGTCGGTTGGGAGTTTGGCACCCCCCTCCCACCCCGTCATGCTCGGGCTTGTCCCGAGCACCCACGTCTTGAACACCGGCCTCGACAACCGCAGACGTGGATGGTCGCCACAAGGGCGACCATGACGCGGGCAGGGGTGATGCTCGCGCGACTCAGTTGCCCTGCGCGTTCGCCAGCAGCGGGGTGATCCGGCGCAGGGTGACGCGGCGGTTTTCGCGCGCTGCGTCCTGCGTGTTCACCTTCAGGTACTGCTCGCCATAGCCCTGCGTCGTCAGGTTTTCCGGCGGCACCTGGAAGTCGCGCGTCAGGATCTCGGCGACGCTTTCGGCGCGGCGGTCGGAGAGCGAGAGATTGTCGACGTCC
This sequence comes from uncultured Alphaproteobacteria bacterium, assembly GCA_963759925.1. GTDB lineage: Bacteria > Pseudomonadota > Alphaproteobacteria > Rhizobiales > Beijerinckiaceae > Allobosea. The sequence goes on from CAVXBE010000005.1 coordinate 429,207, forward strand.
GAACCGACGGCATCGGTATGGCCTTCAATCAGGAACACCTCGTTCGGCTGCTTCTGCAGCGCCTGCCGGATCGCACTGGCAATCACCGAGAGCCGCTGCGCCTGCCCCCTCTCGACCTGCCAGGAGCCTGTCTCGAAGGTGATCGAATCGACATCGACGCTGCGCATCCGTGCCCGCAGATCCGGCGAGTAACGCACCTCGTCCAGAGTATAGCGGCGCGGCAGCGGCTCGATGGGCGGCGCCACGATGGTCTCGTAGATCAGCTCCTCATCGGCACTTTCGGCATCGACGATGTAGCGCTCGCGCGGGATGCGCAGGGCCGGACGCTCGAGCTCCACCACCTCTTCCGAGAAGCGGCGATTGGGCCGGTCGCGGCGGGTGTTGTCGATGATGATCACCTCGCGGCCTTCACGGGTCTGGCGGACACGGCGGATCAGCCGGCCATCCTCATCCGTGACGGTGACGATGCGCGTGCCATCGGGCCGCTCGAACACCGTGCGGATCTCGCCGTTACTGCGCTGCGTCTCGCCATCCAGCCCGAGATCGCGGAAACGCTGCGTCTCGTCGCGCCGGATGATGGTGCGGTCATCGTCGCGGATGATGGTGCGTCCCGGCTCGCGGATGATGGTGACATCGCCTTCGCGCCGTTCCTCGCGGCGGCTGCGCACATCCTCGAAGCTCTTGGCGCCTTGCGTCGCCAGGATGCCGCCGACGACGCCGGCACCGAAGCCGACAGCCGCAGCGCCACCGGGCGACAGCCCGTCACGCCGGCTGCGGCGGTCGGGGCTCGGCGCCGTCGGAGCCGGAGCGGTGGGAGCCGGTGCGGTCTGCGTCGGTGCAGAAGGCGCAGGCGCAAGCGTCGGAGCCGGGGCCGTCGGCGCCGGAGCGCTTTGTGTGCTCGGCGCTGGGCTCGTCGGCGCAGGGCTCGTCGGGGCAGGGCTGGCCGGAGCCGGCGCAGTCGGCGTCGGCGCGGTCAGGGACGGAGCGGTCCGCGTGGTCGGCGCAGGCGTTGGTGCTGGTGCTGGTGCTGTTGGCGCCGGAGCAGCGGAGGGCGCCGAGCGCGTTGCGGGCGCCGGGCTCGAAGGGGCTTGCTGCGTCGAGGGTGCGGCCGGCGGAGTTGGTGCGGCGCGCGGCGCAGGCGCAGGGGCGCTCGGCGCGGCAGGGCTGGCCGGCGGCTGCGGCCGGGCGGGCGGTGCGCTGCGCGGAGTTGGCTCGGAATCGGGCTTTGCCGCCGGGCGTTCGGACCGCTCGGGCGCAGAGCGCGGCGGTGGCGGGGCGTCAGGGGCGGCGCGGGGGGCGGCCGGCTCGGCGCTGGGCGGCGTCGGGCGCTGCGGCGGGCTTGGCCTTGCGCCGGGCTCGTCGGCACGCGGGCGCTCGGGCCGGCGCGGCGCATCGCCACCGGGAGCCTCGCGCGGGCCGGGACGCTCCGCCGCAGGGGGTGCCGCTGGCGCCGGATCGGCCTGGGGCGGACGCGGGCCGCGCGGCGCCTCGGCGCCAGGTCCGCGCTCGGCGCCAGGTCCACGCTCGGCACCAGGTCCGCGCTGGGCGCCAGGGCCACGCTCGGGCCGCTCATCGCCACCAGCACCACCGCCACGCGGGCGCTGCGGGCGATCGGGGCGTTCATCGGACTGGGCGAGACGCAGCGCCTCGCCGGCGGAGACGGCAAAGCCGGCCTGGCTCAGCAAGAGGCCAGGCAGGACGGTTCCCAGTAGGAGCCAGGTCTTGGTGCGCATGGTCGTTTCCGTTGCTGTTTCACTCAAAGCGCGATCAGCGCGCTCTGGCGCTGAATGCGTGGTGAACCGAAAACGGCCGAATCCGGGCGGTGTTCCGTGCCGTAAGGGCAGCGCCGGGGCTCAGATCCCCGCCTGCTCCTTCACATAGGCAGCGATCTCCGCATGCGTCGCGAACCAGACATCGCCCTTCGACTTCGCGTGGCGGATCAGCTTTTCGAGGATCCAGAAGCGCGAGCGGTAGGTGATGACATGCGGGTGCATCGTCAGCAGGAAAAGCCCGCCCGCCTCATAGGCGCCGTCGAATTCGCGCCGGAAAATGTCGAACACCGTCTCGGGCGCCGTATAGGGCCGCAGCGCCTGGAAGCGGTTCATGTTGAAATAGACCGCGTCGTCGCGGATCCATTCCACCGGCAGCTCGACGATGCCGGTCGGCTCGCCCTTGTCGATCAGCTCATAAGGATCGTCATCGGCAAACAGCGAGGAATCGTAGAGCAGGCCAAGCTCGCGCTCGATCGCCAGCGTGACCTCGGAAAAGTCCCAGGACGGCGTGCGCATGCCGACGGGACGGACGCCGGTGACCTGCTCCAGCGTGTCGGCCGCGCGCAGATGCAGCTCGCGCTCATTGGCGGGCGGCACCTGCGTGTTGACTTCATGGATCCAGCCATGCAGGCCGATCTCATGGCCTTCCGCGATCACCCGGCGCTGCTCGTCAGGATAGAGCAGGGCCGTCACCGCCGGCACGAAGAAGCTGGCGCGGATCTCCTCGCGCTTCATCAGCTCGAGGATGCGCGGCATGCCGACCCGGTTGCCATATTGGCCCCAGGACAGGCGGCCGACCGATTTGCCGCCGTCGCGCAATTCATTGGTCTCGTGGTCGACATCGAAGGACAGCGCCACGGCGCAGCGTGCGCCGCCGGGCCAGGCCTCGGGCTTGAGATTGCGGCCGGCGCGGACGAGATCGACCTTGGCGCGCCAAGTCTCTTCGGGCCACTGCCAGGGTTCGGCACGGGATCGGTCATCGCAAGCTCCTGAGGTCAGGCATCCGGCAGGATCGGGCCCTGCGGGAAGGGGGCGAAATGGCAGGCGCTCTCGCGCCCCGGCAGAACCTGCCGCAAGGGCGGCCGCTCCTGGCGGCAGATCGGCTGGACCAGCGGGCAGCGCAGATGGAAATGGCAGCCCGGCGGCGGCGCCAGCGGCGAGGGGAGCTCGCCCGCGATCGGCTTGAAGCACGTGGTCGCGTCGTCGTCGAGCATCGAGCTTCGGCACCGCATCGAGCAGCGCCTGCGTGTAGGGGTGCTGCGGGCGCCGCATAGACCGCCTGCGTCGCGCCGATCTCGACGATGCGGCCGAGATACATGATCGCCACCCGGTCGCAGAGATGGCGCACGACGCCGAGATCGTGGCGAGATGAACAGCATCGTCGAGGTCGAGCTCGCGCCGCAGCTTCGAGGAACAGGTTGATGATCTGCGCCTGGATCGAGACGTCGAGCGAGGCGACCGGCTCGTCGCAGACGAGCACGTCCGGCTGCATCGCGAGCGCCCGCGCGATCGCGACGCGCTGGCGCTGGCCGCCGGAGAACTGGTGCGGAAAGCGCTCGGCGAAGTCCGGATCGAGCCCGACCGGTCGCCAGCCAGCGCGCGCGACATAGCCGCGCGCCTGCGCCCGCGTCGATCAGCCCATGCGCGAGCGGGCCTTCGGCGATCGTCTCGCCGATGCGCATGCGCGGATCGAGCGAGGCGAACGGGTCCTGGAACACCGTCTGGACCCGCGTCGTGGTCTTGCGCGGCCGCGCGCCCGCCGACATCACCGGCTCGCCGCGCGAACGCGCGCCGTGCCCTCGCTCGGCGGCAGGATGCCGGCGACGATGCGGCCGAGCGTCGACTTGCCGCAGCCGGATTCGCCGACGAGCCCGAGCGCCTCGCCCGTGCGCGATCGCGAGCGAGACGCCGTCGACGGCGCTGCACGGCGCGCGGCCTCGATCGCTGCGCCGAGCGCGCCGGCGATCCGGTCGCCGAGCGAGAGCGCGGGCGCAAAGCGCTTGCGAGACGCCGTCGACGGTGAGGAAGGCGTCGGCTCATGCCGCGGCCGCCGATCCGAGCGGGTGATGGCAGCGTAGCCGGCGCAGCCCTCGCTCGCCAGATCGCGGCATCGACGCGGCAGAGCTGCGTCGGCGCGCGGGCAGCGCGGCGCGAAGGCGCAGCCGGGCGGCAGGCGCAGCAGCGACGGCGTGGCGCCGGGGATCTGCACGCAGCGTCCTCGCCCGGCTCGGCCCGCGACGGGCAGCGAGTCGAGGAGGCCCGCGCGTGTAGGGATGGCGCGGATCGCGCAGCACGTCGCGCCGTCGGCCCGTCCTCGACGATCCGGCCCGCATACATCACAGCGATGCGGTCCGCGAGCGAGGAGACGGTCGCGAGGTCGTGGCTGATCCAGATCAGCGCCGTGCCGGTCTCGGCGCACCAGCTCGCGCATCTCGGCCAGGATCTGCGCCTGGATCGAGACGTCGAGCGCGGTGGTCGGCTCGTCGGCGATGATCACGCCGGGCCGGTGCAGCAGCGCGATGGCGATCGCGACGCGCTGGCGCATGCCGCCGGAGAACTGGTGCGGATAGGCGTCGAGCCGGCGCGCCGGCATCGGGAATGCCGACCCGGGTCAGCGCCGCCGACGCGCGCGCTCGCGCGGCTGCGCTCGCGCGACGCGCTCATGCGCCTCCAGCGCCAGCCGCATCTGCGTCGCCGATGGTGAGCACCGGGTTCAGCGTCGTCATCGGGTCCTGGAAGACCATCGCGATCGCGCCGCCCGCGCAGCGCGCGCAGCTGCGCGCGGCGGCAGCCCGACCAGCTCCTGCCCGTCGAGCCGCACCGAGCCCGCCGACGATGCGGCCCGGCGGATCGATCAGGCCGAGGAGCGAGAAGCCGGTGACGCTCTTGCCCGAGCCGGATTCGCCGACGAGCCCCAGGACCTCGCCGCGCTCCAGCGCGAACGACACGCCGTCGACGGCCTTCACCACGCCGGCGCGGGTGAAGAAATGCGGTCGCGAGATCGCGCGACGGCGAGGACGCGGCTCGCTCATCGCTGCAGCCTCGGGTTGAGCTGGTCGCGGATCTGGTCGCCGACGAGGTTGATCGCGACGATCAGCACGATCAGCGCGATGCCGGGATAGATCGAGATCCAGTAGCGGCCCGACATCATGTACTGGAAGCCGTTGGCGATCAGCATGCCGAGCGACGGCTCCGTCACCGGCAGGCCGAGGCCGAGGAAGGACAGCGTCGCCTCGAGCGCGATGGCGTTGGCGACCTGCACGGTCGCGACCACGATCAGCGGCGGCAGGCAGTTCGGCAGGATGTGGCGGAACACCACGCGCCGGGCCGGCAGCGGCGTCGAGAGCGCCGCCTCGACATAGTCCTTGCCGCGCTCGGCGCGCGGCCGCGCCATGGGCGGTGCGGGCGAAATAGGCGTATTGCGCCGCCACCAGCGCGGTGATGAGCTGCGCCTTGCCCTGGCCGAGCAGCGCCGAGAGCACCAGCGCCAGCAGGATCGCCGGGAAGGAGAGCTGCAGGTCGACGATGCGCATGATGAGCGCCTCGACGCGCCCGCCGACGATAGGCCGCGCCGCAGCCCGAGCGTCGCGCCGAGCGCGAAGGCGACGGCGCCGGCCATCAGCCCCATCTGCGAGCGAGATGCGCAGGCCGTAGAGGATGGCCGAGAGCAGGTCGCGCCCCTGCGCGTCGGTGCCGAGCCAATGGGTGAAGCCGCTCCGAGCCGACGAAGCCCGGCGGGCGCCGCGCATCCGTCAGCGCCAGGTTGGCGAGGTCGTAGGGGTTCTGCGGCGCGATCCAGCGGCGCCGAGCAGCGCCAGCAGCACGATGATCGACGCACGACCGCGAGCGCCGCCACGCGCGATCGCGGCTCTCGCGGAACTCGGCCCAGAAGCGGGCCGAGCGGCGTATCGCGCTCACGCGTCATGCGCGCGCCCCTGGCCGCAGGCGCGGATCGAGCGCCGCATAGGCGAGGTCGACCGCGAGGTTGATGATGATGAAGAGCGAGCGCGACCAGCACAGGTAGGCGACCATCACGGGCCGGTCGAGCGACGGTGATGGAATCGATGATCAGCTTGCCGACGCCGGGCCAGGAGAAGATCGTCTCGGTGACGACCGCGAAGGCGAGCGTGGAGCCGAATTCCAGCCCGAACACCGTGACGATCGGGATCGAGATCAGCCGCAGCACGTGCCGGCGCAGGATCGTCCATTCGGACAGGCCGGCGGCGCGGGCGAACTTCACCGTGTCGGTCAGCATGACCTCGCGCGTGCCGGCCCGCGCGAGGCGGATCATCAGCGCGAGCTTGAACAGCGACGAGGTTCAGCGCCGGCAGGAGCAGGTGCTGCAGCCCGTTGCAGCGTCAGGAAGCTCCACTCGACGCCGAACGACCGCGACCGTGTCGCCGCGCCCGCCGGCCGGCAGCCAGCCGAGCTCGACCGCGAAGATGAGGATCAGGACCAGGCCGATCCAGAAGGTCGGCACCGAGAAGCCGAGGATCGAGACGCGCCATGATGGTCTTGGCGAGCAGGCTCGTCGGGCCGGTAGCCGGCATACATGCCGAGCGGCACGCCGATGCAGCGTCGCGCCGAGCACGGCCGCGAGCGTCAGCTCCAGCGTCGCCGGCAGGCCGCGACAGGATCAGCTCCAGCACCGGCATGCCGAAGACGAAGGAGCGGCCGAAATCGCCGTGCAGCGACGCGGCCGAGGAAGGTCGAAGTATTGCTCGCCAGAGCGGCTGGTCGAGCCCGTAGCGGGCGATCGTGTCGAGCGCGGATGTGCTGCGTCGCGTCGGGCGAGATCAGCACGTCGATCGGGTTGCCGATCGCGTAGACGCCGACGAAGACCAGCGCCGACATGGCCAGCATGACGACGCAGCGCCTGCAGCAGGCGCTGGATGACGAAGCCGAGCATGCCGCGTCGCCCCGCACGGCGCGGGCCGTCAAGGCCAGTCCTCCGCCATCACGGCGCGGGTCTCGTCCACGCCGACATCCCACAGCGCCAGCATGTCACTGTCGGGGCGCTGGTAGAGGCCGCGGAAATTGCCGTCGCCGAGGATCTCGCGCTTCTTCGCCGGGTTCGCGGCCTGGTAGAGCGCCGGGTTGAACGGCGGCTTGGAGGCGTCGGGCATGCCGACGCCCGTCAAGCCGCGTCCACGGGAAAGTTCTCCATCCAGGAGGCGTGCGAGGCGGCCGGATCGATCTGCCTTGCACTGCCTGCCTGAAAGCTGCGGCGCCTGCCCACCAGTTGTGCATCTTCACGCTGGCATCGGGCCGGCGCGTCCAGCCATTCCGTCGCCAGCGTCATGACCGGCGCGTTGCCGCCATGGCCGTTGACCAGAACGATCCGCCGGAAACCCGAGCGGTAGCAGCCTTCGAGCAGATCCTCGATCAGCGCGACATAGGTGCTCATCCGCAGCGAGACCGTGCCGGGAAAGTCGGCGAAATCCCGGCGTCATGCCATAGGCGCAGCACGGGATAGACCGGGATGCCCAGCGGTTCGGCAGCTTCCGATCGCCACGCGTTCGGCCAGGATCGCGTCGGTGCGCGAGGCTGAGATAGGCATGCTGCTCGACGCAGCCGAGCGGCAGCACGCAGCGATCGTCGCGGCGGACCTGCTCTTCGACCTGCATCCAGTTCATCTGCGCGATACGCACGGCCCGGTCCTTGCTAAGTTCTGGCGATCGGCCATCCTTGACATTCTCGCGCTCCACAGCGTCAAGTTCCATTTGGAACTAAAAGGAGGCCAGATCATGCGCCGCGCTCCAACCGCCCTTTCACGTCTCGATCATGAGCGGCGAGGCGGCACTTCGCGACCTCGATCCCCTGACCCTGACCAAGCTGTGGGACAATCCCTGCTGGCTCTCCTTCAGGCTGAATTTCATCGCCTTTCGTTTCAACGATCCGGTCTATCGCTGGATCGAGACCCGCTATGGGCTGGTGCGGCCGGAGTTCGTCGCGCTCTATGCCGTCGGCCTGAAGGACGGCGTCGCGGCCAAGAACATCGTCTCCTCCTCCGGCCTGCCCAAGAACACGCTGAGTCGCGCCATCCAGAAGCTGCTGCAGAGGCGGCTGCTGAAGCGCGAGACCGACCGCGACGATCTGCGCAGCTACGTGCTGCGCCTGACCACGGCCGGGCGGGCCATTTTCGAAGAGACGATGCCGCTGATGTTGCAGCGCCAGGCGACCATGCTTTCACCGCTGAGCGAGGCCGAGCAGAGGCAGCTTTGCGAGCTGATGGACAAGCTCGTCATCGCCTCGTCCACCTGGCCCGCCGATCTCGACCAAGATTTCCAACAAGAAGAGGGGACTTCACCATGAGCGTCTTGCACAAGAGCCTGTTGCGTCACACGCCGCCTCGCTGCCCTGGCAGCAGTGCTTGCCGTGACCGTGTCGGGGGCCGCTTGGCCCAGACCCTGACCATCGGCGTGCGCGCCGGCCCGGATTCGATCGACCCGCATTTCACCGCGACCGGCACCCATGCCGAGGCGCTGAAGCACGTGTTCGACACGCTCGATCTGGTCGGGCGACAAGCTCGCAGCTCGAGCCGCGCCTGGCGACGAGCTGGAAGGCGATCGAGCCCACGGCTGGGAGTTCAAGCTGCGCCCGGGCGTCAAATTCCACGACGGCTCCGACTTCACCGCCGAGGACGTGAAGTTCTCGATCGAGCGCATCCCGGTCGTCTCCGGCCCGAACCCGACCACGATCTATGTGCGCCGGGTCAAGGAGGTGAAGATCATCGATCCGCTGACCGTCCACATCGTCACCGACGGGCCGGCGCCGAACCTGCCCAACGACTTCATCCGCCTGTTCATCGTCTCCGCACAAGGCCGCCGCCGGCCTGACCAAGGACACCGCCAACGAGGCCTTCAACTCCGGCAAGGCCGCGATCGGCACCGGCCCCTACAAGTTCGTGTCCTGGACGCCGAAGGACCAGCTCGTGCTCGAGCGCTTCGACGGCTACTGGGGCGGGCAAGGAGCCCTGGGCGCGCGTCGTCCGCAAGGAGATGCCCGAACGACGCCGCGCGCGTCGCGCAGCTGAAGGCCGGCCAGGTCGACATCATCGTCCGCGCCCCGGCCTCCGACGTCGCCGACGCTGAAGCGCGACGCCGAAGCTCGCGCGTCGCGACGATCGACACCGTCTACGTCTTCAACATGGAGCTCGACATGCGCGAGAAGTCCCCGCAGGTCACCGCCAAGGACGGCTCGCCGCTGGCCAAGAACCCGCTCCAGGACCCGAAGGTGCGCGAGGCGATCGACCTCGCCATCGACCGCCCGGCGCTGGCCGAGATCGCGATGGAAGGCCTCGGCAAGCCGGTGAACCAGCTCGTCACCGCCAACATCTTCGGCTTCAACAAGGCGCTGCCGGCGCTGAAGCCCGATCTCGCCAAGGCCAAGAAGCTGATGGCGGAGGCCGGCTATCCCAACGGCTTCAAGGTCACCTTCTCCTTCACCAACGACCGCCTGCCGGGCGACCGCGCAGGTCGGCACCTCGATCGCGCAGATGCTGGCCGCGCATCGGCATCGACGTGACACGCCAACGCCCAGCCGGGCGCGGTCTTCTTCCCGGCGCGCACGCGCGGCGAATTCTCGCTGGCGATGTCCGGCTGGGGCACGCTGACGGGCGAGGCGCAACTACACGCTCTCCTCGCTCGTCCACTCCAACGACCCGGCCAAGAAGCTCGGCGCCTTCAACGTGCTCGGCTACAAGAACGAGAAGCTCGACAAGCTGATCGAGGACGCCGCCGTCGAGCTGGACGAGGCCAAGCGCAACGACTTCCTGTCGCAGGCCAACGCCATCGTCGCGAGCCGACCGCCCGCGCATGCCGATCGTCGCCGTCGGCTCCGCCTGGGCGATGCAGAAGGACAAGGTCACGATCTCGCCCGCGCGTCGACGAGGACACGCTGGCGATGGACATCAAGCCCGCGAAGAAGTGAGGGGATGGGGGCGAGTGGCGAATGGTGAGTGGCGAATAGGCTGCTCAGCGTTGCCACTCGCGCTTCCCCTGCGCCGCCTGCTTAGGCGAAGAAGCCAAGCGGAGGGTGAGGAGCGCATACCGGCTGGCGCGTTCAAGCCGCGCCACCCTCCGCCCCTTCGCCACTCGCCATTCACCATTCGCCCCCTGCCCACTGCCTACTGCCCATCTCGGAGCCCCCCAATGCCCCTCGCTCTCGCCATCCATGGCGGCTGCGGCACTTTGCCTAAAGCCGAACTCACCGAGGCCGAATGGGCCGCGGCCCGTGCCGATCTGGCCAGTGCCTTGCGCGCCGGCTGGGCGATCCTGAGCAAGGGCGGCCCCGCCCTCGAAGCGGTCGAGGCGGCCGTGCGGGTGATGGAGGATTCGCCGCATTTCAACGCCGGCCATGGCGCCGCCTTCAACGCCGATGGCGAGCATGAGCTCGATGCCTCGATCATGGATGGCGAGACGCTTGCGGCCGGCGCGCTGCGCTGGCCTGCGCCGCACACGCCATCCGGTCAGCGCAGCGCTGAGCCTGCTGCGGCGCGGCGATCCGCTGATGCTGATCGGCGATGCCGGCGACCGTTTCGCGGCCGAAGAAGGCCATCGAGAGCGTCGAGAACGGCTTTTTCTCGACCGAGCGACGCCGCAAGAACCTGTCTTCGATGAAGATCCGCGAGCTGGTCGGCACCGCCTCCGACGCCAGCGAAGCCGAAAAGCACGGCACGGTCGGCGCCGTCGCCTGCGATGCCAACGGCCATCTCGCCGCCGCCACCTCCACCGGCGGCTACACCAACAAGCCAGTCGGGCGCGTCGGCGATTCCCCGATCATCGGCGCCGGCACCTATGCCCGCGACGGCGCTGCGCCGTCTCCGGCACCGGCAAGGGCGAGTTCTTCATCCGCTATTGCGTCGGCCACGAGATCGCGTCGCTGATCGCCTATAAGGGCATGAGCCTGAAGGACGCGACGGCCGCAGCGCTGGCGGAACTCACCGCCCATGGCATCGGCGCCGGCCTCGTCGCCATCGGCCCCGATGGCGGCATCATCGCGCCCTACAATACCGACGGCATGTATCGCGGCTGGGTCACGCCGGACGGGCAGGTCCACGTCGCGACGCATGGCGAGGTCGAGCATGCGGGGCAGGCCTGATGAGCGCTGAACCGATTCTGATCTGGGGCGCCGGCGCGATCGGCGGCACGCTCGGCGCCTATTGGGCGCGCGCCGGCATTCCCGTGCTGCTGGTCGATATCGAGCCGGCGCACGTCGAGGCCTGCCGCACGACCGGCCTGCAGATCTCCGGCCCGATCGAGGACTTCACCCAGATCGTCCCGGCCGTGACGCCAGCCGAGCTGACCGGCGCGCTATCACCGCATCGTGCTGGCAGTGAAGGCTGGGGCGACGGAGGCTGCGCTGACGGCGCTCGCGCCGCATCTGGCCGCCGACGGCTATGTGCTCTCGGCCCAGAACGGCCTCAACGAAATCGCCATCGCCCGCGTCGTCGGCGAACCCCGCACCATGGGCTGCTTCGTCAATTTCGGCGCGGACTGGCACGGCCCGGGCGAGATCCTCTACGGCAATCGCGGCGCCGTGGTCGTCGGCGAGATCGACGGCACGGAGACGCAGCGGGTGCGCGACATGCACGAGCTGCTGACGCTGTTCGAGCCGATGCCATCCTCACCGACAATATCTGGGGCTATCTCTGGGGCAAGCTCGCCTATGGCGCGATGCTGTTCGGCACGGCGCTGACGGACGAATCGATGTCGGCCAACTTTGCCGATCCCGCGCCGACTTCCGGTCTGGCTCGCGCTGGGGCGCGAGGTCGGTGCCGTCGCGGCGGCGCGCGGCGTCAAGCACGCTCGGCTTCGGCGAGTTCGACCCGACCGTCTTTGCGCCCGGCGCGCCGGAGGGGCCGCAGGTCGCCACCATCGCCTGGCTGGCCGACTACACCTCGAAAACCGCCAAGACCCATTCCGGCATCTGGCGCGATCTCGCGGTGCGCAAGCGCACGACCGAGGTCGATCCCCAGATCGGCATCATCGCGACGCTGGGGCGCGAGGCCGGCGTCGCCGACGCCGACGCTCGAGACGCTGGTCCGGCTGATCCACGAGATCGAGGATGGCAAGCGCCCGCTCGCTTTCGAAACCCTGGAAGTGCTGATCGACCAATGCAAATCCGCTTTGACGGCCGCGTAGCCCTCGTCACCGGCGCGGCCCAGGGCATCGGCCGCGCCATCGCCGCTGCCCTCGTCGAATCCGGCGCGCGCGGTTCACCTCGCCGATATCGACGCTGCAGGCCTCGCCGCCACGGCCGAGGCGATCGGCGCCACCGCCGCACACCGTCGATCTCGGCTCGCCCGAGGCGGCGCAGGCGCTGGTCGCGAAGATCGTCGCGACAGGGCGGCGGGCTCGACCTGCTGGTCCATGCGGCCGGCGGCGTGCGCGGCCAGGTCGGCCGGCCGATCGAGCAGGTGACCGAGCAGGAATGGCGCGTGATCTTCGCCGCCAATGTCGACGCCGCCTTCTTCCTGGCCCAGGCCGCCGCGCCGGTGATGCGACGCAGACGGCTATGGCCGCATCGTCACCATCTCGTCGGGCGCGGGCCTGCGCCCGAGCCTCACCGGCATCCAGGCCTATGCCAGCGCCAAGCACGCGCTGGTCGGGCTGACCCGCCAGCTCGCCTGGGAATTCGGCCCGCAAGGCATCACCGTGAATTCGGTCGCGCCGGGCTTCGTCCGCTCCAACCCGGCCACCGAGAGGCAATGGGAGAGCTATGGCGCCGAGGGCCAGGCCAAGCTGATCCAGGGCATTCACACCCGCCGGCTCGGCACCCCCGACGATATCGCAGCCGCGACCCTGTTCTTCCTCAGCGAACAGGCCGGCTGGATCACCGGCCAGGTGCTGTCGGTCGATGGCGGGCGCTCCTGAGGTTCTAACCCTTGCCTTACCCACAGCCCTCATCCTGAGGAGCCGCGAAGCGGCGTCTCGAAGGATGATTCAGGAGGCTCCTGCGCGAGCTGGATCATCCTTCGAGACGGCCCTAAAGGGCCTCCTCAGGATGAGGGCTACATGGTTCCCGCGGCACTCCAACCCACAGCTCTCACCCTTCGCGCCGGCCCTCACAACCTCATTTGGCTACTTCACCAGCTCCGGTACCCGATAGGCCGTGGTCGATTTCACCCGCTCCATCGCGAAGCGGGAGGTGACGTTCTTCAGCGGGATCGTCTCGATCAGGGTTTTGTAGAAGCGGTCATAGGCCTGCATGTCCGCGACAACGACGCGCAGCATGTAGTCGACATCGCCGGCCATGCGGTAAAGCTCCATCACCTCCGGCATCGCCGAGACCTGGGTGGCGAACTGCGCCAGCCACGGGCCGGAATGGTCGGAGGTCTCGATCTGCACGAAGACGGTGAGCCCAAGCCCCAGCGCCTCGGGCGAGACCAGCGCCACGCGCTTCACGATCACGCCGCTCTGCTCCAGCTTCTGGATCCGCTTCCAGCACGGGGTCTGCGACAAGCCGACCCGCTCGGCCAGTTCCGCAATCGAGACATCCGAATCCTGCTGCAAGTGGCTGAGGATCTTGCGGTCGATGGCATCCATGTGAGATTCCGGTGTCAGCGCAGGAGAGAGAACGAAATTACCGTACCGATCCTGCGAGCCGGGTGCAAACGAAAGAATATTCTCTGTCCGATAATCCATAGCCTGCTTATCTGAACCGGACCGAACCTTTCGGTTCATCCCACGTTCTGACCGTACCGGCCACTCTGGCCCATCGAAAGCAACGACAGGGAGATCGTCATGCGAGGATTATGGATTGCCGCCGCCTTGGCGCTGGGAGCCGCGACAATGCCTGCGGCCGCCAGCGAGACCTATAGCGGCGCCGCTGCCCTGGACCAGGTCGAGGCCAGCTTCACCCGCCACACCCGCGAGCACCGCCTGTGGGAAGTCCGCCGCAACCAGGAAATGCAGCGTTACAGCGGCGGCGGCTATGGCCGCGGCTACGGTTACGGCCGCGGCCGAGGCTACGGCCCGCCGCCCCACGCCCGCGCCTACGGCCGCCGCGACCGCGACCGGGCCTACTACCGCTACTGAGCGGGATTTGAAGAGCCCGGCCGAAAGGCCGGGTTTTTTGTTGCGTGCGACCCCTCTTCCCTTCTCCCCTTGCGGGAGAAGGTGGCCCGAAGGGTCGGATGAGGGGTTTGCCGTGAGCTAGCCGGCCAGCCCCGGTGTGCAGCGGAAAGCTCACGGATCCCCCTCATCCGTCAGCGCTGCGCGCTGCCACCTTCTCCCGCCAGGGGAGAAGGGGAGCCCGTTCCGGCTGTCCAGTACAACGTGGCAGAGAGAAGCCTACCCGCCGGCCCGCCCCTCATCCGTCAGCGCTGCGCGCTGCCACCTTCTCCCGCCAGGGGAGAAGGGGAGCCTGTTCCGGCTGTCGAGTATGACGTGGCAGAGAAGCCTACCCCCGCCGCCCCCACCGCTCCCCAGCTCCCTTCGGCCGCTGTTCGGTGCGCGGGCCCATTTCGTCCAGCGTCGGCTTTTTCGGCCGCGCCCGCGCCACCGGCTTGCCTTCGCCGCCGCCGAAATTATGCGGGCCCATATCGGCGTCGGTCGGCTTGCGGCGCGCGCGGCGTGCGGCAGGTTGGCGCTGGCGCCGTAGCTGCGCTCGCCCTTGTACTTGCCGGCCGAGGCTTCGACATCGCTCTGGCGCGCCAGCGGGTCGTCGGCGATGGCGAGTTCGGTCGCCTGCAGGCGCTTGATCTCGTCGCGCAGCCGCGCCGCGGTCTCGAATTCGAGATCGGCGGCGGCCTCGCGCATGCGCTTTTCGAGATCGGCCAGCGCCGCCTTGAAATTGTGGCCGACGGCCGGCGTCGCCGATGCCGGCGTCGACCGTGACGTGGTCGCGCTCGTAGACCGAGCCGAGGATGTCGCCGATGGCGCGCTTGATCGTCTCCGGCGTGATGCCGTGCTCGTCGTTGTAGGCGACCTGCTTCTCGCGGCGGCGGTCGGTCTCGGCCATCGCGCGCTCCATCGAGCCGGTGATGTGGTCGGCATAGAGGATGACCTTGCCGTCGACGTTGCGCGCGGCGCGGCCGATGGTCTGGATCAGCGAGGTCTCGGAGCGCAGAAAGCCTTCCTTGTCGGCGTCGAGGATGGCGACGAAGCGCGCATTCGGGAATGTCGAGGCCCTCGCGCAGCAGGTTGATGCCGACCAGCACGTCGAAGGCGCCGAGCCGCAGGTCGCGGATGATCTCGATGCGCTCGATCGTGTCGATGTCGGAGTGCATGTAGCGCACGCGCACGCCGTTCTCGTGCAGATATTCGGTGAGGTCCTCGGCCATGCGCTTGGTCAGCACGGTGACCAGCGTGCGATAGCCCTTGGCCGTGACCTCCTTGCACCTCGCCGAGCAGGTCGTCGACCTGGTGCTTGGCCGGGCGGATCTCGACCGGCGGGTCGATCAGGCCGGTCGGGCGGATGACCTGCTCGACGAAGACGCCGCCGGTGCGCTCCATCTCCCAGCTGCCGGGCGTCGCCGAGACATGCACCGATCTGCGGCCGCATCGCGTCCCATTCCTCGAAGCGCAGCGGCCGGTTGTCCATGCAGGAGGGCAGGCGGAAGCCGTATTCGGCCAGCGTCGCCTTGCGGCGGAAGTCGCCGCGATACATGCCGCCGATCTGCGGCACGGTGACGTGGCTCTCGTCGGTGAAGACCAGCGCGTTGTCGGGCAGATATTCGAACAGCGTCGGCGGCGGCTCGCCCGGCTTGCGGCCGGTGAGATAGCGCGAATAGTTCTCGATGCCGGCGCAGGAGCCGGTCGCCTCCATCATCTCGAGGTCGAAGGTGCTGCGCTGCTCCAGCCGCTGCGCCTCGAGCAGGCGGCCCATGCGGTTGAGCTCGTCGAGCCGCTGCTTCAGCTCGTCCTTGATCGCCTTCGATCGCCTGCGGTCAGCGTCGGGCGCGGCGTGACGTAGTGCGAGTTGGCGTAGACCTTGACGAATTCGAGGTCGGCGGTCTTCTGGCCGGTCAGCGGATCGAACTCGGCGATGCTACTCGATCTCGTCGCCGAACAGGCCGATGCGCCAGGCGCGGTCCTCATAGTGGGCCGGGAACAGCTCGATCGTGTCGCCGCGCACGCGGAAGGTGCCGCGCGCGAAATCGCGCTGCGTGCGCTTGTATTGCAGCGCCACGAGATCGGCGATGAGCTGGCGCTGCTCGATGCGCTCGCCGAGCTTCATGCGCGAAGGTCATCGCCGTATAGGTCTCGACCGAGCCGATGCCGTAGATGCAGGACACCGAGGCGACGATGATGACGTCGTCGCGCTCCAGCAGCGCGCGCGTCGCCGAGTGGCGCATGCGGTCGATCTGCTCGTTGATCGAGCGATTCCTTCTCGATGTAGGTGTCGGTGCGCGGCACGTAGGCCTCGGGCTGGTAGTAGTCGTAATAGGAGACGAAATACTCGACCGCGTTGTCGGGGAAGAAGCTCTTGAACTCGCCGTAGAGCTGCGCCGCCAGCGTCTTGTTCGGCGCCAGGATCAGCGCCGGGCGCTGCGTCTGCTCGATCACCTGCGCCATGGTGAAGGTCTTGCCCGAGCCGGTGACGCCGAGCAGCACCTGGTCGCGCTCCTGCGCGCGTCACGCCCTCGACCAGTTCGGCGATCGCCGTCGGCTGGTCGCCCGCCGGCTCGAAATCGGACATGATCTGGAAGCGGATGCCGCCTTCCGATTTCTCGGGCCGCGGCGGGCCGGTGCGGCGTCCAGGCCTTGCCGGGATCGATGAAGGGGCTGCCGGTTTCCAGCAGCGATTGCAGCGACTGCGCGGTCAGCGACGCAGCCGTATCGCCCTCGATGCCGTCAAAGGCGGAATCGGCCTTCTTGCCGACCTTGCGCTTGGGCGCATCGTCGCCGGGCCTTGCCGGGCGCTCATATCCGGCTTGCGGTTCATCGCTGAAGCCAGAGGCCCCACCGGGCACGGCCTTGCCGCGATTAATGGCGGGGTTGAGCAGATCGGCGAGATAGCCTTCGAGTGGCTTCAGCGCCGGCTTGCTCGCCTTGGAATTGGGCGTGCGGGCGCTGGCTGGCTTCTTCGCAGCTTTGGGCTTGTCGGTCTTGATCACGGGGCTGTCGGACATCGCTACAATATGGGGCGCAACAGCGCTGTGCGCGAGAGGGTCGAACGCAGAACACGGCAGCGTGGTGACAGGAGGTGGCAGGAGAGGGGGCTGTCGCGGGCACGTGCCGCTACGTCTTCTCCGCCAGCTCGGCCTTCTTCTTCTCCGCCCAGTCGCGGCCGGCATCGCCACCCCAGAGCTGCCAGGCGATGAAGCCGGCGGAGGGATTGTCGGGATTGTTGAAATCCTTGCCGTTCTTGTCGACGGCGTGCCGGGCGAAATAGCTGGCCATGCGCTTCACCACATCCTCATACAGCGGCGCCCGCTTGACCAGCTGATGAGCCCGGGCAACGCCGATGCGGGTGCCGCCGCGCTTGTGCTCCTCGCGCAGCTTCAGGCCCTGCTCGGCAGCTTTGGCGGCGGCGGCGGGTGGGGTCAGGTCGATCTCAGCCATCAGGATTTCTCCAGCTCGGAATGCGATTTCAGCACTTTGCCGCCATCCTCCTGGACCACCAGATAGGCCGGCTTCTCCTCGGAGCCGTTGCGGCGGATGCGCTTGCCCTTGATCGTGCGGCTGACGCTGCGGGTGAACACCTCCTCCACCTTGCCCTCGGCCGTGCCGCTGCCCCAATGCCACTTGACGGCAGCGCCCTTTCGCAATGGGGTGGTCATAGGCGTCTCCTTCAAGGGGTAGCGTCTGCACCGGATTGTCCGGTGCTCAACGCGCCAGCCGCGACGCGGTTCGGGAGAGGGAGCGAGGTGCCATGCGCCAGGGACTGATCGCCGCACTGGCTGTTTTGCTGCTCGCGGGCGCGGCCTTCGCCGCAGGCCCCGATATCTCGGCGCTGGATGATGATCCCGATTACCGGGCTGCGCGCCGCTGGATCGAGGAGAAGAACTTCCCGCCCGCGATCGAGAAACTGGAGCTTCTGCTCAAGCGCCAGCCCAACTCGCCGGTGCTGCTGAACTGGCTGGCCTACTCACACCGCAAGCTGAAGAACTACCCGGTCTCGAAGCAGTATTACGACGCCGCCCTGTTGCGCGACCCGACCTTCCTGCCGGCGCTCGAATATCAGGGCGAATGGTTCATCGAGACCGGCGACATGGCGTCGGCAAAGTCGAACCTCGCCAAGCTCGCGACGCTCTGCGGCCGCTGCCATGAATGGCAGGATCTGAACATGGCGATCGAGAAAGCCGGCGGAAAGTAAGCGAAGGCCTGTCCGGGACGTCGCCCAGCGGCAGTCAGGGGCGGATGGCGGCCGTCTTGGCTTCGCGTCCGGCGGCACGCTCGGCGGCCGCTATCAGGCTGTCAGGGGTGAGGAGTTGCGGCAGGATTTCGGCCTGCGCATCCGCCCGCCCCGGATAGAACAGATAGAGCGGCACGCCGGCGCGGCCATGCTCGGCGAGCGCCTGCGCGATCACCGTATTGCGGTTGGTCCAGTCGGCCTTGAGATAGACGATGCCGAGCCGGGCGAAGGCGTCCTTCACCTCCTGCCGCGAGAGCGCCACCCGCTCATTGGCAAGGCAGGTAATGCACCAGGCGGCGGTGAAGTTGACGAAGACGGGCGTGCCCTTGGCCTGCAGCTCCACCACCCTTTGCGGGGTCCAGCTCTGGACATCGCTCGCGCGGGCCTCGTTGCCTGCACCGGGAACGGCACTCTCAGCCACGAACCAGCCGGCGCCCAGCACGGCAAGCAGCGCGAGCACGGTCGGGATCGGCCGCAACCGCCCGGTCCCGCGCGAAATCCCGAGCAGCCACACCACGAAGCCTGCCGCCAGCACGGCAACCAGCGCTGCCAGAACCCCATTGGGACCGGCCTGCACCGAAGCGACCCAGACCAGCCAGATCGCGGTTGCAAACATTGGGAAGGCGAAGGCCTGTTTCATCACCAGCATCCAGCGGCCAGGCCGGGGCAGCAGGGCCAGCAAACCGGGCGAGGAGGACAGCGCCACCACCGGCACGGCAAAGCCCAGCGCCAGGGCCGCAAAGACCGAGAGCCCCAAGGCCGGTGGCTGCGTCACCGCAAATCCCATCGCCGCTCCCATGAACGGCGCTGTGCAGGGCGTGGCGACGATGACGGCAAGCGCCCCGGTCATGAAAGCTCCGAGCCTGCCGCCCCGGCTGGCCAGACCGCTGCCGACACCCGCTGCAGCGCTGCCGATCTCGAAGGCGCCGAGCAGGTTGAAGCCGATCAGCGTCATGATCACCGCAAGCGCAATCACCAGCGGCGGCGATTGCAGCTGGAACCCCCAGCCGACGCTGGAGCCGAGCGCACTGAGCCCGATCACAAGCCCCGCCAGCAGCATGAAGGTCGCGATCACACCGGCCAGGAACAGCAGGCCCTGCTCGCGCGCCTGATGCCGGCTCGCTTGCGACAGCTGGGCAAAGCCGAGCGCCTTGATGAACAGCACCGGCAGCACGCAGGGCATCAGGTTGAGGATCAGCCCGCCGAGAAAGGCAAAGCCAAGCGCGGTCCAGAGCGTCAGATCCGCACCCTCGACCGGCACCGGCAAACGCGGCACGGCGGGCCGTGCGGAGGCGGAAGCGCCTGCTCCAAGCAGCGCAGGGTCGGCCTTCACCGGCAGCGTCAGCGCGCGCGCCGCGCCATCCTGCCGGTAGGTGACGACGCCGGAGAGCTCGGTGGTGTCGAGCTTGAAGGCGCTGGAGCGGGCGAGCTGCAGCGTCACTCCCTCGCCCGCTGGTGTGGCCGGTTGGGGTGCCGCATGGTCGATCAGCGTGTCGAGAACCGGAAAGAAATGGACCGCCTCGGCGCTGGCGGGCAGGCCGGGCAGGGTCAGCGACAAAGCCTCTCCCGCTGCCGTCAGGCGAGCCGTGAACGGCGCCTGCTGCGGCAGGGCGGCGCGGGCGGCCTCGATCCGCGCTTGCGCGGCCTCATCCGCGACAGGCTGCGCCGCGACGGCGAGATCGAGCGTGAAGGCGCCGTCCTCGGGGATGCAGATCTTTTCGCAGACCAGCCAGGTCGCCTTGGCCTGCAGGTTCAGCCGCTCGCCCGGCTTCGCATCGGCCGGCACGGTGATCTCGACGGGCAACAGCACGGTGCCCTCGAAGCCGTAATTCACCAGCGGCTCGACCGGCAGCGCCTTGGGCGCGGGCCATGCGATGGGGCCGGCCTGATAGCCCTTGGGCAGCGTCCAGTCGATCCGCGTCGGCTCACCGGAATCGCCGGGGTTCTGCCAATAGGTGTGCCAGCCCGGCGCGATCTTCTGGACGAGAGCAATCTGAAAGCGCTCGCCGGGCATCACCGCATCGCGGCTGGACAGCAGGCTGGCGGTGACGCGGGGCGAGGACACAGCCGCCGATTCAGCCGCCCGCACAGGCGCCGATGCGAGAGCGGCCACGAGCATCACGGCGCCGAGCGGCGCGAACCGGGACAATCCTGTCGTCACATCAGCCATAGCCACGATCGCTCGATCCCTCCGACGGCCAGTCCTTGCCGTATTCCTTGGCGCAAGGCGAATGACAACGGGGTGATACAGATCAAAGGCGACAACAAGCGGGCGTGAGGTCAACCCCGCAGCCCGCTTCCCAAGAAAGCCTACAAAGGCCGTCCCAAAACTGCCGATGACGGCAATAGTGCGCCGTCGTCGGAGCAACGCGCTCAGATCTTGGCGCGCGGGTCGCGCTTGGCGACGCGGGAGAGCAGGTAGTCCACCTCGGTCTTGGCCATGGCGCTCAGCGCCGCACCCGGCTTGCGCTGGGCGTCGCTGGCAAGGATGCCGCGCTTCATCATCGTGTATTTGCGCACCGCGAGGCCGATGCCGAGCTGCTGCTCATAGCGCAGCAGCGGCAGGTGCGCGTCGAAGATGTCATGCGCCTCGTCGCGCTTGCCGGCCTTTTGCAGGCTGACCACGTCGATCAGCAGCTCGGGGAAGGCATAGCCGGTCATGGCGCCGTCGGCGCCGCGCTCCATCTCGAAATCGAGGAACATGCCGCCATTGCCGGTCAGGATCGAGATCGGCCGCAGGCTGCCCTCGGCCTGGAACTTGCGCAGGGTCGAGATCTTCTCCAGGCCCGGCCAGTCCTCATGCTTCAGCATTACGCAGGACGGGTTGTCCATGACGATCCGGCGAATGACGGCCGGGGTCATGATCACCGACAGGGTCAGCGGATAATCCTGGATGACGAAGGGGATGTCGCTGCCGATGGCCTCGATCGCCTGGGCATAATAGCCGACGATCTGGTCATCCGTGCGCAGCGAAGGCGGCGGCGCGATCATCACGGCCGCAGCGCCGATCTCCATGGACTGCCGCGCCAGCGAGCGCATGGCGGCAAAGCCCGGCGCCGAGACGCCGACGATCACCGGCTTGCCCGGCATGTTCTTGACCGCGCTGGTGACGATCCGCACCAACTCGTCCGGCTCGAGCTTGGGCGCTTCGCCCATGATGCCGAGCACGGTGGTGCCGTTGGAGCCGATGCGATCGTAATAGCTGAACAGGCGGTCAGTGGAGGCCCAGTCGACCGTGCCGTCGGCGTTGAACGGCGTCGGCGCGATCGGGAAGACGCCTGCGGCGTCGGCGGTCAGGGTCATGACGGTATCCTCTAAAAGCGACTTCAAGCTGGCGGTTGAACTCAGCCCTCATCCTGAGGAGCCGCGTCAGCGGCGTCTCGAAGGATTGAGGGTTGAGGGCATACGCGTCGTCAGACGATGCGGGTGCGCACCGTGCCGACGCCGGCGATCTCGCCCTCCAGCACATCGCCCGCGACGACGGCGGCGACGCCCTCGGGCGTGCCGGTGAAGATCAGGTCGCCGGCTGCGAGTTCGACGAGGCCGGAGAGATAGGCGATCGTCTCCGGCACGTTCCAGATCTGCTTGGCGAGGTCCGAGCTCTGGCGCGGCACGCCATTGACGACGAGCTCGATCTTGCCGGCTGCGGGATGGCCGGCCTTGCTGGCGGGCACGATCTCGCCGATCGGGCCGGAATAATCGAAGCCCTTGGCCATGTCCCAGGGCTTGCCGCCCTTCTTGGCGGTGGCCTGCAGGTCGCGGCGGGTCATGTCGAGCCCGGCGGCGTAGCCATAGACATGGGCCAGCGCGTCGGCCTCGGCGATATCACGGCCGCCGGTGCCGATGGCGACGACGAGCTCCATCTCATGATGCAGATCGCCTGTCTTGCTGGGGTAGGGCATGTCGGCGCCATTGATCACCAGCGCATCGGCAGGCTTGGTGAAGAAGAACGGCTCCTCGCGGTCGGGATCGCCACCCATCTCGCGGACATGCTCGGCATAATTGCGGCCCACGCAGAAGACGCGGCGCACCGGAAACTGGCCGCCACCGGCAACCGGGACGGAGATGATGGCCGGCGGATCGATTACGTAATTTGTCATGGTGGGCTCCCTAGGTTTCTCCGTTCATGCGGGAGCCTTGCCGCCGGGGCAAGAGCCGGAGACGGTGACGGGGGCTGCACTGGAGACATTTTCCGCAGGCGCGCCTTCGCACCCGCGATAGGCGTTTTGCGGCGCGTGATTGCGTCGGTGAGGGAATGCGCCTTACACTGTCAATCGGGCCGTCATAAGCCGGCCTGAACATAGACTGAAGGAACAGCACGTGAGCACGGGTACCGTGAAATGGTTCAACGAAACCAAGGGCTATGGATTCATCACGCCTGACCAGGGCGGCAGTGATGTGTTCGTGCATATCAGCGCAGTCGAGCGCTCGGGTATGCGTGGTCTGAACGAAGGCCAGAAGATCAGCTACGATCTTGAGGCCGATCGTAAGACCGGCAAGTCCTCGGCGGTCAATCTCAAGACTGCGTGAGAGCAACTCCCGACGGGAGGCCGATCGGCGGCGACGCTTCCCGCGCCAATGCGAATCTCTATCGATCTGAGCGGACTGAAGACGATTCCCGGGCATGCCCGTCGCCAGGAGGCGGCGGTCGAAACTAGAGGCGCCAGACGCGTCCGTTCCGCTCGATCAACTGCGAGGCTGGGCCGGCCTGAACAGGCGGCCCTTTTCCGCAACCAGCACGAAACCCAGCGCAATCAACCCGCACAGGGCATAGCCCATCGTCAGCGGCACCACCGTGCCGTTGAAATGCTGGCCGATCCAGAAGCCGATCAGCGCTCCGCCCACCGTGGTGACGAAACCCTGCACCGATGACGCCGTGCCGGCGACATGGCCGAGCGGGTCCATGGCGATGGCGCCGAAATTCGGCGCGAGCAGGCCAAAGCAAAACATCGCCCCGCCCTGGAACAGCGCAAAGCTGAGTATCGATTCATGGCCCGTGACGGCAATGATGGCATGGCAGCTGGTCAGCGCGATGAAGCCGAGCAGCGCGCCATGCGAGACCCGGCGCATGCCGAGCCGGCCAACGATGCGCGCATTCAGCAAGGCCGCCACCGCCATCGCGCCGGCAATCAGCGCAAAGATGGTGGTGAACCATTCCGGCGCCTTGAAGACATCGACGAAAACCTGCTGGGCCGAATTGATGAAGCCAAACAGCCCGCCGATGATGAAGGCCATGGCCAGCATGTAGCCGACAGCGATCCGCGTCGTCAGCGTGGTCCGGAACGCCGCCACCACGCTCGCCACCGCGATCGGCTTGCGGTCCTCCGGGCTCAGCGTCTCCGGCAGCTTCAGCGCCGTCCACAGCATCACCGTCGCGCCAAAGATCGTCAGGATGCCGAAGATCCAGCGCCAGGGCGCAAACCACAGGATCGCCTGGCCGATGGAGGGCGCCAGGATCGGCACGGCGAGAAACACGATCAGCGCCAGCGACATCACCCGCGCCATGTCGCGGCCGGAATAGCAGTCGCGGACGATCGAGACGGCGAGCACGCGCGTCGCCGCCGCGCCCACGCCCTGCAGCACGCGCGCCAGCATCATCACACCAAAGGAGCCGGCAAAGGCTGCGGCAATACTGGCGGCGACATAAAGCGCCAGCCCGACCATCAGCACCGGCTTGCGGCCAAAGCGGTCCGACAGGGTGCCATAGACGATCTGCGCCCCGCCAAAGCCCAGCAGATAGGCGGTGACGATCCACTGCCGGTCATTGGCTTCGCCGATACCGAGCGTCTCCGCCATCTCGGCGAGCGCCGGCAGCATCGAGTTGATGGCGAGCGCATTCGTCGCCATCAGGGCGGCGGTGAGGGCAACGAAGGCGTTGAAGCCCATGCCGTGGCGCGGCTGGGGCGGTGTGGCTGTCTCTGTCATGTCTGCCTGCTGGAGCGGGAGCCGGGCTCATGTCGCGGCTGCGCACAATCAGGAGTAGGCATGTCGCCAGCGCCAGGCAAGCCGGGTGAAAGGGCATTGGCCATGCGCTGGGCGGGCGGCGACGCGAAAAGCCTTTCGCAGCAGGGCTGGTGATGGTCTAGCGTCAGGCCGGAGGAAGGGCGACAGCATGAATGAGATGACACCGCCGCGCGTCACCGTCTCGGAAGGGCGGATGATCGTCTCGGGCGTGCCCGGCAGCTTCGTGCAGGGCGCGGCCCGTCCGCTGCGGCTGGAGGCGGAGGCGCTGGAACCGGTCGGCGGCTATGCCTTGCGCGAAAGCGTACTGCAGGATGACCGCCGCCTCGGAGGTGTGGCGCGGGTGGTGGGCGACCAGCTCAGCCGCATCGGCGCCGCCGTCCCCCTGTCCGAGCGCCTGCCTTTTACCGTCCGCAGCTTTGCCGAGAGCGCCGCCGCCCAGCGTATCCTCCTCGGCATCGAGGCCTCAGGCGGCGAGACGGAGACAGATGAGCTGGCGGCGACCTTATGGCTGCCTGCTGCGGCATTCGCAGCCCTGCGGCAGGATCTGCTGGAGGGACAGGCGGGGCTGTTGTCGCTCAGCGCCACCACCAATCTCTGGGTCCTGGACAATGAGCGCGACAGCCCGCCCGACCGGCCGCTGACCTGGCATCTCGGGCTCGCGGCCGATGGTTCGGCGCTTCCGGCGCGGGGGCTGGTCGAGACGCTGTCCTGGCGGGCGGCAGCCAGCGTCAGCGAGCCGGACATGCCCGTCGCCGCCGAGCCTGCGCCCGTGCAGGAGGACGAGGCTGAGACGACCGCGGACGTGCTGTCGCGGGTGAACTGGACGCTCAGGCAGCTCGTCCTGGTGCTGGTCTTCCTGCTCGTGGTGATCGCGCTGAAACGCTGAGAGACCGTACGAGAGGAATGCGAGCCCTCATCCTGAGGAGCCGCGCAGCGGCGTCTCGAAGGATGGTCCAGCGGACGCCGGAGTCTCCTGGAGCATCCTTCGAGACGCCATTCCAGACGGAATGGCTCCTCAGGATGAGGGCTCGCATTCTCCCAAACGGTCTCCAAGCGGTTTCAAGCATAGTGGATCCCGGTTCGCGCCGCCCCGCGCAGCAGGAGGGGCGGCGCGCCTGTGGCTCTAGTGCTTGTGCTGGTGTTCACCTTCGGCGCTGCCACGCGCCCCGACCGGCTCGACCTTCAGCTCGACCTCGACCGTCCCGGCCTTCTCAAAAATCAGCGTCGCCTTCGGCATCTTGCCCTGTTCGAGCGGCTGCTTCAGATCCATGAACATCACATGGTAGCCGCCCGGCTTGAACTCGACCTTGGCGCCGGGCGCGATCTCGACGCCCTTGCCGAGCGGCCGCATCGTCATCACGCCATTGGTCACCGCCATCTCATGGAGTTCGCTGCGCCCCGCGAAATCGGCACTGACCGAGATCAGCCGGTCGGGCGTGGTGCCGGTGTTCTCGATTGAGAGGTAACCGCCGCCGACCTTGGCGCCAGCCGGGGTGGCCCGCGTCCAGGGATGGCCGATCTTCAGCGGGCCGACCTTGAATTCATGGGCGGTGGCAGCGCCGGCAGCCAGCATCAGGGCAGCGGCGATCAGGGAGGTGCAGACAGGGAGTTTCATCGGAGGATCCGTTCAATCGAGATCGCGCGGATCATGCGGCGCGCTTAACGCTGCCGGCAGGATCGGGCGAGAGGGGAAGAGAAGGCGTGGCGCGGTGGGCTCAGCCCTGCGGCGGTCCGCGCGAAGGCTGCAGGCCAAAGGGCGCGGCGGAACGCACGGACGCGGCCGGGTCGGCCGTTTCAGTCCAGGCGACGACCGGGCGGAACGGCTCATAGCGCATTTCGCCGGGCGGTACGGCCGCCGGCCAATGCCCGACGCAACCCTTGCAATGACCGGGCTCATCCTGCGACAGGCCCACCCGGCAGCTCAGCAGCCGGGACCGGCTGGCCCGAACAGAGATGGCTCTGCGCCAAGCTCTCCCGCTTCCGCCATCGCCTGTGACGGCGCGAGCCCGGCGGCCAGCACCGCCAGCGCATAGGCGCAGGCGAGCCAGGCTCCGAGCAAGGAGCGCCGCAGCGTTGCAAACAGGGTGGAACGGGCCGTCATGCCGCGCAGATGCTCCCGCCACGCAGGCCGCGTCAAGCGGCTGCTCGTCGCAACTCAACAGGCGCGGGAAGGATTTTCTCTCGCGCAGCCGCCAGCGCAACAATCGTGCTGCTCCGTCCCGTTTCTTTAAACGGACAGAGCGGTTGACAAAAAGGACGAGCCACGTCAGATTGGTTGCATCAGCACGGGCAACCGTCTGGTCGCGGGAATTTGAGCAGCAGCTTGCGCCGCGTCACCAAACGCTAAAGCGCCACGGCCTGTGTCGTGGACTCCGCTCTCGAGGAGAACAGACATGACCCTGTGCATGCCGCACACCAACCGCACCGCTCCGGCCGCCCATCAGGGCTGTTGTCGACGCTGATCGCGCCCGAGGCCGGCAACGCCGCCTCACCTCCTCGCATCACCGTTTCCATCATCAGCGCCGCATCCGCGGCTGAGGCCAGCCATGTCCCTTGTCCATCCATCTGCCACGGCCCGTCAGGGCCGCCCTGAAGGCGCGCCCCTGCAGGCCTATGTCATCGAAGTCGGCGAGACCCAGGCCGGGCTCGTCAGCCGTTACCCGCAAGAGCGCTTCTTCACCTTCATCGCCGCCTCATCCGCCTTTCACAGGCTGGAAGGGCAGCGCTTTGCCACCCCGCTGGCAGCCGAGCAGGCCGCGAGGCTTCTCGCCGCGCCCCGCCGTGCCCGCTACCCGATCTGAGGCCATCATGACCATTCCGTTGAAACCCGACATCTTCGACACGGCGCGGCCACTGCCCGCGCTGGCCCCGCCGATCATCCGCTTCGAGCAGGTCGGCAAGAGCTTCCGCGCCCGCAAGGGCCAAAGCGAGGTCACGGCCCTCAAGGACATCAACCTCGATGTGCCGCGCGGCGCGATCCTCGGCGTCATCGGCCGCTCCGGCGCCGGCAAATCGACGCTGATCCGGCTGGTCAACGGGCTCGAACGCGCCGAGCAGCGGCCGCATGTCTCGTCGACGGCGACGGATGTCACCGGCGCTGAGCGAGCGCGGGCTGCGCGCAGCGCGCCGGCGCGCATCGGCATGATCTTCCAGCATTTCAACCTGCTGTCCTCGCGCACGGTGTTCGACAACGTCGCGCTGCCGCTGGAGATCGCCGGCGCGTCCCGCAGCCGAGATCACGGCGCAGGTCGACGCCGCTGCTCGATCTCGTCGGTCTCGCCGACAAGCGCGACCGCTATCCCGCCGAACTCTCCGGCGGGCAGAAGCAGCGCGTCGGCATCGCCCGGGCGCTGGCGACGGAGCCGAAGGTGCTGCTCTGCGACGAGGCGACCTCGGCGCTCGATCCCGGAGACGACGCGCGCCGATCCTGGCGCTGCTGCGCGCAGGTCAACCGCGAGCTCGGCCTCACCATCCTGCTGATCACCCACGAGATGCCGGTGATCAAGGAGATCTGCGACCGCGTCGCGGTGATCGAGGACGGGCGCATCGTCGAGGAGGGCGACGTCTTCGACGTCTTCACCAGCCCGCAGCACCCGACGACGCGCGAGCTTCGTCGAGACGGTGACCGGCGTCGAGCTGCCGGCCGATCTCGCAGGCAGCGCTCAGGCCAGAGCCGCCGCCGGACGGTCCGACGGTGCTGCGCATCACCTTCACCGGCGAGAATGCCACCGCCCCGGTGCATCAGCCGGCTCAGCGCGCGACGCTCGGCATCGACGTCAACATCCTGGCCGGGCGCATCGACGCGATCGCCGGCCGGCCCTTCGGCACCTGCGTGGTGCAGCGTGCCGGCGCGCGAGCCCGAGCGCTCGGCCGTGCTCGGCGCGCTGCGCAGTCTCGATCTCGAGGACGGAGGTCCTCGGCCATGTCGCCTGAAATCATCCGCCTGATCGTCCAGGCCACCGGCGATACGCTGCTGATGGTCGCGGTCGCGGCCTGGCTCGGCACGCTGCTCGGCCTGCCGCTCGGCGTCTTCCTCGCCACCAGCCGGCGCGGCGAACTGTTCGCCGCGCCCGCTCGTCAACGCGCGTGCTCGGCTTCGATCGTCAACGCCACGCGCTCGACGCCCTTCATCATCCTGGTCGTCGCGATCATCCCGTTCACGCGGCTGATCGCCGGCACCTCGATCGGCACCACGGCCGCCATCGTGCCGCTGACGGTCGCCGGCGACGCCCTTCATCGCCCGGCTGATCGAGGGCGCGATCCGCGAGGTCGATCAGGGCCTGGTCGAGGCCGCCCGCGCCATGGGCGCGAGCCCGCTGCAGATCGTCCGCAAGGTGCTGATGCCCGAGGCGCTGCCCGCGCATCGTGCTCGGCCTGACGCTCGCCATCGTCAGCCTGCTCGGCTTCTCGGCCATGGTCGGCGCCGTCGGCGGCGGCGGGCTCGGCGATCTCGGCATCCGCTACGGCTACCAGCGCTTCATGCCCGACGTGATGGCCGCCGTCGTCGTCGTGCTGATCGTGCTCGTCCAGACCGTGCAGAGCCTCGGCGACCGGCTGGCCCGCCGCCTCAACAAGCGCCTGCGCCACGCCTGATCCCGTCCCCGTCTCCAAGCGCGCCCTTCCACCCATCCCACTCTTCAAAACAGGAGACCCATCATGAGCCTGATCACCCGCCGCATCGCTCTCGCCGCCGGCCTTACCGCTCATTCGCTCTGCGCCGGCTCTCGCCCAGCAGGGACAGACCATCCGGATCGGCGCTCACGCCGGGCCCGCATGCCGAGATCCTCGAGCGGTGAAGCCGATCGCTGGCCAAGGAGGGCATCGACCTGAAGATCATCGAGTTCTCCGATTACGTCGTGCCGAACCAGGCGCTCGATGCCGGGGAGCTCGAGGCGAATTCCTTCCAGAACCAGCCCTATCTCGACAACCAGATCGCGGACCGCGGCTACAAGCTCGGTCAGCGCCGGACTGACCGTGAACTTCCCGCTCGGCATCTACTCCGCCAAGTACAAGAGCTGGGCCGCCGTGCCGGACGGCGGCGACCATCGCGATCCAGAACGATCCGACCAATGGCGGCCGCTCGCTGCTGCTGCTGCAGGACAAGGGCGTCGATCAAGCTGAAGGACGGCGTCGGCTTCAAGCCGACCCGGCCGACATCGTCGACAACCCGAAGAAGCTGAAGATCATCGAGATCGACGCCGCCCAGACCCCGCGCTCGCTGGACGACGTCGACGGCCGCGGCGATCAACACCAACTACGCCGTCGACGCCAAGATCGAGCCGACCTCCGCGATCCTGCGCGAGGACCCCAAGGGACCCTATGTCAACCTCATCGCGGTGCGCGCCGTCGACAAGGACAAGCCCTGGGTGGCAGCCTTGCTGAAGGCCTATCACAGCCCGCAGGTGAAGCAGTTCGTGGCCGAGCGTTTCAAGGGCTCGGTTCTGGCCGGCTGGTAACCTCTAGGATGCGCGATCTTCGCCCCTCCCCAAGCGGGGAGGGGTTCTCTGCAGCTTTCGGGTGGAGGCAATCGCTTGGTGGCCTTAACCTGTCCTCATGAACCGACCCATGAGGCTGCCATGACCGGGATTGCCCCAACCCCACTCACTCCCACACATGCGGCAGCGCGCCTGTCCCACTCCGTGCTGGCCCGCGCTGTTGCGGCCATGCCGGCGGAAAGCGATTTCCCGGCGGCGGCAGCCGGGTCCGATTACGACACGGTGCGGCGCATCCTGTCCTTCATCACGCATCACTGGCGCGAGCAGCCGACCATCGAGGCCATTGCCGATGCGGCAGGCGCGACACCGACCGATGTGCACCACCTGTTCCGGCGCTGGTGCGGGCTGACGCCAAAGGCCTTCCTGCAGGCGATCACCCTCGACAATGCCAAGCTGCTGCTCGGCGCCTCGGCCAGTGTCCTCGATGCGGCGCTCGAGGTCGGGCTGTCGGGACCGGGCCGCCTGCATGATCTGTTTGTCGCGCATGAGGCGATGTCGCCCGGCGAGTGGAAGGCGGGCGGCGGCGGGCTGGCGATGGCTTATGGCTTCCATGCCTCCCCCTTCGGTGAAGCGCTGATCGTAACGACAGAGCGCGGTCTGGCGGGTCTCGGCTGGGTCTCCACCAGCCAGGATGGTGGCAAGGCCGTGGGTGGCCGGGCCGAGGCGCTGGCCGACATGATCAGGCGCTGGCCGCATGCCGAGTACCGCTTCGATCCCGCCAGGACCGCGCCCTATGCCGCGCGGATTTTCGATCCCCAGGCCTGGTCGCCGGAAACGCCGCTGCGCGTGGTGCTGATCGGCACGGACTTCGAGGTGCGGGTCTGGGAGACTTTGCTGCGCATTCCCGTCGGCTGCGCCACCACCTACGGCACCGTCGCGCAGCAGATCGGCAAGCCGAGCGCCGCCCGTGCCGTGGGGGCCGCAGTCGGCAAGAACCCGATTTCCTTCGTCGTGCCCTGCCACCGTGTCATCGGCAAATCCGGCGCCTTGACCGGGTACCATTGGGGGCTGACCCGCAAACGCGCCATTCTCGGTTGGGAAGCGGGACACACCGGCGCAGCGGGCTGACTTGCAGCTAGGCTTGGCGCGGCGCCTTTGCCAGATCGCCGAAGCGGGCGGGGAGTTCGAAGCCCCAGCCGAGCGGATCGTCGCTTTCGATGGTGAAGCTGCCCTCGCCGGCAAAGTGACTGCGGCCGCTGACCTCGACCGTCACCGCGCCTGCGATCGGCTGGGCGAGTTCCGAGAGGATGCGTCCGGTAAAGGCGCCGCCGGTGATGCTGCGGAAGACCCGCTCCTCGCCAGGCTTCACCAGCCCCTTGGCGAAATCCAGCGCCATGCGGGCGGTGACGCCGGAGCCGGTCGGTGAACGGTCGATCTGGCGCTCGGCGAAGACGCAGAGATTGAAGCTCTCCTCGCCCGGCCGCGCCTCGTCGGTGATGATCGCGCCATAGAGAAAGCTGAGATCGGGCTCGGTCGGATGGGCAATCGGCCCAGCGCGCACAGCGTCGGTCAGCGCGCCGGCAGCATCGAGGATGCTGGACAGCGGCGAGGACAACAGGTCGAGCCCGAAGCGCGAGGCCGGCAGGATGCAGTAGAACGCGCCGCCATAGGCGATGTCGGTGACGATCCGACCGAGCCCCGGCACCTCCACGAGACGGTCGCGCGTATGGGCGAAGGCCGGCACGCTCTTGAAGCTGACATCGCCGACACGGCCATCTTCAACCTGGCAGGACACCTGCAGCAGCCCGCATGGCGCTTCGATGACGAAGTTCGTCACCGGCTCGACCGGCGCGACCAGCCCATGCTCGATAGCGTAACGGCCGAGCGCGATGGTGGCGTGGCCACACATGGTGGAATAGCCCTCATGATGCGTGAACAACACGCCGAAGGCTGCCTCGGGATGCGATGAGCGCACCGGCAGGACACCATACATGCCGGCATGGCCGCGCGGCTCCAGCATCACGGCGCGGCGATAGGCATCGTATTTCGTCCGCGCCTCACGCCGCTTCTCGAGGATCGTCGCACCGCCGATCTCCGGATAGCCGCTGGTGACGATGCGGACCGGCTCGCCGCAGGTGTGATAATCGAGATAGCGCAGTTGCATGGCTTACTCCGAAGCGGGCACGGCGAGATGAGGCGGGTCGCAGCCGCGCACGGCGCAGGTGGCCGCGGCGACCTGTGCCGCAAACGCCATGGCCGAGGCAAGCGGCCGCTCCCCAGCCGAGCGAAGCGCCGCACCGAGCAGGCCGTGTCGCGCGAACCAGGCGAGCAGCGCGCCCATGAAGGCATCGCCGGCGCCGATCGTATCGACAATCGCGACCGGCGGCGCGGCAACCTCCACCCGCAAGCCGTCCGGCCCGGTCAGCCGCGCGCCGTGCGGCCCATCCGTGCGCAGGAGCAGGGGTGGAACGGCGCAGGCGGCCAGAGTGGCAGCGAGCCAATCGGCGCCCAGCCAATCCTCATCCTCCGCACTGAGCTTGACCAGGTCGCAGCAGGCGATGCGCGTGGCGATGGCTGCCGAGCGCCGCATCCCGGTCGGGATAGGCAGGCGGGCGGATGTTGAGATCGTAGCTGATCGTGATCCTCTGCGCCCTCATCGCCGCCATCAGCCGGAGTGCCGCCGCACCGGCCTCGCTTATGGTGGCGCCAAACGAGGTCAGATGCAGATGCGCGAAAGCGGCAGGGTCGTCCGGCAGCGGAGGGGCGAGCGCCAGTGCCGTATCCGCGAGGTGGAAACGGTAGCGCGCAACTCCGTCAGCCGCGATCGGCTCGACCACCGCCAGCGGCGTCGGCAGCGCGGTGGCGCCAACCCATTCCGTCGAAATCCCCTCCCGCAACAGGCGCTGGCGGAAGCGCCGGCCGATCAGATCCTCCGACAGGGTGGCGCAGAAGGCGGTTGGCGCCCCACAGCGGGCGAGCGCCAGCGCCGTGTTGAAGCCGGAGCCGCCGAGCAAAGCGAGGTAGCGCTCATCCTCGCCCGGCTCCGGCGCCAGATCGGCCAGCGCCTCACCGAAGACGAGGACGGGCCTTGGCGTCACAGAAGCCCGCGCTTCGCCAGATTGCGCATCAGATGCGAGGCGCCGAAGCTCCAGGGCTCGCATTCATCGGTGCGCCGCATGCGGTTGGTCAGCGCGCCAAGCTCCGGCGCGGCGATGGTGACGATATCACCGTATTTATGGGTGAAGCCGCCACCCGGCGCATCGCGATCCTTGATCGGCGCGAACATGGTGCCGAGGTAAAGCGCCGCCCCATCCGGATATTGGTGGTGAGGGCCGATCATCTGCCGGGCGAGATCGGCCGGGTCGCGGCTGATCTTGGCGATCGAGGACGAGCCTTCCAGCGTGAAGCCGTCCTCGCCCTCAACCGTCAGGGTGACAGTGGTGTTGCGGACATGGTCCAGCGTGAAGCCGGCATCGAAAAAGCGGATGAAGGGGCCAACCGCTGCGGACGCATTATTATCCTTGGCCTTGCCGAGCAGCAGGGCCGAGCGACCTTCGACATCGCGCAGATTGACGTCGTTGCCGAGGCTGGCGCCGACGATGCGGCCATCTGACGCGACGATCAGCACCACCTCCGGCTCGGGATTGTTCCAGTTCGAGGCCGGGTGCAGCCCGGCGTCGAAACCGGTGCCGACCGAGGAGATGGGCGGAGCCTTGGTGAAGATCTCGGCATCCGGGCCGATACCGACTTCGAGATACTGGCTCCACGAGCCCTGCGCGATCAGCATCTCCTTCAGCCGCATCGCCTCGGGCGAGCCCGGCTTCAGGCGCGACAGGTCATCGCCGATCAGCGCCTCGATCTCGGCGCGGATGGTCACGGCGGCGGCAGGGTTGCCGCGCGCCTTCTCCTCGATGACGCGTTCCAGCATCGAGATCGCGAAGGTGACGCCCGCGGCTTTCACCGCCTGCAGGTCGAGCGGCGAGAGCAGCCAGGGCTTCGCGGCGTCGCGCTGATCCACCGGCGTGTTGGCGAGGATGGCATCGAGCCGGCCGAGGCTTTCGCCCGCAGCCGACCGCAGCGCTGCGGCGGGGTCGGCGGTCTCGCAGAGGTCGCGCATGGTCGGGAAGCTGCGGGTCACATCGACCAGCTCTTCGCCACGCAGCACGACCACGGAAGGGCCCGCCAGATCGGGCCGCCAGACGCGGCCGGCCAGGGCAGCCTGCGCCGCATCCCGTGGCAAAGTCGTCGCGGGGGAGAGGGAGAACGACATGGGTTACGTCCTTGCAGGCTGAAACGAGTGGGGAGCGGAGAACAGCCGCTTCGGCCGATTTGCGCAAGAGCCCGCAGCGCATCGCCCCCGTTGACGAGTGTCATGAATATGTCATTGAAACGTCGTCCGGGCTTCGTGCTAGCTTGCGCACCAACGACAAGAGCGACCGACTACGGTCCGACCTCCAAGGGAGACATCCATGAGCATCAAATCAGCGGCCTTGGCCACGATTGCCGTTTTGGCGCTGTCAGCCGCCTCGCCGGCGCTGGCCCAGACCGAGATCCAGTGGTGGCACGCGCATGACCGGCGCCAACAACGACGTCGTCGTCAAGCTGGCCGAGGAGTTCAACGCCTCGCAGAAGGACTACAAGGTCGTCCCGCCTACAAGGGCTGCTATCCCGACACGATGAACGCCGGCATCGCCGCCTTCCGCGCCGGCAACGCGCCGCACATCCTGCAGGTGTTCGAGGTCGGCACCGCCACGATGATGGCGGCCAAGGGCGCGGTGAAGCCGGTCTACGAGCTGATGAAGGACGCCGGCGAGAGCTTCGACCCGAAGGCCTATCTGCCGGCGATCACCGGCTACTACTCGACCGCCAAGGGCGAGATGCTGTCCTTCCCGTTCAACTCGTCCTCGCATGGTGATGTGGGTCAACAAGGACGCGCTGAAGAAGGCGGGCCTGAACGCCGACGCGCCGCCCAAGACCTGGCCCGAGGTGTTCGAGGCGGCCAAGAAGCTGAAGGCGGCCGGCTTCGACAACTGCGGCTTCTCCAACGCCTGGGCGACCTGGGCCAACATCGAGCAGCTCTCGCGCCTGGCACAACATGCCGATCGCGACCAAGGCCAACGGCCTCGACGGCTTCGACACCGTGCTGAAGTTCAACGGCCCGCTCATCGTCAAGCACCTGCACAATCTCGTCGAGCTGCAGAAGGACAAGACCTACGACTATTCCGGCCGCACCAATGCCGGCGAGGGCCGCTTCACCTCCGGCGAATGCCCGATCTTCCTGACCTCGTCGGGCTTCTACGGCAACGTCAAGGCCAACGCCAAGTTCGACTGGGCCACCGCGCCGATGCCCTATTATCCGGACGTGCCAGGGCGCGCCGCAGAACTCGATCATCGGCGGCGCCTCGCTCTGGGTGATGGGCGGCAAGAAGGCCGACGAGTACAAGGGCGTCGCGAAGTTCTTCACCTTCCTGTCCGACACCGACCGCCAGGCGAAGCTGCACACAGGAATCGGGCTACCTGCCGATCACCAAGGCGGCCTACGAGAAGACCAAGGCGTCGGGCTTCTACAAGGACAAGCCCTATCTCGAGACGCCGCTGATCGAGCTGACCAACAAGGAGCCGACCGAGAACTCGCGCGGCCTGCGCTTCGGCAACATGGTGCAGATCCGCGACGTCTGGTCGGAGGAGATCGAGGCGGCGCTGGCCGGCCAGAAGACCGCCAAGGAGGCGCTCGACGCCGCGGTCGCGCGCGGCAACGCGATGCTGCGCCAGTTCGAGCGCACGGCCGGTCGCTGAGCTGCAACGCAGAAGCCGCGTCCCGGCGGCTCGTGCCGGGCTGCCGTTCCGATCAGCCGCGCGGCCCGGCAGTCGCGTCGCGCCGCTCGCAGGACCCGAGCAGTGCATGGAAAAACGCGCTCATTCTTCGGCACTGGCCGCTGCCCTGCTGCTGCTCCTGCCGCAGCTGGCGATCACGCTCGTCTTCTTCTACTGGCCGGCCGCGCCAGGCGGTCTGGCAGTCGCTTCCTGCTGCGAGGACGCCTTCGGCCTGTCGACCGAGTTCGTCTGGTTCGAGAACTACACCGACGCTGTTCCAGCGATCCCGACTACTACCAGGCGCTGGTCAACACCGCGATCTTCTCGACCGTCGTCTGCGTTCTCTCGCTGTCGATCGCGCTGCTGCTCGCCGTGATGGCCGACCGGCAGATCCGCGGCGCGGACGATCTACAGGACCCTGCTGATCTGGCCCTACGCGGTGGCGCCCGCCGTCGCCGGCGTGCTGTGGATCTTCATGTTCGAGCCCTCGCTCGGCATGCTGGCGCGCGGCCTGCGCGCGCCTCGGCATCGACTGGAACCCGCTGCTCAACGGCAACGCACGCGATGACTGCTGGTCGTCCTCGCCGCGACCTGGAAGCAGATCAGCTACAATTTCCTGTTCTTCCTGGCCGGCCTGCAGGCGATCCCCAAGAGCGTGATCGAGGCGGCGGCGATCGACGGCGCGCGGCCGCTGCGCCGGTTCTGGACGATCATCTTCCCGCTGCTGTCGCCGACCACCTTCTTCCTGCTCGTCGTCAACATCGTCTACGTGTTCTTCGACACCTTCGGCATCATCGACGCGATGACCGGCGGCGGGCCCGCCGGGCGCACCGAGACGCTGGTCTACAAGGTCTATGCCGACGGCACGGCTCGGCGGCGATCTCGGCGGCTCGGCGGCGCAATCGGTGATCCTGATGGTCATCGTGATCGCGCTGACCGCCATCCAGTTCCGCTTCATCGAGCGCAAGGTGACAGTACTGATGGTCGAGCAGACCGACGCCGCTTCTCGGCGATTTCATCGCCGCATCTGATCCTCTGGCCGTCGGCGATCGTCGATCGTGGCGTCTTCCCGGTCTAGCTCGCCTTCGTCGCCTCGACCTGGGATGCGGCGACCATCATCAACGGCAGATGCCGCTCTAGCCCGGCCCGTATTTCTTCGAGAACTACCACCGCATCCTGTTCATCGGCACCTCCGGCACCACGCGCGAGCCGGTGCTGGACGATGATGCTCAACTCCTTCATCATGGCGATGGCGATCGCGCTCGGAAAGATCTTGATCTCGGTCCTCTCGGCCTACGCGGTCGTCTATTTCCGCTTCCCGTTCCGGATGGCGGCGTTCTGGATCATCTTCGTCACGCTGATGCTGCCGGTCGAGGTGCGCATCTACCCGACCTACAAGGTCGTCGCCGATCTCGGCCTGCTCGACACCTATCCGGGCCTGACCCTGCCGCTGATCGCCTCGGCGACCGGCGACGCTGCTGTTCCGGCAGTTCTTCATGACGATGCCGGACGAACTGCTCGAGGCCTCGAAGATCGACGGCGCCGGGCCGTTCCGGTTCTTCAAGGACACGCTGCTGCCGCTCTCGCTCACCACCATCGCGGCGCTGTTCGTGATCCAGTTCATCTATGGCTGGAACCAGTATCTCTGGCCGCTGCTGATCACGACGCAAGGACTCGATGCAGACCATCGTCATCGGCATCAAGAAGATGATCGTCACCTCGGACGCGCTGACCGAATGGCAGCTCGCCATGGCGACCGCCGTGCTGGCCATGCTGCCGCCGGTCCTCGTCGTCGTCCTGATGCAGAGGCTGTTCGTGCAAGGGGCTGGTGGAGACGGAGAAGTAGGGCGGAGAGCGGCAGCGAGTGCGAATGGCCATCCGTTTCCCATCCCGACTGCGCTACTCGCCACTTCGACCCGCCAGGAATCCCATGGCCCACGTCACCCTGACCGACGTCCAGAAGGTCTATGCCGGCGGCGTCGAGGCCGTGAAGGGCGTCTCGTTCGACAGTCCCGGACGGCGCGCTTCTGCGTGCTGGTCGGCCCCTCGGGCTGCGGCAAGTCCACGCTGCTGCGCATGATCGCCGGGCTGGAGACGATCATCGTCCGGCGACGATCGCGATCGGCGACCGCGTCGTCAACGAGATCGAGCCGGCCGAGCGCGACATCGCCATGGTGTTCCAGAACTACGCGCTCTATCCGCACATGAGCGTCTACGACAACATGGCCTATGGCCTGCGCAACCGCGGCACGCCGAAGGACGAGATCGACACGCGCGTCAGCGAGGCGGCGCGCATCCTGGCGATCGAGCCGCTTCTCGACCGGCAGCCCGAGCAGCTCTCCGGCGGCCAGCGCCAGCGCGTCGCCATGGGCCGCGCCATCGTGCGCAAGCCGCAGGTCTTCCTGTTCGACGAGCCGCTCTCCAACCTCGACGCCAAGCTGCGCGTGCAGATGCGCGTCGAGATCAAGAGGCTGCAGCGCGCGCTCGGCGTCACCTCGATCTACGTCACGCACGACCAGGTCGAGGCGATGACGCTGTCCGACAAGCTGGTGGTGATGAATGGCGGCCAGGTCGAGCAGATCGGCACGCCGACCGAGGTCTACCGCAAGCCGGCGACGCAAGTTCGTCGCGACCTTCATCGGCTCGCCGCCGATGAACATCCTCGCCGGCAGCATTGACGGGCCAGGTATCGTGGCGCTCGGGCGACGCCATTTTGGAAGTGCGCGATCTGCGCCAGGATCTGGCGGAGGGGATGGCGGTCGAGATCGGGCTGCGGCCCGAGGATATCGAGATCGCCTCGGAGGGTGCGGCCGGCACGCTGCCCTTCGATGTCGAATTCATCGAGGAACTCGGCGCGACCCAGCTCTTCCACGGCCAGCTTGCCGGCGCGCCCTTCGTCATGCAGGCCGCGACCGATACGGTGCCGACCCAGCCCGGCCGGCTCTGGATCACGGTCGATCCCGACAAGGTGCATGTCTTCGACAAGGCGAGCGGGGCGCGGCTCGGCCGCGTCTGATCCCGCTCAGGCGGCCTCTGCGCCGAGATAGGCGATGATGCCTTGTGCGGCGGCCACGCCCGTCGCCATGCTCGCCTGCAGCAGGTAGCCGCCGGTCGGCGCTTCCCAGTCCAGCATCTCCCCGGCGACGAAGACGCCGGGCTTGGCCTTCAGCATGAACTGCGCGGTGATGGCGTCAGCCGTGACGCCGCCAGCGGTGGAGATGGCGCGCTCCAGCCCCTGCATGCCGGTGAGGCGCAAGGGCGCGGCTTTGATCAGCGCCGCCAGGGCGTCCGGCTCCTGCGGCAAGGGCCCGCCCACCGCATCGCGCAGCACGGCGATGGCCGCCGGCGCCAGCCCTGCCTTGCGCAGATGGTTGCTCAGTGTCTCGCCGCTGCGCCGCCGGCTCAGGCGCTGGCTGAGCGCCTCGATCTCGATATCGGGGCGCAGGTCGAGCGTCACCTCGGCATGCCCCTCGCGCAGGATAGCCTCGCGCAGCGGCGCCGAGAGGGCGTAGAAGGCGCCGCCCTCGATGCCGTCGCGATCCAGCATCGCCTCGCCGCTGGCCTGCTGGCCCTGAAAGCGCAAGCTGATCCGCTTGAGCGGCGCCCCACTGAAACGCTCGCGCAGCGCCTGCGACCAGGAGACGGTAAAGCCAGCATTAGCCGCGCGCAGCGGCGCGACGGGTACGCCCTCGGCCGTGAGCAGCGCCACCCAGCCACCATCCGAGCCGAGCCGAGGCCAGCTCGCCCCACCCAGCGCCAGTAGCGTCGCGTCGGGTCGCTCGCTGATCTCCGTGCCGTCCTTCAGCTCGAATGCAAGCGCGCCGTCGCCGGTCCAGCCGGTCCAGAGCCGCCCGGTTTCCAGCCTGACGCCGAGCTGGTCGAGCCGGCGCAGCCAGGCGCGCAACAGCGGCGAGGCCTTCAAGGCGCGCGGAAAGATGCGCCCGCTCGACCCTGTGAAGGTCTCGGCACCGAGCCCGTCAGCCCAATCGCGCAGCGCCTGTGGCGGGAACGCCTGCAGCGCCGGTTCGAGCCAGGGCAGCGCCTCGCGATAACGCGGCAGGAAGCGCTCCAGTGGTTCGGAATGGCTGAGGTTCAGCCCGCCGCGCCCGGCCAGCAGAAACTTCCGCGCCGGCGAGGCCATCCGCTCATGCAGGGTGACGCGGTGCCCGGCCTGCGCCAGTTGCTCGGCCGCGATCAACCCGGCCGGCCCGGCACCAATGATAGCAATGTTGCGTGCGTTCATGGCTGGTCCGGCTGCGGTTCGGCGCCATAGCGGGGCAGCACGGCCTTGAAGGTGGCGCCCTCGCCATACTCGCTCTCGATCGTCAACCGGCCGCGATGGCGCAGCACGATATGCTTGACGATGGCCAGCCCGAGCCCGGTGCCGCCCGCTTCGCGGCTGGCATTGGTATCGACCCGGTAGAAGCGCTCGGTCAGTCGCGGCAGATGTTCGGGCGCGATCCCCGGCCCATCGTCGCGAACGCTGACGCTGGCCTCCGTCTCGCCATCTCGGACCTCGATCACCACCTCGCCGCCCTTGCGGCCATATTTGATGGCGTTCTCGACCAGGTTTTCCATCAGCCGCAACAACTCGTCGCGGTCGCCCGCAACCTTCACCGGAGCCTGCGGCGTGCGCAGCGCCAGGGCGACGTCGCGCTCGCGCGCCATCAAGGTCAGCGAATCCACGATTTCGCGGCAGATATGGGAGAGGTCGACCGCCGTATCGGGCGCCAGATGGGCGCGCAATTCGATCCGCGACAGCGACAGCAGGTCATCGACCAGCCTTGCCATGCGCAGCCCCTGCTCACGCATGATGGTGAGGAAACGGTCGCGCGCCGCCGCATCATTGCGGGCCGGGCCCTGCAGCGTCTCGACGAAGCCGAGCAGCGAGGCCAAGGGCGTGCGCAGCTCATGGCTGGCATTGGCGACGAAATCCACCCGCATCCGCTCGGTGACGCGCTGCTCGCTCAGATCCTCGAACGTCAGCAGCACCGGCAGCCGCATCGCCGGGGTTGTGCCAGGCGGGGCGGCGATGTGGATGCGGAAGGTCCGCTCCACCGGCACGCGCTCGACCAGCTCGATCACCTGGCGCCCACCGGACCGCGCCACCTGCTCGATCGCCTCGATCAGATCGGGATCGCGCATCACCAGCGCCATTGGCTGGCCGAGCCCA
This sequence comes from uncultured Alphaproteobacteria bacterium, assembly GCA_963759925.1. Taxonomy (GTDB): domain Bacteria; phylum Pseudomonadota; class Alphaproteobacteria; order Rhizobiales; family Beijerinckiaceae; genus Allobosea. Next base: position 469,670 of record CAVXBE010000005.1, read on the forward strand.
GCGCCGGAATCAGCGCCTTCATCGCCGGGCTGATGGCGCGCGCCAGCCCCTGCGCGTCGAGCAGCACGACAGGCGAGCCCAGCGCCTCGACAACGGCGAGCGTGGCGGGAGCGGACGGATCGAGAGCGTCTGGCATGGCGGGACCGGTCCTGCCGCGCCGGTTCGTCCAGCGGGCGCGCCCTTGGTGAGGGGAACGCTGGCCGCCGTCAATTCCCTTGTGCGCCGCAGCCGGCTAGGTTGATTCCCGCAAGGGAGCGAGTTGCCATGGCCAGGACGAACGACAAGGGGCAGGTGCGGATCGTCAAGCGGGACGGTTCCAGCGCAAAATCAGGTGCTGCCGCAGCGAAAAAGACCCCGCACAAGGCTGCAAAGCAGGCGCGGCATGCGGCCTTCGACATCGAGGCGGACACTGTGCCGGCTTCTATTCTCGATGCGGCCTTTCGCAGCGGCGGCTTCCCTTATGACAAACGCATGAAGCGCAAGCGCTATGAGAAAGAACTGGAGCCCTTGCAGATCGAGCTGCAGAAGCTGCTGAAATGGGTCCGCGCCCAGGGCGAACGCCTCGTCATCGTCTTTGAGGGCCGCGACGGTGCCGGCAAGGGCGGCGCGATCCAGCGTTTCACCCAGCATCTCAACCCGCGCCATGCCCGAGTCGTGGCACTCTCAAAACCCTCCGATACCGAGGCGGGGCAATGGTACTTCCAGCGCTACGCCGCGCAGATGCCCTCCGCTGGCGACATCGTCTTCTTCGACCGCTCCTGGTACAACCGGGCCGGTGTCGAGCGTGCGATGGAATTTGCCACGCAGGAGCAGACTGACACCTTCCTGCGCGAGGCTCCGGCGTTCGAGGGCATGCTGACGCGTGACGGGGTGCGCATTATCAAGCTGCTTTTGACGATCGGCCGCGAGATGCAGATGACGCGGCTGCATGCGCGCTGGCACGATCCGCTGAAGCGCTGGAAGCTTTCGCCGATCGATTTCCAGGCAATCCCGCGTTTCGACGCCTATTCCGCCGCGTTCGAGCAGATGCTGGCTCGTACCTCGACCGATTGGGCGCCCTGGACGGTGGTACGCGCAAACGACAAGTTCCGCGCCCGCCTCAACACCATCCGCCATGTGCTGAGCATGGTGCCCTATGCCGACAAGGACGAAGCGGCAATCGGCGAGATCGACCGGCGCATCGTGCTGGATGCGCAGAGCTATCTCGACGCCGGCGGCGAGAAGTAGAGGGCACCACCACCCGTCATTCCGGGGCGGGCCACAGGCCCGAGCCCGGAACCCATGATCACGACAGGGCAGGATGGATCGCGCGAACAGCGGCTAGATCCAAAAGGGCGCGGTCATGGGTTCCGGGCTCTTCGCTGACGCGAAGCCCCGGAATGACAGTGTTTTCGCTTTAGGCCGCGCCGAGACCGCCCAGGAAATCCTTCACGCGGCCGAAGAAGCCGGCGGATTCCGGATGGGTCGCACCGGAGCTTTCGCGCTCGAACTCCTGCAGCAATTCGCGCTGGCGCGGCGTCAGCTTCTGCGGCGTCTCGACCACGACCTGGATGTAGAGGTCGCCCGTCTCGCGCGAGCGCAGCACGCTCATGCCCTTGCCCTTCAGGCGGAACTGCTTGCCGGTCTGGGTGCCCTCGGGGATTTTGACCCGCGCCTGCTCGCCGGTCAGCGTCGGCACCTCGATCTCGCCGCCGAGCGCAGCCGATGTCAGGCCGATCGGCACGCGGCAGAACAGGTCGGCCCCATCGCGCTGGAAGATCGCGTGCGGCTTGATCGACAGGAAGATGTAGAGATCGCCGGCCGGACCGCCGCGCAGGCCGGCCTCGCCTTCGCCCGCCAGCCTGATCCGCGTGCCATCCTCGACACCGGCCGGGATGTTGACCGACAGCGTGCGCTCGCGCGTCACACGGCCTGCGCCCGCGCAGACCTTGCAGGGGTCGTCGATGATCTCGCCACGGCCATTGCAGGTCGGGCAGGTCCGCTCGATCGAGAAGAAGCCCTGGTTGGCGCGCACCCGGCCATGGCCGCCGCAGGTCGGGCAGGGGCGCGACTTGGAGCCGGGCTTGGCGCCCGTGCCCGTGCAGGCCTCGCAGGACACCGATGTCGGCACCCGGATCGAGGCGTTCTTGCCGGCAAAGGCCTCTTCCAGCCCGATCTCGAGGTTGTAGCGCAGATCGGCGCCGCGCTCGCGGCCATTGGCGGCGCGCGGGCCACCGCGGCCGCGGGCGTCGCCGAAGAAGGAATCGAAGATATCCGACATGAAGTCGGAGAAATCGGCGCCGCTGGCCGCCGCCGCCGCCATTCTCGAAGGCCTGATGGCCGAACCGGTCATAGGCGGCGCGCTTCTGGCCGTCGTTGAGGATCTGGTAGGCCTCGTTCAATTCCTTGAACTTGGCCTCGGCCTCGGCGTCGCCGGGGTGGCGGTCAGGATGGCACTGCATGGCGAGCTTGCGGAAGGAGCTCTTCAGCTCCGCATCGCTCGCCGTCTTGGAGACGCCGAGGATCTCGTAATAATCGCGCTTGGACATTCAACCAGCCGCCCCCTCGTTTCACGGCAACAGGGCCAGGTTCACCCCGGCCCTCCTGTCCCGAAACGGACTTCGTTCACCCGGCCTTCCGGGAATGCGATGGCCGGGTCAAGCCCGGCCACCACGACGCGTGTCGGAGAGTGAGCGCGCTCAGGCGCTCTTCTTCTTGTCGTCGCTGACATCCTTGAAGTCGGCGTCGATGACGTCGTCCTTCGGGAGCCTGCGGCCGGCTTCACCGCCCTCGGGCGCAGCGCCCTCGGTCTGGCTCGCGGCATACATCGCCTCGCCGAGCTTCATCGAAGCCTGCATCAGGTCCGTGGTGCGTGCCGCGATGGTCTCGGCATTGTCCTCGGCCAGCGCTGCCTTGAGCGCCTCGATGGCGGTCTCGATCGCGCGCCTTGTCGGCGGCCGAGACCTTGTCGCCATAGTCCTTCAGCGACTTCTCGGTCGAGTGCACCAGGCTCTCGCCCTGGTTCCTGGCCTCGACCAGCTCGCGGCGCTTCTTGTCCTCGGCCGCATTGGCCTCGGCATCCTTGACCATCTTCTGGATGTCGGCCTCGGAGAGCCCGCCGGAAGCCTGGATCCGGATCTGCTGCTCCTTGTTGGTGGCCTTGTCCTTGGCGGTCACGGAGACGATGCCGTTGGCGTCGATGTCGAAGGTCACCTCGATCTGCGGCATGCCGCGCGGGGCCGGCGGAATGCCCATCAGGTCGAACTGGCCGAGCATCTTGTTGTCGGCCGCCATCTCGCGCTCGCCCTGGAAGACCCGGATCGTCACCGCGCCCTGATTGTCCTCGGCGGTGGAGAAGACCTGGCTCTTCTTGGTCGGGATCGTGGTGTTGCGGTCGATCAGGCGCGTGAACACGCCGCCCAGCGTCTCGATGCCGAGCGAAAGCGGGGTCACGTCGAGCAGCAGCACGTCCTTGACGTCGCCCTGCAGCACGCCGGCCTGGATCGCGGCGCCGATGGCGACGACCTCGTCCGGGTTGACGCCCTTATGCGGCTCCTTGCCGAAGAACTGCTTCACCACCTCCTGGACCTTCGGCATGCGGGTCATGCCGCCGACGAGGACAACCTCGTCGATCTGCCCGGCCGAAAGCCCCGCATCCTTGAGCGCCTTCTTGCAGGGCTCGATGGTGCGCTGGACGAGATCGTCGACCAGGCTCTCGAACTTGGCGCGCGAGAGCTTGATGGCGAGGTGCTTCGGGCCGCTGGCGTCGGCGGTGATGTAGGGCAGGTTGATTTCGGTCTGCGCCGTGGTGGACAGCTCGATCTTGGCCTTTTCGGCAGCTTCCTTCAGGCGCTGCAGGGCGAGCTTGTCCTTCTTCAGGTCAATGCCCTGCTCGCGCTTGAACTCATCCGCGAGGTACTCGACCAGGCGCATGTCGAAGTCTTCACCGCCGAGGAAGGTGTCGCCATTGGTCGACTTCACCTCGAACACGCCGTCACCGATCTCGAGGATCGAGACGTCGAAGGTGCCGCCGCCGAGGTCGTAGACCGCGATGGTGCCGGCCTGCTTCTTGTCGAGGCCATAGGCCAGCGCAGCCGCCGTCGGCTCGTTGATGATGCGCAGCACCTCGAGGCCGGCAATGCGGCCGGCATCCTTGGTCGCCTGGCGCTGGGCGTCGTTGAAATAGGCCGGCACGGTGATGACGGCCTGGGTGACCGGCTGGCCGAGATAGGCCTCGGCGGTCTCCTTCATCTTCGTCAGGGTGAAGGCGGAGATCTGCGAGGGCGAATAATCCGTGCCGTCAGCCGTGACCCAGGCGTCGCCGCCGGAGGACTTCTTGATCTTGTAGGGGACGAGATTCATGTCCTTCTGCGTCATCGGATCCTCGAAGGTCCGGCCGATGAGACGCTTGATGGCGAAGAAGGTACGCTCGGGATTGGTGACAGCCTGGCGCTTGGCCGGCTGGCCGACAAGGCGCTCGCCGTCATCCGTGATGGCGACGATGGAGGGCGTGGTGCGCGCGCCTTCCGAATTCTCGATGACCTTAGGCGTCGAGCCTTCCATGACCGCGACGCAGGAGTTGGTCGTGCCGAGGTCGATTCCGATGACTTTACCCATGGAGGGGATCCCTTTCGATTGAGCAGATCGCCGGCCTGCGAAGCGGGGCTTCGCCTTCCGGCCCATGGACCGGACCACCCCCGCCCAATGCGGCAGGCAGACCCGGCATTCCACGTCGAGCGGTCGTTAAACCGCCTCTTGGCGGCGTATATAGGGAGGGTGTTCCCCCGCTTGCAAGACACGTCAGCCGATTAAGAATCATCAGCCTATGTGGGGCGATGGCCGGCGGGCCCCGAACATTGGCCTGCAGTGTTGCGCTCCAGCCCTTGCGCCCTGAACAGAGCCGATTCATGCATTGAGGTATTGTTTTGATTTCGCCGGGATATCGCTTGCTCCGCTCAATCCGCCTTGCCCTCCTGCTCGCCTTCGCTGCGCTGCCCGTGGCGCAGCAGGCGCTGGCGCAGCCGTTGCAACTGCCCGGCGCGCAGCCCTTCAACCCGCAGGGCGCGCATCAGGATGCGCCGGCCTCGGTCGGCGGGGCGGCACCGGCTGCCGCGCCCCGCGCCGCCTCGATGCCGGCGATCAAGGTGGCCGGCGAAGAGGCGATTGTCGGGCGCGTGCTCAAGCGCAATGGCGGCACGGGCGAGGCGATCTTCGAGAAAACCGCGACCGGCTATGGGTTGCAGCTCAAGGCCGAGGGGTTCCAGGTCGATAATCTGGTCGAGCCCTGCGCCATCTCCTTCGGCGACAAGCCGTTGCCTGTGACCGCGCTCGGCCGCCCGGCCGGTGTCCCGCGTTATCGGCTCGAAGCCTCGATCTGCCCGATCGTCTTCGATGTGCTCGACGGTGCCTTTCTGGTGGTCGAGCCGACGCAGCCCTGCATTGTCGAGGCTGCGGCCTGCCGCATCGATCCGCGCGGGCTTTGGGGCCCCGATGCGCGGACGCTGCCGGCCCGCGCCAAAGAAATCGAGGCGGCGCGCGGTGTTGCGGAGCGGGCAGTGCGCGATGGCTACCGCGTGCTGACCGCCAAAAGCGATGCCGTCGAGCAGCGCACCATCGCCCGCGAACAGGCGGGGTTTTCAGCCGAACGCGCCCAGATCTGCCGGGATTTCCAGCGCGAGGGCACGGTTGGTTTCTGCGGCGCCCGCATCACCGAGGCGCGCGCGGCCTCGTTGCGCGCCCGGCTCGGCATCACCGCGACCCGGAAACCGGGCGAGGGCAAGCCGGCCGCCAAGCCGCGCCCACGCCCGGTGGCGCCGCCGCCCCCGGCTCCTGCTCCGCCGCAGTAATCTCAGCTACGGCCGGCGCGAGAGCCCTTGATCTGCTCAGCCAGGTCGTGGCTCGCGGCTTGCGGGTCGGGCTGGCCACAAATCGCCGAGACTACCGCGACACCGGCGGCGCCGCTGGCAAGCGCTGCCTGCACGTGCGGGGCCTTGAGGCCGCCAATCGCCACCGCCGGCACCGGGCTCAGCGCCACGAGCCGCGCCAGCCCGTCAAAGCCGATCGGCGGGTTGTGGTTCTGCTTGGTCGGTGTCGGGAAAACCGGCCCGATCCCGACATAGTCGACCAAAGCGGGGTCCACCGCCCGGATCATCGCCTCGTTGGTGACGGACAGGCCGATGATGATGTCGGGGCCCAGCGCCGCCCGGGCCTGCGCAATCGCCATATCGGACTGGCCGAGATGCACGCCCTCGGCCGCGATGGCCTGCGCCGCCGCGACATCGTCATTGACAATCAGCGGCACGCCGGTCGCCGCCAGCGCCGCCCGGATGGCGCGACCGGCGGTGATCATCGCCTCCGTCCCGCCGCTCTTGTCGCGCAGCTGCACCATGGTGGCGCCGCCTTGCGCTGCGAGCCGCGCCGTCTCGGCCATCGAATGGGCGCTGCACAGGCCGGGATCGAGGATCAGGTAGAGCGAGAGATCGAACTGCTTTGTCATGCCTGCGAGACCTGTTCATCGGCGTGTGGCAACAGGGCGTCGAGCCCGTAGAGCGCATCGAGAAAGCGCGGGGCGAAGCTGCCGGGACCCTGCGCTTCGCGCGCAGCCGCCTCGCCAGCCACGGCAAAGCCCGCAAGCGCCGCGACGGTGGCCTCGAACGGCTCGTCAGGCGCAACCGCCACCAGCGCCCCGACGAGGCAGGTCAGCGAGCAGCCGAGCGCCGTGACCTTCGGCATCAGCGGCGATCCACCCGCAATATGCACCGCCCGCTCGCCATCGGTGACGAAATCGACCGGCCCGGTGACGGCGACGACAGCCCCGGCGCTCTTGGCCAGAAGCCGCGCGGCACCTTGCGCCTTCTCCACCGGGTCACCGCTATCGGCGCCCTGTCCGGCGCTTTGGCCGCCGCCCAGCGCCAGGATCTCCGAGGCGTTCCCCCGGATGATGGCCGGGCGCAGCGCCATCAGTTCGGCCGTCACCTGTCGCCGGAAGCCGGTGGCGAAGCAGGCCACGGGATCGAGCACCCAGGGCTTGCCGGCGCTGTTGGCGCCCGCAATCGCCGCCTTCATCCCGGCGACCGCAGGGCTGGACAGCGTGCCGATATTGATCGTCAGCGCGGCGGCAATCCGCGCGAACTCACCGGCCTCTTCCTCGGCATGCACCATGGCGGGGGACGCCCCCGCAGCCAGCAGCACATTCGCCGCGATATTGGTCGCGACATAATTGGTAATGCACTGCACCAGCGGTGATCTGGCGCGCATCCGCGCCAGCAACTGCGAAGGTGTCGACATGGCTCAGCCCTTGTCCGGGGCCGATGAGACAGCGGCGACGGGCATGTAGAGCGCGCCGCCATCACGGAATTTCTCCGCCATGGCCGCCATGCCCGCTTCCGCGGCAGCCGCGTCGCGGATGTCGTGGCTGATCTTCATCGAGCAGAATTTCGGCCCGCACATCGAGCAGAAATGCGCGACCTTGTGAGCGTCCTTCGGCAGGGTCTCATCATGATAGGCGCGGGCCGTGTCAGGATCGAGCGCCAGGTTGAACTGGTCCTCCCAGCGGAAATCGAAGCGCGCACGCGATACCGCATCATCCCGCAACTTGGCCGCAGGATGGCCCTTGGCGAGATCGGCCGCATGGGCCGCGATGCGATAGGTGATCACGCCGGTCTTGACGTCATCGCGGTTGGGCAGGCCGAGATGCTCCTTGGGCGTGACATAGCAGAGCATGGCGCAGCCGAACCAGCCGATCATCGCCGCGCCGATGCCGGAGGTGATGTGGTCATAGCCGGGCGCAATGTCGGTCGTCAGCGGTCCGAGCGTGTAGAACGGCGCTTCGCCGCATTCGCGCAGCTGCTTGTCCATGTTCTCCTTGATCTTGTGCATCGGCACATGGCCGGGGCCTTCGATCATCACCTGGCAGCCCTTGTCCCAGGCCATCTTGGTCAGCTCGCCCAGCGTCTCCAGCTCGGCGAATTGAGCCCGGTCATTGGCATCCGCGATCGAGCCCGGCCGCAGCCCGTCGCCCAGCGAGAAGGAGACATCGTAGCGGCGCATGATGTCGCAGATCTCGTCGAAGCGCTCATAGAGGAAGCTTTCGCGATGATGCGCCAGGCACCAGCGCGCCATGATCGAGCCGCCCCGCGAGACGATGCCGGTGACGCGGCTGGCGGTGAGCGGCACATAAGGCAGGCGCACGCCGGCATGGATGGTAAAGTAATCGACGCCCTGCTCGGCCTGCTCGATCAGCGTGTCCTTGAACACCTCCCAGTCGAGCTTGACCGGATCGCCGCCGACCTTCTCCAGCGCCTGGTAGATCGGCACGGTGCCGATCGGCACCGGCGAATTGCGCAGGATCCAGGAGCGGATGTTGTGGATGTTGCGGCCGGTCGACAGGTCCATCACCGTGTCGGCGCCCCAGCGGATGGCCCAGACCAGCTTCTCGACCTCTTCGGCAGCGCCTGAGGTCACGGCCGAATTGCCGATATTGGCGTTGATCTTGACCAGGAAGTTGCGGCCGATCGCCATCGGCTCCAGCTCGGGATGGTTGATGTTGGCGGGGATGATGGCGCGCCCGCGGGCGATCTCGGAGCGCACGAATTCCGGGGTGACGAAGTCGGGCACATCGGCGCCGAAGCTCTCGCCATCGGCATGGCGCTCGCGCGCGCCCTCCAGCATGGCGGCGCGGCCGAGATTTTCGCGATGCGCGACATAGATCATCTCGGGCGTGATGATGCCGGCCCGGGCGAACTCGTACTGCGTCGACGAGCTGGCCGTCCCTGGCTGTCAGGACCGGGCGCTCCGCCGGGCAGGCCGGCACCAGCTGGTCCTCGCGGGATATGGCCGTTATCGGCGGCGGTGACGGCGCGTCCCGGGACGGTGTCGAAATTGCGGGCGGCCAGCCAGTTGCGCCGGATCTGCGGCAGGCCGGCATTGAGGTCGATCTGGGCATCGGTCTCGGTGAACGGGCCCGAGGGATCGTAGATGCGCACCGGCGGCTCGCTATCGGTCGCTCAGCTGCACCTCGCGGAACGGCACCCGCATATCGGGATGCTCGGGCGGCGCGACATAGATCTTGCGCGAGCCGATGATCGGCCCGGTGGTGACGCTGCGCGGAGCGACCTTGACCGCAGATTTGTCGCGGCTTGTTGTGGATGTTCATGTCTTGGATCTCCACTGGACAGTGTGTCAGGAGATCCGGCGTCGAAGCGGTTCAGCGCTGTCTGCGGCCACCTTGATGAGCGCGGCCACGTTCCAGTCCCTCCGCCGGTATGACCCGGATCAGGTTCGATGGGTTCGGCCTTGCGGCCATCTCAGCTCTTGCGAGCACCCCTCGGAACAGGGCGGAGGTTAGGCGGGGGCGCAGCGATGCGCAAGCCGGTTCATCGCGAACGAAAGCGAGGCAGCCGCGGGCCGTCTCGAAGGATGGCCTTGGAGGCTCCGGCGCGATCTGGAGCATCCTTCGAGACGCCGCTGGCGCGGCTCCTCAGGATGAGGGCTGTTTGGGGCCAGGTGCGCTGTGGTCGCGCCCGCCATGCATCCCGACACCCCATCTCACCCGCTCAGCCCTCATCCTGAGGAGGTCGCGAATCGGCCGTCTCGAAGGATGGTCCGAACGCGTGCCGGAGCTACCTGGAGCATCCTTCCGAGGGGGGCTCGAGGCAGCTCTCGTCACGCCCTGATATCGACAGCCTGTCCCTGGCCGGCGGGGAGCACCGCCTGCATCTGCTCGGCGCTCTGCTGCAAAAGCGCGACGACACCCTGTTCCGCCTGCGATTGCTGGCGCAGCATGGTGGTCTGCAGCATTTGCTGGGTCAGCGCCGTTTGCTGCGCGATGAGGGGCGCGATCTCGCTCATGAAGCTCTCCTGCGCGGCAAGCTAAATTCCAATCCTTGCCGCATGCTGAATCGCCTGCCGGAAAACCCGCCGGAAATCGCAAGACCGCCCTGCGCCAGCCGCGTTGACAGCCGAGTTGGCGGCTCGTTAGCTGGCGTCCCACCTTTGCATGCAGGCGCTCGCCACCTCCCTGCAGCCGCGCCTTCGCCGACAGGACATCGCCATGACCGCCACGCCCTACCGTACGCAGAACTGGACGGTGACCAAGCCCGGCGCCAGCGGCCGCCATGGCCTCGTCGTCTCGCAGAATCGCGAGGCGGCGGAGGCCGGCGCCGCCATTCTGGAAGCGGGCGGCAACGCCGCCGATGCGGCCGTCGCGGCGGCTTTCGCGCTGGCAACGGTCGAGCCGTGGAACAGCGGGCTGGGCGGCATCGGCTTTGCGCTGGTGATGAAGGCCGGCGAGACGACAGCGCAAGTCGTCGATTTCGGCCCCGTCGCCTCTGCGGAACGCCGACCCGGCCGATTATCCGCTGACCGGCGCGATGAAGAAGGACCTGTTCACCTGGCCGGAGGTGGTCGGCGACGTGAACATCCACGGGCCGCTGTCCTTCCTGCATCCCGTCTTCGGTGGCGGGCTATGCCAAGCTCAAGGAGGCCTTCGGCACCGGCCATGCCGGTCGCGTGACCTCTCGGCTCCGGCGCTCGCGCTGGCCAAGCGCGGCCTGCCGCAGGACTGGTACACGACCCTGAAGATCGCCTCCTCGGCCTCGGTGCTGCGGCTCTATGAGGAGAGCGCGCGGATCTACCTGCCCGAGCGGCCTGCCGCCGGTGCCGCCCTATCAGGGCGAGCCGGGCTTCTTCCGCCTCGGCCAGCTCGGCGCAGACGCTCGAGCGGCTGGCGCAGGCCGGGCTGCGGGACTTCTACGAGCGGCGACGATCGCGGCGAGCCTGGCCGCCGACATCGCCAAGGCCGGCGGCAAGGTCGATGCGCAGGATCTCGCCGCCTGCCGGGCCGAGCTGCGCGAGGCGCCGACGATCGACTGGCGCGGCACGCATACGCTCCACACCGCCGGCGGGCTCACGGCTGCGCCGACGCTGGCCGCGGTGGTCAAGGGCATGGCCGGCGCCAAGCCTGCCGGCCAGCGGCCCGGATGCCGCCTGGTTCGCGCACGCTGTCGACGCGTGATGCGCCAGGCCTATGCGGAGCGGCTCGAGGGGCTGGGCGCCGCGAAGGCCGCGAGCGAGCCCGGCGACACCTGCACGACGCATCTCACCGTCGTCGACGGGGAGGGCAATCTGGTCGCGATGACGACGACGCTGCTCTCCTCGATGGGCAGCCGCGTCGTGCTGCCCGACAGCGGCGTGCTGATGAACAACGGCATGATGTGGTTCGACCCGCGGCCCGGCAGCGCCAACGCGATCGCGCCCGGCGCCCGCCCGCTCTGCAACATGTGCCCGGTCATCGTGACGCCGAAGGACGGCAGCTGGCCGCGCTTTGCGGTCGGCGCCTCGGGCGGGCGGCGCATTCTGGCCAGCGTCTACCAGATGCTGGCCTGGACGCTGGATTTCGGCATGGATGTCGACGACGGCCGCGCATCGGCCGCGCATCGACGTCTCCGGCCCGGACTCGACCAGCGCCGATCTGCGCCTGCCGGCCGAGACGCTGGACGCGCTGGCGAACGGCCGGGCCGCTCGGCGATCGTCGAGCACGGCGTGCTGCCGATCAACTTCGCCTGCCCCAACATGATCCGCGTCGGCCGGACGGCGCGGAGGGCATGCAGCGACGTGATCTCGCCCTGGTCGGCGGCCATAGCGGCCCAGCGCTGAGGGTGGAGGGTGGCGAGGCGCCGGGAACCCTCTCGCAGCCCTCATCCTGAGGAGCCGCGAAAGCGGCGTCTCGAAGGATGCTCCAGCAGGTTCCGGAGCTTCGGCGACCATCCTTCGAGACGGCCCTGCGGGCCTCCTCAGGATGAGGGCTGAGGAGGTGGATTCGGGTGTTGAGACGGGCGGCGAGGCGTTGAGAAGCCTCTTCCGATCCCCATAGCCCTCATCCTGAGGAGCCGCGAAAGCGGCGTCTCGAAGGATGCTCCAGCAGGTTCCGGAGCCTCGGCGACCATCCTTCGAGACGGCCCTGCGGGCCTCCTCAGGATGAGGGCTGAGGGGGTGGGTCTGGGTGTTGAGACGGGTAGCGAGGCGCCTAAAAGCATCGTCTGATCCCCGCAGCCCTCATCAAGTCAGTTGCGGGTTGAGTTCTGCGAGTCTGGCGTTTGCGACGACGATGATTTTGCGCATGACCGCTGTGATGGCAACGAGCTTTGCCTTTCCGTTCTGGATGAGGCGCTTGCAGAAGTCTGCGAAGGGATTTTTGCCGCGCACGGCGGTGAGGGCTGCGAGGAAGAGTGTCGGCCTTAGCTCTCTGCGTCCAGCGCGGGTGATCCTGCGCTTGCGGATGGTTCCGCTGTCGCGCGGATGGGGTGCGACGCCGGCGAGACTTGCGGCGGCGCGCCTGTCCAGTGTGCCGAGTTCGGGGATCAGGGCGAGCAGGGTTGCGGCGATGGTGGGGCCAATGCCTGGCATGGCGACGAGGACGTCGCGTCTGGCCCGCAATCTGGCGCATGTGCCGATGCTGGCCTGGATCGCGGTGTCGAGTTCGGCGATCTCCTCATCGAGGAAGGCGATGGCGCGGGCGACGGAGCCGGCGATGGCCGCGGCGCGTGGACCTTTGGCGCGGGTTTTCTCGATCTTGCGCAGTTCGACCAGATCGGAGCGGCGGCGCACAAGAGCGACCAGGTTCAGACTTTCGACGTCCACCGGGCGCCAGAGAGGCAGTTTCGCGCCGCGCTCCCTGCCGTAGATGGCCAGGACGCGGGCATCGATGCGATCGGTCTTGGCCGGACCGAAGGAGCGCGCGAAGCTGCTGATCTTGGCGCCGTGGCCGCGGTGGACCGGGATCGACAGGCCATGCAGGACGCTCAGCAGCAGATCCTCATGGCCTCCGGTCGCCTCGCAGACGGCAAGCTCCCAATCGCAGGGAGACAGCGTCTGCTCGAGCGCCGCCACCGTGTTGGCGACGGTCCAGCTGCGGCCTGAGGCGAGGTCGTGCAGCGTGACGCTGTCCTTGGCGACATCCAGTCCAAGAACGCGATGGATTTGTGGACAATCAGACTTCATGATGGGCCTCCGGCTTCGGATTGTCTTCGGGCGCGCCCGCAAGGGCGTCCCATGCAAGTCAACAAGCGAGCGAAGCCGGGCCGACGGGTGCCCTAGATGAGGTCGGACGTTCATCCGCACCTGAGACGGGAGCCCGACGGCGCCAGCGCCCGTCCGGCCAGAGGGGCGCTGGCAACCAGCTTCCCGCCTAATTAAACACATCCGCAACAGACAATCCTGAGGAGCCGCGAAAACGGCGTCTCGAAGGATGCTCCAGAAGGCTCCGGCGCCCGCTGGACCATCCTTCGAGACGCCCCTGCGGGCCTCCTCAGGATGAGGGCTGAGGGGGTAGGTTTGGGAGTTGAGACGGGTGGCGAGATTGAAGCCTCTTCCGATCCCCACAGCCCTCATCAAGTCAGTTGCGGGTTGAGTTCTGCGAGTCTGGCGTTTGCGACGACGATGATTTTGCGCATGACCGCTGTGATGGCAACGAGCTTTGCCTTTCCGTTCTGGATGAGGCGCTTGCAGAAGTCTGCGAAGGGGTTTTTGCCGCGCACGGCGGTGAGGGCTGCGAGGAAGAGTGTCGGCCTTAGCTCTCTGCGTCCAGCGCGCGTGATCCTGCGCTTGCGGATGGTTCCGCTGTCGCGCGGATGGGGTGCGACGCCGGCGAGACTTGCGGCGGCGCGCCTGTCCAGTGTGCCGAGTTCGGGGATCAGGGCGAGCAGGGTTGCGGCGATGGTGGGGCCAATGCCTGGCATGGCGACGAGGACGTCGCGTCTGGCCCGCAATCTGGCGCATGTGCCGATGCTGGCCTGGATCGCGGTGTCGAGTGCGGCGATTTCCTCATCGAGGAAGGCGATGGCGCGGGCGACGGAGCCGGCGATGGCCGCGGCACGTGGACCTTTGGCGCGGGTTTTCTCGATCTTGCGCAGTTCGACCAGATCGGTGCGGCGGCGCACAAGAGCGACCAGGTTCAGACTTTCGACGTCCACCGGGCGCCAGAGAGGCAGTTTCGCGCCGCGCTCCCTGCCATAGATGGCCAGGACGCGGGCATCGATGCGATCGGTCTTGGCCGGACCGAAGGAGCGCGCGAAGCTGCTGATCTTGGCGCCGTGGCCGCGATGGACCGGGATCGACAGGCCATGCAGGACGCTCAGCAGCAGATCCTCATGGCCTCCGGTCGCCTCGCAGACGGCAAGCTCCCAATCGCAGGGAGACAGCGTCTGCTCGAGCGCCGCCACCGTGTTGGCGACGGTCCAGCTGCGGCCTGAGGCGAGGTCGTGCAGCGTGACGCTGTCCTTGGCGACATCCAGTCCAAGAACGCGATGGATTTGTGGACAATCAGACTTCATGATGGGCCTCCGGCTTCGGATTGTCTTCGGGCGCGCCCGCAAGGGCGTCCCATGCAAGTCAACAAGCGAGCGAAGCCGGGCCGACGGGTGCCCTAGATGAGGTCGGACGTTCATCCGCACCTGAGACGGGAGCCCGACGGCGCCAGCGCCCGTCCGGCCAGAGGGGCGCTGGCAACCAGCTTCCCGCCTAATTAAACACATCCGCAACAGACAATCCTGAGGAGCCGCGAAAGCGGCGTCTCGAAGGATGCTCCAGCAGGTTCCGGAGCCTCGGCGACCATCCTTCGAGACGGCCCTGCGGGCCTCCTCAGGATGAGGGCTGAGGGAGTAGAGATGGGTGGCGAGGCGATAGGACCCCCGCTACCTCACACCCGCTTCACCCCCCAGGGGTAGGGCGCCGATCCCTTGAGCATGCCCGTCAGGGATTTGCGATAGGCGGTGCGGATGACGAACTGGCCGAGCGGGATGGTTGCGACCTCTTCCAGCGCCAGCCGCGCCAGGGTCACCGCCGCCTTCTTCTGGGCTTCGGCATCGGCGGCATACAGCCATTCCTCGGCCAGTTGCTCGGCCGTCGGATTGTCCCACCAGCCGAACCAGCCCTTGGCGCCCTGTCCGCGCACCAGCAGTGACAGTGCCGGGTTGCCCCAGCCCACGGCCGGGCCGGTGGTGTGGAAAATGCTCCAGCCGCCCTTGTCCGCCGGTTCACGGCTGCCACGGCGCTGCACGACCGTGCCCCAGTCGCTGTCGGCGAGCTCGACATTCATGCCCATGCTCTTCAGTAATTCGGCGGTGACCTGTCCGAGCGGGCCGATATCGGGAAAGTCGGTCGGGTTGATGATGACGACCTTCTCGCCCTGATAGCCGGATTCCTTCAGCGCCGCCTTCGCCTTGTCCAGGCTTTGCGGCATCAGGTCTTCCTGCTCGCCGGTGTAATAGGCCGTGCCTCTGGGCCAGAGGCTGCGGCAGGTCTGCCAGAGCGTCTTGTCGTCGCCCTGGGTGGCGTTCATGTAGTCTTCCTGCTTCACCGCCATGCGCACCGCCGCGCGCACCTTCGGATTGTTGAAGGGCGGGTGCAGGTGGTTCAGCCGCATGATGGCGAGCCGGCCCGACGTATCAGTCGCTTCGCGCACCACATCGGGGCTGGCGGCCAGAAGCGGCTGCAGGTCGGCGAGCGGCCGCTCCCACCAATCGACCTCGCCCTTAATCAGCGCATTGGCGGCCGTGGCAGGGTCAGGCAGCACCTGCCACTCGATCCGGTCGAAATACGCCTGCTTGCCACCGGCATTGCGGCTGGCCGGCTCCGGCCGCGGCTTGTAGCCGGCGAACTTCTCATACGCCATCTTGCTGCCGGAGACGTACTCATTGGCGAGGAAGCGGTAGGGGCCGGAGCCGACCATTTCCGTGACCTGCTTGGTGGCATCGGTCGCCGCCAACCGCTCGGGCATGATGAAGCAGGGCGTGTCGACCTTCGCGAGCACGTCGAGAAGGGTGGGGAAGGGCCGCTTCAGCTTGATCTCGAAGCTGCGATCATCAAGCGCTGTCCAGCTTTCGACGACGCGGGCGAGCAGCTGGCCGTAGCTGTCTCGCTGGCAGAAGCGCTTCAGGCTGGCGACGCAATCGGCCGCCTTCACCGGCTGGCCATCATGGAAAACCAGGCCCTCGCGCAGCTTGATCCGCCACGCCTTGCCGCCATCGAGAACCTCATGCCCCTCGGCCATTTGCGGCTGCGGCTTGAGCTCCATATCGGCGCCGTAAAGCGTGTCGAAGACGTAATAGCCGTGATTATTGGTCACCGTCGCCGTGGTCCAGATCGGATCCAGCGCGCTGAGATTGGCCTGGGGCACGAATTTGAGGGTGGTCTTGCTGGCGGCCTGGGCAAAGGCCGGCGCGCTGGAGCCGGGCCCGATAAGCGCAGCCGCTGCGGCTCCCTGCAGGAATGTACGGCGTTTCATCGGTCTCTCCCTTTTATCGGTGTTGTGATGGGCCGGTGCTGGCCTCAGTCGAAGCCGAGGAAGCCCGGCCTGTCGCTCATTTTCGGGCCGGCCATCAGTGCGGCGAGATCGGGCGCCGGCCGCGCGGTCCGGGCATCTCCGGCCAATTCCCGTTCCAGCGCGGCAGCCACCGCCAGAACCTTGGCATCGCCGCCGCGGGGCCCGACGATCTGCAGCCCGAACGGCATGCCCGCATGATCGAGCCCGACGGGCAGGGAAATCGCGGGATGGCCGACAAGGGTGACCGCATAGGCGTTGGCAAGCCAGTGGAAGTAGCTGCGCGTCGGCTTGCCGTCGATTTCGGAGGGGTAAAGCTCGCTCCAGGGACGGGGGCTGAGGCAGACGGCCGGGGTCAGGATGACGTCATAGCGGCTGAAGAAGCGCTGCCAGTTCTGGTAGATCACGGTCTGCTGCTTCAGCGCGCGGGTGATGTCGAGCGGGCCGTAGCGCAGCCCTTCCTCGACATTGGCGCGGACATTGGGTCCGACCTGCTCGGGCGTGTCACGGACCCGCTCATGAAAGCCGGCGAGGAAGGACAGGGCGCGCAGCACCTCGAAGCTTTCATCCGTGCCGGCACAATCGGGCGTCGCTTCGTCGGCCTGGGCGAAGAGATGGCTGAACAGCCCGGTCTTCTCGGCAAAGACCTCGCGGATGTGCCGCTCCGTCGGGGCAAAGCCGAAATCGGGCGTCAGTGCGACCTTGAGCGAAGCGAGATCGCAGCGGCGCCGGCTCGGCGAAATCCTCCGCCCGGCGGACCCGCTGGCCATGGATGGTGGTGGCGAGCGGGTCGGTCGCGTCATCCGACACCATCGTCGAGAGCAGCAGGCAGAGATCAGGCACGGTGCGAGCCATCGGCCCGAGCACGGAAAGCGGATTCCAGCCGAAGGGCCGCTTGTCGCTGGGCACCAGCCCCGGCGTTGGCCGAAAGCCGACAATGCCGTTGAAGGCCGCCGGATTGCGTAGCGAACCGCCTGTGTCGGAGCCGGTCGCGATCGGCACCATGCCGACGGCAAGCGCGACGCCCGACCCGCCTGATGAGCCGGCTGCCGATTTCGACGGATCGAACGGGTTGCCCGTGGCGCCATAGACGGCGTTGCGGGTGTTGGCGCCGGCGCCCCATTCCGGCGTGTTGGTCTTGCCGATGATCACTGCCCCGGCGGCACGAACCGAGGCGACGATGCACTGGTCCTGCTCCGGCACGAAATCCCTGAAGAGCGGGCTGCCATAGGTGGTGCGCAAGCCCGCGACGTTTTCGAGATCCTTGATGCCGATCGGCAGCCCGTGCAGGGCGGGCAGGGCCTCGCCTCGCATCGTCTTGTCATCGGCGGCTGCGGCGGTTGCCCGGGCACGGGCATCGTCGCGCGCGACCATGGCGTTGACAGCGGGGTCGACGGCATCGATCCGGGCGATGCAACTGTCCAGCAGTTCGACGGCAGAGAGTTTCTTGGCGCCGATCAGGCGGCGGGCCGCTACGGCGGAGAGGTCGCAGGGTTCAGTCAAGGCGCTTACTCTCATTTCACCGTCTATCGACGTGAGATATGAAACCGCCAATTCCATTCGCGCAAGCACTCGATTCGCTCTTGCTCCATGCGCGCAGCGGGCACAGATGGAGTCATGACGAGGCGCTGGCCCGGATGGCCTGCGCGAGATGCCCCACAGGATGATTGCGACCCGATGTCCGAGACGTCAGCTGCCCCGATCTACGACCTCGCCATCATCGGCGGCGGCGTCAATGGCTGCGGAATTGCCCGCGATGCGAGCGGGCGCGGGGCCTCCGTCATCCTGTTCGAACAGAATGACCTGGCCAGCGCGACCTCCTCGGCCTCGACCAAGCTGATCCATGGCGGGCTGCGCTATCTCGAGCATTACGAATTCCGGCTGGTGCGCGAGGCGCTGATGGAGCGCGAGGTGCTCTGGCGGCTGGCGCCGCACATCATCTGGCCGCTGCGTTTCGTGCTGCCGCATCATCGCGGGCTGCGTCCGGCCTGGCTGCTGCGGCTCGGGCTCTTCCTCTATGACTATATTGGCGGCCGCAAGCTGCTGCCGCCGACGCGCACGCTCGATCTGGCGCAGGATGAAGCCGGCAAACCGCTCAAGGGTGAGGACCGCAAGGCCTTCGAATATTCCGATTGCTGGGTCGAGGATGCGAGGCTGGTCGTGCTCAATGCGGCCGATGCGGCAGAGCGTGGCGCCGAGATCCGCACCCGCAGCAAGGTCATCGCTGCCGACCGCGATGGCGATCTCTGGCGGGTCACCACCGAAAGCCAGGGCGAGCGCCAGACCATCCGCGCCAAAGCGCTGGTCAACGCCGCCGGTCCCTGGGTCGGCGATGTGCTGGGCGGCGTCGTCCGGTCCAACACGCAGGCAGCGATCCGCATGGTGCAGGGCAGCCATATCGTGGTGCCGCGGCTTTATGCGCATGAGCGCTGCTACATCTTCCAGAACAGCGACGGCCGGATCATCTTCGCCATCCCCTATGAGCGCGATTTCACGCTGATCGGCACGACGGACCGCGATTATCGCGGCAATCCCGCGGAGGTCGCGGCGACGCCCGAGGAGGTGTCCTATCTCTGCGCGGCAGCGAGCGAATACTTTGCCAGGCCGGTGACGCCCGACAGCGTCGTCTGGACCTATTCCGGCGTGCGCCCGCTCTATGATGACGGTGCCAGCAAGGCGCAGGAAGCTACCCGCGACTATGTGCTGACGCTCGACGCCCCAGCCGGCGCAGCGCCGCTGCTTTCGGTGTTCGGCGGCAAGATCACCACCTATCGCAGGCTGGCGGAAGCCGCGATCGAGAAGCTGTCGCCGCATGCGGGCTGGGCCGGCAAGCCCCGCTGGACGCGCAGCGGCACGCTGCCGGGCGGTGATTTTCCGGTGCAGGGTTATGACGCGCTGGTGGCGGAGATCGCCGCCGCTCATCCCTGGCTCGCCAGAGCCACCGCCGCGCGGCTGGTGCGGGCCTATGGAACGAAGAGCCGGGACATCCTGGCGGGCGCGCAGAACCAGGCCGATCTCGGCCGCTGCTTCGGCGCCGATCTCTATGAGCGCGAGGTGGCTTATCTGATGCGGGCGGAATGGGCGCTGCGCGGGGACGATGTGCTGTGGCGGCGCACCAAGCTCGGCCTGCGCCTGACTCCGGCGGAGCGACAGGCGCTCGATGATGTATATGGTGGCGCAGGCCGATGCCGGAATGGTGCCGGCCTGAGCCGGCTTCGTTCAGGTCGAGTTCATCCAATCCCACTTACCCGGTAAGGCTTGTCGTGGTGCGGGCTGTGGGGGACCGTCGCTGTTGCCGAATTCGGCTGAGACCCGGGATGCGGGCCGCAGATCCAGCGATTGGCATGTGGCGCTGCGCTTTGCGCGGCTGACTGGTGGATTCTGGCGTGGCGAAAGTGCCGGTCGCGCCTGGTTCTGGACGCTCACTCTGGCCGCCGGCGATCATCTTCGGCGTCTTCGCCAACGTCACCATCAATCGCTGGAATGGCTGGTTCTTCGACGCGCTGGAAACCCGCGACGCCGACAGCGCGCTGATCGCCATGGCGGTGTTCCCGGTGCTGGTGCTGATCGCGGCCGGGCTCGGCGTGGTCATCCTGCTGGCGCGCGAGACCTTCCAGGTGTTCTGGCGCGAATGGGTGACGGCGCGGCTGGCCGATCGCTGGATCGGCCAGCGGCGGTTCTATCGGCTCAGTCTCTCGGGCTATGAGCCGGCCCATCCCGAATATCGCATCGCCGACGATGTCCGCTGGGCGACCGAGCCGGTGGTGGATTTCGCCATCGGCCTGCTCTCGGCCATCATTACCGCGATCACCTTCATCGGCATTCTCTGGAGCATTGGCGGCACGCTGACCCTGCGCAGCGGCGCCCATAGCATCGCCATCCCCGCCTATATGGTGCTGGCCGCAATCGCCTACGCCATCATCGTCTCGCTGCTGATCACCCTCGTCGGGCGCAAGCTGCCGCGGCTGATCGCGGCCCGCAATGAGGGCGAGGCGCGGCTGCGCTTCGCACTGATGCGCATCCGCGATCATGGCGAGACGATTGCCCTGGCGCGGACCGAGGCGGGCGAGCGCCGGGCGGTGGCTGCGACCTATGGCAGCCTGGTCGGGCGGTGGCGGGCGATGATCAGCCAGCGCGGCGAGGCTGACCTGGATCACCAATGGCTCGGGCGCCCTGGTGCCGGTGGTGCCGTTGCTGCTGGCCGCGCCGAAATACCTCTCCGGCGAAATGTCGCTGGGTGGCGTGGTGCAGGTCGCGGCGGCCTTTCTCGCCGTCCAGAACGCCTTCAACTGGCTGCTCGACAACTTCATGCGCATTGCCGAATGGCTGGCGGCGGCGCGCCGCGTCAACGAGCTGGCCGATGCGCTGCTGCAGGTCGATGGCGACGCCCCGCGCGACCAGCTGACGGTGATGCCAAGCCCGGATACGCAGCTGCGGCTCGATGGCGTGACCCTGATCGACCGGGATGGCCGCACGCTCGCTGCCGATATCGGCTTCAGCCTGCCGCAAGGGGCGGTGCTGCATCTGTCAGGCGAGCTTGGGCTTGGAAAGGCGGCGCTGATCCAGGCGATCGCCGGCCTTTGGCCCTGGGGCCGTGGCCAGATTGCGCTGCCCGAGCAGGCGCTGGTCGGAGTGGTGCCGCACCAGCTTCATCTCACGGAAGGCAGCCTGCGGGCCGTGCTCGACACCGAACTGGAGCTGCCCACCGACCGGCTGGGCGACGCCCTGCGGCGCTATGGCCTGTCCAGCCTGGTGCCCCGGCTCCATGAAGCCTGCGACTGGGACAAGGAACTGGCGCTGGGGGACCGGCAGAGGCTGGCGCTGGCGCGGGCCGATCTGGCCAGTCCCGACATCCTGCTGCTCGACGAGGCGACGAGCGCGCTCGAGAGCGAGGTTGCGCTGGAGCTGATCGAGACGCTGCGGGCGAGCCGCCCGGATGCGATCATCCTCGCCTTTGGACAGAGCGCCGGCTTCAGCGAGGCCGCGACCCACCGCATCGTGATGAAGCGCGCCGGCGGCGTCGTGCGTCTGTCCAGTTCGGAACAGCTGCGCCCCGCTGCTGCGCTCGACCCCCTGGACGAACCCCGCCCGGTGCTGTCCGCCCTTGTGGCGCTTGCGCCCGAACGCCCTCTTTGACGACGAGATGATGGAGCCGACTGCCATGACGATCGCCGAACTGACGACTGACGCACCTGCGACCGCCCCGACAGCCGCCGCCGCCGCGCCCATGAACATCTGGGATGTCTATTGGGGCCTGCGCGTCGACCAATGCCCCTGCGACGTGCATTTCGTCGAATGGCTCGAGGAGCAGGCGCTGACCCGCAAGCGGATTTTCCATTTCGGCACCGGCGGGCATCATTATGTCGGCATTCGCTGCGCCGAGCCGGAGCTTGACTGCACTGTCCTGGGCATCACCGCCTCGCCCAAGGAATACGACGCCTTCGTCAAGCTGGCGACGCAGAACCCGACGATCACCAAGCATTACAGCGCCTATTTCGGCGATATCTACACCAGCAATGCCCGGCTGCTGCCGCGCTTCGACATCGTCACCCTGTTCCACGCCTGCGAGTTCCGCAGCGCCGCCAACGATGCCTATGGCGCCCTGACCGACCGGGAGGTCATCGACCTCTTCACCGCCCAGACCGACACGGGCGGCTACATCCTGTTCTATACCGGCTCCTTCGCCTATCCTTCCGCCGAGCCGATCATCGCGGAATGGGCTGCGAAGGCCCCTGTCGAAGAGGTCGCGGGCTTCAAGACGCTGCGGGTCTTCTGCAAGACCGGCTGAGGCTAGACGTGGGACGCAGGGAGGTGCGTCACATCCTTGCCTTGTGCATCGGGGATAAGGCGCTATCTGTCGGGTTCATGGCCGCGCCTGCGACCACCCGCCTTCCCGGGCCAGGTCCTGTGATCCCGCAGGCCCATTCATGGCCAGCATCAGTCGAGTCCGCCTTATGTCCTTCGGCCAGGATGAGCCTCTACTGCCTCCGCGCCCGCGTAGCCGCTGGTGGTGGCTCGGTCCGCTCGCCAGCGCGCTGATCTTCAGCGCCTCGCTGGTGGTGCTCTGGATCATCGTCAAGGAAATCGAGCCGGGCGAACTCGGCAAGGCCTTCGCCAATGCCAGCCTGCGCCAGTTGAGCCTGGCGCTCGGCTTCACAGCGCTGAGCTATCTGCTGCTGACCGGCTATGACGCCCTGGCGCTGAAGCGGCTGGGGCTGTCGATCCCCTACCGCACTACCGCTCTGGGCTCCTTCACCAGCTATTCCGTTTCCTTCACCCTTGGCTTCCCGATCGTGACGGCCGGGACGGTGCGCTATTGGATCTACGCCGCGAAAGGCGTCCGGGCTTCCGAAGTCGCCAGCCTGACCGTCATTGCCGGCATTACCTTCTGGCTCGGGCTCGGGGCGATCCTCTGTGCCAGCCTGTTCTATGCCTCGGAGCAGGTGGCCGGCCTCGCCCGCACCAGCCCGCTGGTGGTGCAGGGTGTCGGCGCCGCAGTCGCGGCCGGTACGCTCGGCTATCTCCTCTGGATCTCATCGGGCGAACGCACCATCCGGGTGCGCGGCTGGAACCTGCCCCTGCCGGGGCTCGGCATCACCCTGGCGCAGATGCTGCTCGGTGCAGCCGAAGTGTGCTCGGCCGCGGCGGTGCTGTTCGTGCTGCTTCCGGGCGGGCATAATCTGGAATACCCGACCTTCCTGGCGGCCTATGTCTTTGCCTGCCTGATCGGCATCGCCAGCCATGCGCCGGGCGGTCTCGGCGTGTTTGAGGCGACGATGCTGGTGGCACTGAGCCGCCTGCCTTTCGAGCAGGTGCTGGGCGCGCTGCTGCTGTTCCGGATCATCTATTACCTGCTGCCCTTCATCCTGGCGCTGGTGCTGCTGGCGCTGAACGAGATGATCCGCCGGATCAAGGGCGGCCAGCGCTAGAGCCCAAAAGAAAACGGGCCCCCTTGCGGGAGCCCGTCTTCAAACTCAATCTGTCGGACTGGCCTCAGGCCTTGTCGACGACGTTCTTCACGGCGTCCTTGCCCTTGCCGATGGCCTGCTGGGCCTCGCCCTTGCGCTCCTGCGCAAAGCCCTCGGCTTCCATGTCGGGCTTGTCCATCGCGCGGCCAGCGGCCTGCTTGACGTTACCCATAGCCTCGTTGGCCATGCCCTTGATCTTGTCGCCAGTGCTACCCATGATTGGCACTCCTTCGGTTGATCTCGCGCCGTCGTGCGGCTGTGCCAGAGAAACCGGACAGGGCCGTTTTGGTTCCCTGCGCCGCGTCGTAACATCGCCGTGATCAGCCCGCTCCGCGCTCCCGCGCCATGGCCTCCAGAGCCTCGCGTGTTGCGGCATCGGCGGGGAAGAAGGTTTCCAGCGCCAGCTCCGACAGGGTGATATCCACCGGCGTGCCAAATACGGTCGTCGTTGAGATGAAGGACAGCACCCGCTCACCCAGGCGCAACTGCAGCGGCACGGCGATGGCGGGCTCTGCAGCAGGCTCGGACGCGCCCGCCCCAGGCGCCGGATAACTTGCAAGCTCCTCCATCAGCGCCGCCAGTTCCGGGTCGGCCGTGGCACGGATCTGCTGGCGCAGGCGCACCAGCAAATGCTCGCGCCAGGCGCCGAGATTGGCGATCAGCGGCGCCAGCCCCTGAGGATGCAGCGACAGCCGCAGGACATTCACCGGCGGTCGCAGCAGATCGGCATCGGCGGCCAGCCCCATCAGCGGCGCAACCGCTTCATTGGCTGCAAGCAGCGTCCAGTGCCGGTCCACCGCCAGAGCGGGGTAGGGCTCATGCCCCTTGAGCACGGTCTCGACGGCAGCGCGCGCCGCAGCCAGTCCGGGATCCTCCCAGGCGCGCTCCAGAAACACCGGCGCATAGCCGCCAGCCAGCAGCACCGCGTTGCGCTCGCGCAGCGGCACGCCCAGTGTCTCGCAGAGCAGCAGGATCATGTCCCGGCTTGGCTGCGAGCGGCCGCTTTCCACGAAGCTGAGGTGCTTTTGCGAAATCTCGGCCTCCAGAGCGAGGTCGAGCTGGCTGAGCCGGCGCAGATGGCGCCAATCCCGGATCAGCTGCCCGGCATGAGTCGTGAGGGTCTGCCTGTTCATGTCTCCAGCATCGGCGAGTGGGCTCGCCCCGGCAATTACCTCCCGCTTAATCGACGGGCCGCCGCCCCGGCTGCAGCATCGGGCCCATCAACCGGTGCGCCCCGACAAGGTGCGCCACAGCCAAGGAGCCTGCCATGTCGACCCTCATTCCCTCCCGCCTGCTGCGCCAGGCCCTCGCCCTCGACGCCCTGTCCTGTGCCGGGCTGGGGCTGCTGCTGACCGCCACCGCGACGCAGCTCTCCCCGCTGCTTGGCCTGCCAGAGATGCTGTTGCGGGGTGCGGGGCTTTCGCTGTTGCCCTGCGCCTTGGCACTGGCCTGGCTCGCCAGCCGCCCGACCTTGCCGCGACTGGCGGTGCTGGCTGTCATCGGCGTGAACGGCCTCTGGATCGCCGACAGCCTGCTGATCCTCGTCAGCGGCTGGTTCCAGCCGACAGCCTTGGGCACAGGCTTTGTCCTGGCGCAGGCGGCGGCTGTCGCCATCGTCACGGAGCTGGAGCTGATCGGCCTGAAGCGCGCAACCGCGCTCGAGCCGAGCGCTCGTGCCACGAATGGTTGATTCCTGACCTAGCGTCATTGAAGCGTCATGGAACCTGTCTTAAGCCTGCGCTCCCGTTCCAGGCCAAGGGCAGGTTCCATGCGCTTTTCCGTCTCCACCATCGTCATGCTCACCCTGGCGCTTTCGACCGGCGTTGCCCGGGCCGAGCCGATGTTCAACCGGATCGGCAGCTTTTCCGTGCCGTCGAACCTGCCGGCCGGCCGCGATCCGATGAAGAAGACGGTTGCGGAAATCATCGCCGCGACGGCCGATGGCATGCTGCTGGCCTATACCGATGGCGAGCAGAAGGCCCTGGGGCTGATCGACATCACCAATCCGGAGGCGCCCAAGCCGGCCGGTTTCGTGCCGCTGGGTGGCGAATCCACCTCCGTCACCATCCTCGGCGACAAGGCTTTCGTGGCGGTCGTCACCTCCGGCGATAACTACAAGCAGCCCGCCGGTCATCTCGCGACGGTGGATCTGAAGACCAGGCAGGTGATCGCCACCTGCGATCTCGGCGGCCAGCCGGATTCGGTGACGCTGACCAAGGACAAGAGCAAGATCGTCATCGCCATCGAGAATGAGCGCGACGAAAAGCTCAACAAGGGCGCGCTGCCGCAGCTGCCGGCCGGCAATCTCACGCTGATCGGCATCCGGGACGGCGCCATCGACTGCGCCTCAAGGCAGGTTGTCGATGTCACTGGTCTTGCCGCAGTGGCCCCGACCGATCCCGAGCCGGAATTCGTCGATGCCAACCAGGACGGGTCTGGTGGTGCTGACCCTGCAGGAGAACAACCACCTCGTCATCGTCGACAGCCGCACCGGCAAGGTCGTGACGCATTTCAGCGCCGGCTCGGTCGATCTCAAGGCCATCGACAAGACCAATGACGGGCAGATCAAGCCGACCGAGGAGCTGACCGGTGTCCCGCGTGAGCCCGATGCGGTGCGCTGGCTGGATAATGACCGTTTCGTCACCGCCAATGAGGGTGACTGGAAGGGCGGCTCGCGCGGCTTCACCATCTTCCGCAAGGATGGCACCATCGAGTTCGATGCGGGTTCCAGCGTCGAGCACATGGCGATGCGCCTTGGCCATTACCCGGAAAAGCGCTCGGGTGCCAAGGGCAGCGAGCCGGAAGGCGTCGAGGTCGCGAGCTATGGCAAGGATCGGCTGATCTTCATCGGCCTCGAGCGCGCCTCGCTGGTGCTGGTGTATCGCGATGAGGGTCCGGGCAATGCGCCGCGCTTCCTGCAGGCGCTGCCGGGCGGCATCGCGCCGGAGGGTCTGCTGGCGATTCCGCAGCGCGACCTTTTCGTCTCGGCTGCGGAAAGCGATCTCGGCGCCAAGGGTGGTCCCCGCTCGGCGGTGACGATCTTCCGTCGCAGCGAGGGGCCTGCCGCCTATCCCACCATCATCTCCGCCGATGAAAACGGCGCCCCGATCGGTTGGGGCGCGCTGTCGGGGCTGGCTGCCCATCCCAGCAAGCCGGGGCAGCTCTACGCCGTCTTCGACAGCTTCTATTCGCCCTCGCGCATCCTGACCATCGACGCCACCGCCAAGCCCGCCCGCATCACCTCGGCGCTGACCCTCACCAAGGATGGCAAGCCTGTCGGCTATGATCCGGAGGGCATCGCGGTCCGCCATGCCGGCGGTTTCTGGATCGCATCCGAAGGCAATCCGGAGAAGAAGGGCGAGCCGACCCAGAACCTGCTGCTGCGCGTCTCGCAAAGCGGCGCGGTCGAGGAGGAGATCGCGCTGCCGGAGGCGCTGGCGGCGCAGGCCACGCGCTTCGGCTTCGAAGGCGTCACCGTGACCGGGACCGGCGCGGACGAGACCGTCTGGCTTGCGGTTCAGCGCGAGTGGAAGGACGACGCCAAGGGTTTCACCAAGATACTGGCCTACAAGCCTGCCAGCAAGAACTGGGCTGCCCTGCATTACCCGCTGAGCAAACCGGCTGAGGGGGCCTGGATGGGGCTGTCGGAACTGACCAGCCTGGGCGATGACCGTTTCGCGGTGATCGAGCGCGACAACCTGTTTGGAGCCGGCGCGGTGAAGACGCTGGCGACCTTCTCGGTCAAGGGGCTAACCCCGGCACCGCTCGGCTCCGGCCCGCTGCCGGTGGTCAAAAAGACGCTGCTGCGTGACCTCACGCCCGATCTGATGAAGCTTGGCGGCTATGGTCTCGACAAGGTCGAGGGCATGGCGGTCGACAGCACGGGCGCGCTCTTCGTCGTCACCGATAATGATGGCGTCGATGGCTCCTCGGGCGAGACGCAGTTCCTGTCGCTGGGCCCGGTCGGGCGCTGAGCCGCCGCGCCGGTCAGCGCTGGTAATCCACCCCGCGCCGCGCCTGGGCCAAAGCTGCGCCCAGCGCGTCGGCGAACCCGGCGCGCTCGTCGGGCGACAGCGCATCCGCCACCGGAACGCTGCGCCCGCGCGAGACCAGCGAAAGCTTCAGCAGCCCGTAATCCTCGTCGATTTCGCGCTCCAGCTTGGTCCAGGCCGGGTTGAAGCGCCAGTTCGCCTCCTCGCCACGATGCGTCACCTTGCGCAGCAGCACTGCGATCGGCGTG
This sequence comes from uncultured Alphaproteobacteria bacterium, assembly GCA_963759925.1. Lineage (GTDB taxonomy): Bacteria > Pseudomonadota > Alphaproteobacteria > Rhizobiales > Beijerinckiaceae > Allobosea. Next base: position 497,175 of record CAVXBE010000005.1, read on the forward strand.
ACGACGATCTGCTCGAAGGCCCGTGCCGCCCGGAAATTCACCCGGAACGCGATGAACAGGGCGAGGATGTCCAGCCCAAAGAACCCCGCCACCGGCCAGGCGCCCAGCACCAGGAAGGGCACCGAGGAGATGATGCTGGCCAGGCAGACCAGCGTCATCACCAGCCGAAAGCCGTTCTGGCTGAGCGAACGGTGCGGCGTGATCGTCGCGTCGAAAACCGGCCGCTCGGCCTTGGCCGCAGCGCCGTCACCGTATTCTGAACGTTTGCCGGTCTCCATCGCGCCTATATAAGGCGCTGATGACGCCCGAGAACAGGCCCAAACGCCGCGCCCCCGCGCCCCGCAAAGTCACGAAGCCGCGAAGCCGCAGCGCGGCTGAAATCCGCGAGATTTTCAGCCGCTTCAGGCAGGCCAACCCGGAGCCGAAGGGCGAGCTCGAACACAGCAACCCCTTCACCCTGCTGGTCGCGGTGGTGCTCTCGGCGCAGGCCACCGATGCCGGCGTCAACAAGGCGACCCGGCCGCTCTTCGCCATCGCCGACACGCCGGAGCTGATGCTGGCGCTGGGGGAGGAGCGGGTCCGCGATTTCATCAAGACGATCGGGCTGTTCCGCACCAAGGCGAAGAACGTCATCGCGCTCTGCCAGAAGCTGATCACGGAGTTCGGCAGCGTCGTGCCGCGCGACCGGACGCAGCTCGAAAGCCTGCCCGGCGTCGGTCGCAAGACCGCCAATGTCGTGCTGAACATGGCGTTCGGTGAGATCACCCACGCCGTCGACACGCATGTCTTCCGCGTCTCGAACCGGCTCCGGATCGCGCCGGGCAAGAACGTGCTTGCAGGTCGAGCTCGGCCTGGAGAAGGCCGTGCCGGCCGAATTCGGCCACCACGCCCATCACTGGCTGATCCTGCATGGCCGCTACACCTGCAAGGCGCTGCGGCCCGAATGCGGCCGCTGCCTGCTCAACGATCTCTGCGATTCCCCCGACAAGCGCGTAGCCTGAGCCCCTCAATAGCCCCTGGCGTGATCGACCAGATGCTCCAGCGGCTCGCCGGCCTGATGCCGGCGGATCTGCGCGGCGATCAGCGTCGCCACCGCCAGCGGCTCCGACATCGCCGAATTATGCGGCGTCACCGTCACGGCCGGATGCGACCAGAGCGGCGAGTCCGCCGGGAGCGGCTCTGTCTCGAAGACATCGAGCGTCGCCCCTTTCAGCGTCCCCGCCTCGAGCGCAGCCAGGATATCCGCCTCGTTTTGCAGGCCGCCACGGCCGGCATTGATCAGATAAGGGCCCGCCCAGCCGGCCGTCTCGCGCCAGCCCGCCCAGCAACTCGGCATTGATCACGCCGCGCGTCTCATCCGTCAGTGGCAGCAGGCTGACCAGAATATCGGTGCGCGCCAGAAATGCCGGCAAACCCTCATCGCCGGCAAAGCTTGGCAGCCCCTCGATCGGCCGCGGCGAGCGGCTCCAGCCCGCAACATCGAAGCCCATCACCTTGAGCTTGTGCGCAGCGTCGAGGCCGAGCTGGCCGAGCCCCATAATGCCGACTCGGACCGAGCGCGCCGCCGGCTGCTCGCGGTCGTCATCCCAGAGCTTCTCCTGCTGCTGCCGGTCATAGCGCCGCTGCTGGCGCAGGATCATCAGGCAATGCAGGACGATATATTCGCTCATCCGGGTCGTCAGATCCGGGTCGACGACGCGCGCGATCGGCACATCGGGCAGCCGCTCATCGGCGAACAGGAAATCGACCCCGGCGCCGAGCGAAAAGATCACGGCGAGATTGGGCAGGCCGGCCAGGCTGCCGGGCGGGTGCTTCCAGCTCGCCACGTAATGCACGGCGCGCCGGTCGAAGGGTTCGCCCAGCGTCACGATCGGCATTTCCGGCAGCAGCGCCTGGAAACGCGAGCGCCAATCCTCGACATGCCAGCCGGTCATCGCAAGCAGCAGGCTCATGATCTCGTCTTCTCCACAATGCGCCCGGCGATCAGCGCGCCACGCGCCGCACCATCCGAACCAATCCGATAGGCCCGGCGCAACCGCTCCTGCGCCTGCGCAAATCCGGCCTCGTCGCGAGCATGGACCATGCCAAGCGGCACATCGGCCGACACAGTCTCGCCGAGGCCCGCAAGCCCGGTGATGCCCACGGCAGGGTCGATCCGATCCTCCGCCCGCATCCGCCCGCCGCCGAGCGCCACGACAGCCAGACCGACGCCGCGCGTGTCGATCGCCGCGACAGGGCCGGGCGAGACCGGAAAGACCGGCCGGACGAGCGGCGCCTGCGCCAGATGCTGCTGCGGCCGCTCCAGCAGATCGACAGGCCCGCCCAGCGCCGCCACCATCCGGCGCAAAACGCTCCGCAGCCGCGCCGCTGGCGAAAGCCGCTTCGATCCGGCTGCGGCCCTCCTCCAGCGTCTGCACCAGCCCGCCGAGCCGCAACATCTCCGCCCCCAGCGCCACCGTCACCTCGTGGAAACGCGGCTCGCGCCGCGTGCCGGTGAGATGATCGAGCGCATAGGCGACTTCCAGCGCATTGCCGGCGGCCGAGGCCAGCGGCTCGTTCATATCGGTCAGCAGGGCGGTCGTCGGCAGCCCGGCGCCATTGGCGACGCCGACCAGCGCCTCGGCCAGGGACTGCGCCTTGCCAAGCTCGTTCATGAAGGCGCCGCTGCCGAATTTGACGTCCATGGCCAGCCCATGCAGCCCGGCCGCCAGCTTCTTCGACAGGATCGAGGCGGTGATCAGCGGGATCGTCTCCACCGTCGCCGTGACATCGCGAATGGCGTAGAGCCGCTTGTCGGCGGGCGCGAGATCGGCGGTCTGGCCGATGATCGCGCAGCCCTGCTCCCGCACCACCTTGCGAAACAGGCGCGTTATCCGGCTGGGTCGCATAGCCCGGCACGGCGTCGAGCTTGTCGAGCGTGCCGCCGGTATGGCCGAGGCCGCGCCCGGAAATCATCGGCACATAGCCGCCGCAAGCCGCCACCGCCGCCGCCAGCGGCAGGCTGACCGTGTCGCCGACGCCGCCGGTCGAGTGCTTGTCGAGCGCCGGGCCGGGCAGATCGTCCCAGTTCAGCACCGTGCCGGAATCGCGCATCGCCAGCGTCAGCGCCACGCGCTCGCCCCGGCTCATATCGCGGAAGAACACCGCCATGGCGAAGGCCGCGACCTGACCCTCGCCGACCGAGCCATCCGTCAGCCCGGCGATGAACTGAGCGATATCCTCCGGCGGCAGCTCGGCTCCGTCGCGCTTGGCGGCGATGATTTCCTGGGTCAGCTTCATCTCAATAGGTTCCGTCCGCCTCGCCGCCATCCCCGCCCCGATGCCGCGTCGAGCAGCACCTGGTGCAGCCCGCTCGCGCCGAAGCGGAAGCGTGTCGGGTCCCGCCCAATCGGCGCCCATGATCGCATCGGCAAGGGCGAGGTACAGCGCGGCATCCTGCAAGGTGCGGATGCCGCCCGAGGGCTTCAGCCCCACCGGCCGGCCACGACGGCGCGATGACCTCGAGCATGGTCGCGTGCCGCTTCGGGCTGGCGGAGCGTCGGTCTTGCCGGTCGAGGTCTTGATGAAGTCCGCCCCCGCCGCGATGGCGAGCTCTGCAGCTTCGCGCATCTGCGACCCGTGGGGATAGGCGCCGGTTTCGAGAATGACCTTGAGCGTCCGGTCGCCGCAGGCCGTGCGCGCGGCCTCGACCATCAGGCGCGCGCCATCGCGATCTCCCGCGAGGAAGGCGCGCCAGGGCATCACCAGATCGATCTCGTCGGCGCCATCACGGATCGCCTCGCGTGATCTGCGAAAGGACCACGCCCGCCTCCTCCTCGCCCGAGGGAAAATTGACGACGGTGGCGATCTTGACCGGCGTCCCCGCCAGACGGTCGCGGGCCTTGGCGACGAAGCGCGGCCAGATGCAGATGGCGGCGACCGGTCCCGGCGGCATCAGCGCCCGCTGGCAGAGCTGTTCGAGCCCGGCCTCGCTCGCATCGTCCGAGAGGTCGGTGAGGTCGAGCAGCCGGATGGCGCGGCGGGCGAGGGCGGCGTCAGCCATCGGGATGCAACTCGCTCAGGAAGCCGCGCAGGAGATGGCGCAGCACGGCCGTCGCGGTGCCGGCGACATCGCGCGTTTCGTCATGATGGGGCGCGCCGCCATGCAGACCCGCGCCCATATTGGTGATCACCGACAGCCCGGCCACGCGCAGGCCATGGCGCCGCGCCAGGATCACCTCCGGCACCGTCGACATGCCGACGAGATCGGCGCCCATCAGCTTCGCCATGCGGATTTCCGCCGGCGTCTCGAAGCTCGGTCCCGAAAACCACATATAGACACCCTCGCCGAGCACGGCGCCGCAGCGTGTGGCGGCTGTCTTCAGCCTCGCCCGCAGGATCGGGTCATAGGCATCGACCATCGGGACGAAGCGGGCATCGCCCTCATCGCCAACCAGCGGGTTTGGTCCGTTCAGGTTGATGTGGTCGGTGATCAGCGCCAGCGTACCCGGCTTCATCTCCGGCACCAGCGAGCCGGCGGCGTTGGTGAGAATGAGCGGCGGCGACCCCAGCGCCGTGAGCATGCCGATCGGCACGCGCATCACGGCCGCATCGCCGCCCTCATAATAATGGGCGCGGCCCTGGAAGATCAGCACGCTGCGGCCATGCAGCCTGCCATGGCAGAGCTGGCGGGCATGGCCCGAGACGCCGCCCGCCGGGAAGCCCGGTATCTCGGCATAGGGCACGATGATCTTGTCCTCGACATCATCGGCAATGCGGCCAAGCCCGGTGCCGAGCACGAGCGCGCAGTCGAGAGGCCCGGTGATGCCGCGCTCCTGCAGCGCCATGGCTGCTCGCGAAAATGCCGTATCCATGGTTCCCCGCCGAGCCTGAGCCGGTTCGCGGCGTCGGCCGTGTCGCCATCCGCCTCAAGCGCGCAAATTGTCTGGTCCGAACGAGGCTGGCAACAGCGCCTCCAGAGAAAAGCGCGCGCGGATGCCGTCCGGCCCCGCGATGGCGATCGGCGTTTCCGGCGTGGCGAACTCGCGGATGCGCTGCCGGCAGGCGCCGCAGGGCGTGACCAGCGCTTCGCCTTCGCCGAAGACGAGCAGCGCCTGGATGGCTGTCCCGCCGCCTGCGATCATCGCCGAAATCGCTCCCGCTTCGGCGCAGGAACCGACCGGATAGGCCGCGTTCTCGACATTGCAGCCGGCATAGATGGTGCCATCATCAGCCAGCAGGGCCGCGCCGACGCGAAAGCGCGAATAGGGCGCATAGGCTTTCGGCTGGATGCGGGCGGCGGCGTCGAACAGCGCATCGAAGTCGGGCAGGGCGGTCACGTTCAACGTTCCTTGACATAGGGCAGGCCGGAGGCCTTCGGGGCAGTCGCCTTGCCGATGAAGCCGGCCAGCAGGATCACCGTCATCAGATAGGGCAAGGCCTGTATCGCCTGCACCGGCACCTGGCCAATCCCCGGCAGGCTGACGCCCTGCAGCCGGATGGCGATGGCGTCGAGCAGGCCAAACAGCAGGCAGGCAAAGAGCGCCGGAACAGGCCGCCAATTCGCGAAGATCACAGCCGCCAGCGCGATGAAACCCTTGCCCGCTGTCATATGCGGCAGGAAACCTGCCGATTGTGAGACCGCGAGATAACTGCCCCCGAGCCCGCACAGGATGCCGCAGATGATCACGGCTGCATAACGCAGCCCCGCCACCGAGACACCCGCCGTGTCGACCGCCGCAGGATTTTCTCCCACCGCCCGCAAGCGCAGCCCGAAGCGCGTATGCCGCAGCACCAGCGCCGTGATCGGCACGGCGGCAAAGGCGAGGTAGACCAGCGCGGCATGGCCGGACACGACCTCCTGATAGACGATGCCGAGCACCGGCACTGTCGCCCGTGCCCAATCGGCCAGCGGCAGGACGAGGTCGGGAAACCGTGCCGACCCCTCGAGCGAGGGCGTCCGCCCGCCCTGGCCGAACCAGGCATTGCCGAGGATGATGGTCAGCCCCGCCGCCAGCATGTTGATCGCGACGCCGGAAACGATCTGGTTGCCGCGCCAGGTGATGGCGGCAAAACCATGCACCAGCGACAGCGCCACGGCCGCGACGATGCCCGCACCCAGGCCGGCCCAGGCCGAGCCGCTCTGATGGGCGATCACCGCCGAGGCGAAGGCCGCCATCAGCATCTTGCCCTCCAGCCCGATATCGACGACGCCGGCCCGCTCCGACCAGAGCCCCGCCATGGCCGCACAGAGCAACGGAATCGACAGGCGGATCGCCGAATCCAGAACCACCGCCGCAGTCTGCACCCACTCCATCAGCTTGCTCGCCTCAGGGTCAGAGTCTTGGCCAGGGTCTTGGCCACGAGCCGCCGGAACATCCCGTCGAGCGCGCCGGCAAACAGGATGATGACGCCGCCGATCACCACGACCATGTCGCGGGTGATGCTCGGCTTGTCGAAGGCGAGTTCGGCGCCGCCCTGATAGAGAATGCCGAAGAGCAGCGCCGCCAGCCCGACGCCGACCGGGTGACCCCGGCCCATCAGCGCCACGGCAATGCCGACGAAGCCGTAGCCCGCCGTGAAATCGAGCAGCAGCCGGTGCTGCACCCCCATCACCTCATTGACCGCAAGCCCGCCCGCCAGAGCGCCGGATATCGCCATGCTCACCATGGTCAGGCGCGCCACCGACATGCCGGCATAGGTCGCAGCGCGCGGATTGGCGCCCAGCGTGCGGATGGCGAAGCCGAGCCGCGAGCGGAAGATCAGCAGCCAGACCGCGACCAGCGCGGCCAGAGCCAGCAGGAAGGCGCTGTTGAGCGGTGTCGCCGGGAGGCTGAGGCCGAGCGGGGCGAGCAGCCGGTGCATCGGCGTCAGCACGGCATGGGCCGCGAATTCCGGCGTTTCCGGCTGCATCGAGCCCGGCCGCCCCATCACCTCGACAAGCAGATAGACGATCAGCGTCGCGGCGATGAAATTGAACATGATGGTGGTGATGACGATATGGCTGCCGCGCGTCGCCTGCAGCCAGCCCGGGATAAACGCCCACATGGCGCCGCCAGCGGCCGCGGCGAGAATCGCGAGCGGCACCAGCAGCAGCCCGGGCAGCGGCGCAAGCCAGAGGCAGGCCAGGGCTGCGAAGATGCCGGCCAGCGTCGCCTGGCCCTCGCCGCCGATATTGAACAGGCCGGCATGGAACGCCACGGCGACGGCAAGCCCGGTGAAGATGAAATTGGTGGTGTAGTAGAGCGTGAAGCCGATGGCCTCGCCGCTGCCCAGCGCGCCGCGCAGCAGCAGCGCGGTCGCCTCCAGCGGGCTTTCGCCGATGCCGATGACGACGAGCCCGGCCACGAGCAGCGCCGCCACCACCGAAACGAGCGGCACCAGCCCGGCATCGGCCCATCCCGGCAGCTCGACAGGTGCGGCGCTCATGCCGCCTCGCCCGTCACACCCGCCATCAGCAGCCCGAGCTCGCGCTCATCGGCCTCGCTGCCGGCGCCGTTCCCCGGTGATCCGCCCGCCGCAGAGCGCGATGATCCGGTCGGACAGGGCCATCACCTCGTCGAGCTCGACAGAGACCAGCAGGATCGCGACGCCGGCTTCCCGCAGCGCGATCAGCCGGCGGTGGATGAACTCGATCGCGCCGATATCGACGCCCCGCGTCGGCTGGCCGACGAGGAGGACCTTCGGCGCCCGCTCGATCTCGCGCGCCAGCACGATCTTCTGCTGGTTGCCGCCGGAGAATTTCGCGGTCTTCAGCTCGGGGTCGGGCGGGCGCACATCATAGGCCGCGAAAGCCGCGCTGGCCTGGCGCCGGATCCGGGCCGGTGAAAGCAATGGCCCAGGCCCGAGCGACGGATCGTCCTGATACCCCAGTATGCTGTTCTCGGCGGCGCTGAAGGCCGTAACGAGCCCGTCCCTGTGGCGGTCCTCCGGGATGTGCATCAGCCCGAGACGGCGCAAATTCGCCGGGTTGCGCTCGGCGGTAGACAACAGCTCTCCCTTCAGGCTGATGCTGCCTTGGGTCGGCTGAACGAGCCCGGCCAGCACCGCCAGCAGCTCGCTTTGACCATTGCCGGCGACGCCGGCGATGCCGACGATCTCGCCCGCGCGCAGAGCCAGATCGATCCCCTGAAGCCGCATCACGCCTTGCGCATCGCGCAGGCTGACACCGGTTATCTGCAGCACCGTCGCCCCCGGCTGGCGCGGCGGCTTGTCCACCCGCAGCAGCACGCGCCGGCCCACCATCGCTTCGGCCAAGGCAGCGGGCGTGGTCTGCAATGTGGCGAGATGCGCCACCATCTGGCCGCGCCGCATCACCGAGACCTGATCGGTGACGGCCATGATCTCGCGCAGCTTGTGCGTGATCAGGATGACCGTCTTGCCCTGCGCCGTCAGTGCCCGCAGCAGGGCGAAAAGCTGGTCCGCCTCGGGCGGGGTCAGCACCGCCGTCGGCTCATCGAGGATCAAGATCTCGGCCCCGCGATACAAAGCCTTCAGGATCTCGACACGCTGCTGCAGGCCGACCGGCAGGGTCCCGACCAGCGCGTCCGGGTCGATCTCGAGCCCATAGTCACGGGCAAGCCTGCCAAGCTCGGCGCGGGCCCGGCGCAGGCCGCCGCCCAGCAGAGCGCCGCCCTCCGCACCCAGCACGATGTTTTCCAGCACGCTCAGCGTTTCGACCAGCATGAAATGCTGGTGCACCATGCCGATCCCGGCCGCGATCGCCTCACCGGAGCTGCGGATCGTCACCTCGCGGCCATTGATCCGGATCGTGCCGGAATCGGCCGTGTAGAAGCCGTAGAGGATCGACATCAGCGTCGATTTGCCGGCGCCATTCTCCCCGACGATGCCATGCACGGAGCCGGCTGCCACCTTCAGCGAGACGCCGTCATTCGCCAGAACGGCGCCGAAGCGCTTGCTGATGCCAACCAGTTCGATGGCTGGCGGCCGAACCTCGGCGCTCATAGGGCGAGCACCATGCCGTCATGGGCGCGCTCCATCGGCAGCTCCTCCTGATGCGCCAGCATGGAGACGCCCATATGGGTCAGGATGATGCGTTTGGCGCGCAACTCTCCGCGCCGCGCCGCCAAACTCTCGTAGTCGAGATGGTTGGCGAGCTTGATGTCCCAGGAATAGCACTCGACCAGCAGCGCATCGGCGCCATCGGCCAGCGGCACAAGCGCCTCCGTCCAGGCGGTATCGCCGGAAAAGGCGAAGACCTTGCCGCCCTCAGCCAGACGATAGCCCTGGCACGGCCCGGCGCGCTCGTCATGCACCATCGGAAAGGCCGTGACCTCGCAGCCGGCAAGGCGGGCCGGCCGCTCCGGTGTGACCTCCAGAAAGCGGATCGGGAAACGCCAGGCATTGCCCGAGGCGCCGGGAAAATCGGTCTCCAGCGCCTGCATCACCCGCTGCTCGACCCCCAGCGGACCGGCGATCAGCAACGCCTCCTTCCGGCGCGAGACGAACTGCGCATCGAGCAGGAAGGCCGGCAGCGCCCCGAAATGGTCGCCATGAAAATGCGTGAACAGCAGCGTCGAGAGCGTGTTGCGGGCAATGCCGGCGCGGTTCAGCGCCACCATGCTCGACGAGCCGCAGTCGAGCAGCAGGCGCCCTTCTGCCGTCTCGACATGCAGGCAGGTGTTGAAGCGCCCGCCCGTGCCGAACGCATCGCCCGAGCCGAGGATGGTGATCTTCATCGCGCGCGGCCTGCCGCGATCACATCGTGCACTTCTGGTCCGACATGTAGTCATGCACCTTGACGGAGCCGCTGATAATATCGGCACGGGCCTTGTCGGCCGCCGCCTTCATCTCCGGTGTGATCAGCCCCTTGTTATTGTCGTCCAGCGCCCAGCCGACGCCATCCTCCTGCAGGCCGAGCGCCGAAATGCCGGCCTTCCAGCTGCCGGCCTGCGCCGCCTTGAACGAGGCGTAGGTCGCGACATCGACCCGCTTCAGCATCGAGGTCAGCACCTTGCCGGGCTGCAGAGCGTTCTGGTTGGAATCCACGCCGATGCCGAGCTTGCCCGCGTCCGCCACAGCGCGCAGCACGCCAATCCCGGTGCCGCCGGCCGCGTGGTAGATCACATCGGCGCCGCGATCGATCTGCGACTTCGCGAGTTCGCCGCCCTTGACCGGGTCGTTCCAGGCAGCAGGCGTCGAGCCCGTCATGTTCTGGAAGATCTCGGCATCCTTCTTGGCCGCCTTGACGCCCTGGACATAGCCGCAGGCGAATTTCCGGATCAGCGGGATATCCATGCCGCCGACGAAGCCGACCTTGCCGGTTTTGGAGGCGAGGCCCGCCAGCAGCCCGACGAGATAGGAGCCCTCATGCTCCTTGAAGACCACCGACTGCACATTCGGCAGGTCCACCACCATGTCGATCAGCGTGAACTTCAGCGCCGGGAACTCGACGGCGACCTTCTGCAGCGCCGTCGCCTGGCTGAAGCCGACGGCGATGATCGGCGAATGCCCGTCGCGGGCGAAACGGCGCAGGGCCTGCTCGATCTGCGCGTCGTTATTCGGCTCGAAATCCCGGAACTCGATGCCGGTCTCGGCCTTGAACTTCTCCGCCCCGGCGAAGACACCTTCATTGAAGGATTTGTCGAATTTGCCGCCCTTGTCATAGACGATGGCAGGCTTCAGAGCCGTCTGCGCCATGGCGGCCATGGCCGAGAGAGCGACGCCGGCCAAAGCCAGCGCGAGTGATGCGATCCGCATGGATAATCCCCTATAAGACAAGTAGGGCCGTTAGCCGCCCCTGATGCGCAACGATGGCACGGCTTTCCGGCGTGGCCAAGCGTGGCAAATGACAGCGCAGCGGGGCCCGGCCCGCTACCGCTCCGCCAGATTGATCGCGCCCGAGGATGGGCCTACATCTCGATCATGAGCCTCAACGCCGACGAGATCGAACGTTATGCCCGCCATCTGGTGCTGCCGGAGATTGGTGGGCCGGGCCAGCAGGCGCTGAAGCGCGCGCGTGTGCTGGTGGTTGGGGCCGGCGGGCTCGGCGCGCCGCTGCTGCAATACCTCGCCGCAGCCGGGATCGGCCACATCGGCATTGTCGATGACGATGTCGTCTCGCTGTCGAACCTTCAGCGCCAGACGCTCTATGGCATGGACGATATCGGCACGCGCAAGGCGGTCGCGGCCGCCCGCTTCATCAAGCGGCTGAACCCGCATGTCGAGGTCGAGGAGCATGTGACCCGCATCGACCCGCATAATGCCCGCGCGATGATCGCCTTCTACGATGTGGTGGCGGAGGGCTCCGACAATTTCGCGACGCGCTATGCGGTCTCCGATGCCTGCTTCCTGGAGCGAAAGCCGCTCGTGACCGCAGCGCTCGGCCGATTCGATGGCTCGCTCACCACCATCCGCGCCCATGAGACCGGGGCGGACGGCACGCCAAACCCGACCTATCGCTGCCTGTTCCCCCACGAGCCGCCACCCGGCGCCGTCGCGCCCTGTGCGGAAGCCGGTGTGCTGGGCGCGCTGGCGGGCGTGCTGGGCTCGCTGATGGCGCTCGAAGTCATCCGCGCCATCACCGGCTTCGGTGATCCCCTTGTCCGCAAGCTCCTCCTCGTCGACGCCATGACGATGCGCTTCGAGACGCTGCGCTACGGCTGGGACGCAGGCAACTGCTTGAATGGGAATTTGAAGGGCGAGTAGCGAATGGCGAATGGCGAATTAGGTTTGCGCCATTCGCCACTCGCCACTCGCCATTCGCCGCCTTTCACCTCTTCGATTCGATCGCGTCCCAAAGCTCCGCCGCCAGATCGGGGCCGCCGAGCTTCTTGATGGCGCGCAGGCCGGTCGGGGAGGTGACGTTGATCTCGGTCAGGTTACCGGCGATCACGTCGATGCCGACGAAGATCAGGCCGCGCTCCTTGAGCGAAGGGCCGATGCGCTCGCAGATCTCGAGCTCCCGCGCCGACAGGTCGGTCGGCCTCGCCGCACCGCCCCGCACCATATTGGCGCGGATATCGCCGACGGCCGGCACCCGGTTGACCGCGCCGGCAGCCTTGCCATCGACCAGGATGATGCGCTTGTCGCCCTCGGACACCTCCTTCATGAAGCGCTGGACGACCCAGGGCTCCTTGAAGGTGGTCGAGAACAGATCGAAGAGCGAGCCGAAATTCGGGTCCTGCGTCCCGGTCTTGAAGACAGAGGCGCCGCCATTGCCATAAAGCGGCTTCATCACGATCTCGCCGAACTCGTCGCGAAACGCCTCGATCTCCGCCTTGTCGCGGGTGATCAGCGTCTGCGGCATCAGGTCGGGAAACTCGGTGACGAAGATTTTCTCGGGCGCATTGCGGACATGGGCCGGGTTGTTCACCACCAGCGTCTTCGGGTGGATGCGCTCCAGAAGATGGGTGGTGGTGACATAGCCCATGTCGAAGGGTGGGTCCTGCCGCAGCAGCACCACATCAATGGTGGAGAGATCGACCCGCTCCTCCGCGCCCAGCGTGACATGGTCGCCCTCGACATCGCGCACGACCGTCGGCTTCAGCGCTGCCGTCACCTTGCCGTCACGCATCGACAATTTGTCGGGTGTGTAGGTGAAGAGCGTGTGGCCGCGCGCTTGCGCCTCCAGCATCAGGGCAAAGCTCGAATCGCCCGCAATGCGGATGCGCTCGATCGGGTCCATCTGGACGGCGACGGTGAGGGTCATGGTTTCAGCTCCGGGGCAGCTGCCTGGACTTCGGCGTCCGGCGTTCCGATCACATCAATGCTTCGCGTCCTTATCCGACGGCCCGGACCCGATGAGCAAGGGGCAAGCCCGCCGGCAAAGCCGGGCAATGCTGCGGGCAGAGCATGGCGCAGGCGCAAGATTGACGGAGAGTGCGGTAGCGCGCTACTCTAGCCAGATGCCCTTCATGGGTCGCTCGCGCTATCGGAGGAGGCCCATGCCCCGCGCTTCAGCGCAAAATCCTTCAAGCAAGTTTGCTCGATATCGAGCAGCCAAGAAGAGGCAGGGCCTCAAACTTCTGCGCATCTGGGTGCCGGACATCAATGCGCCCGGCTTCGCCGAAGAGGTTGCGCGTCAAGCGGCCGTTATCAATGCCGCGCCCGACTCTGCCGAGCTCATGGACTTCATTGACGCCGCCACAGCGGATGTTCTTGGAGCTCCCTATGATTGGGGTGCCGATGGGCCGCCGCCTTGGCCGCATAAGCCCACAGTCAAAGTCTCATCCTGATGAGGCGCGGCGACTTCGTCACAGTTGCTTTGGCGGGAGATTACGGCAAGCCGCGGCCGGCGGTCATTGTACAGTCAGATGGACTGACGACTGTCGATAGCATCCTCGTAGCGGCCTTGAGCACGCACAGGCAGGACGCGCCGCTGTTTCGGCTGCAGATCGAGCCCAACCACAGGAACGGCCTGCGCCAGCCCTCAGACATCCTCGCGGAGAAGCTATTCGCAGTCCCGCGCGCCAAAGTCGGGGCTGTATTCGGGCATGCCGATGACGAGCAGATGCTCGCGCTCAACCGGATGCTCGCCTTCGTGCTGGGTCTTGCCGATCCGGAAACGTGATACTCAGACCTCCAGCTCCAACACCCCCGGCACATGGCGCGGCAGGCTCAGCGGGGCCAGGAACACGGCGTCCATCCGTAGCGAATGGTCGAGCGCCCAGGGATTGCGGGCCAGCCATTGCCGGACGCGGGCGCTGACCAGCCTCTGCTTACTCGCGGTGATCGCGGCCAGCGCATCCTCCATCCGGCTGCGGCGCTTGACCTCGACGAAGATGACGAGGCGGCCACGGCGCATGATCAGGTCGATCTCACCGCCCTTTCCGCCAAAGCGCCGTTCGAGCAGGCGAAAACCCTTGCCCGACAGCCAGAGCAACGCCAGCCACTCCGCCTGCGCGCCGGACGCGCCGGAGCGTCTGGCGCGGCGGCTGCGGGCTTCGCTGATCACGGCTCGCGCGTCAGTTCGAGGGCGCGCGCATAAATCTTGCGGCGCGGTTGCCCGGTCTCGGCGGCAACCTGCGCCACGGCTTCCTTCAGCGAAACCGCTGCGAGCGCCGTGCGCAGCCGCTCGTCGATGACATCGCCGGCCGGCGCCAGCTCCTCGGCACCGGGCGGGCCGATGATCACGACGATCTCGCCGCGCGGCTCTTCATCCTCGGTGTAGTGAGCGGCAAGCGCCGCCAGCGACCCGCGCTGCACCGTCTCGTGAAATTTGGTGAGTTCGCGCGCCACCGCGCCGGTCCGGGCACCGAGCACGGCGGCGGCATCGGCGAGCATTTCGGCGAGGCGGCGCGGTGATTCGAAGAAGACCAGCGTGCCGGGGATGGATGCGAGCTCGGTCAGCCGGCCGCGCCGCGCCGCAGCCTTGGGCGGCAGGAAGCCCTCGAAAAAGAACCGGTCCGTCGGCAATCCCGCCAGCACCAGCGCGGCCAGCACGGCGGACGGGCCGGGAATCCCGGTCACCGGCAGCCCTTCCGCGACGACATCGCTGACGAGCTTGTAGCCGGGGTCGGACACCAGCGGCGTACCGGCATCCGAAATCAGCGCCAGCTTGCCGCCTTCGCGCAGCCGGCCCAGGATTTTCGGGCGCATCTGCGCGGCATTATGCTCGTGATAGGGCAGGAGCGGCGTGGTGATGCCGTAATGCGCCAACAGCGTCTTGGAGGTGCGTGTGTCCTCGGCCAGCACGGCATCGGCAGCGGCAAGCGTCGCCAAGGCGCGGAAGGAAATATCGCGGAGGTTGCCGATCGGTGTCGCCACGATGTGCAGGCCGGGCCCCAGCGACTCGGCCTCCGCCTTGAGCCCAAAGGCGGTGTAGCTCGGCTTGCGCGGCGGTGATGATGGGCTCGACATGGCGCGCAACCTACGCCAGACGCGCTCCCCGCGCCACGGGGAAGGCAGCGCGGGCGGCCATCGTCCAACTCGATTGGCAGCTCCGCCGACCATGCGGGCGTGTTGTGAACGGGCGCCTCGGTCGCGCCTGCCTCGCGAAGCGCCATCCGCAACACAGAGTTAACAACTTGAAAATAACATGCTGCACTGGCAGGTAAGCCCGCAGGTCGGGGGGCCTGCTCCGCCGGCCAGCTGCGAATGCTGTCCGCCTGACGCTCACCGGCCCCGCTCGGCCGGTCGATCACTGGAGACTGCCCGTGCTGCAAAGCTCGCACCTCGCCCCGACATTCCGTCTGCGCGCGCCTGCCCTGGCCCTGCTTGCCGGCTTCCTCCTGACCGGTTGCAGCGGCGGCACCTCGGGCATGCCCGGTTTCGAGTCGGCTGCGCCCACCACCACGGCCCCCACAGGCCAGACGCTGGGAACCGGCAAGGTCAAGGTCGGGCTGATCCTGCCGCTCACGGCCGAGGGACAGGGCGCCGTCGTCGGCAACTCATTGAAAAACGCGGCCGAAATGGCACTGGCGGAATTCCCCGGCGCCGATCTCACGCTTCTGGTCAAGGATGACCGTGGCACGCCCGAAGGCGCGCAGGCTGCGGCGCAGGAGGCGATCCGCGATGGCGCCGAGCTGATCATCGGCCCGCTCTTTGCCCCCTCTGTGCAGGCTGTCGGCCAGGTGGCGCGCGCCGCCAATCGCCCGGTCATGGCCTTCTCCAGCGACAGCAATGTTGCGGCGCGCGGGGTCTATCTCCTGTCCTTCCCGCCCGAGAACGACGTCAACCGCGTCATCGACTATGCCTCCGCGCAGGGGCGCAAATCCTTCGCCGCGATGATCCCCGATACCGCCTATGGCAAGGTCGTCGAGGCGGCTTTCCAGCAGGCGGTGGCCAATCGCGGCGGGCGTGTGGTCGTGATCGAGCGGTTCAGCCCCGATCAGGCCAGCATGCGCGCCGCGGCGGCCCGGCTGACACCCGCCCTGCAGCAGGCGGATGCGCTGTTCGTGCCGGCTGCAGCCGACACCATGCCGGCGCTTGGCCTGGCACTGCAGCAGGCCGGCTACGACCCCGGCAAGGTCAAGCCGCTGGGCACCGGGGTGTGGAACGACGCCAATGTCGCCCGCGTCCCGGCCATTCAGGGCGGCTGGTTCGCCTCGCCCGATACCGCCGGCTTCAACGCCTTTGCCGGCCGCTACCAGCAGCGCTTCAACAGCGCCCCGACCCGGACCGCGACGCTGGCCTATGATGCCGTCTCACTCGCCGCAGCCTTGGCCCGCACGCAAGGGTCGCAGCGCTTCTCGGAATCGGTGCTGACCAACGCGTCGGGTTTTGCCGGCGCCGACGGTGTCTTCCGCTTCCGGCCCGATGGCCAGAACGAGCGCGGGCTTGCCGTGCTGGAACTGCGCAACGGCCAGATCGTCACGGTCAACGCCGCCCCGCGCGATCTCGGACCGCGCACGCAGTAAGAGGGTACGGGAACAACGCCGTCATTCCGGGCGGGCCGAAGGCCCGAGCCCGGGATCCATATCCGCGCCTGGCCCCGATGAGGGCCAAGGAGCAGCGTCGTGTGCATGGGTTCCGGGCCCGCCGCTATCGCGACGTCCCGGAATGACGCGGGTCTTGCGTCGCTTCCCCTCAGATCAAGCCGCGAGGTCGGCGACCAAAGCGTCCAGCACCAGCGCGCCATCGGGGGTGCAGGCCAGGAGCCCGCCGGGCTTGCGCTCCAGCAGCCCGTCGCTGATCAGGCTGCTCACGCGCGCCTCGCGCAGGGTCCGGCCCGACAGCGCGGCGAAGGTGGCGGGCGAGATGCCCTCGACCAGACGCAGCCCCATCAGCAGGTATTCGTCGCCCTGCGCCTCGGCGTTCAGCGCCTCGTTCTCGACCAGCGCATGGCCCTGCCGCTCGACCTGCTCCAGCCACGCTTCCGGCCGTTTCTCGGTCGAATGCGCCATCCGCCCTTCGCTCGTCACCAGCCTGCCATGGGCGCCGGGGCCAATGCCGGCATATTCGCCATAGCGCCAGTAGACCAGATTGTGCCGGCACTCGGCCCCGGGCCGCGCATGGTTCGAAATCTCGTAGACGGGCAGGCCGTGGCGGGCCGTGATCTCCTGCGTGATCTCGTAAAGCGCCGCCCCGGCTTCATGGTCCGGGATCGCCAGTTTGCCGGCCTTGAACAGCCGCTCGAACATGGTGTCGGGCTCGATCGTCAGCTGATAGAGCGAGAGATGCTCGGCGGCGTGGCTGATGGCGAGTTCGAGTTCAGCCCGCCACAGGGACGGCGTCTGCTCGACAGAGCGGGCATAGATCAGGTCGAAGCTGTAGCGCTCGAAATAGCGCCGCGCGATCGCCACCGCAGCCAGCGCTTCCTGCGCCGAATGCATCCGGCCCAGCGCCTTGAGATCGGCGTCGTTCAGAGCCTGCACGCCGAGCGAGACGCGGTTGACGCCGGCCGCGCGAAAGTCCTGAAAGCGCCCGGCCTCGACGCTGGTCGGGTTGGCCTCGAGCGAGACTTCGCAATCAGGCGCCACGCTCCAGTATTCGCCGATCGCGTCGAGAATGGCGCCGACCGTGCGGCCTTCCATCAGCGACGGCGTGCCGCCCCCGAAGAAGATCGAGGAGACGGTGCGGCCGGGCGTGAGCGCGGCGCGATGGGCGATCTCGCGGCGGAAGGCGGCGATGTAGCGCGCCTGGTCGGGCGGCTGCAGCCGGACATGGCTGTTGAAGTCGCAATAGGGGCATTTGGCCAGGCAGAAGGGCCAATGCACATAGACCGCGAACCCGGCATCGGCCGTGGGATGCGCGAGCTGTGGCGGCCGCTCCGCCAAAGCGGCCGGCGCGCTCACGAGGGCGCCCGCAGGCAGGCGCGCGGCGAGATCGTGGAAGGCGCGGGCCCGGTGCGACAGGCCGGGCGAGCCGTCAGCGGGAATGCCGTGCTTCTCTTCGCTGGTCATCTCGCCGAAGGTCCGCTCATGGCCATCGGGCCTGAAGATCGGGTCATAGCCGAAGCCGCCTGTGCCGCGCGGCGCCTCGACGATCTCGCCGAAGACACGGCCCTCGAACAGCTCCTGATGCCCGTCCGGCCAGGCGATCACCAGCGCCGAGACGAAATGCGCGCGCCTCGCCTCAGGGCGTCATCGCGCCGCGCCTGGCAAGCTCCATCTGCACCCGCGCCAGCGCGGGGGCGAAGTCCTTGCCGGGCCCGGCCCAGTTGGCGGAAAACAGGCCGGGCGCGCCATCGAGCGCATCGATGCAGACGCCGGAATCGTCGGAGAGCGCCGGCAGGCCCGACGCGCTGGCCGCCGCGACAGCCTTGATCGCGGCATTTTCCGCAAACATATGGCCATCCTCCACCGGCTCGGGCAGGCCGAGTTCGCCCGCCGAGACCAGCGCGATGCCATAGGGCGCCAGCAGCTCGCGCATTTCGCGCAGCTTGCCCTGGTTGTGCGTGGCGATCACGACCTTGCCCGTGAGGAGGCGGTGCTGGCTTGTCATGGCGGGCGGTCTGTCTCGGTCTGTCCTGAGGGATTGGCGGGTTTGCCGCGTAATCAGGCCACGGCGGCTTTCTGCAGCGCCACGAGATCGGCGACGCCGCCCTTGGCCAGTCGTAGCAGTGCCATCAGCTCGTCTTCGGAGAAGGGCGCACCTTCGGCCGTGCCCTGCACCTCGACCAGCCCACCCGATCCGGTGATGACGAAATTCGCGTCGGTCTGGGCGCCCGAATCCTCGATGTAATCGAGGTCGAGCACCGGATTGCCGGCGACGATGCCGCAGGAGATCGCCGCGACATGGTCCTTGAGAGGCTTGGCGCCCTTCAGCATGGACCGGCCTTCCATCCATTTCAGCGCATCATGCAGCGCCACCCAGGCGCCGGTGATCGAGGCGGTGCGGGTGCCGCCATCGGCCTGGATGACATCGCAATCGACGACGATCTGGCGCTCGCCAATGGCGGTGAGATCGACCACGGCCCGCAACGACCGGCCGACCAGCCGCTGGATCTCCTGCGTCCGGCCCGACGGCTTGCCCGAGGTGACCTCGCGGCGCGTGCGCTCATGCGTTGCGCGCGGCAGCATCGAATACTCGGCCGTGACCCAGCCCTTGCCGGTGCCGCGCAGCCAGGGCGGCCCCTTTTCCTCGACGGTGGCGGCGCAGAGCACACGCGTCTCGCCGAACGTCACCATGCAGGAGCCTTCGGCATAGCGCACCACGCCGCGTTCCAGCGTGACCTTGCGCATCTCATCGGCTGCGCGTTTCGAGGGTCGCATGAGCATATCCTGATTGTTCGAAGCAGCCGGGCTTGTAGGCGTTTGCGCCGGGAGCGGCAAGGCGGGCGGCTGCCGCACCTGGCTCGAGGGCCGATTGCACCGCAGCCGCGAAACTCTAGAACGGGGGCAGCCACAAGGATTTCGCCATGCGCCTCTGGATCAAGAACCCGCTCGGCATCGTTGCCCAGACCGCTTTGGGAGAAGACGCCACCGGCGGAGTGGTGGTGCAGGACGGCATTATCGCGGAATGCCTGGGCGCAGGTGCAAGCCCGGCTGCGCCCGTGGATGAGACCTTCGATGCGAGCGCCCATGTCGTGCTGCCGGGGCTGATCAACACCCATCATCATTTCTACCAGACGCTGACCCGCGCCCATCCCGCCGCCATCGACCGCGAGCTGTTTCCCTGGCTGACCGCGCTGTACCCGCTCTGGGCGCGGCTGAATCCGGACGATCTGAGGCTCGCCGTCCGCGTGGCTCTGACTGAACTGCTGCTGTCAGGCTGCACGCTGGCGGCCGACCACCATTATCTCTTCCCGCGCGGGCTCGAAAACGCCGTCGATATCGCCGTCGAGGAGGCGCAGGCGCTGGGCATCCGGGCCACGATCTCGCGCGGCTCGATGAACCTGTCGCAGAAGGATGGCGGCCTGCCGCCCGACAGCGTGGTGCAGGATGAGGAGACGATCCTCATCGACAGCGAGCGCGTGCTGAAGCTGTTCCACGATCCCGCGCCGGGCAGCATGGTCCAGATCGCGCTCGCGCCCTGCTCGCCCTTTTCGGTGACGCCGGGGCTGATGGCCAAAAGCGCCGATCTGGCCGCGCGCTTCGATGCGCCACTGCATACCCATCTCGCCGAGACGCAGGACGAGGAGGCCTATTGCCTCAGCGTCTATGGCAAGCGCCCGCTCGACCTGCTGGAGGAGACGGGCTGGATGCGGCCCAAGACCTGGCTGGCGCATGGCATCCATTTTTCCTGCGAGGAATGCGAGCGGCTGGGGAAGGCCGGTGTCGGCATCTGCCATTGCCCGACCTCGAACGGCGTCCTCGCCTCGGGCTTCTGCCGCACGCGTGAGCTGGAGGCGGCCGGAGCGCCGCTCGGCCTCGGCGTCGACGGCTCCGCCTCCAATGACGGCTCGAACCTGATGGAGGAGCTGCGCCACGCGCTGCTCGTCAACCGGCTGCATTATCGCAGCGCCAGTGCGGTCACGGCCCGCGACGTCATCCGCTGGGCGACGGAAGGCTCCGCGCGTTGCCTCGGGCGCAGCGATGTCGGGCGCATCGCGCCTGGCCTGCAGGCCGACCTCGCTTTGTTCAAGCTCGACGAACTGCGGTTTTCCGGCGCGCATGATCCGGTGGCGGCACTGGTGCTGTGCGGCGCCAACCGCGCCGACAGGGTGATGGTCGCGGGCCGCTGGCGCGTCATCGACGGCGCGGTACCGGGGCTCGATATCGCCGCGCTCAGGCTGGCCCATGGTGCAGCGGCCAGACGGTATGGCTGAGGCGGGCGCGGCCCCTCAGGCGGCGGGCGGATTCACGCAGCGGCTGTCCGAGAATGCTGAGGCTTCGCCGTCAGTTCGATCCCAAAAGCTTTTTGGCGCGCGCGACGATATCGAGTGCGTGAGCGATGTAATCGGCATCCCCTGACGCCAAAGCCTCAGCCATGAAGGTTGCGATTGCCTCGTCGGAGGTCAGGGCTTCCGCGGGATCGAAGGGTGTCAGGTTTTCGCCCATCATCTTGTCCGCCGCTATTCCCCAAACTCGCGCAGTGCGGGCAGTCTGCCGTGGACGCGACGCAGGAAGCCGATGAAGGCGGCCCTGTCCTCCTCCGTGAAATCGGTGAGCAGCAAGGCTTCCCGCGCCGTCGCCAGCGCGATCAGCTGGTCATGCAGGCCGTAGCCGCTCTCGGTCAGCGCCAGTAATTGCCGGCGCGCATCGCGCGGATCGGCCTGCTCGCGCACATGCCCGGCGGCGACCAGCGCCGCGACACTGCGGCTGACGGCGCCCTTGTCGAGCTCGATCACCTCGCAGATGCGCTGGGCGGCGATGCCCGGCTCGATCGCGAGCTGCGAGATCACCCGCCATTCCGTGACGCCGACGCCGAAGCGCTCGAGGTAGAGCCGCGACGAGGTCCGCGACCAGGTGTTCGAGATCGCGGTGAGGAAATAGGGGACATAGCCGCCGAGATCGAGCACATCGCGCTCGGCGCCGGCATCGCGGCCATGGCGTCTGGTCGAAGGCATGCGTCTCTCCTGTCGCGCCGCAGCCCATGTCGCATGGCGGGCTGCGCAGGGGCAAGCCTCCGGGGCCTCGCTGTGGCCGCAGCCTTGCATAGTCTCTGCATGGCGCCCGCTCGCCGGCATCAGTGGCGCCCCACGCGCCGATGCGTAAACTGTCTCAATCATTGCCGCCGAGGACCATGCCCATGCCCAGCTCTGCTTTCGACACCGTCATCCGCGGCGGCACCCTCGCAACCGCGACCGAGGTGGTCCGGGCCGATCTCGGCATCAGCGGCGGGCGCATCGCCGCCATCGGCATCGATCTGCCGGCCGGGGCGCAGGAGATCGATGCGAGCGGCAGGCTGGTCCTGCCCGGCGGCGTCGACAGCCATTGCCATATCGAGCAGCTCTCCGGCGGCGGCCTGATGAATGCCGACACCTTCGAGACCGCGACGCGCTCTGCCGCTTTCGGCGGCACCACCAGCGTGATCTCCTTTGCCGCGCAGCATCGCGGCGCCAGCCTCGCCACCACGGTCACCGACTATGCCGCTTTGGCGCGCAAGGGCGCGATCATCGACTATGCCTTCCACCTCATGGTCGCCAACCCCGACGAGCAGACGATCACCACCGATCTGCCGGCGCTGATCGCGGCCGGGCACCGCTCGGTCAAGGTGTTCATGACCTATGACGCGGTGCAGGTGGACGATCAGGCCCTGCTCGATGTGATGCTGGCCGCGCGCGCCGCAGGCGCTCTGGTCTGCGTCCATGCCGAAAATCACGGCCTGCTGAAATGGATGGGCGAGCGGCTGGTCAAGCGCGGCTATACCGCGCCGAAATACCATGCCGTCAGCCATCCCCGGGCCGCCGAGGTCGAGGCCTTCCACCGGCTGATCGCGTTTTCCGAACTGCTGGATACGCCGATCTGCATCTTCCACGTCTCGACGGCCGAAGGCGCCGCGGTGATCCGCGAGGCGAGGGGGCGTGGCGTCAAGATCTACGCCGAAACCTGCCCGCATTACCTGCTGATGACCTCGGCCGAGCTTGAAAAGCCGGGGATCGAGGGGGCGAAGTGGATCTGCTCCCCGCCGCAGCGCGAGACGGCGGACCAGGAGGCGCTCTGGCGCGCTTTGGCTCTCGGCGACCTGCAGATCCTGTCCTCCGATCACGCGCCCTATCGTTTCGATGCGAGCGGCAAGCTGAGCGCCGGCGCCAACCCCAGCTTCAAGCAGATCGCCAACGGCATGCCGGGGCTGGAGATGCGCCTGCCGATGCTGTTCGACGCCATGGTCTCCCAGGGCAAGCTCGGGCTGAAGAAGTTCGTCGAGCTGACCGCCACGGCCCCGGCACAGATCTACGATCTGCCGGGCAAGGGCGCGCTCGCCATCGGTTACGATGCCGATATCGTGCTGTGGGACGCGGACAAGACCGTGACCCTGAGCGACGATCTCCACTGCAACACCGGCTACAACCCCTTCGCAGGCCGCAGCATCAAGGGCTGGCCGGAGACGGTGCTGCGCCGGGGCGAGGTCATCATCGCCGATGGCGAATTGAAGGCGACGGCCGGCTCGGGCCGGCTGCTGCTGCGCGAAGCCGGGGAGGCGACACAACCGACCGGCCGGCTGTCACCGGAGTTCGACCCGGCCCGCAATTTCGGGGCTACGCTGTACTGAGCGCCGCCGCTCAATCCCACCAGGCATCGACCTTGCAGCGATAGCCGATCAGGCAGGCATTGCTATCGCGGCTGGGCACATAGGCGGGTTCGACGAACTCGCCCTGGGCGCAAAAGCTGCGATCGCGGACGAAGCGGTCATAGGTCGGGCCGCCCGTGCCCAGCACGACAGCGCCGCTGGCCGCCACGGTCTGGCGATTGGCGGCGCAGCTGCGGTTGACCGTGGAAAGCCTGCTCTGGGCCAGAGCGGCATCGGACACCGCGACCAACATCAAGCTCAAGGCCAGCCATTTCATCGATGCCTCCTCCGGGTGACGCGCATGGGGTCAAGGACGATAACCGCAAGGCCACCCCCGCCGTTCCCTCACATCTCGGTGTCCGCTGCCTCGCCCAGCGCGAAATCTGGCGGGCAGGCGCTATCTGCGGCGCCTGTCGCATCACCCAGCCGGTCAGGTTCGTTTAGAAGGAAAGAAAAGCACCGCAGTCTGGAATGATAATAAGTAAAAATAGCACAGCATGCCAGCAACCAAGCAACGAATGCTGCATCTAAAATACATGACGTTTGGTGATAACGGTGGCGGAGAGCGTTGGTAGCCAGTACAGGCGAGCAACTGGCGCGTAGATCTTGCGGCCACGGCCTGTGTAGGCACCATCGACCCGATTGAGGCAGCTGATGAGTTTGACGATCGCGCGCCGATCCAGCCAGGACACCGTATCCTTGCAGACCAGCGGCCAGCTGACTGTCGAGCAGCTCGCAGCCTATCTGAACGCAACGCCCTATCTGGACCTCGACAGCCGGCACCATGCGGAGCCTGAGGGCACTGCCCTCGCACGGGGCCGGTTCTGGTGCGACCCTGTCCGAAACGCCATGCACGTCACCGGTTGCGCTCTGGAATATCTCGGGGACGCGCAGATCAGCGGTCACTACGAGCCCAGCCTGTTTGTTGGAATGCTGACGGCCGGCGAGCATGTCGGGCAGATCGGGACGCGTCTGGTCTCGATCTCGCAACCCGGCGTCCCGTTCGTCATCGGCATCGGGCACAGCGTCGAGATGCGCTCGATCCAGAGGCGCGGCCAGATCTGCCAGATGCACGGCTTCCAGCTCGGCCTGGAGTTCATCGAAACTCTGGCGCAGGAGAATGGCCGGGCAGGGTCAGGGCTGCTCGCGCTTCCGGCAGACACGGTCTCGATGCGCGAAATCGACGGCAACATCGCGCTGAAGCTTCTTCTGGCGCAGCTCGCCGATAATCCTTTCAGCGGGGCTCTGGCCCGGATCTATGCTGAGAGCCGCATCCTCTGCGCGCTGGTCGAGCTGGGTGCCGAGCTGTCCGACAGCGATGGCGCCGGCATTCCGCGCCTGACCCGCAACCGCCGCGACTATGCCGAGCATGCCAGGCTCCTGCTCGATGCGAGGCTCGCCAATCCGCCCAGTGTCAGCGAGCTCGCCCGCGAGATCGGCCTGAACGAGACCGATCTGCGTCGCAGCTTCAAGCAGTCCTTCGGGCTGACCATCATCGCCTATCTGCGCGACCGCCGGCTCGAGATTGCGCGTCGGCTGGTGCTCGAACGCAAGCTCAGCATCGCCGAGATCGCCTACCGGGTCGGCTTCGCCAGTCCCGCCAATTTCGCCACCGCCTATCGCAGGCGCTTTGGCCGCGCACCGACGCGGGATTTATAGCGCTTCCAAACCTGCCGGGACGGCAAAGGAAAGACACCGGCGCGCAAAGCTCGGCGTCGTGGAGGCGCCGACAGGAGGCTCATACAAGGCTGGGACATTCCCCAACGAAAGCCGCCTTGTGTCTCTCACCGCTCCCGAAATCGCCATGGGCCAAAGCAACACGGCCGGGAGCCATGCGATACCCGATCGATCGAACTCCCTGGTCGCGGTCGCAACGCAACTGCTGCAGCTGATGCGGCGGCGGCCCGGCTTGCTGGCGCTGTCCATGCCTCTGCGGAGCGCTAGCAGCCCTGTTGTCGCTCGCCCCCTATGTCGCGGCGGCACTTGACCGTCTCGGCCCTCTTCGCCGGACCGCTCGATTGGGACTGGGTCGCCCGGCTTGGCCTGGCGAGCCTGATCGCGGTTGGCTTGCGGCACCTGTTGTTTTCGCTGGCCACCGGCTTCTCCCACACCATCGCCTTCGAGGTTCAGGAGAGCTTGCGGCTGGCGCTGGCGGAGAAACTGGCGCGCGTCCCGCTCGGCTTCTTCGATACGCGCTCGAAGGGCGAGCTTCGCACGCTGTTGCTCGACGATATCGAGACGATCGAGGACGGCATGGCCCATCTCGTGCCGGAGCTGTCTGCTGCCCTGATCGCGCCGCTGATCGCGCTCCTGGCCGTGGCCGTGCTGGACTGGCGTCTGGCCCTGCTGGCGCTGCTGCCGCTCGCAGCCGGTCTTGTCCTGCTCGGCCGCGTGATGAAGCGCGGCGAAGCTGCCACCCACGACTATCTCGCGGTCCAGTCGCGCATGGCGGAGACGGTCGCGGAAATGGCCGATGGCCTGCCGACCGTGCGCGCCTTCAACCAGCATGAGCAGGCCACCGACCGGACGCGACGCGTCTTTGCGGAGATGAGGCAGCTGTCCGACGCCTGGATGCGCCAGGCCGTCGTGCCCGGTTCGGCCGCGCAGGTCCTGTTGTCCAGCCATCTGCTGGTCGCGGCGCCGGTGGGATTGGTGATGGCGGCCGAGGGCTGGTTGGCGCCGGCCACGCTAGCTGCCGCCTTGGCCATCCTCTATGGCCTGGGCGATGTCTTCGGCTCGCTCCAGGGCGTCAGCCACCGCCTGATGCGGCAGGTCCAGCTGCTGGCGCGCATCGACGCGGTCATGATCGCGGCCGAGCTGCCAGCGCCGGTGAAGCCGGAGCAGGCCCGGCCGGTCCCGGAGGGCGACACCTCCATCACATTCCGCCAGATCTGCTTTTCCTATGGTTCGCGACAGGTCATCGACCATGTCGATCTCGATGTTGCCGCCGGGCGCTGCGTGGCTCTAGTGGGGCCCAGCGGCTCCGGCAAGTCGACGCTGGTGCGCCTGCTTGCGCGCTTCAACGATATCGCCGCCGGAGGCATCCTGGTGGGCGGCGTCGACATCCGCAGCATGACCGCCGACGAACTCAACGCCAGGATCGGCTTCGTCTTCCAGGACGTGTTCCTGTTTTCCGGCACGATCACCGAGAACATCCGCCTGGGCAATCCGGCGGCAAGCCAGGAGGAGGTCGAGCGCGCCGCGATGAGCGCGCGGGCTCATGATTTCATTCTCGCCCTGCCCGAGGGCTACGCCACCATCATTGGAGAGCGCGGGCTTGGCCTCTCCGGAGGCGAGCGACAGCGCATCTCGATTGCGCGGGCGATCCTGAAGAACGCGCCGATCCTGATCCTCGACGAGGCGACGGCCTTCGCCGACCCGGAGAACGAAGCGCTCATTCAGGATGCGATTGCCGCGCTGACCGAGGGGCGGACCCTCATCGTCATCGCGCATCGGCTGCACACCATCATGCATGTCGATGAGATCGTCGTGCTCGAAGCCGGCCGCATCGCCCAGCGGGGCACTCATACCAGCCTGCTCGCGCAGGACGGGCTCTATGCCCGGATGTGGGCGGCCCAGCAGGAACAGCACGAGCCTCGCCCCACCGCCGCGCGGGAGCGGGAACTCCTGCCGGAGAGCAGGTCATGACCCTGTTTCTGTTCATCCATGCGCATCTCGGCGAGGCGCGCGGCGCATTCTGGCGCGCGCTGCTCCTCGACTTCCTCGAGGGCGTCGCAGCGGCGGGGCCGGCTTTCGCGGTTGCACTCGGGCTGCGCCGGCTGGCACAGGGCGAGGCGGATGGGCTGGCGATCCTGCCCTATGCCGTCGCGGTGGTTCTGGCGGTTGCTGGCGCGGATCCTGATCCTTCGCCTGGCCTGGGCCGATGGCTTCAGAGCGGGCAATGCCGCCACGCAGGCCATTCGCAACCGCATCCTCGATACGCTGCGAATCCTCCCACTCGACGCCATCAAGCGCTGGAGCGCGGCGCGCCTCGCCATCCTGATCACCGAAGACGGCCGCTGGATCAACGAGGCCGGCACGTTCCTGCTGAGCCGTCTGCTGGGCGGGTTGGCGGCCGGGTTTTGCCTTGTCGTGGCAGCCGCTGCGTTCGATGCGACGATCGCGCTTGCCACGGTCACGGCCTTTGGCGCCGGACTCGTCACCCTGCCTTTCGCCCGCAGGCGGGTGGCCTCGCTTCTCGCCGCCCGCACTGTCGAGCTGACCGCCCTGAACCAGCGCATCGGCGAATATGGCGAGGGCATCGCGGTATTTCGCAGCTTCTGTGCCGGTCACCTCGCCTATGAGCGGCTGATGGCGGCGGCGGCAAGCCTGTGCCGGTTGATGAAGGCCGATCTGGTCCGCCTCGTCGCGCTCCAGGGCCTCGCTGCCACGCTGATGAACCTGGCCATCCCAATGGCGCTGATCGCCATCGCGCTGCTGGTGAGGCCTGACGGGCCCGCACAGCGCGAGCTCATTCCGGCGCTGCTGCTTGGACTGGCGGCAAGCCACGCCCTGGCCAACGCAGTCCTGCCCCATGCCATGCCGCTGGAGCTGGCCAGGCAGGCGCAGGCTCATATCGCCCGCTTTCTTGCCGAACCGCCCTTGCGCGACACCGGCGCCAGTCCCGGCCAGCCGCTCGATCTGGCGCTGGAAGGGGTCGGCTTCAGCTATCGGCCCGATGAGCCCCCGGCGCTTTCAGAGGTCGATATCAGCGTTCCCGCCGGCAAGACGATCGCCATCGTCGGCCCGAGCGGAGCCGGCAAATCAACCATCGCCGCACTGGCCATGCGCTTCTTCGACCCCCAGTCGGGCACTCTGAGAGCCGGCAGGCGTCGAACTCACCACCATCGAGCCCGCTCGCCTGCAGTCGCAGATCGCGCTGGTCAATCAGGACATCCACCTCTTCCGCGACACGCTGCGCGCCAACATCCTGCTGGGCGATCCCGGCGCCAGTGACGTCAGGCTCGCGGCAGCCATCACCGCAGCCCGTCTCGACGAGTTGGTCAGCGGCCTTGCCGGAGGGGCTCGAGACCCGCATCGGCGAGGGCGGCAGGACGCCTGTCGGGCGGCGAGCGCCAGCGTGTGGCGGTGGCCCGCGCCCTGCTGAAAGACGCGCCGATCCTGCTGCTGGATGAGGCCAGCTCGGCGATGGACCCGCTGACGGAGCGGGCGATCCAGCACACTCTGACGGAGCTGCCACAGGGCCGGACGCTGGTCGTGATCGCCCACCGGCTGCGCAGCATTGCCGGTGCCGACGAGATCCTGGTCATGGAAGCCGGTCGTATCGTCGCGCGCGGTCGCCACGAGCACCTCCTGGCCCAGGGCGGGCTCTATACCCGGCTCTGGAATGCGCAGGAGCAGGCAGCCGGATGGAGGCTGCGATGACCGCTCTCGCCCCATCGGCCGCTGCGCCGGCCACGCGCGATGCCTCGCGGCCCGCCCTATGGCTCGCCATTGGCGCGCTTTACGCCGCCGCCGCAGTTCCGCTCTTCTTTATCTACAACCTCTTGCCGGCAGCCATGCGTCAGGCTGGCCAGCCGCCCGAAATCGCCAATCTGGTCTTTCTCGCCTATTTCCCGTTTGCGCTGCGCGCGGTCTGGGCGCCCTTGATCGACCGGCTGGGCCGGGGGCTGGCCAATCGCTTCCGCCGCATCGCGCTGACGGCGCTGGCGCTGGCGATCCTCAGCACCGCAGGACTGCTGGCATCGTCCCCGGCCGACGGCCCGCTGCGGGTGATCCTCGTCGCATCGCTGCTGGTCATCTGCGCGGCGAGCGCCACCATCGCGCTCGATGGCTACCTGCTGGCGACGCTGGCACCGGCGGACCGCAAGCGCAGCGCCAGCCTGCAGGGCGCGGGCTTCGCCTTCGGCGGCCTGGCCATGGGCATCGGCGTGATGGCACTCGACAGCCTGTCATTGGGTGGCGCCGCCTGGCCCCATGTGGTGATGCTGCTCGTGTTGGCCATGGCGGGATTTGGGCTGGCGGCACTGCGCCTGCCACCCTCGCTCGCTGTTGCTGCTCCCAGTGAGGCCGGAGCCTGGCCGGCCGCAGGGCGCCTGTTGGCTCGCGCCGTGGCATGGCGGCGGATCGGGCTCACGCTGCTGACGCATGGCGGGCTCGGCCTTGTCGGCGGCATGATCCCGGTCCTGCAGGTCGATGCCGGCCTGTCGCTATCCGACATCGCCGCGCTCGCTGCCATCGGCTCCAACGGCGTCGGCCTCGTCTCGGCAGCCCTGACAGGACTGGCCTTGCGCAGGGCCAGCCCGTGGCAAGCGGCCAGCGCCGTCAGCCTGCTCGCCACAGCCATCTTCGGCGGCCTCGCACTTCTGGCTCCCGCACAAGCCGGAGCGGGCTTCGCAGTGGCGGTCTCGCTGCTGATGATGGCGCTTGGCTACGGCTTCTTCGTCGTCTTCCGCGCGCTTTCACTGGAGATCTGCGACGCCGCCGGAGGCGCGACCCAGGCCGCCGTGCTCTCCAGCATCGACGCGCTCATCGCCATGGCCTCTGCCATTTCCGCAGGCTGGATCCTCGCCAGCCTTGGCCCCGCGCGCCTGCTGTCCTGCGCCGCCGTCCTCTGCGCGCTCGGCGGCCTGCTGGCCCTGCTGGCTGGGCGCAAGGCGGCTGCCCCCGCCACCATCACATCTTGAACCGGAGTCCAAAAATCCATGCTGCCGTCCCGCTACACGCTCGCCCTGCTCGCCACGACCGCGCTGGCGGGACTTGGCTCTGCTGGCACCGCTCAGGCGCAAGCCGGCAAGGAGATCGAACTCGACGAGATCACCGTCACGGCCCGCAAACGCGATGAGCGGCTTCGCGATGTGCCCTTCACCGTCGATGTCCAGTCGCGCAAGCAACTGGAGGAGAACCACGTCACCGATGCACCCTCGGCGCTGCGCGAGGTCGCGGGTGCCGCCGTCACCACCTTCGGAGACCGCAACAGCTCCTTCATCGTCATGCGCGGCGTCGGGCCGGTCCTGTTCCCGCTGAGCGCCGATGACAGCTCGGTCTTGACCTTCGTCGATGGCGCGCCGCTGCCGATTTCGAGCTCCAATGCCGGCTATCTCGACCTGGAGCGGGTCGAGGTTCTCAAGGGTCCGCAAAGCACGCTGTTTGGGCGCAACACCTCCGGCGGCGCAATCAACCTCATTCCCGTGATGCCGGACGAGACCTGGAAAGGTTACCTCAAGAGCGAGCTCGGCAGCGGCGGCCATCGCCTGCTCGAAGGCGCGGTCGGCGGCCCGCTGGTCAAGGATGTCCTCAGCGCCCGCATCGCTTTCCGCCTGCGCGGCGCGGATGGCTACATCAACAATGTCGCCGGCCCCCAGCTGGGCGCCGAGAAGGGCGGCTCGGGCCGGGCCACCTTCGTCTTCACGCCCACCGAGCAGACCAAATGGACCATCAGCGTCGGGGCTGAAAGCGTCGACAACGTCCCGGCCTACTACATGCTGAAGGGGGACGGGTTTCCGGTCATCGCCGCGCAAAATCTGGCGCGCGAGGTGGTCAAGGCCTATTCCGCCCAGTCCAAGCTCGAGCACAAGTTCGAGCGCATGACCCTGACGGCGCAGACCTCCTACACCGCCAATCGCGCCGACACCTCCTACAACGCCTCGGACTGTTTCCTGGGCGGCCGGATCAGCGGGCTGGGCTTCAGCGATCTCTCCAACAAGGCCTTCAACTTCTACGACATTACCGGCAGGCAGGCTCGCTTCACCCAGGAACTGCGCCTCAGCTCGCATCCGGGACAGCCGCTGCAATGGGTCGCCGGCGCATCCTATTATCGCGACACCGCCTCGCTGCTGGCGAACAAGAACTCCGTCCTGTACGGCCCCTTCGTCGCCGGCCATGACCGTTTCAACCAGACGACGACCGGGCAGGCCGTGTTCGGCGAGGCAAGCTATCCCGTACTTGACCGGCTCAAGCTCTCGCTCGGCGGCCGCTACACCTTCGAGCAGAAGAGCTATGACGCCGCATTTTCCGGAGACGGGGTTCCCGATACGGTCGCCCACTTCAACGAACGCGGGAAGAAGGATTACGGGTTCTGGGCCGGCCGCGCCTCGCTCTCCTATGACTGGAGCGATGAGCTGACCACCTACGCGACGATCTCGCGCGGCTTCAAGAGCGGCGGCTTTGGGACCTTCAACTCCCTGATGTTCGCAGGCGTGCCGCGCGTCCCCTACGATTCCACCAGCATGGTCACCTATGAAGCCGGTGCACGGGCCGGACTTCTCGACAATCGCCTGAAGCTGTCGGCCGCGCTGTTCTTCAACGATGTCAGCAAGGAGCAGATCCTGGCCTACGACCTCCGCAGCTTCAGCTGGAATTCTCTGAACATCGATACACAGAGCTACGGGGTAGAAGTGGATGGGACCTATCGGCTGAGTGACAATTGGGAGGTCGGCGGCGGTCTCGCCTATACCGACACCAGTCTCGGCCGCGTCTCTGCCCGCGCTGCTGCGACCCAGCAGGGTCTGAAGAACGGCAACCAGGTACCTTACGTTCCGCAATGGGCCGGCAAGGCGGCCATCACCTACCGGGCGCCGCTCGGAACTTTGGGTCTGACGGAGTGGGGATCAGCCAGCCTGCTGGCGCGCGTCGGCTACAACTATATCGGCTCGCGCTATTCCGATGCCGGCAACCAGGCGAAGCTCCCGCCCGTCCATCTGGTCTCGGCCCGCCTCGGCCTCTCCTGGGAGAAGGGCGAGGTCTATCTGTTCGGAGAGAACCTGCTCGACAAGCGCTACACCCTCTTCGCCCAGCCCTTCGGAACGAGTGTCGTGAGCGGAGCGCCTGTCTTCGGCGCCACCTATGCCCGCGGTGCGACCCTGGGCGCAGGCGCGAGCCTCAAATTCTGAAAGTGATCTCGCGCTACTCCTGCGCGACGTCACCCCAGCTTTGGCCGCATTACTCCTTGCGGTCGGCCGCGTCGGCACCGCGCAGGCCGACCGGCTTGGGCGGGCCCTTGGTGGTGTCGCGCCAGGTCTGCCGCTCGCTTTCGGAATTGAGCTCCGCGCCGATCAAGACGACGATCGCCGACAGCCACATCCAGGTCATCAGGCCGATCACGGCGCCCACCGCGCCATAGGTGGCGTCGTAATCGGCGAAGTTCGCGACATACCAGGAGAAGGCGGCCGAGCCCGCAAGCCAGCCGATCGCCGCGACGATGGCGCCGGGACTGACCCAGCGCCATTGCGGCTCGTCACGGCTTGGCCCGAACCGGTAGAGCGCCGCAAGACCGAGCATCACGAAGATCACGATCAGCGGCCAGCGACCAAAGGAGAGCACCGCCGTCAGCGTCTCGCCCAAAGGCAGCGTCTTGACGATCACCGGCACGGCGACCAGCGCGACGATGGCAAGCACGCCAAACAGCACCACACCCACAGTAAAGGCCAGCGAGATCAGGTTCAGCCGGACGAACCCGCGCTTCTCATCCTCGCCATAAGCCACGTTGAGCGCGTCAAAGATCGCCTTCATCCCGGCATTGGCGCTCCACAAGGACAAGGCGATACTGACGATCAGCGCCAGCCCCAGCTCCTGCCCGCCATTGCTGACCAGGCGCAGCGCCTGCGTCTGCAGCAGCTCAAAAGCGGCGGCTGGCATGAAGCTCTGCAGCACGTTCAAATGCTGGATCACCTGCTGCGGATCGGCCACCAGCCCGTAGACGCTGATGAAGGCCGTCAGCGCCGGAAAGACCGACAACAGCCCGTAGAAGGTTACACCAGCCGCCACCGCCAGCACCCGGTCGCTGCCGATCTGGGCGAAGGTGCGCTTCAGGATGGCCCACCAGCCGCCGGCCGGGATCTCTTCAGGGGAGGTGGCGCTGGCGCCGCGGCCGTCACCGCCGGTGTCGCGCTTGGCTTCCTCATCCCGGTCGCGGTTCGACGTCCCGCCCGGTGCCGATGGGATCAGCAACAGGGCAAGCGTTGCCCCGAGCCCCACCATTCCGAGATCGCCTGCAATGACCTTCACTCTGCTTCGCATCTTCGCCTCCGCTCGCCATGCCAACGCCTGACCTCGGCGGGAAGTTCAGCGAAAATCACGGCCAGCTGCACCGTCTGCTCTGGCGAAGCCCCCAAAAAGGCCCGGAACCAATCTTCGAGCCTGACGGTTGTGGGGGGCACAGCAACTCACGTTGCGCGACATGGAGCCCGGTGTGCAGGAAAAAGACGATTGGCATCTGACCGAATCGCTTCATCACGAGCATGGTCGGGGAGACCCATTCGCAGCCGCAGTCCGGGCGACCCGCATGGCGATGGTCATCACCAATCCCGCCTTGCCCGACAACCCGATCGTCTTCTGCAACGAGGCCTTCCAGCGCCTGACCGGCTATCAGCCGCGACGAGATCATCGGCCGGAACTGCCGGTTTCTGCAGGGGCCGGACACCGATCGCGCGGCCGTCGACCGCATTCGCAAGGCGATCGAGGACGAGGTCAGCATCGACATCGACCTGCTGAACTATCGCAAGGACGGCTCGACCTTCTGGAACGCGCTCTATCTGAGCCCGGTGCGCGGCGATCGATGGCGCCGTGCAGTTCTTCTTCGCCTCGCAGCTGGATGTCAGCGAGCGCGTCGCGGCCCAGCAGGACGATCGCCGCCGCAGAAGGCGCTCGTCGACCGTGAGGTGCAGCGCCGCACGGCAGAGCTGGAAGCGGCGCTGGAGGCCAAGACGCTGCTGCTCCATGAGGTCGATCACCGGGTCAAGAACAACCTGACCATGATCGGCGCGCTGCTGCGGCTGCAGGCGCGCACGCTCGACGATGCCGCGATGACAGCCAAGCTGGAGACGATGATGGAGCGCATCGATGCGCTCGCCACGGTGCATCGCCGGCTTTACCAGTCGAACGACGTCACCCGCTTCGATCTCACCGCCTTCGCCGTCAATCTGGCTGCCGACGTCATCGGCGCCAGCGGCCGCACCAATATCGCCTTCCGCTGCGATGCTCCGCTTATCGAGGTGAAGGCCGATCATGCTTCTTCGCTCGGCTTGATCCTCAACGAGATCCTGACCAACGCCATCAAGCATGGCCTCGGCGAAGGGCGGCCCGGCTTCATCCAGATGAGCGGCGCCAGGACCGAGCACGGCGCGCGGCTGTCGATCGAGGATGACGGCCATGGCATCGTGCTGGACAAGGTCGGCGCAGGGCTGGGCCGCACCCTGATCACGCGCCTCTCGCGTCAGGCGGGCGCCACCGTCGACTGGGTCAGGCTCGAACGCGGAACGCGCGTCACTCTGACTACTCGGTCGAGCGCTGACATGGCACAGCACCGGGCCTTGCGCGTCCTGATCGTCGAAGACGAGCCGCTTCTGGTCATGGATGTCGAGATGATGGTCGAGGATGCCGGCCATCAGGTCGTGGCCGAGGCCGCCTCGCTCTACGATGTCGAGGCGATGGATCCGACGCTGTCGCCCGATCTCGCCTTCGTCGACATGCATCTGGCTCTCGGCACCAACGGGCTCGCCGTGTCGGCGCTGATCCAGCAACGCTGGTCGCAGGCGCTGATC
Organism: uncultured Alphaproteobacteria bacterium; assembly: GCA_963759925.1. GTDB lineage: Bacteria > Pseudomonadota > Alphaproteobacteria > Rhizobiales > Beijerinckiaceae > Allobosea. The sequence goes on from CAVXBE010000005.1 coordinate 531,671, forward strand.
GTTTTCGTGACCGCCAACCCGGCGATGATCCCGGCCGGCTTCGCCGGCGCGCATGGCGTCCTCCCCAAGCCCTTCTCGCGCAACGGCTTCGTCTCGACACTGGATTATCTGCATCAGGGCATTACGGCGCCGCCGCCGCTGTCGTCGAAGCCGGCCGATTTTGTCGCGGCTCCCTCTCTTCTCAACGGCTGGAAATCCCAGTGACCGGAGTGCAATTGGCTGCTGAGCGCGAATCCGGTAGGGTTGCCATGGTTGTCGCGGATGCCGTCCGAGCGCCAGGCCTGTCATCTCCGTCCGCCTTCCCCAGAGATTCCGCGATGATTTCCCCCGCATGGGACGGCGCGCGCGCGGCCGTCGCCAATACCAGTGATCCCTTCCCAGGCGGCGGTGCCATGGCGGAGGCGATCGGCCGCAAAGACTGGAGCAGCACCTCGCTCGGCCCCATCGAAGCCTGGCCGCGGGCGCTGCTGGCGGTGGTGCAGATGATGCTGTCCTCGCAGCAGCCGATGTGCCTGTTCTGGGGGGCGGATCTGCGGATGCTTTATAATGACGCCTATTGCCCGATGCTGGGACAACGCGAGGCGACGGCGCTGGGGCAGCCCTTCCAGAAGACATGGGCGGAGGTCTGGGACGATCTCCTGCCGATCACGAATCGGCCCTCTCGGGTGTCAGCCAGCGGCTGGAGGAAATGCCGCTGCTGATCACCCGCAACGGCTTTGCCGAGCAGACCTACTGGACCTTCACCTATTCGCCCTTGCGCGACGATCAGGGCCGCGTCGCCGGGTTGATCAATGTGACGACCGATGTGACGGACCAGGTCCGCGACCGGCAGGCGCTGGTCGAAGGCTGCGTCGGAAACGGCGCGTATGCTGATCGAGCAGCGCGAGAACAACCACCAGCGCATGATCCTTCAGCGCGAACTCTCGCACCGGATGAAGAACACGCTGTCGATCGTCCAGGCCATCGTTTCCCAAAGCATGCGCCATTCGCCGGATATGGCCACCGCCAGCGACCGGATCTCCGGCCGGCTGCTCGCCTTGTCGGCGGCGCAGGACATCCTCACCGAGAGCAGCTGGGTCGCCGCCGAAGTCACCCATGTCATCTCGCGTGGCCTTGCCGCCTATCGCGACGGGGCGCAGCGCATCGATGGCCGAGGGGCCGCCGGCGCGCATCTCCGCCGACCAGGCGCTGGGCCTGTCGCTGGCGATCCATGAACTCGCCACCAACGCGCTGAAATATGGCGCGCTCTCCACCGCCGAGGGCAGGGTCTCGATCCGCTGGGATGTCGCGCCGGACCAGCGCTTCAGCTTCTCATGGCAGGAGACGGACGGGCCATTGGTCATCCCCGGCGACCGCAAGGGCTTCGGCTCGCGCCTGATCGAACGCATCGTGCCCGGCTACTTCAAGGGCAAGGCGACAATGGATTACGCTCCCACCGGAGTCAGCTACCGGCTCGACGGAATTCTCGAGGTCGATGACGACGAGGACTAAGCGGGCCGCAAGCTTGCCCCGCAGACAGGAAAGCGCTCTGGCTCTCGCCTGGATCCACTTGTGGCCCGGCGGACTGTAGCAGAGCCTGGCCAAGCAGCATTGGCCCGAAAATTTAATCAAGTCTACGCCGACGATCTGCAGTATTGCACTCGAGGCGGCTTATGGCCCCAAACTGTCCAAACCCTGCTCATCACATTGGCGAAAATTTAATCAAGTTAGCCGACAATTTTATTGTTTTGGGGATATGAATTTTCGCGGATGGGGACCAGCGGCGAGTCTGTTTGCGGTCTCGCTGATCATGCTGCCGGCTCTCTCCCAGCCCAATCCTGACCCCATATCGCCGCCGGCGTGTTTCCCCCCTGGTGGAGCGTCGCCGAGGTGATTGCCGCTGCCGGACAGGCGGGCGCGATCATCCGGCTCGGCGGCCTGCCTTTCATCGTCGTGGTGCGCTCGGAAGCCGGCGATGCCGCGGCCAGGCTCGCTGCGTCCGGCTCCCTCTTCACACTCGATCCTCTCAGCCTCGCTGGCTGCCTCGCAAGGTCCTGACCATGACAACCACCATCACCTCCCTGCGCAGGCTCGGCGCAAGGCTCACCGTCGCCGCCGTCTGGATGATCGGGCTGATCGTTGCGGCGGTCGTCATGCTGGGTGAAGCCGGAGCGTTCGACAGGCCTCGGCATTGCCGCGCTCGGCCTTGCGGCTGTGGTGACGGCGAGCTGGCGGTTCAGCGCCGATAGCGTGCCCTCCCGCGTCACCCAGGCGGTCGGGTTGATGATCGCCGTCTCGTTGCTGGTCGCGGCCCTCTCTGGCCACGCCTGGCAGATCGATATGCACATGGCCTATTTCGCCGCGCTGGCGATGCTGATCGTCTTCTGCGACTGGCGCGTCATCGCTGCGGGCACGGCTGTCGTCGCGGCCCATCATCTGCTGCTTTCGCTGGTGGTGCCGGCGGCCGTGTTCCCCGGCAGCGCCGATCTCGGGCGGGTCGTGCTGCATGCCGTGATCCTGGTGGTGGAAGCTTTGACCCTTGCCTGGGCGGCACAGACCGTCGAGCGCACGCTGGCGGCTTCGGCTGCCTCGCTCGAACAGGCCGAACAGGCTTTGGCCGAGGCGGCCGCGGCGCAGCGTGCGGCCGAAGCCGCCCTGTCCAGTGCCGACCAGGCCCGCCAGTCCGAGGCCCGCGCGGCGCATGAGAATGACGCGCTTCAGCAGACCATCGAGGCTGAGCGCACCGCCGTCGTGGCCGGCCTCGCCCAGGGGCTGGAGCAACTCGCGCTGGGCAATCTGACCCACCGCATCGAGGCGCGCTTCCCGGCCGATTACGAAAAGCTCCGGGGCGACTTCAACCGCTCGGTTTCGCAGCTGGAAACCGCCATGTCGGGCATCGCGGCCGCCGCCCAGTCGATCCGCAGCGCCGGTGTCGAGATCAACAGCGGCTCGCTCGATCTGGCCGGGCGCACCGAAACCCAGGCGGCTTCGCTGCAGGAGACGGCAGCTACGACCGAAGAACTCGCAGCCTCAGTGAAGCTCGCCACCGAAGGCTCGCGCCAGGCCGCGATGCTGGCCCGCAAGGCGACCGATATCGCCAATGAGGGCGGCAAGATCGTCGGCTCGGCCGTGGATGCGATGAAGCAGATCGAGGAATCCTCGCGCAAGATTTCCGAGATCACCCACATCATCGAAGACATCGCCTTCCAGACCAACCTGCTCGCCCTCAACGCAGCCGTCGAGGCGGCGCGCGCCGGGGATGCAGGCAAGGGCTTTGCAGTCGTCGCTGCAGAGGTCCGCGTCCTGGCCCAGCGCTCGAGCGAAGCTGCCAAGGATATCGGCCAGCTGATCACCAGCTCGAACCAGCAGATTTTGGGCGGCGTGAAGCTGGTCCACGCTTCGGGCGAGACCTTGGGAGAGATCGTTAGGGCCTCGGGCGACGTGACCGCGACGGTGGTGGAGGTCTCCTCCGCCTCGACCGAACAGTCCCGCGGCATCGAGGAGATGAGCCGCACGGTAGCCCGCCTTGATGAGATGACCCAGCAGAACGCGGCGCTGGCAGAGCAGAGCTCTGCCTCCTGCCTGGCCCTCACCAGCCAGATCGAGACCCTGAACACCCTGGTTAAGGCCTTCAGGACCTCCGCTCAGGGCAGCAGGCAGGGCGGTTTGCGCTCGGCAGCGTAAACTCAACCTTGGCTGGAGCGATGGCCGAGAATGATGGCCATCGCCGTGACCATCATGGCTGCTGCGAGCAGGAAGGTCAGTTGCAGTCCGGCGGCGATATCCGACGCGGTGGCGTCGGTGATCCGGGCTGAGCCCACGCCCCAGGCAAAGACCGCACCCATGACGGATGCCCCTGCGATCAGCCCGAGATTGCGTGAGAGGTTGAGTGCACCTGACACGGTGCCTCTGCTGGGTTTGGGCACGGTCGCCAGGGCAGACGTGTTGTTGGCGGCCTGGAACAGCTGGTAGCCCGGCGTCAGCACGCCGATGGCGAGGATATAGCCGCCAAGCCCGATCCTGTTGGGCAGGACCGCGAGAAGCAGCGCGCCAAGCGCCAGCAGCATGAGGCCGGCCAGAAGGATCGGGCCGCTTCCCCAGCGATCGACGAGACGGCCCGACGGCACCCCGCTGGCAATGGCGAGTGCCGGTCCGACCGCCATTGCGAGCCCGACCTGTCGGGCGTCCAGCCCCAGGCCAAGGCTGAGGTAAAACGGTCCGACCACCAGCGTGGCCATCATCACGGCAGCCACCAGCACATTGACCCCCAGCGTGACGGCGAGCGCCCTGTCCAGGAGCGAGGCGAGCCGCACTGGAGCTGCCGTCTCCTCACCGGCTGCGCCCGGCAGGATCTGGATCACCAGGCCAAGAGCCAGAAGCGCGAGAGGGATCTGGACCCAGAAGATGCCTTGCCATCCCGCGAGCGGGATCAGCAGCCCGCCGAGCGGAGGGCCAAGCGCGGTGCCGAGCGCCGAGACGGTGCCGAGCAGGCCCATGGAGCGCCCGAGACTGGCCTCGCTCGCGATCTGGCGCATCAGCGCCATGGCCAACGTCATCAGAAAAGCAGCTCCGACCCCCTGCAGGGCCCTGGCTCCGATCAGGAACCACAGGCCGGGCGCCAGCGCACAGAGCAGCGAGGCCAGGGCGAACAGGGCCAGACCCGCGATCAGCATCGGCTTCAAGCCATGACGATCGCCCAACCGACCCGCCACCATCACCGAGATCGTCAGCGCTGCGAGATAAGCCACGACCACAGCCTGCACCTGCGAGAAGGGCGCGGAGAAGGCCTCCGCCAGGCTCGGCAGCGCGATGTTGGCAATGCTGGTGCCGAGCGAGGCCAGCAGCATGGCCAGCGCAAGGGTGGCCTGCACCGCTCCGGCAGTCGGCTCGGACGCCCGTAATTTCAATGGCTTCATTGCTTTTTCCCTTGCCTGATTATCCCTGTGCGAGCAGGCTACGACTTCAAGTCAAGTTGAGGTCAAGCATGAAGTTCCTGGATATCGGAGAGGTGTCGGCGCTGAGCGGAGTGAAGCCCTCGGCCCTGCGCTATTACGAGGAAGCCGGCCTGATCGCTTCTGTCTTCCGGCGCGGGCTGCGTCGGCAGTTTGCTCCTGAAGTACTGCTGCAGCTCAAGCTGATCGCGATGGGCAAGTCGGCCGGATTTTCGCTTGAGGAGATCGGCGGCATGTTCGGCCAGAACGGGATGCCGGCCCTGCCGCGCGAGGTGCTCCACGCAAAAGCCGAGGATCTCGACCGCCAGATCGATCAGCTGACAGCCCTGCGCAACACGCTGCGCCACGTCGCCGAGTGCCCGGCGCCGTCCCACATGGAATGCCCGACGTTCCGAAGGCTGGTGGAGCTGGCGGGAAGACAGGCCGGCAGGCGAAAACAGCCAAGCCCAGGCAAGATGCCGATTAAGCCTTTATGACAGAGAGAGCTGCTGGAAGATCTGATGGGCCACGAGTAATGGCCACAACAGCGGCGGCATTGCTCAAGACAAGATGACAGGATATATATCCAGTTATATCCGGGAGGATTGGTCATGAGCGATGCAGCACAGAAGCGGGCGATCCGTAACTACCGGTCGCGTCAGGCCCAACGGGGCATCGCGCGCTTCGAGGTTCAGGCTCTTGATGCCGATCGGGACTTGATCCGCGCACTCGCGCGGCGGCTTGCCGATGACGGTCCCGAGGCTGCACAGGCTCGCACGATGGTTCAAAGAATCGTGTCGGGCGAACCGCCCCGTCGCGGCGGCATCCTTCAAGCCTTGCGACGGTCCCCGCTCGTCGGTGGTGATCTCGACCTCGTCCGCGCGCGCGAGGAAGGGCGTAACGTCGACTTATGATCCGATACCTGCTCGACACCAATATCATCAGCAATGTCGTCAAGCCGGAGCCTTCCGCACCTTTGCTGGACTGGATGGCCAGGCAGCCGGATGAGGCGCTGTACATCGCATCACTGACGGTGGCGGAAATCCGGCGCGGTGTTCTGGAAAAACCGGTCGGCAGCAAACGAGAGGTGCTCGAAGCATGGTTCTCCGGTCCCGAAGGGCCGCAGGCTTTGTTCGCCGGGCGCATCCTGTCATTCGACGACCGGGCCGGATTGATCTGGGCGCGGCTGATGGCGGACGGAAAGATCGCCGGTCGTCCACGCAGCGGTCTCGATATGATCGTTGCGTCGGTCGCGGAGGCCAATAATTGCGTCGTCGCCACCGACAACGAGAAAGACTTCGCCGGGCTTCCATTCATCAACCCGCTGCGCGGAACCGCGTGAAGCCAAAGCGACGCGTCACTGCTCGGCAGGGCGGAGCCCCACAGGCGGTGCCAAACAGGTTTGACTGACTGGAAAAGCTGTTTCGGACGGTGTCGGCCGTTTCCAGAATGAAATCGGCGGAAACGGCGTGCCCAGCTTCGGGGCTCAAAAAATGGCGGACAGGGCGGGATTCGAACCCGCGATACGGTTTCCCGTATACACACTTTCCAGGCGTGCGCCTTCAACCACTCGGCCACCTGTCCGGCGCGCTGCTTATGACCGCCGTGGCCGCGTCTTTCAAGGGCCGATTCGCGGCTTTGCAAACTTCCCGCGGCTGCGCTTGCCGCGCGCAGGCTTCGGCCGAGTTGCCAAGCGGGGCGGCCGGATGGGCCGCATCCTGTCCGTGGCGCGGGGTCGCGCAGGCAGGCTGGCTCTGCGAGAGGAATGAATGATGCGGTTTCTGCTGCGCTTCGTCGGCTATGTGCTGCTCGCGGCCGGCTTCGTCACGCTGGTGATCGATGGCGCGCGCTCGATCGCCAATTCGGCGCTGCTGCTCACGCCGCTGGGCGAGGCGCTCGTAACCGTGCTCGCGCGCGCGCTACCTGCTGTTCCAGCCCTTCGATCGAGCGCCGCATCCACCCGCTGCTCTGGGACCCGGTGCTGCTCAACCTGATGCTGGTGCCGACAGCCCTTGATCGCGCTGCTGCTTGGCTTCCTGCTGGTCCGGCTCGGCGCGACGCCGCGCGAGGCCGAGATCGGCATCGTCACGCGACGGTGATGCGGGCGTGCTGGCGCCGCGCCCTGTGCATCGGGCCGGTCACTGCCTATCTTGGGCTCCGACACCGATCATCCGAAGGGAGCCGACCATGTTCTTCCTGCGCAAGAAGACCGCAGCTGCCGCAGCGCCGGCGAGGCCCTGCCCGGCCGCGCCGAGCCCGATCCCCACCGCCGAGCGGCATTTCGTCAGCGGCCGCCCGCTGAAGGGCCCCTATCCCGAGGGGCTCGAGACGGCGATCTTCGGCATCGGCTGCTTCTGGGGCGCCGAGCGCAAGTTCTGGCAGATCGCCGGGCGTCTGGGTCACGGCGGTGGGCTATGCCGGCGGCCTCACGCCGAACCCGACCTATGAGGAGGTCTGCTCGGGCATGACCGGCCACAACGAGGTGGTGCTCGTGGTCTTCGATCCGGCGAAGGTCAGTCCTACGAGGCGCTGCTGCAAGGCGTTCTGGGAGAGCCACGACCCGACGCAGGGCATGCGCCAGGGCAACGATGTCGGCACGCAGTACCGCTCCGGCATCTATGTCTTCGACGCGGCGCAGCGCGCCGCGGCCGAGGCGCTCGCAGGCGAGCCTATCAGCAGCGCGCTGAGCCGAGCGCGGCTATGGCGCCGATCACCACCGAGATCCGCGGATGCGCCGCGGTTCTACTTCGCCGAGGACTACCACCAGCAATATCTGGCCAAGAACCCGGCCGGCTATTGCGGCCTCGGCGGCACCGGCGTGGCCTGCCCGATCGGCGTCGGCGTCGATGCCTGACTAACGCGCCGGCCGGGGGCGCTTCTGCCGCCGGTCGGACCTCTGCACGCCTGGACTTGCCCGATTGCTTGTTTCACGCCATGGCAGTGCCGGGCGTGATGGAGCTGACCGGGCGAGGCTGGGGGCGGTGATGAAGGACGAGAGCACGGGCGAGGCGACGTCTGCGCCATTCGAGACGTCGCGCGGCGAGCGCGCCATCGAAAGCTTCCTCTCGGCCAGCCGCTGGCTGCTCGCGCCGTTCTACGTCCTGCTGGTGTTCGCGCTTGGCGGCCTTCTGGTGAAGGCGCTGCAGGAGGTCTGGCACTTCCTCAGCCATGTCGTCGACGGCCACCGAGGCGGAGGTGATCCTGGGCGTGCTGTCGCTGATCGACCTGACCTTCACCGGCTCGCTGATCGTGATCGTCATCTTCTCCGGCTACGAGAATTTCGTCTCGAAGATCGACGCCAGTGCCGCATCGCAACTGGCCGGAATGGATGTCGCAGATCGACTTCTCCGGCCTGAAGCTCAAGCTGATCTCCTCGATCGTGGCGATCTCGGCGATCCAGCTGCTCAAGGCCTTCATGAACGTCAAGAGCGCCAGCGACCGCGACCTGATGTGGTACGTCGCCATCCATGTCGTCTTCGTGCTCTCGGGCCTGCTGATGGCGCTGACCGACAAAGTCTCGGGCGAAGGGCACGGCAAGGGCGGCACAACCGGGCATTGACTGCCGCGCAAGCCGCTTTGTGTTGAAGATTCCGCCAAATTGCGGCGGCGCCCTGTCGATCATGTACGCTTTGGCTTGAAATCTTCCTCCAATGCGGTCCAGTTTGGGCGCCTGTTGCGGCCCATCCGGGCCAGAGGGAGATAAGAATGACACTCAAGACGACGCGTCGCTTCGCGCTGGCCCTTGCCGGCATCGGCAGCGTGGCCCTGGCCACCTTCGCCTTCGCCCAGGCTCCCGCCTTTTTCCGCATCGGCACGGGCGGCACCGCCGGCACCTATTATCCGATCGGCGGCCTGATCGCGAACGCGATCTCGACCCCGCCGCAGCTGGTCGCCACGGCCGTCGCCAGCAACGGCTCGGTCGCCAACGTCAACGCCATCGTCGGCGGCGCGGCTGAATCCGGCTTCGTCCAGGCCGACGTCGCCTACTGGGCCTATTCCGGCACCGGCGTGTTCGAGGGCAAGCCGAAGGTCGCCGAACTGCGCTCCATCGCCAATCTCTATCCCGAGAGCGTCCACCTCGTGGTCCGCAAGGCCGCCAACGTGAAGAGCGTCGCCGACCTCAAGGGCAAGAAGGTCTCGATCGACGAGCCGGGCTCCGGCACGCTTCTCAACGCCAAGGCGATCCTCGCCGCCTTTGGCGTCGGCGAGAAGGACATCACCGCCGAGTACCTGAAGCCCAACCAGGCGGCCGAAAAGATGAAGGATGGCTCGGTCGATGCCTTCTTCTTCACCGGCGGCTTCCCGGCTGCGGCGATCTCTGAACTGGCCTCGACCGGCTCCGGCATCGACATCCTGCCGATCGCCGGCGCAGCAAGCCGACAAGCTCGCCAAGGAGTTCACCTTCTTCGCCGCCGACGAGATCCCGGCCGGCACCTACAAGGACGTCGGCGCGGTCAAGACCGTCGCGGTCGGCGCGCATTGGGTGACCTCGGCCAAGGTGTCCGACCGACACGGTCTACGCGGTGACCAAGGCGCTGTGGAGCGACAAGACCCGCGCCGCGCTCGATGCCGGCCACGCCAAGGGCAAGGTCGATCCGAAGGCGACGGCGCTGAGCGGCCTGCTCGGCGTGCCGCTGCATCCCGGCGCCGAGAAGTTCTACAAGGAGGCCGGCCTGCTGAAGTAAGGCCAGCGCGCCGATCAAGCCAAGATCCCTTCCCGGCACGGCGCGAGCGGCGGCGCCGCGGCAGCCTCGTCAGGGCCAGGCTGCGGCGCTTTCAAGCTGCCCTGTAAGCCGATGATTGCCCTGATCCTGCCCCTCGACCGGCGAGACCTGCCGAGCAGCCTGCCATGACCGCACGCCCAGCGCTGCCGAACTCCCGAAGCTCGAGGAAGAGCTCGATCCCGGAGATGCAGTTCCGCAGGTGCCGCCGCGCACCGCGCTGCTCGTCGGCGGGCTGCTGCTTGACGCTGTCGACCTTCCACTACTACACGGCCGGCTTCGGCCTGCTGCGCGAGACGACGCATCGCGGCATCCACATCGCCTTCGTGCTCGGGCTGATCTTCCTGGTCTTCTCCGGCCGCAAGAGCGATGGCCGGACCGTCGCACGCCGTCGACGCTGCTGCGGCCGGGCGGCATCCCGCTGATCGACTGGGCTCTGCGCGGTCGCGGTCGCGGTCTGCCAGCCTCTACGTGCCGTGGATCTTCGACGATATGCGTCTTCCGCGTCGGCAATCCCTCGACCGCTCGACGTCGTCATGGGCACGATCACGATCGTGGTGATGATGGAGGCGACGCGCCGCACCGTCGGCTGGGCGCTGCCGCTCATCGCCGTCGTCGCCATGGTCTACGCGCTCTATCGGCCACTCGTTGCCCGGCATCTTCCCGCATCCCGGCGCGACCTGGTCGACGCTCGTCAACCACCTCTACCTCACGAGCCAGGGCATCTACGGCGTCGCGCTCGGCGTGGTCGCGACCTACGTCTTCCACTATCGTGCTGTTCGGCGTGCTGGCGACGCGCATCGGCCTCGGCCGGCTCTTCATCGATCTCGCGGCCGCGGTGGCCGGGCGCTTCGCCGGCGGGCCCGCCAAGGTCTCGATCTTCGGCTCGGCGCTGTTCGGCATGATCTCGGGCTCGTCCATCGCCAACACCGTCACGGTCGGCTCGCTGACGATCCCGACGATGATCCGCATCGGCTATCCAGCGCCACTTCGCGGCGGCGGTCGAATCGACCGCCGCGACCGGCGGCCAGATCACCCCGCCGATCATGGGCGCGGCCGCGTTCCTGATGGTCGAGTTCCTGAACGTGCCCTACGCCGACCATCGTCATCGCCGCGATCGTGCCGGCCTTCATGCATTTCTTCGGCGTGCTGATGCAGGTGCATTTCGAGGCCAAGAAGCACGGCATGCAGGGCCTGACCGACGCCGAGCTGCCGAAGCTGCGCGAGGTCGTTCGCGCGGGACTGGCCGACGATCCGCCGCTCTTTGCGCTGCTCATGGTGCTGTTCTCCGGCTACACGCCCTATCTCGCGGCCTTCTGGGGCATCACCGGCTGCATGCTGGTCGGTCTGGCGCAGATCGCGCGGCCTCGGCGCTCGGTCTTCGCGCTCGCCATCGGCCTGGCCGCGCCGACCGAGTTCCTGCGGCGTGCCCGGCGTCAACCTCGCCTTCACCCTGGCGGCCGTTCGCGGTCATGGCCCATGGCGTGCTGATGCGCACGGAGCAGGGCCGGCGAGCGGCGCGCGTCGACATGGTCGACGCCTTCGTGGTCGGCGCCAAATACGCCATCGGCGTCGGCGCCGCGGCCGCGACCGTGGGCATCATCGTCGGCGTCGTCACGCTGACCGGCGTCGGCTTCAAGATCTCCTGCATCGTCACCGTCGCTGGCCGATCAATGGGCGCGCGGCGTCGTCGGACCTGCTGCCCGTCCTGCCCGTTCGACGTCGAAGAGCGCGACGCTGTTCTTCACGCTGGTGCTGACCGGCGATCGTCTGCATCCTGCTCGGCTGCGGCGTGCCGACGACGGCGAACTACATCATCATGGTGACGGTCGCGGCGCCGGCGCTCGGCATGCTCGGCGTCGACCCGCTCGTGGCGCATTTCTTCGTGTTCTATTACGGGGTGCTGGCGGACATCACGCCGCCGGTCGCGCTCGCCGCCTATGCCGGGCGCGAGCATGGCCGGGGCCGATCCGTTCAAGACCGGCAACACCGCCTTCCGCCTGGCGCTCGGCAAGGTGCTGGTGCCCTTCGTCTTCGTCTTCTCCCCGTCGATGCTGATCATGGCACCGGGCTTCACCTGGTCGGAGCTGATCGGTTCGACCACCGCCTGCCTGACCAGCATCACCTTCCTGTCGGCCGCTTTCGCCGGCTGGTTGCTGGCGCCGCTGGCGATGTGGGAGCGTCTGCTGATCGCGCTCGCAGCCATGCCGATGATCGTGGCGACGCCGACCAGCGCGTTGATCAGCCTCGCGCTGGCAGCGCCCGTGCTGCTGCGCCAGGTTCTGGCCCGCAGCCGGAACCTCAGCCCGGCATAGTTCGCTATCCGTTCTTGCGGGTGGCGCGTAGCCTGCTATCCTGACCTTAGGTCAGGAGCAGGTTTATGGTCACGCGGGTTGCGACGGTCGCTTTCGAGGGCATCGAGGCCCGGGCGGTCGATGTGCAGGTGCAGGTCACGCCCGGCAATGTCAGCTTCGTGCTCGTCGGCCTGCCCGACAAGGCGGTGGCCGAGAGCCGGGAGCGGGTCCGCGCCGCGCTGATCGCGTCCGGGCTGGCGCTGCCGGCCAAGCGCATCACGGTCAATCTCGCCCCGGCCGACCTGCCCAAGGAAGGCAGCCATTACGACCTGCCGATCGCGCTGGGCGTGATGGCCGCCATCGGCGCGATCCCGCACGATGCGCTGGCCGGCTACACCGTGCTGGGCGAACTGGCGCTCGACGGCTCGATCACGGCGGTCGCCGGCGTGCTGCCCGCCGCCATCGCCGCCTATGCGCGCGGGCAGGGGCTGATCTGCCCCGCTGCCTCGGGGCCGGAAGCGGCCTGGGCCGCGGCCGATATCGACATCCTGGCGCCGCGCTCGCTGATCCAGCTCGCCAATCATTTCAAGGGCACGCAGGTGATGGCGCGGCCCGAGCCCGCTGTCGCGCGCCAGGCCGGCCCGCCTGCCCGACCTCGCCGACATCAAGGGCCAGGAAAGCGCCAAGCGCGTGCTCGAGATCGCCGCGGCCGGCGGCCACAACCTGCTGATGAACGGACCGCCCGGCGCCGGCAAATCGATGCTGGCGAGCCGCCTGCCATCGATCCTGCCGCCGCTCAATCCGCGCGAATTGCTGGAAGTCTCGATGGTGCTCTCGGTCGCCGGGCAGCTCGCCGAGGGCGCGTCTGACCGACCGCGGCCGTTTCGCGCGCCGCATCATTCGGCCTCGATGGCGGCGCTGGTCGGCGGCGGTGCTCCAGGCCCGGCCCGGCGAGGTCGTCGCTCGCCCATCACGGCGTGCTGTTCCTCGATGAGCTGCCGGAATTCCAGGCGCAGGTGCTCGATGCCTTGCGCCAGCCGATGGAGACCGGCGAGGTGCTGATCTCGCGCGCCAATCACCGCGCCGTCTATCCCGCCCGCTTCCAGCTGGTCGCGGCGATGAACCCTTGCCGCTGCGGCCGCGCGACCGAGCCGGGCTTCGCCTGCCGGCGCCAGCCGAACGAGCGCTGCATGGCGCAGTATCAGACCCGGATTTCCGGCCCGATGCTGGACCGCATCGACATCACCATCGAGGTGCCGGCGGTCACGGCTTCGGACCTGCTGCTGCCGGCTGCGGGCGAGGGCTCGGCCGAGGTCGCGGCCCGCGTCGCGGCGGCCCGGCGACGGCAGGCGGCGCGCTATGCGGCGCTGGGCCTGCCGCAGATCACCACCAATGCCAGCTGCCCCGCCAATGTGCTGGACGAGGTCGCGCGGCCCGACAAGGCCGGCCTCGCCCTGCTGCGCGATGCCGCCGAGGCCGATGCGCCTGACCGCGCGCGCCTATCACCGCGTGCTCAAGGTCGCCCGCACGCTGGCCGATCTCGATGGCGAGGACAAGGTCGGCCGCATCCACCTGGCCGAGGCGCTGTCCTATCGCTCGCGCATCGACCAGCCGTCGCAGGCGGCTTGACGGCAGCATTCGCGCAGTGCGCGGCAGGGTTACCAAAACCTGCCGTATGATCGAGACAATTCGCGTTAAGTTCGAACAGTTCCTCAACGCGCCTCTGCTAATTCCTCCGGCATGGATCTGCTGCCATCCTCCTGGATTGCCCTGCTCGCGCTGCTGCTGGTCTTGGCGGCTGCCACGGCGCTGGTCTTTGCCCTGCGCCAGCGTGACCGTGTCGCCAGGCAGGCCGATGCCCTGCTGCAGGATATCGAGACACTCAACGACCGGCTCTGGGCCCTGGCCGACAGCGAGGAGCGCTATCGCAGCCTGATCGAGGCGCAGGGCGACCTGATCGTCAGGCGTGACGATGGCCGCGTCGTCTATGCCAACGCCGCTTACGCTGCCCTGCTCGGTCTCGACGAAACCTCCGTCGCCGGCAGCCGGCTGGAGCCGCAGCGCCTTGAAGCGCGCGCCGCCCAGGCTCTGGAGGGTGGAGCACGGGTTTTCGACGAGAGGCTGGCGACACCGCAGGGCGAGCGCTGGATTTCCTGGGTCGAGACCGTCGTGCCGGTCGCGCTGGGCAAGACGGTTCTGCAGCGCGTCGGGCGCGACATCACGGCCCGCATCGCCAGCGAGCAGGCGCTGGTCGAGGCGCGGGCGCGGGCGGAAAGCGCAAGCGAGGCGAAATCGCGCTTCCTCGCCACCGTCAGCCACGAATTTCGCACGCCGCTCAACGGCATTCTGGGCATGGCCGACCTGCTCGGCGACACCCGGCTCGATCCGGAGCAGGCGACCTATGTCGGGGCGCTGCGCACGTCTGGCGAGGCGCTGCTCTCGCTGGTCGATGATATCCTCGACGTCGCCAAGGTCGAGGCGGGCAAGCTCGAGCTCGCCGCCGGCGCCGTTCGATCCGGCCCAGCTGATCGAGACGGTCTGCGAGTTGATGGCGCCGCGCGCACAGGAAAAGGGTCTGGAGATCGCGGCTTCGATCGCGCCCGATCTGCCGGCCAGGCTGGTAGGGGACCGCGATCGCCTGCGCCAGATCCTGCTGAACCTCGTCGGCAACGCCGTGAAATTCACCGCTGAGGGCGGCGTCGGCATCAGCCTGTCGCATCGGGCGGGCCGGGTCGAGATTGCGGTGGCCGATAGCGGCCCCGGCATCCCGCAAAGCCGCCATGCCGCAATCTTCGAGGAGTTCGAGCAGGCCGAAACCGGCACCAGCCGCAGCCATTCCGGCACCGGATTGGGCCTCGCCATCGTCCGCCGGCTCGTCACCCTGATGGGGGGCGACATCGCGCTCGACAGCAGTCCCGGTTCCGGCTCGGTCTTCACCGTCAGCCTGCCGCTTGCGGTGGAGGATGCGACTCCGGTCCTGATCCCGCCCGATTGGCATGGGCGGCGCATCCTGATCGCGGCTGCAGGGCCGTTCGGTCCCGGCTTCCTGGCCCAGGCGGTCGAGGCGGCCGGTGGCGAGGCGATCTGCTGCGATGCGGCCGCTCCGGCGCTGGCCGAATTGCGCTCGGGCTCGGATTTTGCCGCCATCCTGATCGACCGGGGCCTGGGGCACGAGGCAGCGCTGGAGCTGGCCGAGGCCGCGAGGCAGGCCGGCCTGAGCGAGCGCCTGATCCTGCTGACTCCAGGCGAGCGCCGCCAGGGCGGAGCGGTTCTGGCGTCGGCCTTCTCCGGCTTCCTGATCAAGCCGGTCCGCGCCCGCTCGCTCTATGAGCGCCTATCCGCTTCTGCACGGGAGATGCCGCAGCGCAGCCTGCCGGCGGCCAGCGCCGCGCCGGGTGCGGCAGGGCCGAGGCTGACTGTGCTGGTCGCCGAGGATAATGACATCAACGCGCTGCTCGTCACGCGCACGCTGGAAAAGCTCGGCCACCGCGCGGTGCGGGTCCGCGACGGCCGCGCCGCGCTGCGCCATGTCGAGGCGAGCCTGAGCGGCATGGAGGATCACCTCGATCTCGTGCTGCTCGACATCCGCATGCCGGAGCTGGACGGGCTCGGCGTCGCCCGCGCCATCAGAGCGCGCGAGGCCGAGATCAAAACCAGCGACAAGCTGCCGCTGCTCGCTGTCACCGCCAATGTCTCCGCAGCCGATCAGGCCGAGGCGCGCGCGGCCGGCATGGATGCCTGCCTTGCTAAGCCGCTCAGAGCGCGCCGTGCTGATCGAATGGCTGGCGCGGATCACGAGCCGGCACAGCGTCCCCACCGGCGGCTGAAGCACCGTCACAAGCCTGACGCAGTTTTGTCGCGAAGCTGTTAGAACAGTGACGCTAGCGTAGCTGTATCGCAGCAGCGCGATGAAGGCAGAGCAGCAGGGCGAACGGACGCATGACGCCTCAGACCGTCGATGTTTTGAAGCCGGCAAATCAGCCACTGGCAGGGCAGCCCTTTCTGGCCCGCTTCTCTCCGATGATGCTGATGACCGGCGGCTTCCGCTTCGGCGACCTGCGAGAGGAGCCGCTGAGCGGCACGCTCGGTCGCAGCGGCTCGCTCGAAGTGCGGCTGGCGCGCGGTCCGCGCGAGATCTGGCGGGCCCAGCGCCTGCGCTACCGGGTGTTCTATCAGGAAATGTCGGCGAAGCCCGGCGTCGTCTCGCGCATGTTCCGCCGCGATGCCGACCGTTTCGACAAGGCTTGCGACCATCTGCTGGTCATCGACCATGCGGCGCGCGGGCGCTTCGGCGGCATCAAGCCGCGCGTCGTCGGCACCTACCGGCTGATGCGCCAGGATGCGGCGACGCGGCTCGGCGGCTTCTACACCCAGGGCGAGTTCGATCTGGCGCCGATGATCGCCCGGCATAGCGGATTGCGCTTCCTTGAGCTTGGCCGCTCCTGCGTGCTGGCGCCCTATCGCAACAAGAAGACCGTCGAACTGCTCTGGCACGGCATCTGGGCCTATATCCGGCATCATCGCATCGACGCGATGTTCGGCTGCGCCAGCTTCGACAGCGTCGATCCCGCCAAGCTCGCTCTGCCGCTGTCCTTCCTGCACCATCACGCCCGCGCCGAGGGCGCCTGGAGCTGCGCCGCGCCAGGGTTCGCGCGGCATCGGCATGGATTTGCTCCCCGCGGAAACGCTGGACGCGAAGCTGGCGCTGAAGCAGATGCCGCCTTTGATCAAGGGCTATCTCCGCCTCGGCGCCCGGTTCGGCGCCGGCGCCGTGATCGACCGCCAGTTCGGCACCACGGATGTGCTGGTCATCCTGCCGGTCTCGGCAATCGACCGCCGCTATGTCGAGTATTATGGCGAGGAAGGCCAGCGCTACGCCGCCTGATTCACGCTCCATCCCACCTCGAGCCCTCATCCTGAGGAGCCGCGTTCGCGCGGCGTCTCGAAGGATGCTCCAGATGGCGCAGGAGCCTCCGCGGCCATCCTTCGAGACGGCCCTGCGGGCCTCCTCAGGATGAGAGCTCGCGTATAGAGTTGGGCCGGCCAAATTAACTCGGCAGGCTAGGAAACGCGCGTGATCAGCCTCCAAAAGCCCTCATCCTGAGGAGCCGCGTCCGCGGCGTCTCGAAGGATGCTCCAGATGGCGCGGGAGCCTCGCGGCCCCGCGAGACGGTCTGCGGGCCGATCAGGATGAGGGCTCGCGGAGCCGAGCCCGGGCGCCTGCGCAGTCTGCCGACTTCTAAGCCCCCTCAGCCGCCAGCGCCGTCAGCGCTTCGCGATAGGTCGGGTAGCGGAAGCTGTAGCCGAGTTCGCGCTTCACCAATGCGTTGGAGACGCGCTTGTTCTGACTGTAGAAGCTCGCGGCCATCGGCGACAATTGCGCCGGGTCATAGGGGATTTCCGGCGGCGGCGTCACGCCGATCAGCGCCGCCGCATAGCTCACCACATCTTGGGGCGGCGCCGGCTCGTCATCGGTCACATTGTAGATCGCGCCAGCACGGGGCTTCGCCAGCGAGGCCAGCAGCACGCCGGCAATGTCTTCGGCATGGATGCGGTTGAAGACCTGCCCCGGCTTCACCAGCCGGCGGGCAGTGCCTTCCCTCAGATTGACGATGGCATTGCGCCCCGGTCCGTAAATTCCCGAGAGCCGGAAGATATGCACCGGCTTGCCGCTGGTCTTGCCGAAATCGAGCCAGCTCTCGTCGATGGCCAGCCTTGTCCGGGCGCGGCCCTCGCCAGCCTGGCAGCTCGCGCTTTCATCGATCCAGGCGCCGCCATGGTCGCCATAGACGCCGATGGTCGAGAGATAGCCGATCCAGCGCAGGGATGCCGCCGCCGCCAGGCTCTCGCCAAGACAGGCCAGAGCGGGGTCGCCGGTCCCCGGCCGGTTGCGTCGAGACGAGAACGGCATCGGCATCCTGCACGGCCTGTTTCAGCTCGGGCGGGACGGACAGCCCGTCGAAGACCAGCGTCGGCAGGCCGGCCTGCGTCAGGCGCCTGCGCCTTCGCCTCGCTGCGGACGGTGCCGATGATCGCATGCCCCTGCGCCTGCGCGGCGCGGGCAAAAAACCCGGCGGAGTAGCCGAGGCCGATGATGACGATCTTCATGCGACGCCGTCCGTTTCCATCAGAGTTCCCCATTCCTGCCGGACGTCCGGGTCCGCCTCCAGCGCGAGATGGGCGCTCGCAACCTGTCGCGCCTGCTCCGGCGCGAGCTGGCGCAAGGCCCAGACCGCCATGGCGCGCACCAGCGGAGACCCGTCGCGCAACAGCGCCTCGGCATGGCGGGCGAGCGCCGGCTGACGGCTGTTGCCGATCGCGATCAGCGTGTTGCGCACCACCCGGTCGCGGCCCGTCCGCTTGATCGGCGTGCCCGCAAACATGACGCGGAAGGCCGCATCGTCGAGCCCGGCGAGGGTCGCAAGGTCGAGCCCATCGAGCTCGTCCTTCAGCGCCAGCCGGGTTTCCTGTGCCGCTTCGGCAAACTTGTTCCAGGGGCAAACGGCGAGGCAATCATCGCAGCCGAAGACGCGGTTGCCGATGCCGGAGCGCAGCTCAGGGTCGATATGGCCGGGATGCTCGATGGTGAGATAGGCGATGCAGCGCCGGGAATCGAGCTGGTAGGGCGCCGGGAAGGCGTCGGTCGGGCAGATCGCCAGGCAGCGGCGGCAGTTGCCGCAATGATCCTGCTCCGGCGCATCGGGCGGCAGGTCCGCTGTGGTGTAGATGGCGCCGAGAAACAGCCAGGAACCATGCTCGCGCGAGACCAGCACGGTGTGTTTGCCTTGCCAGCCGAGCCCCGCCGCCTGGGCCAGCGGCTTTTCCATCACCGGCGCCGTATCGACGAAAACCTTGACGTCCGACGCCGCCGCGCGCTGCCAGCAGCCCGGCGACGCTCTTGAGCTTGCCCTTGATGACGTCGTGATAGTCGCGCCGCTTGGCGTACAGGGAGATCGCCGCCCGTTCCGGCTCCGCCAGCACGGCGAGCGGGTCGCTGTCGGGGGCGTAGCTCATGCCGAGCATCACCACCGACCGCACCTCGCTCCATAGCCGGCGCGGATCGGCGCGCTCGGCCAGGCGCTCCTCCATCCAGCCCATGCCGCCATGATAGCCGGCATCGAGCCAGGCCTGCAGCCGGGCAGGGGCCTCAGGAATGGCGTGGGCCGGCGCGATGCGGGCCACGGCAAAGCCTTCCGCCAGGGCGCGCGCGACCACGGCCTGCTTCAGCCTCTCCCCGCTCAGGGTGCCTGCTGCAGGGCCCGCTTCGGCTCTCAAAAATCCAGATTGTCGTAATGGGCGCTCGGCGCCATGCCTGGCACCCGGTCGCTCAGCAGGGGCCGGAAGCTCGGCCGGGACTTGATCCTCGCATACCATGCGCGGGCCGCTTCATCCTCTTCCCAGGGCACATCGCCGAGATAGTCGACGCAGGAGAGATGCGCCGCAGCAGCAAGATCGGCATAGCTCAGCGAAGGGCCGGCCAGCCAGTTCCGCTTGGCGGTCAGCCAGGCGATATAGCGCAGATGATAGCGCACATTGCTGCGCGCTGCACGGATCGCGCTCATCTCGGGCGGGCCGCCGCCCTCGTCCCGGTTCATGAAGCGCTTCATCACCTTTTCGAGCACCAGCGGCGCGGTGATCTCGGCGTCGAATTTCAGGTTGAACCAGTCGAGCAGGCGGCGCACCTCGACACGCTCTCCCGGCCCGTCCGGCAGCAGGCGGCGCTCTGCCAGAGCCAGCCCGCGCGTCTCGTCGAGATATTCCGCGATCGGCCCGGCGCCCGGCACGGCAAGCCCGCTATCCTCGCGAAACACGGGCGTGGTGCCCGCCGTGTTCAGCTCGAGAAATTCGCGCCGCCGCTCCCAGACCCGTTCCTCGACGAGGTCCGTCTCCATGCCGAATTCGCCGAGGACGAGGCGGATGAAACGCGAATGGGCACAGAGCGGATAATGATGAAGGGTCGCCATGGCACTCTTGAAACATTCGGGTGCGGCCGAAGCAGGGCCACGTGACGGCGCCGCCCCGTGACTTGCGCGCAGCGCCCGCTATACGCGGGGCACTCTGGCCTCACAAGCCGCTCCACCGCATTCGCTCAGGATTGGGCATGCGATTTCCGAACTGGTAACCAATTCGCAAAGACCTTGGTCCGATAGAGGGCGGAGGTTTACGGATGCGGCCAGAGCGGCGCTGATTCCCGGACAGGACATGCCATGGAAAACCTGATCGAGGCCCTGATCCTCGGCATCGTCGAGGGGCTCACCGAGTTCCTGCCGGTCTCCTCGACTGGCCACCTCCTGCTGCTCGGCCATTTCCTCGGCTTCGAATCGAACGGCAAATCCTTCGAGGTCCTGGTCCAGCTCGGCGCGATCCTGGCGATCATGCTGGTCTATTTCCGCCGCCTGCTCGACATCGCGCTGCGCCTGCCGAGCGACCCGCAGGCGCGGCGCTTCGTCTCGGCGTGCTCATCGCCTTCCTGCCGGCGGCGCGTGATCGGGGCGCTGCGCGCATGGCTTCATCAAGAGCGTGCTGTTCAACCCGGTGCTGGTCTGCGCCTCGCTGATCGCCGGCGGGCTGGTGCTGATGGTGGTCGACGAGCTCGAACTCGAGGTGAAGCACGAGGACGCCACGACCTTCCCGCTCTCGATGTATCTGAAGATCGGGCTGCATGCAGTGCCTGGCGATGATCCCCGGCGTCTCGCGCTCGGGCTCGACCATCGTCGGCGCGATGCTGCTCGGCGCCAGCAAGCGCGCCGCAGCGGAATTCTCGTTCTTCCTGGCGATGCCGACCATGGCGGGCGCCTTCGCCTACGACCTGCTGAAGAACTACAAGATCCTCACCTTCGACGACACGATGCTGATCGTCGTCGGCTTTATCGCCGCCTTCTTCTCGGCCCTGCTCGTGGTCCGGCTGTTTCCTGGATTACGTCTCCCAGCGCGGCTTCGCCCTGTTTGCCTGGTGGCGCATCATCGTCGGCATGGTCGGATTGGCCGCTCTCTGGATCGTCGGCTAGATCACTATCCACTTCGCCTGAAACCGCAGCCCTCATCCTGAGGAGCCATTCCGTTGGGAATGGCGTCTCGAAGGATGCTCCAGAAGGCTCCGGCGTCCACTGGACCATCCTTCGAGACGCTGCTGCGCAGCTCCTCAGGATGAGGGCTCCGCAGTCTTGGAACGGTCGCTCAGGACGGCGCTTAGCGCTCGTTGGCGCCGTCGCTGCGCGGTTGCAGCGGCCTGACGCTTGGCATCGAGCCGACCTGCCGCTCGATCATCCGGTGCACCACCGGCGGGTTCGGCCCGCGATGCAGCGCCCGCACCCGCTCGCCAATCTCCGCATCGGCCTGCGTCACGCGCTGGTTCTGGCGGATATATTCGACCCAGGTCGGGCTGTCATAGCGCTCGATCCAGAGCTCGGCATTGGTCAGGTCGCGCAGCAGTGCCCAATGCCGCGCGCCGTCGCGGCGGCGGATGCGGCGGCGCTCCGCCATAGCGCTCAGGAAGGCGACGATGTCCTCCTGCGCGATGATGTACTCGATGGTCACGATCACCGGGCCGCTGCGCGGCTCGATATCGACGGCGACCGTCGGTGCGCGCCAGCGGCTGAGCGGGTCGAGGTTCAGCGCCTCCAGCGGCGGCAGCGCATGGCGCAGACCGATCGCGCCCCCTGCCAGCAGCGCCAGCGCGGCCAGGTTCAGCGCCTGCTCGGTGCTGAAGCCATGGGCGACCTCGCCCCACAGCCAGGCGCCCAGCGCCATCCCGCCGAAGGTCGCCATCTGGTAGAGCGCCAGGGCCCGGCCCACCACCCAGCGCGGTGCCGAAAACTGGACGGTGGCGTTGAAGGTGGAGAGCGCCAGCACCCAGGCGGCGCCGGCCATGACGAGGCCCAGCATCGAGAAGGCCGTCACCGTGCTCAGCGCGACAATCGCGGTGGCGACGGCGAAGGCGAGGAAGCACAGGCGCGTCAGCATCTCGGTCGACAGATGCTGGCGCAGCCTTGCGCTGAAGAACGCACCTGCCACTGCTCCAAAGCCGAAGGAGCCGAGCAGCAGGCCGAAGGTCAGGGGACCGCCCTTGACGAGATCGCGCGCGATCACCGGCAGCAGCGCCTGCAGCGCAATCCCGCCAAAGCCGAAGAAGAAACCGCGCAGCAGCACGCTGCGGATATTCGGCGACATCGCGACGTAGCGCAGGCCCGCACCCATCGCGAGCCAGAGCGTTTCGCGCGGCAATTGCCGCTCCACCTTGGGCGGCTGCCAGCGCGCCAGCACCGTGATCAGCGCCACATAGCTCGTCGCATTGATGATGAAGGCCGAGACCGCGCCGAAGGCCGCGACGATGAAGCCGCCGAGCGCCGGGCCGACACTGCGGGCAATGTTGAAGCCGACGCTGTTCAGGGTGATCGCGCCGGGCAGATCCGGCCGCGGCACGAGGTCGCCGACCGAGGACTGCCAGGCCGGGCCGTTCAGCGCATTGCCGCAGCCGAGCAGGAAGGTGAAGCCGAGCAGCAGCCAGGGTGTCAGCAGGCCAAACCAGGCGCAGACGGCAAGCCCGAGCGAGACGCAGAACATGAAACCCTGCGCCGTCAGCATGATGCGGCGACGGTCGTAATTATCCGAGATCGCTCCGGCCGCGAGCGCAAACAGCATCACCGGCAGCGTCGTCGAAGCCTGCACCAGGGCGATCACATCCGCCGAGGCCGCCAGCGAGATCATCATCCAGGACGCGCCGACATTCTGGATCATGCCGCCGAAATTCGAGGCGAGGCTAGCCAGCCACACCTTCCTGAACATCGGGTGGCGCAGCGGCTGCAGCGTGGTGTTGCCGCCTGCGGTCGCGCTGACGCCTTGCGCGGCCAGATCGGCGGCGGCGACGTCGGCAGTCGGCTGGGCGTTCAGATCGTCCGGCATGATTTCAGGGTTAGAGGCTTGTGCCGGCGCTGCCAACCACTTCCCGCACCACGGGCCTCACTCGCTCGTCGCGCTCTGGCTGCGAAGCCGGCCCGTGCGGACAGGCTTGGGCTGCTGCAGCGTCGCGCGCACACCATGCGCCAGCGCCACACCCAATCCGACCAGCGCCACCCAATGGCCAGGGCGCAGGAACTGGATGTCCTGATAGGTCAGCACATCCCAGTTCGCCTCGAACATCATCCAGGCGGAGACGCCGGTGGTCGTCGCGTACCAGGCCGTCTCGGCCAGGGCGGTGGCAAGCCCTGTCGCCAGCCCTGCCAGGACCAGGCTCGCAACCGTGAAGGGTAGCTTCAACCGGTTCATCAGCCGGTAAAGCAGAAGCAGCGCAAAAAGCCCGTTGAGCAGCACCGGCTGGCTGACATCGATTTTGGACTGCAGGGCGAAATGCAGCAGCCCCAGGGCGGTGATGGCGTAGACCAGATTGTGCAGGCGCTGCCAGTTCTTGGCGCCCATCCGCCGGATCATCCCGTCCGTCGAGGTCGCGCCCAGCGCCGCGAGCCCAAACACTGCGACGATGCCGATCGTCAGATAGAACCGCTTGATGATCTCGGAGACGATCAGCCCGCCATCGAAGCCAAGGTCGATGCAGTAGAGCAGCAGATGCGCGAACGCGTAGCTCATCGCGCCCAGCCCGAGCATGCGCCTGATGCCGATCAGCTTGCTCCAGTCCAGGATCTTGCGCAGCGGCGATACCGCCAGCGTCACCAGCAGGATCCGGATCGCCCATGTCCCGGTATCGTGGACGGCGCGGGTCCAGGGTTTCGAGCCGAGCTGCCCGGTCCAGGCCTCATAGGCGAGGATCACGGCCGGAAGCAGCAGGAGCGCGAAGCTCACCGCCCTCAATCCCGAAAACCGGCCCTGCCGGTCGAGCCAGGGCGTGTAGCTTGTCAATGTCGTCGCAGCCATGAGCATCCTGTCGCATCAGCTTGTGTCCTAGATAAGGGCTGGTGCTTGCATCTGTCGCTTGGCTTGGCACACAAGGGCGTGAGCGGCCTCCACCAACGACAGCGCGAACGGACTAAAAGACATGACTGCCTCATCACCCAACGTCGTCTTCGATGTCGGCAATGTGCTGATCCGCTGGGATCCGACCGTGCTCTACCGCGACCTGATCCCCGATGAGGAGAAGCGTCACTGGTTCATGCGCAATGTCTGCACGGCAGCGTGGAACATCGAGCAGGATCGCGGTCGCTCATGGGAGGAGGCGGTCGCCATTCTGGTCCGCGACCATCCGGACTGGGAGCGCGAGGTCAGGGCCTATGATGAGCGCTGGCACGAGACGGTGCCCGGCATCATCGAGGAGAGCGTTGCTGTCCTGGCCGAGCTCAAGGCGCAAGGCGACGAGGTCTATGCCATCACTAATTTCTCGCGTGAGAAATGGGCGGAATGCCTCATCCGCTTCCCGTTTCTGGCAAGCTTCGACGGTGCGGTGGTTTCCGCCCATGAAGGCCTGATCAAGCCCGATCCGGCGATCTTCCAGACCCTGCTGACCCGTTACGAGCTGCAGCCGCAAAACTGCATCTTCGTCGATGACAGCGCCAAGAACATCGCAACGGCCGAAGCGGTCGGCATGCACGCCGTGCACTTCGTCGAGCCGATCGATCTGCGGGCCCGGCTGCGCGGGCTCGGCGTGCGGATCTAGCCCCACTCGCCTGGGGACCAAGCCGGTCGGGATGGCTGCGTTACGCCGCCTGTAAGGCGGTCGGCGCCTTGCTGGCCCAGCGCCAGATGCCGCCGCCGGCCCGCTTGGCCTCATACAGCGCCTTGTCGGCCTCGATCAGTAACTCCCGGAGGTCGTCGCGGGAGCAGGGGGCGCTGCCACTGGCGATGCCGATGCTGGCGCCGACACGGGCGGCGCTCGCCAGCTCGAGCGGCCTGTGCAGGGTAGCGATGACATCCTGAGCCAAGACCTTGGCCGCAGCCGAATCGGGCTCGGACTGGTTAAACAGCAGCAACAGCATGAACTCGTCGCCGCCGGTGCGGGCCGCGATGCCGCGTGATCCAATGGCTCGCGACAGGCGGTCGCTGATCTGCTTCAGCACTTCGTCGCCAACGGGATGGCCGAGCTTGTCGTTGATCGGCTTGAAGCCGTCGAGATCGATGGCCAGCACCGCAAAGGCGGTGTCCGGTGTCGAGGCCGCGGCGTTCAAGTGCTTCATGAAGGCGAGCCGGTTGGGCAGGCCGGTGAGCGGATCATGCGTGGCCTGATGCGCCAGTTCCTGCTGGGCTTCGATCCGCTGCACGAAATTGAGGCTGAGATGCCGCGACGCTTCCCGCAATGTCACCCAGAACAGGATGAGCAGAACCGCACCCATCTGATAGGGCAGCTCGGGTCGAAACAGCCCGGCGATGACGGTCGGCAGCAGCAAGGTCGCGGAGGCGGCCGCGACGATCCAGGGACGCACCGCCGCGCGCGAAATCATGCCGATGCAATTGGCGAGGCTGAGCCCGAAGGCGACCCAGGCGCCGGGCTGGTCTCCCCTGCTCAGGGCGAGGCAGGACAGGAGCCCCAGCGACCCGCAGAACACAATGGCGCCAAGCGCGTAGCGGCGCTCCCAGTGCAGAAGCTGCGCCCTGTCCATCGCCACGCCCCGCGGATAGCGGGTCAGCCAGAACAGGCGAAGCCCGCCAGTGGCCGCGATCAGGGCAGCAGTGAGAGCATAGATCAGGTCGCCTTGCCCGAACGCCAGGCCTGCCGCGCCGATTGTGGCGGCAGTGACGATCGCCGCCACCTGGGGCAGGGCTGTATAGAGCAGGTCGACCAGTTCGCGGTGAACGGCCGGATGCAGCTTGGCAGGGCGATCGATCAACTGTCGCATCCCGTACCATGTAAACCGATCTGCCTAACGATGCGTAACGTCGTCCCTATGGATTGTCTGCTATCGGCGAAACTGCTTTGGGCCAGATGAATCATCGAAAACCGGCAGCTGATGCGCCGGCTTCCGATCTTTCGTCAGCTATCCATCTTGAGCGCGGCGATGAAGGCTTCCTGCGGGATTTCGACCTTGCCGAACTGCCGCATCTTCTTCTTGCCTTCCTTCTGCTTCTCCAGAAGCTTGCGCTTGCGGGTCGCGTCACCGCCATAGCACTTCGCGGTCACGTCCTTGCGCAGCGCGCGGATGGTCTCGCGGGCGATGATCTTGCCGCCGATCGCCGCCTGCACCGGGATCTGGAACATGTGCGGCGGGATCAGCTCCTTCAGCTTCTCGCACATCGCCCGGCCGCGTGAATCGGCGCGGGTCCGGTGCACCAGCATCGACAGCGCATCGACCGGCTCGGCATTGACCAGGATCGACATGCGGACGAGATCGCCCTCGCGGTAATCCGTGATCGCGTAATCGAAGGACGCATAGCCCTTCGAAATCGATTTCAGCCTGTCGTAGAAGTCGAACACCACCTCGTTGAGCGGCAGATCATAGACGACCTTGGCGCGCGCCCCGACATAGTCCAAGATCGATCTGCAGCCCGCGGCGGTCCTGGCAGAGCTTCAGCACCGAGCCGAGATACTCGTCCGGCGTGAAGATGGTGGCGCGGATCCACGGCTCCTCGATCGTCTCGATCTTCATCACATCGGGCATATCGGCCGGGTTGTGCAGTTCGAGCACCGTGCCGTCGCGCAGCTTGAGGTGATAGACGACGGAGGGCGCCGTCGAGATCAGGTCGAGGTTGAACTCCCGCTCCAGCCGCTCCTGAATGATCTCCAGATGCAGCAGGCCGAGGAAGCCGCAGCGGAAACCGAAGCCGAGAGCGGCCGAGGTTTCCATCTCATAGGAGAAGCTGGCATCGTTGAGGCGCAGCTTCGACATCGCGCTGCGCAGATCCTCGAAATCGGCCGCATCGACCGGGAAGATGCCGCAGAACACCACCGGCTGCACCGGCTTGAAGCCCGGCAGCGGCTGCGGCGTCGGCCGCCTGTCTTCGGTGATCGTGTCGCCGACGGCGGTATCCGCCACCTCCTTGATCGAGGCGGTGAAGAAGCCGACCTCGCCGGGGCCCATTTCCCTGACCTCGAGCATTTTCGGCTTGAACACGCCGACCCGGTCGACGCCATAAGCGGCGTTGGCGCGCATCATCCGGATGGTCATGCCCTTCTTGAGCACGCCATCGATGACGCGCACGAGCACGACAACGCCGAGATAGGCGTCATACCAGCTGTCGACGAGCAGGCATTTCAGCGGCGCGTCCTTGTCGCCCTTCGGCGCAGGCAGCTTCTTGACGATGGCCTCGAGCACGCCTTCGATGTTCAGCCCGGTCTTGGCCGAAATCGGCACCGCCTCAGAGGCGTCCAGACCGATGACATCCTCGATCTGCTGCTTGATCCGCTCAGGCTCGGCCGCGGGCAGGTCGATCTTGTTGAGAACGGTGACGATCTCGTGATTGGCGTCGAGCGCTTGGTAGACGTTGGCCAGCGTCTGGGCCTCGACGCCCTGCGAGGCATCGACCACGAGCAGCGAGCCTTCGCAGGCAGCCAGAGACCGCGACACCTCATAGGCGAAGTCGACATGGCCGGGCGTGTCCATCAGGTTCAGGATGTAATCCTTGCCATCCTGCGCCCGGTAATCGAGCCGCACGGTCTGGGCCTTGATGGTGATGCCGCGTTCCTTCTCGATATCCATCGTATCGAGGATCTGCTCGCTCATATCGCGCGCAGCCACCGTCCCCGTCGTCTGGATCAGACGGTCGGCGAGGGTGGATTTGCCGTGGTCGATATGCGCCACGATCGAGAAGTTGCGAATATTGTCGAAGCTCTGGGTGCTCATGCGGCGCAGATAGCAGCGTAAGCCCGTTGCGCCAAGCGTTTGCGCCGGGCTGGAAGCTGGCGTGCGCTGCGACGGAGTCGCGCGCGGCAAAGCCCTGCCGCTTGACTTTCCATGATATTGGAATTTTTCTGGCAGGATGAGCGAAATTGAGGAATCGGGCGAACTCGACAGGCGTCTTGGCCAAAGGCTGAAGGCGGCGAGGCTGGCGCGCAGCTGGACGCTCGATGAACTGGCCAGCCGAACAGGGGTCAGCCGCGCCATGGTGTCCCGTGTCGAGCGCGGCGAATCGAGCCCGACCGCAACGCTGCTGATGAAGCTGACCACGGGGCTGGGCATCAGCCTCTCCTCCCTGTTCAACGACAGGCGCGGCGGTGGCCCGGTCGCGCGCCATGCCGAGCAGCCGGTCTGGCGCGATCCCGCCAGCGGCTATGTCCGCCGCAACGTCTCGCCGGCCGGAAGCGGTTCCGAACTCAACATCGTCGATGTGACCGTGCCGCCGGGCGCCCGCATCGTGATCGATCGCTCGCAGCCGCCGGGCCACACCGACCAGCAGATCTGGGTGCTGGAGGGCGTGCTGGAGCTGACACTTGGCAGCGTGACCCACCGGCTGGAGACGGGCGATTGCCTGCATATGCGGCTCGACCAGCCCATCGCCTTTCATAATCCCGGCGCGGTGCCCGTCCGCTACGCCGTGGTTCTCCGCGTCTCGGACGGATCGTGAGGGGGCAAGACATGGCGGCGGAAATTCAGGTGATCGAGAGCGCTGAAGCGCGCGAGGCGACCGGCGCGCTAACCGCGATCCTGCAGGATGCCGTCGCCAACGGCGCCTCTGTCGGCTTCATGGCGTGGAACACGCGCGCCGATTACGAGGCCTATTGGGCTGGCGTGATCGAGGAGGTCGCAGGGGGGCGCATCAAGCTGCTTGGTCGCGCGCAACGCGGGCGACATCGTCGGGACCGCGCAATTGCATCTGATCGGCAAGCCGAACCAGCCGCACCGGGCCGAGATCGCCAAGGTGCTGGTGCATTCCCGCGCCCGCAATCGCGGCATTGGCGCCGCGCTCGTGCAGCAGGCCGAGGCGCTCGCCCGCCGGCACGGCCGTAACCTGCTGGTGCTCGACACAGACGAGGCGAGCCCCGCGCGGCGGCTCTACGAAAAACTCGGCTGGACGCCGGTCGGGACGATCCCGCGCTATGCGCTGATGCCCGATGGCGGCGACTGCGCCTCGACCTTCTTCTACAAGGAACTCGGCTGAGGCGGCCCGTCAGTCTTCGGCGGGCTTGCGGAAGTAAGGCTCGACAGTGCCCTTCAGCTTCACTGTCATCGGATTGCCGAAGCGGTCCTTGGCGTTGCCGGCGGTCAGGCGCACCCAGCCTTCGCTGACGCAGTATTCCTCGACATTGGTCTTGTCGACGCCCTTGAAGCGCACGCCGATATCCTGCGCCAGCAGCTCCTCATTATAGAAGGGGCTGTTGGGATTGGAGGAGAGGCGGTCGGGCAGCGTATCGGTCATGGCGGTCTCGCGCTTGGGATTTCACTGCACCGTTAGCCCGATAAGCCGCTCAAGCCAATGGCGCTCCCTGCCAGTTTTCGACGCGCAACCCCTCGACCCGCGAAAATTCAGTGACGTTATGCGTCACCAGGATCAGGCCCCGCGCCAGCGCCTGCCCGGCAATCAGGACGTCATAGGGGCCGATTGGCGTGCCACGCGCGCGCAGCGCCGCACGCACATCTCCGGCGCGCCGCGCGTCGTCATCGGTGAAATCGATGCGCGCAAAGGGAAGACGGTCGATCCGCCTCAGCATCTCATCACGTCTTGTGCCGTGGAAGGCACCGTAGAACAGCTCATGTGTCACGATGGTCGATAGCGCGATCCTGTCGACCGAGAGAGCCTCAAGCTTGCTCAGAACCCCCGGATGTCCCAAAAATAGAGCTGAAACCGCGTTGGTATCGAGCAGAAACATCATTTGAAGAGATCGTCGAGCTCAGGCCGCTCCTGCTGCGGAACCTCTTCGTTCACCGCATCGATGAAGTCCTGGTCAACAGTTCCTACGACATCTGCCAGCCACGCCCACTCATCCTCGATCGGCTCCAGCACCACCCTGCGGCCCTCGCGCCTGATGCGAACGGCTTCGCCCTCAAAACGGAACTCCTTGGGCAGGCGCACGGCTTGCGAACGACCGGTCCAGAAGATCTTCGCCAGATCAGGCCCGGCGGCTTCGACTTTCGCCGGCTTCGGTTTGACTGCGGTCATGGCTGCCTCCGCCGCTGATAGGTATCAGCGATACATACCACACATGCGGCCAGCACCCAAATCAGCGGCCGCCATCCAGCAGTCGGCCCACCACCTTCGCGGTGTAATCCACCATCGGCACGATGCGGGCATAGTTCAGGCGTGTCGGCCCGATGATGCCGACCACCCCGACGATGCGCTGCTCGGCATCGCGGAACGGCGCCGCGACCATCGACGAGCCCGACATCGAGAACAGCTTGTTCTCGGAGCCGATGAAGATGCGCACGCCATCGCCCGCCTCCGCCCGGGTCAGCAGCTCGATCACATCGGTCTGCGTCTCCAGATCGCCGAAGAGCAGGCGGATGCGCTCCAGATCATCCTGCGCCTTGAGATCCTCCAGCAGATTGGCCTGGCCGCGCACGATCAGGTGCCGGTCGCTGCTGGGGCCCGACGAGGTGGCAATGCCGCTTTCCACCAGCCGCGCCGTCAGCGCATCGAGCTCGCGCTCCATCTCGGACCGGTATTGCGCGATCTCCTGGCGCAGATCGCCCAGCGTCTTGCCCATGATCCGGGCGTTGAGGAAGTTGGCCGCCTCCGTCAGCGCCGAGGCGGGCAGGCCGGGCGGCAGGCTGAGCAGGCGGTTTTCGACCGTGCCGTCATCGGCAACCAGCACCACCAGCGCCCGCGCCGGATCGAGCCTGACGAACTCGATATGCTTCAGCCGTGCATTCGCCTTGGTGGTAACGACGACACCAGCCCCGCGCGACAGCCCCGAGAGCAGCGTCGAGGCCTCGGTCAGCGTCGCATCCAGCGTGCGATGGCTGGCGGCGGCGCGGATCTGCGCTTCGATCCGCGAGCGCTCATCGCTGGTGAGATTGCCGACCTCCATCATCGCATCGACGAAGAAGCGCAGCCCGCGCTCGGTCGGCAGCCGGCCGGCGGAGGTATGGGGGGCATAAATCAGCCCCGCCAGCTCCAGATCGGTCATGACATTGCGCACGGTCGCGGGCGACAGCGTCATCGGCAGCAGCCGGGCGATATTGCGCGAGCCGACGGGCTCTCCCGTGGCGAGATAGCCATCGACGATCTGGCGGAAAATTTCGCGCGAGCGCTGGTCGGTCTCGACCAGGCCGCCGGGGGATTCAGGACGCGTGTGCAGGCTCATGGGCGCATCATACATGTCTTTGCCGTTGGCTATAGATTTTGCGATGCGCGCGGCAGGATCAAGAGGGGCGCGAACAGGCGCAAACCTTGACGCCGTCGCGCTCATCCGCCATCGCTCGCGGGCCATTTCCCCGAGCGCCGGAGCCCCAGATGTCCTTGACCGATCTCGCCGCCACCATCGACGCCGCCTGGGAGAACCGGGCCGAGATCGGCCTGTCCACGCAAGGAGCGGTGCGCGAGGCGGTCGAGCAGGCCATCGAGATGCTGGATGCCGGCCAGGCCCGCGTCGCCGAGAAGGTCGGTGGCGACTGGGTGGTGCATCAATGGCTGAAGAAGGCGGTGCTGCTCTCCTTCCGGCTGACCGACAACATGATCATCGCCAACGGCCCCGGCGACGCGGTGTTCTGGGACAAGGTGCCCTCGAAATTCGCAGGCTGGGGCGAAAACCGCTTCCGTGCCGCCGGCTTCCGCGTCGTGCCGCCGGCCGCCGCGCGCAAGGGTTCGTTCCTGGCGCCCAACGTGGTGCTGATGCCGTCCTTCGTGAACATCGGCGCCTATGTCGACAGCGGCACCATGGTCGACACCTGGGCGACCGTCGGCTCCTGCGCCCAGATCGGCAAGAACGTGCATTTGTCGGGCGGTGTCGGCATTGGCGGCGTGCTGGAGCCGCTGCAGGCCAACCCGACCATCATCGAGGATAACTGCTTCATCGGCGCGCGCTCGGAAGTGGTCGAGGGTGTCATCGTCGGCGAGGGCTCGGTCCTCTCCATGGGCGTCTTCATCTCGGCCTCGACCAAGATCGTCGACCGCGCCACCGGCCAGGTCCATATCGGCAAGGTGCCGCCCTATTCCGTGGTCGTGCCGGGCTCGCTGCCGGGCAAGCCTTTCCCCGATGGCACACCCGGCCCCTCGCTCTCCTGCGCCGTCATCGTCAAGACCGTCGACGCGCAGACCCGCTCGAAGACCGGCATCAACGAGCTGCTGCGCGACTGAAATCTATCGCGCCGCGTTTCGGAAACCCGGAACGCGGCGCGAAGCTTGCCCAAGACGGTGACCTCTATGGATCCGAGCCGCTGCTAATCCGCCGAAACGGCCTGCGCGGCTTCCACCGCCCGCCCGCGCAGGGGCAGCTCCGCCATCCGCGCCAGGCAGTAGAGCGCAGCGGAAAACCCGATCCCGGTGGCGCCGAAGACAAAGCGGAAGAGCAGCACCATCTGCTCGCGATCGACCGTGCCGAGCTTCAGCGCCTCGGGCGACAGGCCAGCCCCGCTGCCGCCAATACCGCCGAGCACAATGGCGCCGAATAGCGCAACGATCAGCGCCCCGCCGATCTGCCGGAAGAAATTGGCCACCGCCGTGGCCGTGCCAAGCTGATGCTGCAGCACGGCGTTCTGGATCGCCACCGTCGCCACCGGCAGCAGCGTACCGAGGCCAAGCGAAATCAGGGTCAGCAGCAGGGCGAAGGGCAGGAGCGGCAGGGTGCCGGCAAACACCGCCAGCACCGCCACGCCGATAATCGCGACGCTCAGCCCGGCCATCGGCACGCGCTTGTAATGCTTGATGCGGGTCAGCGCCCGGCCTGAGGCGGTCGCGCCGATCACCGTGCCGCAGGTCAGGGGCAGCAGGCCGAGGCCCGAGGAGGCGGCGCTCATCCCGACCACCGTCTCGAAATAAAGCGGCAGGTAGATCGTCAGGCCGATAAAGGTGCCCATGCCGAATCCGGCCGCGATCGTCCCCCATCGTACCACGGGATTGGCCAGCACATCGAGCGGGATCAGCGGCTCGGCCGCACTGCGCAGCCGCCAGGCAAAGGCGAGCCAAAGCAGCGCGGAGAGCGCGATCAGCCCGAGGATCGGCGCAGACGCCCACGGGTAATGCGTGCCGCCCCAGGACAAGGCGAGCAGCAACGTCACCGTGGCGCTGGTGATCAGCAGCGCGCCCAGCAGGTCGAGCTTGTGCGGACGTTCATGCCGGGGCAGGCGCTTCAACGCGTTGAAGGTCATGAGATAGGCGGCCAGCCCCAGCGGCAGGTTGATCCAGAAGATCACCGACCAATGCAGCTTCTCGGCGATGAACCCGCCGAGCACCGGCCCCAGCAGCGAGGAGGCCATGAAGACGCTGGCGATATAGACCTGATATTTGCCGCGTTCGCGCGGTGAAACCATGTCGCCGATGATGGTCTGCGCCAGCGCAATCAGCCCGCCGCCGCCCAGGCCCTGGATGAAGCGCGCGAGCACCAGCAGCCACAGCGTCGGCGCCACCGCACAGGCGACCGAGCCGACGACGAAGATGACGATGCCCGACAGCAGGACGATCCGCCGGCCGTGAATATCGGCGAGCTTGCCATAGAGCGGCGTGACGGCGGTCGAGGCCAGCAGATAAGCCGTCACCACCCAGGGCAGATGCGCGACATCGTTCAGCTCGCGCCCGATCGTCGGCATCGCCGTGGCGACGATCGTCTGGTCCAACGCGGCGAGGAACATCGCCAGCATGATGCCGTAGAGGATGGTGCGGATATCGGCTTCGCTCAAAGGCGCGGCCGGTCCGGCAGTGTCGACCCGTTGATCCATGCGTGCTGTGCGCCTGCGTTCAGGGAATGCCCGAACCTAGGGCGGCCCTTGGCCATGCGCCAGACTCAGGCGCGCAAGCGCGGCATGATTTGCCGGACTGACAGCCATGCGGCGCGCCAGCCTAACGTCCGCTCGGTGGCGCGCTGCGTAAGACAATGAGAGTTGAGCCGGTTCGAAAGCCGGCAGCAGGATTGGGTAAGCGAACTTCATGACACGACAGATCGCCATTATCGGCGCGGGAATGGCCGGCCTCGCCGCTGCCAGGCGCCTTCGCGAGGCCGGCCACGCCGTCACGCTGTTCGACAAGAGCCGCGGCGTGGGCGGACGGATGGCGACGCGGCGGGTCGGCTCGCTGCAGTTCGACCACGGCGCCCAGTACTTCACCGCCCGGGGCGAGCGGTTCCGGGCGCTGGTCGAGGGCTGGGAGGCGGCAGGACAGGCGGCGCAATGGCAGCCGGACCATTATGTCGGCACGCCCGGCATGACCGCACCCGCCCGTGCCCTGGCGGGAGATGCCGCAATCGTGACCGGCGCACAGGTCGCTGCACTGTCGCGGACGGCCAATGGCTGGAGCGTGATGAGCGCGGCTGGCCCGTGTGAGGCGGCCGGCAATGGCAGCTATGACAGCGTGATCCTGGCCGTGCCGGCGCCGCAGGCGATCCCGCTCGCCGCCTCGGCGGGCGTGACGTTTCCAGCGCTCGAGACTGTGAGCTACGCGCCGTGCTGGGCGCTGATGCTGGCTTTCCCGGCTGATACGACATTGCCCTTTGAGAGCCTGCGCCCGCAGCATGAGGCGGTGTCCTGGATCGCCCGCAACTCCGGCAAGCCCGGCCGCCCTGCCGATGCGCAGACTGTGGTGCTGCATGCCAGCCCCGCCTGGTCGCGGCTTCACCTGGAGCGTCAGGCGGATGAGGTCGCGGCTGAGCTTGTCGCGCTGTTTCGGGAGATCACCGGTGTCGATGCGACGCCCGATTACGTTTCCGCGCATCGCTGGCGCTATGCGCTGGTCGAGCAGCCGGCCGGAGAGCCGTTCCTCTGGGACGCCGAGCACCGGATCGGCGCCTGCGGGGACTGGTGCATCGGCCCGCGCGTCGAGGCGGCTTTCGACAGTGGCGATGCGATGGGCGCTGCCTTGGCCGTCGAACCGGCGCCCGCTTATGTCTGAGCCGCAGCCGCTCACGGTGTATTATGATGGCGCCTGCTCGCTCTGCCGCGCCGAGATCGGGCATTACCGGCGCCAGCAGGGCGCGGAGACGCTGATGCTTCACCGATGTCTCGCAGCAGGATGCGCTGACCGGGCCGGATCTTGCGCGCGACGCCGCCATGGCGCGCTTTCATGTGCGCGACGCGCAGGGGCGGCTGGTTTCGGGCGCCGCCGCCTTCGTTCTGGTCTGGGACAGCTTGCCGCGATGGCGTTGGGCGGCACGGCTGGCGCGCCTTCCGGGCGTGCTGCCGCTGCTCGAGGGCGGGTATCGCCTGTTCCTGCCGGTCCGGCCGCTCCTGTCGCGCGGCGTCGCGCGTCTTGCCGCTGCAAGGGCCCGGCGCGGATGAGCGAGGCGGGCGGCGTCGCTGTGGTCTTCGGCGCAGGCGGCGGCATTGGCAGCGCCTTGCTCGCCGCCTTGCGCAGCCAGAGCCACTTCGAGCAGGTCATCGGCTTCAGCCGCAGCACACAACCTGCGATCGACCTGCTCGACGAGGCGAGCCTGGCTGCTGCGGCCGTGCATGCGGCGCAGGCAGGTGCGCTGCGCCTCGTCATCGATGCCACCGGCTTCCTGCATGATGCCGGGCAGCGGCCTGAGAAGAGCTGGCGGGAGCTCGATGCGGAGAAGCTCGCCCGTGCCTTTGCGCTGAATGCCATCGGCCCGGCCTTGCTGATGAAGCACGTTCTGCCACGCCTGCCGCGCGAGGGGCGAGCGGTGTTTGCGACCCTGTCGGCCCGTGTCGGCAGCATCGGCGATAACCGGCTCGGCGGCTGGTACAGCTACCGGGCGTCCAAGGCCGCGCTCAACCAGTTGCTGCGGACGGCCGCCATCGAACTCAGGCGCACCCATCCCGCCGCCATCTGTGTCGCGCTGCATCCGGGTACGGTGGAGACCGGCCTGTCCTCGCCCTTCGCCCGGGCGGGATTGCAGGTCCAAAGCCCGGAGGAGGCCGCAGCCCGCTTGCTGGCGGTTCTGGAACGCCTCAAACCGGCCGATCATGGCGGGTTTTTCGACCATCATGGCGAGCGCATCGCCTGGTGACGCGTTCCCGCCTCAGTGGCGGCCCATTCGCGGGCGAGTGTAGGGCTGGCTCGGGGGATAATCGGGCAAGGAGACAGGGCAGCATGTCGACGCTGGTGATGAGGCAGGATCTGATGCGCAAGGCGGTGCAGCCGCCTGTGCCGGTCCCGGCGGAGCATGAGTTTGGCCGGCTGGAGCTGCTGCTGCGGCTGCGGCGCAACCCGCTGACGATTTGGCGGCGCCAGCATTTCCAGGACAGGATCGTCGCCGGCAAGAGCCTGCTCGGCTACGGGGTGGTGCTGTCCGATCCCGCTGCGATCCGCCATGTGCTGGTCGAGAACGTCGCCAATTACCGCAAGGACGATCTGCAGCGGGCGATTCTGGCGCCCGGCCTCGGCGAGGGGTTGCTGACCGCCGAGGGCGAGGCGTGGAAGCGCGCACGGCGCACATTGGCGCCGCTGTTCACGCCGCGCCGTGTCGCGGCCTTGGCGCAGAAGATGCTCCCGCCGATCGAGGCGCAGGTCGCGCGGATGGCCGGCCGGCGCAAGGGCCGGATCGTCGATATCAGCCACGACATGACCCGGCTGACTTATGATGTGCTGGCAGAAACCCTGTTCTCCAACAGCATTGCCGGCGGTGCGACAGCCTTTGGCGAAGCCCTGACCCGCTATTTCGAAACGCAAGGGCGGATCGATCCGCTGGATGTGCTGGGCGCCCCGTCCTGGCTGCCGCGCATTGGCAGGATCCGCTCCCGCCCGGCCGTGGCCTTCTTCGAAAGCCGCGTCGAAAGCATCATCAGTGAGCGGCAGGCCCTGCGCGCGGCCGGCGCTGAAGCCGAAGGAGACGGCCCGCCCGATCTGCTGTCGGCGCTCCTTGCGGCGCGCGATCCGGAAACCGGCCAGGGCCTGAGCGACGCCGAAGTCGGCGCCAATATCGTCACCTTCATCGGTGCGGGTCACGAAACCACCGCCAATGCGCTGACCTGGACGCTGTATCTCTTGTCGCTCGCGCCCGATATTCGCGAGCAGGTCGAGGCGGAGGCCGATGCCGTAGCGGGCGATCCCGCCGCTGCCGCGCTCTCGGGCGATGGGCTCGCCATGACCCGCGCGGTGATCGAGGAGGCGATGCGGCTTTACCCGCCGGTGCCCTCGCTCTCGCGCGCGGCCATCGCCGATGATGAAGTCGGCGGGGTGGCGATCCCGAAAGGCGCGCTGGTCATCGTCGCGCCCTATGTGCTGCATCGGCACGAGACGCTTTGGGAGGAGCCGGCGGCCTTCCGCCCCGAGCGCTTCCTGCCCGGCGCGCGCGAACGTATCGACCGCTATGCCTATCTGCCTTTCGGAGCCGGCCCGCGCATCTGCATCGGCCAGCAATTTGCCATGGTCGAGGCCGTGCTTGCCCTGTCGACGATGGTCCGGTCGCTACGCTTCGACCATGCTGGGGAGCGGCCGCCCAAGCCGATCCACCAGATCACCCTGCGCCCCGAGGGCGGCATGCCGATGAAGATCACGCCGCGTCGGTAAGCGCTGCCCCGGCCTAGCCCGCCTCAGAGCACCGCGACATAGCCGTCGCGGCGGCTTTCGCTGGCGGCCATATAGCCGTCGCCATAGCGCATGATCAGCTGGCCCGCGCCGGAATCATTGCTCCATTGCGGGATCGGCTTGACGACATGGCCACGCGCTTCCAGCGCCTCGACCCAGTCGCGCGGCATCGCTTCTTCGACCAGCAGCGTGCCGTCATCGGCCAGGCGCCAGCGTGGCGCGTCGAGCGCTGCCTGCGGCTGCAGGTCCTGATCGACCAGCCGGCTCACGACCTGCACATGCGCCTGCGCCTGCACGGCGCCGCCCATCACGCCGAAAGCCGCGCGCGGGGTCCCGTCTGCATTGGAGAGGAAGCCGGGGATAATGGTGTTCATCGGCTTCTTGCCGGGGGCGACGGCGTTGGGATGGGTCTTGTCGGTCGAGAAGCAGGCGCCGCGATTATGCAGGGCGATACCGGTGCCCGGCACCACCAGACCCGAGCCGAAGCCGCGATAATTCGACTGGATCAGCGAGACCATCATGCCGCTGCGATCGGCGGTGCAGAGATAGACCGTGCCCTGCGCCCGTGACGGCTTGGGCGCGAGGCCCGAGCTGCGGGCCGGGTCGATGCCCTTGGCGAGGCGGGCAAGCCGCTCGGGCGCCAGCAGCTCTTCCGCCGTAATGCGCATCTGCCGCGGATCGGTGACATGGGCATGCAGGTCCGACAGGCCGAGTCGCACCGCCTCCACCGCAAAATGCATCGCCTCGGGATCGTCGAGCGGGCGGTCCTTCAGCGGCAGCGTGTCGAGGATGCCGAGCGCGATCAGCGCCGCGATGCCCTGGCCGTTCGGCGGGATCTCGTGGACGATGCTGTCGCGATAGCGCTGCTGCAGCGGTGTCACCCATTCATGCCGATGGGCGGCGAGGTCCGAGGCGCGCAGCGGCGCGCCATTGTCGCGGGCAAAGCGCTCGATCGCATCGGCCAGTTCGCCGCGATAGAAGCTCTCGCCCTTGCTCTCGGCGATCTTGGTCAAGGTCGCCGCAGCATTGGGATTGCGGAAGCGCTCGCCCGCCTTGGGCGCGCGGCCATTGGGGAGGAAGGCCTCGGCAAAGCCGGGAACCTCGCCGAACCAGCCGGCCTGCAGCGCCCAGGAGCGCGAGATCACATACGGCACCAGGAAGCCGTCATGGGCATAGCGGATCGCCGGCTCGAACAGATCGGCGAAGGGCAGCTTGCCGTAGCGCTGCGAGATCGCGACCCAGTTCGAGACTGCGCCCGGCACCGTCACCGGCGCCCAGCCTGTCAGCGGCATCGAGGGCAGCTCGTAAAGCGGCGTCGGGTCGAGGCCGGCCGGCGCGGCGCCCGAAGCGTTGGTGCCCTGCAGCGACTGGCCATCCCAGATGATGGCGAAGGAATCGCCGCCAATGCCGTTCATCGTCGGCTCGACCACGGTCAGGGCAATGGCGGTGGCGATGGCGGCATCGACGGCATTGCCGCCGCGCGCCAGCATGGCGAGACCCGCCTGCGCCGCCAGCGGCTGGGTCGTCGCGACGCAGTCGTCACCGAAGACAGGAACCCGGACCGACGGATAGGGAAATTCGAATTTCATCGAAGCGCTCTCAGGCTGGGCGAAATAGTGGAGCCAAGGGACATCCAGCCACATCTAGCGCGCCACGCGGCCGGCGTCCCGGCCAAGCGCCTGCATTTTCTGAACAAGCTGCTTGTGTCCAGTGCAGTACAATCGGCCCCTCAGGCCACGCGCTGGTCCGCGATATCCTGCGACAGGAACTGCGCTTCGAAGGCCGGTACCGGCAGCGGCTTGGCGAAGAGATAGCCCTGGCCTTCCTTGCAGCCCATGCCGCGCAGGATGCCGCAGGCGCGCTCGGTCTCGATGCCTTCGGCGATCACGGACAGGCCCAGCGCATGGCCGAGGCTGATCGTCGAGGCGACGATGGCTGCGTCCGGCGAGCCGGGCTCGAGCTTGCGCACGAAGGACTGGTCGATCTTGATCTTGTCGAGCGGAAACGCCTTCAGATAGGTCAAGCTGCCATAGCCCGTGCCGAAATCGTCGAAGGCAATGCGCACACCGAGCTCGCGGATGCGCGTCAGCGTCTCCTGCGTCTTGTCGATATCGTCGAGGATAATGTCCTCGGTGACTTCCAGCTCCAGCAATTCCGGCCGCAACCCGCTGCTCTCCAGCAGGCCCAGGATTTCTGAGGCGAGGTTGCCGGCGACGAACTGCGCCTGCGTCAGGTTCACGCCGATGCGCACGGCATGGCCCTGGCGCTGCCAGGCGGCCGCCTGCTGGCAGGCCGTCGCCATGATCCAGGCCGCCACAGGTTCCGCCAGCGAGGTGGTGTTGACCACCGGCATGAATTCGCCGGGCGAGACATAGCCGCGCTCGGGATGGCGCCAGCGCACCAGCGCCTCCGCCCCCGACAGCGCTCGCGTCGCTAGATCGAGCTGCGGCTGGTAGAACAGCTCGAACTCACCGCGCGCAAAGGCCTCGCGCAGCTCCGCCTCGAGGGCATGGCGCTTCTCCAGCGCTATGCGCATGCGGCGCTGAAACCGCGACGGCGTTGTCATGTCGCGGCTCTTGGCTTCCGACAGGGCAAAATGCGCGTTGCCCAGAAGCTCCTCGGCGTCCTCCGCCTCGCTTCCCATGGCGAGCCCAGCGAAGAGCGGTGCCCGCTGCCTGCGCCCCTCAACGATGATCGGCGTATCCTGGAAGGCGCTGACGAGCCGCGCGGCCAGCGCCATGGCCTTGTCCTCGGGCGCGTCATGGGCAAGGACGGCGAACTCGTCGCTGCCAAGCCTTGTCAGCACCCCCTCGCCACCGAGCAGTTCGGTCAGGCGGGCAACGATGGCGAGCTGCAGATGGTCGCCGAAGATGTGGCCATGCAGGTCGCTGAGCTGCTGGAAGCGGCTGATCGACAGCGCGATCAAGGCCGTGCGGCCACGGCTCCACTCCGGCTGCTCCATCGCCACCTGCATGCGCGCGATCAGGTTATTGCGGTTGGGCAGGCCCGTCAGCGTGTCATGCTCGGCGAGAAAGCGAATGCGCTCCTGCTGGCGCTTGCGCTGCGAGATGTCGCGCAACACCGCGCCATACTGCACCATATCGCCGGCTTCCCAGGCCGAGAGGCTGCATTCCAGGTCGAACAGCTCGCCATTCTGGCGGCGGCCGGTCAGTTCGACGATCAGGCCGCCACCGCGCTTCAGCTGGTCGACAGGCGCGGCAGTCAGCGCAAAGCCCGCCCCGCCATCCGGCGCCAGCAGCGTCTCGAAAGGCAGGCCGACAATCTGCGCTTCGCTATAGCCGAAGATTGCTTCCGCGCCCGGATTCCACAGCGTGACGAGGCCGGTCGAAGTCGGTGCAGGCCAGCCCGTCGCGCAGGGACATCGCGACCCGCTGGAACCGCCGCTCGGCCAGGTTCTTCAGCAGCCCGCGCAGATTGAGTTCATCGACCGCGATCGCCACGACATAGACCGCCAGCGCCACCAAAATCAGGGAGGTGTCGATCGCGACCGGCCGCAGCGCCTGGACGATCATCGCGCCGCCTTCGACGGCAATGGCAGAAGTGACCAGCGCCGTCACCCGCGTCAGAGCGCCCAGACGGCTCCAGGCCAGGAGCATCGCACCGAAGATGACTGCGAGGCCAAGCAGTGACAGGGCCAGCGAGGTCATCCGCAGGCCGCGATCCTGCAGCAGGCTCTCGGCCGCAAGCGCCTGCACCATCGAGCCCGGCAGGACAGCGCCGCCCGGCACGATGAAACGGTCGCCCAATTCGCGCTGCCGTGCCGGAGACGATGATCTTCTTGCCCGCGATTTTGGCCAGCGCCGTGACATCGCCATTCAGGATATCGCTGACCGAGACGCTCGGCACGCTGTCATGGCGGATGCCGTAATCGATCCGGAACGGCGTGGCCGCAGGTTCGTGCTTGCCGGCCAGCAGGGCACTGGCGGAGGGCTGGAACTCCCCCTCGATCGACGCGCCATAGCCATAGCGTCGGACGATCCCGTCCGGCTCCGGCAGGACATTGACGAGGCCCAGCCAGGCATGGTCGGCAAAGCGCGGCAGCGGACGGTTGACATGCAGCGTCTGGCCGTCGCCGCGATCGGCAATGCGCTGCCGGAAGGCGGCCAGCACGACCGAACCGCCAGCTCCCCGCAGCGCCTCGGCCAAAACCGCATCCTCGGCCTCTGTCGAGGGCGAGCTGAAATCCACGTCGAAAACGATATCGGTGACGCCGGCCTTTTCGGCCTGCGCGATCAGCTTGGCATGGATGCTGCGCGGCCAGGGCCAGACACCGACGCTCTTGATGGTGACTGGATCGATCTCGGCCAGCACGATCTGCCCGGTCGCGGGCCGCTGGACCCAGTCGAAACGGCGGTCGAACAGCGCTTCGCGCAAAGACGCATGCTGGCCCGTCAGGGCCAGCAGCGCGAGGATGGCGGCGACCAGCAGATGCGGTCGCCAGGATTTCAGCCGGGCCTCAGCCATGCACAGGCTCGGCCGAGGTCATGATTGTCTCAGCGTCTGCCGAAGGCATTGCCGTTTCCGGTGCTGCTCGCGTTGATGTTGGCATTGGCGTTCGGGCCGGAGTTGCTGTTGCTGCTGCCGTTGCCGTTGCCGCTGTTTTTGCTCTTCGCATCCTCCAGCCGGAGCGTCGCAGAGTTGCTGTTCGATCCGTTCGAGCGATTGCTCCCGACCGCGGATGAAGACCGCGAACTCTGCAGCGCAGCGACGGCATTGTTGCTGGAGTTTCCGAGGGTAGAGGCCGCTGCCGCGATCTGCGAGAGCCCTTGACCGGCAGCACCGTTGCCATCCAGGCTGGCGCGATCGGCCTGGCCAGCAGCCTCATC
This sequence comes from uncultured Alphaproteobacteria bacterium, assembly GCA_963759925.1. Taxonomy (GTDB): domain Bacteria; phylum Pseudomonadota; class Alphaproteobacteria; order Rhizobiales; family Beijerinckiaceae; genus Allobosea. The sequence goes on from CAVXBE010000005.1 coordinate 573,895, forward strand.
CGCCTTGGTCCAGATCGTGCCCTTGCGGCCCTGGCCCGCCACATGGGTCTCGCTGCGGGCCAGACCCTTCGTGACCTTGTTGATGTCGAGCTTGACCTCACCCATCGGCGCAGCGATGCGGACCGCACCATTGCGGCCGCGAACGATGCCGCCCTCACGCGGGGCCCGCGCTTCCTGCAGGACAGGCCGGGCGGGAGAGGCCGGGGCAGACTCCCGGAGCGGTGAAACCCTGCTGCGGCACTGGCACGGGGGCGATGCGCGGCTCCTGAGCCGGACCCTGCTGGATCGCGCCGAGCGCGCCGGGTCCCGAGAGCTGCAAGCCCACGCCGCGCTGCGCGACCCGGGCGACCTGACCCGGCAGCACGAGCGCGAACTGGCCGCTGCGGAAATCGGCGACCTGGACCTGGCCACGCGCGACATTCACCTGCGCCCGGCCATCAGCGACCGTGACGGTGAAGCGCGTGCCCTTGACCACGGCGGCGAGGTAGGGGGTCTCGACCTCGAAATGCTGGACGTTGCGCTTCTCGACATCGAGCAGAATGGTGCCCGCCTGCTGGATGACGGTCGTCATGCCGGGCCGTCCGGCCTCCGGCAGGCTGATCGCGGAGTTGGCGGAGATCATCATCGTCTCGGCGCCGCGCATCAGCAGCACGCGTCCATTGCGGCCGGTGCGGATGGAGTCGCCGGGCTTCAGGACGGCATCCTGCGTGAGCGCAGCCGTGGCGACGCCGTCGCCACCGAGCCAGGCCTGGCCGGTGATCTTGGCGATGCGCCAGATATTCTCCTGCGCGAGGGCGCTGCCTGACAGGGCAAGCGTCGCTGCCAGTGCAAGGCCGATAAGTGTTGCTGCAATTCTGCGCATGACGAGCCCAATCCTTGGATCGATCGCGCGTCGCTCCGCCCCAACACAACGCGCGCAATAGCCAGGACACTAAAGGGCACCCGTGAAGATTGAATTAGCGGCACGTGATTCTGAATCGGAAGCGTCAGTTAGAGTTCGTTAACCATAACTGCCTAACCGTTTTGCACGGGGGTACCGGCAGTACAGGTCAATGATGAGACGAATAACGAGACCAAACGCCCTGCGAGCCCCGCTGAAAGCCCGGCCGTGGCTTTGCGGCGCGCTGCTTGCGGCCAGTGCGTCTCAAGCCGGAGCGCAGACGCCCACACGATCGGCCCAGACAATCCAGACGCAGCCGCCGACCCAGCTGGAGCAGCTGGAGCGGAAGCAGCGTCCGCAAACCCAGCTGCCCCTGCCGCGCATCGCTGACCAGCCGGCCGCCATCAGTGCCGACCAGGCACCGCTGTTCGTCCTCACGGCGGTCGAAATCGACGGCGCGACGGCGATCGATCCCGCTACGCTGAGCGACGCCTATGGCCCGTATATCGGCCTGAAACTGTCGCAAGCCGATTTGCTCGCCTTGGCCGCCGCGGTCACCGAGCGCTATCGCGCTGCCGGCTACCATCTCAGCCGCGCGATCATCCCGCCGCAGAACCTGTCGGGAGGGCGGCTCCGGCTCCAGCTCGTCGAAGGTGTCATCGAGGACATCGCCGTCAAGGGCGATGTGACGCGCGATTTCGGGCTGGAGGCCCTGCTGGCACCCATCGCGGCCGAGCGGCCGTCGCGCCTGTCGACGCTGGAGCGCCAACTCCTGCTGGCCAATGAGCGGCCTGGCCTGCGCATCACCGACACCGCCCTGGAAGAGATCGGCACCGCCACCGGGCGCTTCAGGCTGGTGGTTACAGCGCAGAGCTGAGCGGGTCTATTTCAGCCGTCGGCGTCGATAATACCGGCTCCGAGGCGGTCGGGCCCTGGCAGGCCTCGGCCAGCCTGGCCTTCAACTCGATCGTGGTGGCAGGCGATACGTTGGTGATCGCCGGCTCCATGGTGCCCAATGCCTCCAAGGAGCTGCGCTTCGGGCGCGTCTCCTATGACATGCCGCTCGGCACCAGTGGCGTGCGCATCGGCGTCTCGGCGTCCCGCAGCGAAGTCTGGCCCGGCGACACCCGCCGCCTGCTGCACACCTCTTCGCAGGCCGAGACCTATGAGGCGCGCATCGCCTATGCGCCGCTGCTGACCCAGCGCCATTCGCTCTGGCTGACGGCAGCGCTGGGGATCAGCGACGTTGCCGAGCAGGACCTGTTCGGCAAAAGCTTCAGCGACCGCATCGGTCTCGCCAGCCTGACCGCCGACTATAAATTGCGTGGCGAGCGAGGACAGCGCGACCTACGTTTCCGCCACCTATCGTCAGGGGCTCGGCCTGATCGACGCCAACGCATCCAGCACCAGCTGGCTGTCGCGGAGCGATGCTTCGCCGCATTTCTCGCTGCTGAACGCGTCGCTCAGCCATTACCAGTCCCTCTGGGGCAACTGGTCGGTCAAGCTGGCGGCTGCCGGCCAGCTCGCCTCGGGCCCCTTGCTGACCTCGCAGCAATTCTATCTCGGCGGCATGTCCTTCGGGCGCGGCTTTCGCAGCGGCTGGATTGCCGGCGATGATGCGATCGCCGGCTCGGCCGAGCTGCGCTACGACTACACGCAGGGCCTGACCTTCATGAAGGGCATCCAGCTCTATGGCTTCATGGAAGGTGGCGCGGCGCGGACCCATCTGCAGCCGGGGCATTTCGACCAGACGCTGATTTCGGCCGGTGCCGGCGTCCGCGTCTTCCTCAGCGACGATCTCCAGCTCGGCGTCGCCGTAGCCAAGCCGATTGCCGAGAATGGCCTGCTCCGTGCCGATCGCGGCGTGTCCGTGCTGTTCTCGCTATCGAACATCCTGCGCTTCTGCCCGGAGCGCTCGGACAAGTTCTGCCGCAGCTGAATCGGCGGATACGCCTAGATCGAGAACCGAACACCCTTGCGGGCCAGTCCGCCTGCAATGGCGACTGGCGTGCCGTCGGCGCGCCAGCAGGCCGCGCCGGTCATCGTGCCATCGGCCTCGAAGCCGATCGCGTTCATGCCGCCGGCAATGCGCAGCACCCGCGCGATGACATGGCCGCGCGCCGCCAGATCATCGGCCAGCTCCTGCGAGAACGCCGGCTCAAGCTCCAGCACGCCGCCCTCGGTCCAGACCCGCGGCGCCTCGACCGCCTCCTGCAGGCTCATGCCGTGGTCGATCAGATTGACGATCGCCTGCATGGCGGAGGGGAAGATGCGCAAGCCGCCCGGCAGGCCGAGCGCGAAGGCGAGCTGCCCGTCGCGCAGCGCCATCATCGGCGCCATCGAGGTGAAGACGCGCTTGCCGGGCGCGATCGACAGGGCCCGGCCGGGATGCGGGTCGAAATTGAACATGTAGTTGTTGGTCAGCATGCCCGTGCCGGGGATCTGCGTGCAGGCGCCAAACAGGCCGTTGATCGTCTGCGTGGTCGAGACGACATTGCCGGCGGCGTCGGCGACGGTGACATGGGTCGTGTTGGCGGATTCGCCCGCAGCCAGCCCCGGACCCCAGGCCTGGGTCCGCCCCATCGCGATATCCGCGCGCCTTGCAGCCGCATAGGCCTTGTCGGTCAGCCGCTCGACCGGCACCGTGACGAAGGCGGGGTCGGCTGTTGCGACCGCACGGTCGGCAAACGCGATCTTCAGCGCTTCGGCGAGCAGGTGGACGCTGTCGGCCGTGCCGAAGCCCAGCGCCGCCGAGGTCATAGCCCTCGAGAATGTTGAGCATCTGCACGATGTGCACGCCGGAAGAGGAGGGCGGCGGCGGGCCGATGATCTCGAAGCCGCGATAGCTCCCGCGCACCGGCTGGCGCTCGATCGGCGCATAGGCGGCGAGATCGGCCTGGTCGATCAGCCCGCCTTTGGCCGCCATGAAGCTGGTCAGGGCCGCGCCGAGCGGGCCGTCATAAAGCGCGCGCGGCCCGGCCGTCGCGATCAGCCTGAGGCTCTGAGCGTACTCCGGCTGCAGCAGGCGCTGACCGGCGGCGAGCGGCTGGCCGTCCGGCAGGAATAGGCGCGACAGGCCGGGATCGCGCGCAATGTCGGCGGCGCAATCGGCGATGCAGTCGCTGAGATAGGGGCTGGCGATGAAGCCGCGCTCCGCCAGCACGATCGCAGGCGCCAGCACATCGGCAAGCGGCATCGTGCCAAACCGGGCCAGCGCCTCGCACCAGCCCGGCCAGAGCGCCGGGAACGGCCACGGCCTTGGGGCCGATGACATTCTCCCGGTCGCGCGTATCACGGGCCTTGCCGATCTCGTGCGAGAGCGGCTCGTACATGTCGGGCGTCGCCTTGCCCGGCGCCGTCGAGAGCCCGTCGAGCACGATATGGCGGCCATCCGCCAGCCGGATATGCGCGACGCCGCCACCGAGAACGCCGACCATCATCGGCTCGACCACGCTCAGCGCAAACAGCGAGGCAATGGCGGCGTCGATCGCGTTGCCGCCGGCCAGCAGCATCTGCGACCCCGCTGCCGAGGCCAGCGGATGGTTCGTCACCACCATCCCGCGCGATCCGGTTGCCGGCTGCTTCTCGCAGGAGAACGGCGTCGGGCGGGCTGTCGAGGCGATGTGTGCTCATGGGATCCTGCGCAGCAGCTTGGCGTGGCCGGAGCATAGCACCCTGCCGCACAGCCTCGCCATTCCCAGCATCGCATGGCCAGGGCCGGCTGAACGGGAGGTCAGGTCAGAGCGAAGTCTGCGACCCGGCCTCTTCGTGCAGCGCGTTGAACTGGCTGTTGGGCAGGGCAGCCACCCGCAGATACTCGGTCATGCACAGGACGAGGTGATACAGCAGGCGCGTCGGCACGATCTCGGTCAGCGCCTCGCCCTGCGGCGTCAGGCGGTTGAGCCAGAGCGGCCCGAAAGCGCGCAGATGCGTCCGCCGCAGGCTTTGAAGGAAGGCTTCCGCCTCACCGGCCGGGCAACCGGCGAATTCGTGCATGGCGAGTGCCGCCTTCACCGCCTCGGTCTGGGGCCAGAGCAGATGCGAGGCGTCGAGCACCCGGCCTTCGGGCGTGGTGATCTCGACGAGATGGCCGCTGGAATCGCAGCCATGCCGGCAAGCGGCGCGATATAATTCCTGAGCTGGACCCAGCACCTTCCGGTTGCCCGTAAGGCGGTGGTGATGCAGCAGCAGCCAGACCCATTCCATGGCGTGGCCCGGCTCGCGCAGCAGGCCGGGATCGCCGGTCGCGGGCTCGAGATCACCCGTCAGGAACTCCCGCACCGTCGCCGTCTCGGCGTCGAAGAAGCGGGCAAGAAACAGCGAGACGATCCGCTCGGCCCGCTCCAGCCAGACCGGGCCGCCCCCGGCTTCATGCAAGGCGTGCATCGCCTCGAGCAGATGCATATGCGGGTTCTGTCGCCGCGGCAGCTTGGCCGCATCATCCTCGCGCCAGCCGCCGGCCTCGCCATCGCCAAGCACCGCTTCCAGAGCCGCAAAGGTCTCTTCCGCCAGCTCCAGCGCGGCCGCCCGGTCGCTGATCCGCGCCCACCAGCCGAGCGAGAACAGGATGAAGGCCTGGTCGTAGAAATCCAGCCGCTCATCACGCGGACCATCGGGCCGGGGCGATGCGGCGGTGACCCACAGGCCGCTGCCATGCCGGAACCGCGCCATGAGACAGGTGAAAGCCCGCTCGGCCGCTTCCTGCGCCCAGCTCTCGCCGGTCTGCACGGCGGCATGGCTGAAACTGTAAAGGCAGCGGCTCTGGACCAGACAGGCGCGCATCGTCTCCGGCAGCCGCTCACCGGTCATCGACAAGGCGCTGACAAAGCCGCCGGTCTCGGAGTCATAGGCGCGCCGCGCCCAGAAGGGCAGCATGGTCTCGTAAAGATGCCGGCGAACCCACTCGCTCATGCGTCGCCTCCCGCAAGGACGAGCTTGTGCGCTATCGGGCTGCCCGCTCAGCGAGGCGACCCTGGCGCATTGGTTCGATCTAAACAGGCATGGCTAAAGAGTACAACAGGATTGCAGCCGTACAGCGCGCAAGGCCGAAAGTGCGCGGTGAGCGTAGAGATCAGCCGTTGGCAGGCCCGGTGAGCCAGGCGCCGAAAGCGGCCATGCAGGTCAGGATGATGCCGAGTTCCAGAGGTGTCATGGTTTGGCCCCAGATGTGGTTCTGCTGAGGCAACAAAACAGCTGAGACTTGGTTCCGTCTTGGCACAGCCACCTGGTGCCTGCGGGCACCGGCGGATTTGCATCTGGCGTCTTCAGCCCGCGCTCCCCATAACTCAGTCTCTGGTTTCACAACGCGGATGACTTCATGAGTAGCGGACTTGTCGCCTTGCTCGACGATGTGGCGGCGATTGCCAAGGTCGCGGCAGCGTCTCTTGACGATATTGCCGGGCAGGCGGCCAAATCGGGAGCTAAGGCCGCAGGCGTGGTGATCGACGATGCTGCCGTCACGCCGCGCTATGTAGTTGGCTTCTCACCGGCTCGCGAGCTTCCCATCGTCTGGAAGATTGCCCGCGGCTCGCTGCGAAACAAATTGTTGATGCTGCTGCCGGCGGCGCTGCTGCTCAGCCTCTTCGCGCCATTCCTGATCACGCCGCTGCTGATGCTGGGCGGCGCCTATCTCTGCTATGAGGGCGCGGAAAAGCTCTACGAGGCCGTCTTCCCCCATAAGCCCGATCAGCACGGCGCCGCGCAGGCAACCGCCATCAATCCCGGCGAGCTGGAGGCGCAGAAGGTAGCCAGTGCGGTCCGCACCGACTTCATCCTCTCGGCCGAGATCATGGCGATCACGCTCGCCTCGCTCCCGCCGGGCAGCATCTGGCAGAAGGCTCTGGTGCTGGCTGTGGTCGGCCTCGGCATCACAGCGCTAGTCTATGGTGGCGTCGCGCTGATCGTGAAGGCCGATGATCTTGGCCTCGCTCTGGCGCGCAACGGCAATCAATCCGCCTTCGGTAGCGCCACCCGTGCGTTCGGGCGTGGGCTGGTGCGCGCCATGCCGGTGTTTCTCGCCGGGCTCGCCACTTTGGGCACGGCCGCGATGATCTGGGTCGGCGGCGGCATCATCATGCACGGGCTCGAAACCTATGGCGTGGCCGGCCCGGCCCATCTGGTGCATGAGGCGGCTGTCGCCACGACACGCGTGCTGCCATGGTCCGGTGCGGCCGGGGAATGGCTGGTCACCGCCCTCGGCTCAGGCCTGATCGGCCTCATCGTCGGCGCCCTGCTGATCCCGCTCGTTTCCTATGGGCTCGCTCCGGCCTGGGCGCTGATCCGTCGGCGCTGAGCGGGATCAGCCCGCCAGCTTGCGGTCATAGGCCAGCACGGCCTCGAGCAGCACCTGCGCCCCGGCAGCGGAATCCTCGAAACTGGCGGATTCGGCTTCGTTATGGCTGATCCCGCCGGCGCAGGGCACGAAGATCATCGTGGTCGGCGCGACGCGGGCGATATAGGCCGCGTCATGGCCCGCGCCGGAGACCATGTCGCGCGTGGCGAACCCAGCCGAGGCCGCCCCCTCCCGAACGCAGTCGATCATCCGTGGATCGAAGGCGACGGCGGGTGAGGACCACAGCGTCGAGCAACGCCACTCCAGCCCGAGCGCCGGCAGAATGCGCGCCAGTTCGCCTTCGAACTCCTTTTCCATCACGTCGAGCACGGCCTCATCGCGGTGGCGCAAATCGACGCCGAAGAACACCTCGCCGGGAATGACATTGCGGCTGTTGGGCCGGTTTTCGAGATAGCCAACGGTGCCGACCGCATCAGGCGCATGGGCATGGGCGATGGCATCGACGGCATCGATGATCCGCGCCGCGCCGAGCAGCGCGTTCTTGCGCAGATACATCGGCGTCGCGCCTGTATGCGCGTCCTGGCCCGTCACCGTGACATCGTACCAGCGCATGCCCTGCACGCCGGTGACGGCGCCGATGGTGCAGCCTTCCTTCTCCAGGATCGGCCCCTGCTCGATATGCAGCTCGAAGAAGCCGGCGAAACGGCGCTGGCCGACGGGCTCCTTGCCGCGACAGCCAACAGCATCCAGCGCCTCGGCAAAGCTGATGCCGTCACGGTCCTTGATCGCGTAAGCCTCCTCCCGCGTGAAGGCGCCGGCAAAAACACCCGATGCCAGCATGGCCGGCGAAAAGCGGCTGCCTTCCTCATTCGTCCAGTTGATCAGCTCGATGGGCGCCTGGGTGCGGTAATCCAGATCGTGCAGCGTGCGCAGCACCTCCAGCCCCGCCAGCACGCCGAGCACGCCGTCGAACTTCCCGCCCGTGGGCTGGGTGTCGAGATGGGAGCCCAACGCGATCGGCAGCGCCTGCGGGTCCTTGCCCTCGCGCCGCGCGAACATCGTGCCGACATCGTCGATCGCGACCGTGCAGCCCAGCGCTTCGCACTGCGCGCGAAACCAGTCGCGCACCTGCCGGTCCTCCTCGCTCAGCGTCAGCCGGCGGATGCCACCCTTGGCCGTGCCGCCAATGCGCGCCGTGTCCATCAACGTGTCCCAGAGGCGCTGCGGGTCGATTTTCAGATTAGGACGCATGGCTGGACCTCGGCGCCGCTCAAAGCTGCGCTGCGTTGCAGATGTCGCGGCGCTGGAAGGCACCGCGCGGGCTCAGTCACCGAGCATATCCACCGCCGCCGTAGCGCGCCATCTCCCCAACCGGCATCGCGCCAGCGCCGGCCGAACGGCCTAGAGCGCATGACGCAGCAAGATACCTGATCATTGGTGGCTTTAACCATGGCGTCGCAATGCCGACATCTCGCGGAGACCTGGATGATGACAGGCAAGATTTTTAAGAAACGCAGCGTAAGGATTGGAAGCTAAAGACAGAGCAAATGTAATTTGGCGCCTCGAAAGCTGAAGACGGGCACCGCCCAGCTTCAGTGGTGGCATCAAGGGCGAGAGCAGGGATCAGCAGTATGGGCAATCATCAGGCGAAACCCGCCCAGGGCACGCAATCCGCACTCGGCCTCGACATATCCGGCCGTAACGCTTCGCCAGCCCCGATCGCCATCGTCGGCCTGAGCGGTCGCTACCCGAAATCGCCGGACCTCGACGCGCTCTGGACCAACCTGATCGCCGGTCGCGATTGCGTCGGCGAAGTCGATGGCAGCCGCTGGGATCTCGGCTTTCACACGGAAGGCAGCCACTCGCCGCAGCGCGTCTACACCAAAGCCGGCGGCTTCCTCGACCGGATCGATCTGTTCGACGCCGATTTCTTCGGCATGTCGCCCCGCGAGGCGCGGCAGGTCGATCCGCAGCATCGGCTGCTGCTCGAGCTCGCCTGGGAGGCGATGGAATCGGCTGGCATCGTCCCCGCCAGCCTCGCAGGCAGCCGCACGGGCGTCTTCGTCGGCATCTCCGCCAATGATTACGCGACGATGATCGGCCATAGCCGCCGACGCCTATACGAACATCGGCAGCGCGCTCAGCATCGCGGCCAACCGCATCTCCTATATTTTCGACCTGCATGGCCCGAGCATGTCGATCGACACGGCCTGCTCCTCCAGCCTCGTCGCCCTGCACCAGGCCTGCCGCAGCATCGCGGCCGGCGATTGCGCCACGGCCTTGGTCGGCGGCGTCAACATTCTCGGCAGCATGCGGCCCTTCGCCGGCTTCGCCCAGGCCTCGATGCTGTCGCCCGACGGTCGCTGCAAGAGCTTCGATGCCGATGGCAAGGGCTATGTCCGGGCAGAGGGCGGCGGCATCGCCATCCTCAAGCCGCTGGCGGACGCGGAGCGGGACGGCGACGAAATCCTGGCCGTGATCCTGGCTACAGCGGTCAATTCCGACGGGCGCACCATGGGCATGGCGCTCCCGAGCGGCGAGGCGCAGGAGGCTTTGCTGCGCCAGATCTACACGGAATGCGGCATCGCTCCTGACGATGTCTATTATGTCGAGGCGCATGGCACCGGCACGGCAGCCGGCGATCCGATCGAATGCGGGGCCATCAGCCGGGTCCTGGGCGAGCCGCGCACGGATGGCTCGGTCTGCCGCATCGGCTCGATCAAATCCAATATCGGCCATCTCGAATCCGGCGCCGGCATGGCGGGGCTGACCAAGGTCCTGCTCGCGCTGCGTCACGGCCAGATCCCCGGCAATCTCCACTTCAACACGCCTAATCCCAAGATCGATTTCGAGGCCGGCCGGCTCAGCGTTGTTGATGTGACGCAGCCGCTGCCGCGTGGCGACGAGCCGCTGATCTTCGGCATCAACTCCTTCGGCTTCGGCGGCACCAATGCCCATGTCGTGCTGCAGGAGTACAAGCCGCGTTCGCCAGAGGCCGCGCCACAGCCGAGGCCCATGGAGGAAGCGGCAGGGGAGGGCTGGGGCGATCTCCTCGTGCTCTCCGCCCAGTCGCCGGAATCGCTCGACCGCGCGGTCGATCTCAACCTTGTGGCGCTGCAGGATCTGCCCTCCGCCCAGTTCCGCGATTACTGCGCGGCGGCGGCTTTGCGACGGGCACGGCACCAGCACAGGCTCGTCATCAACGCCGTCGACGGCGGCCGAAGCCGCGAAGCGTCTTGAGCATGTCCGGGCGGGCGAGAGCGTGCCCGGCCTGGCCCGGGCGCGCGCTGCGGGGACCGGCCGCGTCGCCTTCTGCTTCTCCGGCAATGGCCCGCAATGGTGGGGCATGGGCCGTGAGCTTCTGGCCTGCAGCGCGCATTTATCGCGACGAACTCGCGGCCATCGACGCGATCTTCCAGCCGCTGGCCGGCTGGTCGCTGATCGAGATGATGGCGCGCCCGCAAGCTGATGTGCCGATCGCGCTGACCGAGATCGCCCAGCCTCTGCTCTTCGCCCAGCAGGTCGCGCTTTGTGCCGTGCTGCGCGCCGCCGGGATCAAGCCGGATGTGACCTTCGGCCATAGCGTCGGTGAGGTCGCTGCCGCGCATCTCGCCGGCGCCCTGAGCCGCGAGCAGGCGACGCTGGTGATCTTCCAGCGCAGCCGGCTACAGGCCTTGACGGCCGGGCGCGGCCGCATGGCGGCGCTGTCGATCGGCCCGGACGAGGCGCGCAGCCTGCTGGAGGGCAATGCCGCCTGGCTGGAAATCGCCGCCGTCAATGCGCCCAAGGCGGTGACGGTGGCCGGCGATGTCGAGGCGCTGCAGGCGCTCTGCGACCAGCTGACGGATGAGGGCCGCTTCGCCCGCATGCTGCCGCTGAACTACGCCTTCCACACCGCCGCCATGGACGCCATCGAGGCACCCCTGCGCGAAGAGCTTGGCGCGCTGGCACCTGTCGACGGCGCGATCCCCTTCATCTCCACGGTCGCCGGTGACGTGCTGGGCGGCGCGGAACTCGATGCCGATTATTGGTGGCGCAATATCCGCGCGCCCGTGCTTTTCGAGGCTGCGGCCCGCAAGGCGATCACCGAGCATGCCGTCGACATCATCGTCGAGATCGGCCCGCATCCGGTGCTGCGCGACTATATCGTCCAGGTGGCCAAGGCCAATGAACGGCCGGGTGTCGCCGCGCTGACGAGTCTGCGCCGGCCGACGGAGGCGAAGCCCGCTCCGGAGCGCGAAACCCTGCAGACGGCAATCTGCGCCATCTACGCGGCTGGTGGCGGTGATTTTGGTGCGCTCTATCAGCGCCCGACCCATCCGCCGAAGCTGCCGCCCTATGCCTGGAACCGCAGCGCCCATTGGCGCGGCGGCTGGGAGGTGCCTGACGCCTTCAACCCGACGCAACGCGACCATCGCCTGCTCGGCGTGCGCGCGCCGGGCGTCGACGGGGTCTGGACCAATACGATCCAGGACGCGCTGCACGGTTATCTGCTGGACCATGTCGTGCAGGGCTCCGCCATCTTCCCGGCCGCCGGCTATATTGAATTATCGCTGCAGGCGGCGCTCTCCGGCGAAGACGGGGTCGTGGATATCGGCGCCTTCGAAATCCTGAAGCCGCTCGTGCTGGGCGAGGGCGCCGAGCCTATCGTCCAGGTCGCGATGGATGCCGCCGACGGGACGCTGCGCATCCGCTCGCGCCCCGATAGCGAGGCGCCGAACTGGACCGAGCATTCGCGCGGCCGGGTTACGCGCCCAGACAAGCTCGACCAGCCGCAGCCCCTGAACATCCCGGCCTTGCGCGCCGGGCTGCCGGTGCTGATCGACCATGACAGCCATTATCAGGGCTGCACGCGCCGTGGCCTGGTCTATGGACCGCATTTCCAGGGCGTCGTCTCAATCGCCCTGTCGCAGCCGGACGCTACCGAACGCGTCGCGCTGGGCGAGATCGCGCTGCCGGAGGCGGATCTGGCGGATTATCGCAGCCATCCCGCCCTGCTGGATTGCTGCCTGCAATTGCTGATCTCGCTGATCGGCCAGAACGATCCGCGCGATTGCGCCACCATCCCGGTGCAGGTCGGCCGCATTCGCAGCTTCGCACCATTGCCGGCCCGGCTCTTCTGCCATGTCCGACTGCTGCATGAAAACGCTCGCACAGGCGTCGCGGACTTCATCGTCACCGATGCTGCAGGGGAGGTCGTGCTCCTGCTCGAGGAGGGGCGCTTCCAGAAGGTCGAGTTCAAGGCGTCCACCTTGCCGATCCTGACCGAGGATTGGCGGCCCGATCCCGCCTGGCGCGCCTCGCCGCTCAAGCCGCTCGCCCTTCCGTCACTGGCGGAGATCGCCGCGAGCCTGCAGCCCCGGCTCGGCGAAATCGCGGCCGCTGCAGGCAGTGCAGACTTTGCCGAGACGGTCAGGCCCGGCCTCGATGCTCTCGTGGCAGCCTATGCGGCGCAAGCGATCCGCAGCCTGGTTCCGTCCGAGCGTCCCTTCACCATCGCCGCATTGGCGCAGGCGCAGCCGAACCGGCCACGCGGCTCCAGCCCCTTATCGACCTCCTCGTCGCGGATGGTTTTCTCCAGCGCGGCGAACTGAGCCAACCCACAGCCTTTGCCTGGGTCAAGGATGTGACGCTGCCCGATCCGGAAGCGCTGCGGCGCGAGCTGATGCTGGCGCACCCCGCCTATGCCGCCGAACTCGTAGCGCTCGGCCGCGCCGGCCAGGCCTTGCCCGCGTGGCTTGCGGGCGGCGAGATGCCGGCCATCGCCATGGCCGATGCGCTGGAGGACACCGCGCCGACCCGCATGGCCGCCAACCGGCTCGCAGCCGAAGCGGTTCGGGCGCTGATCGAGCGCTGGCCGGCCGGCCGCGCCATCCGCGTGCTGGAGCTGTCTGGTGCGACAGGTGGCCTGACCGCGGCTGTCCTGCCGGTGCTGCCGCCAGCGCGAAGCGACTATCTCTTCACCGACGCATCCGAACAGGCCGTCGCCCGAGCGGGCAATCGCTTTGCCGGCTTCCATTTCTGGCGCGGCAAGGTCGCCAGGGCCGAAACGCTGGACGAGAGCGGGTTCGATATCGCCATCGTCACAGGTGAAGTCGCGGCCGATGCTCTCGTCGCCCTGCTGGCGCCCGGTGGTATCGCGGTGCTGGTTGTGCAGCAGCCGGGCCGTCTCGCCACGCTGCTGGATCCGGCGTGGCCTGTCCCAGCTCCCAAGGCAATCGCAGCAGCTTTCGCGGCGGCGGGTCTGGAAACGGAAGTGCCTCTCACTGCGGCTGATCAGGCGCCCCATGCGGTGCTGCTGCTGCGCCGTCCTGCGCTTCCTGTTGTTGCCGAGTCGGCGATGGCGCCCACCCTGGCTGGCCACCGTGCCCTGGTTGTCGGGCCGGCCGAGCGCGGTTGCCGCCTGATCACCGGTCTGACCGAGGCTCTGCGCGCATCGGGCTCCAGCGTCTCGCTCCATACGCTGACGCCTGACGCCAGCGATGACGATATCGCCGCCATTGTGGCGGCTGAGCCGCAGGCGGTGGAGTTCGTGCATCTCGCTGGATTTGCGGACCGGGCCGGCGATGCCGCCACCATTCTGGAGCGGCAGGATGTGCGCTGCCTCAGCGCGATCCAGCTCGCCCGCGCCATCGAACTGCGCCCGGTCGATGACGCGGCTCCGGTTGCGCAGGCGACGCTGACCATCGTCACCCGCGGTGCCTTCGCCACGCCGGCAGGGGCCGCTCCCTGCGATCCGTTCCAGGCAACCGTCGCCGGTGTCACCCGCGTCATCGCCAATGAACAGGTCGCGATCGGCTGCCGCTTGATCGACCTGCATGCCGAACCCGATGACAGCGCGTCCGGCGAGACCCTGGCGCAGGCGCTGCTCTGCCGCGACGACGAGACGGAGACCCTGCTGGTCGATGGCCGTCGCTATGTCCATCGCACCCGCGAATCCTCCATCGCCGAGCAGACGCGGCTTGCGCGCTTCCTGCCGACGCGCGGGCCGCGCGCCGAGGCACGGCCGTTCCGGCTCGATTTCCTGCCGGCAGGCGGCGTCGCCTCGCTGCATCTGCGCGAGATCGAGCGACGCGTCCCTGCAGAGGGCGAGGTCGAGATCCGCGTCCGGGCCGCCGGCCTGAACTTCCGCGACGTGCTCTGGAGCCATGGGCATGCTGCCGGAGGAGGCGGTGGAAAAAGGCTTCTCCGGTCCGACCATCGGCATGGAATGCGCCGGTGAGGTGGTGCGCGTCGGCACGGGCGTCTCGCGGCTCAAGCCGTCGGAGACCGGGTCATCGCCTTCGCCTCCTCCTGCTTCGCCAGCCACGTCACCACCAAGCGCCGACTGCGCCGGGCTGATCCCTGCCCGACGCATCAGCTTCTCCGAGGCGGCGACCATTCCCGACAGCCTTCGTCACCGCCTGGTATGCGCTGGACCATCTGGCGCGGCTGGAGCCCGGCGAAGACCGTGCTGATCCATGGCGCGGCGGGCGGTGTCGGCCTCGCCGCCCTGCAGATCGCTAAGCTGAAGGGCGCGGTGGTCTTCGCCAGCGCCGGCTCGGCCGACAAGCAGAAGGCTGGTCCGGACCATGGGCGCCGACCATGTGCTGAGCTCGCGCTCGCTCGAAATTCGCCGACGACATCATGCGGCTGACCGGCGGCAAGGGTGTCGACGTCGTACTGAATTCGCTCGCCGGCGAGGCGATCGCGAAGGGCCTGGAGGTGCTGAAGCCCTTCGGCCGCTTCCTCGAAATCGGCAAGCGCGACCTTTACGCCAACAGCCGCATCGGCCTGCGGCCGTTCCGCCAGAACCTCAGCTATTTCGGAATCGATGCCGATACGCTGCTGGTCGAGCGGCCGGAGCTGGCGCAAGCGCATGTTCGCCAGCGTCGTCGCTGCCATGGAAAGCGGCGACGCTGAAGCCCGCTGCCGCACCACATCACGCCGATCTCGCGCGCGTCGGAGGCCTTCCGCGCCATGCAGCAGGCCCGCCATATCGGCAAGCTGGTGATCAGCCTCGATGCCGAGCCGCATGACAGCCTGGCGGTGGTGGCAAGCGGCGCGGGCATGATCCGCACTGACGCCACCTATCTCGTCACTGGCGGCCTGAGCGGTGTCGGCCTCGCCACCGCCGAATGGCTGGTGGCGCAGGGCGCCCGCTCGCTCGCCCTGCTGGGCCGGCGCGGCGACACCACGGAGGAGGCTCAGGCCGGACTGGCCCGCATGCGCGCGGCCGGTGCTTCGCCGCGCGCCTTCGCCGTCGATGTGTCCGATGCCGCAGCCCTCGAGGCCGTGCTCCAGCAGGTGCGCGCCTCCATGCCGCCTCTGCGCGGCGTCATCCATTCGGCGGCACTGATCGAGGATGCGCCGCTGATCAAGGTCGATCGCGCGCTGATGCACAATGTCATGTCCGCAAAAATGCTGGGGGCCTGGACGCTGCATCGCGGCGACGCTGCAGGACGAGCTCGATCACTTCGTGATGTATTCCTCCTCGGCTGCGGTCGTCGGCAATCCCGGTCAGGCGGTCTATGTCGCCGCCAACAGCTTCCTCAATGCGCTGGCCGAGCTGCGGCGGGCCGAGGGGCTGCCGGCGCTCGCTGTCGGCTGGGGCGCGATCAAGGATGCCGGCTTCCTCACCCGCAACGCGCAGGTCGAGAGCATGCTGGAGCAGCGCGCCGGCATGGAGGCGACGCCCACCCGCGTCATCCTGGCCGAGCTCGGTCGCCTGATGGCGGCAGGGGCGGGTGTCGTCTCGGCTGCGCAGTTCAACCTGATGCGCCTCGGCCAGAGCCTGCCCGGCGCCCGCACCCCGCGCTTCTCCAGCCTGATCCCGGAAGGCATGGCGATGATGGTGCAGAATGCCGGCTCGATGGCCGATGCGCTGCAGGCGATGGGCTCGGAGGAGCGGCGCGCCGCGATCCTCGCCTGCGTCACCGACAATGTCGCGCCGCGTCGTCGGCTCGCCGCCTTCGCAGGTGGAGCCGGATCGCGCGCTCTCGGAGCTGGGGCTGGACTCGCTGATGGCGGTCGAACTCGCCGAGGCGCTCGAACAGACAATCGGCCGCCCGGTCTCGGTGATGCAGATGATCCAGGCCGGCACCGTCTCCGGCGTGGTCGATGTCGTCGCCCGCGGCTTTGCGGCAGCGCCCGGCACGGCGTCCGAACCGGCCAATCCGGCGCAGGCCGACCTTGCCGCGTGAGAAGGCTGGCGTCGTGCCGGCCTCTCCGGGCAAGGCTGCGCAGGAGCCGTCGCTGCTGCGCCTCGCCACGCCGATGGTGCTGTCCAGGGCCGGGCTTGCCGCCATGGTCCTGGTCGACGCCATCATGCTCGCGCGCTTCAGCGCTCAGCAACTGGCCGTCTCGACGCTGAGCGAGGGCACATTCGGGAGGCTGGGCGACATCTTTGGCGCCTTCATGCTCTCGGCCCTCGTGCTGTTCGCGGCTGCGCGTGCACCCTCTGCCAGCGCAAGACGTCTCGCCATCTGGCGGCGCGCGCTGGGCTGCGCTGCGGTCATGGCAGGCCTCGCATTGCTTTGCGCCTGGGCTGCACCGGCTCTCCTCCGGGCAAGCGGGCAGGAGCCGGCACTGGTTGCAGCCGCCGCGCCGGTGATCCTGATCGCGGGGCTCGGCCTCCCGGCGGGGCTGGTGGCGCTGGCCTGTGCCGTGCATCTCGAGGCCATCGGCCGGGCCGGGCTGGTGGCGCGCTGGATGCTGCTCGCCAACCTCCTCAATATCGGCCTGAACGCGCTGCTGATCGGCGGGGCGCTGGGCCTGCCGGCGCTCGGCGCAATCGGTTCCGCGCTGGCGACGGCGCTGGTCCGGCTGGGCCTCGCCGTAGCGCTCGTGCTGACGATGCTGCGGGTCGAGCCGCCATCCGGTCCGGTTGCGCCCGCCATCGCGGCGCAGGACCGGGCCCAGCAATTCAGGCTCGGCCTCAGCGCGGCCGGGACCTCCGGGCTGATGCATCTGCTCGGCATCTGGCTTACCGTTTTCGCCGGTTGGCTCGGCCCAGTCCCGCTCGCCGCCTATGCCTCCTGCTGGATCCTCAGCCTGCCCGCTCTTCTGCTGGCCGCCGGGATGGGCGACGCCGCTGCGGTCCGGGTCGCGGCAGCGCAGCCGGTCGATCGGCTGGCGCGGCTGCGGCGTGACCTATCCACGCTGGCGCTGATGCTCGCCCCGGTGGCGCTGCTCTGGCTCGCCGCGCCCGACTTTGTAGCGGGGGCCTACGCGGCCGATCCCGCGCTCGCCTTGGCGATGGCGGCGCTGCTGCCCTTCATCGCCCTGGTGCTGATGCTGGACGGGCTGAGCTATGCCGCGCTCGCAGGCTTGCGAGGCGGAGGCGACATCGCCCTGCCGACAGCCATCCAGATCGCCACCATGGCTGCCACGCCGCCGCTCGCAGCCCTCCTTGCCTTCAGCCAGGCGCTGGGTGCGCGCGGGCTGGTGATGGCAATCCTGCTCACCAGCACGCTTCGGCTGGCGCTGCTCCTGCTGCGCATTGCCGCGATCTTCGGCCCTGCCAGCCGGAGCCATGCCCTTGCGACCCCGACGGACATGCCATGACAATCCAGCAGAAGCCCACTGCCGCGCCGCGTGACCTGTTTGCGCTCAGCCATGCCCAGCGTGGCGTCTGGCTCGATTGCCGGCTGATCGACGATCCCACCGCCTATCAGGTCGGTTGCCTCGTCGCCTTCGATAGCGACATCGATGCCGATCTCGCCCGCCAGGCGGTGCGCCTGATGATGGGCCGGCATGACGGGCTGCGCCTCAGGGTCCTGCGCGACCAGCCGCTGCAATGGGTCGAGCCGGCGGGCGCGCCGCCTTTCACGCTGGTCGATCTCGCCGCTGCCCCCGATCCGGAGACGGCACTGCGCGAGCATCTACGCGCGGCGCAGGACAAGGGCTTTGCGCTCGATGAGGAGCCGCTGTTCCGGGTCGACCTGATCCGGCTGGGCCCGGCGCAATGGCGCCTGCTGATGCTGGCGCATCACCTCGCTGCCGACGGCGTCTCGATTGGCTTGGCGCAGCTCTACTGGCTGCGGGCCTATCGTTCGCTGAGCGGCGAGGCCGAGGAGGCGGATGGCGAGGCGGTTGCCATCCCACGCTCCAGCTACCGCCCTCTTGTCGAGGATGACGAGGCCTATGCGGCATCGCCGCGTTATCAGGACGATCTCGCCTATTGGCGCACGCGCCTGTCCCCGCTGCCCGGGCTGGTCCTGTCGGGGCGACCCTCTCCGCTGGAGGCGGGTGCTGAACAGGCGGATGAGGAACCCGATGACATCACCCTGACGCTCGACCGGCAGGAGCTGGCAGCATTCGAGGCCGCCGCGACCCTGGCTGGCACGACGATGCACCGCGCGCTTCTGGCCATCATCGCGATCACGCTGGGGCGCCGCTACCGTCGCGACGATTTCGCCCTCGGCATGGCGCTGCATCGTCGCGATCTCTCCAGCCGCCACGCGGTCGGCATGCTGGCCGGGATGATCCCGGTGCGCTGCCGGCTATCCGGGCAGGATGATCTTCAACACGCGGTTCGGGCGCTGGCCGAAGGGTTCGATGCGGATTTGCGGCATCAGCGCCTGCCGATCGATGCGCTGGGCCGGCAGCTCGCCGCCGATGGCGCCTTTGGCGACCGGGCCGACCGCGCCCTGTTCGACGTGGCGGTGACAATGATGCCGGCGACGCGCGACCTGCGGCCGAGCATTGCCGGGCGGGCCGTGCGCTCGCTACCCCTGCGCCGGCGCGAGACATCGCCGCTTGGGCTTTATGTCGATGAGGCGCCAGAGCGGGCAGGGCTGTCGATCGGCTGCCGCTTCGATCCCGCTGTGCTGTCACAGATCGAGGTTCAGCGCTTTGCCTCAGCCTTGAGCGAGACCCTCGCGGCGTTCGCATCCAACCATGCGCTGCCGCTCAACGCTCTCGATGGGCTGGCACCGGACGAGCGGACGCAACTCACCGGCTGGAGCCAGGGCGCTGTCATGCCCGTGCCGGACGAGACGCTGCCAGCGCTCTTTGCAAGGCAGGTTGCGCTCCAGCCGGAGGCGCTGGCGATCATCACCGATGGCACCGCGCTGAGCTATGCCGAGTTGGATGCGGCTTCCACGGCTATCGCTGCGCAACTGCAGTCGAGCGGCGCACAAAGCGGCGATGTCATCGGCGTCTGCCTGCCGCGCTCGCCGCTCAGCGTCGTCGCCCTGCTCGGCCTGCTGAAGGCGGGCTGCGTCTATCTCCCGCTCGATCCCGCCTATCCGCAGGATCGGCTCGAGGCGATGATCGCCGATGCCGGTGCGGGCCTCGTCATCGCCAGCACCGAGACCAGCGCCCTGCTGCCGAAAGGCCTCGCCACGCTGCTCATGGCCACTGACGCGGCTCTGCTGTCAGGTCGCGCTGCTGCCATCACGGCCCCTGCGCTCACTTCTGCGAGCCGCGCCTACATCATCTACACCTCCGGCTCGACCGGCCGGCCCAAGGGCGTCGCCGTCTCGCATGGCGCGCTGGTCAACCTTGCTTTTGCCCGGCGCGCCCATGATCCGCTCGGACCGGGCGACCGGGTGCTGGCCGCCATCTCGATTGGCTTCGATGTCTCGCTTGGCCAATTGCTGACGCCGCTTCTGGCCGGCGCCAGCATCGTCATCGCCGATGATCTGCGCGGCGTCTCGGGCGCGTCCTTCTGGAAGTTTCTGCAGCGCCACGCGGTGACGCACGTGAACTCCGTGCCCTCCTTCTTCGAGACGGTGCTGCCCGATGCTCCGGCACAAACAGCGCTGAAGCAGCTGATGCTGGGCGGCGAGCCGCTATCGGGCGCGCTCGCCACCCGCCTGCAGCAGACGCTGCGTATTCCCGTCTACAACATGTACGGCCCGACCGAGGCCTGCATCGACGCCACCTCCTATCGCGCAGTGGAGGATGCGGTGGCTCCCATCCTGCCCATCGGCCGGCCCCTGCCGAATTACAGCGTGCATGTGCTGGACGCTGCGCTGCAGCCGGTCGGCATTGGAGCCGAGGGCGAGCTCTGCATTGGCGGCGCCGGGCTGGCGGAAGGCTATCTCAACCTCGACGAGCCGACCGCCGAGCGCTTCATCATGCACCCCGTCTTCGGCCGGCTTTACCGGACCGGTGATCGCGGCTTCTGGCGCGAGGATGGCGAACTCGCCTTTCTCGGCCGCAGCGATGCCCAGGTGAAAATCCGGGGCTTCCGGGTCGAGCCGGGCGAGGTCGAGGCGGTTTTGCGCAGCCATCCCGGCATCGCCCAGGCCGCCGTGATTGCACGGCCCGATGCCAGAGGGGCGATGCGCCTGCTCGCCTACACCGTGCCGCAGCAGGCCGAGCTGGATCTGGACGATATCCGCGCGCTCCTGCAGCGCAACCTGCCCGCCCATATGGTGCCGGCCGCCATCACCGCCCTGCCGTCGCTGCCCCTGACCCATCACGGCAAGCTCGACGAGCGCGCCTTGCCCGAGCCGGAGCTGACGGCGCGCGTCGGCGCGCCGCCACGGACCGCTACCGAAAAGCTGCTGGCAGCGAGCTTTTCCGCCGTGCTCGGCCTCGCCACGATCGACACATCGAGCCACTTCTTTGATCTCGGCGGCCACTCCCTGCTGGCGACGCAGCTCGCCTCGAAACTGCGCGAGACCATGGGGCTGGAACTGCCGATCCGCATGATCTTCGAGGCTCCGAGCCTGGGCGATCTCGCAGCCCGTATCGACGCGCTGATGTTGGCCGGCGCCGCTTCCGGGACGACCGGCGGCCCGGCCTTCGGCAGCCTGCCGCGCCCGGATCCTATCCCGCTTTCCTTCGAGCAGGAGCGCCTCTGGTTCCTCCACAAGCTCGAACCGGCAAGCCCGGCCTACAACATCCCGATCGCCTTCCGCCTCACCGGTGCGCTCGATATCGAGGCCCTTAGCGCCGCTGCCGCCGCCTTGATCGCGCGGCATGAGAGCCTGCGCACCCGCTTCATCGAGCGTGACGGCAAGCCGGAGCAAATCGTGCTGCCAGAGGGCGAGCTCTGCTTCAGTTTCGAGGATGTCTCTGCGCAGGGCCCGGCCGAGGCGCTGAGGCGCGCCCGGCAGCAGGCGCTGCGGCCCTTCGATCTCAGCCGCGATCCGCTGCTGCGGCTTGGGGTTCTCGCGCTGGGCGAAGACGATCATCTCGTGCTGGTGACGCTGCACCACATCGTCTCGGATGGCTGGTCGATTGGCATCCTGCAGAGCGAACTCGCGGCGCTCTACCGCGCGGCAGCATCGGGCGCAGCTTCGCCACTGCCGCCGCTGCCTGCCCATTATGCCGATTACGCGCTGTGGCAGCGCGCCCAGCTCGGCCCGGACGCGGTCGCATCGCATCTCGCCTTCTGGACGCAGGAGCTGTCTGGCGCTCCCGAACAACTGACCCTGCCGCTCGATCATCAGCGCCCCGCCCGGCGCAGCGATGCCGGCGCCTCCTGCAACGTCGTGCTTCCGCCGGAGCTGTCGGCCCAAATCGTCGCCTTCGCCAAAGCTCGGCAGGCGACGCCCGTTCATCGTGCTCCTGGCCGCATGGGCGGCGCTGATGGCGCGCTGGTCGGGGCAGGATGAGGTGGTGCTCGGCGCGCCCATGGCCAATCGCAGCCAGGCGCAGACGCAAGGGCTGATCGGCTTCTTCGTCAACACGGTCGCGCTGCGCGCCGACCTCACCGGCCGTCCCGGTTTCGGCGAACTGGTCGAGCGGCTGCGCGGCCGGGCGCTCGATGCCTTTGGCCATGCCGCCTTGCCGCTCGAACAGGTGGTCGATGCGCGTGAAGCCGATGCGCCGGCAGGGCCTCCACCCGCTGTTCCAGAGCGTCATCGCCTATCAGGCCGCCCCGCCCGCGGAGATGGAGTTCGGCGGCTTGCGCGCCACGGCGCTGCCCCTGCCCGAAAGCGCCGCGAAATTCGACCTGACGCTGGTGGTGAACGAAATGGAAGGCCGGTTTGAGGCGTCGATCACCTATGCGCTCGACCTGTTCCTGCCGAAAACCATCGCGTCCATGGCGGAGCAGTTGCGGCTTCTGCTGACAAACGCCCTGGCCGAACCCGATCGCCCGATCACCCGGATCGCGCTGACCGACGAGCCGACGCGGGCGCAACTGCTGGCCGCCAGCCACCCGCAGGCGCTGCCCACCGCGCTCGACACCATCCCCGCCTTGTTTGCGCGGCAGGTTGCGCAACGGCCCGAGCAGGAGGCCGTCAGCTTCGGCGCTGTAAGCCTGAGCTTTGCCGAACTGGACCGCCGCGCCAACCTGCTCGCCCATGCGCTGATTGCCTGGGGCGTGGCGCCTGGCCGGCCGGTGGCTGTCCTGCTCGGCCGTTCCGAGGCTCTGGTCGTCGCTGCGCTTGGCATCATGAAAGCCGGCGGCGTCTATATGCCGATCGACCCCGCTCACCCGGCGGAGCGGATCGCCGCGGTGCTGATGCAGGCGAAGCCCTCGGTCGTGCTGGTCGACAAGATGACGGGGCACCTCGCTCCGCGGCAATGGCCGGCCCTGTTTGCAGACGCCGGAGACTGGCACGCCGCCAAACACCATGACCCCTGCGATGCCGACAGGCTGGGCCCGCTGACGCTGCGATCGCCCGCCTATATCATCCACACCTCCGGCTCGACCGGGCGCCCCAAGGGCGTCGTGGTCAGCCATGGCGCGCTTGCCAATCTGGCGGTCGCCCGGCAGGCGCATGATCCCATCGGCCCCGGCGACAGGGTGCTGGCGACGCTGTCGGTCAGCTTCGATGTCTCTATCGGCCAGCTCGTCACGCCCCTGCTCAGCGGCGCGACCGTCGTGGTCGCGGGCGATATCGCCGCCATGACGGGCGCAGAGTTCTGGTCGCTGATGGCGAGGGAGGCGATCAGCCACCTCAACTCCGGACCGGCCTTCCTCGATGCCATGCTGGAGACGCCGCCGCCGCCTCTGGCCCTGCGCCGGCTGATGCTGGGGGGCGAGGCCTTTCCGGTGGCGCTGGCCCGCAAGCTCCAGGCCGCGCTGCCGCGCACCGAAATCATCAATGCCTATGGCCCGACGGAGAGCTGCATCGACGCCACCACCCATCGCTATACCGGCATGGAAACCGGCGCGACCTTGCCCATCGGCCGGGCCATGCCGAGCTACCGCGTGGTGGTGCTCGACGATGCTTTGCAGCCGGTGCCGCCGGGCGTCGTCGGGCGAGATCCATATTGGCGGGCCCAGCGTCGCGATCGGCTATCTCGATCTGCCGGAGGAGACGGCCGAGCGCTTCCTGCCGGACCCCTTCGGCAAGCAGGGCGACAGGCTCTACCGCACCGGCGATCTCGGCCGCATCGATCATCAGGGCGACATCAACTTTCTGGGGCGGGCCGACCAGCAGGTGAAGATCCGCGGCTTCCGCATCGAGCTGGAGGAGGTGGCGGGCGCGCTCAGTAGCCACCCCGCCATCCGCTCCGCCGCAGCCATCACGCGGCCCTGTCGCGGCGAGCTTGCGATCATCGCCTATGCCGTGCCGGAGAATGGCGATGTCGCGCAGCCCATCGCCGGTTGGCGCGAGCATATCGAGGCGCGCCTGCCGCATTACATGGTGCCGTCAGTGCTCATCCCGCTGCCGTCCCTGCCGGTGACGGTCAACGGCAAGCTCGATCTCAAGGCGCTGCCGGAGCCCGAGCCGGGACAAGCTGATGACAGGCCCCATACGCCGGCCCGCGACGAGCGCGATGCGGCCCTGATCGCGATCTGGGTCGCGCTGCTTCAGGTCGAGCCGGTCGGGATCGACGATAATTTCTTCCGGCTCGGCGGGCACTCCCTTCAGGCCCTGCGCCTGGCTGCGGCCTGCAAGGCGCAGCTCGGGGTCGAGCTTCCCATCGCCGCGATCTATCGCCACCAGACCATCCGCGCCCTGTCCGATGCGATCGCTTCAGGGACAGCGCTGCAGGCGCGCGGGCCCCTCGTCCAGCTCGGCGAAGGGCCGGGGCGGCCGGTCTTCTGCTTCCATCCCGTCGGTGGCGCCTCCTTCGGCTATATCGGCCTGGCTGAGGCGCTGGCCGGCCGCCGCCCGGTCTATGGCGTGCAGGCATCCGGGCTGGAAGCGGGCGAACCGCTGGCAGAGACGGTCGATGCGATGATGGAGGAGTATCTCAGGGCGATCCGCGCTGTGCAGCCTGTCGGGCCCTACGCGCTGATGGGCCATTCCTTCGGCGGGCTCGCCGCCTTCGACATCACGCCGCCGGCTCGAAGCCGTGGGCGAGGTGGTGGACCGGCTCGTGCTGCTCGATACATCGGCGGCGGGCGAGCCTTGGAGCCTCGACATGGCGCAATACACCGCCCACCGCATCGTCCGACTGGAGCGCGAGCGCAGCGGCTCGACGGCGCCGATCGATCCCGAGCAGGAGAAGCGCGTCACCGCCATCGTCGCCAATAATATGCGCCTGTCGGAAGCGTATGTGCCGGCCAGGATCGCGACGCCGATGATCTATCTGCTGGCGCGCCGGGGCGATCTGCCGCCGGATGGCCGCCGCGACTTCTGGGAGGCGATGAGCGAACAGCCGCTGGCCTATCCGC
This sequence comes from uncultured Alphaproteobacteria bacterium, assembly GCA_963759925.1. Classification (GTDB taxonomy): domain Bacteria; phylum Pseudomonadota; class Alphaproteobacteria; order Rhizobiales; family Beijerinckiaceae; genus Allobosea. The sequence goes on from CAVXBE010000005.1 coordinate 598,582, forward strand.
CGCTGGATTGCGACCATTTCGCAGTGCTGAACCGCGACAACGTCTCCAGGCTCGCGCCCCTCTTCGACGGCGCCTGACCAGCGCCGCCTAATCGACCAGCAGGCTCTGCCGGATGCGCAGGCCGGCAGCCGCCGGGGGCGTGGCGGCCACCGTGGCGCGGGGTGCCTCGCAGCCGGCAGCACCGCAGGCCGGTACGGTGGCCGCGAGCTTCTGGCGCACTGGCGCTGCTCCGCTCAGCGGCCCGCGCAGTTGCGCCACCGGCACACTCGGGCTGGTGAGGTCGATGACAACATCGACCCGGAGATTGATCGGCAGGCTGGTCCCGTCCGGCAGCGCCACCATCACGTCGAGCACACGCGCATCGCGCTTTTCGGTGGGGGAGTCGGAGGAGATCGTCTTGGCGCCGAGACGCGGGCTGATCCGCTCCACCCGCCCGCTCAATTTGCGACCGTTCAGGGCAGCGGCGGAGATCTCAGCGCTTTGGCCGATGCTGAGCTCGGCAATGTCGGTTTCGTCGATCTGCGTGCGGACGACCAGCCGCGACAGATCGGCAATCTGCACGACCGGCACGATATTTTGCGTCGAGATCGCCTCGCCGGGTTCGCGGTAGCGCCGCAGCACCACCCCATCCGTGCTGGCGCGGACATAGGATTTAGCGAGCGCTGCGCGCGCTTCCGCCAGCTGGTTTTCCGCCAGTTTCACCTCGGCCCGCGCCGCGTTGATCTCCTCGGGGCGGGCGCCCTGTCGCAGGATTTCAACGCTGTTCTGCGCCGCGTGGCGCCGCTCCCGCGCGGTGGCCAGGCTGTTGCTGGCGGTGTTCAACGCTTCGGAGGAGACGGCGCCCTCCTTGACCAGGCGCTGGCGCCGGTCGAACTGGGCCTGGAGCAGCTTGATATTGCCCTCCTCCTCGCGCAGTTGCGCCTCCGCCTTGCGGATTTCCTCGGCGCGCGGGCCATCCTCGATCAGCCGTGTCTGGGCCGTCTTGATCGCCAATGTCGCCTCCGCCTGCGCCAGCCGCGCCTTGAGGTCGTCATTGACGATCTCCGCGACGATATCGCCCCGGCGCACGCGGTCGCCTTCCCGGACCCGGACCGAAGCCAGCACCCCCAGTGTCGGCGCCGCGAGATCAACCGTGCCGGAGCCGGGCTCGACGACGCCGAGCCCCGCCACCACCCGCCGCCGCGCATTCTGGCCGGGCTTGCCGTTCTGGGTCGGCGCAAACCCGGCGCTGCCGCTCGAAGGCTCGCTGCGAAACAGGGTGTAGGCGCTGGCGATCAGCATCAGCACGAGGCCAAGACTGGCCGATGCCTTCTGGTGCGGCGTCATCAACTCAACTCCGGAACACAACTGGGCAGGGGGCCTGCCAATGAGGCATGCGAGGCGACCACCAGCCCGTCCTCGACGGTGATCGCGCGGTCGACCTGATCGTGCAGGCGCTGGTCATGCGAGACGATGACGACCACGCGCCCCTTCTCATGGGCGAGCCGCCGCAGCGCCGCGACGACGACCGCGCCATTGACGCCGTCGAGCGCGGCGGTGGGTTCGTCGGCGAGGATGACATCCGGCTCGTTCATCAGGGCGCGCGCCACCGCGACCCGCTGGCGCTGGCCGCCCGACAGCTGGCCCGGCTTGAAGTCGGCACGATCGCCCAGGCCGACCTCCTCGAGCATGGCCCTTGCCGCGCGCTCGGATTCACGCCGTGGCGTGCCCCGGAGATCGAGCGGGATCGCGACGTTTTCCCAGGCCGACAGGGTCGGGAACAGGTTGAAGAACTGGAAGACGAAACCGATCCGCCGCAGCCTGAGATCGCGCAAGGCCCCGACCGAACAGCCCGACGTGCTTTCGCCGCAGATGCTGACCGAGCCCTGGTCGGGCGTCTTCAGCGCGCCCATCAGCTGCAGCAGCGTGGTCTTGCCGCTGCCGGAGGGGCCGCGGATCATCAGCACCTCGCCGGGGCTGGCGATCGAGATCGACGCCCCGCAGGGCATGGGTGCCGGTCTCGGCCTTGCCATACCAGAGCTGCGCCGCCTCGACGCGGACGGTGCGGTCGGTCGCGCTCATCGGAACACGCTCGTCGGATCGATGGTCATCAGCTTGCGGATGGCGATCAACGGCCGAGAGACAGCACATGCAGCAGCGCCGCCACAGCCAGCAGCGCCAGCACGGAAGGCGTCAGCAGGATGGCGGCGGGAGAGGTGCGCGCGGCTGCGGCGATGATCAGCGCAATCACGGCAGCGATCGCATAGCCGGCTGCCCCGCAAATCACCGCCTGCTTGATGACGATGGCGTTGAGATAGCGCGCTGCCCGCGCCAATGGCGCTGAGCGTCGCATATTCGCCGATCCGCTCCAGCGTCGCGGCGTAGAGCGTCTGGGCGACGATCACGATGCCGACGAGCGCGCCCGAGCGTCGCGCCGAGGATCAGCGCCGAGCCGGCGCCGGTGGTGAAGATCCAGTAGTTCCGGCGTCTTGGCGGCGAAAGCCTCGGTGGTCATGACATCGGTATTGGGGGCGGCCGCCTGCAGCCGGGCGACGAGCGGCGGCGAGCGCCGTGCCGAGCTCGGCCCGCACCAGCATGTAGCTGGCATCGCCATCCAGCATGTCGGTGTAGCGCAGCGCGTTGTTGTAGCTGGTGAAGATGTAGGGTGCCTGGGTGAAGGTGCGCACGCCTTCCGTGAAGCCGGCGATCGATCGGCGCGCCGCCCCGCGATCTCCACGGTATCGCCGATGGCACTGACGCCGAGCTTGGCGGCATAGAGCCGGTCGATCATCACCGTGTTGGGGGCCGACAGCGCCGCGACCGAGCCTTCCACCACATTCCACGGACCGGCCAGCCCGACTGCGGGATCGAAACCCACCACGATCACCAGCTGCGAACCGCCTTGCGGCCTGCGCCAGCTGACGAAGCGCACGATGTGGCGGCTGACCTGCGCCACCCCGTCCGTCTTCAGCGCCTGAAAATAGGTCCGCTGCGGCAGGATGGCGGATTGGTCGACATTGGTGGTGCCGCGCGGCACCAGCCAGATGTCGGCGCTGGAGTGGCGGACCAGCCCGGTGGTCGTGTCGGCAAAGCCCATCAACATGCCGGCCTGGATCGCCATCAGCACCACCGAGAAGATGATGCCGATCAGCGTTGCCGCGAACCGGACCGGATCATGCACGAGGTTGCGCCAGGCGATCAGCGTCGTCATCGCGGACGGCACCCGCTCACGCCCCGGACCGGCGCAAGCGCCGGGGAGAGCCAGCCTTCTGATAGTGCTGCGGCCAGGATCGGCACAACCAAGCTCCAGGGGTGATCGTCAACCCAAGCTTGCGGCCATCATGGTAAATTTCACGCTAACCAAAAGTCATGTCTGGACATAAGATTGCAAATTGAGGTGCGCCGGCCAGGCGCCTGCGCTTAGTGCGCGGTCGGTTTGGCGCCGCCGGGGCCCGAAAGCCCCCGTCCCATTGCGACATTCAGGGCGATATACTGCAAGGCCAGGTTCCGCCGCGTCTGCGCCTGTGCCGATTGCGCCTCGAAAAGCTGGCGCTCTGCATCCAGCATCTCGAAGACCGAGGACAGCCCCTCACGGAAGGCCGAGCGCGACAGGTCGGCGCTGCGCTGTGCCGCGCGCAACCGCGCCTGGGTGCGGGTCAGCGTCGCCGCCTCGCGGCGATAGGTCACCAGCGCATTCTCGACCTCCTCGACCGCTGTCAGCACCGAGGCGCGCCAGCCGGCCTCCTTCTCCTGCGCCCGCGCCACGGCGACCTTCACATTGGCGTAAAGCCGTCCGCCATCGAAGATCGGCAGCTTCAGCTGCGGCCCGAACGACCAGGTCGTCAGATTGCCGCTCGCAGCGTTGGTCTTGACGTAGGAGGGCGCGATCGAGCCCGAAAGCGTCACCGACGGAAACAGCTGCGACCAGGCGATGCCGATATCGGCAAGGCTGCCGAGATATTCGAGCTCGGCCCGCCGGATATCGGGACGGTTGCGCAGCAGATCGGCCGGCACCCCGGCCTCCGCCGCCCAGGCGGGCTGCGGCTGCGACGCCGCCTTGTCGAGCAGCGGAACCAGCGTTGCGGCTGGCTGGCCGGTCAGCGTCGCCATGCGATGCGCAGCGCGGCGGAAATTGGCCTCCTGCAGCGGTTGCTCGGCCTCGACTGCGCGCACCGCCTCTTCCGTGCGCGAGACATCCAGCCCTGAGGAAACGCCTTCCCGCTGCAGGCCCTGGGTCAGCGCCAGCGTCCGGCGCCGCGAGGCGACCGTGCGGGCCGTGATGGCTGCCAGCTCCTGCTGATACCGCGCTTCGACGTAATTGGTGGCCAGCGCCGAGGTCAAAGCCAGTCGCGCCACCTCGATGCCGGCGCGTGCCGCATCGCGCCCCGCCTCGGCGGAATCGATCTGCGAGCGGACTTCGCCGAACAGATCGACCAGCCAGCTCGCCGAGAGCTGGTATCCGGTGGTTTTGGTCGTGCCATGCTTCTGCTTCATCTCGCCGATTTCGCGGGTCGCAGTGCTGGCCGCGCCCAGTGTCAGAGCGGGGAAGCCCGTCGCGCCAGCCGAGGTAATGCCCGCTTCGGCCGCAGCCAGACGCGCTTGCGCCTGCTGGATATCGAGATTGCCATCAAAGCCGGTCTCGAGGATCTGGTCGAGCGTCGGATCCTGAAAGGCGCGCCACCACGGCGCCTGTTCCGCGCCCACCGGCCGGGCCAGGCTGCCCGTGGTTTCGGAGAAGGCAGCGGGCAGAGGCGGGGTGCCCTGGCGCGGCATTTGCGGCCCAAACGTGCAGCCGGTCAGAGCCGTGAGCACGATGAGTCCGATCTTGCGCATGCTGGACAGCTCCCAACGCAGGGCTCCCGACGAGGGCCGGTCCAGCTGCGACGGGTTCATCAATGCGACGGAGTCGGAAATGAAACGTTAACCATGAAACAGAAAGACGCCGTTGCGTCAGAAACAGACATGATCAAGTTGTTAAACATGAGGGCGGATGGCGAGCGCGGCCGAATAGCCTGCGGGTGCCGCAAGGGTGCGCAAGCGCCAGCCACTCCCGACATCATCGTCATCGCCGCCAATATATTCGGCGACCGGCTCGCCCTCATCGATGCGGATCTGGAAACGTTTGGGATCACGCGCGAGGCCTGTTCCAAGACCTTTGACGAGAGCCTCCTTGAACACCCATTGACGGAAGAAGCCAGCGATCCGGGCGCGGCCATCGCCGCTTTGCACCGCTGCCATCTCCGTCTCGGTAAAGATGAAACGCCCGAGCGCGCCGACATCGAGATCCGGCCGGTGCCGCTCGACATCGATGCCGAGCTCGCAATCGCGACCAAGCGCGATGGCGACGAGATCGCCGGAATGGGAAATGTTGAACGCAACCCGCTCGGCGCCCAAGAGCTGCGGCTTGCCATGGCTGTTGTGACTGAAGGCGAGAGCGCGTGCCGGCTGCCCCGTCGCTTGCGCAAGCAGGCGGCGCGCCAGCCCCCGGCCCAGAATGAACCGGTCCCGGTCTGCCGGTTGCCGCAGCCGGCCGGCCTGCGCCTGCTCCTCCTCGCTCAGCAAAGCGCCATAGGCCGGCAAGGCCGCTCGCGCCCGGCTGACCGAGCGGATGACGATCAGCGGCGTGGTGCTCAGTTCAGCGCTGATCACGTCCCCGGCTCCGCCTTGGGGTGCACAGGGCAGCTCCGGCCTTCGACGGGGGTCCAGCTGCGCAGCCGCATCGCCTTGAACTTGTCGATCTGCTCGACGGCGGAGCGGCCTGATTGCCGGGCCATCAGCAGGCTCGATTGCTCCGCCCCGACAAACCGGGCGCAGACATGCTTATGGCTGGCATAGACGGCGCTGAGATTGTCGACGATGCGGGCATGCTTCTCCGGCTGCTGCGCCTGCAGCCGGTCGATCGTTGGGCGCAGACGCTTCATCAGCGCCGCCAGCTGGCGGTGGTCATTCGACAACAGGCCGCTGAAGCCGCGCGGCAGGAACGGACTCTCCATGCCGACCCGCACCACCTCGCGATAATAGCTGTCGGAGAAATCCCCGGTCAGCTCCAGTGAGACCGCGCTGGCAGCCAGCAGATCGGCCATCAGATCGGCCGCTTTCCCGACAACCGCCGCATCGCCGGTGAGGTCGCCGTGCTCCATCCCGTTCAGCGCAAAGATCATGCTCTGGCTGAGCACGGCGAAGATCTGGTGCCCCCTGATCCAGCGCAGCCCGGCATTGTCGGGCGGCGCCTGGCCCTCCTGCCGTGTCCAGCGCAGCGGCGCGATAGCCTCGGCTCCGAGCGCGGTCGCGAGCGTCGCCTGCAGCGCCCCGGCCAGTACGGCAAGCCTGGAATCCGGGAGCGAGGTCATGGTCTCCTGGAGGTCGCGGCGCAGCACCTGCAGCGCGTTGAACAGCCCCAGCAGAAATCGCTCCGGGGGCGCGGTGTCGCAGCGCCTGATCCGAAAGAACTCGTCATGGGTCTCGGGATCGGAGGGCTGCGATGTCGCGAGCTGATAGGCGCTGGGGCTGATGCGCAGGGCCGGCGCAGGCGCAATGCGCGCGGCCAAGGCGGCCTTGGCCCGGCTATGGCGCGAGCCTGGCCGGGCGAGGGAAGCACGGCACAGGCTCAGCAGCGCCCCGGGCACCGCCTGCGCCAGCTCCGCAGGGGAGGGCACCGCATCGGGGGATGGCAGGGCGAGGATCGGAACCGCCAGCCGCCCGACCCCGATGGGGCAGGCCTTGACTTCGCTGGATGCGATGAGCGTCGAGCTGGGCGCTTGCAGGACAGGCCGTGTCGGTTTGGCAAGTCTCGCATAATGAGTACGCGTATCACCAGCGACGTCGCGGCTAATGGCCTGCGTATTGATTTGGGAAGACATTGGGTTATCCCGTGAATGACACGATCATCCATGGGTCTATTACGTTAAATCATATTGAAGTTGACGTTTGGGAGTTTTTATACACATAATGCTTGGTATAGACTGATAAGGCATTTCACCTGTTTCGTTTGAGCTTCCGTTAAGCATCCTGACCTGCTTGCTCGGCCCGTCGCAGAGACGCCTGCGAGCCCATGCCTCTGCGAGGTCGAGCTTGCAGATTAGAATGATTCCAGTCTATAGCGAGACGGAACCGCTTTGCTGCAAGGATGTCGTCGTGACGCTGAAGGCCCGCCTCCTGCAATGGCATCGCTGGCTTGCGCTGGCCTTCGCGCTGCCGCTCGCCATCGTCATCGTCACCGGCCTGATCCTCTCCTTCGAGCCGCTGGCGCAGAAGCGGCCGCTGGCCCAGCCCCTGAGCGGCGAGCAGATGATGGCGCTGCTGGATCGGCATGACCCGTCAGGACGCGCCACCAGCCTGTCACTGCGCTCCTACGACAACCGGCTGGCGCTGGGCCCTGTCCTGATCGATCTCGCATCGGGAGAGGTCGCGGGCGAGGGCTGGTCCTGGTCGAACCTGCTGCGCACCAGTCGCGGCCTGCATGAGCACCTGCTGCTCGGCCAAAGCTGGATCGTCATCGCCTCGACGGTCGCCATGCTCGGCCTGCTTGGCCTCGGCCTCGCCATGGGCTGGCCCCGTCCCCGCAACAGCCTCGGCGGCTGGCATGGCACGGCGGCCTGGATCGCGCTGCCCCTGGGCCTGCTCGTACCGCTGACCGGGCTGGCGATCGCCTTCGGCATCGGGCTGCCAGCCGCCGTTCCGCCCGCGTCGGGCCCGGCGGTTCCCCTGCGCCAGGCGCTCGAGATGGTGCTGCGTCAGCATGCGCCAGACGAAATCGTCGCGATCCGCCGGCGCGGCCCCCGCCTGATCGCGACAGCCTACGAGCAGGAGCGCCTGCGCGCCTATGCGGTGGAGCCCGCCGGCCTGCGGCCGCTGCCGACGAACTGGCCCCGCGCGCTGCATGAGGGCAATTGGCACGCCAGCCTCGGATCGAGCGCCAACCTGATCGCCTCTGTCGTCTTCACCGGGCTGTGGCTGACCGGGCTGCTGATCTGGTTGCGCCGCAAGACAAGGCGGCGCTACCGGCAGCGGACCGCCTGACGGAACCGCTCCAGCCCCGACACGTTCAGCCGGAAGTGTTGTGTGGTGTTGGAGTGGCGTCATGTCGGGTGTGTTGCAAGTGTGCCGCCTCGGCCCGAACTGGGCCGTCAAGGATTCCAGCGGGGCGTTCTGGGATGTCTCCGCCAGCCGCGAGAGCGCCGAGGCCGCAGCGGCTCGCAGAGCCAGAGGCCAGGGGCTGCGCGTCGTCGTGCGCGATGCCCAAGGCGTGCAGCGATGATGCAGGCTCCCGGCCTCTCGCAGCCAAAGCGAACCGCGGTGGAGCGCTACCGCGAGCGCTGCCGGGATGAAAACGGCGTCGTGCATGATGTCGTCGTCTCGAAAGACCGGCTTGGCCTGACCAGCTACAGGCTCGCCGACGGCAGAACGCTGCGCTTCGTCGACGATTGCGAGTTCGAGCTGGTCGAGACCGGCATGATCATGTCGCGCTGCGACTGAAACTATGTCCCGTTCTGCCCGGTTTGCGCGATTAGGGGTCGAGCCTGCCGCCGCATTGCGATAGCCTGCCGCTGAAACAAGCCGACGCAGAGCGGCGCTGATGGGCGGGGCGAGCCTCCGCCGGCGGGAGAGACGTGTCGCGATGAGCGAGCCTGATACGCTGGGCCTGACAGCCCGGCCGGTCCAGCATCCGGGGCTGGGCGTGAGACGTGCCAGACCGACGCCGAAGGGTCGCCAGATCGACCCGCAGGCGCAAAGCGAGATCGAGGCGCTGCTGGCGGATCGACCTCTGCGGCGCGATTTGCTGATCGAGCATCTGCACCTGATCCAGGATCGCTACCACCAGATCTCGGCGGCCCATCTGGCGGCACTGGCTGACAGGATGCGGCTGTCTTTCGCCGAAGTCTTCGAGACCGCGACCTTCTATGCGCATTTCGATGTTGTGAAGGAGGGCGACGCGCCGGTGCCGCCGCTGACCATCCGGGTCTGCGACAGCCTGAGCTGTGCGATGCAAGGCGCTGACGACCTGTTGGCCACGCTGCAGCAGCGTGCTGGAACCGGAATACGGGTGGTGCGGGCGCCGTGCGTCGGGCTGTGCGATCAGGCGCCGGTGGCAGAAGTCGGCCACACCTTTATCGCCCATGCCACGGTTGCCACGGTCGAGGCGGCCATTGCTGCCGGCCAGACCGAGACCGAGATCCCCGCCTATATCGACTATCAGGCCTATTGCGCCGCCGGTGGCTATGCCCTGCTCGAAAGCTTGCGTAGCGGGACCCTCACAGTCGAGGCGCTGCTCGGCCAGCTCGATGATGCCGGGCTGCGCGGGCTTGGCGGAGCTGGGTTTCCGGCCGGGCGGAAATGGCGCGCAGTTCTGGCTGAGCCCGGCCCGCGCTTCATGGCTGTGAACGCCGATGAAGGCGAGCCCGGCACCTTCAAGGACCGCTTCTATCTCAACAGCGACCCGCATCGCTTCCTCGAGGGCATGCTGATCGGCGCTCATGTCGTCGAGGCGCGCGAGGTCTACATCTACCTGCGTGACGAATACCCGATGTCGCGCGAAATCCTGTTGCGCGAGATCGCCAAACTCCCGCCTGATGGCCCGATCATCCATCTGCGCCGCGGCGCCGGTGCCTATATCTGCGGCGAGGAATCGGCGCTGCTAGAGAGCATCGAGGGCAAGCGCGGCCTGCCGCGCCACAAGCCGCCCTATCCCTTCCAGGTCGGGCTTTTTGGGCAGCCGACGCTGATCAACAATGTCGAGACCCTGTTCTGGATCCGGGACATCGTCGAGAAGGGCGCGCAATGGTGGACGAGCCATGGCCGGCATGGTCGCACCGGCCTGCGCAGCTTTTCCGTGTCGGGCCGCGTCCAGCAGCCAGGCGTCAAGCTGGCGCCGGCCGGCATCACGGTACGCGAACTGATCGAGGAGTACTGTGGTGGCATGCTGCCCGGCCATCGCTTCCGTGCCTATCTCCCCGGCGGCGCTTCAGGCGGCATCGTGCCGGCCAGCATGGATGATATTCCGCTCGATTTCGGCACGCTGGAAAAGCATGGCTGCTTTATCGGCTCCGCCGCCGTCATCGTGCTCTCCGAGGTCGACGATCTGCCGGCCGCCGCGCTCAACCTGATGCGCTTCTTTGAAGATGAAAGCTGCGGGCAATGCACACCGTGCCGGATCGGCACGCAAAAGGCGGTGATGCTGATGCAGCGCCAGCCATGGGACCAGGCTCTGTTGGGCGAGCTTTCGCAGGTGATGCGCGATGCCTCGATCTGCGGCCTTGGCCAGGCCGCCTCGAACCCGCTGACCAGTCTCCTGCGTTACTTCCCCGAAGCCTTCGCGGCGGGAGGAGCCCAGTCATGAGTGCAGCCATTCCGGGAGAAGGCATCAGCTTCGAACTCGACGGCGTGCGGGTCGAGGCGGCGTTCGGCGAGACGATCTGGCAGGTGGCGCAGCGCTGCGGCACCGAAATCCCGCATCTCTGCTATTCGCCGGCTCCGGATTACCGCGCCGACGGCAATTGCCGGGCCTGCATGGTCGAGATCGAGGGCGAGCGCGTGCTCGCCGCCTCCTGCATGCGCAAGCCAGCCATTGGCATGAAGGTCCACACCGCCAGCCACCGCGCCAAGGCGGCCCAGGCGATGGTCATGGAATTGCTGGTGGCCGACCAGCCCGAGCGCGCGACCTCGCATGATCCGACCTCGGCCTTCTGGGGCTGGGCCGACAAGACCGGCGTCACCACCAGCCGTTTTCCGAGCGTCGAGCGCTGGCAGCCGGATCTCAGCCACACCGCGATGAACGTCAATCTCGACGCCTGCATCCAGTGCGGCCTGTGCGTGCGGGCCTGCCGCGAGGTCCAGGTCAACGACGTGATCGGCATGGCCTATCGCAATGCCGGCGCCAAGATCGTCTTCGATTTCGACGATCCGATGGGCCAGTCGACCTGCGTTGCCTGTGGCGAATGCGTCCAGGCCTGCCCGACAGGCGCGCTGATGCCCAGCGCCTTGCTCGACGCGGGGCAAACACGAACCGTCTGGCCCGAGCGCCGGGTCGAACTCGCTGTGCCCCTATTGCGGGGTCGGCTGCCAGATCAGCTATGGCGTGTCGAAGGAGCGCATTGTGCTGGCCGAAGGCCGCGACGGGCCGGCCAATCACAACCGGCTCTGCGTCAAGGGCCGCTTCGGCTTCGACTATATCCACCACCCGCACCGGCTGACCAAGCCGCTGGTGCGGCTGCCCGGCCGGCCAAAGCATGCCGCCGATCAGGTCGATCCTGCCAACCCGTGGACACACTTTCGCGAAGCGGAGTGGGATGAGGCGCTGGATCTCGCAGCCGGCGGGCTCGCCCGGATCCGCGACAGCAAGGGCCGCAAGGCGTTGGCGGGCTTTGGCTCCGCCAAGGGCTCCAATGAGGAGGCCTATCTGTTCCAGAAGCTGGTGCGCACCGGGTTCGGCTCCAACAATGTCGACCATTGCACCCGGCTTTGCCATGCCTCCTCGGTCGCGGCGCTGATGGAGGGCGTCAATTCCGGTGCCGTCACCGCGCCCTTTGCGGCAGCGCTGGATGCCGAGCTGATCATCGTCATCGGCGCCAATCCGACGGTGAACCACCCGGTCGCGGCGACCTTCATCAAGAACGCCACGAAACAGGGCGCGCGGCTGGTGGTGATGGACCCGCGCGGACAGTCCCTGACGCGCCATGCCTGGCGGCACCTCGCCTTCAAACCCGGCAGCGATGTCGCGATGCTGAATGCCATGCTCCACACCATCATCGCGGAGGGGCTGACGGATGAGCAATACATAGCCGGCTACACGGAAGGCTTTGAGCGCCTGAAGGATAGTGTTGCGGCCTTCCCGGCGGAGGCGATGGCGGAGGTTTGCGGCGTTCCCGCTGAGACGTTGAAGGAGGTCGCGCGGGCCTATGCGCGCTCGCCCGCCGCCATCATCTTCTGGGGCATGGGCATCAGCCAGCATGTCCACGGCACCGACAATGCCCGCTGCCTGATCGCGCTCGCGATGATCACCGGCCAGATCGGCCGGAAGGGCACGGGCCTGCATCCGCTGCGCGGCCAGAACAACGTCCAGGGCGCATCCGATGCCGGGCTGATCCCGATGGTCTATCCCGATTATCAAGCGGTCGAAAAGGCCGAGGTCAGGGCGATTTTCGAAGAGTTCTGGGGCCAGTCGCTCGATCCGGCGAAGGGGCTCACCGTCGTCGAGATCCTCGACGCGATCCACCAGGGCGCGATTTCCGGCATGTATATCGAGGGTGAAAACCCGGCGATGTCGGACCCCGACCTCAACCATGCCCGTGGCGCGCTCGCCAAGCTCGAGCATCTCGTGGTGCAGGACCTGTTCCTGACCGAGACTGCCTTCCATGCCGATGTCGTGCTCCCGGCTTCGGCCTTTGCCGAGAAGTCGGGGACCTTCACCAACACCGACCGTCGCGTGCAGATGGCGCGGCAGGTGGTGCGACCCCCGGGCGAGGCGCGGCAGGATTGGTGGATCATCCAGGAGGTCGCCCGGCGCATGGGCTGCAACTGGAACTATGAGGGACCGGCGGCGATCTTCACCGAAATGGCCGAGGTCATGCCGTCCTTTCGCAACATCACCTGGGAGAGGCTGGAGCGCGAGGGCGCCGTCACCTATCCCGTCGACGGCCCCAACGAACCCGGCCATGAGATCATCTTCGCGCAGGGCTTCCCGACCGAAAGCGGGCGCGCCACCATCGTGCCGGCCGCTTTCGCGCCGCCCGATGAACTGCCCGATGCCGAATACCCGATGGTGCTCTCCACGGGCCGGGTTCTGGAGCATTGGCATACGGGCTCGATGACCCGCCGCGCCGGCGTTCTGGACACGCTCGAACCGGAGGCGATGGCGCTGATGTCGCCGCGCGATCTCGGTCGCCTCGGCCTTGCGCCGGGTGGGCGCGTACAGCTCGAAACCCGGCGCGGAGCGATCGCGCTGAAGGTCAGGGCCGATCGCGATGTGCCGGAGAATATGGTCTTCCTGCCGTTCTGCTATGCCGAGGCCGCGGCCAATCTGCTGACCAACCCGGCGCTCGATCCGACAGGCAAGATCCCCGAATTCAAGTTCTGCGCCGTCCGGGCGAAACCCGTGGAAGCGCTGGCCAGCGGCTGAAGATCGGTGGCCGCCGTCCCGCAAGACCAGCGGAACAGCGCCATGCGTTGAGGAACACCGCCTGTTTCAGCGCTTCTGGTTATAGACGTCGAGGCAGACGGCGCCGAGCAGCACCAGGCCTTTGATGACCTGCTGGTAGTCGATCCCGATGCTCAGGATCGACATGCCGTTATTCATCACACCCATGATCAGCGCGCCGATGACGGCGCCGGAGACGCGCCCGACGCCGCCATAGGCCGAGGCGCCGCCGATGAAGCAGGCGGCGATGACATCGAGCTCGAAACCGAGGCCGGCCTTGGGCGTCGCCGTGTTGAGCCGCGCGGCGAAGACCAGCCCGGCCAGAGCTGCCAGCACCCCCATATTGACGAAGGTCAGGAAGGTCAGCCACTCCGTCCGCACGCCAGACAGCTTGGCGGCGCGGGCATTGCCGCCGACCGCATAGATCTGCCGGCCAATGCTGGTGCGGGTCGTGACGAAGCCATAGAGCGCGATCAGCACCGCCATCACCACCAGCACATTGGGCAGGCCGCGATAGGAGGCGATGAGGTAGGTGGCGTAGAGGATCACCCCGGCAAAGGCGAGGTTCTTGCCGATGAACAGCGCCTGCGGCTCCACCGGAATGCCGTGCGACTGCTGCCGGGTCCGGCTCTTGAGGTTGAGCAGCACCAACCCCAGCGCCAGCAGGGCGCCGAGCAGCAGCGATGTCGGATAGAGACCGCCCGGGCGGCGGCGCCGTCCCAGCGCAGGGTCGAGACCTTGTCCATGCCGATCTGGCCGCTGCGCACGACGAGCTGCTTGCTGTCGATCAGCGGCTTCAGCACCGACATGGCCCCATCATAGAAGAAATAGGCGTTGTTATCGTCGGGCGAGCCGCCGAACAGCTCGATGTTGAACGGGCCTTTCGCCTCGGGCAGGCCCAGGCCCTTGATCACCGACTCCGCCTGCTGAACACCGACCTTGAAATTGTCGAAGGTGGCGTAGAAATCGACATTGGCTGAGTTCCGGATCAGCCGGTCATAGGCGATGACCTTGGTGCCGGCAGCCGCCGCCTGCTTCAGGATGTCGGACAGGGTGGTGCCGTCGATGGCGGCGATGACCAGCACCTTCGCGCCCTTCGTCACCATGTTCTCGATCTGCGAGAGCTGGTTGGGAATGTCGTCTTCGGCATATTGGAGATCGGTCTGGTAGCCGCGCTCCTTCAGCACTTTCACGATGTTCTCGCCGTCGGCGATCCAGCGCGCCGAGGACTTGGTCGGCATGGCGATGCCGACAGTGGGCTTGGACTGCGCGAAGGCCGGGCCGGCCAGGGCGACGGCCCCGAGCGCGAGCGCCGAGAGCAGGGTCTTGAACGTCTTCATCGTTGGGCTCCTTGGGTTTCCGGGTCGAGGCCGCTTGTTGCAGCTCTTGGACGTGGCGCTTGGGGCTTGGCGCGCAGGATCGGGCACGAAGGGGGCTAGACCTCCAGCCTGACGCGAGGTTCGGGGCGCCCGATGGCGCCCGCGGGAAGCAGGAAGGTGGCGCCGCCCAGCGTGTCCGCGGCACGGGTGGCTTCGTCCTGCCCTTCGAAAGCGCTCGTCACCAGCAGGCGGTCGAAGCGGCGGCCGACGAAGAGCGGGCAGCTTGGCTGACGCGCCGGCACGGTCAGGCTGCGCACAAGCTCGCCCTCCGCGGTGAGGGCGTCGACACGGGAACCGCCCCAGCGCGCCAGCCAGAGCAGGCCCTCCTGATCGACAGCCGCGCCATCGAGCCCCGCCCCGCCATCGGCCAGAGCCAGGCGGACCGGTGCATCGGTCGGCAGGCCCGTCCCGAAATCGAGCGGCACGCGGTAGAGCGCATTGAGCGCGGTGTCGGAGAAGAAGCCCTGGCGGCCATCCGCCGAAAAGCAGATCGAATTGGGGATCGTCAGCCCGCTGAACAGCAGCTTCACCTGCCCGCCGCTCATCGCATAGATCGAGGCCGCGCCGGCCTTGGCGCATTTGCTCATCATGCTGAACCAGAACGCGCCGCTCGGATGAGCGCGGGCATCGTTGGAGCGCATCGACGGCTTGTCGGCATCGATGGCGCAGAACTGCGTCAGCGTGCCCGAACTGCGCCAGCGCACGTAAAGCCCGTTCTCGGTCGCGACGATCTGGCGATCGTTGTCGACGGCAGCCAGCGCCGAGGCCATCAGCGGCAGGCTCTGCTGCGTGACGTGACCGTCATAGAGCGTCGCCTCGAACAGCTTCTGCTCCAGAATGTCGAACCAGTAGGCGGTATCGGACGCCGCGTCATAGGCGGGGCCTTCGCCCAGCTCGCAGCGCATCGCACCCAGGACGGCGTGATCGGCGCTCACCATGAGAAAGCCTCGACTCGCTGCTGCCGCCCCATCAGGAAATGCGTCGGCAACGAGGTTCAGGGGCGCCGGATCGACCTCGCTGGCACCCGATGCGACGAGCCCGGCAAACCGCTTGTAAAGCGCGCGATATTCCTCATCCGGCTCATCGATCAGCACCTTGCCGTCATGGCTGAGCGTGGCGCCGCCTGCGCCAATCTCGAGCATTCCCGACTGGGTCTTGATCGAAATCGTCCAGAGCTGCGGGCCCGTATGCAGAAAGTCGAAGCTGGCCTTGACCGGCAGGCCGTTGCTGTCGGCCAGGCTCAGCTCGGCCGCGATGGGCGCCTCGCGATTGGCCGGCACCTGCAAAGTCGCAGTCCGCATCAGCAAGGGCTGAGGCAGGATATGCGTCAGGATCGACAGGGCGTTGATGCCGGGGTCGAGGACGCCGAGCCCGCCGGGCTCGAAGATCCAGTCCTGCCCGGGATGCCAGACCCTGACATCCTCCCGCCATTCGACCCGTACAGCGAGCGGGCGATGATGGCAGAGGATGGCCTTGGCCGGTACCACCGCCGCAGCGAACCGCGCATGCCAGCTGGTGAACAGGCTCAGGCCGCGGTCGCGGGCGAGCAGTGTCAGGGCCGACAGCTCCGACAGCGACGCGGCCGGGGGCTTTTCGAGCAGCACATGCTTGCCTGCCGCCAATGCCAGACTGGCCTGGGCGCTGCGAATTTGCGGCGGAGTGCAGATCGCCACCGCGTCGAAAGCAACATCGGACGCGAGCAGCGCATCGAGCGAGGAAAAGCAGGGAACGCCCGCGACATCCGCCCCCGGGCTGGCCACGGCCGCAAGAGTCAGCCCATGCACGGCGTCCAGAGCGGGACGATGCTGGTCCTGCGCAATTTTGCCGAAGCCGACAATGGCGATCCGAAGCGCGGTCATAGCGGCGCCCGCAAAAGCGCGGCTGCCTGCGCGATAGGGCTCAGAGGTGAAGACAGGCAGATATCATGAAGCCAGCAAATCAAATCAGAAATGAAAGTGGAACACGCTAAATGAAATTGGATAGGTTGATTTGTAAATGCGCTCTGAAAGCAGGCAAGAAACATGCATAGGGTCCAGAGATGCGGCTTGTGCCGTTACGGTAAGGCAGGGTTGTAGAAACTAAATAGGCAGCTGTAAATGGCATCGGGCGGGCTTCGCTTGTGTTTCTACGTTGGGCTGTTCGCCAGTGATGGCTGACAACGCTGCTGCCTGAGCGATCGTTGAGCTATCCTCAGCCCTCATCCTGAGGAGCCATTCCGTTGGGAATGGCGTCTCGAAGGATGCTTCAGAAGGCTCCGGCGTCCCGCTGGACCATCCTTCGAGACGCGCCTGCGGCGCTCCTCAGGATGAGGGCTCGCAGTCTCAAACGGTTTCTGAGCAGGCCGAGACGTTTGCAATCGGCGCCCGGTCCGCCTGCCGGGCCGTCGCAATCACGGCGAAAGCGGCGCGTTTTCCCCACTCCCCATTGGACAGCGAAGAACCGACGTGGTTCGATGTGGAACAATCGGCGGCGCTAAAGCTGCCAGCGGGGAACGGCGTATGACATGGCGATCCTGGTCGGCTGCAGACAGCTGGCCCGATACTGGCATGGCCCATCGGTCATGAGCGAAACCACCCGCCTTCTCCCGGACGAGCCCTTGCCCCAGCGGATTTCGCGCATCCTCGCCTGGTGCGCGGGCGCGATCGTGCTTGTCGGCTGCGGCCTGCTGATCACCATCGACGTCATCACCCGCTATCTGTTCAAGCGCGGCATGGTCGAAAGCTTCGAGATCTCGGGCTATGCGCTGGCGGCCTGCATCGGGCTCGGCCTCGCCTTCACCGTCTCGTCAAAGGCCAATATCCGGGTCGATATGCTGCTCGATGTGCTGCCGGCGCGCCTTCGGGTGGTCTGCGATATCGCCGCCTCGCTGGCGCTGGCGCTGATCGCCGTTGCGCTGGCCTGGTTCGCCTATGGCACGCTGGCGCAATCCTGGGCGCTCAACGCCAAATCGGTCTCGCTGCTGCAGGTGCCGATGGTCCTGCCGCAGGGCATCTGGTGCGTCGGTCTCGTCTGGTTCGCCTGCATGGCCGTCATCATCCCGATCCAGGCCATGGCCCGGCTGGTGAAGCGGGACCGGGCTGGCTTCGACGCGCTGATCGGCTCGCTCCGGGTCACCGAGGAGATCGAGCAATCGGGTGTCGAGGCACCGCCCGTCGCGACGGGAGAGCGGCCATGATCGGGACAGCCGGCTTCCTGCTGGTCGCGCTGGTCGGGCTGAGCATCCCCGTTGCGGCTGCATTGGCGCTGATGGCCTATGTGCTGCAGGCCAATTACGCCTTCTTCCCGATGACGGGCGCTGTCGGCGAACTCGCCTGGAACTCCTCGAACGACTTCATCCTGATCGCCGCCCCGATGTTCATCATGATGGGCGAGCTGATGCATCGCTCCGGCTTGAGCGAGCGGCTGTTCAGCGCGCTCTCGCCCTGGTTCGCGCGGGTGCCGGGCCGCCTGATCCACACCAACATCGCCGCCAGCGCCATCTTCGCCGCGACCTCCGGCTCCTCGGTCGCGACGGCGGCCACCATCGGCACGGTCGCCATCCCGAACATGGACAAGGGCGGCTATAACCGCCCGCTGTTCCTCGGCTCGATCGCGGCCGGCGGCACGCTCGGCATCCTGATCCCGCCCTCGATCAACATGATCATCTATGCCGTGCTGACCGACACCTCGGTGGCGGATCTTTATGCCGCCGGCTTTATTCCGGGCTTCCTGCTGGCGGGGCTGTTCTCGCTGATGGTGCTCGCCTTCGCGCTTTATCGGCCGGAATGGGCCGGCCCCAAGGTCGATGACAGCGATCTCTGGCGACAGCGTATCGCCGGCCTCCCGCATCTCATGCCGCCGCTCGGACTGTTCCTGGTCGTGGTCGGGTCGATCTATGCCGGCATCGCGACGCCGACCGAGGCGGCGGCGCTTGGGCTGATGGCGACGCTCGGCCTTGTCGCGGCCAATGGCCAGCTCAGCCTGCCGGTGCTGGTGCGCGCCTTCGAGGGCACGGTGCGGACCACCTGCATGGTCATGCTGATCGTGATGGCGGCGTTCTTCCTCAACTTCGTCATGGTCTCGATCGGGCTGGTCAAGGCGATCACCGACCTTGTCCTGGCGCTCGGCTGGCCGCCGCTCGGCATGCTGATCGCGATCGTGGTGTTCTACCTGATCCTCGGCTGCTTCATGGAGACGCTGTCGATGATGATCGCGACCACGCCCGTCGTGGTGCCGGTCATCACCGCGCTCGGCTACAGCCCGGTCTGGTGGGGCATCATCTTCGTCATTTTGATGGAGGCGGCGCTGATCACGCCCCCTGTCGGGCTCAACCTGTTCGTGGTCCAGTCCGTCCGCGGCAAGGGCAATTTTGGCGATCTCTGCGTCGGGGCGCTGCCGTTTGTGGCGGCGATGCTGCTGATGATCGCCCTTCTCATCGCTTTCCCGCAGCTGGCGCTCTGGCTGCCCACCATCCTCAACCCCAAGGCCGGCGGTTGAGACAGACCATCACAACCCGAGGAGATGACGCATGAAGCGCCTGATTTCGTTGACTGCCCTGGCCGGCACGATGCTCTTCGGAGCCGCAAACGCCCAAGGACTGCCCCCGACCAGTTTCAATGTCGTCGGCAGCATCGGCAATCTCTCGATGTATACCAGCCGCGAGGCGCCGTTCTGGAACGAGACCGTGCCGAAGGAGTCCGGCGGCGCCATCAAGGTGCAGGTCAAGCCGTTCACCGAACTCGGCTTCAAGGGCGCCGAGATCTTCCGGCTGGTCTCGGCCGGCACGCTGCAATTCGCCACCACGGTGCTGAACTACAATTCGGGCGAAGTCCCGATGAACGAGGCGACCGATCTCGTCGGCCTCGTCGGTTCGGTCGAGGAGTTGCAGAAGGTCGTCGACGTCTTCCGCCCGACCTACGCCAAGTTCCTCGAGGAGAAGCATGGCCTCAAGCTCCTGGGCTTCGGTACCTATCAGGCGCAGGTGATCTACTGCCGCGATGCCTTCACCAAGGTCGCTGACCTGAAGGGCCGCAAGGTGCGCGCATCGGGCGCCTCGCAGCAGGCCTTCGTCAGCCATATCGGCGGTTCGCCGATCAATCTCGCCTTTGCCGAAGTCCAGCCGGCGCTCGCCAGCGGCGTGATCGACTGCGCCATCACCGGCGCGCTGTCGGGCTATCGCTCCAAATGGCACGAGGCGGCCAAGTTCATCTCGCCGATGCCGATCAATTTCGGCCTGTCGGCTCAGCTCGCCAATCTGAAGTGGTGGAACGGCCTCGACCCGAAGGTGCAGGCGTTCCTCACCACCGGGCTGCGCAAGCTGGAAGACTCGATCTTCGAGCAGGCCAAGACCGAGACCCAGACCGGCCTCGACTGCAACACCGGCAAAGCCTGCAGCGAGGGGCCGCCGGCCGCGATGAAGCTGGTTCCCGTGACGGCCGAGGACGAGGCACTGCGCAAGGACGCGCTGACCAAGGCGATCCTGCCGGCTTTCGCCAGCCGCTGCGGCGCCGAGTGCGTCACCACCTGGAACGGCACGGTCGGCGATTTCCTGAAGATCAAGATCGGCCAGTGATCGGTCCCGCACCTCGCATGCCGAGGGGCTGACAACACGCCAGACGCGCCCGCAATCGGCGCGTCTGCCAAGCCTTGCCGGCGTAGCAGGCAGGAGGGAGACCGGACGTGACAAAGCCCCGCATCGGCTTCATCGGCATCGGCATCATGGGCGAGGCGATGACGCGCCGCCTGCTGGATCTCGGCTATGCCGTCACCGTCTGGAATCTCGAGCCCGAGCGGCTCGACACGGTCGTCCCCTTTGGCGCCAGGCCGGCGGCTTCGCCGGCCGAGGTCGCGGCGGGCAGCGATGTGGTGATGCTCTGCGTCCTGCATATGGCAGCCGTCGAGGCCTGTATCTTCGGCGAAAACGGTGTCGCTTCCGCAGTCAAGACGGCGCAGCTGATCATCGATCTCTCGACAGCCGATCCGGAAGGGACACGCCAGGTGGCCGCCAGGCTCAAGGCCATGACAGGGGCGGGCTGGGTGGATGCGCCGGTCTCGGGCGGGCCGCAACTGGCGCGGACCGGTGCGATGACGGTGATGGCCGGTGGCTCGGACAAAGACTTCGCCCAGGCCCAGCCCTTGCTCGCGCAGATGGCAGCCAATGTCACGCTGATGGGGCCCGTCGGCGCAGGCCAGACCACCAAGGTGATCAACCAGGCGATCGTCGGCACGGGCTATGTCGTCATGGCGGAGGCGCTGATGCTGGCCGAGGCGGCGGGGATCGATGCCAGCCTGCTGCCGCAATGCCTAGCTGGCGGCCATGCCGATTCCAGCCTGCTGCAGCGGCTCTATCCGCAGATGCAGAAGCGGGCCTTCGAGCCGCCCTCCAGCTATGCGAGGCAGCTGCTGAAGGACCTCAAGGCGGTGAAGAGCTTCTCACGCGATCTTGGGCTCGATCTTGCGGTGATCGAGCAGGCGGTCGAGCGCTACGCCGCTTATGTCGCGCTCGGCCATGAGATGAGCGATTCCGCTGCGGTGGTGAAGCTTTACGAGCACGATGCGCGCCAGCGCGGGACCAAGCCCTGACGCGGGTCGCGTCAGCTCTGGATCATCCATTCATGGGCGGGGTCGTTGGCGAAGCGCCAGACCCGCCGCGGCCCGGCCATCACATTGAGATAATAGAGATCATAGCCATGCGGCGCGCGCGACGGGGTGATAGCCGCTGCGGCACCAGCACCACGTCGCCATCGCTCGGCGCACAGCGTCTCGTCGAGCGAGCGGTCATCGGTATAGACGCGCTGCAGCGCAAAGCCCTGCGGCGGCGAGAGCCGGTGGTAATAGGTTTCCTCCAGCTAGCGACTCGGCCGGCAAGCGCGTCCCGGTCATGCTTGTGCGGCGGATAGCTCGACCAGCAGCCCGAAGGCGTGATGACCTCGACGACGAGCAGGCTCTCGGCGGCCTCAGTCTCCGGCAGGATGTTGCGGACATGGCGGGTATTGGTGCCCGTGCCCGCGTGTCAGGCAGCCGACCGCTGCGGGCGCGATCACACGCGCCGGCAGGCCAGGACGCCCCGGCGCCGAGCAGATCGCCAGCTCGCACGGCCCCTGCGCCGTCAGCGGTCCAGGAGGCTCCGCCGGGCACGTAAAGCGACCAGGGATCAGGCTCGAACGGCGAATTGCGCCCGCCGATCACGCCGAAATCCTCGCCGGCGGCGGAGGCTACGGCCTTGCCTGACAGCAGGACGAGGCAGATCTCGCGCCCGCCCGTCTCCTGCTGCAGGCTCTGCCCGTCGGCGAGGCGATAGACCTCGAAGCCGACATGGTCCCAGCCGGCGCTGGCGGGGGTGACGCAGTGGATCCGGCCGTTCTGGTCGGGCGCGGCGGGTTTGACGAGCAGCTTGGACATGATGCGCTGCCAGGCTCAGACGAGCCCGGCCTCCTTCAGGGTGTGACGGAGATGGGCGACGCCCTTCTTGGCATAGGCCAGCGGATTGGCCTTTTCCGGATCCTGCTCGGCCTCGACCACGACCCAGCCGGAATAGCCGGGCAGGGCCCGGAAGACCGCCGCGATAATCGACCATGCCGTCGCCCGGCACGGTGTAGACGCCGAGCGCATCGCCCTTGCCGAGCACGGCGTCGAGGAAGCTCCAGCCCTCGCGGCCGGCCTGCTCCATCACCGCGCGGCGCACATCCTTGGCGTGGACATGGCTGATGCGGTCGCGGTAGCGCGCCGCCAGCGCGGCCGGGTCGGCGCCGCCCCAGGTGGCATGGCCGGTGTCGAGCAGCAGATGCACCGCCTCGCCGGTCGCGGCCATGAAGGCGTCGATATCGGCCTCGCTCTCGACGATCGTGCCCATGTGATGGTGGTAGACGAGCCGCACGCCCTCCTGCCAGCGTCTGCTCGGCCACCTGCGGTGATCCGCCGGCCGAACTCGGCCCAGTCGCCCGGCGCCATCACCGGGCGCTGCGACAGCGGCTTGCTGCGGTCGCCATGGATGGCGTTCGAGGTCTCGGCAAAGACCAGCACGCTGCGAGCCCATCGCCTTGAGCAGGTCGAGATGCGGCCGCAGCGCCACCATCTCGGCCTCGCGCATCGCGGCGCAGAAGCTCGGCCGAATACCAGCCGGAGATGCAGGCCATGCCGAATGGCGCCAGCGCCGCCTTCAGCGCCTGCGGCTCGCGCGGAAACTTGTGGCCGAGCTCCATGCCCTCGAAACCCGCCTCGCGGGCCTCCGCCAGGCAGGTCTCGAGCGGGGTCGCGCCGCCGAGCTCCTGCAGGTCGTCATTCGACCAGCCGATGGGGTTGGCGCCGATGCGGATGGTCATGCTCTCATTCTCCAAAGATCAGCCGCGCGCCTTCAGCGCGGCTTCATAGCGTTGGCGGGCTTGGCGCGACCGCGGCCCGGTCCGAGACTTCCGGCACAGCGACATCCCACCAATGCCCGCCGGCATCGGTCGAGAGTGCAGGGTCGGTGTCGATGACGACGACGCTGGTGCGCTCATGGCTGCGCGCGTCCTGCAGCGCGCATTCTCCAGTTCGGCCAGGCTGCTCGACCTTGCAGGCGATGGCGCCGAGCGAGGCGGCATGGGCGGCGAAATCGATGCTCGGCAGCGTCGCGTGGCGCGCGTCCGCCAGCAGGTTGTTGAAGGGCGCGCCGCCGGTCGCCTGCTGCAGCCGGTTGATGCAGCCGAAGCCGCGATTGTCGAGCACCACGATGATGAGCTTCAGGCCGAGCATCACCGAGGTCGCGATCTCGGAGTTCATCATCAGATAGGAGCCGTCGCCGACCATGACGACGACCTCGCGCTGCGGCGCGGCCATCTTCACGCCGAGCCCGCCGGCAATCTCGTAGCCCATGCAGGAGAAGCCGTATTCGAGGTGGTAGCCGCCGGGCGCGCCGGCCTGCCAGAGCTTGTGCAGTTCGCCCGGCAGCCCGCCGGCAGCGCAGACCACGACATCCGTGGGCTCGCTCCAGCGCTGCACCGCGCCGATCGACCTGCGCATCGCTGGGCAGCGGCGCGTTGCCGGCATCGGTGTAGCGGGCGGCCACGCGGGTCCACTCGGCCTTGGCCTGCGCGGCGTGCTGCGTCCAGACCGGCGGGCGCTGTCCAGCCGCCGAGCGCCGCGTCGAGTTCGGCAAGGCCGGCTGCGGGCATCGCAGACCAGAGCGGCTGGCGTCGTGCTTGCCGGCATCGAAAGGCTGGACGTTCAGCCCGATGATCCGGCATTGCGGATTGGCGAACAGCGCCCAGGAGCCGGTGGTGAAGTCCTGCAGCCGCGTGCCGACGGCGAGCACCACGTCGGCCTCCTTCGCCAGCGCATTGGCCGCCTGCGTGCCGGTGACGCCGATGGCGCCGAGATTGAGCGGGTGGTCGACCGGCAGGGCGCTCTTGCCGGCCTGCGTCTCGCCCACCGGAAGGCCATGGGCCGCGCAGAAATCGGCCAGCGCCGCCTCCGCCTCGCTATAGAGCACGCCGCCGCCGACCACGACGAAGGGCTTCTGCGCCGCCTTCAGCAGGGCCACGGCCTGCGCCAGCTCGGTCTCGTCGGGCCGCTGGCGGCGCGGGGTCCAGATCGTCTCGGCGAAGAACGCCTCCGGGTAGTCGCAGGCCTCCGCCTGCACGTCCTGGCACAGCGCCAAGCGTCACCGGGCCGCACTCGGCCGGGTCGGTCAGCACGGCCATGGCGCGGGCAAAGGCCGGGATCAGCTGCTCGGGCCGGGTCATCCGGTCGAAATAGCGCGAGACCGGGCGGAAGCAGTCATTGGCCGAGACCGTGCCGTCGCCGAAATCCTCGATCTGCTGCAGCACCGGGTCGGGCCGGCGCCCGGCGAAGACATCGCCCGGCAGCAGGAGCAGCGGCAGCCGGTTGACATGCGCGACCGCCGCAGCCGTGACCATGTTGGTCGCGCCGGGGCCGATCGAACTCGTCACAGCCATCATCCGCCGTCGGCGCGAGGCCTTGGCGAAGGCGATCGCCGCATGCGCCATCGCCTGCTCGTTATGGGCGCGGAAGGTCGGCAGCGCCTCGCGCTGCGCCATGCAGCGCCTCGCCCATCCCGGCGACATTGCCATGGCCGAAAATCGCCCAGACGCCGCCAAACAGCGGCACCGTCTCTCCCGCAATCACCGTCTTCTGCGCCGCCAGCGCCTTGACCAGCGCCTGCGCCATGGTGAGCCTGATCGTCGCCATTCCGGGGCTCCTCAGCGTGCCTGCCAGGAAGCCACGAGCTTCCCGAAATTCTGCGCCATGCGCGCCGTTGCGGTCGCGTCGTCGATTCTGTTCTCAAGCCAGTCGCGCGCGACATCGCCGAAGATGGTGCGGCCGACGGCGAAGCCCTTGACGCTTGTCGCGGCCGCCGCATCGCGGAAGGATTGCAGCACGCTGGCCTCCGGCGCATCGAGGCCGAGCAGCAGCACGCCGCGGCAATAGGGGTCGTTTTCCGCGATCGCGGCATCGATGGCCTGCCAGGCCGTTGCTGAGGGCTGCGCCTCCAGCTTCCACCAATCCGGCCGGATGCCGAGCTGATAAAGCCGCGTCATGATCTGCGCCGTCGTCTCGTCCTTCAGCTCGCCATGGCGGGAGGCGATGATCTCGACCAGCAACTCCCGCCCGACCTGCCGGCAGGCGAGGGCGACGCGCTTCAGCACGGCCTCCTGCGCCGCCTTCAGCTCAGCAGCATCGTCGGGATGGTAGAAGCACAGGCATTTCGCGACATGGTCGACCGGCCACTCCGCCAGCGTGGCGCCCAGCGAGCCGGTCGCATCCGTCTCCAGCGCCAGCGGGCGCGAGCCGGGGACTTCCAGCGGGCGGGCCACCCAAAACCGATGGTCGCCCGCGCGGAACAACGCCTCGCGCCCATGGGTCCCGTCGATCAGCATGCCAAAGCCCGGCCGCCCGGCGGCGACCTCGGCCGCAGCGGCGACAGCCAACGTCTTGAATGCGGCGAGACGAGCGCGTGGCGCGCCGGCCGCATCGGCCATGGCCTCGAGCTGCGAGCGGTGGTCGATGGCGAGCGCCATCAGGGTCGGCGATTGCGGGCGGCGGGTTGTCGCCCAGTGGATGTGGTTGATCTCCTGGTCCTGCCGCAAGGCGCGATGCGGCGAGCCATGCGCGATGAAGTACTGCAGCTCCGGAAAGGTCGGGCTCTCCGGCGAGCAGAGCAGGCGGGAGACCGCAAAGGCGCCGCAGGCATTGGCCCAGGCGCAGCAGGTCGCCAGCGGTTCATCGCTCAAATAGCCGCGCAGGAAGCCGGACATGAAGGCGTCGCCGGCCCCCAGCACGTTATAGACCTCGACCGGGAAGCCGGGACCCTTGATGCCATCCTCCAGCGAGTCCGGGATGGCGCCGGGAAACACAACGCATCCCATCGGCCCGCGCTTGCAGACGATGGTTGCGGCGCTGAGGCTGCGGATGGTGCGGATCGCCTTCAGCGTATCCTCCGACCCGCCCGCCGCGTGCAGTTCCTCTTCCGTCCCGACGATCAGGTCGCAATCGGGCAGGATGTCCTGCAGGTGCCGCGTCACGGTATCGGAGCGGATATAGCGCTCCTCGCCCGCAGCATGCCCCGCCAGCCCCCAGAGATTGGGCCGGTAATCGACGTCGAAGACCACCTTGCGGCCATGCGCCCTGGCGATGCGGATCGCCTTTTTCTGCGCGGCGGCGGCGTCGGGCATGGCGAAATGCGTGCCGGTGACGACGATGGCCTTGGCAGAGGCGATGAAGTCTTCGTCGATCTCGCTCTCATGCAGCGCCGCATCGGCGCAATCGGTGCGGTAGAAGATCAGCGGGAAGGTGGTCTGGTCGCGCACGCCGAGGATCACCAGCGCCGTCAGCCGCCGCGGATCGGTCACCACGCCGGCCGTGTCCACGCCTTCGCGCGCCAGCTGCTCCAGGATGAAGCGCCCCATCTGCTCGTCGCCGACGCGGGTGATGACCGCCGATTTCAGCCCGAGCCGCGCCGTGCCGATGGCGATGTTGGTGGGGCAGCCGCCGACAGCCTTGACGAAGGAGCCCATATCCTCGAGCCGCCCGCCGATCTGCTGGCCGTAAAGATCGACCGAAGAGCGGCCAATGGCGATGACGTCGAGCGTCGGGGCGGAGGAGCTGGGCATGGTCGGTCCGCCTTGTCAGCGATCGGATTCGGGAGAGAGGCGCATGCGCTCGGCCGTCGCCACCGCCAGCGTCATGGCAACGGCAAATGTCGCGGCGACGGAGCGGAAGGCGCCGTAATCGGCCTCGTCGATCTCCAGCCACAGCTTGCAGTTCTCGGTGAGCGGGCTGAGCGCGCTGTCGGTCAGGGCCAGCACCGGCACGCCGCGCTGATGCGCCGCTGCGGCGATCTCGACGGTGATGGCGGCATAGGGAGCGTAGCTGACGGCGAGCACGACATCGCCCTTGCCGGCGATGGCCGCCTGTTCGGGGCCAAGCCCCGCCAGATTATCGACAAGCACGGCGCGGATGCCGAGCTTGCCGAAGGCATAGGCGAGATAGGACACCACCGGGAACATGCGCCGGGCGCCGACCAGGACGATGGTCTGCGCGCTGGCGAGCAGCGCCACGGCGGCTTCGAGATCGGCGGGCGCGATGCCGGTGCGCAGCCTGCCCAGCGATTCCTCGCTCGCATGCGCGAAACCTTCGAGCAGCGCGACCGCGCCGGCCTGGGCTGTGCCGGGTTTGCGCAGGGCCGCGAGGCGCTCACGATGGTCGACGACCTGCCGGCGCAGCCGCGAGCGGAACACCTCCTGCAGCTCGCTGAAACCGGAATAGTCCAGCGCCTGCGCGAATCGGACCAGCGTCGAGGCCTGAACCCCGGCCCGCGCCGCAATCTGCGCTGTCGAGCCGAAGGCCATGTCGTCGAAATGGCTGAGCGCGTGGTCGGCGACCTGCTTCAGCCGCTTCGGCAGGGTCGGACGGCGCTGGCGCAACAGCGTGACGAAGCTGTCGAAATCCTGCGATCGCGCGGGTGATTGCAGCTCATCTGCCATGGGAATCCGAAGCGGGGCGGCCTTGACTTGAACCGGTGGAAGACGGAATGTTTATTCCATCAGCGGAAAAAAACAATCCGCCCATTTCAAGATCCCTGGTGGGGAGTGCTCGGTCCGGTGTCTCATACGGAAGAGTTCAGCCGGAGTTTGGCAGGCCAGGTCGCGCTCGTCACCGGGGGCAGCCAGGGCCTCGGCGAGGCGATTGCGCGTGAGTTCGCAGCGCGGGGCGCTGCCGGCCTGCTGCTGACCGGGCGCAACCGCGAGCGCGGCCAGGCCGTGGCGGATTCGCTGCAGGCGCAGGGCTGCGACGTGCGGTTCCACGCTGCCGATCTCGCGGACATGGCCAGTGTGGCGGGCATCGTCCCGGCGGCGGAAGCAGCCTTCGGCCGGCTCGACATCCTCGTCAATGCGGCCGGCGATACCGATCGCGGCACCATCTTCGACACCAGCCCTGAACTGTACGAGCGGATCATGGCGGTCAATCTGCGAGCGCCCTTCTTCCTGATCCAGGGCGCTGCCGAACTGATGCGCCGCCGCGAGATCAGGGGCGCGATCGTCAACATTCAGTCGATGTCGGCCCATGGCGGCCAACCCTTCCTGTCGGCCTACAGCATCTCCAAGGCCGGGCTGGCGGCCCTGACGCGCAACGCCGCCTATGGGCTGCGGCCCCACCGCATCCGCGTCAACGGCCTGAATATCGGCTGGATGGCGACACCGGGCGAGGATGCGATCATGCGGCTGCGGCACGATGCCAAGGATGGCTGGCTGGACGAGGCGCAGGCCGCGCAGCCCTTCGGCCGGCTGATCGACCCGCGTGAGGTGGCCAAGGCCGTGGCCTATCTTGCCAGCGCCGAATCGGGGCTGATGACCGGCGCCAATATCGATTTCGACCAGACCATCCTCGGCGCGCATGATTGACGCGGCCGGGCCTCACCAACAGGAAAAGACGGATATCATGCGGTTTGGATTGCTCGGGGCCGGACGCATCGGCCGTATTCACGGCCTCAACATTGCGGCGCGCCCGGATTCGACGCTTGTCGCCGTGGCCGATGCAGCGCCGGAGGCCGCGGCCTCGCTCGCAGCCAGCGCGGGAGCGAAGGTCGCCGACAGCAAGGCCATTCTGGCCGATCCGACCATCGACGCGGTGCTGATCTGCACCCCCACCGACACCCATGCCGATCTGATCGAGCAGGCGGTGACGGCGGGCAAGGCCGTGTTCTGCGAAAAGCCTGTCGATCTCGATGCCGAGCGCATCCGCCGCTGCCTCGCCATCGTCAGGCAGAGCCGCAAGCCGCTGATGATCGGCTTCAACCGCCGCTTCGACCCGAATTTCGCGGCGCTGGAAAAGCGCCTGCGTTCCGGCGAGGCGGGGGCGATCGAGATCGTCAGCGTCATCTCGCGCGATCCCTCGCCGCCGCCGGTCGACTATGTCAAGCGCTCGGGCGGGCTGTTCCGCGACATGATGATCCATGATTTCGACATGGCGCGCTTCCTCCTCGGCGAAGAGCCGGTCGAGGTTTTCGCTGTTGGTTCGGCGCTGGTCGACCCCGCCATCGGCGCGGCCGGCGATGTCGATACGGCGGCCGTGCTGATGAAGACCGCCAGCGGCAAGATCGCCCAGATCTCCAATTCGCGCCGGGCCAGCTATGGCTATGACCAGCGCATCGAGGTGCATGGCTCCAAGGGCATGCTCCGCGCCGGCAATATCCACGAGACCACGGTGGAAAGCGCGACGCAGGCCGGCTTCCGGGCCGACCCCGTGCAGAACTTCTTCCTCGAGCGTTATGCCGCCGCCTACCGCGCCGAACTCGATGCCTTCATCGCCGCCTGTGCCGGTGGCGAGGCACCGACACCCTCTGGGCTGGATGGGCTGAAGGCCCAGATCCTGGCCGATGCGGCAACGCAATCGGCGCAAACCGGCAAGCCCGTCGCAGTCGCTCTCGGAGAACTCTGATGACCCCGACGGACCTCGATCTGCGCCAGCATGTCGTGCTCAGCCTCGTGGCGGAGGCGAGCCGGCTGGCGCTGGACTATTTCAACCGTTCCGACAGCCTCGGCGTCACCATGAAAGGCGCGCAGGACTGGCTCACCGTCGCCGATGGCAAGGTCGAGGATTTCCTGCGCCAGCGCCTCAGTGTGCTGTTCCCCGGCGATGCGGTGATCGGCGAGGAGGGCGGTGGCGTCAGCGCTGACGCGGTCTGGATTATCGATCCGATCGACGGCACGGCCAATTTTGCCCGCGGCGACCGCAACTGGTGCATCTCCATCGGCTTCCTGCTCCACGGCGTGCCCGAGATCGGGATCATCTCGGCACCCGCGCTGGACGAGCTCTATGTCGGCAGGCGCGGCCAGGGTGCCACCCTCAACGGCGCTGCGATCAAGGTGGCGGCGACGACCGATATGGGCCGCTCCTGCATCGAGATGGGCTGGTCGACCCGGATCCCGGCAGCCAATTATGTCGCCATGATCAGCCGCGGCTATGCTGCCGGCGCCTCGGTCAAGCGCTCGGCATCGGGCGCGCTCGGCCTCTGCCATGTCGCCAATGGCCGGACCGACGCCTATGCCGAACTCCACATCAACGCCTGGGACGTGGCTGCGGGTCTGGTGATTGCGGGAGAGGCGGGCGCCGTCAGCAATGACTTCTTTGCCGGCCAAGGCATCGCCACCGGCAATCCCATCCTGTGCTGCACACCGGCTCTCGCGGAACAGCTGCGGGAGATCACCGGCATCGTCTAGAACCGCTCAGAGACCGTTTGGGATATCCTCAGCCCTCATCCTGAGGAGCCATTCCGTTGGAATGGCGTCTCGAAGGATGCTCCAGAACGCTCAGGTGTCAGCTGGACCATCCTTCGAGACGCGACTTCGTCGCCCCCCGAGGATGAGGGCTCGCACTCTCAAAGGGTCTCTCAGAGCGGGCTGAATGGGGTTCGTCGAGACGTCAGGACTGTGAAATCGACTTTCGGTTAGCCAGCACGGGATTGATCTTTCAGAGCTGCCGGCTGACATTTGCGACAACGACACAAGAACGAAAAGTTCTGTCTTCAGGGAGGACATCATGCAGACCCGAACCTGGCTCGCCTCGAGCCTGTTTGCCGCCGTGACGGCGTTTTCCGCAGCTCCCGCCCAGGCGCAGGGTGCGCTGGTGCTGTATTGCGCGGTGCAGGAGGAATGGTGCCGGCCCATGGCCAGCGCCTTCGAGAAGGAGACCGGCATCAAGGTGTCGATGACCCGCAAGAGCTCGGGCGAGATCTATGCCCAGCTCAAGGCGGAAGCCGCCAATCCGCGCGGCGACATCTGGTGGGGCGGCACCGGCGATCCGCATCTGCAGGCCGCCGAGGAAGGGCTGACGCGAAGCCTACAAGTCGCCCGCGCAATGCCGATCTGCAGGACTGGGCGGTCAAGCAGTGGAAGCAGTCCAAGGGCCGCACCGTCGGCATCTACGCCGGCGCGCTCGGCTTCGGCTTCAACACCGAGCAGCTCGCAGCGCGCAAGGACCGCCGAGCCGAAATGCTGGGCCGATCTGCTCAAGGCCGAGCTTCAAGGACGAGGTCCAGGTCGCCGATCCCAACTCGTCGGGCACCTCCTACACCCTGCTGGCGACGCTCGTGCAGCTGATGGGCGAGGACAAGGCCTTCGACTATCTCAAGGCGCTGCACAAGAACGTCAACCAGTACACCAAGTCCGGCGCCGCGCCGGCGAAGGCGACGAGCCTCGGCGAGACCACGGTCGGCATCACCTTCATGCATGACGCGGTGACGATGGTGGTCGATGGCGCCCCGGTGAAGATCGTCGCGCCCTGCGAAGGCACCGGCTACGAGATCGGCTCGATGTCGATCATCAAGGGCGCGCGCAACCTCGACAACGCCAAGAAGTTCTACGACTGGGCGCTGACCCCCGCGGCCCAGGCGCTCGGCGACGCAGGCCAAGTCCTATCAGGTGCCGTCGAACAAGAACGCCGGCCGCCGCCGCAGGCGCCCAAGCTCGAGCGAGATCAAGCTGATCGACTACGACTTCGCCAAATACGGCTCCTCGGCCGAGCGCACGCGGCTGCTGACGAAGTGGGACACGCGAGGTGAAGGCGCTGCCGAAGTAGAGGCGGCGCCAAGGCCAAGGGGGGCTGGACGATGACGCGCTCGGTGCGCGGCGCCACCAGGCTGGTGCTGGCTCTCGGCTGGCTCGGCTATGCGCTGGCGCCCTGGTATCTGGTCGAGGGGATGAGCCTGCGCAGCTTCGGCTGGCTCGCCTCCTATCCCTTCGGCAAGGCCGGCAGCGCCCTGGCTCTGGCGCTTTCGGGCCAGGCGCCCTGGCTGCTGCCGATCGGCGCAGCCCTGCTTGTCGCGACACTGCACTGTTCCGCAGCGATGAGCGCTCCGTCGCCCGCGCCCTGATCGTCTCGGGCCTGCTCGGGCTGGTCGTCTTCTTCGCGCAGGGCTTTGCCATCGGGCTGAAAGGGCAGGGGCTGCCCTGGCTCGCCACGCTGGTCGGCGGGGCCGGCGCGGCCCAGCCCGGCATGGGGCTCGGCGCCTTTCTCACCGTCATCGCGCTGCTCCTGCTGCTCTGCCACGGCCTGGCCTATCGCGGCATCTGCCGTGGCGATCTCTTCACCACCTCCTCCATCGGCATCGTCGTGCTGCTGATCGGGCTGTTCATCTTCTTCCCCGTCAGCACGCATCCTCAAAAGCGCCGTTCGTCGATGCCGACGGCCGCCTGGCGCTCTCGGCTTTCTTCGAACGCTTCTTCGATTCCTCGATCTGGGGTCTCGGCTGCGTGACGGCCGGCACCAGCTGCGGCGTCGCCTGGAACACGCTGCTTCTGGCCGTGCTCGGCGGCGTCGTCACCACCCTGCTCGGCCTCGCCTTCGCCCTGCTGATCCTGCGCACCGGCATGCCGGGCAAGCGCGTGCTGCGGGCGCTGACCGTGCTGCCGATCATCACGCCGCCCTTCGTCATCGGCCTGGCGCTGATCCTGCTGTTCGGCCGCTCGGGCCTGTTCTCCGACCTGCTCTTCGAGTGGTTCGACATGCCGCGCTCGCGCTGGATCTACGGCCTGCCCGGCGTCCTGCTCGCCCAGGTGCTGGCCTTCACGCCGATCGCCTTCCTGGTGCTGATCGGCGTCGTGCAGGGCATCAGCCCAGCCTCGAGGAGGCGTCCCAGACGCTCGGCGCGCAGGCGCTGGCACGACCTTCCGCACCGTGACCTGGCCGCTGCTGCGCCCGGGCCTCGCCAACGCCTTCCTGCTCGGCTTCGTCGAGAGCATGGCCGATTTCGGCAATCCGCTGGTGCTCGGCGGCAATTTCGAGGTGCTCTCGACCAAGATCTTCTTCGCCGTCGTCGGCGCTGCCCATGATCAGGGGCGGGCGGCGGTGCTGGCGATCGTGCTGCTGGCCTTCACGCTGGGCGCCTTCTGGCTGCAGCAGCGCTGGCTCGGCGGAAAATCCTACACGACCGTCACCGGCAAGGGCGATTCCGGCCTGCCGACGCCGCTGCCGCGCCGCGTCGCCTGGCTGGCCGCTCTGGTCATCGTGCCCTGGGTGGCGCTGACCTTCGTCATCTACGTCGTCATCCTGGTCGGCGGCTTCGTCAAAGCCATGGGCCGCGACTACACGCCGACGCTGCGAGCATTATCTCACCGGCTTCTCGATCGATTCAGCCAGCGGCATCCGCTTCGCCGGCGCCGCCTGGAATTCCTTCTTCACCACGGTGAAGGTCGCGGCGATCTCGGCGCCGCTGACGGCCGCTGATCGGCCTGCTCACCGCCTATCTGCTGACGCGCCAGCACTTCGCCGGGCGCGGCATGCTTCGAATTCGCGACCATGCTGAGCTTCGCCATTCCCGGCACGGTGGTCGGCGTCGCCTACATCCTCGCCTTCAACGTGCCGCCGATCGAGATCACCGGCACGGGGCTGATCCTGGTCATCTGCTTCGTCTTCCGCAACATGCCGGTCGGCGTGCGCTCCGGCATCGCCGGCGCTGTCGCAGATCGACAAGAGCCTGGACGAGGCCTCGCTGACGCTTGCGCGCCCGCAGCTTCACCACGCTGCGGCGCGTGGTGCTGCCGCTGCTGCGCCCGGCGATCGTCGCCGCGCTGGTCTACAGCTTCGTGCGCGGCATGACGGCGGTCAGCGCCGTGATCTTCCTCGTCTCGGCCGAGTACAACCTGGCGACGGCCTACATCGTCGGCCGCGTCGAGGCCGGCGAGTTCGGCCTCGCCATCGCCTATTCCTCGGTGCTGATCGTCGTCATGCTGCTGGCGATCGGGCTGATCCAGCTCGTCGTCGGCGAGCGCAGGCTCGGCCGCCGCGTCGCCATGCCGGTCACCGCGCCGGCACCTGCCGCCCGCCATCGGATAGGATCTGCACGCATGGCGAAAGCCGGACCCGCCTCCGTCGAATTCCGCAACGTCACCAAGCGCTACGGCGCGGTGACGGCGGTCGACAATGTCAGCTTCACCATCGAGGCCGGCAAGCTGGTGACGCTGCTCGGCCCGTCGGGCTGCGGCAAGACCACGACGCTGCGCATGATCGCCGGGCTCGAGATCGCCAGCGAAGGCCAGATCCTGATCGGCGGCAAGGACGTCACCCGGCTCTCGGCCGCCGACCGCGACGTCAGCATGGTGTTCCAGTCCTACGCGCTGTTCCCGCACATGAACGTGCTCGACAACGTCGCCTACGGCCCGACCGTGCAAAGGCCTGGGCAAGGAGGAGGCGCGCGAGATGGCGCTGGAGAAGCTCGCTCTGGTCGGCCTCAAGGGCTTCGAGCAGCGCTAGCCCTCCGAACTCTCGGGCGGCCAGCAGCAGCGCGTCGCCGTCGCGCGCGCGCTGGTGCTGGAGCCGCAGGTGCTGCTGTTCGACGAGCCGCTCTCCAACCTCGACGCCAAGCTGCGCCGGCGCGTGCGCGAGGAAATCCGCGAACTGCAGCAGAGCCTCAACCTCACGGTCGCCTATGTCACGCATGATCAGGAGGAGGCGCTCGCCGTCTCCGACCGCATCATCGTGATGTCGAATGCGCGGATCGCGCAGGAGGGCGCGCCGCGCGAGCTCTACGAGGAGCCGGCCAATGCTTTCGTGGCGGATTTCATCGGCGACGCCAATCTGATCGACGTGACGATCCAGGCGGTGGAGGGCGACCGCGCCCGCGTCGCGATCGGCTCGGCCATCGTCGCCCTGCCGGCGCGCGGCCTGCCGCCCGGACCGGCCAAGGTGGCGGTGCGGCCCGAGAGCCTGCTGCTGACGACGGGAGAGGGGCCGGGCCTGCCGGGCATGGTGCGCAAATGCACCTATCTCGGCAACCACCTCGACCTGCTCATCACCACCGAGACCGCCGAGCTTTTCGTCGTCCAGTACGGCGCGCGCCCGATGCTGCCCGAGGGCACTCCGATCAGGCTGAACTTCGCCGAGACGGGCGTGACGCTGATTCCGCCGGGCTGATCGCCAGCCCAGCTTTCAATGACCTCAGCGCAGAGACCCTCAGCGCAGACCGCCCGGCGGCAGGGGCGGCTCCTCATTGAGCAGCGTGATCGTCACCCGGCGGTTCTGCGGGACATAAGGGTTGTTGACGAAGGCGGGCTCGGAATCGGCCCGGCCGACCACGGAGGCGAAACGGTCATGCGGGAGCCCGGCACCTGCCAGGATCTCGCGCACCGCCAGCGCGCGCCCGGCGGTCAGGCTCCAGGCATCCACCGACTGGACCGCGCCCGGCCGCACGGCAGCGGTATGGCCTGAGACCGTCATGCGGTTGGGCAGCCGGCGCAGGGTCGGCGCCAGGGCCTTCAGCGCGTTTCGGGTACGGTCATAAGGCTGGACCGAGTTCTCCGGGAACATCGAGCGGCCCTGCTCGTCGACGAGGGAGATGTTCACCCCCTCCTTGGTCTGCTCGATGATGATGTTGCGCGAAAGCTCGGCCACCTCGGGCATTGTCTGGAGCGCCTGCCTCAGGCTGGCGACAGCGCTGTGAAGAGCCTGCGAACCGGCGGAGGGCTTATTGGCCTCCTGATCGCTGGCGCGGCCCTGGCTGTCCTTGCGCGCGCCATCCTCCTGCCCGGCAATGCCCGCCGCCGCGTCACGCGGCGCCGCGGCCTTGCTGCCCGGCTTGTCGATGGCTGTGCCCGATAGCATGGCGCCGGCGCCGCTGTTGCTGGCGCTCACATTCGGCGGCGCGAAATAATCGGCGAGGCCGATCTTCTGCTCCTGCGTCGTCATGCTGATCAGCCACATCAGCAGGAAGAACGCCATCATCGCGGTCACGAAGTCCGCATAAGCGATCTTCCAGGCCCCGCCATGATGCGCATGGGCGGCCTTCTTGACCTTCTTGATGATGATCGGCTGAACCGGCTTGGTCATCGGAGTCCTGCTGGAGTTTGTGGCGGATCAGGCCGGCAGATTGGCCGTTGCCGCTTCCACTTCGCTGAAGGTCGGGCGCACATCGCTCATCAGCGCCTTGCGCGCGAACTCGACCGCCATCACCGGCGGCTGGCCGCTGAAATGCGCCAGCAGCCCGGCCTTGAGCGAGATGTAATACTTGGCTTCCGCTTCCATGATGCTCTTCAGCGACTGCGCCATCGGGCCGAAGAAGCCATAGGCGACGAAGACGCCGAAGAAGGTGCCGACCAGCGCGCCGCCGATCAGATGCCCCAGCACCTCCGGCGGCTCCTTGATCGCGCCCATCGTCTTGATCACGCCCAGCACCGCCGCGACGATGCCGAGCGCCGGCGTGCCGTCGGCGATCGACTGCATGGCGGAGACGATCCGCTCCTGCTCCTGGTGGTGCGTCTCCAGTTCCTCATCCATCAGCGCGTCGATCTCATGGACGTTGTCGGCGCCCATCGTCAGCATGCGCATATAGTCGCAGACGAACTCGACCGCGTGGTGGTTGGAGGCGAAGGTGGGGAAGGCGTTGAACAGCGTGGATTCGCTGGGGTTTTCGATGTGCTGCTCGATGGCGAGCAGGCCCTTCTGCTTCACCAGCTTGAACAGCGAATACTGCATCCCGAGCAGCTCGACATAGCAGGCCTGCTTGTATTTCGGGCCCTTCACCAGCGAACCCAGCATGGAGGGCACGGCCTTGAGCACCGGCCCGGGATTGCCGATGATGAAGGCGCCGATGGCGGCGCCGAGGATGATCACGAACTCGAAGGGCTGCCAAAGCACCTCGAGATGGCCACCCATAGCCGCGTAGCTGCCGAAGACGCAGACGAAGACGATGATTGTGCCGACGATCAGCCGCATTGTTTGCCATCCTTGCGCCACGGCGGAAAAAGCCCGCACGCAGCCACTATGGCTCTGACAGATTACCGATCGAGGTTAAGGGCGAGTTTAGACCCCGTCGCAGGGCGGGCCGGCACGGGCACCTGCGTCAATATTCCGCGGTTTTATGCCGACATGACGTAGTAGCGCTCTCGGCTCGGGGCGGGATGTACGATAAACTCAGCAGCCGGCGATGGTTGAAAGTCGACAGGTAGCGTGGCGAACTCGACGGCTCGAAGGATCGCAAGGCCGACGATGGATGACCTCGGCCTGTAGAGGCATTGATCGTCTCGGCGAGTGCGTTGTATAGCTGTCACCGACGCTGCCGACGGAGGGCTCGATGCCGGCCTCAGCCAGCCGCTCGGTGTATCGAATGCTCACATATTGCGAACCGCGGTCGCTATGGTGCACCAGGCCGCCGAAGGGGCGGGCCGTCGCTCGTGGAGGGCCTGCTCCAGCGCATCCAGCACGAAGCTGGCATGCGCGGTCAGGCTCACGCGCCAGCCGACGATGCGGCGAGCATAGGCGTCGATCACAAAGGCGACGTAGACGAAGCCCGCCCAGGGGCTGACATAGTTTAATTCCGAGAGCCAGGGCCATAGGCGCCGGCGCATGGAACACCCGGTTCACACGGTCGAGCGGGCACGGTGCCGACTTGTCCGAGATGGTCGTGCGGACCGGCTTGCCGCGGATCACACTGCCCAAGGACATGCCTGCCTCAGCCGTTCAACGATGCAGCGCGCCATCGAACCCATCGCGCATCATCGGTCGCCAGACCTAACGCGCTCCATAGACCGCAAAGTTCTCGCCCGACACGCGCTCAATTCGGGGCGCCGAACCTCATCCCGTAGCGCCCTTGCCGAGCAATTCGACGGATCAAGCCGCCGGGCGACCTGCGCATGATAGGTCGATGGGGCGATCGGCAGCACCTTGCAGATCGGCTCGACCCCATCGCACCGCGATGATCATCGATGAACGCGATCATATCTTCGACCGGCGGTCGAGCTCCGCCATGGCGAAATAAGCGGATGCCTTGCGCAGGATCTCGTTAGCCTGCCGCAGCTCGCGGTTCTCGCGCTCAAGGGCCTTCAGCTTCGCCGACATATCCGTGTCACACCGGCCCGCTTGCCGGCGTCGACCTCGGCCTTCTTGAGCCACTCATTCAGTGAGTGTGCCGAGCAGCCAATCTTCGCCGCAATCGACACGATCGCCTGCAGCGCGAAGGGTGTTCAGCCTCGTGATCCAGCACCATCCGCACGCCCGGGCACGCACCTCAGGCGAGAACTTGTTCGTCGTCTTGCTCGTCATAGCCCCATCCTCGGCGTGCCTAGGGGTGCGCGGTTCCCGCGCTTTCAGGTGTGTCTTCTATCGCGACGAAGAGCCGGTCTCGTTTGCCAACAAAGTGTTTCACGAGACAGCCGACCTCATTCGTGGAAAGGCGACAGGGCCGCAAGGCAATGACGCCTTTCAAACGAATGTGTTGGATGTCTTGATCGAGGACGGGCCGCAGGCGCGTTCTCGGTCCTGAGCGATTCCATAGTTCCAGTTCCGGGACAGCGCTTTGCGCGCTCTCTCGCAAGCTGACGAGACCGGATTGCTGCGGTGCTCGCCTTGCTCGCACCCTCGCATTTCCCTTGCTCGCCAGCGATTTCTCACATCAGAGCCCAGCGAGAACCGGTCATTCGCGAAGGCGACAGGGCCGCAAGGCAATGACGCCTTTCCGACGATGAGTTGGATGTATTGCCCGAGGACAGGCCGCAGGCGCGTTGTCCGTCAAGTTGTGTCCCGAGAAAGCGCTGCTGCGCGCGCTCTCTCGTGAGCGGACGAGCATACGGACTGCTGCGGCGCTCGCGCTGCTCGCATCCTCGCAGTCCTTCATACTCGCCCGCGGTTTCTCCCGATGTGAATTCCCACGTCAACTAATTGCGTCCGCAAGAAACATATAAGTATAACTCAATAATATGGACACCAGATACGCCAAAGACATATGATCACTCTTCATCGGAAGAGTTGATTAGATGATTACTTGCAGAGTTATTACTGGACTTCCGGGATCAGGTAAGACTGAACGAATTTTGAGGGAGATCGCGACGACCCGGGGCAGGTATGTTTTTGCCACCAGTCGCACTGAACTGATCGACGAGTGCGCTGCGCGCTTGCGGGCGCTGATGGCTAATCCCGCGACCTCTGCTGTGGTCGATGTCATCCATGGGCAAGCGCTACCCAAGATACCGGTCCTCGCCGCAATTGCCGACGCGGCCAGAGCGCATGAGAATACTGGCCACGTCGTCGTCTTCATCACGCATGAGGGGATGATCGGGGCCGATCTCTCCGGGTTCTCCGGCTGGCACATCATCATCGACGAAAACCCGTCGGCAATCTCGTCGGGCACTATGAAGGTGCCCTCGACCGCATCCTACCTCGCCACCGTCTTTGATCTCGCACCCCTTGCCGGGACCAAGTGGTCAAAACTGGTGCCGAAGGCGCAAATGCCGCCCGTCGGCGATGTCATGCATGACGACTACCTCACTGGCCTCGTGACCATCTGCAAGCGGGCGATGACCTCGCAGGGCGTCTATGTCGATGTCGACGACTGGTCGAAAGTGATCGGCAGCCATAAGCGGTTGCAGTGGTGGTCGGCGTGGACCCCGGCCGAACTCAGCATGTTCGCTTCGGTGACAATCCTTGGAGCCGGGTTCTTCGAGAGCCTTTGCTACAAAGCCACCCAGTCGCTGTTGGCCGACAAAGTGACCTTCACACCCGATCCGATGCCCCCGTCGACCGGACGTGCCTGCCCAACGGTGTTGATCCACTACTTCACCCGCCATCGCGGCTCGACGACGTTCTGGAAGGAGCCTGAAGGCGAGCGATGCCTGCTGGCGGTGGCCGATCACCTCAAGATGATTGCTGGCATCGGATACTGGACCGCCAATGAAGCGGCTGTACCTTATCTCAAAGGGGCGCGGATGCCCGGCACCTATGTCTCGCCGCGACAGGAAGGCACCAACAGCCTGATCGCCCACACATCCTGCGCGATGATCTACTCGGCCAAGGCGACGCCGAGTGACGGACCGGCTCTGGAAGTCTTTGAGTTGGGGAAGGCTGATGTCGAGCGGGCGCGAGAGCAGGAGGACATCATCCAATTTGCCCTGCGGGGTGCGCTTCGGCGACCGGACTTCGACGGCACCTACTCCGTCTATCTCTACAGCCTCGATCAGGCCGAGATGCTCGCCACCTATCTGGCGGCAGAAGGACTGGCGAGCGTCGAACTGGTGCCGGTCGAGGAGGCTGGCATCATGGATGTCGCTCGCGTGAAGACCGGTCGCCCGAAGGAAGCGCCCGACAAAGAGGCGCAGAAAAACGGGATCAGGATCGTCGTATTGCCGACGCCAAGAGAAAACGTGACAAACGCGCAGAGGGGCAGAAGGCGAAGGATCAGGCCGGAACACGACGGTCGCCGGGGCGACCACGCAAGCCCGATCCGGTCTCCGCCCGCACTGCGGCTTAGGTGCCTTACCCTACCGGGTACTCCCTTGTCCCACAGGAGCAGGCCCTACTGCGCCGTCTCAAAACCGTCTCACACAATTAGATTGCCGTATTGAGATTGGTACGAGACCTTGCCTCCAAGACTCATGTGAGACGGAGAGCAAATGGTCGGGATGTTGGTGGGGTATGCGAGGACGAGCACGGCGGATCAGCAGGCCGGGTTGGAAGCGCAGATGCGCGATCTCGCCAGCGTCGGGGTCGAGAAGGTCTTCTCCGAGCAGGTGTCGTCGGTCGCCAAGCGCGACGCGCTCGAATCCGCCATCGACTTCTGCCGCGAGGGGGACACGCTGACCGTCACGCGTCCGGATCGGCTCTCTCGCAGCGTCGCCGACCTGCTCAACATCATCGAGCGCCTTGAGAAGAAGGGCGTGGCGTTACGGATCATGAGCTTTGGGGGCGGAGTGCTCGATACGTCGAACGCCACCTCCAAACTCATCCTGACGATCTTGGCGGGAACGGCCGCTTGGGAGCGTTCGGTGATGTTGGAGCGCCAACTCGAAGGAATTGCGAAGGCGAAGGCGGCGGGCAAATACAAGGGTCGCGCGCCGACCGCCCGCCGTCAGATCGAGCGCGTCCGGGCTCTGCATGCCGAGGGGGCGAAGGTCGCCGACATCGTGATGAAGACTGGGATCAGTCGGGCGAGCGTGTATCGATGCTTGGGCGGAGGGTGAGAGAGGGGGTCTGGCGGATGGAGCAAAATCTGCTGAACCGCTTCATTAACCACAGTGAATAATTCGCCACACGAAGTGCATGCCGAAACCCATTTTAAACGCGAACAGCGTTGGCTACCGGTATGTGGCCTACATCTTACATAGCCGATCTAATGGCATCGCTGGACATCGCCTTCTGCGCGTATGACGCAAACGATTGCGCTATGTATTGGAACCAGACGTTCCTCGATTTTTTTCCAGAGCATGCTGGTTCGATTTCTATCGGCGAGCCTTATACCGACAATCTCCGGCGCTTTTTTCGTTCGCGACTAAGCCCTGATGACATTCAGTTCGTTGAACGCCATGTCGCTGAGGGGCTCGCTCGACATCGGGCTCAGTCATCCCCATTCAAATTCACTCATAATGGCCGAAGCCTTCAGGTGGCAAGCTTACCCTCTCCAGACGGCTCTCGGATGCGTGTCTGGCGAGAAATCACAGAGCGTGCATCGGTTAGCGAAGCCGGGCTCCCGGCTTTCGACATGCTGAACTGCATTCCTGACGGAGCATGTGTTGCCGACAGTTTAGGGCGCCTGCTCGCTGCGAACGACGAGTTTCGACGCCTCTATAGTGTGCCAAGTTGCAGCCCCATCACAGGCCTTACTCTTGATGAAATAGTAGATGCAGCATGGAAGAGCGGTCGAGCGGGAACTGTATTACGCGCTGGGATAAGTAACAATCTTTCGTATGAAAAAGCCCCGTTTGAGGTCGAATTGCCAGAAGGCCGCTGGCGCCGCGTAGTAACAAGGCATGAAGAATCCGGCGTGACCTATCAGATCCATAGCGATATC
Organism: uncultured Alphaproteobacteria bacterium; assembly: GCA_963759925.1. GTDB lineage: Bacteria > Pseudomonadota > Alphaproteobacteria > Rhizobiales > Beijerinckiaceae > Allobosea. The sequence goes on from CAVXBE010000005.1 coordinate 640,319, forward strand.
TCAGCGCTAAAGTGGCACGCGACCGACATGCGGATCAAACTCGAATTGTCGACAGAAGAAGCTCGAACCGATAGCCTGACTGGACTGCCAAATCGGCGCGCTTTTGATGAGTTAGCGGCACAGGAGGCTGAGTTCAGCGGCCATGTAACGTTGATCGCCGCTGATATCGATTTCTTTAAAGCATTCAATGACACGCTGGGGCATCCTGCTGGCGACGACTACCTCAAACAGGTAGGGAAAGCGTTACAGGAGGTAGCGGCGCATTGTGGAATGCATGCAGCACGGATCGGAGGTGATGAGTTCGCCATTCTCGTTCCAACGAACTCGCCTCTATCACCAGAAGCTCTCGCCAAGCGTTGTGCTGCTCGCACTGCACTGATTTTGATCGGCGATAGCGGGCTACGAATAAGCCTCAGCTTCGGCATCGGAACCGGTAAGACTGTCGAGGCGGCCCGGGATTTCGCGGATCGAGCTTTATATGCAGCGAAACGGCAAGGCCGGGATAGAGTCATCTCGTGGACAGGGCGTCTCGATCAGCAGCGAGTGGTTCCCCGGCAGATCGAAAAGTCGTATGTTGCAACAACCAGCGTCACTGTCGAAAAAGGCAAGGCCACGCACTCTGGCGTAGCGAGACCAGTACGACATGCGTCCTAGTCCGATTACCGCGCCACCCCATCTAGCTGACCATATAGGACAGGCTGTGCAAGCTGAATTGATTGCTCTCGCGATTGAGTGTGCGCGAGAGCGGCTACCGGTAGCCGGTGCGAGAGTCGTCATCGGCCAATACAGCTATGCGGTCTTGGTCGATAAAGATGAAGTCCGAGTCTTCGGAAAGCCCGGTTGGTGGCTGGCCAGCTATTGAGGGGGGCACGGGCCTCAGCACATCGCTGGTAGAGGCGATCACGATGGCTTTACAACGCCGCGTAGATTTATTCAGCAAGTCGGTCCTGCTACCGCGAGCCGAATACCATGAATCGTTGCGTGACTGGTGAAAGTCCGATCTACGTGCGCTACCTCAACCCTTATCGGGATTCTTGGGCACAGCAATTAGTATGTGTATGCGTTTGTCCGAAATCTTGGGTAACGAGCCGGTCGTGGTCCAGAGCGGCCCAAATCGTCCAGAATAATTTGGCCCAATAGTTGAGAATTTCGAGCGCCGTTCTGTCGAGCAGCCGCACTTGATCTGGCGGGCAATCTTGCAGTTACCAAAAGCCTATAGCCGTCTCATGAAACCAGCGAGCTTGATATTAGCGGGTTTGTTACTAGTTAACCGCTTGCAGGGCTGTTGGCGGGCGGAAATATAGTCCCGCCGGATAGTTCCCTAACCGCTTGACACGGAGAGGGACTTACCGGGTGGTAGTGATAACATGATAAACCACGTCAGGTGTGCAATGAACCATAGCGAAGACTGGTTCGGCCCGGAGGAACTGAATATTGCCGCCAGAGCGATTGCCAGAGCTATGTTCCTTTTGGAGCTTTCCGGAGCCCTTGCTGTCCGACCGCTGAATTCCCGAACCCGAGTCGCTGAGATTGTAGTCGCCTCGATGTTTCTTGGATGTGGTGGCGAAGATGAGTTAGTGAAAGTCGCGGTGGATCGATATTTGCACGGGTAGTGCCGACGAGTGGCAAGGGGTGATAGAGGCGGAACCAGCCGCTGGCTTCGCGGGTTCTTTTGTGGATTACACTCCCTGCGGCCTGTCCGGGGAAGTTCACCTCCGTTCAAACGCGAGCTTCCCCGGAACTTTTTTGCGGATCAGCGCGGCGGGGACGGTCGCCCCCATCCGGGGAGTTTTATCCGAATGAGAGGCCGGTTTTTCGAAATGCCGAAGGGCAAAAGTCGATGAAGTTCGGGATAAGCCGAGCGAGCCTGTATCGGTGCTTTGTAGGGCACTTAATAGAAAAAAATTCACCGGCGTTTTGGCTCACTTGGACATCAACGTATCGATTGAAGCTTGTAGATCATGTAGCCGAATTGGCTTCTGAAGGTGAATATCTGCTTTATAGTCTTCTGGCACGCCAGATATGCCGTAACCGCTTACAAAAATGTAAGGTATATTTCGGCGACGCAATGCGTCAGCTACACTGTAACTATATTCGCCCTCTAGATTTATATCTAAAACAGCGAAATCGAAATCACCTGCTTGGGCTAGAGACATAGCAGTTCGCACGTTCGACGCTAACTCGACGACATCGACGTTCAAATCAGACAGCATGCCCTCGGTATGTAGTGCGATGAGGAATTCATCCTCGACAACTAAGGCCCGCTTCCGAGGGGGCTGCCCGGCCGTTTGATCACCCACGGGTCGCTCCTTGAGGAAGCGGAGAAACTATCGTGCATAGCACTCCAGTGCCGGGGAATTCTAGGCGCACCGAGCCCCCAAGATCGGCTGCAAGTCCCCTCTCGATGAGGCGCGATCCGAATCCCCGTTTGGTCGGGGGAGAGACAGGGGGTCCTCCGAACTCTTCCCAAAGCATAGTCATTGTCGGTCCCCCGGTTTGCTCTGTTATCTGCCAGCGAACTGAAACTAGGCCGCTGGTCACCGACAACGAGCCGTATTTGATCGCGTTTGTTAGCAACTCGTGAAGTGCCATTGCAAACGCAAGCGCCGTCTTTGTCGAGAGACGCACTTCCGGGCCCTTGATTGAGAACGGGTCGTGGAACTCACTCCGATAGGGTCGGAGTGCCATATCCACCACCTCTGCCAATGTGGCGCCCTCCCAATTGTATGCAGTAAGAAGATTGTGGGCCTCCGAGAGCGCGACCAGTCGCGCGTCTAACCGTTCTCGAACCTCTGACCCGAGTGGGCTGGACCGGAGAGTTTGTGCGGCAACCGATTGCACGGTTGCTAGCGTGTTTTTAACCCGGTGATTTAACTCGTTGATCAAAAGCTCGCGGTGCTTTTCAGCAGCGCGGCGCTCTGCAATCTCGCGCTGGGCAGCATCGAAAAGCCGCGCGTTATCGATCCCGATAGCCGCTTGCCCAGCTAGTCCGAGAACAAGTTCTTCATGTCGTGCCGTGAACCTATTCGGCTCGGGATGCCCAAAGAAAAGCCCTCCCATCACCTCGCCGTCGCGCGAGCGAACGGGGATTGCCAGATAGCTCCTCACGGGGAGATGTCCCTTCGGCATACCGTGATGAGGCGAATTCTTTCCATACCGGGGATCAACCAAAATATCGTCAGACCTGACTGGTCCATCTCCGCGAAACGTAGGGGCGAAGACGGCTGTCGCTCGCGGATTAGGGAAATGGGAAAAATGTTCGCGCGGAACCCCTGATATTGTGTAGAGAGTCAGTGAATCGCCGTTGTTATCTGTTGTGTTATAGAAAAATGCGCCGAAGTGTGCACCGGTCAGATTGACTCCTGCATCTGTGACCGCTTGCACAAGTTTGTTGAGATCGAGTTCTTCCGAAACACGACTGATTGTTTCATTCAAAATTTCGAGACTGCGTTTCTCTGATTCTAGATTGTCGGTGATTTGTGTCTGAGCCGAAATGTCTGTGTTTGTTCCCAGCCACCGGGTAATTTGCCCCGAAGCATCCTTGATTGGAAACGCACGCGTCAAAAAGGGGCGATATGACCCATCTGCGGCGCGCAGTGGGAATACGATCTCGACAGGCTCTTGCGCAGCTACGGCGGCGTCCCATTGCGCCAGCACAAGGGGTAGGTGGTCAGGGTGATGCACCTTTTGCCAGCCCCACCCGCCAACCTCTTCAAACGTGGTCCCGGTGAAGCGATACCATTGCTCGTTGAACCAATAGATCGAACCATCAGGCAGGGCCATCCACGCCAGATGCGGCAAGCCGTTCGCAAGCGCTTCGAAATCCGCAGCAGTCGGGCGAAGATCAGGTAGTCCAGATGTCACTGTCGATCCCTGCGAACGTCACTCGCGCGGGAATTCCCGCAGCGGCAACAATTCGCGAGGGGCACTCCGGTTCCAACAATTTTTTTCAAAAGTCGGTGAGCGATTGCGCTAAGAAATTTACGGCAGCGGCCTTGAGCATTCGCGGCCTGACGAAGCCGGAAGGTCGCCGACATCGCGGCATTCGACCCCGGACCACATGTCATGGCCACGCGCGGCAGGAATGCATGTTTAACGATGCTGTTAGTTGCTCATCTGAAGCTCTTGCCAAAACAAGGGGCGCTAGACCAACTGTGATCACATTTGGCTGAAGCGCCACTTTCGGGATCGAGAAGATGCAGGCCGAACTGATAGCCCTTGCAGTGGATTGCGCGCGCGAATGTCTGCCGATCATGGGGGCGAGAGTCATCGTTGGCGAAGACAGCTATACCGTGCTGCTCGATGGCAACGAGGTAAAAGTGTTTGGCAAGCCCGGCTGGTGGCTGGTCAGCTTCGAGGGGGGAACTGGCTTTAGCAAATGTCTGGTGGAAGCAGTTTCTTTTGCTCTGCAACGGCGCGTCAGTTTGTACAGCGAGGCAATTGCTATCTGATCTGGCGAGACCTTTGCTCTCTGCTGCTTGGCCCGGTCGGAAAATGCCTGATCTGCATGCCGTTCCAAATGCCCAATATAGATCAAGGCCCGCTAGCGCTTGGACGTAGCAGCCTTCGGGCAAAGCCGGTAGAAGGTGTAGGCGTTGGTCCTGATATCGCGGGTGACCAGCCGGTCGCGGTCCCGTGCGACCCATATCGTCCAAAAATAATTTGATCCGTCAGTTGTGCATTTCATTCGGAGTTCAGTTGAGAAGCTGCGTTTGATCTTACGGACGATCTTACAGTCCAACCCACCGCCAGCGACCGACTTTGTGCCGAATTTGACTGGTGTGTCACCCTTGCTGTTAGCGCACCACTCCGGATTGATCGACCAAATGCCGACGTAGTCGGTGGCCAAGACCGGACTTGCAACCAACATGCTGATCGTCGCCACGAGGGTTCGGATCATGCGATCTCTCCCGTCAAAGCCGACGTGTGGTCAGTAAAGCCATGGCGACGCCTGCGGCCAACAAGGAGCCGACAGTGTCCATGATGATGTCCTTCACCGTGTCGTCTTTGCCCTTGATGACATCCTGCGGCACGATCTTGTTGAATTGCCACTCGGCAACCTCCCAAATCGATCCAAGGGCGATGCCCACGCTTGCCAGCAGGACGAAGGACAGGACGGGCGTGGTGATACGCAGGCCGTTTGCGAACAGACCGACACCAAGCCATACCGTGATCGCAAAGATCGTCCCGGCATGCAAAACGCGGTCGAACCACCAGAACTTTGTATAAAGGTCGAAGGCGTATCCCGCGATGTTGGCAGCGAGTGCCAGCAGGGCGATGGCCGAGACGAGGAAACGGTCAAAGCCAGTCGGGGTCATAGCTAAATCAGTCTCCAATTATGATGCTTCACGCTACCGTGATGGCCTCGGATTGGCTACCTTTGCTAACCATGGCATTTCAGCCGTCAGAATCGATCTATATGGCTCCTGCTAACGGTGCGACGGGAATGGTCTGTTACCTCGACGGCCATGCAGTGATCGCATGGGATATGGATGGCACCCTAGTCGGCGGCCCTTATTCAAAATTCTTCCGGTCCTACATCGCCTCTACACCTCACAAAACGCATCATATCGTAACCTTCCGTAATCGGGCATGGGCGTCTACGATACCCGATGAGCTTGCCGATCTTGGTCTGGCCCCCGAATGCATCGCAACAATCTCATCATGCCCAGAAGATTTGTTCGAGGCCTATGCAGACCAGTTCGGTCATGTCGATCAAACCAAGGTTCGAGCCTATCTTACCTTTAAGGGGATGGCCGCAAAAGCGCTCGGTGCAACGGCGCTTGTCGATGATATGGAAGCTTTGGTGATGCAAGGCTGCGCCGCTCACAACGTCGCATTCATCCATGCGCACGATCCTATATTCGCGTTTGCCGATATGACCACTCATCACGTCGAGTTGAATCCGCCTGAAGGGAACGGAGGGCTGGCCGGTTAAGTTGTGCTGACATACGCACAACCGCAAAAGGCTATCGATCATGAAGATTTTCAATCTGACTATATCGTCGGCTATCTTCGTTTTGGCGGCAACCGCTGCCAACGCTCAATCGATGAACCCGTCGAGCGTCACCAACCCTGCTCGGCCTGACAAGATGAGCACCGGCGGTCAGGGTGCTGCACAGGGAACTGTCACTACCGGTAATCGCGCAGGAGCCAACGCTGCTATCAACGATCCGGCCAGACCTGATCAGATGAAGGCGGGCGGGCAGATGAACAGCAATGTTAAGGCTGGACCTGTGACGACTGGAAACCGTGCGGGTGCCAACGCAGCCATCAACGACCCGGCAAGCCCGAATAAGCAGACTTCCAAGAAGACGAACTGATCGCGTTCGACCTGACGGCCCCTAAAGAGGGGCCGTTTTCGCGCCGACTAGGCCATCAACTTGCTACGCGTGGCCAATCCTGACGCAAGCAAGCTAGAGGCTTGCGAGAATGTAATCCGCGAGTTCGTCGTCCGCACAGTATGCCCACCCTCGTAAGCGATCTGCTCGACAAATGGCATTGTCAGTCATGTCGTTTACCGAGTTTGCCGCCCACTCCGGTTACAAGCTCGACACTATCATTGGGTGCCATCTCCTTGGGGTCCTCCCGTTGTTGATCTAAATGCAGCGCACCGCCGACATCGCCAGCGGCTCATACGCGACATAGAAGTTGTGCCCCACTTCGACGGCCCGTTCCCCATCTTGATCGGCAGCGGCCATGAAAGGAATACCCCTTTCCGTCAGTGCGTCAGACAGCCAAGAGCCAATCCTCCGTCGTCAATCGCGCGTTCTGGGGACCGAAGGCCTCTGCTACTAGCCAGTGCGGGGCCGTCGACATCCGTCGGCATTCGATGATGATCCGCCGCTGGCGCGCCGTGCAATAAACGGCCCGCCCAGCCGCCACCAGCCGGACGTGAGTGGCGACGCAGTTCCTGAACTGCCTGCCCGTCGACGCGATCTGCCGCCCGGTAGTCAGCGTCTCGAAGTCCTCGTCGCTCTCCTCGAAAGGGCCCGGAGCGGCCAACCTGTCGAGGTGGCGGAGGAGAAACCGGTCGCACCAGCGGTCGATCATCAACTCGCCGTCGATGTCCGCGAGCGACTGCCGGATCATCTCGTCGGTGACTCCGCTGCACGTTCGACGGATCACGTTCACGCACGCGCTTAAGGCCCTCGCATCGGCCGCCGTATCGATCTTCGCAATGATCGCCGGATCGAGCATGATCGGATCGGCGACCAGCAGCGTCCTGATCGCCTCTTCGGTGATCCGTCCGCCGCCCATGGCAAAAATGCCCGCGCGTCGAGGATCGTCTCGGCAGATGGAGATCAGATCGGCGTAGAGGGTGGGATCGTTCAGCGCCTTGTGACCAATTCGGGCCAGACACCCAACGAGCGGTTCGGGCGGTCGACCACCGGCAAGGGCCGAGATGACATCGCCCGGTCGCTTGCTCGTGATGGCATCGGCGATCCGCAGATGAGCGCTACGATGGTCCCGGCCGCCCACGCGGAAGACCGCCAGAAGCTCGGCGATGTGCTGGAGGTCGTCTGCGCCGTCGATATGGGCGAGCAAGGCGAACGCAGTCTGCCGACGAAGGGAGTTGGCCTGAAGTAGCTCGACGATCAGTCCCGGCTTGGTGGGCTCTAGCTGTAGGGCCCGCGTGAGTGCCCAGCCATCGATTCCTCGTCCAATCCCAGTGACAGTCGCCATCCCAACCCCGTTGCGTTGGAAAAAAGCCTCTCACGATTCCTGAATCTGGCAAGTGTTTTTGTTACGAGAGAGCGGAGATTGAGCGGGCTAGGTGCAGCGTTACAGCCAGCGGAAGCTTGAACATACATGGCGGTCGTCTCGTCCTCGAATTCGAAGACGCGGCCGGCGAGCATGCCGTTCGTCGTCAGAGGATGGACGGTGAACATGCCGATACCGTTGTGCTCGCACCAGTATCTTGCCCCTGCCAGCCGCTGTTCGAATACCTGATCGCCCAGCGCGGCACGCGTCCAGCCGACGCAGTCGACCGCGTGGGGAAAGTGCTTGCTGCCATCGAGACAGCGGCGAGTGAGCTTTTGCCTCTTGGCGAGCCAGCGAAGCCCGAAGTCGCGAACGTTCACCACCATGGCTCCAGCAGCATGCGCTCGACCCTCGCGATCAGATCGGCGTGCCCCTCGCCTGCGAGCAGGTGGAGGCGAAGATGCACGAGGTCTTCGGCGCTGAAGCCGGGACTCTCCGAGACGTAATTCGGGTGCGCGGCCGAGTAGTCGGCTCAATCCCCGCTTTGAGGGCGCGATGCCCCGGCTGATGCATTCTTCGGCGAGTGTCATTCGGTCTGCCTCCATGGTTGGAGACAGTATTTATCTGGAGGGCGGATCGGAACCGCTGTGCGACAGGTGGTAGCTGGCGTCAGCCGACGTTCCTGATGGCCAATCTTCAGATCGTTGCGACGTATGAGCTATTCAGAATCAACCAACTCGACATGCTCGGCGATCTCCGCCATGGTCAGGGTACCCTCGGCGATGAGCGTGCGGGCGACGGTCAGCGTCACCGTGTCCAACGCCTTCGGGCGTCCGCCGACCCTTCCGCGTGCTCGTGCGGCACGAAGACCGGCGTGCGTGCGCTCGCGGAGAAGCTCGAACTGCATCTGGCCCAGCGCGCCAGGACGTTGAACATGAAGCGCCCGGCCGGGCTCGTAGTGTCGAAGCCCTCGGTGATGCTCTTCAGGCCGACATCGCGTGCCCGTAGGTCTTCGGCGACATCGAGCAGATGGCGGATCGAGCGAGCCAACCTGGACAGGCTAGTAGACGACGATCACATCGCCAGGACGGGCATGGTCGAGAAGGTTGCGGAGTTCGGGTCGATCAGCCTTCAGGCCGCTTGCCGTCTCGACGAAGATGCGCTCACACCCAGCCGCCGTCAGTGCGTCGATCTGCAAGGCATGGTCTTGAGACTGTCCGTGAAACGCGTCGCGTAACCCGTCTGCATCCCGCCCGCCTCCTCGCAAAACTCATCGAGGTGACGGTCTCATGAGAAAGAGGTTTTGCAATCGAATTTTGCGACACCGTCCGTACGGAAATCTCAGACGATCTCGATCGGACGCTGCGTGTCTCTCAGAAACGACCGATTGTGAGAGAGACCTCGATCTTCGTGTGCAACCCAAAAGCCGCGCGGCATGGGTCAGGTTCAGGCCCGGCAGGAGGCTTCCATGCGAATGGGGTTCAATCTGGCGAAGGCTGACGTGCGCGGATGACCCATGGGACCACCAGTGGGTGGTCGGGGCGATATATTTTGCGGGTAATGAGTCGGAATTAACCTGGATTGTTTTCAGAGCGCCAGTTGCTCGCTCAAATGGCAGCTATGGCAAGACCGTCGTCGTTCCTTGGGCGTAGTGAGCTTGATGTGGCCAGTAAGGTCATTGTCCGAGCGCAATTCTTGTTGAACGCGTGTGGGGCTATGTCGGACCCTCCCATGCCATCACTGGACAGACTCGCGGACATCATTGTCGGTCAGATGGCGGGCGGTTGCTGTGATGAAGACGATCTGGTCAAGACGGCGGTGGACAAATACCTGACGCGAAATGAGTAGAGAGCGCCTAAGTTTCGCTGATCAGGAGTATTGGACGATTTCTGCGTCGAAATAGTTTCTTCGCGCGTTGAATTGGAGTCAGTGATGAGTAATCACCTCAAGCCTTGTATTGGTCCTGACCACCTAAATTTGGCTCAGTCAGTTATGGTTCGCGCCGAAGTTATTCTGCGTGCAAGCGGTTATTTCAGAGACATTACGAGCAGCATGGCTCGGGTCGAACACTGACGCTGGATCAAATGATCTCAGGCACGGTGGATGAAGATGAGTTGGTCAAGGCGGTCGTCAGCCGCTTCTTAGATGATGATGGCTTTGCCCCACCCCCTCCTTCTTTGAAGAAGTTGCAGCAGAACAATCTGGTCCTCGACCAGAACTTGGTATTGGCTACCTCGGTACTGCCAATCACTCCCGCCCGTCTGAAGGCTGCCGGACGCCCTGCTGGCTGATCGGCAGGAGGCAGTGGACCACACTGTGCTCCACATTCGGTCTTTAACGGGCATGACTGCCGAGCGAGCCTTCCTCCTGAAGGCAAAAACCGGCCACGGCGGCATCGATTTGTGAACTGGCATAATCTGGCGTTGGTATCGGTATGCAGGCTGGATGCTGTCGTCCAACTCGGCAGTTTCGCTGCTGACTATGGCGGGCTGATCCTGAGCGCTGGCGCTCCAGGACGCAGGTTTTCGGCTCGCGCCTCTTCTGCCTCTTCTTCGGTCGCGGACGCTTTCAGGTCCGAACTGAATTGCCAAAGGGGAGTTGACCTCGTGAATGGAGGTCCTTGATGCAGCACGTCCATAGTCATCAGAGGGAGACGCGAACCGGACCCACCCATAGCTCTCACAATCATGGAGCAAGTGACGAGAAGCGCCTGCTCTGGTCATTGCCGCTGACTGGCGGGTTCATGCTGGCAGAGGTAATAGGAGGCGTCGTCTCTGGTTCGCTTGCCTTGATAGCTGATGCTGGTCATATGCTCACGGATACGGGGGCGCTTGCTTTGGCGTGGTACGCCGCTCGTGTGGCGCGCCTTCCTGCATCACCATCACGCTCTTACGGTCACCACCGTTTCCAGGTTTTGGCCGCCTTTCTGAATGGCGCGGCTCTGATCGGCGTTGCCGCGTGGATTATGATCGAAGCCTTGCGCCGCATGTTCGAGCCCGTCGAGGTGCTCGGCGGGGTAATGTTGGTAATTGCCCTCCTCGGTCTTGCAGTAAACGTCGCGGCATTCCTCATCTTGCATGGTGGCAGCAAGGGGAATCTGAACATCAGAGGGGCGTTGCTCCATGTCATCGGAGACCTGCTCGGGTCCGTGGCAGCCATTATCGCGGCCGGAGTGATCTTGATCACCGGCTGGATGCCGATAGACCCGCTCCTCTCCGTTCTCGTCGCTCTTCTTGTTCTTCGCGGAGCTTGGGAGATCGCAAGTCGCTCATGGCACGTGCTGATGGAGGGAGCACCTGACGGTCTTGATGTCGAAGAGATCAAGCATGAGGTATGCCGATCTGTACCGGGCCTCGTAAACATTCATCACGTCCACCTTTGGGCGCTGACGCCGGAGCGGCCTTTGCTGACCCTTCATGCTCGGATCACAGATGGGGCGGATCACGATGAGGTTCGACGGCAGCTACAGGCTGTGCTGAGGGAGCGCTTCGAACTCGACCACGCGACCATCCAAACAGAGCGCGGCCCCTGTTCGGCGGACGATCAGCGCGACCATCAGGCCCAACACCTTGGCACAGCAGCAGGCCATGTTCACGGGGTTGTGTAGTTGGCACAATTCGGCCTTGCCCGGAAGAGGCACGCGCGACACGTCCTCCATCAACTTTGCTCGCAAGGCGAAGGAGTTCTCATGCTACGCCTGCTGCCCGCCTTACCTGTCTGGCTCGTGCCGGGTGTGCTTGCCGCCGCCGAGCTAACATCCGAACGTCCAGCGGCTGGTAGCAGCCCGTTACGAGAGTTGATCAAACCCGCTTTGGAGTGGGTCTCAACGGGCATTGAGGTTGCCGGGGTTGGCATCATCCTCGTCGGGGCAATCACCGCGACCTTAATCTTTCTCTACGGCGGTCTGCTGACGGTCGGCTGGCCAGCCGCTTACCACAGATATCGCGCGAACCTGGGGCGGGGTATCCTCCTCGGGCTTGAGCTTCTAGTAGCAGCCGACATTATCGGCACCGTCGCGGTCACGCCTTCGGTCGAAAACCTGCTGGTTCTGGGCCTTATTGTTCTGATCCGCACATTCTTGAGCTTCTAGCTGGAGGTAGAGATCGAGGGGCGCTGGCCTTGGCGACGGGCCGCCGCCGAGAATAAGGACGGGCAAGACAAGCAGACGAGGCAGCGCCTTTGAGAGCAGCGGGACACGGCGCTGATCATCTCTGAGGGGTCACATCTCAGCACTGGCGTGCCATGCTACGCGTGGATCGCGAGCGGCGATGCAGAGGCCACCACATTTCGTTTGATGATGCGAGCCCACTTCGACCATCATCGTGGGCATCATCGTCCTTTGGTACCGCTATCGCGTGATCACGCGTCGGCCTGAAGTGACAAGATAGCTGCGTTCGCCGGTTGCCGGTCAGAAGGCAAGTTGGACCGGACGATACCGATCGTCGTTGTTTCTTCTCGCGACGCTCCTCGACGGGTTGCCGCGATGCGGACGCGCCTATCGAGAACCTCGATAATTGGTCTCGATTCGTAGTCCGTTGCCGTCTGTAGGGGCAGAGAACAAAGTGCGTTCCTGGCATCGGAAATGTGACCGGTGCTTCACATCTGCCGTAGGCGACTTGCCGGGGACGGGATCAGGTTCCCCTTCAGTCGAATGGTCAGATCAGCGGCTTCAGCATGCGAGGTTGTGCGATAGCTGGTGCGCCTTGCCGTCTCGGCTGAAGGCGCTACACAGCGTGTGAAATATCGTTAGGAATCATCGCATGTCTGGACATCACGACGCGCCTGAGGGCGGCAACAAGCGGATAGCGCTGCTGATCGCAATTTTGGCGCTTATGCTGTCCTTGGCAGAGATCGGCGGCAAACAGGCCGAAAATGAAGCCGTTGCCAAGAATATTGAAGCCTCGAACCTTTGGTCCTTTTTCCAGGCCAAAACGATCCGTAGCACGACCTTGCGCACGGCTGCCGATGCGATGGAGGTCGATCTCGCCGCTGCGACCGAAGCCGGTTCGAAAGACAGGATGCAAAAGCGGATTGATGGGTGGAAAGGTACGATCGCCCGGTACGATTCAGAGCCTGAAACGAACGAGGGGCGAAAGGAACTGATGGTTCGAGCCAAGGCTGCCGAGCAAAAGCGCGACGACTACAAGGCCAGAAATGAGAACTTCGAAATCGCGTCAGGGCTGCTGCAAATCGGGATCGTGGTTGCCTCAGCCTCAATTATAACCGCCGTGTCTGCGCTTGGTTTCGTGGGCGGCGGCTTGGGTGGGATCGCACTCGTGTTCATGGGCCTCGCTCTGTTCGCACCGCACCTGCTGTTCTAGCTTTGCATCATCTAAGGTAGACGACGCTGTAGACTGATTTCTCGATCTCGCGTTCAGTCATCCAGACCCTGCCGAATTCGCACCGGTTGCGGAACTCAGGCTTAAATCGATGGCAGAACTCGCCTGAGTTATCTTCGAGGAGGTACTGGCACTGATTTCCTGATTTCCTCCTCGCTACAACTAAGCTTGAGTGATCGGCAAACCGATCTGTATCGCTCGGTAAGCGGTTCTGTAACGTGTAATAGCTGTATCCGATGACTGGATGCCGCCCTCTGTCCAAGGCATAGTCGATGACTTTCAAAATCCGGCGGCCATCGATGCTTAAATCACCGTTTCCCTCTAACGCTTCCTGATCCTCCGCAGTTCGAAATACGATTGGGAGAAGCGCCACAGGGCTGGCGACGCGTCTGCATTTCGAGCGGACATACTCGACCCATTTTGCGTTCACGTAGTCGGCAGCGCTCGACTTGCGTGCCGCAGCCGGGCTTCCGGCCAAGGCACGAAAGCTCATTTTGGGTGAGGCATGAACCGCGAACCGTTTCATACGATCGAGGAACGACATGTGCTTGTCGAACCCATCATAGGAGGGCAGGTCTTCTTCAGGGCAAAGCGGCTGGAGATTGGCCAAAAGAGCCGCAGCATCTTCCTCTCCCCCTTCCAGCTTGTCAATGAAGGGGTGATTGCGCGCGTTTCCGTCCGCTGAAATGTCGTGCGAGGATTGGATTTGGATCAACCTCGGGATCAACTGCTTGTCCACGATGACCTGACGCTTCACAGCCCGATTGGGAGAATCAGCCAGTTGTCTTGCATCAGCCAGATAAAAGGTCGTGGCGATATCCAGTGGGGAGACTTCGAAGCCCACTCGTTGCGAAATCATTGCCGCCGTGGAGTACGCGAAGCACATTGCAGCTTCGCCTTGGCTTGATGGCACGGAGTCGTACTGTTTATGCGCGTTTATAGAGGAGCACGCGCGGTTGCGCTGGTACACAGGGTTGGGCGGAAGCAGAGTACGGTCAATCCGCTCACGAGCTTCGGAGCCGTTCGCTAGTCCGAAGTTCGCGGCAGCCAAGATCAAGGCGGCCACGAGCCTGCGTAGCGGCTTGGTGAAAGCTCGGTGCTTCATCGTACCATCACGTCCGTCCCTGCACAGCGGAGGTGCGGCTGCGGCAGAACTCTGCGCAGAGAGCAGAGCGAGACCAGCACTTTGCCGCGTTGAAACGTAAACCGAGCGGCATCGCAAACGCGCTAGAATGGTCGCTGAATATACTTTGACACCACCGTCTTCACTAACGCGTCTTCGTCAGTCTCCCCGGCCGACATCTCCGCGACGATCAGGTTCGCCAATCGGTCCAATGACGCCATCGGTGGGTCCGACATCCCGCCGCAGGCGTCCAGCAGAATCTGCGCGCGGCGGATAACTCGACCAGCCACGCCCAATTCGCCGGGCTCAATGTAAGGCTTGTTGTCATCCATAGTGACAATCAATCATGTCACTCTAGGTGTGCGGCAATAGGCCATCGATGGCGTAAGAACTAACGTTTGCGGTGCTGACACCGGCAACTGCGTTAACATTGATTAGTAATGCGATGTTGAATTGATGTTAAGAACTTGCTCCCAACTGCAAGCCGTCAACTTCACTTCTTGCAGGGCCTATTCGCCTGCTCACGCCATCTGGACGTGAATTCGATAGAAGCTTGAAAGATTTCTTCCCCCTTCTCATTATCTACAGCCACGTTCAATTGGAGATGTTCTCCATCTGGGAGGTTGTCCTTCGCCATTTCCGCAATAACACGTTGCGCATCTGCTGCCGCAGATTCTTCGTTCGGATAGGCTGCCACCGTGCTGGTTTTGCCGCTGGGTTCATCTGTTCTGATTGTAAACTTGGGCATGGTGGCCTCGGTCTAATATTTCGCGCAATACGTACATGACCAACGTCTTGGCCGCATGTCCGTTCCCTTCAACCATGGACAGCCCATGATCAACCCACCCGATGTGACGGCCATAAAACGGGTGGATCAGGTATTTCGAGAACGGTATCGGTATTTTGTCCAGGCGAATTGCTGACGGTATCGAAACGCGTACCATTTTCCCGCCTGTCGTGATGAGCAGACAATAGCTGGACGCTCGCGGCGCTCGCCCTGGTTCTGCAAGCCGCCACACAGGGCGAGCTAGTCCGCGCGCGGTGCGCGACCAGTCCAGTAAGCGACAACACATCATGAGCCAGAGGCAAAAGCCTCGCCGCAGTCACGTGCTCCGGTCTCACGCGATCTGGAATTCCATGGCGGTCATAGATTGCATCTTGAAGCGGCGTCCGCAGCGAGCCCGCCATCGACCAGTCCAAAAAGAACCGTTTTTCGGCCCTGACAAACTCGATCAGATCAATCTCCTGGTGTCGGGGATCGGTCTTGAATTGTCTGAAAGGTGCGCCAGACGGTGCTGCGGGCACCCTCCAAAATTGAATGAATTGAAGCCGGTCGAACGCCAGAAAACCAGTGATCCCAGTTTCAGATTGTTCACTTGCGACTGCTCCAGGATGGACCTGAACGTGGCAAGAGAGTTGGAGTGAACGCTGGCCGCGCGCGAAAGATAGATGAGCCGGTGAACCGGATCAGTCGGAGTCGTTGTCATAATGGCTTGGGCATCCCTGAAAAGGATGCTGACAGCGACCTTTTCGATGAAGGCGAGCCGCAGTCTGGCGGCGAAGAA